>CAIPYE010000001.1 GCA_903869265.1 uncultured delta proteobacterium
AGCAGGATGGCGGCAAGGATGTATTCGTTCATCATTCCGCAATTCAGGCCCAGGGCTTCAAATCCCTGCAGGAAGGCGCACGGGTTACCTTCGACGTTGTCGACGGCCCCAAGGGACCCTCCGCAGCAAATGTCGTTCAACGCTAAAACCTGTTGAATGATATTTTAAAGCCCCGCTTCGGCGGGGCTTTTTTTTGCGAAAATTCTGTCGCTATAAAAATGGGTTACGGAGTCATCCGTAACCCATTCATTTTGCTGGAGCCAACGAGCGGAGTCGAACCGCTGACCTACTGATTACGAAACTGTGTCCCGCATGACACAGCAAAGTAAACCGAGTTTAATCAACTTTAATACTCCTTGATTTATAAGCAAATTCACCTTGACTGACCCGCTGATTAATTCTATCATCTTTAATGAAATTTAACCAATTTTAACCAATTTTAACCAATTCCATGACACCGGCATGACACCGAAACTTCTGCTTAGCCCTTTTGGTTCAAGGAAATGACTGAAAAACTCGATGGAAAAACCAAGTTTACTGACACCAGGCTCCTGGCGCTGACTCCTCCGGAAGCAGGTCGTGCGTATTACACCGACACCACTCAGCCAGGGTTACGGCTACAGATCACCTCGGCCGGCACGATTACCTTTCAGTGTCGGGCATGGAGCAGTGAACACAAGCGCCCTATCACACAGACGCTTGGCCGATACCCTACCCTTCCCATCGCAACCGCACGAAAACTCGCCGCCGAAGCCCTGGCCCGCATTCAGCGAGGCGCAGACCTGGAGCAGGAGCGCCGGGATAAGCAGGCCGAGCAGACGCTCAACGCCGCGTTTCAGCGGCACATGAATGAATACGCAGCCGCGCACAATCGAGAGAAATACCGCATAACAACTGAAGGCATATACCGCCAGCATGTCCAGCCAGCCTTGGGTAGCAAAAAGGTGTCAGAGATAAGCCCGGCCATGGTTGAAGCCTGGCACCGTGGATTGCTAACAAAAAAACGCTTACGCGGTGGGGGGACGATATCCAAAGCCACAGCCAACCGCGCCCTTGCCGCTATCCGCAGTCTGTACAACCACACCCTGCCCTCTCTCCCCAACCCGGCAGCGGGATGCAAACAGTTCCGGGAAACCAGTCGAGCCCGTTTTCTTCAGCCTGCCGAACTGAAAGCTTTTTTTGCTGCGGTGGCGGAAGAACCTAACCGTGACATGGCCGAATATTTCATGCTCTCGATACTCACCGGTGCAAGGCGTGCTAATGTTCTTGGGATGCGCTGGGCTGACCTCGATTTTAACCTGGCCCTATGGACCGTGCCCGCGGATGAATCAAAAAACCATGAACATCTACAGATCCCCCTGCTGCCCGAGGCGATTGCAATCCTCATGGAGCGCAAACGGCGGGCTACCAGTATCTTCGTTTTTCCCTCACACGGCAAGACTGGCCACTTGCAAGAGCCTAAACGCGGCTGGCAACGCATATGCGAGCATGCAGGCCTGAAGGATGTCCGCATTCACGATCTGCGGCGGACAATGGGGAGTTACATGACCATTGGCGGCGCCAGCACGGCCATTACCGGAAAAGCCTTGGGGCACAAGAGCCAACAAGCCACGGCGATTTATGCCCGGCTAAACCTCGATCCGGTACGTTCAAGCATGGAGACCGCCGTGGGCCTGATGCTGGCTACTTCAAAATTACCGGAAGAAGAAAAAATCATTCCCCTGGAGGCCAGTAAGAAATGATCGATGAATCCCCATTTGAAGACGATGACCCAGGCGGTCTAGGATGGCAGGGTTACGCTATGAGCATGCTTGAAACCGCGCTTGCAGATGGAGAAGAACCTTCACAGAAGACAATTGCCAACGTTTTATCAGAGACGATGGATATAGGAATACCAAAGCCGGTACAAGAATATCTGATCACCATTTTACGCAAAAAACCCAGGCTCTCTGGCACGGCCAGCAAAAGCCGCATGGACAGACCTAGCGTGGATATGATGTTCGGTGTCCCCCTGGCCGAGCGCAATGAAAAAATCAAACTTAGATACCTTGAATTAACGAGGCTCAATAGATCCAAAACTGCCGCCATTTCCCAATTACTAGACGAAGAAATAACTTTGAAAAAATGCGGAAAACGCCTTGAATACAGCACTGTGGAGCAAATCATAAAGAATACCCACCTAGAAGGGTAATTCAAATAATTAGTTAGACATACCCCCACACTGAATGCAAATCGGTTTTACTCCCTTTAAGTCAAAAGTATCCAACTTAAGGAGGAAAACCATGCAGCATCTCAGCCCCCCACAAGCCGCCGCATATCTAAATGCGACAGGACTCTCATTCACACTGGGCACCTTGAACACATGGCGGCATGAAGGCCGTGGTCCGAAATACCTTAAGCTGGCACGCCGGATCTTCTATCGCCAAACAGATCTCGACCAATTTATCGCCAAGGCCGGTGTCGTCATTGAGACGGCAGACAGCCCCCTCGCTGCATAAGCGGGGGAATAGAATGTCATCACCGGCCACCCCACTCAGTTTTGCCCTCGCCCTCGCCGAAAAGAGGGTCGCAGTTTTTCCTCTCCGCCCTAACGAGAAGCTTCCCTACTCAAAGCTAGCCATCGGCGGCGGCTGGCCTGATGTGTCAACCACAGTCCCGCAGCAGATAGAGGCCTGGAGCAAGCAGTTTCCCGGCTGCAACTGGGGCGTCGATTGTGGCAAGTCCGAACTATTTGTTATCGACGTAGATGTCAAGGACGGCAAGGACGGCGGGGCCACCCTCGCCCAGCTTGAAACCGTCCACGGAAAGCTTCCTCGCACTTTCACTGTGCAAACTCCCACTGGTGGCCGCCACCACTATTTCAAAGGTAGCGGCAAGACCACCGCTGGCGCCCTTGGCACAGGTCTCGATATCCGATCAGCCGGGGGCTACGTCGTTTCCCCCGGCTCAGTCATCAACGGCAAAGCCTACCTTCCCCTGAGTAAAGGTTTTACCTTGGCCGATGCCCCCAGCCGGATCGTGGCCGCCGCAGGTGAGACCAAGGAGCGCACCCCCGATCACCAGACACCCGCCTGCGAGTTGGACCTGGAGCACAATATCGAACGCGCCACCCGCTACCTACAACTCGATGCACCGGAGGCGGTCCAAGGTGACAGCGGGGACCACACAACATTCGCCGCGGCTTGCCGGGTTCGGGATATGGGCGTCACTGAAAATACCTGTGTCCAGCTTATGCTGGAGTACTGGAATAACATCAAGGCACTGCCGCCCTGGTCTCCCGAGGACTTGGCCAAGAAAGTTCGCAACGCTTACCGTTACGCCCAGGAAAAAGCGGGGCATGACACGCCCGACGCTATGTTCACCGATGAACCCGGTAGCCCAATCACCCAGGCGCCCGCCAGTGTTAAAAGCTACAATTCCTCCGCACTTCGTGAATTCTGCATGAAGGTTGAATCCTTTCAAAAAATATCCCTGCCGCCCCGCGAAAAGATCCTGGACCCGTTTGTACTGGCGCAAGCGATAATTCTGCTAACCGCAGAACGCGGTATAGGGAAAACCACCTTTCTGATACACATGCTCGCATCCATTACGTGCGGGGCACACTTCGGCCCCTGGGCTACGATAACCCCGGCCCCGTGCCTTTATCTCGATGCCGAGCTGGTCCCCCAGGATCTGCAATCCCGCCTTGAAGGGCTGCCCAACGAACGCAAAGCCCCCTTTTTCGTGCTCTCCGATGCGGTGCTTGTTGAAAACGGTCTACCCAAAAGCAACATATGCTCTCCCTCCTGGCGAGCGGCCATGAAAGAACTGCTGCTCAGCCTTGGCGTCAAGGTCTGGGCGCTGGACAACCTTTCAAGTGCCACGGTCGGGGCCTCCGATGAAAACGATTCCAAGGACTGGCGCGAGATCAACGCATGGCTTTTGGATCTCCGATATGCAGGGATAACAAGCATACTCGTCCATCACACCAACAAAGCGGGCACGCAGCGGGGCACGCATTCAAGAGAGGACAATATCGACTTCAGCATCCTTTTGAAACGCCCAGCCGGATACAAGCTTACAGATGGTGCGAGTTTCGACGTGGTTTTCACCAAGGCCCGCCTGCCACTCTGCGATTTAGCAAAAATAAGCGACGTGAGCATGCGTCTTGATGCAGCGGGAGAGTGGCAGATCAATCGGCCAAAACAAAACACCCGGAGGGAAGTGCTGGCCATGGTAGCGGATGGCCTTCGCAACAAAGAGATATGCGCCCGAACCGGCCTCAAAGCCCCCAACGTTAGCAACCATTTAAAGAAGTTGAAGACGGAGGGCTTTATTGACGATGACGGGCGGTTAACCCGCAAAGGTCGGGGAATTTTGGATGATCCGTTTACCGATGAAAGTTTGTTCACTGCCGAATGAACAAACTTTTTCACCGATTCAAATTTTAATGAACAAGAAATGAACAAACAGGGAACAAACGTTAGAGCCACAAGGGATTACAAGAAGTTCACCAGTGAACAAAAAGTGAACAAGTTTGTTCATTCACTTCACACACCCTTAGGGTGTGAAAAGTGAACAAAATGAAAAAGCTACACACCTGATAACCCCCAGACCACCCTTAATAGGGGGGTGATTAGTTGACTACGTTTTACCCCGTTTGACCACGTTCTCTACACTGCGCTTTCTGGCTAGGAAAAAGTTTAAGACGGTTTAAGGGCAGTTAAGCAACAGAGACTTAAACCCATGGCGATACACAACTGATACCCCCTGAGGGGAAAGGAGAACACAACATGGCCTTACCAACCCCACTTCCCATCATCACGCCTGAAGAGACAGCCGCTATTGAAATCTTTCATGCTCGTACCGATAGGGAGTTCCGTCGAGCGCTCGCAGTGTGGGAAATGACCGAAGCATACAAGGATTCCCCAGAGGACAGCGCCCCGGAGGAGATAACGAAATGCCCATGATTCCCCAGTACCAGCGTCAGATCGACAGCCCGCTTACTCTCGGAGCGCCGAAGCAGAGTATCAATTCCCCCATAGAGGCGTTTGGCGGGGCCGCGGCCAAGGACGTTGGCGCCATGGGCGACACCGCCGGGAAGCTCGGCAACGCCATGGCGCAGATCGCCGTGCAGCAGAAAGAGAAGGAAGACTCGGCTTCCCTGAATGTCGTCACCAAGCAGTACCTGGACTGGGATCGGGACTACCAGGAAGGGGTGTATGCCATTCGGGGCGCGGACGCCAACCTTGATCTGGTCACGAAATCCAAGGATGACCGGAACGCCAAGATAGAGGAGCTGGCCGGAACCCTCCGGTCGCCCGCGCTTGGCGAGGCCCTGCGGGAAAAGTTGCTGCACACTTACAACTCCGGGCAGACACTCACCGCTCGGCATATCCGCTCCCAGATGGAAGATTGGGGGAAGAAGAGCCAGGCCGAGGTAGCGCAGGGGCATCTTGACTCCCTGACCGACTCGGCAGCATCGTTAGCCCCCGAAGAGGTGGAAGCCGGGTACGCCACCAGAGTGTTGCCCGAGTTGGCAGCCTTGGCCAAACTCACCGGTACCCCGGTTGAGGAACTGGTACGCAAGACCAAGGACGATCTTTTCGCCAACACCGTGAAGCAGGCCATTGCCACCGGGGATCACCCTCGGGCCAACGCACTCTTGGCTCGTTGGAAAGATGACATCGATGCAGGCACCCGTGCCTCGCTCACTGATTCCCTGCGCAAGAAGACCATCGATATTGAGGCATATGCCCTTGCCAAGAACGCTGTTGGGATGGATGGCAAGACCCTGAACAAATATCTTGACTCCCTGGACAATGAAACACGGGACGCAGTGCGTCACGAGGTAAATATTTTGGAGGCGAACAAGCATAGGCAGGAAAGCGAGCTTGCGGGTTCATTCCTCGATAAGTGGGATACGCAGATTCATAATCAAAAGAATCCGATACCAACTCGAGGCGCGTTCGTGGAGCAAGTGTACGGCGCATTGCCCGGCAAGGAGTTTGTAACCGCGCGGCACGCGGCAATCAGCATGTTCGACGCCGAGGTCTCCCGCAGGAGTGGCGGAACTCCCGGCGAGAAAGAATACCAGAAGGCCCTGGCCACGGCGCAGGCGGAATCCTACGTATTAAAAAACGGGATTACCGATCCAAACCAGGCGTTCTCCATGGTGAAGAAAGGCATGTTCCCCGCAGAGATCACCGTGGAGCTGCGGAACATCATCGCCAAGAACGCCGAAGATCCCAGTGTCGGCAAGTTCGTTACCGACTTTTCAAATGAGCGGGAAAGCCTGCTCTCGGACAAGGACGCACGGCAGAAGTTTGAAAACAAGTACGCCGCTGATATCCGGCAGGCCCAGGCGGACAAGGGTAGCAAGCTGAACGATGCGGAGAAAAGGGGCATCGGGGAAAGGCTCCTGAAGTCTCACGCGGACCATTATATCGCCCGAGCCTTCGGCAGGCAGGATGACTACACCGAAACGTACGAAAAACAGCCCGAAATAGACACGCAGGCCTTCAAGCGGGCCGCGCCCCCTGCCCCATTACCTTCTCTGTTACAGGATATCCAAGACCCGGAAGGGAAATACGTCAAAAAGTTTGGCAGGGATGCAGTGAGCAAAGCCTTTGTTGATCAGCGGCTGGGCGTGGTCAGGATCATCTCCGGCAAGAAGAAGTATATCGTCGGTTTCGATGGACAGATTAAGGAGGACTTGAACTGATGGGTATCTTTCGTAGAGAAGACGGGACAATTGAGCATATTGACCCACTACCGGCCATGGGAGATGTGATGGTCGCCACGGTGGACGTCAACCCCGATGACTTGGCCGAAGTGCATAGCCTGGCAAAGCAGTTGCGCCTTTCCCCTGATGTCGTCAGCATGAATCGCCCTCTCGCTAAGCGGATGGCCGCCGCGCCCGATCTCGGTGTCATCGACAACACCGCCCCTGTTCTGGCCGGCATGGGAAGGGACTATGGCTTCATGGCCCTGGCCTCTGATGACCTATATAACCTGGCCAAGATCGAACAGAAAATATCCGCTGCCAAGCCTAAGCAGGAGTGGTGGAAAGACGTTATCCAGCCCACCCCCTCCCGCGCCTTGGCCTCGTACCAGAAAGGAACTGGAGGCATGTATCAATGGCTCGGCGAGGGGCTGGGCTCCGATTGGCTCACGAACACCGGTAAGGGAATCAAAGAGGATGCCGCACTGGTCGAAAAGCAGATTGTAAGCGAGCATCCCGTTGACCCGAACTCCACCAAGGGCGCGGTGAGTTCCGCGCTTTCCAGTATGTATCTGCAAGCTCCGTTCATGGCGGTTGGGGCGCTGGCCAATACCGCAAAGAATGCTACCGCGCTTTCCCTGAGTATGATGGGTTACAACACCGCAGGACAGACGTATGCCGACAGACGGGACAAGGGGTTCAGCCCAATGGCCTCAGGATTCTCAGCGGCGTGGGATGGCGTGGTAGAAGTAGGCACGGAGCTTCTACCGACCAAGACCCTGTTCGAGATGATGAAACCGGCTGCGCGGGTTGGGTTCGGGAAGCTGGCCCTGAAGATTGGAGAGTTGTACGGAGAAGAAATGCTCGGGGAGTCAACCGCCACCTTCTTGCAGGACTCGAACGACAAAGTGATGACTTCTCCGGACATGAATCTTCAGCAGCGGGTAGACAAGCTGGGAGAATACTTCAGCTCTGGCGAGGCATACCAGAACTGGATTAACACCATCAAGTCCACCGCCGTGCAGACTACCCTCATGGCCGGTAGCGGCGCCGGGATGAACCGAGTAGCCAATCGTGTCTACGAAGGAAAGTTCAAGGCTGCCCAGGAGCAGCAGCAGAAGCTGGTTGACGTCTTCACCTCGGCTGAGGCATCAAAACTCAATACCCGATCTCCTGAGCTATTCTCGGAATTCGCCCAGAGAGCAGCAGACCAGCACGGGGTAGGCACGGTGTACTTGCAGGCAGACCGGGTACTTGAGGAAGCGCAGAAAGCCGGAATAGCGCAGGAAGAAATCCCCCCCTGGCTGGAGAAGTACGGGGTGACTCAGAACGATTTCACCGCGGCTCTGGTATCCGGCGGTAACGTGGAGATGGAAACCGGTAAGATTGCCGCCGGGTTGAAAGATGATCCGATCCTCTCCTCTCTGCAAAACGACATGATGATCGACCCGGAAGCCCACCCTGCCAGCAGGGTAGAAAATGGCGTGGTGGCCGAGCAGGAGCATCTTGCCAGACTGAATGACTTGCACCAGCAAGAACAGGATCGCCTTATCCAACCTGAAGATATGGACTCCTGGGAAGAATCTGTCCTTGCCCAAGAAGGTTTGCGGGGCCGAGTCAAGAAAGAATCCCTGCTCCCCCTGGTGGCCAGAGCAAACGTGTTGGGCAAGCTGACCGGGGGGCCTGCCATCGAGCACTTGAACCGGATGTTGGAGCCCACCGGATTACGGGCCATGAAGTTGAGGGATTTTCAGGCAGCCGGGCAAGCGGTTGATGTTAATGAAACCCCTGTTCGTGAGACACAAACAGCTTTGTCCTTTACCGGTGAGACACAAAAATACCAGCAACAGCAGGACACGCCCCTCGGCGCACTCAGCCAAGAGGGCGGCCAGAATGTCATATCCCTGTTTGAGAAGGCCGACAAGTCCACCTTCCTTCATGAAACCGGCCACATCTTCCTGAACGACCTGAAGCACATGGCCGAAACCCAAGGGGTTCAAACCGAAGTGTGGAACGCTACCAAGCAATGGCTGAGCGTTGGTGAGGATGGGGCAATTACCAAGGAGATGCACGAACAGTTCGCCGAGCATTTCGAGGCGTACTTGATGGAGGGGAAAGCCCCGACCATTGAACTCCGCAATGCCTTCCGCACCTTCAAGCGCTGGTTGACTCATATTTACGAGATGATGAAATCCGGTAGGTTCGGCCAGCGGGATCACGTTGAACTCTCCCCTGAAGTCAGCAGCATCTTCGACCGGCTCCTTGCCACTGAACAGGAGATCAAGCAGGCCCAGGAACACTCCGCCCTGGTTGCCATGCTTGATGATCAGTTGCTGAACAACACCGGGTTCAGCAAGGAGCAGATAGACGAATACCGCCGGGTAGCCCGGCAGTCTGAGGACTCGGCTCGCGAGAAGCGGGATGACCACAAGTTGGCCGGAAGCAAAGAGCGGCTGAAAGGCTGGCGGGCGCAGGCGACCGGAGAATTTAAGAAAGTTCCCGTTGTTGCCTTTACAGACTTCCTCTCCCGCAACGCGGGCGGGGAATACGGAAAGGGCGTGGGGATAAGCAAGCAATCAATCCTCGATGCCTTCGGGGAGGTGAAGCTGCCAAGTCTGCCAGGCTTATGGCGCAAGGACGGGATGGATGTCAACCAGGCCATCGCTGAGCATGGGGACAAGTTTGGATACGAGACCGCCGCCGGCTTTGTGAGCGCCCTCATCGCCATGCAGCCGCGTGAGCTATGGCTTGACAAGCGAGTGGCGCAGCTTGAGGCGCAGCACATCATGGCCCAAGACACAAACGAGGCCATCCGCACCGCGGGCCTACGGAAGATGCTGGAGATAGAGTCGAAGTGGCTTGAAAAGCAGATCGAACGGGCGCAGGAAAAAGCAGAAAAAGAAAAAATAAGCAACGCCTTTCGGCAAGCCAAGGTCGCTGCCATCCCCCCGGAGATAATGAAAGCTTGGGCGGAACAGGTGGTGGCCGGTCGCAATCTCGCGCAGATTCAAAATCTCGGGAAGATGCTGGTCGAGTCTCGCAGGCACCGGCAACAAGCGGTCACTCTGGCGAGGAAAGGAGATTGGACAGGGGCGCTCAAGTCCAACGAGCAGGCCCGGCTTACCGAAGAGTTGATTGCCGCCAGCTACCGGGCAAAGAACCAGTGGGAAAAGATTCAGAGTTCCTGGAAGAAAATAGCCAAATGGACCAACGACAACAGGGTTGTCAAGGTCGGTCAAGATTTCAGGGATCAGATCAACCGCATCCTCTCCGCTTACGGGATCGCCAAGGCGGGATTCAACCCGCAAGCAAAAGACCTGCATTCTTTCGTCGCCGACTTTTCAGCAGCAGACGAGATGGGCCTGGGTACGACGCTTCCTGGGTGGATCGGGTTTGAGATCGCACCTGCGGATAAGCTTTCCTGGGAAAGAATCAAAGACCTGGATAATGCCATCAAGTTCCTTTACGGCCATGGCCGGGAGGAGGTGGAAGGGCTCAAGACCAGCAATGGTGAATACGTCAAGGACGTTGCTTTTTCCATAGTTAAGGCGCAGTCGGGGTTGAAGGGCGATAAGCTGAAAACCCTCAAGAGCGAGGCCACGGCATTCAGCAGGACCGCACGGGATATCCAGAAGAAACACCGCAAGTTCTTCGCCAATACCGCCATCCTCCGCTTCATTGCGCAACGGATGGACGGGTACACCAATGTGGGCGGGAACGGGGAGATGGGCCGGGCGGAAGAGCTGGTGCAGCGGGTAATCAACGGTATGGCCGGTGCCAATGACATGTTCACCGAGATCAGCAAGCAGGTAGAACCAAGCCTTGAGCAACTGTCCCAGGACAAGGGAAAAATATTCACCGATCTGGAACTACCCGAGCTGTTCAAGCGCCACGGCATGGTGTGGACCAAAGAACGGGTTGTGGCCGCCTGTCTGAACATGGGCAACGAGTCCAATATGCAAAGGCTGATGGACGGATACGGCATAGACCGGGACGGGATCAACGCCTTGCAGGGCAAATTAACCGCCGCCGATTGGAAAGCGCTAGAGGGGCTGTGGAAGGCGGTTGACAGCCTGTGGCCGAAGATCGCCGAGGTGCACAAGCGGTTGAATTATTTCGAGCCGAAGAAGATTGCCGCCGACTCGTTCACCGTGTTTACCGCCGAAGGGGAAAGGCTTGATCTTTCGGGGGGGTATTGGCCTGCGTCTTATGACAAGTCACTGGATAAGGATATCGCCCGATGGAATGAGAAAGACGACATCCTTGCCAGCAGCGAGGCAATCTTGCAGGTTCCCGTTGCCAAGAGTGGATTCGCCAAGGGCAGGATGGCTACTGTTTCAAGACCCCTGAATCTTTCTCTCTCCGTGTTGGCCCGGCACCTCACCGACACCATCCGGTATATCACCCAGGCAGAGGCGATACGGGACGCGGATAGGGTTTTTCAAAACACCACCTTGACGAACCGAAACGAGGAGACCATTGGCGCGGAGATGCACGACATGATACGGCCAGCCCTGAAGAATGTCATCCGCCCGGAGCCGAACAACTACGGCCTCTTTGAATCTGGCCGGGTCAAGATGTCCATGTATTACATGGGCTACAACGCCTGGACTGCTCTCCAGAATGTCACCGGCGTTTTCCCCGCTATCCGTGCCGCAGGCATGGGGAATTACTTGAACGGGATATCCCACGTGTTGAAAAACCCCTTGGCCGCCCAACGCGCCATGGTGGAGACCTCGGCATACATGCGCTTGCGAGAAAACAACATCGAGCGGGACATGAAGAAACAGGCCAGAAACTTCAAAGTTGACGGGTTCAAGATCAACGGCAAACGTTACACCTTCGAGGATGTGCAGTCTCTTGGCTTTGCCGGGATCAGGTTTATTGATGCGGTCGTAGCGCTTCCGGCCTGGTGGGGAAAATACAACGGAGAGATGGATAAGCACGGCGACATGCAAAAGGCCATTGCCGCTGCGGACACCGCAATAAATAAGGCCCTTGGCTCTGGACTGTCAATCGACTCTACCGGGTTCGGGAGACACAAGTTCCTCTCTCTCCTGTGCCCGTTTATGTCCTTCGCCGCTACTCAGCAGGAGGTTCTTTCATCTGAGCAAGACGCCTGGAAGAACGGAAAGATGTCCACCGCTGACTATCTGTACGGGAGGTTGATGGTTCAGGTTTTGCCGTCAGTGATGTCCACTTTCCTACAGGGGGCGCTGATGTACGGGATTATCGGGGCGTTGGGTGGCGGAGATGATGACCGAAAGAAAAAGGATCTGAGCGATTATTTCACGGATCTTATTTCTTACCGCTTGATGGGCGTCCCATTTGCGCGGGACATCTACAACGCCGTTCTCCAAGGGACAAAGAAAAAAGGACCAGTAACCGGGGCAAGAATGCCGGCTACGGAAGCGTTCAAGATGGCGCAAGACCTGTCTTACAGGGCGGGTTCTGCCTTTGATTCTGGAAGCGAGAAATCAGTGAAGGCGCTTGCTTGGTCCGCTGCGGAGTTATCCTCCCTGTGGTCGGGTATCCCGGCGACAAGAATCTATAAAAGATGGGTAAAGGGCACCAGGCAAATTGAAGAGGGCGACGGTTGGTGGGGGAATCATTTCATCCCTCAAGAGAACAAAAAACAATAGGAGAATGCAAAATGGATGATGGCAGAATCGATACGGCAGAAGCCGCCCAAGCACTTTACGGCGGCAGGGGGCTTGATGACTACAGCAATACCCCGCCCGAGGCAGGCAGCAACCCCAGCCCGTTTGGCAAAGGCACCGACAACGACCTTGGCCGAACGCCGCAAAAGGCAGAGCAAGGGGGCCAGCAACCCCATGGCAAGGAGAATCCCTTCGAGGCAGGGCAGAAGACACCCGAGTTTGATTATGGCCAGCTAGAGGCTTCTGGCGCACCCAAGGAGCAGGTGGAAAGCTTCCGCGAGGCAACCCGTGGTCTCAAGGCCGAGCAGGTCGGCCAGTTGACCGAGCTACACCGAAAAGTGTCCGAGGATTACTGGGGCAAGCAGGAGAGCGAGGGTTTTGCCACACTTGAAGAAGAGTATGGCGGCGACCTTGACCGCGTGGCCACCGAGGTTAACGGCGTGCTGCGTCAGTTTGACCCGGATAATGAACTGGCCACTATGCTGAAAACGTATCGTATGCAGGCTAATCCGGCGGTTTTCCGGTTTCTGCATCGTGTAGCCGGGCATGTATCTCGGGGAGGTGACAGCCATGGCCGATGATAGCAAGCCATGGGTCGATAAATCCACCAGCCAATTGACCGCCGAAGAAAAGCTTGGGGCTTTTCGGGCTACCGGCGTCACCGTAATCCAGCAGACGCAGCCAGGATACGTCGGCACGGGCAAGGCGCTTCCGCCTGAACGAAATAAAAGATTGAGATAAGGAGAAACATCATGGACCAAAAATTTATTGAATTTGAAGAAGCACTCAGCGCCTACCACACCACAGTCAGTGGCAAATCAGCCGCCAGTCGTGCAGCAGAGGCAGAGGCGGAAAGTCTCGTGGCGCAGATGCACGACCTCGCCCAGCAACGCGACACCGCCCTCCTCGATGGAGAAGATGACCAGGCTGTCGAGCTTGACCAACAGATTGATGATCTTACCGGCAAGGTGCGATTGCTCGAACGCCGTTCGGGCCTGCTGGCCGATCAGGTTGCCGAGCATGACCCCGCCGCCGCAGTCCAAGTCTTTGAGGCGGGCCGGACGGTCATCGAGCAGGCCCAAGGCGAGATTACCAAGCGAATCGCCGCCCTGGAGCAAAAACGCGACCGTTATGCCCGAGAGGTTGAGGGCTTAGCCCTGTTCGTTCGGCAGGTTGCCGATGTCCGACGGCTGACGACAACCTTGATGGCTCAGTCTGGCCTTGGCGGTGAGATCAGATCGTTTCCGAGGACACACGGCTACGGGCCTGATGGTTTTATTCCCCGGCTGTCGGAAGGATTTGACGCCAACGTGGACGTGCCGGAATGCCTATACCGCAACCGGCCAGGGCTGGATTTTGAAGCCACATACGGGCGGCCAGACGAGGCGGAGACTGTGGTTGTCCCAGGAAGCGAGTCCCTGGTTCCGGTAATGTCCACGGATCGCAATCTTTTGACTGACGAGCAAATCGCGACCCTCGAAGGGCCGCGCTGGTTGCAGGAGGTGTAACTTGGCTAGGATTGAGGTGGTCCCAGCCACATTGGCGCATGCGCGTGAAATGGCCCGGTTCGGTTTACGGGAGGCTGACCGGATCGAGGTGCTGCGCTCCCACGGTCACTCTGAGGAAAAGGCGCTGCGCAGCTCCTTGCGCCGGTCACGGTACGCGCTCACCGCCCTGGTGGACGACGCGCCGGTAGCGATGTTCGGAGTAGCGCCGTCCGGGTTGATAAGCACCTCGGGGGTTATCTGGTTGCTGGCCACGGACGAGTCGGAGAAGCACTGGATGCGTTTCGGCAAGATATCCCGTGACGCAGTGGAGTTCTTCCGAACTCAGTTCTCAGTCATCGAAAACTTTGTGGACGCGGAAAACACAATAAGCATCAACTGGCTCCGATGGCTCGGGTTCACCCTGGCCCCAGAGCCGGTTCCCTTCGGAGTGGCGCAGACGCCATTCTATCATTTTGAATGGAGAGCAAGCCATGTGTGAAGGAGTTTCCGGTGTCACCCTTGCGTATTTAGCCATAGCTGCCGCGGGCACCGCGGTGTCGGTCAACTCTGCGCAAAATAGCCGAAAAGCCACCAATCAGCAAGCGGACTACCAGGCAGAGGTCGCAAAGAACAACGCCACCACCGCCGGATACGAAAGTGATTACGCACGACAGGCCACCGAGCTAAAAACCGCGCAACATCGGCTCCAGGTTTCCCAAATGGTGGGCAAGCAACGGGCTGCCATGGGGTCTACTGGTCTCGCCGTTGACCAGGGCAGCTTCATGGACCTCACCCTGGACACCGTGGAACAGGGCAAGCTCGATGAGTTGGCCATCCTGCACGAAGGCGACAAGGCCGTGTGGCGGGCCAATATCGAGGGCGGGAACTTCACCGCCCAGAGCGGCATGTACGAGGCGTCGAAGTCCAGCCCGCTTATGGCCGCAGCGCCGGTGCTGATGAACGGGGCCTCACAAACGGGGCTGAATTATTATAACATGACCGACAGGATGAGAGTTCCAGACACGCCGAAAATTGATACGAGCAAAGGCGATTGGTCGTGGACTTGATGCATGCGCGGCTTACCAACTGGCGGTCGCAAAAATAGAAGGAGATTATAATGACGGTCGCAAAACTTGACCCAATTTGGACGCTGCTTGAGGAATGTTGGACCGAGCGACCAGGATGGATTTCCGGGGCGAATGTTGCAATTTTTGAGAAATCCATGCACGCGGAAGGTTTGATTGCAAATACTTCGCTGTGGTTTCCCGAGCATTTGGGATCAACCGTTCCGGTAGATCCGCAGGAAGGGAATTTACTCGCGGGAGGCGAAACCGAGTTTGTAGTACAAAAACGGTTTATCACGCTAAGCTTGATCCTGCTGGCCTACGTTACCTGCCACGATCACGAACACGGGTGGGCATTTACCCCCGGAGGCAACCCCAGAAACCCGAGCGTCCGAGTACAACTGAGCATACTGTGGAAGATTATCCGGGCTTGGCCATATAGCAGAGATTAACAAAGGGCTTTGGCGGGATTGGAGACCTTGGCCGGTGACTCCAGCCCCGCCACTGTGGCCCCCTGGCGATCCAGCAGTTGATCGTCGGGGGGCATTTTTCTCTATCAAGAACTACAAAAAGTGATAGGATTGTTCAGGACTCGCTTTATCCCTCAGCATCAACAAACTGCCAGAAGGCGATAAATAATGAATGTATTTATCACAGCGACGGTTAAGACCTTGGTCTTGGTCTGTGTTGTTGGCCTGATCTTCCTAATCAAGAAATGCGGCAAACCCTTGCTGCGAAAGTTTCCATTTCTCGGGCAGACCCCATCTCCTGTTGTTTGCGATATTGTCCTTGTGGCAAGTATCCTTTTATTCGTAGTTTTTATCTTATCCAACTAATCTTCATGCGTGGAAGACCCCCATGACAGCATCCAAAAAAGAACCGCGCAAGCACGATAAACCCGTCACCGATCAGCAGCCCGGCAACCTTCGCTTGACTCCCTCCGAGATCGAATCCTTGCGGACGCACAAGCAGCAGGTATCGGCCCAAGCGCGTGGCAGGTTCACGCACCTCTTCAAGAAGTAAAAGCCTTACGCCTTTCCTCTGATCGGCAAATCATCTCCTCACTGAGTTCAACCAGGGCGGCCCACGTCGGCACGCCCTTGGCGTCTTCTATCAGGGGTATCCCATACTTCACATATAGCCGTTTATGCTCTGCGATTCCCACCTCCGTAAGTGGCTCTGTTCCGCACCTCTCGCGTATCTTCTCGAATATCGCGTCATCAAACATGTCACATCCTCCTTTTATGGGTTGAAAACCTCTTACCTGTGAAGTCATTTTTACACGATATTACAGGTAGTTGCGAGGAGAATTAGCGCGCTTCTGGGGCGCAGTTTTGCGCCGGATGGGGCGGATTACTGCTCATGAGAGGGACAAATTTGCTACGATCAAGAGATGTGCAGCCATGACACCGGCATGACACCAAAAAGAAAAAGGGTTTCCGAATCGACCGGAAACCCTTGATACCATGGAGCCAACGAGCGGAGTCGAACCGCTGACCTACTGATTACGAATCAGTTGCTCTACCAACTGAGCTACGTTGGCGTTATACCTTGCAGGATAACGATATTTTTCGTATTTTAAACGATGCTCTGCATCTATCAACTTTACCCAAAAGTGTCAAGCCCTTCCCATCTAGCAAGCGGCAAAATATCTAAAATCTCGGCCCAGGCTTACTGACAGTAATGAAAAAAAACCGACCGGTTTCCATTCTCGTTGTCGATGACGACAAAACCCATCGCATCATGCTGAAAACCATGCTGAAGCAATGGGGCTGGCAGATAGAAGAAGCGGATGACGGGACAACCGCCATCGAAGCTGCCCACCGCTCGCCTTTTGACGCGATTCTCATGGATGTCCGCATGACCAAGCTGGACGGCATTGAAGCCCTGCGACAGATTCACGCGTACAATCCAGCCATCCCCGTGGTCATAATGACCGCCTACTCTTCTGTGGATGCCGCCGTTGAAGCCATCAAGATCGGAGCCCACGACTACCTGACCAAACCCCTTGATTTTGACCGGCTCAAACTCACCTTGGCCCGCGCCCTGGATCACCGGCAAATTCAGGAGAACAAAGATTCTTCCCGCACCAATAAAGCCACGGCCATCAACACCAAGGAGATTATTGGCAGCTCAAAGCCGATGCGCGAACTTCTGGAAATGGTCTCCTACGTCGCGCCAACCGAAGCAACCGTCCTTATTTCCGGAGAATCTGGCACAGGCAAGGAATTGATCGCCGCAGCTTTGCATCACAATAGCGCCCGGAAAAATGGCCCTTTCATCAAAGTCAACTGTGCAGCTCTTGTTGAAAATCTTCTGGAATCGGAACTGTTCGGCCATGAAAAAGGCGCTTTTACCGGAGCCGACCATCGACGGGAAGGGAAATTCGCCCAGGCTCATGGCGGCACCATCTTTCTGGATGAAATAAGCGAAACCTCACCTGGCATGCAGGCAAAACTCCTTCGAGTTTTGCAGGAACACGAGATCCAACGGGTAGGAGGACAGGAAACCATTGCCCTTGACGTACGCGTCCTGGCGGCCAGCAACCGCAAACTCGAAGAAGAGGTCGCCCACGGAACTTTCCGGGAAGATTTATATTACAGGCTCAACGTAGTACCCTTGCACGTTCCCCCACTCAAGGATCGACAAGAGGATATCCCGGCCCTGACAGAGTACTTTGTGGAAAAATTTGCAAAAAAAAACAACCGACAGGTTTCCGGCATTACCCCAAGCTGCATGACCCAACTTATCAATTACCCCTGGCCCGGAAACGTACGAGAACTTGAAAACGCCATCGAACGCGGCATCATCCTCATGCGCGGCGACTACCTTGATGAAGAAAGCCTGCCCCTCTCGGTGCGGCGTTTCGCCATGAAAAACGAGCCCCCATCTGCCTCTGCCGCGACTCCCCCTAGTTCGCTTGAAGAGGCGGAACAAATCGTTATCAAAAACATCCTGGCGGAAACAGGTGGAAACAAAAGCGAAGCATCCCGTCGCCTGAACATTACCCGCAAAACCCTGCTCAGCAAAATGCACAAGTATGGCCTGACCTGAAAGCCTTCCCCTTACAGGCCCCACCCCTGAAAAAGTTCATCAGCAAGAGGCTCCGCAGTCAAATACTGCTCTTCTCCCCCGGAAGCAAACAACACCGCTGCCGCGGCTGACTCCCCGACTGTTTTTTTCCCGAAGCGAACCACAAGACCGGCTGCCGCAGCAAAATCATCCGGGTGCTCCGAATGCAAAACCCCCATCGGCCCAGACCGCTCCGGCATATGCACCAGAAAATCACCTGGATCATGAAGCGCCTCAAGCCGAACATTCTCAGCCTCATCACGCCCCAGGACAAGCCAACCGCCATGCGGTAGCTGAAAATGACGGCCAAAGAGGAGCAAGCGGATATCATTGAGCCTAACCTTGGAATAGCGGCTATAATACCAGGCAATCCTTTTTGCCTGGTCCGGTTCGGTAAGAACGCAGCCCCCAGCAGGCCGAGGATAATCCTTGATGCCAAATCGTTCTGCCAGCTGTATTTGTGGCTGCCGCCCTCTGCCGTTAAAATCAAGGAGAAGCTCCCGATCCACCAGTCCGTCGCGCTCGGCAAAAGTTGGCTCCTGGGTTTTAGCACACAAGGGTCGCAGGAGAATCCCATCACAACCGCTGTCACGCTCAATCACCCGAAGGGTGTCGCGGCGTTGAGACATTGGCCGCTGGCCGATCACCTCGCCGGTAATCAGAAAAGAGGCGGAGAATTCCGGCATCAGCATTTTTGCCGCCCGGAGCAAAAGAATCTTGCAATCAATGCAGGGATTGAAATTCTTGCCGTACCCATGGGGAGGATTGCGCAGCAGCGTAAAATAGGGCTCGCTCACATCCCGAAGGACAACCTCGATGCCGTAGCTCTCCCTGACCATCTGGGCATATTCCTGCTCCTTGGCCAAAAGTTCATAACCGAAAAAGGGAGTGACAAACTTGACCGCCTGCACCGTGATTCCTTGCGCCGCCACAACCCGGCAGGCCAAGATGCTGTCCAGCCCACCGGAAAAAAGAGCCAGCGCACGGGTCATAAAGCTGCCTTCCGCTCCATGAGCGTGCGCACATAGGCCAGGGTCTGCTCGCTGACCGAATCTCCATCCAGCATCCGGGCAAGTTCATGCTCACGTTTTTCAACGGACAGGGGAATAATGGAGGTTTGGGTGCGGGCATCGACCACGGATTTTTGCACCAGAAAATGCTCATCTGCCAGGGAAGCGATTTGCGGGAGATGGGTGATGCAAAAAACCTGGTGATGCCCGGCCAGTTCTCGGATCTTCCTGGCCACCGCCTCTGCCGCCTTGCCGCTGATCCCGGCATCGATCTCATCGAAAATAACCGTATCGACCTGATCCTTCTCGGCCAGGAGTGTCTTTAAGGCCAACATCAACCGCGACAGTTCACCGCCCGAAGCAACCTTGGCCAAAGGCCTGAGCTCCTCACCCTGGTTAGCGGAAAACATGAATTCCGGACGATCCCAACCAAGTCTGGAGATGGCTCCCAGTTCCTGGCCTGACTCCCCCTTAAAACATATCTCGAAAACCGCCTGCTCAAAACAAAGAGAGGATAGCGATGCGCGGATCTTGTCGGCAAGCTCCTGAGCCGCTGCATGACGGGCCTTGGAAAGCGAGGCCGCCGCCTCGCCTAGGTTGACTTCGCTTTGCCGCACTTCTTTTTCCAGGGCAGCCAACCGCTCATCCAGCGCCTCAATTTCCGCAAGCTCCTGTTTCGCCTCTCGGCCAAAGGCAATGACCGCGTCAAGCTCCCCGCCATATTTTCTTTTAAGCCGCTGCAACAGATCAAGACGCGCCGTCACCACATCGAGACGCGCCGGATCACTGGCAAGGGTCTCCACATAGTTCCGGACTGCCTGCACATGGTCTTCCAGTTGAAAACAATTTCCAGCCACCTCTTCGGCAAGTCCGGCGAGGCTTGGGTCAAAGGCAGCCATCTGCGCCAAATTCTTACGCGCCACGGAGAGCGGGGTGCTGACCGCCTCAGCCAGGAGATGCCAGCTTTTTTTGCCAAGCCCGATCAGGTCATCGGAGGCCCGCAACCTGTCGCGCTCAAGGACCAAGGCCGCGTCTTCACCAGAGCTGGTTGCAGCCTCCTCGATCTCCGTGACCTGAAAGGCAAGAAAGTCCCGTCGCTGCTCCTTGTCCTTCTCTTTGGCCACGAGATTCTGATATGCCCCCCTGACCTCCGTCCATTTGTCATAGCATTGAGAAACGATGAGCCGTTGGGGCCAGAGACCGCCAACCGCATCGATACAATCAAGATGGCTGCGAGGCTGCAACAGTTGCTGGTGATCATGCTGACTGGCAACACTGAGCAGATTTTCCATCACCTCGCCCACAGCCTTGGCTGTTGCCAGACTGCCGTTCATGAAATACCGGCTGGAACCTTTGAGGGAAATAACCCGCTTGACCACGAGTTCGGCCTCGGGTTCATATCCCATTTCCGCCAGTTTTTCCAGGATGATGCCATGCTGGGGATCGAGTTCAAAAAGGGCCTCAACCGTTGCCGTCTCCGCCCCGCCCCTGATCCACGTGGCTGCGGCCTTTCCGCCTCCCAGCAGATGAATAGCCTGCAAAATGATAGATTTTCCCGCTCCGGTCTCTCCGGTAAGAACCGTGAGCCCTTCGGCGAAAGAAACATGCAGTTTCTCGATGAGGGCAAGATTGGTGATGATGAGGTCCTTCAGCATATGGCTCTCTATACAGGATTATGCGAAGATTGCAATGGTTGACCTGCCCGCATGGAAGAGCAGAACAAATGGTGGCGTAAATAACCGATCATCATTATAATATTACAATTAGGTGAAGATGGAATCAACGAACTCCCCTCTCGTAGGCTATCTAAATATTTCCCATGAATCATAACACAACTTTCCGACGCCTCACCGCATACATCCTCTGCGTTGTATTTTTGCTCGGCAATCTGCCCATGGCAAGTTTTTCTCCGCCACAGGCCCAGGCATTCAGCGTTGGTGAGGAACGGGAGGTCGGCGAAAAACTCCTGTCTATTATCCGCAAAGAATTTCCCCTCCTTGATGATCCAGACCTTACCGAGTATGTGACAAATCTCGGACGACAGACCCTATTGCTCGCCGGACCACAGTTCTTTGATTATCATTTTTTTATCATCGACAACAAGGAATTCAATGCCTTCGCCGCCCCTTCTGGTCTGATTTTTATCCATTCAGGCCTCATTGATCTTTGCGATACCGAGGGAGAACTGGTCAGCGTTCTTGCCCACGAAATCGGCCACGCCGCCAGCCGACATATCGCGGATCGGATCAACAAATCGGGCAAACTCAATGCCACCACCACCGCCCTGATGCTGGCAGGACTGCTCCTCGGCGGGGGGGGAGCTCTTGGCCAAGCCGTTGCCACCGGCTCCATGGCTGGCGGCATGACTGCAAACCTTAAATTCAGCCGTGAGGACGAAGAAGAGGCTGATCGTTTGGCCTACAAATGGATGAGAGAAGAAAAGCGCGACCCAGCGGACATGGCGAGCATGCTCAAAAAAATGCGCCGGGTCAGCCGTTATCAAAGAAAACAGGTTCCCACCTATCTCGTCACCCATCCAGAGCCAGAAAACAGGATCAGCTACATAGAAGATCTTATCCAGCAGGATCAAGAGAAAAAAATTCAAACTCAGGACGAATTCGCCTACCAGCGGTTCAAATACCGGGTGCAGGCTCTCACCCGGGACACGCAGTCGATTCTACCGATTCTGAAAAACAAGGCAGAGGAACCAGGCATCCTCCAAAGTGATCCCATGGTTTTCTTCGGCCTCTCCCAATTCTATCTGGCAAATCGTGATTACCAGAAGGCTGAAGAGGCTCTTCAAAAAGTCATAACCCGTTTCCCAGATAAGCTCATCCTCAAAACAGATCTCGGCAGAATAAAATTTGAGGCGGGAGAAACGAAAAAAGCCCTGGAAATCTTCCAAGAAATAAAAAAACAGGCCCCCGATGAGGCATATAACGCTTACTATCTGGCCAAAGCCTTACAGCAGGCTGGAGAGCCAGCGCAGGCGGTTCTCATTTATGAAAATCTAACCGAACGCATGCCAACCTATGCAAAGCTCTATCAGGAGATCGGAAAGATCCGAGCCGCCCTTGGCAACAAGGCCCTCGGACACTACAATCTCGCCCTGTATCAATATTATGAAGGATCAAGCCTCTCGGCCCGCTACCACATTGCGGAGGCACTTAAAGGCCTCTCCGAGAAGGACCCCCTCTTTCTTAAAGTAAAAGAGCTGAAAGATAAAATCGTCCGAATCGACAAGATGTGAGTGCAGGAGAGGCAAGCCCCATTGGTGGATCGAAAAACGACAGAAAAGTGGCGAGTTACTGCTTGCGGCTGCGGAGTTTACGGATCGCCATCACCGCAAAATCTCGAAACAATCGGGTTGCCTTGATCCGGTTTGAATCAAGTTTTGGCCTGCCCTTTTTCCGGTCAAGATAGATCAGACCGATGGGCTTATCATCAAGACAGATGGGAAAAAGATACACAGTCCGGTCTTTAACAAAGAATTTAAGGCTCTCGGGAAAGGCGCCCGGAGTGTTGGGAGGGATGGCCATGTCCTTGCAAGCCTTGAGAGCCTTGGGGATGACGTAACCACTCGAGGCGAGATCGTGCTCGAATTTCGCGATACCTGCCGGGTCGATATCGCCCAGACCAAACCGACCGACCAAAACCCGGCGGGTTGGTTGCACGCTGATCACGGCAAGAAGCACCCTGTCAAAGCCAATGCCCCGGTAAAGGCCCTCCAGCAGGTTGATATAGAAATCATTGAGGTTGAATGGCCCCATGAGCGTTTCGGTAATGTCATGGATGAAATCGTTGATGGATTTATCCTGACTGATCGGCAATTCGTCTAGCTCCTGAATACCCTCATTCCCTGTTTCCTCGTCCGCGCTTTTCCTCTCAGCAAAATCGCCCCTTGCTTCCGCTTCCTGATCCTTTTTTTTCTTCTTTTTGGCTGCCAGCGCAGGATCCTTGATGGCCTCTTCAATGCCCCGCAGACGGCTGCGAATCTTCAACTTGGAAAGCCCATACCGAATGGATTCGGAAATGTCTTCGGAAGCCTCCACGCTCTTGTTAACCATCTCCAGGGCTTCTTCCTTGTTAATGGACAGCAACTCGCCGTACTGCTCGACAAGAGCGTCTATATCCTTTTCCTCGCAAATATATCCGACAATTTTATTTGAAAAACTTGAGATGCTTTTCAAATAGCCAATCGTGTCATAGCTATTTTTTGGTTCACCAGGGTCCGGATCCATGGACGCGCTGACTTTATCGGACAAATTCCAAAAAGTGGCCACCTCGGCTCCGATCCTGTCAAAGGTCAAATCCTCAAGCACCTGCCGGGTGGCAGAATCTTCGGACATGCTCCCCGCCACCTTCTGTTCTATCTCCCGATAGACTTCCGGCAGGTAGATACAGACAATAATCTTGCCAAGATCATGGAGGAGGGCGCAAATAAAGGCCTCCTCGGGTACGATATTGATATTTTTTTCGACAGCAAGGTCACGGGCCTGCATGGCGCTTAAAAAAGACCGGGTCAGGATCTTGCTGATCCCCTCTTTTTCAACGCCTGTTTTAAGAAAATCCTCAAACAGGGCGATGGCGGTGGCAAGATCGCGAACAGCGTCAAAGCCAAGAATAGTGACCGCCTTGGATATGGAATTAACCGGACGGCCAAGGGAGTAATACGCGGAGTTGACTACCTGGAGAACTTTATTGGTGAGGGAATAATCCTTCAGGATAACCTTGGAAAGCTCATACGCGGCGCTACGATTGCTGTGGGTGAGGGAAATCAGCTCCTGAACATTATGGGACATGGCCGGGAGCTCGCCCATATTCATTTTTGCAAATATTTCAGCAAGTTTTCCGCTTGATGACGGTGAGGTCTCAGTCATGTTTTTCTGTAACCACCCAAAATTCGGACAACCCACCCCCAGCGTTTCTTGTCTCTAACATACCACTATAATTAAACAATATTTATAAAAAAAACTAAAGATGTAACGTTTTTTTATTACACCCTTATGTGATATATGATAGGTTCATAACAGGCAAGTTAATTTCATGCAACTTTTTGATATAGTGTGACAAATAGTTTTTTTACTCATTTTCCCAGACACAGGGAATATATTTCTTTGTCATGTTTCTGCACAGGCATATTCAGACAAACGACTGCTAATAAAATGAAGTCCCCCCGGAAAAGGATGATGATGCAAGACGGAACGATCAATCTTGAGGATTACACCAAATCAGATTGGACCATTATGCTCAACGACCGGGTTCTCACGACCTTTACCACCCATGAAGGCAACAAACTCATCATTGGCCGCAGCCCAGATGCGGATGTGGTCATCGACAACACCGCCATCTCCAGGCATCACTCATCCATTGAACTCCGTGATGGCCGTCATTATCTGGCAGACCTGAAAAGCACCAACGGCACCACCGTAAATGGAAAAAAAATTGCCTCAAAGGTTCCGGTAACGGAAAAAGACGTCATTTTCATCGGGAAATTTCGCTTGATCCCGGCAGCGGCAGGTGAACAGCATGCTTCGTCATCCTACGCTACAGCAATGGATATTGATGACGAAGCAACTGTTTTTGTCAGTTCCCCCCGGCAACAATCCGTCCCCCAGCCCAGCCAGGCCGTGCCCGCCTCCACAACTGAGGCTTACAGGCTCACGGTGATTGAAGGAGGCGCCACACCAAGCACACTCTCCCTGGATGGGAAGAGCAGCGTAAAAATCGGCAAAGACCCAGCCTGCGACATGATCATTGCCGGCTGGCTTGTCAGCAAGACCCAATGCTACGTGGTGAGCAAAAAAGACAAGTATCACATCGTGCCCCAGCGATCATGGGCAAGCACCAAACTCAACGATGTCATCATCAAAGAAGAACGCCTCTTGCGCAAAGGCGACATCATTCAAATTAAGAGCGTAAAAATCAGGTTCAGTTAATCTCCAGGATGCTTTCCAAACTCTTTGCCCAAATAAATAAGTGGAAAAAAGGCGCCTCCCCCAGCATCCCAGGCGAAGCATCCACCCAAACCCGACAGCCCTCCCCCTCTCCTGAAATCCTCCAGGTGCCTGCCTGGGCCCCTGGAGATACTATTCTTAACCGTTATCGTATCGAACAGGTTATGTCGGGATCCATGGGGAACGTTTACATCTCTGAGCATCTCGGCTGGAAAATAAAGGTCGCGATCAAAGCCCCCCGTCCTGAAGTCCTTGCGGACCGTGAGGGCATGCGCCGGATACTCAAGGAAGCCAACAGCTGGGTCAGGATGGGCATGCATCCCAATGTCGCCTCCTGTTTTTATGTGCTTGGCATCAACAAGATACCCCATCTTTTCATCGAATTTATCGATGGAGGAAATCTTTCCGACTGGATCAAGGCTGGTCGTTGCAGAAACCTCCGCACCGCTCTCTCGCTTGCCATTCAGTTTTGTCACGGCATGGAATTTACCCACCAGCGGGGCATTATCCATCGCGACATCAAGCCCCAAAATATCCTGATCACTAAAAATTCTTTGCTGAAAATAACCGATTTCGGCATTCTCCTTGCCCATGGCGACACAGAAAAAGGCGATGGCCTAGTTCCTGGCGCTGACACCGCAGATCATGAGGCAACCATCGGCTTTAGGGGAACCCCAGGCTACGCCTCCCCGGAACAACTGCGCGACGCCCACGCGGTTGACCTGCGGACGGATATTTTTTCATTCGGCCTGTGCCTCTGGGTCATGCTCTGTGGCAAAAAGCCATTTGTCAACAATGCCCTTGAACATAAAATCCCCAACCCGACTCCGGCAGCGCCGGATATCAAATTCTCCGCAGGGCTCAAAGGGGTGTTACGCAAAAGCGTTGCCTACAATCCAGACGACCGCTACCAAAATTTCGCCGAGATGCGGGAGGCCCTGAACGGGGCTTATACCGCAGCCTTTAATTCCTCTTGTCCCTATGCGGAACTCAGCAATATCGATCTCAGGGCGGATGGCCTTAACAACAGGGCGGTCTCCCTTTTTGAACTGGGGGAAAGCAGGGAAGCCGCCGCCTGCCTGAACAAGACCCTTGAAGTCAACGAAATGCTTCCCGAAGCAGTTTACAATATGATTTTGCTCAACTGGCGCTCGGGAACAAAAGCAGGGAAAATTATCCGGCAGATTGAAACAGTCAAAAAACGCGGCGCCACAACACCCTGGCTCACCGAGATGGAGGCTGCGGTCAAACGCAGCATGGTGGCTGACAAGGTTGAGCTTGAAAAACAGCAGTTTCCAGAATTTCGGCTGTGCATCCCAAAAAACTCCCTGGAAATCTTCCGAGAAGGACAACTCCATCTCTCTGTGCAGCGCAATATCCTCGACCATCTGGACAACAAACGCTATGCCGCCTGCCATGACATCTTGATGACGGCTTGGAAAAACAACAGCTACAAAAAAGACAAAATTTTCAACATGGTCTATCACAGACTGTTGCTGGTTGGCACCAAAAAGAAAGTCCTGGGAGTCCAACGCTTTCTTACCCTGAGCGGAAATGAAGGGCCAACCACACATCTTGCCCATATCCCGAACACGAAGAAATTTGTTGCCTCCGGTCCCGGGGGGAAAATAATCCTTCACGACTTGGGGGCCTCCTCACAACACGGCATTGTCTTGCGGAAAGACGGCAGTGTCATTTCAGCGCTGGCTGTCTGCCCCCAGGGAAAATATCTCGCCGTGGGCGCCCAAGATGGAACCGTCTGCCTATTCTCCGCAAAAACCGGCGCCATGGAATCAAGCGAAACTGCCCACAACGGCCCGGCGCATGCCTTGGCCTTTAACGAAGATGGCCGCTACCTGGCCTCTGGCGGGGCAGACGGCATCATGAAAATACGCAAGCTTGGCACCGGTCCGGAAATGACCACTTCGATCAAAGAAGGCGGCGCTGTCCGGGCCATCACTTTTACAACTACCGGCTTGAATCTGGTGACAGGGAGCGAAGACGGCTCTGTCCGCTTTTGGGATGCAAGCGGAAAAGAATGCACGAGAATCATCGAAGCGCATGCCATGCCGGTTATCGCCCTGGCAAATTCGTCCGATGGCCAGCGCTTTGTCTCGGCCGGCACCGACCGTCACCTGAAAGTGTGGGAGCACAAGACCGGACGCTGTCTCAAATCGATCAAGGCACATGACGAGACCATTTCTTCCGCCTTATTTCTCCAGGACAACCAGACCCTGATCTCCGGCTGCGAAGATGACATTGTCAAACTCTGGGACAGCACCAGCGGGGAATGCCTTGCCATTCTTGATGGTAGGGGAGACGGCATTTACAGTCTTGCCCACGGGCCAAAGCCCCACACCTTTCTTTCCGGAAGAAAAGATGGGGCTATCGTTTTTTGGATGGTAATCTACCAGCTGCATTTTGAATAATTTCCCCGACCGGGAATATAACGGAACGTGCATGATGTTCAATTTTTTTAAAAAAATCTGCAAAAGCAAGCTCCGGGGCATTTCTTTTTATGGACGCACTGACACCGGAATGGTCCGCGACCATAACGAAGACAGCTTTTGCTCTCTGCGCAACCGGCGTCTTTTCGTGGTCGCCGATGGCATGGGCGGCCATAACGCGGGCGAGGTTGCCAGCCGTTTGGCCATCGAATCCCTGCTCGAATTTCTTTCGGAAGAAAAAATTCTGGAAATACGAGGCCATGACGAAGAAATCCGCCAGAGCATGCTCGCGGCCTTCAATCATGCCAATCAGGCCGTAATGACCAAAGCCGCCACCGATGAGACAATGCGGGGCATGGGCTGCACCATGGTTGCCTGCCTTCTTGACGAAAACCGCCTCCACACCTGTCACGTCGGAGATGCTCGCTGTTATCTCTCCGAAAAGGGCAGCCTGAAACAGATCACCACCGATCATACCGCTGTGATCTACCTCCACAAAACCGACGCCAATAACAAAGAGGTTCAGATTCCTCGCCATGTGGTAACGAGGGCCATCGGCTTCCACTCCCATGAGGGGCCGGAATACCACAAAAACATTTTGCAACCGGGAAACAGGGTGCTTCTCTGTTCCGATGGGTTGTGGAATATGGTTGACCACACCCGGATCGAGCAAATCCTTCTCAATACCCCCACCCCGGAAAAGGCCAGTGAAACCCTGGTCACGGCAGCCAATGAACAGGGCGGACGCGACAACATCACTGCCCTGGTAATTTTTTATTAGCGAGAAAAACAATGTCTGCCCAACACAACCCTCCAAACACCCTTGAAAACATCGCCGCCGATCTTATGGCCCTGGCCACCGATCTTGCCCAGGGAAAACTCCGGGTTGGCAGTCGGCTTGTCGCCATCGGCAACCCTCTGTTCATAAAAACCAAGCAGAAAATCACCGGCGATACCGCATATTGCACCCTTTCGTTTCAAGTGCCCCTCCTGGATTCGGAGGAGAAAACACTGCTGACGGATGACCAAAAATATCCCCCGAGAAAAAGCTTCGGGGACAAGCATGACAAGGGGTTGCGATTGCAAGGACGACCGCCTGAGGGCAAAAAAATAAAAAAAGAGATTATCAGCCTCTGGAAAACCGTTTTCAGGAAGCTGGAACAGGGGGAGACTCCCACCCCTACCGAAGAAAAGGCTCTTGTTTCCGCCTTTGAGAACTATACCATCTTCTCGGAACCGGCCTGGCAAAAAGACTGGCTCGCCTGTTTCACAATTCTGCGGGAGGCTTTGGCCAGCGCCCGCAAGGGAAATATGCCAAAAGCCCTGGAACGGGCTGCGGAAGTAAACGCCCTCACCAAGATCTGCCACAAAAAATACAAGTAGCCTGCTCCATGAACCCCTTCGAGATTGTCCAACGAACCCCAAAGACCAATTGCGGGCAATGCGGCTATCCAACCTGCCTTGCCTTTTCCGCGGCGGTCACCAAAAGCGGCGAGGACTTTGGCAAGTGCCCCTATCTTGACACCACCGGCCTCAATGTTGAGCAAAAGCAAGGCATTGCTCTTGAGGAACTCTCCGGGCAACGCGATCTGGCCCTCATCGAACACCTCAAAGACAAAATCTCCGCTCTGGATTTTACCCGTATCGCCGCCCCCTTGGGCGCCACCCTCTGTGGCTTGAACAATCAGGCCCTGTCGTTTCCGTTTCTTGCCCAGGAAGTGCTTCTGAGCAGGCAAGGGATTCTCCTCGACGGCTGTACCCCGGATGACCCCAGGGACCAGATTCTCATCTACAACTATATCCACTCCCAGGGCGGACCCGATCCTGCCTTGGACTGGATCGGCCTGGAAACCCTGCCCAACTCCATCTCCAAGGTACGAACCCTTGCCACCTACTGCGAAAACAGATTGGCAGAACTCTTCACCCATCTTCCCGGCGAGACAATCATTTCGGCTTGCACCCGCCTAGGGGGCGTTGCGCACCCAACGCCATCCGCCACGCTCGGCTGCATCATCCCTGTCCTGCCCAAGATTCCGCAATACCTTGTCTACTGGACGGAAGAACCCGAAGACGGATTTCCCGCCAAGGTCAAAATTCTGTTCGATCGCCAGGTACTGAACTTTCTCGACCTGGAATCCCTGATTTTTTCAGCGGAACGGATGGCAGAACGTCTTGCCGTCCTGCTGGCCTAAAAAGCCGGAGAGTTTGCACCCTACACTGCGCATGATCTGCTGATGACTTTCCGGTAAATTCCTGGCATACTATTTTCTTGAAATCGATTTTCCCATTCTTTCCACCAGCCAGATAAAGAGTCATGGCCCGACAACCTGCCGCATACACCGCCCCCCTGGCAGAACGCCTGCGTCCGCAAACGATAGATGATTTTGTCGGACAAAAACAACTGTTGGGCGAGGACAAACTGCTCAAGCGGCTCATCCAGCAAAAATACCTGCCCTCTCTCTTGCTCTGGGGTCCGCCCGGCACCGGCAAAACCACCCTGGCCCGGATCCTTGCCCAAACAACCGGCGCTGATTTTGCTTTTTTTTCCGCAGTGCTGTCCGGGGTCAAGGAGATTCGGGAAATAGTGGCCCAGGCCCAGACAGCCAAGGAAGATCGTAACACCGCCACCATTGTTTTTGTGGACGAAATCCATCGCTTCAACAAGAGCCAGCAGGACGCCTTTCTCCCCCATGTGGAAAGCGGCCTGCTGACGCTAATCGGTGCAACCACCGAAAATCCCTCTTTCCATGTTATCGCGCCTCTGCTCTCCCGGTGCCGGGTCCTGGTCCTTGAGCCGTTGAGTCCGGAAGATTTGCAGACCATTATCCTGCGGGCCATCTCGGACAAAGAGCTGGGGCTGGGCTCCTGGCAGATATCCTTGGAGCCGGAGGCGGCCGTCCACCTGGCCAGGATTGCCGACGGTGACGCTCGCAGCCTGCTGAACAGTCTGGAAATCGCCGCCAATCTGGCCGAACCGGATGCCACGGGCACGCGGCAGATAACCCTGGCCACGGTGGAAGAAGCCATCCAACGCAAAAGCCTGCGCTACGATGCGGACGGCGAGGAGCATTACAATCTGATCTCGGCTCTGCACAAAAGCCTGAGGGACAGCGATCCGGACGGAGCCCTGTACTGGCTATGCCGAATGCTCGCCGCCGGCGAGGAACCCCTCTACGTGGTCCGCCGCTTGATCCGCTTCGCCTCGGAAGACATCGGCAATGCTGACCCCCAGGCCCTTACGGTTGCCATCAACGCCAGAAACTCCTACCAGACCCTGGGCAGCCCGGAGGGAGAACTGGCCATTGCCCAAGCTACAACCTATCTTGCCACCGCCCCCAAGAGCAATGCCGTCTATGCAGCCTACAACGCGGTGATGCACGATATCAGACGCACAGGCAGTCTGCCGGTGCCGCTCCATCTCCGCAACGCGCCAACCGCGCTGATGAAGGATCTCGGCTATGGCAAGGGCTACCAGTATGCCCACGATGATTCCCATGCCCTGGTGGATCAACATCATTTGCCGACTGAACTTGAAGGAAAAACTTATTATCAGCCAACCAACCGGGGATATGAAGCGCTCATCCGGGATCGGCTTGGCAAATGGCGACAGCTGTTGCGGGATCGAAAGAAACAACCCGCCTGAGCCTCGTTCAGGCACCCACCAGATCAGGAGCACATGACCACAATGAACAAACTGACCACCTTTCTGCTGCTTTGCTTTCTTGGCCTGCTGAGCATGACCGCACCCGTATCAAGGGCTTCGGGAAAAAGCACAGACAACCCCAAACAACAAGCAGGAACACCGCACGACCTGACCTTCTTCTTTTCCAACGATGTGAGGGGAGAAACGGAGCCGTGCGGCTGAAAAAGCAACCAGTTGGGCGGTCTGCCCAAGAAAGCGCAGCAGCTTGAAACCGTGCGGGGAAAAAAATCCGCAGTACTTGCCCTTGACAGCGGAGCCCTGCTTTTTAAAGATGAAAAATTGCCGCCGGATCAGCGCGAACAGCTCACCGCTACAGCCGAGGGAATTGTCGCCGCATACAACAAGATGTCCTTTACCGCGGTTGGCGTGGCCCGGCAAGATCTCGCAGCAGGACTGCCCTTCCTCCTCGCTGTCCAGAAAAATTCAAGCTTCCCTTGGCTGAGTGCCAACCTGCTCAGCCGCACCGCACGAAAACCCTGGTTCAAACCGCACACCCTGATCACGGCAGGCGGGATGCGCATCGCGATCATCGGCCTCACCGACCAAGGTTCTGACTCTCTCTTTACGGAAAAGGACAACGCGATCATTGCCCCGTGGGAAGAAATTTTGCCCAAGGAAATCGCCCAACTGCGGGACCGGGCGGAGATGGTCATTTTGCTTTCCAGCTTTCCTGCAGCAATAAACCGGAAGATCGCCGAGGCCCATCCGGAGATTCACCTGATCCTCCAAGGGGGGAACACCCCGGGAAACATCCCGCCGGAGCGGATCAACAACACCCTGATTACCCAGGTGGAAGCCCAAGGAAAATCAGTGGGCATTCTGGAGGTGCATTGGAACGCACAAAGCAAGAGATGGGAAGAGCCCGGTTCGGAAAATCTCCTGGAGGACAAGAAAAACGCAATGGACCGCCTGGGGTGGCAGATCAACCGTTATCGTCGACAAGGCGACCCGGAACAGACATTCAAGGACCAGCCCGAGGTTCTTGAGGCATATAACGATTTACTGGCAAGGCAGAAACTGCTGGAAGAGGAGATTGTCCGTCTTACCGCTGAACAAAAGGCCCGGGATGCGAGCCACCAACGACTCTCCTCGTACAGCAGCCATTTTGAGCCCATGCGCAAGGAACTTCCGGACAACCCGGCAGTCCGGGCCATTGTCGATGCAACCACCAGCGAGGTGAACCGGATCGGCAAGGCAGCAGTCAAAGCGAGAATTTCAGAAACCACCGTCCAGCAGCAGAAAGGGCCTTTGGGAAATTATGTCGGCAGCACCGCCTGCACCAACTGTCATGCCCCCCAGTTTGCGAAATGGCGCGGCACACAGCATGCTACGGCCTATGACACCTTGGAGGCAAAGGGGCAGCAGTTCAATGTGCAATGCCTGCCCTGCCACATCACCGGACCCGCCGCCCAGACAGGGCAGGAAATGCTCGCCCTTGCCCATGATCTGCGCCAAGTCGGCTGCGAATCCTGCCATGGCCCGGCCCGTGCCCACACCATCCAGCCAACGGGGGCCAAAGCTGGCCAGCCGACCATGGACACCTGCCTGCGCTGCCACACTGGTGAGCATGATGACAGATTCAACTTTGCCGAGGCTCTCTCCCGCCTTCGCTGCGGCTCCGATTAATCCGCTTAACGCATAAAAAAAGGCCAGGAGACATGCGTCCCCTAGCCTACAATTCTTGTTGCACCACGCGATGGGTTATTTCACTTCTTCAAAATCCGCATCCACCACATCGTCATCATCCTTCTTTGCCCCACTGGCCTGACCGGCACCGCCTTGGGCGCCTTCGCCGGCCTTATCCTTGGTGGCTTGGGCATACATCATCTCCGCCAGCTTGTGGGAGGCCTGGGTCAGGGACTCAAGCCCCTTTTTGATCGCCTCCACATCGTCGGACTCCAAGAGCTTCTTGAGGCTGTCGATTTCCACTTGGACCTTGTTCTTGGTCTCGCTATCAACCTTGTCCCCCAGATCCTTCATGCTCTTTTCCGTGGCGTAGATCATGGAATCGGCTTGGTTCTTGGTCTCGACCAGCTCCTTGCGCTTGCGGTCCTCGTCGGCATGGGCCTCGGCGTCCTTTTGCATCCGCTTGATCTCCTCCTCAGAAAGTCCGCTGGAGGCGGTGATCCGAATGGATTGCTCCTTGCCGGTGCCAAGATCCTTGGCGGAAACATGGAGAATGCCGTTGGCGTCAAGATCAAAGGTGACCTCGATCTGCGGCACCCCGCGAGGAGCCGGAGGAAGATCGGTCAACTCGAAACGGCCGATGGTCTTGTTGTTTGCCGCCATCTCGCGCTCGCCTTGAAGCACATGGATGGAAACCGCAGGCTGACTATCCGCCGCAGTGGAGAAAACCTGGCTCTTCTTGGTCGGGATAGTGGTGTTCTTCTCAATGAGCTTGGTCATCACCCCGCCCAACGTCTCGATGCCCAGAGACAGCGGGGTAACGTCAAGGAGCAGCACGTCCTTGACATCGCCCTTGAGCACCCCGCCCTGCACGGCGGCGCCGATGGCCACAACCTCGTCCGGGTTCACGCCCTTATGGGGATCCTTGCCGAAGATCTCCTTGACCTTTTCCTGCACCTTGGGCATCCGGGTCATGCCGCCCACCAGGATAACCTCATCGATGTCCGCCGCACTGATTCCAGCATCCTTCAAGGCAATTTTGCAGGGGTTGACCGTGCGTTCGATCAGGTCTTCCACCAGGCTTTCCAGCTTGGCGCGGGAGAGCTTCATCTGGAGATGCTTGGGCCCTGAGGCATCCGCCGTGATAAAGGGCAGATTGATGTCGGTCTCCATGGTGGTGGAAAGCTCCATCTTCGCCTTTTCCGCCTCTTCCCGCAACCGCTGCAAAGCCATATTGTCGGTGCGCAGATCAATGCCCTGGTCCCGCTTGAACTCGTCGGCAATCCAGTTGACGATGCGCATGTCGAAATCTTCGCCGCCGAGAAAGGTATCGCCATTGGTGGATTTCACCTCGAACACGCCGTCGCCGATCTCCAGCACCGAGATATCAAAAGTGCCGCCGCCCAAATCGAACACGGCGATCTTTTCCTCACCCTTCTTGTCCAGGCCGTAGGCCAGGGCCGCAGCAGTGGGCTCGTTGATGATCCGCTGCACATTGAGACCCGCAATCCGACCCGCGTCCTTGGTGGCCTGGCGCTGGGAATCGTTAAAATAAGCGGGCACGGTGATGACCGCCTCGGTGACTTCCTCGCCCAAATACTCCTCGGCGGTCTGCTTCATTTTGGTAAGGATCATGGCGGAGATCTCGGCGGGGGTCATCACCTTGGCGTCAACCTCAACAGCAGCATCGCCCTCCTTGCCGTTGACGATCTTGAACGGGCTGATCTCGATGCTCTTTTTCACTTCCGCATCGGTGAACTTACGCCCGATAAGCCGCTTGATCGCATGCAGGGTGCGGGTCGGGTTGGTGACTGCCTGCCGCTTGGCAACCTGGCCCACCAGCCGCTCTCCGCTGCTTGAAAAAGCAACCACCGAAGGCGTTGTCCGGTTCCCTTCCACGTTGGCGATAACCTTGGGCTCACCGCCTTCCATCACCGCAACACATGAGTTTGTTGTCCCTAAATCAATACCAATAATTTTACCCATCTCAAATTCTCCTTACCTAACGGGATGAACCATCCTTAATTATTCTTCAACATTACCCTTGGAAACGACGACCTTGGACGCTCGGATAAGTCTGTCCTTAAACATATACCCCTTCTGATACTCTTGCAAAATCAGGTTTTCCGCCACGTCCGCGCTGGGTTCCATGGCCACGGCTTCGTGAAAATTGGGATCAAAGGGCTGCCCTTCTCCAGCCAAGGGTTTTACCCCAAATTTTTCCAGGGTGTTGAGCAGCCCCTTGCAGGTCATTTCCACCCCGGCCAGGAGAGCTGCGGCATCCGGGGAACACTTACATTGCTCAACGGCACGTTCAAGGTTGTCCAGAGAAGGAAGAAGCTCCCGCAGGACGGCTTCTTCCGCATATTTGAACGCTGTTTCCCGCTCACGCTGCATTCTTTTCCTGAAATTATCCTGCTCCGCCGCCATGCGCAGCAGCTTGTCCTCCAATTCCCGGTTCCTTTCCAGAGCTTTTTCCAACTGAACGGAGACCTTTTCCGTCTCGGTCTGGTCTTTTTCTGAGCTATCCTGCTCAAGCCCCTCTTCCTTATTTTCTTCTTGCTCAGCCACCCGTATCTCCTTTCCGGGGCAACACCCCCCTGAAATGTGCGAACTCAAACTGTATCCATTTGCAATAACTAGATTTTTACAGACAATTTCAAGTTTGTGTCCAACAATAAGTATGCTCTTTTTCATTGTCAAGACAACAGACGGTAATTGTCGATGGCAAAGAGGCTCGGCCCGAAAACGCATCCCGCTTGGCAACTGACTGTTTTTCCGTCTTGACAGAGAATCGTTCTCTTGACTTTTAAGGACGACAAGATTTGTTGCGTGAAAAAAATTTTAGACATCCGCAGATTCACCGATAATGACAGTAGAAAATACCGCTAATCTTTTGAAACAACAGGGCCAATACGAATGCGCCTCGGAATAATTCTCCACCTCTCATTGCTTATCGCCCTCCTTCCTTCGGCCAGCGGCGCGGATATGCGTCCGATCAAGAAGCTCCGGGCAGGGCTGCCTCCCTATGCCGTGGCAGAAAAGATCGCTCGGCACAATGATCAGGTTGTGGCCAGCAGGCCTCCAGACGAGCCGCTACGAACGCCAGGCACCCCGCACATGACCTGGCTGGCGGATTGCGATGCCCGGGTGCAGCCGACCCTATTCTACCCCGACCCGGTTGACACCATCTATACGGTTCGAAATCCAGGCAATCAATTTTCGCTATCCGCCGGAGCTATTGACTACGGCGTCAACGAGCTCCTCACCCCTGTTCTGCTCATCACCGGCAATACCAACAGCGACAGCCTTCGTCTCTTTGCAAAAGGGTATAGCCACCTGGGACCGGACCTGCGTCGTGATCTGGACACCCTGCGTCTTTCCCTGGGGGAGCAAACGTCGAGCAGTGGGGCTGGGGCAAAAGAAGAAACAAGGCTTGTGGAAAAGAATGTTGATTTTCAAGTGGCCACTGCCATGAAACGCTACGAGCAGAGGATAGAAAGCGGCAGGCTGGTGGTGATCGGAGCGGTGATCGATCTGAACAATCAGTATGGGTTTGGACTCAATCGTCTGGTCATCATCAACATCAATGGCGAAACCGCTCCGGAAAGGCTACGGGCCATGCATCACCTCATCCGGTTGGACAAACGGCTGCTTGACATGGTTGGCCGCAAGCCCGGGGAAGAAGAGAATCCGGATGCAAAGCCTGCCGCCCAAAGCAAGCCAATATCCAAAAAAAACCAAAAAAAGATCAGGGCCAAAAAGAAATAACGCCCATTGGGCCTCGTGTGCGCGACACAAAAAAACCCCGGACGGGGATTCCCGTCCGGGGTTTTTTTAAAACAGCTTAAATATTCAACGATTAGCAGCCAAAAGCCTTCTGCAACGGCGGAACGGTCTGTTTCTTGCGGCTCATCATGCCACCTACCCACATGGAATTGCCCGCGATCTTGCCGCCGAAAGCCTGCTCAATAACTGCGGGCTCATCGGAAACAACCAGCAGGTCGGTACCCTCTTTCACAACATCAGTAAGCATGAACAGTACAGAGTGACGACCATCCTTTTTGAGGTCCTCAAGAGCCTTGTACAGATCGGCACGAATGCCGGCAACCTGATCAAGGGTCGCGAGTTCGATCTGGCCGATACCAACCTTCTTGCCGTTCATGTCGAAATCCTTGTAGTCGCGGAAAACCAGATCCTTCATGGGGACTCCGTCCACGGAAGACTTGGCCTTCAGCATCTCCATGAAGAGCGCATCGGTGTCGGCAACGCCGGCAATGGTTTTCAGGGCGGCAACCGCAGCCTTGTCAGGAGCGGTGCAGGTGGGGGACTTGAAGTTCACGGTGTCGCTCAGGATAGCGGAGAGCATGGCGCCGGCAATATCCTTGGGCAGGGCAACGTTGTTGTTCTTGAACATCTCGTACAGCACGGTGCAGGTGCAGCCAACGGGCTGGGCATTGAACACGATCGGGTTGTTGGTGGTGATATCACCGATCTTGTGATGATCGATAATGGCGACAACCTCGGCGTCCTTGATGTTTGCCGGAGCCTGACCGATATCGCTGAAATCGACCAAGGCAACCTTCTTGCCCGCAGCGTCCATCATGGTCTGGGGCGCGGCCAGACCGAAATTTTTAAGCACAACGGTGCTCTCGGGATTCAGCTTGGCTGCCTCAATCTGCATGCAGGCATGGGCGTCAGTGCCGGTTGCCTTCAGATAATGTGCGTAAGCAATGGCAGCAGCAACGGAATCGGTATCGGGATTTGAATGGCCAACAACACAAACAGACATGGTGATCCTCCTTAAAATTTTTTATTGAACCAAAAACATCCTGTTCTGACGCCAGCACAAAAAAACTGGAATCAGAAAAAATATGTGTGCTTCCTAGAGAAAATGCTCAACACCCTTCTACAATTAAAACTCGCAAAGAATAGTGCTATTAGAATAGAGAGTCAAGAGGAAAGACGCGATAGCCAGAGACAATCAGATCACACACCATTTTCAATGTAACCATATAATATCACATGACAATTTCAACAAATATCGGCCAACTCCTGTTTTGTCTTGCCCCGCAACCTCTTTTTATGTAACAATTCAACAGATGTTTAATTTTCTTAAAAGCAAACCCTGTCAACAGTTGAGCGCACTCCATGAAGGCAAATGAGACGGCACAAGAGGCGGCCACAACCCCCAAGGCTCAAAAACGCCACAAAGTCCTGGTTGCAGAGGATAACCCCGTGGTGCGCAAGGGTCTGAATAATTTTCTGGTGAAATGGGGCTACGAACCGATCGAAGCGGATAATGGCGACACAGCCTGGAATACCCTGGAAACCGACCCCACCATAACCCTGGCCATTCTGGACTGGAACATCCCCGGACTCAGCGGCATGCAGGTCTGCCAACGTATCCGGACGCGCCCGAACGGGCCATATGTGTACACCGTCATCTTCAGCGCCCGCAGCTCCATTGAGGAACAAGTTCTAGCCCTGGAAGGCGGCGCGGACGACTACCTGGTCAAACCCGCCAAGCCCTCGTTACTCCGGGCAAGGCTCGGGATCGGTCTGCGAATTCTAAATTTGCTGTCTGGCCCAAAATCCGGCGCCGCAAAATAAGCCTCAACCGCCTCCCGCCTTCATGACTCGCCACAAATGTGTGCTTTTTGATTTGGACGGCACACTCGTTGACAGCCTCACCGATCTGGCGGTGTCGATGAATCTTGTCCTGACCAGCCAGGGTCTTCCTCCCCATCCAGTGCAGGCCTATCGTTATTTTGTCGGAGACGGCATCACCAAGCTGGTCACGCGCGCCCTGCCTGCGGACGCTCAACAACAGGATCTTATCCAGGATTGTGTTCAAAAAATGCGCCAGGAATACGCCTTACACTGGGCCGACACAACAAGACCCTATCCCGGCATTGCCGAGTTGCTCGATACGCTAGCAGGCCGGGGGATACAGATGGCAATTCTGTCCAACAAGCCCGACGAATTAACCCAGGAGGTAGTCAGAAAACTTCTGCCAAGCTGGCATTTTGCTGCGGTGGCGGGAGCGAAGGAAACTTTTCCCAGAAAACCTGACCCCACAGGGGCATTGCGCATCGCCGACCTGTTGCATCTTGAACCGGCAGATTTCCTCTATCTGGGCGACACCAACACCGACATGCAAACAGCGCGGGCAGCCCGGATGTTTGCCATTGGGGCGCTTTGGGGGTTTCGCACCGCAGACGAACTGAAAAAAAATGGCGCCCAAGCCTTGCTTGCCGCACCGATGGAGCTGTGCCCGCTACTGTACCTCGCCACATGATCAAGGAACAACACGCCCCAGCAAGCTTCTACCCGGCACAAGATTCGCCGCGCAGACTGCCAGCCCGCTAGGCGCTAAGGCGCTCGGCTTCTTTTACCTTTCTTATCTCGCAGGCAATCTGAAACGCCCTTTCCTTCCCGTTCTTATTCACGGAAACGGAAGTTTTACCCTGTTTGCCAACACGATTCACCCAGCTCACTTCATACCTGTTCAGTTTCTCGTTAAACCGGACGCCGACAACCCCGGTGGTGGTGTTGCTCACCGTGACAAGATGTTTGTCGGTTCGGATTTTCCCAATCTTTTTTTCCATGGTATCCCGCCAGGTAAGGGCTGCGAGCAGACTTGAATAACGCCCGCCGCATTTGCCATCGGAAAAAAACTTAGAATGCGTTGTCCCCTGGAAACGAACCCGCACGTACCACCCGTGTGTCCGCTTATCTTCCTGATCGATCCGCGCTACATCCTTGTGTTTTTCAAGTATAACTTTCTTTGCCATGAACACTTACCTCGCACAGGTTCAAAACCACTGAAAATACCATGTCCAACCCTTCCGTTGGCAACACGGCCCCCCCTGCGCCAAATACCATTTCCTCACAGCTACTATGGATAAGAACGAAGAAACAACAAAATTCTTCGATGAAGGATGTATCTATATCCAATTAGGCATCTTTTTGCAAGCCGTAGCATATGAATGCTTTGCCCAATCACGGCCTAACAAGATTAGCCTACGAGAAACCTCACCGATACAGACAGATATCAAACCACAATCCTCCCTACAATCTCATTTTTTTACCAACAGTCCAGATACCGGACAATATACGGTTGACTTCTTCTCTTTCCCCCCAAGAGCTGGTATATAAAAACTTCTGTTTACTGCCAACGCGTTTGCCATCACCCCATTTTCTCCTTCAATCTGACACAGGCTGGCCCATGATACGCACTGCGGAAAAATTCCTTGCCCTCCTTGAGATCATCAACCGTCTCCGAGCGCCGAATGGATGCCCCTGGGATAAAAAACAGACCCCCCAGACCTTTAAACAATATCTTGTCGAAGAAACCCACGAACTGATCGAGGCAATCAACGACGACAACCCCAACCACATCTGCGAGGAACTGGGGGATCTCCTTTTTCAGATTATTTTTCTCAACAATCTCTACCAAGAAAAAAAGCTCTTTACCCTCCTTGAGGTAATTGAATCCATTTCCGCCAAAATGATCCGCCGTCACCCCCATGTGTTCGGCAGTGAAACCGTAGATTCTGAACAAGAACTGCGCCAGCAGTGGCAAGCGATAAAAAATCAGGAAAACAAGCAGAAAAAGCAGCCCCGGCACCCCCTGGATTCCATCCCCAAAAGTTTGCCAGCCCTATGCAGGGCTCAACGGGTCGCAGACCGGGTGGCCAGGGAGAGCTTTGACTGGCCGAATCTCTCCGACGCTCTGGGCAAGGTCAGCGAAGAATTCCAGGAACTACAGGATGCCTTTACCCATGGGTCGCACGAACAGGTCAAGGAAGAGTTCGGCGACCTTCTCTTTGCCCTCGCAGTTGTGGCAAGGAAGGCGAATATTGACGGGGAAGACGCTCTTCATAAGGCAACAGACAAGTTCACGACCCGCTTTCTCGTGCTTGAAAAAAACATAGCCGAACAAGGAAAGCAGATAGCTACCCTCGATCCCGATACACTTCTGGCGAACTGGCAACAGACCAAAAGCGAGCCGGAACCATCCCCAGAAAAGGATTGACAAACAAAAGGTTACTTGCTATCAATCGCGATTGTTTTTTTACTATTTTTTCCCACATACCTCCTTGCTCTTCGCATGATACGCAAAAAGCAAGGGCCAAATGACCACAAGGAGGAAGCAATGCGCAGGTACGAGACAATTGTTATTGTCAGACCGGGGGCCGGAGAAACGGAATTCTCTTCGGTTTCCGACAAGGTGACTGGAACCATCGAAGGTTTTGGCGGACTCATCGTGAGAACCGACCGGTGGGGCCTGAAAAAATTGGCCTACCCCATCAAGAAAGAAGCCCAAGGCGATTTTCTCTATATCGAATACGCCGGCCTGCCTGATGGCGTCAAGGAAATGGAACGACTCATCCGCATCGATGACCGCGTTCTGAAGTTCATGACGGTAAAAACCCAGGATGTCTTCACCCCGGATGCTCCCAAGCCAGAAGGGTTTACAGAGCCGGAAACCAGCTCTGCAGCTGAAGACGACGAAGCCTCTGAATAGTTTTTGCGCCCGTCGCGATTAAACTATACATATACTGAACCAACAAAGAGGAAAAACCATGGTTATCAAGAAAAAGAAGATCTTCAACCGTCGCAAGGTTTGTCGTTTCTGCACGGACAAGAGCCTGATGATTGACTATAAGGATATCAAAACCCTTCGTAATTTTGTGACGGAACGCGGCAAGATTATACCCCGGCGCATCTATGGCAACTGTGCCCATCACCAGAGGCAGCTCACCGAGGCAATCAAGCGTGCGCGCCAGATTGCCCTGTTGCCTTATGCCGGTCAGGCCCAGCAGTAAAACAGGAACCAACCCGGAATCGTGTTTTTACGCACAGAAACAAGCAGACAGACAGAGACAATCGGGGCTATCGCAGTCACGGCCCTCATTTTCACGGTCCCGGCAGCTTTTGTCGGCCTTGAGTGGCTCCATTGCCTGATGCCTTTGCCGGCCTACTACTTCCTGAGCGTTTACGGGCAGAAACGGGGAGCAGTCATTATTGCCTGGGCCCTTGGCCTTGCAGCCGGCATGACTTTCTGGACTGGAACCCTGCCAGGCCTGTTTTTCTCACTGACCCTCCTGCCCATTGGCTTTATCCTGGCCAGGGCAGAGAGGAAAAATGATTCGGTACAACGGGCCGGGATACAAAGCGTTGGCTACCTCGTGCTTGTCTGGCTCGTCACGGGTTGGCTGATCGGCATGGCAAACAACAGCAATCCGTATCTTGACCTGCGGCAGAGTTTGGATAAGGGATTCGAGGCAACCTTTGCGCTGTACCGGGATTCAGGACATTTCCCGGCTGGTGATCTTGAAGCAATCAAGGCCCTGATCGCACAGCTCAGGGAACTGGTGGCAAGGCTTTTCCCGGCCTTGCTCCTTACCTCGATCATCTGCACCGTCTGGCTGAACACCGTAATCGGCAAATGGCTGCTGAAGAAAAGAGACCCTTCCCGGACAGATCGGGAAGATTTAAAAAAATGGCGACTCCCGGAATTGCTGGTCTGGCCGGTGATAATGACAGGCATCGCGCTTCTTGTCCACGATGAAAAGCTCCACACGCTGGGCTTGAATGTGGGCTTGGTGCTCCTGGTTCTTTATTTCTCGCAAGGGTTGGCGATTGTCTCGAACCTGATGCAAAAATGGTCGCTGCCCACAGCGATCAGAATAATAACATACAGCCTCCTGTTCTTGCAGGTTTACGGCCTGGGCTTTGTCGCAGTACTTGGCCTGGCTGATGTCTGGATTGATTTCAGGAAACAACGGTTTAAAAAAGATGTGGATGACACTTCGGTGTCTTAACTAGAGAAACACACTATGAAACTGGAGATTTTTTCAGGGTCTTCATTTTTCAGAAATAATGAATCCCGGTACAACCAGGATTCAATCGGAGGTACAACATGGAACTCATTTTAAAAGAAACCATTGACACTCTTGGCGAGGAAGGCGATGTTGTGAAGGTGAAGGACGGCTACGGCCGCAACTTCCTGATCCCCCGCCGTCTTGCCGTGTCGGCCACCAAGGCAAACCTTACCACTCTGGAAAGGGAAAAAGCCACCATTGTGTCACGAAAGAAAAACCAGCGTGACGAGGCGGAAACCCTGGCCAAAAAGGTGGCGGGAGCCACGGTGGTCATTGCCCATCGTTCAGGGGAAGACAACAAGCTTTATGGTTCCGTCACCTCCGCTGACATTGCTGAAAAGCTTGCTGCGCTGGGCATTGAAATCGACAAGAAAAAAATCATTCTTGACGAACCCATCAAGACCCTGGGCATCACCATGGTGCCGGTGAAAATCGGCTACCAGATTTCCGCGGAAATCACTGTGGAAATCGTTCCCTTGGCAGCGGAATAATTCCAAACCCGCAAGCAGAAGGCTGGCCTGGACCACGGCGTGCAAACCGCCGAGTCCGCCATTGCTGTGGCCTTGGAATAACGCAGGATAACCGAAGGGGGGCAGATTTCTGCCCCCCTCCATTACAGCCAACGATACTCCATGGAATCCGGACCAACCTCTGCCAGCACCCACCGTCTGCCCCCGCAGAATCTTGAGGCCGAACAATGCGTTCTCGGCTCAATCATGCTGCAACAGGGCGCCATGCCCAAGGCGGCAGAGCTTCTCACCGAAGAAGATTTTTACCGCGACGCGCATAAACACATATTTTCCGCCATGATCACCCTGTTTGACCGTGGCGAACCCCTTGACCTCATCACCGTTTCCAACCTGCTGAAAGACAATAACCGGTTTGAGGCGATTGGCGGTCCCACCTACCTCGCCACCCTCACCGACATCGTGCCGGTCGCTGCAAACATTGGTTATTACGCCAGAATAGTGCGGGAAAAGGCCATCCTCCGCAAGCTGATCCAAACCGGCACCGAGATCGCCGGTCGTTGCTACGAAGAGCAGGACGATATCGACACCCTCCTCGACGACGTGGAACAGACCGTATTTGAGATCTCCCGGGCCAAAAGCGGCCAGTCCTACCATCCGCTCAAGACCGTCATCTCCAGCACCTTCAAGTACATCGAGCAGCTCTACGAACGCAAGGAACACATCACCGGCGTTCCCACCGACTATCACGATTTCGATAAGATGACCGCAGGGTTGCAACGCTCGGACCTCATCATCTTGGCCGGTCGTCCCAGCATGGGCAAAACCGCCCTGGCCGTCAACATCGTCCAGAACGCCGCCCTGCTCCACAAGGTGCCGGTGGCGATCTTCAGTCTGGAAATGTCCAAAGAGCAACTGGGCATGCGGATGCTCTGCTCCATCAGCCGGGTTGACGCCCAGCGGCTACGGACCGGCTTTCTCAAAGAACACGACTGGCCAAAACTTACCCGGTCGGTGGGCATGCTTTCCGAAGCCCCCATCTACATCGACGACACCCCGGCCATTACCGTGCTGGAGATGCGGGCCAAGGCCCGGCGCCTGAAAACAGAACACAACATCGGCATGGTGGTGGTGGATTACCTGCAATTGATGCGGGGCAGATCAAACGCCCAGTCCCGCGAACAGGAAATCAGCGAAATCTCCCGCTCCCTCAAGGCCATGGCCAAAGAGCTCAACATCCCGGTTCTCGCGCTTTCCCAGTTGAACCGCAGCCTGGAAAGCCGCCCCAACAAAAGGCCACAGCTTTCCGACCTGCGCGAATCGGGCGCCATCGAACAGGATGCCGACTTGATTGTCTTCATCTACCGCGATGAGGTGTATAACAAGGCGGAAGACAACCCCAAAAAAGGGATTGCCGAGGTCATCATCGGCAAGCAACGTAACGGGCCAACCGGCATGGTGGAGCTGGCATTCCTTGACCGCTTCACCACCTTTGAAAATCTTGCCCACCATAGTTTCCCGTCAACTGAATAAAAAAAGATGGCTAGCCTGTGGTGTTTAGCTATTAGCAACTGAGTCTCTTGCAACAGCCGCAAAAGTTCCATCCCCCCGCCCCCCGCCCGTCGAGGGAGGGGGATTTAATGCGAAAAAACCCCGGATAAACGAACATGAAATACGACTTCAAGGCCATTGAAGAAAAATGGCGCAACCACTGGCTCGAGCACAACACCTACCGGGCCAGCGAAGATCCAACCCGGCCCAAGTACTATCTGCTTGAGATGTTTCCCTACCCTTCGGGCCGCATCCACATGGGCCATGTCCGCAACTACACCATCGGCGACGTGGTGGCCCGCTACAAGCGGATGAAGGGCTTCAACGTTCTTCATCCCATGGGCTGGGACGCCTTCGGGTTGCCGGCCGAGAATGCGGCGATCAAGCACGACACCCATCCGGCCAAGTGGACCTACGAAAACATCGACTACATGAAAAAACAATTGCAGCGCATGGGATTCAGCTACGACTGGGACCGCGAACTCGCCACCTGCAACGATAAATACTACCGCTGGGAGCAGCTGCTTTTCATCAAGATGTATGAAAAAGGGTTGGTCTACCAGAAGGTGACCACGGTCAACTGGTGCGAAACCTGCCAGACGGTGCTTGCCAACGAGCAGGTCATCGACGGCGCCTGCTGGCGTTGCGACAACGCCGTGCTGCCCAGGGAGATGAACGGCTGGTTCTTCAAGATCACCGACTACGCCGAGGAGCTGCTGGCCGGTTGCGACACCCTCACGGGCTGGCCGGAAAAAGTGCTCACCATGCAGCGCAACTGGATCGGCAAGAGCGTAGGCGCCGAGGTGAACTTTCCCATAGAAAACTCCGACACAGCCCTCACCATCTTCACCACCCGGCCGGATACCATCTTTGGCGCGACCTTCATGTCCATCGCCCCGGAACACCTGCTGGCCCTTGAGTTGTGCGCTGGCACACCCCAGGAAGGCGCGGTCAAGGAGTTCGTTGCCCGGATCAAGATCGAAAAACAGCGGCAGAGGCCGGAAGACGAGATGGAAAAGGAGGGGGTCTTCACCGGCGGCTACTGCCTCAACCCCTTCACCGGCGCACGGCTGCCGGTATACGTGGCCAATTTCGTGCTCATGGAATACGGAACCGGCGCGGTGATGGCGGTCCCTGCCCATGACCAGCGCGACTTCGAATTCGCCAGAAAATATGAAATCCCGGTCAGCGTCGTGATCCAACCCGAAGGCGAGCCGTTGGACCCGGCGGCCATGGCCGAGGCCCACGAAGGTCCTGGGATCCTGGTCGCCTCCGGGGAATTCACCGGCCTGGATTCGGAAAAGGCCAAGGGGGCAATCACCGCGGCGGCGACAGAAAAGGGCTTCGGCAGCCAGCGCACCACTTTCCGGTTGCGCGACTGGGGCATCTCCCGCCAACGCTACTGGGGCGCCCCCATTCCCATGCTCCACTGCGCCCACTGCGGGGTGGTGCCGGTGCCGGAAAAGGATCTGCCCATCAGCCTGCCCACGGACATCCAATTTGACAAGTCCGGCAAGTCGCCCCTGCACACCCTGGAAAGCTTTTACCAGACCACCTGCCCTGTCTGCCACGGTCCGGCCCGTCGCGAAACCGACACCATGGACACCTTTGTCGAGTCCTCCTGGTATTTTGCCCGCTACGTCTCCCCCCGGTGCACCGACGGGGTTTTGGACAAAAGAAAGGCGGACTACTGGCTGCCGGTGGATCAGTATATCGGCGGGGTGGAACACGCCATCCTCCACCTGCTCTACTCCCGCTTTTTCACCAAGGTCCTGCGTGATCTCGGCTACCTGTCCATCGACGAGCCGTTCACCAACCTGCTCACCCAGGGCATGGTCATCAAGGACGGCACCAAGATGTCCAAGTCCAAGGGCAACGTGGTAGACCCCAACGAGCTGGTGGAAAAATACGGGGCCGACACGGTCCGGTTGTTCAGCTTGTTTGCCGCCCCGCCGGAGCGGGATCTGGAATGGAGCGATCAGGGGGTGGAGGGGGCCTACCGCTTTTTGAACCGGGTGCATCGCCTGGTGGACGAAAACCTCAACGTTTTTTCCAAGCCTGCCTCGGGTCTGCCGCAGGAGATGAATGCACCAAGTGCGGCCCTGCACCGGAAAACCCATCAGACCATCCGCAAATTCGGGGCCGACATCGAGGCCAAGTTCCATTTTAACACCGCCATCAGCGCGGTGATGGAGCTGACCAATACCCTGTACAGCCTGGCCGCCGAAGAGTCCGGCGAAGCGGCTGACCCCGCCGTGCTCCGCGAGGCCATCGAAGCGATGCTTGCCCTGCTCTCCCCCATGGTCCCGCATCTGTGCGCCGAACTCTGGGAACTGACAAAACACCCCACCCCCCTTGCCGAAGTGCTGTGGCCGGAGTACGATGACGAAGCAGTCCGGGAGGAGGCGATCACCATCGTTGTCCAGGTGAAGGGCAAGGTTCGCAGCCAGCTCCAGGTTGCGCCGGGCACCAGCGATGGTGACCTTGAGAAGATGGCCCTGGCCGATGAAAAGGTACAGAAATTCCTGGAAAACAACCCGGTGCGCAAGGTGATTGTCGTGCCAAACAAACTGATCAATATTGTTATTTAGAAGCCGTTAATAAAATAACCTGTGCAATTCTGGCCGTTTTTTTACGGCTTCTTACGCCGCTAACGCTGCTGCCGGTTTATCCGGACAAAATGCGCAGATTCTTTTTTAACAACGGCCCAGTGTGACAAGACCGACGTCAGTCCCCACGGAGACAGAGCATGAAGATCTTTAGCCCAAAAAACCTGAGCCTGCTTTTTGTCCTGCTCATTGCAGCGGGGTGCGGCTACCATAACCCCAACCTGCTGCCGCCGGAACAACAGGGCCGGGTCTTCAAGCTCCATGTTCCCATCTGGCCCAACCCGACCAATGAACTCAGGCTCGCCTCTGATATCCGCAATGCTTTGCAGGACTGGCTCGGCCAGAGCAGACAGTTCACCCTGGTGGACAGCTCCAAGGAAGCTGATTACGTTCTCGACGGCAAGATCAACTCGTTGAGTTATACCGGTCGAGCTTATGACGCCAACAACAAAGCCCAGGCGCTCATTGCCACCCTGAGCGTTAGCTACACCGTCACCGAAACCAGTACCGGCAAGACAGCCTGGCAGTCCAACTTTGCCCTCTCTGAATCGTATTCTCTTCAGACCGATGCCCACAAAAAACAGGCAGTGGAAACCCTTGTGGACAATCTGGGGGAGGATATATACATCCGCCTTTACAGCGCCATCTCCCGGTATGAAAAAAACAAGGGCCGGAAGAATTGAGGGCGGTCTGCTTGTCGCAAATTATGATTCGCAATATCCCGCAGAGAAAGGTATATAGAAAATTTTTTCAATCATCCTTGCTCCAATAACCACATCCAACAGAACCAGAACCTGGAGGTCCCCATGCCATCCCGCAGAGAACTCGCCAATGCCATCCGCGCCCTGAGCATGGATGCCATCCAGAAAGCCAAATCAGGCCACCCCGGCGCACCCATGGGCATGGCCGACATTGCCGAAGTATTGTGGAACGACTTTCTTACCCATAATCCCGCCAACCCCAAATGGGCCAACCGCGACCGCTTTGTCCTCAGTAACGGCCACGGCTCCATGCTGCTGTACTCATTGCTCCATCTCAGCGGTTACGACCTGCCCATGGCGGAGATCAAAAACTTCCGCCAGCTGCACTCCAAAACCCCTGGCCACCCGGAATACGGCTACGCTCCCGGCATCGAAACCACCACCGGGCCACTGGGTCAGGGCATTGCCAACGCGGTGGGCATGGCCATTGCGGAAAAAACCCTGGCAGGCCAGTTCAACCGGCCGGGCCACGCGATTATCGACCATCACACCTATGTGTTCATGGGCGACGGCTGCATGATGGAGGGGATTTCCCACGAAGCCTGCTCCCTGGCCGGGACCCTGGGGTTGGGCAAGCTCACCGCCCTGTACGATGACAACGGCATTTCCATCGACGGCGAGGTGCAGGGCTGGTTCACTGACAACACCCCCATGCGTTTCCGCGCCTACGGCTGGCATGTCATCGAGGGCGTGGACGGCCATGATGGCGAAGCAATCAAAAAAGCCATTGCCGAGGCAAAGAGTGTAACGGACAAGCCCACGCTCATCTGCTGCAAGACCGTGATCGGCTGGGGCTCCCCCAACAAGCAGGGCAAGGAAGATTGCCACGGCGCCCCCCTGGGTGACGCCGAGATCGCCCTGGTTCGCCAGACCATCGGCTGGCCCCATCCCGCCTTTGAGATTCCGGCTGATATCTATGCCGGCTGGAACGCCAAGGACAAGGGCGCTGCCCGCGAAGCCGAATGGAACACCCGGTTTACCGCCTACAAGGCAGCACATCCGGAACTTGGTGCCGAGCTTGAGCGCAGGCTTTCCGGCACACTCCCTGCGGATTGGCAGGCAAAGGCCGGGGCTTACATCGATGCGGTCAACGCCAAGGCAGAAAAAGTCGCCACTCGCAAGGCCTCCCAGAACTGCCTCAACGGCTACGGCCCGCTGCTGCCGGAATTCCTCGGCGGCTCGGCGGATCTGGCCGGCAGCAACCTGACCATCTGGTCCGGCAGCAAGGGCATTCAGAAAGATCCCGGCGGCAACTACATCTATTACGGGGTCCGCGAGTTCGGCATGGCAGCCATTGCCAACGGTATCGCCCTGCACGCCGGTTTCATCCCCTACACCGCCACCTTTCTGATCTTTTCCGAATATGCCCGCAATGCCCTGCGCATGGCAGCGCTCATGAAGCAGCGCTCCATCTACGTCTTCACCCACGACTCCATAGGGCTAGGCGAGGACGGCCCCACCCACCAGCCGGTGGAACAGGCCGCCACCCTGCGGATGATCCCGAACATGTCCGTCTGGCGCCCCTGCGACGCGGTGGAAACCGCAATGGCCTGGAAGCTTGCCGTCGAGCGCAGCACCGGCCCCACCTGCCTGCTGCTCTCCCGGCAGAACCTGCCCCACCAGCCCCGCACTGCCGAGCAACTGGCCAACATAGCCAAGGGCGGCTATGTCCTGAGCGATTGCGGCTGTTCCACGCCTGACGCCATCCTTATCGCCACCGGCTCTGAGGTCGAGCTTGCCATGGCTGCCGCCAAGGAGCTTACCGCCAAGGGCAAGAAGATCCGCGTGGTCTCCATGCCCAGCCCCGATTGCTTTGAGAGCCAGAACAAGGAGTATCGGCAATCCGTGCTGCCGGATGCGGTCCAGGCCAGGGTCGCCATTGAGGCGGGAGTCACCACCGGCTGGTACCGCTATGTCGGCACCAAGGGCCGGGTCGTTGGCCTCGACCGCTTTGGCGAATCCGCCCCGGCAGAGCAGCTGTTCCCCTACTTCGGCTTTACCACCGAGAACGTGGTCAAGGCTGTGGAAGAAATTTTATAAGCCAATCCAGGAGAGGAGCAAGATTGCAGAAACAAGTGTTTCGACAGGCTCAGCACGAGCGGATATTATCTTAACATTATGATATTCCGCTCGTGCTGAGCCTGTCGAAGGGCTGTTGTGCGTGTCCATCAATCTTGCTCCTTTCACCTTGAGCCTCCCCACCATGTTTTCCATCACCACCCTCCGCATCGACAACCCCTTTATCCTCGCGCCGCTGGCAGGTTACAGCGATCTCGCCTTCCGCCTGCTCTGCCGGGAATTCGGTGCAGGCTTATGCTTTTCGGAGATGATCAGCTGCCACGGCCTCTATTTCCAGCAGAAAAACACCCTGGAGATGCTCAAAACCGTGGCGGCAGAACGCCCGGTGGCCATGCAGCTCTTTGGCAGCGAGCCGGAGGTCATGGGCAAGGCAGCGGCCATCCTGTCGGAACTGCCAATCGACCTCATCGACATCAACATGGGCTGCCCGGCAAGAAAGGTCATCAAAAAAGGGGCAGGCTGCGCTCTGATGAAAGAACCCGCCCTGGCCGCGGAGATCATCCGGAGTGTGGTGAAAGGCTCTAACGTGCCGGTCACGGTCAAGTTCCGCTCCGGCTGGGACCACAAGGCCATCACCGCCTGCGACTTCGCCAAAATGGCCGAAGACAACGGGGCCGCAGCGATCACGGTTCACGCCCGAACTTGGAGCGACGGCTTCAGCGGCACCGCAGACTGGCGGATCATCAGCCAGGTGAAACAGGCGGTGTCCATCCCGGTGATCGGCAACGGCGACGTCCAATCCCATGGTGACGGCTTACGGATGCTGGAGGAAACAGGCTGCGACGGGGTAATGATCGGCCGGGGTGCCCTAGGTGCGCCCTGGATTTTCTCCGCCGACGCTCCGGAAAAGCCATCCCTTGCCTTCAGACTCGAGGCTCTGAACCGCCACCTCGAACTCATCCGACTCCACCAGCCCGACACCCCGCCTTCCCAGATCAAAAACCACGCAGGCCGGTATTTCAAGGGAGTGGTGGACGGTGCGGAAATCAGACGGCAGATCTTCAGCCAGACATCCTATGCTGGCCTGGAGGAGGTCATTTCCTCTTTCTCCCGAGTCCTTCCTTGACCCTGTATTTTCCTGCCATTAGACTATTCAGGTGTTACCAGAAATACCCCATAAATATGTACCAGTCCAACATCCAACAAAAAAATGGCGGCAAATTGCCGCCATTTTTTTGTTGTAGTTCGCGACAGCCCACATGCCCATTTCAAAAAAACCGCCCTACATTCTTTTTCTGTCTACCGCCTTTTTAGCACCGCTCATCTGGTATCCAGGCCTGAGTGATTTCTGCAATCTCCCCCAACGCTTTTTCCTAGAAACAGCAGCACTTCTCCTTACCCTTGCCTGGCTCACCAATCAGACAAGCAAAAACGCTCTTCCCCTCCGAAGATGCTTTTTTTTACCTGGCCACTTCTTGTTCTTCTCGGCTGGAGTCTATTCACAGCGATCTTTGCGCTCAATTCCTATGAGACCTGGGAAATCGGCCGCCAGTGGCTATCGGCTTTGCTGTTTTTGTTTCTAGTCCAACAAGTTGCTATCTCCTCGGCCCAACGACGCCAGGTCCTGACCGCCCTGTTCGGTGCCGCCTTCCTTGTTGCTGTTCTGGGCATCAACCAGCATTTGCTTGGCCTGTCCCATATTCCCCAGCTTGCTCCGCCTGCCGCGAACTTTGCCAATAAAAACAGGCCGTGCACTTCATTGTCCTGCTCTTTCCAGTGGGAGCCTTCCTTTTTCTGACCGCGAAAAACAATACCACTGCCTGGGCCGCAAGCCTCATGCTCAGCCTGATCGTCGTCTATCTCATATACACGCAAACCCGGGCCTGGTGGCTGGCTGTCGCCTGCCAGTGCCTGCTGTTCGCTTTCCTGCGCAAAACAACCCAACTCGACCTCGCCTCCCTGGTGCACGAGGCACGTCCCGACACCGATCCATATCCCCAAACGCTTTCCCGCCTATGCCGCTATCATCCTCCTTATCTTTGCGCCGATCATCGTAGTGGACAATCTCAAGGCCATTGCCGCAGATCGTTTCTATCTCAAGACCTGCATGGCCACGGTGGATGAGAACTGGCCGGAGATCATTGATTCCGGCAACAAGTCCCTGCACTACCAGCCCAACGATGTGACCCCGCACACCTATATCGGCCCGGCCTATCTGGCGCAGGATAATTACAGCGAAGCCTTGCCCCACCTCTTGACCATGCTGGAAAAATTCCCATACCACTACATTACCCTGCTCAACACCGGAACCGCTTATTACGGACTGCACAAGCATCAGAAGGCGCAAGAGTACTTTGCCAAGGCCGTGCAGATCGCGCCAATAGCCGGGGCAGCACACGGCCAGTTGGGCAAAACCGAGTGGAAACTAAAAGATTGCCCAAAGGCGCTCGTTGAATTTAACGAGGCCATCCAGTTGGAGCCCGAGAAAAAATCGAGGTATCCCTACAACCTCGGTCTGGTTGAGCGGGAACTGGACCATGTGCCAGAGGCGATTACCGCATTTGAACAGGCCATTACCGCGGACAACCGGTTTGCCCTGTCTCATAAGGAACTGGGCATGATCTCCCTGCAACTCAAACCCGACCAAGCACGCGCCGGGTATCACGCCCGGCTCTTTGCAAGAACTTTCCCAAACGCCAGTCAGCCAATAAAACTTGACAAGCCGCTCAGTCCTTAATACTTTTAGACAATCCTAAGAATATTTTTCTCTGGAGCAGACTACAGGTGCCCCTCGGGAGTAACATCCATATGCCAGGTAAGCAGCCCACAACAACACCCAAACGACTCAGCGCCAGCCTGGAAGACTATCTGGAAACCATCTTCCACATTATTGCCGAAAAACAGGTGGCCAGGGCCAAGGAGATCGCCAGCACGCTCAAGGTCAGCCGCTCCTCCGTGACCGAGGCCTTCCGATCCCTGGCCCAGAAAGGGCTGATCAACTATGCCCCCTATGAGGTAATAACCCTCACCCCAGCCGGGCAGGAAATGGCCAAGGATGTCATCCTCCGCCATCGGGCACTCAAGGATTTTTTTATCAAGGTGCTGGCGGTGGGAGAAAAGGTGGCTGAGGAAGGGGCCTGCAAGATCGAACATGCCGCTCCCAAAGAGATCATCGAACGGCTGACCCAGTTTGTCAGCTTCATGGAGCAATGCCCACGGGGCGGCAGCGATCTGATCTCAGGGTTCAGCAAATACTGCCAGACCGGAAAAACCGACAAGAAATGCAAGGAATGTATTGCCCACTGTCTTGAAAAATAGAATTATGGGGCAGACGGAATTATAACGACGCAACACAGAGGGAGACTCACAGGCACATGGACGGCACATACTCTGAAGGCTGGTTTACGCACCCCAATCATGGACTTATCAGGATTTTTAACAAAGGCGGGGAGTGGCTCTATCTTTGTTACACCAAGAACGGCCAGAAGGCGGTCTCAAAGGAGCGCCCCCTGGACAGTTGGACCTGGGCTTTGAGCGATGAAGCGCCTCAAGATTACGGTCCAGGCTGAGTAAACAAGGACGCCGCATCTGCGGCACCTTGCAATCGCTTACAATTTTTAGACAGAAGCGCAACTACTGAATTCTTCCTGATCACTTATCTCAAGAGAGTTTCCCCAAAGCCGTTGCCAGCCGCTTCATTCCTTCTTCGATGGTCCCCATGGCCGTGGCAAAGGAGAAGCGGATAAAGGCATCCGCCCCGAAAGCCGCGCCCGGCACCGTGGCCAGCAATGCCTCATCCAGCAGATAATCCGCCAGATCAACCGAGTTCGCCATCACCTTGCCCTGGAAGTTTCTGCCATAGTAGGCAGAAACATTGGGGAACACGTAAAAAGCGCCCTTGGGCCGCACGCAGGTAACGCCGGGTATATTGCCCAGGGCAGACATGATGAAGTCAAGCCGGGGCACAAAGGCGTCCCGCATCATGGTCGGGAAATCCTGCGGCCCGCTCACTGCGGCCAGCGCCGCCTTCTGGGAGACGGAACACGGGTTGGAGGTGCTCTGGCTCTGGATCTTGTTCATGGCCGCGATGATCTGCTTTGGCCCGGCGGTGTAGCCGATGCGCCAGCCGGTCATGGCAAAGGACTTGGACACGCCGTTGAGCACCAGGGTCTGGGCTGCGAGCCGTTTGTCCACATCCAAAATATGCGGCAGCTTGCCGTCGCCATAAACAATGGTGTCGTAGATATCGTCGGAGATGATCAGCCAGTTATTGGCCAAGGCCATCTTTGCCACCGCCTCAAGGGCCTTGGCGGAAAACACGGCTCCGGTGGGGTTTGAAGGGCTGTTGAGGATAATGGCCTTGGTTTTCGACGTGGCGTAACGAGTAAGCAGCTCCTCGCTCAGGTCGAAATCATTGACCTCGGAAAGCGGCACCTCCACCGGGGTGGCGCCTGCCAACAAAACGATGGGCGGATAGGAGACCCAGTACGGGGTCGGAATCAGCACCTCATCGCCAGGGCCGAACAGAGCCTGGGCCATGTTGTAGAGCCCGTGCTTGCCGCCGCAGCAGACCTGGATCTGATCGGGCTCATAGCTCCAGCCCTTGTCTTGGCCCAAGCGATTGGCAATGGCCTCGCGCAGCTCAGGGATGCCAGGCACCGCAGTGTAACGGGTAAAGCCTTCGTCGATAGCCTTTTTCCCAGCCTCGCACACATGGGGTGGGGTATCAAAATCCGGCTCGCCCACGCTGAAATTGAGGATATCAGCGCCCGCCGCCTTCAGGGCCTTGGCCTTGGCATTTACAGCAAGGGTGGGCGACGGCTTGATCTGCTTAACCCGTTGTGCAAGACTAATTTCCGCTTCCATTTTCTTTCCTTGTAATGGCGTTTGCAAAAAAGCTCCGGCAGTCATCACCACCAAGCCAACTTAATACAAAACAGTCTTCAAGGTCAAACCCTTGGCAGGCGCGGTTGCTCCAGCCAAGGCCCGATCCCGGGCAGCCACAATCTCCTGAAAATCCAAGGGGGTCAACCGCCCACGACCCACGTCAAACAGGGTGCCGACAATGTTCCGCACCATATGCCGTAAAAATCCTTCCCCGGCAATGGTCAGTCGATACACCTGCTCGGCTTTTCCCTCCTCGTCAAGCCGAGCGGAAAAAATTGTCCGCACAGCGCCCCTGCCCCCGGTGATGGACAGATCGCGGGACCCGGATGCCTCAAAGCTGCTAAAATCATGGGTTCCAACCAGCATCGGCAAACAGAGCCGCACGGGTCCGCAGGCGAAAGGCCCCCGGACCTGGGCGGCATACAACCGCGAACAGGGCGGCATGATTTCGGTAACCATGAAGGTGTACACATACACCTTGCCCCTGGCGTTATAGCGCGCATGAAAATCATGCGCAACCTTTTCAGCGGTCAAGACCCGGATAGCCGCAGGCAGCATACCGTTCAACCCTTTCACCAAGCCGGAAAGGGGAATGACCGCCGCTGTCTGAAAATTGGCCGCCATCCCCTCGGCATGCACCCCGGCATCGGTACGACCAGCCCCGTGGAGCGTGACTGGAGCCTGAGTCAGACGGGCAATGGCCTCTTCCACGACCTGCTGGATGGTGGGGGGTTGGCCCAGCTGTCTCTGCCAGCCGGCATACTCTGTTCCGTCATAAGCCAGGACAAGTTTTATGTTTCGCACTGCGCTTTAGGGGAAAAGGGGTACGATTCTAAGACCGGTATTCTCCGGAAAGCCGCACATAAGATTCATATTCTGCACCGCTTGCCCGGAAGCGCCCTTGACCACGTTGTCTATGGCGGAGAGGATGATAACCCTGCCGGTACGCGGATCGAACTTGCTCCCGATATCACAGTAGTTGCTGCCCCGGACATACTGGGTAGCCGGATACTGGCCGGCCTGGCAGACCCGGACAAACTCATCCTCCCGGTAAAAATCCTGATAGAGTTCGGTCAACCCGGGGAGCGGCTTGCTCGCGTGGGCGTAAATCGTGCTGAGAATGCCCCGCGACATCGGCACCAGATGCGGAGTGAAGGACACCGTCACCGACTTGCCGCACAACCCGCTCAATTCCTGCTCGATCTCCGGGGTATGCCGATGCTCGCCCACCTTGTAGGCCTTGAAGCCGTCGGCCACCTCGCAGTAAAGCGAGCCAACCTGCGCCGTCCGTCCTGCCCCGGAAACCCCTGACTTTGAATCGATGATAATGGTTGCCGGATCAACAAGCCCAGCCTTGAGCAAGGGCGCCAAACCCAAAATAACACTGGTCGGGTAGCAACCTGGATTGGCAACCAACTGCGCCTTGCAGATCGCCGCCCGATACAGCTCTGGCAAGCCGTACACCGCCGTGGCCAGCAAGTCCTTGGCGCTGTGTGCCTGATACCATTGCTCATAGACCTGCGCATCGTGGATGCGAAAATCGGCGGAAAGATCAACGACCTTCTTGTCTGCGGCCACAAGCTGCGGCACGATATTCATGGCTGTCTGATGGGGCACCGCGGTAAAGAAAAAATCAGCCCGTTCGACCAGAGCCTCGACCTGAAGATCTTCACAGATAATATCCGCCCTCCCCTGCAAGCTGGGGAAAGCCTGGGAAAGCGGTTTCCCTGCGTATTGCCGGGAGGTCGCCACCGTCAGTTCCACCTCGGGATGATTGCACAGTATCCGGGCAAGCTCCGCCCCGGTATACCCTGATGCACCGATAATGCCGACTCGTACCATTTTTTTCTCCACTCAATTTGCAACCGCAGGGCAGACTAACCCAGGCCAAAAAAAAATCAGGGGAAGAGCGATAAGCGCCTTCCCCTGATGAGATACACAATGGTGTCCGTGATATTGACAAGGCAATACCAGGCAACGATTAACGCTTGGAGAACTGGAACCTCGCTCTGGCCGCTTTCTGGCCATATTTTTTCCGTTCTTTCACGCGCTGATCGCGGGTGAGAAAACCCGCTTTTTTCAAAGCGCCCCGGTGCTCAGGGTCAACAACCAACAAAGCCCGGGAAATCCCGTGCCGCAAAGCCTCGGTCTGGGCGATCTTGCCGCCGCCGGTCAAGGTGGCGAGGATATCGAACTTTGCTGCGGTATCGGTCAAGGCCAAAGGCTTAGAAATCTTCTGCAGGTAGTCAAAGCCGCCGCCGAAATAATCCGGCACGCTCATCTTGTTGACCTGGATGTTGCCGGAACCCGGTCTCAACCACACCCTGGCAATAGCGGTCTTTCTTTTTCCGGTCGCGTAAAAACTATTATCTGCCATGTTCAAGCTCCATTATCCTGTTTGCAAAGAGCAGGATTTTATAATTCCAGAGACACAGGTTGCTGGGCGCTATGGGGATGCTCCGCTCCGGCATATACCTTTAATTTCTTCAGTTGATTCCGCCCCAAGGTGTTCTTGGGCAACATGCCGCGAACAGCCTTGCGCAACAGTTCTTCCGGCTTTTGCTCCAGAAGCACCTTGGCGGTTTTTTCCTTCAAGCCGCCCATAAAACCGGTGTGATGACGATACATCTTGTCGTCCCACTTCTTGCCGGTCAGACGAACCTTGTCCGCATTGACCACAATGACAAAATCGCCGACATCAAGGAAGGTGCAGTAATTGGGTTTGTGCTTACCGCGCAAACGCGTGGCAATCTCGGAAGCCAAACGACCAAGCACCTTATCCTGAGCATCAACGATCAACCACTTGCGCTCAATATCTTTGACCGGGGTCAAATATGTCTTCATTTCAAAGCCCTCGCAAAACTTCAGTAAAGAATAGGTCTATATAAGTCAAAATGGCCCGTTCTGCCATAAAAAAATGCAGACGGGCTGTCGGTCAATGCAAATAGGCCCAGAAAAGCTCGAGCCACAAGCAAAGCCGTTGTAAAAAAACAATCTGGTCATCCTGGAGAGTCAACACGGCATAAGAAGCCGTAAAGGAACGGTTCAGAATTGTACAAGTTATTTCTCAACGGCTCCTAAATATGGAGCGGGAAACGAGATTCGAACTCGCGACTTCAACCTTGGCAAGGTTGCACTCTACCACTGAGTTATTCCCGCTCATTTTCAGTATGTGAAAAACGCCAGATGTATAACAATGCGGGAGGGGGTTGTCAACAAAAAACCGGTAACCCGGAATCTTTTTGCCCCTTGGAGCAACAGGACCTCCTTAGCGACAAAACGATCTATAATATTTTGTTATTACAATCTTTTCTCTGGGAGATATGGGGATTCCTATTGCTTGAAACCGCCACATCTTGGTATAAACAATCATCCTTGTTTTTTTACCCGTATATTCTTTACCGATGACACTGGCCTCTGCGCAAGCAGCCAGACAATTGCAGGAGTAGCCCATGGTAGCACCGAGAATCCGCCAAAGCGAAGTGAAACGCAAAACCAAGGAAACCGATATCGCCCTCTCGTTCGCCCTTGACGGCACAGGCAAGACCCAGTGCGCCACGGGCGTACCCTTCATGGATCACATGCTCACCCTTTTTGCCGTGCATGGATTTTTTGATCTTACCATCCGCGCCTCTGGAGACACGGAGGTTGACGCGCATCACACAGTTGAGGATCTGGGAATCTGCCTGGGCCAGGCCCTGAAAAAATCCCTAGGGGATTTTGGCGGCATCAGGCGTTACGGCTTCTGCGCACTTCCCATGGATGAGACTCTGGTCCGGGTAACTCTGGATTGCTCCAACAGACCACACCTCCACTATGGCGTTCCCTTTCTGGAGCAAAAGGTCGGCGACTTCGACACCCAACTGGCCAAGGAATTCCTCCGCGCCTTTGCCCTGCACGGCGGACTGACCCTGCATGTTGAATTGGCCCACGGCGAGAACACCCATCACATTCTCGAAGCAATCTTCAAGGCCCTGGGCCGGGCCCTTGACGAGGCAACCACCATGGATCCCCGCGCCCAAGGGCCTGTCTCCTCCAAAGGCTCCTTATAACTTCTCACACTGGAGAAACCATCGTGACACTTTCTAAACCGTATACCGTTTTTCTCGCAAGCCTGACCGTGCTCACCCTGCTTTCCGGATGTGCGCGGTCAACCGCCAAAACCCAACCAGAGGATCTGGCCCCAATCAAAACAATCGTCGTGCTTCCTGTGGAAATCGGCAGGGATAGCCAGAGCAGCCGTTCGCCCAAAGAAATGAAAGGGCTTGAGAAAGGACAGATACTCCTGAACACCCTGCTGGCGGAACAGTTTTCCGGCAGGGAAGATATCGCCCTTCTCACCCCGGAACAACGCGATGCCCTGGAAAAAGACATGATCCGCTGCCGAACGAGTGCGGTCGTCACCATCTGCCGGACCAAGGTTGCTGACGCGGTCCTCCTCTGCACCCTGCAACGCTTTACCGAACGGGAGGGGACAGAGTATTCCATCGTCAGCCCGGCCTCTGTCGCCTTTGACTACAAGCTGATCCAGGCGGAAACCGGCCAGACCTTATGTTCCGGCACCTTCACTGAAACGCAGCAGCCACTGCTTGACGACATGTTCCAGTTTTTCAAAAAAGCGAAACGGGGCGTGAAATGGCTCAGCGCAGAGGAACTTGTCCGTGACGGCCTCCAGCAAAAAATTGCCGACTGTCCCTATCTGAAAAAATAATCCTACCCCGTGTTCGCCATCCCCAAACAGATCAATCACCTTGTCGGTCGGGCCATGCATCTCTACCAGATGCTGGCCGATGGCGACCGGGTAATGATTGCGGTGTCCGGAGGCATCGACAGCTTGGTGCTCGCCTGGCTTTTAAAGGAATGGCGCCGCAAGGCACCTATCCGCTATGAGCTTCTGGCTGTGCATCTTGACATGGGGTTCGGCGGGACGGAATACGATTTAGTCCGCAAACAGCTCTACAGCATAGATCTGCCCATGCTGATGGAGCGGACCGACTTCGGCCACCAGGCGCTCGCCGCCGAGAACGGCAAAAACGGCTGCTACCATTGCGCCCGTCAACGCCGCAACCGACTTTTCTCCCTGGCGGGAGAACACCACTGCAACAAAATCGCCTTTGGCCACCACCAGGAAGACATCATCGAGACATTTTTTCTCAATCTGTTTTATGGCGGCAATCTCAGCGCCATGGCGCCGAAACAGGAATTGTTCGGCGGCAAACTGGCCCTTATCCGTCCCCTGGCCATGGTGGAGAAAAAACGCATCGTTGAGTTGGGCCAGGACCTGGGCATTACCCCGGTGGCCAACCCCTGCCCTCTTGCCGCGGATTCCCGCAGGGAAAAGATCCGAGCCTGGCTCACCCCCTTATACGAAAGAGAGCCCGCTCTCAAGGCCACCATCTTCGCAAGCCTCGGCAATGTAAGAACCGACTACCTGCTCACTCCCCTGTCGATCACGGACTCCGTCTCCACCGCAAGATAAGCTACAATCGCTCTTCGCCTATCCGTTAAGCAATCGAGCCATGTCCTTGGCAAAGTAGGTAATGATGATATCCGCTCCTGCCCGCCGGATGCTGAGCAGGCTCTCGTGCATGACCTTGTCCCCGTCGATCCAGCCATTGGCTGCGGCAGCCTTGATCATGGCGTATTCCCCGCTCACATGGTAGGCGGCGATGGGCAGGTCGAATTCGTCCCGCAACCGACTGACCACGTCCAGATAAGCCATGGCCGGCTTGACCATCAGGATGTCCGCGCCCTCTTCCACATCCAGGGTCGCCTCCCGCAACGCCTCGCGGATGTTCGCCGGGTCCATCTGATAGGACTTGCGGTCGCCATGTTGGGGCGCGCATTCCGCCGCGTCCCTGAAAGGCCCGTAAAACGCGGAGGCGTATTTCACCGCATAGGACATGATCGGCAACATGTGAAAATTATTCTCATCCAGAATCCCCCGAATCTCGGCAACCCGGCCATCCATCATGTCCGAGGGCGCGACCATGTCGGCCCCGGCCTGGGCATGGGAAAGCGCGGTCCTGGCAAGCACCTCCAGAGTGGTATCGTTGTCCACCACATCGTTGATCATGATCCCGCAATGGCCGTGGCTGGTGTATTCGCACAGACAGACATCGGTGCAGACCGTGAGCGCAGGCGATGTGTTCTTCAGCTCCTTGATGGCCCGCTGGATGATGCCGTCCTTGGCATGCGCGCCTGACCCTTTCGAATCCTTCTTGTCGGGCAGACCGAAAAGGATGACCGAGTTCACCCCCAGCCCCATGCACTCCTTGGCTTCCTTGGCCAATTGGTCCACGGAAATCCTGAACACCCCGGGCATGGATGGCACTTCTTCCCGGATGCCCTTGCCAGGCATGACAAAAAGCGGGTAGACAAGATTGGCTGGAGAAATGCTGGTCTCCCGGATAAGCGCCCGGAAGGTTTCGTTCTGTCTGAGCCTGCGGGCCCGGTATTCAGGAAAAATCATGGTCTCTTCTCTCCTTTTCTTAGCTGGGGAAATGTTTTCGCCAGCATTTATTCAATCTTAAAGGTTTCCCCCACCAGAGTATTGATATACCGCTCCGGCGTATCGACTCCCTCTTTGGGAACAACCACCTGTGTAACCCCTTTTTTCTGGCCCATGAGCCGCAGGCCGTACTCCATGGCCTGTAGAATCTTGGCACATGAGGACTGAATGGTCTCAAGGGTTCGCGGCTCTCTGGCCAGCAATCGGTCAACGGCCTCTTCGCTGAAAATGATCCTTATCCCGCATTTTTCGCTGATCTCCGCCTCACAGCCGTGTATGGCCTGAACCAGTCGAATAAAGGCATCACAGACCTCGCGGGGATCCACGTCCTGGTCCTGGCTCTCCTTGGCCATGAGTTGCAACCGTTTTGGGGTAGTGAGCACCTGATGGTCTTCCAGATAATTCCCCATCCGCTCCAGGATAAAACCGACCAAGCGCTCAAACTCCGCAGCCTGCAACGCTTCGAAACGAACCCGGTGCTCCACCTGCACCTCAGCGTTCGCCAACAGCCTTTCAAGTACGACGGCAGGCGAGCGCACCATCTCCACATCCACCACCAGGTGACGAATGCTGGTGGAGGGCAGTTTTTTCTCGTAGTGGAGAAGAATTTTTTCCATGACACTGACCAGCCCCCGAGCCCCGGTGCGTTCCAGCTTGGCCAGCTTGGCTATCTCTTGCAGCGCCGCGTCTTCAAACTGAAGATTGACGCCGTACACCCGAAAATCCTGTTTCTTGGTAACCACGATGGAGCTGTTGGGATTGGCCAGAATCTCGTAAAAATCATCTTCACTCAGTTCATCGAGCACGGCGATAACCGGCAGCCGCCCAACGAACTCACTCTCAAAGCCAAACTCGACAAGATCCTCCGCCTTGACCTGCTTGAGAAATCGCCCGGCTGTTTTCACCGAGGAGACAGAACTTTCAAAGCCCATGGATTGCTGCTGCACCCGCTTCTTGATGATATCTTCAAGCCCAGCAAAGGCGCCGCTCATGATGAAGAGGATGTTCTTGGTATTGACCAGACGCCGCTCTCTCTTGCCCGTTGCCCGATACTGCTCGATGGCCTCGATCTGCGAGACCGGATCGTGGGCAACCTTGAGTTCGACCTCGGTTTCCTCCATGGGTTTGAGCAGGGCGCGCTGCACCCCGGTGCGGGAGACATCGGCCCCGATTCTAAACGGGCTGGCGGCTATCTTGTCAATCTCATCCAGGTAGATAATGCCGTACTGGGCCCGTTCGATATCCCCGTTCGCCTCCCGGACCAGATCGCGGACCAGATCCTCCACGTCTCCGCCCACATAGCCGGTTTCGCTGAATTTGGTGGCGTCGCCCTTGATGAAGGGCACCCCGAGATGACGGGCGATGAGCTTTATAAGGAAGGTCTTGCCAACCCCGGTCGGCCCCATCAGCAGGACATTGCTCTTGATCTGCCCCATGCTGCGTCGTGCCTGCTTGGGCCTGGCCAAGGCATAGCTGATCCGGTTGAAGTGGGTGCAGATCTTGGTGGCGAGAATGGCCTTGGCCTCATCCTGCCTCACCACATACTCGTCAAGATAGGCGATAAGCTCTTCCGGGGTGGTGTCGAAATGAAAATCAGCCGCGCCGCCGATACCCGGCTGCCCCGCTTCGCTCTCCTCGCCCTGGCCCATGGGCAACAGGCCGCTTGAGATGATCTTCACCTTCTGCCCGTATTTTTTCGTGAGATACTCCCCGATCTCCTTTTCCAGCGCCTTCTGGTCGGGAAGACTGGTTTCGTGTTCGCTCATGGCATCCTCTCCTCAAATCTCGAAAAAATCAGCAGCTAGTCTTCGTCCAAGGACAATGACTTCATCTTCCTATGGAGATGACTCCGCTCCAGACCTATTTGTTCCGCGGTCTGGGAAATATTCCCGTCATTGCCTGCAAGCCGGGCCTTGAGAAAGTCCCGTTCAAAAATCTTCTTGGCCTCTTTATAGTTGAGGGTGTGGTACAGCGCCTCCAAACCGGCAGTCGATGGCGCAACATCTGCCGGAGCAATGCCGAGCAGTTGCCAGACCAAGGGTTCGTCCACCGTTTCCGTAGGGCACATAATCATGACCCGCTCCACAAAGTTGCGCAATTCCCGAATATTACCCGGCCACCCATGCTGCATCATGGCCTGTAGTGCCCCTTGGCTGAACACCTTTTCCCCCAACCCTTTTCTTGCGTTATCCGCCACAAAATCAGCGACCAGCAGAGGGATATCTTCCCGTCGTTCCCGAAGCGGCGGCACCTGAATAGGCACCACGTTGAGCCGATAATAGAGATCCGCCCGGAAGGTGCCGTTCTCGATCTCCTGCTCAAGATCCTTGTTGGTGGCGGCCAGGACCCGAACCTCGACCTGAATGGTTTTCGAGCCGCCCACCCGCTCAAATTTCTGTTCCTGCAGGATGCGCAGCACCTTGGCCTGGGTCTTGAGGCTCATATCGCCGATTTCATCCAGAAAGAGCGTGGTGCCGTCGGCCAGGTCGAACTTCCCCCGGCGGCTGGCCGTGGCTCCGGTGAACGAGCCCTTCTCATGACCGAACAGCTCGGACTCGATCAGCTCTTCCGGGATGGCGGCACAGTTCAGCTCGATCATCGGCTTGGCCGCGTTCTTGGACAACCGGTGAATGCTCTGCGCCACCAGCTCCTTACCGGTGCCATGTTCCCCCCGAATCAAAACCCAGGCCTCGGTTGGAGCCACTCGCTCCACCAGTTGCTTGAGTTCCGCCATGGCCGGAGAGGTACCGGTAAGCTGACTGGCGCGCTGGGTCTGCTGACGCAGGATCAGGTTCTCTTTCTTGAGTCGGGCAAGATCCAGAGCGTTGTTGATGGAAAGGATGATCTTATCGTAGGACGGCGGTTTTTCGATGAAATCATAGGCCCCCATCTTGGTGGCCTGCACTGCGGTTTCGATGGTGCCATGCCCGGAGATCATGATCACCGGCAACTCGGCCTGGGACTCCTTGATTTTTTTCAGCACCTCCAGGCCGTCCAGCCCCGGCATCCAGATGTCGAGCAAAACCAGATCGACCCGCTCCTCCTCCAGCAAGGCAAGCCCCTGTTGCCCATCATCGGCGGAAAGCGCATGAAACCCTTCGTCCGACAGGATGCCGGACAGGGACTCGCGAATACTCGCTTCATCGTCAATTATAAGGATTGTCTTTGCCATCGCCGTTTCACTGCTGCCGTTTCACTGCCGCCGCATGCGCTGCTGCCGTTTCACTAAAATTTTTCTGCCAGTATCCAATATACCATGCCCTGCCAGACAGGCGACACGGTTTTCTAGCCATTGTCCAGAGGCAATTCGACAATGAACCGGGCGCCCCGGGGCTCGTTGTCCTTAACCCGGATATAGCCGTGATGATCCGCCACCACCGTGCTGGCAATGGCCAACCCCAAGCCAGTTCCGGTTTTTTTCCGCGAAAAATAGGGTTCAAAGAGACGCGGCTTATCCTCATCGCTGACCCCGGAGCCGTTGTCCCGCACCTCAAATCTAACCACATTGCGCTCCGGCTCGCAGGCAAGAACAATCTCGATTACCCCGGCTGCGACCGTGGCAGCCACGGCATTATTGAGCAGGTTGATGAGCACCCGCTTCATCTGCTTGGTATCAAAGGCGAATTGGGGAATCGGCCCCTCCACCCGCAACCTGAATTGCCTGTCCTTATGGGCCTCTTGATAGAGAATGAAGGCCTCGTTGGCCATTTCGGCAAGACTGCCCATGGTTTTATGCACCGCAGGCATCCGGGCGAAGTTGGAAAATTCGCTGACCAATTTTTTCAGCTCGTCCACCTGATTGACGATGGTTTTGGTGCAGATATCAAAAACCTCCTGATCCCCGGACAGCCGGTCGAGGTATCTCTTGCGGAGCCGTTGGGCGGAAAGTTGGATCGGGGTCAGGGGATTTTTCACCTCATGGGCGATGCGCCGCGCCACTTCACGCCAGGCCGCCATCCGCTGCGCTTTTTCCAGCTCGGTGAGGTTGTCAAAAACCAGAACCACGCCAAGGGAGTGATTATTCTCATCTTCCAGCCGGGTTATGTTCACCCGCAGCGAAAAGGTGTCATCCCCCACCGTGAGGCGCAGCGGCCTTTCCAAGGATGACTTGCCGCTGCGAGAAAGCTCAGCGAGAAACCCTTCCAGAACAGTTCGGTGTTCCGGCCGGAGAACCGCGTGATACTCCTTGCCCTCAAAGGCCCGGCGGTCGATGCGGAGTAGTTCCTCGGCAAACCGGTTGATCGTGGTGATCCTCCCCTGTTCATCCAGCGAGATAACCCCGGCCGCCACATTTTGCAGGACGATCTCCATGTAGCGCCGCCTGGTCTCGGCATCGAGTTGTCCTTGGCGCAGGGCACCATTTGCCTCTTCCAGCTGCTTTTTGCTGGCAGAAAGATCGCTGGTCATCCGGTTGAAGGAATCAACCAGGGTTCCCATCTCGTCGCCGGAGGTCTTTTCCAGGACAAAATCCAGCTCCCCCTCGGCCACCCGCCGCGTCGCCTCGGCCAACCGGTCGATGGGTCCGGTCAAACCGCCTGCCACATAAAAAGCGAACCAGATCGCGCAAAACACGATCAACAGGGTGACGATCAACAGCATGACCAGCAGGGTGGTTTTAATCGGGGCCTTGAGGATCATCAACTGCTTGTAGCCCTCATACCCTTTGGAAATGGTCTGCATCCGCCTGACCCGCTCCAGAGGGATGAGCAGGGAGACAACCAACGCCCCCTGCCGGGCCTCCGCGCCGCCGATGCGCACCGAGCTCACCCCGCGCACCAACTCCCCTGTCGCCACCGGCTGGATGGCCATCCGCTCCTGCTTGTCGGCATACGCGTTGCGGATCATGTCCAACGGAATTTCCGGAACACCGTCGCTTACAATCTCAGGCCTGTAAGCCCTGGCCAGCACCTCCCGTTGCCCGGAGATCAACTCGATCCCGGCCAGGCCATGGCTCTTGATGATCTCTTGCAGCAAAGAGGTCAGGCTTTCCCCGGCAATATCCCCGTAGCGTTTCGACTCCAACCGTTCCGCGATCAGACGGGCCTGGCGGTCAACCTGATCTTGCGCTTCCTGGTAGGTATTCTTGGCAACGGAGATCGATTCCTCAAGGGATTGGGCAACATTGATGTTGAACCAGTAGTCCATGCTGGTGGAGACAAACTGCAAAGCGATGAAAAAAAGCAGCCCGGTGGGGAAAAAGGACATGGAAACAAAGGCGATCACCAGCTTGGAGCGCAGCTTTGTCCCCAGGAAACGGCGCCGCCGCTCAAAAACAAGCTGCGCCAGATTGCGGAGAACCAGAAACACCATCAACAGCAGCAGCAGGACATTGAAGTTGATGAGCACGAAGACCAGGACATTGCCGCTGACCGGAAAGGGAATGACACCCAACTGCACGATCCTGGTTTCAAAATAGGTCAGCAGAGGGATCAGAACAAGACAGGCAAGGATGATCAGGCGGATGCGCTTTTTGCGGCGCTGCCGGTCTTTCCTGAGATCATCCTCCTGGGTGGCATCCATGCTAAGCCGTCATCGCAAGATAATCTTGCCTTCTGATTTGCAAAAACGGCAGCAGTGATAACGGCGTAAAAAGCCGTAACGGAATAGTTGGACCATCAGCTTTCATTCTGTAACGGCTCCTAATACCTGAACTCCACCGTGTACCACTCGGTTTCAAAATCCCAGAGGCTCCAGAAGGGGATCACATAGTGGGCATAAAGCGGCAGGGTCTTTTCCGCAAGCTTGGCTTTAACCCGGAGCAGATACCCCGCCTCCGGCACCAGAACCTTCAACGGCGACACCGGAGGACCATTGAGCTGGGCCATGGCTTTTTTCGCCTCAACCAGGGATTTGGTGCGCAATGTCTGGCCAGCTTGTTCCGAACGGACAATGCTGTACTCCTCTTTCAGGGTGTCATAGCTCAGGGTATGTTCAAAGCGCAGGGAAACGAGTTCCTGATTCATCCAGGTGTTTCTTTTTTTATCCAGCTTCACATAGAAATTGAAGGTCACGGGGATGCCATTTTTGATCCCCTCTTCCATCTGTTTGGTAAAAGCGTTGTTGACTGTCAAAAACAGAAGCAGATCCGTGCTGGAATTGGTGACAATCAACTCCTCGATGGTCGCATTCTGGGCGAGCGCGGACTGCCCGCCACCCCAAAAAAAGACCAGGACAAGCAGAAAAGAAGGAAAAACGCGGAATTGTCGTCTATAAAATTGTATGCGCATAATCAATTATATTGGGATTGAGGCCTAACTGTCGAGGCTTGATTTCTGAATCTCAGACTGTACATGTTCCCATCTCCCCTGCCACTTTTTCAAGACCAAACTCCTGGCCCGGTCCAAAAATGGGCCAAAGGTTGCGGCATCACGGGCGCTTACGGCTACCGCCTCATGCAACCGCAGCTGTTCGGCAACAACCTCCGGCGCCACCAGATCAATCTTGTTAAAAACCTTGAGACAGGGAATACCCTCCAGCTCAAGCTCCCGCAACAAATCCTCCACCACCTGGATATGATCCCCGCAGCGCGGATTGCTGATATCAATCACATGCACCAACACGTCGGCCTCGTGCAGTTCCTCCAGAGTGGCCTTGAACGCCTTGAGCAACTCCTCTGGAAGATGGCGAATAGCCCACCGTGTCCGTGATTATAACCTCCACATCCTCGGGAAACCGCAGCCGTCTACTGGTCGGGTCCAGGGTGGCGAACAGCTTGTCCTCCGCGACAATGGCGCTGTTGGTTAAAGTGTTGAGCAGGGTTGACTTCCCGGCATTGGTATAGCCCACCAGCGAGAGAACCGGCAAGTCCTTTTTGCGACGCCGACTCCGCCGCTGCTCCCGCTCGCGGCTGACCTCCTTGAGTTTCTTGGCCAGCTTGCCCAACCGGTCGTTGATGCGGCGGCGGTCCACCTCCAGCCGGGTCTCACCGGGGCCGCGCCCACCGATGCCGCCGGTGAGCCGGGACAGGGCGTCATCCCTGGTGGTCAGCCTGGGCAGCATGTATTTGAGCTGGGCCATCTCGATCTGCAGCTTGCCTTCCCGACTCAAGGCCCTTCTGGCAAAGATATCAAGGATCAGCTGGGTCCGATCGATGACCCGCAGTTCGGTGTGGTCGGTTATGGACCGGACCTGGGAAGGATTCAGCTCTTGGTCGAAAATCAACAGATTGGCGTTGAGCCGCAGCGCGGTCAGCATGATCTCGCCGAGCTTGCCCTTACCCAAGATCAACCGGGGGTTGATCTTTTCCCGCCGCTGCACCACGGTGTCGAGGACAATCACCTCGGCGGAGCGCGCCAGATCGACAAGTTCGTCCATGGACTCCTGGGCCTTACCCTTGGACAGCGGGGTCACACTGACCAAAATCGCCCGGTCCCGGCCAGAATCAATCTCCCGCACCGGACGGGCCTTGGCAAACTCATCCTCCAGGGCGGCAATGAGTTCCCGGCAAGAGTGTCCCTGCTGGCTGGGAATCTCCGGCTCCAGCAAGAGCCAGTTCTTCCCCTCCACCGTCTGGGGCACCAGATGGGCGGAGTAGAGCCGGGTTGCCACCCCCTGCTCCATCTTCACCACGGTCATCATATCCAGCCGCAGGAAGAGCAGATCCATCAGATCATCTTCGCTGATGTCCTCGCCTGCAAGATGGGTATGCACGCAGCGCAACCCTTTGAGCCGCCCACCCGAAGCCCGGAATTGTTTGAGGGCCGGGATCATGATGGAGCGGTGATCCCCGACCATGACCGCCTCGACCAGCCCGGCCCGGCTGAGCAACACCCCCACCTGTCGCCCAAGCTCAAAGGCAACCGCGCAAATCTCTTTTGCCAGCTCCGGGCTGATGATCATATCAGGGTTGACCCGGCGGCTGGCAATGCGCTCAAGCCCTTTCATCTGGGCGGTTTTCAAGCCGCTGGTATTGCCGGTTATCATGCCTATGACTGCCGCTCCCGCAACAGACGCCGGTCGCCAACCCGGATAGTCACCTTGATTTTATCAAAATACTCCAGCAGGGGGATGGAAAATTTTCTGGTCAGGCCGGTGAGATTTTTAAAGCGCGGCGCGTCGATCTCCCCATCTTTTTTGATGAAAGCCACAATCTGTTCCTGCAAGGTTGCTATAGCCCGGGTCTGGAAATAGAGATCCTCGCTGATCTTGACCAAAACCTGCTCGCGGACCAGCAACTCGAGAACCTCGCGGACCAGGGGGGCGGGATACTTGGCAAACCGTTCCTGCACCTCCCGCACGGTGGGCGGCGTCAGTCCGGCCTCCCCGTAAAAACCCTCCATTTCAGCACGGATGCTTTTGGCATCCGTTTTGAGCGATACCTGATGGCTGGTCAGCCTGACCGTTGCTTCATCGACGACAATTGCCCCCTGTTTAACCAAGGTATTGAGCAGCAGCTGAAAAAACCGCTGATCCAAGTCGCCGTGCAGCCGGGAACGCAGCTCCTCCTTGGACAACCCCGGCTTCATCGAATTGTCCCGGTGAAAATCAGCCAGAATCTTGGTCAACGATGCGCCCATACCCTCGAAGGTTTCCGCCGCGACCATGCGCTGCCGGTCCGAATCGACCATGATAATTTTTCGGCTGGAGATGGGGGTGTCAAGCAGCTTCCTAAAACGCTTGCCGAACTGGCCCATCTTGACGCAGAGCGCCTCGAAGGTGAGCCCGGCAACCCCGGCCTCCCGCAGATGCAACAGCGAGACATCCTCGGCAGAGCCCTCCTGATACAGGGCGAAAACCTGGCTGTTCGCCTCCTTAAACCGCCGCCGTTTGGGCGGAGAACCGTTCCAGATACCGCCGCCGCCGATGGTGGCAACGGGCGAGTAGCTTCGCACCACATAGCGGTCCCCGGGCCAGGCGCCGAACGGCTCCTCCAGCAATATTTGCACGTTTGCCCGGCTGCCAGGGGAAAGCTCTTCATCCTCCAGCAGCGCGATACGGCCCATGATCTCGGCGGTACCGATGTGCACCCGCACCCGGCTTCTGTTCTTGAGGGGCTTGGCGTTACCGGAAAGATAGAAAAAATCGGCGTCCAGCAGAAAGGAGGGCGCGAGGGTTCCTGGAGTGGCGAGCATGTTGCCCCGGGCAATCATCTCGGTGTCCAGACCCTGGATGTTGATGGCAGTGCGCTTGCCCGCCTCGACCAGCTCCACATCCTGGCCATGCACCTGGATGCCGCGAATCTTGGCGGTATGGCCCTGAGGATAGACGGTGATGTCCTCGCCCACCCCGATTCGGCCTGAAATGGAGGTGCCGGTGACCACCACCCCGAACCCCTTCATGCTGAACACCCGGTCCACCGGCAACCGAAACGGGCCATGGGCTTCGGAAAACTCGCTGGTCCGCACCAGGGTGTCCAGCACCTCCCGGACCTCGTCCAGCCCCTCGCCGGTGGTGGAGGAAACCGCGACCATGGGTGCGTCTTCCAAAAAGCTGCCGGCCAGGAACTGACGCACATCCTCTTGCACCAGCGCCAGCCACTCCGCATCCACCATATCCTTCTTGGTGAGGATCACCAACCCCCGCTTCACCCCGAGCAGTCGGCAAATCTCGAAATGCTCCCTGGTTTGGGGCATGATCCCCTCGTCCGCCGCAATGACAAAGGCGAGCAGATCGATGCCCGTGGCTCCGGCCACCATGTTTTTCACGAAACGTTCGTGGCCGGGAACATCGATGATGCCGAGGCGATGGCCGCAGGGCAGATCAAGAAAGGCAAAGCCAAGCTCGATGGTGATGCCCCGCTTTTTCTCCTCCTTGAGCCGGTCGGTGTCAATGCCGGTGAGGGCCTTGACCAAACTGGTCTTACCGTGATCCACATGGCCAGCCGTGCCGAGAACAATCTCCCGCATCTGCTACCAGTTCCCTTTCAGGTACGGGTTGTTGCGAGCCTCATCGCCCACGGTGGATCTGGCCCCGCCATAGCCATGCCCAGGCCAGACCACAGTCTCCGCAGGCAGGGTCAGAATCTTTTCGTTGATGGCAGCAAGCATCTGTTTGCTGTCGCCGCCGGGAAAATCGGTGCGCCCAAGTCCTTCGACAAACAGAGTGTCGCCGGTGAAAAGATGGGGAGCACCATAGAGACAGATTCCGCCCGGAGTATGTCCAGGGGTATGGAGAACCGTAAGGATGAGCTTGCCGATGACGATCTTCTCGCCATCGGTTACGGTCCGGTTCACCGGCGGCGAAGCAGGCAGGCCGAGCATGGAAAAATAGTCAATAACCTCCGGCCGGGCGAAAAACTCGGCATCCGCCGCGTGCATGACGATGGGCGCGCCGGTGGCCTTTTGGATCACCCCGTTGCCGCAGACGTGATCCGGATGGCCGTGGGTGCAGAGAATCGCCTCCACGCTCAGCCCCTCAGCCCGGCAGAAGCCGAGAATCTGCTCCTCGTTGCCGCCGGGATCAATGATTGCGCACTTCTTTGTTTCCTCGCAGCCCACCACATAGCAGCACACAGCCATGGAGCCCACGGTCAGCTGTTTTACGATCATCTCCCGGACCCTCAGCAGTCGCAGGTGTTCGGGTTGCAGGGCCCGCTGCCGCAGCCGCAGCTTGATGCACCCTTGGCCATGGGGATGGAGGTGGCGGCAACGTTAATGGGCAGCTCTTTCTCGACCTTGGCCAAAAATTCCTCAAACGCCTGGACGGCCGGGCTGGTGGCCCCGGAAGAGAGATAGGGCTTGCCGTCATCCCCGGCGATAACCACCCTGGCATCAAGAGGAATTCGGCCCAAAAAGGGCACGGAAAATTCCGTGGCCAACTGCTCGCCGCCGCCGGTCTTGAAGATATCCACCGGCTTGTCGCAGTGCGGGCAGATAAAGCCGCTCATATTCTCCACGATCCCGACGATCTTCATGGAAACATGCTTGCAGAAATTGATGGACTTACGCACATCGGCCAGGGCTATGTTCTGGGGGGTGGTCACGACCAGAGCCTTGGCGTCCTTGATGGTGTGGGCCACGGTCATGGGCTCGTCCCCGGTGCCTGGGGGCGCGTCGATGACCAGATAATCCAGATCGCCCCAATTCACATCCGCGATAAACTGGCGGATTGCCTGATTTTTGAGAGGCCCGCGCCAGATGACGGGATCATCCCGATTCTCCATCATGCTCTCCAGCGAGATGACCTTGAGCTTGTCATTGTATTGCAGGGGCGGCATCTTGCCGTCCTTGGTGAGCTCGCCGTCCATGCGGCCAGGCATGCCAAGCATGCGGACGATATCCGGGCCGTGGAGATCAACATCCATGAGGCCGACCTTGTAGCCCTTTTGCGCAAGGCCTAATGCCAGATTCACCGAAACGGTGGACTTGCCGACCCCGCCCTTGCCGCTCATCACCAGAATCTTGTTTTTAATCCGGTCCAGAGAAGCGGCGATTGCCGTATTTTGCTGGGCTACCGCCGCATCGGCGGAGCCGCAGCCACTTGCTTTCTTAGTACCACAGGTTTCACTGCTACAATTCGACATGACCTACCTCCAAATAATATGAAAAATCAAAAAATGAACGAATTCAGGGGAAGCTTTATCTTATACTGTAAGACCGGGTGTTTTGAAAGGCAAAAGCCCGCCTCTTCTTCATATGAAGGGAAGGGCTGTTCTCCGCTCCTGCCAAAAAAAATGGCTACCCGGAGGCAGCCATTTACGAGGATCACCGGGGAAGCAGAAGGTCACAGGGAGACAAACTCCGTCCGCTCCAGAGCCATTTCCATATAAAACCGGTGGGTATCCAGGCTGAACACCATCCTCCGGTTATCCTGAAAATCAAGGTCCGGGGTGAGGGTGATGGCGGTGTTCAAGGATAAGGCCTTGGGCTGTCCGATGTAGGAGGTGAGATCAAACCTGCCTTCCACCATCTGCATGGCCTTGCCCATGAACTGATTGGTCATCTCCCCCATGGTGTCAACCACCTCGGCGGAGGTCGAATCCTTGGCCAATTCGCTCTCCGGCATCCCCATGGCAAGCATGTAGCTCCGATAGAGGCCCATGGCAGCTCCGGCGGAGAAATTCACCACCACCAACCCGTTATAATCCCCGGTGAACTGAACAAAGCAGCCAATTTCCGGCCGCAGGCTCACCTTGGGAATAATCTGGATGGTCTTTGAATACTTGATGGCTTTTTGGGTGCTTTTATCCAGGGTCTTCTTAACGGCCTGACAAAAAATCTCGGCGATTATGTCGATGGTTGCCTGTTTTTCACTCATCACTACCCTCCCTCACTGCCAAGAACCAAAAACCATTATCATTGTGGTGCCCAGGACGAGAATCGAACTCGTACGAAATTGCTTTCGAGGGATTTTAAGTCCTCCCTATGGCCATTCAATAAATATTGAAAATCCAACATGTTACTGATTTCAAACTAAAAAACGCTTAACCATTTTCAGATAATTTTCTTCATTTTTAACCATTTTCTAACTTTTCAGTCCCCAGATCGTTCCCAGAATTCGAGTTCCCTGTCCAAATTTTATTGCTTTAGGACCCCAACTGCAATCTCAAGGTCTGAAGACGAATTTCTTTTAATTTATACAGGGGCAATTGTCAATCTACGATAAAAATGAACCTATGATGGACAGAACCTGACGCCGAGGGGCTTTACATTACCAACAATACCATCTATAGTGCTATTAATAGTGAACTATACGTGCCGTGAAGAATGCCAAGGAGGGATTGCATGCCAAATGTATCTGCCAATGACCTGAAGACAAAAGGTATTTCCGCCATTGAGGCCGTCCTTGCCCACCAGCCGGAAGCGATCATCTCCGTGCGCGGCAAAGAGCGATTCGTAGTGATGGACATGGAGCATTACCACTACCTGAGGGAATGCGAGCTGGAATCTGCCCTTGCCCAGACCCGTGCTGACCTCGCCGAAGGCCGTTTTATTAAGGAAAGCGCCGAAGAACACCTAGCTCGTCTCAAAGGTGCTGCGTGAGCTGGTCGCTGGTCTTTACCAAACAATATGAAAAACGCGCCCTGCGATTTTTGAAGCGTCACCCCGAGCTGGAAAAACAGTATCTCAAAACACTGCAACTGATGGAAGTCAACCCGTTCCATCCCTCACTCCGCCTGCACCCTCTCTCCGGGCGTCTCACAGGTTTGCACTCAGTTTCTATCACCCTCTCTTATCGCATCACCCTTGATTTTCTGATTCAGGAGCAAGAGATTATCCCGGTAAACGTGGGCGATCACGATTCAGTGTACTGAGCATACAATTACTGATAATGCTTTTCAGAGTTTTAATCGACGAAAAACGGCTGATCACCCATTCTCATGCATTCCAGTCCACCCCACCGGAATGACGTGTTGACGGACGATTTTTGTCTGCTGTAAACGAAGATTGACCGCAACAACTTTTTGTATTACAATGTCATTCACAATAGGAGGAAAATACTATGTCTGCGAATGCATTGGTTCAAGCCCGCATTAATGAGGCCGTAAAAAAGGAAGCCACAACTGTTTTGGCGAAAATGGGTTTGACCGTATCGGATGCGGTGCGGCTGTTGCTGACCAAAGTGGCGCGTGAGCACACTTTGCCGTTCGACGTGAGAACGCCTAACGCCAAAACCAAGGCCGCGATGCAGGAACTTGAAACCGGAAAGGGGAAGCGCTTCAAGAACGTAAAGGACTTGATGGCCGACATGAATGCGGACGATTGAGCGTTCTTCCGCCTTCAAGCGGGATTATAAACGGGAAGCGAAAGGGCCACACCGGGCCGCGTTGGAAGGTGAACTTTTCGATGTGTTGACAGCGCTGGCAACAGACCAACCGCTGGCAGAGAAGTACCGGGACCATGCACTGGTGGGCGAGTGGATGGGATACCGTGAATGTCACATCAAGCCCGACCTGTTATTGATCTACAAGAAACCAGATACCAAAACGCTACGGCTGGCACGACTCGGTTCTCACTCAGAGCTTGATTTGTAATGGCTGATTGATCTTCCGTTTTGTGTCCGTGAGATATTACGACAAATTGCCAAACGTATCGTAGCATGAGCACGAACTATAATGAAAAAAAGATGCAAGCCGATGGGCCATCCACCGAGACTTCTGGTGAACTCCAGGGACTTTGGGAGGAAAACAACCGTCTCAAAGCTCTGCTGACCCGTCACGGCATCGTTTGGGATGTGCTACCTGTCGCTGAACTGAATACCGCACCTATCGAGACTGTCCCAGTCCCAAGTCAGTTCACTGCCGCCGACAAAATTGCTCTCTTCCGCCGGTTGTTTCGAGGGCGAACCGATGTCTATCCGCTGCGCTGGGAATCGGCTAAGGGCGCATCCGGTTATTCTCCGGCCTGCGGCATAGAATGGAAGCCCGGCATCTGCCACAAGCCTAAAGTTAAATGCGGTGAGTGTAGCCATCGCGTGCTGCTGCCGGTGACCGATCAGGTGATCTACGACCATCTGGCAGGGAAAAAGACTATCGGCGTCTACCCCCTCTTGACCGATGACAGTTGCTATTTTCTGACGGCCGATTTCGACGAAGCCGACTGGCGCGAAGATGCTAAGGCATTTATGCAGTCCTGCCGGGAGATGGCGATCCCCGCGGCGCTGGAAATCTCCCGCTCCGGCCAAGGTGCACACGTTTGGATCTTCTTTGCTGATCCGGTTCCGGCCCGCGAGGCCAGGCAACTCGGAGCCGCGCTGATCAGCCACACCTGCGACCGCACGCGGCAATTGTCTCTGGGGAGCTATGATCGGCTTTTCCCTAATCAGGACACCCTGCCCAAGGGCGGGTTCGGAAACCTGATTGCACTCCCCTTGCAGAAACAGCCCAGAGCACTGGGGCGCAGCGTGTTCGTCGATGAACATCTGGAGCCTTATCCCGATCAGTGGGGTTTTCTCGCATCGTTCCGGCCGTTCTTCCGGACGGAATTGGAAGACGCAATCTTGCGAGCAAGTGGCAATCGACATCCCCTTGATGTGGCCCTTGCCTTGGAAGAGGACTGCAAACCTTGGCAACGCAGGGCACCTGAACCCACCAGGGTTTCCGGACTCTTGCCGGAATCCCTGACCCTGGTGCTGGCCAACCAGATTTTCATTGCCAAGGCCGAGTTGCCTCAACCCCTGTCCAATCGTCTGATCCGTCTGGCGGCGTTCCAGAATCCTGAATTCTACAAAGCCCAGGCCATGCGTCTGCCGGTCTGGAACAAGCCCCGCATCATTGGCTGCGCCGAAAATTATCCCCAGCACATTGGGCTGCCGAGGGGATGCCTCGATGCCATGCTAGCCCTGTTGCACGACAACGGCATCAACCCCGCGTTTAAGGATGAGCGGTTGACGGGCCGGAAAGTGACGGCAAAGTTTATCGGAATTTTGCGCAAAGACCAGAAGGCAGCTGTGCGGGAGATGTTCAGGCACGAAATCGGCGTTCTCTATGCCCCAACGGCGTTCGGCAAGACGGTCACCGCCGCTGCTCTGATTGCGCGGCGGAAGGTAAGCACCTTAGTGCTAGTCCATCGCGCCGATTTACTGCGACAATGGAAGGAGCGGTTGTCCAATTTCCTGGATGTTTCTAAAGGCGAGATAGGTGTCATCGGCGGCGGCAAGAAAAAACTGTCCGGCAAGATCGACATCGCTGTTATACAGTCGCTGTCGCGCCGGGAAGATGTGGGCGAATTACTCGACGGTTATGGACAGATCATCGTTGATGAGTGCCATCATTTGTCGGCCTTTTCTTTTGAAGCTATCCTTAAACAGGCCAAGGCCAAATATGTAGTCGGGCTGACCGCTACGCCGGTACGCCGCGATGGACAACAGCCGATTATCTTCATGCAGTGCGGGCCAATCCGCCACAGCGCAGCAAGGCCAGAAAACTTACCGACACAGCAGGCGGTCTGGCCTAGAATTCTGTTCGCTCCGGAAATTCCGCTGGATTCACCGATTCAGGAAGTATTCCGCATTCTCGCTAACGATGTCGCACGCAATCGGCGCATTGCCGAGGATGTATCGACCGCCTATCGAGAGGGCCGCAAGGTGCTGGTGCTCTCCGAGAGGACAGATCACTTACCGTTGTTGCAGGAGGCACTGGGTGATGAGGTCGAACACTGCTTTGTCCTGCATGGCCGCTTATCCAAAAAGCAGCGGTCGAAAGTGTTTGCCGAACTGGATGCACTGGATGAATCCGCCCCGCGAGTTTTGCTCGCCACCGGTCGTCTGATCGGTGAAGGGTTTGACCATCCACCGCTGGATACGCTGGTCCTGGCCATGCCGATATCCTGGAAAGGGACGCTACAACAATATGCTGGACGCCTGCACCGTGAGCATGCCGACAAGCAGAACGTGCGTATTTACGATTACGCCGAGAAGGATCAACCACAACTTGCCCGCATGTGGGACAAACGCCAACGCGGCTACCGGGCAATGGGATATCAGATTCAGTCACCGGAGTCGTTATTCTAGGAAGTGGCACAAACCTAGATACGAAGTTGGCGTGAAGGTAAAAGTGTGGTTGCCGCACCAACCGCGACAACTTTGATGCGAATCGTGCGCCTGGAGATTCAGAACGTCAAGATGCAGGAGGCCCCTGAAACTTTTGCCTGATGGCAAAAAGTCTGGCCAGATCCGCAAGGAATAGACCCTGGCGATGGGAAAAGCACCGTCTGCAACTGATATCATTTATTTTGAGCCTGAGCAGAGGCAAATAAAAATACGAGGGATAAAAAATCCCTTGCGTCATGGCCATTAATTTCTTGTAATAACGAGAAGTTGAGTTGGTGACAGGTTGGGAAACATTTTTTCCGTGACGAAATCGTTCCGAAAATTGTCCAGAAAAAGCAACAGGCACTCACAGAATATTGCGTAACTGCCTGTTTTTATTGGTGCCCAGGACGAGAATCGAACTCGTACGGGGTTGCCCCCGAGGGATTTTAAGTCCCTTGCGTCTACCAGTTCCGCCACCCAGGCATGGTGCTCAAATCAATGGTGCGGTGTACCATATCACCCTGCAAAAATCAACAGCCATCAGCCAGATCCAAAGGACACCGTTGCCTTTTTTGCCATGACGTTCAGCCGTGCTCCTCAAAATACTGCACCCGATAGGTGGACACCTCAAGGCTTCCGGATTGCCAGGCATCGGCAGGCAATCCGGCCTTCCGGCAGAGATGGCTTAAAAAATCCTCCGGCTTGGGCAATTGCTCCCAGACCTGGGGCAGGAAGGTGGCGCCTTGTACACCCTTTCGGATAATGACCCCATCAATCCCGACCTGCAAGATGCGGAGCAGCTCCTCTGCGTTTGCATGGGCCACGGGCTTCGGCTCGGTAAGAATGCTGATTTCCATCTCGATTGCGTCCAGTTCTTTTTTTTCCACAGGCCTGAATCGGGAATCCTCAAAAGCGGCATGGAGGGCATTGCGCTTCACGCCCTCAACAATGGAGTCAATGGCAACAAGGCTGCCGATACAGCCACGCAGCTCACCATGTTTTTTCAAGGTGACAAAGGTTCCCCGTTTGTGCTGCAGCTCAGCATCCAGCAAGCGGGCCGCGATCTCGGCGTCAGGCTCCTGCGCCTTCAGGCCAAGTTGACGGGCGATGGTTTCACGCGCCAGCCAGAGCAGCGCTTTCCCCTGTTCTTCTGTCAGGACTGCGATCTGTGCAACTTCATCCCTTGCCATGACCAGCTCCTTTATTCTTTCTTTTTTTCCATACCATTTTCATAGTACAGTATCTTTAGAAAGCTAAAAAAAGCATAGTAATTTTCCTGTAAAAGGATGTTCGACGAGCTCAATTGATTCAAGGGGGAACAGCACCGTATGAAAACAACCACTATCCTTCTGGCTGCAAGCGCTCTCTTTCTTGCCGCCACGGGCAGCTCCCTTGGCGCAGATGTCCACCACGGAAAACTGCTCTTTGAAAGCCCGGCCCTCGGGGGCGGCACCTCCGGCAAGACCTGCCTCACCTGCCATGAGCATGGTCGGAATTTCAGCCCGGAAACCATGAGCAAGAAGCAATATCTTGTCATGGGCAACCCCGTTGCTAGCCTGGCGGAGGTTATCAATTTCTGCATTGAGGTAGCCTTGCGCGGCGAGGCAATTGCTGAAAACGGCGAGGAAATGAACGACCTGCTCGCCTACCTGCCAGTCTTTATCAAAAACAACAGCACCAAGGCTCAATAAAAAACCCCGGCCAAAGCCAGGGTTTTTTATTACAACAAATTTAAAACAAAACGATCAGCAACCGCAGGATCCGCCGCTGCCACCGCTGCCGCAGGAACTGCCGCAGCTTCCGCCGCCACCGAGAGGCTTGGCCGAAGAGATGCCGAAACCGGAACGGGGTCCGGCTTCGATGAAGTCTACCTTGATGACTCCACACTGATTGCTGAGATTATTGTCCAGCAGGAACTTTATCCCGCCATGTTCATACGTCGCGTCGTTTTCTTTTGGCTCATCCAGAGCCAATCCCAAAGAGGGGCCTGCTCAGCCACCCTGCATCAACGCAACACGTACGGCAGAATCGATATTATTATCGGCCAGGTACGCTTTCAGTTTAACAACCGCCTGCTCTGTTACTTCAAGCATCCTAATGATCTCCTCATCAAATGGTTCATAAAAAAATATCCCGGCTCTGGGGGCCGGCAAGAAAAAAGTAATTTCAGCTTTTCCTTAGCTGACAAATTAAGAAATATCCCCGCATAAGTCAAGGCTGGTTTTTTGTTTTGCTCTCCGTCTGATTCACGCTATAACTAAAAAAGCATTTCCCAAAGCAACAGAGGTCTTTCCTCCTTCATTGTGCGAGGCCCAACAGATGAAAAAAATCGTCATATCCACCGGCGGCGGCGATGCCCCCGGACTGAATGCTGTTATCTACGCAGTGACCAAATCCGCCCATTACCGGGGTTGGGAGGTCTACGGCAGTCACGGCGGCTACAAGGGGTTGCTCGACCCGGACGAGCTTATCAGCCTCACCCCGGAAATCGTTGAGGACATCACCCCCACCGGCGGCACGATCCTCGGCTCCACCAACAAGGGAAACCCCTTTGCCATGCCCGTGGAAAACATGGCCGGCGAGGTGCTGCTCCGCGATGTTTCCGACCGGGTCATGCAAAACTTCACCCGCATGGGGTTTTTCTGCCATATTGCCGTGGGCGGCGACGGCAGCCTGGAGATCGCCCACCGTTTCGCCACGGAAAAGGGGATGCCGGTGATCGGGGTGCCCAAGACCATTGACAACGACCTGCTGGCCACCCAAAGAACATTTGGCTGCGACACCGCCGTGGCCACCGCAACAGATGCCCTTGACCGGCTGCATTCCACGGCCAAGTCCCACGACCGGGTCATGGTGGTGGAAGTCATGGGCCGCGATTCCGGCTGGATCGCCATCAACTCCGGGATCTCGGGCTGCGCCGACGTCATCCTCATCCCGGAAATTCCCTTCAACATGGACACAGTCTGCGACAAGATCAACGACAACGAACTGCACCACAAACATTACGCCATTGTCGTGGTGGCTGAAGGGGCCAGAGCCAAAGATGCCGAGGTCATCCACAAGGCCTCGGAACAGTGCGCTGTGGGGCGGCAGGAGGTTCTCTTGGGCGGAGTGGGAGAATGGGTGGCGCAACAGATTCGGGAAAAAACCGGCAAGGACACCCGCTCCCTGGTGCTGGGACACCTGCAGCGCGGCGGATCACCCACCACCTTCGACCGGATGCTGGCCCTGCGCTTTGGCGGCGCGGCAGTGCGATTGGCCGAACAGGAGGTCTTCGATCACATGGTGGCGCTCTCCGCCACGGATATTGTTGCCGTGCCCCTGGCCGATGCAATCAAGGCCCGGAAAAAAGTACCGCTGGACAGCGACAAGGTCCTGACCGCACGGGAAATCGGCATCTGCCTGGGGGATTGAAGAGAAACGCGCCAATAAAATTGGCATGTTATCTGTTCCTCGCTGGCGTGACTCCTGTTTTTTTGACAAGCCTGACTTTGTCCTTGAGCCCATCCGATCTTGTCACTGCCAGCCCTTGTTTCTTATATTTCAGCGTCTTCTCGTAAGATTTTTGCATGCATTTCGCGGGTCAGCACCTCGATTCGCTGACTCAACTGCTTCGTGATCTCGGTCAGCTCAGTGTTCTGCTGAAGCAACTCCACCATCTGTGCCGATTGTTGCGCCGCAAGCGCCAAACGCTGTTCATTCGCCATGGCAAGGGCTTCCCTATGTTGCGCATCGGCATCGGCGTGAGCTTTGTCCCGGTCAGCCTGTCGCGTTTGTGCAAGCAGAATGAGTGGCGCCGCATAGGCAGCCTGGAGGCTGAATGCCAGATTAAGCAGGATAAAAGGGTAAACGTCGAATTTGGTGAAGCCAACCGCGTTCATGCCGATCCAGATTGCAACGATAATCGTCTGTGCCACCAGAAAAACAGGCGTCCCAAAAAAACGGGCGAAGGCCTCGGCCTTTAGCGCGAACCAGTCATTGCCAAATACCGAGGCAAGATGCGTGTGCGGAAGGTGAAAACGGAAATAATTCTGATTCGGCTCAGTTGAGGATGAAAGGACTGTATCGGATCTTTTTGAGTGTGTTTTCATTTTTTGATCCTTGTCAGATGGTAATTTTTCATAAACCGCTCCCATGGAGAACAAAAACGAAAATTGCTGCAACAAGACAATAATAGCCGAAAAACTGCCAGCGACCTTTCTCCAGCCAGTTGGAAAGCCAGCGCAAGGCCAGAAGTCCTGACAAAAAGCTCAGCACCATCCCGATAATGCTGGGTAGAAAGAGGCCCGCCAGATGCGTTCCCTGTCCTGATGAGGCAAGATCCTGTGCCTTCAACAGCCGCAGGATCTCGCGGGCAATCACGGGCGGAGTGAGCACGACGGCAAGAGCAAAGCTGAATTCCTCGGCCTTATCACGGGCGATCCCCAGCAAAAGTCCGGTGGATATGGTCGCCCCGGAACGAGAAAATCCGCGAAACGGGAGGCAGAGACCCTGGACAATGCCGATCAGCGCGGATTCCGTGATCCCCAAATTGGTAGAGTTTGCCGAGTGTTTTCCAATGAGACCGGCGAGGATGATCAGCAGCCCTGCCGCAGCCAGGGCCGCCGAAATCAGACCCAGGTTGCCGAACAGCAGCTCGATCTCGGCGTGCGGCACATCACGCATGGCGAACCTTTCGAGCAAAGCCTTCAACGAGAGTCCGACTCCGCCGGTCAATGCAGTGGCAATCATGATACGTTTGCATGCATCCCAAAACTGCTTCGTGGAGGTAAAAAAATTCTCCCTCCAGGCTCTCCAAAAGTAACAAATTACTGCAAACATGGTTCCAGTGTGCAGCATGACCAGCAAGAGCGTCATCCCCGGCGTGGTCGGGTCAAGCCCCATCAACTTCGCGGCAACGATGACATGGGCTGAGCTGGATACCGGCAACAGCTCGGCAGCCCCCTGAATCAAGGCAAGGATAAAAATCTGGAACATGGTCATGGGATTATAAAACCTGTTGAGTCAATGGAGCGTGGATAAAAAACTGCGGGAGATCCCACCTGCTGTTGGCTGACAAAGGTCAAGCCACAAGCGTTATCCCTTTTCCAGCCGCTCCATGTAAGCATCCCACTCCATGGGCAGCATGGTTTTCTTCAGATTATTGCATTCCTTGCAGCAGGCGGCAAGATTTCCCTTGGAGCTTGTTCCTCCCCTGGCCAGGGGGACGATATGGTCCATGGTGAGTTCCTTGGCCGGGGTCTTGTTGCCGCAATAGTAGCAGATACCAAGGGAAAGCTTGGTCTGCCACCATCTGCTTTTTCGTATCTCCCTCGCCTTGGCGCGTTCGCGGCGGATATCCTCCTCGTCCACGCCCTCGCCGTACAGATCGTTATCCAGACTCATGACGCCACCTCCCCCAGCAAAATCTTCCGCGCCGCCCCCACCAGATACAGCGATCCTGCCACGCAGATCAGATCCCCGCTCTGCGCCATCTCAGCGGCCAGGGCCAGGGCCTCTTTCACCGTTGGTGCGGACTGCGTCTTGCTGCGCTCCTCCTCGGGCAAAATGGCAACCAACTGCTCCACCATGGCCGAGCGTTCGCTTTCCGGCCGGGTGAAGATGATCCGGTCCGCCAGGGGAGCGATGGCGTTGAGGGTCGCGGCAACATCCTTGTCCCCCATGCAACCCCAGACCAGAATGAGCCGAACGTAATTGAACTCGCTGACCAGGGCATCGATAAGGCTATCAACCCCGGCAGGATTGTGCGCCCCGTCCAGCAAATAACGGCGTAGCGAGGCAGGTTGTTCGGCTGCGCCCTCGGCAGGGCATGCCACCGGCTTGCCACCAGCCAGGCAGAAATATTCAAGGCGACCGGGCCAGGTTACGGAAAGCAGCCCCTGCCGAATCGCCTCCCCGCTCACCGGCAAAGTGGTGGAGATGGTTTCCAGCGCAGCCAGGGCCAGGGCAGCATTACCGATCTGATAGCCGCCTTTCAAGCGGCAATGCAATCCGGCAAGAGAGTGACCATTGTCGATGCCACGGTACTGCCAGCTTCCCTCCGGGGTACGGATCGCCTCAAATTCCCTCCCCAACAGGAACAATGGGGCCTGGCGCTCCTGGCACACCTGCGCCACCACTACCAGGCTTTCGTCCGCAGCCAGCCCGGCAACGACGGGCACGCCGGACTTGATAACTCCGGCCTTTTCAAAGGCCACCGCAGCCAGGGTGTTGCCGAGGTACTGTTCATGGTCCATGCTGACATTGGTGATCACGGAAACCAGTGGGGTCACCACGTTGGTGGCGTCCAGCCTGCCGCCCATGCCGACCTCCAGGATGGCCACATCCACCTGCTCCTCGGCAAACCAGAGCAGGGCCAGGGCCGTGGCAAACTCGAAATAGGTGATCTGCCGCTCACCCAGCGCCGCGCGGATCGCACTGGCCTGGCGGGCAAACGCCTCTTCGGAGATGAACCGCTCATCGATCCGAAACCGCTCCCGCACGCAGCTTAGGTGCGGCGAGGTGTACAGCCCGACCTTGTAGCCGCCCCGAGTCAGGATCTCCCGCAGGGTCGTAGAAACAGAGCCCTTGCCGTTGGTGCCGGCCACATGGATAAACCGCAAACCCCGGTGCGGATTGCCCACCGAATCGAGGAACTGGCTCATGATCTCCAACCCCAGCTTGATCTTGAAAAACTGCAGGTTATCGAGAAAACCCCACGCCTCTTGGTAATTCATCATGACACCAACTCCAGCTTGGCATAGTCAAGATGCAGGGTCTTGCGCCCGTGTCGGGCAAAGAGCACCTCCAGCGATTTGGGGCTGACGATCTTTTCCACCACGCCCTCTCCGAAAAACGGATGCCGCACCCGGTTGCCAAGCTTGATACTCGGGGCGGACGATGAACCGGATGGGCTTGCCGGGGCCGAAGACTTGAGGGGCGGAATACTGTAATCGGGCCGCTCCTCCTGTCCCCCACCATAGGCGGAGGATTGGTGCTGCCAGGCAGCGGGGGCAGGCGACTGGGTCAGGGCATGGGGCAATTCCTGCAGAAAGGGAGAAGGCCCGCCCGCAGCCGAGGAGGAGTCGTAGGACATGACCTCCTGGGGGTAGACCAGATACAGCTGCTTGCGGGCCCGGGTCGCGGCCACATAGAGCAGGCGACGCTCCTCTTCCCGGTGCGCGGGCAACACGGCCTGGGCCGAGGGAAAGCGACCCTCGGCCAGATTGATGATAAAAACCGTGTCCCACTCCAGCCCCTTGGCCGAATGGATGGTGGAGAGCACCAGCCGCTTGCCGCCGTCCTCCTCCACCGCTCCCGCCTGGGGCGGATCAAGGGAGGCGTCGTCGAGAAAGGTCTGCAACTCGGTATACCCGCCCATCACCCGACCCAACTCGTCCAGATCCCGACGGCGGCGGGGATAATCGTCGTGGTAGAGCCGTTCGAAAATCGGCTCATAGTAGTCCATGATCCGCTCGAACATCTGGCCCATGCTCATGCCCGGCTGCCGGAGTGCCTCAAGCATTTCCAGCAAATCGGTCAAACCCTCTTTCCAGGTTTTGCCAGCCGGATATTCCCTAAGCGCCGCCAAAGGATCGTCCGCGCTCTTGACCCGGCTCAGGATATTCTGGGCCGTCTTGGGCCCCACCTTATCGAGCTGCAACAGGAGCCGGTTCCAGGAGAGATGATCGTGGGGGTTAGCCACCACCCGCAGGTAGGAGATGACGTCCTTGTTGTGGGCCAGCTCGTTGAGCTTGAGCCCGCCGCGCTTGTCAAACTCGATCTGCCGGTGGGTCAGCTCCAACTCCAGTTTGTAGGAGTGGAAACCGGAGCGGAACAGCACAGCAATCTCATCCAGCGGTTCGCCCGCTTCCCGCAGGGCCACGATCTTTTCCGCCACATAGCGGGCCTGGGTGGCCTCATCCCTGGCCCCGTAAACCACAGGCTTTTCCCCGCCCGTGATGTTGGTGAACAGGGTCTTGGTGTATTTCTCCTGGGCTTTTTCGATGATGGCGTTGGTCAGATCAAGAATCTTCTGGGTGGAGCGGTAGTTCTCTTCCAAGCGGATAAGGCGGGTTTCGGGGAAAAGATTGGGGAAATCCATGATGTTGCGGAAATCCGCGCCCCGGAAGCTGTAGATGGACTGGGAATCATCGCCCACCACCATGACGTTGTTGTGCTGCGAAGCCATCAGCCGGACGATGGCCGCCTGGATGGGGTTGGTGTCCTGGTACTCATCCACCATGATGTGGCTGAAACGACTGGCCAGCTCCGCATGCACCTCGGGAAACTCCTCCAGAATCCGCCGCCAGTTCACCAACAGGTCGTCGTAATCCATGAGGCTGTGCTCCAGCTTGAAGCGCTGGTAATGAAGGGCAATGGTCTGCAGGTCGCCGGCAAAATCATGAAAATGGCCGTATTCGGCCTCAATCAGCTCCTCGATCCCCATCCCCTTGTTCACCGATTTGCTGAGGATACTGATCACCACCCGCTTGGAGGGAAAACGTTTGTTCTCGCCCCCCAGGTTCAGAGAGGATTTGAGCAGATTAACAATGCCCTCGGCATCGGACTGGTCGATGATGGTGAAGTTGGCCGCATAGCCGAGATGGCGGCAGTAGCGGCGCAGGAGCAGATTGGCCGTGGCATGGAAGGTGCCGCCCATGACCCGACGACAGGAGTCGTCCAGCAGCAGACTGGCCCGGTGCAGCATCTCCTGGGCCGCCTTGCGGGTAAAGGTCAGCAGCAGGATCTGCTCCGGGGGCACGCCCTGCTCGACCAAATGGGCCAGACGATAGACCAGGGTGCGGGTTTTGCCGCTGCCTGCCCCGGCAATAACCAGCACCGGACCGCTTACAGTGGTCACCGCCTCGTATTGCGCCTCGTTCAAGGCCTTGCGGCTGATCTGGCTGGCAGTGCGGGCGGGCTGGGGCTTGGGCGTCATGGGAAATAGGGTGGGTTGCATGGCGGCAACTCTAACACAAGAGCTAGGAGCCTATCGACAAAAAAGTTTTAATTTTCATGCCTGGCTGGTAGAGTGCTTTGTTACAAAATCAAGACATCAGCAAGACAACTTTTTACATAATTCCAAGGAAATAGAAATGAACAACGCACAGGATATTTTTACTCAGGAAACCCTACGGACCCTCTTTCCGCCCGAACGGGCCAACGCCTTCTTCGACGCCCTGTTCGGCGACGCCGAAGAAGGGGCCTACGACATCCGCCTCGTTTTCAAGGGCCAGGCGGCAAACACCCTGACCCTTGCTCTGGAACTCCACGAACGCCCCGGCAAATGCCTGGCCTGCAACCTCACCTACGGCCTGCCCGAAGTATTCAGCCGCCACCCCATCATCAACATCAAGGGGTTGACAGCAGAGATCGACGCCCTCCTGGGCGACAAGGCCACCTGCACCGACTGGAAACTCGGCACCACCCAGACCGTTTCCAAGAAGCTGCATGTTATTCCGCTGATGATCAGTCTGGCATAAAGGGAAACCTACATTTCTAGCTATCATGCCAAAAATCATGATAGCTAAGACCGGAGAATAACTTTTACAGCTACTTAAGATGAAAAAGAAATCGCCAGCAAGGCGTCATCATTACCTACCGCAATCCTACTTGGCTCGCTTTACAGACAATGGCACGAAGAAAGGACAGTTCTTTGTGCTCGAAGTCGAATCGGGGCGTGCATTTCGAACATCGCCGAAAAATGTTGCAGTTGAACTCGATTTTAATCGCGTCGATATCGATGGCCATCCGCCAGATCTTATCGAAAACGCGCTCTCACCGCTGGAGCAGAAAGCAGTTCAAGCAATTGCGAATACAATCGCCACAGGAAAATTTCCCAACGATGACGATTACAACTCTATTCTCAATCTAATTTGCCTCATCGCAGTACGTAATCCATTCTTTCGCAAAGCCTTCAACCGTGCTCGAGAACAAACAATTCATATAATCGGTGACTTGCTGGCATCAAATAAACAGTTATGGGAGCATCATGTCCGAAAAGCGAAGGAGAATGGCGAAAACATCCCAGATTCCATATCCTTCGAGGAGATGAAGCGCTTTATAGAAAAAAGAAACTATAAAATCGATTTTTTCCCCGAGGGCAATCTTCGGGTCGAACTGAACCTGTTCGACAATATTTTGCAGATTCTCGGTGAACGAACCTGGTCGTTAATAATCGCACCTCAAGACGGGCCAGAATTCATTTGTTCGGACCACCCGCTAGCTATCAATTGGAAATCCGGCCGTCAAGGTCCGATCGGCTTAGAGTTGCGAGAAACAGAAGTTTTCTTTCCCTTGAGTCGGCGTGCAGGTTTTTATGGTACCTTCGAATATCCGTTGAAAGATGTTGTTCACGCTAAACCAGGAAATGTTGCAACCATGAACCGACGCGTGGTGTTTAATGCCGAAAAACACGTTTTTTCGCCTCTGAAATCGTTTGCAATGTGGATCGACGGCGACATAAAGACCATAAATTGCTGGGATAAGGAAAACCAGGAACACTCGCCATATTTTCCCATTGGCACGCAGCCGAGCACCGGAAAAGCTGCCGAAAAGGGAGGTTGCACTGTTTGAGCGCAGCGAGTTTGCAACATCCCGGCAGCTTTGAGGAGCACAGGGCATCCCGCCGCAGGCGGGACAAGGGACACAGGGTGCCCTTTCTTTGGTTCGTTTCTTTGGGCAAGCAAAGAAATGAACACCCCACAGAACAACGTCTGCGCTAACGAAACGAGCTATCAGTGCCTCTCACCAACTCCCCAACCGAACTCACAACCAGCGCCACCGACGCCCTGCTGGCCATCGAATGCGCCGTGATCATCGCTGTCCTCCTACGTTCTGCACCCACGAATCACTGGCGAACAACCCTCTGGTGCGGGGTCTTTACCCTCCTCGCAACCGCCTCCTTCCTCGGCGCCCTGGTTCATGGCCTAGAGATGCCAAAGTCCATCCGCATAGCCCTGTGGACCCCTCTCTACCTAAGCCTTGGCATTCTCGTGCTACTGTTCATCATGGGGGCTATTGCGGATTGGCAGGGAAAAGTGGCGGCAAAGCGTCTTGTCCCATGGGGCATCGGCGTGAGCGCGGCCTTTCTCGGGCTAACCGCGCTGCTGGGCGGAAAGTTTATCGTCTTCATCGTTTACGCGGCAACGATTATGCTGAGCGGACTGGCCATCTACACATTTTTGGCCGCCACCCATCGCTTGAAAGGCGCCGCAGTTGTTGCCCTGGCGATCCTGCTCAATCTGGCGGGGGCCGCAGTGCAGGCGAGCAATCTCTCGCTCCACCTTGTTTTCCCCTTTGACCACAATGGACTCTTCCACCTTGTCCAGATAGCGAGCACCGCGATCCTCGGGCTGGGAGTGCACCGCGGCATGAAGTCCGTCCAGAGATAAATGTTCCGCGAACGCGGCCTACCACAACCTCTCAAAAAACCGCCCCACCTCACCAGGCCGATGCGCATCCGACCCCGCCACCAGCGGAACCCCCAAGGCCACAGCCTCGTCGATCAGTGCGCGCACCGGATACTGCTCCCCCCGATGGGAAAACCCGGAGGTGTTCACCTCCAAAGCCATGCCCTTCCCGCGCATCGCCTGAAAAATCTCCGTAATCTGGAGCCGATGCGCCGCGGTAAAATGCACCTCGGGATGGTGGCGGAGCACAGCGTCCAGATGGCAAAGCACCGTGCCGGGCAGGGCATCAATCGCCTCCAGCAGGGTGGCGAAGTAGTCGGAGATCACCCGTTCCACCCCCTGCTTGCCCAGAGGCTCCAAGTTGGCCTTGCGGCGGCTCACCACATTGTAGTGACGTCCCTTGATCTCATAGTAATGGAAGGAGAGACCGACCCGGTCCCAGGTGTACTGCTGGAGGAAATCAAGAATCGCAGAGACCTGCCTGGGGTTGTAGCCCACCTCCACCCCGATCCCGATGCGGAGCCTGTCCCCGTAAACCTGACGCAGCCGCTGCCCTTCGCAATGGTAGTAGGCGAAATCCTCTTGGGAAAGCCAGGTGTCCTCACGGTAGCGGATGCCACATTCCAGGTGCTCGAGAAAGATCAGCTCCTCAAGCCCCTTGTCGATGGCAGCGACCACATACTCCTCCATCTCGCCGGTGGCATGATGGCAGAGCCGGGTGTGGACATGGCCGTCGCTCTTGGGGTTGATCAGCATGGGTTTGCCGAAAAAGGAGAATTTCTCTGGGACTCGTAGATCATTCCGTAAAGTCATTACCGTTCGCGGTGAGCCCTTCGACTGCGCTCAGGAGAGCCCTGTCGAACCGCTGTCCATTTGCTACTACGGGCCTTCGACAGGCTCAGGCCCAACGGAATTGTGTCTTTAGTTGGACAAAACGATCTCTAGGCGTTGCCGCGGGGGAAGAAATGCAACACCCCGTCGATATCCGAGGTATCGCAAACGCGCCCTGGCCCGAGCTCGACGAACTGCTCAATGCCTTCCATGTTGATGGAAAATTGCTGGCCGTCCGGCATGTGGTACACAACCGTCCGGACCTTGGTTATATCAATGGGCGATCCAGCCACTCTCATATTCATTCCTCACCAAATCCTATAAAAAAACAGAACATCGCTGTCCTGTAATTTAGTCATTGATTAAATTATGGCAAGCCGCCACAAAAAAATTACTATTTTTTAGCCAAAATAAAAACCGGATTTAAACATCCCATCTGTAACTGTTCGGCAGTGCCACAGATGCGCGAAAGAGGCTTGCGAAATGTGCTATTGCACATGAGCAGGCCAATGACAGGTAAGCGAGCCTGCGAGACTCCGAAGCAGATGCGGTGCTGCCGGACAGTTACAATAATCAGTACGTCTTGCGAGCCAATACCTCGCGGGGCTTGGAGCCGTCCGCAGGGCCGACAACCCCTTCCTTTTCCATGAGCTCGATCATCCGGGCGGCCCGATTGTAGCCCACCCGCAGACGCCGCTGCACCATGGAAATGGAGGCCTGACCCGATTCGCACACCAGGGCCACGGCCTCGTCATATTTCTCGTCAAAATCCCCGGACTCGTCGCCCTCACTGGCCTCGGCTTCCTCACCAAGCTTCAGCACGGTTTCATCGTAGCGCACAGCGCCCTGTTCCTTAAGGAAGGTCACAATCCGCTCGGTTTCCTTATCCGAGATGTAGGCGCCGTGGATGCGCTGGAGCTTGCTGGTGCCCGGCGGCATGAAGAGCATGTCGCCGGAACCCAACAGGTGCTCGGCCCCGCTCCCATCCAGAATGGTACGGGAATCGATCTTGGAGGAGACCTTGAACGACATCCGCGTTGGGAAGTTGGCCTTGATCAACCCGGTGAGCACATCCACCGAGGGGCGCTGGGTGGCGAGGATCAGGTGCATGCCCGCAGCCCTCGCCATCTGGGCGAGCCTGGCCACGGAATCCTCGACCTCGCGGGAGGAGACCATCATCAGGTCGGCCAGCTCGTCAATGATGATGACGATGAGCGGCAATTTGTCCACGGCCTCGGCGTTGTAGCTGGCCAGACTCTTGACCTTGGCCTCTTCCATCAGCTGGTAGCGGCGCTCCATCTCCCGCACCGCCCAAAGCAGGGCCCGACTGGCCAGCTTGGGGTCCACCACCACCGGGTGCAGCAGGTGGGGGATATCCTCGTAGCAGGAAAGCTCAATGCGCTTGGGGTCCACCAGCAGCAAGCGGACCTCCTCGGGCGTGGCCCGAAAAAGGATCGAGCAGATGATGGTGTTGACCGCCACGCTTTTTCCCGAGCCGGTTGCCCCGGCGATGAGCAGATGGGGCATCCGCGCCAGATCGGCGATCACCGGATTGCCCACCACATCCATGCCCAACCCAATGGTGAGCCGGGAGCTGGCCTTTTGAAATTTTTCGTTGGCAAAGATGTCGCGGACATAGACGATATTGCGGGTCGGGTTGGGGATCTCGATGCCCAGCGCGGCCTTGCCCGGGATGGAGCCGACGATGCGCACGCTCTCGGCCTTGAGCCCCAGGGCCAGATCGTCGGCCAGGGCAATGATCTTGTTGATCTTGACCCCAGGAGCCGGGGAAAACTCGTAGGTGGTGATCACCGGACCTGGGGAGATGCCGACCACCTTGCCCACCACCCCGAAATCCTTGAGCTTTTCCTCCAATTCGGCGCTGACCGCATAGTAGTACTCGCGGTCCACGACCACCTCGGTATTTTCCGGCTTATCCAGCAGGGAGAGGGGCGGCAGCCGGTATTCCCCGCTGGCAGCGGGCAGGAGGCGGAAGGAGTCGTCCTCTCCCCCGGCCTCAAGCTTTACCGGGGCATGCACCTTGGGCACGATGGAATCATCCTCGTCCGGGCTTGGATCGGTTACAAGGGGAACGGCCGCCGCCTGTTTCTTGCCCTGCCCGGCAGAGGAGTTGACCTCGTACGCCTTTCGAGCCGCCCATCGGGAGGCCAGAAACCCGCGCAACCGATTGCCAAGGGAATAGGGGGAGAAACTGCTGATCAGCATCAGGGAGATAACCAGCACCACGAGAAACAGCAGGTATGACCCTGGTCCGCCGAAAAGCAGCTGAGCATACTGGGCCAGGAGGGTGCCCAAGAAACCGGCAACCGGATAGGTGTGCTCAAAAACAGTGAAAGAGCTCAGGGCAGTAAAGCCGGAGAGGCCTGCGCTGGCCAGGAGAATCCCGGTACAGCCGAATACGATCAGGGGTAGGGTATCCAGGGTGCAGTCCGGGGAAAAAAGACGGATGGCGAAAAAAAGCAGGAGAAAAGGCAGCCAGAGCGCGGTGATTCCCAAGAGATCCATGAGCAGTCCGGCGACAAACTGGCCCACCGTCCCGCCCCAGTTGGCGGTGGCTGTCTGGACCAGCGGCTCCACCGAGGTATAGCTGATCAGGCAGAGAAGCAGAAAAAGGGCGACAAACACCCCGAATACGGAAAGTATCTCTCGCCCAAGCGTTGGTTTTTCCTGCTTATTGTTCCCTGAAGCCATTATGCTCGCAGATCGGTTCCGTTGATGGCGCGCGGACTTGCCCGCATTACAGGCTACTTTTCCTTGCTTATATTTTTCAGGATAGCGTCAAGAATCCCATTGATAAAGCCCGGAGAATCCTCGCCGCAGTAACGCTTGGCCAGCTCGATGGCCTCGTCGATGGCCACCCGGGGCGGCACATCCTCCTTGAACATCATTTCATAGGCCGCCAGCCGGATAATGTTGCGATCCAGCACCGACATCCGGCTGACCCGCCAGTTCACCGCGCTTTCTTCGATCTTGGCGTCAAGATCATCCCTCTTGTCGGTGATGCCGTAAACCAGCTCACTCCCATAGGGGATGGCTTTTTTATTGATCTCAAAATTCTCGCAGAGCAGCGGAAAATTCTCCACTGCGGAGGTTGCAGTCATCTCCCCTTGAAACAGGGCGTTGAGGGCAAGCTCCCTTGCCTTGCGTCGGTTTCCCATGGATGATCAGGCGAGCTGCGGCAGCAGGTTAACCATCTCGATGGCAGTGGCCGCGCACTCGGAACCCTTGTTGCCTGCCTTGGACCCGGCCCGTTCAATGGCCTGCTCGATGGAATCGGTGGTGAGGACACCAAAGATGATGGGCACTCCGGATTCCATGCTGGCCTGGGCAATCCCCTTGGTCGCCTCGTTGGCCACGAAATCAAAATGGGGGGTTGAGCCGCGGATCACCGCGCCAAGACAGATCACTGCGTCATAGCGGCCGGATTTGACCATCTTCTGGGCAACCAGCGGAATCTCAAAGGCGCCGGGAACCCTGGCCACCTCGATCTCCTTGTCCTTGACCCCGGAACGCATCAGGGTGTCCAGGGCACCTTCCAGCAGACGCTCGGCAATAAAAGAGTTAAACCGGGCAATGACAATCCCGAATTTTTTCCCTTCGGCCTGCAGTTTTCCTTCAAAAAATTTCGGCATCGTTTTTTCCTCCAAGAGTGTACGAAGACTTAGTTTTTTGTATCCTTGCCGCCGCCGGTGAACAGATCCAGCATATGGCCAAGCTTGTCCTTCTTGGCCTTCAGGTAATCGATATTTTCCGGTTCCGCCACCATTTCGATGGCCTGCCGTGCAGTGACCTTAAGGCCATAGCCTTCAAGGCCGATGATCTTCTTGGGGTTGTTGGTGATGAGCCGCATCTTGCGCACCCCCAAATCCCGAAGGATCTGAGCGCCGATCCCGTAGTCGCGCAGGTCGGCCTTGAAACCCAGATGCACATTGGCCTCAACCGTATCCATCCCGCCCTCCTGAAGGGCATAGGCCTTGATCTTGTTGATCAACCCGATACCGCGCCCCTCCTGCTGCATGTAGAGGATGATGCCCGCGCCCTCATGCTCGACCATGCGCATGGCGCTGTGCAGCTGTCCGCCACAGTCGCAGCGCTTGGAGCCGAAGACGTCGCCGGTCAGACAGGAGGAATGCACCCGGACCATGATCTCCTTGGTGGGGTCGATCTCGCCCTTGACCAGGGCAACGTGTTCGAGGTCATCCACATCGTTGGTGTAAACAATGGCCCGGAAATCGCCATAGCGGGTGGGGATTTTTGCCTCGGCAGCCCGATGGACCAGCTTGTCCTCGCGGGTCCGGTAGGCGACCAGATCGGCGATGGTGGCGATCTTGAGGTCATGCTCCTTGGCAAAGATCTCCAGATCGGGCATCCGGGCCATGGTGCCGTCCTCCTTCATGATCTCGCAGATCACCCCGGAAGGATTCAATCCAGCCAAGCGGGAGAGGTCAACCGAGCCCTCGGTCTGGCCGGTGCGGACCAAAACCCCGCCCCGCCTGGCGCGCAGGGGAAAGATATGGCCGGGGCTGACGATATCGCTGGGCTTGGCCTTGGGATCGGCGGCCACCAGGATGGTCCTGGCCCGGTCCGCTGCGGAGATACCGGTGGTGACCCCGGTGGTGGCCTCGATGCTCACCGTGAAGGCGGTTTCAAAGGGAGACTTGTTGTTCTGCACCATCATGGGGATCTGCAACTGCTCCAGATGATCCGGGGTCAGGGTCAGACAGATGAGGCCTCTGCCATGGGTGGCCATGAAATTGATCGCCTCGGGGGTGACCTTTTCCGCGGCCATGTACAGATCGCCTTCATTCTCGCGATCCTCGTCATCAACCAGGATGATCATCTTCCCGGCCCGGATCTCGTCAATCACCTCTTCAATGGAACTTACCGCCATGTCATTCACCTCAAAACTTCCGCCGCCTGTTGGCAGAGCACGTTATCGCAAAAAACCGTGCTCTGCCAGAAAAGCGGAATTGATTCTTGATTCCCCACCCCCGCCGTCAGCATCCTTGGCGGAGAGCAATTTTTCCACATACTTGCCGATCAGATCCACTTCTATATTCACCACGCTCCCCTGTTTCAGCGCACCCAGGGTGGTAACCCCGAGGGTGTGGGGGATGATGGAAACGGAAAAAGCTTTCGCATCGATACTGTTGACGGTAAGACTGATGCCGTCAATGGCGATGGAGCCCTTTTCGATGATATACTTGCCAAAACCCGCAGGCACCTGAAAGCTGAACAGCACGAAATCCCCAAGGGGCTGACGGGTAAGCATGGGGGTCGTGGCGTCCACATGGCCGCTGACCATATGCCCGCCCAGCCGGTCGGTGAGGCGCAGGGCGCGTTCCAGATTGACCACGCTCCCCACGGCCAGCTGCCCGAGATTGGTGCGCTTGAGGCTTTCCGGCGAAACATCCACCACGAAACGTCTGCCGCTGATCTCCTTGGCCGTGAGACAAACCCCGTTGACCGCGATGGACTCGCCTTCCGCAGGTTCGGGCAGATCAAAGTCCGCCCCGATGGCGAAGAGCATCCCGCCGCCCACCGGCCTTTTTTCCAGTATTCTGCCTTGTCCCAGTATGATCCCGGTGAACATGTCCCTTCCTAAGCGGTCAGCGATCAGCTGCCAGCTACAAGCTGTTTTTCTATCAGCCCTTCGATCAGCACATCGCCCCCAAGACGCCGCACCTTGGTGACCGTAAAGCCGGGGGCGTCTGCAACCTGTTGCAACCCCAGGGTATCCACAAGCGGTACTCCATCGCCGCCGAGAAAGATCGGGGCGACAAAGATATTCACCTCGTCGATCAACCCGGCCCGCAAAAACGCGCCATGCACCCGGCTGCCCCCTTCGACCAGCACACTGGTGAGTTGCGCCCTGCCAAGCTCGCAAAGTACCACTTCAAGATCAAGCTGTCCTGCGCCAGTAAGCCTGACCTGCTTGATGACCGCGCCTGCCTTAACCAGAGCCTCGGCCCGTTTCACCTCCGCATCCGGCCCGCAAAAAATCCAGGTGGGAGCAGAAGACGGCTGTTGCAGCATTTTGGCGGTTGGCGGCAATCTGAGCGCAGTGTCCAGAATAACCCGCAACGGATCCCTGCCCCTGCGGCCCACCAATCTGGTGGTAAGCGACGGATCATCGCACAGGGCCGTGCCACTGCCGATGAGGATGGCATCCACCCTATCCCGCAACCGATGCACCTGACGCCGGGATTGCTCGTTGGTGATCCAGGCGCACTGGCCGGAGGCCAGAGCCAATCTCCCATCCAGACTCATTCCGGCCTTCATGATCACCCAAGGCAACCCGGTGGTGACATGCTTGCTGAATGGCCGGTTCAAGCTCCGGCATTCCTCAGCCAGCACGCCCTGCGTGACCTCAACCTCTTGGGCACCAAGGGTCTTGCAACCCCCGCCCGCCACCAACGGATTGGGATCCAGCATGCCGACCACCACCCGCTTGATGCCGCTGGCCAGGATAGCCTGGGTGCAGGGAGGAGTCCGGCCCGTATGGTTGCAGGGCTCCAAGGTCACATAAATGGTGGCGCCCCTAGCCTTTGCCCCGGCAGCCCGGAGAGCATGCACCTCGGCATGGGGGGTTCCGGCTTTCTGGTGAAACCCCGTGGCAATAAGCCGGTTATTTTTAACCACAACCGCGCCGACGCAAGGGTTGGGCGAGGTGCGTCCCAGCCCCTTTCTCGCCTCCCTGATTGCCAGCTGCATCCAGGCGCGGTCGTCTTTCATTTCGCTGTTTCTTCCGGGCCGCCCAGCATACCTTTCAACTCGGCCATGAACTCGCTCAAATCCTTGAACTGCCGGTACACCGAGGCGAAACGGACATAGGCCACGCCGTCGAGCTTGCGCAGGCCGTCCATGACCCGCTCCCCGACCAGCTTCACCGGAATCTCGCGTTCGCCCATGTCCTGAAGCTCCCGCTCCAGGGAATCGACAAACTCATCGATCTGCTCCATGCTGACCGGCCGTTTCTCGCAGGCCTTTTGCAGCCCCTCCACCACCTTGTGCCGGTCCCAAGCCTCGCGGCGCCCATCCTTCTTGATCAGCATGGGCATGGTCACCTCAAGCCGCTCGTAGGTGGTGAACCTGCGGCTGCAGGCATCGCACATCCGGCGGCGACGGGTGATGGTAAAATCCTTGTTCAGGCGGGAGTCAACAACCCGGTTTTCCAGATGACCGCAGTACGGACATTTCATAACTTCGCCTTAACGAGATCTGCGCCGGAGCAGGAAGCCAGACCGCTACCCCAGCTGGACAACAGGTACTTTGGCTTCTGCCAACAGCAAGGAGGAAAGGTTGTCGGCATATCCCTCTTTATAATAGATTTTTTCAATTCGTGCATTGATCAGCATCTTGCTACAGATGGAGCAGGGCATATTGGTGCAGTAGAGGGTGGAACCTTCGACGCTGAAACCGTGCAGGGCCGCCTGGATAATGGCGTTCTGCTCGGCATGCAGGCCGCGGCACAACTCATGCCGCTCCCCGGAGGGAATCCCCTGCTGCTCCCGCAGGCAGCCGATATCCAGACAATGGCTGACCTTGGACGGCGCTCCGTTATAGCCCGTGGCAATAATACGCTTGTCCCGCACCAGAATGGCGCCCACCTTGCGGCGGAGACAGGTTGAGCGCTGGGCCACCATCTCGGTGATGGACATGAAATATTCGTCCCAGGACGGGCGGGTGTCGGTCATGGCCGGTTACTCGTTGTCCCGTTTCATATCGGGATACAGGGGAAAGGCATCGCACAGGGCGCGAACCTCAAGCCGGATATCGTTCAGGGCTTCCTTGTTCTGACGGTTTTCGATGGCCCGGTTGATCCAGTCGGCCACCTTGGCCATCTCCGGCTCCTTGAGACCACGGGTGGTCACGGCCGGAGTGCCGATGCGCACCCCGCTGGTGACAAAGCGGCTCTGCTGGTCAAAGGGAATGGCATTTTTGTTGACGGTGAGTCCCGCTTCTTCCAAGGCCTCTTCCGACTCCTTGCCGGTTGCCCCCTTGTTGCTCAAATCAACCAGGAGCAAATGATTGTCGGTGCCGCCGGAAACCAGACGGAAGCCGTGACGGACCAGCCCTTCTCCCAAAGCCTGGGCGTTCTTGACCACCTGGACCTGATCCTTCTTGAATTTCTCCCCCATGGCCTCCTTGAAGGCCACGGCCTTGGCAGCGATGACATGCACCAGCGGCCCGCCTTGAATGCCCGGAAAGATCTTGCTGTCCAATTTTTTGCCGAACTCACCCTTGGCCAGGATCAGGCCGCCCCGCGGCCCCCGCAGGGTCTTGTGGGTGGTGGTGGTGACAAAATCGGCGTACGGCACCGGAGAGGGATGGACCCCGGCAGCCACCAGCCCGGCGATATGGGCCATATCCACCATGAACAGGGCGCCGACCTTATCGGCTATGGCGCGGAACCCGGCAAAATCGATTACCCGAGGATAAGCACTCGCCCCGGCCACGATCATCTTCGGCCTCTGCTCAAGGGCAATGCGCTCCACCTCAGCCATGTCGATGCGCTCGGTTTCCCGGTTCACCCCGTAAGAAACAAACTTATAGAGCTGCCCGGAAAAATTCACCGCTGCCCCGTGGGTGAGATGACCACCGTGGGCCAGATCCATGCCCAGCACCGTATCGCCCGGCTGCAACGAGGAAAAATAGACCGCCATATTGGCCTGACTGCCGGAATGGGGCTGGACATTGGCGTATTCAGCGCCAAAGATCTTCAGAGCCCGCTCAATGGCCAGGGATTCGATCTGGTCGGCATATTCGCAACCACCATAGTAACGCTTGCCAGGATACCCCTCGGCGTACTTGTTGGTAAAAATAGACCCCTGGGCCTCAAGCACCGCCTCGCTGACAATGTTCTCGGAGGCAATCAGTTCGAGCTGATTGGACTGCCTTGCCAACTCCTGGCGGATGGAACGGTACACATCCGGATCACTCTCTTTCAAATACGACACTGCAGTATCCTTCATGGTTATTTATGGGTTGAAAACCGCGCCCGTAATATTTCGACAAAATAATCACGGCCGAAAAATTACTCCAGGTAATTCCGGCCGCGCAATGAAAAACCGTGCATGGGGTCCACCAAAGAGCAGACCCGTTTTCTAGAACATGTCAATCCGCCGCTGATGCCTGCCCCCGGCAAATTCGGTGCTGACCCAAGCGCGGACTATTTCCACAGCCAGGCCGGGGCCGATAACCCTGGCGCCGAGGCAGAGGACATTGGCGTCATTATGCTCCCGGCTCATCCGCGCCGTAAACAGCTCATTGCACAACCCCGCGCGAATCCCCTCGAAACGGTTGGCCGCCATGGACATCCCCACCCCGGTGCCGCAAATCAGAATCCCGCGCTCACAACTACCGTTCTGCACCTGGGCGCAGACAGCCTTGGCGAAATCGGGGTAATCGACAGACTCGGTGGAAAAGCAGCCCTTATCATCCACCGTATGCCCCATCGCTTGAAGAAGCGGAACGATTTCTCCCTTCAGGCCGATACCGCCGTGATCGCAACCGATGGCAATATTCACGATTTCGCCTCGTATTGCTTCATAAGCAAAACCGCATTGGTTCCGCCAAAGCCAAAGGAATTGGACATGGCGGCCCGAATCTTCATCTTGCGGGCCTGGTTGGGTACATAATCCAGATCGCACTCGGGATCGGGATTTTCCAGATTCATGGTTGGCGGAGCAATCTGGTGCTTGATGGACAGAGCGGTAAAAACCGCTTCGATGCCACCTGCCCCGCCCAGCATATGCCCGGTCATGGATTTTGTCGAGCTGATGGCCAGCTTGTACGCCTGATCGCCGAAAACCGTTTTAATGGCCCGGGTTTCCACCACATCGTTCAACGGGGTCGAGGTGCCATGGGCGTTGATGTAGTCCACGTCTTCCGGACGCATGCCTGCGTCCTTGAGGGCCATCTGCATGCAGCGGGAAGCTCCGTTGCCATCCTCGGGTGGGGCGGCCATATGGTAGCCATCGCTGCTCAGGCCGTACCCGGCAACCTCGGCATAAATCTTGGCGCCACGGGCCAGGGCATGCGCCAACTCCTCAAGAATGAGCACGCCGGCCCCTTCGGAGATGATAAAACCGTCCCGGTCCCGGTCAAAGGGGCGGGAGGCTTTTTCCGGCTGGTCATTGCGGGTGGACAGGGCCTTCATCGCATGGAAACCGCCAACCGCCAGAGGACAGATCACCGATTCGCTGCCACCGGTAATGGCCACATCACATTCATCGTTGACGATGGAGCGAAACGCCTCCCCCACCGCGTGGGTTCCTGCTGCACAGGCGGTGGTGAGGGACAGATTCGGACCCTTGGTGCCGTAGATAATGGAAATCTGCCCGGCGCCCATATTGGGGATAACCATGGGAATAAAAAAGGGCGTGATGCGCTTGGTCCCTTTTTCCATGGCCACTTGATGATATTTTTCAATGGTGGGCAAGCCGCCGAGTCCGCAACCCATGATGCTTCCAATCCGGGGAGCGTTTTCATCGGTAATCGGCAAAGCAGCATCTTTCAATGCTTCCCCGGCTGCGGCAACAGCGTACTGCACAAAAAGATCGAGGTGTTTGGCGACCTTCTTGTCGATATGGTCTTCAACTTGAAAATCCTTGACTTCAGCGGCAATGTTGACCCCGATCTCACTGGCGTCGAACCGGGTAATCGGGCCGATGCCGCTGATGCCTGAACACAGCGCACTCCAGGTTTTCTCCACGCCTGTTCCCAAAGGGGTAACCAGTCCAACTCCTGTGACCACGACTCTTCTGCCCACGCTGAACCTCACCATCTGTTTGCAGAGAAAGAAAGGCCTTGGCGGGCTACAATCCCACCAAGGTCAGTCCTCAGTTGTTCCTTCCAAGTATCTGCTACCGACAAAAAGCTGTTCGGATCAACCGGCAACCTTGTTGATATGGTCAATGGCGTTCTGGACGGTGGTGATCTTTTCCGCAACGTCATCGGCAATCTCGATATCGAAAGCCTCTTCCATGGCCATGATCAGCTCAACCAAATCCAGGGAGTCAGCGCCCAGGTCATCAATAAAAGAGGCTCCGGGCACAACCTTGTCTTTATCAACACTCAGCTGCTCGGCAATGATATCAATGAGTTTTTCCTGTACAGACATGATCTTTTCTCCTTGCTGGTTTACGGTAACATCTTACCAAGATTCGTTCTTACAATATATATTACATAAACATGCCGCCATTGACATGGATAAACTGCCCTGTCACATAGCGCGCATCGTCAGACGCCAAATAGGCGACAGCCCCGGCAATATCCTCGGCCTCGCCCAGCACACCCATGGGAATCTCACCCTTGATCGTATTGGTGATCTCTTCGGAAAGATTGCGGGTCATGTCGGTGACAATGTAGCCAGGGGCCACCCCGTTCACCGTGATCCCACGGGAGGCAAGCTCTTTGGCCACGGACTTGGTGAAACCGACAATCCCTGCCTTGGCGGCGGCGTAATTGGCCTGCCCGGCGTTGCCGGCAAAGCCAATCACCGAGGTGATGTTGATGATCCTGCCCCACCGCTGTTTCATCATACCCCGGCTCACCGCCTTGGTGCAGAGAAACACGCCCTTGAGGTTGGTATTAAGAACCTCGTCCCACTGCTCGTCCTTCATCTTCATGAGCAGGGTGTCCCGCGTGATTCCGGCGTTGTTCACCAGGATATCCACCCGGCCATGCGCATCGAGGATCTTCTTGAACGCCGTTTCGATCTCCTCCGGGGTGGCAACGTTGAACTGGATCGATTCAGCCTTGCCGCCTGCATTCTGGATACTCTTTACCGTCTCTTCCGCAGCCGCCGGGTTGCTCACATAGTTAACAATGACCGTGGCGCCAAGCGCTGCCAGGCGCTGGCAGATCGCCCGACCAATGCCCCTGCTGCCCCCAGTGACTACGGCGATTTTTCCGCTCAGGCTCATGCGCTCTTCCTTTCTTTGAATTTCGCGATAAGCATGGGCACGATCTCGAAGACATCACCGACAATGCCGTAGGTGGCCACGTCAAAAATCGGGGCATCGGGATCACGGTTAATGGCGATAATGGTGTCGGCGGACTGCATCCCGACCAGGTGCTGGATGGCACCGGAGATTCCGCAGGCAATGTATATCTTGGGGGCCACGGTCTTGCCGGTCTGCCCGACCTGATGGGGATAGGGGATCCAGCCGCTGTCCACCGCAGCCCTGGAAGCGGCAACCGCGCCGCCCAGCACATCGGCCAGTTCGCGGATCATGGCAAAGCCCTTCTCGTTTTCCAACCCCCGACCGCCAGCCACGACAATATCGGCCTCGGAGAGGTTCACCCGGTCAAGATCTTCGACCACCGACTCAAGCACCTTGACGCGGGGCTTAAGCAAGGCCGGATCCAGATTCACCTTCATGATTTCCCCCTTGCGCGCTGCGTCTCTGACAAGAGGTTTCATCACCAGCGGCCGCACCGTGGAAATCTGTGGGCGGGTATGCGGGCAGACAATGGTGGCCATGATGTTGCCGCCAAAGGCCGGACGGGTCTGGAGCAACGCGCCATCCTCATCACGGATCGCCAGATCCGTGCAATCGGCGGTAAGACCCGTGGCAAGGGTGGTGGCAACCCGGGGGATAAAGGATCTGCCGATGGCCGTGGCCCCCGCAAGAATAATCTCGGGCTTGTGTTGTTTGGCCAGCGCGCTCAAGGCGTTGCCATACGCATCGTCGGTAAAAGATGCCAAGGCAGGATCATCAACAACAAACACCTTGTCAGCGCCGTAGGCGATGAGCTCTTCGGCCATGCCCTCGATTTTTGACCCCAGGAGAACTGCGGAAAGGGGAACCCCTCTTTTTTCGGCCAGCTTACGCCCTGCACCGAGCAGTTCAAGGGCAACGGGGGCAAGCCTGCCATGTCGGCATTCCGCATAGACCCAGACTCCGGACCAGTCGGCCAGGTTGCCCTGGGTGGCCTTCTCCTCTCGCGCGATGGAAAGAGCCCCGACCTCGCAGACATCCACGCAACTGCCGCAGAGGGTACAGGTCTCGCTGACTACGGCGACACCGCCGTCAACCTTGATGGCCCCGAAGGTACAGGTACTTTCACAGACACCGCAACCAATACAGGCTTCTATATCAATCTGTAGCATGGAGAATTCCGTTCGTCTGAAGTCTACAAGAGAGGCGACAATTTCGCATACAGTTGGGCAACCTGCTCACTGGGTGTACCCGCAAGCATGGCCCGCGCACCTTTCAGTTCCGGAGAAAAGACCTTGACCACCTGAGTGGTGGAACCTTTGAGACCCAACTGCTCCGGGTCTGCCTCGATATCCACCGCAGTCAGCTTGGTGATATCGATCTTTTTTGCCTTCATCTTCCCCTTGAGGGAAGGAATTCTGGGCTCATTGATCTCTTTGACCACGGTGAACAGCGCGGGCAACTCCACCTCCACCAGGTCGTAGCCGTCATCCATCAAGCGCTCCGCCCGAATGGTATTACCGGTGCAGGCATTGATCTTGCGCACATAGGCGACAAAAGGGATATCAAGTCGCTCTGCCAGGCCGGGACCCACCTGGGCTGTATCCCCATCGATGGCCTGCTTGCCGCAAAGGATAAGGTCGAAATCATCGATCTTTTTAATGGCCATGGACAGGGTGTAAGTGGTCGCCCAGGTGTCCGCTCCGGCAAAGGCCCGATCCGAAACAAGCACCGCCTCATCCGCCCCGCAGGATACGGCCTCGCGCAGCATCTCCTCTGCCTGGGGCGGGCCCATGCTGAGCACGGTTACCATGCCGCCGTACTGCTCTTTCAGGCGAACCGCCTCCTCAAGGGCATGCCGGTCGTAAGGGTTCATAATGGCCTGCACCCCTTCCCTGGACAGGGTGTTGGTCTTGGGGTCCAGGCGGACATCCTTGGCATCCGGAACCTGTTTTACGCAAACGATGATCTTCATGAGGACCTCATATACTCCTTGTTGAGTTCCTGACCAATAACATTACGCTGGATCTGATTGGTGCCCTCATATATCTGGAGGATCTTGGCATCACGCATCATCTTCTCCACCGGATAATCACGCATATACCCATAGCCGGCAAGAACCTGTACCGCATCAACGGTGACCTTCATCGCCATGTCGGTGGCAAACACCTTGCACATGGAGGAGGCTTTGGACATGTCATTTTTATGGGCATCGATATGCTTAGCTGCGGAATATACCAAGGCGCGGCCCGCCTCGACCTGGATGGCCATATCGGCAAGAATATGCTGCACGGCCTGAAAAGAGATAATAGGCTTGCCGAACTGGACACGCTGCTTGGCATAGGTAACCGCCTCATCCAAGGCGCCCTGCCCCAGACCAACACCGAGGATGGCAATACCTGGACGGGACTGATCCAGGGTCTTCATCACGGTGATAAAGCCCATGCCGATCCGACCGATCACCCTGTCCTTGGGAATGCGACAGTCCTTGAAGATCAGCTCTCGGGTGGAAGAGCAGCGGATACCCAGCTTCTTTTCCTTGACCCCGTACGAAAAACCAGGATCGGTATCCTCGACCACAAACATGGTGGCGCCGCGGGGCCCCTTGCTTTTGTCGGTGATGGCGATAACCGTATAGATCTGGGCCTCCCCGGCATTGGTAATCCACTGTTTGGTGCCGTTGAGGACCCATTCATCGCCATCGAGAACCGCAGTGGTCTGGATGCCGGAGGCATCGCTACCCGCGTTGGCTTCGGTAAGGGCAAAGGCCGCCAGTTTCTCACCGTTGGCGATAAGAGGCATGTATTTCTGTTTCAGCTCTTCGCTGCCGGAGATAAGAATCGGGTATGCGCCCAGGGCGCTGGCGGCAAAGGCGGTGGCAACCCCGGTACAGCCACGGGCAAACTGCTCAAGGGCGAGAACGATCTCAAAACACCCCCCGCCCAAACCACCATATTCCTCAGGGATATAGAGGCCATACAAATCAGCCTTGGCAATAGCGGTTAAGATATCACGGGGATAGTCTTCGGTTTCGTCCAATTCCGCCCTTTGCGGAACAATCATTTCATCGGTGATCTGCCGAGCAACATCAACGATCATCTGCTGCTCTTCGCTCAAGAAATAATCCACTCTGCCCCCTTATCCTCAATTACTTTGATATACGGTTGATAATGGCACACCCAGTGCCTACCATCTGACCAGAGCTGCACCCCAGGTAAAGCCGCCGCCAAAAGCGCAGATGAGAAGCAGATCCCCCTGCTGCAATCGGCCTTCCCGGTTCGCTTCGTCCATGGCAATCGGCACGGTCGCCGCCGATGTATTACCATATTTGTGCACATTAATATAGATTTTTTCGAGCGGCACACGGAGGTGATCCGCCAGGCTTTTCAGGATACGGATATTTGCCTGATGGGGCACAATGAGGGAGATGTCAGCGATGGTAAGGCCTTCTTTTTCAAGGACGGCGGTGATGGCATCTTCCATGGCCCGGACCGCATAGCGAAAAACATCCTTCCCCATCATCTTGATGAAAGGCCCGTCACTTTGTTGGTGGCTAAGATCGGGGTTCAGACTGGGGGCGCTGTCCATATGGAGCAATTCCCACAACCGGCCGTCCGCATAGAGTTGACTCGCCATGATTCCCCGGCCCTGATCGTTGCCAGTCACCAGGCAGGCCCCGGCACCATCCCCGAAAAGCACACAGGTATTGCGGTCCTGCCAATTGGTCCGGGCGGAAAGATTTTCCGCGCCAATCACCAAAATTTTCATATCCGGGTTGTGACGGATGTATTTATCGGCGAGATCAAGGCCGAAAAGAAAGCCGGAACAGGCGGCATTGATATCAAAGGCAAAGGCGTTGACAGCCTCCAGTTCCTTCTGCACAAGACAGGCGCAGGAGGGCATGGCCTTTTCACAGGAAATCGTCCCGAGGACGATCATGTCAACCTCCGCCGGGGTTACCCCGGCCATATCCAGGGCACGACGGGCTGCGACACTTGCCAGTTTGGAAGTCTCCTCGCCTGCCTGGGCTATATGCCTGGTCTTGATGCCTGTCCTGGTGGTAATCCACTCGTCGGAGGTATCAACCATCTTTTCCAGATCCTCGTTGGTAAGGATCCTTTTCGGCAAACAGGAACCTGTCCCGATAATAACCGCACGGCTCATGGGATTACCCCGGCAACAGCGGCTTTTTCCAGCGGGGTATCAATTTGTTGCACAAGGAGAGGATCAAAGGAAAAAAGCTCGAGAATTCGGTCATTGACCTTGTTGCGGGCCATTACGGAGGCAACCCGGATGGCATTTTTTATTGCCACGGCACTTGAACGTCCATGGCAAATTATGGCGTTGCCTCGTATACCGAGCAAGGGCGCCCCCCCATACTCGGCATAATCAACCCGTTTTTTAAAGGAAACAAAGGCATCCTTGGCAAGCAGATAGCCCAGTTTTGCCTTAAGGCTCTTTGAAATCTCCTCCCCCAGCATACCCATGACCGCCTCGGCCAACCCTTCGCTGAGTTTCAAACAGACATTGCCGACAAATCCGTCACAGACCATGACGTCGACATCTCCCTGAAAGGTATCCCGGCCTTCGACATTCCCGATATAGTTCAAGGAACTCTGGTGAAAAAGCTCGTGGGATTTTTTCACCAGGACATTACCCTTCCCCCCCTCTTCACCGATACTGAGCAGACCGACACGGGGTCGATCCAGACCAAAAAGCACCTGGGAGAAAGCGGTGGCCATGACCCCGAATTGAAAAAGATGTTCAGGGCGACAATCAACGTTTGCGCCCACGTCCATCATCACCACAGGTCCTTTCAAGGTGGGAAAAATGCCCGCGATTCCGGGGCGGGACACATGCTCCAAACGGCCAAGCAACTTGAGGGCTGCGGCCAGGGTTGCCCCGGAATTGCCGGCGCTGACAACAGCGTCAACCCTGCCCTCTTTGTGGAGGGTAAAAGCCTTCATGATGGAGGAATCTTTTTTCCTGCGGATGGCGTCAAAGGGGGATTCATCCATGCCAACAACCTGGGAGGCATGGACCAGATGAATCCTGGAGGAAGAACTGCCATGGGTTGCGAGAATGGCCCCGAGCCGGGCCTGATCACCAATCAGACTAATCTCAAGATCAGAGCCGCTCGCAGCCATGAATGCCCCGGAAACCAGTTCTTCCGGACCTCGATCCCCGCCCATGGCATCCAAGGCAATATGCAACGCCATGGCGTAACTCGATTACTCTGCGGTCAACTTGACAACAGTACGGCCCTTGTATGACCCGCAGCCAGGACAAAGACGGTGCGGAAGCTTGGGCTCGCCACACTCGGAGCAGGTGGAAACAGTTACGCCACACAGAGCATCGTGAGAACGACGTATTCTGGTACGAGCATGGGAGTGTCTTCTTTTCGGTAAGGCCATTTCTTTTCCTCCAAGTGGAAAGATCTCGGTTACAGCTTGTTGTCTGTAACGGGTTTCTCAAAAAAACTCAACAGGTTCAACACAAATAACACGGTTTTTTTTGCTTTGCGATGCCAATGGACCACGGGAATGAACAGGCGCGTTTCAGCAAATATCGCTTCGGAAAATCACCCTTCACTGGTTCTTCAATTTTGCCAAAACGTTGAATGGAGATGCGCCTGCCCCTCTGGCACAATCACACGGACAACGACTCAGGTTCGCCCCGCACTCCGAACACAGCCCCTGACACTTGTCACTGCAGAGTCTTTTCGCTGGCAAGCCAAGATACACCTGCTGCGCAAGCACGGAAAAAACATCCACAACAGGCTCCGCAAGATAAACGACATCCAAATCGCTGCCCTTGCAAAAGTATTCCGAAGCAAGACCCGCCTTTTCCTCTTTGGCAAGCAATTCAAAAACAACCTCAAATTCTTCGGCCAAGGTATGGGCAAAAGACTCAAGGCAACGATCGCATTCAAGAACAACCAAAAGGCGCATGGTGCCAGCAAGCAGAATCCGCCCGCCCTCTTTTCTTAGAGAAACGGTACACACTCCCGGACCTTGACAGACGACTTCATGACCAGGAACCCAAGAATCATCGTCAATACTAAAAAAAAGGCCGTCTGCCGGTATTTCGTCCCACTTGATCCGCACATATCACCTGTTCGCAATGCGAAAAATAGAACAGATTAATATAAATAAACACGGCTCATTGTCAAGCAAATTCGCCATCAGACCTTTTTTCTCATTGCGCACACGTCCAATGGAAGCGGCGTCTTCGACGCGCAAGGCAATCATTACTTGAACAAAAAAGAGGAATTACAAAGGTTACAACAACCGGGAGAGACGGTCGCTCGCCTTACTTAGGCGATGACCAAGCACATGAATAATCCGTCGGAGAAATTTCAAGCCAAGAGCAGGCGCCTGCTTCAACATCAGTTCCATATTTTCCTGAGAGAGGACCAAGAGATGACTCGTTTCCGTGGCAACAACGGTGGCATGCCGACGCCCCCCGTCAACAACGGAAATCTCACCGACCAAGCTTCCCCGCTCAAACACGGCAACCAGGATGGGTCTACCAGGGAATATCCCCTCCATCTTGACGGCAAGTTTCCCCTTGACTAGAAACCCCAGAAAATCACCGGAATCCCCATTTTTCATCACAATTTCCGCGGACTGCCACTCTCGGAACTCAAGATAGGCACACAACTCACCCATTTCTTCTGTGGATAAAAAAGAAAATATATCTTTCAACTCTTCAGGCCTGTATCTCCCAAAAAGCTTTTCTTCAACGGTAACCATTTGCGCTTATTCAGCAGCCCCCTTATTGACTTTCTCTTCAAGTCTGGCAATAAGTCCGGCAAAATCCTCCTTACTCAGAATACTGGCAAACTGGGTCCGGTAATTATTCACCAGACTCACTCCCTCCACTTCCACATCATAAACCATCCAGTGGTCATCGCTGTTTTTGAGCATATAATTAACCGGGGTTTCCACATTCTTGCGGACCAACTCACTGTAAACGATGGCCTTGCTCCCCTGTAAGGCAGCTTTCTTAAAGACGACTTTTTCCCCGGAGTAGGTATCTATTTTGGCTATGTATGTGTTCTCCAGTAGTTTCTTGAACAAGGAGACAAATCGATCCTGCTCTTGAGGATTTCTATCCTTCCAGTGCCTAGCCAACGCACGTTGGGCCATCTCTCGAAAATCAAACTTCTTTTCGACAATAGCCACCACACGATTTTTCCTCTCCACCTTGCGAGACGGCCCAGCGAGTTTCTCATCCTGAAGAATCGAAATAATTTCGTCAACTGCATCCTTTATGAAAACAACAGGATCGGTTGCCGCAGCGCGGGAAGTACCCTGATGTAAAACAAAGATAGCGATTGCCAGAATAATTACCGAAAGAAACTTCAGATACCATTTATTGCTATTTTTCATTTTCGCCCCTACAATCCTTCCTTGGGTTGCTAACATTATTGAACAACCCTGGCTTCGCTGAATCCAGCGGCACAGAGTCTTTGCTCCTCCTGCTTGGCAATCTCAAACTTATGCCCTACAGGAACCTGTAAGGCATAAAAGTTATAGCCTCCCCGGTCATACACCTTGACAACCGCCTCTGTATCCATGGCAAGCAATTTTTGGCGCATAGCCAGAACCTGTTCTGCGTCGACCGAGGTTCCAACCTGGACAAAAAAATCGTCAACCAAAACTGGCGCTGAATCCAATTCTTGAGAAACCGGCACAGGCATATTCTGGGCGTATGTTTTTTCAATCCTATCAGATGAAGAGATATACACGGAGTCACTGCCCACGGCAACATCATGTATTTTCTTCTGCCGATACTGACGATATGCATCGCGCAAGGACACATAAGGATCAATGGCGGACTCCTTAAAATCTTCGTAATCCCCCAACGTGAGGGAGGTATTATTCACTTCCTTGCCTGCCTCTATAGCCACCCCAGCACCAGCGTCAGACATGGCCAGATAGGACACTGGGCTCAAGAAAAAATCCCCTGCCAGACCAATGGTATCACGCACATTCGACGGTCCGAAGAAAGGCCAACAGATATAGATGCCTTCTCCGAGCCCATACACCCCCAAGGTTTGCCCCAGATCCTCATCCTTGGGAGACAGGCCAAACTCGTTTTTTGCAGGATCGGCAAGACCGGCAATACCAAGAGTAGAGTTGATAACAAAACGGGCGGTTTCAACCCCACTGTTCACAACTTTTCCCTGTAGGAGATTGTTCACAATCCGAACCGGCGCCAGAAGATTTTTCAAAAAGCTCCGCACACACATGCGCACATCTTCGGCTATGAGATAAGCATATCCCTGGGACACTGGCTTGACCGCCCAAAAATAAAGCTTGTCGTTAAAATGATAGAAGGCTCGATTAACCGGCTCCAGCGGATCAGAGACGAGACCAATGTCCTGTTCTTCCCCAAAAGTCGGCTCATCATTACCTGTAACGCCCTGCCCCAAAACCACGGACATCGACCCCAACCAGATCGCCAGGCAACAGAAACATATTCTGCATAGTTGTGGAAAAAAGCTGTCACGATTTTTCATGGTCGCCCTCTGTAACCCTAGTTGCTGAACTAGCTGATTTTTTTATCACCAAGCCCAGCTGAGCAGGACACACAAGCTGTGTGATACTAAAAAAACAGCGTACCTAGTTATGTATGCCAGATACGCCGGTTTTTTAAAAGAAATTAAAAACAACCCCGCCACAATCCGAAACCAAGCAGGTCCTCAGACCTTGCCGAAAATATATTTACTCACCAGTTCCTCAAGATCAACAGCAGACTCTGTTTCCGTGATAACACCGCCATCAACCAGCAATTCTTCCGAGCCACCCTGAGAAATTTTGATATATTTATCCCCGATAATCCCCTGGGTTTTAATTGAAGCGATTGCGTCATCGGTAATCTTTACCCCGTTATTGATCTGAAGCTGTACTTGGGCCTGATCATTTTCGCCCAAGGAGATATTGCTTACCTTGCCGACATTAACCCCTGCCATTTCAACCAGGGCTCCGCGCTTAAGGCCTGAAACATTGCCAAAATTCGCCCGAACTGAGTATGTCTTCTCCATTGAAAACACTGAAAACTCGCCCAATTGCAGAGACATATAAGCAAAAGCCAGAAAACCTGTCAGAACAAAGAGCCCAACAATCGCATCAAAATTTATTTTTTTCATACCCTTTATTCCATCTCCCTGCTTAAATAAACCTTCCCCATAGTACTCTGCACAAAGGCCTGAATCTCTGGAAGTTCACTCTGTTGAATATCCTCAGGGCTGGCAAATGTGTTGAACTTGCCCTTATTAACCAAAATAACCTGATCAGCCAAATTGAAAATTTTAGGAATATCGTGACTGACTATAATTGAGGTATATCCGAATTTCTTCTGGGTCTCCAGAAAAAGCTGATAAATTTCAAGGGATTTCTCGGGATCAAGGCCCGTGGTCGGCTCATCAAAAAGCATTATTTCCGGCTGCAACATCAGTGCCCTGGCAAGCCCCACCCTTTTTCTCATGCCGCCGCTCAATTGGGCCGGATATTTGTCCTCATGCCCCGTGAGACCAAGTTGCGCCAGGGTGGCAAGCACCCGCGTCCGAATCTCCTCGCGCCCCAGTCGTGTCCGCTCTTCAAGAGGCAGAGCCACATTGGCAAAAACAGTCAAGGAATCCAGAAGCGCCGACCCCTGAAAAAGGACGCCGAATTTTGTCCGAATCTCGTTCAGCGCCTTGCCACGCATCCGGGAGATATCCTGCCCACCCACCAGAATCTGCCCGGAATCCGGTCGCAAAAGCCCGAGGATGAGCTTCATGGTCACACTTTTCCCCTGGCCACTCGGTCCGGCTATAACCGTGGTTTTGCCGGAATTGATCATCAGGTTAACCCTGTCAAGAATGGTCTGCCGACCAAAGGATTTTACGACATCTTTGAACTGAATAACAGCCTGGCTCATAACAGTATCGCCGTAAGCAGATAGTCCCAGATAAGAATCGCGACGGAAGAAAGAACAACTGCCTGCGTGGTCACCTTGCTCACACCCTCAGCGCCAAAACCGGCCCCCCGGATAACGTGAACAAAATACCCTCGCCCCGCACACACCCAGACGATCACCAGGGCAAAAACAAAAGATTTTATGATACCCATGTTTATATCTTGATTCACAACACTCTGCTCCATGCCAGACCAATACGCCCCGGGATTGACCCCCAACAAGCCGCACCCGGCCAGATACCCGCCGAAGATACCGACACCATTAAAGAAAACGGTGAGAATCGGAACCGAGATGAGCGTGGCAAGAAACTTTGGCGTGATGAGATAACGGAAAGGATCGATGGCCATACATTCGAGGGCATCAAGCTGTTCGCTATTGCGCATGATCCCGATTTCGGCACACATGGCCGACCCGGCGCGCCCGGTGACCATCAGTGCCGTCAAAACCGGGCCAAGCTCACGGAGCAAGGACAGGGAAACCGCCGATCCCAAAGCGCCTTCCGACCCGAATTTACGCAAGGTATAATATCCCTGCAACCCAAGGACCATCCCAGTGAACCCTGCAACAAAAAATATAACCCAGAAAGAATTAGCACCGATCAGGCGAACCTGGCGAATCATGGCGGAAAATCGAAACGGCCTCTTAAAGACGCCGCCAAGACCAAAAACCAAAAACGACCCCATTCGGCCCAGATCTTCCAGGAGCCATATGGTATTGCTTCCAATTTTTTCCAGGTAACGGATCATAGACTCCTCGGGCAGGGTTTTGTGCAACAACACGTTTCCCTGCAAACCATTATGGTAAACTTCATGCATCAGCCGGTTATTCGGCTTGCAACATCCCATAAAAATTTAATTTTACTCATGGGATACAAGCGGTGTCAAGCATTTGCTCCATGGAAAGCGGAAAACCTGGGACAACAGATCAAAAAAAAGGGATTAGCTGTAATGGCTAATCCCTTGATTCTTTTGTATGGCGGAGTGGACGGGGCTCGAACCCGCGACCCCCGGCGTGACAGGCCGGTATTCTAACCAACTGAACTACCACTCCTCTTGTGGTGGGCGAAACAGGGATCGAACCTGTGACCCTCGGCTTGTAAGGCCGATGCTCTCCCAGCTGAGCTATTCGCCCCACATGAAGTGTGGCAAGATATACCCTTGCCACCCCTCATCCGTCAAGCAAAAAACTTACCGCATTCCAAAAATAAAAGACCCACAGGCGGCGTCAGATTCTTCTTTCCGCATGCGGACAAAAAACCTCTCTTAATGAGCCACATTGCTTGACGGAAGCACTCCTTCCACACCAAGACCGCCGAAAGGAATCTCCTTGAAAAGGATATCCCCTTCTTGGAGCACCAAGGCCTTAGCCAGCACTTCATCCACATGCTCAACCAGTTCCACGGTGAGCCCCTTGAGTACTTTTGCCGGTATTTCGTTGAGATCCGCTTCATTCTCCCGAGGAATCAGAACATGCTTAATATTCCCCCGTCGTGCGGCAAGGAGTTTTTCGGTGAGCCCGCCAATGGGCAAAATCCTGCCACGCAGGGTAATCTCGCCGGTCATGGCGATATCCCGCCGGACCGGAAGCTTGAGTAAGGCGGAAACCATCGAGGTCGCCATGGTAATCCCGGCAGACGGCCCATCCTTGGGAATGGCCCCTTCCGGCACGTGGATATGGATGTCAAGCTTCTGATAAAAATCAGGCAATAGGCCAAGCTGCAAGGCACGGGTCCGCACATAGCTCAAAGCCGCCTGAGCGGATTCCTGCATAACATCGCCAAGCTTTCCGGTCACGGTTAGATTCCCTTTTCCTGGCATCAGAGCCGTCTCTATCTGCAGCAACTCGCCTCCCACCTCGGTCCAGGCCAGACCGGTGGTGAGGCCAACCTTGTCCCGCTCCTCGGCCAGACCGAAACGGTACCTGACCCCACCCAGATACTTGGCAATGGCCGCATCGTTCAGCCGATATCGCTTGTCCGTCTTTTTCTTTTGCCTGTCCCGGGCCACCTTGCGACAGACCGAGGCAATGGTGCGCTCAAGATTCCGGACCCCCGCCTCCCGGGTGTATCTCCGGATAATCTCAAGAATCGCGCCATCGTTGAAGGTAATATCCTCCCGCCCAAAGCCGTTGGCCTCCAGCTGCTTCGGCACCAGAAAGCCCTGGGCGATGTGCAGCTTATCCTCTTCCGTGTAGCCATTGAGCTTGATCACCTCCATCCGATCCTGAAGCGGAGCAGGGATGGCATGCAGATTGTTGGCGGTGGTCACGAAAAAAACCCCGGACAGATCATAGTCGAGATCAAGATAATGATCGTTGAACGCGACGTTCTGTTCCGGGTCCAACACCTCCAGCAGGGCGGAAGAAGGGTCGCCCCGAAAATCCATGCTCATCTTGTCCACCTCATCGAGGCAGATTACCGGATTCACGACCTTCGCCTTCTGCATGGACTGGATAATCTTGCCCGGCAAGGCCCCGATATAGGTGCGGCGGTGCCCTCGAATTTCGGCCTCGTCACGAACCCCACCAAGGGAAAGCCGAACGAATTTGCGCCCCATGGCGCAGGCCAGGGACTTGCACAGCGAGGTTTTCCCTACGCCCGGGGGGCCAACCAGACAGAGGATCGGCCCTTTGATTTTCTCAACCTGGGCCTGCACGGCAAGATATTCGAGGATTCGCTCCTTGGGCTTCAAAAGACCATGGTGGTCCTGGGCAAGGATTTCCTCTGCCTCCAGAATATCGATCTTCTCTTCGGTTTTTTCCCGCCAGGGCAGACTGAGGATGCAGTCGATATAATTGCGAACCACCGTAGCCTCAGCCGACATGGCAGGCATCATCTTCAACTTCTTGAATTCCTGCTCCAACTTAACGCGAGCCGCTTCGGGCAGGTTTTTCTCCTGAATCGCCTTGTCCAGCGCCTCAAGCTCGGAAGAAGCATCCTCGGCGCCGCCCATTTCTTTCTGGATGGCGCGAAGCTGCTCCGCCAGAAAGTAATCCTTCTGGGTCTTATCCATTTTTTTCTTGACCCTGGCTCGGATAATCTCCTCAAGCTCGGCGATCTCTATTTCCTTATGAATAAGGGACAACACCTGCTCCAACCGCCCAACAACCGAAAAATTAGCGAGGATCTCCTGTTTTTCCTGCACATTCAGGGGCAGATGCGCGGCCAGGACATCCACAAATTTTGCGGGCCTCTCAATGCGGGCTAAGGATTTGATAACCTCGGCCGGCACCTTTTTGTTGTATTTGACGTACTCCTTGAAGCTTGTCTGGATCTCCCGCACATAGGCGGTTGCTTCCAGTCCACCCTCGTCCTCGGCCTCCTCGCCTGCAAGCTGCACAACAAAATAGTCGGGATTGGGCAGGTGCTTTATAATCCTGCCCCTTCTTTTGCCTTCAACCAAAGCCTTGATTGTGCCATCGGGCAAACGGAGCAGTTGCATAACCGTGGCCACGGTTCCCACCGCATGCACGCTATCCTCGGTGGGATCGTCCTCGGCCGCGTCCTTTTGCGTTACCAAAAAAATCTCAGACCGCTTGGCCATTGCCTCTTCAAGGGCTTTTATGGAGCGCTCTCGGCCAACCACCAACGGCGCCACCATATAAGGGAAGATCACGATATCCCGCAAGGGCATCATCGGATAGGCAACTTTCTGTTCGGAATCAGACTCAACCATAATGACCAATACACCCTTGGTGGTTTTTATTAACTGCCCAGCGAATCATGCGCTTTTCTTTGTTTCCGCTTCGTTATCGTACAAAATCACCGGATAATCTCCGTTCAGCACCACCTGCTCGCTGATCACGCATTCCCGCACATTTTCCTTGGAAGGCAGCTCGTACATGATATCGAGCATCGCCTGCTCCATGACCGTTCGCAAGCCTCGTGCTCCGGACTTTCTTTTGATCGCCTGCTGGGCGATGGCCTTGAGCGCGCCCTCGGTGAAGCGCAACCGGATATTGTCAAAGGCGAAAAGACGCTCATATTGCTTGGTCAGAGCGTTTTTCGGCATACGGAGAACACGGACCATATCCTCCTCATCCAGTTCCTCCATGGTCGCCACCACCGGCAAACGACCGACCAACTCCGGAATCAGGCCAAACCGCAGCAGGTCTTCCGCCTGAACCTGGGCAAGTATATCTCCCACCGTCTTTTTCGGCTTGCCAACAACCTTGGCCCCAAACCCCATGGACTTGGTGCCGGTTCGTTGTTTGATCACGCCATCAAGCCCGACAAAGGCTCCGCCACAGATAAACAGAATATTGGTGGTATCAATCTTGATATATTCCTGCTGCGGATGCTTGCGCCCGCCCTTAGGGGGAACACTGGCCACAGTCCCCTCGATGATCTTCAGCAGAGCCTGCTGCACCCCCTCGCCGGAAACATCACGGGTAATGGAAGCGCTGTCTGATTTCCGTGCTATCTTATCGATTTCATCGATATAGATGATGCCGCGACTGGCCCGCTGGATATCGTGATCCGCAGCCTGGAGCAGATTAACCAGGATGTTCTCCACATCTTCGCCAACATAACCCGCTTCGGTCAGGGTGGTGGCGTCGGCCATGGCAAAAGGAACATTGAGAATCTTCGCCAGGGTCTGAGCCAGAAGCGTCTTTCCACAACCGGTCGGGCCGACCAGCAGAATATTGCTTTTTTGCAATTCGACCTCGCTGCCGTCGTTGCTTCCCTGGGCCTCTATGCGCTTATAATGATTGTGCACCGCAACCGCGAGAACCTTCTTAGCCTTTTCCTGACCAATTACATGCTCGTCAAGGTGAGCCTTGATGTCATGGGGCTTAAGGGTCGAAGCCTCCAGTTGCGATTCCAGCGCCTGCTGCCGGTCCTCGGTGACGATCTCATTGCACAGGTCTATGCACTCGTTGCAGATATACACCGTCGGCCCAGCGATCAGCTTCTTGACCTCGTCCTGGCTTTTGCCGCAAAAAGAACAGGTTACTTCCACTTCGCCATTATGATCTTTTGCCATAACCTTTCTCCTCTTCAGGATTCGTTCGCTTCACAAGCACCTTGTCAATTACGCCATAGACTTTGGCTTCCTCAGCGCCCATGAAAAAATCCCGGTCTGTATCAACTTGAATCTTCTTAATTTTTTGCTTGGTATGATGCGCCAGAATGGAGTTTAGGGCCTGCCGCATCCGCAAAATTTCCTTGGCGTGGATATCAATATCGCTGGCCTGCCCCTGGAAACCGCCCATGGGCTGGTGCAGCATGATCCGGGAGTTCGGCAACGCATACCGTTTTCCCTCCGTACCCGCGGCGAGGAGCACCGCGCCCATGCTGGCCGCCTGTCCCATGCACAGGGTGGCAATGTCACACTTCACATAGTGCATTGTATCATAAATTGCCATGCCGGCCGTCACGACCCCCCCGGGGGAATTGATGTAAAAGGTGATATCCTTATCCGGATCATCGGCTTCCAGAAAAAGGATCTGGGCGATGATTATATTGGCTATATCGTCATTTATGGCCGAACCCAAAAAAATAATCCGCTCCTTCAACAACCGGGAATAGATATCATAGGCCCGCTCTCCGCGGGGACTCTGCTCAACAACCATGGGGACGAGATTCATAAACATACTCCTTCAAAGAATTTCGGGGAATCACTCACGCCTTAGGCAACAGCAGCCACGATTTTCATCTTAGCTGCGTCAAGCAGGAAGCTCAGTATTTTCTCGTTCAACAACTCCGCCATGAAGGGCAGCAGGTCATCCCGGCTGGAAAAATATTTCTTCACTTCGCTGACCGGCATGTTGTACTGTTCGGAGATACGTTTAAAGCCTTTATCGATGTCTTCATTTTCCAGCTTAAGCCCTTCCTTTTCTGCAACTTTTTTCAAAATGAAATCGCCCTTGACCCGTGACTGCGCCGCAAGCTTATACTGTTCGACCAAGGCATCCCGGTTGAACCCGGCGGCTTCCAGGGTCATCCCCTGCCGCTCCAGATTGCTTTCCAGTTCCTTGATCATTGCCTCGATCTCATAGGCCACCAGTCGCGGCGGAATCTCAAAATCATGTTTTTCAATCAGCACCCGCATCAGTTTGTCGGTGAGGTCGCCCCGCTGAGCATCCTTCTTGGCCTGTAGCTTCTTTTCACGGATATGGGCCTTGAGCGCGTCCAGACTGGCAAAGTCCTCGCCCACTTCTTTGGCAAATTCATCATCAAGCGCGGGCAGCACACGCTCCTTGACATCCTTGACATTGAGCTTGAACTCCACCTTCTTGCCTGCCAGGATCGGATTGGCGAAGTTTGCCGGAAAATCTATTTCCTGAGAAGTTTCCTCGCCTTTCTTCAGGCCAAGAAGTTTCTCCTCAAACTCGTTTCCATTCTGGCCGCTCCCCACGTCAACCGAATAATTTTCTCCGACAACCTGTTTGATTGGATTGCCGTTATGATAGCCCTGGAAATCAACCACGGCCAGATGCCCCTTTTCAATGGCGCGGTCTTCAACGCTTTGCAGGGGAGCCATCTGCTTGCGTAGCACCTCAAGCTCCTGGGAAATTTCCTCGTCCGTCACCTCAAGGGCGGCCTGTTCGATTTCAAGGCCCTTGTACTCAGTCAGTTCAAACTGGGGCCGAACATCCACCTCTGCGATGTAGACAAAGGTGCCGTTTTCGGCAAATTTCTGTTCCCGGATATCAGGATGCACAACCGCATCGATTTTACTTTTCTCAAGGGCGTCAAAATAAGTGCCCTGAATCAACTTCTCCGCCACGTCATACTCAACCTTGGGCCGATAATTTTTCTCCAGCACCTGACGGGGTATCTTCCCCTTCCGAAACCCTTTCAATGAAACTTCAGAGTTCAGTTTCTTATAGGCGGACTCCAACTCCTGAACAACCTGCGTTTCCGGCAGAGTTATGATCATTTTTTTGGTAAGCGAACTTACATCTTCGACATTGATCTGCATGCAACACCTTCCTTGTTTCAAACATTTTCAACAACACAGTCATACAGTAAGGAGCGTCTTCGAGTTCTCTCCCCACGGTATGGATGAGATATTTGCCTATACCCAGGCCTTCGAGCCGGAGCTGTTTTCGCTTGGTGCGAGAGGGGGGAGTCGAACCCCCATACCAAAGGCGCTGGTTCCTAAGACCAGTGCGTCTACCAATTCCGCCACTCTCGCTTGAACAGTGAAAAATAACCAACTTTCGGGTCACAGTCAAGGACGGCTTGCGATTTTGTCCCGATTTAAAGCCAATCCCTCGACACAAAAGGAAACAGACTGCCTTTCCCCTCGGGCGGACAACCAAAACCTTGCCACGCACGCATACTTTTCACCGCATTTCCATTCCTGAAATTCTGCACAGATCCACTTGACAAGCCAGGCGAAAAAGGGTTTAAAAGCAAAAAAAGAACAAGCATTTCATCATCCCGGAACACGGTGTAACTCCGTGGCGGTCCCGCCGCTGTAATCGGGGATGCTGGTCGGCACAGGGAATTTCCCGGTCACTCCCAGAGCGTATCACTCTGGGGGGAAGGCCGCAGACCAGCAGACGATCCGAAAGTCAGAAGACCTGGTGATAATGTTTTTCACGCATGTATTGCTGTTCGTCTGGGTATTCTAATGGAAACAGAACCCGGAGTGACTCCTATAGGGGTTGCTCCGGGTTTTTTTTATGCACGCAGGTCAACAACCACGAGGAGAACACCATGAAAACCCAGAAACAGATCATTTCATACCGTCGGCGCTGCAATCTGATCGGTCAGGGAACCGGCCTTTCCCATTATATCCTGCTCGCCCCCAGCGCGAACACAACCCCAGAGGACGGCAGCAACTAATGGCACAAACAGACAAACTGACCGCAACGGCCATTTTCGCCAACACCGGCCATGGCCCGAATTTTTCCCTGCTGGAGATCGGCGACCCTGACCGGGTTGCGGTTGTTGAAGCGGAGACGGCCTATTGGGCCCTGGTTGACCGCCATGACTTGCCCCAGGCCCTGGCTGGTTCCATGGTCGAAGACTTCATGGCCCGCGCACCGGAGTTTCATGCGGAAATGGATCACCTGCGCACGGGCTTGCAGCTCTCCGCCGCGTATGTGAACCCCACAGAACGCTGCAACCTGAATTGCAGCTACTGCTACCTTCCAGAAGAGATGCGCAAAAACGGCATCGATATGGGCGAGGAAAAGCTGATGCTCGCCCTTGAACGGCTGGGGGAACATTTCCGGAAGATTTTGCCGGAGGGGGTAAAGCCCCAGCTTATTTTTCACGGCAGCGAACCCATGGTTGCCAGGGATGCTGTGTTTGCCGCGATTTCGAGATTTAAAGACGACTTTCACTTCGGCATCCAGACCAATGCCACCCTGCTTGACGACACGGCAATCAGTTTTTTAAGGGAGCACCGGGTCGGCATCGGCCTATCCCTGGATGCCCCCACCGCAGAGGTCGCCAACCGCACCAGGAAGAACTGGCAGGGCAACGGATATTACGACACGGTTGTATCGGTGATCAAAAAACTCGCTGATTACCCGGCCCTGAATGTCATAACCACCGTAACCCAAGCCAACGTGCACACCCTGACCGAAATGGTGGACTTTTATCACGGGCTGGGGGTGCGGGTGGTAATGCTCAATCCGGTGCGCTGTACCCGCCAAGGCGGAATGGACCTGAAACCGGACAACCATGTCCTGGCCGAGGCCTTCTTCAAGGCGCTGGACCGCTCTTTTGAGCTTCTTGAACAAACCGGCAGAAAGCTCGTCATCGCCAACTTTGCCAATGTTCTGGCCGGAGTCATCGGCCCGACCGGTCGCAGACTGATGTGCGACATCTCTCCCTGTGGAGGCGGCCGTTGTTTCTTTGCCGTTTCCGCAGACGGCGAGGTTGTGCCGTGCAGCGAATTCATCGGCATGAACGAGTTTTCCGGTGGGAACATCTTCCGTGATGATCCTGCCGATATTCTTGCCAGCAAGCCCTTCCAGGAAGTAACAAACAGGAAGGTGGAAAAAATTGTCCCCTGTGCAGGATGCGCCATTCGGCATTTCTGTGGAGCACCCTGTCCTGCCGAAATCTACAAGGTGTCTGGCGATATCAATGCACCGAGCCCCTACTGTAGTTTCTTTGAGGAGCAGGTCCGCCATGCCTTCCGTATAATCGCCCAGCAACGGGAGGATGCCTATCTCTGGGACAGCTGGCAGACCGAAACAGAAATGTCCTATTGCTGGAAATAACTTTTTTTCCATAAAAACCAGCCGGATCCTCCACCGGCTGGTTTTTTCTCTAAACCCTTCCGGTCTTTTCCAATCTCGATTACAATATCATAGCAGACACGCGCTCAAACGCCGCAAAACGCCTCTATAGCGTGAGCAGAAAACACATGAGGAGATATTGCCATGAAAGTCGTCGCTTTTAACGGAAGCGCCCGCAAGGGAGGAAATACCGCAAAATTATTGAATACCGCCTTGGACGAGCTGGCCCTGCAAGGGATCGATACGGAACTGGTGGAATTGTCAGGCCAACCGATCTCCGGCTGCACCGCCTGCTATAAGTGTTTCAAAAACAAAGACAATCGTTGCGCCGTAAAAAAAGACATCATCAACGATTGCCTTGCCAAAATGATTGCGGCGGATGGCATTCTCCTGGGTTCCCCCACCTACTTCGCCGATGTCTCCGCAGGAATGAAGGCTCTAATTGAGCGGTGTGGCATGGTTTCCCGGGCAAACGGCGATCTGTTCAAACGCAAGGCCGGGGCCGGAGTGGTCGCGGTCCGTCGGGCAGGGGCCATTCAAGTGTTCAACTCCCTCAACGCCTTTTTCCTGATCGGCCAGATGATCGTGGTGGGTTCTTCTTACTGGAACATCGGCATCGGCAGGGAACCGGGCGAGGTGGCCAACGACGAGGAAGGCATGAAAACCATGCACGACCTGGGACGCAACATGGCCTGGCTCCTCCAGAAAATCAAAGCGGAATAAGCAATCAGCCCAGAAATCCCCAGGACTGCACCTCCCGCTGCAACAAATGGTTGTCGTACCGTTTCAGCAGGGCAATGGCTTCCCGCGTGGCCGCCAAGGAAAAATGGAGCCGCTCCAATTTGCCTTGTTCCATGTCCTGAACCCTACGCAGCAATTGGATGGTCTGGATTGAAAGCGGCTGGGAGTTCGCCGTGGCCTGGAGTTCGCAACGGCTGCACACCAGACCGTTGCGCAGAGGACTGAAACGGTACAATACCCCCGGTGCGCCCAAGACACGGCAATCGAGACAGCCTGTCAGATCGGGACGATACCCGAGGATATCCAGCATCTTGACGTGAAAAAAAATGATCGTCCGCTTGGCTCCCCCCCTCGCGGTAGAAAGCCCCTCCAATGCCCAGACAAGCAACCGAAAAAGCACTTCGTCACTGTCATGTTCCCTGGTCCAGTGCAGGACAAGTTCGCAGAGGAGAGAGGCGGCGATATACAGTTCATAGTTTTCCCGCAGTCTGGGGAAGGGGTCTTGCAAATCTGCCTGATCCAGGCGCATGAGCGAACTGTGTCGGCTTGGGACAAAATGGATGACAAGGAGGGAAAACAATTCGAGCTTATTGACAAAACGCTTCTTGCTACGCTTGGCGCCTTTAGCGATAAGGACGATTTTGCCGTGCTCCAAGGTGTACAGGGTGACGATCTTGTCAGAATCCCCGTGATCTTTAACCTGGAGCACAATAGCCAAGCTTTGCTGCAAGGACATCTGCTCTCGCTGTGACTCTATTCAGTCGGAAAGGAAATCCGAGCGCTATCCATTGACTTGCCAAGGGAAGGCACCGGTTTGCCGTTCAGGGTGAGAATTATGCCGCCGGCATTTCCGACAAAAAGGGAAATCTTTTTTTCCGCCTGCCAGACCAGGTGATCTCCAGGCTGATAAATGGCTGACTTCTTCTTTTCCTTGTCTATCTGCACGGAAAGCCAGGTCGACTCGGTGAACTTAGCCTCCAGGACATAATTCATCCCCGGGGCTTTTACTGTGGACGGTGGCGGGGAAACAGCCGATACAAGCGCTGGTTTGGCCACCTCCTGAGACGCCGGGTTCTGGCTCGGTTTCTCCTTGATGGCCTGCGGATAAATTATGGGCTTTCCGTCATTTGTTTTTTTTTTAAGTCCGGGACCCTGGTCCCCTTCAACTCTCTGGGGTTCCACTAGAGGTTTCTTCTCTTCTCGTCCTGTTTTTACAGCGTCGGCCCCAGGCAGGGAAAGAGCCGGGGCTTGTGTTCCACTCTGCGTCACAGGCGGTGCCTGCTCTGGCCCCACATTACTGACGGCGGACTCTGTACCTGGCTCGCCGGTCACCGGCGCGGCGGGAGGAGACGGTTGCTGTTCAATCTGGACTTGGGGGGTCGTGTCTTTTGTGGAGATATTGGCAGGAGGAGCGGAAGAATTCAAAAAACTAAGGACCAGATACCCGGCAAGAAAAAGGACGCCTGCGACAATAAAAAAGACGATGAAACGTCCCATCGGAAAAGTTTGGACCTCGGCCATGACCTCACCGGCAAGAACCTCCTGGACATTGATTTTCTCTGTTGGCCGGGTTTCTCCATTATTCTGTTCAATATACCAGGCCAAGGCCTCGTTGGGATCAAGACCAAGATACTGCGCATAATTCTTCACAAAGCCACGGGCGAAAACCTCCGCAGGCAAAGCCTTGGGATTGTCTTCCTCAATGGCCCGAAGAGTTGAGGCATGGATGCGCGTTTTGTGCGCGATTTCATCGAGGTCTTTTCCCTGATTTTGTCGATGCCTTTTCAGATAGCTGCCAAGGGTTTCATCGGCTCGTGATAAGGCGGTAGGTTGGCCGGTTGCGTCATCAGCAGATGGTGAGTCCTTGGTCATGAGAGACATCCCTTCTCCAGAGGTTATTGGGACACAGACTAGACTAAAGTATTTTTTTGATATACGCCTGATCGCGCAGCTCTTTTACCCATTTCTGAAACTGGCTGTTCAACGTCTCCTCATACAGACGCTGCCTGATCTGCTCCTTCACCGTCTCGTATGAAGCCTGAAAACCAACATCTCCCTTATCGGAAAGAAGCTTGAAAAACTGGTACCCGGCCGGAGTCTCCTGAATGGCGCTGATCTGCCCCACCTGTAGGCCGAGGATACTTGCCTTCATGTAGGCCGCCATTTCCGACTTTTTGAAAACCCCGATATCTCCACCATCCTTGGCCGATGGCAAATCGGAAGACTGCCGTGCCAGGGTGCGAAAATCCTGCCCGGCAAGGGCCTGCTGCCGAGCCTCTTCAGCCCGCCGCCTGGCATCATCTTTTGCCGCCTGACTGTCGTCCTTCCAGACGAAACCCATCTGCAGAACATGGTAGGCGTCTTCCTTCATTTTCTGGGCATAATTTTTTTCGTAATACTCATGTATTCGCTCCTCATTCACCACGACCCGTGAACGGATTTCGTAATCGATCAGTTTATCTTGTAAAATCTGACTCCTGATAAGCTCCCGGTAGTCCTGCTCATTCGTGCCCATGAGCGCCAACTGCTGCCAAAACTTTTCAGGGGTGGTCTTGTTGCGCTCGATGATATTCTTGATCGCACTGTCCACCTCGGGGTTGCCCACCGAAATCCCCATCTTCTTGGCCCGCTGGGCAACAATGAGTTTATCGATAAGAGAGGAAAGTATCTCCTCCCTGGCCTTCAGCAGGGTCGGCTCAACCTGTTCCGGCGGAGCTTCCTGGGTGATCCGGCGGAACAGGGCCGCCCCTTCCCGATTGAGATCAGAGAAGGTAATGACATCATCATTGACAATGGCGATGATGCGATCCACCATCTCCGCCCGGGCAACAGGCGGATGGAAAAAAGCGAGGAGGCACAGGGCCGCACATACAAAACGTAAGGGAAATTTCACTGATGCACTCATAACAGTTTGAAAATATTGTTTTTAATCTTATTTAACTTCATAGCCGGTAAATTTTACCACAGTCATTTTCAAATGTCATCTTCCGCGAGCAAGGCGAGAATATTTTGCGCATTCCGGAGTGTTTGCTCCGGCAAAACACCAGGTTCGGTTGTGACGATCAAACGGGATTCAGGAGTAAAGCGCGCCTTATTTTTATGTTTTTCAAGCAGACGCATAATCTTCTCCGGGGTCACCGGAGTTTTTTCATGAAAGGAAAAAACAAGATTGGCAGAACCCTGCTCCAGCTTGCTGATCCACAAACGCCTGAGTAATGTTTTCAGGGCCAGCACCTCAAACAGGTTGAGCGCCTCCTGGGGGAGCTGGCCATAGCGGTCGGTGAATTCATCCTTGAGGTCCATCAGCTCTTCCACCTGCTCCGCGTTGGTCAGACGGCGGTAGGCAATATAGCGCTGTTCCGTCGAAGGGATATAACGTTCTGGAAGAAATGCCGAAAGCTTGAGATTGATTTCAGGCTCGATCTGCTCAGGGGGCTGCTCCACAGCCACGCCTTTTCGCTTCAAGTCGAGAACCGTCTGCTGCAACAGTTCAAGATACAAATCATAGCCCACCGCCGCAATGTTGCCGCTTTGCGAGATTCCCAGGATATTGCCTCCCCCCCGGATTTGCAGATCACTCATTGCCAGCTTGAAACCGCCGCCAAGCTCGTTGTAATCCATGAGCGCCCGCAGACGCTGCTGGGCATCCTTGGACAGGCCATCCAGGGATGGGACCAGCAGATAGGCATAGGCCTGCTCCCGAGATCGCCCCACCCTGCCGCGCAACTGATAAATTTCCGCCAGACCAAGCCGGTCCGCCCTGGTGATGACAATAGTGTTGGCGTTGGGGATATCAAGCCCTGATTCGATAATGGTGGTGCAGACCAGCACATCGATCTCTCCCTTGATGAAACGGACCATGATCTCCTCAAGAGCCTTTCCCACCATCTGGCCATGGGCCACGGCCAACCGCGCCTCAGGGACAAGCTTCTGCACCCTGGCCGCCATTGCCTGGATGGAATGGACCCGATTGTGGACGAGAAAGACCTGACCGCCCCGTTGCAGCTCACGAACCACGGCCTCCCTGATCACCAGTTCGTCATCGCGGGCGACAAAGGTTTTCACCGGTCGCCTGAACTCGGGCGGTGAGCTGATCACGGAAAGGTCGCGGATACTGAGCAGGGACAGCTGCAGGGTGCGGGGAATCGGGGTGGCAGTCAGGGTAAGAACATCGACCTGGCTCTTGAGTTTTTTGAGCTTTTCCTTATGGGACACGCCGAAACGGTGTTCTTCGTCGATAATCAGGAGTCCGAGACGCTTGAAGACCACATCCTGGGACAACAGCCGATGGGTGCCGACAACGATATCGACCCTCCCCTGACGCAGCTCTTGAACAATCTGCTTCTGCTCCCCCGGACTGCGGAATCGGGTGAGGCTTTCCACCCGGACCGGGAGACCTTGCAGCCGCTCCCGGAAAGTGGCGGCATGTTGCTCGGCCAACACCGTGGTCGGCACCAGAATGGCGACCTGAAAATTGTCGGCCACCACTTTGAAGGCCGCCCGGACAGCGACCTCGGTCTTGCCGTAGCCCACATCCCCGCAGACCAGCCGGTCCATGGGCCGGGGTGCGGTCAGGTCGTCGAGCACCTCGTTGATCGCCTTGAGCTGCCCGGGTGTCTCATCATAGGGGAAGGACTCCTCCATCTCATGGAACAGCTCGTCCGGCGGCGAAAAGGCGTGCCCCTCCACCATGGCCCGCCGGGCATAGAGACCCAACAGATCCTGGGCCACCTTCCACACCTCTTCCTTCACCTTTTCCCGCCGGGTGTGCCAGACCTTGCCGCCCAGCTTGTCAAGTTTCGGCTCGGTGTCGGTAATCCCCTGATACTTGCTGATCACCTTGAGCTGATCCACCGGCACAAAGAGCTTATCCCCGTCGCGGTAGACAAGCTGGAAAAAATCGTTGGCTATGCCGCCCAGCTCGATATTGACCAGCCCTTCGTACCTGCCAAGGCCATGGGCGGTGTGGACCACAATATCGCCGATCGTAAGCTCCGAAAAGCTCACCGCAGGCCTGTTTCGCTGGACGCCTTGCTTCTTACCCGCTCCCAAACGAAGCTCGCCGAAAAGTTCGCTCTCCGACACCCAATGCAGCCGGGACACAGGCAGATCAAAGCCTGCCACGAGCGGTGAATCCACCAGGAAAATCTGGCGGTCGGCACTAGCGGACTCCACCGCCGGGGCTGGGATGATGGCAACCGGCAGATCGTATTGGTGGAGCAATTCCGCAGTGTGCTCAGCATGCCGCCTGGTCCGGCAGGCAAAAAATACCGTATCTCCAGCCTCAAGCCAGGCGAGCAGCTGCCTGGCCAGCTCAGGCATCATCCCTTGATTTTTGCGTTGCAGCTCAAGCTGCTGCCTGAGAAGGACATGGTTGCCGCAGGGGATCTCCAGCGTTTCACCCGCTTCCATGTCCGGATGGGCAAAATCATAGAATCGCCCCTGCTGAAAACGGGCCAGCCGTTCACGCCATTCATCTTCCGGCAGAAAAATCTGTTCAGGCGGCAAGACCGGCAGACAGGCCGCAGAAGCCGCAGCAAAATTGGCCGCAATCCTTTCCCTGCAGAGGGCGAGACTTTCCGCTATCGCGGTTGGCGAAGAAAAAAAGACGATGGTATCGTCCGCCAGATAGTCAAGCACTGTCGAGGTTTCGCTGAAGAGCGGCAGCAAAAATTCAATCCCAGGAAAGCGCTGGCGATGCTGGAGACAATCCTCCATGATTCTAACCCGCTCACTGTCCCAGGCAAAATCATTGGCAAAGGCCTTAAAACGATCAAGCAGTTGGTGCAGTTCCTGCTCACCGGCGGGATAGAGGATATCACTGACCGGCAGGAGCACGATCTCCTCGATATCCTCAACCGAACGTTGACTGATGGGATCAAACTTGCGGATGGACTCAACGGTATCGCCGCAGAAATCGAAGCGGACAGGCATTTCGAAGCCCGCGGGAAAAATATCCAGAATGCCGCCGCGCAGACTGAACTCGCCAACCGATTGCACCAAGGCTGCGGCATCGTAGCCACAGGCGGCAAGGGAGGCGATCAGCCCTTCGAGATCGGTATCTTCGCCCCGCATGACCAGCTCGGCCCGATTGGCAAGGGAGGTGCGGGGAAGAACCCTTCTCAGCAGGGCCTCAATGGACATGACCAGGATAAATGGCTTGTCGGCGCTGTGGACCTGAAACAGGGTGGCAATCCGTTCGGCCACGGTCCGGCTATCCGGCGACAACGGGGTATAGGGGGGAATTTCATGGCCGGGAAAATGGAGGGCCTGGGTGTCGCTGAAAAGAGCAAGATCCTGAACAAGATGCTGGGCTGCTGTCTCACTTGGCGTAATACAGAGGATGGGACGTTGCCCGAGCCGGGCTGTGCGGCCAAGATGAAAGGCAGGAGCGCTTCCCCGCAGGCCAATGATATTAACGGAACGGCCCTCGGTGAAGAGAGCCGTCAGCCTATTATCCATGTGTTGTCATAAAGATGGCGGAAACGCCGGAAACAGATGACTCTTTCCCGTGACACCCATTTTCTAAAAACCACCGCCAATGCTGAAATCCCAAACCCCCTGCTTCTCACCCTCTTTCGGGGCGAGATTCCAGCCCCACTCAAGACGCAGAGGACCCATGGGCGACATCCAGCGGAAACCTAGGCCGGTGCTGTAACGCAGATCCGAGACACTCCAACTTTCCGAATCAGTGTAGACATTGCCGGCATCGAAGAAGACCAACCCTTTCAGGCCGATCTCCTTGACAATGGGAAAGATCCACTCGGCATTGCCGTACCACATCTTTTCCCCGCCCACCCTGGAATAGGTAACGCCATCTTTGTTTACCTCCAGGGGGCTGATCTTGCCGCTGTCAAAGCCCCGGATGGTGCTGAGTCCGCCCAGATAGAATTTCTCATACACCGGCAGTTTTTTGTCTTCGTTCTCAATAACATAACCTATTGAGCCTTTAACATGAAAGGTTGTGTCCCACATCAAGGGATAATACCATCCAGACGTGGCCTCGTACTTGGTAAAGGCGCTGTCCCCGCCCAAGGGTCCGCCCGCATACTTGATGGAATAGTTGGTGAGCCAGCCCTTTGAGGCATCCGTCAGCTTATTCCGAGTGTCCTTGTTAAGGCCGACCCTGACAAAACTTGTGGTCTCAATGTTCATGGAATCAAGCAAACTGTCTGGAACGTTGAGCACAGCCACATTGGTCATCTTGGTGTCGTCAAAGCCATAGCCCCAGCCAAGCTGCCACTTGTTCCAGACCGGATAGGCAAAACGCAGGGCAGCGCCGGTGGAATCCTTAGTATAATCGTCGTATTGCCTGGACCAGTTGTAGATATCATAGCCGAACAACAGTTTGGTGTCGTTGAGATGGGGCTCGGTAAAACTGAAGTTGTAGCGGCTGCTGCGGGAGCTCATGTTGGCTTGCAGGGAGAGGCGTTGGCCTTTGCCGAGGAAGTTGTTTTCGCTGATCTCGCCCATGAACATGAGGTTGTCCACCGAGCTGTAACCCGCCCCGATACTGAAGGTACCCGTGGCCTTTTCCTTGACATCGACCACGACATCCATCAAGTCTGGTTGCACCGTGGCCTCGGGGGTTACGCTCACCTCTTCAAAAAACTCAAGCCGTTGCAACCGCTCACTGCTCTTTCTCACCGCGCTTGCATCGAGCAGGCCGCCCTCCTTGACCTGCATCTCCCGGCGGATGACCTTGTCCCGAGTGCGGGTGTTGCCCTTGATGTTGATCCGGTTGATGTGCACCAACTGCCCCTGGGTAATCTTAAGGGACAAATCCATGCGTTTTTCATCGTCATTCTTGTTGAGCTTCGGGTCCACCTCGGCAAAGGCATAGCCGCTTTCCGCGTAACGGTCCGTGATCCGCAGGACATCCTCCCGCAGAATTTTGCGGCTGAAGAACTTCTCCTTGCTCAACTCGACCAGGCTGAAGAGTTCGTTCTTATCGCCAACAATATCCCCCTCGATTTCAATGGTGCCGACCCGGTAGCGGTCGCCCTCCTGGATATCAAAGGTGACGTAGAGCCAATCGCCTTCATCGGTTATCTCCGGCTCGCTGATCCTGGCCTCGATGTAGCCGCTGTTGTGATACATGGCGCCAATCCGGGAGCGATCCTGCTCAAGCAGATCGCGCTTCAACTTGCCAGACTCGGTAAACCAGGAAAGCAACCCTTTCTCCGAGGTGGTCATCTCCTTGCGCAATTCCTTCGCGGTAAAGGCATTGTTGCCGACAAAACGGATATCCTTGATATACATCTTGACGCCTTCTTCTACGTCAAAAGTAACATTTACCTTGTCAGGCGTGGGATAGTTGAGCTTGGCAGCAACCTGAGTCCGGTAAAAACCTTTATCCTTGTAAAGTTTGCGGATATTTTCAACGGAGGTCTGCACCTCCTTGGTGTTAATGATGGTGTTAGGCGAAACGCTCACCACCTCTTTCACATCTTTCTCATCAAGCTCTTTCTCCCCGTTGATAAGAACCTGGCCGATTACCGCTTTTTCCGTGAGCTGGAAGGTGATCTCCTTGCCTTTTTCCGTATCGTTGACAAGTATCTGCACATCATCAAAGTAGCCCATCTGAAAGATGTTTTTCAGGTCCGCCCGCAAAAGTTCCGGGGCATAACGGTCCCCGACCTGACTTTTCACCTGACGCATAATGGCCCCGGAATCTGTGCGGGTGTTCCCGGCGACACGAATGGATTGGATGAGGAAATATTGACCGGTGCTGGCGAGAATATCGTTGGCCATCTGGTTCAGAGATTTCTGCAGCTCGGTCTCGTTATTGCTGACCTGATAATAAAATTTGGGCGGACTACTACCGAGGATGTCATAAACGACAAAATCCAGGCTGAGCTGCTCCCCAAGCTTGGTGATACTGCCAACCGCCACATAGTTGACCGCCGGAGAGGTGATCAGTGGCTTCAGGGCCTCACCCTTGGGGGGCCAATGCTCATAACCGAGCTTCTGTTTCACCGTTTCCCTGGAGAGCATTGTCAGACCCTTGCTCTGCGCAACCTCCAGCAGGGTCTTGTCGCACAGAGCGGTAAGTTGCTCAACTCCAGCCTGAGCATTGATCCGGGGAGGAACCATAACGGTATTCGGCTCTGGTCCCGCGCCAAAGGCCTCCCCCGCCAACGGCAGAAAGCTCTGCGTCACAACAAGAACAAAGGCTGCAACAACAATCTGCATGAACCCCGCGAAACTGCGGGAGCGTACTCTGTGCCGGGCTGAGTTGTCTTGTTTCATACTCTCGCTTTCGCTGTGAAGGAACTTAATTGACCGCCCAAAGTATGCGAACGTGCTGGCGACCTGTTAATGAGCGTATCAGAATTATCAGGCATTGGCCCTACTGTCAAGAATCTTTACTGTTGTCCGGGGTTTCGTGCAAGCCCCCGTCCCGCAAGGTCAGACAACGACTCATCCGCCGGGACAGCTCAAGGTTATGCGTCACCATGACCGTTGCCAGGGAGAGGGTCTCGCTCAATTCCCGGATAAGCTCAAAGACCTTGATTCCGGTCTTCGGGTCAAGATTCCCTGTGGGCTCATCCGCCAGAAGCACCGCAGGCTTCATGATCAGGGCCCGGGCCAAAGCAACCCGCTGCTGCTCGCCGCCGGAAAGCTCGCCCACCTTATGGGTGGAGCGGTTCAACACCCCGACCCGCTCCAAGAGATATTCCGCATACCCGATCAGCCCGGTCCGTTTCTGCCCGGCGATAAGTCCCGGCAGCAGGACGTTTTCCAGAGCGTTGAACTCTGGGAGCAAATGATGGGACTGAAAAACAAAACCAATAACCTGGTTGCGGAACAGGGCCAACTGATCCGCGGTTTTCGAAAAAACATTTTCACCCCGGTAAAAAACCTGCCCCTGGCTGGGCTGATCAAGGGCGCCAAGAATATGCAGCAGGGTGGTTTTTCCGGTGCCGGAAGCGCCGACCACCGCGACCATTTCCCCGGCGACCAGCCGCAAATTTACCCCGGCGAGCACCTGTAGGCTCCCGTGGTCGCTGTATTCCTTGTAAATATCCCGCGCTTCGAAAAAGAAGGCTGGTTCTTCCGCGCCATTCTGCATGAAGCCGCCTCCTTTACTCATAACGCAGGGCCACGGCCGGATCGACCTTAGCCGCCTGCCAGGATGGATACAGGGTGGCGACCAGGGTAATAACCGTTGCCGACAGGGCGATAAGGATGACATCCGAGGGCAGAACCAGCACCGGCAGAGTGGAAATCGGATACACGTCGGGCAGCTTGATGAACTGGTAGCGGCGTAAGATCGCGCAAAGCCCCAAGCCCCCCAGCACCCCCAGCAACGTGCCGGCAAGACCGATAACCAACCCCTCGTAGATAAAAATTCGCATGATACTGGAGGAGGTGGCGCCCATGGATTTCAGAATGGCGATATCCTTGTTCTTTTCCATGACCACCATGATCAGGGTGCTGACGATGTTGAAGGCGGCGACCATCACCACCAGGGCCATGATCACGGAAAGAGCCGTCTTTTCCAGTTGGAGGGCGGAAAAGATATTCCGATTCATTCGCATCCAGTCCTTGGCGAAATAATTGGGTCCCAGAGCCTGTTCGATCCGCTTCGCAACCTGGTCCGCCTGATTGAGATCAAAGGTTTTTACCTCCAGGCCATGCACTGCGCCGGGCAGGTCAAAAAATCGTTGCGCCGTTTCCAGAGAAACATAGGCCAAAGCGGAATCATACTCGTACATGCCGGTTTCAAAAATTCCGACGACCTGACAGGTGGAGACCTTGGGGATCACGCCCATGGGCGTCAAGGGTCCTGAAGCCGAGATCAACCGCACCCGGTCATGGACCGAGACATGCAATTGGGCGGCAAGTTCCTTGCCCAGAATGATGCCAGGCAGTCTTCTTGCGCCATCACCCTGCCCCGGCAACAAATCCGCGATCTTGCCCTTGCGCAGATTCTTTTCCAGGTTGAGCACACCCTGGGCCGTGGCAGGATCAAGGCCGCGCAGCACGGCCCCGGTTCCGCCCTCGCCGCTGGTAATCATGGCCTGACTGTACAGATAGGGCGTAACCCCGCGCACCCCCTCAACAGTGCGAACCTTTGCGGCAACCTCCTCGTAACCCCTGATATTGCCGCTATAATCCTGAACCACGACATGGGAGTTGATGCCTAAAATCTTGTCACGAAACTCGGAGGTAAAGCCGGTCATCACCGCGAGCACCACGATAAGGGCCATGACCCCAACCATGACCCCGGCAATGGAGATCAACGAAATAAGCGAAATGAAGCCGTGCTTACGCTTGGCCTTCAGATACCGCAGACAGACAAACCATTCGAAATTCACAATTCCCTCTCTCACTCAGCATTGTCCAGTTAAGAAATTGCATCCGGGCAAAATACGGTATTATCGCCCAACAGAAAATCCCCCTCAATCCCCCTTTGTTAAAGGGTGACAGGGGGGATTTGGACGTTTTGATGAAGGCGGCCTCGCAGATTACTTGCTCTCCGGGCGCAGATGCGGAAAGAGAATAACATCCCGGATCGAGGCAGAGTCGGTCAGCAGCATGACCAGACGATCGATGCCGATTCCTTCTCCTGCCGCGGGGGGCATGCCATATTCTAGGGCCCGGACAAAATCCTCATCCATCTCGGGGAAGATCTCCTCGTCGTTGCCCCGCTCGGCAATCTGCTTGGTAAGCCGCTCTTTCTGATCAATGGGATCATTGAGCTCGCTGAAGGCATTGGCTATTTCCCGCCCGGTCACGAAAAGCTCGAACCGGTCAGTGACCTCTGGGTTCTTCTCGTTGCGGCGGGCCAACGGCGAGACCTCGGTGGGGTACTGGGTCACAAAGGTGGGATTGATCAGCTTTTCTTCCACCAGCAGCTCAAACAGTTCGGTCTTGGCCTTGCCGTGCCCGGACAAAGGCTCAAGAGCAATGCCCTTTTCCTTGGCGAGTTGCCGGGTGCGAGCCGGATCGGCGAGAACAGCCTGGTCAACCCCGCCCACCTCGACAAGCGCCTCGTCCATGGTGTAGCGCTGCCAGGGCGGAGAAAGATCCACCTCCTGCCCTTGGTAACTCACGACCATGGAGCCGGTGACCTCGGCGGCGATGTAGGAAACCATCTCCTCGGTAAGGTCCATGAGATCTTCGTAGGTGGCAAAGGCCTGGTAGAATTCGAGCATGGTGAATTCTGGATTATGCCGGGTGGACAGCCCCTCGTTCCTGAAATTGCGGTTGATCTCGAAGACCTTTTCAAACCCGCCCACCAGCAGCCGCTTAAGATACAGCTCCGGGGCAATGCGCAGGTAGAGATCCATACCCAGGGCATTGTGGTGGGTCTTGAAAGGCTTGGCCGTGGCCCCGCCGGCAATGGGTTGCATCATGGGGGTTTCGACCTCCATGAAGCCCCGGTTTACCAAGAAATCACGGATCAGGCGGATAATCTCCACCCGCTTTCTGAAGGTGTCGCGCACCTCCGGGTTCATGATCAGATCGACATAGCGCTGGCGGTAGCGGGTTTCCACATCGGTGAGGCCGTGGAATTTTTCCGGCAGGGGCCGCAGGGATTTGGTAATCGGCTTCAGGGTTGCCGCATCGATGGTGAGCTCGCCGGTCTGGGTGCGGAACAGGGTGCCACCAAAACCAACGATATCGCCGACATCGAGTTTCTTGAAGATCTGGTAGACTTCCACCCCAACCTCATCGCGCTTGACATACACCTGGATGCGGCCTGTCTCATCCTGAATCTGGACAAAAGCTGCCTTGCCGAACTTGCGCAACGCCATGATCCGGCCGGCCACTGATTTGACCCCCTCTTCCAGCGGCACGGCCGGGTTGTCGTTTTTCGCCAGGATATCATTGATCCGGTGGGCGGGCTTAAAATCATTGGCATAGAGATTAACGCCCAGCTCTGCCAGCTCCTGGGCCTTTTGACGGCGTTGCGTCAATACCTGATTCAGTTCTTCCATATCATCAATACTCAAACTTTTTATTAGTGGTTGAATAAAAGATAGCCGGGCAGCGCCTGCACCTTAAAGATATTTGTCCCGCAACAACTTGGAAAGATCCCTGGTCAGAGCCAGCACCTTTTTGGCATGGACCAGAGGCAGGGAGCCGGTACCGCAGCTTGGGGTGATCAGGGTCTGTTGCAGCAGAGACTTATAATCCCAAGCACCGCCGCCGTTATCACTGCCGACAAGCTGAGCGGCCTGCGCCTCCCAACGCGCCAGAAGAGACTCCGCCGTTTCCTGTTCAATATATTCCTTCTCCGAGGTGGGCACGATCCCCCAGGCAATAATGCCGCCCCGGTTCAGGAAGGAGAACAATGCCTCCTTGCAGGCGACCAGCTTGTCGAAAAAACCGTAGGCGTCAAAGCTGACGATATCAAGCGAGGTGGACAAGAGAAATTCCCAGTCCGTGTTGGCGCAGACATGGACACCCACCAGCCCGCCTGCTGCCTGGGCCGCGCCGATGACCTCGTTGAGTTCCTGACCAAGCTCCTCCAGGGAAACGCTGAGAAAGGCCGAGGAGCCAAGGCCTGCCAGGGCCGGTTCGTCTATGAAAAGAATGACCGGGGCCTGCGACTGAGAAAGGAGTTGCACCTGCCAGGCACCCTTAAGGGAAAGCCCCTTCACCACCATTTCCCGAATGGTCGGCTCATAATAGGCGGCCCTCCCTTCGCGGTCATGGAGGCCGGTGAGCAGGGTAAACGGCCCGGTCATCTGCCCCTTGACCGCAGCCACGGTTTTTCCGGCAGCAATTTCAACGGCGACAGCTTCCTTAAGGGCGAATAGTCCCTGGGCCCTGTCCCGGCTCACAGCAAAGGGCGAGTCCGGCAGAAGGCTCGGGTCTTCGAGGGAGGCAAGATACTGCTCGAAATAGGCCAGCATCTCGTCGGCAAAGGTCTCGGTCTGGATGTCGAAATAGGTTCGGCCATCATCTTCGACGATGCCTGGCATCCCCTCGCTGAACTGACTGAGCATCCCTTCCTTGGGGTTGCTCGGCAATTGGGGCCACAGGGGGATGTCGGGGGTGTGCTCGAAGATGAGGGAAAACGCTTCCCGGTGATCCGTAACCGGCAGACTGCCAATGAGGGTCGCCAGGCCATTTGCTTGAAAACGGGAGGATGGGTTGTCGTGACTCATAGCTTTTTCCAGTATCAGGAAAGGTGCGGTTGTTGCGTGCCCGATTGCAAAGCAGGATGTTAAAAAAGCAAAACTCAGCTTTTTTAACATCCTGCTAGCTATCAACAATAGGGCGAAAAGTCAATGCCTTTTGGGAAAAACACTGTCTTGCCGGGCACGAGAATCCACCTAATCCACCGTGACTCCCCAGATGTCACGGGCATATTCTCGGATGGTCCGATCGCTGGAAAATTTGCCCATCCTGGCCACGTTGAGAATGGACTTGCGAATCCAGTTCGGCTGATCCCGATACAAATCGCCCACCTCATTCTGGCAGCGGAGATAATCTTCCAGATCAAGCAGCAGCAGGTAAGGGTCGTTGAGATTGAGCAGACTCTCGACGATGGGGGCAAACAGGCTGGTGTCGCCCCGGCTGAAATAGCCGTTGCGGATACTGTCCAGGGTACGTTTCACCTCCGGATTGTCGCGATAGACATCAAAGGCGTTGCGGCGCGGATTGCGCTTGACCTCCTCGACCTCCTCCGTGGTCATGCCGAAGATGAACATATTCTCAGGCCCGACCTCCTCGCGGATCTCGATGTTGGCACCGTCCAGGGTGCCGATGGTAAGGGCGCCATTTAAGGAAAATTTCATGTTGCCGGTGCCCGAGGCCTCGGTGCCCGCAGTGGAAATCTGCTCGGAAAGATCGGAGGCCGGAAAGATCTTTTCGGCAACAGACACGCCATAATTGGGGATAAACGCCACCTTAAGCCGATCGCCCACCCGCGAATCATGGTTGACCACCTCGGCCACCGAATTGATCAGCTTGATGATCAATTTGGCCTTAAAATACGACGGCGCGGCCTTACCCGCAAAAACAATGGTCCGCGCTGGAGAATCCGTGTCTTCCCCGTTGGCGATCCGGTGGTACAGGGTGATAACATGTAAAACATTGAGCAGCTGCCGCTTGTACTCGTGGATCCGTTTCACCTGAACATCGAACATGGTGTTGGGGTTGACCGTCACCCCGCATTCCTCCTTAATAATGGCGGCAAGGCGTTTTTTGTTCTCCATTTTCACCTTGGCCCATTTTTTCTGAAACTTCGGCTGGTCGGCATACGGTTCGAGATTGCGCAGATAGTCGAGATTGGTGACCCATTCCCCGCCGATGGTGTCGGTGATCAGGCCAGCCAGGCCGGGGTTGCATTTGAGCAGCCAGCGCCGCTGGGTGATGCCGTTGGTTTTGCAATTAAAGCGGCCCGGATAAAACTCGTGGAAGTCCTTAAAAAGCCTGGTCTTCAGGAGATGGGTGTGGATTTCGGCCACCCCATTGACCGAATGGCTGCCCACGATGGCCATATACGCCATGCGCACCCTTTTCACCGGCCCTTCCTCGATGATGGACAGGGAGCGCAACAGATCGTCGCGGCCAGGATACCGGGCTGCAACCTCTTCGAGGAACAGACGGTTGATTTCGTAGATGATCTCAAGGTGCCGGGGCAGAACCTTGCCCAGCAGATCCACGGGCCAGCTTTCCAGAGCCTCGGGCATCAGGGTATGATTGGTGTAGCCAAAGGTGCCGACGCAGATCTGCCAGGCCTTTCCCCAGGGAACAGCCTCCTCGTCCACCAGGAGACGCATGAATTCCGGAATGGCGATGGAGGGGTGGGTATCATTGAGCTGCACGGCGATTTCATCGGCGAACGAATCGAAATCATCGTGCTTTTTCTTGTGTCGCCGCAGGATGTCCTGGAAGGTGGCGGCCACGAAAAAATACTGCTGCTTCAGGCGCAGCTCCTGGCCCTGCCGGATATCGTCCGAGGGATAGAGAACCTTGGAAATCGTTTCCGACAGCACCTTATCATGTACCGCCGAGATGTAATCGCCCCGGTTGAATGAGCCAAGATCCAGATCACGGGAAGCTCTGGCTGTCCAAAGGCGCATATTGATGACATTGTCATTGTTAAAACCCGGCACCAGGACATCACAGGCCATGGCCATGATCTCCTCCGTCTCAATCCATTCGGTCCGCAGCTCGCCCTTGTTGTTCCGGTACCGCTGCACCCGACCGTAATACTTTACCGGATAAAGATTCTGGGGCCTTTCGTACTCCCAGGGGCTGCCGTAACGCAGCCAGTTATCCGGATGTTCCACCTGAAACCCGTCAACGATGCGCTGATAAAAAAGACCGTATTCATAACGGATACCATACCCGTAAGATGGAACGCCCAGGGTTGCCAGCGAATCAAGAAAACAAGCAGCCAACCGACCCAGGCCGCCGTTGCCGAGAGCGGCATCGTCCTCTTCTTCCCTGATCTCCTCGAGATCGTAGCCCATTTCCTGCATAACCCCGGCCAACTCATCATACAAGCCGAGATTGATGAGGCTGTTGCCCAACGACCGTCCGATCAAAAACTCCAGGGACAGATAGTAGACCCGCTTTTTGCCCTTTGCGTAATAACCCTTTTGCGTTGAAATCCAACGCTCTACCAAAATATCGCGGATACTGTAGGCCAAGGCTTTGTAGACATCCCTACACCCGGCCCGCTGGGGGTCACGACCAAGAAAACTCAGGATGTGGTGGTTGATCGTATTCAGGAAATCCTTTTTGGTGAGCGATTTTGAAATAGCACAGTACGGGCCTTGCGGAATCTTGTCGTTCATGGTTGCGGCCTGCTTCCTTGAGGTTGATCTGCTTTAAAACGATACCCCCCGGCATCTCCTACGACATCTGCTCCGTTCAGGGTACAACGGGGCCTGAAAAACAGTCAAACTTATTTAGGGGCCATTATGAAACAATCTGTATTTTTGCCCCTTGAATTACGGCCCCTTATGCCGTTATAACGGCGCTGACGATGCCCTGCCTTCAAGAAACATCTTCACCCAGGCCAGGGCCTCTTCCCGGTCCGTCACCAACCCCTCTACCTGCGCCACCACAAGGCCGTCGAGAATATCCTTGAAAATCGGGCCGGGTTCGAGGGAAAAGACGGCAATCAGATCATGGCCCGTGACCAGCGGCGGGTTGGCGAATACCGGCTGGATATACTCCGCATACACCCCATGCACCTCACGTAAAAGCACGGCCAAATTTTCCTCCATGCCTTCGGGCTTGCCCACCCCTTGCCCGGCAAGACTGTCCGCCATGGCCAGCAAAAAAAGGCCAGTCAGATCATCGCCAACCGCCTTGACCAACCGCAGACAGGCCTTGCGGGTGATCCCGGTGCGCAACCGGGCGTTGCTGAGATGAAAGGGCCACATGTGCAGGGCGATGAGCCGAGCAACCCGATTACGATCGTCCTTGGGCCAGTGCAGCCTTTCGGCAATGACCTCAAAAATCGCGGCTCCGGCCTGGTCGTGATTGTAAAAGGTTATCTTTTCTGCAACCAGCCGGTGCGTCTCCGGCTTGCCAAGATCATGGAACAGGGCACCCCATTTCAGCAAGGCAGCTCCTTTTCCCTGAGCCATTTCGCTAAACAGTCCGCCCTGCCCCGGAAAATACCTCTCAGGGTCGAGCAGGATATCTTCCAGACAACGCAAAGCCTCCAAACTGTGCTGGAACACATCAAGATGATGGCTGGCTGGCTGATCAAGCCCCCGACCCGGCACAAGTTCCGGAAAGACAACCCACAAAAGACCGCTGTTTGCCATGCGGCTGATCGTCTGCCAGGCACGAGACGAGGCCATGATCAGGCCAAGCTCATAGGCCACCCGCTCCATGGCCGGATCTTTCAGCCGTTCGCCATGGACACCAATGGCCGTTTCAGTCTGTGGTTCGATGGCAAAATCAAGCGTAGCCGCAAAACGATAAGCCCGCAGCAAACGCAAGGGGTCGGCCAGCAGATTTGCCACAGCCGGGGTCCGGATCAATTTTTGCGCCAGGTCGGCCACGCCGCCAAGAGGATCAATAACCGTGCGCTCAACAAGGGTGCCGGTTTCAGGATCAAGGGGAACGGCCATGGCGTTGATGGTGAAATCCCGCTGGCCGAGATCGTCTTCAATGGTGGTGGTGTGATTTCTGAAACCGGAAAAATCAAGGGTGTACCCCTGCCAGACGACCCTGGCCACGTCCTCCCCCTCATCGAGCAGAACAAAGGCGCCGCCCAGCAAACCGCTGACCTCGCGGGCGCAAGCCACGGCTCCAACCGGCACGGTGAGATCAAGATCCTTGGCCGCCACCCCCAACAGCCAGTCGCGCACCGGCCCGCCCGCCACATACATGGGCTGCCCGCTGCGCTGCGCAACCTGGCTCAAAGCTTGGCGCAATTTCTCTGGGTACGTTTGCAGCCAATCGTGGGTCAATACCGTCGCCGCTGACACTGCTGCCATGGAACCCCTCACAAATGGTTGACGATTTCCGACAGGGTGGTTTCCAAGCGACAACAAACATCATGGATATGGATGCTCTCCAGGCTCAACGACTCGATCACTACCAGGGTTTCCGGCGGCAATGTCTTGCCGAACTGCTCCCCTGCCTGCCGGGCCACCTCCCGCACCGCGTCCTCGGCAAACTGCGGCAGGCTGTGCGAGGTGTAGACCAGTTGGGCTTCGTCGGTTCTTTTCAAGAGATCCTGGGTCACATGCAGGGCCGATTCCAGGCAGGCCAGCAACTCGGCGATACTTGGAGAAAACCCTCTCGACTGCAGGGAAAGGGTGGTCTGGGAGCGCTGGGAATGGGTGGGCAGGGGGCACTCCTCACCCTCTTTGCGAAACAGGGTCTGATTGTAGGCCTGGGTGCAGGGGCAGGCAGTGATGTGGGCCACCCCAACCCCGAGTGCAGCCACGCTTTGCAGCTCCTGACCCTGCCCGGCGAGCTTGAGATCAAGGCTGACAACAATGGAATCCACCGATTGTCTGCCGCTGACCTTGGCCGTTCTGATGAGCGGCAACTGCCCGGTAAGCCGCACCCTGCCACTGCACGCTCCTTGGCGCGCCATCATCTCCTGGCCAAGGTGCAACCCGTACTCGCGGAGATCGGCAAACTCACGGTCATACAGGGCGGCGACCACCTCTTCCATACGGGACATATGGATGCCCCGAACCTCTGCGGCAAGATTCACCTCCAGCCGGGCCGAAAAAGGAATCAACCCCTCTGGCAATCGAACCCAAACGGTTTTGCCGCAGATGCCGACCTCCGGCAGGGGTAGAGCAAACGAGGGCTGCTGCTGTGGGATATCAAGGCCCTCCGCCAGCACCCGGGCATGGTCTTGGGGGGATATGGATGGTTTCAAATAAGCTCCTCCTGTTTCAAGGAAATATACCACTGTTGGATGGTCTGCCAATCTCCCTGGCTCCTAGTCCAGTCGGCCAGGGCCTGAAAACGAGTTAGATTCTCGGGCGAAGCATCGGTTTCCGCCAGGGCAAGGGACACCGAGCCAAGTAAGGTCTCAATCCGGTCGTTATTCGCGCAATTGCACAGGCTTCCCCCATGGAGATACCGCAGGGTGATGGGCTCCTCCCCGCAAAAGCCAAAGGGGAAACGTTGGGCAAGGCGGATAAAAAAAGACCAGTCCTCGCCCAACTCCCCGCTCCCGAAACCGCCCACTGCGGCAAAGGCACCCGTCTCCACGGCCATTGCCGAAGGGACCAGAAAACACCAGCGGGCCAAGGCGGCCAGGCATTGCCCTTCCATGACCATCCCTGGTTCGGGGATACAAAACTCCCCGTCCCCTACCTGGTCGCAATTCTTTGTCACCCCATAGGCCACCGGATAACCTCGGGCCAAGGTCCGCACCAGGCTTGAGACATGGCCAGCCAGCCAGACATCGTCGGAATCAAGAAACATGACCACCTCGCCGCTGGCCGCATCAACCCCGGCATTTCTGGCCAGACCCGGCCCAAGGTCGGAGCGCTGCACCATCTGCACCTCTGGAAAACGGGCGGCCACCAAGGCAACGGTATGGTCCGTCGAGCCATCATCCACCACGATGATCTCGCTCACCGGGGTATCCTGAGCAAACACACTGGCAATAGCCCGGCAAGTCATCTCCGGTCGATTTTTCGTGGGGATTACGCAACTGATTTGCATGACCCGTGGTGGCTCCTCATGACCTGGATAGTGATTGCGCTCTGTGCCAGGCAGAAAGGTTCCCTGCCCAGCTTTTAGCATAGCACAAAAAAACTGGCCGCACATGAAGAATACCCCCTGCCATGGAACAAGAGGCGGGCAGGGTCGCGGCCTATTTTCTCCTTGCCTTTCCATGCCCTGCCACATAGAATCATTACGTATTGAAACCAATGAAAAAATGCGGGGATTAAGTGTGGTGTCCCCATAATTCTTTGGGAACTAAACATTCATGCTAGAGTTAAAAGATGTTGTTGGAATCGTCACTGGCGTAATTCTCTCCATTGGTGGAGGAGGCGCGATAGTCCTTGGATTGTCCGCTTGGTTGGGAAAAATTTGGGCAAATCGCCTGATGACAGCGGATCGTGCGAAACACGAATCTGAATTAGAACAAACTCGTTCACAGTTTAAGCATTCTAATGACTTGCGCCTTAACGAAATCAAGAATGAACTAGATATTTACAAAGAAAAGCATCTAAAAGGACATGCTGACAAGATAGCGATTTACCGACTAGTAGCCGATGTAATCGTCGACATTTTAGGAGACTTAGACCTTGTGACAATTACTGGCGCAACGCCAGAAGATGCAAAAGCAAGATGGGATCGGTTCAACCGTGGTCGCATGAAAGCATATGGCTATTTGGCAATGCTTGCTCCCCAATCAGTCATGGATGCAATTGATGAATTAATGGATCATCTTATTGAAATTACACACGGAAAGACTCCCTATGTTTGGCCTGATGTGAGGAAACGTGTGCTCGGGCTATTGAACGAGATCCGAAAGGATCTAGGTATTGATGAGAGTCCAATCGAATATCGAGGAAGATTATAACATCGAACCACCGCGTTGAGCTGGCCGCGTGAACTGCTGCGGCCTTAGCGGGCAAAGTTTTCGGCGTGGGCAGCTCAACCCAAAATGTTGGGATGCAAGATGATGGAGGCATAATGATACCTCAATGGGTTCCTGGAGCCGCAGCAAGGGATGCCGCTATAAAAGGTGGCGGACGAGGCCCATCATCGGGTGACTCCGGCTGTTTGCCTGGGGTCCTCTCCGCTTTCGGCCTCTTCCTGATCTTTGGCGGAGCCGTCATCGCCCTCATGGAGCATTACTGGGATACTGCGGGCATCGGATACTACTCGCTTGCCGCGGCGACTGTTGTCGCCCTTGTGGCATTCGGGATCGGCTATCGTGTCCGCGGCCGACTCCGGTTCGTGGCGGGAGTCCTCTTTGCCTTTCTTTCGACGGCTGGTCTCTATGCCTGCACAGTGGGAAGCGGCGGTGCCAACCTTTTTTGGGATGCCGTCGTGTTCTTGGTGGTAGGCCTGGATCAGATTGCCCTTAAGTCGACCAAGCACTGATTGGAGGTATGCAGGGGGAGGCTGTCATGAGCGGTTGCGTCGGCTGTCTGAGCGGGAGCAGGCAACCGGACAGACGATACCCGTCTGGTTGAGCCCTTGGCCCCAATACTTCACATTGGTGATAGCCAAGAACGGCTGCCGCAAGAAATGAGAGAACGCTCTCAACCAGCGCCTGCGCGCCTGCATTCTACGTCGTTACGCGCCGAAAATGAGGCGCAGCTTTAACATCACTTGTAATCAATAAAAGCCCCGCGAACTATGATCTACCGCATAGCCGCAGACAGCATCCTCCTGCTGCATCTCGCCTTCACTCTTTTTACCGTCCTGGGTGGCTTGCTGATCCTACGCCGCCCCTCCCTTCTCTGGTCGCATCTTGCTGTCGTACTCTGGGGGGTAGTGATCGAGTGGGCGGACTGGGTCTGTCCGCTGACGCCGCTGGAGAACTTTCTCCGTGAACGGGGCGGCGAGGCGGGCTATGCGAGAGGATTCGTCGAGCATTACGTTGCCCTGCTGCTCTATCCCGAAAACCTCACCATTGAGCTGCGCTATCTGCTTGGTCTGGGGCTGGTCGTGGCGAACCTGATCATCTACGGGTATGTTTTTCTAGCGCGTCGCCAGCCACGATCATAATAAAATCCCCCTTCCTGGGAGGAGGAAGGGGGCTCAGGGATGGTGCAAAAACCAGGGAGATTACTATTTCATCCTGGCAGCGCCTTTTACGTCCATGGGATCTCCCTTGTAGCCAAGGGCCTTCCAGTCAAACCTGCCGTTCTTGTCGTGGCAGTCGGTGCAACCCAAAGCATCCTTGGCCGGGGCAACCATGTGGTTGATCCGCCAATACATGACCGTGGGGGCAAAACCGTAGCTGCCACTGTACTTCAGACCGCTGGCCTCAACGCCTGCCTTGATCGCCCTGTCCCAATCAAAGTTCTTCCAGTAGGCGTCCTTGTCTTCCTTGCCGGTCGGCCAGACCTTGAAGTTCAGGAAGTAATTGTACTGCTTGTCGTACACCTGCTTGCCGGCATGCACCTTGAACGGATAGATCTTGGCGTTCTTGTCCTTGATGCTGCCCGCAGGCGCGTTCAACTCGGTAACCTTGGCGGGATTCATCTTGTCGCCGAGCATATAGGCGGAGGCATTGCCGTTGTACCATTTGTAAACGGGCTGCACATCCTTGCCCCACTTGAAATGGCCCTTCTTCTTGTCATAGCCGTGGCGTTTCTCCGCGCCAAAAACCTGATCCTCCACCTTGATATCTTGACCGGCGGTGGACCAGTCCCACTCCAGCTTGGTGGGCATTGCCTTGGCAAAGGTGGGGATATGACAGGTCTGGCAGGCCACGGCGGCGGTGTGCTTGTTCAGCCGCTCGCTCTTGTGGGGTTTGGCGTCATGGCACTGGGTGCATTCCACATGGTTCTTGCCGCCAGGCGTAACGATCATGGCATTGCCCTTGATGTTATGCTTCTGGGTGGTATGACATTCGGAACACTGGAAGTTCAGGCTGTCGGTGCCCATGTGGAAATCGATGGCCTTGGTGGGGTTAACCACCGAAGAGTCGATATCGCCGTGCTTGACGTTGTTGTCGCCACCGCCATAGCCGTGGCAAACCACGCAATTCTGGCGGGTGGTCTTGCCAACGCTCTGGGCCGAGGCCACCAGATCAACCGGTTTTTCATCCAGTTCCGGCTTGCCGGTAAAGCCGAGGGGCATCCCGGCTCCCCCCAGGTGGGCCTTCTTGTACTTGCCGGTGGTTTCGTGACAGATCAGGCAATCCACCCTGGTCTTGTCGTTGAAATCAAAGTTGGCGTCCTTCCAGCCGTAACCGACATGGCAGCCGGTACAACGGGTCCAGTTGCTGTCGACGGCAATGCAGAAGTTGTTGATGGCATTCTTCTTGCCCAGTTTGACCTTTCCCTTCTTGCCTACGATCTCCTGCTCGCTGGACCACGTCCAGTGAGAAGTTTTCATCACCTCCATTGCCGCATCGGCATGGCACTCCAGACATTTCTTGGTCACATCCATGGGCGTGGCAAACGGCCCGGTGATCACCTTGTGAGCGTCCCCGGCAAACGCCGACCCGCCAGCCACAAGGGCTGAAACCGCCAGTAGCGCGGAAAACATATGGTATCTCTTCATAGCGTCTCTCTTCTCCTCCTTAAAAAAATTAGCAGTTACCCTTCACCCTTTCTTAGCCCCAGAGCGAAGGCAGAAAAATCAAGCCCTGCAACAACAGATATGGGGGGTTGTGTAGCAACTTAAGTGCCAGCGCAGAAAGAAACGGGCAAGGGGATGATTTATCGAAATAAACCCTGCATGCGGGGAGATTACGCAAAAACAAAGGGGAGCAATTTTTATTGACGACACGGGAGGAACACAGATTAACTCATGAAAAAAACGTCGGAAATCCAAGAAACACAGCGCAAACACGCAAAATATCTTGCACCCCTAGAGGCTGAACCCTACATGCTCCGATTGCCGGGAGGAAAACACAAGGCTGCCTCCCGAACCCGACCGGCCAAGCGGTGTTCGATATACTCGCCAACCCGAGGCAGCATGTCATCGAGGTATAGACCGATCTCCTTTTCCGTTGCCGTGGTCAGGGTCTGACAGAACAGACATTTCCTCTCCCCTCCGCCGGTGGAGGGCAGACCGAAGTCCTCCAGCACATGCCGGGTGATCATCTGGTCATCAAAATCCTCGTACACAGGAAAGGTGGTGCTGATCCCGAACCGGGCCGACAACTCCCCGATCTTTTCCATAAAAACCGGGGTCTGCTCGGGGTAATAGCCTTGCTTCTTGGTGTAGCCGGCCACAAAATGGGGGACAAAATGCTCGTGGCAATAGATGATGGCCCGCGCATGCATACCAAGCTTGCAGGCCACGCAGACAAGATTCTTGCCGTTGTACAGCGGCATGTATTCCTCATACCGGTCAAGCCACAACCCCTGGAACAGCCTGCCCATGTCAAGCTCCACCATCTCCGCCTCCGGTATTTTGTTAGGATCGGAACCATTGGCCAATAAAATTTTTTGCGCGGCCAGGAAACGGTTTTTGGGGAAATCGGCAAAACGTCCCATGCCGTTGAGCATATGGAGCAGATGGATACGCACCGGCCGGACCAGGCCAGGATGATGACCGACGCTGGCCAGGGCATAGAGCGCGAGGGAATCGGTCCCCCCGGAATACAAGATCGCCAGTTCCTGCTGCATGGTCATTCCCCCTTATTCATCCGGTATTTCAAGAACACCTCCCCGGTCTCCGCAGCCTCGCACGAAAGCAGGGTCAACGACAGAAAAGGATCTCCCAGCGGACCAGGTCCGCCGCACATAGAGGCTGCCCCCTGGTCTCCGGAAATTTTCGGCGTCAAGGTGAGAAGAATCTCATCAACAACCCCTTGTTGCAGGCAGGCGTAATTCAATCGCCCCCCGCCTTCAACCAGCACCGAGACTGCGCCAAGTTTTTCCAAGTGAGCAAGGGCCGCAACCAGGGAAAGTCTCCCGACAGAGTCGGCTGGCAGGGCCACGACCTGAGCCAGCCCGCCCAGCCTGTGCCGCAATGCCGCTGCCGCTGCTTCGCCGGTAAAAATAAGCGGGGGCGGGCCTTGCTCAAATATCTTTCTCCCAGCCACCGGGATATCACCGGACTGGGTAATAAAGGCCCTGATCCGCTTGGAAAAAAGACGCCCCTCCGGCCCCCGCATTTCCGGATCACCCTGGCGCAGGGTTTCCGCACCAAGCAGACTGGCATCGGTTGTGGCCCGCATTTTTTCAAGAAACCCACGGTCAACCGGACTGCCAGTGAGGTCGGGGCCGATGCGGCCGCAGATAGTGCTGGCTGCGATGATGGTTACTTTCACGTCGCCTCTCTCAAAAAATCCCACAGGTTTTGTTGACCTCGCAGATAAGCGCAGACTTCGCCAAGCCGCGATTACAACAGTTATTCCTTTGTACCCCTTTGAGTTTATGCTACGGACCTGTGCGGTCATTCCCTTTTGGCAAGCCCGTCAGGTTTTCATTGACAAGATGGGCGTTTTTTCCCATAGAGTCAAGCAGCCACGACACTGAAAAAACATCCGCCATCGCAATGAGAATGCCAATGCCGCCGACCTTTCGTTCAAGCCTTATCAACCTGCAACACATCAATTTTCAGGACTTCAGCAACAGCCTGACCCCGGAAGAAGCCAGGGAGCCAAGCACTGCATTGCTGGCATCCATTGCCCGCACCGGAATTCTCCACCCTCCCATCCTCAGGGAACAGGGGAGGACCAGGATGGAGATCGTTACGGGCCGCAGACGGCTGCTGGCAGCCCAACAGACCCAACACAGCATCTCCACCATCTGCCTGGTTCTGCCTGCGGATACCCTGCCTGCGGAGGCGCTGGCCCTCAATCTGGAAGACACCCTGCTCCGAGGCGACATCACCGTGGTCGAACAGGCGATATTTTTCCAGAAAATCCTCGACCATCTGAATGAGGATGAGGCAGCCCGGAGATTTCTCCCCGCCCTGGGTCTGGAACCGCACCGCCATCATCTGCACAACCTGTTGCAGCTTCTCGGGCTTGAAGAACACCTGCTGGGCGCGGTCCACGAAGGACGGCTGCACGATGGGGTGGCCAGGGAATTGCTGGCCCTAAATTTCACCGATCGCCTTTCCCTCTACGAGGTCATGGAGATGCTGAGCCTCAGCGTCAGCAACCAGAAGAAAATCACCACTGCCTGCCGAGAGCTGGCAGCCAGACACAACACCTCGATCATGGGTCTGCTCTGCCAGCCACAAGTCCGGGAAATTCTTAACCCGCGGGAAACAAACATCCCGCAGAAGACAGCCCGGCTCATGCAGTGGCTCACCGAACAGCGCTTCCCCAGGCTTGCCGCGGCGGAACAGGAGTTTCGCTCCTTCGCCGCCGCACTCAAGCTGCCCAGCGCAGTGGCCCTGACCCACTCGCCGTCCTTTGAGCAGGATCAGGTGCAGCTCTCCATCCCCTTTGCCGACCGGAAAGAGCTGCGCCGGGTCTGGCCGCTAATCGCTGACATCCTCAAGACGCAGTAGGTCGGCGCTACCCAGCCAGCCTGTTTCTGATGGCCAGGATCGTGTCGATGTTTTCAAAAAAGAGATCCACCAGAACCGGGTCGAAATGTGCGCCCCGTTCTTTGCGGATAAGCTCAAGGATGGCGTCCATCTCCCAGGCCTCACGGTAGGAACGGTCATTGCCCAGGGCGTCAAACACATCAGCTAGGGCCGTGATTCGCGCGCTGATCTGGATATCCTCCCCCTGCAAGCCTTTGGGATAGCCGGTGCCGTCAAATTTTTCATGATGCTGCAGGGCGATGATAATAGCGGTCTTGATGACCTCCCGATCGGAAAGGCCCATTATCTCCTGGGCTCGGATGGTGTGGGTCTTCATGATCTCAAACTCTTCGACGGAGAGTGACCCGGTCTTATTGAGAATGGCATCTGGGATGGCGACCTTGCCCACGTCATGCATGGAGGAAGCAAGGTGGATCACCTCCACCTCCCGCTGGCTCAAGCCATGTTTTTCGGCGAGCAACCGACTGTATTCCGCCACCCGCCGGACATGGTTGCCCGTCTCCTGGGAACGCATTTCGGCAAGCTCGCCCAAGGTGTATATGATCTCTTTCTGGGTTCCTTCGATCTCCTGATTCAGGAGCACGTTTTCGTAGGCCACCTGCACGTTGCCGCAAAAAACCTCGATCATCCGGCGATCATTTTCGCTGAGATCCCGCCAGCCCTCAAGATAGATAACTGTTTCTTCCCCGCGCTCACTGCAGAAATACCCAGTATAGCAGTTGTCTTCGCAGATGGATTGCTTGAGCGTTGTCACCCGCTGGACATAATCAAGAATCTTGACCGGCAAATCTCCGCTGACCTCGGCATCGATATACGGCTCATAGGACCCGGTGGCGGCAAGCATCTTAAAACTGCCCTGCACATTGGACACCGCAATACCCGAGGTCTGGCAGTAAAGAGCGTTTTCACTGAGATGCAGGATGGAAACCAGCTGGGTCAAGACCCCGCTGGCCAGATTCTTGATCGAGCGAAGACGACAGATATAAGTGGCCGCCTCGATGATTTTTTCCAGCCCCCTGCGGTTGGCCTCGATGGTGAGGATGTCCCGATAGGAACGCAGAGAGGCCACCATGGTGGTGAAAAGTTTCTGGGCGGTGAGTTCGGTCTTTTCCTTGTAATCATTGATGTCATACTCGATGATGACCTTCTCGGCCGGCGCTTGGCCGGGCTGCCCAGTGCGCAGTATGATCCGGACAAATGAGTTTCTCAGCTCCTCCCGGATGTAGCGGACCAAGTCGAGTCCGGTATCGGTTTTCTCCATGACCACGTCAAGAAAAATGATGGCGGTGTCGGGGTGCTCGGCAATAAGATCTCTGGCCTCCCGGCCGGAATAGGCATGCAGAAAAAGCAGTCCTTTATTCTCGTAAGAAAAATCAGCGAGTACCAGTTTGGTGACGGCATGCACCTCTTCCTCGTCATCAACCACCAGCACCTTCCAGGCGCCTTTGCCCCCGGCCCGTTGCTGAGAGGGTGCAGCCCCGTCCGGTTCATCCGCAAAAAAAACTGCCTCGTATGATTCAACCATGCGATACTCCCCCAGGGATGACGGCCGGAAACAGGAGAACAAAGGTTGTTCCCTTCCCTGGCTTGCTTTCACAAGTGATTAGCCCCAGTAATTTCTGGGTTACAAGATTATATACGATATGCAGCCCTAAACCGCTCCCACCTTTTTCCCGGTTTGTCGTAAAAAAAGGATCAAAGGCATGGCTGACCTGATCCTCGGTCATCCCTTTGCCATCGTCGCTGTACCGAAACAGAACATTGCCGCCCTGCAGCCCGATATCAAAAAGCAGAGAGCCGACCTCTCCCTCATCGTAGGCATGATTCAGCGAGTTGGTGATGAAATTGGTGACGATCTGGGAAAAAGCCCCTGGATAGCTGTTCAAGGCCAGATCCTCGGGGCAGGAGATCTCCAGACGATGGCCGGTATTCTTCAAAACCGGCCTGAGACTCAGACAGACCTCGGCCAGATACTCCTTGACCCGAAAGGTCCTGCGCCCCTCTCCGGACTGATCCACCGCCACCTGCTTGAAGCTGCGGATGAGCTCCGCCGCCCGATGGAGATTGGAAAAGATCAGGTTCGCAGCTTCCTGACAGAGAGCAAGATACCCTTCAAGATCGCTGCGTTTCATGCGCCCTTCCCCATGAAGCGCCACAATCTCCCTGGTTTTGTTTTCCAGATGCGAAGCCGCGGTTACGCCCACGCCCACCGGGGTGTTGATCTCATGGGCAACCCCGGCCACCAGATCTCCCAGGGCCGCCATTTTTCCCGACTGCACCAGCTGGGCCTGGGTCTGCTCCAGCTGGCCCAGGGTTTCCCGCAACTCCAGGTTAGCGGCGTCCAGACGAGCGGTGCGCTCCATGACCCGCCGTTCCAGGGTGTCGGTCAGGGCCAACAGATCATGTTCAGCCTGTTTGCGCACGGTGATATCTTCAAAAACCACCACCGTGCCCACAACCGTATCGCCTTCCACAAGGGGAGTGCCGACAAACTCCACCGGAAAAACAGCGCCGTCCTTTCTGCCGAAGTAGCGTTCTTCCCCTTGTTTTTTTTGACCCTCACCATAGGCTGCGCACACCGGACAATCCTCCCGGTCATACGGTTCGCCATCCCAGCGCACATGATGCTGAAAATCATGCAGATGGTTGCCGATTAACTCTGCCTCATCATAGCCAAGGATCTGCAATCCCGCCGAATTGACAAAGGTTATGCGACCCTCGGTATCCAGGCCATATATCCCTTCCCCGGCGGAATTCAAAATCAGCTCGTACTCCCGATGCAACCGGGCAAACTGCTCTTCTGCGGCATGACGCTCGGCGACTTCCTTCTGCAACAGGAGATTGGCGTCTTCCAAATCGACGGTCCGCTCACGGACCCTTTCCTCAAGCTGATGGTGGGCCGAGGCCAATTTATGCTCCGTTTCCAGACGCAGGCTGATTTCCCTTTCCAGGGGAGCGAGGGCGATACGCCTCAGGGTGAACCACAGGGCAATTCCCGCGATGGCCGTGAGAAGAAACGAGGCAAGCCCCAGCTGCCAGTGGAGCTTGCGCAGGAGACTATCCACCTCGCCGGAAGAAGACTCCATCTGCAAGGTCAACAGCTTTCCCTGGAAGAGTACCTTCTCCTCGACCAGAAAGACTTTTACCCCTTCCCGGAGGCGGCTGAAGGCAACCAAATCCCGGCCTTCGGAGCCAACGGCAGCCAGACGCACCACCTCGGGATGTTCCTCTCCCCACCGCTGAATAAATCCGTTTATCCAGTCGTAATCATATTGGAGACGCGGCTCAAGGAAATTGGCCGCCATCAGTTGCAGATCACGGCGGGCTTGATCTTCCGCCCGGGAAAACAAAAAATTCCGTTGATGCCGGGCAATGATGGTGTCGCCCAGTGCCATGAAAAAAAACAAGACGGCCATGAACGCCATGACCGCCTTGTTATATCTACGTTGCTGCGGGCCTGCTTGCATAAAATGCCCTTCTATCCGCTCAACAGGAAGAGTAGCCGCAACTGACGCACTGGTTGCAGCCGCCGCTTCGCCGCAGGCTCAACTTGCCGCAGGCCGGGCAGGAGGCATAGGAGGAAGGCTCGGCGTAAGGCTCCGGATCCTGCTCCACCTCGCCTTCTCCGCTCTTGTCAAGAACCTTGGCCAAGGCCGCAGGAATAGAGTAACACCGGCCCAGCGAGGCACTGATCCAGGCCCCGTCGGAGGAGATATCCTCCAGGGTCCTGGCGATTTTTCCCACCAGCCGGTAATCGTGCTGGAGCGCCACGGAAATGACCCGGCCCAGGGCCTCGCTCATCCCGTGCAGAGTCGAGCCGGACTTGGTGGTGTTGAGAAAAACTTCACGCACATGCCCCTGACCGCCCTTGTTGGCTGTGATGTACAGAGGAGCCGGCCCCCTAAACTTGTAGGTGCTGCCGCTGCGCACGTCCATATCGCAGAATTCGCAAGTCGCCTCCAGTTTACCGCCATGATCGCTCAACACCCCTTCCATGGAGGAATCGCGGAACATGGTGATGCCCTTGAGATTACTTTTCCGGGCATACTGGAGGATCTTCTTGATCTCGGCCACCGTGGTTTCGGCGGGCAGATTGATGGTCTTGGAAACCGCAGTATGATTGAAGGCCTGGCACGCCTCAAGAATCCGAATCTGCTGATACGGCTCGATCTTGTGCGCGGTCTGCTCGGTAATCCATTCCAGCTTCTCCTCTTCGTACTGGTAAAACTCCAGAGGCACAAGAATGAACTCCTTCCAGGAATCATCCACATCCTTGACCTTGCGGCGCTGGATCATGGAGAAATAGGGCTCCACCCCGGTACAGGCCACCCGCATCAACTGGGAGATGGAGCCGGTGGGGGCCTGGGAGGTGGTCACCGAGTTGTACAGACCGCCGAGCTTGCGCAGAGTGCCAAAAATATCCCCGACACGCTTGCGCCACTGGGGTTTGTTGGGCATATCGGTCTCGATAAAAGCCAGGGCCTCGCTGTCGATCTTGTCGACATAGGTCATGTTCCATTCCTGGGGGGTGAGCTTTTTCTGCTTGCCCTCCTTCTTGATGAACTCGGCATAATCGAGACTGCCCTGCATGGAACCCAGCATCAGAACAAGCTGGGTCGCCTTGGCAAAAAGCGGGGCCTCGTGCTCATCGGCGTAGGAAACACCAAAATGGTTCATGGCATGGTGCAGGCCGGTAAAGCCGATGCCGATGGGCCTGAACTTGAGGGTGTTGGCTTTGATCCGCTCAATGGGCGGGAACCCGCCTAAATCGAGAATCTCGTTGCCCGCGATTGCCGCAAGCCTGGCCGCCTCGAAAACCCCGTCAAAAAACTTGCTCTTGTCCTCCGCGAGGCACTTTGGCAGGCAGACCGTGAGCAGGTTGCAGGCCGTATCCTTGGTGGAAAGGTATTCCCCGCAAGGGTTGGAGTACACTGGATTATGCTTGGCAAGCACCGGGGTGTTGGCCATGCTCTTCTGAGTAAAAAGCAGGCCGGGGTCGCCGGATTTCCAAATGTATTCGGCCACCAGGGTGGTCAGCTCCTCATTGTCCCAGAACTTCTCGTCGGTTACGTTGAGCGAGACGTTGCAACCGCTGTACAGGCCGGGATTATCCCCCTTGAAGGTGACGAACTCCTTGATATCTTTGATGTCCCAGTCCGCCTGGATCATCAAGGCGCCCCGCCGCTTGCCGCCTTGACTGATGCGCTCCGAGAGATGGGAAAAGCCCTTGGCAAAAGAAACCGGACCGGAGGCGAGTCCCTGCCCGTTGTCAACGATGGTGCCCTTGGGCCTGATCTTGGTCACATCGATTCCGCCGCCGCCGGCATGCTGGAAGATGCTGACCAGATCCCGCTCCATGTCAAAGATCGCATCGGTGGAATCTTCCACGTCACCCAAGGGATAACAGGAATAATAGCCGGCCCGGCGGGTATAGGGGTTGCCGCCGTTCATCAGAAAGGGCGTAGCCGTAATGATGGTGCCGTGGATCAGGGCCTTGGCCACCGCAGGGTGTTTGAACTGCTTGCTGATGCGCAACAGCACCTGACCCATGTCTTTTTCCATGGGCACCCCGGTTTTATTGTTGCGGATGGCGTACCTGGCCTGCACCAGATACTCTTCAAAACGCTCCCATTCCTCCAGCGCTTCATCAAAACTGATCGGTAACTCCATCGGGCACCCCTCGGGTAAATGTCTTGGTTCTCACGGAAATAAAACACGATATGGCGCATCAACCACAGATGCCACCACAAGATGTTGTACAACATACCCAAAGCGGGGCGTGGAAGAAAGAACTTTTTCAGATAAAAAAACAGAAGAAAAAAAGGACTGACTGCCTCTTTTGGTTGGGGGCAAGACCACAGGCGAAAAACACTCGACCTACTTCCGCTTGCGCTGGACCAAAGGCAATTGAATGATAAAAATAGAGCCCTCGCCAGGGCTGCTTTTAGCGGTGATCCTCCCGCCGTGCCGGATGACTATTTTTTCGCAGGTTGCCAGACCGATGCCGGTTCCTTCATATTCATGCCGACCATGCAGACGAACAAAGGGCTGAAAAATCCGCTCCGCGTGCTTTTCCTCAAAGCCGATGCCGTTGTCCTGCACCGTTATTTCATAGATTTTTCCCGGCAGCTTTCTGCCCTTCACCTCAATCACAGGATACATATCTGCCTGTCGGTACTTCAGGGCGTTGGCAATAAGATTCTGGAAAAGCTGACGGAGTTGGGTTCTGTCACCTTCAATAGCCGCAAGGGTGCCCACCCTGACATTTCCCTGCACCTGCTTGAGCCTCTCTTCGAAATCTCCCATCACCTCCCGCAGAAGGTCATCCAGCGCAACGGTCCCGAAAGGGCGCTCGCAGCTGCGCACCTTGGAAAGCTGCAAAATATCGTCCACCAACTCCTGCAATTGCCGGGCGGCTTTAAGAATCCGCCCGAAATATTCGCCAGCCTTACCGTCGAACTTCTCCGGCCATCTGGCCAGCAACCGTTCGGCAAAGGCGACGATCAGCAGGAGCGGCTCTTTCATGTCGTGGGAGGCCACATGGGCGAACTGTTCCAACTCGGCATTGGAACGCCGGAGGCTTGCCGCCAGCCGCTCCAGATCCTGCTGCGCCTGCTGGCGCTCGGCCACCTCCAGCAGCAGCTGGGCATTGACCGCCTTTACCTCCTGCGCCCGTTCATCCACCAGATCCTCGAGCCAGTCCCGATATTGCTGCAGCTCCTCTTCCATTTTGTGAAGCCTGGTGATATCGGCAAAGACCCCGTTGGCATACTCCCCGATTGCCCTGGCCCGATCATGGACCCACAACCATTTCCCGTTTTTATGACGCAGGCGATAACGGAGGGCAAATTCCTTCCCCTTGGCAAAAAAGCAGCCCGTATCGCTTCCGGACCTCCTCAACATCTTCGGGATGAACATGGTCGAACCTGCTCTGCCCAAGAATCTCACTTGGCTCATGGCCACAGATTCTTCGGACATTGGGGCTGACATAAACCAGGTTTCCCTTCGCATCCGCCCGCCAGGTGACATCCGGCACATTTTCCACCAGACTGCGGAACTGATCTTCGCTTTCCCTTAAGGCCTGCGCTGTCTGCCTTTGCGCGCTGACATCCTGCAAGATGACAATACCGCCGGGGACGCCGCGCACCCGGCCCAGCGAAGCGCCGCTGATCAAGACCATCCGGCTCTCCCCCGCAACCGGGAGGGCAACCTCGATATTGGCAAATGATCCATGTTCGGACAGGGTTTTTTCAAGCAAACAGGCATTGCACGCTTGAGGACCGAACAACAGCGCACACGGCTTGCCCAACAGCATCTCCCCTGGCGTCTTGAAAAAATCCGCAAAGGCGGTGTTGACATCGAGCAGACATCCCCGCTGATCAACAATGCAGGCAGGTTCGGCCATCCGGTGAAAGATGGTCGCATAACGCTTTTTTTCATTGAGGATAAAAAGCTTGGCCTCGCGGAGCCGGTGCTGGGCAAAACTGGCCTCCTCCTTGAGCCACTGGCTGGCAGCCGCAGTTTCCAGACAGTCAAAAAACGAGGCGCAGCCCGGCTGTAGTCGAGCAGGCAGGGACGGATCGTTGAGCACGGTCCGGCGGAGGCATTTTAAAAGGGAGAAAAAATCGGCAAAGGACAAACCATCCTGCCGGAAGAGCCGGACAGCTTCGCGGCCAAGTGCGGCAGGGACATCCTCGGAAAGAGAGGTGGAGGCGGCAGGGCTGTCCGGGCCTTGGTCGTAACGATTATCGGGCGCTTCAAGAAAATCAGCCAGGGTTTCCGCTAGACGAAAGACAAAAAGGCGCCAGGCTTCGGCATGCAAGGCAAGGTGCTGGGTATATCCGGCCTGTTCGACCGCCGCAGCATTAGCGGCGAGGGTAACAGCGGCAATCAACTCAGGATTCTTGCCCGGCAGCTTGCCTTTAGCCATATTCCTTGCGTTGCCGTTCCTTGAGGATAATCTTGATGGGGATGGAATCCAGCTTGAGTCCGGCCCTAAACTGGTTCAGCAGATAGCGGAGGTAGGAGAAATGCACCCCTTTGGGATAATTGGTGAAGACGATAAAGGTGGGCGGCTTGGAAGAAATCTGGGTCGTGTAGTAGAACTTGAGGCGGCGGCCCTGGTGCATGGTCGGATTATGGCCCTCCAGCGCTGCCTGCAAGATCCGGTTGAGCTTGCCGGTTGAAAAGGTGCCACAATACTGCTTGTACATCTTCGCAATCGTGGGCAGCAACTGCTTGACCCCGGCGCCGGTAAGGGCGGAAATCTTAAGCACCGGAGCATATTCGACAAAACTCGTGGCCCGGGCAATCTCCTCCATCAGCTGTTTCTGCCGCTTCGCATCCCCATGGAGCAGATCCCATTTGTTCACCAGGATCAGACAGGCACGACCCCGCTCAAAGGCATAGCCCAACACCTTGGTGTCCTGCTCGGTGATCCCCTCACCGGCGTCAATCAAAATCAGCACGATATCGCAGCGCTCCAAAGCACCCAGAGCCTGGAGCACGCTGAACTTCTCCAGTTTTTCCTGCACCTTGCCCTTGCGCCTGATCCCCGCGGTATCAATGAGCAGATAGGGCTGCTTGCCCACCGTGAGCAGGGTGTCCACCGAATCCCTGGTGGTGCCCGGGATATCCGAGACCACCATGCGCTCTTCGCCCAGCAACCGGTTGATCAGGGAGGACTTGCCCACATTGGGCCGGCCCAGACAGGCAAGGCTGATGGTATCCGGCGGGATGTCTTCGGATTCTGGAAAAACCGGCAGGGTTTCCAGCAGGGTCTCAAAAAACGGCTTGACCCCATAGCCGTGCGCTGCGGAAACCGGCCAGAGCCTGTCCACCCCCAGTTCGTAAAATTGGGGGAGCAGTTTTTGCTCCAGCTCCGGGCTGTCCACCTTGTTGACCAGGAAATGCACCGGTTTTTCCGTACGCCGCAGATAATCTGCCACCTCAAAATCTTCCGGCAGCACCCCTTCCTTGCCGTCCAGCAGGAAAAGGATCACGTCCGCCTCACGCATGGCCTGCATGGTCTGCTCGCGGATCAAGCCTGCCATCATTTCCCTGCCGTCGCCCTCAATGCCCCCGGTGTCAACCAGGATAAAGGTCCGCTCCTCCATGGTCACCTGTTCATAATGGCGGTCACGGGTTACGCCTGGAGTGGGGTCGACAATAGCCTTGCGGCTCTTGGCAAATCTGTTGAAAAGGCTTGATTTGCCGACATTGGGTCGGCCAACCAGGGCAACTATGGGATATCGGGTCTGCATAAAAGTTATGGGGTTCCGTGTTGGTTATTGAGGCAATTTCTCGCCTGCTCCACCACAGCGTGCAGGCAAGGGAAATCTCGCCCCTGCGGTGCAGCCAGGTGTGCGTCAAGGGTGCTGGCAGCGGGTGTGATGAACTGCCGAAAAAATTGTTTTCCCCGGTTTTTCGAGAGAAAGGCAAAAGCTCCGAGAATCTGCAGGTTACGCTGCAGGGCCATGTAGTAATATCCCTCAATGAATCGTCCCCGGTCAAGGGGAATGTGAGAGGCAAGGGCATCGAGATAACAGCCAAGGAGGTCCAGCTGCCGGGCTTGTGACAAACCGGCATAGGGATCGATGAGCAGGGAGGCGGGATCATACCCCAACGGCCCCAGTCTGGCACCCTGAAAATCAATAATTCTGACTTTCCCTTCGCATATCATGAGGTTGCGCGACTGAAAATCCCGGTGCAGGATGAAATCAGTCGGTTCCTGCATGGCCCGCTCGGCCAAGAAAATAAATTCCTGGCCGAGTCCTGAGGGCAACCCGCTCATCCCCAAAAAATCCTCGCACAGGGCCTTCTGGAAATAGCCTGATTCCCTGGCCAGTATGAGTTCGCGGTCATACCGGGGGGTATCCCAGCACCAGTCTGGCTGAAAACCATCGCGTGTCTCGGTCTGCAAATGGGCCAGGGTAGCGAGGGCCTGCCGGTAGTAGGCAACCACCTCCGGTGCATCCGCACCGTGCTGGAGGACCAGATCTTGGAGCTTGGTGTCTCCCAGATCCTCAAAAAGGATAAGGCCGCACTCCTCGGCAAAGCCGTAAATCTTAGGGACCGCCGCCCCATGCGCGAAAAAATGGTGCCCCAGGGCATTGGCGGCCCGGGCCTCGGCCATGCCCTGGGGCTGGCTGACGCTTGGCAAAACAGCCAGCAAGGAAAGATCGCCAACGGCAAACCGGTAAAACTGCCGGTCGGAACCATCCCCTACCATTTTTTGAGCCGCCTCAATTTCCGGGGGCAGGCCTTGCGCGACCAGCAATCTGCGGAGGGCCTGCCGGTGCTCTTCGGTAAACACCTTAATCACCCTCGCTGATGATGCAGTCCGCCAAAATGCTGCCGGGGTCAACCCTGGCCCCATTCCAGACCACAACCCGAGTAAGGCTGGCCCCTTCACCGATGGCTGCCCCATGCCCGATAGCAACCCAATCCTGAAACGAGACCCCGGCTCCGATGGCGGCATCTTTACCGAGATAAAAAGGCTTATCGCCATTCTCCCCAGAAAATCCGGGCAGCCGCCCTTTTAGCAAAATATCCTCGTGGAGCTTCAGATAATCCGCCGGGGTGCCCATATCGGTCCAGAAATGAGCCGAAACGACCAACGCCTGGATAACACCGCCGCTTTTAAGCAACTCAGTATAGCAATCAATAATGTTATAAAAAACACCCTCTGGCATAAGGGAGAGAACAGCCGGATTGATGACCTGCACCCCGGTAAAAGCGAGAAGCCGCTCGCCCTCCTCCACTGCCCCGGAAAACCCCACGATCCGACCTTTGCCATCCACCCGCACGTTGTTGAAACGCGGGCAGTCGTGCAGCACCATGGTCACAGCCGCGCCGGAGGCGCAATGGGTCCGATAGGCGAAGGCTAGATCAAGATCATGGGCAATATCGCCATTGACCGCAAGAAAATGGGCCTCGCCAAAATATCTTTGCGCCAGACGCAGACCGCCTCCGGTTCCCAACTCCAGATCTTCCATCTGGACATGGACATCCTCCTGCCCCTGAAGCATGGTTTGAATCTGTTCCCGGAGATGATGGGCATTGACCACGATCCCCTCGGCCCCGTTCTGGCGAAGCTGGACCAGGGTATGGGTCAGAAGGGGGGTGTCAAGCACCGGGAACAGTGGTTTGGGGCGCTTGAGGGTATAAGGGCGCAGACGTGTCCCGAGACCTGCAGCCAGAACCATGGCTTTCATGACATGTATCATCCTGATAGCAGAGGATTGGCAAAACAAAACAGAAGAATTACAATAAGAGGGTGCCGTCCGGCAGCTCCTCCACCCCGACCACGACGATACCGGCCCGGTTCGCCGCCTCAATCACGGCCTCCCGGTCGAAGAGCAGGGACTGCCCGGTTTCCACCGCCAGAACAGCACCCTTGACCGTGGAGATGCTCTCGATGGTTTTTACGCCGATGGCAGGCAGGTCGAAACGAAAATCCTGCTTGGGCTTTTTCACCTTGACGACCACGACCTTCTCTTTGCCCAGGGCGCCGCCTCGGGTGATGGCGGCATCCGTCCCTTCGATGGCTTCCACCGCCAGCACGGTGCGATCCCTAACCACAACGCACTGCCCGATATCAAGGGAGCCAATGGCCCTGGCGGTCTGCCAGCCGAAACGGATATCCTCCATCTGTTCGGCAGTGGGTTTTTTCTTGGTAAGAACCCCTTTGGGAAAGAGCAAATCCTTGAGATAGAGGGTGGACTCGAGAACGTGGATGCCTTCTTTTTCCAGAACCTCAGCCACCGCCCGCAGGATCGCGTCGTCCTGTCGGGCGTCTATCTTGTTCCAGAGGGTCAGCCCCTTGAGGTCCGGCCACACATCCTTGAAAATTTTGGTTTTGGTGATAGCGCCCAGAAAAACGGCTTCGGTAACGCCATGTTCCCGGAAAAAACTTATGATCCTGCCAAGCTGGCCGAGCTTTACCCAACAGAACCGGTCGGCGATGGTTTCAAGCTCAGGCCAGGACTCCCCCTGGTGCGCGACGATCACCACCTCACGCCCTGCTTTCTTGGCTGCCTCGGCAAAGAGTTTCGGGAACTGACCGCCGCCGGCGATGATGCCGATGCTATTCTTCGTCATCACCGGCCATGCGCACCACCCCACGTTTCGAAGTGGCAAAGAAATTCACCAGCTTGGCAACCGGTGAGCAATCGGGAATCTCCTCCAGGGTCTTGGCAAGCGCTTCCTGAAGCAGCAAATCCGGGCTGCGAAAAATGATCTTGTAGGCCTGCCCCAGTTTCTTGATCTCATCCGTGGTAAAGCCCGACCGTCGCAGACCGATCCGGTTGATGCCCGTTACCCGCATCTGGTTGCGGATACCGGCCATGATCACATAGGGCGGCACATCCTTACTGAGGCCGGACATGCCGCCAATATAGGCATACTCGCCGATCCGGACAAACTGGTGCACGGCGGTGAGACCGCCAATAATCACCCGGTCGGCGACCTCGACATGCCCACCCAGGGTCGCGGCGTTGGCCATGATGACATGGTCCCCGACCACGCAGTCATGGGCGATATGGGTGTAGGCCATCAACAGGTTGCCGCTGCCAACCGTGGTCACCCCATGACCGCCCGGGGTGCCGCGGTGGATGGAAACATACTCCCGGATCTGATTATCATCGCCGATCACCAGCCGGGTGGGCTCATTATTGTATTTCAAGTCCTGGGGCGGGCCACCAATATTGGCGAAGGAACCGATGGTATTGCGGGCGCCGATGGTGGTCAGGCCGGTGACCACGGCATGGGGGCAAACCACGCAATCAGGGCCGATCACCACCCCTTTTTCGATAACGGCGTAGGGGCCAACCTTGGTGGAGGCATGCACCTGCGCCTCGGGATCAATAACTGCAGTAGGATGTATGTTCATTGCGCCTTCGCTTGGATTTGGTTAGGTGGGTATCAAAAAAGAGAATGAAGGATTTTAGCAACCGGCTCAGGCAAAGGTGGCCATGAGCTCCGCTTCGGCCACGAGCTTGCCATCGACAAAGGCCTTGCCGTCCATCTTCCAGAATCTGGTTTTGCGTTTGTTCACCGAAAGTTCGTAATAAAGCTGGTCTCCGGGCACAACCTTTTGCCGGAATTTCACTCCGTCAAGCCCGGCAAAATAAACAAGCTTGCTGGCAACCGCCTCGGGATCGGTGATATAGGCGAGGATCGCTCCGACCTGCGCCATGCCTTCCAGGATCAAGACCCCCGGCATGACGGGCTGCCCAGGGAAATGCCCCTGAAAGAAATTTTCATTCATGGTCACGTTCTTGTACCCCCGGATGGACTCGCCATGGTGCACCTCAACAATACGATCCACCATGAGAAAGGGATACCGATGCGGCAAAATCTTCAGGATTTCTAGGATATCAAGCTGTTGCAGATCAGAATTCATACTACGTCTCCTCACTTTTTACTGAACCAAAATCGCTGCCGGACCATTTTTCCCCGGCAAGCAGACCTGCCGTTTACCCATTGTTGCCAAGGCTATCATCTTCACCCGGGGTTATTGCCCGGGACAGCTCAGCAACCTGCCGTCGCAGTTCCCGCAGCTCCCGCACCATTTCCGGGAGTTTCGCATAGGCGGCACTGGAGCGCAGCCAGGTTTTATGGGGGATCGCCGGAATACCGGCCACGATGGAGCCAGGGTCCAGGTTGTTATGCACCCCAGATTTGGCCGCAATCATTACCCGATCTCCGAGGTGGATATGCCCGCCGAGACCGACCTGGCCGCCAATAACCACATTGTTTCCGGTGGTAGTACTGCCTGCCATGCCCACTTGGGCGACAAGCAAAGCATCCTCTCCGATAACCACATTATGGCCAAGCTGCACGAGGTTATCAATCTTTGTTCCCCGCTTGATCCAGGTCTTGCCGAAGGTGGCCCGATCAATGCAGGTATTGGCGCCGATTTCCACCTCATCATCAACCTGGACTACACCAACCTGCGGCCGTTTGACGTGGTGCCCTTTTTCATCGGTGGCGTAGCCAAAGCCGTCACTGCCGATCACCGCGCCGCTGTGGATGATAACCCGGTTCCCGATCTGGCAATCGTGCCCGATTGTTACGTTGGCATACAGCACCACATCGTCGCCAATCACGGCGTCATCGTACACGACCACCCCTGGATGCAACCTTACCCGCCGCCCGAGCCGGACCCGGTTGCCAAGATAGACCAACGGGCTAATGGATACATCGGCGGGAATATGACAATCATGGCCGACCACAGCCCGCGCATCAACGCCGGTGGCGACAAACGGCTCCGCAACAAAGAGAGCATGGATATGGGCCACGGCCAGATAGGGGTTCCTTACCCGAATCGCAGGTCCGCTGATCTCGGTGACAGCAAGGGGAACAATGATCGCCGAAGCCTTGCATTCGTCAAGCCGAGCCCCGCGTTTGAGATCGGCAACAAAGGTTATCTCGCCCGCAACAGCGCTATCAAAGTCGGCAACCCCGCCGATGAGCACCTCGGGATCGCCAACCAACTCGCCCTGAACCAGGGCAGCCAGCTCCGCAAGACGTTTCTTCTCTCCAGCCATATCCTCTCCCTCTCTCTGCCTGCGGCACGGCAACATCCCCAGGCATAAGAAAATGATCACACGGCAATAATTGCATCACAACGGTTCCTAAAAAAAAAGACGGGCTGCCTCCTTGCTGCCAAGGGAAACACAACCCGTCTTGATAAAGACGTCAGCGTCGAAAATACGCCCCCTCGGAGAAGGGTGCTATTCTCCGTTGATCCTGGAACGCAGAAGCCCAGACGGCTTGAAGGTAACCACCTTGCGCGCATCCAGAATCAGTTCATCACCGGTTTGGGGATTTCTCCCCCGCCGGGCATTTTTCTTTTTCACGTTGAACTTGCCAAAACCACTGATCAACAGATCCTCACCGGTATTCAGGCATTTCTTGGCAATACGCAGAAAAGCCTCAACGGCCTCGGCAGCCTGAGCCTTGGTGAAGTTGTGATTTTGGTATACCTTTTGAACAAGATCCGCTTTTGTCAGGGTCATGGAGCCCCCTCCTTTATAGACTCATAACATGTTCAACCAACTGATAATTGTCAAGAAATATATTTCAAGGCGGACTTGCCGGCATACCTGCCCGCAGCCCCAAGCTCGTCTTCGATCCGTAGCAACTGGTTGTATTTGGCCACCCGATCGGTCCGGGAAGGGGCGCCGGTCTTAATCTGGCCAGTGTTCAGAGCCACGCTGAGATCGGCAATGGTGGTATCCTCTGTTTCACCGGAACGATGGGAAATGATCGAGGTGTATCCGGCGCGGTGGGCCATTTCCACGGCATCAAGGGTTTCCGTCACCGTACCGATCTGGTTGAGCTTGATCAGGATCGAGTTGGCCACCTCTTCCTTAATGCCCTTGGCCAGAATCTTGGTGTTGGTGACAAAGATATCGTCCCCGACCAGCTGCACCTTGCCTGCCAATTTTCTGGTAAGCTTCTTCCAACCCACCCAGTCGGCCTCGGCCAGCCCGTCTTCAATGGAGACCAACGGATATTTTTTCACCCAACCCTCGTAAAAAACGATCAGTTCGTCTGCGGATTTATTGGCTTTCTTCTCTGCAGCAAGAACATAGCATTTTTTCTTCGGGTCATACAGTTCGCTTGCCGCGACATCAAGAGCGATAAAAATATCCTTACCCGGTTTATAACCGGCCTTGACAATGGCCTCCAGCAAGAATTCCATGGCCTCCTCGTTGGAACGAAGATTGGGGGCGAAGCCGCCCTCGTCGCCGACAGCGGTCTGGAGCCCGGCTTTTTTCAGCACCGCCTTGAGACTATGAAAGGTTTCAACCCCCATGCGCAGGGCCTCGGAAAAAGAGCTGGCCCCGGCAGGCATGACCATGAACTCCTGAATATCCACATTATTGTCGGCGTGAGCCCCGCCGTTGAGGACATTCATCATCGGCACAGGCAACACCTTGCCGTTTACCCCGCCCAGGTAGGTATAGAGCGGCAGGCCGACTTCCTCAGCGGAAGCCTTGGCCACGGCCATGGAAACCCCAAGAATGGCGTTGGCGCCAAGATTTTTCTTGTTCTCGGTGCCGTCCAGCAGCAGCATGGCCTGATCGACAATCACCTGCTGGGTAGAATCAAGACCGATGATGCCGGGGCCGATTTTTTCGTTCACATTGGCCACCGCCGTAAGCACCCCTTTGCCGAGATACCGTTTCTTCTTCGTATCGCGAAGCTCCAAGGCCTCGCGGGTGCCGGTGGATGCGCCGGATGGCACCAAGGCCCGCCCGACCACTCCAGAATCGAGAAACACCTCAACCTCAACGGTGGGGTTGCCCCGCGAATCCAGAACCTCTCTCCCTAACACACCGATGATCTCTCCCATTTCTTCCTCCACATATTATTAAAGAACCTATACAGGATATCCCATGAAAATCAATTGCCTATTGCCCCGGCCATACTGAATATGGGCAGGTACATGGCAATAACCAACCCCCCGATCATGCCGCCCAGAAAGACCATCATCAACGGTTCAATCGCCGCAGTCAAATTGTCCACGGCCTGGTCAACCTCTTCATCATAAAAATCAGCAATTTTGGTCAACATAACATCAAGGGCGCCAGTGGCTTCACCGACATTGATCATCTGCACCACCATGCCGGGAAATACCCCGGTCTCTTCCAGGGGTTCGGCAATGGCCCGTCCTTCGCTGATGCTGTCCGTCACCCTGAACACCGCCATCTCAATGACCTTGTTCCCTGCAGTTCTTGCCACAACATTTAAGGCCTCAAGGATTGGCACCCCGCTTTGCAACATGGTACCCAATGTCCGGGTGAACTTGGCCACCGCCACTCTCCGCAAGAGAGTGCCGACAATGGGCATGTTCAGCATCATTTTGTCCATCTGAATTCGACCCTTCTCTGTTTTGTATATCTTTTTCACCAAAAAAATTGCGGCAAAGATCGCCCCGATGATGAAATGAAAATTCCCCTTGGCAAACTCACTCATGTCTACAACCATCTGGGTCGGGGCTGGCAGGACACCGCCAAAATCCGCGAACATCCTCTGGAAAACCGGCACCACAAAAACAAGCATCACCGCCATGACCACAAAGGATATGCAAATACAGATAATAGGATAGGTCATGGCGCCTTTCACCTTCTTCTTGAGCGCCATGTTTTTTTCCATAAACGATGCCAGCCGATTCAAGATGGTATCGAGAATACCGCCGATTTCGCCAGCTTCCACCATGTTGCAGTACAGATTGTCGAAACAGGTGGGGTGTTTTTTCATGGCATCGGCAAAGGTGGTACCGGTCTCGACATCCGTTCTGATTGCCCGCAACACCTTCTTGAAGGTCGGATTTTCCACCTGTTCCCCTAAAATCTCCAGACTTTGCACCAGTGGTAGGCCTGCGTCGATCATGGTGGACAACTGACGGGTAAAAATAACCACATCCTTGCCGGTTACTTTTGGCTTAAAAAAATCAATATTTTCAAACATATCCTTGGGGGCTTCTTTCAGCATGGACACCGTTATCCGCATCTTTTTCAGATGCGCTTGCGCCATGGCTTCGTTGGGCACCTCTATCTTGCCCTTACGTTTTTCCCCATAGGAGTTGACGCCCTTCCAGATATAAAACGGCATATCCCTTTCCCTCTCTTGCTGAAATTAAACCGACACTTATATCTTATATCTTAAGATTTTCCCAAAAACAATAAATAGATAGCGTTTATTTATGCCTGAAAATTTCGCGACGTCTAATTTTTTGCCAAGGGGAAACCTCCTTAGGTCGCACACCTTTTTTCTTTTTTTGTTGACACACCAGGCGGGATAATTTAAATAAGCTGATTCTTTACTGAGATGTTGCGTCGTTTTGCGGCGCCTTCCTGACTACCCCAACAAACAGTTCCCAATCCGGGGATGAACACGACTCCCGACATGGGTTTCATTCGGAGGATGACAATGGCAAAAGCGGCCCCCAAGGATATGGCTAGCAAATATACAACCGGCCAGTTTCAGCAGATCATCGACAAATGTGAAGGTTGCGAGCGCACAATTGAGGTTGAAACCGTGAAATATTGCTCAACCTACACCATGCCCGAGGCCAAATGGCGTCTGGGTCTTTGCAATTTTGCAACCCACGTGAAACCCGAAATCAGCGTTTCCACCCTCAAGATCAACCCCTTGAAGGCATCCAAACGCGCAGCCACGCAAGGCAAGAAAAAATAGCCTTTCCTCTCTCCTTCAAAACCCAAAAAGCCTATCCGAATCCGGATGGGCTTTTTTTTGCATCTTAAAAAGACGGTGCAATTACAAGATCGCTTTGGGATATAGGGCACTCAACAACTTCTCGTCCTCCTTGATCTCCTTGAATCGCTCGTAGGCCGCCTCAAAATGAGCGGGCATCTCCGCGCTCCCAGCCACCCTCGCGGCCGCGTGATCCAGAAGCTCTTCCGAACAATCATACACCGCCTGAAAAACCTTATCGACCACCAGCTGCGGCGTCTTCTCATAGGGAGGCGGCGCCTTGGCGATGGCAATGATCGCCTGCGACACCGTGGGTTCGGCAACACACCTGAAAAGGTCGGGAACATCATAGATATCAGCGGCACCCAACATTTTCTCAATGACTCCGCCACTCAAGGAGTAGAGCAGCCCGCGAACCCGCGCCAAATTTCCTTCCCCGTCCGGCGCCATGAACAGTTTGATATATGGCATGATTTCCTCGGGGGACAGTGTCCCTTTCCGAAAGGCGGACTCAAGCCAACGTAGCTGCATTTCCGGACTTCTCGCCACAAATGGCAGGTATTTTTCATACCATTTCCGTTTTTTCACCACTGCGCTTCCCCTGCTTCTATGGTCGTGCATCCCCCCCCTTCGCCCACTCAGGAGAATCAGGCCCCTTGTTTAATTGCCCATGAACCGCCATGACCGTATTTCCCATTCCTACCCTCACCGGCTGCCACCGGCAAGTTATTTTGTCTTGGCCCTCACATTTTCATTTGCCAGTAGCATGACCACTCTTACTCTTCTTCTCTGTCAATAACAGACAAAAATTCCAGCAGATAATCATCCGACTGAAAGCCTGCCCGTTTTTATTTGACCTCGTAATCGGTCCGCGATACAGTAATTTTTTTGGCAATGATCCCTTCCGCAACACATCCTGGATGCGAGGCTCATGACCCAACCAAACAAACCTACCGCCAAAAAAACCCATTTCCCCGGTCGCCACGGGCATTATCCTGCTTACCGCTCTTGGTCTTTCCGCAGGCTGGTATTTCTCCAGAGACGCGTCCCAGCCCCCTGCCCCCGAGCCCCCAGGTCAATTCTCGGAGTTGCCTGCCACAACCTCAACCGCACCGCCCAGCGCGGACACCCAGACAACCCAGGTCTCACCTTCACTCCCGGGCCAAGCAAAGGATGATCCCCGGATGGCCACGGCGACCACCTGCGAACAGACAGGAGAAGAAATCGCCTCTTTTTTCAGCTCCCTGGACGGAAAGGATTATATTGGCGCAAGACAGCTCAAGGGCGGCAGCCAGAAACATTTCCGCCTACTCATAGACAAACTCCTGGCCAAACCGCCATTGTCGCGGGAGAAAGGGATAGCCTTACTTCCATTTTACACAACACCGCCCACCTGTACCGCACACTTGGGAAAAATGATGTCGCGCTCATCAAAGAAATTCTCGCACAAGAAAGCGATTCACTTGAATCCACCATGGCTCTATTCTATCGCTGGTCGGAACTTGCCCCGAAATGCAGCACGACCAAAACCGCAATCCGACTGCCCCTCCCTGGTCTTTATGAATACGCAGGTTTTTTTCCTCAACACCCTTGGCGGGCAGTCTTACCTCTTCCGCCGGGAATCACGGGTGCGGATGTTGGGCAAATATTATTCGATTCTGGTGCTTGACCGTGCCAATGATGCCTCCCTGAACCGGCACGGCATCGACATCAGACCCTCGGTGGACTCTTTGCTGGAAGAGATGAAGACCACCACCAGCCTTGCCGGACGGGACACCTATCTGGTCCGGCTCATCCTGCTCCGGGACAAATACCTTGCCCGATACGGGGCGAAAAACGCCACCCCTGCGACCCAAAACTAACGTGGTCCTGTTTTCCGAGATTCGCACAAAAAAATCCGGCTCGGAAATATCCGGCCGGATTTCATCTCTTCCTGATTCCAGGAAAATATAACTATGAAAACAACTGCAAAAAGCTGAGACAGCCGCCTCCGGTTTTTTCAGGGCTGTCCCCGGTCTGACTCGCACACCCCCCGGCTCCCGTCAATACTGCCACACACACCAGCACAGCGGCGATTTTCGCCCCGCGCAACCATCGATTTCTCACCTTTTGCATAAATCTTCTCCTCTCGCGTAAAAAGTGCCTTCCTTTTCTATTACCTTGTGCAAGCCGCTGCCACACGCAAGCGGCCTCTCAAGGTACCGCAGACCCAGGTCAGATTCAAATCAAAAAAAAAGCGATTGCCGCCTCGGACAATCGCTTTTTCCTATCCAAACAACACAAAAAAAAACTTAACGGCGGTCACCCAAAAACCGGAGCAGCATAAGGAACAAATTGACAAAATCGAGATACAGAGCCAAGGCTCCCATGATCGCGCCTTTCTGGATCGCGGCCTGGCCGTTTTCCATGATCCCGCCTGAACCGATCCGAGTGATTTTCTGCACGTCATAGGCGGTAAGCCCGGTGAAAACAATCACTCCGATTGCGGAAACAACCCAAGAAATCATGGAGCTGCCCAAAAAGATATTCACCACCGAGGCGATGATTATGCCCACCAGACCCATGAACAAAAAGGAGCCCATACTGGTAAGATCTTTTTTGGTCACCGTGCCGTAGATCGCCATGGAAACGAACATCCCACCTGCAACAAAAAAGGTGGTGGCGACGGAGGTGCCTGTATAAAGCAAGAGGATGGCGGAAATGGTCGCCCCGTTCAAAACGGAATAGCCCAGGAAAAGATTGGTCGCCATGCGGGCGGACATCTGCTCGATCCTGGCGGAGAGATAAATCACCATGCCCAGTTCGCCAAAAATCAGGCCATAGAACACTATCTTGTTGCCGAAGATGGCCTGCTGCAAGGCCGGAGAGCTGGCGACCAGCAAGGCGGTAAGACCTGTGAGACCAAGCCCGATTGCCATCCAGTTGAAGACCTTGGCCAGGAAAAGGGTTGCCACCTGGGAGCGGGACCGGTCAATAACCATTGTTCTGCCATTGTCACTGCTGTACATACATTTCTCCTTGCACTAAAAAATTTGAAGTTGCTAAACAGATGCCCTACACAATAATCATTCCGTAAAAAGACGCCACTATTCAGCGCTGGTCATCTTCACCAGGGGCATGGCCGGATCATACTCTTCCAGCGCGATATTGACCGCTGCGGTTATGGGCACTGCCAGCAGCATGCCGACCCCGCCCCACATCCAGCCCCAGAAAATGAGGGCGAACAGAACCACCAGCGGACTGAGATTAAGACCGCGTCCCATGATCTTTGGTTCCAGATAATTTCCCACAACCAGATGAATGGTGACAAGGACGCTGCCAGCCAGCAGGGCAAACCCCGGCGAACCGGACTGAAACAGGGCCATGAATATCGGCGGCACTGTGGCAATGAGCGCCCCGATGTTCGGAATAAAATTCAACAGGAAGGCAAGGACACCCCACAACAACGCAAACTGGACGCCAAACAACAAAAGAGCGATGGTGGTGAGTATTCCGGCAAGCAGGCTGATCAAGGTTTTCAGACCAAGATACTCCTCTATGGACTGACTGATCCTCCCCCCAACCCTTATTATCCTTCCAGCACGCCGGTTGCCAAAGGCGTTTTTCAGCCGATTTTCCATGCCGTCCCGTTCGGCCAGCATGAAAATCAAAAACAACACCACCCAGACGAGATTCCCTATAAAATTAACGAAAGAACCGCCGGCAGCCTGAAGAAATGAGCCCAGCGGCTCCAGCTTCTTTCCTTCCATGCGGCCAAGGAAGGCATCCAGAATCTCCTTCCCCTGATCCACCGATACGCCGTAAGGTTGCAGTTCAATGGCAGCATACTCGGAGAGCTTCTGCTTAAAAACCGGAAGCTGCCCGACAAATTCCATGATGTTTGCCTGCAACAACCCGCCAATCCAGTACAATCCATCAAGCATAAAAGAAACAACCAGCAGAATGCGGAGCCAGGGAGGCACCCCGAACCGCTTGAGAAACTCCATGGGAATTCCCACCGCGAAAAAAATGAGAACCGCCACACTCAGGGGAATAAAAATAAAGGAAAGAGTTTTCACGATGAGCGTGACAAGCACCACGATCACCAACCAGGCAGCAATGTCCTGGGGGCGGCCGTAACTTCCTCCTGCTGTCTCCTGCTCCATATATGCACTCCTTTTTGACCGTCAGAATATTACAGAATCAGGGTCTCTCCAGCTTCCGGCAGGAACACCTCCGGCACATCTCCCGGTGGACTCAGCTTCCGGAGTTCACTCACCGCCCGTTCGCGCTCAAGCCGGTTGACATGCACCAAGGCCAGCTTGGCGCACCCGGACTGCCGGGCAAGAGCAAGGCATTCGGGCAGACTTCCATGCCCGGGAGTCTGCCCGGACACGTTGTATGCCTCATGCACCACCAAATCGCATCCCCGGGCCAGATCGGCCATCGGTTCGGTAGGGTGCCCATCTCCGCTGTACAGCAATGACTTGCCTTCGCTCGTCACCCTGACGGCGAGACAGGGCTGGGAGTGGTCCATTGGTGCAGTCTGCCAGACAAAACCCGCCGCCTCGAACGAGGCTGCCTCGGCAACCGGGAGATATTGCAGGGCATAACACAATTTCCTGCCAAAAGCAGGATATGCCAAGTCAATGGCCATTTCAACCTTCTCCTGCAAACCATCTGGCCCGATTAGCAGCAACGGCTTGGTGCGCCCCATTTCCCAAAAACGCAGAAGCAACAAGGGAATCCCAAAAAAATGATCCCCATGGAAATGCGAAATCCAGAGAGCATCCAGCTGGTCCGGATCGGAACAATCAGCAAAATATCGATGGGGGGTGGTAAATCCGCAGTCAAGTAGGATATAATGATTTTTGCTCCCGCTCCGAACAAGAAGCGAGGTGTTGAAGCGCTCCGGATCGCAGGCTTCACCAACTCCCAAAAAATGGACTTTCATGCGTAGCGACCTTATTACCCCTTATCTCCCGTGACCGAGATCATACCATGAATACCCTGATTGTTGCATGTCCAAGCTGTAAGACCAAGAATAAAATGCCAGCCAGCAAACAATACCGTGGCCCGCGCTGCGGCAAATGCCAGACCCCTCTGCCCATGGCCGGGTACGCCACGCCGGTTGAGCTTACCGACCAGGAGGCAGCGCAGGTGATCCGCGAGGCCGACCTGCCGCTGATGCTCGACTTCTATTCGCCAAACTGCGGCCCCTGCCGGACGCTGGCTCCGGTTATCGACAGGCTGGCGCGACAATTTTTCGGTCGGGCGATCATCGCCAAGATCGACACCAGCATAAACCATTTCAGTGCCGGGCACTACGGAATCCGGGGCGTTCCAACTCTAATTTTCTTTAAAAACGGCCAGGTTGTCGATCAGGTTGTCGGGGGTTTGCCCGAGGATGCCCTTGTCGCCAAGCTCAACAGCTTCATCAGGATTTAGGATCGCCGCCTTGCCAATGAGCACCCCACATAAAAACCACGGTTACTGGACCGCATACCAGTCCCTGCCGCCCAAACTCCGCTTCACCTTGCAAGCCTGTGCCCTGACGGGAGAACCGGTCCAGGAAACCGCACTGATTGGCTGTCTGTTTCCACCGCCTCTCAACCGGACTTGGCCCACAGCCACCCAAAAAAACCTCCTGGCCGCCCTGACCGAGCTTACCGAGAAAAATCTTCTAAAAAATGACTGCGCCTGCCGCAAGGAAATTCTTGAAATCGTGGCCCACGATGCCCGAAGACAGCCGTATTTCCCAGCCCTGGCCGCCGCCATCAAACAGGCCTGGCCAAACCCGGCTCCGGAAGACACCGACCCCGACTCCCTGTGGCGCCGCACCCTGCGCGATCTTCGCCTTAGCCTTTTGGCCGCGGATGAAACCGGATACAATCACAATCTCCTTCGCCTCCTTGATCTCCAGGAGAAATTCCCCGACCGTTTCCCGGAAAACCCCCTGCTCACTCTCTGCAACAAGCCTTTTGACCCGCCATGGTTTGCCGGACTTCCCCTGCACGTCCAGCTCTACGCCCTGCACCAGATATTTTTGGACGGCCTGCTCCATCTTACGGAGATAAGCCTGCCCCTGGAATACCTGCAAGACAAGCGTTTTCTCAAAGGGTTGCCCGCGAAAAACCGCGAGCCTTTCTCCTATCTGCTCACCTCCCACCTGCTCATCCGCGGACAAACCCGGGGTGCCTCCGCCTGGCTCAGAACCAACCAGCAACAGGGGGTGCCGCTGGGGGTGCAGGGCTGGCAGCGGTTTCTTGCCGGGGAAACAACCTCCGCCATTCTCTGCTACGAAGAAGATCTCGCCAAGATCAGAAAGGCCAACCAGAACCAACAGGCATATTTCACGGGTATTGAAGGGCTGTTCTTCCTCATGGCCCTGCTCAAAAACGGAGATTACACCACCCATCAGCAGGTCAGGGACATTGTCCAGGATATCGAGGAGATTCAACCCCACAACCTCTTTCTCCCTGCCTACATGCTGCTCCTTGCCCTGGTGGAAGCAAGGGAAAACCGGCTTGATCTGGCCCGCGAACGGCTCACGGCGGTCAGTCTTCTGCCCAGGCCGCACAGTATCACCACGCTTTTCCTGGCCCTTGTCACCTACTGGATCGAAGGAAGACCCAGCCCCGTCTGCCTGCCGCGCCTGCATGCCTTCCAGAAAAAAGCCGCAGCCCACGGCTACCTGTGGCTTGCCCGAGAATACAGTTCCCTGCTGCGTCTGGCCGGGGAAAAGTCGGTTTCTACGGCCATCACTGACGAGCTAACGGATGCCTGTTCCCTGGTAACCGCAATTACCCCGGAGGAACAATGGCAACGCGCCCTGCGCGCCCTCAGCTTCAACTCGGCACCAGCCGCCCTGAACCCGCCCACCAAACCGGAGACCACCTCCCGGCTGGCCTGGATGATCGATTACCGCAGCCAAGATGGCGCCATCTCCCTGGCGCCGAAGATCCAAAATCTCACCGCCCGTGGTCAATGGACCAAGGGCAGGTCCGTGGCCCTAAGAAAACTGTTCCGCAAAAACAAGCCCCCTTTTTTAAGCCCACAGGATCTTCTGGCCTGCGAAACCATCGTGGAAAAAAAAGACGGCCGGGGCGTTTATTTCCGCTTTTCCATGCCCAAGGCCCTGCTGGTGCTCATCGGGCACCCCTATGCCTTTCTTGCCGACTCGCCGAGAACCCCGGTTGAAATCCTGCAAGGCGAACCGGAGTTACGGGTTGACCAGCAGGGGGACTCGTTGCTGATCCAGTTCTCCCCATGGCCCGACAGCACGGAAGCAATAGTGGTTCGGGAAACCCCGGCCCGTTTCAGGATTTTCCCCATCACCGGAGACCATCGGCGGGTGGCCGAGGTTATTGGCCCCAATGGGCTGAGCGTCCCCCTTGACGGCAAGGACGAACTTTTTGCCACCCTGGGCAACATCTCCTCCTTCATGACCGTGCACTCGACCATCGAAGGAAAATCCGTGGGCATTGCCGAGACGCCCACGGATTCACGCATTCACATGCAGCTGTTGCCTTACGGGGCAGGATTCAGGTTGGCCATGCTCGTCAGGCCCCTCCAGCCCGACGGGCCCTACCAGCGACCGGGTGAAGGCCCCAAAACCATCATCGCCCACAGCAGCGGAATACGCATCCAGACAAAGCGCGACCTGGAACTGGAAGAAAAAAACGCCCGGTTTGTCGAAGAATCATGCCCCATGCTGGCAAAGGGCACTGACCTTGAACGGGAATGGCTGCTGCAAGACCCGGAGGAATGCCTGCAACTCCTCCTTGAACTACAAGGGTTGCCGGAAGATGTCATCATTGAATGGCCCGAAGGAGAGCGGCTTACGGTAAGCCCGCCCGCCGAGCTCAACCAGTTCCTGCTCACGGTCAAAGAACGCAACAACTGGTTTGAGATGAACGGAACCCTGAAGCTCAACGACTCACTGGTGCTCGACATGCGCACCCTTCTCGAGCTGGCCCAGACAAACACCAGCCGCTTCATTCCCTTGGGGCATGGACATTTCCTCGCCCTGTCCCGGGAGCTGCGCAAGCGTTTGGACGAGATCACCGCCTTTGCCGAACTCAGAAAAACCACGATCCGCCTCCACCCCCTTGCCGCCCTGGCCCTGGAGGATTTCACCAGCGGGGTGGGAGACCTGCGCACGGACGAACGCTGGCGAGAACAACAACAGCGGCTCAAGGAGGCCCAGGAATACGAGCCCAAATTGCCGTCCACCTTCAAAGCCGTGCTTCGGGATTATCAGCTGACCGGCTTCAACTGGCTGGCCCGCCTTGCCAACTGGGGGGTGGGAGCCTGCCTGGCGGACGATATGGGCCTCGGCAAAACCATCCAGGCTCTGGCTCTGGCCCTTGACCGCGCCGACCAGGGCCCGACCCTGGTGGTGGCCCCGACCTCGGTCTGCCCCAACTGGCAGGAGGAGGCCAACCGCTTTGCCCCGACCTTCAAGGTCGTTCTCTTCGGCGGCCGCCAGCGGAAAAAAATGCTCGCCGAGCTTGGCCCCTTTGACCTGATGATCTGCAGCTACGGCCTGCTCCAGCAAGAATCAGCGCTCCTTGCCACCCGGAACTGGGAGACCATCATCCTGGACGAAGCCCAGGCCATCAAAAACTTCATCACCAAACGCTCGCGGGCAGCCATGCTCTTGCAGGGCCGATTCAAGATGGTCACCACCGGCACCCCCATTGAAAACCACCTCACCGAACTCTGGAACCTGTTCCAGTTCATCAATCCTGGGCTCCTCGGCTCCTTAAACCAATTCAACCAGCGGTTCGCCGTCCCCATTGAGCGGGGCAACGACCCGGAGGCCCGGAAAAAACTCAAAAAACTGATCCGCCCCTTCATCCTGCGCCGCCTCAAATCACAGGTTCTGGAGGAGTTGCCCGAGCGCACCGAGATTCTGCTTCAAGTCGAGATGGAAGAAAAGGAAGCCGCCCTCTACGCCGCCCTTCGGCAGCGGGCGTTGGAAAACCTGCGCCAAACTGGCGGCCCGCCGGGGAAACGCTCGCTCCAGATTCTGGCAGAGATCATGAAACTGCGCAGGGCCTGCTGCAATCCCCGCCTGGTCCTTCCCGAGACGGATATTCCCAGCTCCAAGCTCACCCTCTTTGCCAAGCTTGTCGATGAATTGCGGGAAAACGGACACAAGGCCCTGGTGTTCAGCCAGTTTGTCGATCACCTCAGCCTGGTCCGGGAACATCTCGACCAAGAGGGCATTGCCTACAGATACCTGGACGGCAGCACCCCATCCAAAGAACGCCAGCGCCAGGTCCAGGAATTCCAGGCGGGCCATGGCGATCTGTTTCTCATCAGCCTCAAGGCCGGCGGGGTGGGCCTCAACCTCACCGCTGCAGACTATGTAATCCACATGGACCCTTGGTGGAATCCCGCAGTGGAAGACCAGGCCTCCGACCGGGCCCACCGTATCGGACAACAGCGCCCGGTAACCATTTATCGTCTGGTGGCAAAAAACACCATCGAGGAGAAAATCGTCCACCTCCACCATGAAAAAAGAGCCCTGGCCGACAGCCTGCTGGAAGGCACCGATATCAGCCACGCCATGAATCCCGCCGATCTGTTACGCCTGTTAAAAGAAGCCTAAGCAATCCTCCCATGCCGCCACCCGCCCTGCAGGATGCCCTGCTCCACTGGTTTGCCCAACATGGTCGCGACCTTCCCTGGCGCCGCACCTATCTCCCATACCACATCTGGGTTTCAGAGATCATGCTGCAGCAGACCCAGATGGATCGGGTGGTTGTCTACTTCAATCGTTGGCTCGACCGTTTCCCCGACATTGCCAACCTGGCGGAGGCACGGGAACAGGAGGTTCTGCTTCTGTGGGAAGGCTTGGGCTATTACTCCCGAGCCAGAAACCTCCTCAAAACCGCCAACCTGCTCTGTCGCAGGCATGGCGGCGTCTTGCCGGAAGACCATGGTGCCCTGCTCAAGCTGCCGGGCATTGGCCGATACACCGCCGGGGCGATCATGAGTCTGGCCTTCAACCTCCCCCACCCCATCGTGGACGCCAATGTGGAGCGGTTGTTTGCCCGGCTTTTCAACCTGACCGCGCCGGTCAAGGAAAAACAGACCCACGCTTTCATCTGGCACAAAGCCGCCGAACTTATTCCCGAGGGTAAGGCGCGGTTTTTCAATCAGGCGCTCATGGAACTGGGCGCCCTGGTTTGCCTGCCCCGTTCTCCCCGCTGCGATGATTGTCCAGTCCGCGGCCACTGCGAGGCCTTTGCCCAAGGGTTGGTGGGCGAGAGACCGGTTGCGGGCAAGGCAAAAGAAACCATTTCCATCACCATGGCAAGCGGGGTGCTCCTGCACCAGGGGAAGATATACATCCAGCAACGTCTGGCCGATGATGTCTGGCCCAACCTCTGGGAATTTCCCGGCGGACGGATAAAAAAAGGCGAGACGCCGGAGCAGGCCCTCGTTCGGGAATATGGGGAAGAAACGGGCTTTGCCGTCCACGATCTAGAAAAAATCGCCATCATAAAACACAGTTTCACCAAATACCGGGTCACACTGCACTGTTACCACTGCCGCCTGCGGGGCAGCACAACTGTGCCGATCCTCAACGCCGCCCAGGAATATAGATGGGCTCGCCCGGATGAACTTGAAAATTTTGCATTTCCCGCGCCCCATCGCCGCTTGATCAACCGCCTCGCCGAAAAATTATAAAAACGGCGAGACTGTACTTTCCGTCCTTTCTTGTTTACAGTAAGAAAGAGAGAGAACCCAACCAGAACGCAGGGCTTGAGTCTTTTAATAACCGGGAGGGGAACCATGCGCCAACAGATGATCCGCCTGCTGATCTATCTGGCCATTGTGCTGCTCATGGCCAATATCAGTCCGGTCATCGATTCCTTCCTGCACCCGGACATCCCCTATCTTGATCCGGAACATCTGTTGATTGGCGGGATAACCGCAGGCATCACCGCTCTGTTGTTCAGCCTGCTCATCTCCCATGCCAACCGCATGACCTCGGTCGCCCATGAGTTAAGCCGCCTCAACAAGATGCTCCGCGAGCAGAGCAGCCGCGACAGCCTGACCGGTCTGTACAATCACCGATACTTCCAGGAAATGCTCCGCCATGAATTTCTCCTGGCCCAACGTCACCAGAGCGAATTGTCCTGCATGATGCTCGACCTGGATCTTTTCAAGGAGGTCAACGATACCTGCGGCCACCCCTTTGGCGATCTGGTGCTGAAAGGAACGGCGAAACAGATTCTCCACGAGGCCCGCGCCACAGACACCGTGGCCCGCTACGGCGGAGAGGAATTTGCAGTCCTCCTGCCCAACACCGATCTGGAGGGCGCCACGAGCATTGCCGAACGTATCCGCATCCGGGCCCAAGATTACACCCACCAGGACAAGGACGTTGCCATGCGGGTCACCATCAGCATCGGGCTGGCCTCAACCCGGGCACATTCCCCGCAAAGGCCGGAAGATCTGCTGGCCTTTGCCGACCGCGCCCTCTACCGGGCCAAGAGGGCGGGCCGCAACAAGGTCATTGCCTACTCTGATCTGACCACGGCACAATACCCTTGAGCCCTTCGTCTTCGCTCGAAAGAACCCTTCGGTAGAAATCACCCCAAATTTCAGATACAGGCAAGACCATGCTGCCCCAGAAATCACGTTACAAGTCTCCCTGGAAACGGTTTGCCGTCAATATCAGTCTGGTCATCCTGCTCTTCATTTCCGCGCTCTTCACCGGCATTTACTTCAACCATCAGAACACCATCGAACAAGGGCTGAGAAACCGGGGCCAAGCGCTTTTCAGCAGCCTGGTCATCACCCGAAAATGGAATGCCCTGCACGGCGGCGTCTTTGTCGAAAAAACACCGGGCATGAAGTCCAACCCCTACCTCCAGAATCCGGACATCACTGCCCGCAACGGCAAGACCTACACCAAGAAAAACCCGGCGCTGATGACCAGGGAAATCTCGGAAATCGCCGACCGTGAAGGCGCTTTCCAGTTCCACATCACCAGCCTCAAGCCGCTCAACCCCAATAATACCCCAGACCCCTTTGAACGGCAGGCGCTCTTGAGCTTTGCCCAAGGAAAAAGTGAAGCAATCGGCAAGGAAAAGCGCGAAGGCGCCACCTATTACCGCTACATGGCGCCGCTTTTTGTCGAAGAGGCCTGCCTCTCCTGCCATGGTGCGCAGGGATACAAACTTGGCGATGTGCGCGGCGGCATCAGCGTCCGCTTCAATATTGAGGGAATGGAACGCGCCCTGATGCTGAACAGGCTGCTCCTTGGCCTGCTGTTCGCGGTGACGCTGGCCTCTTTCCTGGGAATCGTCCTCCGCCTGGTTGTTGCGCTCCAGAAAAAACTGCTGGCAGCGGAAGAACTCATCCGGGAGATGGCGACAACCGATTACCTGACCAAGTTGAAGAACCGCCGTTTTCTGCTCACCCGCCTCCGGGAGGAACTCGGCCGCGCCAGCCGCTACCGTCATCCCATTTCCTGCATCTTTTTTGATGCGGATCATTTCAAACGGGTTAATGACACCTACGGTCATGAAGCTGGCGATACAGTGCTGAAAACGATCAGCGCCACGGCCCAGGAGCAGTGCCGCCAGACCGACATCCTCGGTCGTTACGGCGGGGAGGAATTTCTTATGATCTTGCCGGAAACCGATTTGGAGCAGGCTGGTGCTCTGGCGGAACGTCTGCGGCAAGCCATCGAGAATCAGACCAGCATCGCCGACCAGCACCATCTCCGGGTCACCGCCACCTTCGGCGTGGCGTGCTATTCCCCCGAAACTACAGCCGTCCAGCCTAATTTGTCCGATTTTATCAAGCAGGCAGACACTGCCATGCTCGAAGCCAAAAAAGCCGGGCGCAACCGCGTCGGCATCGCGGCCTGAAAGTAAGAGCATCAGCGCCGTGAAAGAGAGGTTGTCCGAACCTTCCATGACCGGCAGACGGGTATTGTCTATTATGGAATGGCCTTCCGGAGTAAACGGAAGGAAGAGGATGAATTGACCCGCATCCGCCAACGCGAGCGGAATTGCTGCGCAAAGAACTGCCAGCTTAAAAAATACGTTTACGCCTTGCCGCGCCGGAAGCCGATGGTGGCGACAGTGCCCTTGCCTTCTTCGCTGTCCAGCTGAAACGAGCAGCCGGGGTGATCCTCGATAATCCTTTTGGAGATACAGAGGCCTAGGCCGGTTCCCTGTTCCTTCGTGGTGAAGAAAGGCAGGAATATTCTTTTTTTAATCTCCTCGGGAATCCCCTCCCCGGTGTCCGTCACGTCGACCTCCACCAGCTTTTCCTGCACCCTGGTGGTGACCACGACCTTCCCCCCCGGCGAAGTCGCTTCAATCGCGTTCTTCACCAGGTTCAACAACACCTGCTTTATCTTCTCCCGGTCCACCTCAACCACGACATCGGTGGTGGGCGCAAAAAGGATGTCGATCCCCTTGCCGCCGGAATAGGAATGCGCCAGATCAACGACCTCTTCAAGGAGTTCATTCAGGGAAATTCCGGCAAGATTAAGCTGGGGTGGCTTATACAACTCTTTGAGGCCGGCAAGCAGATGTTCCAGGCGTGTGACTTCATCGACGATAATGGTCAGCTTGGCCCTGTCTTTCTCCACGGTTGCCTTCTTCAAAAGCTGCCGGGCAAAGCCGCCAATCATGATGAGCGGATTTTTTATCTCATGGTTGATCTCAGCCACGGTCTGGCCAAGCGCGGCCAAACGCTCGTTTTGGGCAAGACGGTCTTCCAGGTTCCTGGTGTCGGAAAGATCCCTGACCAGCCCGGTAAAATAGAGCTGCCCATCAATATCCGCCACGGAAAACGAGATGGAGGATGGGAAGGTCTCCCCGTTTTTACGGGCCACCGTCAGTTCCGTTTCATGCCCTATCAAGGTTGCCTCGCCGGTTCGGACGTAGCGTGCCACTGCCAGCTCATGTCCGGCCCGGCACATGGGGGTCAGAATTTTCATGAGATTCTGGCCGAGAACCTCCGCCCGGTCATATCCGAACATCCTCTCCGCCGCCTTGTTGAAAAAAATCACCGTGGAGTTTTCATCAATGGTGACAAAAGCCTCGTTGGTGTTTTCAACCGCGTTCTTGAGAATGACAAACTGCTTCTGCATCTCTGCCGCCGTTTCTTCAGCCATTCCCCCCCCCATCAGAGCACAGATTACAAAAAGCTCGTCCGATGCTGCTTCTCCTGCCGTATTCCGAAAATTATTCCTTTACCGCTATCCCTTTTTTTCTCAGATCGCTGACAACTGCCCGGATCTGTTTTTCATTACAATCATCAATCTGATAAACATTCTTCATCCCATCCAGAAAATAGAGGGTCAACCGATCCCCGCCGCCCAATTCGGCGCTTCGAATATGATTCGCGTCGAGCCAGGGTTTCAGCTCTTCCATAAAATCATGCAGGCTGCATTGTTTCATTCTCTTCCTCCTCGCACCAATGGTTGTTACGAATCACCGACAATCAAGAGCCACCTTGATCCGGTTGCCCCCTTCACCCTTGGCCAGATAAAGCGCCCCCTCCGCAGCAACTATCAGCCCCTGCATATCCGAACCACGGCAGGGTTCTGCGGTTGCCAGGCCGATGCTCACCGCCAGGCTCACCCCCATTGACGCCCCCCCACAGCCGATAGCCAGCGCGGCCATCTGCTCCATGAATTCATGGGCCACGACCAGGGCTCCGCCATTGGGGGTATTGGGCAAAATGGCGGCAAATTCCTCACCGCCATAACGGACCACGGTATCCCCGGCCCGTTTGAGAACACAGCGCAGGACGTCGGCCACTTTCCGCAGGCATTCGTCGCCCTTGTCCCGTCCATGGGTTTCGTTAAATTTCTTGAAATCGTCCAGATCCACCATGAGCAGGGAAAGAGGAACCGCATCCCGCCTGGCCCGATTCCATTCCCTGACCAAAATTTCATCGAAATAACGACGATTGCCCACCTCGGTGAGGTTGTCGCGCGGCACCATGTGCATCAGGCGGCGGTTCATGATATCCAGTTGGCGGGTAAGCTCGACCAGCTCCTGCTCCCGAGCCTTGCGCCGATCGGTTTCCCGCTTCAGTTTCAGGGCGGCGCGAACCCTGGCCAGCAGTTCAATCTCCTTGACCGGCTTGATGATATAGTCTGTCGCACCCATGGCGAAGGCCTGGGCCAGCGCCTCTTCATCATCACGGATCGTGACCATGATCACCGGAATATCCCGCAGCCCATCCTGCGCCTTTATCCGTTGACAAGCCTCTATGCCGTCCATGCCCGGCATCATGACATCCATGAGGATGAGATCAATCCTTTTCTCCTCTGCCTCGGCCGCCTCGGTTGAGGCCAGCATTTCCAGAGCCTCCTGGCCGCTTCTGACGCAATAAATGTCCGAATATCCTTCCTGCTGGAGCATTTCCTCAAGCAGCATCAGGTTTACAGGAATATCATCAACAATAAGAATTGCCATTTTCACCCCGATATCTTAAGGCAAGAGCTGTGAACAGGCGCCGCTTGGACGCACCTCTTTGCCCTGCATGGAATCATGGTATAGAATCATGTAGGATTTTAAAAGAGACAAAAATCTTTTCAACCTTTTGCTTTTCCCGACAACAGGACGGACATGACCTACACGCCCATCATCGGAACCCTTGGCTACATTCTTTCTCCAGACCGGACCCAGACCCTTCTTGTCCATCGCAATGCCCGGCCGGACGACGCCCACCTGGGCAAATACAACGGACTTGGCGGCAAAATGCGGCCAGACGAGGATGTTCTTGCCTGCCTCACCAGGGAAATCAAGGAAGAAGCCGGGATCGACTGCAAGGATATCCTGTTGCGCGGGACCATCAACTGGCCCGGCTTCGGCCCGCACGGGGAAGACTGGTTGGGATTTATCTTCCGGATCGACCGCTTCCACGGCACGCCCTTCCCCGAAAATGAAGAAGGGGCGCTCGCCTGGCACCCCATTGATCAACTGCATCTCCTGCCGATGTGGGAAGGAGACCGCTATTTTCTACCTCTGGTTTTTGACTCCGATCCCAGAATCTTCCATGGCCATCTTCCGTACAAAGACGGCCAGCCGCTGAGCTGGAACTTCACCAGAATCTGATTGTTCTCGCTCCCGGACCGGGAGCAGCCAGGGCTTATCAGCCACAGCTCTTTGCAGACCTTGGATCCCAGGTATCATAGGCTTTGCTGTACAGGTAATCGTTCACATACATCAATTCTTCGGATGAAAGCTTTGCCCAGGCACCATCCTTGGCGCAACGTACGTCTTTCTTGTAAAATACTGTATTCCAGCCCCGCATGGTCCGCGAATCCTCATTCAGGTACCGGGCACCCCGTTCGTTCCCCCTAAAATGACAGCTTTTGCAATTGCTTTTGTACAGATTATACCCCTCCCAGGTGTTTTTGTACTCCAGGGCCCGGCTGGTTTGGGTTGCCGGATCGAAACGGTAGGCCGTCTCGCCGCCTTCATCATCGGCAAGCACCCCGGTCAAAGGCAGCAATGCCAAAAATGCCACCATTACGGTAAGAACGACAGCAATCTTTTTTATCATTTTTCAACCTCCTGTCTTGTGTTTGGAACAACCCGGGCAGGCAAGACATATGATCTCCAACCTGCCCCTTAAACCCACCGGTATCTCGTTCGGCTTTCGCTTTCCACGTTTTTACGCACAATTCATACCACGATGTGGCATAAGTCGCTAAGAATTATTCCCCGCACCACATCTTCCCCACGCCCCCCCTTATTCCCCGCCGCCTAGGGGAACAACCGCCCTTATTAACCATCTGATAAAACTCGATAAAGATATTGTTTTTGCCTTATTTTTCATGTTTATACTGAATGCATTCTTTATTGTCTCTCTTGGACCACGGAAAAACAAGGCCAATAATCATGCTGTCATGCACACGCTGGGTTCTCTTGCTCGCCAGATTAATGAAGGGGCGTTGCCTCCATGGCTTTGCGCTTTTTTGCCTTCTGATGGCCCCAACGGCTGTCCGGGCCATGCCAACGTCGGTGATTATTGCCCCGGGACAAGGCTCTTATTCCCTGGGAAGACATCTCGAACTGCTTGAAGATCCGAGCAAAAATTTGACGATCACCGACATCGTTTCAGGGCAGGCAAAGTCCCGATTTATCCCCTCCACCGCCGACACTCCCAGCTTCGGCTTTACCTCTTCGGCTGTCTGGGCTCGTTTTACCGTAAAAAACAGCCTCCCCCATTCCGTGGAATACTTTCTCGAAGCAAAATACCCTCTTCTTGACCACATAGATTTGTATACCCCCACCGACACCGACGGTTTCACCGTTCTCAAGGCTGGCGACACCCTTCCTTTCACCCAAAGGATCATCCAGCACAAGAATAATATTTTCCCAATCAGACTCGCACCCGGGGAAGAGAAAACCCTGTACCTACGCTGTGAGACGACAAGCTCCCTGAACCTGCCGCTCATCCTGCAATCCCCTGCCTGCCTGGCCGAAGAAATCAGCCTGGAGCAGACCCTGCTGGGCATCTATTACGGCATCCTGCTGGTCATGATGATCTATAATTTCTTCATCTATCTCGGCCTCAAGGACAGCACCTATCTATATTATGTCCTTTTTGTCTTCACCTACATGCTGTTCCAATTGAGCCTTAATGGCATGGCTTTCCAGTATTTCTGGCCTCACCAGATCTGGTGGGCCAATAACTGCACGCCCTTGTTCATTTTCCTCGCCTACATCTTCGCCACCCAGTTCACGCGGAACATTCTCGACACCGCAAGAAACATCCCCCGCATTGACACCATTCTCCAGGCAGGTCTCATCCTTTCCGTAATTGGCGCAACCCTGGCCCTTTTTGTCGGCTACAATCTGAGCATCCGTTTGGCGACCCTGATGAGCCTGACCGTGATTGCCCTGATCGTTGCCGGCTTTATCTGCATGCTCAAGGGCTACCGCCCGGCCCGTTATTATTTCCTGGCCTGGTCTGTCTCCATGCTGGGGGTGACGGTGTATGCCCTGAAAACCTTCGGCGTCCTGCCCCACACCTTCATCACCCACTGGGGCATCCAGATCGGTTCTGCCTGGGAGGTCATTCTGCTGTCCATGGGGCTCGCCGATCGTTTCCAGCTCATGAAACAAGAAAAGGAACAGATGCAGACCGTCTATGCCCAAAAACTCGAAGAAGCCCACGGCGAGCTGGAAAAATCCTTCCATGATCTGGAACAGTTTAAAAACTCCCTGGAGGCCTTGGTCAAAGATCGCACGGCAGACCTGAGCCGGGTCAATGAAAGCCTTGCCAGGGAAGTCAGGGACCGGCAAAAGGCGGAAGCACGGGCAGAAGCGGCCAGCAAGGCGAAATCCCAGTTTCTCGCCTCCATGAGTCACGAGATCCGCACCCCGATGAACGCCATCCTCGGCATGGCGAACATGGCGGCAAAGATGGCGGAAACAACAAAACTGCAACAGTATCTCGCCATTATCCAGGACTCCGGCAAGGCGTTGCTTGCACTGATCAACGACATCCTCGATTTCTCAAAGATCGAAGCGGGTCGCCTTGATCTCGAATGCGCCAATTTTGATCTGCGGGAAACTGTGGAGAGCCTTGCGGACCTGTTCGGCAAACAGGCTGCCGACAAAGGCCTTGAATTGCTGATCAGCGTGGACGGCAACACACCCTGCGCCATGGTGGGAGACCCCCTCCGGTTGCGGCAGATCCTGATCAATCTTGTCAACAACGCCATCAAATTTACGAAAAAAGGCGAAGTCGCCATCACGGCACGCTGTGAAAAACAGAACAATGACCAGGCAGTGCTGCATTTTTCCGTGCGGGATACCGGCAGCGGCATCAACCATGCCCAGATCAGGCAGATCTTCAGCGAATACATTCAGGCGGACAGCTCTACCTCCAGGCAGTACGGGGGAACCGGTCTTGGTCTTGCCATCAGCAGGCAACTGGTCTCTCTCATGGGCGGAGAAATAAGCGCCGAGAGCGAACCGGGCAAGGGCAGCGCCTTCCATTTCACCATCAACGTACAGCTGCAACCCCCGGAAAAACAACACCCCCTGATTCTTCCGTCCTCGAGTTCCGGGGCCAGGGTTCTGGTGGCGACAGACCATCCTGCCCTGCGGGAAACCTTGCTTTGCATGCTCTCCGATTTCGGTTGCAGGGCCGAACCCATCCCGCGCTCGCAAACAGATGGTTCGCCCAGGCCCATCATTGCCCAACTAACCCGGAACCATGCGCTCCTTGTTCTCGACAGCTCCCTGGCCGGGCTTGAATTGCCTTTTTTCCTGAAAGAACGCCACGCCACCCCGCCGGACGGTCTTGCAAATCCGGTCATAATCCTCACTCAGCTCGACACGGAAACAGCCCTTGAAGGCTTCAAGAACTGCCCTGGGATCATCCTTCTGAGCAAGCCGATCAAGCAATCGTACCTGTACGAAACAATTGCCTCCTGCCTCGGAAAAAACCCACCCGCCAGCCCCATTTTTTCTCCGGCGAAAAGCGACAAAAAACAGTTCAAACCCCTGATCGGCAAAAAGGTGCTGGTGGTCGAGGACGAACCGATAAACCAGATGGTGACAAGTCAACTCTTGACAAGAGTCGGCATTCTGGTTGATATAGCGGGCAACGGTCAGGAGGCGCTCAACGCACTGCAAGGCAAAACCTATGATGCAGTGCTGATGGATGTCATGATGCCGGAGATGGACGGGCTGGCCGCGACCCGGGCTATCCGCCAGACCTTGCGGCTTGACCTGCCCATCATCGCCCTCACCGCCAACGCCATTAAAGGCGACCGGGAAAAATGCCTTGAAGCCGGCATGGACGAATATTTGACCAAACCCACGGAAATAGAGCTCCTGTACCAGACCCTGGAAAGACTGATGGTATCGTAAAAATGAAAAGCAGCCACAGGTCCGCGACACGAAATTGAAAACTTACAGTACACCAACCGTCTCCGGTCGCGATGCTTCCTGCTGCAATCGCGACTCTTTTTGAGCAATTCAAACAAAAATTAACCGCCATGCGACCATGATCTCCACCGTCATAACAACCTTGAACCTGCTCCTGGAGGAAAGCGCCCGATCTTTCGGAGGTCGGCCCGCCGCGGGCTTTGCCTTCCAGCCGCCCATGCGTTATGGGGAGTTCCACAAAAAAGCACTGGATGTCGCGGCCCTGCTCAAGGAACGCGGCATCAAAAAAGGCGACCGGGTGGCAATCCTCGCCGACAACTCCCCCCAGTGGGGCATGGCCTATTTCGGCATTGTCCGCCTGGGAGCGATCGCCGTCCCGATCCTGCCCGATTTTCCAGAGGCCGATGTCAAACACATCCTGAACGAGACCGGGGCAAAGATTCTTTTCACCGCCCAACGCCAGTTGGAAAAACTCTATGAGCTTCCCGGCAGCAGACTGAAAACCGTCATCACCCTGGATGACGCCGTCGATCAAAACAACCTCGTGGCCACCCTCCCATTCAGCCAATTTCTTGCCTCAGCCGAGGATTTGCCGGAAAAGAAAAAAGCCCTGGCCACAGATCTGGCCGATCCGGACGACCTCGCCTCGATCATCTATACCTCCGGCACCTCGGGCCACGCCAAGGCGGTGATGCTGAGCCATAAAAACTTTCTCAGCAACGTCCGCGCCACCCTGGGGATCTTTCCCGATGAGCCGATACAGGGCTGGACCTTCCTCTCCATTCTGCCCATGTCCCACGCCTATGAATTCACCACCAGTTTCCTGGTGCCCCTGGCCACGGGCTCCCGCATCGTCTATGCGGGCAAGACCCCGACCCCGACCGTCCTTGAACGGATCTGCAAACAGGAACAGCCCACCATCATGTGCATGGTGCCCATGGTCATGGAAAAGATTTACAAAAAGAAGGTCCTGCCGGTCATCACCGCCAATGTTTTTATGCGGGCGGCCATGAAGCTGCCCCTGGTCCGCCGGAAGATTCTGCAAAAAATCGGCCAAAAATTGCAGTTGTTTTTCGGGGGCAAGCTAAAATTTATCGCCATTGGCGGTGCCGCCCTCAATATCGAGGTGGAACGATTCCTGGCCGAAGCCGGATTCCCCTACCTGGTGGGCTACGGCCTGACCGAGGCCTCGCCCCTGGTCAGCGCCGGGCCATGCGGCGACCCGAATATCGCCCTAGGCTCGGCGGGCAAGCCGGTGAAGGATGTGGAGGTCCAGATCAGCAAGCCCAACCCTGAAACGGGCTTGGGCGAAATCCTGGTCAAAGGGCCCAACGTGATGCAGGGGTACCGCGGCAATCCCGAGGCAACTGCGGAAGTCCTCGACCCGAACGGCTGGCTGGCCACCGGCGATCTCGGCTTTCTGGACCCACAGGGCAATCTTCATATCAAGGGACGCTCCAAAAGCGTGATTGTCCTCTCCCACGGAGAAAACATCTACCCCGAGACCATTGAGGAAAAGATCAACGCCTTCCAGCATGTTGTGGAATCGCTGGTGCGCGAACGCAACGACCGCCTGGAAGCCTTGGTCTATCTCGATTACGAGCTGATCGATGCGGAAACCCGGGGCAAGGATCAGACCCGACAACTGGAGCATATCGCCGAGATTCTCGCAGAAATCAAAACACAGGTAAACCAGCAGCTGCCCCAGTATGCGCAGCTTGTCCTGGTAAGCGAACACCGCGAACCATTCACCAAAACCGCGACCCACAAAATAAAACGCTATCTCTACACCAATACCCCCTGACCTGATGACCACGAAAAAAAGGAGAGAGGAGATGAAAAAGAAAATCGCTGTTGTCGCCCTGACCGGAATCCTGGCCGCTGGCCCCGCCTTTGCTTCGGGCTATCGGATCCCGGAGCAGTCCGTCAATTCCACTGCTCTGAGTGGCGCCTATGTGGCCAACACCCCGGGAGCAGATGCGAGCTACTACAACCCGGCCAACATGAGCTGGCTTGAAAACAAATGGCAGACCGAGGCAAGTATTACCTGGATCAACCTGGCCAGCATTGAGTATACGGATAGCAACCCCGCCAATGCCTCGCGCAACAGCGGCTCCAGGACTGAAGATTTCGCCATGCCCAACCTGCATGTCGTCTCTCCTGAGTACAACAACTTTCGTTTTGGTCTTTCCGTGATTTCCCCTTATGGCCTTTCAAAGCGTTGGGACAACTCCTTTCCGAAAACGACAGCAGAGGAGTTTACCCTGAAAACCTACGAGCTGAACCCCACGGTTTCTTATAAGATAAACGAGAAACTCTCCATTGGCGGCGGGGTGCGGGTTCTCTATGCCGAAGGAGTGGTGAAGAGCAACGGAAACGTCGGCTTCATCGTTGCTCGAGACATGGAGGGCGACACCACCGAGTACGGCTACAATCTGGCAATGACCTACCGGCCAGTCGACAACATCTCCCTGGCCGCCACCTATCGTTCCAAAATTGATCTGGACATTGAGGGTAATGCCAAACTTTCCCTGAACGGAAATCCATTATATGATAACTTCGCAGCCGTATCAGTCCCCGCCCCTGCGGTACTGACTTTGGCAGCCGCCTATACCTGCAACAGCGGCAAGACTACTGCCGAGTTCACCTATGACAAGACCTTTTGGAATGCTTACGATCAGCTGGATTTTAATTATAGCACCACTTTAAATCCTATTTTAACCGCCGTATTTGACAACCCAAAAGCCAAAAACTGGTCCAACTCCGATGCCTTTCGCTTCGGCCTAACCCATAAACTCAACACCCAATGGACCGTCATGGCAGGATTTGCCATCGACAAAACCCCGATTCCCGACCAGACCCTGGGCTTCGAACTGCCTGATTCCAACGCCAAAATCTACTCCTGCGGCGTACGCTATCAGGCAACTGAGAACCTCAACATTGGCACGGCCTATCTCTTTGACGACAAGGAAAGCCGCACCGTTGCCAATGCTACCCCGAATCCCAACGGCACCTTCGACAACTCCGCAGCCCATCTTGTCACCGCCGGGCTGCAATACCGCTTCTAATGTGATCTAAAACATGACTGAACCCATGGCGGATTCCGCCCCCAATTACCCCCCGGACGTCCATTGCCTCAGGCTGGGCGACCGGGAGATTTTTCTCATCGGCACGGCCCATATCTCCAAGGAGTCCGTGGAACTGGTCCGCCAGGTCATTGCCGGCGAAAGGCCGGACTGCGTCTGCGTGGAGCTTGACGAGAAGCGCTACGAGGCCCTGGCCAAGCGCAAGACCTGGGAGCTGCTCGACCTGCGGGAGATCATCCGCAAGAAACAGCTCTCCACCCTGTTGATCAACATGGTCCTGGCCTCTTACCAAAAGAGACTGGGGGACCAAATGGGGGTCAAGCCGGGCACCGAACTGCTGGAAGCGGTGCAGGAGGCGGAGAAACACGGGATTCCCGTGGCGCTCTGCGACCGGGATGTGCGGGTCACCCTGCGTCGGGCCTGGAATTCCACCTCGTTCTGGCGCAAGAACTACATGCTGGCAAGCATCCTCACCAGCATGTTCGAGAAAACAGAGATCACCGAGGACAAGCTGCGGGAGCTGAAAGAGAGCGATGTTCTCTCCGAGTTGCTCAATGAAATGGGCCAGGCCATGCCCGAGCTCAAACGGGTGCTTATCGATGAACGGGACACCTATCTGTCCGAAAAAATCAAAGAAGCCAAAGGCAGGCGGCTGGTGGCCGTGGTGGGAGCCGGGCATGTGGCAGGAATTAAGGAGGCGCTTGGCGAAGACCGCAGTAACCAAATGGCAGCCATCAACCAAATTCCGACCGTGCCCCCGATCTGGAAGATTGTTGGCTGGACCCTCTCCGCCATCATCGTGGTAGCTCTGATCCTGATTGCCATTAAAAAGGGATCGGCAGTGGCTGGCGACAACCTGATCTTCTGGATCCTGGCAACCGGCACCCCCTCCGCCATCGGGGCCTGCCTGGCGCTGGCCCATCCCCTCACCATCCTTGGCGCCTTTATTGGCGCACCTCTCAGAATACTGATCCCAGTGCTCGGCGTGGGACATATCACGGCCTTTATTCAGGTCATGGTCCGGCCGCCGCTGGTCATTGAATTTGAAACCGTTCTCCAGGACATGGCCACCTTTCGCGGCTGGTGGCGCAATCGGTTGCTGCGGCTTTTTCTGGCCTTTATCCTGCCTGCCATTGGCGCCGTAATCGGCATGTGGATCGGCGGCTCAAAAATTATCTCCAACCTCTTTTAGGAGCTGTTACGAAACAACCTCTCCACTACTGAGCATTTCGTTACGGCTCCTTATGCTGTCTCTGATATCAGGACGGCGATATTATCTTAAACCACAACGGCCTAAGGCAAAAATCATGAGCAAAACATTGTATCTCTCTGGCAAACAAGGCCGCCACCTCCGCGGCCTGGGACACCACCTTTCACCCCTGGTCATGATCGGCAAGGAAGGCGTTACCGACAATCTCACCGCCGCGCTGGACGAAGTGCTGACCGCGCACGAACTGGTCAAGGTCAAGATCCAGGACGGCTGCCCCTACGCCAGGGTTGAGGCGGCCGAATTGCTGGCTCAAAAGTCCAAAAGCCGGATCGCCCAGATCATCGGCAAGACCTTCCTGCTCTTCCGCGAGAACAAAGAGCTGAAAGAGGACAAGAAGATCAAAATGCCGTCCGGCAAGTAGCGTACGCCGCAGATTCAGATATGAACGATTATCTTGACCTGCTGAAAACCGCAAACAAGGATGCCATCCGTGCCCGGCGGGCAGACACGGCCACCCGGTTGGCCCAGCCCAAAAAAGGATTTTTGCGCTTCCGCGGACCTTACGAGGCATTGCACCATCTCCAGGCACAGTTCACCGATTTCAGCCAGGATGCGGTGACCATCGGCTTAGCCGATGAATTGAACGAAGCGGACCGTTGCCTGGTGCATGAGACAATGCGGGGTTTCATGCCGTGGCGCAAGGGGCCTTACAATGTATTCGGGGTTGAAATCGATGCGGAATGGCAGAGCTGGCGCAAGTGGAACCGGTTGTTGCCAGTCCTGCCCGACCTTACCGGCAAGGTCGTGGCCGACCTGGGCTGCAACAACGGCTACTACATGTTTCGCATGCTGCCGCATAAGCCGCACTGCGTTGTCGGCCTGGAGCCATTTCTCCAGCATTATTACTGCTTCAAGACTCTCCGCCGCCTGGCCAAAGCCGACGAGCTGTTCATTGAGCTCATGGGAGTGGAAGATATTCCCCTCTTCCCATCCTGTTTTGATGTAATATTCCTGATGGGCATCATCTACCACCGCATCTCACCGGTGGAGATGCTGCGGGAAATCCGGGCGGCCATGCAGCCTGGCGGCGTGCTGATTATAGAATCCCAGGCCATTCCGGGCGAGGAGCCCATGGCCCTTTTCCCGGAGGAGCGCTACGCCAAGGTGCCGGGCACCTATTTTGTGCCCACGGCCAGTTGCCTGCGCAACTGGCTTATGCGCACCGGTTTTACCGAGGTGGAAATATTTTGCAGCCACCCCATGAGCAGCGACGAACAGCGCAAAACAGCATGGATGACCTTTGAATCCTACGAGGATTTTCTCGACCCACGCAATCCGGCCCTAACCGTGGAAGGCTACCCGGCCCCCTTGCGGGTGTTTCTCCGGGCGATGAATCCCTGAACGGTCAATACAGATTAACCCTCTACAAAAAATGGTGGCAACATGGCAAAACCGAACTATCAATATGAAAAACGACAACGTGAGCTGGCAAAGAAAAAGAAAAAAGAAGAAAAGAAGCAGCTCTTGCTTGAAAAAAAGGGGCTCCCAACAGAAGATGAGACAGATCAGCCTTCGGATGCAGGGACGGACTGAAGCCGTTCTTTTTGTCCGACATCAGACTTTCCACGCATCTGACAGGATTGACAACGCGCATCTCCTCAAGTTCATGGTTTTATTTCCAGTTCCCCCCTTGACTTCCAGCGGCACATCCGCATAGTATGGGGTATACAAGGAGGCATGCCATGGCTATCACGATCAACAGCAACAGCAGTAGTTCTTTCGCCGTAAGCCAGCTGGGGCGCAGCCAGAAAAACCTCTCCTCATCCCTGGAAAAGATCGCTTCCGGACGACGCATCAACAAGGCGGCGGATGATGCCGCCGGAATGGCCATCGCCGACAGCCTGCTCAGCCAGGCTCGAGGAACGGGACAGGCCCTGCGCAATGCCAACGATGCCATATCCATGGCCCAGGTGGCGGACAGCGCCCTGGGCCAGTCAACGGCCCTGGTGCAATCCATCCGCGAAAAAGCGATGCAGGCCGCGAACGCCAGCCAGACCGCGGAAACCCGTCAGGCTCTCCAGGACGACATCAACAAATCCTTGGCCCAACTCGACAAAATAGCTCAAGAAACGACCTACAACGGGCAACAGTTGCTCTCCGGCGCCTTTGCCGGCAAAGAGGTGCAAACGGGCGCGAACAGCGGGCAAACTACCAAATTGTCCATCCCCTCGGCAGCAGCGGACAAACTCGGCAGCCCAACCCTGGGCAATCTCTCCGAGGTCAATGTCCTGAGCCAGGAGAGCGCCCAGACCGCCATCAAAATTGCCGATGCTGCCCTAGGGCAGATCGATGCCTCCCGGGCCGACATCGGCTCCACCCAGCAACAGCTTACCTCCACCATCAACAACCTGACCACCACGGGGAGCAATCTGCTGTCCGCCGCCTCGACCACAGCCGATGTGGACCTGGCGGAAGAAACCATCAACTTCACCACCATGAAGGTTCTGACCGAGGCAAAATCATTTGCCCTGGCCCAGACCAAAAACATGAACAAACAGAACGTCCTGAGCCTGTTGCAGGGCTAGACCTCCTGTTTTCAGCAGAGGAAATGGCCAAGGTTTCCCCGCAGCAAATAAAAAAAGCCCGAATCGCCATCCCAGCCGATTCGGGCTTTTTTTTTAGGAAAAAACAACGGAAAAATCTATTTTTCAGCTGAGACCTCGACGGTTACGCAGGACGCTTGGCGTTGCCCCACAAAAGAAAGGGCCTGAGTTGGGCAATTCACCACGCAGTTACCACAGCGCATGCAATCGGCACTTTTTACAAGTCCGACGCTTTTGAACATACCGGGACTGGTTTCGATGGGACAGACCTTCTCGCACAGGCCGCACTCGCGACACTCGTCTCCAATCTGCAGCCGATAAGCCCGGAGCCCGATAAGCCCCTGAAACATCCCCATGGGACAGATGCTGCACCAGGAGCGTGGTTTCCAGACAAGACCGATTCCGATGGCCAGCCCGGTGGCGATGCTCCACATCATAACAAAGGCCGCGCCGATCTTTTCCGGATCTCCGCCAGACAGTAACAGCCGTGAGGTCAGCAACCCCATCATCAGGACAAAGACAGTCCACCGGAACCATTGCGCCTTAAAAACCTGCAGCATCTTCTTTTTACGGCTAACCAGAGAGAGAACCCGCTCATGGAAAGAACCCATGGCGCAGAACCAGCCGCAATAATAACGCCCACGGAACAGGGCAAGGGTAAGCATGAACAGCAGCATAATTATCGCAATATACCCCAGATATGGCCAGAAATATCCCCCGATCACCACAAGAGGCACAAGGGGCGCAAGGGCAATCTGCCAATATCTACGATTCTTCTCTTCTTTCATCCTCACCACCTTCCGGACCATGGACATCAATTTTCACCATATTACTATCCGGAGATACCCCTACCCATGACAACAACAAAAGATTAAGAATATAATTAAAAAATTCATATCCTAAATAGAAAAAAGCTTACCCTTTGTCAAGCGATAATCTTTCCACCGCCCTCTTACCCAAAGACTACCAGGAAAAGAAGAGGAGGTCTTCGCTTTAACAAGAACGACCGAGAACAGGAGCTTCGCAAAAAACGGGAGGTGGTCATTCAGACCCGGGGCTTTAGCCCGGCCTCAAGCCGCAATACCATTCTGGCAAGTTTCTGATTATGCGCGACCTGGTCGACCATATTCGCCTTGAAATTCTCCCTGGCGAATTGGGCTGCGGTTCTGCCATCTCCCGCAACAAGCCGCGGGTCCGCTCCACGGTCAAGAAGCAGATTGACAACCTCAATCCGCCCATTTTTTGCCGCCGCCATGAGCGGGGTCAGCCGGTTTTTTCCCACCCGGCAATTCGGATCCGCCTTGTAATCAAGAAGAAGGGCGGCGATCCGGGCATCTTCTTTGTGAGCCGCAAGCCAGAGCGGCGTCCTGCCGTCATTGTCGGCAACATTGGGATGCGCGCCAAAGTCCAACAATCTGGAAACAATAGCCGGATTGCCCGGAGCAATGGCGCAGTGGAGCGCGGTGGTGCCGTCATCCGTGGCAGAGTTGACCGCTTCAGCACTGGCCTTGACCAAAACATGATCAAGCCCCTCCTCAAAACCCTGGGCAACCGCCTGCATGAGAATGGTCTTGCCGGTTCCATCGACCACAAAAAAATCATCCTGGCCATGGAACCGCCCAAAAATCCCCATGGTGTCGTCATCGCCTTCTTCATCCGGTAAGTCCCTGGACCTGCTCACCCTTACCAGAAAAAAAATGACGATTGCCACAAGGACAAAGAGAGCGAAGATGGCTGTATATCCCTCGGGCATTGACTGCTACTCCTCTGTTCTGCTTCGGTTCTCCCAAATCAGAAAGCATACGACGGAGACCACACAAGTCGCTGCATTCTCAGAGGGACTGAAACACGATACCGTCAGCATAGCATTGAAAGCCGGGGAGGCAAAGGGCAAAGCCAGGAGGGCGCACTCAACTGAATTTTTGTTGCTCTTTTGCAGACAATCGCCAATAGTGGCGATTTATTGATACACAAAGGAAGAGTGCGGCATGAACATCCCCTCCAAAAAAATACACGGCAAGCAACTGACAGCCCTATCGTTGGCGGCCTTGGGCGTTGTCTTTGGCGATATCGGCACCAGCCCCCTCTACACCATGCAGGAATGTTTTTACGGCGAATATGGCATCACGGCCTCTGCCGACAATGTGCTCGGCGTATTGTCCCTCATCTTCTGGGCTCTGCTGCTCATTGTCAGCGTCAAATACCTCGGCTTCATCCTCCGGGCGGACAACGAAGGCGAAGGCGGAGTCCTGGCCCTGACCGCCCTGATCAAACCAAAAAACGTCAAACCGCGCACTCTCCAGTGGGCTCTGGTGGGAATCGGACTCTTTGCCGCCTGCCTGCTTTATGGCGACGGCATGATCACCCCTGCCATCTCGGTATTAAGTGCCGTCGAAGGGGTGAAACACATTACCCCGTTGCTTGAGCCCTATATCCTCCCGGCCACCATTATCATCCTGGCCGGGCTGTTTCTTCTGCAAAAACGGGGCACCGCCAAGGTGGGCCGCCTGTTCGGGCCAGTCATGCTCCTCTGGTTCTGCGTACTTGCCGTCCTCGGCATTGCCCAGATCGTGAACTGCCCGCGGGTTCTCGCTGCCGTTTTCCCCTGGTATGGCCTCAGTTTTCTTCTCGTAAACAAGGTGCACGGCTTCATCGTGCTGGGCGCTGTTTTCCTGGCGGTTACAGGGGCCGAGGCAATCTATGCCGACATGGGCCACTTCGGAAAACGGCCCATCCGACTGGTCTGGTTTCTGGTCGCTTTTCCGGCGCTGGTCCTGAACTATTTCGGCCAGGGCGCCCTCCTGCTTGCCAATCCGGAAAAAGGAACCAACCCCTTCTACGCCCTGGTTCCAGACTGGGCCATGATTCCCATGGTGCTCCTGGCCACTTGTGCCACCATCATCGCCTCCCAGGCCGTGATCACCGGCTCCTTCTCCCTCTCCCGCCAGGCGATTCAGCTGGGATATCTCCCGCGAATGCGGATCACCCACACTTCCTCCGCCCACATGGGCCAAATTTATGTGGGCCCGGTGAACTGGGCCCTGATGCTCTGCACCATCGGCCTTGTCCTGGGTTTCCAATCGTCAAGCAAACTGGCCGCCGCCTATGGCGTGGCTGTCAGCGCCACCATGCTGATCACCACCACCCTCTTTTTTGTGGTCGCCAGCAAACGCTGGGGCTGGAACCGGCTGACAGCCGGAGTGCTCACCGCCATTTTCTTTGCGGTTGACCTTCCCTTTTTCGGGGCGAACATGAGCAAAATCTTCCATGGCGCCTGGTTCGCCTTGGCCATTGGCGGGTTCTTTTTCCTCATTATGCTGACCTGGGAACAGGGCCGTGAAATCCTTGGCAACAAGATGCGAAGCCTGACCCCAAAACTGGACGAATTCAAGGAGATGCTGGCAAACAATCCCCCGCAGAGGATCAACGGCCAGGCCGTGTTCCTGACCCGGGGCCATGATATTGTCCCCGCCGCACTGATGCACAACCTCAAGCACAACAAGATTCTGCACTCCGAGGTGGTTTTTCTCAATATCCGCACCGAGGAAATCCCCCGGGTTCCAAATTTCGAAAAAATCGAGGCCGAAAAACTGGGGGCGGGCCTGTACCGTATCATTGCCCACTACGGCTTCATGGAAGAACCAAAGATCGACACCATTTTTGCCCTATCCCGCAGCAAAGGGCTCAACCTGGACATGAAAGAGGCCAGCTTTTTCCTGGGTCGGGAAAAACTCTCCATCGGTGAACACCCGGAGATGTGGCGCTGGCGCTCACAGCTTTTCCTTTTTCTGGCACGCAACGCCATGGATGCTGCGGCGTTTTTTGACATCCCCTCGGACCAGGTCATCGAGGTTGGCGTTCAGCTGGAGCTGTAACTGCATTCCTCCGCCCCCTTCCCCTGAATCCATCGCTCATTCCCCGAGATGATCAAGCTTCCGGTTTCGGAAGTACAGGAAGATATCTCCCGCCACCATAATCCCGTTCAGGATATACAGACCGATCACCAGATCAGGGCTAAAAAATATCTTGTGCAGGATTCCAGAAACATACCCCAGAAAGACCACGCCCAAAAAAAAGAGGCTCTTGCCGGCATTGGTCCGTGATCTGTAGGACCGGTACAGGGAAAATGGCCAGGCCGCGCCAAAGCAGACCAACATGGCAATTTCAAAAATACTCATGTTTCTCCCAATCATTTTCTGGCGGGGGTGCCGGCCAACAATATTGCGCCGACCGAAAAAGAGCAGTACTATTTTGCAGTATGGCAGAACCAACGCGCCCCAGCGCAACTCGTTGACGAAGCACCCCTGGCCAACATTACCAAGGCCCTCACCTTCTCAATATAGAGCACTTTACCCATGGCAAAAAAACCTATTCACCCCGCACGGCTCATCTTCTGCGTGGGCCTATTCCTGGTTCTTTTCCCGGCTCCTTCAGCCCTTGCCCTAAAAAACAACATGGTGTTCCGGGGCGGTCCGTTCGGGGGCACATTCCAACAGGTAGCCGAAGCCATCGAGGCATATCCAGAGGTCAACGCCCTCGAAAGCTTAAGCATCACGGCCCAGTCATCCGCAGGCTCCGTGGAAAACCTCCGCGAAGTCCATGCCGGCCAAGCCGATTTCGGCCTGGTTTACTCCGGCCATGCCTATCTTGGCCGAAACGGGCTGCTGCAAAACGACAGCTTCACCTATGACAAGGCCCTGGCCGTGGCCTCCCTCTATGGCGTCCCGGCCCAGCTCGTTGTCCGCAAAGGCGCAGGAATACACAGCGTTAAAGATCTCAAGGGAAAAAGGGTATGGGTCGGCAGCCCCGGCTCAGGATCCTTTGCCAACTGCGAGCTTTTCTTCAGACATCTGGGCGTCTGGGACGCCATCATCCCTGTTCACATCGGGTACAGTGAGGTACCCTTTGCTTTTGCCAACAAACAACTCGACGCCTTCTGGCTGTTTACCGCCGCTCCAAGCAGCGCCATCACCCTGGCCGCAAAAATTAGCAAGATCGACCTCCTCAATCTCGACACCGAAGCCAGAGCCAGCGGCTTCTATAAAAAATATCCCTATTTCACCGCCCGCACCCTGCCTGCCGGAACCTACCGGGGGGTAACTCACAACACCCCGTCCTTCCAAGACTCCACCCTTTTAGTGGCCAACGCAGAGGTGCCGGATGAGGTCGTCTACCGCCTGCTTTCCACCATCTACAGCAAAAAAAGCCTACGCTACTTGAAAAAAGAGAATCGTGTCTTAAAAGACATGACCCCACACTCCGGTCCCAGGGGTGTCATCGTCCCCATGCATCCCGGGGCTATCAGATTCTGGAAGGAAAAAGGTCTTCTCTGAAATTGTGCCCCGGAATCACCGGGGCACAATCGGCAGATACTTAGGCTGCCAGCCCATCATCTCCACCAGGCGCAGCAAGCGATCCCGCTTGTAATCATGCTGATACGTGCTGTACACACAGGGCTTGGCCACACCCCGGCCAATGGCCCCCTCACCCACGGCTAGGGCCACGGCCAGACTCACCTCGCGCAGCTTAGTCACCGGAGGCAAAAGGATGCCCTTCTTGAGGTCTGCGGCTGGCACCTGCTCCGCCACCGCCTGGGCCGCAGCGGTGAAAAACTGGGGCAGCACTTCCTGGACGCCCGAGGCCATGACTCCCAACCCCACCCCCGGAAAGATAAAAACATTGTTGCACTGCCCGACCCTGACCGGCAAACCCCCGATGACCACCGGTTCAAAAGGGCTACCCGTGGCGACCAAGGCGCTGCCGGAGGTCCATTTATAAATATCAGCAGGATGTGCCTCGGCCTGGGCCGTGGGATTGCTGAGCGGCAGAATGACGGGCTGTCGACTATTGCCCTGCATGGCCTGGACAATATACCTGCTGAAAGCGCCGGGCTGGCCGGAGGTGCCGATCAACACCGTAACCCGTGCCTTCTGGATCACGTTCAACAGATTGCCGTCCGTTTTCGCTCCATACCAGTCCAGGGCTGCCGGATCCTTGGCAAACTTCTTCTTGTAAGGTTCAAGATCGCGCTCTGTGGTGACCAGCCCTTTGCTGTCCACAGTGAAAATCCTGGCTCTCGCTTCTTCCGGGCCAAGCCCACCCTCGACAAGCGCGGTCTCGATCTGCTCGGCAATGCCAACCCCGCCAGCGCCTGCGCCATAAACCAGATAGACTTGCTGGGCAAGCGGTTCCTTCTTGATCTTCATGGCGGAGATGAGCGCCGCCAGGGTCACTGCCCCGGTGCCCTGGATATCGTCATTGAACGAGACCAGATCATGCAGATAGGTATCGCGAATGGCAAAGGCCTTCTGTTTGGAAAAATCCTCCCACTGGCAGAGGGCATGGGGGAACACCGCCTTGAACGCCTTGGCAAAACGCCGGACAAAATCCAGATACTCCTCTCCGACCAGCCGGGGATGCCACCAGCCAAGGTAGTTCGGATCGTTCAAGAGCGCGGCGTTGTCCGTCCCCACGTCAAGGGAGATGGGCAGACAATGCCAGGGCGCGATTCCGGCTCCCTGGGTATAGAGCATAAGTTTGCCAAGACAGATGGAAATCCCGCCCACACCCTGATCGCCGATGCCGAGAATACCCTGGTTGTCGGTGACCACCGCCACCCTGATCTGCCTGGTTTTGAACCGGCGCAGAATCTCCTCGGCCCGGTCGATGTTGCCGGGAAAAAAATGCAGGCCGTTTGCCCTGCGAAACATGGAAGAATACTGACGGCAGGCCTCGCCCACCGTGGGCGTATAGATGATCCGCATGAAGCGCTCGATGTCGCTGGCAATCACGGCATGGGCCAGGGTCACATTCCGATCGTAGAGGGAACGGAGATAGACAAACTGCTCCAGGTCGCTGGTCTGCCGCGCAAGAGCCTCCAAGCAGTTGTCCACCTGCTGCTCCAGGGTGCGGACGCTGGGCGGCAGGGTGCCTTCCAACTGGAGCTGCTCCCGTTCCTCCCTGGTAAAAGCGGTTCCCTTGTTGGTGAACTGGTTGTCATAGACCCCGAGCCAGCGGCTGAAGACCTCGATAACCTTGGTATTGCCATAGGGATCGTACTGAAAACGAAAACTGTTCTGGGGCATGGTTACGCTACCTTGGCTGAGATTTGGCTGCGTTGCATTCAAGAAACGCAGCCGCCGTTTTCTGGCGGCCAAACCAACTCAATTTCTTACCACTTCCGCCTCCGTCCTGACCAGTATTTTTCTCCTGCCGGATTTTTTGAAACACGCTGGGCCAGAAAAATCACCCAAAATATCTTGAAGCGGTCCTGTCTTTGCGATAAAGGTCCATTGCGACGCCACCCGATCTTGGGTAAGCTCTACCACGCTGTTTCTTTCTCTTTTTTTTTACCGGATTTTGCTGATGACACACTGGAACAACCTGCTGGCCCGCAGCATAACCACCCCCGAACAGCTGGGCCGACATTTCAACTCCGATTGTTCGGACTTAAACGGTGTGGCCGAGCAATTCCCCATGCGGATCAACCCCTATTACCTGGGGCTGATCAAGGCCCCCGGAGATCCCCTCTGGCGTCAGGCCGTGCCCGACCCCCTGGAGCTTGAGGACGGAATCTGCCTTGCCGACCCCCTGGATGAGGAAAACCGCTCGCCGGTGGAAAACCTGGTCCACACCTACCCTGACCGCGCCCTCTTTCTGGTGGCCAGCCAATGCGCCATGTACTGCCGGTTTTGCACCAGAAAAAGAAAGGTGGGCACCGACCGGATGATCGTCAACCGGGAAACCATGCAAGCCGCCTTTGCCTATCTGCGCAAAAACAAACAAATCCGCGATGTCCTCATTTCCGGCGGCGATCCGCTGCTCTTGAGCGATGAAACCCTTACCTGGCTGTTGGACAACCTGCGGGCCATCCCCTCGATCCAGATCATCCGCATCGGCAGCCGAATCCCCTGCACCCTGCCCATGCGGATCACCACCCGGCTGGCCGGTATCCTCAAGCGATATCACCCGCTGTACATCAACACCCATTTCAACCACCCCGACGAGATAACGCCCGAGGCCACCAAGGCCTGCGCCCGTCTGGCCGGGGCAGGAATCCCCCTGGGCAACCAGACCGTTCTGCTCAAAGGCGTCAACGACAACGCCGCAACCATCTCCGAACTCATGCATAAACTGCTCATGATCCGGGTAAAACCGTATTATCTTTTTCAGGCGGACATGACCCGGGGCACCAACCATTTCCGAACCAAGGTGGAGAAGGGCCTTGAGATCATGCAATCCCTGATCGGCTACACCTCCGGCCTGGCCGTGCCGACCTTCGCCATCGACGCGCCCGGCGGCGCGGGCAAGATCCCGCTGACCCCCAACTACCTCACCAGCCTGGGCACGACCGTCATCTTAAAAAATTATCTCGGCGCCCCGTGCAGCTACCACAACGATCTTGACTAAAAGAAAAAAGTTCACCCTTATTTTATTCATGGCGATTGCCTCTCCCTGCCAGGTTTGATACCATTTAAATAAGAACCATGGCACAAGGAGTCCACGCATGCTGAAAAAAATCCTCATTGCCGTTGACGGCTCGCCATACAGCACCCATTCCCTCCGTTACCTCGGCCAGCTTTTTCACGATCTTCCCGATATCCATTTCCATCTTCTTTCCATTGTCCCGGCAAGCAGCACCGGTTCCGCGGCCAAAGACTGGCTGACTGAAGCGGAATTGCTCAACACCGTAAGTCCGGCCACCCGCAACCAACTGGCTGTCCAGAAAAAATACATACTCCAGGCCACAGACACCCTCAAACGGCTCGGCATTGCCGAAGAACAAGTCCACACCACCGTCAAGCTTTCCCAGCGGAGCGTGGCCCTCGACATCATCCATGAAGCCCGCCAGGGAAAATACGACGCTCTGCTCATCGGTCGCCGGGGCATCGGCAAGCTGGAAGAGATGATCATGGGCAGTGTTTCCGCAACCATTCTGGAAAAATGCCATGACGTTCCCCTGTGGATCATCGATGGCCAGGTCAACTCCTTCAAATTTTTGGTGCCGGTGGACGGCACCAGCCATTCCTTGAAAGCCATTGACCATCTGGCCTTTATCCTTGCCGACAATCCCTGCGCCGAAGTGACCCTCTTCTACTCAAAAGCCCTGCTGGGCAGCCATCCTGTGATCGAGCCCCAGGATTTCTATGCCCTCTGGGGCGAAGAGTGGTGTGAAGCGCATCTGCGCAGACCGGACAGCCTTTTCCATGCGCCCAAGCAACTCCTGATTGATAGCGGCTTTCCGGCGGAACGTATATTCTGGCTGGAAACATTCATGGGCATCGACCCCAGCCGCCAGATTCTTCGCCAGGCCCTGATCGATGATTTCGGCACCATCGTCATGGGTCGTCGGGGAGAGGAGGTCAGCAAGGGCATCTTCCGAGGCGTTTCGGACCGGGTCTTGCTCATGGCCGAAGGGGTGGCGATCTGGATTATCGGCTAAACAGCAAACGATACCAGTTGACAGGCAAGACATTTACAAATACAAAACAGAGAGTTGCACTAGAAAATCCAAGGCTGGGGGGACCATGACCTTAAAAGTTCTTGTGGTGGACAACCACCCGATGATCCTGAAGCTCCTGGCCAATTTTCTAGAAAAGGAAGGCCACGAAGTGATGACGGCCAGCGATGGCCTGGCAGCCCTGAGTGTGCTGGAAGTCTATACGCCGGACGTCATCTTTGTTGATCTGGTCATGCCCAACATCGGCGGCGACAAACTCTGCCGAATTATCCGCAACATCCCCAGGTTTGCCGAACTTTTCATCGTCATCCTTTCCGCCATTGCCGCTGAGGATAACGTCGATTGCACAAAGTTCGGCGCCAACGCTTGCATCGCCAAGGGTTCAATCAAATCCATCCAAAAACACGTTCTTGAAGTCATCCACCATCTGGCAGACAAATCCCTGGCCAGCTTTGAGCCTGTGGCAAATCTTGAAGACATCCAGTACCGCACCATCACCAGGGAACTGCTTTCCTCAAAGAATCATTTCGAAGCCCTCCTCAACAACATGTCCGAGGCGGTTTTCGAACTGACCCCGGACGGCACCATAATCTTTGTCAATCTGGCCGCCCTGACCCTGTGCAACCTTGCCGAGGAAAAACTGCTGGCCGCGAACCTTGTCGGGCTTTTCGCCGAGGATGAGCAGGAAAATCTCTCGAGCCTGCTGGCACACCCGGAACTTTTGCCCCAACTTATCGAAGACAACCCACCCACGCTGTTAAACGGCAAACATGTCGCCCTGCATTTCCTGGAACTCCGCCAGAACGACCAAACCAGCATAATCCTGATCGCCAAGGACATCAGCGAACGGTACGAGGCGGAACAGGCATTGCTCACCAGTGAAACGCGCTTCCGGGAACTGTTCAACAACATGAGCTCCGGGGTCGCTGTCTACGAGGCAAAAAATCTCGGGGCCAGCGATTTTGTTTTTGTGGATTTTAATCGGGCCGCCGAACGCATCGAAAAAATACGCAAGGATCAAGTCATCGGCAGATCACTCCTCGATGTCTTTCCCGGCGCAAAAAATTTCGGCATTCTTGCCGTGCTGCAACGGGTCTGGCAGACGGGCAAACCGGAACAACACCCGGTTTCACTGTACAAAGACAAGCGCCTGACCGGCTGGCGGGAAAATTACCTGTACAAGCTGCCATCCGGCGAGGTTGTCACCATCTTTGAGGATGTCACCGCCAGAAAACAAGCAGGAAACAAGCTGGCCTTCGAGTCGGCCATGAACGGGGCCGTGGCCAGAATTTCCCAACTGATCATTTCCTCCGATTCCCTGAAGGATATTTCCGCAGCCCTGCTTGAAGAGATTCTGGCCCTGACCGGCAGCAAGCATGGAATTATCGACCTGGTGGACCCAAAAACATACAACCTGGTTGCCATGGCTTTTTCCCCGGAGATCCAGTCCATATGCGCCTTGCACGAGGAAGGCGCCGCCTTTGTTCATACCCCCCAGGGGTTGGCCAGCTGGGTTCTGGAAAACAAAACCAGTCTCCTGTCAAACTCTCCGCATACCGACTACAGAGCAAAGGGCCTTGCCGACGCCCCGGCGACCCTCACCCGCCTCCTGTCGGTTCCGGCTATGTTCAACAACGAGCTTCTTGGCCTCATCACCGTGGCCGACAACCCCGACAATTATGAAAAACGGGATCTCGACACCGTTGAACAGTTCGCCTCCCTGTTCGCCCTGGCCGCGCAAAAAAAACAGGCCCAGGACCACATTGCCCACCTGGCCCATCATGACCCCCTCACCGGCCTGATCAACAGGCATCTTTTCCCGGACCGCCTTGCCCAGGCCATGATTTTAAGCCAGCGCCACCGCAAAAAAATCGCCCTCTTCTATGTGGATCTGGACAAATTCAAGCAGATCAACGACGCACACGGACACCTGGCTGGAGACGCCGTCCTTAAAGAGGTCGCATCCAGGCTACGCGGTCTGTTACGCGATTCCGACACGGTCGCCCGCATGGGCGGGGATGAATTCGTGGTGATTCTCCACGATATTGCCAGCAAAACCGCAGTGAAAAATGTGGCGAAAAAAATTATCGACGCCCTGGCCGAGCCCATTTTCTTTCACGATACACAATTCACAGTCATGGCCAGCGTTGGCATCAGCATCTATCCTGACGATGACAAACAGATTGACGCCCTGCTCCAGAAGGCCGACAAGGCCATGTATCAGGCCAAGAAATCCAGCACGACCAGCCACCTATTTTACGAAGGATAGCTGCCTGCGGCCATGCAGAACATCGCCTTGGGAAAGGCTTGACCGATTGTCTTTTCCGGCCTGCGCGTTTTTTGCAATCGGCCAGTCCCCTAAAAAACTGGGCATACACGCCCAAAACACATACAAATCTGCCCGGAGCCAACCATGCTTGCCAAGGTTATCAGTGGAACGGTGTTGGGCGTTGACGGACATCTCGTTGACGTGGAGATCGATATCGCCATGGGGTTGCCGACCTTCACCATTGTCGGCCTTGCCGAAGGCGCGGTGCGGGAGAGCAAGGACCGCGTCAAGGCGGCCATCAAGAACAGCGGCTATGATTTCCCCAATCGGCGCATCACCGTGAACCTCGCCCCGGCTGATCTCAAAAAATCCGGCACCGGCTTTGATCTGCCCATCGCTCTCGGCATCCTGGCCTCCACAGGAATGATCAACACGGAAATACTCGCCCGGACCTGCGTCACCGGGGAGCTTTCCCTTGATGGCGGCCTGCGCCCCACCCCGGGCATTCTGCCCATTGCCCTGGCCGCGCGAAACGCGGGCTTGGCCTACTACCTGGTGCCCGAGGCCAATGGTGCGGAAGGGGCGGTGGTGGCAGGGATCAACACGCTGAGTGTTGCCACCCTACATGAAGCAGTGGAACTCCTGGCCGGGAAGAAGGAACTCTCCCCGATAACCATATGCCATGCCGATCTGTTCCGCCAAGCAGAGACGCCGGAAAACGATTTTTCCGAGGTCAAGGGACACGCCCATGTAAAGCGGGCGCTGGAAGTTGCTGCGGCCGGAAGGCACAACATTCTGCTTTCCGGCCCGCCTGGTTCGGGAAAAACCATGCTGGCCCGAAGACTCCCCTCGATCCTGCCTGATCTTTCCTTTGCCGAGGCGCTGGAAACCACGAAAATCTATTCCACCATGGGGCTTATCCCCAAGGACAGGAGCCTGATTACCACCAGGCCTTTTCGAGCGCCGCACCATACTATTTCCGATGCCGGGCTGATCGGCGGCGGGCAAATTCCTCGGCCCGGCGAGGTCTCCCTGGCCCACAATGGCGTCCTCTTTCTTGATGAGCTGCCTGAATTCAAACGCAATGTCCTGGAGGTTCTGCGACAGCCCCTGGAAGATGGCCAAGTTACCATTGCACGGGCCTCGCAATCACTCCGCTTCCCTGCGGACTTCATGCTGGTTTCGGCAATGAACCCCTGCCCCTGTAGCTTTCTGGGTTCGGAAAAGGACTGCCTCTGCACCCCCCCACAAATCCAGCGGTATCGCAGCAAACTCTCCGGCCCACTGCTGGACAGAATCGATATCCATCTTGAGGTGCCTGCCGTGAAGGTGCATGAACTCACCGCCACGCAGGCCGGTGAGACCTCGGCAACAATCAAGGCCCGGGTGAGCAAAGCCCATACCATCCAACAGGCACGGTTTGCCGGGAGAACCGCGGTGTACTTCAACAGCCAGATGGGCCCCAAGGATCTCAAGCGCCACTGCCCTCTTGACCCCCAGGGACAGACGCTGCTGGTTCAGGCCACCACCCGACTGGGCCTGTCCGCAAGAGCGTATCACCGCATTCTGAAGATCGCCAGAACCATTGCCGACCTGGAAGAAAGCCCAAACATTCTCTCTAACCACCTTGCCGAGGCCATCCAATACCGACGCTTGCCCAACCAATAATTGCACAAGAATCACACAGACAGCCTCACCGGGAAGCAAGGGATAACCCTCAATAGACTTGCGAAAGCCAAGAAAACATTTTAGGGTGGGCTAGAGAGACCTTGGGGACGAAAGAAATTCACATTTTTTAATCCAGCACTGAATTCACATGACAGAGACACAAGATAATCAGACCCGCCAACGGCTGCTGGAAATATTTGCCATGGTCAACATGGACTCCCTGCCAGCCATGTCCGAACATGTAACGGAACTCATCTCGTTACTGGGCAGCAGCCGCGCCACTGCCCAGGAAGTCGCCAACACCATTCTCAAGGATTACTCACTTACCACCAGAATTCTGCAGGTGGTAAACTCCGCCTACTATTCGCGGGGAACCCCGGTCAGCACCATATCGCGGGCCATAACCGTGGTTGGTTTTGACGCCCTGCGCCAACTGGCCGCCACCATGGCGCTGTTTGAAGAATTCATGCGAACCGGCACCGAAAAAGATGAAATCGCCGGAACCTTTACCATGTCCCTCATCAGCGCCACTCAAAGCAGAATCTACTGTGAACTGAAAAAGAGCCGCATCTGCGCAGAAGAGGCATACGTTTGCAGCCTGCTGCACAGACTGGGAAAACTTGTGGTTCTGGTCTATCTGCCTGCCCAGTATCAAGCCGTTGAGCAACACATGCAAAAAGGATACTCAGAAGAGCATTCGAGCCGCATCGTGCTCAAAGGGTTGACCTACAGCCAGATTGGCCGGGAAATTTCGACCTTCTGGAACTTCTCCAAAAGAATTGTCGATTGCATGGATACAGAGCCACCAAAACCCGACAAAAAACAGGACTCTTTTCTCTTTCTCCAGAACCTTGTTGTTTTCAACAACAAGCTGACATACGCCTTTTTCAACGGAACCAGAATGGAGCTTGCCGACCTCATTTACAAATATGGCGGAATCCTCGACCTTGGTCAGGAGGAAGCCCTAGCCCTTGTGGATAGAAGCATCGGTGTCTGTGAAAATTACTCGGCAGCCATGCGCGACGGCCTGAGCAAAATCCAAAAAGGCCGCTCCAACCAAATCACCGTATCCAAAGATCCATCCGGTCGCTGGGTCCGTCTGAACTGAAGGCCAGGCACGTCCCAGAACCCTTTCCGCAAGCTGCCTCTACCAGCGTACACGGTAACAATCCCAGCCTCCGCATTTACAATAATCTGAGCATTCTCCCCTTGACAATCCACTACCACCCCGTGGTACTATTATTATAACAACAGACACTCCATTCTTGTTTTTTCTGCCAGGAGCAGCCGATGGACAAACAGAATTTTTTGTTGGTGCGCAAGCGACTTGGCAAAACCCAAAAACAACTTGCCGAGCTCCTGGGTTCGTCGACAAAGGCTATCCAGGGCTACGAACAGGGCTGGCGCTCCGTGCCCCCCCACGTCGAACGGCAGGTTTTCTTCCTACTCTCCCGCCAGCGGCAGAAAAACAAATGTAGCCTTTCTCCTTGCTGGGAGATAAAAAAATGCCCGCCGGAGAGACGGGAGCAGTGCCCGGCCTGGGAATTTCAGGCCGGAGACTTATGCTGGTTCATCAACGGCACCATTTGCGAGTGCAAGGCCCAGAAAGACTGGAAGGGAAAAATGACTATCTGTCGAGATTGTGAAGTGCTCACCCCGTTTCTTTAATTTTTCTCTCTTTCAAGGTGGGGAAAAACCCATCCCCGGCTTTTTCAACCACCAAGCCAAGCAAGACTTTTCCCCATTCATCGCAGGAGGATGCCCCATGCCACAAATTTCCCCTGACATCACCGCAATCATAGGCAATACCCCCTTGCTCAGACTGTCTCGACTCGGGTCAGGGCTGGAGGCCCAACTACTTGCCAAGCTGGAATTCCAGAACCCACTGGGGAGCGTCAAGGATCGTATCGGCCTGGCCATGGTCAACGCCGCCGAGGAGCAAGGACTGCTTAATCCGACCACCACCATCATCGAGCCAACCAGCGGCAATACCGGCATCGCCCTGGCCTTTGTCTGTGCCGCCAGAAAATACCGGCTTGTCCTGACCATGCCGGAAACCATGAGCCTGGAACGGCGGACCCTTCTCAAGCACCTGGGCGCCGAACTGATTCTCACCCCGGGCAGCGAAGGAATGAAAGGGGCAATCGCCAAGGCGGAAGAGCTTCTCGCCAAGACCCCGAACAGCTTCATGCCCAACCAGTTTACCAACCCGGCAAACCCGGAGATCCATCGCCGAACCACAGCCAAAGAGATATGGGAGGACACGGATGGCACCATCGATATTTTTGTGGCCGGGGTGGGCACCGGCGGCACCATCACCGGAGTTGGCGAGGCGATCAAGGCACAAAAATCGTCTCTGTATGTGGTGGCGGTGGAGCCTGCCGCTTCTCCGGTTTTATCCGGGGGAAAACCAGGCCCCCACAAGATTCAGGGCATCGGCGCAGGCTTTATCCCAAAAATCCTCAACCTTGAAATTATTGACGAAATCATCACGGTGAGCAACGAACAGGCCATGGAAACCGCCCGCAGAATCGCCAAGGAAGAAGGCGTCCTCTGCGGGATTTCCTCGGGAGCCAACGCCTGGGCCGCCATGCAGATCGCCAGCCGCCCGGAAAACCGGGGCAAACAGATCGTTTTTCCGCTCTGCGATACAGGGGAGCGATACTTGAGCACCGAACTGGTAAAGACTCTTTGAGCTCCCGGAATCCTGCTGGCATTTACCAACATTTATTTGACAAACAGTCTGGCATCATATAGTAATTGCGCTGCATCTTTAGTTAACATCGCCTCCCCGAATGCAACACAGAGGGATTCGAAACACTATTCTTCCATCAAGAAATTCCATGTCCGCCTTAAGTCTTTTGAAAAATAGAAATATCCTCGTCACCGGAGGAGCGGGCTATATCGGATCTCATACGAGCCGACAGCTGGTCAATGCTGGCTGCAATGTGGTCGTGGTCGACAATTTCTATTCCGGCAACCGTTGGGCTGTCCCAAAAGAAGCGATCCTCATCGAGGGCGACGCGGGAGACCTTGGTTTGATTTCCCGGTTGCTATCCGAGCATCGCATCGAGGCAGTGATCCACTTTGCCGGCCATATTGTTGTGCCGGAATCCGTTGCCGACCCCCTCAAATATCACCAAAATAATACATGCTGTTCGCTTAACCTCATCACAGCATGCATACGTCGTGGAATTCACAACTTCGTCTTCTCATCTTCCGCAGCGGTATATGGCATTCCAACACAAATTCCTGCAGAGGAAACGGCCCAAACCGCGCCTATAAATCCCTATGGCAGATCAAAACTGATGACCGAGTGGATGCTGGAGGACACGGCCAACAGTTTTTCATCGGTACCTGGAAACGCCACACCACAGCAAGACCGCTTCCGTTATGTTGCGTTACGATACTTCAATGTTGCCGGGGCCAGCCAGGACGGCGCCCTGGGACAAGCAACTCCCGACGCCACCCATCTTATTAAGGTTGCCTGCGAAGCAGCATGCGGCAAACGAGAGAGTATTCAAATCTATGGCACGGATTACCCCACCCCGGATGGGACTTGCATTCGTGACTATATCCATGTTGAAGATCTGGCCCAGGCCCATCTTTTAGCCCTTGCGCATCTTTTTGCAGGGGGATCTTCAGAAATACTCAATTGCGGCTACGGCATAGGCTTCAGCGTCCGGGAGATCCTTGATGCCGTCAAAAAAGTAAGTGGCGTAAATTTCAGAATTATTGAAACAGAGCGACGCCTCGGCGACCCGCCAGCTCTCATTTCGGATCCTCAGCGCATCAAAAAACTGTTTGCATGGCGACCGATGTTGCAGGATATCCATCTGATCTGCGAGTCCGCTTACAAATGGGAAAAACGGCTTAATTAACATGCACGACAAAAAACTCGTATTGCGACTTCTTTGCTTTCTTAAGCCCCATAAAGTTAAAATCGGTATTGCCATATCCTGCATGATAATGGTGTCCGCCATGGGCTCTGCTCAGGCGTACATGATCAAACCGCTTCTTGACGAAATCTTTGTCAAAAAAGATCGTTGGATGCTCGACATTATTCCTTTCGTATTAATCCTGGTTTTTGTCTTGAAAGGAGTATTTAATTATTTTGCCAATTCGCTTCTCGACATCCTGGGGCAAGGTATTATTAGCGATCTGCGCAAAAATATCTTTGCCCATATCCACTCCCTCCCCATATCCTTCTTCCACAACACGCCGACAGGAGAACTCATTTCCAGGGTGATCAGCGATTCAATGCTCATCCAAATGGCCGTCTCGCGTGCCTTGGCTGGTGTATTCAAGGATCTCTTTCAGGTTTTCGGCCTTGTTTGCGTTGTTATGTACCTCAACTGGAAGCTCGCCATCATTGCTCTTGTTTTTCTTCCCCTTGCCTTCATTCCGGTTTCGCATTTCGCCAGAAAATTTCGGAAACTGAGCACCACGAACCAACAGACCGTAGCCCAGGTTTCAAACATTCTTCACGAAACAATTACAGGGCACAAAATCGTTAAAGCATTCGGAATGGAGCAGTACGAGATAAATAGATTCTCAGAAACAGTGGATAAGCTGTTTGGGATCATTAAAAAAGATATAAAAAATAATAGCCTCCAGGGGCCGATCATGGAACTCATGGGCGGTCTTGGGATTACGGCCATTATCTGGTACGGCGGTCATCAGGTAATCACCGGCCAATCAACTCCCGGCGTTTTCTTTGCTTTTCTTACCTCAATCATCATGATTTACAACCCCATAAAGGGGATAAGTAATATCAACAGCGCAATCCAGCAGGGGCTCGCAGCGGCAACTCGTATTTTCACCCTTCTTGACACCAAATCCACGATTCAAGACAAACCCGGAGCGATCCTTTTACCTCCCTTTAAAAAGCACATAGAGTTCAAAAATGTTTCCTTCAGCTATGACGGAAATACCGATATTCTCAAAGATATCAATCTGAACGTCCGATACGGAGAAATGCTTGCGCTGGTTGGCACCAGCGGTGGAGGAAAAACAACCCTGGTCAACCTCATCCCAAGGTTTTTTGAAGTGACAAAGGGCAGCATTCAAATAGACGGCCATGATTTGCGTGACGTTACGATGAAATCTCTTCGCGACCAGTTGGCAATTGTCTCCCAGCAAACCATTCTGTTCAATGACACGGTCAAAAACAATATAGCCTACGGAGATTTGAACCGAAGTGATGAAGAAATAATTGCCGCGGCAAAAGCAGCACACGCCTATGATTTTATCAAGGAGCTGCCCGATGGCTTTGATACGATTGTGGGGGAATCAGGAGCGCGCCTCTCCGGCGGTCAACAGCAACGCCTCTCCATCGCACGGGCACTCTTGAAAAACGCGCCAATCCTCATTTTGGACGAAGCGACCTCCGCGCTGGATACGGAATCGGAGCGGGAGGTGCAAAAAGCCTTGGAAAATCTGATGCAAAACCGTACAACCTTTGTCATCGCGCACAGATTGTCAACAGTCCGAAACGCGGATCGGATCGTTGTAATCCAGGAAGGACGGATTGTGGAAGAGGGAAGACACGACCAGTTACTCGCTTCCGAGGGAGCGTACACCACTCTTCACAACATGCAGTTCGACCAACCCCGAAGTGTCGGGGATAACTCGCTGTAATTTTTCTCACAACTCATGGAAAGTACTTCTAACCCGTGATCAAAAAGAAATTGACACAAGTCTCAATTCGCAGATCGCAGATGAATCCAACCAAGGAGTAACCGCACTGATGGCTCTTCGTCTATCTGAAAGATTCAAAAACAGGCTAAAATTTTACCGGCACTATTGGCAATTCAAAAAACAAAAAGCTGTTTCGTCTCACGAATTTGCTTTGGCAAATTTCTATCCATGCATGAAGGACTGGGATGCCCCTAGCGGCAATGCCTCTGGTCATTATTTCCATCAAGATTTACTCGTTGCCCAAAAAATATATTTGGCAAATCCTGCAACCCATGTTGACGTCGGTTCACGTATTGATGGTTTTGTTACCCATGTTGCTTCTTTCCGAAAGATCGAAATATTTGATGTGCGACCACTACAACAAAGTCCTTACCCAAACATCATATTCGTCCAAGCCGATTTCATGGGAGACTGTTCAAAGCTAAAAAACTATTGTGATTCGCTATCCTGCCTGCATGCATTGGAACATTTTGGGCTTGGGCGATATGGTGATGACGTTGACTATGAAGGACACCTGAAAGGGTTAAAGAACTTGGCTGGCATGATAAAATTAGGAGGGAAATTTTATTTTTCCGTCCCCATCGGTCCGCAACGGGTGGAATTTAATGCCCACAGAGTATTTGAGCTTCGATATTTAGACAGCCTTTTAAAGAGATGGTTCAGAATAGACTCACTTTCATATGTGGATGATAAGGGAGATATCCATCAAAATGTCCCCACTTCCGGCGCGTCATTCGACAACAATTTCTCTTGCGCCTATGGTTGTGGAATTTTTGAATTAACTAAGGTTGCTGATTGACGACCAATATTATGCCGAAAGCTCCTAAAGAAAATTCGCCTTATGGCCCCAAGTTGGACCTCCAACAACACCGTTCTTGGACGCAAAAAATCAGCAAGGCGCTTTCCCGCTTACCTGGACCTAACGCCTTGCCGTTCCTTCAACGTAAACCGTCACCGATGGACAACATCCCAATGCTCAGCATCGGCATCACCACCTTTGTCCACCGTTTTGAGGACTATTTCATTCCTCTCCTTACCAAGATTCGAGAATTTGACAAGGAAACCGAAATTGTTGTGGCCATCAATGGCGAACATCAGCAACCATTTGACGAAGAATTCCGGGCCAAAATTCTGCATTTCCTTGCCGACCATCCCAGAGTGTTTCCTGTTGTCTTCCCCGAATTTCACGGCGTGTCCAGGCTCTGGAACTCCATCATCACCCATGCCTCCCATGAGTTCATCCTGATGCTAGGGGACGACATCATGATCACCGATCCCAGATTCCTTACCACCATCAAACAGCACATCAATCAAAACCAAGGAAAGTCCTTCACCATCAATAAATCCTTTGCCCACTTCGTGTTGAGCCGAAAGGAAATCGATCGCCTGGGCTACTTTGACGAACGGCTGCTCGGTATCGGGGAGGAAGATGGCGACATCACCTGGCGTTATCATCAGGAATTTCGCCAGGAACTGGCCAATTACAAAATAAAGAGCTTTAAAAACTTTTCGGATCACAGTGTCCGAACCTACAAACCAACGAACATCCAATGCCATTCCGGCACCAAGTACAGCCTGTTCAACAGGAATCTCATGGAGCAGAAATACCAACCTGACCCGCAAGGATTCTGCGGCATGTTCGAACAACCAGTACGACTCATCGACCCAGGCCCCGAGCAGTATCCCAACGAACGGTTCTACCGCGAAAACAGGGATAAACTTTAAGAGAATTTATGACACTGGTACGGATCGTCAAGGACTGGGACTGGCCCGACTTGCTTCGACAAACTCCGGGAGGCACAGGGCGATGGGAAGATATCGACTTCGTCTTGTCAGAGTCGGAAGAGTGTGATTTCCTAGTGGTTCTCAACAACCGACTCAAAGAACCGGCAGCGTCCTTATGTCCACCAGAACATGTATGGATGGTGGTCCAGGAGCCATACTACCCCGGCCTAACAGACTGGGTGATAGAGCATCACACTCCTTTCGCCAGAGTATACACCCATCATCCTCAGGCGAACACGGCCACAACCCGCTATTTCACCGCACCTCCGGCCATTCCATGGTACATCAACAAAGACTATGATGAACTTGCGCAAGCCCAAGTGCCGAAAAAAACAAAGAATATTTCCTGGGTCGTGGGGTCCGGCAGCGACTTACCCGGTCATCTCGAGCGTGCGCGTTTCCTGCATTTTATTCAACAAACGGACCTGGAAATTGATCTTTGGGGGAGAGCGGTTCGCCCAATTGATGACAAATGGGACGGACTTGCCCCTTATCGCTTTTCCATTGCCGTGGAAAATAACTCCGGCCCGGACATGTGGACCGAAAAACTGGCGGACTGCTTCTTGAGTTGGAACATCCCCTTCTACCACGGTTGTACTAACCTGGAAAAATATTTTCCCCAGGAGGCATTCATCCCCATAGACATCAACAATCCGACAGAAGCGCTCGCGACAATCCGCCGCGAGGCGACACCGGAAAGTTGGCAGGCAAGGCTCCCCGCTTTAGCCAAGGCGCGTCAACTCGTGCTCGATAAATACCAACTTTTTCCTTTTCTGGTCGAACAAATCAAAAGGGAACTTCCTGCTGAGAACACGGCCAAAAGGCTTGTGACCATACCTCCCTATCACCGTAGCCCTTTAGCACGCTGCCGCAGAATTTTCTACAAAGCAAAACGACGTTTTTTTTGAGGGTCTATGCCACATATCAGTATCATTATCTCTTTTTACGAGCGACTCTCTCACCTCCGGTGCTGTTTAGACTCACTCGTTTTTTCCAAGAACGATTTTTCCGAAGTAATCATTGCGGATGACGGCTCTTCACCTGCGACAGTTGAGCAACTGAGAGAGCATCTCAAGAAATACCATTATCCCATCCGACATATTTGGCAGCCAAAAGACGGTTTCCGGCTGGCAGCCTCCCGTAATAATGGCATAAGGGCTGCACAGGGGGATTATCTTATCTTCCTAGACTGTGATTTTGCCGTTGTTCCAGGTGCAATCTCCCAACACGCCAGAGCGGCGAAGCCTGGACGGTATGTGGCCGGCCTATGCAAATATCTCCCGCAAGCAGAGACAGAACATTTCATGCAGGCTGAAATAACACCCGAGCTATTGACCACCCACTACCATAATCTGCCAGAGCATCCCATCCGCCGCGAACATTTCAAGTTCAACAAATATGCTTTGTTACGGGCGTTACGTCTCGTCGGCCCCCACAAACCTCAATGCAGCAGCCATTTCTCCATTTACAAGCAAGATTTAGAATTCGTTAACGGGTATGACGAGAACTTCGTTGGCTGGGGCGGAGAGGATGAAGATTTATCGGTGCGACTCAATATGGCGGGGTTCTCGGGACATTCGCTCATCACGACGGCCAAGGTGCTTCACCTATGGCACCGCCACGAACTAAAAACCGCGGACTGGCGAGAAGGAGCGAATGTTGCCTATCTCAAGCGGAAACAAATCTGTTACCGTTGCGCAAACGGACTCGCGCGTCCTTAGCCCAATCGTTTTCTCAAAAACGCGGCAGCACCAGGAAGCCAATTGAGCTTACTCCGTTTGGCATTGTGGCAGTAACGGCACAAAACATCCTCCCTGTCATCAAGAAGGCTTTTCCGCAATTGCCTTGCGACTGGAGAAGTCAACATCTCATCATAGGTCATTTCGGCGAGATTCCCTAAAACGTAGTTCATGCCGTAATCCATGCCACATAAAATGACATCCCCGTTCGGAAGAAGCACGTTGTGGTCCAATCGGGTGTCACAACTTTTGCAGTGTACAATTCCTCTCAGCCGCTCTTGTTTGGTAATTCCAGGAAATTCGGTAAGGTTTCCTGCCCGGTCAACGACATCATGGCAGTTTATTCCGTCGCCAATAACCTTTTGCACCGTCGGAAGAATTTCACCAATGGTCATAAAGGTCAGAGCCTGGATATTGCATTCTCTCACCCTGGCAAGCTTATCCAGATAAACCGAATCCACCTTGATCTGCGTCATGTTGTTTGCATCAGGCAGATGGACCTCAAATACCCGGAATGGAAGATCCTTGATTGCCTCGATATCTTCTTTTTCCATGCCGACAAGTGTCGTATACACTGCCAAACTGTATCCTTTACTATGAGCATACAGCAGCATTTCCGTACATTGCCTGTTCAACCATGGTTCAGCCATCCCGGAAAAATCGATACGAACATGTTTAGGCACCTTGTCCAAACATTTTTTAAAAAGGTCAAAAGGCATCTCAAAAAGATCGCTTCTGGCCTTATAAGCTTTGACAAAGGCATCCTGCGGACAATAACTACACGCATTTTTGCAACCGATCCTGGTCGTAATTTCCATCGTACTCATTCTACTCACCTCTGTTGCGAGAAATACTCAAATGATCGTAAATGGCCTGGACCTTTTCAGCAACTTTTGACCAACGCTGATCGGCTACGGCTAATTTGGCAACTCGTCCCATTGCAATCCGACGAGGCGCATCCAGCGCCAACCCTGCAATAATCTCTGTTGCCCGTTCGATATCATCACGCTCCACCACGAATCCGTTTTCCCCTTCCCTGACCAAGTCACAGGCGCCAACCGAGGGACTCACCATGACGGGCAATTCAGCCGCCATGGCCTCGCTAACCACCATGCCAAAGGTATCAAACCCGGAGAGCAACGCCAAAAGATCGGCGGAACGATATATGGCGGGCATATCATCCCGGACCCCGAGAAAACGTATTTGCGCTCCCACCCCAAGGGCATCGGCTAATTCTTGATATTTCCGTTGATTGCCCTTCCCAACAACCAACAGGCAAAGGGTTCGCCCCGATTTCTTCTGCCGCAACCGAGCAAGAATGGCCAACAAGCGATCAAGCCCCTTGAGCTCAAAATTCATGCTGACAAAAAGCAAAACAAACAAATCTGAGGCAAGATCCAACTCCGCTCGTGTGCGATCGCGTTCCTGCTGGCCTGCCTGAAAAAAACAATCATCAACGCCTGGATGCATCACCTCCACTTTGCAGGCAGCTGCGGGGTAGGCTTGGCGAAATTTGCGTGCCGCCAGATTAGAAACCGGGAGCAATTGCCGGCAGTTACCAGGGACAGCCAACATTCGGCGCTCCAGGGCAATCGTGGCAAGATCAAACAGGCTGAAAATCTTTTTTCGGCGCACTTCCCGAACCCAGATCGCATGGGGGATAAAATGCATGGAACAGAGATCCGCTTGGAAAAGGCGATCGTGGGCATGAACAAGGTCAAACCCCATGGACATGATCTTGCGCTGGGCAAACCAGGCGAAACTCAGCGTGGTCAACCACTTGGGAAAAGTGATTTGCCGTACCTTGTGGAAGGTAACAGGCTCCGGTCCTGTCCGCCATTGATTGGCAAACACATGGATATCATTGTGTGGGTTTTCGGCAAGCCGCGCGGTTAGTTCAGCGGCAAAGCGTTCTCCACCGCCCACCAGGCCATACTTTGGAACCACCACGGCAATTTTTTTCCTGCCAGGGGTATTCATCCTTTCCTGCTCAGGGCTAAACCGTCGGAAGACTGGGCAAAGCGACCTGCGGCGGTGCTTACGGCAAAGCCAAGATAGAGCAAGGCCTCAAGGAAATGCACGCAGACCACATTAAAAAGACCATAGATAGAATAGAGAAGGAGGATTGCAATTCCCAACCGCCCCAACATTCGCACCTCTTCATTTGCCGCTTTCCGAATCACCTGAACATTCATCCAGAGCCAGGTTCCCCAAATCCAACAAAATAGTAACAGGCCGGGCAACCCTGTACGGGTGGCTATTCCCATCCACAGGCTGTGTTGAATGTTTGTCTGGACGGAAGAACGAATTTTCTCGGGTACTTGGGCACGATAATACTCAGGATCAACAACTTCTGGCTTACCGAACGAATCAATGCCGTAGCCGATACCGAACAAGGGATGATCCTTTAACACCAACAGCGAAATATAATTGAGCGTCAACCGTGGGTTGTCAGGGTGTGTCAAGTCATGTCCGCGTTTCGTCTTCAGTAATAACCCGCCAGACACCAATACAACGACCAAAAGAATAAGGAGCCATTTTTTATAGTCCCAAAACATGCCCAACAGGACAAAAGGGATTGCAACCCAGATAGAACGCATTTGGGTGCCAAACACAGTGAGAAGAAGCGGCAGCATACAGGCCAACACGATGTTGCGCCACAGGTGACGTTGTTCAACCATCCACAAATAAAAAGAGGCCAACAAGGCGTAAAGCGCCATGAATCCCACTGCCCCAACAGTACTGGCATAATTCAAGAGAAGCATGCGGCTGTCCCAAGGTTGCCCCATCTTCCAGTACCAGAAATACAATTCATAGCACGAGGAGATAGCCAGAGAAATCACAAGGACTCTGAGCAACAATCGCACTCGCCCACAATCCCGAAGAAAGGTCAGGTAACAAACGAAAAGCAAAATATAATCCAAGAGGTGCCGCCGAAAGTCATGGATGCTCCCCGTCCTATCCAGGGTAAAAAAAAGCCCGACAAAAGCCCAAAAGGTAAACAAGGCTACCGGCAAGGTGAGAGGCGTTTTGAAAGGAGAAAGATCTTTGCTCCGAAACAAGATAACGGCATAACACGCCACGGCCAGATAATAACTCACCTCCCGGATCGTGGAGAGATGGGGGTATGGGTTTATAAAAGTATAGACCAGCAAGAAAAAGCCAGCGACGGAGCTCAGGCGACCATCCAAATGGTTCCCGACCTCCGAAAAAAACGTCTCTTTCCCAATCGCACAAACTCGCATATATTTCACATAAACTTAAGGATTTGATAACCGCATTGCTGGTTCCCATAAGGGGACAAAAAAGATCAGGAAAAATTCCCTCGGCCATTCACAGGTAGCCAGCCCCTGTCATGAGACTCCACTTAATACGAAGACGCAGATAGACTTTCCAGAAAACTCTCCAAAACCAAGGCATTGGGTAGGAGAGATAAATCTTGCCGATTATGTTCAATGGCACATGATGAAAATTTTCCATTTATTACGAGACAAGACGGGAGACTCCTCCGTATCTTTGCGAAGCCCTTTATCCAGGGAAACATTCGGTTGGACAATCTTCCTTCCAGCCAGTTGTTGCACCGCCTCAAGAATCTCATCCACTGTCAATTCATCGAGGCATCGACTCCGCATGCTTCTTTGACAGCCGGTTTCCTTGCATGGTACACATTCCCATTTTTTGCGCACCACCAAATGATTCTCGCCCCTCGGCGCCCAAGTTTCAGGAACAGAAGGCCCATATATCGCCACAGTGGATGTGCCCGCTGCCGCAGCAATGTGAATGCCTGCGCTATCTACCCCAATGAACAGAGAACATCTGCTGACCAGGGCACCGAGATCGGCCAAATCCGTACTGCCAGCCAAATTATGCACGCCTTTATCGAAGGCCTCGGCTATACGACGGCAAGAAGCGTGGTCCGCCTGAGAACCGACAAGAAGAATCTCGGCTCCAAATCTTTTCTGGAGTTGGCCAATAAGATCAATATATTTCCCTTCGGACAAATCCTTATATCCCCACAACGAAAATGGGTGGAGCGCCATCAGGGGAGAATTTTCGCCAATCCCAATCGTCGCCAACAACTCAATAACACGCGCCCTTTGCCCTGAGGTTACCTCAAGCTTTGGATCAAGAAACGGGGTGGCAAAGCCATAGGCCGCGAGCATGTCATGGTAATATTCGGCAATGTACTGATTCTTTCCATTAGGTCCGGCAGGCGATACCATATGGGTGAACATCCAGTTGCGCCACATTTCTCCACAGGGAGTATATCGGCTGACTCGCACACGCGCGCCCGACAACCAAGCCATGACGGCCCCTCTCGAACTCGTGCGCAGGTCTACGGCCAAGTCAAACCCGATCCGGCGCAGTCGCTGCCAAAATTTAAGCTGATAGGTAACTTGCGAAAAAAGAGATCGTTTTTCTTTGTCCACAATCACAACTTCGTCCACCCACGGACAACAGGCCAAGAGGCCCGCAGCTTTCTTTTGAACAGCCATCGCCACCATGATATCGGGACGGGTTTCCTTGACCGCCCGCGCACAGGGAAAGGTATAGAGCACATCTCCGATGTCGCCAAGCTGGATAAGCAACACACGAGAAACTTGGGCCATGTTTACTTGGCCGCCTTTTATATAGGTAAAGTACTCTGTTTTCATATTACGAATTCAATCTCATTATCACCCAGGAATGGGGCCAGCAAGGCCCTGCGATAGGAAGCCCGGTCGCAGGTGGCGGCATACCTCTGGCCCGCTTCTTGATACTGTCCACGCTGTTCTGGACTCAACCCTGCCACATCAAGCAAGGCCGACTTGAGGGAGGAAACGTTGTGCGGAACAAAAAGCAGGCCCAGGCCATATTGCCTTACCCTACGACCAAGAAGCTCTTGGTCGGATGCGATCACAGGCTTCCCGGCTGCAGCAGCTCTAGACAGAACCCCGCTTGAACCAAAATGATCCACATATGCCAACGAAACGGCATCGCAGGCAGCAAAGCTCTCTTCTTCCTCTGGTTGACCAACATGACGATTGATAACCCGGGCCATGCCCCGCCGCTCAAGCTCGGCAAGCCCTTCTGCAATCTCCGAATCACCAGCCAATTGGCCAACACAGAGCAAATACAAGCCTGACTTTTCCATGCCAGGCTCGCTTAACGCGCGAACGAGCACATGCAACCCCTTGCGCCGACTGCCTAAACCATAATGCAAAACAACCACTCGATCAGTCGGCACCCCCAACCGTAGCCTTGCCGAGGTGGTATCACGGTGATAATTGCCACTCCACGTATCCGGCAAAAAGAAGGATTTTGTAAGAGGGAAACGTTGGCGCGCCACATCAAGCAAAGATTCGTCTAAAAAGTACACATGTTCAAACCATCCCGAACGACTCAATCGCGCAAATCCTATCCCTTTCAACAGGTTACCCGGAGGCCACATGGAAGAGGCAAGGAACCGAGGCCGAAAATAAATGCCGCTCATGCGGCCACGGAGTTCCGGAGGCGGAAAGAACCCCAGAGCAACCTTCCGTAGACAGGATGGTGCGATCTCGTCAAGGTTGGGCAAAAATATATGGTCCGCACCGCTGCTCTGGAAACAAGAAACAAGCGCTGCCATCTTCGAACCGTGAAGATATCGACCATTATTGCCAAAGACAGAAACAAGATTCACCTCAGTTGCAAGAGGGCCAAGATGGTCGTAAACCATTTCCCTGCTCCCCGGACGGAGATCGACCGCCAGGGTAAGCCGAAAACCGGCTTGAAGAAAATCCTCGCACACATAGGTGAGCCAAGGCAAATGATGCCCTTGGACCCTGGGGTCGAAAATAAACAAATGGCGACCAGCCGGAAAAGACATCCGCATCATTCCCCTTTCCCGCTTCCGGGCGCAGACAACAATGGGTTGACCGCCGCGACAACATCTTCCACCATAATTTGCTTCATGCAGGCCGTAGTCCCCAACGGACATTCCTTTTTCAAACATGGACTGCACGATATGGCGAGACGAATCACTCGGTTTTTATCGCCATAAGGTCCGGTGCGCCAAGGAGCGGTCGGACCGAACAGAGCCACAACAGGGGTGCCGACCGCAGCCGCAATATGCATGGGCCCGGTATCGGTCGTGATCAGTGCTTTTGCCAGCCCATAGAGCGCTGCCAACTCCTTCAAAGAGGTTTGCCCAGCCAAATTCGGCACCTCATTGCGCATCATGGCACAAATACTTCCAATTGCCTGCCGGTCGTTTTCTCCCCCAGTAAAAACAACGGTGTTCCCCTCATCCACCAACCGGTCCGCCAGAAGAGCAAATTTTTCATCTTGCCAGTGTTTGGTCGGCCAGGTAGTCATGGGGTTGATCGCCACAAGAGGCCGCCCCGATGACGCTCCGCTTGTTCGCAACAGATCCAAAGCACTGTGACGGGAGCCATTGCTGACAGGCAAATCAAAGACAACATCCTTGCAGTCTATCTTGATTGAGCGTAAGAGTTGCAACTCCCTATCCACCGCATGTTGATCCATGCTCACTGCCGGAATTCTTTCGTTCAGGAAGACATAACTCATCTCCGAGTGATCCATACCCGATCCATAGCCGATTTTTCGCTTGGCATGCGCCAATGCCACCCAGATGCTGCTTTTAAGAAGATTCTGAAAGTCGATGAGCAGATCATAGCGGGTGTCGCGCACCGTTTGCGCAAAACGCAGGGCCTGCTGCAGTGCAGCCAACCTCTGCCCCTGGCGCCACATCCTAATCCATTCCTTACGCCTGACTATCAACACGCGGTCAAGGGCAGGATGCCCCTGGACGATATCCACGGCAGCCTCCTCAATCAACCAGGTTATATGAGCTTCAGGGAAATGCTGGCGCAGGCAATTCAAGGCGGGCAGCGTATGGATCACATCACCGATGGCGCTGGTTTTGACGATCAGAATATTCACGCGGCAAACCTGCTATCAATACACACATCACCGCCCATGGTTCTGCTCATTGCGAGTCATTTCCCACAGTTTTGCGTATTTGAAAAAAATGTTGGTAGCATCACAGACCGCTTGAACAAACCCCTCCCATCCATCAAGAAACCCAAGCCTAAACAAATAATTATACATAAAAGCCCAACTGGAACGGGATATCGCCTTCAGTAACGAACCGTTCACTCCTGTTCTGTGGAGTTCCACGGCACCGGCCGTGGAATAGCTATTCATCTTGGCCATGGTCTGGGCAAGGTTGCGGTTCGTATGATGAAAAATTGCCGCCTGGAGCTTTCCCACGGATCCATCCACAACCAACCCCTCATGCACAAGCCGGTCTGATATCCGGGCCTTTCCCGCTTGAAAAAAGCGGACAATGCGGTCCGGCCACCAGCCCGCATGCCGGATCCAACGGCCGCAAAAAAAATTCTTACGCGGCATCGAATATGCCGCATTATGCACTCCGCTCTCGACAACAGCTTGCAACTCAACGGCAAGTTCGGGAGAAACCCTTTCGTCCGCATCCAGCACCAAAATCCAAGGCTGGCTGCAGTGGTCGATGGCAAGCTGTTTCTGGCGGCCAAATCCCTGCCAGGCCTCGACAAAAACCTTTGCCCCAAACGACGTGGCAATATCCACAGTCTTGTCCGTGCTACCCGAGTCGATTACCACAACTTCCCGGGCAAAGTCGACACTCGCAAGGCACCCGGGAAGGCGTTCCTCCTCGTTCAAAGCGATAATAGCGACAGAAATAGGAAGATTACGATCAGGCATAATGTCGAACTATCCACTCCCGGTAACTGCCGTTCATGACGGCACGCCACCACTCTTCGTTTGCAAGATACCAGGCGATGGTTTTCCGGATTCCGGTTTCGAAGGACTCGAGCGGTTCATACCCCAGTTCCTTTCCGCTTTTGCCTGCGTCTATGGCATAGCGCCGGTCATGTCCTGGCCTGTCCTTCACAAAAGTGATCAGATTTTCGGCCTTTCCGCCAGTCACGACAGGGGCGACAGGGAAGCGTTCCTGCAACTTGCCATCTGCCGAAACAGCCTCGTCGACCAGTTGACAAACCAGTCTCACGATATCGATATTCTTCCACTCATTGTTGCCTCCGATATTGTACACCTCTCCGACCCTGCCTTTTTCTAAGACCAAATCGATGCCCCGGCAATGGTCCTCCACATAGAGCCAATCGCGGATATTCAGGCCGTCGCCGTAGATGGGCAGATGTTTTGCCTCCAGAATATTGAGGATGATCAACGGGATCAGCTTTTCCGGAAACTGGTAGGGGCCATAATTATTGGAGCAGTTGCTGGTAGTGACCTCCAGTCCGTAGGTATGGTGGTACGCCCGCACCAGATGGTCGGAGGCCGCCTTGCTCGCCGAATAGGGCGAGTTGGGGGCATAGGGTGAGGCCTCCGTGAAGGGCGGCGCTTCCGAGGTGAGCGAGCCATAGACCTCATCGGTGGAAACGTGGTGGAAGCGGTGCGATCGCCCCCCCCGGGCCAGCCAGACCTTTTTCGCCGCCTTGAGCAGGCTGTGGGTGCCGACCACATTGGTGGTCACGAAGGGGTCCGGTCCATGGATGGAGCGGTCCACATGGGATTCGGCGGCAAAGTTGACCACGGTGTCAAGACCCTCATCAACCAACAGGGTTTCGACCAAGTCTTGATCCCCGATGTCTCCATGGACAAAACGAAAATTATCCTGCTCCAAACACCCCGCGAGACTGGCCATGTTTCCGGCATAGGTCAGGGCATCGAGCACCACCAGCCGATCCTGCGGATGGTGGGCCAGCCAGTAGTGGACAAAATTGGCCCCGATAAACCCCGCCCCGCCGGTAACCAGCAGCTTATGCACCACGGTTCTCCTTATATTCAAGCAACATCCGCCGCAGAGCCTGCCGCCAATGGCTGGGCGTCATCTCCAAGGCCGCCCAGGTCTCGGTCTTGTCCAACACGCTGTAGGCTGGCCGCTTGGCCGGAGTCGGATAATCAACGGTACTGATGGGACGGATGGGGATTTCCCGTTCAAGCAGCCCACAGCCAAGCCCCTCTTCCTGGATGGCCACGGCAAAATCATACCAGCTGGCCACCCCGGCATCGGTCCAGTGCCAGATTCCCTTTGGCTGCACTCGACACATCTGCCATAAAGCCTCTGCCAGACTATGTGCCCAGGTTGGGGTGCCGACCTGATCCGCCACCACCCCGATGGTTTCCCGCTCAGCCATGAGCCGTAGCATGGTGGTGACAAAATTATTGCCGAAAGCGGAATAGAGCCAGGCGGTACGAACAACAGCTACCCCCTCCGGATAGGCCGCAAGCGCCAGCTGCTCACCGGCCAGCTTGCTGGCCCCGTAAACACCCAAGGGGTTTGCCTGGTCCATGGGCAGATAGGGGCGGGACTGCGCGCCGTCAAAGACAAAATCCGTAGATACCTGAATACAGTAAGCGCCAACCGACCGGGCCGACTGGGCAAGATTTGCCGCACCTTGGCCATTAACGGCAAAAGCAGCCTCCTGCTCCCTTTCTGCCCGGTCCACCGCAGTGTAGGCGGCGGCATTGATAATCACCTGGGGATGAAAGGCATCCACCCTGGCCGCCACAAGTCGTGCCTCCCGAAGATCAAGCTCCTGGGATCCCAAAGCCAGCAGCTCCATATCGGCCGGTTTGCAATGCTGCAGTTCCCTGCCCAGCTGGCCGCTGCCGCCGACAAGCAAAACCCTCATGGATATAACTCCGCCTCAGCCAGTGAGACCCCGGCCAAATCCTTAGCCGACAACAGAGGCGCCTGAGCCAACAACCGCCAGGCGATGCCCAGTTCAGGATCATCCCAGCGGATACAACGCTCATGCTCCGGGGCGTACAACTCCGTGCACTTGTAGACAAATTCAGCCTCGGGGCTCAGCACGTAAAAACCATGGCCAAAACCCGGCGGCACCCAGAGCATCTTCTTGTTTTCCGCAGAGAGGATATCCCCAATCCATTTACCAAAAGTGGGAGAACTTTTTCGCAGGTCAACGGCCACATCAAACACCTCGCCGCTGATCACCCGCACCAGCTTGCCCTGGGGCTTTTCGATCTGGTAATGCAACCCGCGCAGTGTTCCCTGCACAGACTTGCTGTGGTTATCCTGAACAAAGTGAAGATCTAGTCCCGCAGCGGCAAACTTTACGGCATGCCAGGTCTCCATAAAAAACCCCCGGGAATCCCCAAAAACCTGGGGCTCAATGAGCAACACATCGGGAATCTCTGTGGGCAGAAACCTCATTGACCCTGCTCCTCGTCGAGAATCTGGAGCAGATACTGGCCATAGCCGTTTTTCTTCAGAGGCTCGGCCAACTGCGCCAGTTGGGCGCCATCGATGTACCCCATCCTGAAGGCGATCTCCTCAAGGCAGGCAATCTTCAAGCCCTGCCGGTCTTCCATGACCTTGATGAAATTGGCCGCATCCAGCAAGGAATTATGGGTGCCGGTGTCAAGCCAGGCCGTTCCCCGCCCCAAAAGTTCGACCTGCAACTTCCCCTTGGCAAGATAGACCTTGTTGACATCGGTTATCTCAAGCTCCCCACGGGCCGAAGGCTTAAGATTTCTGGCAATCTCCACCACCTGGCTGTCATAGAAATAAAGACCGGTCACTGCGTAACGGGATTTTGGCTTGGCCGGTTTTTCCTCGATATCAAGCACGGTTCGATCCGAGGCAAAGGAGATCACCCCATAGCGTTCAGGGTCACGCACATAGTAGCCGAAAACCATCCCGCCTTTGGGATCAGCCGCTTTGTCCTGAAGGGTCTTGGCAAGGCCGGGGCCATAAAAAATGTTATCCCCGAGAATCAGACAGACCGGCGCATTGCCGATGAACTGTTCCCCGATCACAAAGGCTTGGGCAATGCCCTCGGGCCTGGGTTGCACCGCGTACTCCAGGCCAATGCCCCACTGGCTGCCATCGCCAAGCAACTGCATGAACTGCCCCTGGTCCTCCGGGGTGGTGATGAGCAAAACCTCCCGAATCCCTGCCAGCATGAGGGTGGAGAGGGGGTAATAAATCATGGGTTTGTCATAGACCGGCAGCAGTTGTTTGCTCACCGACCGGGTCAGCGGATACAACCGCGTACCGGAACCACCTGCCAGGATTATTCCTTTCACTTTCGCTCTTCTCCCAAACAAACGCCGCGCCTACGGAAAGGCTTGCTTTTCTTGGCGGGTCATTTTATCTTCACACAAGATTTAGCCAACAAAATCCGACTACCTAAAAAGGTCCGTTATCCTAGCGCATTTTGCAAGAAATAGAAAGTTATTAGATAGTGCCGACGCCTGTGTTGTTTGCCATACGAACAACCCCATCCACCCCCGATTATCATCAGCCGGAGCCGTGCCATGATCAGCCAGGAACTGCTTGACATCCTTGCCTGCCCCAAATGCAAAGGGGAGCTTATGCTCACCGAAAAAAAAGACGGGCTTGTTTGCGCGAACTGTAAGCTTCTCTACGAGATTCGTGAAGACATCCCCATCATGCTCATCGACGAGGCCAAAAAGCTGGATGATTGATGCACGCCGGACGGTGAACAAATGACGTACCCGCACATCACCTCGCGCTGTTTTATCAACTTCCCCTTTCGTCGGCTCCAGCAGGAGCTGGATTTTGTTCTCAGCCACCGTATCCAGCCGGAAATCGGCCTGGAAGGCGATACGCTGTACACCGCCACCGGGGCCGAATACCGGGAGGTTGCCGAAGCGCTAGCCAAGACCGAGCTTGGCTGCACCCTGCACGCCCCTTTTTTCGATCTTGCTCCGGGCGCCCTTGATGAGCACATCCTGGCGGCCAGCCGCAACAAACTGGGCAAGGCATTCGACCTCATTGCGGTATTTCGGCCGGCTGCGGTGGTCTGCCATCTGAACTACGAAGAGAACAAACACGACCACAAGCAATCTGACTGGTTCAACGCTTCCCTGACTACCTGGCAGGAATTGCTGGCAAAAGCCGCCCAGCATCAGGTACCGCTGATGCTGGAAAACACCTACGAAACAGGACCGGAGCAACATAAAAAAATGCTCGCGGCCCTTGACTCGCCCCTTGCCAGGTTCTGCCTCGACGTGGGCCATGTCGCCGCCTTTGCCAAAAACACCTGGCAGGATTGGCTGCCAGCCCTTGCCCCCTGGCTCGGCCATATCCATTTGCACGACAACCACGGAGACCGGGACGCCCACCTTGCCCCGGGGAGGGGGAGCTTTGATTTTTCCGGCCTGTTCAGCTATCTTAAGGAGCAGGGGCTGCACCCCCTCGTCACCCTGGAGCCCCACACAGAGGATGACCTGTGGGAAAGCCTGGCCGCCCTGGACCGGATGCAGTTTTTTTAGCACGGAACAAACCCTGAACGCCCCCTTCGACAGGCTCAGGGCGAACGGAAATCATGTCTGAATCATTGCCCTTTTTCCGTCGCCGTTAACACTGCTCGTGGTGAGCCTGTCGAACCACAAATTAAACTTTTGCAATAATCTCCTCTACCTGGAACTACCCATGCCGGAAACCCCGCCAGCCAATTTCGTCCACCTCCATGTCCACACCCAGTACAGCCTGCTCGACGGCGCCATCCGGGTCGGCGACCTGCTGGCCAAGTGCAAGGAATACGGGATGGACTCCGTGGCCATCACCGATCACGGCTCCATGTTCGGAGCCCTGGAATTCTATGTCCAGGCCAAAAAGGCAGGAATCAAGCCCATCATCGGCTGCGAATTTTACGTTTCTCCCAGCCACCGCTTCGACAAGTCGGCAAAAAGCGCAGGCAAAGCCGCCTTCCACCTCGTGCTCCTGGCCATGAACAACACCGGCTACCAGAACCTGCTCAAGCTTGCCAGCCTGGCCCAGCTGGAAGGGTTCCACTACAAGCCGCGCATCGATCTCGAGGTGCTAGGCGCCCATGCCGAGGGGCTCATCGCCCTCACCGCCTGCCTGCACGGCGGCATCCCCATGCGCATCACCGCCGGCGACATGGAAGGAGCCCGAGAAGAGGCCCGCCAGCTCCTGGCCCTGTTCGGCGACCGCCTGTATCTTGAGATGCAGGAAAACAATATCCCGGAACAGGCGGTGGTCAACCAGGGGCTCAAAGAACTCTCAAAGGAGATGGGCATCCCGCTGGTCGCCACCAACGACTGCCATTACCTCAACAGGGAAGAGGCCCAGGCCCACGAGGTACTGCTCTGCATCCAGACCGGCAAAACCATGCACGACGCAAGCCGCTTCCGCTTTTCCACCGACGAACTCTTCTTCAAGTCGCCCGACGAGATGAAAAAGGCCTTTGCCCATTCGCCCAAAGCCATCGCCGAGACGGTCCGCTTGTCTGAGCGCTGCAATGTGGAGCTGAGCTTTGGGGAGTCCCACTTCCCCATCTTCCCGGCACCCGAGGGCGAGACCCTCGACTCCCTGTTCGAAAAATCCGCCCTGGCGGGGCTTGAAGAGCGGTTCAACGACATGCGGGAAATCGACCAGCTCACCCCGGAGATTGAAAAAACCTACCGGGAACGGCTCACCCACGAGATCGACGTCATCCAAACGATGGGCTTTCCCGGATACTTTCTCATCGTGGCCGATTTCATCAACTGGGCCAAGGATCATGATATCCCCGTCGGCCCGGGACGCGGCTCCGGCGCCGGCAGTCTTGCCGCCTATTCCCTGCGGATCACCGATATCGACCCCATCCCCTACGGGTTGATCTTCGAGCGGTTCCTCAACATCGAGCGCAAGTCCATGCCCGACTTCGACGTGGATTTCTGCCAGGAACGACGCGGCGAGGTCATCGAATACGTGCAGCAACGCTACGGCGGCGAGGCGCATGTGGCCCAGATCGTCACCTACGGCTCCATGAAGGCCCGCGCCGTTATCCGCGACGTGGGGAGGGCCCTGGGCATGGCCTATGGCGATGTGGACCGCATCGCCAAGCTCATCCCGGAAGAGCTGAAGATCACGATCAAGAAGGCCATCGATGCCGAACCCCGCCTCCAGGAGCTGATAAAACGCGACCCCCAGGTGGAGGAGCTGCTGCGCGTCGCCCAGACCCTGGAGGGCCTCAACCGCCACACCTCCATCCATGCCGCGGGCGTGGTGATCTCGCCGAGACCCATGGTGGAATACCTGCCGGTCTGCAAGGGGCCAAAGGGCGAGGTGTTGACCCAGTACGACATGATCCACACCGAGATGACCGGGTTGATCAAGTTCGACTTCTTGGGCCTTAAAACCCTCACCGTCATCGACCGGGCCCTCAAGCTGATCGCGGCGGATATCGGGCATAAACCCGACATCAACCGCATCCCCCTGGACGACACCAAGACCTACGACCTGCTGGCCAAGGGCGATGCCCTGGGGGTGTTCCAGCTGGAAAGCTCCGGCATGCGCGGGTTGCTGATGAAGATGAAGCCCGAGGTGTTCTCCGACCTCATCGCCCTGGTGGCTCTCTACCGCCCCGGCCCGCTGGAATCCGGCATGGTGGATCAGTTCGTGGACACCAAGCACGGCAGGATGCAGGCCATCTACCCGCTTCCCCAGTTGGAGCCGATCCTCAAGGAGACTTACGGGGTTATCGTCTACCAGGAACAGGTGATGAAGATCGCCAACGTCCTGGCGGGCTACTCCCTGGGCGATGCCGACAACCTGCGGAGGGCCATGGGCAAGAAGAAGGCCGAGGTCATGGAGGCGGAAAAGGAAAAATTCCTGGCCGGGGCCAAGAAAAACTCCATCCTCCCGGACAAGGCCGAATACGTCTTCGATCTGATGGCCAAGTTTGCTGGCTACGGCTTCAACAAGAGCCACAGCGCGGCCTACGCCCTGATCGCCTACCAGACCGCCTGGCTCAAGGCCCACTATCCGGCCCAGTTCATGGCCGCCCTGCTCTCCTGCGACGTGGGCAACACCGACAAGGTGGTGCGCTACATCACCGAGTGCCGAGACCACGAGATCGAGGTGCTGCCGCCGGACATCAACGAGTCGGACAAGGACTTTGCCGTGGTCAACGACCGCATCCGCTTTGGTCTGGCAGCGGTCAAGAACGTTGGCGGCGCTGCCCTGGACTCCATCATGGAGGTGCGGGCCGCAAACGGCCCTTACGGCGGGCTGGAGGATTTCTGCGACCGGGTGGATTCCCGCAAGGTGAACCGGCGGGTCATCGAAAGCCTGATCAAAGCCGGAGCCTTCGATTCCCTTGGGGCCAAGCGCTCCCAGCTCTTCGCCGTCCTCGATATGGCCCTGGAACAGGCCCAATCCGCGCAGCGGGATCGCTTAAGCGGCCAGATCTCGCTCTTCTCGGCCATGCCCCAGGCCCAGAGCAGCAAGGCCAACACCATCGACCTGCCCGACATCTCGGAATGGACCGAAAAAGAGCGGCTCGGTTTTGAAAAGGAGACCGTGGGCTTCTACCTCACCGGCCACCCCCTGGACAACTTCCACCAGGAAATCATGGCCGTAGCCGACACCGACCTCACCAGCCTTGGCGATTGGGGCGATAACCAGCCGGTGCGGGTGGGCGGGCTGGTCCGCGAGTACAAAGACCATCGCAGCAAAAAAGGCGACCGCATGGCCTTCATCGTTCTGGAGGACCGGGCCGGAGCCGTCGAGGTGGTCGTCTTCCCGGAGGCCTTTGCCAAATGCGGCCATCTCCTGACCAGCGATGAGCCGATCATCGTCCTGGGCACGGTCAAACAGGAAGAACAGGGTGCCAAGATCATTGCCGAATCGGTAGACAGCTTGAGCGAGGCGCGGAGCAAATACACCAACGGCGCCCGCATCCTGCTCAAGTCTGACCAGGTGAGCAGGCAGAAGCTGGAAAGCCTGAAAAACAAGGTACGCGAGTACCACGGCACCTGCCCGGTTTCCCTGACCATGCAATTTACCGGGCGGGGCGAGGTGGATATCGAACCGCCCTCGGATTTTACTGTAAGGCCCTGCAAGGAATTCGATGCGGAGGTGGAAGGGCTGCTGGGCTATAGCGCGGTGATGTACCTGAAAACCAAGGCGGAGATTCAGCCCCGGACTGGCGGCAAGGGTGGGCGTTGGCGGCAGAATGGGCAGGGATAAAGGAGAACAACAACACCGCCCCAGATTGCAAATTCATAACTTCACCGCCTGGGTCGATCCCTGTCGTCACGGTCGCCCCTGTCGTCATTGTCCGAATGATCTTTGTCGAGAGGGCCCTCATCCCGGGGTTGCCGGTTCACGCGACCACGCTCACTTGATTCACGTTCCACCCTGCCGCTGTCGCCTCTTTTGATGCCCTGGTCAGGGCTTTGGTCCGGCATCCTCTCTTTTGGGACGGCATTGCCGCGCTCGATTCGTTCCCGTTCCTGACGATCTCGGTCTATTTTCGCCCGCTCTTTCAGATCACGTTCAGCCCGTTGGCGCTCCTGCTCATCGTTTTCAGCCTGTTCGCGTTCCTTCTTTTTGAGCTCGACACGTTCCCGTTCCTGACGGTCGCGGTCGATTCTTGCCCGCTGCTCTTTCAAATCACGTTCAACCCGGTCGCGTTCCTGTTCATCGTGGTCAGTCCGTTCACGCTCCTGCTCGACACGTTCCCGTTCCTGACGGTCGCGGTCGATTCTTATCGGGGTATCCCCGCGCATACCTGGGGTAATAGTGGTATGGTCGCCACCGCGCTGATCACGATTCCAATCCGGACGCTCTGGAGAACCATGGGGGACATGCCGCCAGCGGCCAGGTTGATCGATCCACCGGTCTTGCCTGACAAATATTGGACGCCTATGGGCATCGATATAAATATAGTGGCGATGCCAATCAAAATAGCTCCACGTGCCGAACTCAAAACCTAAATACAAGCCGGGCCAGTATGACATGCGGCCCCTGATGCTTACCCCTGGGGGCCCCCAATAATAAGGCGGATAGGCGGGATACCACCACGGACCATAGATAGCGAAGGGATCATAGTACGGCACATTGATGACATTGGGGTCAACCGGCTGGATGATGATCGTCTCCCTTTCGGCAATGACTTTATGCTGGGGGGTAGTGACGAGATTGCCTTCGGCGTAGGCCTTGACCCGGAGTTCCTGGATCATGTCCATAACTTCGGCCTCTTGAGCGAGAAATGCGTTGCCAAGTTTGGTGGTTTCAGCGATCCGCTCACTCATCAAGGCCAAGATTGCCGGGAAGTGACAGATCGCCGTGACGCTGGGGCTCCAGTCTTTGTCCAAAAGCGCCGCATCAAGGGCCTTGCCCATCAGCTCCGGATTTTTTTTGATCCAGCGGTCGGCCTCGACAATTTCTATGGGATAGGTCGCTGCCATGAGTATCTGGGACAGAACCGTATCGGGATAGAGGGCGATGGGCGCCAACATTTGGGCGAGCTCCTCCCGACTGTATTTTTCAGCCCCCTCCACATAACCGCGGTCCTGGGCTTGAGCAAGCTGTGGCGGCACGACAAGGCAGGAAAGCGAAAGTGGGACAAGAAACAGTCCGAGGACGAGATGGAATATGGTCGCTGTCTTCATGCTGCATCCGCATAGTGAGGCCGGAGTGGCCTATTTTAGTGCGATGTGGAAACCCTTGCCCTAAGGGCAAGGTACAGGTTCAGAGGCTTATGCCCTCTGAACGACTCAGTGGTACTCCTAGATGAGGTTGTCCCCGCAACTTCAAAACTAGGAGTAGCCAATGAGTCGATTTCGAAAACTATCACAAACAATCTGGCCTTGCCAATATCATCTTGTATGGGTACCAAAATACAGCTTTCGGATACTGACTGGCGAGATTGGCGAAGAAGTATCAAGATGCATCAGGGTGTTTTCAAAACGAGCGGAAGTTGAAGTAGTTGAGCTGAGCATCCAGGCGGATCATGTGCATTTGTTGGCGATGGTTCCGCCGAAGCTGTCAATCTCCGATTATGTAGGGATTATAAAGGGCCGAACGGCAATCAACATTTTGAACAAGTTCCGCAAGTTGAAGAAAAACGGCAGGAACAATTAAAGTTGTTCTGATATTCAAGCCGGGGACAACATACCCCTTATAGGGGTGACCAAAGCCGGGCGCTCAGCGCCCGGATATTTACAGGGGTTTACTGGGCCGCAACAGGGAAACCGTCCTGGGTTGCGGCCGGAACATGTTTCGCCCTTCGTGGGTGGAACTGTATAAATATACCATCTTCCCGAGGTTATCAGTCAAAATATTGCGACCACATTGTGCATGCGATGCGGGAGATCGACCGGCGTAATTGGAGCAGGTTCGGCACCAAGATCTGGACGCAGGAAAATCAGGGGGTGATGGGGGAATGGGGCGGGTTATTGCCGGATGACAACTTCAGTGCCAACGGTGACACCCTTGAATAACTCCTCGATGTCTTTGTTGCGCAGAGCCACGCAGCCATAGGTCCAGTCCCAGGTTTCGCCACCGCCATGGATAAAAATCTCGCCGCCCAAGGGAGTGTCCCACGGGGGGATTGATTTCTTGGTGACTCTCTGGATAATCCGGTCGTGGTCTCCCTTGGTGATGAGCTTCTGCTCAAGGCCCCGTTTGGCGTCCTCAATGCTCGGATAGCTCAAGCCCAAAGACAGGTGGTACTTGCTGCGCGGATTTTTCATGCAGACATAATAATGTCCTGCAGGGGTGCGCATGTCGCCCTGGCGAATTTTATCACCGACCGGATTCTGGCCAAGCTTGACCGGATAGATGCGGAGCAACTTTTCCTCGGAATAGAGGAAAAGTTTTTTTTGGGCCTTCTCGATAATTATCTTTGCGGCCTTGAGGGGAGAAGTAACCGGGAGGCCTGGGTCAACAACATCTTCATCATTATTCATTTCTTCCGACTGTTCAGCGTTCTGCGGAGCGCAGGGAATCTTAGTCGGCGGGAGTTGTGCGCTTGGCGAAAGAGTTTTTGTGGCGCAGCCGCTTTGCAGGAAGGAAAAGGAAAGGATGAGAAGCAAAAAGAGGGAAACAGGCGAGGCAGATGAGCCCATAACCGAAAATCGCGATCTCCAGGTCATAACGCGAACTCCATCACACATGTTAACTCAATGGCATAGGGCATCAGGGTGCTGACGGCCCTCTTGGGGGTCATTGCTTTCTCCCCATTTTCGGTTGCCTTGCTTTCCATAAGTAATGCAATAAGCGGGCCACAACTTATTGCATTGAAATTTCCATCGTCCTTTCAGCAGGTTGCCAGACTACAAGAAGAAATAATTCGCAAATCATCGCGGAAAGCAGAACGGAAATATTGGGAATTTCACCATCTTGACGGAATGGGATTGGGAAAAATGGGAGATGGTACGACCGGAACCAAAAACGAAGAACTGCCAGCTAGAAATATCTTTTTTACAGAATGCGATCAAAACAGGACTCTGCACCCACTTTTTTCGCAGCCAACGGCACAGAGAGGATTTCGGACAGAGGTTAAAGCCTAAGCATGGAAGACCAGGTCCAGAGCGGATTGTAATCCTGATACAGTCTATAAAAAAGGCAAACTAAACGAGCCTGCGATCACTTCGCAAAAGCATCTTCCCCCTCACAACCCCCCACCGTCTCCCTGTCCGGCTCGGGCGGCGCGTCCGTCACCACACTGAAATCATGCGTAACAACCGTACGGCCATTTTCTGTTTCCACATGCACTCTCCATTCCTCTGGGGTCAGATCCTGCTTGTAGGTGTAGCCGCGAAAACCGCCATTGCGCCCCAGACGTTCGTCCAATGCCTTTTTGATCTCACCAACCACCAGAATGCCGCCTGATGCTGCCTTGTCCAGAAAAGGCGCCAAAAAGGCCTTCTCTTCCTCCATTGTCATATTCTCTCGACGTCGCCCGCCCCGTTGTCGTTTCTCCTCCTTGCTGCCGCCAGAGCGGATGAATTGCATGCGTAACTACAAGCCCAACTCAGCAATGTGCCGATGATGCCAGCCACCTCTTCCCTGGAAAAGCCAAATTCCAGCGGCAAGATCACCGCCTGCGCCTACCGCACATCTTCCGCAGTCCGCGCTTTCCGGAGAATTTCATTCGCGCTATCCAATACTTCCCTGCCGCTTGCCGGTCGCCCCATATGCCCACCCCCTTAGTGGCGGACATATATATCATGTTTGATTTAGAAATGGAGTCACCCACCACCGGCAAAGCCGGTGGCTTGGCGGTTGCTGGCCCCTCAAAGGGGCCTGATCGCAACCGGTTGAAAAACAAAAGCTCCTGGCTCATAACAACAGAGGGGGCACAAACCTTTTTCTGGTCTGAACCGCACGTTTCTTCCCCGGCACACAGCTTTAGGGGAGCATTCCGGAACTGTCAAACTTTGTGAGTCCCCCGGCAGAGCCGGGGGTTTACCTGTTTGTTATTAGACCCGGTATCCTGGCGGCTATTGACGGCACCTCTATTTCTGTTTATCCTTATTTTATAGGCTCGAAAGAGTATTGTACCCCCTGAGTCTGCTCCGCAAAAAGGGAAGACAACCTCCCGGAGATGGAGAAAAGACATGCCGGTTGATAGCATTAACAATACAAATCCCGTCTTGCCAACGGCCCTACAGAGTCACGTTCAAACCTCTGTCCCCCTTGCCGGCTCCCCGCTTGACACCGTTAAGAATCCTGTTGCCGTAGCGACGGCCGCAACGCAAAATTTGACCCCTGCCCAACAAGCGGCCTTGCTGGGCAGCAACGCAGTGCAAGCCTTGAACCTCCAGCCAACAGCCCCAGCCGAACCTCTGTTAGCCAACAACACAACTCCTGATGCAACAACGATCCTTGAATCCCAGGGCCTGAGTCCCGCTCAAGAAGCGGCCTTGGCGGTTAACGAAACGGTTCAGACCGCTCTGGAGACCCAAAATCTAACCCCTGCCCAACAAGCTGCTTTGGCGGCTAATCAAGCGACCCAAACCCTGGTCTCTCCCCAGGCAGCGCCGGAAACCACGATTCCCGCCGCGACCGGGGTTGTCGGGCAAACTCCGGCCCCTGGCCCGGTGGAAACGACACTGCCCGGAACCCCGGCGGGGACTATAACCACAGGCGCGACGCCTGCCGCCACAGCGGCAGCAGCAACCGTGGTCACCTCCCCCAGCACGGACATCACTGTTGCAAGCCAGATGCAAAATCCCGCCCAGACGACAACAACCCCACCTATTCCCTATCAAAATGCGTTCGCGGTGTATGAGGTCAGAAACCCAACGCCTTCCCCCTCGGATCCGAGGCCGATTCGGAAAGAAGTCCCTCCGCCGCTGCCCATCGGCAGGGTGCGGCCCGTTGATCCTCTGGTTCTCAGGCAGGAATGGGCCAAGAGAAAAAAAAACAAGCGGACCGAATCCTCTCCCCGGGAATACATCCAATCCCGTCCGCCTCTGGCGGAAAAATCCATTCGGGAGCTGGTGACACAAACCAATGAAGACCTGGCCGCCAGCGGAGTGCCCCTGCACTTGGCCCTGGTCAAGAACGAGGAAGGCTTCACTTTAGACGTCTACGACTGTTCGGATAATACCGTGTGCGAGTTGTCGCAAGAGGTGCCACTTGACCTCGACAACCTCCTGACCATTCTGGATAACCTGGAACATGAAGACGGGATTATTGTCAATATCAAGACCTGACGGGTATTCCTCTCCCTAAGCTTTTTTTATGCTAAAATCAACCTGTGTCCTTCCCGCGACTGCAATAACCTCAGATTTTTCCGCAAACCCATTTCAGTCGACAGTAAAAAAACCTTGTGGGCAAAACAGATGGCCACAGTCAAAAGAACCAGCAGCCCCATATACACCTTCTTTCCTGCCGAGGTCCAGGGGTTCGATTTACTGGGTGAACTGGCCCTGGATATGCGTTGGTCCTGGAATCACGCAGCCGACGAAATCTGGGCGCAGCTTGACCCGGACCTCTGGAGCCTCACCCACAATCCCTGGCTCGTTCTGCAAACCGTTTCGCGGATCCGACTCCAGCAGGCATTGGACGATCCCGTCTTCCAAAAAAAGGTTGACGACCTGGTAAAAACCAAACGGTTTGAGGCGGAGATGCCGGCCTGGTTTCAGCAGAGCCATCCCCAGAGCGGCTTGACCTCAATCGCTTATTTCAGCATGGAGTTCATGTTGAGTGAGTCGCTCCCCATTTATTCAGGAGGGCTTGGCAATGTGGCCGGCGACCAGCTCAAAGCGGCGAGCGATCTGGGGGTGCCGGTGGTCGGGGTGGGGCTTTTGTACCAGCAAGGATATTTCCGGCAGGTGATAGACCGCGCCGGAATGCAGCAAGCTCTCTTTCCCTACAACGATCCCGGTCAATTACCGATTATGCCTGTGCGCGAACCAAACGGCGAGTGGTTGCGGCTCAAGATCCTGCTGCCCGGCTATTCCCTTTGGATACGTGCCTGGCAGGTCCAGGTGGGAAGAGTGACGCTCTACCTGCTGGACAGCAATGACGCGGCAAATTTTCCCACCTATCGGGGGGTGACCAGCGAGCTTTACGGTGGCGGACCGGAACAGCGTCTCTGCCAGGAAATGCTCCTCGGGATCGGCGGCTGGCGACTGCTCGAAGCGCTCGACATCAAGCCCGAGGTCTGCCACCTCAACGAAGGGCATGCCGCCTTTGCGGTTCTGGAACGCGCCCGCAGCTTCATGAAAGAAACCGGGCAGCCCTTCAAAGTCGCCCTGGCCGTCACAAAGGCGGGGAACCTCTTCACCACCCATACCCCGGTAGCTGCAGGGTTCGACCGTTTTGAGCCCCAGCTTATCGAGCATTACCTCGGCGATTATGCCCGCAACCGTCTCGGCATTTCATCCCGGGAGCTGCTGGCTCTGGGCCGACTCAATCCGGGAAATTCCGCAGAAGAATTCAATATGGCCTACCTGGCCGTACACGGGAGCGGAGCGATCAACGGGGTAAGCCGTCTGCACGGGGAAGTAAGCCGAGCCATCTTCCAACCTCTCTTCCCCCAATGGCCGGAGATTGAGGTGCCAGTCGGCCATGTGACCAACGGCGTCCATGTCCCCAGCTGGAATTCGGCAGAGGCCGACCTCCTCTGGACTGAGCACTGCGGCAAAGAGCCCTGGCTCGGAACCATCGAAAACCTGGAGGGGCAGATCCGTTGTGTTCCTGACGACAAAATCTGGCAACTCCGTGCCGATGCCCGCAAATCCCTGGTTGGCTATGTCCGCGAACGCCTTGCCAATCAGTTGCCTGCCTCGGGCGCAACCCCCGAAGAAATTGCGAACGCCCAGCACATTTTTGATGCCAACACCCTGACGCTGGGGTTCGCACGCCGCTTTGCAACCTACAAGAGACCGAACCTGCTGCTCCACGACCCGGAAAGACTCCTGCGTATCCTCAACGACCCGCAACGCCCGGTGCAATTCATCATTGCCGGCAAGGCCCACCCGGCCGACCAGGCAGGACAAGCCATGATTCAGGAATGGATCCGCTTTATCCAACGGCACGAGGCGGCTAAGCATGTGGTTTTCCTGAGCGACTACGACATGCTGATGACCGAACGCCTGGTGCAAGGCGTGGATGTCTGGATCAACACCCCGCGACGCCCTTGGGAGGCTTGCGGCACAAGCGGGATGAAGGTGCTCGTCAACGGAGGACTCAACCTGTCGGAACTGGATGGCTGGTGGGCTGAGGCCTATACCCCGGAAGTGGGTTGGGCACTGGGGGACGGCAAGGAGCACGACAGTGACCCGGCCTGGGATGGAGCGGAAGCAGAGGCGCTCTACACGCTCCTTGAACAGGAGGTGGTTCCTGAATTTTACAGCCGCGACAGCAACGGTATTCCGGTTGGTTGGGTGGCACGCATCCGCGAGAGCATGGCGCGCCTGACCACCCACTTTTCCAGCAACCGCACGGTGCGCCAGTACACCGAACAATACTATCTGCCTGCTGCAGCTGCTTACCAAGAACGCGCGGCCAACAGACAGGCGGCTGGGACACAGATGGTGGAGTGGCGACATGCCCTGGAACAGGCCTGGGATAATCTGCGCTTCGGCGACAGCAAGGTTGCCCAAGAGGGGAACCAGCACCTCTTCGAAATTCAGGTTTATCTGAACGGCTTGGGACCGGATGCGATTTTGGTCGAGTTATATGCGGAAGCAACCAACACCGACGAGCCTGTCCGGCATGAAATGACACGCGGCCCCAAACTGGTGGGCGCGGAAAATGGTTACTGCTATACGGCACAAATAGAGGCGACGCGACCGGCCACGGATTATACCGCCAGGGTAATCCCGCACCGCACCGGCATTGCCGTACCTCTGGAAGCCGCCCATATCCTCTGGCAGCGCTGAGTAGGGGAGGTCGCTATCAACTCAGCACTCGGCAGAATGATGTAGCCCAAGCGACGCATGGGGTTTATGCTCCTCGCAGTCATGACTGGCGTGATCGATGAAGGCCAGGTCCTAGGCGTCGCCCCACGGGACTACGCCTCATCGGCCTTCGAAACCGAACGCCTGGGTTGGCGCTCCGTCGCCGACGTGATGCGCCACGATTTCGTCTTCTCCTTCGAGGACGAAAAACTGGCCGATATCGTCGCCCGGATGCACCGCCCCCACGCAGCCGTTGCGGTGGTGCTCAATCGCAGCGGGAGAATAGCCGCTGCGGAAGCAGTTGTGGGCATCATCACTTGGGAGCACGTCGCCGAGGTGCTTGAAGAGGCTGTCGATTTGTTTTCCGAATACCGGGAATAGGAGTCCATCGGCACCTCCCCTCACAAACCCCGTACCGTCTCGCTGTCCGGCTCAGGCGGTGCATCCGTGACCACACTGAAAGCATGCGTCACAACCGTGCGGCCATTTTCCGTTTCCACATGAACCTTCCATTCCCCTGGGGCCAGATCCTGCTTGTAGGTGTAACCGCGAAACCCGCCATGGCGACCGCCGGAAAGACCGAAACCCATGCGGGAGGTGGTCTGCCAACCGCGTTTGGCATCGTAATGCTCCCAGCGATGATAGAGGCGAGTATTTAAGCAACCTGGAGCGAATACCGAGGAAACGCAGTACAGCCGCTCACCGGGCGCAATATGGACCTCGTCGGAAAACTCCCGCCAGAATACCCACCAAGGGGCCTTTTCCAGGGTGAGGCGATACTCGCCTGCCGCACGTTCAAAATTTTTCCCCACCTGAATATCCCGCTTCACCAGAGGAACCGGGGGGATAAAATCCAGGGAATACGCCAGCGCCAGCAGGGCTGCGATAATCCAGATCGGCGCCGCCCGCCCCGGGCACCCAGGCGTTTGCTTGCGCAACCACAGGGTGAGTCCCGCCCCTGCCAAGGTGCTGAGGTAAAACCAGACCATGCCGATGCTGCCGACCAAAAACGGCAGCAAAAAATTAAACAGCAGCATGGCGCACAGCCCGAACAAGGCCCAGGTAAGGGTGAAACGATGGTACTTGTCCTCGATAAACTCATTGACGATCAGCAAGCCGCCAAGTCCCAGGGACCACAGCACGGCGGTCAGATGGCCGGAGCTTATGAAGTAGAGAACGAAAAGTTTACAGAAAAGCCCGCCGAACAGGAATTGAAGCACCAGGAAAGGAGCCCGTTCCCGCCAGGTTGTTGGCAGAGCCGTAGTCTGCGCACCATCTTCGGACGCAATCGCAGCCAGAGCGTGACGTCGATGCCCCAACCACCACAGAAGACCGGCCGCACAAACGAGATAGCCGGACAGGATCCACAGATCCAAAGACTCCACCGACCGACCAATGGTGAATACTTCCCACAAAAAACCGCCCAAAAAAGCAAGGGCGGGAAAGTAGGCACGAAGATGTGCAAGCCTGATTTTCACAAATTACGTCCTGCGGTAAGGCAAAAGGGTGCAGATTGTCATTATCGCTTCAACTGGAGGGTGGGCCGATTGCCAAGCACCAGCTTGAGCCAGTCGTAGCCAAAGGTGAGCAGGGCCTCGTCGTCGGTCTCGATGAGGCGTTTGCGTGATTTGTCCAACCGGTAGACGTTGAGCATGTTGTGCTCCATCACATACTGGCGAAAGCGGTCGATATTGTAGCAGACCATGAAGGCCAGTTGCTGCTTGGGCCCGGCCGCACCCTCGCCCTGCCAGGGATTTGAGGCAAAAAGGGTGTCCATCTCGGCCCAGAGGTCGTCCATGGCGTTGTAATAGACCAGCTGCTGATCGCGGAGCCAATCCTTCACGGTCCACTCTTTTTTCTCCTGATGCCCCAGGCAGTAAGCGTGATCGGTCATAAAATAATAGGCCCGCGGCTGGCCGCGCTCGGGGTTACGGTCAACGGCCCGCTCCAGAGGGTAGGTGCGGCAGGCCGAGGGCCGATCCTCATAGACGAGACAGCCTCGTTCCGGGTCGAGAAACGGGCAAGCGCCTTCCGCGTCATCCCGCATCCGCATGAGAACCGAAGGAAAGAGCGGGTTGGTCCCCTGGGCCACGCCGGTGTAAGTATTGAGAAACTCCTCCGAGGTGATCCCCAGCCTTTTCTTCAGGCGGATGAGATCGTAGGGGTAGAGAAAAAGGGTGAGCTTTCGGCAGCAGCGGGTAAAACAGGGAACCTCGGGGTGGCAGGCAAAGGGAAACAAGGAGTCGCCCAGGGGCTGCATGCCTTCGGGGAATTTTTTTTGGTCCATCATTATCTTTTTCCTGGTGCAATATGGAGAGGGCTCGGTAACAATGCGGGCAGAGATTATCCCGTAACGGCTTCTAAAAACGTCGCGCAAATTACCATCCTGGCGCGAAAAGGTCAACCAGGATGCCAAGATCGCAGCCCCAAGGGAAGAACATGACCACCCGCCCATATCGTTATTGCCTGTGCTCCCTGCTCCCAGCCCTGGCCCTGCTGCTTCTGATCCCCGCCTGCGCCCCACGGCTACGGACCTCGGCCTGGATTGTCCGTTTCGACCTGGACAGCCCGGAAGAGGTTGCCACTGTGTGCGCGGAGGCGAAGCAGGCAGGATTTGACCAACTGCTGGTCCAGGTCCGAGGGAGGGGTGACGCCCTGTACCGAAGCGACATCGCGCCCAGGGCCGAAAACCTGGCTGCGGCCCCGGTGGATTTCGACCCTCTGGCGCAACTGCTTGCGGATTGCGCCCCCCTGCCCCTCCATGCCTGGCTCAATGTCTTTTATCTCTGGGGCGGCTCCACCCCGCCGGAAAACCCACATCACCCCGGGCAGCCGGACCAGCCCTGGATACTCTCCGACAACACCGGACGGTCGGTTTCCAGCTATTCCGAGCGGGAAAAACAGCTGGGCTGGATCGAAGGCAATTATGCCGACCCGGCCTCTGCGGAATACCGCGGCCTCTTCGTGCAGGTTGTCCAGGAGCTGCTGGCCCGCTACCCGGTGGCCGGAATCCATCTTGACTTCATCCGCTACCCCGGCCCTGGCTATGGAAAAAGCGAGGTGCTTGCCGAAAAATTTCAGCAGGTCTGGGGGCTTGATCCCAGGCTGCTGCCCGAGCGGCTCAGTGCCGAGAGCGTAACCGCCTGGCTCAACGGGACACAAACGCCAGCGGACCGGGTGCTCACCACGGCGGCGCTTTTCTGGAACGAATTCCGGGCAGGCCAGGTGACACAACTGCTCCGGGAGGTCCGGCAGGGTGTGGACCAAAGCGACGCACCGGGGACCGTCCTTTCCGTCGCCGTTTTTCCCGAACCCTCCGTAGCCTACCTGGAAAACGGCCAGGAATGGCAAGCCTGGGCCTCGGAAGGACTGGTGGATGCCCTGTATCCCATGGCCTATTTCGGGGATACCGACCGGGTAGAGGCCCAGCTCCGGGAGATCGCCAAAAACACTCCCCGCGCTCCCAAGGTTGCCCTCTGGGCCGGACTGGGTGCCTCCGGCAAAGGCCCGGAACAGCTCGGGGAAGAAGCGCGGATCGCTGGAGAGTATGGCTACGAAGGGGTCTCCGTGTTCAGCCTGGGGGATCTCCTAAAGAAAGCCGCCGCCACAGCCTGTGTCGAGGCGGTGCGCGCTCCCCGCCACACGCCCACCCCCAAAACCGAGCCAACCTGGGCCACACCATTCACCACCGCCTCGGCCACGCTCCAGCCCCCGGATCTGCAGGGACTGAAATCCATCGTGGGCAAGGCCATGGGCGGAACGGTCCAGACAGATGATCTGAAGGGTCGGCTGGCCTTGCGATTACAGGAGTATGAACAAGCCAGACAACAGTCCATCCCCAAAGCCCTCAGCCAACTGGAACGCGCCCCGGTCATCTTGCCGGAAAATCTGGAATTGGGCGGCATCTTTCGCTACGCCAACCCCTTGGACAGCCCGGCACGCTGGCAGGAGCAGGAGTCCCTCTGCGAAAAAGCCCGCCAACGGCTGCTGGCCGGGGAGGATTTAGCCTTGGTGGCCAAGGAGATGTCCCAGGACGTAACAAAAACCATGGGCGGCCTGCTTGCCCCCCGTTTTCTCGATCCGCTCAATCGCCAGGACCAAGAACTTGCCCTGCTGGCCCCGCAGGAAATCAGCCGGGTCATACGGATTGCCAACGGCTATTGGTGCTACCGGCTCGAAGGCAGGACCCCCGGCAGACAAAGGGCTTTCAGCGAAGCCCCCTGGGAGGCGAAGCGCATCCTGTTCCGCCGGGCGCTCTCCGAAATGATGGCAGGCAAGACAGTAAGTGGATTGTAAGCCTCAACTATGGATAAACACATACTCCCCTGCGTTGAAGCTGATCTTCAGCCGCCCGCCGTGGCTCTCGCCGTATACCTCCCAGCCCGGTCTGCCCTTGATCTCGCATTGCACACTACCGGGCGATTGTCTTCCCTGCCGCGCATCGGACCAGGCGAGGCAATCCGTCTCCCCATTCTCTTGCTGGGCAATGATCCTGGCCATGTTCCGGGCCAAATCAAAATCAAGGACCGCCCCGGTGATTGCAATCAAAATGTCTTTCATGCTACTATCCCTCCGTTAAAGAATGATTCTTTTTCTACCAGAAAAACAGGGTTAGGCAACACTATCCCATAGCCAAGGCATCCCATGCGACTGCGGACCATCATCTTCATCATCCTTCTTGCCCTTGGCATCCTGCCCATCCTCACCCTGGTCGGGGTCAATCTCCGCTCCCACATCAAGCAGCACGAAACGGTGGAGAAAAAACGGACCGCCGACGGGGCCGAAAGCAGCTTTGTTTCCCTCAACGCCCGGGTGAAATGCATCCGCAAAAGCATCCTCCAGGCAGCTGCCACCCCCATGACCGCGGGGCTCGCTCCGTCCTCCTTGAATCCTGCCGGACGCCAACGACTGGCGGACCTGCTCATTGGCCAGATGGACACGGAAAAGGTGATCCTTGGGGTCCGGCTGTTTGATGCCGCAGGCAACCAACTGGTCCAGCTCCGCCGGAATGGAGATTCTCTGGAAATCGCGTCCGACGAACTGACGGATACTGCGGGGCAAACCCAAGCTCTTCTCTTCCCAAAAGGGCTGGCGCTCAAGGAAAGCGAGGTCGACACGCTCCTGACCAAAGACCAAAACAGTCCCACTGCCAACCGCCTGAGCCTGACAACCCCGATCCCCGGCGCGGATGGCGCAGTGACGGGCGTGGTCATCATGGAAATCGCCCCGGAGCTGTTCCTTGATACCCATGAAAATGGTTGCTGGGCAACGCCGACCGGCGCGATTGTTTATGCCCCGACCACCTTTCCCGAACTGGACCCGGCGCACCCCATCGCCTCCGGCGCCAACCTCCTTGCCCTCTTCCCCGCTCTTGCCCCCCGCATGGCGGACAACCGCCCCTTTGTCTGGGAAAGCTCCTCCGGCCACAGCCTTACCTGGCTACCGCTCATTTTCAACGACCATCTTCCCCCAACCCTGTGGCTTGGTTCCCCCGTGGACCGCAGCGCAGCCAGGGAGTGGAAACTTTCTCTGATCTACAACATTGTCTGGATCGTGATCAGCATTGCCATCATCGTCGCGCTCATCGCCAACGCCATTGCCAAAAAAATCGACCGGATCAAGGATGTGATCCTCACCGGCCTGGACGCCATCCTGAACAAGGGGGAGGAAAACGTGCAATTCAGCTGGACCGGCCCCCGTGAGGTGGTCAATCTGTCCGAGGAGCTCACCACCCTGGCCCGCCACTATGCGATCACCAGAACCCGACAGCAGGAGGCAGAGGCCGACCTGCGCCAGAGCGAAGACAAGTTCAGAAACCTCACCGCCTCGGCCCAGGACGCCATCGCCATGATGGACCACCACGGCAATATCTCCTACTGGAACGAAGCCGCCGCCGAGATTTTCGGCTTTTCCGCCGCCGAAGCGCTGGGCAAGCCGATCCATACCCTGATCTCCCCCCGGCTTTCCGAATCCGGCCAACGGGGCGCAATCGAGGAAAAACCAATAAGCGACGGGCCCATCCGTGAAACCATCGAGCTGATCACCCGGCGCAAGGACGGCACGGAATTTCCCATCGAGCTCTCGCTGTCCGAGGCCCGAATCAAGGACCAGTGGAACTCCATCTGGATCATCCGGGACATCACCGAACGCCGGCGGGCCGAGGACGAGACCAGGCTCCAGCAGCAACAACTCATCCAGGCAGACAAGATGATCTCGCTCGGCGTGCTCATCTCCGGGGTAGCCCATGAAATCAACAACCCCAACAGCATCGCCATGCTGAACACCTCCATGCTCTTCAGGGCATGGGAAAGCGCCAGGCCCATTCTCGACGAATACTCCCGCGAACATGGCGACTTTCTCATTGCCGGCCTGCTCTACAGCGAGATGTGTGAGCAGATTCCCCGCCTTTTTCTCGAACTGGAAGAAAGCGCCCGACGGATCAAGAACATTGTCCACGATCTCAAGGATTATGCCCGCCAGGACACCACCCGACACATGGAACCGGTAAAGATCAACGAGATCGCCAAGGCTGCGGTGCGCCTCAACCACAACAAGATCAAAAACGCCACCCGCAATTTCAGCACCGATCTGGCCCCGAACCTGCCGCCCATCCGGGGCAACCGGCAACGGCTGGAGCAGGTGCTGATCAACCTGATCCAGAACAGCTGCGAGGCCCTTGCCAGCCAGGATGGGGCCATACGCCTCGCCTCGCGCTATGACGCTGTCAGCGACGAGGTGGAGGTATGCGTCCATGACCAGGGCACCGGCATTACCCCGGAGGTCATCAACCAGATCACCGACCCGTTTTTTACCACCAAACGGTCATACGGCGGCACGGGCTTAGGCCTCTCGGTTTCCGCCGGGATCATCAAGGAACACCAGGGCCGACTGCGTTTCAGCTCAAGCCCGGAAGCTGGCACCACCGCGACCATCTCCTTTCCGGTCTGGCGGGAAGAGACGGATGACAAAACAACGCAAGCCGGCTAGGCTAGAAACCGACAGCCCCTGGCCCTGCGCCAGCCCGGAATTTACGGAGGATTACCCAAATGGACAAGCAGCTTTCCCCGTTTCGCCCCATCCTGCTGGTTGACGACGAAGAGGCCTGGCTGCACAGCTTCAGCCTGACCCTGCGATCCGTGGGCCTCAGCAATATCCGCTGCTGCGCCGACAGCCGCAAGGTCATGGATATCCTGGCCAGCGAGGAGGTGGGGGTGATCGTTCTTGATCTCACCATGCCCCATCTCTCCGGGGAAGAGCTGCTGCCTCAGATCGTGCGCGAACACCCGCAGATCCCGGTGATCATCATCACCGGTCTCGATCTGGTGGACACCGCGGTGCGCTGCATGAAACTCGGGGCTTTTGACTACTACACCAAGGTCAGCGAAGAGACCCGCCTCATCGCCGGGGTGCAGCGAGCCGTGGATCTCAGCCGGCTGCGCCAGGAAAACGACCTGATGAAGGAACATTTCCTCAAGGACACCCTGGATCATCCCGAGGCCTTCAACCAAATCACCACCCACAACAAGGGTATGCGCTCCATCTTCCAGTATGTGGAGTCCATTGCCAACACCAGTGAGCCGGTGCTGATCTCAGGGGAAACCGGAGTGGGCAAGGAGCTTATCGCCCAGGCCCTGCATGTGTTGAGCAATCGCAAAGGCGAGTTTGTCCCGCTCAATGTGGCGGGCCTTGACGACACCATGTTCGCCGACACCCTGTTCGGCCACAAAAAGGGCGCCTTCACCGGAGCCGAGCAGGCCAGGCGGGGGCTCATCGAGCAAGCCGCCGGCGGCACCCTGTTTCTCGATGAGATCGGCGATCTCTCCCTGCTCTCGCAGACCAAGCTGCTGCGCCTTCTCCAGGAGCGGGAATTTCTGCCCCTGGGCTCGGACATCCCCAAGCGCACCGATTGCCGGATAATCTTCGCCACCCACCAGAATCTTCAGGAGATGCAGGAAACCGGCGGGTTCCGCAAGGATCTTTACTACCGGCTCCATGCCCACCGCATCCATATCCCTCCCCTGCGGGAAAGACTCGACGACCTGCCCCTGCTGGTCGATTATTTCTTTGAGAAAGCAGCAACCCGGCTCAACAAGAAGAAGCCGACCTTCCCCAAGGAGCTGATTTTCCTCTTGGGCACCTATGATTTCCCCGGCAATGTCCGGGAGCTTAAAAACATGGTGTTTGACGCGGTGAGCACCCATAAAAACCGCACCCTGTCCATGGATTCCTTCAAGGAGTATCTCCGGCTCAGGCGGCCTAATCTGGAAGATGAGGTCAAAAGACATCCTGAGTCCAGAACCCCCTTCGCCGATCTTGTCCAACTCCCCTCCATCCGCGAAGCTGGCTATCTCCTGGTGCTGGAGGCCCTGAACCGGGCCAAGGGCAACCAGGCCATTGCTGCGGAGATGCTCGGCATCACCCGGCAGGCCCTCAACTGGCGGCTCAAACAAGCGGATAGGGAAGAGTGAGTATCAATTATCACCCCTAAGCTTTTAGTCTCCAGCGCAAACATCCTTGCACCCATTTCCCCAATGCCCCTCCCACGCCACACGCAATATCAATAATTATTTCGGCAAGATACATCTTCCACCCCATCCCTGGCACCCATTTTGCTTTACCGAGAGTGCATCAGCAGTAGCACTGTTTTCCAGCAAATTATCTTTACACGCGAGCCCATGGCCAGACAACATATCCTCCTTGCCGAAAGCAGGCCCAACCTACAGCATAGCCTTGGCCTGATGCTCAAACAGGCTGATTATCGGGTAAGCCTTGCCGAGAGCACGGAAGCGGCCCTGACCCTGGCTGAAGATTTAAACAATACCCCGGAGGCCGTTGTTCTGCTCATCGTTGACTTGGATTCGGCCTCAATGGATGCGTGCCGCACCTTCATGCAGACTCTGTCCGCCAGTGCCCTTACCGTCCCCTATTTGATTCTTGCGGAAGAGATCCCCGATCAGACCGTCGATGTCTTGAAAAAAAACGGCTGCCTGGCCTGCATCACCAAGCCATTCGAGCCGCAAACCTTGCTCAGAAGAGTAGATGAAGCCCTGAATCGGCTATCACCACAAAATAGGCAGTCGCCAGATAGGAAACCAGAAAATACCCGATTCGAAACCCCGTGAGCCAACCCGAACAATCATTATTTTTCAAGGAGGACGATCATGCAAAACAAGCAGTTACGCAAATGGATTCCATTCCTGCTGTTTACCGGGCTTCTAGTAGGCGGCCCGAGCCTCTCCGGCTCACCCGCCCTTGCTGCGGACCCAGCCCCGCAGGCCGCCCCCCAGAATGCCAACGCCTTTACCGGCAAAATCACCGGCAAATCCAACAAGGCCAAGACCATCTCCATCGAGGTGCAGGGCAAGAACGAATTCCTCAAGTTCGATGACAAAACCACCGGTCTTGAACACGCGATTGAAGGCGAGGCGGCGATCGTCCAGTTCGAAATGCGCGGAGCCGACCGAGTTGCCACCGCTGTCAAGCCCAAGCTCGCCACCCTGCCTGAGGGGGTAACGGAAATGAAGACGGATGAGCTAGCCTCGCTCATCGCCAAGGGGCCGGAAGAGGGCAACTATGTATTGGTGGACTCCAGGCCTGCGGCACGCTACCACGAGGGCCATATCCCCACCGCCATCTCGCTTCCCGACACCGTGCACATGGCAACCGGAGATGCCTATCTCCCCGGAGATGCACGCATGAAAAAGACCACCCTGATCTTCTATTGCGGGGGGTTCACGTGAGGCATGAGCCCTAAATCCGCCGGTCTGGCGAAAAAAATGGGTCATACCGATGTACGCGTCTTCCTTGCTGGCGTCCCCGGCTGGAAAAAAGCTGGAAAGAGTGTCGTGGCCTCGGAAAAATTTGTGCAAACAGGCAACATCGTTCTGGTGGACTTGCGCTCCAAGGAAGAATACGAGGCGGGCCATATTCCCAAAGCGCACAGCATCCCCCTGGCCTCTCTGGCCGCAAAAGAAGACTCTCTCCCGAGCAAGGCACCCATCGTGGTCTATGCCAACTCCTTTGTCGAAGCGCAGCAAGGCTATAACCTGATGAAAAAATGGGGGGTAAAAACCGGCTCCATCTGGCCGGGCGGAGTAAAATCCTGGGCAGCCAACGGCAACAAGCTGGCCACCGGCCCCACTCCAGCCGCCATTACCTGGGTACGGCAGCTGGGCAAGGGCGAGGTCAGCGTAGCCGAATTCAAGAAGGCCATGGAAGGCAGCTCCACCCAGGTCATCCTGGATGTCCGCACCAAAGATGAAGTGAAGGAATGCTCCTTCAAGAATTCCTTGGCCATTCCGCTGGATGAGATCGAAAAACGGATCAGCGAATTGCCCAAGGACAAGGAGATGCTGATCCATTGCACCACCGGAGCCCGGGCGGAAATGGCCAAGAACGCCCTGGACAAGGCGGGAATCAAGAGCCGCTTCCTGCTTGCCGAGGTGGAGTGCTCACAAAGCAAGTGTGAGATCAACGAATAATCCCACTGCTCCTTAAAAACAGCTGTGTCCCACGGCTGTTTTGCTGTGCAAGGCCCTGCCGGAACCATCCCCCCGGCAGGGCCTTTTTCTTGCTCCCGCAACTTCGGTGGAATTGGCTATATTGAAGAGAAGATTCCCATGAGTGAGCCGATGGCTCTTATTTGACAAAGTAAACACAAGCAACAACACTGCCGATCCCCACTACTATTCGTCGCAACATCAGGGGACTCACCCGCCCCGCCAGCCTGCCTCCCAATACGCCACCGACAAAGGCTCCCGCAGCCATGACCAAGGCGGCAGACCATACCACCTGCCCTGAAAACAGGAAAAAGACTGCGGCAGAGATATTGACGCTGAAGGCGATGAACTGCTTTAAGGCATTGAGCCGTGTCAATGAATCGTCCACCGCAATCCCCAGAACCGCCAGAACGATCACACTCAAACCGGCGCCGAAATATCCACCGTACACTGCGGCGGCGGTCACCGGCAACAACGCCCATCTTTCATGGGAAAGGCTCCCGCTGCTCTGCCCGGTGCGCCGCACAAGCCAGGCGCGGATTCTGTCCTGCGCCGCCAGCAAGAGCACGGCAAACAGGATCAGATAGGGTACCAGCAGGCGAAAGACATGATTCCCCGTATGCAGAAGCAGAAACCCACCGAGGATGCCTCCCAGAACACTGGCAGGGATAAGAAGCCACAGTCTGGACGCCTGGCCGCGAAGATCTTTTTTCTGGGCAAAGGTCGCCCCCAGATACCCTGGACAGAGCGCCACGGTGTTGGTCACGTTTGCCGCTATGGGCGGAAGCCCAACGGCGATCAGCATCGGAAAGGTGATGAGGGTGCCTCCCCCGGCAAGAGCATTCACCCCACCACCAACAACGGCAGCCAAGCCTACAATAATCAGATCCAATCCACCTATCATTCTTTCTCCATGCAGGAAATGGTTGCGCCGTGGATGTCGAGCATCGCGGTTGCGGTTGCCACGGCTTGCGAAGCGTCACGGGCCTCGATGGCCAACACCAAGCGGTTGTGCAGGTCGGCGGTTTCCGAGGCTTTTCCGTCATCGGCATCCCACAAAACGGCAAGCGCCTCACGCAGGGTAAAGGCGAAGGCGCGATAGAGATCGGCAAGAACCTCATTGCCTGCCGCATCGGCAACAGCGCAATGAAAAGAAATATCCGCATCAAGCGCTGCCGCTGCATCGTTGCCGGACAGGGCATCATGCCGAATCTTAAGAAAACCGCGCATGCGTTCCAGGCTTGCCTCATCCCTCCGTTGCGCAGCGAGGCGCACGATTTCTATTTCGAGGGTTCTCCGTACTTCATTGACCTCGCGGATCCTCGCCCGTCGCAGTCTCTGAGCAAGCGGTTCCCCGTGCGCGGGAAGGGAGCGGACATAGGTCCCATCACCCTGCCGCACCTCCAAGATCCCGTTGTGGGCCAGAACGCGGATCGCTTCCCGGAGGGTCGAGCGCCCAACGCCGAGCTCTTTCATGAGCAGCGGTTCGGCAGGCAATTTCGCACCAAGGATATAGTCGCCAGCGGCAATAGCACCCTGCAGGTGCTCGATCACCTGGCTGGTGAGTTGTGATGGTTTGATTTTATTGTTTAATTTCATATTCATCATATCATCGGATGTTTACGCAATCATAACCGCTTCACAGAAAATGTCAACACGCAGAAAAGAGTTCTTTTGAGCAAAAAGATACCCAGCCTTCTCCTAAAAATATTCCAAACCAACATGCACATCCGCCGGATATTGGCGTGTCGATGAAGCCCAGGCTGCCCCAAGACTCCCTTGACAAATTACAAAATCGCGCTATTGTCGTGCGCAACATTGTAGCCGAGATCCGTTGCCAAAAACGGATGCGGGGGACCCAGAGTATGGGGCGTATTCCTTAACCAGATAGGGCACTTCCAAGCCCGAGCCCGTCAGCTAACCTCGTAGGCATTTGGATGGGCAATGGTCCGCGTCGAGAACGCGCCTTCGGCTGCATGCCGACCGCGTTTCACACGTTTGACCAGGCCCTTGAGGGAACACATTCAAGGAGAATGCCATGCAGCCTGAGCAACCCCAAACGCGGGAGAATTCCGTCCAAAAAATCCGCAAGATACTCTTCGGCGCACCCAAGTACATCAAAGATCCCCAGCTGTTTCACAAGATGTCGCTGATCCCGGTTCTGGCCTGGGTCGGCCTCGGCGCCGACGGCCTTTCCTCCTCGGCCTATGGTCCGGAGGAGGCCTTCCGCGCCTTAGGCAGCCACACCTATCTGGCGATCCTGCTCGGCCTGGCCACGGCGCTTACCGTCTTTATCATCTCGGCAGGGTATTCCCGGATCATCGAACATTTTCCCCACGGCGGCGGAGGGTACATCGTCTCCACCCGCATGCTGGGCGAAAAGGCGGGCGTGGTTTCCGGCAGCGCCCTGCTGGTGGATTATGTCCTCACCATCACCATCTCCGTGGCCTCCTGCACGGATGCGCTCTTCAGCTATCTGCCTCTCCATTTTCACCACTTCAAAGTGCCCTTTGCCTGCTTCCTGATTCTGCTGCTCATTGTGCTCAACCTGCGCGGGGTCAAGGAGTCGATCTCGATCATGGTTCCCATCTTCATGGTTTTCGTGGCCACCCATCTTCTTCTCCTGCTGGACGGCATCTTCACCCACTCCGACCGGTTCGCCCCGCTGGCGCAGGACTTCCATAGCGGGCTACAGCAGGACATGGCCAGTCTCGGAATCTTCGGAATCCTGATGCTTTTCTTCCGGGCCTACTCCCTGGGCGGCGGCACCTACACCGGGATCGAGGCGGTGTCCAACGGCATCCAGATCATGCGCGAGCCCAGGGTCAAAACCGGCAAGCGGACCATGGTGTACATGGCCACCTCCCTGGCCTTCACCGCCGGGGTGCTGTTCCTCTGCTACGCGCTGGTCGGGGTTATGCCGATTACCGGCAAAACCCTGAACTCAGTGCTGGCTGACACTCTGTTTGCCGACTGGCCCCTGGGACACACCATCGCCTTCATCACCATCTTCTCGGAAGGTGCCCTGCTTCTGGTCGCAGCGCAAACCGGGTTCGTGGATGGGCCAAGGGTCATGGCCAACATGGCGGTGGATTCCTGGCTCCCCCACCGTTTTGCCGCCCTGTCCGAGCGGCTCACCATGCACAACGGCATCGTCTTGATGGGTCTTTCCGCCATCGGGTTGCTGCTGTACAGCCATGGCTCGGTTTCCGCCCTGGTGGTCATGTACTCCATCAATGTTTTTGTCACCTTCTCCCTCTCCCAGCTCGGCATGTCGCTGTTTTACATCAAGCGGCGACATGAAGACCGGCAGTGGAAACGGCACCTGAACATCCACGCCATAGCCTTCGTCCTCTGTCTGACCATCCTGACCATCACCACCTACGAAAAATTCACCGAAGGCGGCTGGGTCACCTTCCTCATCACCTTGCTGGTCATCGTCGGCTGCAACCAGATCCGCACCCATTACCTCAAGGTGCGCCAGGGCATGGCCGATCTTGATGAAACCCTGCTCGCCTTCCCCACCCCCGGCCCGGCCAACACCGCCATGCCAAGCCCGGAGGCGCAGACCGCGATCCAGCTGGTCTCCTCCTACAGCGGCTTTGGCATCAACGCGCTTTTTTCCATCATCAAGAACTTCCCCGGCACCTACAAAAACATCATCTTCGTTTCGGTGGCGGTGATCGATTCCGGCTCATTCAAGGGCGCAGACGAGATAGAGGCCCTGGAAAAATCCACTGCCGCCTCCTTGCGAAACTACGTGACCCTGGCCCGGAGGCTCGGTTTCGCCGCGGACCAGCGGATGCTGGTGGCCACGGACGTGGTGGAAGGGGCAACCAACCTGTGTCGGGATATCTCCCAGGAGTTTCCCAAGTCCACCGTGTTCACCGGCCAACTCACCTTCGGCCTGGAAAAATTCTACCACCGCATCCTGCACAACGAGACCGCCTTTGCCATCCAGCGCCGGTTGCAAAGCGACAACCTGACCACGGTCATTCTCCCGGTCCGGGTCTGCTTGTAACCACCTGGGGCCATGGGGACATTCTTTGCTTGCCCAAGACTTCCAAGAAGTCTATAATTGAATTTTCTGTATTCTTCCGGCTGGTTGCGCCTTGTTTCGGCAACCGTGCCTTCCCTGCAACATGACCCCAGGAGCCGGTCCGTGACCCTGTCCAGTATAAAGAAAAAACAACTGCGCGATGCTGTCGGCAAGTTCAGCAAGGCCAATATCCTGGTGCTCGGCGACATCATTGTCGATCACTTCATCTGGGGCTCGGTTTCCCGGATCTCCCCGGAGGCGCCGGTGCCGGTGGTGGATGTCACCCACGAAAATTTGCTCCTTGGCGGGGCAGCCAATGTCCTGCACAACATCTATGCCCAGAACAGCCGGGCTTCGCTTTGCGGTCTGATCGGCAACGACGCCATGGGCGACCATCTCCTCAGCCTGCTGGCGGAAATCGGCTCCCCAACGGCCGGAATTGTCCGCACCTCCAACCGCCCCACCACCCTCAAGACCCGAATCGTGGCCCAGCACCAGCAGGTGGTGCGCTTCGACCGAGAAAAAACCGGAGAACCCAGTCCGGAACGGCTGGCGGAGATCTGCCGTTTCATCGACGACAATCTGGAGAGCTTTGACGCAGTCATCGTCTCGGACTACAACAAGGGCATGATCAACCTGCCCCTGATGGATCACCTGCGGACCCGGCTCAAGAAACGGGACATCCCGCTGATCATCGACCCCAAACCCCAGCACCCGGAGCGCTTTCGCGGGGCCACCATCATCACCCCCAACCTGCACGAGGCCGAGCGCATGGCCGACATGGCCATCAAAACCGAGAAAGACCTCGAGACCGCAGCCCATATCCTGCAAAAAAAGCTGGCCAGCAACGCGGTCCTCATCACCAGGGGCGAGGCGGGCATGGCCCTGTATGAAAAGGGGCAACCCCTCTTCACCATCCCCACCATGGCCAAGGAGGTGTACGATGTCACCGGCGCAGGGGACACGGTGATCGCCGCCCTTGCCCTGGGGTTGGCCGTTGGCCTCACCGCTGCCGACGCCGCCACCATCGCCAACTTCGCCGCCGGCATCGTCGTAGGCAAGGTGGGCACGGCCACCGCCTCCACCTCAGAGCTCCTTGAGGCAATCGGATGAAAAGACCGTTGAGCATGACCGGCTATGGCCGGGGCGAAGTGGCCGGGACCAGAAGCTGGACCGTGGAGGTCCGCTCGGTGAACCACAAGTTTCTTGATCTGAGCATCAAGATCCCCCGCAAGTATCTGGGCCTTGAAGAGCGGATCAAAAAAGAGATCACCGCCCACTACAGCCGGGGCCATGTGGATGTCTACCTCAACCCCGGCGCCGAGGCGGGGGACACCATCCGCTTGGCAGCCAACCTGCCCCTGGCCCGCGATTATTATCAATGTCTGGAGGCGATCCGCCAGGATCTCTCCCTGCCAGATCCCCCGACCCTGGCCATGATCCAGAACTACAAGGAGGTCATCGTTTCCCACGAGGAGGAGGAAGATCTCGATGCTGTCTGGCCGCAGGTCTTCGAGGCTCTTAGCCAGGCGCTGAACATGGCACAGGACATGCGGGCTCAGGAAGGTGCGGCTCTCAAAGCCGAGCTCGGCCAACGGTTGCAGGAGTTTGCCAAGACCGTGGAGACCATTGCCCAGGATGTCCCCGAAATCGTCCAACGAAGGACCGAGAAGCTCAAGGAGCGGTTGGCCATTCTCCTGCAAGGGGTTGATCTTGACCCCCTCCGCTTGGCCCAGGAAGTGGCGATGATGGCCGACAAGGGTGATGTCACCGAAGAGGTGGTTCGCCTCCGTAGCCACATCAGCCAGTTTTCCGGCTTTCTTGCAGCGGACGAACCCGTGGGCCGCAGGCTTGACTTCCTCCTCCAGGAATTCCTGCGGGAGATCAACACCCTGGCCTCAAAGATCAGCGATGCCCCCACCGCCCATCTCACCGTGGAGTTGAAAACCGAGGTGGAAAAGCTCCGGGAACAGATTCAGAATATTGAGTAAGGAACAACCATGTCAGACCAAAGAATGATCAACGTGGGCTTTGGCAACGCCGTACTGGCCGGCAGGGTGCTGGCGGTGGTGAACCCAAAATCCTCCCCCATGAAAAAACTGCGGGAAGAGGCCAAGGAGCAGAAACGGCTCATCGATGTCACCGAAGGGAGGAGAACCCGCTCCATCATCATCCTGGACAGCAACCATGTGGTTCTCTCCTCGGTGCAGCCGGAAACCATCACCCTGCGCTTCATGGCCTCCTACGACCGGCACGATGAAGAGCTGCCGGAAAAGGCGAGTAAATGAGCCGGGGCAATCTTTTTGTCATCTCCGCGCCGTCCGGGGCGGGCAAGTCCACCATCCTGAAAAAATTGCTGACAAAGGTGGGCAATCTTGCCTTTTCGGTGTCGCACACCACCCGGGCGCCGCGCCCTGGGGAAAGCAATGGTCGGGAGTACCATTTTGTCGATCGGTCCACCTTTGAAGCAATGCGCGCAGACCAGGCCTTTCTCGAATGGGCCGAAGTGCATGGCAATCTCTACGGCACCAGCCGGGCGGCCATCGAGGCGCAGCAGGCCAAGGGGATCGACGTTTTTCTCGACATCGATGTCCAGGGTGCCAGGCAGCTCCGTGATTGCGGGCACCCCGGCGCCGTCTTCCTCTTCCTCGCCCCGCCTTCCTGGGCTGAATTGGAAAGACGGTTGCGAGGGAGGGGCACCGACCCCGAAGAAACCGTGCAGTTGCGTCTGCACAATGCCCGGCACGAGATGGAAGATGCCGACCGCTACGATTATCTGGTGATCAACGACCAGCTGGATGAGGCGGTGGAGGTTTTGCGGGCGGTGATCATCGCCGAGCGCTGCAAGAGTCGCCGCAGCCCGGACGGCCAGCCCATTGACCTTGCAACCTTGGGTTTCGGCCCGCAATAACTTCGTCCATACATCTTTGGAGACGCCATGAGCAACGAGCCGGACAACGACGACATCCTCTGGGGCATCCATCCCATCCTGGAGATGCTGCGGCTTCAGCCCAAAAAAGTGCGGGAGGTGGTTATCCAGCAGGGCAAGGGCGGGGCCAAGATTCAGGAGATCGTCACCCTGGCCCAGGAGCAAGGGGTCAAGGTCCGCTTTCTACCGAGCCAACGCTTTCCAAGCTCCCCAGACAAAACCCACCAGGGGGTGCTGGCGAAAACCGCGCCCGTGGCCACCTGCAGCCTGCACGAACTGCTCAAGAAAGCCAAGGACGAGACGCAGCCCCTCATCGTGGCGTTGGACTCCATCCAGGATCCGCACAACCTCGGGGCCATCATCCGCACCGCCGCCGCAGCCGGGGCAACCGGCATCATCCTGCCCAAGGACCGTTCGGCCCCCCTCAACGCCACCGCAGCCAAGGCTGCGGCCGGGGCCATGGCCCATCTCAAGCTCTGCCTGGTCACCAACCTGGTCACAAGCCTACAGGCCGTCAAGGAGAAAGGCTTCTGGGTGTACGGGGCGGCCGGCGAGGCCAAACGCACCGTGTACGAGACCAAATTTTCCGGACCTGTCTGCCTGGTGATCGGCGGCGAGGACAAGGGGATGCGGCCCTTGGTCCGTGAGCAGTGCGACGAGCTGGTCGCCATCCCCATGGCCGGCAGCCTCAATTCCCTCAATGCCTCGGTGGCCGCTGGCGTCATCCTGTTTGAGGTCGTCCGCCAACGGCAGGACAATCGCTGATATCCCCATCTTCTCCCCTTGACTTTTCCACCCCGCCCACCGGATAATACTATAAAGACAGATTCTGGAGAGGGCCACGCACCGCTCCCCCACATATTCTCCACAAAGGAAACGATCATGGATCAGGCGACACCAATGCGGCAGTTCAATATCCCCCTGAACCGGGATCTTTTCTTGAGAACCCTCATCCGGGAGCTGGCCGGCACCCTGGAAGAGGTTGTGGGCTACGAGGAGGCTGCCGGCTACATCAGCCTGGTCGGCCAGCACATGGGGGACTGGATCAATCTTCTCTACACCAGGGAGATGGGGGTGGCCACGCTCAACCGCCAGCAGGTGGCGGAGGTTCTCGTCGATCTGAAACAGCGGATCCTCGGCAATTTCTCCATCGTGGAGCAGGACAGCAGAAAGATCGTCCTGGAAAGCGACGCCTGCCCCTTTGAGGACGAGGTGCTGGACCGCCCCTCCATGTGCATGATGACCTCCAACGTCTTCGGGGTCATCACCGCCGCCAACCTGGGCTATGCCAAGGTGACACTGGAGGAAACCATTGCCGCGCGATGCCGACGCTGCCGGGTCGTTGTCCATCTGCAACCGGGTCCCGAGGCGGACGCGGCCCAGGGCCGGGAATATTACGGAACCTGACGCATGCTGAGCGAAGTGTTTACCCAACTGAGCGGGCCATGGCCCGACGCCTGCTTTCTTCTTGCCAAGGACGGAGAGATCAAGGCGGCCAACCCCGCCGGCGCGGCAATGCTCGGGCTTGCCCCCCGGAAGACCGCCGGCTGCAAACTCAACGAATGTGTCCGCGAATCCGCCGAGACGGTGTCCGGCTATCTTGCCACCTGCCTCAGAAGCAGGCAACAGATGCCGGGCTCCCTCTCCCTTCTTACGCCAGACGGGAAGGTTCTCCGCTACAGCTGCTTTGGCTACCGGGTCCAGGCCCACCCTACGGATTCGCCCCTGATCTTTCTCCGCTGTTCCCAGGCCAAAACCGCAAGCAATCGCTTCGCCGCCCTCAACCAGCAAATGGAACGGCAACTGGCCACCCACCATCGGCTCATGGCCTCCCACGCCATGCTGAAAACCGTGCTGGACAGCCTGGAGGCCCTGGTCTATGTGGCGGACATGCAGACCTACGAGGTGCTGTTCGTCAACCGCTACTGCCAGGATCTGCTGGGCGACATCACCGGCACCATCTGCTGGCAGACCATGCAGGTCGGCCAAACCGGGCCGTGCGCCTTCTGCACCAACCACTTCCTTTTGACCCCGGCGGGAACTCCGGCGGAGGTTCACACCTGGGACTTCCAGAATACCCGCACCAGCCGCTGGTTTCATATCCACGACCGGGCCATCCCCTGGATCGACGGTCGCCTGGTCCGGCTGGAGATTGCCACCGACATCACGCTCCGCAAAAAGGCCGAAGAGATGACCCGGCGGGAGGAAGAACAGGCCAAGGCCCTGCTCGACCTGGCCCAACGGCCATGGACCACCAGGGAGGCCATGGCCGATTATGCCCTGGAAGAGGCGGTGCGGCTCACCAACAGCAGGGTTGGGTATCTCCATTTCATGGACGAGGATCAGCAGACCATCGAACTGTTTTCCTGGTCGGCAGGGGTGAAGGACGAATGCTCGGCTGCCAAAACGCCGCACTATCCCCTGGCAAAAGCTGGAATCTGGGCCGATTGCGCCCGGCTCCGCCAGCCGGTGATCCACAACGACTACCCGAACACCCCCAACCGGAAGGGATACCCGGAGGGCCATTTTCCCATGCTCCGCCACCTGTCCGTGCCGGTTTTTGACGGGGAGCGCATCGTGGCCATCATCGGGGTGGGCAACAAGGAACTGCCCTACGATCAAACGGATACCAACCAACTTTCCCAGTACATGAACAGCGTCTGGGCCATCTTCAAACAGCGGCTCGCCGAGATAGAGATCCGCCGCATCAAGGAGCAGTGGGAAAAAACCTTTGACGCCATTGACGATCTCGTGACCATCCATGACCGTGAGATGCGGATCGTCCAGGCCAACAAGGCGGCCGGCGCCCTGTTCGGGGTTGCGCCGACGGAACTGATCGGCAAGCACTGCTACGAGGTGTTCCGCAAGGGGAACGAGCCTTGCGCCGGATGCCCCGAGGTTCTCGCCCGCGCGGATCTGAGCAACCACCAAGCAAACATCTGCCATGACAATCTGCAAAAGACCTTTGCCGCAGCCACCTTTCCCCTTGTCGATGAGACAGGGCTCACCGGCTTTGTCCACATCGCCAAGGACATCACCGGAAAGATAGAGATGGAGGCGCGGCTGAGGCAATCCCAGAAGATGGAGGCCATCGGCACGTTAGCCGGCGGCATTGCCCACGACTTCAACAACATCCTGGCTCCCATCCTCGGCTACACCGAACTGGCACTGACCAGGCTTTCCCCGCACGACCCCCTGGCCGTAGATCTGCACCAGGTCATCAAAGCCGCCCTGCGGGCCAAGGATCTGGTGCAACAGATTCTCGCCTTCAGCCGGCAATCCCCCAAGGAGCGCAAACCCCTCCAGCCGCATCTGGTGGTGAAGGAGGCGCTTAAACTGCTGCGGGCCTCACTGCCGTCCACCATCGAGATCCGGGAGGAAATTTCCCCCGAGTGCGGAGCCATCCTGGCCGACCCGACCCAGGTGCATCAGATCATCATGAACCTCTGCACCAACGCCTACCAGGCCATGCGGGAGAAAGGCGGGGTGCTGGGGGTAAGCCTCATGAAAGTAACGATCGGGGAAGAAAACGGCAAGGTGATCAGCGCCGAGCTTGCGCCGGGGGAGTATGTGCTGCTCGAGGTCAGCGATACCGGCCGCGGCATGGACCGCGCAACCCTGGCCCGGATTTTCGAGCCCTACTTCACCACCAAGCCCACAGGGGAAGGAACCGGCCTGGGGCTTTCCGTGGTCCACGGCATCGTCAAAAGCCACCAGGGACAGATCACCGTATACAGCGAACCGGGCCGGGGCACGAATTTCCATGTCTATCTGCCCAGGGTTGCGGAGGCGACGACGGCTGTCCTGCCGATCGGGGCGGTCTCCCAGGAGACCATCCCCACCGGCACGGAACGGCTGCTGGTGGTGGACGATGAGGCGATGATCACCAGCATGCTGCGGGTGATCCTGCAAAATCTCGGCTATCAGGTTACTATCTCCGACAGCAGCCTGGAGGCCCTGGCCCTTGTGGAACACGATCCTACAGCCTTTGACCTGCTGATCACCGACATGACCATGCCCGGCCTGACCGGCTTCGAACTGGCGCAAAAGATTCTGGCGATTCGTCCTGACCTGCCCATTATTCTCTGCACCGGCTTCAGCGAGCTGATCAACAAAGAGCAGGCCCAGGCCATGGGCATCCGGGCCTATCTGATGAAACCGGTTTCTGTGCGGGAGCTGGCCCAGGCGGTGCGCAAAGCCTTGCGACCCATCGGGTAACTCGGGTCATTTCCCGTCCAGCAACCGCATGACTGCCCGGAAGACCTCCTGAAGCGCGCTCACCGGAGCGTCGGCCATGGCCATGACAACCATTCCCGAGGTAGTCGCGGTTATGGCCCCAGCCACCCCGGCGCAATCAAACCCCGCAGGAAACTCCCCCCGCTGCACGCCTTCTTCAAGAACCCGCTGCACCACTTTTCGCTCATGGCGGAACAGCGACGCCACCATTTCCTTGGTTTCCTGGTCATGCTGATACCGCTCAAGTGCGGAGAGGATCACCAGACAGCCGCCCGGCGTTTCCGGGTTGAAATGAAAATCAATGACAAAGAGCAGCCAGTTTTTGACCGCCTCCCGGGATGACGCGGCAGCTCCGGTAATACTGTCGAGCATCGCCTTCACCTGGCCGACATAGAGGGCCAAACATCTTTTGAACAGGCTGCGCTTATTACCAAAAGCGTTGTAAATACTGGCCCGGTTCAGCCCGGTTCCCTTTTCAAGATCGTGCAGCGAGGTCGCAGCATAACCCTTTTCCCAAAAGAGGTGCAACGCCGCTTCCAGGATCTGATTTTCATCAAAATTCCTTGTCCGCGCCACAAATTCCCCCCGCCTATATTTTCTTTACCATTCGGTCAACAAAAACGATTGACACTCTTCAATACAGGATTATATTTTAGTACATATTATAATGGTTGGTACAAAAAAAAATTGGAGCCCGCCCATGAACCGTTTCGCCATATCCCTCGCTGCTCTGCTTCTTGTTCCCGCCTTGGCCAATCAGGCAAGCGGTGCCCCAAAAACCCGCTATGACGCAGCCACCCAAACCTGCCGGGTTCTCAGCGACGGTCCGCTGGAATGGGAAAGCCGCGCCTGGGGCGAGGGCGGCAAGCTCTTTAAAAGTGTCTGCAAGGGCTGCCACTCCCGCAACAACGACAAAGGCGCCCCCTTTCTCTGGGTAGAATCAAAGAACTCAGAGGGCTGGAATCGCGTTTTTGCAACCCGTTTCCCTAAATGCGCCAAAAACGGGGCCTGGGACACCCTCACCCTTGAACAGCAGCTGAAACTCAACGACTACCTTTACCGCTGGGCGGCAAACAGCCAGGACAGAGACGACAGCTGCTGACGCTAAAACCAATTCTCCCGGTCCGGGAGAAAAACAGCAAACACGCCACCAAGCCCTACTTTGTTTGCCCTTTATTGAAGAGATCGGCAAAGGTGGCCATGGGCTTGGTCTCCTTTTTCTTTTCCGCGATGTACTGACGGAAATCCCCCTGATTTTCACCCTCGCCCGAAACCTTGTCTTTTTTGCCGCCTTCCTTGCCGGTTTCCTGACCATCAGCCTTGGCAGGCATGGGCAAGGAGAGGGACAGCCGCTTTTTCTCTGGGTCCACACTATCGATCTTCACCTCAAGGGCATCCCCCACCTGGACAACCTCACGCGGATGGCTGATGCGTCGTCCCGCGCCCAGCTTGGAGATATGCACCAACCCGTCGATGCCTGGGGCAAGTGAGACAAAGGCGCCGAATTCCGTGAGGCGGACAACCTTGCCGGTGACAACGCTGCCCTCGGAGAACATGGTGTTGATCTCGTCCCAAGGGTTGGGCAGGGAATCCTTGAGGCTGAAGGAGTAGCGGTCCTGGTCCCAGTCCAGCTTGAGCACGGTGACGGTCACTTCCTGGCCCACGGCCAGCCGTTCGTGGATATCCTCAATCCTCCCCCAGGCAATCTCGGAGACCGGGATCAGACCCTCGATGCCGCCGATATCGACAAAGGCGCCGAAATCGCGGATGGAGGTGATGACACCCTTGACGGTCTGGCCGATGGCCAGGGATTCCTGCAGCCCCTCCTTCTGCTGGGCCCGTTCCTCCTCAAGCAAGGCGCGGCGGGAAACCACGATATTCTTGCCATGCTCGCTGAATTTGGTGACCCTGAAGGCGAACTTCTTGCCGATGTACTCCTCAGCGTTTTCGATCCTCCGCATCTCCATCTGGGAAAAGGGGCAAAAGGCCCGGACGCTGCCGGAGAAGCGGACATCAAAGCCGCCCTTGACTTCGGCCGTCACCGTGCCCTCAACCGGGATGCCGTTCTGGCAGGCCTCGTCAAGATGGCCGGCCACCGCGCCGCCGCTCACCTTGGCGGTGAACAACCGTTCGTTCCTCTTCTCGGAAAGAAAATAGACCTGTACCCGGTCGCCTTCCGCCACAGTCAGGTTGCCCTCACCATCGGTGAACTCGTTTTTGGCCACCGACCCTTCGCTCTTGGCGCCCAGATCAAGAAAGATCCATTCCTTGGCAATACGCACCACGGTCGCCTCGATCTTCTGGCCCGGCCGCAGCCGCTCCTTGGTGGTGGCTGCGGTTTCCTGAAACATTTCGGCAAAGCTTTTATCATCATCGGTCATTGTCATCACCCTTACCACACGTTGTTTTTCCATGATTATCAACTACGAAACGGAAACTTCTCTCTGTTCGTTTCAATCCTCGCCAATGGCAGAACCGATTTCCACCCTTTCCACCTCTCTTGTTTCGCATTGCAGGATGCAAAATCCGGGCTGCTCGTCCTTGCCCAACAGCTCTCCGGGATTCACCAGCAGGCAATCGCCAACCTTTTCCACCTGATAGCGATGGTTATGGCCACAGCACACCACATCGAACATGCCCTGGCAGGCAATACCCCTGGCCATCTGCGGATAATGGGTAAAGGCAATCTTGAGCCCCCCCGCCTCCACCGCGCCCAGAATGCCGTGGTGACTGATGGTGGGAAAGCGGAGTCCGCACGACTGCGAGATGACATGCTGGTCGCCGATGTTGTTGCCGTAAATCAGATGCACCGCCCCGCTGAAGCGGGCAAGTTCATCGAGCATGAACGGCGAGATCAGGTCGCCGCAGTGGATGATCATGCTCACGCTGTAGGCATTGCAGTATTTCACCGCAGCCCGGAGGTTGAGGATATGGTCGTGGGTATCGGAGATGATCGCGATTCTCATACCTTTTCTCCAAGGATTCCGGCAAGCGCGGCCAAGCACCGCTCATTGCGCTCGGCATCTTGCAGCGAAATTCGGAAATAATGGCCACCCAGGCCGGTGAAATTGCTGCAGTCCCGGATCATGATGCGCTGGCGAAGCATACCCTCCCGCAACCGGGGTGCGGTCATTGAGCCGGTCAAACGGCAGAGTATGAAATTCGCCGAGCCAGGCACCACCTGCACCCCTGGCAGCGCAGCCAACCGGGCGACAAAACCCGGCAGGGCTTGAGCAAGATACTCGCGCACCGCCTGAACATAGGTATCGCCATGCGCCAGAAGATACTCCCCTGCCACCTGGGCCATGCGGTTCACTCCCCAGGGCTTGCGCCGCTCCGCGAAACGGGCCATCTTTTCCTCGCTGGCCACCAAAAAACCAAGACGCAGCCCGGGAATACCGTAAATCTTCGAGGAGGAACAGAGCAGAAACAGATTGGCAGGCAGGGGAAACCCGGCCAGGGATGGTTCCCCCACAAAGGGCAGGTACGATTCGTCGACGAGAAATTCCGAAGCCGGATGGGCGAGGATGAAGTCGAGCAGCACACGGCTTGACACCACCCTGCCCGTAGGGTTGTTGGGGTTGCAGAGAAACACCAGCTCGCCCCCGGTGAGCCGGGCAGACAACCGGGTGAAATCAAGGGCGAAATCCTCGTCGGCTTTGAGAGTAAAAAAATCAACGCTCAACCCGGCCCACTGGCTGGCTGTCTGGTAATCAGCATAGGTGGGGGCAATGATCAGGGCACGCCTGGACTGGACGCCGGTCGGCACGGCATAGATGAATTCGGTGGTGCCGTTACCCGCCAGGACCTGCTGCGGGGAACAACCGTACTTCCCGGCAAAGAGCCTGACCAGGGTTTCGCTACCGCTTTCCGGCAGAAAGCTGATCTCCGGTAATCTTTCAACCAGTGCTTCCCGCAACCCCGGCACCATACCCAGCGGGGTGAGATTGCTGCTCAGGTCGACGAGGTCGCCAACGCCACAGCCCAGCCGTCTGGCCATGGAGAGAATATCCCCGCCGTGAACGCCCGGGGCGCTGATCGTGGTGGCATCCATTTCAACCCTTGAGCCGCAGGGGCAGACCGGCGGCCACGAAAATCACCTGCTGGCAGACCAGAGCCATTTGCTGATTGGTCCAGCCGGCCAGATCACGAAATCGTCGGCCCATAGCCGATTCCGGCACGATGCCGAGGCCGACCTCGTTGGCAACCAACACCACCGAAGTGTCAAGACCTGCAACCGTCTTGCACAACCGGGCAACCTCCCCCTGGATTTTTTCGTCGCTGAAATCCTGCATCATCATATTGGCAAGCCACATGGTCAGACAATCCACCAAAAAAACCTCTGACCCGGTTTCGTTTCTTTCAAGCACCCCGGCCAAATCCAGCGGCTCTTCGACAGTCAGCCAGCCGGCGCCCCGGCTCTGTAGGTGCAGGGCGATGCGCTGGTCCATCTCCGCGTCGTTGCGCGCTTCCAAGGTGGCGACAAAGACCTTATCGGAAAAGTTTTCGCTAACCCAATGCTCGGCGTAGCCGCTCTTGCCGCTACGGCAGCCGCCGAGCACCAGCTTTTTCATGGGGAGCTGCATGGCCCCTGTATTTTCCATCATAATCCGTTTCCTGGGGCAGTGGTATGCACCGCCAGGGCAAGGTACCTTGTTCCCTGGACAAAGAGCAACTGTTTTGCCGTGAGTTCCTCAAGAAAAGTTACCAGCTTCGCCGTGCCCAGCTTGGGAAACAAGCGGGCAAGCTCAGCGAATTCGACCACGTTTTCGCAGGCAAGATAGATGGCCCGGGAAGTTCCGCGCAACCGATGATGCAGGGTTGCCTGCCCGGGCAGTTCCTGGCGGATAATCAGCAGATTTCCCGCATCCCGATAAGAAAGCGGCGGGACCAGATGGGCAGGGCAACGCCTTGCCTCATGAAACCGTTGCCAATCGCGGATTTTCTTGACCACCGGCTGCCAGAGCTTGCGCTGATGCGCCCGATCCCCGCGATAGTCGTTGATCAGCAGGGTCTGGCCCGGCAAAATCTGCGGCGGGAAGAGCTTGCGATTATGGGGGTGCTGAACAATGGCGCGGATGCCGTAATCACGGGGATTCTCGGCAACCTCGCAACCATACCCGAGAAAAAAAGACGCAGCGGTCAGGGGGGTGAAAGGCAGGACAAAATCAAGGTTGGCCAGGGTCTCCTGCACCTCCGCCTCGGAAGATCCAGGAAAGCCGGTGATCAGGTTCCCGTCCAGCCGAATGCCCAAGGCAACACTCTCCTTCATCAGGGCCAGATTTTCCATAACCGTGGCCCCCTTGCGCATCCGGCCAAGAAGCCCCTGACTGAGGGCCTCGATTCCGGCCTGCACCGCCACCAGCCCGCCCTGCCGGTAACTTTTGAGCGTTTCGCCCCACTGGTTAACCCGAATCTCGGCAAAAAAACGGAAATCCTTTTTGCTGGAGGCCATCTTGACAAAAAAGACCATGGCTTCCCGGTCGGGCAAGACGTTATCCGTAAAGCTGAAATCCAGACAACCATGGTGCTCGGAAAGGCTCAGCACCTCCTGCTCCATCTGCGCCGCAGTCTTGCCACGATAGCCGCGCCATTGGAGGTTAAGATTGCAGAAGGTACACTTCCCCCACCAGCAGCCCCGAGAAAATTCCACCGGCAGCTCCGGCACAAAGGGCTCCCCGGAAAACTCCCGGCGCAGGTCAAGAAAATAATCACCGTAATCTGGGACCGGCAACTCGGAAAGAGTCTTGAACTGACGGCCGGCGAAAGCCTGCCCTCCTGCCTGCGGCTTTCGGGCCATGACTTGGGGGATCAGGGTGGACTGCCGTCCAGCCAACACCTGGCAGAGGTTCGCAAGCGGGATCTCCCCTTCGCCATGCACCACATAATCGAGCCAGGGAAAGACCGTGAGCAACGAGCTGCCCATTTCCGCCACGCAGGAAGAACCGCCAAAAACAATGGGCAGCTGCGGCTGCAACGCCTTGAGCCGCTTGGCCGCCACCAGCGAGGCCAAAAGCTGATTGAAGCAGACGGAAAACCCCGCCAGATCGAACTGCTCCCAATTCTGCCGAGCAAGCCAGTGTTGCAGATGACCATCCACCTGCTGCCAAAGATATTCTATCGAAAGTGCGCCCGCAGCTTTGCAGTGTTTGAGCCTTTTGACAAGAAATCCACGCAGCACCTCGCGTTGCTCCGGAAACAGCAACCCGGCGTAAAGCCCCTCGCAGAGCCAGACATCCTGGGAGATTTCCCGATAAAGCTCAAGGCCAATGGCCTTGGCCAAGCCCAGATACGGATGCAAACAGGCAACCTGCACATCCGGATCCGCTTGGGCCAGATAGCCCTTGAGCGCCCCCAACTGGACAGAGGGCCGGTTGAAAAGCGCCCAGGGCATGGAAATCAGCCCCAGACGAAACGGAAGATGCGGCTGACCTGTGTTCTCAACCATTCCTGCTGCTCTTAATTATTAGAAAAAAATTTTGCCCCTGGATCAAAAACCGCTCAGCAGTGCTGCAGATGCGCGAAAGAGGCGTGCGAAATGTGCTATTGCACATGAGCAGACCGATGACAATGCAGATGCGGTGCTGCTGAGCGGTTTTTTATTGCTCGATGATTTCTGTGCCCAGCGGCGGGGTGAAGACAAAGGTCTCAGGCGACACCGATTCGTTGCGGGTGATATTGGAAAAGGCCAGATCGGTTATGCTGCCGAAATGATCGACAATCTCAAGACGGCGGATCATGAAATTCTCGTCGATCCAGACATGGAGATAATCCACCTGCGGATGCGCGGTCTTGGGCACGAGCTTGATCGCCTTCAGACTCGCATCCCCCTGCCTTTCCGGGGGCAACACCTTGAAATCGCGGACGATATTCCCGGTGCCGACAAAGAAGGCATAGGTGACATCGGAGTTGATATATTGGGAAACCGGCTGCACGATCATCTGGGCGGAACCGGCGATATACATGGAAACCTTCTTGCCGTCGCTGATCAGCACCTGTCGATCCGGCGTCTGGTAATCCCAGCGGATGCGCCCGGGCTTGGAAATCACCACCTTGCCCGCACCAAGCCGCTTGCGGGTGGTCATGGGCACAGAGGTCGACTGCTTGAAATCGGCGGTCATGGTCTTGGTTTCTTCATAACGGGACTGAAGTTTTTGGGCAAGCTCCAGCGGCGTCAGGGCAGCACATCGGCCCGGTCCGGGAAAACCCACCAATAACGCGAGACCAACCAGCAGGGAGAGCAATGGTTTGACAGAGAGAACAGTACGGATCATGACAAGTGACTCCTATTGAAAATATCAGAGGCAACCTTTTCCAGGGCAAGGGGACGGCCAAAGACCTTTCGGGCTATATCGACAGCCGCATCGGTTACGTCGGAAACATAATAATGGCTGGTCCCGTTGCGCTCAAGCTGCTGCTCAATGGCCGGGTTGCTTTCCAAAAAAAGGGCCAGACTTTCCGCCACCACCTCGGAGGAATCGATAATCGCCACCCGCTTACCGATGCGCGCCTGAATCAGATCCTTAAGGAGCGGATAATGGGTGCAGCCCAAAACAAAGGTATCCACCTGCCGCAGCCGAAGCGGCTGGAGATAGCGGCGAAGGATCATCTTGGTCTCCCGCTTGTTCAGCCAGCCCTCCTCAACCAAAGGCACCAGAAGAGGACAGGCTTGGGAATACACGGTGTATTCGGGTTGCTCGGCCAGGATCTTTTTTTCATACACCCCGCTCTTGATGGTGGCCCGGGTGCCGATCACCCCGATACGACCGGAACGGCTGGTGGCTATGGCCTTATTCACCGCCGGGGTGATGACCTCAAAAATGGGCACGGGAAACTCCTGCTGGATAATCTCGGAGGCCACGCTGGCTGCGGTATTGCAGGCGATAATGATGATCTTTGCCCCCTGACCGAGAAGAAACTCCGTATTCTGCCGGGCATAGGCAATAATGGTTTCCGGGCTCTTGGAGCCATAGGGGGTTCGGGCCAGGTCGCCGAAATAGGCAATGCGGTATTGCGGCAGAAGCTGCTCCACAGCCTTGGCCACCGTCATCCCACCCACGCCCGAATCAAAAATGCCAATCATGGAGCGGTCTCACAAAAGAAGTAAAAAAACACAAAGGTCCACTCCCCTGAAATCAACAGAAACTGCAGCGAAGCGGCAACTGTTGCAATCGCGGGATTCGAAGTCTGCGCTTCTCTGCGATTGCAGCAATTAAAAATCTACTCACAAAAAATAGAATAGACGGATTATACACCAAGCCGGAAATGATGCAAAATTACCGGGACTATGCTGCGTATTCTGGGAAAAGTCAACATCCATCCCCCATCTTGAGGCGGGACATTCCTCGCCGTAACAAAAAAAGAGGACCCCGACCTTCCGGTCAGCGGCCCTCCTCGATGGACAACTGGAATCAGCCTTCTGCCAGAAGGTTATTTCTTCACGACAGCCGCCTTTTTGGCCTGGCCGTTTTTCTTGCGCTTGGCAATGGCTTTCCGCAAATTATCCGGCAGGCCACGGTCTTTGCCCGCTTTCTTGCGCCGTTCGGAAAGGGACTTCGCGCAGAGAGGCTGCCGCAGGGCAAAGCCCCATTTCCCCCGGTACTCCCTGCCAGTCAGGCCATGGGAGCGCAGATGCTTGGGCGACAGCATCTTGAATTCCTGCCCACACTCCAGACAGACTATCTTATTTTTCTGGATGGATTTTTCCGGAGTCATGCCTGGAAGAGCAGCCACCCCGGCAGTTCCTTCTGAAATTCCAGCCTGCTGTTTTGCTTCGCCTGCCTGCAACGCCTGCAACGCATTAAAAGTAGATTGCAACGCCAGGGTCATTTCCTCTGTACTCATAGCCTTTGAAGCACATTGCGACTGAACCAGATCTGCCGCCATTTCAACAAGCGATTTCCCCATATCTAAACCCTCCAACATTGATCGTTCCAAGTAAACAACATATGGATTCATACTTAGCGTAAAACAAACATCAAAGCAAGTTTTTTCAAGACAACACCAAGCAGGCACAATTGCCGCACATACCACTAGTTGTCATTGCAGAGCTAATTTTTTCCCTTGGTTGTCTGCACCATCATGCGACAAGGATCACAATAAAAAAAGCACCTGTGTCCAAATTCGGCACAGGTGCTACGCGTCTCATCTGTATTCGACCTCGGTCCGCCGCCACTTTCCTGCATACAACAAATCAGCTGCTATGTATCCCGCCGATCAATCAGATAATTGCTGCCATCCAGTTTTTTCACGCAATGCTTGAGCTGGGAAGCAACAGAAGAAACCTCGCCATAATGCTTGTACCTGCCGCCACCGGTTGTCACCGCCGCGATGGAAAGACTCAACAGCCCGAAGCGTGTCTCACGATCCTGGCGATCGCGTCCGACGAACTCGCCAACGGCGATGTCCTCCGCACTGAGGAACATGTTCCGCACCAGATCGAAATTGGCGAGAATTTTTTTGCAAACCGCCTCCACCATTTCTTCCCGGACGATAAAAACGAAATCATCCCCGCCGATATGCCCGACGAAACTGCCTTTTCTGGCCAGCTCGTCCACAACATTGACCATAACCCTGGCCACCATGAGGATCACTTCATCACCACGGGTAAAACCGTATCGATCGTTATAGGGTTTGAAATTGTCGATATCCACATAGCAGACCGCGTAACCGTCCGGTTCCCCGAGCACACGCTGGATGGCGCGGATGATCGAAGTGTTGCCGGGCAGCCGACTGAGGGGATTGTTATCAAAGGCCCGCATCATACGGGATTCGGCAAGACGGATTCTGGTAAGCAGGACCTCGGGGGTAAACGGCCTGGTAAGGATGTCATCCACCGGGTAATTGTCCCAATCCAACTCAACCTGGAGCTGGCCCTCGTCCACGACCAGAAAAATAGGAATGTTGGCTTTTTGCAGACAAGCCTTCACGGCCCGAATCAATTCAACATCCCCGTTTTTGCCGGAAAACCCCTTTTCCGTCACCAGCAGATCAGGGGGATCTTCCAGCACCTGCGCCAAGGCATCATGCAGATTGGCGCAATGCTTCATCGTAAATCCCTTGGCATCAAGAAGAAGCCGACATTCCGGCATGATCAACGAGTCGCTGCCAGCAATCAGGATACGGGACATTTTCGCTGCACCTCGGGGAGGGATCGCACAACGGAGAAACTGCTCATGCCGCACCTTCCGGATTGGACGTAATATCGAGACTGAAGCCCTTGACGTCCCAAAGTTTTTCCTCGATCTCCTGGAGCAGCGGATCAATATCGGCAGGGGCAAGACCCAACAGTTTCCAGGCCTTGTTGTTCAAGGGCGGCACCCAGATATCTCCGGCATGGCCATAACCAAGGCCCCGAATCATGATATTGCCGAAATGGACAATGGCGCTGGCCTGCTGTTCTTCCTTGGCAAGCTGCGGATCGTGATGGCAGGCAATGGGCTCGACCAGCTTGTTGGGCAGGTTCCAGCTCTTGGCAAGCCAGCTTCCCACCTCGGCATGATCAAGGCCCAGGATTTCCCGTTCCGCCTCAAGTCTCGAAATCTTTTTCTCTTGGGACAGCTCCGTGATCATTGCATATTCGCGGGGCAACTCCATCTTGATCGCGACCTTGCCAAGATCATGGATCAGCCCGGCGGTGCTGATCTCTTCCGGGTCCTTCACCCCAAGATGCCGGGCCAGAACATTACAGACCACAGCGCAGCCCAGGGAATGCTCCCAAAGCTCAACATCCTGCGACTCCATGACTTCAAAGATGGAGGCGCTGATAATGAGACTCTTGATAACATTAAAACCCAGGAGGATAATGGCGCTGTTCAGAGAACTGATCCGCTGCGGAAAGCCATAAAACGCCGAATTGACCAGCTTGAGCAGCTTACTGGCCAGGATGTGATCCTTACTGATCACCCGTCCCATCTGCTCCGTGGTCGTGTCGGGATTCTCCGCCATCTTGCCAAGCTTGGCGACAATTCCAGGCAGGGTCGGCAGATTTTTTATCTCCCGCAGCACCTTTTTGAACTCGGCACGTTTTTTCTCATCCATTCATAAGCCGCCATTGGAAATGTGTAACATTGCAACATCGTGAACGGCATAAAGGGCCGTAAAGAAACTCGTTGTACGAGCTATTTTCCCACGGCTCCTAAATTCCGCGAAGCCACAAGCTTTGCTTGAATCCGCTTCTTGAGATACATGAGCGGCGCGATGTCTTCAACCCGCTGAAAGCGCATATCAATCTCCTGCAATTCCTCCTGCAGGGTCTTTTCCCCCTCGATGTTCACTGGATGCCCTTCCACCGTTATGTCAACAACATCCATGTTGACCAGGCGCTCGATCAGGGCCGGACTCAACGATGTGCCGGCCCCGCAGAGCACCATTCCCTCGGGGTTAAGAATTTCCTTGGCCAGAATCATTCCCTCACCAGCCTGAGCTAACAGTATTCTCTGCACGCCTGTTCCTCGTTATTTTTTTCCAGGGGCAAGCCCGGACCCGCATCCCGCCGGAGAATCCGTTGCTAAACATTGACAGATCAGCCAACAGGCATTAAATTATACCCCATTTCCAAGAATGGCCATATTATAAAGTATAGCAAGTTTAGAGATATTTCGCTGGAAACAATAAGCATCCCTGTTTCTGGCGCTTTTTTTAACGTATCACCGTCCTGGACTCAAAACGGAGGGACCAGAAAATGCCTATTTATGAATACCAGTGTGAGGCCTGCCACGATGTGATCGAGACGCAGCAGAGCCTGTCCGACAAACCGCTGACCACCTGCCCCGCCTGCACGGGCAACCTCAAAAAACTTATCTCCCGAAGCTCCTTCCAGCTGAAAGGCGGGGGCTGGTACTCGGATGGCTACAGCAACAGCCCCGCCAAGGCAACCCCGGCCTGCCCTGCGGCAAGCTCCGACGCAGCCCCGTCCTGTCCAGCCAAAGAAAACTCCGCCTGCAAGTGCAAGTGCGACTAAGGACCATCACTTTCGGGGATGCCTGGTAATCAAAACCATGGCGTCCCCGTAACTGTAGAACCTGTACCCCTTTTCCACCGCCTCCCTGTACGCCGCAAGAATCCGCGCCCGTCCCGCAAGGGCGCTGACCAGAAACAACAGGGATGACTGGGGCAGATGGAAGTTGGTGATCAAATTGTCAACCACCCTGAATTGATAGCCCGGATAGATATACAGGTCGCAAAAACCGCTTCTGGCCTCGACTTGACCCGCATCCTGAGCGGCAAACTCCAAAGCCCGCACCGAAGTGGTTCCCACCGCCCAGACCCTCCCGCCTGAAGCCCGCGTTTCGTTAACCAGCGCCGCAGCCTCTTCGGAAACCTTGAGATATTCGGCGTGGATCGCATGCTCCCGGATGTCCTCGACCCGCACCGGGGCAAAGGTTCCATAGCCGACATGCAGCGTAACCTGGGCAATACGAACCCCTTTCGCCTGAATCCTCTCCAAAAGCTCGGGGGTAAAATGCAACCCGGCCGTAGGCGCGGCCACTGCGCCTGGATTTTCGGCATAGACCGTCTGATAACGCTGCCGGTCTTCCTCGCTCTGCCCTTCTTCCCTATGGATATAGGGAGGCAAGGGCATCTGCCCGTGCGCTTCCAGAAGCCGGGCCAAGTCCCCCCGATAGCGCAAGGCAACCCGCACCTTGCCGTCGGGGAGCAGTTCCCGCACCGTGCCCGCCAGGTTTTCCGAAAAAAGCAGCTTTCCTTCCGGCTGCGGCCGCTTGGCGCTTTTCACCAATCCGATCACCTGGGCCTGCTGCCAGCCATCTGTATCCTTGCTGCCAGAGCCTGCCTCAGCAACCGGGTATTCCAAAATCAACAGCTCCGCCTTGCCGCCGGTTTCCTTTCGGCCAAGCAGGCGGGCCGGAAAAACCCGGGTATTGTTGACAACCAGAAGATCCCCTGCTTCAAGATAATCGCAGATATCGATAAATTGCCGGTCCCTGGTCTCTGAGGCCAAACAATCCACCACCAGCAACCGCGAAGAATCGCGCTGGGCCAGGGGATGTTGGGCGATATTCTCCTCGGGCAACGCGAACCGATAGGAGGCAAGAAAAAAATCAGCGTTGCTGGCCATGGATTCCATTTGCGTTTATTGGGGATGGGGAAATGGGAGAAAACCGGGAGCTAGGCGCTACGGTCAGGGAAACAGTCCGGTTCGCTGGGTGAGATAGCAGAGCAGCAGACCAAACCCCAGGGCAAACAGACCCGTGGCCCGCAAGACCCCGGCGGGCATCTGGCCGATCCGGGCAAGCCACCGCTGCATACCCTCGGGAAAGAGGACATAGGGAATCGCTTCCAGAACAAAGATGAGACCAAGAACGGTGACAAAAAGTTTCATGGCCGCACCCTACCAGCCGCCCACCGTTTTTTCAAGACCAACAAGCACGATGATCAACCGCCAGCCAAAAGATGGATGCAGGAAAAAAAGCAAAAGTGTATACTCTCGCACCATGATAACCCGTAAAAAAACACGACAAATCAAGGTGGGCAAGGTGGTGGTGGGCGGCAACGCCCCCATTGCCGTTCAGTCCATGACCAACACCGACACTCGAGACGTGGCGGCCACTGTGGCCCAGATCGGACGTCTCACCGAGGCGGGCTGCGAGATCATCCGGGTGGCGGTATTGGATCTGGAGGCGGCTGCGGCCATCACCCAGATCAAGGAGCAGATCTCCATCCCGCTCATCGCCGACATCCACTTTGACGCCCGGTTGGCAGTGGCCAGCATGGAGCACGGCGCCCAAGGTATCCGCATCAATCCCGGCAACCTCGGTGGCCTCGACAAGCTGGCCAGGGTTGTGGCGGCGGCAAAGCAGCACCAGGTGTCCATCCGGGTGGGGGTCAACTCCGGCTCGGTGGAGAAGGATATCCTGCAAAAACACGGGCACCCCACCCCGGACGCCCTGGTGGAAAGCGCCCTGCGCAATGTGCGATTGCTGGAGGCGCTTGGTTTTCACGAAATCAAGATATCCCTCAAGTCCTCCGACGCCATGACCACGGTGGAATCCTACCGCCGCCTCTCCAGCCAGTGCGACTACCCCCTGCACCTCGGGGTCACCGAAGCGGGCGGCCTTATCGCCGGCACGGTCAAATCCAGCGTGGCCCTGGGCATCCTGCTCAACGAGGGCATCGGCGACACCTTCCGCATCTCGCTGACCCGCGATCCGGTGGAGGAGATTCGGGTCGGCTACGAACTGCTGCGGAGCCTGCACATCCGCGAGCGGGGACCGGAGCTGATCTCCTGCCCCACCTGCGGTCGCTGCCAGGTGAACCTGTTCTCCCTGGCCGAGCAAGTGGAACGCCATATCCAAAACATCGAGACCCCTCTGAAAATCGCGGTCATGGGCTGCGTGGTCAATGGGCCGGGCGAGGCCAAAGAGGCCGATATCGGAGTGGCGGGCGGCCACGGGGTCGGCATTATTTTCAAAAAAGGTTTGCTCTATAAAAAGGTGGCCGAAGACAAGCTCCTGGCCGTTTTCCTGGCCGAGATCGACGCAATGATCCAAGAAGCGCGCCAAACCGCGCATAAACCATAACCGTTTACCAGGTGCCCCATGCGTTTTTCCCAGCTTCTCATCCCCACCCTGAAAGAAATCCCCTCCGAGGCCGAGGTGGTCAGCCACCAGCTGCTGCTCCGGGCCGGATATATCAGAAAACTCTCCTCTGGAATTTACTCCTACCTGCCCCTGGGCCTTGCCTCCATCCGCAAGGTCGAACGCATCGTCCGCGAGGAGATGAACCGGGCCGGGGCCCAGGAGTTGCTCCTGCCCATGGTTCAGCCAGGCGATCTCTGGAAGGAATCAGGCCGTTGGGAAAAGTATGGTCCGGAATTGCTGCGCTTCACCGACCGGCACGGACGGGAAAGCTGCCTCGGCCCCACCCACGAAGAGGTGATCACCGACCTGATTCGACTCAACGTCCATTCCTACAAGGAACTGCCCCTGAATCTCTACCAGATCCAGACCAAGTTTCGGGATGAAATCAGGCCCCGTTTCGGCCTGATGCGCGGCCGTGAGTTCATCATGAAGGACGGCTACAGCTTTGATGCCACCGAGGATGGGGCGGACGCAACCTACAAAAAAATGCACGAGGCCTATCACCGGATATTCAGCCGCTGCGGCCTGGCCTTCCGGGCGGTGGAAGCGGACACCGGCACCATCGGCGGCAGCTTCTCCCACGAGTTCATGGTCTTGGCCGACACCGGCGAAGACACCGTCGTGATCTGTAAGGAGTGCGAATATGCGGCCAACATGGAAAAAGGACGCTACCAAACGCCGACAGCTCCGGCTGCGCCGCCCCTGCTCGCCCTTACCAAGATCGAAACCCCGGGCAAGAAAAAGGTGGCTGCGGTCACCGAGTTCTTAAAGATTTCGCCGAAAGATCTGGTCAAGACCCTGGTCTATATGGCTGAAGACAAGCCGGTGGCGGTCCTGCTCCGCGGGGACCACGAGGTGCAGACGGTCAAGCTGGCCAATGCCCTGGGGGTGAACACCGACAACCTGCGGCTGGCCGATGACAAGGAAATCTTCGACGCCACCGGCGTGCCCAGCGGCTACCTCGGGCCCATCGGCTTAAAAATCCCCGTGCTGGCGGACAACGAACTCAGCAGGATGCACAACTTCGCCATCGGCGCGGGCGAGAAGAACTACCATCTGCTCAATGCCAATCTCCATCGCGACTTTACCCCGCAGACTATCACCGATCTGCGCCAGGTCACCAGCGAAGACCGATGCCCCCTCTGCGGCGGGAGCCTTGAGCTGACCCGCGGCATCGAAGTGGGCCACATTTTCAAATTAGGAACCAAATACAGCGAGGCGCTCAAGGCAACCTTTCTTGACAACCAGAGCGCGGAACAACCCTTCATCATGGGCTGCTACGGCATCGGGGTCAGCCGCACCGTTGCAGCGGCCATCGAACAGAACCACGACAAGGACGGCATCATCTTTCCGCTGCCCATCGCGCCCTTCCAGGTCATCCTCCTGAACCTCTCGCCCAAGGATGAGACGATCACCAGCGCAGCCCGCGAGTTGTATGATCAGTTGGGCAAAGCCGGAATAGAAGTGCTCCTGGATGACCGGGATGAGCGACCGGGCAGCAAGTTCAAGGACGCGGACCTTCTCGGCATCCCCTACCGGGTCATGGTGGGCAAGAGCTTCAGCGAAAAAGGGTTGGTGGAGATCAGGGACCGGACCACCGGCACCACCCTCACCTTGCCCCTGGCCGAAGCCGAGACAAAAATCCTCGAGCTGGTCCGCAGCGCCCTGGCTCCGCCAGAGTGACCGGGCATAAACAGATAACATCAACGCCGCCAACCGCATGGTTACCATAGAAGCCATACTCGAACGGGCCAGGGGCTACATGCCCGAGGAGGACCTCGTCCTGCTCACCAAGGCCCATGCCTTTGCCGAGGAATTTTACTCGGGCAAGCATCGCCTTTCGGGTCGCCCCTATCTGTACCACGCCCTCATGGTCACCGACATCCTGGCGACCATGCGCCTGGATGTCCCCACCCTCTGCGCTGGCCTCCTGCACGGCGTGCTCAAGAAAGCCGAAAATCTCAAGGAGACGGAAAAAACCCTCCGCGAGACCTTTGGCGACGATGTCACCAACATCGTCAAGGGCGCCACCAAGATCACCGATGTCCAGTTCAACAGCCGCCTCGCCTACCAGGCGGAGAATATTCGAAAGCTCCTCCTGGCCATGTCTTCCGATATCCGGGTTTTACTGGTCAAGCTGGCCGACAGGCTGCACGACATGCAGTCCCTGGAATATGTGGCGAGAGAAAAACAGCTGGAATTCGCCCAGGAAACCATGGATCTTTATGCCCCCCTGGCCAGCCGGTTGGGGATCGATTGGCTCAAGCGCGAGCTGGAAGACCTCTCCTTCGCACATCTCCATCCTGAAGAATACCAGGATCTCGCCGCCAAGGTCCACACCTCCCTTGCGGATCGGGAGACCTATGTGGATGAGGTCAAGGCGCTGCTCAACCAAAAGCTGACCGAGCATGGCCTTAAGCGGTTCCGGGTGCTGGGCCGCCCCAAACATCTTTACAGCATCTACAAAAAACTTGTGGCCCAGAATATCCCCTTTGAGAAGGTCTACGACAAGGTTGCCTTTCGGATCATCGTCTCCTCGGTCAAGGAGTGCTACGAGGCGCTGGGCATCATCCATTCGCTGTGGACGCCGGTGGATGGGCGCTTCAAGGATTTCATCAGCACCCCGAAGGGCAATATGTATCAGTCTTTGCACACCTCGGTGATTGGTCTGCGCGGGGAGTTCATGGAGGTCCAGATCCGCACTGAAGAAATGGATCAAATCGCCAAGGAGGGTATTGCCGCCCACTGGGCCTACAAAGAAGGCAAGGCCATCACCTCGAAAGACGCCAGGCTTTTCAAATGGCTCAAGCAGCTGGTGCACACCCTTCAGGAGCTGGAAGACCCCAGGGAGTTTCTTGATGCGGTCAAGGGGGAACTCTACGAGGAGGAAATCTTCGTTCTGACCCCCACCGGCGAGGTAAAGGAGTTTCCCAAAGGCAGCACCCCCATTGATTTTGCCTACAGCATCCATACCGAGGTGGGGAATCGCTGCACCGGCGCCAAGATCAACGGACTCATTGCCCAGCTCAAAACCCAGCTCACAAACGGCGATCTGGTGGAAATCATTACTTCGCCCAAACAAAAACCCAACCGCTCTTGGCTTGGCCTGGTCAAAACCGCCCGGGCAAAAAGCAGGATCCGTCAATGGCTCAGTCAGGAAGAACGGGAAAAAACCCTGGAGGTCGGGCGGGAAATCTGTGAGCGAGAGCTGAAACGGCACAACATCAGTCTGAAAAAACTGATCAAGACCGGCCATCTCAAGGAACTCCTCAAGACCATTGCCTGCAACTCCCTTGACGACCTGATGCGCAGGGTCGGCTCGGGAAAGATGATGGTTCAGTCTATTATTAAGGAATTACAGCCCCAGGAAATCCGGGACGCCCTGCCGGAGGAGATTATACAGGCAGCGGCCCCGCCCAAAGGGGGAAGAAGGCCGGACAGGGACAACATAATTCTGGTGAGCGGCGCGGATAACGTCCTCACCAAGATCAGCCATTGCTGCATGCCGGTGCCAGGAGACGAGATCGTGGGCTTCATCACCTCGGGCCGGGGCATTTCCGTGCACAAGGCATCCTGCCCAAATCTTAAGGCCGCAGACCCGCAACGCCTTATCGCTGTCAACTGGGCCGAGAACATCAAGTCCACCCACCGGGCGCAGATCCAGGTTATCGCCCGAGACCAGAAAGGATTGCTGGCCACGCTCAGCAATGCCATCAGCCATGACGACGCCAACATCCTCACCCTTGAGGCCACAACCGCAAACGGCGGCATCGCCAAGATCTCTATAGTTGTTGAAATAAACAGCAGGGAACATCTCTTGCGCCTGTTACAGCATGTGCAGCAGCTGGATGGCGTTTTGGAGGCCAGGAGAACCTGACCCGGGGCAGGGCTGGCGCTTTGCAAAAAGAAAGCCCCGGTCTCTTGCGGACAAGAAGCCGGGGCTGTAAAAACAAATTTTGGATACTGTTCAGGCAGGTTTGACCACGGCGCCGGAACGGATACAACGGGTGCAAACACGCACCTGCATGCCATTGCCGCCGGAGGTGGCCATTCTTACCCGCTGTAGATTCGGCAGCCAACGCCTTCTATTCTTATTGTTGGCATGACTTACATTGTTGCCGGTGGTCGGGCCTTTTCCACAAATCGCACATTTTTTTGACATGACAAAACTCCTTTAACAAACCGCGCCAGCGGGCATCTTGAAATCATTATACCGAGACAGCCTGATTCCTTCTGGCCTCGTCTCCTTGCAAAGAGGAAAATGTATACACCTTCTCCCTGCGCTTGACAAGTATTTTGTTCTCTTTTTTTTGTCCACCCCGGGAAAAACGCGGTTCGCGAAAAAGGGTGGAACAAACCGCAGGAAGGGGTTGTCTTGTTACAAACAGATCATTGGCCGCTCTTCCAGGCGCCATCAACAGACGCGGCATACGGCCAGATTAGCTTGCAAGCTGAAACCCCCGCCTCATGGGGAGTTTTTTTATTGACAGCCCACGGCAAACACGGGTAGAGATTACAGACAATTACCCAACGCAAATACATAATCACCGGGACAGGCCACCTGTCTTTACTCCACCCATCATTAAAAAACCACCTCGTTCACAAGGCGCTTATGAAAAAAACAGACAACATGGTGTGGCGTTTTTTCGCATCTGTCAGGCTTGCCCTTTTTACCCTGCTGATCCTGGCCACGACCTCCATTATCGGCACGCTTATTCCGCAAAAGAATCCGCCCGAATTTTACGTCGAGGCCTTTGGTCAGCGCACCGCGCAATTCTTCCAGATGCTTGATGTGCCGAACATGTACAACTCCTGGTGGTTTCTCGGCCTGCTTCTTTTGTTCAGCATCAACCTCATCGTCTGCACCATCGACCGCTTGCCCAATGTCTGGCACATGGTGGTGATGAACAATCTTGACACCGACCCGGAACGGCTGGAAAAAATGCCGCAGCGCAAAGTGTTCCATGTCCGCGGAGATGTAAGCGCCCTCGCGGATATTGCCGCAGGCCTCCTTACAAAGAGCGGCTGGAAACCACAGCGTGAAAACAAACCGGTCGGCACGCTCCTCTTTTCCCAAAAAAACGCCTGGAGTCGCCTGGGCGTATATGCGGTGCATCTGAGCATCCTCATCATCTTTGCCGGGGCCATCATCGGCTCCCTGCTCGGGTTCAAGGCTGGGGTCATGATTCCTGAAGGGAGCGCAACCGATACCGTTTACGAAGCCGGCACTGAAAAACCCATCCCCCTTGGCTTTACCGTAAAGTGCGACGATTTCAACGTTTCATTTTACGCAGACGGAACAACCCCCAAAGAATTCCGCTCCAATCTCTCTGTGCTGGACAACGGAAAAACCACGATTGACAAGCGGGCCATCATCGTCAACGACCCCTTGGACTACAAGGGAATCACCTTCTACCAGGCCAGCTATGAGCCCATGCAGGGCTTCAACGTGGTCATCACCAACACGGCCACCAAGGTCAGCCAGTCTTTCCAGATCCCCTTCGGCCAGAAAATCAGCTGGGTTGAAGGGGGCATAGACTTCGGGGTCATCAACCAGCAAGTTCACAGCCGCAGGGGAGATGTCAGCACGCTGAAGGTCTGGTTTTCCGATGGAAAGGGCGATCCCAGTATGTTCTGGATGGACAACAATGCAACCCACACCATCTCCAACCCGACAGCAACCTATGAATTCCAGGCAAGCCAGGTTTACGCCACAGGCCTTCAGGTGGCGAAGGACCCCGGCGTCTGGACCGTTTATGCCGGCTGCATCCTCATGCTGATCGGCCTGTACGTCGCATTCTTTCTTTCGCACCGAAGAGTTTGGGTATATATTGTTCGGGAAGAGGCTGCGGACCGTTGCCAGATATTGGTTTGCGGCGCCAGCAGCAAAAACAAACTTGCCTTTGAAAAAGATTTTTCCGCCCTGGTCGAGTGTTTCACACACGACTCCACGCTTCAAAACGCTTAAGGATTCGCCATGAACAGTTCACAACTTCTGGGCATTACAACGCTTGCCTATCTTCTTTCGTCAATGCTCTACATCGCCATCTTTGTCTTTCGAGCCAAAAAACTCGGCCTCGCCGCCACGTTGGTCACCGTCGCCGCTTTGCTGATCAACACCGCAGGCATTGGTCTGCGCTGGCAAGAATCGTATCAGGCTGGCATCGGCTACGCCCCTCTTTCCAACATGTACGAATCCCTGGTGTTCTTCGCTTGGGCCATTGCCGTTTTTTACCTTGGCCTTGAGTGGAAGTACAAGAACAGGGTGCTGGGCGCTTTCTCCATGCCCTTTGCCTGCCTGAGCATGGCCTATGCCTCATTGTCCCCCGAGTTCGGCAAGGAAATCAGGCCGCTGATCCCTGCCCTGCAAAGCAACTGGCTCATCGCCCATGTCATCACCTGCTTTGTCGGCTATGCGGCCTTTGCCGTGGCAAGCGGCATGGGGCTCATGTATCTGATCAAGGACAGGAAGACCAGCCAAGCCCCCGGCTCTCTCCTCGCCTCCCTGCCCGAGCTCAAGGTGATCGACGACATCATCCACAAAACCCTGGTTTTCGGTTTCCTCTGGCTTTCCGCAGGCATCATTACCGGCGCAGTCTGGGCCAACTCGGCCTGGGGCACATACTGGAGCTGGGATCCGAAAGAAACCTGGTCGCTGATCACCTGGTTTGTCTATGCGGCGACCCTGCATGCCAGGTTCACCAGAGGGTGGGGAGGAAGACGCATCGCCTGGCTGGCCGTGCTCGGCTTCCTTTCTGTGATTTTCACCTACTATGGCGTCAACTTCCTGCTTTCCGGCCTGCACAGTTACGGCGGCAGCTGATCTGAGCCGACAGCCACAAGGGACAAAACAACTGAATCTAAAATATTCTTCCTGCTTGACAAGGCTTGGCAAGTGGGTTTATACAATAACATTTGTACATGAATGGGGATTCATAAACCCAATTTAACAAACCAACTGTATTAAGGGAGAAGAACAATGAAGAAATCCATTATCTGTTCCGCAGCCTTCGCGCTTGTTTTCGGCTTTGCCGTTGCAGGCTCCGCTCTTGCCGCAGACAAGGGCCCGGCCGACATCACCCTGAAGACCGAAGCAGGCAAGAAGCCCGCGGTATTCCCCCATGCCAAGCACCAGGCCAAGAATGAATGCGATGTCTGCCACAAGAACGCCAACTTCCCGGCTGACAAGAAATGGGACATGAAGAAAGGCCACGCTCTCTGCCAGGATTGCCACAAGGCAAAAGGCGGCCCGACCAAGTGCCCTGACTGCCACAAGTAATTCTTGTTTCATAGTCACAAAAAAAGCTGCTCAATCGAGCAGCTTTTTTTGTGTCTTACGTTATTCCCCTGCAACCAAGGGTCAATCACCAGCTTGTTTTCTTTACAACTGGTCGCTCACTCCTGATCACAGAAATCATACCTGAAAACTTCCATCTCTTCCGGGACGAAGGTCCCTCTCACCGTATACTTCTCCAATCTTTATCTTTAGGACATCGCCTCCGGTTCGGCCCCGTTACCCTGCTGTTTTGCCAAAGAGACCACGCTACAGATGGCGGCAATGGCGGAAAATGGTCCCAACAGAAGAAACAAAGCAAAGGTCACAACTCCCCAGCAAGCCTCGCTGATCTGCGAAAAAGAAACTCTGGCCGAAACGCTTCCCGTTGCTTCGTTCACACCCACAGTGCCGATATTGATTTTATCCAAAAACTGCGTGATGGTAGTCATTGTCGTTCTCCTTGTTAAAAAACCGTTTCCATTGCTCAGGCTGCAACATCCCCTGATCTCTGCTCCACGCTGATTTTTCTGGGAACAAGGCCGCTGGACATGAAGGCCGTACATTGCTTTCTTTTCTCAAAGGAGCAATCGGCAATATTCCAGCAGGGGGTGTACTGCAACAGCTTTTTGATGGCCGCGATGCTGATGCCATGCTCATGAATCATATCCCGCAGGCACTGAATCCACTTGATGTCGTCCATGGTGTAGTAACGCCACTGGCCGTTGCGTAAAGGCGTGATCAGATTTTCCCTTTCGTAGATCCTCAGAGTCCGCGGGTGCACTTCCAGCATTTTCGCCGCAGTTCCTATGGTGAAGATTGCCTTGTTGTCAGATATCATTATCTCTACTCCGGTTTAAGCTTCCTGCGGGCAGGATTTCCCGCCCGCAGGAGGTCATTTATCTTTACCCAGCCTCGTATGGGGCAGCGATCAATGATGCCCACTGGGCCGGAATGCCTTGCCAAAAAACCGCTCGCCGAGCAAAAAGCCGAGGCCAACAACCCCGAAACCACCCAGAGCGATCAAGAACTCGGCCACGGAAGGGATGTAGGAAAAGTAGGTCGGCAGTTCATCCCAACCGCTGTAAATGGGCACGATCTGACCGGCGACAACGAGGTCATAGCGCTGAAAGTAGGCTCCCACCAAAACCATAAGGGCCGCGGCGGACAGGGCCTGCTGGCTCTTCATCCGAGACAGAGTCAAGATCACGATGGGGGCAAGCATGCCGATCACGGTCTCAAACACCCAAAAATTCATGGAGAGCGGCCCCTGGATCAGACTCATGGCGGCAAGACGAGCCTCTTCGGTGCCACCGGCAAAGGCAGCGATGAATTTCCAGGTTGTGGCAACGACGAGCAGCACGAGGGTGCTGAACATAACCTTGCCAGCGCCTTGGAGACCTTCACGGGTGAGCTGGCTCATTTCTTCGCCACGCATCTTATAAGCCCAGTTGCTGAACAGAATGATCGCCGCGGAACCGGTCATCACGGCCGAAGCGAGAAAATACACCGGCAACTGAGAACCGTACCAAAAAGGACGGGAGGAAAGAGTTGCAAAAACAGCGCCCAAGTTGGTGTTTGCCGCAAGCTCCGCCAATGCCCCAAGCACGCCAAGGGTAACGGCCATGGAGTATTTCTTGGTCAGGATCAAATAAAACTCAACAAACATGAAACCCACTGCCATGCTGTACAGGGTTCCCATCCACCAGATGTTGGAGGTCAGGTTCGGGGAGAGCATATTGTAGAGGAGCATGCGGTGAGGATTTTCAAGTTCGAGGCCGATGATGGTGAACCCACCGAAAATAACCACGATGGAGAGATACACCATGCGGTTGGCGAGAGCGGTCAGACGGTTGTGGCCAAAGATGTGGCTCAAAACGGCCAGCAGGCAGAGCCCGGTGGAGATGATGGCGAAATAGGCATAATTTGCGATCAGTATACCCCAGGGCATCTCCCTGGTGTTGGCAAAGGCATGTTCATGCCCGACAACCTGTGCATACAGCCCGGCACCGACACCGACAAGGGCCAGAACCGCGCACAGGATGGTGGCCTTGGTCACGGTCGGGGTAGCAACCTTTTCCTCTGCCACCTCAGCGATTGAAAATGTGTTCAACATGATTTTTCCTCCCTAAGATTTTTACGTCCAGATTAACAGTTAGTCTTCACTCACTCCCGGCCAGGGAGTTATTCTTTACAATCTTCTTTCAATTTTCAATTTCAGCCCAACTCCAAGCTTCTGCTGATATTTTCTGGAGCAAGGTGTACTTTCCGGGCCGCCACCCGGTGATTGAGGAGTTTTTCCTCTCCAGAATATTTCTTAAACGCTCCCCGGCCACCTCCTTTTCTGTGCATACGCTTATTCGGCAATGGGCTTTTCCCGCGCAACATCCCATGTCGATCTAGGTACAGAGCAAGGTGTGTGCCACAACAAACCATCGGGGTCTCTTTTCTTCTAAATTTCTTGTTTTTCATAGAGAACCAGGCAGTTAGAGTTCTACAAAAATTCATTTCATATCTTTCCAGTACACATGTTGTTTAAGGTTATTTAACCAAGAGGGCACTTTTTGCGCCAACACCCACGACAATGTGGGCGCAAAAATATCCACCATAATGTAAGGCAATCCACGCAATTGAAAGACAGAAAAAATGTGTATCTTCATAGAGATACGCAACAGATCGCCCATAAGCATACTTTTAACCGCGATCTTGTCGTCCACAGAGGCCAGAAAAACACATCAAGTTTTTATTCTTTAAAATCAAACATATACACACTTAAAGTCCCTGGGATGACGCAATATACGCCGCAAAAAGATGCTGCCACTCCACCATTCATAATTTCCAAAGATCTTTGCTGGGACCTCACAAGGAAGACGATGCCGGCTTTACCCGACAAACAACAAAAGCAACTCCACAGGGATACGAACGTTCGCCTGATCATGTTTCCTACAAACAGAGGCTTTCATGGGCTACGGATCGATGCGTTAAAACATAAGGCAAGAATTCACCTATTAATTGACAATGCCAATTGCATGGGTGTCCAGGGAAGCGGCCATCGGATTCTTACGAGTTCAGGTCTGTTGTGCGTGGACAGGCGCCCAAAAAAAGGACACAAGGGGGGAGGGGAACAAAAAAAGCGGAAAGCCTTTTCACCGCAAAGGCTTTCCGCTTCAAAAATTCAGGCCATACTGAAACCCACTCCGCCCTCTCGCTTTCGCGTCGGCGGACGGGGGTCTCAGTTACAAAAGAAAATCAATGCTTGCCTTCAGCCTTACCCTGGGGCGCGGCTCCGGTTAACTTATTGTACCCCTTCACCCCGACATGGCACGTTGCGCAGCGGGTGTTGGATGCAAAGGCCATCTGCCCGTCATGGCATGTGCCACAATATTTGCCCTTATAGAGGGAAGCCATGGTGAAGTCGGCCTTTTGCTCGGCAGTGCCAGCAGCCATCTCAAAAATCTTGTCATGGCAGTTGTCGCAGGACAGGCCTGCATCCATGGTGTGGGTCTTATGGTAAAACGCCACGCCTTTCACGGGTTTTGTCCAAAGAATAGGCGCCTTCGGTCCATAGGTATCCTCATCGTAGGCTTCCTCGCCAAAAGACAGGCTGGAAGAAACAAGGAGACCGATAACAGCCGCCAAGCCCACTATAGTCATTACGCTCTTATTGTTGCGTTTCATTACGGCCCTCTCCGCTGTTTGGTTAATCATTCATGTAAAACACGTTGGGCATGGCGCCGGTTTCAGGCCGAAGAACCCAAACAACCTTTTCAGGCTTGTGGATCAATTTATAAGCTTCACTGCCGTAGTCGGTGAGATCACCGAAAATACGAACCCCAGCCGGACAGGCTGCCGAACAGGCTGTCTTGCTCTCGCCCTTGGAAATGCGGGTGTCGAAACAAAAGTTGCACTTGTCAACAGCCCTGTTCTCTTCCTTGAAATACCGGGCATTGTAAGGACAGGCTGCCATACAGGTCTTACAGCCGATGCAGCGCTTGTAATCCATCATAACAATGCCGGTTTTCTTATCCTTATAGGTTGCGGTGGTGGGGCAAACCCGGACACAGGGCGGCCGATTGCAATGGTTGCAGAGCACCGGCATGAAGACCCGCTCTTTCACACCATTGCCAATCTCCCGCTCCTGCTGGAGAATGGTGGTACGATATCCATAGGAGGGAACATTGTTGGTCTTTACACACGCATCCATGCACCGCTCACAATCGATACACCGGTTCTGGCGAATAACCATGGTGTAATGCGGACTGTAAGGGAAAGCCCCGGATGCCGGCACCGGCCCCATGGCGCTCTCGGCGTTGCGGGCAGAGGTCAAGGAAAGCACGGATCCTCCGACAAAAACACCGGTTACCGCCAAACCAAAGCGAAGAAATCGGCGCCGCTCCTCGGAAGGAAGGCTTTCAGCCCCCTCATTCTCGAGTTTTTCAAAATCATCTATCTTCATTCTCACGTCTCCTCAATGTATTTCAGAAGGGTGCTCGACCTCTTCCACCCTTCAGGAATCGGATAATCCAGAAGGAACTTAAGCAGTTAACCTTTAGATTAATTGCCAAGGGATAAATTCAGGCCATTGTAATTTGACAACCCCGCATGTCAAGATAATTTTCTCGGTTTCTGGCCAAACTTTCCCCTGTCCCGTTGCCAAGCCGGATTCAAATTACGACGCCTTTCTCCACCAATGAGAAAAAACACGCTGATGCTTGCCTTTCCGCAAGCGAACTTTGTTTTTTTTTGCTATATATTGAAAGATTCAAGAATGATTCTTAACAATAATTAGACAACCAACACACCCACTACTTCATAACAATGAACGCCAAAACCGCACCCCCTTCTTCCCCTGCCGTACAGGAGGCAGTTTTCACCGTAGATGAAAACTGGCAGATCAACTCCTTCAACGAAGCAGCTGAAAAGCTCATGGGCCTCAACACCGGCGAGACCATCGGCAAGAGCTGTCAGGACGTTTTCAGCGGCACAGGCAGATTTGAAGCCTTGTGCAGCCTGTACGGACCGCTGGCCTCGGGCCGGGCCATGCACGGACTACGGGTTGTAATGAACAAACCGGACAGCAAGGACTCGATCATCCTCCTGGTCACGGCGATCCCGATTCCCAACAAGAACGGCAAACTCTCCGGCGCAATCATCACCCTCCGCGACGCCAGCGACCCCGGCCAGATCTACCCGCTTGTCCTGGACAGCATCGCAGATGGCGTCTTCACCGTGGACAAGCGCTTCCGCATCACCTCCTTCAATAAGGCGGCGGAACAAATCTCCGGCTGGACAGCTCAGGAAGTAGTCGGCGCCGCCTGCAATACAATTTTCAAATCCAACATCTGCGGCGCGGACTGCATCCTAGCCCAGAGCGTCAACGAAGGAAAATCCATCGTCAATCGTTCCATCTACATCAAGGGGAAAAATGGCCGGACCATCCCTGTCAGCATCAGCGCCTCACCCCTTGTTGACCCGGACGGTCAGGTCATCGGCGGGGTCGAGACCTTCCGCGATGTCACTTCCAGCCTACAGCAGGACCTCATTTTAGACAGCATTGCCGACGGCGTCTTCACCGTGGACCGGAACTGGAACCTGACCTCCTTCAACAAGGCGGCAGAACACATCACCGGCTGGACCAAGGATGAGATTCTCGGCAAACCCTGCAATTCCATCTTTCACTCCAGCATCTGCGGCGACAACTGCATCTTGGCCCAGAGTGTGGAGAGCGGCAAGCCCATTGGCAACCGCTCCATCTTCATCAAGGGCAAGGACGGGGAGACCATCCCGATCAGCATCAGCGCCGCACCGCTCACCGACCCGGACGGAGACGTGATCGGCGGGGTGGAAACCTTCCGCGACCTGACCTCGGTCATGACCAAGGATCTGGTCCTGGAAAGTATCGCCGACGGCGTGTTCACCGTAAACCGCAATTGGAAGATCACCTCCTTCAACCGGGCGGCCGAGCTGATTACCGGCTGGAAACGGCAGGATGCCATCGGCAAATCGTGCAGCGACGTGTTTCACTCCAGCATCTGCGGCGACAACTGCGCCATTGCCCAAAGCCTTTACAGCGGCAAACCCGTGGCCAACCGCTCCATCTTTGTCAAAAACATCGAAGGCAAGCAGATCCCTTTGAGCATCAGCGCCGCCCCGCTCCTAGACCACGAAGGCAACGTCATCGGCGGGGTGGAAACCTTCCGGGATCTCAGCGTGGTCACGGAGCTGCGCAAGCAGCTTTCCCGACGCTACACCTTTGGCGAAATCCTCAGCAAGAGCGCTTCCATGCAGCGCATCTTCGACATCCTGCCGGAAATCGCCCGTAGCGAGAGCAATGTCCTTGTCCTCGGCGAGTCTGGCACCGGTAAGGAACTGGTGGCCCGCGCCATTCACACCTCAAGCCAGCGCAACAAAGGCCCATTCATGGCGGTCAACTGCGGGGCTTTGCCGGAAACCCTGCTTGAGTCGGAGCTTTTTGGCTACAAGGCCGGCGCCTTCACCGACGCCAAGCACGACAGACCGGGGCGCTTTGCCAGCGCCGAAAAAGGCACCCTTTTTCTTGACGAAATCGGTGACATTCCGGCCTCCCTCCAGGTCAAGCTCCTGCGCGTTCTTCAGGAAAAAGTCTATGAGCCCCTGGGCTCCAACAAACCGGTTAAAGCCGACGTGCGGATCATCGCCGCCACCAATCGCAATCTGCAACAGCTTGTCCAGGAAGGCCTCTTCCGGGAGGATCTCTTTTATCGCCTGAACGTGGTGAAGATCAATCTCCCGCCCCTGCGGGACCGCATGGAAGACATCCCCATGCTCGCCGAGCATTTCACTAAACAGTTCAGCACCCAGCAGGGCAAGGATATTGTTGGAATCTCCGACGAAGCCTTAAGCATCCTCATGCGCTACAACTTCCCCGGCAATATCCGCGAACTGGAAAATATTATCGAATACGCCTTCATCCTTTGCCACGGCGGCTTCATCAGGCCGGAGCATCTACCCGAACCATTTGCCCCGAAAACCCAGAACAGTCTACAGCCCGGCCCCATCCCTCTCCACAAGCCGCAAGCTTTGGAAGAAGTTGAAAAACAGGCAATTTTTCAATCTCTGGAACGTAATCACTGGCGGCGGATGACCACCTGCCGTGAATTGGGTATCTCGAAGGACACCCTGCGCCGGAAGATAGAGCGGTACGGCTTGAAAAACCCCTTTGGCGAAGAACTCGACTAGCCCCCCCCAATTGCTTACACAAAAAAAGGCCGGAGAGAAACCCTCTCCGGCCTTTTTTCTTATTCGTTGACCACCAGTTGTATCAACTGCGCCCGACCTGCTTCTTGCGGCCGGAACCGGTATTTTCCTTGGCCCGGTCGGCCGCCTTGGCTTTTTTTTCGGCTACCTCGTCGCCCGCGACACGCAACGACCGCGGCACAGCCCTGTCACAAAGACATTCACAGGTTTCATGAACCTCGCTGGGACACTCTGCAATCTCCCAGCATGGCGCAAGCGTCAACAACCTTTTCAACCCCGGAATACTGATCCCTTGATCGTGAATCATAGAACGCACACATGATACCCACTTTATGTCATTCAAGGAATACAGCCGCCGGGATCCATTGTGCTGGGGATGAACCAGCCCATCTGCCTCGTAGATACGAAGTGTTCTCGGATGAACATCCAACAACTTTGCTGCCACCCCTATGGGATAAATCGGCAAATCTGGCCGCAAAGGCTGGATGGCCGTTTTTTTCTTGGCCACCATATCCTTCTCCTCCGCGTGCTTAGTGATCCTCGGACAGATGCCCCCTGAAAAGCCTTTCACCCATAAAGAACCCCATGACGCAGAGGCCCATGGCCCCAGCGGTGATCACAATCTCATGCAGAGAAGGGGTGTAGGTTAACAACTCGGGCATATCAACAACCCCTAACTCGCTATACCAAGGAACGAGTTGCCCAACCACGACTAGGTCGTAGCGCATGAAGAAGATGCCGACGATACCGGAAACGGAGGCCCAGAAGAGAACAGGTATGTTTTTGGCGCGAGCGGCCAGAATCATGGCAAAAGGAATGACCATGCCGAGCATAACCTCACCGAGCCAAAAATTGATCGCATAGGGCCCGTTCACCAGAGCCATCATGGCCTCATATTTTCCTGGCGGCTGTCCGCTGATGCCGGTGATCATCTTCCAGGTGGTGAAAAACATGATCACCGCAATCAGGGTTGCCCCTAATTTTGCCGTGGCCATGAGAGAACCTTCCAATTTCTCACTCATTTTCCAGCCATTTGCCCGGTACCCGAGGCAGTGGAAGAAAATAACCGCAGCGCAGCCGGACATCATGGCAGAAGTGATGAAGTAAATGGGCATGTACGGGCCATGCCAGAACTCACGGCCGCTGAGCAGGCCAAAAACCGCGCCAAGGTTGCTGTGGGCGGCAATACCGGAAATTACCCCCAACAGGCCAAGCATCCCGGCGGTTTTGTGCTTTTCCATCTGCAAGAGAGCAAACTCGACAACCATGAAAAAGAGATACGCGCCGTACAGGGTTCCCATCCACCAGATATTGGAAGTGGGATTCGGGGACAACATATTATAGATGGGCATCCGCCAAGGATTTTCGATCTCGAACCCGATCACGAAAAAACCAGCGACAATGGTGACGATGGCCATGAACACCGAACGCTTGGCAATGGGCTTGAATGCTTCAACCCCAAAAACATGACCGATGGAGGAAACCAGACACAGACCGGTTGAACTAACCACAAAAAACACATAGGCGGCGATCAGCAAACCCCAAGGAACATCCCGGGTAACGCCGAAGGTATGCTCATGCCCGGCATACATGGAATGCAGCCCGGCGGCAAGGCCAAGAGCAGCGAGCAGAGCGCCGATGGCAATGACAGCATTGTAGGAACGCGAGGGGCTGGCAACAAGGCCACCCTCCTGCGGCAAGACATCAGCTAAGAAATTATTCATGGGACAACACTCCTTTTGCGTATTTTAATCGTTTAATCTTGCGATCCAGCATGACGAAAACCTTACTCTTCAGTCTCCGTAACAAGAGGCTCATGGCAATGTTTCCTCATTGGCCTGGATCAACGGTTTGATCTTGAGATCAAATACGGTATGGAGCGCTGCGCCTCCGACCCAGAAAAGCAAAAACAGTAGACCTTCCATTTTTTTCTCCTCAATCAAACGACCTGACTTCCAGGTTTTTGGTTCATCGTCGACCCGAACGGGATGGCGGTCCCGGACGAATCACTTCTGCGACTTACCAGATAATGTTCCCCTTCCCTGCACCCTCCTTTGCGTGTTGTTTTTTTTAAAAAAATTTCCAGGGCGCTCCACGATGGAGACAACCCAAGCCAAATATATTGATACCCAATCTACAAAATGGAAAAAGCCATTGTCAAGTTTTTATTCTTTACATACTCCCATTTTTGGTATTTTTACTGTGCACGTTTAGCCCACTATTCAATTTCCAACAAATAGTAAGGCGCAATATCTCATTTTCCAGCAATACCTCAACAGATGATTGCGGACAGAATTAAAGCGAAAAAACCGAGATATAGCAGCACGACAGACAGGAATAACACACGGAAAGCCAAACCTCGATGCCAAAAAACTCCAAACACACTGCGCTGGCAATATTGCCCGAATATGACGCAATGTGATCCATTACCCACCAGAAATAGGATCAAAATAAGCCATACGCGTATAACTATACCCGCAAGAGAAAATCCGGACAACCCAAAAAAACGAGACATTGCAGGTCGAGCAACATCTTGGAATAACAAGACATAAGAAAGAAATAAAAAACAAAAACGCCCAGAGTCCGACTCACTGGCACGCACATTGCTAATACTAAAATGCAGGGACAACATGGTTCTCCGACGACCATGGGAGAAAAAAGACAAACGACCTTCTGTCTTTCCGTAACAAGCGGACTCAATCATCCCCTTCTTTATAAAGGATCCTCGGTGGCGGCCTAGGATCCTTTATTTTTTTATCCCCCCCCCTCGGCAGCCTCTCCTCAAGAAATGTAGTGACCTTGCCGGGCTAACCCTGTATTATCTTTCGCTGACAATACAATAGCGGGGCCGACAGCGTCCCATGCCACCCCTTATAATGAATATATTTTTCAATGTCTGCCGTGCATAACAAAAACCAGCCACCAACTAGAATCTGGACCCATGTCCAGCTCACCCTCTTCCTGCTCACCATAAGCCTTGCCCTGACCCTTGCCCTGGGCGCAGCGTTTTACATCTTTATCTCCCTCGATATCCCGGCAATCGGCTCCTTGAAGCACTACCATCCGGCCACGGCCTCCATCATCTACGACTCGGCCAAACAACCAATCACCTTCGTTTCACGAGAAAACAGAACGCTTGTCCCGCTCTCCGCGATGCCGGAATTGCTCCCTCAAGCCTTTGTGGCTGCGGAAGACTCCCGATTTTATCAACACAGCGGAGTGGATGCCTGGTCGATCGTCCGGGCGCTTATCCACAATATTCGTTCGGGGGAACGGGGCCAGGGGGGCAGCACCATAACGCAGCAGGTCGCCAGGGCGCTCCTCCTCACCCCGGAAAAAACCTACACCCGCAAGATCAAGGAAGCAATTCTCGCCTACCGGATCGACACCACCCTGAGCAAAGAGGACATCCTCCACATCTATCTCAACCAGATATATCTTGGCAGCAGCGCCTATGGGGTCGAGGCCGCAGCCCAGATCTATTTCGACAAACGCGTTCAGGATCTGAACCTCGCCGAGATCGCTCTTCTGGCAGGACTGCCGCAAGCGCCAAGCCGCTATTCCCCATTTCGCAACTTCAAGCTGGCCAAGAACAGACAGCTCTATGTCCTGAATCGCATGGCGGAAGAAGGCTATATCACCCCGACTGCCGCGCAAAAAGCCTATGAAACGACACTACTCTGGAATCCGGCCAAGGAAGGGCCGACTGAAAACAATTATTTCATTGAATATGTCAAGGCCTACGTTGAAAGCAAGTATGGCAGCGAAGCCCTCCTGACCGGCGGACTTCGCATCTACACCACCCTTGACCAGAACATGCAGAAGGCCGCCAACATGGCCATTAAACGCGGCACCGCCAAATGGGCCATCCGCCAGAGCAAACACGCCGACACCTTGCCCCAGGCTGCCCTGATCTCCATGGAAGTGAAAACCGGATATGTTCGGGCAATGGTGGGCGGCACGGATTTCGAGAAAAGCCAATTCAACCGGGCAACCCAAGCCCGCCGTCAGCCAGGTTCCGCCTTCAAGCCTTTTATTTACGCCACAGCCCTTGAAAAGGGAATGACCCCGGCCACCATGATTATTGACGAACCGATTCAGTTCCGCGGCGCCAGCTCGATGCAGTACTGGGAGCCCAAGAATTACAACAATAAATTTGAAGGCCCCACCTCCTTCAGAAATGCGCTGGTGCACTCACGGAATATCCCCACCATCAAAATTCTGCAACAGGTCGGAGCAGCCAGCACCATTGATTTGGCCAGAAGGCTGGGCATCACCTCCCCCCTGGGCAAAGACCTTTCCCTGGCCCTGGGAACCTCCGGTGTCTCCCCCCTTGAACTGACCAGAGCATACGCTGCTTTTGCCAACGGCGGTCGGATGCCCCAGGCTCTTTTCATCGAAAAAATCGTGGACAGCAACGGCAAAGTACTGGAAGAACAGCACCCGGCCTTCAGCGAGGCCCTTGACCCCCGGGTTGCTTACCAGATGACCCACCTCATGGAGGGGGTCATCACCGACGGCACCGCCAAGGGGATAAGCAGCTTCGGTGGGCCAGCGGCTGGCAAAACCGGCACCACCGATCAAAACATAGATGCCTGGTTTGTCGGCTACACCCCGGAGCTGACAACCTGCGTCTGGATAGGGCACGACCAAAACACTTCTCTGGGAACCGCAGAAACAGGCGGACTGGCTGCAGCCCCGATCTGGCTTGACTTCATGAACCAGGCAAAAACAACCTATCCAACGACCGGGGGCTTCCCCGTCCCGCCGGGCATTGTCATGCTCCCCTTGGACAATGCCTCCGGCAAGCCCGGAACAAGGGTCGGCGGCAGTGTAACCATGGAGGCCTTCAGGGAAGACCTCCCCCCCTGGCCTCAAGACCAGCCCACCGAACTGCCCAGCCCATAAAAAAAGCCGTATTGCCGGGCAATCCCGGCAATACGGCTCATAATGCGCCCTATCTTCTTTTGCTTATTTCGTAACAGCTCCTAAATCAAACAGCCCGTTTGCGCGGCATATTCTTCAGCTCGTCCTTGCCATGGTACACCACGGTAAAGGTTTCCCGCAGCTCCTTGGCCATCGCCTCTTCCTGCCCTGCATCACTGATCATCACGCGAATAGCCACCCGTTTTTTCCCCTCCGGGGCATCCTCAAACGAAGTGAGGATACTGATGACCCTAACATCAAACTTGCGCAGACTCTCAATAACCCTGGTAACGGAACCGGCTGCATCGGGCAGGTCGAAAACAAACTGAATGGCGCCATCCTTGATTCCCGTGCTGTGGATGAAGCCCCGCAGGACATCGGTTTCGCTCAGCAGTCCGACAAGATGACCAAGCCCATCCACAACGGGCAGCCCGGAGATTTTGTCCTCCAACATAACCAGCGCCGCCTTTTCCAGAGTCTCGTCCTGATTCAAGGTAAGAGGATTAGAGGTCATCACGTCCTTTACCTTCATTTCCGACAACAGATAATACAGCTCATGGATATCCAGGGATGTGGTCTTGGAAGGAGAGGCGTCTTTCACATCCCGATCCGTCACGATCCCGATCAACTTCCCATGGGAAACCACCGGCAGACGACGGATACTGTTTTCCTTCAATATCCTGGTGGCACGCATCAGAGAGGTGTTCTCATCCACGGTCAGGACGTCTTTCGCCATCCAGTCTTTAATCAGCATAACGTACAACCCTCCATAAAAATTGTCTGACCAAGCTCAATAAAGAGCCATTCTTTCCCACCTCGGAAACATGCCGGTGGATCACCAGCACCTGTTTTTATAAAATATTCCTGTTGTTCTCGCAAGATGAACTGCGCCTGCTCCCCCAAAAATCATAAAGAAAGCCACAAATCCGTGACCCATCCCGTTTTTTTTTACCTTGCTTAACTGTCCATGAATCGGTAAAGGAGTAACATTCCAGACAGGGACCTTTCTCTAACGACATGTGCCACCCGACCAGAAAACCCATCGCGAAAATACCCGTATGCCTTGCCCCCTGACAGACGAGACCTTAGCCCGGATCATGGCCCTAGCGGCCACCGAGGATTGCGTTTTTCTTGAAACCAGCAGGGTTACTGCGGAGGAATCCCACTCCTATTTTTTCCATCGGCCTGTGGCGCATCTTGCCTGTTACGCCCATGACGACCCGGCACGATTTTTCCAGCAGGCTGAAGACTTTCTGGCGGAAGGGTTCTATCTGGCTGGCTGGCTGGGCTATGAGTTCGGCTATCTGCTCGAACCTTCCCTGGCAAAGCAGATCCGCCCCGACACCAAAAAGCCATTGGCCCGCTTGGGCGTATTCCGCGCCCCTCTGATCTTCGACCACAACACAGAAGAATTGCTCGGCACCCCCTGGCCCGATCCGCCCGCAACGCAGGCCTCCACGGACTTTTGCCTCACCAACCTGCGCCCCAACCTCACGCAAACGGACTACACCGCAGCTCTGGAGAAAATCAAGGGATACATCGAAAGCGGCGACACCTACCAGGTCAACTTCACCCTGAAGCTGCTCTTTGACTTCAACGGCTCGCCGGAAGCCATGTATCAGGCGTTACGCCGCAACCAGAGCGTTTCCTTCGGCGGCTACCTCCGCTCCGGCTCCCAACAGATCCTCTCGTTTTCCCCGGAGCTGTTTTTCAAAAGGACCGGCGAGCAATGCCTGGTCCGGCCCATGAAAGGCACCATCCAGCGCGGCCCTTATCCAGCCGAAGACGAGCGGCTGATGCAGTTTCTACAGGGGGATGAAAAAAACCGCAGCGAAAATGTGATGATCGTCGATCTGCTGCGCAATGACCTTGGCCGCGTCTGCACCCCGGGAACGGTCACGACCCGATCCCTTTTTGACATCGAAACCTATGAGACCCTGCACCAGATGACCTCCACCATCACCGGTCATCTGCCGAGGGCGACAAAGATCGAGCCCCTGTTCCGGGCTCTGTTTCCGTGCGGCTCGGTCACTGGCGCTCCCAAGATCCGAACCATGAAGATTATCCGCGAGCTGGAGAGCGAGCCGCGCGGCGTCTACACCGGGGCCATCGGTTTTATCGCCCCCTCCGGCGAAGCAACCTTCAATGTGCCCATCCGCACCATCGAACTCAACGGCAACACAGGCGAGATGGGCATCGGCTCCGGAATCATCCATGAGTCCGATCCGGAGCAGGAATGGCGGGAATGCCTGCTCAAGGGGTGTTTCCTGAGCAACCCGGCCCCAGCCTTCTGTCTTATTGAAACACTTCTCTGGCTGCCGGACTCCGGCTACTGGCTTCTGGCCGAACATCTGGAGCGGCTGGCTGCTTCCTCCGCCTACTTCCGCTATCCATTCAGCCCGCCGGAACTCATGACCCGGCTCGACAGGCTGGCCCTGGATTTTGGTGCCTCTCCCATGCGGGTGCGGCTGACTCTGGCAAAAAACGGCCAGATGGAGCTTACCCCCAGCCCCTGCTCAGCCCCAACCGCACTCACCTGGCCGATATCACAAGCCGCCCAGTCCGAGTTGCCAAGGGTTCTCTTCTCGACCCAGGCCACCGACCCAGGTTCCCCCTGGCTCTTTCACAAAACCACCCTGCGAGAGATTTACGACACCGAGCGGGAACAGGCACTCGCCGGAGGTTTTCACGAAGTGCTTTTTGCAAACACCAGGGGAGAGGTGACAGAGGGAAGCATCACCAACATCTTTATAGCGCAGCAGGGTACTCTCTTGACTCCGCCCATGAAATGCGGGCTTCTACCCGGAGTTTTCCGAAGATATCTGCTGGAGCACGCCCCCCTGTCTGTGCGGGAGACCATCCTGACTCGCCGGGATCTTGAACAGGCAGAGGCGCTTTTCGTGGGCAACTCGGTGCGCGGGTTGGTCCAGGTCCGCCTCGTCTGAATTACACCCAAAGGGCATAAGTTTCGTTTGAGCAGGCAAGCTGCTCAACTCAGCTTTACCCCCTGGCCAGGGTGCGGATAATGTCCGCCTTGCCGACCACGCCAACCAGGGTGCCGTTCTTGAGCACCGGCAGGGTATGGACCTTTTTCTCGGACATGATGGTGGCGATCTCATCCAGAGGGGTATCCTCCCTGATGGTCAACGGCTCCCGGGAACAGATGTCACCCACCGTGGCGCCGGTCATCTTGCTGATTTCCTTTTCCACGTTTTTGGCTCGGTCCAGGAAAATAACCGAATCAAGGATGGAGATGGCGGTGGGGATATGGAATTTCTTTGTCTGATCCACCAGATCGCTTTCCGTCACCACCCCGATCAGCTGCCCGTCGTCGTCAACCACCGGCGCCCCGTTGATGCGGTGGGACCAGAGAATGCCCGCCAGCTTTTCCACCGGCAGGTCCGCCTTGACCGAAACAACCTTTTTCGCCATGATCTCCTTGGCAATCAGCATGTGCTTTCTCCAAAACTAAAAAATTAACGCAAAGGCACAGAGACGCAAAACAGCTTCCCCTGCCTATCCTCTTTTCAACTTTTCATCTTCCCTTTTGCATGCGGATTCCCGCACCTCCTGAAAAGCCGCCGGAATCTCTGCGGCCAACTCGCTGGCCAGAAAGCCAAAAGGGCGCCCTGCCCTGACAATCCGGTCCCCGGCCAGGCCATGGATGTAGACGGCCAGACAGGATGCCTCCCAGGGAGCCATCCCTTGGGCCAGCAGTCCGCCGATAAGACCGGTGAGCACATCGCCCATGCCGCCCGTGGCCATGCCGGGGTTGCCGGTTGGGTTTACGGCCAGCCGCCCATCCGGCGCGGCAACAACCGTGGATGCCCCCTTCAAAACCAGATACACCCCATGTTTTTTGGCAAAATCCGCAGCCACCGCCCGTCGCTTGCCCTGGATTTCCACGGTTGAAATCCCTGCCAGACGCGACATTTCCCCTGGATGCGGGGTCAAAACCCTGGGGCCGGCGGCGAGCACGGCAACCTCTCCGGCCAGCAGATTGAGGCCATCGGCATCAATCACCATGGGCTGCCGCAACTCCCGATAAAGCTTGCGCACCACCTGCCCGGTTTCTTCCGCAGTGCCCAGGCCAGGGCCAATGGCTACCGCATCCTTACCATGGGTGGCCGCCAACAGCTGCTCATAATCGGTATCAGAGAGAAAATGCTGCGAAAAAGAGAGCGGTTCGGCCATGGCCTCGGGCAACGCCCCCTGCAGCACAGTGTTGAGCGTCTTCGGCGCGGCAATAGTCACCAGACCTGCCCCGGATCGCACCGCGCCCAGGCCGCAAAGCACCGCCGCCCCGCCCTTGCCAAGCGACCCTGCCAACGCCAGCAGATGACCAAAGGTTCCCTTGTGGGAAGCCACGCCCCGCTCCGGGATCAAACCTTTCACCGAGGCATGATCCAGCCACTCCACCTCAACCCCGATTCGCTCCACAACCTCGGCAGGAATGCCGATATCAACAACCTCAAGCAACCCGACATACTCCTTGCCCGGCGGCTCGACCTGGGCAAATTTTGGCAACCCATAGGTGCAGGTGAGATAGGCCCGGACGCAGACGCCTTGAGGAATCCCGGTGTCGCTCGCCAGCCCGGAGGGGATGTCCACCGCCACCACCGGCACGCTGCTGGCATTGAGACATCGGATAACCGCAGCAAAGACTCCGGTTATCGGGCTGCGCAACCCCGTGCCCAAAAGAGCGTCCACCAGAAGATCGCTCTCCGCCACCAGCCGTTCCACCCAAGGCAACTCGTCTTCGTCAAGGCAGGTGTACAGCGGCATGGCCAGTTGCTTGACCCGCTCAAGATTTCTCGCCGCATCCCCCTGCAATTTTTCCAGGTCCACCAGACTCACCACCTGTGGTCGAGCGCCCTGCTCCAAAAGGAGCCGGGCGATCACCAGGCCATCGCCTCCGTTATTGCCAGGCCCGGCAAAAATCACCACCTTGCGTTCAGCCAATGGGCCAAAATGGTGAATCATCGCCGTCACTGTGCCCCGTCCGGCATTTTCCATCAACTCCAGACTAGGAATGCCGTATTCCGCGCTGGTCAATCTGTCACAGAGCAGCATCTGCTCGGCAGTGGCAATCTTCATCTTGCACCTCCCTCAAAGCGCCCGGCGAACAAGCCGGGCAAAGTCTCCCATCACCACCGGCTTCATGATATACCCGGCAAGACCAAGCTCCCTGGCCTTGCCATCGGTCAAGGATTCGCTGAATCCGGTGCAGATGATAATCGGCATCCCTGGTTTTAACGCGAAAATCTTCTGGGCCATGGCGACGCCGGTCAAGCCGGGCATGGTTTGGTCGGTGACAACCAGATCAAACTCATCCGGCCTGGCACTGAAGATTGCATAGGCCTCGGTGCTGTCCGAAACGGCTGTTACCTGGTAGCCGAGGTGTTCGCCCATTTCCTTGAGCATCTCCAAAACATCTTCTTCGTCATCAACCAGGAGCATTCTTTCCGAACCGCGCGGGATACTGGTATCCATGGTCTTGAGCAATTGCCCGCCAGCCTCGCAGCAGACCGGGAAATACAGGGAAAAGGTTGTCCCCTGCCCTGGCTCGCTGTACACGGAAAGATATCCGCCATGTTCCTTGACAATGCCATGCACCAAGGCAAGACCGATGCCTGTGCCTTTGCCCTGCTCCTTGGTGGTGAAATAGGGTTCAAATATCCGCTCCAGCGTGGCTTTGTCCATGCCGCAACCGGTGTCGCTGACCACCAGACGCAGATATTGCCCAGGCCGAAAATCCTGGCCGGCAAGGGTATCTCCCGGATTCACCCCGATCTCCCGCAGGCTGATTTCCAGCGTGCCTCCGCTCCCTTCCATGGCATGGGCCGCATTGGTGCACAGGTTGATGAGTATCTGCTGGATCTGGATGGGGTCAGCCATGATCTGTCCGCAATCCGTGGCAATATCCTCCTGAAAGGCAATGGTGGCGGGCAGGGTGGAACGCAGCATCTTCAGGCATTCCTCCACCACAGGGTGCAGCGCCATACAGACAAGCTCTTGCCCTTTCTGACGGCTGAAGGCAAGGATTCGCCGCACCAGATCCTTTGCCCGAAGCGCCGAGTTTTTCACCTCTCCCAGATCATGCCGCAGGGGGTCACCGGAAGGCAGCCTGGCTATGACCAGCTCGGTATAGCCAAGAATCGGGGTAAGCATATTATTGAAATCATGGGCTATTCCCCCGGCCAATGTGCCAACAGCCTCCATCTTCTGGGACTGGCGCAGGGCAGCCATGAGCCGATCGCGCTCTTCGCTGGCGCGCACCCCCTTGATGGCTTGGGCGCACGGCACGGCCACCCGGACCATGAGATCAAGATCCTTTTCCGTATAATCGCGCCCACCATTGGCCACAACGATCTGACCAACCAGTTGATCGGCCAGCAGCACGGGCACGGCTAAAAACCGCACCACCGCCGCATGCTCCTCGGGACAGCCGACCGCAGCCGGATGGGTGCTTGGGGCATTGGTGTAAAATCCCTGCCTTTCATTGAGCGCCTGTCCCCACAGTCCGGGATACCGACCATCCGGGCCAGGGGAAAACTCCAGCTCCTGATGACTGCCGTTTTCCTTCATCTCCGTTACGGCCTGGCAGACCAGACGACCGGTTTTTTGATCAATAACGCCCACATAGCCATACGGACTGGCGGTGAGTTCCATGGCGGCGGCCAGAATTGTCCGGGCAATATCGGCCAGGCTCTGGCCCGAGCCGACCAGCTGCACGGCCAGATCGGCCAGGGCCTGCTTCACCGTGAGTTCATGGGCCAGTTGCTCTTGCAGTGCGTATTCCTCGGTAACATCCCGAAAAACAAGGACCACGCCAAGGCTTGCGCCATCTGACCCCAGAATCGGAGCGGCGCTGTCCGCCACCTGATATTCCCTGCCATCACGGGCAATAAGCACCGTGTGGTTGCCCAAGCCGACTATCTTGCCGGTCTCAAGAACCCGGACCACCGGATTGAGAGATTTTCTGCCTGTCCCGGCATCGATAATGTCAAAAACCTCATCCAGCTTCCGGCAAAGGGCCTGGCCCTGGGACCAGCCGGTCAACTGTTCGGCCACCACATTCATCCTGGTCACCCGTCCTTCGGGATCGGTGGCGATCACCCCATCGCCGATGGAACGCAGGGTCACCAGGGCATGCTCCTTTTCCCGCCGCGCCTCTTCTTCCGCCGCCTTACGGGCCGCATTGTCAGCAAGGTATTTCTCGGCCAACGCGTCAAGATCCGCAGCCAGCCGGACATGCTCTTGAGGCCAGCGCCAATTGAGCTGCGGCTTCTTTTTCCCCTCAAGGAGCGAGGCAAGCCCGCCCAAGAACTGCTTGTGCAAGCGGTCGGCATACTGGGCAATGGCCAGCGCCGCCCCGACAAGCAACACGATCAGAACCGAAACGATAATGGCGAGGTTCCATTTATATTGCTGCAACCAAACCTCGATGGCGCTTCTGTCCACCGGTTGCCCCACCCAGAGGCTGTGCTCCCCCTTCCGCCTCGCTGATCAACGGCAACCAAGCATGGACCTCGCCCCGGACGTTTTTGAGGATAACCGGTTTTCCATCATGCACCGCCTGCCGCAGCGCGGGGAAATCAACAAAGGCCTGGCCCGGCTGAGGCCTTTGTTGATTATGAACCACCGTGGCCAGATAGGAGCCATCCTGGCTCACCAGATCATATTTTCCCAGCTCATTGATAAGGCGGCGGAGATCCAGCACCAGCACCGCAATCCCGGAGGTCCCATACTCCTCATTCTGGACCGGCACCCCAAAATGGGCGATGATCTGAGGCGGTTGGCCTTCCTTGCCCGGGGCTGCGGTTCCCTCAATTGCGCCGACAAAGGTTGTCCCCGGCAAGAAAGCTCTGCCTTTTCCGGACACTTTTTCTGCCATCATCCTGTTCTGGGACATGGCGGGAACCAGCCCAAGCTCGCCATTTTCCTGACGACTCACCCGGAACTGTTTCTGGCCCAGCCCATCGAGAACCGACACCGAGAGCACCTCGGGCCGATTTTTGAACCAACGCTTGGCAACCACGTCGGAAAGACGCTCGCGTAGCTGAGCAAGGGGAATCCCAAACTGCGGGCGGCCCACCAAATCGACGGTCTCGGAGAGCATCCCGAAAATACGCAAGGTTTCCCGGCCCTGCTCCACCGTCCGTTCCAGGGCGACGAAATCATCCTCAAGCCGGGCCAGACGTTGCTCCTGAACCGCCTGTTCAAGGGTGGCAAGGAGCCGGGGTTGGTTAATAACAATGGAAGTAGCAAGGGGAAACAGCCCAATAATGAAAAACGCCAGAAAGGTTATGGTCCTCAATCGCATGCGGAACACTCACCCTAAAATTGCTTTCTCTTCACAAAAAACGATGGACACTGCGTCATTCTAGCACATCCGGGCAGGCGAACCAGTATTTTTCACACATTTTCTCCCTGCCCCCTGCCATAAGACTGACGCTGCCCCAACTTCGGACGCAAGATCAGCCCGATGCCAAGCGGCGCAAGCGCTTCCAGCCAAGAAAGATATTGCGCATTGGACTGCCGATGGTATAGTACGGGCCTTGTTTTATGCGGAAAAAGTAAAATAACCGCCCTCGTAGCTCAGGGGATAGAGCAACCGCCTCCTAAGCGGTAGGTCGTACGTTCAAGTCGTACCGAGGGCACCATCAATCCCGGATAATTTTCTCCTGTTTAATGCCTGCCGCCGGCAAGCCCGCAGAGGCAGTGACAACATCAATATTTTTCCAGCCCCTTTCCAAAGGAGATAACGCCATGCAAAAATTCCTCGTATTTGCCATGCTCGTGCTTTTCGCAACCGGTTTGAGCGGTTGCGGCTACAACACCATCCAACAGAACGACGAGGGTGTGATCGCAGCTTGGGGCGATGTGGAAGCCTCCTACCAGCGACGGGCCGATCTCATCCCCAACCTGGTGGAAGCGGTAAAGGCCTACGCAGCCCATGAGAAAGAGACACTCACCGCCGTTACCGAGGCGCGGGCCAAGGTTGGCTCCGTTCAGGCGGGTGCCGAGGTGGTCAATAACCCCCAGGCTTTTGCCAAGTTCCAGGAAGCACAGAGCGGCCTTTCCTCCGCGCTCTCCCGGCTGATGGTGGTGGTTGAGAAATACCCCGACCTCAAGGCCAACCAAAACTTTATGGATTTTCAGCACCAGCTCGAAGGCACGGAAAACCGGATCAACGTGGCCCGGGTCCGCTATAACGAGGCGGTGCGGATCTTCAACACCTCCATCCGCACCTTTCCCAACAATTTGACCAACAACATGCTGCTCCATCTGCCCCGTCGCGAGGCGTTCAAGGCGGAAGAAGGGACGGCCAAGGCTCCGAAGGTAAAGTTCTAACCGGATGCTGCACAGCATGCGACATACGGCATGGCGGTCCGGCAAGACACTGGGGCTTCTTTGCCTGCTGACCCTTGGCCTCCTCTTGGTCTGCGGCCTCAAACCGGCCAGGGCGCTTGAGGTTCCACAATACCAGGGGTATGTCACCGATCTGGCCGGGATGATTTCTCCGGCCGAACGACAAAGGCTTGAGCAGATGCTCCTGGCCTTTGAACAGTCCGACTCCACCCAGATCGCGGTGCTGACCATCCCATCCCTTGAAGGCGATACGCTGGAGGATTTCAGCATCCGCACGGTGGATGCCTGGAAGATCGGGCAAAAGGGCAAGGACAACGGGGTGCTGCTCTTGGTCAGCAAAGGCGATCGCAAGGCCCACATCGAGGTTGGCCGGGGTCTGGAAGGTGTGCTCACCGATCTGCTTGCCGGACGCATCGTGGACCAGATCATAACCCCGCGCTTCAAGGCGGGCCAGATGGACGAAGGTTTTGAGGCCGGGATTTCCGCGATCATCAGCGGTGCCAGGGGGGAATTCCAGGGCACGGGTCAGAACCCCCGCCGGGCGCACAGAGGCGGCCAGTCCTCGCTGTTCAGCTACCTCATCTTCTTTGCCATCCTGGTCGGCTTTCTCGGGCGGCTGAGCAAACCGGTCGGCGCGATGGCCGGCGCGGTGCTCCTGCCGCTTTTCGCCTTTCTCGGCGTCTCTTCGTCGCTGGGCTGGCTGATCCTGCTTCTGCTCATCCCGGGCGGCGCCCTGCTGGGGTTGCTGCTCCCGATCCTCTTTGCCAATGCCGGCGGGGGCGGATTTTTCATGGGAGGAGGCGGTTTTGGCGGCGGAGACAGCGGCGGTTTTGGCGGCTTCGGCGGCGGTGGGTTCGGAGGCGGCGGCGCCTCGGGGGACTGGTAAATGACACGAGCAGAGACATTTTTCACAGAGGCGGAAAAACAACAGATCGCCGCGACCATCGGTGAAGTGGAGAAAAAAACCTCCGGCGAGGTTGTCGCCATGGTGGTGGCTGCCAGCGACACCTATCCCGAGGCAAAGCTCCTGGCCGGCCTGACCATCGGCGGCTTGGCCGCCCTGCTTGTCACCGACTTTTTTCTGGCCGACAGCCTCGGCTATTTCGTGCCCCTTTTGGCTTGCGGCGCCACTCTGGTCGGCAGCCTGGCCAACATCTTTCCCCCGCTGCTCCGGCTATTCATCCCCGGCCGCCGTCTTGAGACCAGGGTGGCCGAGCGAGCGCTCCGTGCCTTCTACGAAAAGAAACTCCATACCACCCGCGACAACACCGGGGTGCTGTTTTTTATCTCACTCCTCGAACGCAAGGTCTGGGTTCTGGCGGACATGGGCATCTACCAGAAAATCTCCCAGGACACCCTCATGGCCCACGCCAATGGCATCGCCACGGGCATCAAACAAGGGCAGGCCTGTAGCGCCCTGTGCCGGGAGATTGAGGCTGTGGGCATTATCCTGACCCAGCATTTTCCCATCAAGCCCGATGACACCAACGAGATTTCCAACGAGCTGATCACCGACTGAATCCTGTTCGCCCACAGGCCGCCCCCCCCCTCCCCTCGCATCAAGACCGCGCACAACAAACAGGTCACCCCTTCCCCATTTTCCCAGCCAAACCAGCATTCTGAAGCCGTTGACAATTCTTACGCATAGCTGTATAGTAATATAGTTATGCGTTTTCCTGGCGGCAGATCTTCGCCTCTCAATGGACACACCAGACAAGGGAAATGTCTCCATGCAGCCCATCAAGCTCAATAATCTTGCCTCGCCACCGGAACAGCAAAAACCACAGGCGCAGCCTCTTTCCCCTGCCGCCACCGGCCGCTATCTTATAATCGGCCTCATCTCCCTTGCCGTCTGGTTTGGAGTCTATCGCCAGCTTGCCCCCCTTGCCGACCTCATCGCTTTTGATCTGTGCAAACTCTCCCCGGACAGCCGGGTGGGCAAGGCCACCCAGTTCTTTCTCTATGACACGCCCAAGGTGCTGATGCTCCTTACCCTGGTGGTGTTCGCGGTGGGCATCCTCCGCTCCTTCTTCACCCCGGAACGAACCCGGAGAATCCTTGCGGGCAAAAGGGAATCCGTGGGCAATGTGCTGGCCGCCCTGCTGGGCATCGCCACCCCTTTCTGCTCCTGCTCGGCAGTGCCCCTGTTCATCGGTTTTGTCACAGCCGGTATCCCCCTGGGCGTCACCTTTTCCTTCCTTATTGCGGCGCCCATGGTGAACGAGGTCGCTCTGGTTCTGCTCTATGGGTTGCTGGGCTGGAAGGTGGCGGCCCTCTATCTCGTCACCGGCCTAACCATCGCCATCCTGGCCGGCTGGACCATCGGCCGCCTGCACATGGAAAAATACGTGGAAGAGTGGGTAAAACACGTGTTAGCCAGCGGCGGGGAGGCAAACATGCCGAGGAATCTCCAGGAACGGGTGCTCTACGGCTGGCAGGCGGTGCAGGACATCGTGGGCAGGGTCTGGGTGTTTGTCATCCTCGGCATAGCCGTGGGCGCGTCCATCCACGGCTATGTGCCCGAAGGGTTTATGGCCTCGATCATGGGCAAATCCGCCTGGTGGTCCGTGCCCCTGGCCGTGCTCATCGGCATCCCCATGTACGCCAATGCCGCAGGCATCGTGCCGGTCCTCCAGGCCCTGCTAGAAAAAGGCGCGGCCCTTGGCACGGCCCTGGCCTTCATGATGAGCGTCATCGCCCTCTCCCTGCCGGAAATGGTCATCCTCCGCAAGGTTCTAAAACCCGCACTCATCGCCACCTTTGTCGGCGTGGTGGGCAGCGGCATCCTGCTGGTGGGCTATCTTTTTAATCTGATTATCTAAAGGGAAATTCGAAAATGGCCTCAGCAAGGCGACTCTCCTTTCTCGACCGCTTCCTCTCCCTCTGGATCTTTTTAGCCATGTTCGCCGGGGTAATGGGGGGCTATCTCTTTCCCGGCGTCAAGGGTCTGATCAACACCTTCCAGGTTGGCACCACCAATATCCCCATTGCCATCGGCCTGATCCTCATGATGTATCCGCCGCTGGCCAAGGTGCGGTACGAAAAGCTGCATGAGGTCTTCAAAAACGGCCGGGTGCTGCTGCTCTCGCTGGTGCAGAACTGGATCATCGGCCCCATCCTCATGTTCGGGTTGGCCGTAACCTTTCTCTCCGGACATCACGCATACATGGTCGGACTCATCCTCATCGGCCTGGCCCGCTGCATCGCCATGGTCATTGTCTGGAACGATCTGGCCGGGGGCGACCGCGAGTACTGCGCAGGGCTGGTCGCCTTCAACTCCATCTTCCAGGTGCTGTTCTTTTCGGTTTACGCCTGGATTTTTCTCACCCTCATCCCTGGCTGGCTGCATATTGAAGGGGCTTCGGTGGCGATCTCCATGACGCAGATCGCCGAATCGGTGTTCATCTATCTCGGTATCCCTTTTCTCGCCGGTATGCTCACCCGCTTCGTCGGCATAAAGGCAAGAGGCGAAACCTGGTACGAGGAAAAGCTGCTGCCCACGCTCAGCCCGCTCACCCTGATCTTTCTGCTCTTCACCATCCTGGTCATGTTTTCCCTCAAGGGCGAATACATTATCCAACTGCCCTTTGACGTGGTGCGCATAGCCATTCCGCTTGCCATCTACTTTCTGCTCATGTTCCTGGCCTCTTTTTACCTTTCCGCGAAAACTGGGGCCACCTACGAGCAGGCAGCCACCCTCTCCTTCACTGCGGCCAGCAACAATTTCGAACTCGCCATCGCCGTGGCCATCGCCGTGTTCGGCATCGATTCCGGCCAAGCCTTCGCGGCGGTGATCGGGCCGCTGGTCGAGGTTCCGGCCCTGATCTCGCTGGTTAATGTGGCATTATGGTTTAAACGGCGGTATTTTCCTTGGGCCAAAGAGACTCCGGCCGGGATCTGTCATTACTCCTGCAAACCGTAAGCAGAGAAGCTCGTTTCAGGGTTGCGGGCTGTTGCTGAACTGAAAAAAACACAGGACCTCAACCATGCACAAACAGAAAATTCTTTTTCTCTGCACCGGCAACTCCTGCCGCAGTCAGATGGCCGAAGGATGGGGCAGACACCTCCACGCCGACCGTTACGAATTTTTTTCGGCCGGAATTGAAACCCACGGCCTCAACCCCCTGGCCGTCCGGGTCATGAGTGAGGCAGGAGTCGACATCAGCGGCCACCATTCAAAACTGCTTTCCGAACTGGATCACATCACCTTTGACTACGTGATCACGGTCTGCGACCACGCCAACGAGCAATGCCCCCTCTTTGCCGGCAAGGCGATCAAACTGCATCGGGAATTCCCCGACCCGCCCCGTCTTGCAAACAACGCCACCAGCGAAGAGGAGGCCCTCTCCCATTACCGCGCGGTGCGCGATCTGATCCAAGAATACCTGATCACCCTGCCCGTTGCCCTGGCCGCCCCTCGAAAATAACCGCTCTGGCCCACAACAAGCGCCTGGGGTCTGGAACCGCCTGGTGCGCCCCAGAAAAACATGGCGCTTGCTTTCCCAGACAGACCATGGTAAATACCGTAATTCATTGTGTTGCCTCTGCCTGTAATCGCTAAATCTACAAAAGCGCACCGCACAAAGCCTCCGGCGAGGAAGTGTGGTTTTTTTGTTTAAGGGGTGTTGGGCCGCCCCAGGCTGACCTTTTTCCTGCACAGCAACCTTTCCCATCTTCCCACACGCCCTTCGATAAGGAACACCGCACCATGACCACCTTTGCTGACCTTGGCATCCATCCCGACATCATCACCGGCCTTGAAGCCCTGGGCTTTACCGCGCCAACCCCGGTGCAAGAACAGATCATCCCAATCCTCCTCAAAGACCCGGTGGATATTGTCGGCCTGGCCCAAACCGGCACCGGCAAGACCGCGGCCTTCGGCATTCCCCTGGTGCAGCTCTGCAACCCAGACAGCCGCAAGACCCAGGCCCTGGTCCTTTGCCCGACCCGGGAACTTTGCATGCAGGTTGCCCGCGACCTCAACGCCTTTGCCAAAAATCTGCCCGCCATCCGGGTGTGCGCCGTCTACGGCGGCGCCAGCATCGACAACCAGATCCGCTCCTTGCGGCAGGGGGCCCCGATTATAGTCGCCACCCCCGGCCGGTTGCACGACCTGATGCGCCGCCAGGTGATCGATCTTTCCGCCATCCGCTCGGTGGTGCTGGACGAAGCCGACGAAATGCTACAGATGGGCTTCCAGGACGAGCTGAACGCCATCCTTGCCCAAACCCCGGCCGACAAACACACCCTGTTGTTTTCCGCCACCATGCCGCAGAGCGTGGCCTCCATTTCCAGGAAATACATGAAAAACCCGCTGGAGATCACGGTGGGCACTCGCAATGCCGGGTCGGAAAACATCCGGCACATCTATTACATGGTCCACGCCAAGGACCGCTACCTGGCCCTGCGCAGACTGGTTGACATGAACCCTGACATGTACGCCATCATCTTCTGCCGTACCCGCCAGGAAGTCAACGAGGTCGCGGACAAACTCTCCAAGAATGGCTACAACGCCGACCCCCTACACGGCGAACTCTCCCAGAGCCAGCGCGATTACGTGATGCAGCGTTTTCGCAGCAAGTCGGTGCAGTTGCTGGTGGCCACCGATGTGGCGGCCCGCGGCCTTGACGTCACCGACCTGACCCACGTGATCAACTACAACCTGCCCGATGACAGCGCCAACTACACCCACCGCAGCGGCCGCACCGGCCGGGCCGGCAAGACCGGCATCTCCATCTCTATTATCCATATGCGCGAACAGTTCCGCATCAAGGAGATCGAGAGCAAGCTGAAAAGGCAATTCGAACTGGGCAAGGTTCCATCCGGCCATGAGGTCTGCAAAAAACAACTGCTTCATAAGATCGAGACCATCAAAAAAGTCGAGGTAAACCTAGCTCAGCTGGCACCCTTCATGGAGGCGATCACCGAGGCTCTGGCCGATCTTGACCGCGACGAGCTGATCCTGCGTTTTGTTTCCCAGGAGTTTGCCGACGTTTTGACCCATTACCAAAATGCCCCGGACATCAATGTCTCAGAGAAGGGCCGCGGCCAAGAGGGCGATTACAAGCGCCAGGAGAGCAGGTTTTCTCGGCAGGAACGCCCGGAAAGCAGATTCGCCCGGCAGGATGACCGCGAACGCGTAAATTTTAGCCGGTTCTACCTCAATATCGGCGAAAAAGACGGCCTCTCTCCGGCGCGACTCATCGGCCAGATCAATGACGCCAGCCGTTCCGCCTCCATCAAGGTCGGCCGCATAGAGATCCTGGACCATACCGCCATGTTGGAAGCAGACAGCCGATTTGCCCAGAAAGTCCTTGAGGTGTTCCAGGGCCTCAAGATCAATGGGAGGGACGTTGAGGTAAAAACCATGGACGCCCCCAAGGGCCGCTCGGCAAAACCAGCGTATCCGGGGCGTAGCGGCGCGAAACCGTACAAGTCCTCCGGCTCGTATAAGCCCTCCAGCTCGGGCAAACCATATTCTTCAAGCAAGCCCGCAACCTCGGGCAAGCCATATCCCTCGGCCAGGCCCTCCAGCTCGACCAGACCGTCAGCTCCGGCCAGACCGCCATCCGCAGGCGTTCCCAGACGAGGAAAAAAGAAACCTTACCCCGAATGAGTTGAGGGGCTTTACCCGCGTCCTCACCCGAGGGCGCGGGCCAACACAATCGTGACCGGACAAAGCTACCCCCTTCGAAAGATATTTTTAGCCCGGGACAGGATCATTACAATATCCTGATCGCAATCTAACAATCCCGTGCTATTCTGTTGCTGTTGACTCTATCAACTCCAACCGCAGCGGGGATTGCCATGCATCGTAAACGCCTTATCTGGCAGCTGTACCCAAGCCAGCTTCTGATCACCATTATCGCCCTTCTGGTCGCCGCCGGCTATGGGGCTTATTCCCTCCGGGCCTTTCAGCTGGCCCAGACTTCCGCCGGCCTTGGGGCAAGGGCCCATCTGGCGCAAGAACATATTCTCTCCCTGCTCACCAAAAACGACCTGACCGCACTCCAACTCTTCTGCGCAACCGCCGGTAAAGATTCTGCCACCCGTCTGACCGTTATTGGTGCCGACGGCAAGGTTCTGGCAGATTCGGATGAAAATCCGGACCGCATGGAAAACCACGGTGACCGGCCGGAGATCATCGCCGCCCTTGCCGACCGACCCGTTCCCTCTCTGCGCTTCAGCCACACCCTCCAGGAAAACATGATGTATGTGGCAATCCCCCTGGTGCAGAACAATAAAACTATTGGCGTACTCCGCACCGCGATCCCGGTCACCTTCATCGACAGCGCGCTCAAAAAAATCTTTTTAAAAATCGTATGGGGCTGCCTGATTGTCGCCCTGCTTGTGGCCCTGGTCGCCTGGTTCATCTCCCAACGTATCACCAGGCCGCTGGAGGAGATGCGGTTGGGTGCCGAACGTTTTGCCAACGGTGTTTTTACCGGCACGCTTCGGGAAGAGGGGGCCGAAGAGGTGGCGAGTCTGGCCCGAGCGATGAATGCCATGGCCGATCAGCTTGATGGCCGGATCAAAACCATTGCCCGGCAACACAGCCAGCTGCAGGCGGTCTTTTCCAGCATGGTTGAGGGGGTGATCACGGTGGACACCGAAGAGCGCATCCTTGATATCAACCAGGCCGGCGCCAAGCTTCTGAACATCACCCCCGAGAAGCTCCGGGGGAAAAACGCCCTGGTGGCGGTGCGCAATCTGGCTTTACAGCGCTTTATCAGCCAGGCCCTCGCCTCAGACAAGCCCATCGAAGGAGAGATCGACCTCACCGACCGGGAAGGCCAAGAAAAATATTTTTACGCCCACGGGACAAGGTTTCAGGATGCCGCGGACTTGACCAGCGGCGCCATCATTGTCATCAACGATGTCACCAACCTGCGGCGATTGGAAAACATGCGCCGTGACTTTGTGGCCAATGTTTCCCACGAGCTGAAAACCCCGATAACCTCCATCGAAGGCTTTGCCGAAACCCTGCTGGACGGGGCGCTGGAAAGCCCAGAGGACGCCCGGAGGTTTGTCGAAATAATTGCCAAACAGTCAAAACGATTGCACGCCATCATCGAAGATCTCCTGGCCCTGTCCCGGCTGGAGCAAGATCAGGAGCAAACCGCGCTGGTGCTGAGCGAAGAAAAAATCATCCACCCCCTGCGCCGGGCCATCGAGACCTGCGGGCTCAAGGCCACCGAGAAAAAGATCAGCATCGAACTGGAAGCCCCGGATGACCTGACTGCCAAATTCAACAGCCCCCTGCTCGAACAGGCGATCACCAACCTCATCGTCAACGCCATCAAATACAGCGACGAGGGCGGCAGGCTGTTGGTGCGGGGAAAACAGCGAGACGAAGAAACAATCGCCATCGAGGTTCAGGATTTCGGGACCGGGGTCGCAGCCCAGCACCTGCCGCGGTTGTTCGAGCGCTTCTACCGAAGCGATGCGGCCCGCAACCGCAAACTTGGCGGCACCGGCCTCGGACTGGCCATCGTCAAACACATTGTCCAAGCGCATGGCGGCGAGGTGGGTGTCATAAGCGAACTCGGCAAGGGCACAACCTTCACCATCCTGCTCCCTAAGGAGAAACACCATGAAAACACCAATGAAACATAACAACCCCAAAACACTGACCACCGCCCTGGAAAAGGCGGCCAAACATATCTGTACGGCCAAAAGCGGGCTGTGCCCCCATATGGTCGAAGAGTACCCCTGCCCCAGCGATTGCACCCTGGACACCACAGCCTGGGAATGCTGGGCTCAGTACTTCCTCGATCAGGCCACGCCTGCCCGACCCCAGAATAACACCGACTGAAAAATCACGACCATCCCCTCCCAGCCCGCCAGACCCCCTCCTGAATCAAACCCTGTTGCAAAGCTAACACACCCCTGACAGAGACCACTTATAACTTGAAAAGAAAGAGGATGGTGACGGAGCGCCAATAATCAACCACGGGGTGAGATGATGAGCAGACTTTCTTTCGCAGACATTTCGATATCCCTGGCAGGATCGGGGCAAGATCCCAGACCCACGGAACGTGAGTGCATCGCCTTGCTCGGTCTTGACCCCAACAGCCCGGCCAGCCTCCCATTTTTCGGTTCCGATGCAACCACCGGCTGCGAAAACGAGCTCCAGGTGGCGGTGTCCGGTAACCGCGAGGCGGCGGATCTGCCCAGAGCCATTGAGCAGTCAAGCTACTACGCCAACATCATCAAACGGGCCGACCGCGGAGAAACCTCGCCCCGAGCCCGCCGGGACCTGGAGCGCTATCTCAGCGACAACGTCGAGCAGGTCTGGGAAAACAGCTGGGTGCGTTTCCCCCTCTCCAGCCTGCACCCGAACGCCTTGCATGTCCTGGCCGGTGATCTCAAGGCCGACAAACAAGACCCCAGCCGCGGCGAACGCACCGATACCGACCGCTTCTTCGTGGAGGAGGGGGGCAAGAAACACCTGCGCATCCCCATCAGCTATCTGCTCAAGCTGGCCCTGGCCGATGTCATTGGCCAAGGCTCCAGCCATGAAACGGTGCAAAAAACCGGGAGCCGGCTACTCACCCACCTGTTGAACGACAACACCTCGCCGGAGACCTTTTCCTTCCATGTCACCACCATGCACCCCCACACCGGCTATGGCAAAGCCCTGGCCCGGGAGACGGCCAAGCGCTTCCTCTTTACCCAGCTGCTGATCATGTATGCCAACGAAAAATTCGAATTGGTCCGGCGGGGGCAGAAAGCCATGCTCTTTTTCTCCCCGCATCCGCCGATGCGGCAACGGGCCCTGAACGAATGCATCTCCGACGCCTTCTACCGCAAGCTGTTCATGAGTCCCTGCCTTTCCGGCTGGGACGAAGGCGAGGCCAAGCACCAGTACATGATCCTCTGCCACCAGGTCTTGAGCCGCAGCCACCTGAACGCGGTGATGAAAATGCGCGAGGCAGGCATCATCACCAACAATCTGGTGATGATGCCCCACACCTCCAATATCAGCCTGGCCAACAACGGAACCCATGTCAGCATGGGCAGCCGCAAGATGAGCCGATTGCTGGGCGACCCCGGCTCCGGCTTCACCCCACGCCACGAAAAATGTGTGGGCGATCTGGTGGCCAAGATCATGGAGCACTTCCTCCCGCTCTTTGTTTCCACTTACAGCGCCGCACCCTACCGTCTGGCCTTCGAGGATTTTCATCCGGAACAGGCCCTGGGCTTTCTCCCCCACCAACTGGACTACACCCATCTGCGCATGCTCTGGCGGCGCTGGCGGAAAAAGGCGCACAACAAATTGTGCGGCCAGGCGCTCACTCCCTTCGGCCCCCAGTTTATCGACCATATCGTCGGAAAGGCCTGCCGCTGCAAGGGGGATTTCATCCCGGACTTCCGGCTCATCGATTACCCGGTGGCCCTGCTTTCCACCGAGCGGAGCGCCAGCCAGGACGGACGAATGCACAATGACCGCCGCCTCAAGGAAGACCTGGACATGATGGGCATCTTTGACAAACGGATGTCGGTCTACCTGCCGTACAAGCTGCGGGAATTCGAGGTCATGGGTTTTTCCGGCTTCGAGGCCCGCTACTATTCGCAATTTGAGCAGTTTGCCGGCGACCTGGGCCGGGCCACCGACCTGCAGATGCTGCTCAACGCCCTGGCCTTCAAGCTCATCGCCGCAGGCAGCTGCAGCCATCAGCATATCCCCGACACCCCCTTTGTAGAAAGCGAGCGGCGGCAGATTCTGTTCGGCACGGCCATCGGCATCCCCACCTTTTTCGTGCACAAGGATACGCCCAACCGTTTCCTGCGGACCATCCTGAAGAAAACCAAAAACACCCGGACAAGCCGCCGCTACGGGGGTTATCTCCGGGTATTACACCATGAATACCGCCTGGCCCTGCTTGAAATCATCCGCGAAGAGGCGGGTGAGCTGGTGGAGGGTTTCGGCTTTACCGATCTGCTGGCCGATTTGGAGCTACGGTTGCGGGAGCCCGCCAAGCATGGGGCCTTGGGTCGACTGACCACCGGAATTCTCGCCAAGGGGGGCGCCGATTCCCCCTACGACATGTCGGCCAAGGAGTTCAATCTGACTGCGGAGCGCTATTACCGCGAAGATCTGCGGCAGGAGCAGATCAACGAAGGGTGGCAGTATGTCGCCGAGGAGATAAAGGCCATGGCAGCCAGCGAGATCCCGCTCTCCCTGGAGATGCGCGATGAAGTGACCGCCATTCTTGGCACCCAGGAGGTCGACGGTTTCCTCCGCCAGACCCAGGATGAACTGCTGGGCGATTCGCTTGCCCCGGCAAACGCGGCGCGGTTGCTGCAGCTCATGCTCATCGCCGAGGATCTGGACAGCAAGCGGCAGAAACATACGCTTTAGGAGAGCAGCCATGCACCAGTATGTCGAAAGGTTGAGCGGCACAGTGATCACCGAAGAACTCTTCGGTGACCGGATCGTCCGTTTCCTTTACTCCCGGGCCAGGGAGCAGGCCCCTTTTCTTTTTCGTCTGGCGACCTCGGCCCGCATGTCAAGCCTGTTGGGCCTCTACCATTTTGATCTGGCGCTGGGGCCTCGGCTGAGGGGGAACTCCCGCTTCTTGGCGCGCTGCGGCGTCGATCTTGACGAATGCGTGGCCCCACGGGAACACTTCATCACCCCACGCAAGATCTTCGAGCGGCAGATCCGCTACTGGCAGTGCCGACCCATGCCGCAGGGGGAGGACGCCGTGGTCTCACCCGCCGATGCCCGGGTGGCGCTGGGATCCCTGGCCTCAGATTCCCCGCTTTTTCTCAAGGACAAGTTTTTCAACTACGAGGAATTATTGGGCGCTGACCATCGCCTTTGGCTTGAGGTCTTCAGCCATGGCGACTACGCCGTCTTCCGGCTGACCCCGGACAAGTACCATTACAATCATACCCCGGTCTCCGGCAGGGTGGTGGATCATTATTCCCTGGGCGGCGTTTATCATTCCTGCAATCCCGGCGCGGTGGTGGAGATGATCACCCCCTACTCCAAAAATAAACGGGTGGTCACCATTATCGACACCGATGTGCCCGGCGGCACCGGGGTGGGGTATGTGGCCATGGTGGAAGTGGTGGCCATGATGATCGGCGACATTGTGCAATGTTACAGCGATACGGGCTATGACCATCCGCTACGAATCCGACCCGGCATGTTCCTAAGCAAAGGACAGCCCAAAAGTCTCTACCGGCCGGGGAGCAGCACCGACATCCTCTTTTTTGAAAAGGATCGAATCCGTTTTGCCGAGGATCTCCTTGAAAAAGGGAGCCAAACCAATGTGCACAGCCGCTTCAGCCTCGGCTTCGGTCGGCCCCTGGTGGAGGTGGAGGTCCAGGCACGATCCCTCATCGCCATGACAAACCCTAAAGAAGGAGAAACGACATGAGCAATGGCCTTTTCATCCTGATCCTGGGCCTGGTGCTGCATCCCCTGCTGTTGCGGGCCTACAAGATTCTGCCGCGCGAGAAGTGGCAGATCATCGCCGCGATCCCGACCACGAAAGCCGCCACGCTGGATGGCTGCTGGCACGGCACCAATGTCACCTATTACGGGGCGCTGCTGGCCAGCGGCAGTCTTTTCGGGGCGATGGTCTTCTTTCTGCTTCTGGGAGCCCTGGGTCTGCCCATGTGGGGGATCATCGGGCTGCTTCTCGGGGTGATGGGCTGCTCGGTGGCCGCAGCCAAGCTTATCGCCATGGCGGTGGAAAAGAAACGGAACACCTTCACCGTTGGGGGCGCCGCCATCATCGGTCTCTTGAGCATGCCGCCTGCTGTGGCAGCCTATAATGGGCTGGCCTCGCAGTGGGATGCGCCACCGGTTTCCCTCATCCCGGTGATGGGTGCCTTGGTGGTCGCCTATCTGTTGGGCGAGGGGATTGGTCGGCTCGCCTGCCTCAGCTTCGGCTGCTGCTACGGCAAGCCCTTGTCCGAGTTGGGGCCGAAAGCGCGCTGGCTCTTTGCACCTTTCTCCACCACCTTCCATGGCTCCACTAAGAAGATTTCTTACGCCTCAGGCCTTGCGGGGGTGGGAGTGGTGCCGATCCAAGCCATCACCTCATTGCTTTCGGTGAACATCGGCCTGGTCGCCATGTATCTTTTCCTGGAAGGCGCTTTCCGGGCCTCCTTTCTGCTCGCCGCCCTCTTTGCCCTTGGCTGGCGCATCCTGTCCGAGTATTTCCGTGCCGACTACCGGGGTGAGGGGAAATTTTCCGCTTACCAGCGCATGGCCCTGGCCGGCATGGGCTACTGCCTCCTTCTGTCCCTGTCTGTCGGCACTGGCGCAGACAGCCAAACCAATCTGGGCGTCGGGCTTGCCTCGCTCTGGAATCCTGCCGCCCTGCTGTTCTTTCAGACCCTCTGGCTGCTGCTTTTCATCTACACGGGAGTCAGTTCAGTAACCGGCGCCATGCTCACCTTTCATGTGCGAGGGGAAAAAATATAACGAAAGACAGGGCTCAAGGGGCAAGAAAGAAACTTGTCCCGTCAATCTTTCCTCCGATCCGCGCTGGGACGTGGGCCATCCCCGCAAACCAAGCCCCGGCAATGAACAATCACACCGTTTTCCCCTGCCGTCCTCCCCCTCATCTTAATCCAATCCAATTCCTTTTTTATCTGCACACTAATTTTCCCTGTGTACCCTATCTAAACTGATGCCATCCAAATCGATTTTCAGGAGGACGAAATGATTACGATCGAACAGATGAGTATGAGTTACCCAAATGGCTTCGTAGCATTGAAACAAACCAACCTCTGCTTTAAAAAGGGAAGCTTTACCGTTTTGCTCGGTCCCTCCGGAGCCGGTAAATCCACGCTGCTGCGTTGCATCAACTTCCTCAATCTTCCCTCCAGCGGCACGGTGACCGTGGAAGGACTCGGCTTAATAAATGGCAATCGGAACCTCCTGCGGAGTCATCGCCGTCGGACAGCCATGATCTTCCAACAGCATCAGCTCATTGACCGCTACACCGCACTCGACAACGTCTTGATCGGCAGGGTCGGAAACTACAATGCCCTGCGCACGCTTTTCCCACTGCCCCAGCAAGATCATCTGCTTGCGCTGGAATCCCTTGACAGGGTGGGACTTTTGCACAAGGCCATGGAGCGGGTCGACAAGTTGAGCGGTGGCCAGCAGCAACGGGTGGGCATTGCCCGTGGCCTGGCGCAGCAACCTACCATTCTCCTGGCGGACGAACCTGTGGCGAGCCTTGATCCGGCCGCCTCGGAAAAGGTGCTCACCCTTCTCCATTCGATCTGTAAGGAAGATGGTTTAACCGCCATTGTAAGTCTGCATCAGGTGGAACTGGCAAAAACGTATGCAGATCGAATCATCGGCCTTGCCAATGGCGAGGTGGTATTCGATGGCAAGAGCCAGGGCCTGTCTCCTGAAATCCTTGAAACTATTTACCATAAACCCCACGGCCAAGCGGCCCAATCCCTCCTGCAAATTGCATCCTGGCCCGCAGTGCAACCCCTTTTTGAAGCCTAATGGTCCCAAAACCAAATATTTATCCTTTTAGCCAATTGAGGAACCTTGCCATGAAAAAAAATCTTCTCGGATGTATTGCTCTCATTATGGTCTTGGTGGCGTCCAGCTTCGCATCCGCCGCCGCCAATCCTGATCCCGAAGTGCTCAAAGTCGCCCTGCTGCCAGACGAGAGTGCCTCCACGATCATAAAAAACAACGAACCCCTGAAAAACTATCTGGAAAAGAGTCTGAACAAGAAGATCGAACTGGTGGTCACCACCGATTACTCTTCCATGATCGAGGCCATGCGGCATGGCAGGATTGATGTCGCCTATTTTGGTCCGCTTTCCTATGTGCTGGCGAAATCCAAAAGCAACATCGAAGCTTTTGCCGCCATTGTCAAAAAAGGCAGCGCCACTTATCAGGCGGTGGTGATCGGCAATATCGGCGCCGGAATACACAGCCTTGCCGATATTAAAGGAAAGGATATGGCGTATGGAGATCAGGCCTCCACTTCCAGCCATCTGATCCCCAAATCCATGCTGCTGGATCAGGGACTCACCGCCGGAAAGGAGTATACGGAACATTTTCTAGGCTCCCATGATGCGGTTGCTCTTTCGGTTCAGAACGGCAAGGCGCAGGCCGGTGGTCTCAGCCGTCCGATTTTTGAATCGCTGGTTGCCAAAGGCGTTATTGATCCGAACAAAGTGAAGCCGCTGGCGTACTCCAAACCTTTTCCTGAATACCCATGGACCATGCGCTCCGATCTGAAGCCGGAGTTGAAGGAAAAAATCAAAGCCGCTTTTTATCAAGCCAAGGATGCCGAGGTGTTAAAACCTTTCAAAGCCGATGGCTTTACCCCCATGACCGACGCTGACTACAATGTGGTGCGGGAATTGGCCAAAATATTAAACCTTGATCTCGCGAAAATGTAAGCAGGGGGGGGAAAGCATGCATCAAACGTACACGGATATCCTGGTTGAACAGGAGCGCCTGTGGCGCAAATCTTTGGCGCTTACTGCGGGAATACTCGCCCTTGTCATCGGCTTCTCCTTTTATACAGGGCTTTTTGATCCCCAACGTCTTTATGAAGGCATTCCCTCTATTGTCAGCCTGATGAGAGAAGGGCTTCCGCCGGACTTCAGCGCAGCCAGAACCTGGCTGAAGCCCCTGCTCGACACCCTGGCTATGAGCATCGCCGGCACAGCCATTGCGGTTTTCTTCTCGGTGCCACTGGGGTTGCTTGCCGCCCGCAACACGAGCCCCCATCCGCTCGTCTATCAGATGGCCCGCGCCATCCTGAACGGACTGCGTTCTGTGCCTGAGTTGATTCTGGGGATACTCTTCGTGGCTGCCGTTGGTTTTGGGGCACTGCCGGGCGTTTTGGCCTTGGGCCTCCATTCCATCGGCATGGTGGGCAAATTTATCTCCGAGGCGATCGAACATGTAGCGGAGGAACCATTGGAGGCGACGCGTTCCGCTGGGGCTACCCCGCTCCAAGTCATTACCCATGGGGTGCTTCCCCAGGTACTTCCCCAGATTGCCGATGTAACGATCTATCGCTGGGAATACAATTTCCGGGCTTCCACGGTTATGGGCATGGTAGGAGCCGGCGGTATCGGCTTCCAATTGATGGGCTCTCTCCGCCTCATGCAATATCAGGAGGTAACCGCCATTCTGCTGGTTATCCTGGCGGCGGTTACCATGGTCGATGGCATCGGTATCCATTTACGAAAACGTTTTAAATAGGATGAATGTAATGAAACCGAAAGTTGTGATTACCCAACAGGTCCATCGGGAAGTCCTTGATCTGCTTTCTGCATCCTGCGAGGTAGAGGCCAATACAAGCACGGAACCGTGGCCTCCGGAAATTCTCCGCGCCAAAGCCAAGGACGCCAAAGGAATCATGGTTTTCATGCCCGACAGCATCGACGAAAACTTTCTCGACGACTGCCCGGAGTTGGCAGTGGTGGGGGCAGCCCTGAAGGGCTATGACAATTTTGACGTTCAAGCCTGCACCGAGCGTGGCATCTGGTTTACCAATGTCCCGGACCTGCTGACCATTCCAACTGCGGAACTGACCATCGGTCTGATGATCGGCCTGTCGCGCAATATCTCGGCGGGCGATGGTTTTATGCGCAGCGGTCGCTTCCAGGGATGGAGACCGCACCTTTACGGAACCGGCCTAGCCGGCAGCACCGTCGGAATCATCGGCATGGGCGCGGTTGGTCAAGCAACAGCCCGATGCCTGCAAGGGTTCTCCGCTCATCTTCTCTATTACGACCAGCAGCCGCTTCCGCCGGAAAAAGAACAGGAACTGGCCTTGACCTTGCTTCCTTTCGAAAAGGTCCTCGCAGAAAGCGATTTTACCGTGGTGATACTGCCGTTAACGGAAAAAACACTCTGGATGATCGATAAAAAGGCTATTTCACATATGAAGGAAGGGAGTTTTCTAATCAATACAGGCCGAGGCTCGGTGGTTGACGAACAAGCCGTAGCCGCAGCCCTTGCGAGCGGCAGATTGGCCGGTTATGCAGCGGATGTCTTTGCCATGGAGGATTGGGCCTGGAGTGACCGGCCGGTCGCAGTTCCCGGAGAATTGCTGAAAAACCAGCGGCAAACCTTTCTCACCCCGCATCTTGGTTCTGCCGTCAATGCGGTAAGGCTGGAGATTGCCATGGAGGCGGCGAAAAATATTTTACAGGCCCTGGCTGGCGACACCCCACAAGGTGCGTTAAACCAACCAAAAGCCCGTTAACATGCCCGGTGAAAGCTGAGGTGAGGCAGACGAGACAGATCTTGCCGGCACCATTCCGGAATCCCGGTGGTGCCGGTCCAGGACAGCGCCTCGAAAGCCAAGCTGTTTTTTACGCACACACCTAAATGTCGTATCGGACGCCCAAGCCCAAAGAACTCAACCCCTGCCCTTTCACCTTGATCCTTTAATCTTTCACTTCAAGCCACTCCAGGGTGGCCATAACCACATCCTTCACCGAATAGGGCTTGGCAAAATAGGCATTAGCCCCCATCTCCATCCCCTTTTCAATATCCTGAGGCGCGCCAAGCGCGGACAGCATGACCACCGGAATTTCCGCCAGATCCCGGTCCGGATGCGAGCGGATCAGCTTACAGAGCTCATGGCCGTCCAGACGGGGCAACATGACATCCAGCAGAACCAGAGCAGGCCGCAGCTGTTCCACGATGGCAAAGGCGGTCAAGCCGTCATGGGCCACCGCCACAGGCACCATTTTTTTCCGCAACGAATAGCAGAGTAATTGGGCGATATCCTCGTCATCCTCGACAACGAGTACCATCCCGGGTTCCCGGTGCGTCCTGTTTTCGCTGCATTGCATCATTATGGGAACCCTCATCTTTTATTTTTTTCCTCTTTTGCGACCTTAACGCCTTCCAAAGGCATCTCCGATCTCACTTCCTCACGCCTGTTACGGACAATGGCCGAGCCTTTTTCCTGCTTGGCCGCCCGCTTGACCCCAGAGGCGAGAAAAGCCAGCTCCGCGTATGAATTCACCGGACATTCCTCGGTACTGACGATCCCGATGGAAAGCGAAAGCAGAGCAAACCTCCGCTGTTCCCCCTGCCGGTCCCTGGCATGGTAATACCCCTCGCTAAACTCCTGCGCGCCATGAAATTCGGGCAACAGCCCATTCAGTCCATCAATAATCTGCTGACAGATCTGCTGGGAGGCATGGGGCCGGGTGATGACGATAAAATCATCCCCGCCGATGTGCCCGACAAAACGGAAACGGTCGTTGACTCCAGGCTGAACGATATCGACAATGAGCTTGCCGATCCGCTGGATGACCATGTCCCCCTTTTCAAAGCCGTAATAGTCGTTGTAGGGTTTGAAGTCGTCGATATCGATATAGCAGACGTCAAAATTGACCTTGCGCTGGAGAAAGGTGGCCACGGTTCGCTGGATGAATTCGTTGCCCGGCAGACCGGACAATGGGTTCGCCCCCTTGGCCAATTGGATACTTTTCTGGGTGATGGCCTCAAGCAGGGCGTTGATGGCCACGGTCCCGAGGTATTTGCCGTTTCTGGCCACGCAGATATCGTCATACAGATGCCTGCCACGACGGGCCTTGATCCTCCGCACCACCTCCTCCATGGGCGTTGCCGCCTCAACCAGGAGGAAATCATCCCCCAACACATTCTTGACCGTCCGGTGGGCCGAGAGGGCGAAGCCATACCCATGGGGGCCGACCATCTGTTTTTCCAAAAAATGCATCCGGTTCAGCATGCCCAGCACCCGCATCTCGGCCACAACCGGGATCCCCTGCAGCTTGACATCATCCATGAACCGTTGATGGGCGGTCATGAGGGACTGCTGGGGAGAAAGCGGCTCAATGTACTTGACCGTATCGCCTATGGTACAGGATTCCCCATGGACTTCGGAGCAATACGCTGCCTCGTCCCGGACAACCAGCGGCGCGAAATGCTGCCGGGAAAGGTCTGGGCCGGGCCGTTCCAGCAGGTAGCCCTGAAGCAGATCGATATCAAACCGGGCAAGGGTCTCCAGTTCTTCAGGCCGCTCGATCCCCTCGGCAACGACGGTGATGCCAAGCTTGTGGCACACCGTGGCAATGGCGTCCACCAGATTATGCTTGAAGGAATCCTGGTCGATATTGGTGATGAAATGCCGATCGACCTTGACGTAATCCGGCTCAATGACCGAAAGCATCTTCAGCCCGCCGTAGCCGACGCCGAAATCATCGATGGCAATCTTGTATCCCCTTTTCCGGTAGTACTCCACCGACTTTTTAAAAAGATCGTAATTCCGGATTGCCTCCTGCTCGGTAATCTCCAGGATGACCCGCTCCTTGGCGATACCGCACTCCTCGGCCAACCGGTCGGTCGCCCCTCCGCGGTGATCCGGATGCATGAGGGTGACAGGGCAGATATTCACGTACAGGTAGGCATTTCTTTCGGCAAAACCCAGCTCCGCCGCCCGACAAAAAGCATGTTCCCGGCAGACCATATCAAGGGTCGAAATAATGCCTTCCTCCTGGGCTCTCTGAAAAAGCATTCCGATATCGATGGGAGGGGTATGTGCTTCCCGCACTCTGGCCAAGGCCTCATAGCCAAAGATCTCTCCGGTCCGCCTCGAAAAAATGGGCTGAAACCAGGAGGTGAGACCGTTATTATCCAGCAGGTCAAGCATCTCGCCCCGTGAAATCCTGGTGGGCTGAAACCTTACGCGCTCTGCCTCTTTTTCCAACATAATGACTTCCGCTGACGCTGACTGGCTCATGCGGCCACCAGCCGGGGAACGAACTGGCCGGACTTTTCCTCTGACCAGCCCTCTTCCTTCCCCGCTTCCTCTTGCCCGTTGATCAGGGTAATCAGCGATCCCGAGATGCGTCGCAGCTCCACCGCCTGCGTCCTCAATTCCGCCGCGGTTCGGGCCGCTGCTTCCGCCTCGGCGGAAGCAGCCAGGCTCACCGTGTCAATCTCGCCCATGGCCGCGCTCACCTGCCGGATCCCGACAACCTGCTCAGCACTGGCCACGGCGATGTTTTGCACCTCCTCGTCCACCTTGGCAATACCCTGGTGGATCTCGACAAACGCCTTATCCAAGCTTTCACACAGCACGCTGCCCTGCTTCACCTTCTCGATATTATTCTGAATAATATCGGAGGTTTCCTTGGCGGACGTGGCCACATTATGGGCCAATCTCCGGATTTCATCGGCAACCACGCCGAAACCGGCCCCTGCCTCTCCGGCCCTGGCCGCCTCCACAGCGGCATTGAGCGCCAGCAGATTGGTCTGGAAGGCAATGGCATTGATGTTCTTAATGATCTTCATCACCTCGGCAGACTGGCCTTCTATCTCCTGCATGGCTTGCAGCATCATCGCCATCTGGGCGCCACCTTCCTGCACCACCTGTTGCATGCTCTTGGAAAGGGCGCTGGCCTGTCGGGCGCTCTCGTTGTTGGCGTTGGTCTGGCCGAGGAGCTGTTCGATGGAGGCCCCGGTCTCTTCCACCCCGGCGGCCTGGCGGCCAGCTCCGTCCGCCAGGCTCAGGCTTGCCGCGGATAGCAGGGTTGATTCCTCATAGACCTGCTCCACCACGCCTTGCAATCGTTCCTTTATCTGCATCATGGGCTGAATCACCTTGCGGCCAAGGTAGAAAAGGATAAAGAGGAACACGCCAAAAACGCCGAGCCCGGACCCAAGCAGGGCGAGGAGAGAAAAATTCTTCGCCTTCTGAAACAAAGCCTTATGCGTGGTCCCCACTGCGGCAATGGTCTCACCGGTCTGCAGACCTGCTTGTTTGGCAATCTGCTCTGCCAGCGCACGGCTCATGGCAATGGCTTGCGTCCCCTTGTCGCCGGTGTACTGATCCGCCGCCCGAATCCCATCATAATAACTTTCCTGAAACCCGATCATGCTCTGACCAATGGCCTTCTGCTTCTTGAAGCCATCATATTCCTCGGAAATCCGCTGCAACTGGGCCTGGGCTGCCGCGTCCTGCGCCAGGGCTTTTTGCGCCGCCGCCAGCATGGCAATAATCCGGGCATCGCCTTTTTCAAATGCCTCTACATACTTTGTCTGCATATCCTGAAACTTGCCCCGCACCAGAAAATTCTTCCACTGGAGCATCTGCTCAAGCAGAGCTGATTGCAGCTCCCGGACCAAGAGCACATTGTCGATGCCATCCTCCCCGGAAATCCGGATGTTCTTATTTGCCTGGTTCGCTCCAGAGATCAACTGTTCCTGGGTGGTTACGGAAATGGTGTACAGCACACTCATTCCAACACCTGCAGCCAGCATGATAAAGACAAAGAAAAAACCGAGCCTGTTTTTCAAATTCCAACGCATGACCTGACCCCTTGCTGGTTGCTTTGCCTGCTGCTGACCCCGACAGGGATAAGGCTTTCCCCGACCAAACATCCCCCCTCGCAGGAAAAAAGATAGGCGGAACAAACGCTGTGCCTGCTGCTTTGGCAAAACCTTTCCAGCTCATGCAGGCTGGGGATATAGGGGGCGTTTTTGGCGGAACAGGTCGCAACGGACCAGATGTTTGTCCCGTGGCTGTAATGCAGAAGATGTTTGCAGGGCATGGCGCGAGCCTCCGTATGGGTGAGTGGTGATCTTGTTTCCATAGGAAGGCAAATTACTGCCCGTTTATTAGACGATGATTACGGGGAGGTTATTTTCCAATTTCAAAAAAACACCCCCCTGCCGATGCTCTGACAGGGGGGCTAAGGAGAAGTGGGATGTACTGCAAGGTACTGCGAAATTGTTCGCTTTAGATTACCTTTCCATTATTTTCGGGTAAGGCCGCCCCTGCCTGGGAGGAGGCAAGGGTGGCTCACGCCACTCCAGAGAGGAGATGCGGCCTTTTAGAACTTATAACCTACGTCAAACTGCATAAGATTGACGGTGTCCACCTTGTTATTGGCCGAGTAATAGGCCTCGTCCTGTTTGTAGTTCATCCATGTGAAATCAAGCGCCCAATTCTTGGTGATATCGTAGCCAGCCTGCACCCGGTGGCCCTTCTTGTTGGTTACCGAGCCAAGGCCGTCGCCGAAATCGGAATCCGAGAGCGCGCCATAGAGCGAATCTGCCTCAACCACTACATATGCGTAGCCAAAACGAACCTTGTCGATCTTGGCATCGAGGCCCACTACCCAACCGAGATCGGCATCACCCGGCTTCTTGGGAAAATCCTTGGCCTGACTCAAGCCGATAGCACCATCAGCCCCAAAATTCTGCCAGATATGGCCATAGAGGGAGAGGTTGACGCTGGATACAGGAAAGGAGACCTTGCCATAAAGATCACCGATCTCCAAGGCATACTTGGCCGGGTCAACGGTGTTGAGCGAGGTATTGGCCTTGTCGTTGATGAAGGATTGGTCATATTTCTGATAGCTGGCGGCCAGGACATAAGAAACGTCGCCCACCTTGTCCCGATACCCCGCCTGTCCCTTATAGAGCATGGCGGTGTTGTCGTCACCCACCAGTTTCGCCCCGTATCCGCCCACCGTGGCAAACACGCCCTGCTTTTTGCCATACTGTGCGGACAGGCCGGCCAGACGCACATCGCTGTCATACAACACCCAGGAGGTCTCATAGGGATTCAACTGCTGACCAAGGGTAAACTTGAAATCATCCACCTTGTGGGCGGCATAGGCATAATCAAGCCAGAGACCAGGGGACTCGAAGGCGCTGTATTTAGACCAGGTTGAATTGGTGCTGGTCGCGAGATGGGATCCGTCGTCATTTGCTCTCTCGCCGGAGGCCAAGCCCGCACCCACTTCCCAATTCTCGGCCTTGTTATCCCAAACCCCGCCAAGACGGAAGCGGGTCCGCCAACGGTCACGGGCCACATCAGCGGTGTTGGCCTGATCGTAATAGTTCTTATCCTGCCTTTCATAGCGCACCCGCAAATCGCCTTTCAGAGTCAACTGATCAATAAACTCGTTGGCCAAGGCAACCTTGCTGCTCCCGCTAGCACTGCCGCCGTTTTTCTTGACTTCTTCCTCGACCTTGGCCGCCACCTTCTTATCCACCATGGCCCCAAGAGCATCGATGTGCTCCTGCTGGGAAGCGACCTTGTTGCGCAGGAACTCAAGCTCCTGCAAAATCTGCTCATCGCTCATACCTGCGCCGGCCAAAGCCGCCGCAGGCAGGGTGAGACAAAGGCCCAATGCTGCTACCGCTGATAATACCTTCCTCATGTCTTTCTCCTTTCTCCGTAACGTTTATAAAAATTGCTTCGTAACAATAGGGAAATGGAAGGAAGCAAAGTTCCAGCCATCGCCGCATCCGAAATGTTACGGAGAGCCTACCGGGGGAGTATTAGAGAGAGATCATCCTATGGTTAAAAACAAATTAAATAAAGGTTAGCAAAACGAGGGGATAAATTCGAGCTTGTGGCGAGTTATCTTCTGTTCATCTCCTAACAAAATCCTAATAAAATTCTAACAATCTGGCAGCATAGTGTGGGGCAGATGCACTGAGCAGATCACAAACCGGCATAAGCCATCTGTAACTTCACTTAGGGAGAGACAAACATGACGATGCACAAAAGTTTTTTCACCAGTGTCACCAAGGCTGCCTTGGCAGGCTGCCTGGTCGCGGTCACCGCCACCAGCGTTTTTGCCAACCCCATCACCGTGGACCCGAAAACCCCAGTCTATAAGAAAGTGAGCGGGGTTTCCGGCAACCTCGACAGTATCGGTTCGGACACCCTGAACAATCTGATGACTTATTGGGCAGAAGGGTTCCGCAAGGAATACCCCAATGTCCGCATCCAGATCGAGGGCAAGGGCTCAAGCACCGCTCCGCCCGCCCTCATTTCCGGCACCTCCCAGCTCGGCCCCATGTCCCGGGAGATGAAATCCGAAGAGATCGATGCCTTTACCAAGAAATACGGATATGCTCCGACCAAAATCGGCGTGGCCTTCGACTCCCTGGGCGTCTTTGTAAATAAAGACAACCCGATCAAAGAATTGAGCCTGCCCCAGGTTGACGCTATCTTTTCCAAAACCCGAAAGGGCGGCATGTCCGAGGAGATCACCACCTGGGGCCAGTTGGGCCTTACCGGTCCCTGGCAGCAAGCCCCCATCAGCCTCTTCGGCCGTAACTCCGCCTCCGGCACCTATGGCTATTTCAAGGAACACGCCCTGTTCAAAGGCGACTATAAGGATACCGTCAAGGAACAGCCAGGCTCTGCTTCGGTGGTCATGGGTGTCACCGAGGATCGCAACGGCATCGGCTACTCCGGCATCGGCTACAAGACCTCTGGGGTCAAGGCCCTGGCCCTGAGCAAGAAAACCGGAGAAAAAGCACATGAAGCCAACTACGAGAACGTGCTGAACGGCAGTTACCCGCTTTCCAGAACCCTGTACATCTATGTGGCCAAAGCGCCGAACAAGCCGCTGCCCACCGAAATCTCCGAGTTCCTCAAGTATGTGCTTTCCAAATCCGGCCAGGAAATCGTAATTAAAGACGGGTTTCTGCCCCTGACCCATGAAGTCCTTGAAAAAGAGCTGGCTAAACTCAAGTAATCCCCACCGGCCATGGCCGGACACAAGTTCACCTCCCCGGCCCCCGGGAAGACCTGCCCGTCGGCGTTGGTCTTCCCGGGGGCTTCCTCAGTAGATGCACTTTCCGCGGCATGACCCAGGACAGCAAGGACCACCCCATGCAGAAACTCGACAAACAATTCATCAAGAAAGTCCGCAGGCAGGATCGCATGGCCACCCGCGCCATCACCTGTGGCGGCCTGCTGGTCATCGCCAGCGTCATCGCCATCCTGGTCCTGATCGTCCGGGTGGCCTTGCCGCTTTTTCAGCCGGCCAGCGCCGAAATCATCCACCGCGTGTCGATCAAACCCGGACACGCCCCTGTTCTTGCCGTGGGGATGGACGACACCCAGGAGGTGGGCTTTACCCTGGACAACACCGGCCTTTTTTCCTTTTACAATCTCGCCTCCGGCAAGGATTTTTTCAACGCCCCCGCCTCAACCCGGAAGGCAAAGGTGCAATCCGTCGAGAGCAACAAGAACAACGTCTTCGCCATTCTCTGGGAGGACAACAGCGTGACCGTCTCCCAGGTGGACTTTCGACTGCTCTATGACCAGGGCGGCCAAAGGACCATCCAGCCGGAAATCACCCAGCTGGGCGAATATCCGGCCCGCCGCTATCCGGCCCCGGTCAAGAGCATGATGGTCCGCGCCCACGAAGGACGGTTGACAGAGGTGGCGCTCCTGGCAAACAACCGCTTCCAGATAGACCATGAGGTCGTCACCACCGATCTCTTTGACAACCAGAAAAAAGAAACGTTCTCTTTCCTGATCGCAGAGGAGCTGCCCGGCAGAATTTCCGCCTTCACCCTGGACGAAAAAGGCGCCACTCTGTATGCCGGCACCGATAGCGGCAGCCTGTTGCGGTGGGATCTGAGGGAAAACGAGGCAGCCACACGCACCGACAATGTGGTGGCCGTATCGGGAGATAAGCCCATCACCGCCCTGGCCATGGTTTTTGGCGATATCTCCGTGGCGGTGGGCGATGCCGAGGGTGGCCTTGCCACCTGGAGCGAGGTTTGGACCGGGGAAGGAGAAGGCAGGGAGCAGAGGCTCCGCAAAACCCATACCCTGACCAGCCACCAGACCTCGGTGGAGAGCATCATTCCCACCCGCCGCTCCAAGTCCCTGATCAGCCTTGGCGCCGACGGCAGAGCCCATTTCGACCACATGACCAGCGAGAACCACCTGCTAAGCCTTGCCCCGGCCCTGGACATGGTGGGCATTTCCGACCAGGGCAACGGCCTGATCGGTCTTGATGCGGACAATCTTACCGTCTGGAAGATCGATGCCCCGCACCCGGAAATCAGCTTAAAAACCCTGTTCGGCAAGGTCTGGTACGAAAGTTACGACAAGCCGGAATATGTCTGGCAGTCCTCGTCCGCCTCCGACGATTTTGAACCGAAACTCAGCCTTATCCCGCTGCTGTTCGGCACCATCAAGGGGACTCTATACGCCATGGTCTTTGCCGTGCCGCTTGCCATCTTCGGCGCGGTCTACACCAGCCAGTTCAGCACCCCCACCTTTAAAAAGACCATCAAACCGGTGGTGGAGATCATGGCCTCGATCCCCTCGGTGGTCATCGGCTTCCTCATCGCCCTCTGGCTGGCGCCCATCGTGGAAAAGGGTATTCTCACCGTGATTCTGTCCGTGCTTTTCCTGCCGCTGATCTTTGTCGGGATCATGGCCGCACTCAGGCCTTTCTATAAAACACCTACCCTGCAGAACTTCTGCAACGGCCATGAATTTCTCCTGCTGATTCCGGTTATCCTTTTGGCCACGGGCTTGGCCATGGGGATCGCCCCCACCGTGGAACACCTGCTCTTTGCCGGCAACTTCAAGCAATGGCTCTACAACGACCTGGGGTTACGCTATGACCAGCGCAACTGCATCATCATCGCCTTCGGCCTTGGCATTGCCGTAATCCCCATCATCTTTTCCATCACCGAGGATGCCATTTCCAACATCCCGCCCAGCCTCACCGCTGCCTCCCTGGCCTTGGGCGCCAGCCGCTGGCAGACGATCTGGCGGGTAGTCCTGCCCTCGGCCAGCCCCGGCATCTTTGCCGCGATCATGATCGGCTTTGGCCGGGCAGTGGGGGAAACCATGATCGTGCTAATGGCCACCGGCAACACCCCCATCCTCGACTGGTCGATCTTCAACGGCATGCGGACCCTGTCGGCCAACATCGCCGTGGAGATTCCGGAAGCGCCCATGGGCGGCACCCTGTACCGGGTGCTGTTCCTCTGCGCCTCCATGCTTTTCACCCTGACCTTTCTGGTAAATACCGGGGCGGAGCTGGTCCGCGAGCGGTTGCGCAAAAAATATGGCCGTTACTAACCTGGAGAAAAGATCATGACCAAAAAATTCTGGCGGCAGGGAGAGCCATTCGTCTGGGCCACGGGCCTTGCCCTTTCCCTGATCCTGTTTTTAACCCTGCTGCTGTTCTATGTGGTGCTGGACAACGGTCTTGCCGTGTTCTGGCCCAAGAAGGTCGCCTTGGCAACCCTGAGCGATGGCCGACATCTGCTTGGCGAAATTGTCCAGGAAGAGACCATTCCCCACACCGAAAAGAAACGGCTCCAGTTCAAGATCGGCAACCGGGATCTCTACGGCCTCGATTTCAAATGGGTTGATTCCAGCGAAATCACCAGCCTCAGCTATCCGGAAAACATCTATGTGCTGGAACGCCTTGAATTCGGCAATTTTTATGGCTATCTGAGCGAGCTTGAGGTCAAGGGGATTGCTCCGCCTGCCAGCGGCTCAAACAGCCTGCGCCTGACCATTGACGCCCTCGACTCACGGAAGAAAGAGGTCAACCTCCTGGGCAAAAAAATCGCCAACCTCAACCGACGGGTGGAGTTGATCGACCGTCGGTTGGCCACAGGCCGTTACAACAAGGAGGAAAACACCCCCGCCCTTGCCGCCCTCAAAGGCGAAAAACAGGGGCTCAAAACTGAGTTTGAAGCGCTGGTAAGCATTCTCAGCCAGAAGGCTGCCGCCCTTTCCACCAATCAGGCGATCTTCACTGATGCCAATGGTCGGACCAAAGCCATAGCCCTTGCCAACATTGTCCGCAACTACCAGCCAAACACCATGTCGTTTCTCGCCAAATGCGGCTATTACCTGGAGCGGCTGCGGGAACTTTTCTTTGACGACCCGCGGGAATCCAATACCGAGGGCGGGTTGTTCCCCGCCATCTTCGGCACCATCATGCTGATCTTTCTCATGAGTATCCTCTCCTTTCCCCTGGGGGTGCTGGCCGGCATTTATTTGCGCGAATACGCCAAAGACGACTGGCTGGTGAAGATGGTCCGCATCGCGGTCAACAACCTGGCCGGTATTCCCTCCATCGTTTACGGCATCTTCGGGTTGGGCTTTTTTGTCTACGGGATCGGCGGCAGCATCGATCGGTTCTTTTTCCCTGAACGGTTTCCTACCCCCACCTTCGGCACCGGCGGCATTCTCTGGGCCAGCCTTACCCTGGGTCTGCTCACCGTGCCGGTGGTGATCGTAGCCACGGAAGAGGCGTTGGGCTCGATCCCCCCCGGCATCCGGGAAGGCTCGCAGGCTCTGGCCGCCACCAAGCTCCAGACCCTGACCAGAATCCTGTTGCCCATGGCCTCCCCCGGCATCCTCACCGGCTTTATCCTGGCCATGGCCAGGGCCGCAGGCGAGGTCGCGCCCTTAATGATCACCGGGGTGGTCAAGCTGGCCCCGTCCCTGCCCCTGGACGGGCTCTTCCCCTATCTGCACCTGGACCGGAAATTCATGCACCTGGGGTTTCACATCTACGACATCGGCTTTCAATCCCCCAACGTGGAGGCGGCCAAGCCCATGGTCTATGTCACCACCCTCCTGTTGATCCTGATCGTGCTGGCCATGACCAGCACGGCCATCTATCTGCGCAACAAGATGCGACAACGCCACTCCGTGGTCGATGTGTGATAAGGAGAAACAATGCAAACGACCGACACCGCCATAATTCAGATAGATAACCCGCAGGTTGAAATAGAGAACCTGAACCTCTATTATGGGACAAGCCAGGCGCTCGACAACCTGACCTTCGGGATTGCCGGCCAGCAAGTAACCGCCCTGATCGGCCCTTCCGGCTGCGGCAAATCCACCCTGCTCCGCTGCATCAACCGGATGAACGATCTGGTCGACGGCTTGCGCATCGAGGGGGCCATAAAGATCAACGGGGAAAACATCAACGACCCGAACCTGGATGTGATTGAACTGCGACGCAAGGTGGGCATGGTCTTCCAGAAATGGAACCCCTTCCCCAAGTCCATCTACGAGAACATCGTCTACGGCCTCAGGATCGCAGGCATCCACGACAAAAACGTGCTCGACGAGTCGGCAGAAAAATGCCTGAAACGGGCCGCTCTCTGGGACGAGGTCAAGGATCGGCTACACCAGTCGGCCATGGGCCTTTCCGGCGGCCAGATGCAACGGCTCTGCATCGCCAGGGCCATTGCCGTGAGCCCGGAGATCATCCTCATGGACGAGCCCTGCTCGGCCTTGGATCCGCGCTCTACTTCCCGGATCGAGGATCTTATCCGCGAATTGCGGGGGGAGTACACCATCATCATCGTCACCCACAACATGCAACAGGCGGCGCGCATCTCCGATTACACCGCGTACATGTATCTCGGGGAGCTGATCGAATACGGACCGACACAGACGGTGTTCACCATGCCGGAGAAAAAGGAAACCGAGGACTACATTACCGGCCGATTCGGTTGATCAAGGTGGGGCAAAAGCAAACGAATAGATATCCCTATAAATACCGTTCGCGGTGAGCCTGTCGAACCGCAGCTTCCGCCTTAATAGGCCTTTGACAAACTCAGGCCGAACGGATTATGAGAAGGAGAACCCCTTATGGCTAAAAATATCCAAACAGAAAGAGAAAAGCTCAAAAACCAGCTCGTCTACCTCGGCACGGCGGTGCAGGAAAACCTGCAGAAAGCGGTTAAGTCCCTGTGGGAGAAAAATCCCGAAATGGCCCGCCAGGTTATCAAGCAGGACAAGAATGAAATCGACACCTTCGAGATCAATGTGGAGGAGGAATGTTTGCGTTTGCTCGCCCTGCACCAGCCCGTGGCCGGCGACCTGCGTTTCATCGTCACGGTACTCAAGATCAACAACGACCTGGAACGCATCGGCGACCTGGCCGCCAAGATCGCGGACAAGGTCCTCCTGCTCCACGACATTGACCCGGTCCGTTTTGCCTCCGAGGGCATGCAAATTCCGGAGATGTTCAACTCCATGTTTGCAAAAACCATCTGCATGTTCCAGAACACCATGGAAGCCTTTATCAACGAGGATACCAATCTGGCCTACAAGGTCTGCTTGATGGACAACGATGTGGACCGGGACAAGGCGTGCATCCGCGCCGAGATGGAGGAGATCATCATGCATGATCCGGCCCAGCAGGTCTATCTGGCCAAGCTGATCAGCGTAGCGAGAAGCATGGAACGCATCGCCGATCACTGCACCAATATCTGCGAAGACATTATTTATATGGCGCAGGGCAGAATTGTCCGCCATCATATAACGCAATAGCCTTACGGAAATGCCGCCGTCATACTGCTCAGGAGAACACAATGGCCAGAGAAACCATCCTTGTCGTGGAAGACGATGAAAACATCCAGCAGCTGGTAGGCTATAACCTGGCCAAGGCCGGGTTCCACGTGATCTATGCCGACAACGGGGAACAGGCGCTCAGCGTCATTAAACGGGAGAAACCGGAGCTGATCGTCCTGGACCTCATGCTGCCCGGCCTCAGCGGCTTTGAGGTCTGCAAGCTGGTGCGCAAGGATCCGAAGAGCAAGAACCTGCCCATTGTCATGCTCACCGCCAAGAGCGAGGAAAACGACATGGCCGCGGGTCTCGATCTCGGAGCGGACGATTACATCACCAAGCCCTTCAGCCCGAAAATCCTCATCTCCCGGATCAAGGCTGCCCTGCGCCGCAAGGAGGGGTTGAGCGAAGAAGGGGGTGGGACCAAGAAAAACGGACCGCTCACCATCCACGGAATCGCCATTGACCCCAACCGCTATGAGGTGCTGGTGGGGGACGAAGCCATCACTCTGACCGTCACCGAATTCAGCATTCTTGAACTCCTGGCCCGACGGCCAGGCTGGGTCTTCAACCGCCAGCAAATCATCGACGGAGTCCGGGGCTATGACTATGTCATCACACCCCGCGCTGTGGACGTGCAGGTGTTCGGGCTCAGAAAAAAACTGGGCGAGGCGGGCAAATACATCGAAACCGTTCGCGGTATCGGCTACCGGATGCAGGGCTAGCTGGACTCGGAGCGAATCGGCTCAAAATTCTTCCTCTTTAATCCACCTCAACCCGCCTGGGCAACCCTCCGCCACCGCCCTGATATGCGGCCTCACGCCGGTTCACCAGTTCCTGCTGGTTGTCCTGGTCCAGTGCAAGACGGTCACCACTGCGCTTACTTGCAAATCGAACCAGAACATCCCATAATTCCGTGGTCGGCTCGGGCGCATTCAGGCCGACCCTACCCCCAAAATATTCCCGCTGATGGAGCGCAGGTCCCTTTGGTAGTGCAATGGTATAGACCGCCTCTGGCCTCGGCGCCATCGGCCCCCAGTAGGCGGATTCAGGCAGGGAAGCTTTTACCCGCATCAACTCCTTGCCCGTAATCTTCAACCGATACAGACTGGTAAACCCAGGAGTGCCGGCAGGCTCACGCTCCACCGAGAAGGCGTCAAGGACATCCTGCCTGGTCAAACTCCCCTTGCGCCACTCCTTGCGTACCGCATTCAAACCTACAAAAGCTGCATCGACCTTCAGCGTTTCCACGGCAGCCCGGGCGGCGAGCATGGCCATGTCCCCCTTGCTTTGATCGGCGTAAAGATGGGTGAAGCCCTCATAAAGAGCGCCCTGATACCCACGTAAAATCCGTTTCACCGCCCTATCTGTAACCTCATCCACCGGCGTTTCACGCTCACGATTCGGGATGAGGGAAAAGGCACTCTGCTGGATACGTCTTTTTTGCAGATCATATTCGATATCGAACCTGCCGATATTCTTGGCCCAGGCGCCGACATGAACGATTGTTGTGCCACCCACCTGAATGGGTGTTGACATCAGGGTATGGCTATGGCCGCCCAGAATCAAATCGACACCCTGTGTTTCCTTGGCCAGACGAGTATCCTCCTCTATTCCCAGATGACTGACCAGAACCAGCAGATCAACCTCCCCCCGATGTTTTGCGATGATATCGCGGGTGATTTTCGCATAATCAAAATCCGAGCGCAACCCCGGCATCTCGGGATAAAATCCCCCCGCATACTGTTCATCCTTTTCATTCCAAGGCTTGGAGACCAGACCGAAGAAACCGATTTTCACCTGTCCCACCTGCAGTACGGCATAATCGGTCCAGCCCGGCTGCTTTGCGTCTTTATCACCGGAATGCGCCCCGGTCATTTTCGTATTGGAAGCGAGCACGATTGAAAAGGGGTCGCGGCTAAAGGCAAGCAATTCATCAATCCCCCAGGCAAAGTCATGATTGCCGATGGTGCGCACATCGTAATGCATCGCCTGTACTATTTCCCTGGTGACCAACCCGCGGGAAACCTCCTCGGCAATGGAGCCCTTTTCGTAGTCATCCCCAGCGTTGGTGAAAATCGTATACGGGTTTTCCCTTCTCACTTGCTCACAATAACCGCGGAGCCTTGCGACCGGACTCGAGCCACCCCTGATAGGGTTATAGTTGGCGTGGACATCGGATACATGGACAAAAGAAATCTTCTGAATTATGGCTGAACCATCCCCGGAGGGCCAGCGCGGTTGGTCTTGGACAAAACCGCCTCCTGCCCCGCCGAGAGATAATGCCCCGGAAGGAAGCAACCCAACACAAGAAACGAAGCAAGTCACAAAGAAATACTTCCTGCAGACGGGCAATATTTTCATCTTCTCTGAAACGATACTGTTCACCACGATGGAAGATTAAATGTTGCATAGCACTGTTCCTGTTTAGGTATTAATGAATAAATGTTACAAATGGATTAATAACAGATAATCTTTTGATGAGGCTTACACCTCTAAATAAATTCTCACGGTTCCCTTACATAAATCTAACATTCATCCTGTATAAATAAACATATAATGTTCTTATTTCATTATTAACAAGACGATAAAGAAACATATTCCTCCTTTCCATCGGGTGGAAGCAATCTCGGATTACGGAACAAAAACCAATGAAAAATTATCACCAAATAATAACCAAACGAACGGTCGTATTCTTGATGCTGCTCGTTCTTTCAATAAGCCTGGCATCACCGGGAAACGGGCAAGAGAATGGCCGCTGGCTGGCCGGAGATTTCCACAACCATACCTTTCTTACCGATGGCAGCATTGCGGCGGAAGATGTCTTCTCCCACGCTTTCCGCTTCAACCTCGACTGGATCGCCAATTCCGAACATGGCGGAACCTATGGCCGAGGCCCCGATGGCCTGCCCTGGCCCTCCGCCGGAGTCACCTTTCTCGGCGATCCGCCTGCAGGCAAAATGTGGCGCTGGCAATCCTTGCTGCAGTACTCCTATCCGCTCATCCACAAAGCACGGGCGACGTATCCAGAAAAGCTGATCATCCAGGGATATGAATGGAATGTCCCCACCCATGAACATGCCAGTGTCGGCATCATCGATACGGCTGAGGAGGGAGGAGTGGCAATCGCCCGTCATGAATACCTCTTTGACGCCAAGGACACCTCCACCACGACAGACGGCTTCCTGACCAAGGAGGACAAACGGACAAAAAATGACCACGCCAAGGCGGTGGTCGGCGTTGCCTGGCTTGAAGAAAATTACCGAACAAGCGGTTATTGCGTGCTCAACCATCCCTCCAGACAACTCGGATATTCCATCAGCGACATCCGGGACTTCAACACTGCCGCACCGCATATCGCCTTCGGCTTCGAAGGATTTCCCGGCCACCAGAAGGCAGCCTCCCGCGGCAATTACGACCAGGGGCCATTCCGGGACGCGGTCGGCAACGACATCACCGATAGAGCCCGCACCTATGGCGGCGCCGACCTCATGCTCGCCAAGATCGGCGGCACTTGGGATGCGTTGCTCGGCGAAGGGCGACACTTCTACGTCTTTGCCAACTCCGATTTTCACAATCCGGAAAACGATTTCTGGCCCGGGGAATACACCAAGAATCACACCTTTGTCCGCGATACCAATCGGGATGGGAAATATTCCCAACTTGAACTGCTGGAAGGAATGCGTTCAGGCAACTCTTTTATCGTGCATGGAGACCTGATCAGTGGACTGCGGTTCACAGCACAGTCCCGCAAGAAAAAGGCGGAGATGGGTGACACCCTGCATGCCCTGGCTGGCAGCGAGGTAACGATTACGATCAGCTTCAAAAGTCCGCCCAAAAATAACCATGGCGACACGGTTGCCGTGGACCACATTGATCTGATCGCCGGAGAGATGGCAGGCAAAGTTTCCAGACTGCTTGCCGACGGCACAACCCCGAACCCCGGCTACGAAAAAGAGACTAACGAAACCACCCGGGTAATCGCCACCTTTACCGACAAAGACTGGCGGCCTACAAATAAACCCGGCACCGGCAGGAAAAGAACCGCCGACAGCGGTTGGCGGACAGTGAGCTACCATGTAAGACCGCTCCAGCACGACATGTACTTCCGCCTGCGCGGAACCAATCTCCGTTGCGGCGTCGACGGAGAAACCGACAGAAAATGCAATCCCATGGCCGACGAGCTTCTGGGATCGAACAACCAGAACAAAGCCTATGCCGATCTCTGGTTTTATTCAAATCCGCTTTTTGTCCGGGTGTCCCGTTAACATCCTGCGCCCCGAGCCATCACTTGTCCGTTTTCCTGGCGATATACACCACGTGTCTCCGCCCGCCCCGACCCGGACGTTGGCGGTTCACTGAGAACCCGGCCGCCTGCAGCCTTTTTTCAAAGGCTTGGTCCGGGTCTTCTGACCACACCGCAAACACCCCGCCCGGTTTCAGGGCGGCCCGACTTGACGCCAGTGCCTTCTTGCCGTAGAGATAGTCGCCTCTGCCCTGGTCCCCCTCATAGGGGCCCTCGTAGAGGTCGAGGATTATGGCGTCAAACAGCTGCTCCTTGCCCTTCTTCGCCGCCTCACCAATAACCTTGGCCACATCGGAAATCACCACCGTGACCCGGGGGTCATCCACCGCTCCGTTGGTGAGCTTGGCAATGGGCCCCTGGCACCAGGTGACCATGATCGGGTTCAGCTCCGCCACCACAACCTCGGCATCCGCCGGGAGATGATCCAAAGCCGCCTTGAGGGTGAACGCCATGCCCAACCCGCCCACCAGCACCTTGGGCTGCTTGATCTCTTTCAGGCCCGCACAGGCCAGCTCCGACAAAACAATCTCGGACATGTTGGCCGAGGAGTTCATCAGCACCCGGCTGTCGATGGTGATGAGAAAATCATTCTCGCCCCGCTGCCGCAGATCGAGCAGCCCCTCGTCGGTGTCCATGCTGTCAACTACCCGCCAGGCTAAGGCCATCTACAATGCTCCCATCTTTTTGACCCGCCCCACTGCCCCGTTTTCCAACCGGACCTTAATGCCATGGGGATGGGTGGGGGATTTGGTCAGGATATCCTTCACTATGCCCTCGGTGAGTTTTCCCGAGCGCTGGTCCTCTTTGAGCACGATGCACACCCGTAGCCCGGGTTTGATCTCGCTTCGGTTCATGCCATCCATGGTGCTCACTTAATTTCCCGTTGGATCAGCGCCAGCAGCTGGGCAAAGGTGTCGCTGAAGTAATGGGGCGTGGTCTGGCCCGGGCTGCTGGGATTTTCCACGTTTACCCCGTACCGGAGCCCCTGTTCGGTCAGCACCTTGTACTTTTTCATCTTGCCGACATATTTCGAGCTGGGCCGCTCTTTCTCCGCGAGCAAGCCGAGGGAGACCAGGATCTTGTTCGCCTTGACCGTGGAGATCTCCACCTTATTGTCTTTCAGCAGATTGGTGAGTGAATCTGTTTTTTCCACTGCTTCCTCCTCGCAGGCCCGCTCCGGGAAACGCCTGCCGGAGACGCGACCACTTGGCAATTATCTTCAACCGCCCTGTCCCAAACCGTCCGCCATAAGCAAAGTCTCCAGGCAATGTTCCCGGATGGAGTAGAACTCCTTGATCTCCCGGATCTGGGCCAGCAGCTCTGCCTGTTCCACCGGGCCGGGGCACTTGCCCTTCACCCCCAGGATCATCTTGTTCTTGCTCGTATGTTCCAGGGAAACGAACTCGAAGATCTGGGTCTCGTAGCCGCAGGCCTCAAGGAGCAGCCCGCGCAGGGAGTCGGTGACCATCTCCGCTTCCTGGCCGAGATGGATGCCGTGCTTGAGCATGGGCTCGAGCAACTCGGGGCTTGTCATCTGAGGCCGGATCTGCTTGTGGCAACAGGGCGCGCACATGATGATCGCAGCCCCCGAGCGGATGCCAAGATGGATGGCGTAATCCGTGGCCATGTCGCAGGCATGCAGGGCGATCATGATGTCGATACTCTCCGGAGGGAAGCTGCGGATATCGCCCTGGGCAAAAGACAAGGTGTCGAGCTTCAGCCGCTGGGCGGCTTTACTGCACAGGCTGACGAGATCCTCCCGCAATTCCACCCCGGTCACCTTGGGCGTAAGCCCCAGGCTGGCGCGCAGGTACTCCTCCATGGCAAAGGTCAGGTACCCTTTGCCCGAGCCGAAATCAACCACCCGCAGCCGCGCCTTCTCTTTCAGCCCCGAAGAGGCAATGGCATGGTCCAGCACCTCGATGAACTTGTTGATCTGCTTCCACTTGCGCGACATGGAGGGGATCAGTTGCTGCTGCGCATTGGTGACCCCAAGTTCCTTGAGAAACGGGGTAGCCAGATCGAGAAACCGCGCCTTCTCCCGGTCATGCTTCTGGAGGGTGACGCTCCTGCCCGAAGCCTTGCCCCGCTGCAGGATGCACTTGCCCTTTTTGTTCAACGAGATCTGGATATCCTCACCCACCGTTTGCAGATGCAGATTATTGAAAGCGGGACCAAACAGATCGCGGATGAAGGCAATCCCCGCCGGGATGGGCAGGTTCTTGGTGACATCCTTGGTCTGGTAGCGATAGAGAAAGGAAAGGCACTCCTGTCCCTTCAGGGTAAGCCTCCGGACAAAGACCCTGTCCAGCCCCGGTTCCGTCCCATGGTATTTCCCCAGCACGAGTTTGACAAAGGTGTTGTGGCTCAGGCAATCTGCCAGCAGGCTGAAAAAAAGCTCCCTCTGGCTGTGCCTCTCCTTGGCCCCTGTTTGCGTCTCTGTCATCTCAGTCATCATCGCGCACCATTTGCATGCTTTCCCGGTCTTGGCTCATGGATGCTTTTGTATTCATATTTTCGCTACAGCGCCAATTGTTTTTTTGCTTTACGCTGCCTTGACTGTTTTTTAGCGAGAGTATCCAGCTTCTCACCCTCCATCATATCACTTTGAATCCCTTTGCGAATATGGTCAAATACCGGACAAGAATTCGATTTTTCATGGCTGGGGGAAAGCTAAACGCTGTCACCGCCGGCTGCATCATACAGCAAGGAAACGCACATGGGGAACCCGTTACAGGAGCAGCTTCTCAAGGCCGGGCTGGCCAGTAAAAAACAGGCCAAGAAGGCCGAGCACGAAAAACGGATCAGCCGCAAGCAACACGATGGCAATCCCCCTGCCGCAACCAGCAACACAGCGCGGGAAGAACAGACAGCCAAGGATCTGCGCAACCGGGAACTCAACCGGGAACGCCTTGAGGAGACCAGGCTGCGTGAGCAGAAGGCCCAGGTAAAACAACTCATCGAGACCAATCGCATCCCCCAGGATGGCCGGGGCGAGCCGTACCACTTTGCCGAACAGAACAAGATCAAGAGGATCTTTGTCTCCGAGGAGATGGGTGACCAGCTCAGCCGAGGCCAGTTGGCCATTGTCAAGCTCGGCGCAGGCTACGAGGTGGTCCCGGCCAAGGTGGCCCGCCAGATAGTGAGCCGGGACAAAGAGGCAGTGGTGGTTTTTCATGAAAAGGTATAAGGGGCACACTTGACCAGGACCAAACCCTGAGCTGGCTCGGTCTCATGCGGTGTCGTTGGTATAATTTCACAAAGATTTTTTCAAATCCTGGCCGTTTGCTGGCATAATAATCTCAACCCTTTTCCTTCCTTCCAGATTACGGTGAACCATGAGCGCCAAACGCCTTGATTCCGGAAATTCCGGCCCATGCCCCCGTACCCCACCACCCCGCCCCCTGTTGCAAACATGGTCCGGGCTGCTGTTGTGTTTTCTCTTCCTTGCAACAGGATGTGGGGATAACCATCCGGGCTCTTTCCAGGGATATGTCGAGGGAGAATATCAGCTGATCTCCTCCCCCCTGGCAGGTCAGCTCCTGAACCTCTCGGTACAACGCGGAATGAGTATTGCCGCCGACGCGCCTCTTTTCACCCTGGAACAGCAAAGTGAGGGTGCGGCAGTATCCGAGGCGGAGCAGGTTTTGCAGCGGGCCAAAGATACCCTGGCCAATCTTGGCAAAGGGTTGCGGCCCAGCGAAATCGCAGCGCTTCAGGCCAAAGTGGCCCAGGCCGAAGCCGCTGCCACTCTGGCCGGCCAGGAACTTGTCCGGAGGGAAACCCTGTTTCAGCAAAATGCCATCTCCCGCGAAGAACTTGACCGGGCGCGAAAGGAGAAGGAAAGCAGCGTGGCGGCGGTGGCCCAGCTTACCGCCGAGCTTAAAACCGCAGGGCTCGGCGCCCGACCCGATGAAGTCCAAGCTGCCCGTGCCGATGTGAAGGCAGCCGAAAACCGGCTGGAACAAGCGCGCTGGCGGATGACGCAGAAGACCCAGACGTCCCCGGCAGCCGGGTATGTTTTTGATACCTTTTACGTGGTGGGAGAATTCGTGCCAGCCGGTTATCCGGTGGTGAGCATTCTGCCGCCGGGCAACATCAAGGTCCGGTTTTTTGTCCCCGAAACCGTGGTCGGAACCCTTGCTGCCGGTGGGCAGGTGAGCATTGGTTTTGACGGGGTCGGCAAGACGTACCAAGGGACAATTTCCTATATCTCCCCCCAGGCGGAATACACACCGCCGATTATCTATAGCCGGGAAACCCGCGCCAAGCTGGTGTTCATGGTTGAAGCAAAAGTTCCCCCGGAGCAGAGTGTCGAACTGCACCCCGGCCAGCCGGTGGACGTCAAGCTGGAGCCTCCCCCCCATGGCTGAGGATGTGCCGGTCATCGAGGTACAGGAACTGACCAAGTCATTCAACGGCAAGACCGTGGTGGACAAGCTCTCTTTACGAGTTGCTCCCGGCGAGATCTACGGTTTTCTCGGCCCCAACGGCAGCGGCAAGACCACGTTTATCCGCATGCTCTGCGGTCTGCTGCGGCCGGATTCCGGCACCGGCGTGTGTCTGGGTTTTGATATCCAGAAGGAGTCGGAGAAAATCAAGCCCCATGTCGGTTACATGGCCCAACGTTTCAGCCTGTATGAGGATCTCAGCGTCCTTGAAAACCTCAACTTCATGGGGAGGATTTACGGCCTGCAGCAGCTGAAAACCCTGGTTGATGAAAGCATCCAACGCATGGGGCTTGCCCGTTTTGCCAACCAACTCGCCGGTACCCTGTCCGGAGGCTGGAAACAGCGGTTGGCCCTGGCCACCTGCCTGCTCCATCAGCCCCGGCTCCTGCTGCTCGATGAGCCCACCGCCGGGGTTGACCCCAAAGCCCGGCGCGACTTCTGGGACGACATCTACCGGCTTTCCGAGCAGGGGGTCACTTCCCTGATCAGCACCCACTACATGGATGAGGCGGAGCGGTGCCATCGTCTAGCCTATCTCTCCTACGGCAAACTGCTTGCCGCGGGCACCGCCGATCAGGTCATTGCTGCTTCGGGGCTGACGAGCTGGTCGGTGTTCGGCAGCAATGTGCACCGGCTGGCGGCAAGGCTCAAGGGGGTCGCCGGGGTGGAACAGGTGGTGCCTTTCGGCAACACCCTGCATGTCAGCGGCCACGATGCGGATAAACTTGCCCGGGGTTTACAGCCTTTTATGGCCGAGGAATACCGCTGGCAGAAAACCGAAGCCAACCTGGAAGAAGTTTTTATCAGCCTCATGCAAGACCGCGGGGTGCAATGAGGTGAAGGTTGCTGATATCTTTTCATTGCGGCGCTTCGGTGCCATCATCAGCAAGGAATTCATCCAGATGCGGCGGGACCGGGTGACCTTTGCGATGATGATCGGCATCCCCATCATGCAGATGGTGGTTTTCGGTTTTGCCATCAATTCGGACCCCAAACACCTGCCCACCGTGATTGTCGCCGCCGACCACACCAGTTATTCCCGCTCCATTGTGTCCGCCATGCAGAACAGCGGTTATTTCCAGATCGTCAAGACCGTAGCGAGCGAAGCGGAGGCCGATCTGCTCATCGAGGAGGGCGAGGCCCAGTTCGTGGTCACCATCCCGGAGGGATTTTCCCGCCGCCTGGTGCGCGGCGAACAGCCGGCCCTGCTGCTCACCGCCGATGCCACCGATCCCTCGGCCACCAGCAACGCCCTGGCCGCTTTCCGAATCTTTACTGAAACAGCCCTGAGCCGCGACCTCGATGGGCCATTGCGCTATCTGCGCCGCAGCGGGCCACCCCTGAATGTCGTTGTCCATGCCCGCTTCAACCCAGAGGGCATCATGCAGTACAATATCGTTCCCGGCCTGATGGGCGTGGTCCTGACCATGACCCTGGTCATCATCACCGCCCTGGCCATCACCAGGGAGCGGGAACGCGGGACCATGGAAAACCTGCTCTCTACCCCGGTCAGACCCATGGAGGTGATGCTCGGCAAAATCGTTCCCTATATCATTGTCGGGTATCTGCAAATGAGCGTCATCCTGCTAGCCGCCCGGTATCTCTTTCATGTGCCGATCATGGGCAACCTGCTCCTGCTGCTCCTTGTCTCGCTGCCGTTTATCACCGCCAATCTCGGGGTCGGCCTGACCTTTTCCACCTTGGCCCGCAACCAGTTGCAGGCGGTGCAGATGGCGTTTTTCTTTTTCCTGCCCTCGATCCTGCTCTCCGGCTTCATGTTCCCCTTCCGGGGCATGCCTCCCTGGGCCCAGCGGGTCGGCGAGGTGCTGCCCCTGACCCATTACCTGCGGATTGTCCGGGGCATCATCCTCAAAGGCAACACCCTGCCGCAGATTTTCCCCAACCTCTGGCCCATCGGCGTGTTTCTCTTGGTCGCCCTGACCGTCGGTCTCACCCGCTACCACCGCACCCTGGATTGATGACCGCGACCTTTATGAGTATTCAACCATATCCAATAAATCTGTCCCACCTTTCCCCTGGCAGCATTGGACAGAAGAAACAGACCCCGAGAAGGTACCGCTGAAATGGCTCAACCGCACACAGGCCCCAAACCGATTAAGAAGCGTCAACCGCGGGGGTTGCCCATCCTCCATGAGGACAAGGATATTCTCGTGGTCGCGAAACCGGCCGGGCTGCTGACCATCGGCACGGATCGGGAGAAGTCGAGAACCGCCCATTATCTGCTCAATGATTATGTCCGCAAGGGCGATCCGAAATCGCGCAACCGAGTGTATGTGGTCCATCGCCTGGACAAGGACACCTCCGGCATCCTGATTTTTGCCAAAAGCGAACCGGCCAAGAAATTCCTACAGGAGCATTGGGAGGATACGGACAAGCATTATCTGGCCATCGTCCACGGACGGCTGAGCCCCAAGGAGGGAACGATCACCTCCTACCTGGCCGAGAATGCGGCGCAGAAGGTCTACTCGACCCCGGACCCTGCCAAGGGTAAGCTTTCCCATACGGAATACAAGGTATTGCGAGAGAGCAAGGGACTCAGCCTGGTGGAAATCCATCTCCTCACCGGCCGCAAGCACCAGATCCGGGTGCATTTCGCGGAAAAAGGGCATCCCGTGGCAGGGGACAAAAAATACGGAAACACCCCGCTGGCCTGCAAACACCTCGCTCTCCATGCCCGGTCCATATCCTTTATCCACCCTTACAGCGGTGAGCAAATGCGCTTTGAGCTCGGGATGCCGGAGGAATTTGTCCGGCTGCTCGGGAAATAGCAACTGCGGTGGTGGTTGGTTGGCCAGACACAACCAATCGTCTCCCCGGGGCAAAAATAACATATCCCTCTGAATTCGATGGGAAATATGGCCAAAACGGTCAGGTTATAGTTTGGTTAGGATTGCTGGATATAAAAATCTTTCTCTGATAGATTGACTCCAATCATCCGTTCAGGCCGTTTTGATCCGGTTGGCGGCAATTGAGTATTGTGTCCCCGGAATTCCAAAAGAAGGAGTTTGCCAATGAACTTTCTTTCCGAGCAAAACAGGCTCGCCGCCGCCCGCAGGCTCTTTGCCCATGTCGGAGAGTTGATCAATGCCCGTTTTTCCGTGCGCCTCTGGGATGGCACGATGATCCCACTGGGCACGAATGTCGATACCGATTTCTTTATCGCCGTCAATACGCCGGAGGTTATCGGCTCGCTCCTGCGGCGCCCCACCGCAGAAAACCTCCTTCTCCACTACGCCAAAGGGCACCTGGAAATCCACGGCGACCTGATTGATTTCATTGCCGTGGCCCGGGAGAAGAAGCCCAGAAACACACTGAAGAAAATGAACAGGCTCTTTCTGTTGGGGTCAGCCCTGCCGCTTCTCTTGACCTTTGGCCGGAAAGCAGAGGTTCAGCATAAATACCGGCATGAGGAGACAGGCCGTCAGGAGTCGAAGCGGGACAACAAGGAATTCATCCAGTTCCACTACGACATCAGCAACGATTTCTACAGCCTTTTCCTCGGCGCGGAAATGCTCTATTCCTGCGGCTATTTCACCCATCCGGACAATTCCCTGGACCAGGCCCAGCAGGATAAGCTTGAAATGATCTGCCGGAAACTGCGTCTGCAGGAGGGGGAGAAACTGCTCGATATCGGCTGCGGCTGGGGAGGTCTTGTCTGTTATGCCGCGAAGAACTACGGAGTCAGGGCGCATGGCATCACCCTTTCTGCAAAGCAGCTGGAATATGCCCAGGAAAAGATAAAGCGGCTCGGCCTTGCGGATCGGGTCACGGTGGAGCTGAGGGACTATGCAACCGTTGAGGGCACCTATGACAAGATCGCCAGCATCGGCATGTTCGAGCACATCGGCATTGCCAACATGCCGAAATATTTTACAAAAATCAATTCTCTCCTCCGGGACCGGGGCATTCTCCTCAACCACGGGATCTCCCGCCGCGCCAAACCCACCCGTCGCGCGGTCCGCAAGATCAGCCCCGAGCGCCGCCTGATCCTGAAATATATCTTTCCGGGAAGCGAGCTGGACAATGTGGGGCACACGGCCGAGGTGCTTGAAATCTGCGGCTTCGAGGTGCACGATGTGGAGGCCTGGCGCGAGCATTATGCCCTGACCGCCGCCCATTGGTACCGTAACCTCATGGCCAGAAAAGAAGAAGCGCTCGGTTTCGTGGGCGCGGAGAAACTTCGGATGTGGGCGCTCTACCTGGTCGGCGTATCCATCGGCTTTGCCGACGGCTCGATCGGCATCTGCCAGGTGGTTGCCACCAAGCATGTCGCCAAAGGCCCCTCCGGCCTGCCTCTTACCAGGGCGGATTTGTACAGATGACCGGCCGATCATTTTTTCGAATCCCGCGTTTCTTCTCGCAGGCCTGACCCCGTGCAATCGCTTTGGCCGCAAAAAGACAAGCATTCCCTGGCCGTCATCCACGGACGGCTGCTCGGTAAATAGCAACTGTGGGTATGCGCAATCCAGCGGCGACTTGTCTGGTGACATCTTGCCCCTGGTGAATGCGGCATCGACGCCCCAGACCAAGACGAAAAAAACTCAAATGAGTAAGACGTTCTCGAAATCTGCCTAAGAGGGAACCGTGAGCGAATGCTCCCGTTGTGTTCAATGGTGGGCGATACTGGGATCGAACCAGTGACCCCTGCCGTGTGAAGGCAGTGCTCTCCCGCTGAGCTAATCGCCCTGATGTTTTGTTGTATTATAGTACATTCCGCCGCCATCAACAATCAAACGTTGCTGCCGCAGAGCTACGTTCGGTTTTGCGGGAAAAAACCGGGCTCCGTCCCCATTTTGTGGAGGTGAGACGTGTCAGAGAAGAAAATTATCGGCCTGCGCGAAGAAGGAGTCGATGTCCCGTACGAGCGGCTCGACCCGGAAACATTGCGGAATGTGATCGAGGAGTTTGTGACAAGAGACGGGTCGGATTGGGGGGAGGCCGGCGGTACGCTGGAGGAGAAGGTCGGCCAGGTCATGCAGCAACTGCGAAGCCGGAAGATTAAGATCGTTTTTGAGCTGAATTCGCAAACAGCGAATATTGTCGTCAACCGCTGAATCGCGGCTGATCCACTTTACAACCAAACGCCTAGTGTGGGATTCAAGGCAGGAGTCGTTTCCCATACAAGACATACGAGGTTGCATGTGACATCTCCCTCTTCCCCCGTCCTATTATGTCCCTGATCGGTCTGTGGCTGGAAAGCCTGCTCACTCCCTGTCCCCGCTATCTCAGGCGGATGGGTTTTCTCCGTGAACAGCTGGCCATCGAAGCCCGTTACCAACGCAACCGCGCCAGCTGGGAGCCGCACCTTGCCAGCAGTCGCGCCGCCATCCTCGCTGCGGTCGATTCCTGCACCCAACACCGCACCGCCCTGATCCTGGGGGGTGGCCTGATCAACGACGTGCCCCTGGCCGAGCTGGCCGGTCGTTTCCAGCAGGTGGTCCTGGCCGATATCCTGCACCTGCCCCGCAACCGTCGCCGGGCCGAAGCCACGGCCCCCAACATCACCTGCCTTGATTTCGACTGCACCGGAGCGGTGGAGAAACTGTACCAGGCAAGCAATGGACTGGACGACGAACCGGCGATAGCCCTTTTCCGTCAAGCCTCCCCCACCCTGCCCGCCGCTCTCGCCTCGGGCTGCGACCTCACCGTCTCCGTGAATCTTGCCTCCCAGCTCGGCTACCTGCCAGCCAAGTGGCTGGAGAAAGGGCGTCCCAGGAACGAGGAGTTTTCCCTGCACCTCCGGAGGGCTGCGGCGCTTCGGCACCTCGAATGGCTACAGGGGCTGCCCGGAGTGCGGCTTCTTATTGGAGACCGCGCCCTGGTGGTACGGGGATTGGATGAAAGCGAGGTGGAACGGGAGGTTATTCTGGGGGAGGGGGATCTGGAGTGCCCATGTGACACCTGGGTTTGGAGATTCGCCCCAGCCCCGGAATGGGATCGCCGCCACCATCTGGAACTTGAGGTTGGCGCCTATGTTTGGGGGGGGTCGGGCCTTTCGGTCGGATGATGATATTAAATAAAACTGAAGAAAACAAAATGACATATCCCTATGAATTTAATTGCAAATATGATCAAATGGTCGGGCAATATTCCGTTAGGGTTTTTCGGCGGTCATGCACTGCGTGGCTAGTCATGACCCTAAAACAAATCTGTCCCGCTTGCCCCTAGGAGCAGTTTGCAAATGGACAAAAAAGAACTCAGCGAAATAGATATCTGCGATTTGTGCATCACGCCTGCCCTTAAAGATGCTGGCTGGGATCAAATCAAACAGATCAGACGCGAGGTTACTCTCACTCCCGGCCCTGTTATTGTTAGGGGCAACATGTCGTCGCGCAATAAGAAGAAAAAGAAATTCGCCGACTATGTCCTTTATTGGGAACCCGGCGTTCCTGTCGCAATAATCGAAGCCAAAGACAACAAACACACCGTTAGCCACGGTATGCAGCAAGCCCTGGGCTATGCAGAAATACTCGAAGTCCCCAGCGCTTTTAGTTCCAATGGCGACGCCTTTGCTTCCCACAATAAGGTTCCAGCCGCCGACGAAGATATCGAAACTCAGTTTCCGCTTGAGCAATTCCCAACACCGCAAACATTATGGCAACGCTATAAAACATTTCGCGGTATCGAAGATGATGCCGATGAACTCTTAGCCCAGCCCTACCACACAGACAGTTCCGGCAAAGAGCCCCGATACTATCAGGTCGAGGCAATCAATCGGGTTATGGAAGCGGTGGCCCGGGGCCAAAGACGCATCCTGCTGGTCATGGCCACCGGTACCGGCAAGACCTACACCACCTTTCAAATAATCTGGCGGCTCTGGAAGGCCAAGGCCGTCAAACGCATCCTCTTTTTAGTCGACCGCAATATCCTGGCCGACCAAACCCTGGTCAACGACTTCAAGCCCTTCGGCTCGGTCATGGCCAAGGTCAAAAACCGCAAGATCGACCCGTCCTACGAAATCCATCTCGCCCTCTATCAAGCCATCACCGGCCCGGACGAAGTGGATAAAATCTTCAAAAACGTCTCCCGCGATTTCTTCGACCTGATCATCATCGATGAGTGCCACCGGGGCAGCGCTGCCGATGATTCAGCCTGGCGCGAAATCCTCGAATACTTCTCCGGTGCTATCCAGCTCGGCATGACCGCCACCCCCAAGGAAACCAAATACGTTTCCAATCTCACCTATTTTGGCGAGCCAGTTTACACCTACAGCTTAAAGCAGGGGATTGAAGACGGCTTTCTCGCCCCCTATAAAGTTATCCGCATCGATATTGACAAAGACATCTACGGCTGGACACCGCCCCCCGGCATGGTCGATGACCTGGGCAAGGAGATCGAGGATCGCACCTATAACCAGAAAGACATGGACCGCATCCTCGTCCTCAACCAGCGCACCAAGCTGGTGGCCAGGCGGGTCATGCAATTACTCAAAGCAACCGATCCCTTCGCCAAGACCATTATCTTCTGTGAAGATATCGACCACGCCGAACGGATGCGGGTCGCCATTGTCAATGCTGCCGGGCAAATCGCCATCGATAATCCCAAATACGTCATGCGCATCACCGGCGATAGTGTCGAGGGCAAGGCCGAGCTCGATAACTTCATCGACCCGGAATCCACCTACCCGGTCATCGCCACCACCTCGGAGCTCATGTCCACCGGGGTCGATGCCAAGACCTGCAAGGTCATCGTTCTGGACAAGAACATCAACTCCATGACCATGTTCAAGCAGATCATCGGCCGCGGCACCAGGATCGACGAGGAACAGAACAAGTATTACTTCACCATCATGGATTTCAAGAAGGCCACCGAATTGTTCAGGGATGATGATTTCGATGGCCCACCCATTGTCATCTATGAGCCCGGCCCGAATGATCCGCCGGTCCCGCCTGATCCACCACCTTATGAGCCAGAGCCCCCTGTCGACCCTCCGGGGACCGGCGAGAGCAAGAAAGTCTACATCAGCGGCGTATCAGCCAGGATCATTGCCGAGCGCATTGAATACCTCGGCCCGGACGGTACCCTGATCACCGAGTCATACCGCGATTTCACCCGCAAGCAGATCAAGTCTGAGTTCGCTTCTTTGGACGAATTTCTTCAGCGCTGGAACACCGCCAATAAAAAGCAGGCCATCCTCGAACTCCTGGAAGATCACGGCATCGTTTTCGACAATCTTGCCGAAGAGGTCGGCAAAGACTATGGCGACTTTGACCTTATCTGCCATATCGCTTATGATCAGCCGCCGCTCACCCGAAAAGAGCGGGCCAATAATGTCAAGAAGCGCAACTACTTCACCAGGTACGGCGAGCAGGCCCGAATGATCCTCACCGCGCTTCTCGACAAATACGCCGATGAAGGCATTCGCACCATTGAAAATGCCAAGGTCCTCAAACTCAAACCATTCAGCGACATCGGCACCCCCATGGAAATTATCAATGAGGTTTTTGGCGGCAAAGAGAGTTATGAAACTGCCATCCAGGAACTGGAGCAAGAGTTGTTTAAGGAGTACGCATGAGTAACGTTTCCGGCATCATCAAATCCATCCAGGACATCATGCGCAAGGATGTCGGTGTCGATGGCGATGCCCAGCGCATCAGTCAGTTGGTCTGGATGTTTTTTCTGAAAATCTTTGACGACCGCGAAGCCGAGCTGGAACTTCTTGAAGATGATTATAAATCCCCATTACCGGCTCATCTCCGTTGGCGGGCTTGGGCCAAAGACTCGGAAGGGATGACCGGTGACGAGTTGTCCGATTTTGTTAACCTCCAGCTCTTCCCGACCCTGAAAAACAAACTCAACACCCTGGGGCCAAGCGGCAAACGGGCGCTGGTGGTGAAAGACGTCTTTGAAGACGCCTACAACTACATGAAATCCGGCACCCTGATGCGCCAGGTGATCAACAAGATCTGCGAGATCAACTTCAACACCAAGGAAGACCGCCATACCTTCGGCTCCATTTACGAACAAATCCTTAAAGACCTGCAAAGCGCCGGCAATGCCGGGGAGTTCTACACCCCACGGGCCGTCACCAAATTTATCGTCGACCGGGTCGCCCCGCAATTAGAGGAAACCGTGCTCGACCCGGCCTGCGGCACCGGCGGCTTTTTGTCCTGCACCATCGAACACAAGCGCAAAAACTATGTGAAATCGGCAGCGGATGAAGAGACCTTGCAAGCCACGATCAACGGGGTCGAAAAAAAGTCCATGCCCCATATGCTCTGCGTCACCAACATGATCCTGCACGGCATCGACATTCCGACCAACATCAAGCACGACAATACCCTGAGCCGCCCGTTGCGGGACTACACCAACAAAGACCGGGTCAAGGTCATCGTTACCAACCCGCCCTTCGGCGGCATGGAAGAAGACGGCATCGAAAACAACTTCCCGGCCACCTTCCGCACCCGAGAAACCGCCGATCTCTTCATGACCCTGATCATCCACCTGCTCAAAGACCAGGGCCGGGCCGCCGTGGTCCTGCCCGACGGCTTTTTCTTTGGCGAGGGCATGAAAACCCGGCTCAAGGAAAAGCTCCTGGCCGAGTGCAACCTGCACACCATTGTCCGCTTGCCCAACGGCGTCTTCAACCCCTACACCGGCATCAAGACCAACCTGCTCTTTTTCACCAAGGGCCAGCCCACCGAGCAGATCTGGTATTACGAACATCCCTACCCGGCAGGCGTGGTCAGCTACAACAAAACCAAGCCCATGCGCTTTGAGGAGTTTCAGCCGGAGATTGATTGGTGGGGCAGCGAGGCGGACGGCTTTGCCGCCAGGGTCGAAACCGAGCAGGCCTGGAAGGTTTCGATTGAGGAGGTCAGAGCTCGCAACTACAATCTTGATCTCAAGAACCCCCATGTCGCTGAACAGATCAGCCACGATCCCGATGAGTTGCTGGCCAAGTATGCCAGGCAACAGGCCGAGGTGGCGGCGATCCGCGAGGCCTTGAAGAAGGAACTCATGGGCTGTCTGGGGAAGGGGAAATGAAAAAAACGGAATTGAGCATGGACAACCAAGGTCATCCCACCCAGGGTGAGATTATTATCTATAAGTCCGCTGACGGCCGGGCCGGGCTCGACGTGCATCTGGCCGATGAAACCGTCTGGCTGAGCCAGACCCAGATGGTTGAGCTTTTCCAAAGAGATCAGTCCGTCATCTCCCGTCATCTCCGCAATGTTTTCAAGGAAGGAGAATTGGCCGAAGAAAGCAATATGCAAAAAATGCATATTGCAAATTCAGATAAACCGGTCGCCTTCTATAATCTTGACGTCATTATTTCCGTCGGCTACCGGGTCAAGTCGCCACGCGGCACCCAATTTCGCATTTGGGCCACCAATGTTCTCAAGCAACATCTCATCCAGGGCTATACCACCAACGAGAGACGCTTGGCAGAAAAGGGACTCTCCGAGATGGAGCAAACCCTCGCCCTCCTCTCCCGCACCCTGCAAAGCCATGAACTGGTGACGGACGAAGGCAAGGCGGTATTGGAAGTGGTTGGCCGCTACGCCAGGTCCTGGTCGCTGCTCCTGCAATACGATGAAGACCGGCTGGAACTTCCCGGCGAGCGTCACCCGTTACAGCGCCCCCTGGACTATGCGCGAACCGGTCAGGCCATTATCGCCCTCAAGGGTGATCTGCTGGCCCGGAGCGAGGCGACCGATCTCTTCGGTCAGGAATGGCAACATGGACTGCAGGCCATTCTCGGCAACCTCGACCAGACCTTCGGCGGTCGGGATCTCTACCCCAGCGTCGAGGAAAAGGCGGCCCACCTGCTCTACTTTATCATCAAGGACCACCCGTTCAGCGATGGCAACAAACGCATCGGGTCTTTCCTCTTTCTGCTCTTCCTGCGGGAAAACCAGTTGCTTGATAGCTCCGGCTTCAACGATACCGCCCTTGTCGCCCTGGCCCTGCTGATTGCCGAAAGCGATCCAAGGCAAAAGGATCTCCTGATCCGTCTGACCGTGAATTTGCTGGCTCCAAACGGAAACAAGGTGATCCCGTCATGATGGATTTGATTACCGAACATATTGCCACCTGGACTGCCGCCAAAATCCCGCAGGCCACTGGGGGGAGGGGACGCGGGAGAGGGCCGAACGGTCAAAGCCCGCATGGGATTAAGAAGCTACGGGAGTTGATTTTAGAATTGGCCGTGCGCGGCAAGCTGGTGCCCCAAGACTCCAACGATGAACCGGCCAGCGTGTTGTTGGAAAAGATCGCTAAAGAAAAAACCCGGCTCGTCAAGGAAGGCAAAATCAAAAAACAGTACCCACTACCAAAAATCAGTGAGGATGAAAAGCCTTTTGATTTCCTTGAAGGGTGGGAGTGTGAAAGATTAGGTAATATCGCAATAATACAAACAGGTACTTTGGATGCGAATGCATCCTCTCCTGATGGTAAGTATCCATTTTTTACTTGTGCGAAGGATCCGTTACGAATTGATAATTTTAGGTACGATACGGAAGCAGTTCTTCTTGCTGGAAATGGGAATTTTGATGTGAATTATTATTTTGGGAAATTTGAAGCATACCAAAGAACTTATATTATAGAAGCAGTTTCCAGAAAATTAATTCATATTCCATTTTTGCATAAATTGATAATAAAGCATGCGGATAAGCTGAAGGAACAGGCGATTGGCGGAGTTATCAAATACATAAAAATTGGATTTCTAACTGAAGCTATTTTTTCAATCCCTCCACTTGCCGAACAACACCGCATCGTCGCCAAAGTCGATGAACTGATGGCCCTCTGCGACAAGCTGGAACAGCAACAAACCGACAGCAACGACACCCACCAAACCCTGGTGGAAACCCTGCTTGCCACCCTCACCACCCTCACCGACCCAGCCGAGTTTGCTTTAAGCTGGCAACGCATCGTGGCCCACTTCGACACCCTGTTCACCACCGAAGAGTCCATCGACCAACTCAAACAAACCATCCTCCAACTCGCCGTCATGGGCAAACTCGTCCCCCAAGACCCCAACGACGAACCATGTAAGATGCTTCTTGATGTACCTCAGAACGGTGAAGGCAAAAACAAAAATAGGCCGAAATGGTCAGGCCCAATAGAGGAACAGGAGAAGCCATTTAAGCTCCCGGCTTCTTGGGCGTGGTTTCGACTAGGTGACCTCTCCAACCTCAAACATGGCTATGCCTTCAGCGGTAATTTCTTCAGCACTGAACCGGCTCCCTTCGTTTTGACAACGCCTGGAAACTTCTATGAAAAGGGCGGCTTTCGAGATACAGAATCGAAGAGAAAATATTACAACGGGCCGGTTGATCCGGACTTTATTTTTGAACCTGGGGATTTAATTATTCCGATGACTGAACAGGCCGCAGGCCTGTTGGGAAGTCCTGCGTTCATCCCCGATGATGGCAGGGTTTATCTCCACAATCAACGTCTCGGCAAATTCGACTTCTCGGATTCGATTGCACCTGAGTTTGCATTCTGGTTTTTCAACTGCGAATTTTTCAGAAGCGAATTGGCTAGAACCTGCACGGGAATGAAAGTCAGGCACACTTCTCCTGACAGAATACTCAGAGTTCCGTTCCCTGTTTGCCCCCTTGAGGAGCAACACCGCATCGTCGCCAAAGTCGATGAACTGATGGCCCTCTGCGATAGCCTCAAAAAACGTCTGAATGACTCCAAAGCCACCCAGATCCAACTGGCCGATGCCATTGTCGAACAGGCTTTGGTGGCGTGATGCTTACTTAATTGCGGCGACGGAAATTATCCTGGGCCATGAGGGGGAAAATTCCCAGCAGTAAAGGCGGTTATGTCAAAAAAAGAGGACACGATGAAAATCGATTGGGCTTATCTGCGTAAGGGCTGAACATCTTGCAAGAATGCTCAGGAGGTTCTTGAGCGGGAACAGGCGGTGCTCGGCGAGGTGGTTGACGCCCGCACGGTGCGGATGGATGACGCGGCGGCGTGGGAGCTGTTGCGCAAGGCGGCGAAGATCACCGTGGCCAAGGGCAAGGCGGTTTTGCGCCTAAACCCAGAGCAGGACGGGAAGGAGGAAATCCTCAAGCAGGTAATGGGGCCGAGCGGGAATCTCCGAGCGCCTGCCTTGCGGGTCGGCGACGAGTTTGTGGTCGGCTTTCATCTTGATTTTTACCAGCAATGGCTAAGGGGAAATAATCCCTTGCCGAAAACGGCGCCGGGCTGAGACTACTTGACAGACAACTTGACTTATACTTGACTTTCAGTTAACCTTTTCCCATGGCCTACGTCCCCCAATTCATAATCACCCCGCACCTGCTTGCAGAAGTCGAACAGGTGGCGGCATTGCGTGAACGAATTCAAAGCGCCGTGGTGGATTTTGCCTGGATTCCCGCCTTGCAGAAAGACACCCGCACCCGCAACGTTCATGCCTCGACGGCCATCGAGGGAAACCCGCTGACCCTTGAGCAAGTCCGCGCCCTGGAAGAGGGACGCGAACTTTTTGCCTCCGGCCCCCGGCACAACCGGGAAGTCCTCAACTATTTCGCCGGGCTGCGCCATGTGGAAAAAAACGCGGCCATAAAAACCATCCGCCAGATGGACATCCTGGAACTGCACCGGATTCTGGCCGGAGAGGTAATGGATCAGGGCGAGGCAGGAAAATACCGGTCGATCTCCGTGCGGGTCGGCCAGTATCTCCCCCCTCCGCCGGATGCTGTATCGGGGTTGATGTTCGAGTTGCTGGAGTGGTGGAACACGGCATCGCAAAAACTCTCGCCGGTTATCAGTTCGGCCATCCTGCATTACCGATTCGAGGCCATCCATCCCTTTGCCGACGGCAACGGTCGCACGGGCCGGGCGCTCGCTTTGTGGGAACTGTATCGGCGAGGGTTTGACACCCATCATATCTTTTCGGTGGACGAATATTACTGGGAAGACCGGCCAAGGTACTATGCCGCGCTGGATGGCGTGCGGCAAACCGGAGAAGACCTGACCGCCTGGCTGGAATACTGCGCAGCGGGACTCAAACAAACACTCGAACATGCGTGGCTACGGATCCAAACCTTTCAGGTGAAGTCCGTGGAGAAACTGGTCTTGCGTCCGCGCCAGGAACAGCTTCTCCATCTGCTCCGCGATCACGGGAGCATGGCCCCCGGCGAAATATGGAAGGCACTGGGCGTATCCCGGCAGGGGGCGATGGATTTGTTGCGCCCCCTGCTTGACGCAGGACTGATCGAAAAAATTGGCGGTAAAAAAACCGGACATTACGTCTTGAAGAAGCTATGAACGAAACAGAAGCCCGCGCCGCGCATACAGACACAGCACTGAAAGCAGCGCGTCTTTCGTTGAATCAGCCGACGCAGGTCTGTGCCGATAACGATCTGGAAGATCTCCTGGCGGGAATCACCCCGGAGAATCGCCATTTAGAAGCGGATTTCGGTGCGCCCCAAGAGCAGGAAATTCTCTGATGATGCGCATATGACCTCCATTCTCCAATGCCCCGTTTGCCGGGAACCTTTGCTTGCAACCGCGACCGGCTACCAATGCGCCGCGAGGCACAGCTTTGATGCCGCCCGCCAGGGGTATGTCAACCTGGTGCTTGCCCAGAACAAACATTCCAAAGAGCCGGGAGACGACCCGGACATGATTCAAAGCCGGAGACGGTTCCTGGATCTGGGGTGCTACAATCGGGTTTCCGACGGGATCAACGAGGCAATCGGCAGTATGCTTTCGGGATTGGCGCACGGCAGCGATTGCTCCGTGCTCGACGCTGGTTGCGGCGAAGGATTTTATCTGGCGCGGCTCAAGGAGGCTCTGGCCCGTGGCAGCGCGGCGCACCGCCGCATGGAGTACCACGGGGTCGATGTTTCCAAGTTTGCGGTGCGCCAAGCCACCCAACGCGATAGGTCCATGGCGTGGTTCGTGGCGAGCATCAACGATCTGCCCTTTTTGGATGGTTCCCTGGATATCGTGCTCAGTGTCTTTTCCCCGGCAAACATCTTGGAATTTGCCAGGATTCTCAAGCAAAGCGGCAGCCTCATCTTCGTAAGCCCCGGCCCGAGACACCTCAACGGGTTGCGGGAGATCATCTACCCCGTCACCCGGGAGCATGGTGCCCCTGCGATCACCGAAAAAGCCGAAGCGCTTTTTGCTCCTGCCACCGTTTCGAGGATCACCTACCCGCTCGAACTCAAAGACAATCAGACGATCATGGACCTGCTGGCCATGACCCCCTATTACTGGAACATCGACCGGGAGACAAAGGGGAAGGTGGCTGCCCTCGACCGGCTGCAGCTGGATGTGGATGTGGAGATTCGGGTCTTTAAGAAAAAAAGTGGGGACGGGACAGTCTACGCTTGTTGACTCAGAACGACTGCCCTTCGACAAGCTCAGGCCGAACGGATGTTGTCTTAATGCATTGATTCCCGTTCGTGCTGAGCCTGTCGAAGCACCTGCTTGAACACAGTACACTTGGCTTTCAGGTATCCGATCTTGCATCGAGAAACCTGGAACAGAACTACTTGCTTCCCTTCTCCCTTTCAAATTTTTTCATCTTGTCCCCGATCCGGGCGGCTTTCTCGCATTGGGAACCTTGTTTGGGGTTGCAGTCGAGGAGGATGGTCATCACCTTGTCGGCGGTTTTATAGCAGCCGGCGTCTTCCAGCCTTCCCAAGAGGTCGGACATCAGCTTGTTGAATTCCAGACATTTTTCGTAATCGGACGAGGCACGCTGATGCAGGGTGGCTGCCTTTTCCAGATCTTCCTTGATATCTTGCGGGATTGATTTCGACATGCGGTCAGGGGCGATCCGTTTTTTCCACTTTTTTCTGCCGCTCGGCCGAGGGCAACCGTAGGTCCATGACCATGCCCTGGGTGGAGAGGATGAGCATCCGCGGCTCCTCCTTGATCCGCACCGGCTGCTCCAGGATGCGCTGTTGAAGCAGGACTTGAACCTGTTTGGCGGTAAGGGCTACCCCTTTGCATTCGGGTTCGAGGACAAAATCACACCCTTCCTTCCAGCCCGAACAGCCGTAGGCTCTGTTTCCCTTGACCACCTCCTTGCCGCAGAGCGGACAGCTGCCCCAGCGGGCGGTGTCCAGCCGGGCGGCGGAGTTGCTCGTAATCAGGGTACGGATGTAGCCACTGATCCCGCCCATGAACTCGTCGGGGTCCAGTTGGCTGCGCTCGATTTTTTTGAGTTTTTCCTCCCACTCCCCGGTCATCTCCGGCGATTTGAGGAGCGGGTCCCGGATCAGGGCAATGAGGCAGCGGCCCATGTCGGTGCAGCGCAGATGTTTTTTATCGCGCTGGATATAGTTGCGGCTGAGCAACGTTTCGATGATGGCCGCGCGGGTGGCTGGCGTCCCGATGCCGCGCTCCTTGAGCGCTTCGCGCAAGGTATCGTCCTCGACAAATTTACCCGCCGCCTCCATGGCCCCCAGCAGCGAGTTTTCACTGAAATGCTTGGGCGGAATGGTTTTGCCTTCGCGCAGGGATGGCTCGTGCGGGCCGGATTCGCCTTCGCTGAAAAGGGGCAAGGTTTGCTCCTCGGCCGCGTCCTGGCTCTGTTTTTTGTTGGCAAAAAGTACGGTCCAGCCCGGCTCGACAACCTGGGTCCCCTTGGCCTCGAACTTCACCCCGTTGCTGACCCCGTCCACAGTGGTGATATTCTTGACGCAAACCGGATAAAAGGCAGCGATGAACTGGGTGGTGATCGCCTCGTACACCAGCTGTTCGTTGGCGCTGAGGCCGCGCGGCGCGACGCCGGTGGGGATGATGGCGTGGTGATCGCTCACCTTGGTGTCGTCGATGATCCGCTTGCTGAAAGGGAGTTTTGCCAGGTTGAGGGGCGCGATTGCTTCCGGCCGGCTGGCTTTGAGCTGTTCCAGGATTTTGGGAATGCGCGGCTGCAAATCTTTGCTGAGATAACGGGAATCGGTACGCGGATAGGTGACGAACTTTTTTTCGTAGAGGTTCTGGGTGGCGGCCAGGGTATCGGCGGCCGAGAGCCCGTGTGCCTTGTTGATCTCCCGCTGCAGGGTGGTGAGATCGAAAAGCTGGGGCGGCTGCTCTTTTTTCTCTTTCGCAACAATCCCGGTGATGGCAAAGGGCTGGCCAATGATTTTTTCCAGCAGAGCCTGGGCCTTTTCCGGCTTTTCAAAACGTTTGCCCGTGTACTTGAACACCACCTCGCGGTAGCGGGAGGTGAGCTCCCAAAAAAGCTGGGGCCGGAACTGGAGGATGGTGTCGTCGCGCTCCACGATCATGGCCAGGACCGGGGTCTGCACCCTCCCGATGCTCCAGAGCACCCGGTCGCTGCCCCCGCCGATCCGACCGTGACGGACCGTGTAGTAACGGGTGGCGTTGAGGCCGACAATCCAGTCCGACTCGCTGCGGCAGCGGGCCGCAGCATAAAGCGGATCGTAGTCGTGGCCGTCCTTGAGATCCTTGAATGCCTCTGAAATGGCGTCGGGGGTGAGCGAGTTGAGCCAGAGGCGGCGGATGGGCTTGTCCTCGCAGTTGCACAACGCCAAAATGTAGCGGAAGATCAGCTCCCCTTCCCTCCCGGCATCCGTGGCGCAGACAATCTCCTCGGCCTGCTGGCACAGGGTTTCAATCACCTTGAACTGCTCGTCCACCCCGCGGTTCTTGATCAGGGTGAGTTTGAACTTGTCCGGCACAAAGGGGAGGGTTTCCAGCGACCAATGCTTAAGGGCCGGGTCATACTCCCCCGGCTCCTGGAGGGTCACCAAATGCCCGAAGGCCCAGGTGATCGCGCAGCCGCGCCCCTCGATATACCCCTTCTTCTTGGTCTTGATATCGAGAACCTCGGCAATGTCGCGCGCCACAGAGGGCTTCTCGGCAATAATAACTTTCATCGGACGATTTTCTCGCGATCAATATTTTCTTCTGTTACAAAGAAGGCAGCATGACCGTTGGCGCCCCCGCTGCACACCCGGCGCCGCACCCTAAACCGAATTCCCCGCTGACGCAAGCCGGGATAAGCCAAAAAAAATGAAAATACGCACACTCACCCCGGAAAATTATCCCAAGGCTTCCGCCCTGTTGCGGCAGGCATTCCCCCGCAGCACCCATGAGGTGCAGCTGGTGGAAAATCTCCACAAGAACGGCAAGCCGGTGCATGAGTGGGTGTGCATCCACATCAACGCGGTCATCGGTTATATCGCTTTCACCACGGCCTACAATGGCTCGGCGGTGTGCGGCCTGCACTTGGCGCCGTTGGCGGTGAAGCCGGAGTTTCAAAGGCAGGGCATCGGCTCCGAGCTGCTGCGCTTTGCCTTACGGCAGGAGACCATCAGAGACAAGACCATCTTTGTTTTAGGCGATCCCCGTTTTTATAAAAAGTTTGGCTTTGCGCCCTGCGCCATGCCCATCTGTCCCTTTGACAAAAACAATGCCCATTTCCTGAGCCTTCGCAATAACACAACCAGCCAGTTCACGGTGGGCTATGAATCGGAGTTTGGGACCAAGAGATAGATGGGCATTCAGGAGAGGCGCTGGCGCTATTTCATCTTTGACTTCAGCTTGATCTTTTCCCCAGCAACCATGAAGTTGCCGCGGCCGAGATGATGGATCGTCCGGGGATTTTTCACTGCGGGATCGATCCAGGCCTTGACGACTTCAAGGACAAACAGGCAATACTTGGCCACCATCCCTGTGTCAACCACCCGGCATTCGAGATTGGCAAAACACTCCTCGATGAGCGGTGCGCCAACCCGCGCCGCAGGCTTGGGGGTGAGATCAAACCTCTCGAACTTGTCTGTGTTCGCCCCCGAGGTATTGCCGCAACCCACGACCTTTTCCGCTATCTCCACGGTGGGAATGTTGATGACGCATTCGTTGGTTGCCTCTAGCAGGCCAAAGGAATGGTTGCGATTGCTGATGACGCAACCCACCAGCGGCGGCTCGAACTCGAGCATGGTGTGCCACGACATGGTCATGATGTTTGGGCGCCCGCCAAGGGCGGTCGTGAGCAGAACGACCGGCCCCGGCTCAAGCAGGCCATAGACCTTGGACAGAGGAAAGGTTTTCCTGGCCATGCTGGCTCTCCCTTTCGGCAATAAAGGTCTCGTTAAGAGGCGTCCCGAGTCGTCCGGTTATTCCCGAACCCAGGTAAGCCGGATGATCTTTTCGCCATCACCGTAACTAAAATCAAGCTCGCCCTGGTAGGCGTTGTTCAATGCCTCGCCGATCCGCCGGGCCAGGTGGATGCCGGTGGTTGTTACAAGGGTGCGGCCCTCTTCCTCGGCAATGGCCATGAGCCGCTCCATGGGGTGCGCTTTTTTCTCCTGATCCTCCAGGTTGCGGATCAGGTTGGTGATCTCCTCGCGACGGGTCCCGTAAAATCCACCCAGAATCTCCAGATAGCCGGCCGGGAAATTATCCTTGATGCGTTGGCAAGCCGGACAGACGATGGCATGGGCATTGACCGCCGCATCCCACCAGGCCCAGCGGCCCTCCAGGAACACGGCCCCGCATACGCTGCACACCGTCGGCTCGGGCAATTTCCGGCGTTCCTGGTAGGTGTCATGCCGCTTTTCCTGAATCAGCCGATCCCTTCTTCCATATTGGCCTTTGTCCATAAGGTTTCTCTCCTTGTCTTGTACTGTTGACCTTCAGGTAGAATCACTTCCTGCAAGAGCAGCCAGGCCATGCCCGTTTCGCGATAATGGTCCCTCCCTCTGTTTTTTAAAAATCAGGCTTCCCTGTTTAAATTATACATCCAGCTACCGGGTAAAACACAAGCTCCAAATCAGTTTTATTTGCGTGCCTCTTCCTTGGTCGTGCGTTTGGAAAAAAAATCGAGAAACCCAATGAACATGGGGAGATATGCGAATATGCCTGGAGAAAATTGCGCAGCTCAGGCAAAAAATCCTAGGCACGAGATTACCGCGAGATGGTGAAATCCCACCCCATTTCAATCGCCAGCCATTGCGGAAGAAGCATTCTTGACCGAGAAAAATCCAAGCCAGAATTTTCTATATAATCCTGTAACGCCGTTGAAAACGGGCTGGCCACTGTGACCACCGACCGGAGCATCAGCGGCGCGTCTGCGGTGGATTCCGGATCGTTGGCTACCTGGCAGGATTGGGGCGGCGAAGAGACGAAATGCGTGCGACACACCACCGGCCGCACAGGATAGGCGCCGCATACGCCATTGACATCCAGCGGGCAGGAATGGTCGTAGCAGGAAAGGTCTGCCAGCCCGTCGATGTTGGATGACGGATGCCTGCCCGGCTTGGAATCATCCCATTCATGCCATTGTTGGGTGCGCAACCGAAGGTCGGCTATCTGGTCTGCGGAAAATTCCCGTCGGATGTATTGCGCCAAGGTATGGGCCTCGGCACTGTTGGTAAGGATATGATACCGGCAACAGTGACAACAACCCGGTTGACAACTTGGCACGATTCCCTCTGCGCCACGCAGCCGCTCCAGTTCGCAGGCAATTGCTTCATCCAAAGAAGCATACACGCCGATGACAAAGCGCTCTTGCGGGGCAATGGGGATATCGGCTCCGAATTCTCCATTACCCATACCCGGATCGCTCTTCTCAACCAAACGCATCATTCTCCAATTTTTCAAGGGGATTTCAGGCAGACCACAATGAGGAGGCACCATACTTAATTCCGGATAATTAGGCGATCACTTTCGGCTCCTCGTCCCTTCCGGTCAGTCAAGGGCGCGATAATCGCCATACCGGTTCAACACCAGCAGCATCTTGTCCCGATGGGTTCCCGGCCAATAGATCTTACCGCAGCCAAGGCATTGGCGAAAAGAGTCGTAATATTTTTTGGTGAGCGGTTCCAGTTGCTCGATGATCTGCTCCTTGCCGACGGGCTGCAAGAGCCCGTTGCAGCGCAGGCAGCGGCTCAACGGCTTGAACTGCCCCTTGATGCCGAAGAGATGAACGATTTCCGCCAACTGCCTTTCCGGATAGATTTCCCGCACCAGGTAGCCGAAGACCACCTCTTTGCGTTTTAAAAGATCCGTATCCTTGCTCAGCAGGATGCGCCTTTCCCGCACCGCCACCGCGATCAATTCCGGATCGGAGATATAATTTTGATAAAAGGTGTCAAAACCTGCCATGCGCAGCAGGGTGGCCAGTTTGCCGACATTCATATCCACGGCAAAGGTGAGGCCAGGCAAGGGCTCGGGCCGGAGCAAGGTTGGGGTCGTTACATCCACGGGGGGAGAGAGAGGATACACATCCAGGGTGTCATCCTTGGCGCCGGGAGCGGCAAAAGAGATTTCCCGTCCGGCAACGGTCAAGCGTCCCACCTCGGTATGCGGGACTCCCAGGGCCTCGATGATATCCTTGACCGAGGCCTGCCGGGTGAGTTGGTACTCAACCCTTTTCTGCCCTTTGAATGGAGGGCGCAGCAGCTCTTTCAGGTTTCCCCAAAAGTTGATGATCATCGTGAGAGGAGGCCCCCTGTCAGTGAAGGGTTTGTCGAAAAAATAAGGGGATGTCTCTAGTTTTCCACTGACTCCCGTTGAAAGACGCCTAACATCCAAAGTAACCGGCGTTGTGCGGCCTCATCGCGCAGCGTCCGGTTGACTGCCGGGTTGGGCCGCACGGAAGTAATCGAAATACACCATATAAACCGGCCAAAAAAGATCTCGGATCTCTTGCCCGTCAACCAGGAAGTGCATTACTCCCAGTGAGTCGCCAGCTCTGCCCAGATCAGCGTGGAAGCCCTCCAATATCTCGGTTCGTCCAGCAAGCGTCTCTGCGCTGTAGTGTTTGGCGGCGTTGCATAGGGAACGCAAGACTTCATATTGAGGCATCTCATGGAAATGTGCGTGGAGGAGTTCCTCCCGTGTACGCGCGTCTCCTGGTTTGTGTTTATATGAGTCATATCCGCCCAGACATATCCATTCCCGGAGATGGTAGAGCGGAAAGACAACGTCCAAGATTCCATCCCCGGAAGGCGATTCGCAAAACGCAGTAAAGCTGCGAACCAGCTTCTCGAAAAGCCGACGTGGGTTATTGATAGAATAGGCGCCGTTCATGAGGCCTAACAAGTTATTCTGCAACTCTGGCTATCATGCAAAAAAATCATGCTGGCCGAAATACCAGCAACGAGGGACAGGAAAAGCCGCCCCCGTGGTCGCCCCGCTCCAGGCAAAAAAATTATCCTCTTTCGCCTTCCTACTTGCCAAGCCCCACAAGCATCAACAGCTCATAAGAAAGCGCGGCAACCAGACCGGCGGCGGGAAGGGTCAGGACCCAGGCCATGACCATGCTTTGCGCCACACCCCAGCGGACAGCGGACAGCCGCTTGCTGGCGCCGACCCCGAAGATGCTGCCGGAGATGACGTGGGTGGTGCTTACGGGCATGCCGAAGTGGCTGGTCACAAAGAGGACGATGGCGGACGAGGTCTCGGCGGCAAAACCGTGCACCGGTTCCAACCGGATGATTTTATGTCCCATGGTCTTGATGATCCGCCAACCGCCCACGGAGGTGCCCAGGGCCATGGCGATGGCGCAGGACAACACCACCCAGGTGGGAACCACGGGCTCAGGGATCAGCCGGGCGCTGACCAGGGCCATGGTGATGATACCCATGCTCTTCTGGGCATCGTTAAGGCCGTGGGTAAAGGCCATGGCTGCGGCGGAAAATATCTGCAGGTGGCGAAAGCTCGCGCTCACCCGGCCGGGATGCACATGGGCAAGGGTTCTAAAGATACCGCCCATCAGCAGAAAGCCGATGACAAAGCCCATAGCCGGAGAACCTACGAGCGGGACAAGCACCTTCTTCACAATCCCGCCCCAAAGCACAAAAGGCAGCCCGCCGTGGATGATGGCCGCGCCGCACAAGCCGCCGATCAAGGCGTGGGAGGAACTGCTGGGGATGCCGAATTTCCAGGTGATCAAATTCCAGGCGATTGCTCCGAGGATGGCGGCCAGAATAACCACCTGGAAGGTCTGCTGGTTTGAATCAAGCTCTTGGGGATAACCCTTTTCCAGCAGCGCACGGTTGGTGTTGGCCAGCTCTTCCGGTTTCAGCTTGCTGGAATCCTTGGCCTTGGCCACAGTCTTGGGCTTGAGTGCGATCCCGGCGAACCGCTCGGCGGAGTAGAGGTCTGTTTGGGTGATGACGCGGTTCAAATCAGCCACCATGGCACCCTGCAACTCCTGGGAAGCAGCAGTGCCCACCGTGTATTGCCCAAGCAGCGCCTGGGTTTCCGGGGAAAGCTGCGTTGCCAGATATTGGGAGACCGGATCAGCGGGATGTTGCAGCTTGGCGGCCAACGCTGCCGGCTGATGGATATCCGCGATCTGGAACCGGGCCGTGTCCACCAGCCCGCTGGCGACGGTAATCGCCACCTGGGTGGAGACCAGGGCGCCGACAAAATTCAGACAGGCCGCCATGATAATGGCTTTGCGCGGCGAGAGCACCCGGGTGGATACCACCGTGGCGATGGCATTGGCCGTATCGTGAAAGCCGTTGATATAATCAAAGGCCAGGGCACAGACCACAACCAGCACGAGCAGCAGCGACACACTAAGCATATTTCACAACCACGCTTTCAATGATATGGGCAACGTCTTCACATTTGTCCACCGCCACTTCTATCCGGTCATACACCGCCTTCCACTTGATCACGTTGATCGGGTCCGCATCCGGGGCGTTGAGCAGGCTGGCAAGCGCCTTTCGGAAGGCTGCGTCATGCTCGTTCTCGATCTGGTGGATGCGGATGAAGAGACTCTGGACATTATCCCGGTTCGGCTTACTGCGCAGGGTCTTGACCGTCTCCAGCGTGGCTTCGGTGATCTGCACCAGCAGCGCCACCAGCCCTCCCAGGTCAGGGCGCAGTTGCTTCAGCTCATAGAGCGCCATCCTGCCGGTGCAGGCCTCGATGCAGTCGGTCACGTCGTCCAGCGCACTGGACAGTCCGTGCAGGTCTTCCTTGTCCAGCGGGGTGACAAAGGTGGCGTCGATCCGGTTGGCAAGCTCGTGGGTGATGTGGTCCGCCTCGCTTTCTATCTCCTTGATTCGTGCCGCGTGCACGGCAAGGTTTGCGAAGTCATTGACCAAGGCCTGAAATTCCTTGGCCGCATCCACTGCGGCCTGCGCCTGTTTTTCTAGCAGCGCATAAAAACCCTGCCTCTTGCTCATTCCTGGAAAACGCACACGCTTACCTCCTTAAACAAAATGAAAAAAATCAGGCGATCACGCACAGGATCGCCTGAAAAAATTACTCCATATACTGGAGGGTGATGATCACGGTTCTGTTCAGCGATCTTCCCTCGGGCAGGCTGTTGTCGTAGGGCGGATTATTGGGTCCGTTGCCCACATGGTTTATCTGAGTAGCAGCGGCGATCCCGGTCTGGAGGGTGGTATCGTACACCGCCTTTGCCCGGCGCTCGGACAGGTCGATATTGTATTTTTCCGTGCCGATGCTGTCGGTGTGTCCGGCAATATTCATGGTTACGGACTTAAGCTCCGCCACCCTGGCGAGCACCCGGTTGACGATAACCTGGTTGCGGTCCTTGAGTTCCGTCCGGTCAAAGTCAAAGAGGATCAGGCCATATTTCTCCATCACCTTGTTGCCGGTTTTCTGGGCGATGCGCTCCTCCCGTCGGATAAAATTGATGACAATCGGGCTGCCGGCAGTGCTGAACACGTTGCCCTCCTTGTCTTTCACCTCAAGATCAGCGCTGACCTTGCCAAGCATGGCAATGGTGTGCGCTCCCCCCAATGTTTCCAGGGCAAAGGCCACTTCCGTCGGAGGAGTTCCAGCGCCCTCCCTGGTAGCCAGCACCTTGTCTGCGCTCAGCAACCTGAGCTGCCAATAGTCGATCTCGACCTCGGCCTGCACAGACGGACTGATCCGGATTTCCTTGGTGTCGGCCTGCTCCAGCATATAGGTGCTTTTGATGGTATCGAGAATGGCGGGATAGGTGGAGAGGATTTCCACCCGCTGATTTTCAACGATCCCCTCCGGCACCCGGCTGGAACTGGGCACTGCAGGAAGGTTCCGGGCCTTGATTTCCATGCGGGACGGATCAATGCCCCATACGGACTTCAGGTAGGCGGCAACCGCCTCAGCCCGGCTCTTTGCCAGGGCAATCTTCCCTTTTTCCACTCCGGTATTGGAGTTGCAGCCCACCAGGGTGATCCGGGCCTCAGGATTGGCCAGCAGCCGTTTGCCGATCACGTTCAGAACCTGATGGTACTTCTCCATGGTTCCCGTGAGCTTTTCCTCGGCAAAAGCCCCAACCTCTTCCGGGGTGGCCAGGGCGACGTACCGGTCAGGAATGCGGCTTTTCCCCGTGTCAAAATAGATGTGGTTCAGCAAGGGAGAGCTGTCCACCATGGTGACTTCCTCGATGTTCACAACACCAGGCGCACTGGCCAGCGTTCCGGCCGGCGGATTGAGAAAGCGGTAGGTGACCACGTAGCGATGGAAGATGGTGGTGGAGAATTTCTTGAGAATGGGCAGAAAATCGTTGGCCGAGTTGGCCTTGCGGATCATCCCGCCATGCCCCTGGGCAAAAGCGGTCAAAAATACATCCAGGCCGGGTTTGTCCATATAGTCCACGGCATAGGCGGAGAAATTCTTCACCCCCTTGGCAGCCAAAGCCACCTCCTCGCCTTTTACCACGCTGTTGATGTCTTCTCCGTCTGAAAAAACAAGCATGAACTTCTGACTGTCCGCAGGCATCTGGCCGATGATCTCCAGCCCCTTTTGCATGCTGTCATAAAGATAGGTGCCGTCGGTGGTGGCCGGGAAAAAACTGCCCCTCAAGAATTGACCCAAGGCCGACACCTCGTTTCCTTGAAAGGTCCGGGTGGAGACCCTGGGCTGTTTCGTGCCCGGATCGACAAAGGTGACGACATGGACGTTGTCAATGGGCCGGACAAGTCCGAGGAAGCTGTTCAAGGCGGCCAGCAGCGGTTCCACCGCCTTGCGTTGCTCCATGGAATAGGAGTTGTCCACCACCAGCACGATATTGAGGCCGATGTTCCGTTGCTCCTGAACATCTTCCACCGAAAGGATCTTGGCTGTTTTCACCCCTTGCTTGATGGAAAAATCCTCTTTCCTCAAGCCCAGGATGGCCTCACCATCCTTATCCTGAACCGAGACCAACAGCTTGCCCTCTTCAAGGGCCTGGAAACTCAGTTTCGCTTTCGGACGGAGGGCCTGCACCTCAAGAGCGTCGAGGGCCAAGCTCACGCCCGCCCAGGCAAAAACGGCGAGCAACAGGCAAAGAAGACTAACGATTTTTTTCATGGCGTTTCTCCTGTGGAGGATAAAGCGGTGCATCGTCAAGGCAAAAGTTCTGCAAAATTTTTCAAACGGGAAAGGCGGGCTGAAGCCCCTCACTCAGGCAGCGTGTCGGAAAGCCCCCTGCCAATGGCATACTTGACGAGGTCGGCAACGCGTTTGATATTGAGTTTTTTCATCATGTTGGCCCGATGGTGCTCAACGGTCCGCTTGCTGATATCAAGCTTGTCGGCGATATCTCGGCTGGTAACCCCCGCAGCCACCATCTGCAGGATCTGTTTTTCCCGCGGGGTGAGGATCTCGCCAGATCCATCGTTCCGGCTGCTGCAGGCGGCGATGACATCTTCGGGAAATTCTCCGGCCAGATTGGGGGAGATATACACCTCGCCCTGACGAATCCTGTCGATGGCCGGCAGCAACTCGGTATCGGAATCTTCCTTAAGCAGATAGCCGTCCGCCCCGGAAGCAAAAGAAGAGCAGAGATATTGTTCGCCCTTGTGCATGGTCAGCATGAGCACCTTGATCTGAGGACAGATCTTGCGCACCTCGCGGATTGCCTCAATCCCACGCAGGTTCGGCATGGAGATATCAAGGATGGCCAGATCCGCCGGGGTGGTTTTTAAAAGCTCGATGAGTTCCAGGCCATCGGCCGCTTCGCCGACCACCTTGAGGGTGGGATTCTCCTCGATCATTTTTTTGACCCCATGCCGGATCAGAGCATGATCATCCGCCAGCACTATACGCCATATACCCATGACACTCCCCTTTCATTCCAGACCAGTCCGAAAAAATCACATTATATTCCCTGGTTATATACTGTAGTCGGCACTTTCCCGCAGTAAAATTTGCTGCCCCGCAAAAAGGAAAAACGTAACGCCCAGTCGCAGAGAGACACGGACAACATCTTAGAATAAAAAGCATACAACTTCGCGCCACTGCGTTGCTTTTTAGTTTTTACCTCCAAGCTTCTTCCGGCTTGGGAGCAAAAGCATTATACGCCAAACTGATTCCCAGGGCAAACAGGGTGGTGCCCACCCCGATTACGGCGCCGAGGACGGTTGGCGCAATCAGGGCCAAGCGGATAAGGACCGTGGCCACCGCATAGCCGGAATTACGGAAGGATACCTGATACTGCGCACTGTAGCGAAGCGAAATAAGCACCACCAGCACATCACTGAAAACCAGCAGGGTGTAAAAGGAGGCAAAGGCGTTTTCCGGCAACCCAAAGGCGAAATAACCCCAGAGGTCAACAAGGCAGATGCCCCCGAAAGAAACCAGCAGCAGCAGGGCTATCACCTTTTTGGCCAAGATGAAGTGACTGCGGATTTTCTCATCCCCGCTGATGGGATGAGACCGCTGGGCTTTGTAAAAAAAGCCCAGGACCACAAAGATAAACAGGGCTCCCATCGCAGAGGCGACAATACTTCCCAGGGAAGGCGCAATTTCAGTCCAGGCCAGCGGTTCGCTGAAATGGGAAAACTCCTTGAAGGTATCCCGCAGGAGAATAAGGGAAAGTATCTCAAACTGTTTGCCCACCGATTTGGTCACCGAATGGGACAGACTGAGAATAAGGCTCACCACCTCAAGGGCCAGCAGCAGGTTGAAGGCCTGCTCAATGGCGGTAAGATGGGACAGGGAAAAATGCGAGGCAAACGGTTCGGGCACAAGCTGCCGCCGGTTCAACTCGATGACGACGACAGTGGCGACAAAAAAACTGACCAGCAGCGTGGCGAAAAACTTCATCCCCTGCTTGCTTTCCAGGTGCAGTTCAACCCAGTCAAAGAGAAAACCTGCCCGTATCAGGAAGAAATCCATACTGTTCGCCTCCGCCCCATGGGAATGGGAGATAATGTGTGTCTCTCTTTTTTTACTAATCTGTATTTTGGGGCGGGACAAGCTTTTCCTACCCCCCGGCAATCCCCTGGCCGACAAAATCTTTGACTTGCGCTGGCCGGATGAGCCATCATGGAAGCAGGAGCTGTTTTTGGGCAGTCCATCCCATCCTGTTTGCCTCGGAGGTGATTATGAGCGCGGAATCGATACAGGCCATGCTCCGCACCATTGAAGAAGAATGCCACTTTACCGGCGGCATCACCGGTCGCTTCACCCTGCGCCAAGAGGTTTTTGACGCCATGGCCACGGTGCGGCGCGAGGAGTTCGTCCCGGACGAGCTCAAGCCCTATGCCTACGACAACAACCCCCTGCCCATCGGCAACGGCCAGACCATCTCCCAACCCTTCATCGTCGCCCTGATGACCGACCTGCTGGAGCCGGAGCCGGACGACATCATCCTGGAAATCGGCACCGGCTCCGGCTATCAGGCCGCCGTTATATCGCAACTGGTCAAGCGGGTATACAGCCTGGAGATCATTCCCGAACTGGCCAGACAGGCGGCCAAGCGCTTACACCTCCTGGGTTACGACACCGTGGAGGTCATTGCCTCCGATGGCTCTTTCGGGTTGCCGGAGCATGCCCCCTATGACGGGATCATCGTTACCGCTGCGGTGCCACGGATACCCAAACCCCTAGTCGAACAGCTCACGCCTTTCGGCAAAATGGTCATTCCGGTGGGTCACCCCCATCTGCCGCAAGAGTTGCTGCTGGTGGAAAAATTCAACAACAAGATCACCAGCCGGAACATCCTCTCCGTGGCCTTTGTCCCCTTTACCGGAAAAGCGGAAGCCTGACCGCCATGCCCCGCCCCAGAGGCAAACCCGTTACCCGAACAACCCCACCAGAAAAAGGCTCAACAGCGGGAAATAGGTGATGAAGCCCAGACAGACAAGCAGTATCGCCAAGAATGGCAGGGTGGCGGTATAGAGTTCGGTAATGGGCCGCTCGAAACGGTAGCTGGCCAGAAAAAGATCAAGCCCCACCGGCGGGGTGCAGTAACCGATCTGCAGATTGGTCAAAAAGATGATGCCCAGGTGGGTGGGGTCAACCCCATACCCTTGGGCAATGGGCACGATGAGCGGCACCACCAGCACCAGGGCGGAAAAGATATCAAGCAAGCAGCCGACCATGAGCAAAAAGACGTTCAGCAGCAGGAGAAAGGTGTACTTGCTTGAGATATGCTCCCGGATCAGGGCAAAAAGCTTGGCCGGGATCTCCTGATCGATCAAAAAACTGGTGGAGGCCATGGAGGCGGCCAACACCACGAAGATTCCCCCGAACAGAGCCATGCTCCGCACCACGATGGAGGGCAGTTGCGCCGGGGTGATATCCCGATGCACGCACATCTCCACGATCAGAACATAGAGGGCAGTCACCGCCGCCGCCTCGCCCACGACAAAAAAGCCGCCATAAATCCCCCCCAGCACAATGACCGGCAACGGCAGTTCCCAGGCTGCGGCGCGCAGGGCTCGCCGCCTTTCCCCTGCCGGCAGCGGCTGACGACGTGGGCCACGGGTGGCCGCCCCCTTCCTGATGCTGTATGCGGCCAACAGGGCCAGCATCAACAGCCCAGGCAGAATCCCGGCCAGGAAGAGATGGTCGATCCTGGTTTCGGCGATGACTCCGTAAAGAATAAGGGGGAGGCTGGGCGGAAACAGCAACCCCAGGCTGCCGGAGGTGGTGATCAACCCCAAGGAAAATTGCTCCGGGTAGCGGTCCTTGAGCATGGCGGGAAAGAGCAAACCCCCAAGGGCAAAGATGGTCACCCCTGAGGCGCCGGTAAAGGCGGTGAAAATCGAACACACCACCAGGGCGATCACCGCCAACCCTCCGGGCAGCCAACCCAACAGCACGTTGGACAGGTCCAGCAACCGCACCGGGGCCTTGCTTTCGGAAAGCACGGTCCCGGCAAGGATAAACAAGGGCAGGGAGAGGAGCATGGGGGTATCGGCCAGCCGGGACATCTCGATGATCACCACCGAGGGGTCAACGCCTGCGCCATGGAAGGACAGCAGGGCCATGGCGGCCATCACCACAAAAAGCGGGATGCCCAACACGGCCAGCCCGAGGGTTATCAGTTGCAAAAGCTGCATATCAAGACCTACGCCGACTCATCGGAGGCTCGGACCACTTTCCCGGCCAGAGCTGCGCGAAAGCTGCGCACGCTGCTGATCAGGAAACGCAGGGCAATCCCACCAAAGGCTATGGGGAAAACCAGGTTGAGCTGCCAGGAGGCAAGCCCGGCCATCTCCTGCCCGTTGCCCTGGCCCGCTTCCTGAAGGACAAAATCAACCGCCACCCAGGTAAGCACCAGACAAACGCCCGTGGCAAAAAGATAGCGCACCACCCGCAGCCAACGAAAAATTCCCTTGGGCAGGAGGTGGGAGGCAAGATCAATGGAGATATGCTTGTCCATTTTTGTGGCCACCACGGCCCCGAGGAGCCCGGCCCACAACACCATGACCCGCAGAAGCGGATCGGCCCAGGACAGCCCCCCGCCCCAGACATCGCGCAGCACGATCTGGGCGCAGGCCAGAAGGATCATGGCACCGATGAGCAGCAGAAGAACCGCCTCCTCAATCCTTTCCAGCAGCCGGCCTATCTGCTGGATGCTTTCGAAAAACCAGGCCAGGATGGCGCTCATTTCGCCACAGCCCCGCCTGCCGGTTTTGCCCGGCACTCGGCGAGCAATCGGGTCGCAGCCTCGTATATTTCCTTGGAAAAAGCCGTGCCGATCAGACGCGGCACGGTTTTCTGGTCGCGCACCGCCAGCAGCTGCCGCAGGGTTTCCTTGTCCGCCACCACCATCTGAATGCCATTCTTTTTCAGGGTGACAAGGGCCTCTTCATTGCTGCGTCGGGTGTCGACCAGAAGCTCAGCAAAATGCTTTTTCGCGGCACGCTCCATCAGGGCGGCATGCTGGGGCGGCAGCTTGTCAAAGGCGCTCTTGGAAAAAACCAAGCCGCCATAGGCGTAGCCAAAGGGCGTATCGGTGATGTATTTGGTGCGGGTAAACCACTGGAGGACGATGGAACCGTAAAAACCGTTGAACACCGTGTTGATCATGCCGGTTTGCAGGGAGGAGAGCACGTCCGGGATGGAAAGGGGAATGGGGGTGACACCCATATCCTCCAAAAAGGAGCGGCTGAGCGGATCATTCTCCGGCGCCCAGCATTTGCTCGCCCGCAACTGGGCCACTGTGCTCACCGGCTCGCCGGACATGGTGTAGACAAAGCCGACCTCGGTCATGGCAAGCAGCACCATGTCCTTATCCAGAAAGGCTTTTTGAAAACGCGGGAACAACCCCTCGGCAACCCGGTCCACCTCGGCATAGGACTTAAAGAGAAAGGGGATGGCCATGATCCGGAAATCCGGCACAGTCTCGCTGATCCCGGTCATGGTGAAGCCGCCGCCCTGGAGCTGGCCGATCCGCATCTTGCGGTACATGGCGCGGTCGTCGCCCATCACCCCGCCCATGTAGAGCTTGAAGCCGATCTCGCCGTTGCTCTTGGCGGTGACCTCGTCCTGAAATTCCTGAAACCGCTTGGCCCAGACACTGCCATCCGGGGCAAGGGTGGCGATCTTGAAGAGATAGCGGGGCGCAGCCTCAGCACCCGGAGGGGACATGAACGCCAGAAGGGCAATACCGAAACAGACCGTGCGCAACAGACGATTCATATCTTTCCTCCTCACTCTAAAAAAAGTCATCGACCTGGGCCAGCAATCTCTGGGCCCGCCGCTTGGCCAGCACATTTGGCAGGGTCAGGTCCGGGGCTAAAGCAAGATCAAAGGCCAACGTCTCTTCCAAGAGACGGACATAGAGCTCCCGGTCAAGGGTCTGCCGGGCGTAATATTCGGCATAGGCCACCAAGGCCGGGAGAAACCGGCGATCGCCCAGGGCAAGGGCTCTCTCAAAATGGCCCCGGCTCACCTCCGGCTTGCCGCCCAGCATCACCGGGCGGGAGCCATTATAGATGCCGAGAAAGAGATGGGCGCCGCCATGGTAAAAACTCTCATCCAGGGCCAGCACCCGCAACATCAACTGTTCGACCTTGGGCAGATCGGCCACTGCCGCAGGCGCACCCTTGCTGAACCCGATCCAGGTGGCCCAGCCGTAACCGGACCAGAACAATTTTTCCACCTCTCCGGGGCCGACGGACTGCACCGCCTCGCTGAACCCGGCCAGCGGGATCTGGGCTGCCTCGCCAAGCCGCTTGTTGGTGCCAAGCAGGCGCAGGCCGTATTCCCTGGCCCTTTGCCCAAGCACGGCACCCCGTTCCGGACGGCCGCATTCGGGCATGAGGCTCGCGTAAGCCGTATAGGCCTGGGTGCCATGCAGCAGCAACCGGACGTTGTCCGGGTCGGAGACCAGCAGGCTGTCAAGGAGCAGCAGGTAGGAGGGGGCGCCGTCACAGACCAGTTCCAGATCTGCCTGACGGTTGAGATTTTTCACCACCGGCCCTACCATGGGGGGGATCACCAGCGAAGCACACCCCTGCGACAACACCGCAACCGCGAACAGCCCGGCGGCCAGACGCCCATGCCGCACGAGAAAAAACCACCATTGGTCAATGATCTTCTGCATGGCCAACCTGACCTCTTTTTTAGCCAAACGCTTACGGGTGCGTGCCAAGCCTCTCTTGCCGAGTATACCATACCCCTTTGCGCCCCGGATACAGGCAACCGAACCCGTCCCAAAAAAAATGCCCCGGCAAAAAAATTGCCAGGGCATGGAAACACACTCGTTATGCCCCGGATCAGGAAATCGCCACCAGTTCCAGATCAAAGGTAAGATCCTTGCCTGCCAAAGGCGGATTGGCGTCCAGGACAACAACCTCGTCCGTGACCGCCAGAACCGTAACCACAACCAGTTCGCCATTGGGGCCGCCCATCTGTAGTTTCTGGTCAACTTCCGGATTGAGATCCGGGGGAACCTGATTGAGCGGCACCTCGATAACCAGCGCCTCATTCTTTTCCCCATAGGCTTTATGCGAGGGGATGGTGACTTTCTTCTTGTCGCCGATGGCCATGCCTAAAACAGCTTCATCGAAACCAACGATTACCTGGCCGCCGCCAATGGTGAACACCAGGGGGTCGCGCCCGGCAGAGGAATCGAAAACAGTCCCATCCTCCAGCGTGCCGGTATAATGGATCTTGACGCTATCTCCTTTTTTGGCCTGTGACATATCGTGCTCCTTTTCGTCTTCTCCCTGTGGGGATTTTTTTCAATAAAATTAAGGTAGTTATCGCAAAACCCAACAAAGGTTCATGCTTTTTTTAACAATGGTGCTTGCCGAGGTCCTTCTTTGGCTTTAAGCTAAGAGACCGTGCTCTCCTTTTTCCAATAGCAGCGCAGCACCGCGGCGACAGCAAAGGACTTGTTCATGTACGAATGGATTCTCACCGGGCTCAGCATCCTGGGAACCTTATACAACCTGCAAAAACGTGCAGCAGGCTGGGTGATCTGGACCATCTCCAATCTTGGCTGGATTGTCAGCTTTTCCCATAAGGGCATGATGGCCGAGGCCTTTCTCTTCTCGGTCTATCTGGTACTGTCCGTTTACGGCATCTTCAAATGGTGGACGCCCAAGCCCCAGCAAGAAAAAGGCTAAGGCCGCGACTCACGCGCCCAATTGGATGGAATCCTCCACGCCCAGGGACTGGTAGATATCCAGGGCCTGCCTGGCGTGGTTCAGGGTATAAAAATGGATGCCCCGCACCTCATTGTCGATCAGATCACGGACCTGTTCGGTGGCCCAGTGCACGCCGACTTTTTCCACCTGATCATCGCTTCTGGCCCGATCCAGAGCGCGCAACAACGATGCGGGAATCCTGGCCCCGGCGGCAAGCTCCGCCATGCGGACCATCCCGCTCTTAGAAGTAATGGGCATGAGCCCAGCAATGATGGGCACCGTAATGCCGGCCAGGGCGCAGCGGTCACGGAAATCATAAAAATCGCGGTTGTCAAAAAAGAGCTGGGTCACGATATAGTCCGCCCCGGCGTCAACCTTGGCCTTGAGATAGTCCATCTCCAGCAGCCGGTTGGGGGTGGCGGGATGCCCTTCCGGGAAACCGGCGACGCCTACGCCCATCTGCGGGAAATTCTTTTTGATAAAGGCAACCAGATCGGCGGCATAGGCAAAGCCATCCTGGGGCTGGACGAAATCCGTCTGGCCCTTGGGGGGGTCGCCACGCAGGGCGAGGATATTCTTAACCCCGCTTGCCGCATAGGTACGGAGGATTTCTCCTGTTTCCGCCCGGTTTGAGCCAACGCAGGTAAGATGGGAGACAACGGTGAGGTTGGTCTCCTGCTGAATCCTGACAATGAGCTTGTGGGTCCGGTCCCGGGTCGAACCGCCCGCCCCGTATGTCACGCTGACATAGGCGGGTTTCAGGGGCATCAGATCGGAGATATTGGCAAAAAGATTTTCCCAGCCCGGCTCGTCCTTGGGCGGAAAAAACTCAAAACTGAAGGAAATCCGGTTGTTCTCTAAAATGTCTTTAACCAGCATCGTCTCTCTAACCCGTTGTTTTGGTGAAAATATTTCATATATCAGAAGAAACACCTATCTACCAAATTTGACATCTGATTGCTCGAAAAATTCACGCTAATCTGGAAAAAATACGCGACACTCGGCAAATACAGTCTCAGAAGTTCCCCTCTGGACAGGACAAACCCTTATCTTGACTTGACAAAGTCCGGCCCAGGGTTGTAATCAGATTCTGGTGAAGAGTGGAAACATTGCGCCATCGGGAAGATGGCCGGGGGATCAATAAACATTGGCACATTCAAACAGAAAAACACCTGCGGCCGCCCTGCTCTTCTGCTCTCTGTGCCTGGCAGCCCCAGTCCGTCAAGCCGGTGCCTACACCGCAAAAGACCTTGAAACCCTCTTGTCCACCAATCGCTGTGTGGAGTGCGATCTTTCCGGCGCGGATCTCCGCAAGGCAAAGCTTGCCGGCGCCTTTCTGGAGCGGGCCAATCTCTCCAGAGCAAACCTTGCCGGGGCGAATCTGGAAGGGGCTAACCTCAAAGCTGTTGATCTTTCCGGGGCAAACCTGATTGACGCCAACCTGGTGGAGGTTGATTTCTATAAGGCGGATCTCACCGGCGCCTTTCTCAAGGGGGCAAACCTCAAGGGCGCTTCCCTTGCCACCAGCAGCCGTGACCGGGCAATCCTTGAGGGCGGCTCATACACCGCCCCGGAAAACGCGCTGAAGGAGCCGGAAAAACCGTTGCCGGAACCACCTGCCGCCGTGCCTCCTCCGCGCCAGGAAAAAATCGAACCAGCCGCGCCTGCCGCCCAGACTCAAAAAACTGAACCGGCACAGGCACCTGCCCCGGTTGCCCCCGTGATTCCCGCACCTGCCCGGCCGACACCAGCGCCAGCGCCAAAACCTGTTCCTGAATCGTTGCCCGCCCCGGTCCCTGCGGAAATTCCGCAGGCAAGGCCGACACATACTTTGCCAACAGCGCCCGAGCCGCCCACTGTGATCCAGGCGGAGGAACCCATAGCGCCTCCCCCACCAGTACAGATGCAACCTGTCCCCCCCAGGGTTTTCAAAAAAACGGCTGTTCCTCCGACGACGACCATCCCCTCGGATGGCGCCTCTGCGATGGAGCGCCTGATCGCCCAAAACGCTTGCCCCGGCTGCAATCTGGCCGGAGCCGATCTTATTGGCCTTAACCTAAATCGGGCCAATCTGGCCGGAGCCAATCTGAGCGGGGCCAACCTTGAAGGCGCAAGCCTCAAGACGGCAGACCTGGCAGAGGCAAACCTCAGCCGAGCCAATCTCACCGGGGCCTCCTTGGCCGGGGCCGACCTTTACAAGGCAGACCTCACCGGGGCAATCCTGTCAGGGGCTGACTTTGAAGGAGCGTACCTGATCGGAACGATCCTGGAAAAAGAACGGCAGAAGGGCAACAAAGCGGATATTGATGCTTTCCTCGCCCAATACCGGGACAAAACAAAACCCGCAAAAACCAAGGGGAAAAATCCCCAGAAAAAAGAGCGGACCCAGGTAGAAAACCTCCGGGCAACCCCCTTCGCGGCGATGCAGACAATGCCAACGGTGATGAATACTCCTGACCAGGAGAATGAATCCGCCGACAACGCCGCAGAGTCAGAGGCCAGCCCGGACCAGGCTCTGGCCATGAAAGAGGCGCCCATTGTTTCTCCTGTGCCCAACGCCCCGGCAGCACCCCAGGCCGCCATAACGCCTCCGGTCAAAGCAGCGCCAGCGGAGACAAAGCCAGTTGCAACGACAAGCGTCGCCGTCGCGGCCCCGCCCCTACCCATTGCAGCGCCGGTCCCGCCAAGCACGCCAGCCCCGGCGAAAAAACCGGAAGAAGCGAAGGAGCCTGAAGCCCCCAAGCTTACCGATCTCGAAAAGCTCCTGCAACTCAACCGCTGCGTGGAGTGCAACTTCGCCGGCCAGGACCTTTCCGGGAAAAAACTCAAAGGTGCCTTTCTTGAGCGTAGCAACCTCGCCGGGGCAAACCTGCGAGACGCCAATCTGGAAGGGGCCAACCTCAAGGGCGCGAATCTTTCCGGAGCCAATCTGGAAAATGCCAATCTGGAAGGGGCTGATTTCTACAAGGCTGACCTGAGCAACGCCAATCTCAAGGGGGCAAACCTCAGGGACGCGGCAGGGCTCAAGCGAACAGATTCCAAACCGGAAGAACCCGCGAGCACCGGTTGGTTTTCAAAATAAATTTGTTGCAGCACTATTCGGGCGCAATCAACGCCCCGAAAAGACAGTGTAAGCCCAGGGGGGAGGACTTTTTCACTTCGCCTTGTTGATCTTGATTTCCTTTTTATGGCTCTTTGCACTTTTGGGCAGGGTAATGGTGAGCACGCCCTTGTCGAATTTTGCATCAATCTTGTCCTCAAGCACCTCCACCGGCAGACGAAAAGAGCGTTGAAAACTGCCGCTGTAGCGCTCCAGAGAATAATGGTGCTCGTCCTTTTCCTCTTTTTCTTTTTTCTTCTCGCCCTGAATGGTCAACAGGTCTCCGGAGAGACTCAACTTGATGTCCTCCGGATCAAGACCGGGCAGTTCGGCTTTCACGATCAGCTTGTCCTTGGTTTCCGAAATGTCGGCCATTGGCTCCCATCCCCGAGTGAACATGGTAGGCAAGGGCCAATCATCCAGGAACCGGTTCCACAACCGGTCCATTTCGTTGCGTACTGAACCAACCTCTGAGAACGGTTTCCTTGGGATAAGATCCATCATGGTGCACCTCCTTGAGACAAGTCCCCCCTGGACTTTATAAAGAGTTGGCCGGGCCAAGCCCGTTGGCAATAATTTTTTTCTCAAGAATACGGACAAGGGCTTCTTCGATATCCTCCGTGGAAAACGGTTTTTCGATGAACTCATGCACCCCAAGGCGAAAGGCCTCGGAAATGACCGGTTCGGTCATGTAGGCCGTAAGCAGGATTTTTTTGAATCTGGCATTGATGCTTTGCGCCCTTTTTAAAAATTCAAGGCCATCCATGCCGGGCAGGCGGTAGTCGGTGATAATGATATCGCAGCCATTGCCCTTGATGAGTTCCAAGGCCTCTTCCCCTGTTTCGACCGCTGTGAGCGCACATTTTTCATTGGCAAAAAATCTGCGCAAAGAATCCCTGATCCAAGGATCATCCTCAACAAGCAAGACATTTATCCCCTGTAATTCCTCAAACAGGTTCATACACCCTCTCCGCAGCCATGAAACCCGACATGGACTCCTCTCGGTCAACGGTAAAAGCACAAAACATGCCAGGGCGAAAAATTGATAACAATTCGGAATTACAACAGAAAATATGGACACCCAAATAAATCTCAAAACAAATTTCTCAAAATAACAAAGAAAAATAGAACCATTGCGAAAAGGACGGGCCCAGTGTCCTTCCCTGATTACATTTTTTTACGGCGGTACCGAAAGGTATGGTGATTCATTTGCAAAAGCCTGGCCGCCATGGATTCATTCCCGCTTGATTGCCGCAGGGCCTCCTCGATATAGTGACGTTCCATAGCGTGCAAGGCGGCTTCAAGATCAAGCCCTGCATGGGTGAGCACCGGATACCAATCCTCGCCAGGCACCGCAGGCATCGCTGGCGGAAAAGCCTGCGGACCCGAGATATCCTCCTGTTCAAGAAGAAAACCGCGGCTCACCAGCACCCCCCGCTCGATCATATTTTTCAATTCACGGACATTGCCGGAAAAATGATATCCCAGAAGAAACTGCTTGGCCGAAGCGGAGAGATCTTCCACTTTCTTGCCGAATTTTTCGGAAAAACGGCTCAGAAAAAACATTGCCAGCGGCAGAATGTCTTCCCTCCGTTCATTCAGGGAAGGAACCTGAATAGTGACCACGCCGAGCCGATAATAGAGATCCCGGCGAAATTGATTGCGCCCAACCATCTCCTCCAGATTATGGTTGGTAGCAGAAATTATCCTGGCCTGCACTCTGGTGCTTTTCCCGGCGCCTATCCTGAAAAATTCCCCGGAATCAAGAAAGCGGAGCAGCTTGGCCTGGGCTTCGGGCAAAAGATCGCCTATTTCATCCAAAAAAAGCGTGCCGCCGTGGGCCTCTTCGACAAGCCCCTTCTTCCCGGAAGCCAGCGCGCCACTGAACGCCCCTGCTTCGTAACCGAACAACTCGCTTTCGATCAGCTCTTTGGGAATGGCCGCACAGTTCACAGGGACAAACGGACCCTGGAAGTTTGGGCTCCGATAATGGACTGCCCTGGCCACCAGTTCCTTGCCGCTGCCGGTTTCTCCCACAACAAGAACCGGAGTATCCGGGCTTTTCGCCACCATGGCCACCAACTCCATAACCCCCTGCAGGCCGCCACTTTCCCCCAGGCAGCAGGGGATATCCTCCTGTAAACATTGCTCCTGCAAGGCAAACAATTCCCGCCGCAGTCTGACCCGCTCCAGAGCATTGCGGATGGTCTGCGAAAGCCCCTCGCCGGAAAGCGGTTTCACCACATAGTCATAGGCGCCATGACGCATGGCCTGGACCACGGTCTGCACATCCTCGTAGGCGGTGATCATAACCACCGCCATCTCGGGGAACCGAGCCCTGATGGCCTGCAAAGCCTCCAGGCCGTTCATCCCCGGCAAACCGATATCCAGAAGCACCAAGTCCGGACCGCTCTCTTCCATTGCGACAATTCCGTCTTCGGCTGTGGCAAAAGCTGAAATCTTATACTCCGGTTGCAGGGCCAGCCTGACGCTCTGCCGGATACTCTCTTCATCGTCAATAATATAAAGATTATAGGGGGTCATCTTTCCTCCCCGGCTCCGGCTTGAGGGAAACAACAAATTCAGCCCCGCCCCAAACGCTTTCCTCCACGATCAATGTCCCGTGATGATCGTCGATAATCCGCTGGCACAGACTCAGGCCGATACCGGTCCCGTCATTTTTGGTGGTAAAGAATGGATCAAAAAGCTTGCTCCTCAGATTTTCCGGGACACCAGGCCCTGAATCACTCACTCGGATCACCACCTCCTCTTTCTCAAGCGCGGTGCGGACCGATATCTTTTTTTCCTCAGCCTGCCGCAGGGCCTCTGCCGCATTGGCCAGAAGATTCAGTACCACCTGTTCAATCAGGCTGGCATCAATACGACAATGGGGCAAATCGCACGCCAGATCTTTTTCGAGCCCCACTCTATCCCTGCGCAAGGCAGCAGCAAAAAGCGAAAGAGCCTTTTCCACCGGCTTATTAACATCTGCCATCAACATCTGCGGATGCCCAGGCTTTGAAAAATCCATGACCCGCCGGATCACCGATTCTATTTTCCGGGAGGCGTCCTGCGCCTGGGCAATGATCTCACCCACCGTTTCCACATTCTCCCCGCGAGCATATATCTTGGCCAAGGTATCAAGATAAATGTTGATGCCGGACAATGGATTCCGGATCTCATGGGCCATTCCTGCGGCCACCCGCCCAAGGGAAGACATCTTGTCCTGAACCCGGACGATCTCTTCCAGCTCCCGGTTCCGGGTGATGTCGATCATGCTGACCAACACCGTCTCCCGCCCCTGATACTCAATCCGGCTGGCTCGACAGAACACCCATTTCATCACCTGGGGTTCGTCTTCCTTCTGTTGGGGGTAGAAACGGAAATCGACATCCACGGAGGGGACTTCGCCGCGACTGACGCTGCCAAAGGCACCCTCCACCTTTTCCAGATCATCGGGATGAACCCCGATGAAAGCGTCCGGCCGAAAATGGGCGGGAAGAGGCCCGAACAGTCTTTTCTGCTCGGGGTTGCGATAAATGATCGCGTTGTCTTGAATCAGGAGAATCCCGGCCAGGGAGTTTTCCACCAGCTTCCGGAACCTGTTTTCGGTAGTGGCCCGCTGGGCCTCAAGATCCATGAGATAGAGGGCCTGGCCCACATCCTGGGCAATTTCCGCAAACAGCCTCTGCTCTTCCCGATTATGCTTGCGGGCCACCGAGGTGGAAACACTGAGCAGGCCATAGACCTGGCCGTGGTAATTCAGCTTGGCGGTGAAACATACCCTGTCCGCATCGTCCGTCGCCAGAAAGCAACCCGCACACCGGGTTGCCGCATCGCTCACCACTAGCCTTTGCCCGGTCAAGGCCTTTTTCGCACAGGCAGGAAAGCTCCCATTTTCCATCCCCTGCCGCACTTGGACAAATTGTTCTCCCAGGCCGACTTCGGCACAGCAATCCAGCGCCCCTTCCCGGTTTACCACGGCAAGCCAGGCACTGAAATAATGGCCGTCATCCACCAGGATCCGACAGATTCCCTCAAGAAGCTCGTCGCGGCCCTTTCCCTCGGCCAGCAACAAATGGATCCGACGCACGGTCCGCACAACCAGGGCCAGATTGGCCTCCCGCTCCCGGCTCTTCCACCGTTGCAGAAGCCAGAACCGAACCGCCACCCCGGCCAAGCCGCCCAACAGGACCAGCAGGCTTGCTTGCAGGGAAAAATCAGGGCCGGGACGCCCCACCTGCACCGGGGAAAGGAGGGAAAGCAGCACCGCCCCTCCCAGAAAAGCCAGGATGTTCAGTATGCTTTTGCGCATCGGTCAGAAGAAGATCCTCTATTGCTTTGGTTGCCCATCGGCGTCAAGCACCCGCCGCACCACCTCTGCCAGCCTTCGGGTGCTTACTGGTTTGAGCATATACTCGCGCACCCCCAGTTCCCTGGCCTCTTCCTCGGTAATTATGTCGCTGTAGCCCGTGGTCAGGATAACCGGGATGGAGGGGCGCAGGGCCAGAATCTTTTCAGCCAGCTCGGCGCCGGTCATGCCCGGCATGGTCAGATCGGTGATAACCAGATCAAAGGATTCCGGGTCGGCGGCAAACCGAGTCCAGGCCTCCCGACTGTCGCCCTGGGCCTGAACCTGGTATCCCAAGGCCTCAAGCACCTGCTTGCCCAATTCGGCCAAGGCAGGCTCATCGTCCACAAACAGAATGCGTTCCGTGCCCCGGGATATCTGCAAATCGCCACTGACGCCGCCAATCTCCCCCACCTCGGTGATGCGGGGGAAGTAGAGATCGAAAACCGTCCCTTGGCCGGAAGCGCTGGTAACCTCAATGGCGCCCTGATGGCTTTTCACAATCCCGTGCACCACGGCAAGCCCCATCCCGGTTCCTTCCCCGGTTTGTTTGGTGGTGAAAAACGGCTCAAAGATTCGCGCCGCCACATCCTGTTCCATCCCCTGCCCGTTATCCCGCACCCCGAGGTGAATATAAGCACCTGGCCTCAAATCAGGGTTCCGGGCGGCGCGGGACTCGTCAATCTCTTCCGGGGCAAGAGTGACCGCAAGAACTCCCCCTTTGCCGCGCATGGCATGGGAAGCGTTGATGCTGAGATTCATCAGCACCTGGTGGATCTGCACCGGATCAGCCAAGGCCCAACAGGGCTGATCGCTTAGTTCCTGTTTCATTTCCACGGTGCTGGGCAGGGAAGCCCTGAGCAGCTTCATGGCCTCCTTGACTATGCTCCGCAGTTCAAGGGGTTCGCGTCTTGTCTCGCTGTGCCTGCTAAAGGTAAGAATCTGCGCCACCAGATCCTTGGCCCGCTTGCCCGCCCTGGTCACTTCGGCCAGCTTGGCATAGGCAGACATGTCCTTGGGAAGATCCAACATGGCCAGTTCGGTGTAGCCCATGATCGCGGCAAGGATATTGTTGAAATCATGGGCAATCCCGCCGGCCAAAGTGCCGATGGCCTCCATCTTCTGGGCCTGCATGAGTTGGAACTCCAGCTTTTTCTGCTCGCTGATATCCTTGGCGAAATGGGCGATGCCGCTGACCTTTTCCTGATCATCCATAATCGGGGTGGCGGTGAGCAAAAAGGTCTTGTGCAACTCGGGATGAAGAATCTCCTGACTGTATGACTTGGGCTCATGGGAGGCAAGATGTTCCGCGCAACCTGGGCAAGGTTCGGGAATCCCCCGGAACACTTCGTAACAATAGCGGCCAATCAATTCTTCCGCTGTTTTGTGCAGGATACGGCAGGTCGCCTTGTTTACCCTGGTCAGGCGCAGGGCGGCATCCTGCAAGGTGACGATATCATCCACCGCGTCAAAGGTTCGCTCCCATTCCCGCTGGGCCTCGCCCATCCGTTCTTCGGCAACGCGGCGTTCACGGATTTCTTTGTGGAGCTGCTCATTTTTCTGGGAAAGCTCCGTGGTGCGCGCCACCACCATTTTTTCCAGATGATCGCGATAGCCCTCAAGCTTCTCTTCCGCAGCCTTGCGTTCGGTGATGTCCTGGATGATCACGATGGCCGTCCGCTGGTCCGCATCGACAATGGGCAGCAGGATCATGCCTACCCGCCGCCCCTTCAGCAGCAGGACTGTCTCCTCGCCAAGGGCAAGGGGTCGCTCACCGAGGTCGGCAAGACCCTTTGCCACTTCCTGATGGGTGCTTCCTTCAAAAAAAGCAAACAGATTGGTGGCGAGGATTTTTTCTTCCCGTGCCCCAAGGATGGCAGATGCGGCGGCGTTGACATATACGACCTTTCCATCGGCGGTGCATTCGACAATCCCCTCGGTGATGTTGCCAAGGACAACCTCAAAATGTTTCCTTGAACTCAACAGCTCCTTGGTGATTTCCCGCTGGTACACGCTTTCAATCCCTACAATCCCGGAAGCGTCCAGCTCTTCCTTGTTTTTGCGGGCGGCAAGCAACCGGGAAATGTGGTGTTCAATGTCGCGAAAAGGCCCCTTGGCAATACAGGCATTGGCCCCGAACGAGGCGCAGTCGATCTTTTCTTCCGCGGCGATGGCGGAAAGAATGATAATGCAGACGTTTTTCAACTCCGGCATGGAGCGCACGATCCGGCACAGCTTATCGCCGCTGATATTGGGCATGACCATATCCACGAACATGACATCCGGCACAAAATCAGCGAGCACGGCAAGGGCGGTCAGGCTGTCAGGCACGGTTTTCACCTCATAGCCTTTCTTGCCAAGAAAATTGCTCATGAGCCGGAGCATCAGCGGCTGGTTATCCACTACCAGAATTTTTTCTTGCATGGTCGCCCCTAAAATTCTATGGCCGCGTGCGCTTGCCTCTCAGCCCTGGGTGTACCGTTGCCTCCTTGCTTTTTTAAATTGTAGCACATCTTGCCCGGCCGCCGTGCGGTTAAAATGTAGACATCCCGCTGGCCTCCTGAAAACGGTACAGGCCGTACTTAAAGAGCGATTTTTCGGCAAACTCCTTAAAATCAAGGGAGTAGATTCCATCCTGATTCTGCCAGAGCCGCTCGAAATACCCGGCTGTCTCCCGCACTACCTGCGAATCCGCCGGAGCCGTCACCTCAAGGCAGGCCTCCAGATTCAGATCGTCGAGGTTCCGACGGGTCAGATTTGCCGAACCGCCGATGAGCACCGCCTCTCCGGGCAGGGAAATCATGGTCAATTTGCTGTGAAACTGCTCGCCGTGGGTTCCATACCAGCGGATATGAATTTTGCCCTGGGATTTCTCGACAAGCTCCTGGGCCACGGGCCGGTTGGGAATCCCGTTTTTCTTGCGGCCAAAGGCATCCTTGTTGGGATCAAGGAGCAACCGCACCTCGGCCCCTCTGGCCGCCGCAGCAAGAAGTCCTGAGATCACCTCACGATCGGAGAGATAGAACATGACCATCCGCACCGAACAGCCATTTTCGCAACGGGCAAGGGCTGTCAGCAGTTGCGCCTTGATCTTGTCTTCGGTGAGCAGGCGCAGATGCACTTGGCCGGATTCGGGATGAACCGGCACCTCCCATCTGGGAAGCGTCTCCCCGGAGAGGTTGGCCACAGCAGCTTCAGCATCGACAACATCCTGCACCACCGCACCCCGAGCGACAAAACCGATATTCGAATGATAACCGCTGGCATCGTGGGGATTGGCGGAAGCGATGAGCGCCTCGTTTTCGTTGACCACAACCTTGCGGTGATTGGCCTTGAAGTTAAAAAGGCTCAAATACCCCCGCATGGTCATGGGTGGGCCATTCGGGGCAAAAGGCGAAGGCAGCCAGCCAGCCCCTTCTGTGCCGAACCATTGGCAAAAAAGCCGCCACCAGGCTGAATAAAGAAAATTGGAATCACGCAGCTTGCTGGTATCCGTGTAGATGATCCGCACCCCGCTTGCCCGCAACCTTCTGAAATGCTCCGGTTCCTCCGCCCCGTAGCTCCGGTTGATTGCATCGGTGATGAGCACGATGTCCACCTGGGGCGAACGCTGTTTTTTCCCAACCAGCCTGCGGGTCATCTCGTCGGAAAGAGCGGGGAACTTTTCCCCTTGGCCATGGACGCTGTTGAAGAGAAACAGGTCGAGCAGGACGAAACGCTCGGCATCATCAATGATCCGGCACATCCGCTTGAAAATAACTTGCTCGCGCACCGGCTGCCCGTCCCGCTGATAGGTACAGTCGGCCAGGAATTCGACATCCTGCACGGCACGGGACACCCCTTCAACCGAGAGACCCGTGGGCAGGGGCTTGCCCTTTCCATATCCCACCAAGCCCAACCAGGCAATTGCTCCGACAACCACAAGGAGACTCGAGAGCTTCCTCCCCCAGGATTTTGCCTTTTTCATGAACACCCCTTGGAACGATTACATCCGCTTGTCACTTAGCGATCTTACAGCGAGGGAAAAAGAAGGGCCACGCGGAGAGAAGAAAACCGGCAATACTCACACCGAAGCCAAAAAGATATCCACCAGATTCGGATCAAAATGGGTTCCGGCCAGGGAACGGATGTGCTCGGCGACCTTTGCCTGGGGCCATGCCTCCCGGTACCGACGGGCCGAGATCAGGGCATCCCAGGTATCGGCAATGGAAAAGATTCTCGCGGCCAGGGGGATCTGCTCGCCTTTCAAGCCCCGCGGATAGCCGGTGCCGTCCCACCATTCATGGTGGCAATAGGGAATATCAAGGGCCGGTCGCAGATAATGGATGGGAGACAGCAGTTCAAAGGCAAAAGCCGGGTGCTGCCGCATGATCCGCTGCTCTTCCTCCGTGAGCGGCCCGGTATTCATCAACACGGTGTCCGGCACCGCCATCTTGCCGATATCATGGAGCAGGGCGCCACGGCGGACATGGTCAAGCTCATCCTCCTGGATGCCCAGGGCGCAGGCCACCTTCAAGGTGAGCTCAGCCACCCGCTGGGTATGACCCTCGGTTTCCGAATCGCGCAATTCCAGAGCCTTTGCCCAACCCTCGATGGTGGTGTCGTAGGCCAGGGTCAACTCGATGTTCGACTCCTGAAGTTTGCGGAAAAGCGTCGCATTATCAATGGCAATGGCCGCCTGGATGGCCAGGGCCTCAAAAAAATCGGACCACTCCGGATCGGCCGCAAACTGTTCCCTGGAAAAAATCTCAAAAACGCCCTTCACCTGTCCCTTGGCTATCAAGGGAACAGCATAGTAGGTTATAAATTTTTCTTTCTGGAGCAACTCCTGCCGAACAAACGGGGTGGAATGCTCGGTAAGGTCGTCAATATGGACAACACGCCGCTCATAGGCGGCAAGCCCGGCGCTGCCTTCCCCAAGCCGCACCTTTGATTGCCGAATGCCATTCCCCTCAAACCCCCAATCTGCACCATGATCCAGAGTCTGGGTGTGAGTGTTGAGCAGAAGAATGGCCCCGGCATCCATACCCAACTGGGCTACAGTCTGTTCGAGGAAAAGCTTCATGGTCAGCCGCAGGTCAAGACTCGCGGTAATCACCAGATCGATACCATGCAGGGTGGTCAGATGCTGGAGCCTTACCCTTGCCCGTGCTTCCGCCTCAAGCCGGGCGGCAATCTCCTTTTCGAGTTCCGTATTTTTCTGAAGAAGGGCAGTATTCGTCCGAACGATTTCCAGGTCCGCCTCGTGGACCTTGGAAATGGTGAGCTTGGACAAGCCGATGACCATGAATACAAAAAAGGAGCCCCCGAGAAAAACCAACCCCGTAACGATTTCCACTGGGAAAGAAAGCTGGCGGACCTGAATGGCGATAAAGAAGAGATATCCGGCAATAAAAAACACGTTCAGGACAGACAAGGCTTTCCATTTTCCCACACAGGAAAGAGGAACCTGTTGCCGGGTCTGCATACAAAGGCGCGCCGCGGCAATGAGAAAAAATATCCCCGGAATCACCAGGATGGTGGACAGCATTTGACTCGACGTCATACATTTTTCCTACAGTGCTGGGGTTTTCCAAGAGACTCCCCGCGTTTCTTAAACATCGCGCATCCGATCTGCAATCAGTTTACAGAGTGGCGAGGTGAAAGTCAAAACCTCCGGACATCGCGGCTTTTCAAGCCGATTGTTGCCAAGGGAGAATCATTGCTTTTCAGAATAATTTCCCCTAACATGGCAGTACTCTCCACTTTTTATGGGTGGATTTAACCCCACCGCCAACTTGGGAAACGACTCAGGAGAACAACGCGAACATGCAACCGCAGCCACTGGTCATCGAATACCGTTTCCGCCTGCAGGACAATAGCGAAGAACTATTCATCATCCGCCTCGATCCCCAAACCCTTGAAACCCTGCCCGACCCGGCCGCAGAGCCCCTACCGGACTGGACGGCGCTCTCCTTTGCCCAGTGCGCCAGTTGCCCGCTGACAGCCTCATCCTTTCCCCACTGCCCGGCTGCAGCCAACCTTGCCCCCATTGTCCAACATGGCGAAACGCTTATCTCCATTGACCAGGTGGACCTACAGGTGACAACCGCCGAACGGACAAGCATCCAGAGAACCACGGCGCAAAGGGCGCTCTGCTCCCTGATGGGGCTGGTCATTGCGACAAGCGGCTGTCCGCACACCGCCTTTTTCAAGCCCATGGCCCGATTCCATTTACCGCTGGCCAGCGAGGAGGAAACCATGTTCCGCGCCACGGCAACCTATATGCTGGCCCAATATTTTGTGAAAAATGAGGGGGGACAACCGGACTTCAACCTGGAAAAATTGACGAATCTGTACCGCACCATGCAGGAGGTCAATCTGGCCATGGCAAAAAGGGTCCGAAGCGCGTCAAAAACAGACTCGTCCGTCAATGCCATTGTGCTACTCGACATGTACGCCAAGGCCATGCCCTATGTGATCAAGCAATCCCTAGACGAACTCCGCCACCTGTTCGAACCGTTTCTGAAAACCATCGGTCCCTCAGGGAAAACCTCTCCGGTCCAGTAGATCGTTCCGCTGAAACCGTTACCGTTCGCGGTGAGCCTGTCGAACCGCAATTTTCGGTGCCACTGGCCTTCGACAGGCTTGTATGGTTTTTACATCTCATTTTTGAGAAGCTCTAAGAAGAAGAGCCGGGGTGGAGGGACTTCGACTGGCATCTGCCGCGTTGCGGACAGACTTACTGAGAAATCTCCCACCCACACCCCAAACGTC
>CAIPYE010000002.1 GCA_903869265.1 uncultured delta proteobacterium
CAGCCTGCTCGGCCTTGGCCGCAACTGGCTTGCCGCAATCCTCGGCTTCTGAACTTTTCCGCTTGCGACCGAGGGCAAAGATCACTATAGGTAGTAATGCGCATGGCTTCATCTCTGTCCCAGGAACTCTTTCCTCAGACAGAGATGAAGCCATGCGCTTAGGTGCCTGCCCGCCCCTTAAACCGGAAAAATTATTCAACAAGCTACATTATCTGCGCCCGCACAGGCAGGATAAACTTCGCTGTTAAAGACTGCACTGGGAGACCCAGAGGCTATGCAAAAAACATTCCCGTTCCCGATCAGTATTGGCTTGGCCATCGTTCTTGCCTGTCTTGCGTCGGCGCCCGTTGCCCGGGCCGCCATCGAAAACTCCGAATGCTTCGGCTGCCACAGCGACGCAAGCCTTTCCAGAAGCGAAACCGATGGCGTGAGCCACATGAGCGAACAACTCTTCATCGACGAAGAAAAATTCAGCCATTCGGTCCACCACAACAATGGCATCGGCTGTGTTGATTGCCACGCCGACATAAAAACCCTCAATTACAAGGCGGAAGTGCCCCACGAAAAAAAACTGGAGCCAGTCAACTGCACCATGTGTCATGCTGAGGAGAGCGCCGCCTTCAAAAATAGTGTGCACATGAAGATTCGCGGCAAGGGCATTACCATGAACTGTTCCGCCTGCCACGGGTATCATTATGTAACGCCCCAGGAATCCCAGACGGTGATGGAACGGGTCAACAATGGCTGCGCCAAATGCCATAATCCCTATCAGTCGCACGACTGGCTGCCCCAGAAAAATGAACATTTTGCTTTTGTGGAATGCGTTGTCTGCCATGTGCCTGAAGCGCCGCGCCACATTCATCTCACTTTTTTTGACCTGGTGACCAACAAACTCTATTCCGGCCAAGAGATTCTGAAAATTCTCGGCATCGCCGAAAACGAGTTCATGCCCATGCTGGACATAAACAAGGATGGAATCATCAACGTCGACGAGTTTGAAAATCTGGAACTGATGCTCAGACAAAAAAACGTCCATGCAATTTTCCATGCCGAACTCGTTTCCGAGATGCACCCCATCATCCACCAGGTGAACAGAGGAACGGCGTTAAGAGATTGCACAGCCTGCCATTCCTCAGACTCTCCATATTTTAATGCGGTCACCCTTGTGCTTACCAAGGATGACGGAAGTGTGGACCACTTCCAGGTGGACAGAGCCGTACTGGAAAGTTTCAGCCTGAGACATTTTTACGCTTTGGGCAGCACAAGAATCAAGCTTCTCGACAAGATAGGCTTTCTGCTCTTAGCCGGAGGCTTCTCCGTGGTGCTTGGCCATCTTGCCGTGCGGATCGCCACCATCCCCTTGCGCCGGAAAAAAGAAAACGAATCCAAACAATCAAGCAAGCAAGAGGAGGTTTCCAAATGAACAATGAGAAACTCATCTATATTCATCCGGCTCCGGTTCGCGTTTGGCATTGGCTCAATGCGGCAGGGATTGTTCTGCTGGTTATCACCGGTTTCCAGATCCGCTATGCGGAAATTCTCAACATCATGCCATTGAAAAATAGCATAAGCCTGCACAACTATGTCGGCTTCGGCGTGATCGGAGCCTATTTCCTCTGGCTCTATTACTATCTGAGCACCGGCAAAATCGTCATTTACTTTCCGGACCCCACCACCTTCGTCGCCAAAGCAGTGAAGCAGCTTAAATTTTACGGCTATGGCATATTCCGTGGCGAGCCAAACCCCCACGTCATGACCCCGGAAAACAAGTTCAACGTTCTCCAGCAGAAGGCGTATCTCGGAATCATGTTTGTCCTACTGCCAGCCCAGATGATCTCGGGAGTTTTTCTCTGGAAGGTGAAAGGCTACTCAGACTACATCCATCTGCTGGGTGGGATACGGATTATCGACACGATTCATGTCCTCTTCTTTTTCTTCTTTGCCTCTTTCCTTGTAGTGCACTGCTACCTTGCCACCCTGGGGCATACGCCGCTTGCGCATTTCAAGGCGATGTTTACCGGCTACGAGGAGCATCATTGACAGGCAAAAAAACTTCTTCTTCCGCATAACGTCAAAAAAGAAGGGCTGCCTGATGGCAGCCCTTCTTTTTTGATACTTTTCTTCCCCTTAAAACCCCACTCATTCGCGGCTTGCCGGAAAGGAGATTTCGTATTTCTTCATCTTCCGCCAGAGCGTGGTTTTTTCGATGCCGAGATAAGCGGCCGCCTTACCCCGATGGCCGTTAAACCTTTGCAAAGCAGCAAAAATCGTGCTCGCTTCGGCATTGAGAAGAGGATTTGCCTCGATACGGAGATCCTCATGGACTGTCTCTTCCCCGGACATTTGCGGGATCAAGCCCTCGGGCAGATGCCTTCTTTCAATCGTCTCTCCATGGCAGAGAACGAAGCAGTACTCGATAATATTTTCCAACTCCCGCACATTGCCCGGAAATTCATGGCGCATGAGGATCTCCAGAACATCCGGAGACACAGCTTGGATATTCTTGTTCTTTAGTTTGTTGAATTTCTTTATAAAATGATCAACAAGAAGGGGGACATCCTCCAGGCGTTCCACCAGGGGGGGCAGGGATATCTTGATGACATTGAGCCGGTAAAAAAGATCGGCGCGGAAGGCGCCTTTATCCACCTGCTCCTTCAAACTCTTGTTGGTGGCGGCAATCACCCGGACATTGGTCTTGCGGGTAATTGTGCTTCCCAACGGCTCGTATTCCTTTTCCTGCAGGACACGCAGAAGCTTCAACTGCAAGGCAGGCGAGATATCGCCGATTTCATCGAGGAAAATGGTCCCTTTCTCCGCCAGGGCAAAGCGACCTGGCTTGTTGCTTTTGGCATCGGTGAAAGCCCCCTTCTCGTAGCCGAACAGCTCCGACTCCAGCAGGGTGTCGGGGAGCGCGGCACAATTGAGGGTGATGTACCGGCCCTTGCGTTTGCTCAGGGAGTGAATGGCCTTGGCAAAAAGCTCCTTGCCCGACCCGCTTGCCCCCTCGATGAGGACCGTACTCTCACTTCTGGCAATATCAGGGAGGGTGGCAAAAATATTTTTGATTTTGTGGTTTTTGCTGATGATGTCATTGAAGCTGTATGTTTCTGAGATTTCCTTGCGCAGGGCTTCCAGGGAGGAGATGTCCCGGAAGGTCTCGACCCCGCCGATGACTTCGCCATTCTCGTCGCGCAAAACAGAGGTATTAACGCTGATGGGCACGAGATCGTCTTCCGCATCGTGGATATAGACCTTTATGTTTGAGACATCCCTGCCGGTTGCAATGGACTTTTTCAGGGCGCAGGTTTTCTGGCAGATATCGGCTCGCAACACCTCATGGCATTTCCTGCCCATGGCGTTGCTGCGGTTTACCCCGGTGATACACTCGGCCGCCCGGTTGAAGGAGGTGATCCGGAAATCCTTGTCCACCGTAAAAGCGCCGTCAGCAATGGCGTCAAGGATCAGCTCGCCCAAGGAAACTTCCTTGCGCAGGGACTCCTGGTCGGAGATATCCTTAAAAATTTCCACCCCGCCGATGATCTCGCCACGCTCATTGCGCAGGGCAGAGGCGCTGACGCTGACGAGCAGCACATCACCTTCGAGGTCCTGGATATACACCTTGTCGCTGACCACATCCCCGCCGGTATCGATGGCTTTTTTCAGGGCACAGGCCGACTGGCAGATATCAGCGCGCAGCACCTCGTGGCATGTTTTACCGATGGCCTTGCAGCGGAGCACCCCGGTGAGATCCTCAGCCGCCCGATTGAAGGATGTGATCCTGAAATCCATATCCACGGTGAAAGCCCCATCGGCAATGGAATCGAGGATTAAATCGCCCAGAAAAACTTCCTTGCGCAGATCATCCAGCAGGGAGACATCCCGGAAGGTTTCAACCCCGCCGATGATTTCGCCTTGCTCGTTGCGCAGAACCGAACCAGTAACATTGATCGGAAGGAGGTTGCCGTCGTTCTTAAAGATATTGACTCCATGAATGAGAACCTCTCCGCCGGTCTCCATGGATTTCTTGATCGCGCAGGTGGAATCACAGATATCGGCCCGAAAGACCTCATGGCATTTTCTGCCAATGGCCTCTTCCGCCTTGACCCCGGTAATATTTTCAGCGGAATGGTTGAACGAGGTGATCCGCCAATCCAGGTCAACAGTAAAAACCCCTTCTGTGATGGCACAGAGGATACCGCTAACGAAGGGAGAAAACGGTTTTTTTGGCTCTAGTGGGTGCATGGCTGCTGAGACAGTACTCCTTGGCGCATAATTGCAGGGAAACAAGCAGTTGGCCCGCAGGAATGCGGGCAGTCGCTTGAATTAACTATACCGGAGGTCGCTAAAATAACAAGGTGTTTGGGGCGCTTGCCGCAGCGCGACATGCTGGGCCGACCAAACAATGAAGCTCCACCACCACTCCACTCCGGCCCTCCTTGATGGAATGTCTCTCGACCCAAAAATCTCCCTTGACACCTCCTCAAAAAAGCTTACAGTAATTATGAGCATATACACATAATAATATACTCAACCACCTAATCTCACACCATTTTTCTGGAGGATTCGCCATGAAAATCGCCATCAGCGCCACAGGGAAAGACCTCACCTCTGCTGTTGATCCACGCTTTGGCCGGGCCGCGTACCTGCTCATTGTCGATCCGGAGACCAAGACCATCGTCGAGATCATTGACAATCAAGCGGCCAGCGAAGCAGCCCAGGGAGCCGGGATCAAGGCGGCAACCCTTATTGCCGACGCCGGAGCAGAAGCTGTCCTCACCGGGGTTGTCGGCCCGAAGGCCGCCGCTGTCTGCGAAAAGGCCGGGATCGCCATGCTGAACGGCATCACAGGTACGGTGGCTGAAGCGATAGAACAGTTCTTGACCGGGCAGAAAACTTCCCCGCCCCGGAATCCTACCCCGCAGCAAACAGCCTCGCAACCCGCAACCCCTTGCAGGCAGGGAAAAGGAAAGAGGTTGGGCAAGGCTCAGGGGGGTGGCAAAGGCGGTTGCCGCACCAGGCGGGGCGGGGCATGAAAATCGCCATTGCCAGCGGCAAGGGCGGCACCGGCAAAACCACCATTGCCGTTAGCCTTGCCCTGGCCGCCGACGGACCGGTTCATTACGCGGACTGCGATGTGGAGGAACCAAACGGTCACATCTTTCTGAAACCGACTCTGAATCAATGCCGGGAATTCGCACTCACCGTGCCGGAGGTAGTTGAAGCACAATGCACCGGCTGCGGGGAATGCCGCGAGCTCTGCCGCTTCAACGCCATCACGGTTTTCGGCTCCATGGCCATGGCATTCACGGAACTCTGCCATTCCTGCGGGGGCTGCTTTCTGGTCTGCCCGGAAGACGCCCTCAACAAAGGGAAAAGACTACTAGGCCTCCTTGAAAGCGGCCAAGCAGGCAATATCGGGTTCAGCCAGGGCACTCTCCGGATAGGAGAAGCCATGGCCGCACCACTTATCGCTGCAGTGAGAGAAGAGGCAGCGCAGAAACAAGGGCTTGTCATCCTCGATGCGCCGCCCGGCACGTCATGTCCGCTCATCGCCGCCATAACCGGCGCCGACTACACCCTGCTGGTCAGCGAGGAAACTCCGTTCGGTCTCCATGACCTGCAGCTTGCCGTGGGGGTACTGCGCAAGTTGGAGCAACCCTTCGGCGTCATCATCAACCGAGCCGACCTGGGCGATGGAAGAACAGGGCAATGGTGCCGCGAGGAAAACATCCCTGTGCATCTTGAAATCCCTTTTGAACGGAAGATCGCCGAAGGCTATGCCGCAGGTATCCCCTTGGTCCACTGCCGACCGGACCTGTTGCCGGCCTTCTCCACTCTGCTCAAGGAACTAACCCCATGAAGGAACTGCTGATCTTAAGCGGCAAGGGCGGCACCGGAAAAACCTCGATAACGGGTGCCCTTGCCATGCTGCTGCCACAATTGGTCCTGGCGGACTGCGATGTGGACGCTGCCGACCTCCATTTACTGCTCTCCCCCCAGATCCGCGAAGAGCACGATTTCCGCTCCGGGGTGAAGGCCGTCATCGACCCTTCCCTGTGCAATGCGTGCGGAACCTGTGCCGAGCTCTGCCAGTTCCAGGCCATCCACATCAACACCAAAGCTGAGCTCCGTCCTTTTTCCTGTGAGGGCTGCGGCGTCTGCGCCCGGTTCTGCCCGGAAGAGGCCATCACCCTTCAGGAAAAACACTGCGGGGCTTGGTTTCTCTCCGACACGGAATACGGCCCCATGATCCATGCCCGCCTGGGAATCGGCGAAGAAAATTCTGGCAAACTCGTCTCCCTTGTCAAAAAAAGAGCCAGGGAAGAAGCCGAGACGCGGAAGGCAACATGGCTGCTGGTGGATGGCCCTCCCGGGATCGGCTGTCCGGTCATCGCCTCGCTCTCCGGCGCCGACCTTGTCCTCCTGGTCACTGAGCCCACCCTGTCCGGACTGCATGACCTCAAGAGAGTGACGGAACTTGTCCGCCACTTCAAGGTGCCGATAGGGGTCTGCATCAACAAATGGGACCTCCACCCCGGGTACAGCGCCGATATCACCAAAGTCTGCCAGGAACAGGCCATTCCAGTCCTCGGAAAAATACCCTTTGACAAGGCCATGGTGGATGCGGTTGTCCAAGGCGTGCCGTTATTCCAACAGGCACCGAACTCGGCGGCGGCAGAGGCCGTGCGCGGGCTTTTTCAAAAACTCAGCCAATTATCCCTGTCTGCCTGACAGGGATAATTGGCACACATCTTCACATTTCGCACAGGAGGAACAGCATGAAAACACTGGTGGTTTATTCATCACAGACCAACAACACGAAAAAACTGGCCGAAGCAGCGGCGGAAGAGCTGGGCTCCGAGATGATACCGGTGAGCGAGGCCGGAAACCTCAGCGGCTACGACCGCATCGCGGTGGGCTTCTGGCTCAAGGGCGGCGGTCCGGATCCGGCGACCCAGGAGTTCCTGCCGAAACTGACGGAAAAACAGGTCTTCTTCTTTGCCACCCATGGCGCGGCCGCCAACTCCGCCCATGCAAAAAATGGCTTGAGCAAGGCCGGTGAATTGGCGACTGGGGCAACGGTGGTGGGGAGCTTCAGCTGTCCCGGCGAAGTTTCCGCCAAGGTCCAGGCCGCAGTGGCGGAAAAAAACCCCAAAGCCCCCTGGCTCCCGGATGCTCCGGCCGCAACGGGCCATCCGGATGCCAACGATCTTGCCCTGTTGCGCCAGACAATCCGGACCGCTTTCCCACGGTAGTTCTTTGGCTCCTAAGCGACATTAGCCAGAGGCACGGAAGGGCTGATTGCCATCTTCCGTGCCTCTTTCCTTCCAATGTGAAGCCGCCTCAACTCCCCAGCAGTTCCGCCACCTTGCCCTGCAACCGCTCGGCCAATTCCTGCTTCTGCTTGACAGTGTACTCGCTGGTGGGAATGGGTGCACCAACCCGGATTTCCACCCTCCCTGGCCTGACCAGGAGCCTGCCCTTAGGCAAGACCTGATGGGTGCCGACAATGGCCACCGGCACCACCGGCACTCCTGCCTTGATCGCCAGAACAATGGCCCCTGCCTTGAACTGGCCCAGCTTGCCGTCCGGGCTTCGGGTGCCCTCGGGAAAGATGGCAACCGAGATGCCTCCGGCAATGCGGCGGGCCGCCTCGTCCAAACTTTTCAGCGCCTTGCGGCCATGCGTCCGGTCCACCGGAATATACCCGGCCAGATGCATGGCCTTGCCGAACACGGGAATCTTAAAAAGCTCCAGTTTGAGCAGCCAGCGAAAATCACGCCCCAGATAGCCCTGAAGCGCAAAAATATCGAACTGGCTCTGGTGGTTGGCGGCGAAAATGTAGGGACGCCCCGGTTCGAGAAGCCCGCCGCCGGTCATGCTGACCGAAACTCCACTGAGCCAGGCGACAACCCTGCCCAGGGTGCGGGGGAGAAACTGAACCTCCGCCGCCGACCGCCGAAAAACGACAACCATGATGATGGCCGCGATACTGACCAGCCCGGTGAGCAGGGGGGCAAGCGCCAGAACCAGAACGCCTCGCAAGAAAGTAAGCACGTTGAACTCCCGAATATGTGTATGCTATTGTGTCGAAAAAATGGTCGGCTGTTTTTTCTTTTGTTTTTCCCCAGGCTTGGTATCTTAGCATTCCCTCGTGCTTCTGCCAAGCACTGACCACAAACACCGGACAAGCGCCCGTCGGATTAAACGATGATACGCATTACCGATACGCCAAAACCACGAGACAGATTCGGCTCCATCCCCATCCGCGAAAGCAAGCCGACAAGCACCTTCTCGCCTGGTCCGCATCTGCCCCGGCGGCCAAAGCCATCTTTCCTTTGGACCTGCCTCAAAAAAACGGTGGGCCTTCTCCTCCTGCTGGGGCTTATTCTTGGGATTTGCAGCCCGCTGCTGATTCCCTATCTGGCAACCACCTTCCTGCCCAAGCATCTGGCCTCGACCCTGAACCGTTCGGTGACCATTGCCAGGGTCGAATTCAACCCGCTCACCTGCTCCCTGACCCTGCGCCATCTCATTATCGGCCCAAAACTTTCCAATCCCAATGACCCGGTGGACCCGCTGCTCTCCGCAGGCAGTATATCCATTAGCTTTGCACCAAAACGGTTGCTGGCCAGGGAATTCGCCTGCAATCTGGACGCGGAGCACTTTTTTCTCCACCTGGTCCGCCAGAAGGACGGCGGCTACAACCTCGGCCAGGCCCTGGATGAACTTTTACCAGGCATGCCTGTGCTCCCTCTGCCTTTTTCCTGGAACACCATTACCGCCAGCAACAGCCGTCTTGTTTTTGACGATGAGCAGACCGGTAAGGCCCATCTCGTCGAGGATATTTCCCTGGCCATCTCCCCCGGCCAAGCCAACCCCTTGCGCTTGCATGCCACGATCAACGACGTCCCGGTCAGCCTGCCAGACGCCGCCAGCCCCGTCCAGTTCCCCACCCCGCCGCCAGCCAAGCCTGAACCCGCAGAGCAGGAAGGCGCCGCCAGCGCTCCAGCCACGCCCGATAACTCCGCCCTGAAAACGGCAGAAGCAATCGCGCTGGTCCAGAACCTTAGCCAGGCCGCCAGACAGTACCTGCAAAATCCCACAAATCGACCGTTCGAACGCCGAACACTCCCCCTTGCCCCCTGACCCGGATTTAGCCCATGCTCCGCCCGCCCTATACCCGTTACATTCGCCTCTACACCTACCATCTCGATCTCAAGGATATCCCGGATATCGACGACCCTGATCTCATCGGCACCTGGATCGAGGACGAGTCCGCCATCCTCTTTTTCCACCGACCCAAGGAACGGCTGGTCAAAAGTCTCTGCGAGACATCGGGGGCCAAAGTCATCTATGAGGCGGATCTGGATTATACGGATTGGGAGGCGGGCCGGGAAATCGGCACCTTCACGGTGGACGGCTTTACCGTGGCCCCGGTTTGGGAAAAGATACAGGCGGATATCTCTTTGGACCCAAGCGTTATCTTCGGGAGCGGCTTCCATCCCTCCACCCGCCTCTGCCTGGAAGGGCTGCTCAAATACACCTCCAGCCCGGAAATCGCCATCAACACCGCCCTTGATCTGGGCTGCGGCACAGGGCTCTTAGCCATTGCCGCAGCAAAACGAGGAGTGGGTCGGATTACCGCCTGCGACAATAACCGGCTGGCCTGCCAGGTGGCCCAAGCCAACTGTCAAGCCAATGGCGTGCAGGACCGGGTTACGGTGCTGGAGGGTGACCTCCGCCGACAATGCCCGGATACCAGGGTAGATCTGGTCATGGCCAATCTGTACAAGGGGTTGATGCTTGAACTCTTCGAAAATCCGGACTTCTGGCAGGCGAGGCTCTATCTGCTCTCCGGCTTTATCTCAGGCATGGAGGAGGATTTGCTCGCCGCCCTGCCGCAGGACGGGATCACCTTTCTGGAACGACGGCGAAAAGACCGCTGGTGCAGTTGGGTTCTGGTGCGAAAATAAATAAGAATTTCTCTTTGGCTTTCAGCGAGACGCTCTGCTGCGTTGCAGATATACGGGGCAGAGCCTGCGTTTTTCCAAAGCGCAGTCGGCGACCTCCCAACAGGGGGCATAATGCAGCAGCTTCCCGATGGAGGCAATGGTGATGCCGCTGTGGATCATGCTAAAAAGACACCTGATCCAGGCGATGTCATCGGCACTGTAATACCGCCATTTTCCCTTGCGGCTGGGAGTGACAAGCCCTGCTTTTTCATAATTGCGCAGGGTGCGCGGATGCAGAGCCAGCATATCGGCTGCTGCGGAAATCCGGTAGATTGAGGGGTGAGTTTGACATTGCATGGCAATCCTTTTCCTGCTTTCTAAAGTTTACAACAACGGCGCTCAATCACCCTTCAAGGGAAAAGTGAACATTATCTTGGTATATTTTCCTTCTTCCCCGCTGATCGACAAGAGGCCGCCGTGGTCTTCGACAATCCGACGACAGTCAGCAAGCATTCGCCCCCAGCCCGGGACCGTGGCGCCCTTTCCCTGTTCAGGTGCAAGCAGGCTGTCCTGCGGGACCACTGCCCCAAAATCCTTGATACTGATTTCAAACACCCGACTCTGGCCATTCCCCACCAGGGTCTGCGTGGCGATGACAATTTTTTTGCGCGGGTCCCTGCCGACAAACCTCGCGGCAAGAGCCGTTCGGATGCTGCCCAGTATGCTCAAGAAAACCTGCTGCATGTGCTGAGCATGTACCGGAACCACTGGCGGCGCAGTTTCCAGGTCAGTCTCCAGCCCGATGCCCTCGCTTTTCAGATGATAGCCAATGAGCAGCAAGGCATCCGCCAGCACGGCGGCCACAGGCAGAAATTCTCCCGCTGTCGCCCCCTCTTCCTGTCCATAGAGGATGAACTTGCGGACTATCTCGGCAATACGTTCCCCTGCCTCGATGATCTTGCCCACCAGCTCGTTTTCCGGCTGGCCCGGACTTTTGAGCTGCTCCTCATCGGCCAACACCTGCGCATAATTGATCAGGCCGTTACTGAGATCGCTCACCTCATGCGAAACTCCGCTGGCTAAGGCCGCGATCATTTCCAGCCGAAGGCCTATCTCTTGCCCACCGATCCCTTCCTGCCGCGCAAGAGGATACCCCACCAGGATCAGGCGTTCCGGCTCCCCGCCCATCTCCCGGTCCGGCACAACCCGGCACAGGAAACGTTGGAGGGGCGTGACTCCGGAAAACGCAAGAGGGGCTCCCTCTGCCGAGCGCAGTTTTTCAAGCAACGCAGGAGTATCGCTGGCCAAGCCCGGTTGAACCGGCTCCAGAAAATCACGCCAGAAGCGGCCACTCTGGTCGGCGGCAACACCTGCAATACCAGCAAAAACCTGATTCGCCCCAAGGATAGCCCCTGACGGAGACAGAGTCAGCTGGATCACCCGCAGGGCCTCAAAAAGCCGGCCATGCAGATTCTCCCTACTGATCAACTGCTGCTGCCCTTCGATGGTGTACAAGGCCAAGCCCAGATCGCAGGCCAATCCTTCGAGCAGTTCCATCTCCTTGATGTCAAAATTCGTGGGGGAAAGGGCGTAGATAGAAAGCACGCCGTAGACGGAATTCTGCCAGATGATGGGCAGCGCAGCGCAGGCCGCATGCCCATCGGCCAGGGGTGTTCCCTTGAGCAACCCCTTGGGAACCCCGGCCAGAATATCCATCCGTACAACCGGCGCCTTGGAATGCAGGGCCAGGGCCGCAGGATTCTGCTCCAACCCTTTTTCCTCGGCCTCGGTAAGGAGCACGGCCATGCAGGTTTCGCATTCCTTGTTGCTCATGGAGGTGGCGCCGTCAGCGGTCACCGGCATGATTTCCCCGGTCTCGTCGGCCTGACCAATCCAGACCAGACAATACTCGTGGTTCGCCAGCAAGGCTCGACAGACCTCCTTGAACAAGGAGTCTCTGGTTTTATTCCTGGCGATTGCCAGCTGCGCTCCCTTAACCGCCGAGACCACCCGCTGAAACTTTGCCAGACCCTGGGCCGTGATTTCCCGAGCCATCAAGAGGTCGTGGAACGAATAGGCCAGCTCGGAAATCTCCCCGCTTCTCCCGGCAATGGAAAGCCCGGGCCGGGAGCCTGCGGCAACCTCCTTCACCTGCTGAACAAGATCCAACAGCGGGGCGATCAGCCGCCTCTGGAAAAAAAGGAGCATACCGATGATCAGGCTGACCACCATGGCCAAGGCGCCGATCACCACATTCTGAAAGCTGACCAACTCACGCTTGCCATGCTCGACCAGTACCCGGTCAAAGAGCATGAGCCTCTCTCCCAAGGTGCGAATGTCCGTATTGAGTTGCCGCAACTGTTCTGGCCTGACTGGCCCAGCGCTGATTTTTCTCACCAACAGGACAAGGCCGGGCAGATCAACGGCATTGGCCAAGGTAAGCTTATAATTGTCGTCTATGAGCCGGTTTTTGATAACAGAAGCCAGATTTCGATTGAGTTCCTCCAACTCAGCGCTCACCGAGGCCAGATCGGCATACTGCCCTTCCAACAAGGTTTCGGTCACATGTTCCCGGATAATGGAAAACTGGAAGATGAGTTTTTCGGTCTGTTGGCTGACCTCGACATGGTTGCGATACAGCTGGTACTGCCTGATTCCGAGGCCCAGCAAGGCCACAAGAATCAAAGCGACCGAGACTGCGGTGGCATGGATTGTCTTCTTCAGTGGAAATGCCATTTCTCTCAGCCCGGATTTGCGAGTTATGGCAGGGCCGGATGATCCGACCCTGCCATTTTTCATCACTAAAGCAGTTCTACTTCTTTTCCTTCCAGGTGTAGAGGATCGGCATCCTGGCCAGAACCGCCCGGTAAACCACAATGTAGGTGGAATAAACGGTGATGACGATCACCACTTCACGCCAGTGTGGGATTTCCTGATACAGTTGCCAGTTGAAGGTAATGAGCGCCGTATTCAACCGGTTCAAGGCGATGCCGAAAACCGCCAGAAAGGCAGCAAAACGTGCCAGGGACGCGTTGCTGTTGCGCACAGCCATGGTGTAGAAAGTCAGCGGCAGGAGAACCCCCACCACGATCTCAAACATGTACCAGGCTCCCCATCCGGTGAGCAGATACGCCCAGTTATTGTCATGGGCAATACCGATGATCTTGGTAACCAGATAGGTGATCAGGGCCAGAGAGGCGCCCTTGGCCAAGCCCAGGGTCAATTTGCTCAGGTTGTTCAAATAGTTTTCATCACACCGCCAGCGCATGAACCACTTGGTGAGGGTGCTGACCACAATAAGCATGGACAATCCGGCAAACACCGCAGACACGAAGAAATGGAACCATTGAAAAGGCGAGGAATACCAGAGCGGATGCACCTTGCCCGGAGCATAGGTGAACAACGCTCCCAACGCCCCCTGATGCAGAGTGGAAAGAATGATACCTGCTACGGTCAAACCGAGAACCATGCTCTTGATGAACTTCTTGGCCTTGGGAAAGCCCATCCACTCGGAGAATGCCGGAACCAGTTCCGCCACCTGACAGGAGAGATAGGTGGCCACATGCCAGGCCACAAGAAAAAGAACCGCCGCCGGTCCTAGGGACACGAACATGGGGTAGATCAAACGCCAGGGTTGACCAAGATCCACCTGGAGAAACATGACCGCGAACAGATAGCCCAGAAGCCCGTTCAACAGACCAAGCCGTTCGATGGGCTTGAAATCCTTGCGGCCAAAAAGCTCCACCGTGGTTCCCATCATGAAGCCGGAAGCGGAGAGTGGCACCATGACGAACAACCCCCAACCCAGAAACAGCCCCCAGGGATAATCATAGGAGGAATGCGTTACCCAGCCCAGACCAAAAATAAACCGGCCAACCAGAATCGGCAGCCCCACGGCATAAATGACCCAGAGCACCCAGTTAAACGGGTTGCGGCGCTGCACCGCCCAATACTCTTTGGGGCTAAGCCCCAGCATGATCTTCTCTTTTACGGTCCACTCGCTCCCATCTTTTTTGAGATCGGAGACAACAGGGGCGAACCCTTGTGATTTTAAGCTATTCATCGTCTTCCACCTCTCCTCAGCTTTTATTATCGTCGTTTTTCAGGGCATCTTTCCGGTTGCTCAGCAAATGGAAGCCGGTAAAGAGCGCAGGCCAGATGGTAAGCACCATCGGCACCATTGCCAGGAACTCCTTGACGTAACTGATGATCGGCTGGGTGCCCAGATGGTTGTCATAGCCAATCTTGTCAAAGGGTACATCGGACATATACATCCAGGCGGTGCCGCCGACCTCGGTTTCGCCATACACCTGGTCCACGTATTTATCCGGCTTCTCACTGATGCGCTGGTGGGCCAGTTTAAGGAGATCCGTACGCTTGCCAAAGGTCATGACTTCCTGGGGGCAGGATTCAACACAGGCCGGAGGCCGGCCAAATTTAAGACGGGTGTCGTAGCACATGATGCATTTCTTCACCACCGGGTTGATGGCGCTGGAATAGCTGTAGGCCGGAATATAGAAAGGACAGGCAATCATGCAGGTCCGGCAACCGACGCACACGGTTTTATCATAGATAACCGCGCCTTCCGGTGTCTTTTTGTAGGCATTGACAAAACAAGAGGTCAGACAGGCAGGTTCGTTGCAGTGGTTGCACTGCACTTTTCTGAAAAGGGGATGCTCGCGACCCTCCACATCATATTTCTGCACCACGGTGTAGGCCTTCTCCGATGTCCTTCGCGGCAGCCCCCCCTCGCGCTTTTCCTCAAACACGGAGAGATCGTCAAAAGGTTTGTCCGGCGTTGGCAACCCTTGTTCCTTATTGCAGGCGGCTTCGCAGGTCCGGCAGCCGACACATTTGGTAAGATCAACAAGCACCCCCATGCTGTCCGGGTAGCCGCCAAAATTATGCGTCCCGGCCAAGGCCTGTTTGCTTGTCCCGACGGCGACGATGGTCGCGCCACCGGCCAGTCCGCCTTTCAAGAAACTTCTGCGGTTCAATTTCTTCATAATGTAACCCTCTGATATCGTTTCAGCGAAAACTTCAATTTCCTGTAACTTGCAATCAATGACCTTCCCCATGTCCCCCGGAAGCGCTTGGAGTCGGGGCATATTTACCCGAATTGAAAAAGGCGTCTCCCTTGTCGTTGCGGGTGTGGCAATCCTGGCAACCGGTTGGTCCGCCCATCTCGGTATGGCAGCCAAGACATCTTCGGTGATAGGCCCCTTTCAGACCAAGCCTGTCCTTATGATACAGCTTCGGATTTTCCTGGATTTTCTTCAGGTTTTCCGCGGAGAACGGCTTATCTGAATGGCAGTCCTTGCAGGCAACCGATTTCGCTTTTGCTCCTGCCTCATGGCAGCGGGCGCAGTTCGGATCGGTGGGCGCGAGCCCGGTTGTGTGGTGATGGCACTCAGCACAGCTTGGCGCCACCCCGGTATGCATGGCATGATTAAAGGTCACCGCGGAATAATGATTTGCCAGACTGCCAAGCTCCACCGTGCCAGGGCCGTCTGCGGCCCAACTCTGCGCGGCAAGAGGCGCGGTCAGGAGCATAAGCGCCGCCATCCCCAAGAGTGTTTTCTTTCTTCCTCCCATGTTGCTCTCCTTCTGAAAAAAGTAATCTCGTAAAAAAACAAACTCCGTTTGCATTATCTGTACGGCAGGGAATCCCCTCCGCCAAGACCTGGGCTTTAAGCCCGAGGCAGGCAGTGTTCCAAGGCTTCCGGCGCCTGGTTAAGCACATCCTGTGCCACGGGTTGTTAAGGGTTGCATTAACGACTGCCGCCACACTTTAAGACCGAAATTCGTGACAGAAACCATCAAAAAAAAACGGGGCAATGGCCGTGAAAAAAGGACTACCCGCTGGAAATAATCCCGCTGGATGATGATTGACGGAGAAGGCGTGTGTTTAGTGAAAAAAGTTTTCACACGCTCATTTTTACTTTTTTGGTGGCGTTGTGCGACGCAGCGAAAAGTGTCGCATGCAACACACATGATGCAACATATATGTTGCATGCGACAGGATGCCATTAGGGACAAAATCTATTTGGATAGCCCGGTTTGCTCTTTATTTTCCTCGGTCAACTTTGGGCAGGTCACAATGATATCAACCTCTTCCGCATCAATGGTCTCGTTGAGCAAAAGGACTTCGGCCAGCTTGTGGAGGAAGGTTATTCTTCCCTCAAGAACAATGATCGCTTCCTGATAGCACTCCGCGATGATCCTGGTGACTTCCTCGTCAATCACCCTGGCAATTTCTTCGCTATGGGGACGCTGCCGCGAACCGTGACCGAGAAAGCCTTGGTCAGGGATAACAAAAGCCCTTGGCCCAAGCCGTTCACTCATGCCAAATTCACAAACCATGCGGGTGGCAATATCCGTGGCAACCTGCAAATCGTTGCTGGCCCCGGTGGAAAACTCATTGAAAATGATCTCCTCCGATGTTCTGCCGCCCAGCAGAATAGTGATCCGGTTGGTCAGATATTCTTTGGAATAGGCATGGCGATCGTCAATGGGCATCTGTTGCATAACCCCCATGGCTTGGCCCCTGGGGATGATGGTAATCTTGTGCACCGGATCGGTGTTGGGCAAAACCTTGGCAATGATCGCATGCCCAGCCTCATGGTAGGCCGTAACCTTGCGCTGCTGTTCGCTGATAACCAACCCCGTCCTTTCAGCGCCCATGAGGATTTTGTCCTTGGCATCCTCGATATCGCTGAGCTGGATTCCGGCTTTTCCCTTGCGGGCCGCCGTTAAGGCTGACTCATTGACGAGGTTGGCAAGCTCTGCGCCAGTGAATCCAGGCGTACTCTGGGCCACGATCGCCAGGTCGACATCCGGATCCATGAGCACGTTGCGGGAATGCACCTCCAGTATCTTGAGCCGACCTTTGACATCGGGGGGCATGATGGTGACCTGGCGATCGAATCGTCCCGGTCGCATCAAGGCAGGGTCCAGAACATCGGGCCTGTTGGTCGCCGCTACGATAATGACGGTTTGATCGCTCTGAAACCCATCCATCTCGACCAGCAGGGCGTTAAGGGTTTGCTCCCGCTCATCCTGGCCGCCCATGGCCCCGGCAGCCCCACGGCTGCGGCCCACCGCGTCTATTTCATCGATGAAAATAATGCAAGGCGCACTTTTTTTTGCCTGGGCGAAAAGATCCCGTACCCGTGAGGCGCCGACCCCGACAAACATCTCAACAAAGTCGGAACCACTGATGCTGTAAAAAGGAACGCCTGCTTCACCGGCAATCGCCTTGGCCAACAAGGTTTTTCCAGTTCCGGGAGGGCCTTGGAGCAATACCCCCTTGGGAATTTTGCCGCCAAGTCGTGTGATCTTCTTTGAGTCCTTCAAGAAATCAACGATCTCAACCAGCTCTTCCTTTGCCTCCGGGATACCAGCCACATCTGCAAAGGTCACTCCCTTGGCCTTGTCCGGGTCCATGGCGATCTTCTTTTTGCCAAAACCACTACTGCCGCCTTTCTGACTGCGGAACATAAAAAACATCCAGCCGCCCATGAGCAGTAGAACCGGAAATGTGGAAGACCAAAAAGGTGAAACTGCGCGGGGCTTGCCGGCTGAAATACGGATATTCTTCCCCTCAAGCCTGGGAAGAATCTGCTGTACATCAGGAACATAGGTGGTGAATAATTGGCCATAACTGTCGGTGCCGGTAATTTCCTGGCCCTGTATCAACGCCGCCTGGATCTCGTTTTTTTCCAGCTTGGCAAGAAAGGCCGAATATTCAACCCTGGGCAGCTCGTTTTCAACGATCCAAACATTGTACGCGATAACACCTACGGTTGCCGCAAACATGAGAAGCAGGTAATTTCGTACATATTTGGCCACAATATCTCTCCAAGACAGAATGAATACAATGCAGAGTGATTACACGGGGCAATCAAACATGTTGGCAACATCCGGACCATGCATCACTTTAAGACTACCACCCTCACTGGATAAAAATCAAAAAAAAAAGCCCGGGCGAACCCGGGCTTCAAGGGAAGTACTGCGAGATTATCAGCGCTGGCTGGGAACCGTAACCTTCGTGGTGTTGACATACTTGAAGAACACCGGGAATATCGCGAAAAAGGCGACACAAACCAGGTACTCAACGCCTTTAATGTGGGTGTAGAAATCCACCAAGGTTGCCTGCTCACTGATCAGCCCAATGGCAACCATATACTGCCGAACTACTTCGCTCAACCCTGCCTTGGAAAGGCTGAAACTCAAAGCGGCAAGGGCCCACAATCCCACGGCCGCACCGATGCCACCCATTATTGCCATGAAGATTCCTGCGCCCTTCTTTTCTGTCATTGCCTTTTCCATGATCGTGCTCCTTGTTGACTGCTAATTTTCTTTATGATCCTGATAGGATCGCTACCTTATTTTTTCTCTTGTTACATCCCTGTTACTGCGGTGAGCCAGCCACGACCCAG
>CAIPYE010000003.1 GCA_903869265.1 uncultured delta proteobacterium
GACCCGTTATTCTTCAACAGAGATTCTGATCTCTTTTTACAAAACTCCCCGAAGCCGAAGCTCCGGTTTCTTGGGGCCCATCTTCTACTTTGCTCACTATTCAGTTTTCAATGATCGCTGCGCCCAGGAAACCAAGGACTGCCCACCTAGTGGGCGAAAAAAGAAAAGATAACCGAAACACCGGAGCCCGTCAAGATATTTTATGACGTTTTACAAAGACTCTCGTCATGGTGTCGGGTTATCGTTCGGGGGGCAAAATAGCCGAAGCGCCCACCCTTGTCAACAGCAATAATGCGGAAATCTCAAAAAATACACCCCCCCATGAAACCGCTCGCCGTAACTCGTTGTTTTTCTGCGACGCTAAAAAAGAATTCCCCCTGCGCCAGCCAAAATATTGGCATTTCCAGGCCTGCCCCTTACAAGACCAAGCCAAATTACTAACAAAAAAACATCACTCCCGACCAGTGATTTGCCTCATGATACTTGCCGCCATGCACGCAGCACCGAAACCGTTGTCAATATTAACGACCGCAATCCCCGGAGCGCAGCTGTTGAGCATTCCCAAGAGCGCGGCTATACCCCCTAGGCCTGTGCCGTAGCCAACACTGGTGGGGACCGCGATAATGGGTTTATCCACCAGTCCGCCCACCACACTGGGAAGTGCCCCTTCCATCCCGGCAACCACAATCAACACATCTGCCCTATCGAGGAGATCTCGACGCGAAAGCAGCCGATGAATTCCGGCCACTCCGACATCATAAAGCCCTTCGACCTCATGCCCCAGGCAACGCAAGGTAACAACGGCTTCCTCCGCCACAGGGATATCAGAAGTTCCGGCGGCGAGCACCAAAACAAGCCCTGCCCCGCCATCGACACATGACTGTTTCACTTCCGCCTGCGCGGTCAACATCCGGGCTGCCTCATGATAAACAAGCCCAGGAATTTCCAGACAAACCGCCTTCCCCTTTTCCTGGCTCACCCGCGTGGCCATTACCGCTGGTGAGAATCGAAGCAGTTTTTTTAAAATATCGGCAATCTGGCCAGCCGTTTTACTCTCCCCGTAAACCACTTCCGGCACCCCGGTCCGCAGGCGTCGGTGATGATCAAGGTGAGCGCAGGAGAGCATCTCGACGGGAAAATTCTTCAATTCCGCCAAAGCATCGGCAACAGTGCACGTACCGCGACTCACCTTTACAAGGAGTTCCTGCATCTTTTTTTCGTCCATCCCATTGATCCCGATGCCATATTGTATAGATAAGAAACTGCCACAACCATAATCCAAACCCTTCACCCAACTAGCACTTGCTGGAGGATACAGCATCCAGTACAGTACTTTACTCTAATACAGTTTCCAGCTTATTTCTTTACAACCGTAATCTCTTTCCCGCAGGAAGCCCGATGCCAGCAAAAAGCCCAGCACATCCGCCAAACAAATCGTGGCTCCGAATCACGATCACCGCCAACGAGACCATCTCCGACCCCATTGCCGATTTCATATGCGAGCAGACCGGCGGGGTCGAGCAGATCCCGGTCGCGTCAGTCAATGCCGCCCAGGAACAGATTGTCGGCTACCTGGAAAATGGCCCCCACGCCCCGGAAAAGTTAGAAATAATTTCAGCATACCTTAAAGAACTCGCTCACCTCGCCTCGGAAGAAGGAAAAACGCGGCTTGAAACAGAAATCATTCCGGATGAAGACTGGAACAAGACCTGGAAAGAAGGATTCAAGCCTCTGCCGATCACGGCCCACCTTGTCATCAAGCCCACCTGGGAATCATACCAGCCCGGCGTCGGCGAAAAGGTTATCGAAATGGATCCCGGGATGGCCTTTGGCACAGGTCACCACGCCAGCACCAAGTTGGCCCTTGAGTTCGTCGAGGGGCTTTTCCATGACACAAAAAACCCTCCCAAAACCGTTCTCGATGTGGGCACCGGCACAGGCATCCTGGCCATGGCCGCCGCCCTTTTTGGCGCCCAAGAAGTGGAGGCAATTGACAATGACCCAGAAGCCGTGGTGGTGGCTAAGGAGAATATCCTGCGCAATGGTCTGGCTCCAACCATTACAGCAAACGGCGCCGCCCTGGAAGACATCCCCCGGCAATTCGATCTTGTCATCGCCAACATCATCCATGATACGCTCATCGGACTTGCCGCCAGTCTTGCCGCACGCCTGGCCCCCAAAGGCAGGCTCATCATGGCCGGAATCCTGACCGGCCCCCAAACCGACAATATCCGCGCAGCTTACAACGCTCTTGGCCTGAAACATCAGGAAACCCGGAGCGAAGGGGAATGGAGCGCACTTCTCTTCTTGCAGCCATAGACACCCATGAGCCTCCGCCGCTTTTTTATAAATCCGACAGATATCACGGGAAAAACCGCGCAACTGACCGGCCCGGAGGCCCACCATCTCCGGACCGTCCTCAGGCTTACCCCTGGCGATCCCATTACATTTTTTGACGGAACCGGCGCCCGGTATCAGGCCCGCATCGAGCAGATTCTCAAAGACCGGGTGACCGCAACCATCATCGAACACACTCAGGATCTCCCGCCAAAGGTACGTCTCCATCTGGGGCAAGCCCTGCTCAAGGGCCAGAAAATGGAGCTTATTCTACAAAAGGCCACAGAGCTGGGGGTTGATGCAATCTGGCCTTTTTATTCGGAGCACGGAATCCATAAAACGCTAAGAGATACTCAGATGGAGCGCTGGCAGCGCATCGTCCTCGAGGCCTGCAAGCAATGCGACCGGGCCAAGCCACTGGCAATTCATGATACCCGAGAGATAACCGATCTCATGACCCAGCCCCCGCCTTGCGAAACACGGCTGATCTTCTGGGAACACGAGACCCGGCAAACACTGGATGAGGTTCTTGCCGTTCAGGCAACAGATTGCCGCTCCGTATTGTTCCTTATCGGCCCGGAGGGTGGGTTCAGCGAAACAGAGGTTGCCTGTGCCCAACAGGAAGGCTTTATCCCCGTCTCCCTGGGACCGCGCATCCTGCGCGCCGAGACGGCAACCCTTGCGGCAACGGCCATCCTGCAATATGCCCTGGGCAATCTTAGTTCGGTTCCCCCAGAAGGTCAGGAGAAAATTCCATGCGCGCCGTTGTCCAAAGGGTAAGCCAGGCCTCTATTTGCGTAGATGGGCAGATCTGCGGCGCCATCGAATCGGGGCTGCTTGTCCTCCTCGGCGTTGGCAAAAACGACACGGAACAAGACGCCGCGCTCTTGGCCGACAAGATCGCCAATCTACGCATCTTCGATGACGAGCAGGGACTCATGAATCTTTCCCTGATCGAAACGCACGGAGAGATGCTGGTGGTTTCCCAGTTCACCCTGTTCGGCGACTGTCGCAAAGGAAGGCGGCCATCCTATTCCATGGCCGCGCCACCGACAGAAGCAGTGCTCCTCTACGAACAGTTCATCCACGAAATCCGCACAAAACAAATCGCCGTGGCCACCGGCAAATTCCAGGCCATGATGGACGTAACCCTTGTGAACAATGGCCCGGTGACCCTGCTGCTTGACACGGAAAAGAGATTCTAACTCCTGTACAAAACTCTTTCCCATATTTTTCCAGCCCGCGCTTTACAAGCGTTGCAAATATAGCTATATAGTGCTTCTTATTGCTATACGTGTGAATCAGTTTGCACCCCGAAGATCATTCTCCGTTCCTGCCCGAAGGGGGCCTTGCATGCAAGAACTTTGGTCCGATGACCCTAAGGTCGTTGGGGAAGAAATTATTAGGCTTATTGGTCAGCGAACCCCTGTGACCCTCTTTCAAAAAGGGCTGAATCCGCAGAAACTCACGCCCTCCGAGATATTCACCAAAGAAGCGGAGCCTCTTATTCTTTTTACCAAAGATACCCCTTTCCAGGCCCCAAAAGACCCCTGCCTGCTCCTGTATCAACACCGGAACCAACCCATGCGAGGTTTCCACGCCACTCCCGTACTTGAAACCAATAGCGAACTGGGAGTGCTCTTTCCCGCATCAATTATCACCGTCCAACGAAGAAGATATCCCCGCTACGTGACAAGTACGCGCTCGGTTGCAACCTTCACCCGCAAGGCAAGCCAGTATCTCAATCATGGCACAATAAAAAATATCTCCATCGAAGGCGCAAGATTGGTGGGGAAATTTTCCGAGCACATCCAGAAAGGCGACAAACTCAGCCCGCTCAGCATGACCCTCCGCTTACGATTTGGCGATTTCGAGGAAAAAGCTACGGCGCCAGAAGCCCTTGTCCGCCGAGTTATAGAGCTTGACCAAGAAACCAGGGAATTCGGCGTTCAATTCACCCTGAAGGGCACAGATTTGGAAAACCTCGAACGCTATCTCGCTATTTGCTCCATCCAAGACTCCCCGCCAAATGCGACCTAAAAACAAACTCTAAGCTTCGCTTCCTCCCTCCCCCAACGCACGCAAGATCCCCGGTAAGCCCCGCACAAATCCCGATCCTGCAACCTTCACGGCCAGAAAGGCTACCGGTGGGCTTTTCGCCACAGAGCAAGCAGGCGCGTTCGCAATTCCCCGTCGCCAATGGCAGCGGTCAGCCGCTCAAAACTTTTTTGCTCCTCCGGATCAACCGGCTGCGGAGAAGCCGCCGGTTTCTGGGGGGCGGCAACCATCTTTTCCTCGCCAAGGGCTGCATCTATCTGAAAACGGATATCGCTTATTTTCTCGGAACCACGCACATTCGCATTGATCTGCTCGAGTAACGCCTGTTTTTGCAAATGCAGCTGCTGCATCCAGACTGAGTCGGAAACCGCGATCCACAGCACCGTGCCCCGAATCACCTGCGGTTCGGTTCGTTCCGCTATCTCCGAGCCGACAACCTGCGGCCAGTTGCGAAAAACCTCGTGCAGGGCCAAACGCTTATCCCATTGCCTTTTTTTGAACAGTTCGGCAAAAAGGGAATCTATGCGGGTAATTTTTTCTGGAGCAGCCATGGTATTTGCGCCTGATTGAGTGGGATTTAGTCCCTGGATTGTAAACAACCCTTGCCGCATTGCAAAGAAATCATTATATACTGCTCACAATTTTCGGTCATTTCCCGACCACTTTATTATTGAACCGCAACAACAAGGACTTTCCCCATGGGCTTTCGCTGTGGCATCGTCGGCCTGCCCAATGTCGGCAAATCGACCATATTCAACGCCCTCACCTCGGCGGGCATCGAGTCGGCCAACTACCCGTTCTGCACCATCGAACCCAATGTGGGCATGGTGCCGGTTCCAGACGGACGCCTCGACATCCTGGCCGAGATGGCCAAAACCAAGGTCAAGGTCCACGCCCAGATGGAGTTTGTCGATATCGCCGGCCTGGTGAGCGGAGCCAGCAAGGGCGAAGGGTTGGGCAACCAGTTTCTGGGCCATATTCGCCAGGTGGACGCCATCGCCCATGTGGTCCGCTGTTTTGAAGACGAAAACATCGTCCATGTGGACGGCAGCATCGATCCCCTGCGCGACCGAGAGGTGATCAACACCGAGTTGATCCTCTGCGATTTGGATACCGTAACCCGGCGCATGAGCAAAACCGCATCCCAGGCAAAATCCGGGGACGCAGTCTACAAAGCGCAGCTGGTTGTTCTGGAAGGGCTGTACGCCCTACTCAATGACGGCAAACCGGCTCGGGTCGCCCAACTTGACGATACCGGCGAGAAACTGATGAAGGAGCTTTGTCTCCTCACCGCCAAACCCGTTCTCTATGTGGCCAATGTCAGCGAGGCGGAAATCAATACCGGCAACCAGTGGGTCGATGAACTCCGCAAGGCAGCGGCAGCAGAAAACGCCTCCGTGGTCATGATCTCCGGGGCAATCGAGGAGGAATTAAGCGCCCTGAGCGTGGAGGAGCGCCAGGATTTCCTGGCCGATCTCGGCCTTGAAGAACCAGGACTGAACCGGTTGATCAAGGCCGGTTACGAGCTGCTGGGGCTGATCAACTATTTCACCGTGGGCGAAAAAGAAACCCGAGCCTGGACCATCAAACGCGGCACCAAGGCGCCGCAGGCCGCTGCGGTTATCCACACCGATTTCGAGCGCGGCTTCATCCGGGCCGAGGTTATCTCCTATGCGGATTTCGTGGCCTGCGGTGGCGAGGCCAAAGCCAGGGAAAAAGGGTTGCTGCGATTGGAAGGCAAGGAATACGTGGTGCAGGACGGCGACTGCATGAATTTCCGCTTCAACGTCTAGCGCAAAGGACGAACAAACGATGATCAAAACCAACACGGAACAACTGGTCTGCCAGTCGGTGATCGGAGAAATCACCTCGCCCCAGGGCGGGATCAACCCATACCGGATCAACCCGGACGGGCATTCCGACGTCTATCCCGGCGTGGGCGGCATCACCTACAACCTGAGGATCGGGGATCTGGCCGGAGAGAAATTCGGCGACCACGTGGAGCCGGGTGTTTCCATCAGCAACTTCACCCAGATCCAGGGCCAGCCCGGACCCAACCGAGCATTGAACCAATTTTCCTGCGTGGGCAACATCGCCAAGGTGGTCTCCGGCGACGCCAAGGGCGAGACTGGGAGGGTAACCGGCAAGCATGGCGGCATCGAACATGTGCTGGTGGATTTTGCCCCGGAGGTGCTGGAGCGCCTCACCATCGGCGACAAAATCCAGATCAAGGCCTGCGGCTGCGGCCTGAACCTGCCGGACTTCCCCGGGATCAAGGTGATGAACCTGGACCCTGCCCTGCTGGCGGCAATCCCCTTAAAAAAACTCAAGGATGGCAAACTGGAGGTGCCGGTGACCCATACCGTACCCGCCAAGATCATGGGCTCGGGCATCGGCGCATCCCACAGCCACAGCGGCGACTACGACATCCAGATGTTCGACGATGCTATTGTCAAGGAATACGGCCTGGCTGACCTGCGTTTGGGGGATTTCGTCGCCATCCTGGACGCGGATGCCACCTATGGCCGAATCTACAAGACCGGCGGCATGGTGATCGGCATCGTTGCCCACGCCAGTTGCGTGCTGGCCGGGCACGGCCCAGGGGTGATGGTCGCCATGACCTCAAAAGAGGGGCTGCTGGTGCCAAAGATCAGTGCCAAGGCAAACCTGAGCGCCTATTTTGCCAAGATGAAATGAACCGCAAACTCAACGAAAAAAGGATACTCCGTGAACCACAGAGAACAACTCAAGCAACTGCTGCTGGCCAAGTCGTACCGTCATGGGAAGTTCAAACTCTCTTCCGGCCGGGAATCGGATTTCTACATCGACGGCAAACAGACTACCCTGTCCGCGGAAGGCGCATATCTCTGCGGCAAGCTGATCTTTGAAATCATCCGCAATAACCCGAAAAAGATCGATGCAGTGGGTGGCATGACCCTGGGCGCCGATCCGCTGGTCACCGCGGTTTCGGTGGTGAGCCATCTGGAGCAGGCTCCCATCCCAGCCTTCATCGTAAGGAAGGAATCCAAGGGTCACGGCACCGGCCAATACATCGAGGGCTTAAGCAACATGCCTCCGGGCTGCACCGTTGCCCTGCTGGAAGACGTGGTCACCACAGGGGGCACCTTGCTCACCGTAATCGAGCGGGTGGAAGCGGCGGGGTTTAAGGTGGGGCTGGTGGTGACGGTGGTTGACCGGCTGGAGGGCGGCGCCGAAGCGCTGGCTGAAAAAGGCTACCGATTGGAAGCCATCTTCACCCGCCACACCCTGTTGCAATAGGATTGCGGAATGGGAATGCAGTGCACGAAATGTAAGGGCAGGCTGGAGGTTTCCCGCTCCTGCCGCAGGATCCGGATGCGGTGCCAAAAATGCGGCCATGAATACCAGATTCACGAGGTGGCAGACCAACTGGACGAGGAAACCGAAGAGACCCTCTCCCGTTGGACTTGCATCATCTACGATTAAAAGGCGGCACTCTCACTACCACTCCAACCGCAGCACATTGTCCAGGACATCGACCTTGGCCACCCGCACCGACACGACATCCCCGGCCTTGCCGGTCACAGACTGACTCGTCGGCATATCGGCATCCAAAAGGCAATCAAGCAGCGCCAGATTGATCCGCTTGGACCCCTTGTTGACCAACAGCGCCTCGACCCTGCTCCCGACCTTTTGCTCCAGATACCTGAGAAGCCAGTACCGATGCCGCGTCCGGCGCACCTGACCGACCCTGGCCAGCACCGTGTTGATGTCCCCGACAACCCCCGCGAGTTCGTCAGCAGAAAACATCGCCCCCCGACCAGAAAGCAGCTGTTTGATCTGATGCTGCATGACCAGATCAAGAAACCTCCGAATAGGGGAAGTGACTGTGGTGTACTGCATGGCCCCGACCCCGCTGTGGGGCTTGGGATAAAGCAAAAGCTCCCCGGGCTTCAACTGCTTGCGCTGGCGAAAAACAGAGAACAAATCCTTCTCGCCGCCCGCAATCAGCCGCTGATGGGGCTCGTCCTGGGCTCGGAACAACCCCGGCGCCTGACGGTCCGCCACAAACTGGGCAGACAGGGTATTGGCCAGCACCATGAACTCCGCCACCAGACTGCGGGAGATGGTGTCCACCGGCGACAGGGCCACTGCCACCCGCCCTTCCGGATCGATGCTGATATTCACATCCGGCACTGGCAGGAGCAAAGCCCCCTTTTCAATGCGCCGCTGCTTGAGCTGCTCGCTGAGCCGGGCAAGCGTCTGCAACTCCCAGTCGCCGCTCGCCACCAGCCTTTCCGCCGCAGGGTAGCTCAACTGCCGCTTCACCTCGACCAGACTCGGGACAAGATCAAACTCCAGCATCTCGCCCTTAGGGCTGAGCAGCACCATGACACTCAGGGCCGCCCTCGCCTTGCCGGCGACAAGGCTGCACACCCCCTCGGAGAGCGCTGGCGGCAGCATGGGGATTTGGGTTTCGGGGAAATAAAGGGAGGTCATCCGTCGGGCTGCCTCTTCATAAATCGGCATCCCTGGCGCAACATAATGGGCCACGTCGGAGATATGGATGCCCACCAGAAAATCGTCGCCACGCCGTTCCACATGCAAGGCATCGTCATAATCGCGGGTGGATTCGCCATCGATGGTGAGCAGGGGCAGCTCCCGGAAATCCCGTCTATTCCTGCCGACAAGCTCCTCGGCCACGGGCTCGGATGCCTGGGCCGCCATGGCGGTGAGCTCCTCGGAAAACTCCACCGGGATTGCATAGCGCCGCAGAGCCACATTCTCATGGGGTTGCCAGACCCCGGCCTTGATCAGGAGATGATAGGCATCGTGCGGACCGGTGAGTCCTGCCTTTTTCAGAAGTTCCCTGGCAAGCTCGCTCTCTTCGGCCTCGCTGCCAAAAACATAGTAATCGCCCAGCAGGCTGAGGCAGCGGTCCCGCTCCGGCCATTCCGCCGTGGTCTCACCTTCCCAGAGGCGCTTGAGCCCCATGGCTCCGGTGCTCATCAGGGCCTCTTGCTCCTTTTCCTTTTCCTGCTTCAGACGAAGGGCGTCAACCGCTTCCGGGCTATGGGCAAGCACCATGCCTTCCTTGTATTTGAAATAGAGGCGATCGACAAAGATGGAGCGGAGAAAGGCGGCGACATGGTTATCCGTGGCGTCTTCCCCAAAGGCCAGCTCGGCGAGAAAAGCAGGGCTGAAACTTCCCCCCTCCTCCTCGCTGGCCAACTGCCAAATCTCTGCCAGGTCAATCTGCTGCATCATGGCCTGCCGGGTCTGGTCTGCCTCTTTAAGCAGACGAAGCTGTTCATCCCGACTGAGCGTGAGGGAGTGGCGTTTTGCGGATTGGTGCAGCAGACGGGAGAGAGGAAGATTCACCTCCCTGCCGTTCTGGTTGATCAGGCGCAGCCGCTTGCTGTCCTCGTCAAGGACCATGGCACAGATGAACCTGCCCTGTTCCATGTATTCAATGATTGCGCCAAGCAACGCCATATCTGTTCCTGTGGTTGAGATGCAGACTAAAAAAAACTGGCCCTTGTGTACCAGCTATTCCAGTGGTTGTCATCTTTTTCCGCGACGGCTAAAAAGACAGGGGATGCGGAAAATCAGGAATACTGGTATGTAACAGGCTGGTTTTTCCCCTTAAAACACACACGAGCGCAACAGCACCCATGAACAACTCCCCAGAACAGGTCAAATCCGGCATTGTCGCCCTCATCGGGCCGCCCAACGTGGGCAAATCCACGCTGCTCAACAGCCTGCTCGGCCAGAAGATCTCCATTGTCTCCCCCAAGCCCCAGACCACCCGCAACCGAATCCTCGGCATCGTCAACGGCCCGGACTATCAGATCGTCATGCTGGACACCCCGGGCATCCACAAGGCGAGAAGCCCCCTGAATCTGGAGATGGTAAAGATCGCCCTGGGCAGCCTGGCCGATGTGGATGCCATTGTTTTCATGGTTGACGTCACCATGCCCCTGCCGAATACAGGCAAGACCCTGACCCAATGCCTTGAAGGCATCGACAAGCCGGTGCTGCTGCTGTTGAACAAGATGGATCTCATCGACAAGGAAAAACTGCTGCCCATTATCGCCACCTACCAGGGACTTTACCCGTTCCAAGCGATCCTGCCCCTGTCGGCCAAGGCCGGCGACGGCACCGATCTGGTCATCCAGGAACTCTGCCCCCTGCTTCCCACCGGGCCACGGCTCTACCCAGAGGATATCCCCACCGATGCGACGGAACGGTTCATTGTCGCCGAGATCATTCGGGAAAAAATCTTTTTACAGACCGGTCAGGAGATCCCCTATTCCACTGCGGTGACGATTGAGAGCTTCAAGGAAAATGCAGCCAAACAACTGATCACGATCCACGCCACCATTTACGTGGAAAAGGATTCGCAAAAGGGGATCATCATCGGCAAGAACGGCAGCAAACTCAAGCAACTGGGCCAGGCAGCCCGGAGAGACATTGAGATCCTCCTTGACCAGCACGTGCTTCTCAAACTTTGGGTGAAGGTGCAAAAAGATTGGACCAGCGATCCACGCTTCCTGAGGGAGCTTGGCTTCTAACAAAGGAAAAGGGGGTGACTCCTGAGAATCGCCCCCCGCTTGCAACCTTTCTATTTTTTTTACAGATCAAACAACCACATCCACCCCGCGTGATCGCCGTTCCGTCTGAGTCCTTTGTTCCTGCGGCGGCCTTGGTGGCGGCTCCCTTCTTTCGGACTCACGCACCGATTCTTCCGGGGCGCTCTCGTCTGCAGCCTGCCCCGCCTGGGTGAGAGCCCTGGATGCCTCCAGCGCGGCGGCGGAGATCTTGGTCACGACATCAGGGGAAGCCTGACTGGTTTGACCGGACTCCGACCTGTTGTTTCTCGCCCTCTTTTCTCCCTCTGACCCGGCATAAGGAGAAACAGGCCGCTCTGACCTGACATTGGTTTGTACTGAAGTAGCGCTGGGATCTAAAGGCATGTTCCATCTCCCTTGTGCGGAAGCCGCTGGCAAGACCGACATAACGGCGCTAACAAACTGCCAGCGAATAGTTACAATATAAATATACTATAATTTTCATTAAAAATAAAGCAATCCCTTGAAGGAGAAAACAGAGTCCCGCCCCTATCACTGCCCACCGCCCCTTGCTTTTTCCCAAGCATCCTCTTGAATAACCCGGTAAAACGATATATAAAACACAGCTTGAATACGATCTGTTCGCAATGCGCTGTCTGTTCTGCGTTGCTCATTTTTTTGCAAGGAGAAAACCATGACCGAGGTCCGAGTACGTTTTCCACCCAGCCCCACCGGCTATCTCCATATCGGCGGGGCCAGGACCGCCATCTACAACTGGCTGTTTGCCCGCAAGCATGGCGGCAAGCTGGTGCTGCGCATTGAGGATACGGACGCGGAACGCTCCACCCAGGAATCCATCCAGGGAATCCTCGATGGCCTGGAATGGCTGGGGGTGACTTGGGATGAGGGCCCCTATTTTCAGTCGGAATATGCCAAGGAGCATGTGGCCGCCGCAGAAAAGCTGCTGGCCGACGGCAACGCCTACAAATGCTTTTGCAGCAAGGAAGAACTTGAGGCCAAACGGGAAGCCGCCGCTGCAGCCAAGGGCGACTACCGCTACGATGGCGTCTGCCGCAGGCTCAGCCCCAAAGAGGTCCGAGAAAAAGAGGCCCAGGGCCTCCCCTATGTCATCCGCTTCAAAGTGCCGCAGGAAGCGGGAAAAGTCGGATTCGACGATCAGGTTTACGGCCGGGTCGAACGCGCCTACGAAGATATCGAAGATTTCGTCATCGTCCGCTCAAACGGCCTGCCTCTCTATTTGCTTTGCAATGTGGTGGACGATATCCGCGACCGCATCAGCCATGTTATCCGCGGCCAGGACGGCCTGAGCAACACTCCGCGACAGATCCTGCTCTATCGGGCTCTAGGCGCGGAACTGCCGATCTTCGCCCATATGCCGCTGACCCTTGACCTGAACAAGGCCAAGATCTCCAAGCGCAGCCACGGCGAAATCGTCTCGGTCCAGTTTTATCGCGAACAGGGGTTCCTTCCCTGGGCCCTGGCGAATTTTCTTGTCCTGCTGGGCTGGTCCACCTCGGATGACCGCGAGATATTCTCTCGGGAAGAACTCATCGAGGCCTTCGATCTTTCCGGCATCACCCGGTCCAACTCCATCTTCAACTACCGCAAGGACGACCCGAAATTCTTCACCGATCCCAAGGCGATCAACATCAATGCCCACTATCTGCGCACCCTGCCCATTGAGGAGATCGGCGCCCTGGTCAAGGTGGAATTTCAGAAAGAGGGGCTGTGGGATGCGGCCTACGATGGCGGAAAAAAGCAGTGGTTCCTGAAAACCCTGGACATGACCAGGGAACGCTTCCATACTTTGAAGGATTTTGCCTCGTTGGGCCGGGCCTGGTTTGCCGATGATTTTGCCATGGACGAAACGGCCCTTGCCAAAAACGTGCTCAAGCACCCGGACCTGAAGGAATGGCTGCCCAAGCTGGCCGACCGCCTTGAGGCTCTGCCGGAACTGAGCCACGATGAGACGGAAAGAATCTGCCGGGAGTTTGCCGAGGAACTCGGAATAAAAGTGGGGGTTCTGGTCAACGGGGCACGGGCGGTGATCACCGGCCAGGTGAAGGGGCCAAGCATGTTCGAGGTCTTTGCCCAGATAGGCAAACAACGGGTTCTGAGCCGACTCAAGGGCGCGGCGCAGTACTTCGGATAAAACTCAGTCAAACTACACGGGAAGTAATCATATGACAAACGACGAGACGCAGTCACAGGACTTCATCCGCACCATCATCGCCGACGACCTCGCCACCGGCAAGCACGAGCAGATCGTCACCCGCTTCCCGCCCGAACCCAACGGCTATCTCCATATCGGCCATGCCAAATCCATCTGCCTGAACTTCGGCATCGCCCAAGAAAACAGAGGGGCCCGATGCCATCTGCGCTTCGACGACACCAACCCCACCAAGGAAGAGCAGGAGTATGTCGAATCCATCAAGGACAATGTCCGCTGGCTCGGTTTTGACTGGGGCGAACATCTCTACTTTGCCTCGGATTATTTCGAGCAAATCTATCAATACGCCGAACACCTGATCACCACCGGCAAGGCGTACGTCTGCGATCTTTCCGCCGAGGATACCCGCGCTTACCGCGGCACTCTTACCGAGCCGGGCAAGAACAGCCCGTACCGCGATCGATCGGTTGCAGAAAACCTCGATCTCTTCCGGCGCATGCGGGCCGGGGAATTCCTGGATGGAACCAGGGTGCTGCGGGCAAAAATCGACATGGCCTCCGGCAACATGAACATGCGCGACCCGGTGCTCTACCGCATCCTGCACGCCAGCCATCACCGCACCGGCGACACCTGGTGTATCTATCCGATGTACGATTACACCCACCCCATCTCCGATGCACTGGAGGGGATCACTCACTCGCTCTGCACCCTGGAGTTCGCCGACCACCGGCCGCTCTACGACTGGACCCTCGACAACCTGCCGGCCCCCTGCCACCCGCGGCAGATCGAATTTGCCCGCCTGAATCTCAGCTACACCGTGGTCAGCAAACGCAAGCTCCTGCAACTGGTAAACGATGGGCATGTTTCCGGCTGGGACGACCCCCGGATGCCAACCCTGTCCGGCATCCGCCGCCGCGGCTATACCCCGGCCGCGCTGCGCAGTTTCTGTGACAAGATCGGGGTTGCCAAGAAAGACAGCATGGTGGATGTGGCCCTGCTGGAGCACTGCGTGCGCGAGGACCTCAACGAAACCGCCGTCCGGGTCATGGGCGTGCTCGCTCCGCTCAAGGTGGTGATCACCAACTATCCCGAAGACCGCACGAAAAACCTCACAGCCCAGAACCACCCGCAGAAGCCGGAGCTGGGCGAACGTACTGTCCCCTTTGGCCGGGAGGTATATATCGAACGGGAAGACTTCATGGAGGAACCGGCAAAGAAATTCTTCCGCCTGGCCCCCGGACGGGAGGTACGTCTGCGCTACGCCTATTTCATCAAATGCGAGAAGGTGGTCAAGGACGAAATCAGCGGCGAGATCATCGAGCTGCATTGCACCTATGACCCGGACACCCTGGGAGGCTCAGCCCCTGATGGCCGCAAGGTCAAGGGCACCATCCACTGGGTCTCCGCCGCCCACGGGGTGCCAGCGGAGGTGCGCCTCTACGACCGGCTCTTCTCCCAAGAAAACCCAGACGCTGGCGAGGCGGATTTCAAGACCTTTGTCAATCCGGAATCCCTGCTGGTACTCAACGATTGCCTGGTGGAACCGAGCCTGGCCAACGCCAAGCCCGGCAGCCATTACCAGTTCGAGCGCCAGGGATATTTCTGTGTGGACAGCTTGGATTCCAAGGATGGCAAGCCCGTATTCAACCGGACTGTCACCTTGCGCGATACCTGGGAAAAAGAAAAGCTGAAGGCTTAAAGCTTCCCTGCCACAAACTCCTCGAACAAATCCACTTCATGACGGCAGCCGATGACCAGAGGCACCCGCTGGTGCAACGATTTGGGCTGGATATCCATGATGTTCACGCCCTCGTCGGTGATGGCCCGGCCACCGGCCTGTTCCACCAAAAAAGCCAGGGGGGCAGCCTCGTACAGCAAGCGCAACTTGCCATGGGGCTTGGCCGGATTCCGGTTGTCACGCGGGTAGAGAAAAATCCCGCCGGCAATGAGATTACGGTGAAAATCAGCCACCAGTGAGCCGATATACCGGGCATTGTAAGGCCGCCCGCTTTCCTTATCGTTTTCCTTCAGATAATCCACAAACCTCCGGACCTCGCTGTTCCAGAAGTTGTAATTGCCTTCATTCACGCTGAAATATTTGCTCCGCTCGGGAATCCTGATGTCTGGATGCGACAGATAGAACTCGCCCACGCTGGGATCAAGGGTAAAACCGTGCACTCCCTCCCCGGTGGTAAACACCATCATGGTGCTGGAACCGTAAATGATATACCCGGCAGCCACCTGCTCCCGCCCCTTTTGCAGGAGATCAGCTTCATCGCCCTGGGGGGTGAGATCGTTGGTGGATTTGCGCCGATGAACGGAGAAGATGGTGCCGATGTTCACATTGACATCGATATTGGACGAGCCGTCCAGCGGATCAAAGGCCAGGGTATATTTGCCCGCGCTCCCCTCTGCCACCGGGATAATATCCGCCTCCTCCTCCGAGGTCATCACACAGATATAACCGCAACGGGCCATGCGGCGCTTGATGGTATTGTTAGCCAGCTCATCAAGCTTCTGCACATGCTCGCCCTGGATGTTGGTTTTTCCGGTTCTCCCCAGAACATCGGCCAACCCGGCCATATTGACTTCGGCGTTGATTGTTTTGGCCGCCACGATCAATTCACTGAGCAGACCGGATAAATCGCCGGTGGCCTCGGGATGCAGGCGCTGGCTGTCCATGATGTGTCGGCTTACGGTAATTCCAAACGGTTTGGTCATTTCACTCCCCATGCAGGATCAGACAAAAAAGATTCAGCGCGGTGGCTGGGTTGGCAGGGCGCATGCCCTGCGGAATAGTACGGAAGAAAACCATTTGGGTCAAACAAAAAGAGCCTGCACAGCGGCAGACTCTTTTTTTCCTTAAGACCGTGGCACAGGATTCAGGCAAACATCTGGCCAATCTTCGCCTTAAAATCCTCCTTGGAAAAGGGCTTGGTGATAAAATCCGTCACCCCGGCCTGCCGGGCCAGTTCCGATTGGGTCTTCTCCGATTCGGTGGTCGCCATCAACACGGGGATTTTTGCCCATTCCGGCTTTTTTCTGATCTCGCGGGTCAGCTCGATGCCGTCCATGTCCGGCATGTTCATGTCGGTGATGATCAGGTCAAATTCGCTGTCCATCTGAAGGTAATCAAAGGCCTTTTTCCCATCTTCCACCGTGATCAACTCCATGCCGAGATCCGCAGCAACTCCCTTGTAGAAGAAAAGCATGGCTCTGGAATCATCCGCGGCAAGAATGCGTTTTTCCTTAACCCCCACCTCGCCGAGACTCAACTGCTCAATATCCTTGGCCGCTTGCTCTCCGCCGATTTTGGCAAGTTCCGCCCGGAAAGCGCCAATGGCCTCATGATCCCCGGACTTCTGCACGGCACCAAGCAATGTGCTACGCTGCCCTCCATCTTTATACAGAGCGGCAAAAACCTTCCGGGCATGGGAGGTGATGATGGCCGAAAGCACCCGTCCGCTCTGGGCATCGCCCTTGGCAATGATCTCGTTCAGCACCTTAACTACCCCAGGATTGCACTGGTGATCAAGGGCGGTCGCCACGGCAATGAGCACGAGATCGTCTCCTTCGGCCAGACCGTCTGTCAGGCCGATTACGCTGCGCATGGAGTTGATCCGCCCCAGCCCCTCATAGATGGCAAATTTCAGGTTGGCATCCCCGGTCTTTTCCAGGTGGGCGACCAGGATGTCGGCACCCCTCTTTTTCCCGGTCATGCCAATGACGTTGGCCGCCATGATTTTTTCGTCCTTGTCGCCGGTATCAAGACATTTTTCCAGATCAGGCAAAATCTCATCCCCCATGTCGGCAAGGGTAGAGATAATAACCCTCCGGAAGGAGGGATTGGCATGATGGATAAAGCCGATAAGAAAAGCCGCTGTTATCTCATCGTGGAAAATAGCGATATTTTCCACGGCCAAAGCGGTGCGCAACTCGCATCCGACATCAACATTATGCACCTCGCTGCTCTCAGAAACCATGGCCATCAAAGCATCGCGAAACCTGAGATCATGAATTTCGGCAAGACCACGCATAGCCCAGGCAACAACGGAATAATCTTCATGCTTGAGATAAGGGAGAAGAATCTCGGTGAGAGCCGTATCCTTATAGCTGCCCAGCGCCCGGATAATCTCGGAGATAAGTTCCTTGCCGGAAGTGGAAGCAAGCATCTTGACCAGAGCGTCCTTAAGCGCGGAGGAGCCGCCGTCGGCAGCGCGCCGGATACACATAAGACGGACCGCCCCTGATTCATGGCCCAAACCCGCGATAATCTCCTGCTCGCGCCCGGCAAGCAAATCGAACAGGGTGTGATAGATCATTTCATCAACCGCCTGATCGCCAAGCGGATTGGCATACAGGTTCCACAGGGCCGGGATGGCTTCCACCAACCTGGACTCCTTGATCTCATCCAGGCAGACGATCTGTTCGATCATATCTTTTTGAGCAAAATCCTTTAAGAGATCCATGGCACTCCTTCTTGCACGTTATCCTTGTCGCTTGGCCGGAGCTTCCCGGACGCAAGCCAATATCTATTGTTACTGTAATATACTATTATACAGACTTCCATTTTAGAATCTTTTTTTAGAAAACGTCACAGCTCATTCTGTCGATTTTTCCCAACGGCTTATTTTCCCACAATCGCGGGGGCAATCCTCTCAAGAGGCAGAATCTTCTCCACCCCACCAAGGGCAATGGCCTCCTTGGGCATGCCAAAAACCACGCAGGACGCCTCGTCCTGGGCGATGGTGTAGGCCCCGGCCTGCCGCATCTCGGCCATGCCCCGCGCCCCGTCATCGCCCATGCCGGTCATGATGATGCCGATGGCGTTTTTCCCGGCATAGCGGGCGGTGGAACGAAAAAGCACATCCACCGACGGCCGATGGCGACAGACCAGAGGCCCGTCCTTGATCTCGACAAAATACCGGGCGCCACTGCGTTTCAACATCATATGCCGATTGCCTGGGGCAATAAGAGCTTGGCCGCGCAACACGGTATCGCCATCCTGCGCCTCCTTGACCCGAACGCGGCACAAGCCGTCCAAGCGCTCGGAAAAAGCACGGGTGAAGCCCTCGGGCATATGCTGGACAATGACGATGCCGGAACAATCTCCAGGCAGGGCCTCAAGAAATATCCGCAGGGCTTCGGTGCCTCCGGTTGAGGCGCCCACCGCCACCACCTGTTCCGTGGTCTGCACCATGGCGGTGGAAGAGGGTGGAGCCAGCATGACGTCAGCGGTAAGTTTTTTCTCCACAGGATGAGAGGTAGCGGCAATACGCTTGACCATGACCCTGGCTGCTGCCTTAACCGAGTCACAGATCCGGATTCTCGACTCCTCGATAAACTGCTTCGTCCCAAGCTTGGGCTTCTGGATGATGTCGATGGCCCCATATTCCAGGGCCTTAAGCGTAGTTTCCGCCCCCTTTTCCGTGAGCGTCGAACACATGACCACCGGAATGGGGTGCTGGCTCATGATCTTGTGGAGAAAGGTGATCCCGTCCATGCGCGGCATTTCCACATCAAGCACGATAACGTCCGGCAACTCCTTGGCGATAAAATCGGCCGCCACATACGGATCGCGGGCCGCGCCCATCACCTCGATATGCGGGTCCGACTCCAGCGTGTCGGTCAAGGCCTGCCGCACCACGGCGGAGTCATCAACAATCAGCACCCTGATTTTATTATGAGGCATTCATTTTTACCTTGGGGACAGAGGAACGGGGAATACGCCGCAACAAGACTTCGCCGGTGTGGGTATAGAAGAACAGTTTGCAGCCATGCACGCCGCCCACCTCTTCCACGGTCACGGAAACATTGTACCGCGCCAGAGCCTCCCGCGCCGCCTTGATATTCATCGCACCGATACTCCGGGCATCGGCCACCGGGCCAAAAGAAACATCCAGAACATCCGCCCCGCCAAAAATCTTTGCCACCAACCCGGCATTGGAACAGGGCCTGTTGCCATTGGTCAGGACATCGACCATGTAGCGCACGGAGGTTTCCACAAAGCGAAAGCTGTCCTCCACGGTCAAATCCGGGCGGACTGGCATCACACCATGGCACATGGCTCCGGTTTTTTGCCTGGGACAAAACAGGCACACCGAAACGCAGGAGCCAAGAAGGGTGGCGATCAGGGTCGGCTCCTGGGCGACAAACAATTCTCCCGGATGCAGGTTCACCACCGGAAGATCTGTATCCAGGATATCCGTCATTTGCGACATCGATACACCGCCGCCGCAACCCGTTCCATCCGGTCTCCTATGCTTTCCAGGGTTTCCGAATGTCCGGTGAACAGATAGCCATTGGAAGAAAGCTGGCGATAAAACTTTTCAAACAGCGCGCACTGGGTTTTTCGGTCAAAGTAGATGATAACGTTGCGGCAGAAGATAAGATCCATCTTCTGCTCAATGCCGAAATCCCGATCCATGAAGTTAAGCCGCTCAAATACCACCTTCCGCCGAAGCTCAGGGACAACCCGATGAAATCCCTGGTGCGTCCCCTTCCCCTTCATCAGATATTTATTGCGCAGCACCGGGGAAACCGGCGCCACCACCTCATCGGTGTAGATCGCCTCTTCCGCCTTGGCAAGCACCTCGGTACAGATATCCGTGGCGAGAATGGCATAGTCCAGCCCAGGGTATTTGGCAAAAAAATCATCCAGCACCATGGCCAGGGTGTACGGCTCTTCGCCGCTGGAGCAGCCCGCGCTCCAGACCCGGAGCGTCTTGTGGGACGAATGGGTCATCCGCTGCACATAGTCAGGGAGAACAAGACTGGTCATCACATCAAAATGCTTGGCCTCCCGAAAAAAATCGGTCTTGTTGGTGCTGACCACGTCGATCATGTGATTCAATTCGGCAGCCTGACCATCGGGACTCAGCACGTAATCAAGGTAAGCGGAAAAGGAATCCAGGTGCAGTTGCCGCAGCCGCTTCTGCAACCGGGCGGAAAGCATGGTCTTCTTAACGAGAGACAGTTTGATGCCGCAAACTTCGTAGATGAAAGCGCTGAATCGGTTAAAATCCCGATCAGACAAGATCGGCGAATGCGCAGACCAATCCCTCGCTGTTCCCTGATTTTCAGTAAGACTCATGTATCCCCCAACATCAGCCGCTTGCGACCCTTACGCTTCCAAGCCAGCAGCTTCTTCCGGCTTGGACTCACCCAAGTGGATGGAAACAGCGCTGTCTATTTCCCTTAAAGTCGCTTCGCCTTCGCTGGCCAGGACCTTGTCGATATCAAGGATGATCAGAAACTTTTCTTCGGACTGTCGCCCCATGCCTTTGATAAACTCGGTGTTCAGGTTTGTTCCCATTTTGGGGACAGATTCGATGTCTTCCGGATTCAGGTCAAGAACCATCTGCACCGAGTCGGTCAGCACCCCCATCTCCACCAGGTTGGCATCCACCTCCAACTCCACAATCATGATGCAGGTGTTCTTGGTGTACTCGATGATCCCCATTCCCAGCCTCTGGCCTAAATCCATCACCGGCACCACATTGCCGCGCAGGTTGATGACCCCGCTGAGATAGACCGGCATCCGGGGGATTCTGGTCATGGTGGTGACATCGAGCACCTCCCTGACCTTGGAAATTTCTATGGCAAAACCCTCCTCCCGAAGCATGAAGGTGAGATATTGCGTGGCCTGCGACTGAACCGTTTCATTTTTTACACTCATGATTTCTCTCCCGTGTGCTTTATCTGCCAGATCCCACACCTGCCCAACAACGAACGCCGGCAGCCCATTATCATTTTCTCAGTTGGCTAGAGCCTTATGCTCTTCCTGACGGGCGCATTTCATCACATTGGCCACATCAAGAATCAAAGCAACATGCCCGTTGCCCAAAATTGTCGAGCCGGAAAGCCCCGTCGCATTGCGGTAGACCCAGCCCAGTGATTTCAAAACCGTCTGGTGCTCGCCCACCACATCGTCCAGCACCAAGCCGAAGCGTTCCCCATGAATCCTGCTGATCACCATCTGCTCCAACAGGGGCCTTTCTCCGGAAATGGCAAAAAAATCCCGGAGACGCACATAGGGAACAAGCTGCTCCCGCACCGGCAGCATCCGCCGCTCATGAAACCTGGCGATATCTTCCCTGGTCAACTCCACGCACTCCTCGACCTGGGAAAGGGGCAAGACAAAATGCGTGTCTCCGACCTTTACCAGCAGACCGTTAATAATGGCCAGGGTCAGGGGTAGTATAATGGTGATGGTGGTGCCCTTCCCCTTGATGCTGTTGGTCACGGACACCGAGCCCTTGAGCGCCTCCACCGTGCTTTTCACCACGTCCATGCCCACCCCGCGCCCGGAAACGCTGGTAATGGTCTTGGCCGTGGAAAGCCCCGGCGCAAAAATGGTATTCCAGATCTCCTGTTCGCTCACCTCCGTATCCGGACGCAGCAGCCCTTTTTCCAACCCTTTCTGGCGGATTTTCTCCGCGTCAAGCCCCTTGCCGTCATCGGTGACGGTAATAACGACATTGGCGCCGGAATGCTGGGCGGCAAGGGAGATCGTCCCCTTGCGCGGCTTCCCGGCCTGCTCCCGCTCCTCCGGCGACTCGATTCCATGGTCGATACAGTTCCGAATAAGATGGACCATGGGGTCGCCCAACTGGTCAATCACATTCTTGTCCAACTCAGTCTCGGCGCCCTCGGTGACCATGACCACTTCCTTGCCCAACTCGGCGGAAAGATCCCGAACCAACCGCTTGAATTTTGCAAAGGTGGTGCCGATGGGCAGCATCCGGATATTGAGCACACAATCCCGCAGTTCGGCGGTAAGACGCTCCACCTCCTCCACCGGCTCGACAAGCTCTGTATCCTTGTGCTGACTGGCAACTTGGGTCAGCCGGGCTTGGGTAACAACCAGTTCGCCCACCAGATTGATGAGCTGGTCCAGTTTTTCCGAGGCAACCCGGATGCTTTCCGCGCCCTTGGCTACCGTGCCTTTTTCCTTGGCCTCCCTGACCAGTTTCTGCTCGGCAAGAGCTGCGTCGATACTGGTTCGCGAGACAAGATTCTCCCCGACCAGCAGTTCACCCAGAGGCTTCTGCCGGTCAAGCACCGTTTTTAGGTCATCGACGGAGAGTTCCCCTTTCTCCACCAAAATCTCGCCAATCTTCCTGTGCTCTTCGAATTCATCCTCGCCCTCCACAGCAAGAACCTTCACCTTCACTTCGCAGCTCGATTCGGCAAAGACAAGCACATCCTCGATGGCATTGATCCCCTTATCCATGGTGAGCAGAATGAGCACGCCGCCGCCTTTCTGCTCACCATCCATAAACACCGTGCTTTCCCCAAGCTCACCCAGCTCGGCCAGCAGCGCTTCAAGGGTATTGCCTCCGACAAAAAACTCTGGCGTCGGCTTAATGGATATCCGATAATGGGTGCGTCTGCCCGTGGTGGGATCTTTTTCCTCCACCGAAGCCGCCGGGGCAGGCACCGCTTTTTTCTCGCCCGATGCTGCACCGCCGACCAAAACCTGCAATGAAGCAATGATCCGCTCCCCCTCGGCTGGATCGGCTTCCCCGCCTCCGGTGGCGGCATCGAGCAGGGCGCGGATATGATCCCGAGAGGCCAGAGTCAAATCAATCAACTCCTTGCTCACCGGCACCGTGCCGTCCCGCACCTTGTCCAGGGCCGTTTCCACATGATGGGTGAACCCGGCGATATCATCGAACCCGAACATCGCGCCGGAGCCCTTGATGGTGTGCATGGCCCTGAAGACCCGGCTCACTATTTTGAGGTCGGCAGGGTCTTTTTCCAGCTCCAACAGAGAGGTTTCCAACTCCTCAAGCAGTTCTCCCGCCTCCTCGCGAAAAACCTCTGCGTATTCAGATTCCGCCATGGTTCACCTTTCCTGTTCAGCTATATCTTGGCAACATCCCGATTAATAACGTTCAAAATCATTCTGGTCATTCAGGGCAATTTGAGCACCGCTTTCCTTGGCCGGAGGGGACTTTATCCCTTGGCCGCCTGCTCTCTTTCCCGGAGGCAGAGCAAGAGATCTACCCCCGGTCTTGCGGTAACCAGTATCCATCCCGCTTGTCGTGTGTCTTTTTCCTCCTGCATCATCGACCTTGAAAAACCCGATGGCCTCCTGGAGATGGGATGCCTGGGCGGATAACTCCTCACCGGTGGAGGCCATTTCTTCGGCAGCCGCGCTGTTAGCCTGAATGACCTGGTCAAACTGCTCGATGGCCTTGGAATTCTCCTCAATCCCTCTGGCCTGCTCGTTGCTTGCCGCATCAATCTCCTGGACCAATTCGGCGGTTTTCTGGATCTGGGGCAGAATATCGTTGATGAGCCTGCCTGCATTGGTTGCCGTGGCCACACTGGCCGAAGCAACCCCCTTGATCTCCTGGGCCGATACCTGACTGCGTTCGGCGAGCTTGCGCACCTCGGAGGCAACCACGGCAAATCCCTTGCCGTGCTCTCCGGCCCTGGCCGCCTCGATGGCCGCGTTCAAAGCCAGCAAATTGGTCTGCCGGGCGATCTCCTCGATCAGCTCAATCTTTTCGGCAATGTGCTGCATGGCGGTAACGGTTTCCGCCACCGCCTTGCCACCAGCCTCGGCATCAACCGCAGTCTTGCTGGCAATGGTTGAGGTTTGCCGGGCATTATCGGCGGTCTGGGCCACAGTACTGGCCAGCTCTTCCATGGCAGAAGAGATCTCCTCCACCGAGGCGGCCTGTTCGCTGGCGCCTTGGGAAACCTCCTGAGAACTGCCGCTCAACTGATGACTGCCTGCGGCCACTTGGTCGGCAGCGCTGCGCACATCCTGGATAATTTCCCGGAGCTTCCCCACCATATGCCCGAGTGCCTCCATCAGTTGGCCGGTCTCATCCTTGCCGGACACCTTGATGGCACATCCCAAATCTCCGACAGACAGGGCTTTGGCCACCTCAACCCCATGGAGAATGGGGGTGGTGATAGCCTTGGCGATGAAGAGTCCCAGAAAAACAGCGAGCACCACGCCGACAACGACAAAACCGATCATCAGACGCCGGGCTGCACTGGCGGTTACAGAATTATCATCAGAGGTCTGTTTCGCTTGCTCTTGCCTTCGATCCATAAGCTTATCAATGGCATCACTTGCTTCCCTGGCAACCTTCTTCATCTCTCCCTTGCTCAAGGCCTGCGCTTCCGCCTGTTTGCCGGATTGAACCAAGGTCACAACCTGCTCGAAATACTTTTCGTACTTCCCCTTTGCCTCTTTAAACGCTTGAAACATCCTGCGCCCTTCGTCAGTGGCAATGGATTTCTCATACTTATCCGTCACCGTATCAACCTTTTGGCGCATTTCTTTTGTCCTGTCGAGCGCAGTCTGACGATCTTGTGCAGTATCCGCCTCGACATATTCACTAGCATTCAGCCTCTCCCGCTGAAAAATAATCCCCATATCGCCCAAATCCCCCAGAGATACGGTCATTTTCTCATACAGCATGGTGTCGGCCTCATCAATCTTGGAAATCCCTCGGTATCCGATAAAACCGATGACCGCAGCGATGAGCGCGACAAGAATGAAACTTGCAGTAAGCTTGGTGCCGATTTTCATATCATTAAACCATTGCATACCATACCCCCCTATTTGCAATAACAAAGAACCATTATTATTCAATACCGCTCAAAATCCTCTTCTTTCCCCGAGGCAATGGCAAGCTTCACTCCACTATCCGAAGGTGCAGCCCCTTTTTTCGCCAGCCGCGCTGTTGGCCTGAATGACCTGGTCAAACTGTTCAATGACCCTCGAGTTCTCCTCGATCCCTCTGGCCTGCTCGTTGGATGCCACGTCGATCTCATGGACCAGTTCGGCTGTTTTCTGGATCTGCGGCACGATCTCGTTGATGAGCTTGCCAGCATTGGTGGCGGTTTGCGCGCTGGACGAAACCACGCCCTTGATTTCCTGGGCCGAAGAAAGAGCCCGCTGCTCCAAACCCATGCAGAGGAGAAAAATCAAGCCGATCGGAGCAAATCCGAAGCCCAGCTTCCGGGCCATGCCCTGATTATTGAACCATGCGGTGAATCCCATCATATCTCCTCCTTAATTGGCATGCGGTACAGGGGGAAACTGTTCACTGCGCTCAACAAGTACGTTTGCTATTAAAGACCTCTCTTTCTTAAATCCATCATGGCCGACTAATAGCGCTGAAACTCGCCATCCTCCCCTCCCTGCAAGGCAAGACGAATCCCTTCCCCCTTTCGCCGCTCTGCAACCTCAGCCTTGTTCAACGGCAGACGCCGCGCGGAGAGCTTGCCGGAAGAGCCAGCGGTGAGCGCAGCCCCGGTGCGCTCGTTATCTTCGGCGCCGGTCTTAAAAAAACTCATGATCTCCAGCAAATTACTGGCCTGAGCGGTCAGCTCTTCGCTGGTCGCGGACATCTGCTCCGCCACCGAGCTGTTGGACTGCACCACCTGGTCAAACTGCTCAATGGCCTTGGCGTTTTCGGCAATGCCCCTGGCCTGTTCCGTGCTGGACGCATCGATCTCCTGAACAAGGTCCGCGGTCTTCTTTATCTGGGGAATCATCGCCTCGATAAGCGCGCCGGCGCTGGCAGCGGTTTCAACGCTGGCCACCGCCACCTCGCGGATTTCCTGGGCCGAACCCTTGCTGCGCTCGGCAAGCTTGCGGACCTCGGAAGCCACCACGGCAAAACCCTTGCCATGCTCCCCAGCCCTGGCCGCCTCGATGGCCGCATTCAAGGCCAGCATGTTGGTTTGACGGGCGATCTCCTCGATAACCTCGATCTTCTCGGCGATATGCTTCATGGCCTGCACGGTTTCCTGCATGGCCCTGCCGCCTTCCTCGGCGTCGGCGGCAGCCTTGATGGCGATATGGGTGGTCTGCCGGGCGCTGTCCGCGCTCTGGGCCACAGTGCTGGTGAGCTCCTCCATGGCGCTGGAAATCTCCTCGATGACTGCGGCCTGCTGGCTGGCGCCCTGGGAAACCTCCTGGGAACTGCTGCTCAACTGTTGACTTCCGCTGGCAACCTGATCCGCCGCTTCGCGAACATCGCGGATGATGCTTTTGATCTTCTCCACCATGGCGGAAAGGGAAATCCCGAAACTATCCCGGTCGGAAAGCAACCGCACGCTGACATCCAAATCCCCGCCCGCAATCTTCTTGGCCATCTCAGCCGTGGCCCGAAGATTTTCGACCATGCTGCGCATGGCCTCACACATATGCCCGATTTCATCCCCGCTGGCACTGGCGATTTCCACCTCCAAATCACCCTGGGCTACGAGCCGCATATTGGCCACAGCCCCAGTCAGGGGTTTGACCATATGGCGAATAGTGACATAAACAATGCCACCAATAAGGAGAACCACCACAGCGGCAAACCCGGCGATGCTCAGGACAATCCGCAGCAGGGCATCCTGTTGCTTCTGTTGGGCCGCAGCGATCACCGCATTGCCTTGGGCCAGTGTTTTCTCGATATTCTTTTCCACCGCGGCAAACTTCAAGCCGATAACCACGGAACCGACCTTCTGATCTCCGGCCATAATCTCTTTGTTCACGATATTCTGAGCAGGAAAGGCCTCGGGCTTGACACTTGCGGTGGTGACAGCCTTGCCGTCCTTGTCAAAAAACACGACAAAGGCGACATCCGGATCACTGGCCGCGCTCTGGACGATCTTCTCCAAAAAAGCATACTCATAGTTGAGGAGAAGATCCTGACCAACCTTGGCCAGCATCTCGGCAAAGGATTTCCCCTTCAGGACAAGATCCTGCCGCAGCAGGTTCTCTTCGTTTTTCTGCTGCTCCTTCATGGTGTTGACAAAGGCATCACCCTGTTCGATCAATGCGCTGCGCACCGCGGAATTGACCGCCACCGTCATGCCGAGCATGAGCAGCAGCACCGCAGCCACAATGGCCAGATTCAATTTTGCCGCGATCCCCATGTTCCTAAATTTTTCCTTCAGCATCGTTCACTCCATGTCCGTTCGGCATCAACCGATTAAGCCCGTACAACTACCCACGTAAAATAATTATACGCATGCAAAATAAATCACGTCAAAGAATATAAATCAAAAACGGTCGTTTGCCTTAAATCAAGAAAACCCGGACACACTACGAAAAATGCCCTCGGCATGAGGGCATTTTTCTGGGCCAATGAAGCAAAAACAACAATCAATACCGTTCAAAATCATCTTCATCGGTGCCTGACAGAGACAATTTCACCCCTTTGCCCTTGCCTGCTGATTTTTTTTTCTCTGCAGGCTTGGGCAAGGCAGGTGCGGACAAAGCACGCCCCTGGGACCGGGACCTGGCTTCCGTTTCCACCTTGAAAAATGCGATGGTTTCCTGCAGCTGTGTTGCCAGGGCAGTGAGTTCCTCGCTGGTGGCAGCCATTTCCTCGGCAGCCGCACTGTTGGATTGAATTACATGCTCAAACTGCTGAACAGCCTTGGCATTCTCGTCGATACCACGGGCTTGCTCATTGCTGGCCGCATCGATTTCATGAATCAACTCCGCGGTTTTCTGAATCTGCGGCACGATCTCATTAATCAGCTTACCCGCATTGGAAGCGGTTTCCACACTTGCTCCGGCAACTCCCTTGATCTCCTGGGCCGACATCTGACTGCGCTCCGCAAGTTTACGCACTTCAGCAGCCACCACGGCAAAACCCTTGCCGTGCTCCCCTGCCCGGGCCGCTTCAATGGCGGCATTCAACGCCAGCAGGTTGGTCTGACGGGCTATTTCCTCGATGAGTTCAATCTTTTTGGCGATAAGCTGCATGGCTGCCACAGTTTCGCCAACCGCCTTCCCGCCGTCAACTGCTTCATTGGCGGCCTTGGTGGAAATGGTCGCGGTCTGCCGGGCATGATCGGCGGTTTGGGCAACAGTGCTGGCCAATTCCTCCATGGCCGAGGAAATCTCCTCCACCGCAGAAGCCTGTTCGTTAGCCCCCTGAGAGACCTGCTGGGAACTGCTGTTCAACTCTTGACTGCCGCTGGCAACGTTATCGGCAGCGGCGCTAACATCAGTGATAATTTCCTTAAGTTTCTCCACCATATCCTGCAGGGCCTGAATCAGGTCATCCTGCTCACCCCGCTTGTTCAACTTGACCAACAAGTTGCCCCCGGCTATTTCGCGGGCTGCGGCGGTGATTCCCTGCAATGCACTGATCAACGTTGCTACAGCCGAGCCAATCCCGTCAAACACTTGTTTTACCGGCTCGGTGTCGGCATCCGCTTGCTCGGTGGCAACGGCCAGAGCCAATTCTCCCTGCGCTAATCTGGTCAACAGTTCCACCAATTTTTGCGTCTCGACTTCCTGATATTTAGCCACCTTGGTTGCTACCTTGGCCGCCTGCTTTATATCAGTCTGATCAGTAACCCATTCAGAAACGCCGATCACCTTCCCCTGCTCGTCACGGAGCAAGCTCGCATTATAGGAAATATCCAACTCAAGACCATGGGATGGATGGGCGTCTGTTTCGCTGCTGGCATCTTGGCCGGTTCTAATTGCCTGGGCACAAGCGCATCGGTCAGTCTTACAATCCGAAGTTTTGAAATGGTCATAGCAAAAGCTGCCGATAAGTTGACCAGGGGTCTTGCCACCAATTTTGGCCCCGATCTCATTTATGTATTGGATAGAAAAATCGGTATCAATAATCATGGCCGGGGAAGGCATGGTATCCATTATCCTGACCAAGCGGGAAATGGCGCTGTTAATCCCTTCAATGATTTTACGAAAATCGCCCTGCTGCTTGCTCGCATCAGCTCGCACGGAAAGTTTGCCTTCCATCGCTGCCTGAGAAAGCAGAGCAACCTCCGAAATCATGGCCTTGATCGCCGCCACCATGGCGGAGAGAGAAATCCCGAAACTGTCTCTGTCAGAAAGCAGCCGCACACTGACATCAAAATCCCCGGCGGCAATTTTTTTCGCCACCTCAGCCGTTTCCCTGAGATTTGCGACCATGGTGCGCATGGCTTCAAGCATCTGCCCAATCTCATCCCCGCTCTTGCTAACAATCTCAACGTCCAGATCACCCTGGGCCACCAAGCGCACTTTGGGCACTGCTTCAGTCAAAGGCTTGACAATAATACGGATGGTGTAATAGACAATGGTCCCGATGAGCAGCACCACCAACGCAGCAAACCCAACGATGCTCAGGACAATTTGCAGCAAAGCATCCTTTTGCCTCTGCTGCGCCGCAGCGATTGCCTCGTTCCCGTGGGCAAGGGCTTCCGCAATGTTTTTCTCAACGGCAGCGAAATTTAAGCCGAGAACCACAACTCCAACTTTCTGCTCCCCGGCCAGAATCTCCTTTTTCACAATATTCTTAGCAGGAAAGTCCTCGATCATTACACTTGAGGTGGTGAGCGGTTTCCCGTCCTTGTCCTGGAACAGGACAAAGACGACATCAGGGTCATTGGCCGCACTCTGAACGATCTTCTCCAAAAATTCGTACTCATAGTTGAGAATAAGACTCTGGCCAACCCTGGCCAGCATATCGGCAAAGGATTTTCCCTTCAGGAGAAGATCCTGCCGCAGCAATTCCCCTTCTTTTTGCTGCTGTTTTTTCATGGTCTCGAACAGGGTATCTCCCTGTGCGGTAAGAGCATTGCGTACCGCGGAATTGATCGCCACCGTCATGCCGAGCATGAGCAACAGAACCACTGCCACAATGGCCAGATTCAATTTTGCCGCAATCCCCATGTTCCTAAATCTTTCTTTCAGCATTTCCCCCTCCTTATCAAGCGAGCATGGGCAAAACACGCCCCCTAAAATTACCCATATGATTAGTTATACGCAGGAAGAATCCGCCTCGTCAAAGACTAAAAAAAAAAGAAACAACTAACCCATTGGAATCAAGGAAAATACTGAGGCACTAAAAGAAATGCCCCCTTTCGGGGGCATTTCTTTTAGTCGATGGGGGACAAAAACCGATAACAATCAATACCGCTCGAAATCACCATCCCCGGCGCCTGGCAGGGAGAGCTTCACCCCTTTGCCCTTGCCGCCGGATGTTTTTTTCGCTGCAGGCTTGGACATGCCGGGCACAGGCAGAGCACGGCCCTGAGGCCGGAACTTGGCTTCCGTCTCCACCTTGAAAAATGCGATGGTTTCCTGGAGATGTGCCGCCTGGGCGGTCAACTCCTCGCTGGTGGACGCCATTTCTTCGGCCGCGGCGCTGTTGGCCTGAATTACCTGGTCGAACTGCTGGATCGCCCTGGCATTTTCATCGATGCCCCTGGCCTGCTCGTTGCTGGCCGCATCGATCTCATGGACCAGCTCGGCGGTTTTCTGGATTTGCGGCACGATATCGTTGATGAGCTTGCCCGCGTTGGATGCGGTTTCCACACTGGCTCCGGCAACGCCTTTAATCTCCTGGGCTGACACCTGGCTCCGCTCGGCCAATTTGCGCACCTCAGCCGCCACCACGGCAAAGCCCTTGCCATGTTCTCCGGCCCTGGCCGCCTCAATGGCGGCATTCAACGCCAGCAGGTTGGTCTGGCGGGCTATTTCCTCGATGAGTTCAATCTTTTTGGCGATAAGCTGCATGGCTGCCACGGTTTCCCCAACCGCCTTGCCGCCATCCACCGCATCGGCCGCGGCCTTGGTGGAAATGGCCGCAGTCTGCCGGGCGTGGTCGGCGGTCTGGGCCACGGTACTGGCCAGCTCCTCCATGGAGGAGGAAATTTCCTCCACTGCGGCGGCCTGTTCGCTGGCACCCTGGGAGACCTGCTGGGAGCTGCTGCTCAATTCCTGGCTGCCGCTGGCAACCTGATCGGAAGCGCCGCGCACATCGGTGATGATCTCCTTGAGCTTCTCCACCATGTCTTGCAAGGCCTGAATCAAATCATCCTGTTCACTGCGCTTCGTCATCTTGACCAGCAGATTGCCGCCGGCAATATCCCGGGCCGTTTCGGTAATCTCGTTCAAAGCGCCGATGAGAGTGTTCAACGCCGAACCGATACCGTCGAATATCTGCTTCACCGAATCGGTATCCGTGTCTGCGGGACCGGTTTCAATGGCACAGGAGATATCGCCCTCGGCGATCTTTTCAAGACACTCCACCAGTTTCTGCGTTTCAACGGATTGATAGCTGGCGATCTTTTCCGCAACCCTGGCTGCCTGCTTGATCGCCGTTTGATCGCTTACCACCTCAAAGGCGCCGATGATCTTACCCTCCTCGTCGCGAAGCGGGGTGGCGCTGTAGGTGATATCCAGGTCCAGCCCCCCCGGGTGGGCATCGGTTTCGCTGTTGGCATTTTGGCCGCTCCGCATGGCCTGACCGCAGGCACAACGCTCAGTCTTGCAATCCGAGGTGCTGAAATGATCGTAACATCTGGTGCCGACGAGCTGGGCCGCAGTCTTGCCGCCGACCTTGGCCCCCAGTTCGTTCATGTACTGCACGTTGAAATCATTGTCGATGATCATGGCCGGGGTGGGCATGGTGTCCAGCAAGCCCACCAACCGGGCCATGGTATTGTTGATCCCTTCGACGATCCTTTTGAATTCCCCCTGATGCTTGGAGGCATCGGCCCGGGTATTGAGCTTCCCTTCCACCGCAGCCTTGGAGAGCATCCCCACATCGGTGGCCACGGCCCCGACCACCGCAGTGCAGGCATTGAAAGCATCGGCGATGGACTGGAAGGTTTTACGGACTTCGGCGGTATCGGCATCACTTGGAGCAGGTGTTATCGAGCAGGAAGTATCGCCCTTGGAAAGCTTGTTCATGCAGGAAACGACCTTCTCGGTTTCGACGTTCTGATACTCGGCAACCTTCTGAGACAGACGGGCAGCCTTCTTCACCGCAGTCTGGTCGCTCACCACCTCGAAGGCCCCGATAATCTTGCCTGCTTCATCGCGAAGCGGTATGCCGCTGTATGCGATATCCAAATCAAGCCCCGCCGGATGGGCATCGGTTTCACTGCTGGCGTTTTGTCCGCTTCGCATGGCCTGGCCACAGGCGCAGCGGTCAGTCTTGCAATCCGCAGTCTTGAAATGGTCGTAGCAATTGCTCCCGACGAGCTGGGCCGGGGTCTTGCCGCCAACCTTGGCGCCCAGCTCGTTCATATACTGGATGGTATAATCATTGTCGATGATCATGGCCGGGGCAGGCATGGCGTCGAGCAACCCCACCAGCCGCGCCATGGTATTGTTGAGCCCTTCAATGATCTTTCTGTAATCGCCCCGGTGTTTCGTTGCATCGGCGCGGGTGCTGAGTTTTCCTGCCACCGCTGCCTGGGTAAGCATTTCAACCTCTGCCACCATACCCTTGATCGACTCCGCCATTTTGCCCATGGCGACTTGAAGCATTCCGGTCTCGTCGCTGGAGGTGGTGTCGAGTTGCACCTCGGTGTTGCCCTCGGCAATCCGGTGGGCAGCCTCCAGACAAGCTGCGATTGGCCGGGTGATGGAACGGGTAATGAACCAGGCAAGCGCCCCACCCAAGAGCAGAGCTACAATTCCCATGAGCAGGATCAGCCACTTGGTGAAACCTGCCAGCTGATCGGCATCCCCGCCAACACGCTCCACCTCCTTGACCTGGTACTGTCCCATTTCCTTAAGCGCCTTGAAATAGGCGGTCTGCACATCCCTGAACTTCCCGAACAGTGCAACAGAGGCATCTTTCACCCTGCCCTGGTGGAGCATGTCCACCATAAGGCTGAGCTGCTCCTGATACGCCTTTCTGGTATCAATGAGGGTGGCAAGATACGCCTTACCCGTATCCGACTTCACTATCTCCTGCAAATGGACAAGATCCTTGGTGATCTTCTCCTGCGTTTCGTTAATGCGGGCATTTTCTTTTTTAATGGTCTCGGCATCCGGCTGAATGATCATGTTGCGCAACGACCGGGCGATGACATTGGCGTCTTCATTCATGTCATTGAGCTGTTCCACTTTCTGGAACTTGTCATGCACCACCCCCATGATCAGCGCATCCAGCCTGTTGACATTGAAATAGCCCACCGAGGCCACCAGTGCCAGCAGAAGCAGCATACAGCCAAAAGCCGCATTCAATCTTTGTCCGATATTCATGTTCTTCAGCATGGTCCACACCCCTTGTGGCAATAAATGATTTGTAAAAACCCCCGAGAGGGACAATCAAAACGACGACCCAAAAGACCTCGCCTGCCGGGCAGTGAATTTCAGCCGGCGAAACCGCATGACGAAACGATGCCCAGGTAGGTGCAAACACCTACATTTCCATGCTATGTAAAATTGACAGGGAATGTCAAACAGAAAAAATAAGGGGCACTATTGAACAGGGTACACTGAATGCTAGGAATACCGGGCGGCAAGGGACAGGCAGCATTGGCCTTCTTCGCGGCGGCCATGCTTGAGACAACCGTTCCCGTAGAGCACGGCCTTGCGGACCAGCTCCTTGCGGGCAAGGCAAAACTGGACGGGAGTGAGAGAGGCGGAGGAAAGGAGCTTTTCTAGAGCCCGGATGCGGAAGCGGTCCATGCCGGTCTGAAACCGGACGGAGACCTGATCCTCCCTGCCGCCGTGTTTGATAGTCAGCGGCGCATCCACCAGAAGAAATGGCTGCGCAACACTGGCCCGGAGCCAAAGTTCGTAATCCTCGCAGCAGGGAAAACTTTCGTCGAACAACCCGATCCGGTCGAACAACTCCCGCCGAACCATGACCGTGGACATGCCCACCACGCACAGCTCAAGACTCCGGGCGAAGATATCGCCCCCCTCCTTGGCGTGTCGTTTTTTCTGGTTGAGATGCTGGCCGTTGCGAAACCAGATTTCCTGGGTGTGGGAGATGAGCTGGTGCGGCTGGGTCTCCATGGCTGCAACCTGGAGCGCCAGCTTGTTGCGGGTGAACTGGTCGTCTGAATCGAGAAAGGCGAGAAGGGGATGGCTGGCCGCCCTGATCCCGGCATTCCGGGCTGCGGCCGGGCCAAGGTTTTCCTGACGCAGGCTGACAAGCGCCTTGCCGTGAGAGGCGAGCAGCAGTTGGGTCTCGTCGGTGGAGCCGTCGTCCACCACAATGAGTTCGAAGTTGGCGTAGGTCTGGGCGAGGACAGAATCAATGGCCTGGGCCAGAAAACCGGCCCGGTTATGGGTGGGGATGATAACGGAAACTGGGGTGGCAGGAGAAGGCATTAATCAATATACAACAATTCTCCCGAATGTTCGACGATCTCAACCCCGCTCTCAAGCTGGCGAAGAACGATGCCTCCGTCCGAGGAAAGCCCCAGCACCTCCGCCCGGTATTGGGGCTGCTGCTGGACATCGAACCCGAACCAGACTCTGCGGCCCACGGTGTCGCTCAGCTCCCGCCAACCACCAAGCAGCAGGCTCTCCGGCAGGTGCGCGCCGGAGCCGTCGTCCGCAGCCAATCGCTGGGCCTCGTCATGGCAGAGCAGGCCGAAAGACCAGGAAAACTTGGCCAAAAGCCGGGCGGCAAAAGCAGTCAGATCGGTATCACGCCCAAGGATCTCCTTCATGGACACCGCCGTTGATCCAAGCTCTGCGGGAAAGGCCAGATTGTTGACGTTAAGACCCACCCCGATCAGCACATATTCCTCGGCAAAGGTGGCGCTGGTAAACGATTCGCAGAGCACCCCGCAGATCTTGCGCCCTGCCACATGCACATCATTGACCCATTTGAGGCGCGCATCGATGCCGTAACTGCGCACTGCCTCGCAACAGGCCATGCCAGCGGCAAGGGGATAGAGGCGCATGCTCTCGGGCAGCAGGGTGTTAGCCATGACCAGGGTCAGCCAGAGACCGCCGACCGGCGCGTGCCAGGTCCGCTGGAACCGGCCACGACCATCGCTGAGTTCATCGGCAAGAAAAACCATGCCGCTGGGGCAGGACTGGCCGCGGGCCTCAAACTCATTGATCCGCTGCCGGGCAAGGGGCATCAGCCGTTCGGCCTGGGGCAGATGAAGGATGGTGCTGCCCACCGGCGCGCCATAACGGTACACAGCCTGGACAACTTCGGCGGGATAATGGAGCAAACGGGAAGAAATCTCCTCGGCGGAGATGAGTTGCTGGACGGATTGAAAGGAGAGAGGCTCAACCATTGGTAGTTATGTCGCGGAAATCAAAAAACAGGCTCAAGCAGCCCCACAAGAGTAACCGTCCAGCAGCGACCGCTTCGCTGCTGCCGCAGATGCGCGCAAGAGGCCTGCGAAGTGTGCTAGTGCACACGAGCAGGCCGATGACAGCTAAGCGAGCACGCGAGACTGCGAAGCAGATGTGGTGCTGCTGGACGGTTACTCCCATTCAGCTTTGACGCGGGTGATAATCCTCTGGATCATGGGCAGCTTCTCCTGGGAACAGATGCCCAGCAGCGGCTCACCCTGGGACACGCTGACCCCCGGCTGGAAATACACGGAATGGATGATCCCCGGCTCCCCGGCATAATAGACCGGAGTATCACGTTTCATCAGGGACATGGTGAGAATCTCGTCGCCGGGTTTGATAGAAACCCCCCGTTGGCCATGCTTGTCGATCTTGGCCTGCAGGTCGAGGGAAAAGAAATACTTGGCCCGCTCGGGCGCATTGAAGGGTTCCAACACCTGACGAAGAATATTCTCGATGATTTCGCGCTTTTTCAACGGATGACGGATGGTGAGGATCTTCTCCCCAGCCTCGACAAACTGGCCTTCCAGGTCGCGGCGGATGAAGGAAACCACCCCGTTGATCGACGAGTAGATCTTCTTCTGGTTCCCCTCCCGCAGCATTTCATAAAGAAGGGTGCCCCGGATATGGTGCCACTCCCCGGACGGCCCTTCCACCTCGGCATCTTCCTTCACCCGGAAACGGACCTGACCGGTATGGGCGGTGCACACATCCATGTAGTCAAAGGGATCGGAACGATACTTGCCAATTATTGCGTCGAAATCTATTTCGTCAGTCATCGCAAACCGTCGTGAATTAACAATTAGCTATCAGCTGCCAGCTATCAACTGTCAGCTCATCTATAATACAGATTGCCGCCGCCCATGGTCAGCAGGGACTTGTGGAGATTGTGCCGGAACTCCCGGCGATCCCAGATGCCCTGGATGTGTCCCCGCTGTAAAGCATTGCGGGCGTTATGGTAATCGGGGGGGATATCCTCGCCGGTGGTGTCGCGAATAACCCGAGGCCCGGCAAAACCCACCCGACTGGAGCGGATGGCGAACTGGTACGGCGAACAGCCCAAGAAACTCGCCACCGGTCCGGCATAGGAATTGTTGTCGTAGACCACGATGTACAGCCCGCCGGAGTCGATGTATTCCCGCACCGCCATGGTGCACTTGGGCATCTGCACCACACCCAGAGTGCCCTCATGGATGCGGATGCCGCCGGTGGTGTGCACATAGGCAAGCAAGGGCCGCCGCTTCAGCTTGGCCGACTCACAGGCTCGCACGAATTTTTCGCCCTCGGCGGAGCCGACCGTACCGTTTCTGAAATCGCTGTACAGCATGGCCACCACCAGATCAACGCCCATAACCCTGGCGTCAAAGGTGATGATGCCGCTGCGCCGACCGGTTTTGGCAATGGCGGACTGCAACTTCTTTTCAAAGCCCGGATAGGCCAGGGGATTGCCCGCGCAGACCCCGGCATTGAATTCCCGAATGGAATCCGGATCAAAGAGATGCTTGAGATACCATTGATATTCCAGGGGGAAATGATGCCCGCAATTTTCGCAAACCCCGCCGAATTCGCCGTACAGGTCAGGCACCCAGAGGTCCTTGCACCCCTGCTTCTCGGCATTGGGGCAAGTCACCGTCCGGTCCTCGTTGGCCAGCGGGCTGGTATAGATATCCCCGAACTCGATGGGGTCTTCCCCGCCACCGCTACCGGCAACAGGCGGTTTACCCGGACGAACCCCTGGTTTTTTCGAAATAAAATCATAGGCCGCAGTAATCGGGGAGGAAACCTGCTTGAGCAGCACGGAGCCCTCGCCGGACACATCCTGAAACACCTTTTTCACCTGTTTCTGCTGACTCTTCAGCAGATCATAGCGGAAGGTGTAATACAGCTTGGCTATACTTTTCTTCGCCTTCTGGCAGAAAGCGGAACAGGCCGAGCTCTCTTCGGAATAACCCTTGCAGGACATGGCCCGGTATTTTTTCGAACGGTAGCTGAGCAGCCGCTTGACTTCATCCTCGTTGAGGTCCCAGGAAATCTCGATATGCGGCTCTTCGACGACCTGTTCCTCGGCCTTTTTCATCGTCAATTCATAGGCGCGAAAGGCTCTGAGGCTCTTGGTTTTCAGCACCACCTCATCGGTGGCCCGGATGATCTCGCTCTTGAGCTGCCGGAAAAACCCGAAATCATCCCGTTTGGCGCCCAGAGGCGGTTCATAGACAATGCGGTCGATGGTTCCGAGCTTGAGGTTTTCCTCCGCCGTGATGTGCAGCCGCTCGGCGCAGGCCTCCACCAGCTCCTTGGGCATCTTCTCGCCCTCGCGGATCTTGCCCTCGATGGCGGCCGCGCCTTCCGGCGAGATAACCGAATAGTAGCCATGGGAAAACATCAGCCGGACATCGGTCATGCCCACGGCCTCGGCCCCGCCGGAGCCGCCTTCCGAGGTAACGGAGATCATCGGCACCCGCAGCTTGGCCATGGCATAGAGATTCCGCGCGATCTGCTGGCCGGCGCCGGGATAATCCTCCACCGGGAAAGAACCGGGGGTGAAGATATAGAAATGGATGGGAATGCCTTCGGTCTCGGCCACCTTCATGTAGCGCAGGGCCTTCTCGTTGCCCCAGGGCTTGCTGCAGCCGCCGTTTCGGTATTCCTCGCCATGGCCCTTCTCGTGGCCGATGACCATGACCTGCTGCATCACCGACTTGTTTTTCACCCTCCGCATGATGCTCGCCCTGGCCGCGACCATGGAAGGATCAATGCTGACCTCTTCGGCGCCGCCGAGTTCGGTGTAATCCTCGTAGACATTCTCAAGGATGTCTTTCAGGGAAAACCGGTGGGGATTACGGACAATGCGTACCCGGTCCATGGAACTCAAGGTCTCTTCGCAGCGCCCCTCCAGAAAAGACAGAGACTCCTCAAAGGCGTGGATTTCCTCGGACAACTGATCTTCCGTGTACTCGTAGAATTTGTCACGCAAGGCGACGAATTTTTCGCGCAGGCCGGAGAGATTGCCCCACTCGACGCCATCCTTGATCTGGCTCAGATAGCTGGTGCGTTCTTCTACCTTGAGCAGCCGCTTTCGTAAGTCTTCCATAGAGTAATTACCTATAGCTCATCAAAAAGTGAGCAGTCGGGCTATATTTTCCTGAAGATAGGGGAGATTGGTCATGATCTGACCACCTGCGGCGTTGCTGCCTTCGATGGTTACCTCCGCCAAAAATTTTCGCCCCCTTTCCTTGGCTTCCTCCATGGTGTCGCCCCAGACCAGGGCCAAGGCCAGATTGGGGTCATACTCGCTGGGGATCGCATAGGACCGGTCGGTGGGCACATGGCTGTACACTGCAGACCAATCGTGCTTGGGGTAGGAAAACCGGGAGATCGTCCCGATCCAAGGAGCAAAGCCGCGGGCCGTGTCTTCGGCGACTATCCTGAACTCGATGCTCGCACCGCGGGAGACTATGTCTCCCTGGTGAAAGCCCATCTTGTCGCCGAGGGCCAGGCGAATCTGCTCGCGGATGAGGTTGGGATGCTTGTTGTTTATGTAGCTGACCCGGGCGGAGACATCGTTTTCCACCTGGATGCGGGTATTGACCTCAAGAAGATAGGGCTGGCCGTCGCGGGTGACGATCCACTCCCAGGTGCCGACATTGTCGTAACGGACATGGGCGGCAAGCTTGAGCGAGTACTCCACAACCTTGTCCAAAACCTCTTGGCCGTTAAAATCGTAGGTAAAGCAGGAGTTGTCGAATCCGGGCGCGGCCTCCAGCCGCTTCTGGCGACCGGTGCTCTGGATGGTGCAGTTCCGGGTGCCGAAATGCACCCGCTCGCCGTGCCGACTGCACACCAGCTGCACTTCAAGATGGTTGAAGTCGCGAATCCGCTGTTCGATGAGCACCCCGCCGTCCCCGAACTGCCGCTTGGCATAGTTCTGGACCTGGCGGTAGATGCGGCGGAAATGCTCGATCTGGTAGACCTCTTCGATGCCCATGCCGCCGCCGCCTGCGGCGGCCTTGACCAGAATGGACGGGGTCTTGATTTTCTGGCTGTCCTGGGTCTCGAGAAGATGGAGGGCGACATCCTCGGCCTCCATCTCGTTATAGATGGGGCCGTCGGTGCCCGGAATGGTCGGGATACCCAGCCGATTGGCAACCCGCTTGGTGTTGATCTTGTCACCGAGGTCCTTGACCACCTCCCATTTCGGGCCGATAAAGGTCAGGGGCCGATTACGGATCGTGACCCTCCGGGCAAAACGAAAATCCTCGGAGAAAAAGCCGTAGCCAGGATGAATGGCCGTGCAGTTGGTGTGATCCGCCACGGAAAGGATGTCGTTGGGATCGGTATAGGCCGATACCCGCCACGCCCGTCGGACATTGCTCTGGCTGTCCAGGTTGCGGCGCACATGTTCGGATTCCTCATCCGCCGCGGTGTAGATCACTGTGTAATCAAGGCCCAGGTCTTTACAGGCCTCCATGATCCGCAGGGCAATCTCACCCCGATTTGCAATCAAAACCTTGTCTTTCAAGCGAACCCTCGATATCGGTTGCGGGGCAGGCTGCACCGTTCACCATATCCCCATAAAACAAAAAGGAAAAAAAAGAGAACGATCAATCCGCCGTTTCCGTTGTTTCCATTTTCTAGTTCTTACTAATTTTCAGGGCAAAAGAAAAGAATGAATTCCGATGATCTCATAACAAGGAAAGGCTCCGGCATGGCCACTGGGCCTTGTTGCGACTGCCTCAATTCTCTTTTGGAGAAAAAGCCCTCCATCTCATGAAGCGCAATCTGTTGAAACAGCATGGTGTTCTATGGTATAGTAAACCTGTTTTTGAATTCTGCGACCATGGAAGGCATATATTCCAAGGTCAAAGTGTGGCCCTTATACCGATTTTAAAGATAAACGTCAATTTTTTTTCTTGACACCCCTGGCCATTTCCTTTAGCCAGAGCGTGTTACGGCTGATTGTACAAACTTTTTTCCACCGGACGACCCAGCCGGACTCATCGACAACGGTGCACCTGCTCCGTTGTCTTACCCCCCATAGGATTCTTAACCCCGCATGGACACATCCGCCCCGGACACCGGCGACTCGCCTTTCAAGCGCATCCTCCATTTTTTTGGCATCAACCGCGCCCCCGACACCACCGAAGACATTGAACAGGAAATACAGGAACTCCTCGACGACGGAGAAGAACAGGGATTAATCACCCGCGAGGAGGGGGAGATGATCAGCTCCATCCTGGAGTTCAGGGACACCCTGGTCCGCGAGATCATGACTCCCAGAAGCGACATGGTCAGCGCCGAGGCACAGGTGTCGGCCGCCGAGCTTATCCAACTGATCACCGATGAGGGGTACACCAGGATTCCCATCTACCAGGATTCCCCGGACAATATCATCGGCATCCTCCACGCCAAGGATTTGCTGCCTTTCTGCCTCAATGCCGCCAAGATGCCGGCGGCCTCGGAGCTGATCAAGCCGGCTTTTTTCGTGCTCGACACCCGCAAGATCGTCAACCTGCTCAAAGATTTCCAGAGTCAGAAAGGCCATCTGGCCGTAGTGACCGACGAGTTCGGCAGCGTGCGCGGCCTGGTAACCCTGGAAGACGTGCTGGAAGAAATCGTCGGCGAAATCCGCGACGAATACGACAAGGCGGAGAAGCGCTGGAAAGTGGTGAACGAACACATGCTCCTCACCGACGCCAAGGTCAATCTTGAGGAGGTGGAGGATTTTTTTGGCATCACTTTGCCGGAAGGCCCCTACGAATCGGTGGGCGGCCTGATCATCCACCAGTTGGACCGGGTACCGCCTGTGGGCGCCACCATGCTCATCAACTCCCTGGTCTTTGAAGTGGTCTCCGCCGACCGGCGACGGATTCATACCGTAAAAATCCAGACCAAGCCTGCCTGATGGATCGCCTGTTTCCACGCTCCGAAAGCGCAGCCCCTTTCGGCAGGGGTTGCCTGCTGGCGCTGTTGACCAGCGGGCTGCTCTTGACTGCCTCTCCGGGGGTCATAGCCCTGCCCCAGCTTGCCTGGCTGGCACTTGTTCCTCTTATCTGGTCCCTTCACAACCAGCCCCCGCGCAGAGCCGCCCTCCTCGGCCTCATCTGCGGTCTGGCCTATTATCTGCCCCTTTTGTACTGGATCGTCATTGTCCTGGCCACCTATGGTCAGGTGCCCCTGCCCATTGCGGTGCTGGCCCTGTTTTTTCTTGCCCTGTACATGAGCTGCTATCTGGCGGGATTCGCCTTTCTCTGCGCCAAAACAGGACCGAGCCTTCCTTTGCTCGTTTTCGCCCCGGTCTGCTGGGTGGCGCTCGACCTGATCCGCAGCCTGCTGTTCACCGGCTTTCCCTGGCTGGATCTGGCCTACACCCAGTATAATTTACCCCTGCTCATCCAGGTTGCCGATCTGGCAGGCCATTACGGCCTCACCTTTCTCATGGTGCTGGCAAACGGTCTGATCTTCACCCTTGCCGCCTCGCTTGTCCGGCGCAAGGCGACAACTTCCCCGGCCATCATCGCAGCCGCCGCAGTCCTGTTGCTGATGGCCTCAGGCTACAGCTTCTGGCGGATGCAGACTTTTCCGACCGCCATCGCCCAGGCGGAACAGATGGAGGTGGCCGTAGCCCAGGGCAATATTCCGCAAGATCAAAAATGGCAGCCTGCCTTTCAGCGGGAAACCATTGACACCTACCTTCGCCTGAGCAATGCGCTTTTCACCGCTCAAAAACCGCAGCTGATTGTCTGGCCGGAAACCGCCCTGCCATTTTACCCCTACGAACATCCTCTTTTTCTTCGCCTGCACAGCGAACTCACCAGGCCGCACCAGACATATCTTCTCACCGGCGCGCCCCACCGGGAAAAAACCTCAGCCGCAGGCCCCCTCACCTATGCCAACAGCGCCTTTCTGCTTTCCCCGGAGGGGCAAGTCGTGGGTCGCTACGACAAGCAGCACCTGGTGCCCTTTGGCGAATATATCCCCTTCCGCCGGATTTTGAGTTTTGCTTCGCCGCTGGTGGAAACCCTGGGCGCCTTTTCTCCTGGCCAAACCAATACACCATTACCCTGCCAGAGCAGCCGGATAGGGGTATTGATCTGCTTTGAAAGCATCTTTCCGGAAATTTCCCGGAAGCAGGTGGAAGGTGGGGCGAATCTCCTGGTCACCATCACCAACGATGCCTGGTTCGGCAGGTCGAGCGCTCCTTGGCAGCATCTGGCCATGGGGGTGTTCCGAGCGGTGGAAACCAGAAAAACCTTGCTCCGCGCGGCCAACACCGGGATCAGCGCCTTCGTCGACCCCATGGGCCGGATACAACAAGCTTCCCCCCTGTTTGCCGAGTACGCCCGCAGTCAGGCTGTCGCCCTGCTGAACGGCTTGACCTGCTATGTCCGCTGGGGGTATCTTTTCCCCTGGATATGCCTCTTCCTGACAATGGCGGGCCTGTGGCGGTGTTCTGCATGCAGGAAAAATACAAAAAATAAATAAACACCAACTCTTACCACCAGGAGAACACACCATGTCTGCGGAACTCAAACAAAAGATTCAGGATCTCAAGGGTCGCCTCATCTCCCTGAAGGAGCATCTTTGAGGTAGATCACAAGAGAGAACGATTGCAGGAACTGGAGCAGATGACCCTGGCCCCGGCTTTCTGGGACAACCAGGAAAACGCCCAGAAAGTGCAGCGGGAACAGGGCGCTATCCAGAATATTGTTGAGAGCTGGGATACCTCCCAGGCTGAGCTTGAAGAGGCGGAACTCCTTCTCGAAATGGGCATGGCCGAAGGCGACGAGGAGACCATCACGGAGGTTGACCAGGCCCTGGACGCGCTGCTTGAGCGGGTCGGGACCGTGGAACTTGAGTGCATGTTCACCGGCGAGCACGACGCCAGCAACGCCATGATCACCATCCACGCGGGCGCTGGCGGCACCGAGGCCCAGGACTGGGTGAGCATCCTCCTGCGCATGTATCTGCGCTGGTGTGAGGCCAAAAAATTCCCCACCGAGATGCTCGATCTGCAACCCGGCGACGAGGCCGGGGTCAAGAGCGCGACCATCATGGTCACCGGTCACAACGCCTATGGCTTACTGCGCTCGGAGATGGGCATCCACCGACTGGTGCGCATCTCCCCCTTCGACGCCAGCGGGAGGCGGCATACCTCTTTTGCCTCGGTGTTCGTCTTTCCGGAACTGGACGACGACATCCAGGTGGACATCAACGACAAGGATCTGCGCATCGACACCTACCGGGCCAGCGGCGCAGGGGGCCAGCACGTCAACAAGACCAGCTCGGCCATCCGCATCACCCATCTGCCCACCGGCATCGTGGTCCAGTGCCAGAACGAACGGAGCCAGCACCGCAACAAGGACACGGCCATGAAGATGCTCAAGGCCCGGCTCTACGACAAGGAGCGTGCGGAACAAAAAGAACAGCACAAGGATATCGTCGGCGAAAAAAAGGAGATCGCCTGGGGCAGCCAGATCCGCTCCTACGTGATGCAGCCCTACCGGTTGATCAAGGACCACCGCACCAATTTCGAGGTGGGCAATGTGGACAGCACCTTGGACGGCAACCTTGATCCGTTCATCAAGGCCTATCTGCTGTGGCAGCGATAACTCCGCTCCAGTGCGCAAAATGCGGGGCCTGCACCGTGGTCTGCCCGGTCTTTCAGGCCGGTGGCCGGGAATCGCTTTCTGCCCGCGGCAGGCTGCATCTGCTGGAACACCTTGATCCGGCCCAGGCCTCGGACGCCTACGCGGAGATTCTTTCCCAATGTCTGCTCTGCGGGGCTTGCAGTTCCGTGTGCTCACGGGGGCTCGACCCGCCTGCCCGTTTTATTGCCGCCCGAAAGCAACTTGAAAAAACAGCGGGGTGCCAGGTCTTGCTCAGGGCCATCACCCAGAAAGCCCTGAGCAATCCGGCCCTGCTGGCGGCAATTGCCAATCTCGGTCGCCCCCTGCTGGACTTACTGCCAGCGGACAGCGGCCTGCGACTTCGCCTCGGTCTGCCGCTGGAGAGCACTATCCTCTCCCCTGCCCTGCCAGAAACTCCGGCGGAAAAATCCGCCCCCCCGGCCCTGGCCTATTTCCCCGGTTGCTACGCCACCCATCTGCACCGGGAAATCGGCGAGGCGACGGAGCGGATAGCCACAGCCTTCACCGGCAATCCCCCCCTCAGGCCAAAACAACAATGGTGTTGCGGACTTGCCGCGGAAAACGGTGGAGACACCAGCACGGCCAAGCGCCTTGCCAAGCAAAACATCCTTGCCTTTGCCAGAAACACCCTGCCCATCCTGACCTCCTGCGCCTCCTGTTACAGCCAGTTGCGCCGCTATCCTGAACTTCTTGCAGATGATCCTGCATGGCAAAAAAAGGGACAAGCCTTTGCCGGTCGGCTTGTTGAATTTTCCACCTTTGTGGCCCAGGCCATGGAGACTGACCCAACTTTCTCCTTTGCTGCTTCAGCCAAAGCGCACACCGTAGTTTACCACGATCCCTGCCACCTGCGGTTTCACGCCAAGATCACCGCTCCACCCAGGGAAATCCTCCGGGCCATTCCCGGCCTGCGCCTGGTCGAACTTGCCAATGGCCCGCAATGCTGCGGCCAGGGGGGGCTGTTTCATCTGGCCCAGCCGGAGCTGGCGGAAAAAATCAGAGTCCGCCTGCTCAATCAGGTAGAACAGGCAGCGCCCGATCTGGTGACCACCACCTGCTCCGGCTGCCTCATCCATATCCAGCAGGGGTTGGGTCATGATCCGACTCGTCCCGAGGTTCGGCATCTGGCCATTCTTCTGGCAGAGCTGCTGTAAGAGAAATCCCCCAGACTGAAAATTTCTTCCCCGGCCTCCTGCTGGTCCTTGCGTAATTTTTCCGGGCATTATAATGTATCCCCCGGACAGGTTTTACATCTCAGACTGATTTGCCGGAAGTACATGCCGGCCGCCCCTATTCCGATCCCCCAAAAAAGGAGAAACACATAATGACCATACCCACACGACGCTTTTGGGGCTGTTTCCCTCTGCTTTTGGCCACTCTGATCTTGACTGCGCCCTGCCAGGCCGGGGTGGACTGGGAGGTAAGCAATACTCTGAAAACCCCCACCGCTCCCCTGGACGTTGCCGCTTCGCTGGACGGCAAATGGACCTTTGTCCTGGCCGAAGGCGGCAAACTCCTGATCTATACCGACAAAGGTACCCTGGAAGACACCATTGGTGTTGACCCGACCATGGACCACATCGCCTCCTCCGGCTTGCAAGCGGCCAACATCCCAGACAAAATCCACCTGACCAGCAGCAAAAACAAAACCGTCCAGACCATCAGCCTGGATTTCTCCGTACAGATCAATATCCAGGGCGCCCCGTTTCTCGGGCAGGAAAATGCCCCGGTGGTCATTGTCGCGTTCAGCGATTTTGAATGCCCCTATTGCGGCACGGTGGGCGCCCTGTTTGACGAGGTACTGGCCAAGCATCCCAAGGAGGTCAAGATCGTTTTCAAACAGTTCCCCCTGACCATGCACAAAATGGCCCAGTCCGCCGCCCTTGCCTCCTTGGCGGCCCACCGCCAGGGCAAGTTCTGGCAATACCATGACCTGCTTTTTGAAAACCAGAAATCTCTTTCCGAGGAAAAATACAAAGAACTGGCCAAAAAGATTGGCCTTGATCTGGACCGATTCAACAAGGATTATAAGGCCCCGGTCAACCTGCAGACCCTTGAACGCGACATGGCTGACGCACAGCTTGCCGGAGTTCGGGGCACCCCCACCATTTTCGTCAATGGCCGTCGGCTGAAAGAACGCAACATCAAGGATCTTCAGCAAATGATCAGCCAGGAATTGGGCAAACGCACCAAAGGCGGAGCCTCCCGTTGATCAAACGCGACATCACCCTGGCCGACAACAATACCGCCCTGCTCGTTTACGGCGATCTGAACAAGAACCTTGCCGTTCTCGAGGAGGGAACCGGAGTCAGCATCCAGGTGCGGGGCAGCCAACTCACCGTAAGCGGGCCGAAACACGAGGTGGAGCTGGCGGTCTCGGCCATTAGCAAACTCCAGGAGCTGATCCGCGCAGGCTATCCGGTGTATCCCTCGGATGTCGCCTATGCCCTGCGCATCCTCCAGTCCTCGCCCAAGGCGAATCTCAAGGAAATTTTCCTCGACAAGGTGTACATCACCGCCGAACAAAAGGTGGTCTCGCCCAAGAGCATCAACCAGAAACTCTACATCGACAACATCCGGACCCACGACATTGTTTTCGGCATCGGCCCGGCAGGCACCGGCAAAACCTATCTTGCCGTGGCCATGGCGGTTTCCGCCTTTGTCAGCAAGCAGGTTCGCTCCATCATCCTGGCAAGACCTGCGGTGGAAGCCGGTGAGCGGCTGGGCTTTCTCCCCGGCGACATGGCCCAAAAGGTCAACCCCTACCTGCGCCCCCTGCATGATGCCTTAAACGCCATGCTGGGCCGGGGCAAGGTTGCGGATCTCATCGAGGAAGGGTTGATCGAGATCGCCCCCCTGGCCTTCATGCGCGGCCGGACCCTGAGCAACGCCTTTGTCATCCTGGACGAGGCCCAGAACACCACGCACGAGCAGATGAAGATGTTTCTCACCCGGCTTGGCTTCAACTCCCAAGCGGTAATCACCGGGGACATCACCCAGATCGACCTGCCGGACCGCAGACAATCCGGCCTTATCGAGGCAGCAAGAATTCTGAAAGATATCAGTGGGATCGCCTTCAACCAATTCTCCGAGGTGGACGTGGTCCGCCACCGGCTGGTGCAGGAGATCATCCGCGCTTATGCCGACAAAGAAACCCTGCCGCCGCCCCGCCGGACAACGCCAAGGAAACACTGAAAACCCATGCCCGCGCTCATTACCAGCCAGACGGCCATGCCCCCGAGCATCAGCCTGCAACACCTCCGGCAGCGGACCGAACGGCTCATGCGTCTGTGCGGCTGCGCCGAAAACGAATTGAGCATCCTGCTGGTTGACGACCCTGGCATGGCGCAGCTCAACGAACAGTACCGCAACAAAAAAGGGCCGACCAACGTTCTGGCCTTTGCCATGCTGGAGGGTGAAGGCATCCCGCCGGTTGCGGACCTGCTGGGAGATGTGATCATCTCCCTGGATACCGCCTCCCGTGAGGCCTTGGCGGATGGCGTCACCCTGCACCAGCGGGTGACGATCCTCCTTATCCACGGCCTTCTGCATCTCTTGGGCCTCGACCACGAACGTTCCCGCGCCGAGGCCAAGGCCATGGCGGACAGGGAAAAACAACTTTTGCATCAATTGTTAACCGAGGAAAGGAGAGGAAAAATGGTCAGTCTTGCCATCAATGTCGATCATGTCGCCACCCTGCGTCAGGCCCGGGGCATCAGCGAGCCTGACCCGGTTCTGGCTGCGGGCATCTGCGAACTGGCCGGAGCCCAAGGAATTGTCGTCCATCTTCGGGAAGACCGTCGGCATATCCAGGACCGGGACGTGCAGTTGCTCCGGCAGACCGTAAAAACCAAGCTCAACCTGGAGATGGGTGCCACCGAGGAAATCATCGGTATCGCCCTGGAAATCAAGCCGGACATGATCACCCTGGTTCCGGAAAAACGCAAGGAATTGACCACCGAAGGCGGCCTCAATGTGGCCGGGCAGAAGAAAAAACTGCAGGGGGTCATCGCTCGGATGCGCACGGCCAAAATTCCGGTGAGCCTGTTCATCGACCCGGACTCAAGGCAGATCAACGCGGCCCACGAGGTGGGAGCGACCTTTGTTGAGATTCACACCGGCCGCTACTGCGACGCTGCCACGGAAGCAATGCGGGACAAGGAATTCGGACTCATCGCCACAGCGGCGGAAGAGGCTTATGAAATGGGATTGCGAGTGAATGCCGGGCACGGCCTCAACTACCTCAACACCCGTCGGGTGGCAGCCTTAGGCACCATCGAGGAGCTGAGCATCGGCCACGCGGTGATGGCGCGGGCTATTCTGGTGGGGCTTGATCAGGCGGTGCGGGAGATGCTGGCACTGCTGCCAGCAGGGTAGGAGTTGCGTTGAATTGAATCCAGAGGGAAAAAGAAAGATCAGGTCGGCATGGCATCCCGCTCATCACGGTTCATCTTCCGCACCGAAATCTGGTGGGTTTCCCTGTCGAAATAAATAACCGACTGCTCTTCCTCAAGGGTGATGGTTCGGGCCAGGGGGCCAATCTTCACCACCACCCCGGGGAAGAGATGGCCATAAACATACACCACCTCGTTCACCATCTGCTCAAGTTCCACCTCCAGCGCCTTGTTTTCTTCGGTCAGGAGAGTAACCTTGTCCATGGCCTTGGGCATAAAGGCCTTGCACTTGGTCAGCAGGGTGCTTTTATCCTCGGGGAATTTCCCGGCCAGGTCCTTCTTTATTTTCTCAAGAGCGCTGATGTTCTTGATGACCTCATTCAACCGGTCCGACCACAGGCTGAGTTCCTCGTCAATTTTCTGTTTTTTCATTTGCAGGGAAGGCACAAGCCCGACACAGACCTCGGTGATCACCTCGGCCTCGCACCCCAGCTCCTTGACATGCACAGAGCCTGCGGCAACAATCTTGCCGCCGATGATTGTTCCCTTCCCTTGGGTGGCGATCACATCCTTGCCGATACTGGCCTGCGCCTGCAGGAGCACGTCATTGACCCGGAGATAGCCCGCCGTTTCGAGCCTGGGACCATTCTCCACGAATTCAACAGTGATGTCGCCCTTGGCCCGCAGCTTCGACTCCTCGCCGACAACCCCGCCAAGAACGGTCAGGGAGCCCCCGGCCATGACTGCGGAATTGCTGATCCCCTGCCCGATCCAGATATCCCCCCGGCATTTGACGCTGAAGCCGGGAAGCACCTCGCCGCTGATCGTCAATTTGGACCCGCCAAAGACGATGTTTCCCACCTTCATATCCACGTCGCCGGTGATGGAATGTTCGCCAAAAACCGTGGGCTTTCCTTCCGACATGACGAACTTGCCATCAAGGGCGGCAAAAATCTTCATCTCGTCAGGAGAGAGAGCGACCCCCTTGCCGTATTTGAGCTTGCTGTCCTTTCCCGGCTTGGCAGGGATGGTGACCCCGAAGACATCCTGGCCAGCCTTGCCCTGACTTGGCGCGATTTTTTCCAGCAGCAGCCGGTCCTTGGCGACATTAACAATGCTGCCGAGCTCGCGGTAATCCACCTGGTCTTTATCAGGGTCTGTTTTTTGCGGTCCGGGGACAGCGGGCTTGACATGCATTTTTACCCTGGCGTTCTCGCCAGGGGCAGGAGGAACCCCTTTGGCCACAAGAAACGATCCTCCCCCAGCCGACTCCGGGGTTGGCAACACCCCGCCGACAATCCCGTTCTCGGCAAGCTCTTTTTGGAGCAGGCCGTGATCCAGCTGCGCTCCCGCCTTGGCATCTTTGGGAGTAACAACGGCCTGGAGACGGTCCTTGGTGACCCTCAGAATAAAAGCGTCATTCTGGATCTCAACCCCGCCTTTGAAAAGTTTTTCGCTTGCCATTGCGCGTGCCACCCACGAAAGAATGAAAAAACGGGTTTCAAGCCCCTTTCCCTTACCCTATCGGCCAGTATGAAAAAATCTTCAACCGTGGCCATGTACCAATGGTTACACTATATCACAACGAGCTCTTCATCATAGCTGCTTTTCCAGCGCAGTAATATGCTCATGCTCGCCAAGCACGACCAGAATGTCTCCGGGCAGAATACTGGTTTGTGGCTTGGGGTTGAACTGCATATCCCCATCCTCCCTCTTGATGGCGACGACAATAAGGTCATACTCCTTGCGAAGCCCAGAATCCATCAGCCTCTTGCCGGCAAGGGGGGAATGCTCGGAAACCCGCAACTCTTCGAGGCGCAAGCCCAATTCCCCGCCAGACACGGTAAGATCAAGAAAATCCACCACTGTTGGCCGCACGACAAGCTGGGCCATGCGGTGGGCCCCGATGGAATACGGAGAAACCACCTTGTTGGCGCCAGCCCGCAACAACTTGGTCTCCGCGCCTTCCGTCCCGCTGGAACGGGCCATGATGAAGAGCTTGGGATTAAGCCCCTTGGCCGAAAGTATAATATAGACGTTTTCCGCATCGGAGGAGACCACGGCGATCAACCCCTTGGCCTGCTTGATCCCAGCTTTAAGCAGCATCTCGTCGCTGGAGGCGTTGCCGGGCAGAGCCAGATAACCAAGCTCATCAATCTTCTGAACCTCTTGCGTATCACTTTCCACAACAACAAAGGGGAGTTTGCTTTCTTTGAGATTCTTGCAGATCACCTTGCCTATCCGGCCAAAGCCGCAGACAATATAGTGATCTTTCAAGGCCGCCACCCGCTTTTCCATATTGTTCCTCCCCATGATTTTCCGCAAGCCCCCTTCAACCATGGACTCCGTGACCTCGCCGACCAGATAGAGGACAAAGCCGACCCCGACCAGGATAAGGCAGATGGTGAAATATTTCCCCACCGGACTGAGAGGGATGACCTCCCCATAGCCCACCGTGGTAATGGTGATCACCGACATGAACAGGCTGTCGATAAAAGAGCCGTTTTCAATCAGCATGTAGCCGGAGGTGCCGATGCACAAAATCATGACCAACATGAAAACGGCGAAAAAAATTTTTTGCATGCAGCCCTCGAAAATTTAGGAGCCATTACGAAAGAACTGTACAATTATGCCGTTAGGTTACGGCTCCTTACGCTGCTAACACTGCTGCCGTTTTGACCGCAAGAATGACAACCTTGTTTTACGACAGCAGCTTCCTGGCCTTGGGAACCCTGAAGTTACTCCCACACGAACACAATATTATTATCGTAGCTATTATGCTGTATTTTTTCAATGGTATCAACGAGTAAGAAAAAAACCAGGGGCAATGCCCCCCCTTTTCCTCCACAGGCCCCCACGCCCTTTCGTTTTCCGCAATCAAGTTCTCCTGCAAAACTTCCGATGAGATAAGCAAATGACGCGAACAACCATTCCCAAGGAAGGTGAATGCCATGACCCCGCAAAAAGCCATACAGATCCTCATGCAAAGCCCTTTTTACTTCAAACTGGAACTGGTCGCCCGCAAACTGCTGATCAAAGAGTTCTGCGCCTTGCATAACGCAGGCTGAACCGGTTTGAACCCAAGTTTTGCTCAGCAAGACCGCCTGACAATCCTTGCCGGACCTTGATTCGCCTCCACCCTCCGCCAGCGCAAACAAAGGCACTGGCCCTCCCCCCTTGCCCTTCCCCCGTGGAAATATTTTTTCTGGCTTCAATTATTTTTTTGGTATATAGTCATCAGCTATTTCTTCCTTGAGTGAATACTCATTCATGTCCATGGAGCGGGGCGTATCAGACGTTCCCGCCAACATACACTGTATTGATAAAGGAGAATCGTCATGGCGGTAAACATTCTGGCTTTCGGACCAAATGGAAGTGGCAAGGGCACCCAGGGCGCCATTGTCAAGGACAAGTACAATATCGACCACATTGAATCAGGCGCCATCTTCCGCGAGCACATCAAGGGCGGCACCGAGTTGGGCATGAAGGCCAAGGCGTTCATCGAGCGCGGCGACCTGGTTCCCGACGAAATCACCATCCCCATGGTGCTTGAGACCCTGAAAAAATCCAAGGCCAAGGGCTGGCTCCTGGACGGGTTCCCCCGCTCCCTGGCCCAGGCCGAGGCGCTTGATAAGGCGCTGAAAGAGGCGGATATGCCCCTGAGCTATGTGGTGGAGATCCTGTTGGACCGCCAGATCGCCAAAGAGCGCATCATGGGCCGCCGTCTTTGCGCCAACGACAACAACCACCCCAACCACATCGCCTTCGAGGCCATCAAGCCGGTGGAAAAAGACGGCAAGCTGGTCTGTCGGGTGTGCGGCGGCGACTTGAGCGCCCGGGCCGATGACCAGGACGAAGAGGCTATCAACAAACGGCATGACATCTACTACGACACCAAGACCGGCACCATGGCTGCGGTCAACTACTTCAAGAAAGCCGGCGGTGCCAAAGTGATCTCCGTGGACGGCTCCACCTCCATCAAGGCAGTAACCGAGTCCATCCTGCAACAACTGGCCTAAAGGGAAATAGGCCCATCTTGGGCTTTATCTTTAAAAATGGGGGTGGGGACGCATGTCCCTCACCCCCATTTTTTTCTTCTCGCCGCAACCACCACATGCTCGGCCCTCTTCGCCCACTCAAACATGCAACCGCCGAAACCGCTCCAGAGAATCGATATCCGTTTGCACCACCAGGGTATCGCCCTCCTGCAACCCGACCGAACGTTGCGGGTTATACAGAGGGTATGGATTGTCCTTGCGGATAATGGCCATGACCAGCAACGGTCCGAAATCATCAAAATTGATCGCGCTCAACGGCTGCCCGATCAGGTCCGACCGATCGGTCAGCGTCACATCCGCGATGCGAACCGGACAGTTTTTATCCCGCAGCATGAGATCAAGATACCCCACCACCTGGGGCCGCAGCATCTGGGAAGCGATCCTCAGTCCGCCGATGGCGTTGGGCATCACCACCTCGGCCCCGATCAGTTCGAGCTTGCCGGCAAATTCAGCATCCTTGCAGCTCGAAATGATCCGCAGGCTGGGGTTGAGCTGCCGACAGGTCACCACCACGCACAGGTTGTCCTTGTCATCACTCAGGGTGGAAATAACCCCCCTGGCCGTGGACACCATCGCTTCCTCCAGATACCCCGCATGGGTCGCATCCCCTACCACCGCGGGAAAATCGCCGGATTGCTCCTGCAGTTTCCGAATCCGCTGCTCGTCGGGATCGATGACCACAAAAGGGGTATGGGTCCGGTGCAGCTCCTCCATGATGGAACAGCCGATGCGCCCTACCCCGCAGACAATGATATGACCGGAAAGTTTACGAATCTGCTGCGCCATCTTTTTTCTCCAGAACACATTGGTGAGTTCGCCTTCGACCAAAAAGGCGGTGAGGGTCGACACAAAGTAAGCGGCGAGCCCCAAGCCGCTCAAAAGGATAAAGATTGTGAAAAGCCTGGCCCCAGGCACGTTGGCCAGGTCAAGGATTTCTCCGAAGCCCACGGTGGTGAGGGTGATGACCGTCATGTAGAAGCAGTCGCCCAGCGGCCACAGGGGGTGGTCATGCGCCAGATACCCCAGCAGATAATAGCCCGAGGTTCCGATGGCCGTCACCACCAGCAGAAAAAAACCGGCCAGAAGGCTTCTGTTCTTCAAATTCTGCGCCATAAAAGGAACTCCCAAGCCCAGAGCCGACTAGACCGCATCATGGCCATTTTTACCAAGCTCCGCCCACGCCTGACCATACAGACCGTTGAGTCGCTGTTCCATCTCCAGGCGACATCGCTCGATCTCTTCCGCCCCGGCTTTTTCCGGCACGCTCAGGGATTCACCGTACCAAAGATCGAGCCGGGCAAATGGCTTGGGCAGCAGGGTGCGGTCCCAGCTGCGAAAGACCCAGTAACGGTCCGCCGCCACCGCCATGGGCAGGATGGGCGCCGCACTTTTGCTTGCGAGCAGGATGGCTCCGGCCTGCATTTGCCGGGGCGGCCCATGGGAGCCATCGGCAACGATAACCGCATTATAGCCCTGGTGCATCAAGCCGATCATCCCCTTGAGTGCGGAAAGCCCGCCCCGGCTCCGGGAACCCCGCACGCTGACGACCCCTTGCCGGGCAAGAATCCGGGCGACAAATTCGGCGTCGTCGCTGGCGCTGACCATGGCGGCCCAGCCCCGATCCCGGCCACGGTTTACGGCAATGATGGGGAACACGCTGTAATGCCAAAATACCGCGACGCACTTGGCCTCGCAGCGCTTCAGGTTTTCGCCCCCATGCACCCGAACCCGGCAGGTGGCAAAAAGCAATCGGCTCACCCCGGCGTAAAGCCACGGCACCACGCTCAACAGCAATCTATAGAAAAAACCGTTTTTCACAGCCATGCAAGTTCCATTTCCTTCAATTTCTTAAGCTGGTCGCGCAGGGCAGCCGCGTCCTCAAAGGCAAGCTCCCTGGCGGCGGCAAGCATCTCCTTTTCCAGCGCCTTCATCTCCCGGCGCAGTTCAGCCAACGAACCATATTCCTGTCCAGCCTCGCCGGTTTCCAAGCCAACGGTAACATAATCTTTTTCATACACCGTATCCATGAGATCCTTGATCCGCGACTGCACGCTCTCCGGGGTAATACCGTGGGCCTCATTATACGCCGATTGAATGGCCCGCCGCCGTTTGGTCTCCTCGATGGTCTGGCGCATGGAGTCAGTGATCCGATCGCCGTAGAGAATCACCATGCCCTGCACATTGCGGGCAGCCCGACCGCAGGTTTGGATAAGCGAGCGGGCGCTGCGCAAAAAGCCCTCCTTGTCGGCATCCAGAACCGCCACCAGCGAAACCTCTGGGATATCCAGCCCCTCGCGGAGAAGATTGATCCCCACCAGCACCTGAAACTCCCCTAGGCGCAGATTGCGGATCAATTCCATGCGTTCCATGGTTTTGATGTCGGAATGGAGATAGCGCACCCGCACCCCAAGTTTTTCGTAATACTCGGTGAGATCCTCGGCCATCCGCTTGGTCAGGGTGGTAATCAGCACTCGCTCTCCGCGCTGATCCCGCACCCGCACCTCTTCGAGCAAATCATCCACCTGATTGGTTGCAGGCCGGACAAAGATCGGCGGATCCAGAAGGCCGGTGGGCCGGATCAACTGCTCCACCACCCGTCCTGCCGCCATCTCAAGCTCGAAATCACCGGGGGTCGCGGAAACATAGACCGCCTGGGGTATCCGGGCCGCGAATTCATCAAACATCAGGGGCCGGTTATCAAGGGCGGACGGCAAGCGGAAGCCAAACTCGGTCAGAGTTTCCTTGCGGGAGCGGTCTCCCCGGTACATGCCGCGCACCTGGGGGATGGTCACGTGGGATTCGTCGGCAAAGAGGATAAAATCAGGGGGGAAATAGTCCAGCAGGGTTGGCGGCGGCTCTCCGGGCTTCAGGCCGGTGAAATGGCGGCTGTAATTCTCGATTCCGTGGCAATAGCCCAACTCCTGGAGCATCTCCAGATCGAACATGGTGCGCTGCTCCAGACGCTGGGCCTCGACCAGCCGATTATTCGCATAAAAAAAAGCGAGCCGCTCCTGCAACTCCTCCTTGATGGTGGCCGTGGCACGTTGCAGTCGATCCTTGGAGGTGACAAAATGGCTGCCCGGAAAAACATTAAGCTCCCCGAACCGCTCCAACACCTTGCCGCGCAGGGGATCGATGATGCTGATCGCCTCAATGGTGTCGCCGAAAAACTCCACCCGCACGGCGCGATCCTCCTCATAGGCCGGGAATATCTCCAGCACGTCGCCCCGCACCCGGAAGGTGCCGCGATGAAAAGAGAGATCATTGCGCTCGTAGAGCATGTGGACCAGCCTGCGCCGCATCTCCTCCAGAGGATACTCCTCCCCCTCCTTGAGAAAAAGATGCATGTTTTTATACTCGTCCGGGGAGCCCAGGCCGTAGATGCAGGAAACCGAGGCCACGATGATCACATCCCGCCGGGTAAGAAGCGCCCGGGTGGCGGAATGGCGCATCTTGTCGATGGCCTCGTTGATGGCGGAGTCCTTTTCGATATAGGTGTCCGACTGGGGGATGTACGCCTCGGGCTGGTAGTAGTCGTAATAACTGACAAAATACTCCACCGCATTCTGGGGGAAAAGCTCCTTGAACTCCGAATACAGCTGGGCCGCCAGGGTCTTGTTGGGAGCCATGACCAGGGCCGGACGGCCTGTTTTGGCAATGACCTGGGCCATGGTAAAGGTCTTGCCCGAACCGGTGACGCCGAGGAGAACCTGATGCGGCAACCCTTCCTCCAAGCCCCGGCACAGGAGGTCGATGGCGGTCGGCTGGTCTCCGGCAGGAGCATAGGCGATTTCAATCTGAAAGGACATGGAACGCATCTCCAGGGGCAGAGACAATCGGGTGCAAACCGAGGCATCATACCATATTTATGATCCGTTAACAGCAGCGATGGCTTTCCGCATTTCAGAAAAGGCTTCCGTTCTTTTCCCCGTCTGGAACAGAAAAAACCATCCCGCCCATGAACAGGATTGACAAGCAGCTCTCTTCAGACGTATATACTTGTACTGTTCATGGTCTAATTTCCAGCACTTTTCTCCATACGCGTATTCGGAAAATGGGTTTATCCCCGCACATCTTCTCAAAAACCGGACAAAACACCGGGCAGCGAAAAAACCCGCAGCCTGTGCGCCAACGCCAACAGAAACGTTTCCCAAACAAGAGAGCCATATGACCAGGGCAAACATCCTCATTGCCATAGCGATCGCGGTTATTTCCAGCAGCATCTGGGCTTCTGTCAACCAGCCGGGACAGGAACCCCGCTGGCCCAACCGCATCCAGGGCTTTTCCTTCTCCCCCTTTCGCGAGGAGCAGAGCGCCATAGACCACATCCTGCCCACCGAGGAAGAGATCGACGCGGATCTGGCCCTGCTGGCCAAGAAAACCCACGCGGTCAGAACCTATACCCAGGAAGGGACCCTGGCGGAGATTCCCAGACTGGCCCGTAAACACGGGCTCAACGTGACCCTCGGCGCCTGGCTGACCAGCGATCTTGAGAGAAACGAGGCGGAAATCGAGACCGCCATCAGGGTCGCCAACGAGAACCCCAAGAACGTGATCCGGGTCATCGTCGGCAACGAGGCGCTCCTCCGGGGCGACCTGACCCCGGAACAACTCATCGCTTACCTCGACCGGGTGCAGGCCGCCACTGAAATTCCGGTGAGCACGGCCGAACCGTGGCATATCTGGATGAAGTATCCGGAACTCGGCGCACATGTGGACTACATCGCCACCCACATGCTGCCCTACTGGGAAGGCGTGGAAATGGCCGATTCCATTGACTACATTGTCAAGCACATGAACATGCTGAAGCAAAAATTCCCGGACAAGCAGGTGATCATCGGCGAGGTGGGCTGGCCCAGCAACGGCAGAACCCGCCAGCTCGCCGTGGCTTCCCCGGCCAACGAGGCCATCTTTCTCCGCCGTTTTCTGGCCAAGGCCGAGCAGGAAAAATACACCTACTATGTGATGGAGGCCTTTGACCAGCCCTGGAAGCAAGGCAGTGAGGGCTCGGTGGGCGCCTACTGGGGCGTATACGATGTCAACCGCGAGCCAAAATTTCCCTTTACCGATCCCATTGTCCGAATTCCGGAATGGCGGATGCTGGCCGGAATCTCGGCGATAATCGCCGTCATCACCTTCGCCTTTCTCCTGATCGACTCCAAAACCCTGCGCAACCGCGGGCGCAGCTTTCTTGCCACCATTGCCTTCGGCGCCGCCACCGGGGCGGTGTGGATCGTTTACACCTACACCAGACAGTACCTGAACCCGACCACCATCCTCATCGGCATTCTCATGGTGATCGGCATGATCGGGGTGGTGGTGGTTCTCCTGGCCGAGGCCCATGAATGGGCAGAGGCAACCTGGCTCTCCCAATGGCGCCGCCCGTTTGTCCCGCAGCACCTGGAAGATGATCAGCTGCCCATGGTCTCCGTCCAGGTGCCGGCTTACAACGAACCGCCAGAAATGCTGGTCGAGACCTTAAACGCCTTGGCCAAGCTGGACTACCCCCGCTTCGAAGTTTTGGTCATCGACAACAACACCAAGGACGCCGCGGTCTGGCAACCGGTGGAGGCCCACTGCCAAAAACTCGGACCCCGGTTCCGCTTCTTCCATGTGGCCCCGCTGGCTGGATTCAAGGCCGGAGCGCTGAACTTCGCCCTGGAAAAAACCGCGCCCGAGGCCGAAATCCTCGCGGTTATTGACAGCGATTACATGGTAACTCCGGACTGGCTCAGGGACATGGCCCCCCAGTTTGCCAAGCCCTCCCTGGCCATTGCCCAGGCGCCCCAGGATTACCGGGACGACGGGGAAAGCCTGTTCAAGGCCATGTGTTATGCGGAATACAAGGGCTTTTTCTATATCGGCATGCTGACCCGCAATGAACGCAACGCCATCATCCAGCACGGCACCATGACCATGGTCCGCAAATCCGTATTGCAAGAAGTTGGGGGCTGGGCGGAATGGTGCATCACCGAGGATGCGGAACTGGGGTTGAAGATCTTTGAACGCGGCTATGAAGCGACCTATATCTCCAAAAGTTATGGTCGGGGGCTGATGCCGGACACCTTCATCGATTTCAAGAAACAACGATTCCGCTGGGCGTACGGAGCAGTACAGATCCTGCGGCGGCATGCCAAAGCCCTGATCTTTGGCAAAGAAACCGCTCTTACCAGGGGGCAGCGGTATCATTTTGTGGCCGGCTGGATACCCTGGCTGGCGGACAGTCTGAACCTGTTTTTCACCGTGGCCGCCCTGGGCTGGTCCTTAGGCATGGTCTATTTCCCGCTTCAGGTTGACCCGCCCCTGGTGATTCTCTCGATCATGCCGCTCACCCTCTTTGTTTTCAAGGTGGGCAAGATGATTTACCTCTACCGGACCCGGGTCGGCGCCACAGCGGGTCAGACCCTGGCCTCGGCCCTGGCTGGCCTATCCCTGTCCCACACCATTTCCCGCGCAATTCTCCTCGGTTTTACCACCAAGGATATCCCGTTTTTCCGAACCCCGAAGCGAGCCCGGCGTCATGCCCTGTTGCAGGCCTTGCAATCCGCCAGGGAAGAAGGATTGATCATGATCGCCCTCTGGCTCGCAGCCATCTGCGTCGTGGTCTCACAAGGATCAGAAACCGCGGATCTGCTGGTCTGGATCATGGTCCTGCTGGTCCAATCGATCCCCTATCTGGCTGCGGTGATCATGTCCATGGTGAGTGGCTTTTCAAAAACCGAAGAAAAAATCATCAGCAGTATCACGGCGCCGCCTCCTGCCGCACTTGAGCAGGAGAGCGTGGCCTGAAGCAGGCTGCGCTCCAAGGAAACCCGCCGCCGATGCCGCCCAAAAAACTGCCCCACGAAAAGACTGGATTTTTCCGTCGACTCCGTTCGCTTTGCCGCCTGGCCTTTCGCTGGTTTCTCTTCTGTATCGCGGGAACCATAGCGATCACCATCCTTTTCCGCTGGGTGCCGGTGCCATGCAGTTCCCTGATGATCCAGCGGCAGATCGCCGCCCTGTGGCAAACAGACAAGGCGTACCACTTCCGCTACCGCTGGGTGGACATGGAAAAAATTTCCCCTTACGCGCCTCTTGCGGTGATCGCCTCGGAAGACCAAAAATTTTTCAGTCACATGGGCTTTGATTTTGAGGCCATGGAAAAGGCCTGGGAACACAACCTACATCGAAGGCGGGTGCATGGAGCAAGCACCATTTCCCAGCAGCTTGCCAAAAACCTCTTTCTCTGGCCGGAAAGAAGCTTTCTCCGCAAGGGGATGGAGGTCTATTTCACCGTGCTGCTTGAGGGACTCTGGCCCAAACGACGCATCCTCGAGGTCTATCTCAACATCGTGGAGTTCGGCCCAGGAATCTTCGGAATCGAGGCTGCCAGCCAGGCCTATTTCCACAAGCCCGCCGCCAGGCTGAATAGCGCGGAATCCGCCATCCTGGCGGCAATCCTGCCCAGCCCCCTGCGCTCAAACGCCGTTCGCCCCTCCAGCTATATCAGCGAACGGGCCTTGCATATCCAGCAGCAGATGCGGTTCATGGGCGGCCCCCCCTCACTCAAGCCCCTCGCCCCGAATCCTAAGAAATAGCCTTCCCGCCCTGCGCATCGAGGCTGACGCGCACCTCTTTCCGGGTAAAGGGACAGCGGAAGACGAGCCGATGGGCGATAAGCTCCATGCCGGTGCTGTTTTTGTTCCCGACTCCGTATTTCGGATCGCCGAGAACGGGATGGCCGAGCATGGCAAAGTGGCGGCGGATCTGATGCAGACGTCCGGTCTTGAGGGTGACTTCGACCACGGAGGTGTCGCTGGCCTGGTCATAGGAGGTAAGGGTATATTGGGTGAGGGCGGGCTTGCCATCCAGGGGCAACTCGATCACCCCCTGCTCCGGGCTGGGACAACCGAGCACCGTCACCCGGTATTGCTTGTCGATACCGTTGTCCTGCAACAGTTTGGAAAGCTTGGCCGCCGCCGTCTTGCTGTGGGCCAGGATCATCAGGCCCGTTGCCTCCCGGTCAAGCCGGTGCACGGGCAGGACCGGCCGCTTCAGCCGAAAATGGACCTCGACCTGGCGAACCAGTGAGCAGTGGTCGCCGTAATCCGTCCCCTGCGCCAACAGCCCGGCGGGTTTCAGCCAGACGCTGTACTGACCGGCATCGTGCAAACACTTGGCCACCGGAGGTTTCACCGCAAGCAGCCGCGCATCGTAATACAAGTCAAGCACCTCGCCGGAAATGGGCTGCGCGGTTGCCTTGCGCAGCCGTTTCCGCCCGCCCCTTTTGCCGGTCAGCCAGACCGCCCCCTTGCACATGGCGTCTTTGATCCGGCTCTTGGCAAGCCCGGTGCGGGCTGCCACCAGTTCGCAGGCCGTGCCGACATCCTCGGGGACAACGGTGATCCGCAGGGTAAATGGTGCCGGAAGATGCGCTGTCTCTGGAGTGCTATCTGAAATGCTCATAGCCTCGATAACTGATCTCCCGGCGCTGGCCCGCCTCTTCAAGAAAAACACCTGGGCCTTCAATAATACACCCCACCGCAAAAAGCTCCCTGCCGGTTTGCTCCCGGATCAGACTGCTTAAGACCGCAACCTGCTGCTCGCCCACAGTGAAGAGCAACTGATAATCCTCCCCCCCGGAAAGAGCCCAGTCCATGGCCGACTGGCCGCAGATTTTCGCCGCCTTACCCAGAACCGGGGAAAGGGGGATTTTTTCCGCCGTCACCAAAGCCCCGACCCCGCTCTCGGTACAGATATGGGCAAGATCCGTGGCCAGACCGTCGGAGAGATCCTGCATGGCATGCACCAGACCACTTGTTGCCAGCGCTCTGCCTAAAGCCACCTGAGGCACAGGGTTCAGATGGGCGGCAACCAGGGTCTGCCAGCCGGAATCATGCGCACGCCCCAACCGACACAAGGCCAAGCCAGCCGCCGCCTCGCCCAAAAAACCGCTGACCAGAACCACATCCCCAACCCGAGCGCCCTTTCTGGTAATCAGCTCTGCCTCGGCCATCTCCCCAAGCACCGTGACGGAAAGCACGCTCTCATGCCCGCTCTGCACCGTATCCCCGCCGATCAGCACAGCCCCATGCTCGGCAAGCACGGCAAGGAAACCGGCCATGAATGCATCCAGCCACTGACTCCCAAAGGCCGGAGTCAACGCCAAAGAAAGCAAGGCGAAACGGGGCAGACCGCCCATGGCCGCGATATCGCTGATATTGACCGAAGCCGCCTTCCGGCCCAGCTCAAGGGGAGGGTGCCAAGCCAGATCAAAATGCACCCCTTCCACCATGGTATCGGTGGTGACCAGACTGACCCGGTCCGGACCCGTTTTGTACACCGCGCAATCATCGCCGATCCCGATCAGAAGATCGCCTGAACTCCCGACCGCCTGGCGGATGCGGGCGATAATCTCTCTTTCTCCTCCGGGCCTGGCCATGCGCATCCTCATTTTTTCGTCAAGCCGTTGTACCAAAACATATCTCGTCTGATTGGTCAAAACGGCATAAAGAGCCGTAGCAGTGCAAGCGGCGATGAAATGATCAAGAAAATACAAATAATTCGCAACGGCTCTTAAGTTTTTCTAAAACTATCCCGATCTGTTAGCCAAAGACCAACGAGGAACCAAATCATGCAAGTGATCTGCTGCGTCTGTCACAAAACAAAGAATCACAAGGGCTGGACAAAACAGGCTGCCAGATCAGGGGCACAGCTCTCGCACGGCTATTGCCCCCAGTGTTACCGGGTGATGATGGAGATGGTCGAAAACTTTTTTGTCATGAACGACTGCCGCAAGAGCGCCTGACCCGCCCAGCGCCTTCCTACTTGATTACCTTGAGATGCGGCCCTTTCTTTTTTCCAGGGCCGATCTGTGCGCCAATTTTCTCCTGCGCCGATTCTCCGCCCCCGCCGAAATAAATGGCCTTGATAAACCGCTCCTCGCCACCCATGGTGAATAGTTCCTGACCGGTGAACTGCGGCGTCCGCAACGTCCAAGCGACCTTTTGCGGAGGGATGGTCAACAACTGCAAGCTCACCTGCCACCATTCCTCTTTTTTGCCATAATCCCGCTCGACCCCGGTGACCAGGGCATACATAATCCGTTCGGCCACGATCAGGACAATATCCCCGACTTGGGTGGTCTCTTTGAAAACAAAGATATTTTTCAGGTCATTCACAATTTTTTCTATCATGGAAAGATCTCACAAAGAGGGAACGAGAACACAGGGCCTTCACAAAAAAGCAAGATACCCAATCAGGAAAATTCTTTCAACCAAAGCCCCATTCAAGCATGGTACCACGGATCACCACGCTTTCCTGTTGTTCTTTTGGCCCTTTTTTTATTTAGGAGCGGTAGCAGTGTTAACGGCGACGGAATAACCATTATTTTTTCAGCCATTCCGTCGCCGTTAACACTGCTACCGCTCCTTATGCCGTTATCACTGCTGCCGTTCTTGCCATTTAAATGATATGATTATTTTGTTACAATGGCTTAATCTTGTTACGATGCACCTTCGTCCACTTTGTTGGGAACTTTTCCTCCGGTGGCTTGTCTTATTAACATACAGGAAAATTGTCCCTGGTCCATTGGGGCAAGCGGATCACGATGCCATATCACGAAGCACCCGAACTTGTCCGCGCCTTTCGCCAGGGGGACCATCAGGCCTTTAACCGGCTGGTTACGCTCTACCAGAGAAAGATTTACAATCTGGCCCTTGGCTATGTAAAGCAGGAAGATGAGGCCAAGGATCTCGCCCAGGATATCTTTGTCACCGTGTACCGGCAGATAGACAAGCTTAAGGACGAAAGCAAATTCGGGGCCTGGCTCTATCAACTGGCCTTGAATCACTGCCGGAACCGTTATCAGAGACTACGACGCCGGGGATTTTTCAGCAACCAGTCCCTTGACGACCCGGAGACAGGCCTGAACCTAAGTTCCGGCGCCACCCCGGAAAAGGATTATGAACGGCAGAACACTGCGCGCTTGGTGAGGGAAGCCATTGCCTCCCTGACGCCAGCGGAAAAGGAGGTCATTCTTCTCCGCGATCTCCAGGAGCTGTCGTACGAAGAAATCAGTGATATCCTTGATCTGCCCATGGGCACGGTCAAGTCAAAGTTGAACCGGGCCCGACTGGCCCTGAAAAACCGCCTAAAACATTTTCTGTAAACGGTCTGCCATGCAATGCACTGAAAGCCAAACGCTGTTCACCGATTTCGCCGACAACACCCTTGGCCGCGAGGAGCTGCACGCCCTGACCGACCATCTTCTCGGCTGCCCGGCCTGCGCCCTGGAATGGAGGGAATTCCAGCAAACCCTCAGCTTGGTGCATAGTCTTGAGTCACAGCCCCCCCCGGCCGATCTGCTGCCCGGCATCCATCTCAAGCTGGCACAAAGGGGGATGTTCGACCGGGTATGGGCTCTTGTAGAAGCCCTGAACTTTTCCCTGTCAATCCCCGCCGCCGCGGCCATATTCACCATCGCCATGCTGGCCGGGTTTTTACTGAAAACCGCCCCCCAGGAGCCGCCCGGGGTCTTACCCTCAGCCCCTCCTCCTTCCCAGATCAGCGCTTTACGCCTTGGCGAGGTGCCCACGCCCAAACGGCAGCCCATTGCCCCCAGCGCCATGTTTGCCGTCTCCCATAATGGAGGGCGACAAAACGAAAACCTGGAGCCGCTTGCCCAAACAGTCCTGGCAACCCACCCGACCATGGACAATGAGGCCCACCGTTTGTTGTCCCCGGATATGCACGTGCTCATCGCGGATACCGACCACGACAGCCAGATCGCGCTCTTTCAGGAAATGCTGCACCGAAACTGGCAGATCCACCGCATGACCTCCAATTTGTACCTTGTCCATCTCCCCCAGACCGGATTGGAAGATTTCCATGAACTCATTGGCCAACATCATTTTGCCCTGATGCCGGCTGCTGCTGCCCAAGCACGATTCGGCAGCAGCAAGAAGGTCTTGACCGCAGCCATCTACTTTCAATAAAGATACTTCTTTTTTCTGGAACCTTTACCCGACAGACCGTGTCATAATAATTATGATGCGCATCATCAAAAGCATCTCTTCTTCCTTTCCCTTCTTCCCCAGAAGGGCTCTCTCCTGGGACCGCAGAGCCGCCCCGCTCCTGCGGTCCCGCTTTTTTTTAGCGAGGTCAACAACGCACCGGGCTTGACATCCGAAAAAAGAGATATACACAATAAACAAAGACATGCGAGAGTATCAGCGCCGTCTCTTCATCACATTGTTACATTGCCCAACCCCATTTAAGGAGTACACAATGATTGCCCCCCTACTAACCCGTCGCCGCCCTGTTTCAGCCTTTCTGACCTTGCTGCTCATAGGCCTTTTCCTTGCAACAATGCCCGGAATAGGCAAGGCCGCAAGTAGCCCTCCGGAAACCTTTGCCGACCTGGCGGAAAAACTCAGCCCCACCGTGGTCAATATCTATACCACCCAGACGGTCAAGGCCTCCCGCTCGTTCCATGACATGTTCAATGACCAGGATATCCCCGAACCCTTCCGTCACTTCTTCGGCCCCTCCCCCTTTGGCCAGGAGCAGCCCCAACAGGACCAAAAACGAACCAGCCTCGGCTCAGGGGTGATCATCTCCAAGGATGGCTACATTGTCACCAATAACCATGTGGTGGAAAACGCCGACACCATCAATGTGCGTCTGACCAATTTCGAAGAATACGATGCAAAGGTAATCGGTCGCGACCCAAAATCAGACCTCGCCCTACTCAAGATCGCGCCCAAAAACGGGTTGCCGGTGACAGCCTTCGGGGATTCGGAAAAATTGCGGGTGGGCGACTGGGTCATGGCCATCGGCAACCCCTTTGGCTTTGAACAGACCGTAACGGCCGGAATTGTCAGCGGCAAGGGCCGCTCCCTGGGCAGCGGTCCCTATGAAAACTTCATACAAACCGACGCATCCATCAATCCCGGCAATTCCGGCGGCCCCCTGTTCAATCTCAAGGGCGAGATGATCGGGATCAACACCGCCATTTACAGCCGCAGCGGCGGCAACATTGGCATCGGCTTCGCCATCCCAGCCAACATGGCAAAAAATGTTGTCAGCCAGCTCAAGGAACACGGCGCGGTGGTGCGCGGCTGGCTTGGAGTGATGATTCAACCCGTCACCCCGGAGCTAGCGGCGCAGTTCAAGATGGAGCGGCCCATCGGCGCCCTGGTGGGTGAGGTCACCCCCGGCAGTCCTGCGGACAAGGCCGGCGTCAAGCCCGGCGATGTCATTGTCGAGTTCAACGGCAAGGAAATCTCCCAGGTGAGCACGCTGCCCAATCTGGTGGCGGATACCCCAGTGGGAAGCAAGGCGGAAGTTACCCTCTTCCGCAAAGGCGCGCTGAAAAAGCTCCCCATTATCATTGCCAAGCTCAACGAGGAACAGGTCGCTTCAGCTGAGTCGACCGACGCCCTCAGCAAAAACCTAGGCCTGGGGGTGCAGGATCTTACCCCTGAGCTTGCTGCGGCCCTGGGCATTACCGACAAACACGGCGTGCTGGTTACCGGGGTTGAACCTAACTCCCCCGTGGCATACGCCGGTCTGCGCAAAGGAGACCTCATACTTGAGGTAAACCAGAAGCCCGTGCGGGATGTAAAAGCTTTCCTCAACGAGACCAAAGGATTAAAGTCAAAATCAACGGTTTCATTTTTCGTCAAACGCGATGGGCGCACCCGCTTTGTCGGAATAAAACTCAAATAATCACGACCAAGTACCCTACACAAGGAAAGAAGATGAAAAAATTACATGGTTTCGGAAAACGTCTGGGCTGCCTTACCGCCCTGCTGAGCATGTTCGGCTTGGCCACTGGCTGCACCTATCAGGACCGGGTCGCCCCGCTCAACCTGCCGGACGCCAAGAATGGCGGCATCGTGGTGGGCGATGGCGTCAAGATTTCCGCCCTGGCTTTTAGCAACGATGAGGCGGCCAAACAGGCCTTCGGCTTTGGCGCACGCGATGCCGGCCTGATGCCCGTGCAGCTCACCCTGCAAAACGACGGCCAGGAAAAGGTAAAGATCAATCCCGAGCAGACCTTTCTCATCGATAACAACAACAGAGCCTGGCCGATTCTCTCCCTGGAAAAAACCTACCAGCGGACCTCAGGGCATGTGGATCTTGGGGAAACAGCCAAAGGCGCTGGAAAACCGGCTCTGCTCATGGGCGCGGCCGGAGCGCTGGCCGGGCTGGCCGTAGGGGTGGTCACCGGCAAGAATGTTGGGGAGGCCATGGGAACCGGCGCTGTACTTGGCGCGGCGGGTGGAGCGATTGTCGGAGGAGCCAAGAGCTACAGCGAAAGCGGAGAAAAAATCAAGGATGACCTTGCCTCCAAAAGTCTGCGGAACCAAACTATCCTGCCGCACCAGATCGCCTACGGCGTCCTTTTCTTCCCGGGGATGCCGGGGGAGGAAGCAGACGGGGTGAAAGAGCTGCGGCTCTCCGTGACCATCGGCAACTCACCGCAGGTGGTCGTTCTCTATCCTGCGCTCAGGTAATTGAATTGCCGCTGACAGCTATCAGCTATCAGCGGTCAGCGACAAACGAAGCGGTAGTAGCATCCGCGGCCGCGACCTGAACAATAGCCGCCCGGACCTTGGCAATGTCCTTGCGTCCGGGCGCACACTCCACCCCTGAATTGAGATCCACGGCAAAGGGACGCGCCTGCCTCACCGCCTCGCCCACATTATCAGGGGTAAGGCCGCCGGCCAGGACAACCGGGCGGGGGGGCGACAATTTCTCCAGCAGACCCCAATCAAAGGTCTGCCCGGTGCCACCGGCTGCCTTTTCGTGAAAGGTGTCAAACAAAAAAGCCGACACCACGTCGGCATAGGGCGCCAAGTCCGCTGCGGTCAGGGACTCCCGCACCCGAAAAACCTTCATCATCCGGCAGGCGATTTCCGCGCAGTACGCAGGGGACTCTGCCCCATGCAACTGAACCTTGGTCAGACCGCAGTAGCGGACAATCTCGTTCACCGCAGCAGCTTCCTGGTCGAGAAAAACCCCAACCGCATCGACAAAGGGTGGCAGGCTTTTCACAATTTCCCGAGCCCGTTCCGGGTCAATGTACCGGGGGCTTTGCTCGACAAAGATCAGGCCGATCGCGTCCACCCCTGCGGCCACCACTGCAGCAACCTCCGCCATCTCCCGCATCCCGCATACCTTGATCCGCGTTCTCGCGTGCATGCCCTTCATCCTTGCTGCCCGCCGACCAGCGTCCGCAGAGCCTCAGCCGGGTCAGCAGCCCGCATCAGGGTTTCCCCGACCAACGCCGCCCGAATCCCATGCTCTGCAAGCCGCAACATATCCTGATGGTCACGGATCCCTGATTCGCTCACCAGGGGAATCTCCGGTGGGATCATCTTCTGCAGGCGGAAGGTGGAGTTCAGATCCATGGAAAAATCGCGGAGATCGCGGTTGTTGACCCCGATCAAACGGCTGCCCGCTGCCACGGCTTTTTCAACCTCCGCCTCGTCATGCACCTCCACCAGGACATCCATGCCAAGCTCGGAGGCCAGGGCCTGGTACTCCTGTATCTGGCTGGTCTCGAGAATGGCGGCAATCAACAAAATCGCGTCAGCGCCGTAAGCCCGCGCCTCCCGGATCTGCAAGGGATCAATGATGAAGTCCTTGCGCAGCACCGGCAGTCCAACCGCCGCCCGTACCGCTGGGATATAGGCAAGCGACCCCTGGAAAAAATCCATGTCGGTGAGCACCGACATGGCCTGGGCACCACCAGCCTGATAGCTGCGGGCGATGGCCACCGGATCGAAATCAGGCCGGATCACGCCCTTGGATGGAGATGCTTTCTTGGCCTCGGCAATGACAGCCACACCGGGAAAATCCGTCAAAGCCCGGATAAAACCGCGCGGAGGCGGAATCTTCAAATCGGGCGTGGCAATGCCTCTGGCCTTGAGGGCCGCGACCTCTTCTCTCTTCCGGGCTACGATGGCATCAAGGATCATTGTTTTTTCACCGACTTGGAAAAGGCGACCAGCGCCTCAACCTTGTTGAGCGCACCCCCGCTGGCCACCACCTCGCGGGCCAGGGCCACGCCGGAGGCCAAATCATCGCTACGCCCGGCAGCCATCAGGGCGGCGCCTGCATTGAGCAGAACCATGTCCAGACAAGGTCCACCCCTGCCTGTGAGCACGGAACGCAACTGCGCAGCCGCCTCGGTTGCGGTTGTCCCGCCTTTGATCTCGGCCAGGCTGGCCGTGGCCATACCCAACTCCGAAGGATGAATGGTGTATGTTGTCAGTTTACCGTTGGCCCAGTCGGAGACCCTGGTCGCGCCAGTAATGGTTATCTCGTCAAGATTACCCTCGCCGCACACCACCAGGGCGCGCCGGGTGCCAAGCCTTCCCAGCACTTGGGCCAGGGTCTCGGTGAGGGAAGGGGCAAACACCCCCAGAACCTGAACATTGGCCCCGGCAGGATTGGTCAAGGGCCCGAGGATATTAAAGATCGTCCGGATTCCGATCTCGCGACGCGGGCCGATGGCATGTTTCATCGCCCCATGCAAGGCAGGGGCAAACATGAAGCCGATGCCGATCTCGCGGATGCATTGGCCGATCTGCTCGGCGCTCAAGCTCAGGTCCACACCCAAAGCTTCCAGTACGTCGGCGCTGCCGCAATGGCTGGAAACGGAACGATTGCCGTGCTTGGCCACCGGAACCCCGGCTGCGGCCACGACAAAGGCGCTGGTGGTGGAGACATTAAAGGTACCGGAAGCATCGCCTCCGGTGCCGCAGGTATCGACGAGGATCTCGCTGTCCGCTACCGCATGCACCCTGGTGGCCTTTGCCCGCATCACCTTGGCCGCACCGGTGATCTCATCCACGGTTTCACCCTTGATCCTAAGCGCGGTGATAAAGGCGCCGATCTGGGCCTGGGTTGCTTCGCCGCCCACAATGGTTTCCATCACCCCGACCATCTCCGCTTCGCTCAGGTCGGTGCCCGCCACCACTTTGGCGATGGCCTCTTTCATCATGCGGACATCTCCCGGCGCTGCTTGGCGAGGATTTCCGGATAGGCAGGATCAATGAAATTTTTCAGCAACTGCACCCCGGCCGGGGTCATAATGGATTCGGGATGGAATTGCACCCCTTCCACCGGCAGACTCCGGTGCCTGAGGCCCATAAGTTCGCCCTGATCGGATCGCGCCGAAACCATCAGACAACCGGGCAGATCCGATTCCCTGACCACCAGGGAATGATACCGCATGGCCTCAAATGGATTGGGCAGACCGGTGAACACCCCAAAACCATCGTGGCTGATGGGGCTTGTCTTGCCATGCATCAGCCGCCCGGCCCGCACGGTTTGTCCGCCAAAGGCCTCACCCAGGGATTGATGTCCCAGACAAACGCCCAGCACTGGAATCCTCTCGCTGAAAAAGCGGATCGCCTCAATGGATATCCCCGCCTGGGCCGGAGAACAAGGACCGGGGGAGATCAGCAACCGGTCGGGAGCAAGCCCGGCGATGAAGGAGATATCCACCTCGTCGTTGCGGAAGATTTTCATCTCGGCGCCCATGCCCCCGAGGGTCTGGACAATGTTGTAGGTAAAGGAGTCGTAATTATCGATGATGACTATCATATTCTTTCTCGCGCGCCGCCGGACAAGCCGGTTGCTAAGCCGTTGTTCAAAAAACTGTAACCTTGGAATATCGTGATCGGCATAAGGAGCCGTAACGAAATGAACAAGAAAGCTCTTTTTTCGTAACGGCTCCTAAAATTCTTTCTCTGCCAGCTCCACCGCCCGCCGCAGCCCCATGGATTTATTGATGGTTTCCTGATACTCCAAGGCGGGCACCGAATCGGCGACAATCCCCGCGCCGGCCTGCACCCAGAGATCATCGCCCTGCATGACAAAGGTCCGGATGGTGATGCAAAAATCCATATTCCCGGAAAAACCGAAATAGCCAACGGATCCGGCATAGGGCCCGCGCCGCTCGGGCTCAAGCTCTTCAATGATCTCCATGGCCCGAATCTTCGGGGCCCCGCTCACCGTGCCCGCAGGGAAGCAGGCGCGCAGGACATCGAACTGATCCTTGCCCGGCGCCAGAGTCCCATGCACCCCGGAAACCAGATGCATGACATGGCTGTAGCGCTCGACCACCACGAGATCGCGGACCTCCACCGAGCCATATTGGGCAACCCGGCCCACGTCGTTGCGGCCCAGATCGACCAGCATCAAATGCTCGGCCCGCTCCTTGGGATCAGCCAGCAGTTCCTGTTCAAGGGCAGCATCTTCTTCCTGGGTTTTCCCGCGCTTTCTCGTCCCGGCAATGGGCCTGAGCTCGATATCGTCCTGCTCAAGGCGGACCAAGATCTCCGGGGAAGAACCGATCTGAACCAGGTCCCCGAGCTTGAGATAAAAAAGATAGGGGCTTGGGTTGATATGGCGCAGGGCGCGGTAGAGCTTAAAGGGCGCAAGTTCTGTTTTGGTGTGAAACCGTTGCGACAAGACAACCTGGATGACATCACCGGCCTGGATATACTCCTTGGCCGCCTCCACCATTTTCTCGAATGCTTCTTCGCTCATGTTGGAAGTGAAGGCGTGGGGCGTAGTTGCTTTCAAGCCTTTGCCGCCGAGATACTCCGTGGGCATGGGAGCTTGGAGACGGACAATGACCTCCTCGATTTCGGCCTGCGCTTTCGCATACAGGGCCGGGATATCGCGCACCCCCGCGGTCTGCACCAGATTGACCACGGTGAGCAGTTGCCTGAGGTTGTCGTAGATCAAGACGGTGCGCGGCACCATGAAAGAGCTGTCTGGAAATTGGGCAAGGGGCGGGTTGCTCTCGGGCAGCCGCTCCATGAACCGCACCATATCGTAGCCCAAAAACCCGACGGCCCCGCCAAAAAAACGCGGCAACAGCTCTGGGTCGCAGGCCATCTCTGCATTGCAGGCATTGAAGGATTTTAGCAGATTTTGCAGGGCCTCAAGCGGGTCGCCCTGCTGCTCATCCACCGCATCCTCACGGGTAATGGTGATCTGGGTGCCGCGACTTGCAAAGGTGACGATGGGGTCAAAACCGATAAAGGAATAACGTCCCCATTTCTCCCCACCCTCAAGGCTTTCAAAGAGAAAGGCGTGCGACTCCCCGCCCGCCACCTTGGCAAAGATGGTCAGCGGCGTATCGAGGTCAGCGACGATTTCCCGATAGATCGGCACCAGGCCGGCATCGACCGCCAGGTGTTCAAATTCCGGCAAGGAAGGTCGAAACATGATGGGTCCTCAACTCATAAAAAAAGCCATGGAACACAAGCGTCCCATGGCTTTTTTATTTTTCTTCTCGTAGCGAAACACTCTCCATAATATACAGGTTTGATCCCTGCGCACGGCGGAAGAGGCACAACCAGGCCCATCGGAAGGGCCTCGGCAAATCATTCTCCCGCAGGAGAACAACCACGCCAGGGCTCCAGCCGTTACCGGCTCTCTCGTTATATTACACCGCGGCCAACATGGCATTTACCCGCTTGGTCAAACGGGAAACCTTGCGGGAGGCGTTCTTTTTGTGGATGGAACCTTTCACCGCTGTTTTCTCTATAATAGGGATCGCCAACTTCAGTGCTTCCTGGGCCTGATCTCCAGCGTTCAGCTCAACGGCCTCAAGGACCTTCTTCACAACACCCTTCATCTTGCTCTTGTTGGAGCGATTGCGAAGCCGTTGCAACTGGTTCTGACGATTCCTTTTCTCGGCGGATTTATGATTAGCCAATTCTCAACTCCTGTTTACTGTATTGTTGATTGATTCAAGATGCTCTGCCCGCGCCGTTTCACGGCTGGCAGGTTTCCTGCCCGGTCGCCGGTTCCCGGCAACACCGACAGAAAGATGCTGGAAAATTTTGTGAAGATAAATCAATTTCCCCGCCTTGTCAAGCAACAACTGGGCAGCCTGTTTCGATATTTTTTTGAACATGCGCCGAGAGTTTCTTTGCACGAAACAACTTTTCGTTTCACAACACCACGACCGATCTCCTCAATTTTTTTAAAAAAATTCATTCATGCCCCTTGCCTGACACCCTGCTTTTCGTTTACTTTACAGATGTAGATATTTTCAATGCTTCCACCCAATTTTTTTTATTAACGGACCCCGGACCACAATGCTGGAATTCGCACAGTCACTCCGCTGGCAAGACATCTTCGATATCATGATCGTCTCGTTCATCATTTATCGCGTCATGCTGCTGATCCGCGGAACCCGTGCCGTCCAGATACTGTCTGGCATCCTTGTCCTCGTCGCCCTCTATTTTGCCGCAAGAGAGCTCGAATTCCTGACCCTGTACTGGTTGCTGGGAACATTCTTAAGCTCAATCTTCCTGATTATCATCATCATTTTCCAGCGGGATATCCGACGAGCCCTGGCCCAGGTCGGACAAACCACCTTTTCCAAACCGCAGGAAGACACGGTGCACGTTCTGCTCGAGATTGTCAGGGCGGCGCAGCAAATGGCCCAACGCAAAATCGGCGGACTCATCGTCATTGAGCGGGAAACAGGACTCAACGAATACATCGAATCCGCCCACAGCCTTGACGCCATCGTCAGCAGGCAACTCCTGGTCACCATTTTCCAAACCACCGCCCCGCTCCACGACGGGGCGGTGATCATCCATAACGGCCGGATCCGTTCGGCTGGGGCTTTGCTCCCCCTCACCAGAAACCCCTATATAAGCAAGCAACTTGGCACCCGCCACCGGGCAGCCATCGGTCTTTCCGAAGAAACAGACGCAGTGATCATCGTTATCTCGGAAGAAACCCAGAAGATCTCCCTGGTCCAGCACGGGGCCCTGACCTCCGATCTCGACGAAAACGCACTCAGAAGCCGACTTGACGCAATCTTTGTTCCCAAGGAAAATACGACTCCCCTGTTATGGAAAAACTGGCTAAACAAATAATCCGGCGCCTGCCCACCCCCAAGCTCCTCAACTGGCCGAACAATTGGGGGCTGAAGCTCATTTCCCTGATCTTCGCCATCCTGCTCTGGTATTTCGTGGTGGGCGAGGACAAAATTGACACCACGGTCTACATCCCGGTGGAGATTGTCAATCTACCCAGGGAGCTGGTCATCTCCAACCAGTTCAAGAAACAGCTGGAGGCAACGGTCAGCGGCCCCCGCGGCCTGATCAACGGCCTCAACCGCCAACGGATCACGAGAACCATCAACCTTGCCAAGGCCACCCCCGGCACCATTGTCATCCGCAACGAACCCGAAACGATCCAGTTTCCACGGGGTGTCATCGTATCCCGCATCCAGCCCACCCACATTACGTTGCTCATCGACGAATTGGTCGAAAAGGAACTCCCAGTCCATGCCAGGACAACAGGCGACCCGGCCATTGGTCATGAACTGGCGGGAGTGGTCTTCGAACCCCCGCTCATCAAAATTTCCGGTCCCAAGGCCATTGTCGGACGAGAAAAACTCCTGACCGCCAAACCCATCGACATCAACGGGCTGAAGGGACCGACGACCGTCCAGGTTCCCTTGGAGCTGCGGCCGGCGCTTCTCGAGCTCATGGGTGAGACTGTGGTCACCGCCAATGTGGTGATCCGTGAAAAAACCATGGAAAAGACCATCACGGATATTCCCGTCCACCTCGTCGGCACCGATTCCGCGAGAAAAGTAACCATCGAGCCGGACACCATCAACATCCGCGCCCTGCTGCCCCTGAGCAGCAAAGGAAACCAGGCCAGGCTTTTCGAAGCCACAGTCTCGACAGACGGGCTGTCGGTCGGCGTCCACAAAGTTCCGGTAAAAATCACGGCGGAGGAGGAGATAAAAATCATCGAGGCATTCCCGTCCACCGTCACCGTTAAGATTGGCCGGAGTCCTGGCAAATGAGCCGGGACGCCAGTGTGCTCTCTGCTCTCGGCAACAGGCAAACTCCATGGCCACCCGTAATAGATTCCGTTGCCTGTCCCGTTTTTCCGACCCGCGCGAGGAAACCATGAGAAAATTGTTCGGCACCGATGGGGTGCGGGGGGTGGCGAACACCTACCCCATGACCACCGAAATCGCCATGCAGATAGGGAGAGCCCTCGCCTTCCTGGTCAAAGACATGCGGCACGGCCACCGGATCGTCATCGGCAAGGACACCCGCCTTTCCTGCTACATGCTCGAAAACGCCCTGGCTGCGGGCATCTGCTCCATGGGGGTGGACGTACTCCTGGTCGGGCCGCTGCCCACGCCGGGCATCGCCTTCATCACCACCAGCATGCGGGCCGACGCCGGGGTGGTGATCTCCGCCTCCCACAATCCCTTCCAAGACAACGGCATCAAGATCTTCGCCAGAAACGGTTTCAAACTCCAAGACGATTTGGAACTGGAGATCGAGGATCTGGTCTTCTCCGAGAAGATGTCGTCTCTGCGACCGGTGGCCGAGGAGGTGGGCCGCGCCACCCGGATCGACGACGCTAAGGGCCGCTACATCGTCTCGTTAAAAAACACCTTTCCCCAGGAATACACCCTGGACGCCTTCCACATCGTGCTGGACTGCGCCAACGGCGCCACCTACGGGGTTGCCCCCCACGTTTTCGAGGAGCTGGGCGCCACGGTCACCACCCTCGCGGCGGAACCGGACGGCACCAACATCAACCGCGATTGCGGTGCCCTGCACCCGGAACACATGGCCGCCAAGGTCCGAGAACTGGGGGCGGACATCGGCATCGCCCTGGACGGCGACGGCGACCGGATCATCGTGGCGGACGAGCAAGGCAACATCGTGGACGGCGACCATATCATGGCCATCTGCGCCGGTGACCTGATCAGCCGCAAGAAGCTGAAGAAAAAAACCCTGGTCGCCACGGTGATGAGCAATCTGGGCCTGGAAGTCGCCATGCAGCGGTTGGGCGGCGCCATGGTCCGCACCCAGGTCGGCGACCGCTATGTGGTGGAAGAGATGCGCAAATCCGGCTACAATTTCGGCGGCGAGCAGTCAGGGCATCTGGTATTCCTGGAGCACAACACCACCGGCGACGGCATCCTCGCCGCGCTGCAACTGCTGGCGGTGATGATCAAAAAGGGCAAACCCCTGTCGGAGCTGGCCACCATCATGGAAAGCTTTCCCCAGGTGCTCAAGAATGTCCGCACCGCCGAAAAGATCGATACCGCCAGCATCCCCGGTTTCAACAAAAAAATCAAAGCATTGGAAAAGAAGCTGGGCGCGGACGGCCGCATCCTCGTCCGTCCCTCCGGGACCGAACCGGTTATTCGGGTCATGGTGGAGGGCAAGGACGCTGGGCTTATCAACGCCATGGCCGACGAACTCTGCGAGATGATCCGCAAGGCGGACCCCGCAAAAGCCTAACCCAACAAGCCATGAAAATCCGACTCGACCAGCTTGTCCTCCTGCACGGGCTGGCCCCCACCCTCGAAAAGGCCCAGACCATTATTGCCGCGGGCCAGGTACTGGTGAACGACCAGCCGGCCGACAAGGTCGGCTCGCTCTTTGCCAAGGACTGCCAAATACGGCTTAAAGGAAAAGTCTGCCCCTATGTGAGCCGAGGCGGGATCAAACTGGCGGCTGGACTGGACCATTTCCAGATCGATCCCACCGGCCTTATCTGCGCCGATATCGGCGCCTCCACCGGCGGCTTCACCGATTGCCTGTTGCAGCGCGGGGCCGCCAAGGTGTACGCGATTGATGTCGGCTATGGCCAACTGGCCTGGAAACTACGGCAGGATCCGCGGGTGGTGGTCATGGAGAGAACCAACGCCAGAAATCTGCAAATCGGCGACCTTGCAGAGCCGATTGATCTAGCGGTGATCGACGCTTCGTTTATTTCCCTCAAAACGTTGCTGCCGCCACTGCTCGTTTTTTTCTCGGGGGGTATCCGGGTGCTGGCCCTGATCAAGCCGCAGTTCGAGGTCAGTAAAGGCCAGATCGGCACGGGCGGGGTTGTCCGCGACATCGACCTGCACGAGAAGGTGATTGAAAAAATCCGAGGAGTTGCAGACGGGCTGGGCCTTATCCCAATTGGCGTCAGCCCATCCCCGATCCTTGGTCCCAAGGGCAACCGGGAATTCTTGATCTACCTTGTTTCCGAGATAAAATAGCGCTTGCCGCGCCAAAAAAAATCATCCCGCTGACGTTCCGACAGGTCCTGGGCAAAACGGGCGATCAGACCGGACTCGACAACCAGATCACAGAGTTCCCCATCCAGATCTCCCTGGTCAACCAGCTCCTCCAAAATGGACATGGCTTCGGAAAGCATTTTCCCCGGTTTATAGGGCCGATCCGCAGCGGTCAGTGCTTCCAACACATCGGCCAGGGACAACATTCTTGCTGGCAGGGGAATGGCGCCGTTGGCAAGCCCTCGGGGATAACCGGTGCCGTTCAATTTTTCGTGATGCATCCCGGCATAGGCTGGGACATTGCGAAGTTTTTTCGGAAACGGCAACCCCTCCAACATCCTGATGCTCATGTCTACATGGTGGTTCATCACCTTGCGTTCCGCCTCAGTCAAAGTGCCTTTTTGCACACAGAGATTCTCAACCTCATCGGGGGCGAGCAGGGGCATATCCATCCCGCTCATGGCATAGGTTATCCTGGCAAGCCGCTGTACTTTTTCGATGCTGTCAGCCGACAGCCCCTCGCCGCCCAGATTGATCGTGTCGAGAAAATTGATGATCTCCTGCCATTCTTCCGTTTTTTCAACAGACCGTGAAGAAGGGGGATGTCCTTCCTTCCTCGGGCAGGGTTCGTTTTCCAGTCGAGCGACCTCGTCGTTCAATCTGGAAATTTCCACCCGATGCCGAACCAGTTCTATCCGGTCAAAGATGGTCTCAAGCTTGGTCGCCTTGTCCATGAGATGCTCCGGGGTGGTGATCTTCCCCACGTCATGGAGCCAGGCCGCCATCCTGATTTCGGCAAGCTCGTCACCGTTGAAGCTGATCGGGGCGAACTTGCCGGTGGTGGCGTTGTTCACCGCTAGGGCAATCTTCTCGGTAAGATTGGCGACCCGAAAAACGTGTCCTGCCGTATAGGGAGATTTTTCGTCGATGGCGTCGCCGATTGTCCGCACAAAGGCGTCCAGCAGGGTCTCAAGCCCACGGACCAGCCGCATCTTGGTAAGGGCAATGGCCGCCTGCGAGGCCAGGCTCATAATCATCCCCACCTCGTGTTCGGGGAAGGCAACAACGGCTCCGGTTTCCCGATCCTTGGCGTTGAGGAGCTGCAACACCCCGATGACCTCGTCCTCATGGTCCCGCAGGGGTATCACCAGCATCGAGCAAGAGCGGTACCCCGTGGAAGCGTCAAAATCGCGGGTTCCCTGAAAATCAAAGCCTTCGGCGTCATACACGTCGGAGATATTGACCGGCTCGCCGGTAAGGGCGCAATGGGCGGAAACGTTGCGGTGATTCTCCTGATTATCCGCTAGGCGCAAAGGCACGGAAGGCCAGGAAATGGCTTCCCCGCGCCCTCCCATGAACACCCCGAGCGAATCATTCTGGACAATGGCAAAATCAAGGGCTTCCCGCTCGTCCTCCTTGATGTACAGGGTGCCGCCATCGGCGTTGGTGAAGTTCCGGGCCTCCCGAACAATCCTTTCCAGAAGACGGTCGATGTTCTTTTCTGAAGAAAGGCCCAGGCCGATCTTTATCAGTTGGTAGAGATGATTTCCCTGGCCTTCGCTGAACTCCCGAACCTCCCGGACCACCCGGTCGGCAAGGCCTGCGATAACCTCCGCCGGAACTCCGACCATTGCCTGCCCGGCGTAATCTTCGATCCCCTGGACAACCTTCTGCATGAGCAGGTCCACTGCCGGCTGCCTACGAATCTGGGCCTTGTCCGGAAGAGTGTCCATGATCTTTCCCTTCGCCCGAGGCGATAATTGCATATTCACATCTTCCTGCCCAGCCAGTGGCGGGACAAACATTTTTTCATTATAATGCCGCGATGCCGGATGTGTTTTCCCGGATCGCCGGTATCAGCCGGATCATAACCCCAACGAATCAGGACCGTTGACCATGGCAAAATACATTAGCAAACTACTGACTGCGACGGCCTTTCTTGGCCTTGCCCTCTCTGCCGCGGGCTCCAGCCCAAGGGAGCAGATATTGGACGATTACAAAAACGGCCTGGCGACGGAATGGGAGACGAAGTCCTTTGCCGGACAGACCCATTATACGGCAGAACACGACGACAAGCAATTCTACATTAAGGCAACAAGCACCGCGGCCGCCTCCGGTCTTTTCCACAAAATTGACTATGACCCCAAGGAACAACCAATCCTCCGCTGGAGCTGGAAGATAGAACGCACCCTTGCCAAGGGAGACGAACACACCAAGGCGGGAGACGATTATGCGGCCCGGGTCTATGTGGTGTTTCCCTCCCTGTTTTTCTGGAACACCAAGGCGCTCAACTACATCTGGGCCAACAAACTGCCAAAAGGCGAGGCCCTGCCCAACGCCTTCACCGCCAACGCCATGATGATTGCGGTGGAAAGCGGCAACGGGCGCGCTGGTCACTGGTTGAACGAAGAGCGCAACATCCATGCGGATTTCTTAAAATATTTCAAGACCGAACCTCCCAGAGTCGGCGCCATTGCCATCATGACGGACACCGACAACACCGGCGAGAGTGCCACCGCATGGTACGGCCCCATCATCATCGGCAGAGACAGCCCGTAGCCGCGCCGCGCACTCCCGCCGCCTGGCCATTGCCCGGAAGGCAAAAGGGATCGGAGACGGTTGACTTGCCGAAACGAAAATGCTACCTTGGGTGCGGTGCAATCCTCAGACCAGTTCAGCATTTCCCCTGCGCTCTGCTGACCATACTATTCCCCAAGTTTTATTCAGGAGTTCATCTATCATGACCAAAACATCTCCCCTTTCACGACCATCACGGCTCTTCATTCTCATCGGCGCCACCCTGCTTCTGCTTGCTTCCACCGCCTTCGCGGATGACCACGTCAGTGTCCTGAAAAACGGGGCCAATATCCGTTCCGGCCCCGACACAAACAAAGAGATCCTCTGGACGGTATTCAAGGGTTTCCCCTTGATGGTAACCGAACGCAAGGGGAAATGGGCCCACGTGGTGGACTTTGAAGGCGACAAGGGCTGGATTACCGCCGACCTGCTCGCAAAGGAAAAAACCGTCATTGTCAAAGCGGCCACCGCCAATCTGCGGGTTGGCGCGGGAAAAGACTACGAAATCGTGGCGGAAGTCAAACACGGCGTGGTCTTCAAGACCCTGGCCACCGAAGGCGACTGGGTCAAGGTCAAGCATGCGGACGGCACCACCGGCTGGATAACAGGCAAACTGCTCTGGCCCAACTGAGCTTAACCCCAAACACCATGGGAAAAAAAGCGCCCCCACCATATCCGCTGCATCCCGTTCTTCTGGTTGATGACGAACTCCATACCCTTGCCAGCTTTGATATCGCCCTCCGCTCCCATGGCATCAACAATACGATCCGTTGCCAGGACAGCCGGGAGGTCGCAGGCATCCTCGACCATCAGCCGGTGGAAATCATCCTCCTCGACCTGATGATGCCCCATATTTCAGGGGATGACATCCTTAAAGACGTCAGCCAGCGTTTCCCGGACCTGCCGGTCATCATCGTCACCGGGGTCAACGAGGTGGGAACCGCTGTCCGCTGCATCCAACAGGGAGCTTTTGACTACGTGCTCAAGCCGGTGGAAATCGAACGCCTCCTGCCAAGCATCCGGCGGGCGCTCGAAATCAGGCAGCTCCGCCGGGAAAACTCTCGCCTCGCCAGCAGTTTTTTTGAAAAAGATCCGGTCCGCCCGGAGGTGTTTTCCGAAATTATCACGGGCAACGACACGATGAAAGCCCTGTTCCGCTATTGCGAGGCCATTGCCGAAGGGCGTCAGCCGGTGCTCATTACCGGAGAAACCGGGGTGGGCAAGGAGAGCATCGCCCGGGCCATCCATGATTTAAGCGGCAGGGCGGGGGAATATGTAACGATCAACGTGGCCGGCCTTGACGACCAAATTTTTGCCGACACCCTCTTTGGCCACGCCAAGGGGGCCTTCACCGGCGCGGACCGGAACCGTTCCGGCCTGGTGGAAAAGGCCGCCGGAGGCTCTCTGTTCCTTGACGAGATCGGCGATCTCAGCGAAGCCTCCCAGGTCAAACTCCTGCGTTTTCTTGAGGAACGCGAATATTATCCCCTGGGCTCCGACCAGATAAGTCATTCCGATGCCAGGGTCATCGTCGCAACCCACCGCAACCTGGAACAGCAACTCCAGAAAGGGTTGTTCCGCACCGACCTGTTTTACCGTCTGCGTACCCACCGCATCCAGGTTCCCCCGCTGCGGGAGCGCAAGGATGATATTCCGGCCCTGCTGGACTTTTTTCTTACCCAGGCCGCGGCAGAGTTCAAAAAAGAGAAGCCCCGCTGCCCGGACCCGCTCATCCCCCTCCTTGCCGACTATGATTTCCCCGGCAACGTCCGGGAACTGCGGGCTCTGGCCTTTGATGCCATGAGCCATCAGCGGGGAACCACCCTCTCCATGGCTTTTTTTCACAAAGAAATCAGCGTAACCACCCCATCAAGAAACGCTCCCGCCAAGGGTTTTGCCCAAAAATCCTGGGCCGCCGGGCTTGATCGGCTACCTACCCTGAAAGACGCGGACCAGGAACTCATCACCGAAGCCCTCAGACGAAGCAGCAACAACCAGCGGGCCGCCGCGCTTCTTCTGGGCATAACGCCGCAGGCCTTGAATCAACGGCTCAAGCGCCAGGTATAAACACGGACCAAAAGGCAGTCTCCCAGACCATGGCAAGCAAAGGAAAAATACTCGTTGTTGACGATGAGCCCATGGTCCTCAAACTGCTCACCATGCAAGTGGAACGCCTCGGCTATGCTGCAATCCCTGCGGCCAGAGGCCCCGAGGCGCTGGCCCTTCTTAAAAAAAGCCCCTTCCATCTTCTGATCACCGACATCATGATGCCGGATATGGATGGCCTTGCCCTCATGCAGCAGGCCGTGGCCATCCAATCCGACCTTGAATGCATCGTGGTTTCCGGTCAGGCGGATCTTGCCATCGCCGTGGAGGCCATGAAGATGGGGGCAATCAACTATATCCAGAAACCAATCTCCCTGATGGAGTTGGAAGTCTCCCTGACCAAGGGCATGGAGCGGCTGTTCCTACTGAAAACCCTCAAAAAAAGCCAACAGGAGCTGAGCCAGCACCGCGACCATCTGGAGCAACTGGTCGCCAAGCGGACTGCGGAACTCGCCCGCATCAACAAGCAGCTCCAGGCTGATATCAAGGCCAGAAAAAAGGCGGAAAAAGAAGCGGAACAGCGGCGGCAACAGCTCATCGAGGCCGATAAAATGGTCTCCCTTGGCATCCTGGTCGCCGGGGTGGCCCATGAGATCAACAATCCCAACAACTTCATCACCATGAACGCCCCCATCCTCCACCGCGCCTGGGAGGATTTTCTGCCCATCCTGGAAGCCCATTACCAGGAGCACGGCGATTTTCCCGTGGCAGGCATCCCCTTTTCCGAGATGCGCGAACATATCCCCGAACTTTTTTCCGGCATCCTCGACGGCTCGGAACGCATCCGTAAAATCGTCTTCAACCTGCGGGATTACGCGCGGCAGGGCATCTCCGACATGGACCAGGAGATCGATCTCAACACCGCGCTGCGCGCCGTCCTGGTCCTGCTTGCCAGCCCGCTCAAAAAAGCGACCGATCATCTCACCGTCGTGTACGGAGAGGGGTTGCCCACGGCGCTGGGCAATTTCCAACGGACCGAGCAGGTCATCATCAACCTGTTGCAAAATGCTTACCAATCCCTGGCTTCCCCGGACAAACACCTGACCGTCTCCACCGGTCAGGACACAAAAAACGGGACGGTTTTTATAGAAATAACAGACCAGGGCTGCGGAATTTCCCCAAAAAACCGAAAACGCATCCTGGACCCGTTTTTCACCACCAAGCGCGACGGCGGTGGCAGCGGTCTCGGCCTTTCCATTTCCGCAGGAATCATGGAAGAGCATGGCGGACGGCTGGAATTCCATTCACAGCCCGGCAAAGGCACCATCGCCAGGGCTGTTTTTCCCGTCGCCGCCCCGAGAAAAAAATAACCTCCCGGCAATCAACATTTATTGATTGGTATCAACATTCATTCATTCTCCACACACCACTGCCTCTCTCCTCCATTCCCCACCCAACCCATAAAGATATCTTAATTTGTTTCCATCCCAGCACCCCTCGCATAAAAAAATATTCATTGCGATATCAGCTTGTTAGAAACATTCTTTCCAGCCTGGCACATTTCTTCCATAAGCAAGAAACAACCCCGAGAAACCACGGGTTCGGATTCCACCCGACCAGGAGGAAAGACCATGGGAACATCAGCAGTGAAAACCACGCTGGCTACGCTCATACCTGCTCGGGGCGCTTATACCCACGGCTCGCTGCGGATCACCGAGATCCTCGGCATTATGTCGGCCTCTGCCCTTCCCATTGCCAACGATACGGTCATGGGCATCATCAATTTCCGGGGCAGAACCGTTCCGGTCATTGATTTGCGGTTAAACCCAATCCTCGGCCTCAACGGCTTTGCCGAACAGATCTGCATCCTGTCGGCGGAAAGCGCCAACCAGAGTACGCCGCTCATCTTCGGCGCCCTGGTGGATTCGGAAGCGGACGCCTACGAGTTGATCGCCGGAAACACCCATTAAAAAGGATTACAGGCCCTGCCCGGGCCTGACACAAGTAGCCGTTTGGATCGGTCCCCCCCCCTCGCCGGTCCAAGACTTCCTGCCAAGTCTCTTCGGGGACTTGGCAGGAAGTTGGCTTTTAGCAAGGCAAGAAAATGACCGGGAGTCCCTCCATGGAGTATGGCGAAACAACGACGATTGTCACCATGCCACAATTTCCCCCCACAAGGCTGACCCCATCCATGCTGCAAACCCCTCTTTTGCTGTCTTACCCCGACCTGCCGATTGTAAATCTGACCCCGGGCAAACTGCTGATCACCAAACAAGCGACCATTGTCTCCACCATCCTCGGCTCATGCGTTTCCCTCTGCCTGCACAGCGAAAAATTCGGGGTTGGGGCAATCTGCCACGGCATACTGCCACGGCAGACAAAACCGACCATAGCCGGATATTTCCCGTATGTGGACACAGCGGTATCCCATATGCTCGAAACCATGGCCAGCCAATTCTGTCTCTCCCCATCAGCACTTACGGTAAAGCTATTCGGCGGGGCAAGCGTTCTCCAGACCGACATGATCGGCACCGATGGACTTGCCATCGGCCAACAAAACATTGCCGCCGCCCTTGAAGCCCTTGCCCGTTTCGATCTCGCCCCCGATGTACAAAAAACCGGAGGAACAAAGGGATACAAAATATTTTTCAATACCGGCACCGGCGAAGTTTTCATGCGACGCATCGCCCCCAGCGTCGCCAGAAGCTTCGCACAAACCATGAAGAAACAGGCGGCACAGTAACGCCCAGGCGTTGCCGACACATATCATGACCAGCCCTCAAATCCTGATAGCGGAAGATGAAAAACACACCCGGCTGGCCCTCAATCTTGTTCTGCGCCAGGCCGGGTTCAGCGTGATCCTGGCGACCAATGGCCGGGACGCCTATGAAAAAATCCGGCAACAGCCAGCCAGCCGCCCCATCAGCCTGATCATCACCGACTTCAGGATGCCTGAACTCGACGGCCTTGGCCTGATCGACAAACTCCAGGGAGCAGGCATCCCGATCCCCATCATGGTCATCACCGGTTACGGCGACAAGGAACTCCTCCGGCAGCTGCACAAACGCGGCTGCGCCTCCTACATCGCCAAACCGTTTATCCCGACGGAAGTCCTGAGCCGAATCACTAGCGCCCTGCCGCAAGCACAGTGTGTGGCCTGAAGGCTTTCCGCCCCGCCACCAGTCCGCTGTTTTCTCCGCTGTATCCTTTCCCGCCCGCACCATCTCCTGTTGTTCCACGGCGTTTCCCAGAGAAAACCTGTTGACCAGCCCTTGCGAACACACTAAAAGAAGAAAGGTGCCAGATAGGCAGAAAACTCCCTCTCCCCCCGGAGTCTTCGCTTACCTGCGGGAGAGAGCAGGGGTGAGGGGGAATGCCCGTGAGGCAGCCAACATCTTCACCCACCCCCAGCCCCCTCCCGTAAAGGGAGGGGAAAGTTGCCAAGATCAACCACGCAACCAACAGGTCTTCTTATGGTTTCCATAGCCACCCTCGGCCCGGAAGGCTCCCACGCCTGGCAGGCAGCCCGCCAGTTCATTCCGGACGCAACCATCAAGCTTTTCCCGAATCTGGCCGCAGTGTTCAAGGCCTTTGCCGCCCAGGAGACCGATCTGGCCCTGGCCCCGGTCTACAATACCCGCGAAGGACAGGTCAAGGAATACAGCCGCTTGGTCAAGGGGATGGACAAGGGGTTCTGGCGGGACAACGTCGTTCTGCCCATCCATCTTTCCCTGGGCTCTCTTTCCGCCACCGAACCGATCACCATGCTGCTTGGAAAAAGCGGGGTGCTGCGGCAATGCGAAGACTACATCACCAGCGCCTTTCCCAAGGCGACCCTGACCTCGGTGCATGATCTGGATGCGGCGGTGCGCGAAATCAAAGAGCAGGGGCTTGTCGGCCACGGGATCATCGAATCGGAAGAAGCGCTGCGCGTCTACAGCCTGACCATCCGCGCCCGGGAGATCGTGCCCCACAACCGGACCCGCTACGCCGTGCTGGGTCAGACCCCGGCCCCCCGCACCGGGTATGATGCCACCGCCATGGTCACCACCCCGATCAAGGACCGGGTCGGCATCCTGGCCGACATTTTAAACGAGTTCACCAAACGCAGCATCAACCTGATCGACATGCAGACGGAAACCGATCCCCAGAGCCAGAAGCTGCAGTTCTTCATCGAGTTTGAAGGGCATCTTGCCGACGAGCGGGTCCGCCAAGCCATCGAGCGCATCGAACACCAGATCATCCAGGAGCCCGGATCGGTAAGGGTGCTGGGCAGCTTCCCCAGGGTGGACATGCGGGTCAAGCGCATCAAAACCTTTGGCTTTATCGGCAGCGGCGAAATGAGCCTCTGGTTTGCCGAGCGGTTGAAGAGCGAGGGCTACGAGACAATAATCACCGGCCGAAGCACCGCGTTGCGACCCGAAGCAATGATTCCCCAGGTGGATGTGGTGGTGATCTGCGTGCCCATCAGCGCCACCCCTGCGGCCGTGGCGGAATACGGTCCGCAGCTGGCGGAAAACCAGGCCCTGATCCTGCTGGCGGGCGAGGCGGAAAACGTGCTGCACACCGCCCTGACCCACACCAAGGAAGGGGTGGAGGTGCTGCTGGTCCATAACCTCTGGGGGCCGCAAGCCGCAACGATGAAGGACAAGAACGCCTCGGTGGTCCGCACTGCGCGCAGCGGGGCGTTGAGCAGCGAGTTTGAGGCCTTTCTTTACAAGCACGGGGCAAAGATCTCCCTCGACGCGCCGGGCCAGCACGACCTGATGATGGGGGTCAGCCAGAAGCTGCCCACCTCCATCTCTGTGGCCCTGGCCATGGCCCTCAAGGACAACGCTATCCCCCCGGAGGCCATCGGCAGCCACGCCACCCTGACTTCGCTCTACTCCATCCTCTCCATGGCCAGGGTGCATGGGCAAAACCCACGCACCTACGCGGAGATCATGGCCACCAGCGGCCAGGGGTCCCGTATTGTCCATAGCTTTGCCGAAAACCTCGACACAATCACGAAACTTGCCGAATCCGGCGACATCGAAACGCTCTGCACATTGATCGAGGCCAACCGGCAATATCTCAGTGAGACGTTTCTCAAGGATCGGATGCAGCAGGCCCTGGCAGTGGATGCCACCTTGGGCCGGGTGCTCAGCCGCGACTGACCAGTGCAAAAAAGCGACACGCCAACAAAACAGGGCTTGACGCGCTCTTGTTTTTTTCTATATGCTGTAACCTGTTGAAGTAATTCACACAAATTTTCCCAATGATCAACCCGCTGTGCGGAGGAGAAAGATGGCCAGACAACAGATGACAATAGGCAAAAAAATCGGTTTGGGATTTGCAGTGGTGCTGCTCTTGACCGCCGTGATTGTGGGGGTTTACCAGTTCGCCCTCTCCTCCGCCACCACCACCTTCACCGGCCTCCTTGAGGTGGAGATGGCCATTGCCGTGCGGGCCAACTCCGCCCTGAACGACCTCAACAAGTGCCGCCGCTTTGAAAAGGACTTTCTTCTCACCGGCAACGAAGGCAAAGTCAAAGAACAAAAAGACAGTTATTTCAGCCTCACTGACGAGCTGGACACCATCGAGGCCATGGCCAAAAAAGACGGCAAGGCCAAAATAGTCGAAGGTATCGGAAAAGTTCGCACCCAGGTAGACATCTACCAGAAGAACTTCGAACTCATCGTCAAGGCTCCGGAATATGAGCGGATGAGCATCGAGCCAAAACTCCGGGAAGCCGCCAAGGTTGCGGAACCGGTGCTGGAAGAGCTGTATAAAACCGTGCAGGACGAGGCGAACCAGGATGTGGTTCTCGGCAAAGAACGGGCCAAATTCCTGGGCTTGCTGGCCCTGGCTCTGGGCGTCATCGCCCTGGCCAGCGGCGCGGCCATTGCCTTTTTTCTGGGGAGGGGGATATCCACCACCCTCAAGCAGGTCAGCCAAACCTTGAACGAAGGGGCTGAGCAGGTGGCC
>CAIPYE010000004.1 GCA_903869265.1 uncultured delta proteobacterium
GGAGCACGACCGCAACGCTGGTGATCATCGCCCGAAAAATCGCCCGAGCCGCCTGGTCTATTCATCATTACCGCTCGACATTTAACCCCGAACGGCTCACAAAATGCTTGACGTAAACCATAGAATCTCAGGCCGAACGGATTTGCTATTCTAGCTGATTTTACTCCAGGTAGTCCTTCAGTTTTTCCAAAAGACTCTCCGGCAGATCCTCATCGTACATGAAGGCCTGAGCCTCTTCTCCGGTGATCTGGCTCTTGATCTCCAGGGGCAGGGAGCGGAGTATGGCTACCCGTTCCGGGTTGGGTTTTTTCTTGTCGGCAGTGTTGTCCATGTGCGGCCTCTTGTGTGCTGGTGATTTACGAACGCCAGATGACCCGGGCCTCTTTTCTGGCCGGAATCTTGAAATACTGAAATCGCGGATAGCCGAAGATCATGGCCCCGTAGAGGTGGTGGTCTTCGGGCAGGGCCAGGGCGTCGAGCAGGGGCTGGTGCCCGGCGGCCACGGCGCTCATCAGGATGCCGGCCCAGCAGGTGCCGATCCCGCAACTGGTTGCGGCCAGGTCAAAATAGGTCAGGGCGATGGTGCAGTCGATCTCCGGCTTGAGGCTGTCCTTGTGGGCATGGGCCACCAGCAGATGGGGAGCGCCGCGCAGGACCATGTCCTTGTCCTGGTCCCAGGCGGCAACGATGCCGGGATAGCTTGTGCCGGTCCGCAGCCAGTCCACGACCAGTCCGGCCAGATGGTGCACTGCCTCGGGGTTTTCGAGAACCAGCCAGTGCACCGGTTGGGCGTTTTTGGCCGAAGGCGCCCAGCGGCACAGGTCGAGAAGCTGTTCGATCTGGGCGCGGGGAATGGTCTGCTGCTCGTATGTTCGGATGGAACGGTGGGTGGTGAGAAGCAGGCCGGTTTTCTTGAGCGTGGGCGGAGAACCGTTGCCAATGGGCTGGAAATCGTCGGGGTTGATTGCCGCAAGGCTTAAGGCGTCATGGGGGCACACCGCCACACAGTGTCCGCACTGGATGCAGAGGCGGGCTGCGGCCGGGCGGATTTCGGGAAAGCCGTCGTCGTTGGTCAGCGAAATAAGACTGAACGGACATTCCGCCACGCAGATCCCGTCTTTTTTGCATTTGTTTTGGTCAATGGTGATCATGGCCATGGTGGGTCACTCCCGCAAGATTTTTTTACAGCAGACCCCCCTCCAGGCATGCAAACTGCTGCGTTGCCGGGAGGAGAGGAGAAATTCAGTCCGGAGGGGGGGTCGGTTTGACCTCTGTTCCCGGTCTGGCGGGGGGGATAATCTGGTCGAGCCTGGCCGGGGAAATCACGGTGATGGTGGTTCCCTTGCCGGGTGTCGAATCGATCTCCACCTTGCCATTGATCAGTTCGACCCGCTCGCTGATCCCTGCCAGGCCGAAGCCTTGGCCCTTAAGACTAGGGGTAAAACCTACCCCCTGATCCGCAACGGTGAGAATGATCTGCTCTTTTTCAAAGAGAATCCGCAGGCTCGCCGTATCGGTGTGGGCATGGCGGAGAATGTTGGTGAGCGCCTCCTGGGCCACCCGGAAAAGAACGGTTTCGATCACCGGATCAACCCTTCTCCGGTCGCCGGTCGCCTCAAAGGTAATAGCAATTTTTCGGCTGAACCATTTTTCTTCGGTCAGATGGCGCAACGCCGTGACCAGACCGAAATCATCCAGTTGGGCTGGGCGCAGGTCGTGGACCATCCGATAGAGTGCCTGTGACATCTCCTGGCAGAGATTCTGGGAACGCGCAAGCAGGGTCAGGGCCTTGGGGTTGTCGCCGACCACGGTTTTCAGCGCGGCCATGTTCAGGCTGGCAGCGGTGAGAATCTGGGCGGTATCGTCATGGAGCTCCCTGGAGATGCGGCCACGCTCTTCTTCCTGGGCCAGGACGATATGGCGAAAGAGATCTTTCTGGAGCGCCCGCCGTTTCAACAACTCATCCTGAACCTGTTCCAGGGCGGCGAGTTTTTCCTGTTGGGCCTGCTGGAGTTTCTGCCGACGGCCTTTTTCGGCAAGATGAGAGGCATGGATGAGGCTGCCCATGGTGAACAGGGCCAGGAGGGTGCTGACGAGTGGGATCGGGATGCCGGTTATTTCCTGGAACAGCTCGGCGTTAAGAAAAGGCGCTGGATAGATCTCGGCTCGGGCGGGAAACATCTGGGTTAGGCCAAAGAGGGCAAAGCCCCAGGCGGCAAGGCGGTAGGATCTGGCCAGGGCTGCAGTGGTCTCTTTGTTCTTGAGTGCTTGGTTTCTCAAGGCCAGGGCGGCGAGCAGGGCGCCGGGCAGGGCGAGGAGGTAGCGGGCCTGGGCATCGGCGCAGCGCAAGCAATTCGATTTCGTTTCCCAGGGGAGGATGTGGTCGATGCCGATGACGATGATATAAAACAGGAGGAAGCCCAGACTGACGTACAGGCTCGGCGCAATCTGGCGATGGGCCGGGCGATAGGCCTGAACCCCAAAAGCGGTGAGAGCGGCAAAGGAAAGGGCCAGGAAAGAGAGCTTGACCAGCAGGAGCGATCTTGGGATGGCAATCCCCATCCAAGCTCTTGGCAGAATGACGATTTCCATCCATTGATTGATGGCGTTGAGGATACCGAACATGGCAAGGGGCTTGAGGAGCGTGGCCTCGGCGATATCGGGCGAACGGCTCCCCTCAAGGGCCATGGCCAACCCCATGCTGAAGAAGGCAAGGCCATAGATGAAGTACATCAGCAGATAGTTGAGTTGCAGAAAGCTAAAATACATAGGCTGGCTGGAAACAAGAGGTTGGGAATATTTTTTTGGCAAACGAACACTCTTTGAAGCCTTCTGGAGAGTCATACCTGAAACGCCGAAACTGTGCAAAGAAAAAGCGAAGAAAATTGGGTAGATATTGCCATTCTGAATGGGTATAGTTGAAGAGATGTTCTGGTTGGAAATCATCGGAGGCCGGAAACGATTTCGGGCGCAGGTTTAGGGGAGAACATGGAGCAGACACGAACATACGAAAAGCTTGATCACCCCGCGGTGAAGGCCGCGCTCTTTTATCCACGGCAAGACTTCACCGCGCCGCCGGTCGGCGCCCAGGATCACGGGATAGAGGTGGAAGCAGGGGTGGTGCTCGGGGGTAGATTTTTTTTGGCCGCTGACCCGGCTGCGGTTAATCTTCTTTTTTTTCATGGCAATGGCGAGGTGGTAGGCGATTACGACGATGTCGGCCCCCAGTACAATGCGCAGGGCATTAATCTTTTGGCCGTTGATTATCGGGGCTATGGACACAGCACCGGCAGCCCGACGGTTACCGCCATGCTCCAGGACGCGCATCGGATTTTAAGCTGGGTGCTGGCCTGGCTAGCCAAAGAGGGGTGCACCGGCCATTTGGTGGTGATGGGCCGTTCGTTGGGCAGCGTGTCGGCCATAGAGCTGGCGGCCACAGAAGAGGCGGTTGCCGGACTCATTGTTGAAAGCGGCATTGCCCAGACCCTGCCGCTTCTGCGGACCCTCGGTCTGGATGTGCAGGCCCTGGGCATTGAAGAGGCCGACGGCTTTGGCAATCTTGAAAAAATTGCCCGGGTGCAAAAGCCCACCTATATTCTCCATGCCCAGCATGACCAGATCATTCCCCTCATTCAGGCTGAAGAGTTGCAGAGTGTCTGCGGGGCGCGGAGCAAGGAATTTCAGATGATTCCCGGCGCCGATCACAACAATATTCTGGCACTGACCGGCAAGCTTTATTTTCAGGCGATCAAGCAATTTCTAAAAAGAGTCGGCAAATCCCACGGACCGAGACGATCCGGGATTCGCGGCTGAGAAATTCAGGGGGGAACATGGCAAGAGGCCGACGCCAAGCGAGCCGGAGTAGCAGCACCTTCCGGCAGGCTGGTTTCGTGGTCGGGCTGCTGGGGGGGGCGGCTGTGGCCGTTGGCCTGTATGAACCCGGCGGTGACTTTGCCGTTGTCGCCATGATCCTTGCCGGATTGGTCCTGATCTTCGCCCTGTTGGAGATGTGGCAGGGAGGGGGTGATGCTCCACCGGATTCTTCTTTTTTCGGTACGGCCGGGCCTCTGCTTTGGGTCGTTGTCGTTTGGATTCTGTTTCGCTATTTCGGGCAAGTCGCTCCCCAGTTGATCTTGCTCCCGGTTGGGCTCATCGGCTGGCTGGCCATCAGTTTTCCCATGCAGGCATTGCTTGTGCCTCTCCTGGCCGTGCTCGTGATGGAGGCAGGATTATGGGCCATGGGCTTTCAGGAAACCGCCGGGCTGGCAGGCAATCTGGTGGCCTATGCCGCCGCCGGGCTAGGGCTCAGTGTGTTCATGAGCAGCAAGGCCTACCGGCAACGGATGCGAAAAGCGCTGATCCGGGCCAAAAGGGACACCGCCAGCCGACAGTATGCCCGGGATCTTGGCCTGTTTGCCGAGACGCCCGATATTCTTAGTGTTCTGCCGGATTATGATCTCATTGACGACCCGGAGGCTGGCAGTCAGCCCGCCGTGGAAACCATTGCCGCAGCCTTTGACCTGCAACTGGAACTCCTCCGCCAGACCCTGGCCCTGTCAACGGTGGCCCTGCTGTGGCCGGACCCGGAAGGCCAGGAATATCGGCTGCGCAGCCTTGCCACCACCAGAAAAGACATAGCCACCGGGCCGTTTCCCATCGGGGTTGGCATCACCGGGGCGTTGCTGGGGGTGGAGGAGTTGGTGAGCCTGGCTCCGGCCACTCCTTCCTTGGGCGTACCCTATTACCTGAACCAGATCGAGGTGGGAGGGATTCTCGCGGTCCGTCTTCCCGATGACGCGGAGGAGTGGCTGGGGTTTGACGACAAGAAGATCGCCCCGCTTCTCTGCGTGGATCGTCCCGGGCAGCAACCGTGGACCGAGGCGGAAAAAGCGACCATGACCCTGACCGCGCGCAAACTTGCCCTTGACGTGAACATGGGCCGGCAGTTTCAGGCCATGGCCCATGAACGCAGCGCCATCCAGCGGGTTTGTCTCGCCATGCGGGAGTTGAACGGGGCTTTGGGGCTTGAACAGGTGCTGGCGGCCACGATCAAGGCGGTGCGGACTCTGGTGGGCGCAGATTTTATCTCTATCAGCCTGGTCTGCGGCAATGGGCATTGCGTAGCCCTGGCCGAGGGCGAAGGAAGTGAGCAACTCATGGGCCGTGAATTTTCAAGGGACGAAGGGCTGGTGGGTCAGGTGCTCAAGATCAACCACCCTCTGCCGGCCAAGGCCCAGTGTCACGGGCCGACCCAGGTTTTCGGCCACGATCATCTGCTTTCCGGCTACAATTCGTTGCTGATTTTGCCCCTGCAAAAGGAAAAAGGCGAGGCAACCGGGGCGCTCACCGTTGCGGTGAGAAAAGCGGAGGTCTTCACCAAGGCCCGGCAGGAGATTCTCGAACTCATCGCCGCCCAGGTGGCGGTCAAGATCGATCTGGGGCAGGCCCATGAGGAGATCAATCGGCTGGCCACCATCGACGGACTCACCGGCCTGCTCAATCACCGCACCTTTCAACGCGGGTTTGAAGTGATGCTGGCCCGGGAGGAGCGGCGGGCAGGGACTTTGAGTCTGCTCATCTGCGATATCGATCATTTCAAGAAGATCAATGACAACTATGGCCATCCCTTTGGCGACAAGGTGCTCAAGGAAGTGGCCGGGATCCTGCGCCGAGCGGCGCGCAGCGTGGATATTGCGGCCCGGTACGGCGGCGAGGAGTTCGCCCTTGTTCTGGAAGGCTCCGGTGAGCAGGGAGGTCTGCAGATGGCCGAGCGCGTCAGGCAGGAGATCGAGAATATGGTGCTCCATAATGAAAATGAGCCGGTGCGGGTCACCCTGTCCCTTGGGCTTGCCGTCTATCCCGGCCACGGGGTGGACAAGGAACGGTTGATCAGGCGGGCCGACCAGGCCTTGTACCGGGCCAAGAAACAGGGGCGCAACCGGGTGGTTCTCTGGGAAAAGGAATGATCTGCGGTTGATTGCTTCTGGCTTCTACCAGGTAAGCAGAACAATCGCGGCCACGGCGCAGAGCATGCCCAAGGCATGTTTGGCGGTAATGGGTTCGCGCAGGAAGATCGCGGCCAGTATGATGGTGATCAGTGGGTAGAGGGCGGTCATGCTCACCACCACCGAGATCTTGCCCCGGCTGGCGGCGGCAAAGAAGAACAGGGTGCCGAGCATCCCGGTCACTCCGGTGAGCACGGCAAAGAGGATGCCCTTGGGGTGGCTCTCCGGCTGGAATCCCACCCAACAGAGGCTGACCAGGCCGACCAGCATGGCGCCAGCCACCTCGTAGATCAGGGCGCTGGCCGGGTTGATATAGGTTACGGCCAGCTTGGGAAAAAATCCCCAGAGGCCGTAAATGATCAGGGCGGCAGAGGCGGGGATCAGCCAGTTTTCCATGGGAGTCTTCCTGTGTCGGGATCAGCATTTGTGTCTTTGAAGTCGGAGTTTCGCGCCGTCCGCTTATTTTCGGATTTTCGCCGGGAAGACAACCGATTGGGCAACCGCATTTATTAAAGTTTACCGGCGATTGCCGGGCCCGGCAAGGTTTTTTGCCCTGCGGTCCGGTGTGTCGTCGGGGGAAGAGTATATGCCGGAACTGAGAGAATCTTTGGGCCATAGGTACCTGCAGGCGACAAAATGCAGCAGGGAAGGGAGAGAGCGGCAAGCGCCCCCCGTAATCCAGAGAACAGAACGCTGGAAGACCTACCCGGAGGCGGAGAAAGTGAAATTGCCCAGGACTTGGCCGGAGCAGGGCGCTGATTTTCTTTCTATCCTCCAGCATCGCCGCTCGGTGCGCGACTTTGTTGCCAAGCCCATGTCCCTGGAGGAACTGGCCCTGCTCCTTTGGGCCAGCCAGGGTATCACCGGCCAGGTCGGCTCCTTTTTTTTCCGCACCGCGCCTTCTGCCGGAGCTCTGTATCCCATGGAAACCTATCTGGCTATCCAACGGGTGGATGGGCTTGATCCCGGCATCTACCATTTCGATGTGCAGGGTTTTAGGCTTGAGCGTTTGTCCGTCTTGTCGCCTGGGCAGCCGCTGGCCGATGCCTGCCTGGGGCAGGGCTTCATGGCCCAGGCTCCGGTCAATTTCATCTGGACTGCCATTTTCCGGCGAAATATGGTCAAATACGGCCATCGTGGCCTGCGCTATATCCTGCTCGATGCCGGGCATATCTGTCAGAACCTGCTGCTGGCCGCGGGCTTTCTCGGCCTGGGCGGCTGTCCGGTCGCCGCTTTTTTTGATGACGAGGTGAACGGTCTGCTCGGCGTGGATGGCCAAGAGGAATCGGTACTGTATCTCGCTTCCTTGGGCCGTAAGGGTTAGGCGGATCGATGTTATTCAATACCTTTGTCCATATCCCCGGAATCGGCGAGACCACGGAGCGGCGGCTTTGGCAGGCCGGAGTGGAGACCTGGGATGATTTTAGACCGCCGTATCCGGCGTTTCTTTCCGGCCAGAAGGTGCGGCTCATTGAGGACCATCTGGCGCGAAGCCGTGCCCAGGCCGGGCAACAGGCGGGCCACGAATTTCTCCGGCAGTTGCCAGCGGCCCAGCGTTGGCGGGTCTTTCCGCTGTACCGGAATTCCGTGGCCTATCTCGACATCGAGACGACGGGGTTGAGCTTCACCGATCATTGCATCACCACCATCAGCGTCTACGACGGGGAAAAGGTCTTCACCTATGTGCAGGGGGAGAATCTCGCGGATTTCGGTGAGGACATCGGGCAATACAAGTTGCTGGTCACCTACAACGGCAAGGCCTTTGATGTCCCCATGCTCGAGCACCATTTCGGCTTTAAGCTGGCCCAGGCCCATATCGATCTGCGTCCCCTGTTGCAGGGGCTCGGATTTGTCGGTGGTCTCAAGGGGTGTGAAAAGCAGATGGGTCTTGATCGCGGCGCGCTGGCAGGGGTGGACGGGTACTTTGCTGTGTTGCTCTGGCGGGAATACTGCCGGACCAAGGCGCGGCGGGTATTGGAAACCCTGCTCGCCTACAATGTGGAAGATGCGGTGAATCTTGAGTCGTTGCTGGTGCAGGCCTATAATCTGAAACTGGCGGGGACCCCGTTTGCCGAAAGCCACCGGTTGCCCATGCCGATTCTGCCGGAGAAATTATTTTTCCCGGATATGGAACTCATCGAGCGATTGCGGGGACATTGAAAAAAGTGGAGAGAGTCCGGCGGCTGCCGGGCTCTCTCCATGGGGTGTCACGCGCTTTGTAACAAGGCAGAGAATCAGGATTACGGTCTATTGGCAGTGCGGCGCGTGGGTGCAAGGTGATCCTCCCGCTACGGAGCGGATCACCCAGGGTTTAAGGTCCCCCCCCCCAACCTGGATATTTTTGTCCGGCGCTGTCTTTTCGATCCGGCGGGGCCAACGGGCCGAGGGCATAAAAAAACCCGTCTCTGTTGCCGGAGATGGGTTTTGTGGAATCCATTGTACCCTATCGGCAACCCGGCCATCCGCGTTTGCGGACCCGTTGGCTTTGCGTCCCCGGATTACTCCGGGTTTGCCTTTTTCCAAGACAGCGTTCAACTGTACCACCATACTGGCACAGCCAGCCTGCCTCTGTCAATCTGTTTTTCCCTTCGGACACGAGAGGAGCTTGGTTTTTCCTCGGCCTGTGGTAGACTGATCGCGAAAAATTAAGTTTTTAACAACCACGAGAAATCGCCATGTCCGAGTCCTTTGTTTATAATAATGCCGCAATTTTCCCTGCCTGTCGAAGGGTGTTGACTGATTCACAGTGGCAGGGTTTTCTTGCTCTCCTGATCCCTGCTGCCAATCTTGCCGACCTGGCCGGGCTGCTTGCCTCCCCTGTTTTCGCCTTATCAGGCGCGCCCCCATATCTGCCCGATCTGGCCCGGCTGGAACTTGCCCTGTACCAGGCGCGCCAGGAAACGGCAGCCCTGTCCGTCATGGTGGAGGAGCTCACTGTAAACCCCTCGCTGCAATTGCTTGAAGTTCCCTGGGCCGGACTGCCCCATTTGCTTGAAAAAGACGGCGCGCAGGCCCCCCAACCCGTGCTGCAACAGGAGATGCTTCTGGTCTGGTGTGATCCGAAAACGGGAGAGGCTCAGGCGCAGATGGCAGGGCCAGAGGAGCTCCTGGCTCTGAAGATGGTCTCCGAAGGGATTGATCCCCGTCAGGCCGCCGCCTTCGGGGAGTTGCCGGTTGGGGCCATTGAGGAGGCTCTTGAGTGTGCCGCGAGCAAGGGGATTCTTCTCGCGCCGGCCTCGCGCATCCGCAGGGAGGAACAAAGTTTTCCCATCACCGAGGCGGTTGCGTCCCGCTTTCTGGCCGCCGAGGTTTTCACCCTGCAATGGCACATCACCCAGGTTTGCGACCTGCATTGCAAGCATTGCTACGATCGGAGCGACCGCGCGCCCTTGTCTCTGGCCCGTGGCCTCGCGGTGCTGGATGATTTGCTGGCCTTTTGCCAAAGCCGCCATGTGCGCGGGCAAGTGAGCTTTTCTGGCGGCAACCCCTTGCTCTATCCGCATTTTCTTGAGCTGTACCAGGCTGCGGTGGATCGGGGGTTCAGCGTGGCCATCCTTGGCAATGCAACCTCGAAAGAGCACCTTCTGCCCCTGCTGACCATCGAAAAACCTGCCTTTTATCAGGTAAGCCTTGAGGGGTTGCCCGAGCATAACGACTTTATCCGGGGCAAGGGCTATTTCGCCAGGGTCATGGAGTTTCTCGATCTTCTGCGCGAACAGGAGATCTACTCCATGGTGATGCTCACTTTGACCCGTGGCAATATGGCGCAGGTTCTGCCCCTGGCGGAGCTGCTCCGTGATCGGGCCGACCTGTTTGTTTTTAACCGGCTGGCCATGGTCGGGGAGGGCTCACTGCTGGAATCGGTGCCAATCGCGGAGTATAGGGGGTTTCTGGAACGCTATCTCGCTGCGGCCCGCGAGAATCCGGGCATGGGCCTCAAGGATAATTTTTTCAATGTGCTCCGTGCGGAAAAAGGCGAACCCCTGCTGGGGGGGTGCGCCGGGTTTGGGTGCGGCGCGGCCTTTAATTTTGTTTCGCTGCTGCCCGATGGCGAGGTACATGGTTGTCGGAAATTCCCTTCGCTCATCGGCAACGTCTTCAGCCAATCTCTGGCAGAGATTTATGACTCCCCCGCCGCCCGGCACTACCGGGCCGGCTGCCAAGCCTGTAGGGACTGCCGTTTGCGGCCTGCCTGCGGGGGCTGTCTTGCCGTGAGCCACGGCTTCGGCCTCGATGTCTTCACCGAGCGCGACCCCTACTGTTTTCTGGAGCAATAACCATGGACCTGCGGATTCTTTCCTACAACATCCACCGGGCCATCGGGGTTGACCGGCGGTTTCGGCCCGAGCGCATATCCGCGATCCTGGCCCATTACGATGCCGATGTCGTTTTGTTGCAGGAGGTGGACGTGGGCGTGCCCCGGTCGCGGGAATTGAACCTGGCTACGGAACTGGCCGAGCGTGGCAATTATCCTTACTATGCCGTGGGCTTGAATGTGCAGCTACGCAAGGGGATGTACGGCAACGCCACCCTGAGCCGCTATCCCATTGCCCGAGAACGTAATATTGATCTGACCCTTGATGGCCGCAAGGCCAGGGGCTGCCTGTTCACCGAGCTGGAATTGCCCGCCGGGGCGTCCACCCTGCTTTTACCCGTGTTCAACCTGCACTTGGGGCTTTCCTTCAAGGAGCGGCCCCAGCAGGTGGGGCGTTTGGTGCGGACCCCGGAGTTTACCAGTATCGGTGAGGATGCGCCCTGTGTGGTGGCAGGGGATTTCAACGACTGGTGGACCAGGATTGCCCCACTGTTCACCGAGGCTCTGGGCTTTGCCTGCGCCACCAACCATGGGGTTGGCTACCAGAACGCTTTTCTGACCTATCCCTCCTTTTCGCCCACCACCGGCCTGGACAAGGTTTTTTGCCGGGGGCCGATCACCGTTTTGGGCGGCAGGCGCTGTCGGCTTCGGGTGTCAAAGGTCGCCAGCGATCATCTGCCCGTTATTGTTGATCTCCAACTCTAGGCCGCCCTGTCACAGGGAGATTTTTTCGTTGACTTTTGTATGGGGTTTTCTGATGATATTCCCATGGCTGGATTGGGTTGGCCGATGCGGTTTTGATCAGGGAGGACCGGATACGCCGGTTGCCTCGTTTTCCCAATGCGCAAGCAATTGCAAGGAGGGAGTTATGGAAACAAAGGATTTAAAGAAATTTCTGGCAGGCTTTGGCATTGCCAGCCTGCTGGCCGGGGTCGGTCTTGCCGCTTCGGCGACCAAGGCTACCGGAGCCAGCGGCTGAAGCGGCAGCAAGGGCAGTGCCGTGAGCACTGAGGAAAAGGCGAAGACTGGAGAAGAAAAAGGAGTGACGGAAAAGAAGGGTACTCCGGAAGAAGAAGCGGCAAAAGCCAAGAAGAAGAAAGAAGAAGAAAAGAAAAAACCCGGGAAAAGCGGCTGAAGCGGCTGATATAGAACGCAGGTTGCGTTCTAAAATATTTGTAAAAAAGGCAGGGAGACTTGCCTTTTTTTATTGGCGGCGTGAGTGATTTTTGAGAGGGAGACACCATGGATTTGACCGGAAAACCTGCGATGCCGTTTGCGCTTCCCGACAGTCAAGGGAAGATGCACCATCTGGCTGACTATAAAGGCTCTTGGCTGTTGCTGGTTTTTCACCGTCACCTCGGCTGACTGCCCTGCCGCGCCCATCTCTCGCAGTTGCGGGAGCACGAAGCAGAGCTGGCGGGACTCGGTGTTGCCATCGCGGTGGTTACCTTTGAAGCGGGTTTTCTGGCCCGGCAGTATGTCGAGGAGTCCGGTCTGGTCTGGCCGTTGTTGGTCGATGAAAAACGGGAGCTCTACCGCGGTTACGGGATGCTTGCCGCTTCCTTCTGGGATATCTGGGGGGTGAGAACCTGGCTGGCCTATGGGAAGGGTATTCTTGCCGGACAAAAATTGCACAGGTCGGAGGGCGATATTTCCCAGCGCGGTGGTGACGTGCTCATCGACCCGACCGGTGTGGTCCGCCTGCACCATGTGGGAGAAGGGCCTGCGGATCGACCTTCCGTGGGGCAACTTCTGGATGCGATACGGGCAAGCCGGAGGGTATAATAAAGGTTTGGAGTAGCGTGGTGGAAAAAATATTTGGCGGCGGAGAGGAAGGAATGGCGGAGCAGAATAGGTTGAAGGAAGAAGACGCGCAGGCGCAGTTGCAAAAGTTTTTTGCGGCGATACCTAGGGAAATTCCCCTGGTTCTGTTTTGCGAGCCGGGCAAGAATGAACCCTTTGCCGAGGGGGCCAGGCAGATCATCCGCGCCATCCGTGAGATAACCGACAAGGTGTCCCTGCGCGAGTACACCCTGGACCATGCGCTGGCCAAAGAGTGGGGGATCAGCAGATCGCCGACCCTGGTCTTTGCCCCAGAAAATTTTAAGATCCGCTGGCTGGGCGCGCCCTTGGGGCATGAAGTACAGACCTTCATGGAGGCGCTCAGGATTATCGGCCGCCAGGAACCGGACCTGGGCAAGGAGGCCATAAAGGTACTAGCCAAGCTGGACTCGCCCCGGGCAATCAAGGTATTTGTCAGCCCCTCCTGCCCGTATTGCCCGCAAGCAGCGATCAACGGAATCCGGGCTGCCGTGGCGCGACCGGATCTTATCTCCCTGGAACTCATTGATATCCAAGCCAATCCGGACCTGGCCGAGCAGTATGCGGCCCAAAGTGTTCCCCAGACCTTTGCCAACGAAACGCAGATCGGCTTGGGCGCCCAACCGGAGGAGCTTTTTGTCGCCTCTCTGGCCGCCTTGGAGCCGCAACGGGTTTTCATCCCGGACAGCGATGCCGAGGAGATCGTCTGCGATCTGGTCATTGTCGGCGGCGGGCCTGCCGGCCTGACCGCAGGCATCTATGCGGCCCGGAGCGGCTTGCAGGCGGTGGTTGTGGAAAAAGGCGTGTTGGGCGGGCAGGTCGCCACCACCCCCATGGTGGAAAACTATCCGGGCTTCACCCAGGTGGGTGGCAAGACCCTGGTGGACATCATGGTGACCCATGCCCTCGAATACGTGAAGATTTTCCCCGGCGAGGAGGTGCAGACCATCACGCCGGGCGAGGTGTTCACCGTCACCACCACCAGGCGTCGCTACAAGACGCGGGCGGTGCTGCTGGCCACCGGTGCAGGCTACAAGCGGCTTGGCGCACCGGGGGAAGAGCGGTTGGCCGGACGCGGGATCAGCTATTGCTCGACCTGCGACGGCCCGCTTTTCACGGGCAAAAAGGTGCTCATGGTGGGGGGCGGCGACAGTGCCGTGACCGAGGCCCTGCATCTGCACAACATCGGGGTTGGGGTGACCATGGTGCATCGACGGGAGAGCCTGCGCGCCCAAGAACGTCTGCTTGTCAGCCTGCGGGAGTCTGGTATTCCGGTGCTGTTCAATAGCGAGGTCGTCGAGATTCTAGGCGAGGCGAGGGTTGAAGCGGTGCGGCTCAAAAACAACCGGACCGGAGAGGAGTCCACCCTGCCGGTGGATGGCGTTTTCATCGCCATCGGTTATAGCCCGGCAGTGGAGCTGGCCCGAAGCCTCGGGGCCGAGTTGACCCCGGACGGCTATATCAAAAAGGATGAGCGCCACCGGACCACGGTGCCGGGGGTCTACTCGGCAGGCGACGTGGAGGGCGGGTTCAAGCAGATCGTCACCGCGGCCGGGCATGGGTCCGAGGCGGCGCTCGCCATCTTTGAAGATCTGATAAACCCCTACTGGACGAATCAGAAAAAGCGGTAGATGACTGCGGTTGTCACTGCCCAGACCAGGACCAGGATGGTCCCGACCGCGCAGGCCGCGCCAAGCAGCCGGTGGCCGAACATTTCGCGGCGGTTTTCCTGATAACCCAGGAGCAGCCCGCAGAGGATGCCCGTTGCCATGCCGCCGCCGTGGGCCCAGTTGTTGATTCCAGGCACCAGCAACCCAAAGGCGAAGATGCTCATTGCCCAGCCGCCGATCTGGTGGTACACCTGCTGGCCATAGCTGCCGCCCCGGCTTTTTCCGTAATACAGCGCCGCGCCGATCAGGGCGCAGACCGCCGCCGAAGCGCCGATGGTAAGAGGAATTCCGGCCAGATACGAGAGCAGAAATCCGCCGATGCCGCCCAGGGTGTAGATGGTGAACATCCGGGCCAGGCCGTATTCCTGGATCACCAGGGGGGCTATCTGCCGCAGGGCGATGAGGTTGAAGACGAGATGGAGCAGGCTGCCGTGCAGATAGCTGGCGGAAACCAGCGACCACCAGCGGTGCAGGGCCGCGATGGGCATGGTGCCGGTCGCTCCCAGTAGCAGAAGGCTTCGGTTGTCCGGGGAAAGAAAGCCAAAGGGGTTCATGCCCATGGACGTGCCGCCGGGATTCAGAATCACCGAGAAAACAAAAAAGGCGATGTTGAGGCCGATTAAGCCTGTGAGGAAGAAGTCCGGGTCATGGAATGGGTGGAGGAGTCCATTGTTTTTCCACCAGGAACCGGGAGATTTGATGCCGCAATACGGGCAGCGTGGTTCGTCCCGGCTGATGAGGCGGCGGCAGTTTGGGCAGAGCTGAGAGGTTTTGTGAGAAGGGGGCATATGGCGGCTTGGTTGGCTGATAAGATTATTTTTAGTTGCCCCAACTAACCACATCCGTCCTGAAAAAACCAGAAAAAGCGTGACTGCATGGTCTGGGTCATCCACCGATGAGGCGACCACCATGGAAACGCAGTCTCGTTTTACCTTGCAGGATTTTTATGGCGGCAGCATTGGCATCCGGCTCGCTGTTGCCCAAAGCCTCTATCCCGATCTTGCCCTGGAGCTTGCCGCCAACGAACCGTTTGCCCGGATGCTGGCCCAGGCGGTGGTGCTTGAAAAAGAGCTGGCCCGGACCATGGCGGGCTTGGAATTGGCCGCCCTCTGCGCCGTCTGCGGCACCAAGGTGGGTGGCGGTTGTTGCAGCAGCTTTATGGCCGGGGAAAACGATGTGGCTCAGTTGCTGATCAATCTCCTGGCGGGGGTTCCCGTTGCTGCCCTGCGGGAGGATGATGAGTGCTGTTTTCTTGGGGAAAGGGGCTGTTTGCTTCTGTTCAAGCCCATATTCTGCCTGAATTATAACTGCCAACAGATCAGGCAGGGTGCTGGTCCAGACCGGATGCGGAGGCTGGACCAGGCAACGGGAGAACTGCTCCAGCAGCAGTATGCTCTGGAGCAACTGCTGCTGGAGATTTTGCGGCAACGGGGCACGCTGATCGGTTGATCTTCCTGTTGGCGCCTTCCTCTGCTTTTTTTATTCCCCCCGCTCCCAGCGGCTGCGTGTTCCTTAGGGGTTAGGACAATTATTCTCCTGAATTAACGAAATAATTTGTTGTTGGAAATGGGGAAAAATGATTGTATCGTGTTTCGCGTTGATTCTTCTTTCGAAGAAGAATAGAACGGGAGCGGATTCTGGAAAAATTTAGAACGGCATTCGGAGGAACACAATGGACTGGCAGACCTTGGACTGGCAGACCCGCACAACGGTCATGGTTATTACCTGCAGTGCTGCGATCATCGGAATCAGCATTGTCCATTTGCGGGGGCTGTTCAAGGCAACCCCGCTTATTGCCGAGCGGAGTCAGCGCTATGTGCTCCGGTTTCTGAAAATAAACCGGTTGCTGATGTTCTTTTTTCTGGCTGGCTATATCGTGGTTGCCCTGAGCGTGCTTCTGGGCAGGACGAGTCTCGGGATGTTTTCGGTGAGTCTTATCTTTTTTCTTGGGGCGGTGTTCGTGTTTCTCGGCAGTTCGCTTCACGCCAGGATGATCAACGAAATCCAGCAGACCATCCAGGGGCTGTTGCCCATCTGTCTTGAGTGCAAGAGGATCCGGACAACGGGTGCCGAATCCTCAGACCAAGCATCCTGGAAGGAGATCGAATCCTACATCTCCCAGCGGACAGACGTGAGGTTTTCCCACGGCATCTGCCCCCAGTGTCTCGACAAGGTCCGTCAGCGCCGAAAGTAGGCGCAAATTCCCCCCCCCAGTCCGATTTGAGTCTTTGCTTTGGCTAAAAGTTCCAGCAGCAGTATGCCCCGGAGCAACTGCTGCTGGTTGTGTTACCGTCTGAGGGACCGCTTGATCGGCTGATCTTTCTGTTAGCACCCTTCCACACCCTTGGCTTTTTTCTTGGCCGACGCCGGAGTGGTAGCCGCCGGGACTGCCTTCTGCTCGGAAGCAGTCGCAGCTGGGGTATGGCAACCGGTGCAGTTGGTCGGGCCCTTCTTGCCGTTCACTCCGGTGGTGTGGCAGGTCTTGCACCGTCCATGGAACACATCCATGGGTTTTTGCAACTTCGCATTGGCGAATTTCTCATTGTGGCAGGTTGCGCAATGCAGGCCGTCCGTCTTGGGCAGGGCTGCGATGGCCGCTTCGTTCAGGGGCTGATGCTTGGCGTCGTGATGGCAGGTTGCGCAATCAAGGCCAAGGGCGGTGTGTTTGGCATGGCTGAAATGGGCGGGCTTCTTGCCGTTGATCACCAGTTCCTGGGCCGGGGGTGTGATCTTTTTGCCTGCCTCGGTGGTGGCGGCATGCAGGTCGTTCATGGTAACGGTCAGGCCGGCGGCCAACATCATGGTAAGGGCAATCATTGTCTTTTTCATCGTAACTCCTCCTAAGGTTGTTTTTGGGTTCCAAGGGTGGTTCCTGCGGAGTCCCTTTTCTCTTGCCTGTATCCTATCCACATCCCCGTGGTTTTTCTAGAGGACATGGGGCCATGTCGGGCGACATCCTTTGTGGGGTGCGGCATGTAGGGCATCATGTCTGGTCGCGTTTTTGGTTTGGTTGATTTCCATTGCCCCGGCTTTGGCGGGCGTGGTAGTCTGGCGCCCGGTGAAAAGACGGCAAGCCCCGTGGTTGCGCTTTTGGCAAAGGGAAAGAGACGATGACGCATCAGAAAACAAGCAAAAAAGTCGAACTCCTGGCCCCGGTGGGGAGTCTTGAGTCATTTTTTGCCGCCCTGGAGAACGGAGCCGATGCCGTGTACTGCGGCTTGAAGGACTTTTCCGCCCGGGCCAAGGCCAAGAATTTCACCCTGCCCGAGGTGGAGAAGATGACCATTCATGCTCACCAGCAGCGGAGGCGGCTGTACCTCGCCCTCAATACCCTGATTAAGGAAAAGGAGCTGCCCCAGCTGGTGGGGATTTTGGCCGATTTGGCCGGGATCGGGGTGGACGGCCTGATCATCCAGGATCTCGGGGTCTGGCGGCTGGCTAAGAACCATTTTCCCCAATTGCCCCTGCACGCCTCGACCCAACTGGCGGTGCATAATGCGGCCGGGGTCAAGATGCTCGAGCAGATGGGTTTCACCCGGGCGGTCCTGGCTCGGGAGCTGTCCTTGGTCGAGATCGCGGCAATCCGGCAGCAGAGCACCATTGAGCTGGAGCATTTTGTCCATGGGGCTCTGTGTTTTTCCATCTCCGGCCAATGCCTGTTTTCTTCCGCCATCAGCTCGATGAGCGGCAATCGGGGACGCTGCGCCCAGTCCTGTCGCCGGAAGTATCTCAATCGGGAACAGCCTGGGTATCATTTTTCCACCAGTGATTTCTCTGCCCTGTCCTCGGTGCTGCAGTTGCTCAAGGCCGGGGTCGTCAGCCTCAAGATCGAAGGGAGGATGAAGAGCGCCGAGTATGTGGCCCGAGTGGTGGCAGCCTACCGACTGGTGCTGGATGCCCCGGAAAGTGGGCGCAAGCAAGCGATGCAGGAGGCCGAGGAGCAGCTGGCCCTGTCCTTTGGCCGTCAGGCCACCAAGGGTTTTCTTTCCGGCTCTGTGCCCGCAGGGATTGCCGATTCCTCCAAGCAAGGCACCCTGGGCAAGCATCTCGGCCAGGTGACCTCGCTGCGCGGCGGCATGATCGGGTTTGAGACCAGCGATCGGCTGCACGTGGGCGACCGGATCCGCATCCAGCCCCAGAACGATCAGTCCGGTACCGGCTTTACGGTGCGGGAACTCTGGATCGAACAGAAGAAACTCAAGGCGGTCAAGGCAGGGGATTTTGTCCGGGTGCGGATTCCCGACAAGGGCGGCTTTTTTCAGGCGGGAGACAAGGTTTTCAAGGTGGGGGGCAAGGCCGCCTTCACCCTGAGCCCGGAGAGTTGTCGCGCCACGCTCGATCAGGTGGCTGTGCCGGAAAAAAGTTCGCCCCAGAAAGAGCGCCTCGACCAGGCCCGGATGCAGGGACTGGCCAGCCTGCTGCCTGCGGTTGCGCCCCAGGCAGCCTCTGCCCAGACCCTTACGGTACGGGGGCGGGGACCCCAGGACTTTCTTGTTCTCGATGAGCCGTCCGTTGCCAGCCTTGAGCTGCAGCTGACTCCGGAGACCATGGCGGGTTTGAAAAAGGTGGACCTGCGGCGTGCTGATTGGCAGGGAAGGATCATCTGGGAGATTCCGCCCATGCTCTTCGGTCCGGAGTGGGACGAATACCGTCGGGCCGTTGGGATGCTGGCAGGGCAGGGTTTTCGCCGGTTCCGTCTCAATAATCTTGGGCATATTCCACTCTTTGCAGGGTTGTCCGGGTTGACCCTGTTGGGCGGCTTCCGCTGCTACACCCTGAACAGCCAGGCCGCGCTTGCTTGGCAGGAGCTGGGGTTTGGAGAGCTCGCCACCAATCTGGAGGACGACCGCAAGAACCTGCAGGATCTCTTCCGCCGGGGTGGCCATTTGCCCCCCTTGGCGGTCACCGTCTACAGCCCGCTGGTGGTGATGCTTTCCCGCATTCCGGTCCGGGGGGTGCGGCCCGGTTCGGTGCTGCGGGCGGAAGGGGGGGAAGGGTATCGCGTGTTCCAAAACCACGGCCTCACCGAGGTTCTGGCGGAGCAGGATTTTTCCCTGCTGGGCTTTCTCGCCAAACTCAAATCCATGGGCTGCGGACGGATCATCGTCGATCTGAGCCATTGCGGGGCAATGTCTGCAAGGGGAAAGCAGGTGCTGGCCGCTCTTGGTGCCGATCAGCCCCTGCCGGAAACCACAACGTTCAACTACGAGCGCGGCCTGGCCTGAACCTTTTTTCTCGCGCTCTTTCACTTTGTCTCATCCCCCTGAAAAATATTGACAACCCCTTGGCAACGGCTTAAAGGTACCATTGTTTAGTCATCTTTGGACAATATTGGACAGAAATGGATAAAATATTTATTTCCATAAAGGGTGTGGCGGAAAAGCTGGGTGTTTCCGAGAAGACCATCTATCGTATGGTGAGCGATAACCAGATTCCCTTTGCCGTGAAGATCGGGGGGCAATGGCGCTTCAAGGCCGAAGAGGTGGTTGACTGGATCGACAGCCAGAAACCGGGCGCCGCCGCACCCCGGAGAAAAACGGATTATCGCATCTCCCTGGCCGAGGCTCTGGAAAACGGCGCAGTTCTTTATCGCATCCATGGCACGAACCGCGATGAAGTTATTGATGAGCTGCTGGCGGCCCATCCCTATTCCGCGAATTTTGCTGCCAAAGCCATCAAGATTTCCCTGTTGTCGCGTGAGTCGGTGGCGTCCTCCTCCATGGATGGCATTGCCTGGATGTGCCCCGACCCGGCTCTGCCAGTCTACTTGGAAAAGAGCATGGTGATTCTCGCCTTTCTCGAAAAGCCAGTGGATTTCAAGGCGTTGGACAACCGGAAGACCGAACTGCTTTTTCTGGTGCTGCCCGCCAACAACACCGAACTGGCCATCCTCGAACGGAAACTGTGGCGGCTTTCCATGTCCGCGCCCTTTCTGGACGGGATCAGAGAGCAGCTGACCCGCAAGAAACTGCTCGAGTTCATTGCCGCGGAGGAAGCGATGATTTTTCAACAAAGGCCCAGCGCATGAATTTTCTTTTCGCTGCCTTTCTTCTTTTCGGCCTCGGCGCATTGTTGGCGGTCATTCCCTGGCGAGGCGGGAAAGCGGTCGCTTTCTTCGGCAGCGGTGGCGCCATCCTCGGGTGTCTTCTCGGTCTGATTGCAGCAGGGCAGGGGTTGGCTGCCGGAGTGGCGGAAACATTTTTTCTGCCCCTGTCCATGCCGGGCGGGGCGTTTTCCCTGCGGCTGGACGGATTGTCCGCTTTTTTTCTGCTCCCCCTCTTTGTCGTCGGCCTGGTCGGCGCCCTCTATGGGAGCGAATACATGGGGAGCGGGGGCAAGACCCGGTGGTCAGGGCTGCATTGGACCTGGTACAATCTGCTTATTCTTTCCATGACACTGGTGGTGACTGCGGCCAACGGACTGTTGTTTCTTTTTGCCTGGGAGTGCATGTCGCTCACCTCATTTTTTCTGGTAATCACCGAGCACAATCTGGCGGAAGCGGTGGAGGCCGGTTGGACCTATCTGCTCGCCACCCATTTTGGCGCGGCCTTTCTTTTTGCCTTTTTTCTTTCGGCCAGCGCGTTTTCCGGCAGCCTTGAGTTTGCCTCTTTCCAGGTGCTCGGACAACTTTCGACCCCGGTTGCCTCTGGACTCTTCCTTCTGTTACTGGTCGGCTTCGGCAGCAAGGCTGGCATTTTCCCCTTCCATGTCTGGTTGCCCGATGCGCATCCAGCCGCGCCCAGCCATGTTTCCGCGCTCATGAGCGGGGTCATGGTGAAGACCGCCATTTACGGGTTTCTTCGGCTCTTTTCTTTTTTGCCTGCGGCCCCGCCATGGTGGGGCGGTCTGTTGATGGCAATCGGCATCGTCGGAGCCCTGTTCGGCATTGCCATGGCAGCCCTGCAACGTGATGTGAAAAGAAGCCTGGCCTATTCCACCGTGGAAAACATCGGCATCATCCTGCTGGCCCTCGGCTTTTGGATGCAGTGTCGGGCCACCGGGCATTATTTTACTGCGGCCCTGGCCTTGGCCGGGGGGCTGATCCATCTTCTCAACCACTCCCTGTTCAAAAGCCTGCTCTTCATGGGGGCAGGCTCGCTCATGCACGGCAGCGGCAGCCGTGATCTCAACCGGATGGGCGGCCTCATGCGCCGCATGCCCATAACCGGGGTGCTGATTGTCTGCGGCGGGCTGGCCATCAGCGCGTTGCCGCCCTTCAATGGCCTGATCGGCGAATGGTTCATTTACCGCGCCCTGCTCGAGAGCGGCACTGTGCTCTCCGGTCTGGCCGCTTTTTCCCCCCTGGTGCTCATCGGCCTTCTTGCCTTGGTGGGCGGCATGGTGATTATCGTCATGACCAGGATCATCGGTATCGCCCTGGCTGGGGAGCCGCGTAGTTCGGCAGCTGCCCGAGCCCATGAGGCAGGCTGGCGCATGTGGAGCGGGATGGCGGCTTTGGCCCTGCTCTGTCTGGTAGGCGGTCTTATGCCGGTTCTTTTGTTGCAAGTGGCGGGCCGGGCCGCAATCCTGCTTGATCCGGCCGCCGCAACCCTGCTGGCCGACAATGCCATATCGCCTTGGTGGCTGGGGATCATGGCTGTCTTGCTTCTTGGTTGCATTCTGGCAGCCTATGGTTTCAGTCGATGGCGGCAGGGCTGCACCATTGTCCCATCTTCTGCTACCTGGGGCTGCGGCTTTGCCTTTCCCTCAAGCCGCATGTCCTACAGCGCTGAAAGTTATACGGAGCTTCCCCAAAGCGCCATGTTCTGTAGCTGCCTGAAGCCCTCAACCGAAGACGGCCGGACCATTGGTTTTTTCCCGGAGGCGAAAAGCTTTTCTTTTGAGGCGCCGGATCCGGTGCTGGAGCACCTGTTCAAGCCTTTCTTCCGGCGGGCGGCCAGGGTTTGTAGCGGATTTCGCGGCTTGCAGGCAGGGCAATTGCATGTTTACCTGCTCTATATCTTCAGCGTCACCATCCTGCTTCTTTTGTGGGCGGGGCAACGATGAAAAGAGAATTAACGAGAGAACCGTGATGCTCCAACTGTTCCTGCACCTTCTCCTGCTGCTGGGCCTTTCCCCTCTCTTGCCAGGGGTGATCGGCAAAACCAAGGCTCTCTTTGCCGGGCGGACCGGCCCACCGTTTCTGCAGTCCTACTATGACATCTGGAAACTGTTTGGCAAGGGTCTGGTCATCAGCCGCACCACCACCTGGGTTTTTCGGGCGGGGCCGGTGCTCGGCCTTGTCGTGCCGGTGCTTGCCGCGCTCATGGTTCCCTTTGGCTCCATAGGGGCGCCTCTTTCCTTTACCGGCGATCTGATCTTCTTTGTCTATCTTTTCGGGTTGGCCCGTTTTTTTACGGCAAGCGCCGCCATGGATACCGGCTCATCCTTTGAGGGCATGGGCGCGGCTCGCGAGGTCACCTTTGCCTGTCTGGCCGAACCGACGGTTTTTTTCTCCTTCATCGTTTTGGCCCGGCTTTCCGGGTCTCTTTCCCTGGACGCCATGTTCGGCCAAGCCCTGAATACGGCCTGGCAGAGCGCAGGGCCCTCCCTGATTCTGGTCGTGGCCTGCCTGTTTGTTGTGGTCCTGGTGGAAAATTGTCGCATCCCCTTTGACGACCCCAATACCCATTTGGAACTGACCATGATCCATGAGGTGATGGTTCTGGATCACAGCGGTCCTGATTTAGGCATGATTCTCTATGGCGCCGCCATGAAGCTTTTTGTCCTGGGGGCGCTGGTCGTCCGCCTCGTGTTTCCTGGCTCAACCGGGAATGTCTTGTTCGACACCCTGCTGTTTAGCGGCGGGATGCTGCTTCTGGCTGTGGTCATCGGGGTGGTTGAATCCACCATGGCGCGGTTGCGGCTGCTGCGGGTGCCCCAACTGCTGGTCGGGACCTTGCTGCTTTCTTTTTTCTCGCTGATCCTGCTCTTGAGGTAAGGAATGGACAATTATAATCCGGCCAATCTTCTGTTGTTGCTGGTCATCCTGTTCAACTTCTTTCTCCTGGGGAGCAGCCGTCTGAATGCTTGCATCCGGACCGTGGCCATCCAGGGTGGCATCCTCTCGTTGCTGCCCCTTTTTATCCACGGGTTTTCCGGCCATTCCCTGTTCCTGGCCGGCGGGGCTTTTCTGCTCAAGGGGCTTGCCATCCCCTTTTTGCTTCTCAGAGCCATCCGCCAGGTGCATATCCGTCGGGAAATGGAGCCGTTGATCGGCTATGTTCCGACCCTCCTTTTGGGCACTCTTGCCACGGCCGGTGCTTTTATTTTCAGCGACCGGCTGCCGCTTATCGAGGCGCACCGTGGCTCACTCTTTATTCCGGTCGGTCTGGCCACCCTGGCCACCGGGTTTCTCATGCTCATCACCCGGCGTAAAGCCATCACCCAGGCCCTTGGTTACCTGATCTTTGAAAACGGGGTTTTCATCTTCGGCATGCTCCTGGCCGAGGCCATGCCCCTTATGGTAGAGGCTGGGGTACTCCTTGATCTGCTGGTGGCGGTTTTTGTCATGGGGATTGTCATGCACCAGATCAACCGGGAATTTTCCAGCATGAATATCGGTCAGCTTTCTTCCTTGAGGGAATAACATGATAGCCGCACTTTTGCTTCTGCCCTTCTGCGGTGGTCTCGCCGCTTTTTGCCTCCCCTCGGATCGCTTCCGTCCGTTGTTGCTGCCGGTCTGCGGCCTGGGACATCTGGTGTTGACTTTCTTTGTCATTCAGGGCGGGCAGGTCGCTCCCTTGCCGCTGGCCGGGAACTGGATCGGTGTTGATCCGTTCAGCCGCCTCATTTTGCTCATCGTCAGCCTGCTTTTCTGCGGGTGTTCGGTTTATGCCTTGGGCTATCTGCGCTACCGCATCGCCTGGGGGAACAGGATCTTTGTCAGCTGTCTGCTTCTTTTTCTTTCCGCCATGAGCCTGGCGGCCGTGGCCCGGCATCTCGGCCTCCTCTGGGTGGCGGTGGAGGCGACCACCGTGGCCAGTGCTCCGCTCATCTATTACAATCGCAACCGCCTTTCCATCGAGGCGACCTGGAAATACCTGATTCTCTGCTCCGTCGGCATTGCCCTGGCCATGCTCGGCATTCTTTTTGTTGCCTACGCATCCCTGGCGGGAGGAGCGCATGTCAGTTTGCAGTTTGATGACATCCTGCAGGGCGCTGCAAATTATTCCAAGCCTTGGCTCAGGGCCGGTTTTGTCTTCCTGCTCGTCGGCTTCGGCACCAAGGCCGGGTTTGCGCCCCTGCACACCTGGAAACCGGACGCCTACGGCGAAGCGCCCGGCCTGGTCGGCGCTCTCCTGGCTGGGGGACTTACCAGTGTGGCTTTTCTTGCCTTGCTGCGCACCCTGCAGATCATGGATGCCGCAGGCGACGGGGGTATGGCGCGCGAGGCCTTCCTGGCCATGGGCCTTGTCTCTCTTGCCTTTGCTGCGGTTTTTGTTATCAGGCAGCCAGATTTTAAACGGCTTCTCGCCTATTCCAGTGTTGAGCACATGGGAATTCTCGCCATCGGCGTTGCCGTTGGCGGAGTCGCCACTTTCGGAGCCATGCTGCACCTGATGAACAATGCCCTGACCAAGGGGGTGCTCTTTTTGTCCGCAGGCAACATCCATCGCCGTTTCGCCAGCAAGCGGGTCGGTGAGGTTCAGGGCGCCATCACCCTGGTGCCGGTTTCCGCCACTCTTTTTCTTCTCGGCTTTCTTGCCATTACCGGCTCACCGCCCTTCGGCCCGTTTATCAGCGAGTTTACCATTCTCCGGGGTATCTTTACGGGGGGTCATTATCTGACCGGCGGTTTGTTCCTCTTCTTTCTGGCCGTCATTTTTATCGGCATGGGCAGCACGGTGCTCTCGGTTGTTTTTGGTAAGCCTCTGGAGCGGAAGGGAGACATCAATTATCGGGAGACCATCATGACCACCGGCACCCCGCTGATCATGCTTCTCATCATCCTTTTCCTGGGGCTCTACCTGCCAGAGTCGGGCAGGAAGCTTTTTGCCGATGCCGCCGCACTGCTGGAGGTCCGGCCATGAAGACCTTGAACCCGCAACTTCTGAAAAACGGTGAGGCCATTGCCCTTGAGTTGGTGGATACCCTCGATTTTGATGATTTCCGCGATTGTCTGTTGGAGGAAGTACGGAAACAGGGCAGGGTGGCGGCCTGTTTTGGTGTGTCCGCCGCCGGAGAGAGTAGCGAGCTGGAGCTTTTCGCCCTTGTCGCCCGGGACCGCAACGCCTGTGTCGCCGTGTACCGGACCCGCGTCGGCGAACGATTTCCCTCCCTGACCCCCAGTTGTCCGCAGATGCATCTCTTTGAAAGGGAGATTGCCGAACAGTACGGGGTTGTGCCTGAAGGGCATCCCTGGCTCAAGCCGCTTCGTTTTCACAACGCCTGGCGGCCCGGAGTCGATGCCTGGGGGCGTCCGGCGGATCAACATCCCCGTAGCGGCGAGATGGAGTTTTATCAGGTGGAAGGGGAAGGGGTGCATGAGGTGGCGGTTGGACCGGTCCATGCCGGAATCATCGAGCCGGGTCATTTCCGTTTCCAGTGTTACGGCGAGAAGGTGATGCATCTTGAAATTTCGCTTGGCTACCAGCACCGGGGCATTGAGCGGATGTTGCTGAACGGCCCCCATCCCGCCACCATGGCGCAGATGGAAACCATTGCCGGCGACACCACCATCGGTCATGGCTTGGCTTACTGCCAGGTGCTTGAGGCCTTAAGCGGCTGCGAGGTTCCGGCCAAAGCTCAGTCCATCCGTGCCTTGGCCCTTGAACTGGAACGGCTGGCCAACCATGTGGGGGACATCGGCGCCCTGGCCGGCGATGTCGGTTTTTTGCCCACCTTCTCCTATTGCGGACGATTGCGCGGCGACTACCTCAATCTGACCGCCGCTCTGTGCGGGAGCCGTTTCGGCCGGGGCTTGGTGCGGCCCGGCGGGGTTGGTTTTGATCTTGATCCGGTTCTGGCCGGGGAAATGCTTGCCCGGCTCAAGGGTATCGAAGGCAATACTATAGGCGCGATGGAAATCTTTTTTGATGCGCCTTCGGTCTTGAGCCGGTTTGAAGGAAGGGGTCGCCTGTCCCGCTCGGTGGCCGAGGATCTCGGGCTGGTCGGGGTGGCGGCCAAGGCCTGTGCCGTACCCCGCGACAGCCGTTTTTTCCATCCAACCGGAGTCTACCGTCATCTTTTTGATGACCTGATCACCGAGGAAACCGGGGATGCCATGGCCAGGGCCAAGGTGCGCAGCCGGGAAATCACCGTGTCCATAGAGCTGCTCCGGCGGATCGGAACCAGTCTGCCGGAAGGGCCCATCAGAGCCCCGGTCGGGCCGCTCAAGGCTGATGCCCTGGCAATCGCCCTGGTGGAAGGCTGGCGCGGCGAAGTGGTCCATGTTGCTCTCACCGGCGGCGATGGCCGCCTGCGGCGTTATAAGATTGTTGACCCCTCCTTCCATAACTGGAGCGGCTTGGCCATGGCGATGCGCGATGAGCAGATTTCCGATTTCCCTTTGTGTAACAAGAGTTTCAACCTGTCTTACTGCGGGTTTGATTTATAAAGGAATAAAAGCATGCTGCAGATGATACGAGAACGGTGGCGCCAGGGATTCAGAACGGGAAAATTCCCGAAGGAGGAGCCGATCCTGCCCCCGCGCTTTCGGGGTCTTCCCCAGTTCGCCGGGGAGTGTCCGCCCGACTGCGACCGGGCCTGTGAGGTGCTGTGCCCGTTTTCAGCCTGCAAGTCGGTGGATGGCCGCTTGGTTCTTGATCTGGGACGCTGCCTGTTCTGCGCCGATTGTCCGGCCTGCCCCCAGGGCCGGATCACCTTTGGCAACGATTACCGGCTTGCCGTTCGGCAGCGGCAGGATCTGCTCTACAGCGGCGGGGAATATCCCCTGGCGCAACCGCTTGAGCCTGAGCGGCTGAAGCTTTTCGGTCGATCCCTCAAGCTGCGCCAGGTTTCCGCCGGCGGCTGCAACGGTTGCGAGGCGGACTGCAACGTGCTCGGCACCCTGGTTTTCGACCTGGGTCGCTTCGGCATCCAGTTTGTCGCCTCGCCCCGCCACGCGGATGGCCTCCTGCTGACCGGGCCGGTCACAGAAAACATGCGCAGCGCAGTGCTGGCCACCTATGAGGCGATGCCGGCGCCGAAGATCGTCATCGCGGTCGGGGCTTGCGGCATCAACGGCGGGCCTTTTTTGCACAGCAGCGAGGTGAGCCCGGGGCTCGATCCTCTGTTGCCGGTTGACCTCTATATCCCGGGCTGTCCGCCGCACCCCTACACCATCCTGGATGGCCTGTTGCGTTTGCTTGACAGGAGGGAACTATCCAGCAGCACCGCATCTGCTTTGGAATATGGCGAATCAATCTCTTTCGCGCATCTGCGGCGCGGCGGAACAGTTACCAACAAATGAACTGAAGAGAGGGAGGACAGGAGATTGGCTGAGTTCTATCTTGCCGCTGTATGTCTGATCTTCTGCTCGGGGTTGCCTGCCTTGGCGTGGGGGCGATGGGCAAAGAGCGGCGAAATGCTCTCCGTTGTTCTTCTGTTGACCGGCTCGGTCCTTGGCCTTGCCGCCTCGCTTGCCGGGGCCTGGCAAAGTCCCGCGTCTTTGCTGACAGTGGCCTGGTCCGTCCCCGGCGGCAATTTTTGTATTGAACTGGACGGGCTGGCTGCTATTTTTCTTCTGCCCGCCCTGGTCATCCTCGGTCTGGGCGGTGTTTACGGGCTCGGCTACTTTCCCCAGGCCCGACACGGCTGGGCGGCGGGCAGGCTCCGGCTCTTTTACGGCATGTTGGGCGCGTCCATTGTTCTCCTGCCGGTCTGCCGCAACGGGATTCTTTTTCTTATGGCCTGGGAGGTCATGGCCATCTGTTGCTTTCTGTTGATCCTTACCGAGCAGGAAGAAGCGGCCCGCCGGGCGGCCTATGTCTATCTGGCTGCCACGCACACCTGCACCCTGGCCCTTTTCGCCATGTTCATTCTCCTTGCCGAGAACAGCGGGAACTTTGATTTTCCCCAGGCGGGCACGCTTGACGGCGCCACATTCCAGGCCGGGGCGGTTTTCCTCCTGGCTCTGTTCGGTTTTGGACTCAAGGCGGGGGGCATGCCGCTCCACTTCTGGTTGCCGAGCGCCCATGCCGCCGCGCCCAGCCATGTCTCAGCCCTTATGAGCGGGGTGATGCTCAAGGTGGGGATTTACGGCTTGATTCGCATCACCGGCTTCTACGCCGGGCAGCCGGCCTGGTGGGGCGGGTCCATTCTCGCCATGGGCGTGGTTTCGGCCATCATGGGCGTGGTTTTTGCCCTGGCCCAGCACGACATCAAGCGGCTGCTCGCCTATCACAGCGTGGAAAATATCGGCATCATTCTGATCGGTTTGGGCGGGGCACTGCTGGGAAAAACCTTTCACAGCCCGGCTCTTGTCGTGCTCGGTCTGGCCGGGGCTCTGCTCCATGTGGTCAACCACGGCCTTTTCAAATCGTTGCTCTTTCTTGGGGCCGGCTCCGTGATCCAGGCAACCGGCACTAGAGAGATCGACCGTTACGGCGGGCTGCTGCGTGCCATGCCGTACACCGCGTTCTTTTTTCTCGGCGGGGCCGTGGCTATTTGCGGTCTGCCGCCGCTCAACGGTTTTGTCAGTGAATGGCTCATCTACCTGGGGTTGCTGCACAGTCAAACGGAAGGGGCACCCTTCCCGCTCTCTCTGGTGGTTCTGGCCGTGCCGGCCCTGGCGATGACCGGCGCTCTGGCAGTGGCCTGCTTTGTCAAGGTCTTTGGCGTTACCTTTTTGGGCACTGCGAGAAGTCAGTTTCCGGTTCCGCCCCGCGAGGCGTCCGGCAGCATGCTCCTGCCCATGGCCGTTTTGTTTTTTTGCTGTCTGGCCATCGGTCTGGCGCCCTGGACAATTGTCCCCCTCTTGCAGCAGGCTGTCGCCGCCTGGCTGGGTTCAGCCCTTGAAACCATTGTGCCGGTCGGGGCTTTTGGCAGCACACTGATCGGCACTTTGGCGCCGGTGTATTGGCTTAGCCTTTGTGCCGCCCTGCTGTTGGCGATTTCTGCCATGATATTTATCTGGCAGAAGTCATTCCAGGAGGCTGGCTGTGAAAAGCGACCAGTCTCCTGGGGTTGCGGCTACAGAGAGGGTACCCCCCGAATGCAATATACGGCTGTTTCTTTTGCGGAATTGCTTGTCAGCCTTTTCCGGTGGGGGTTGTGGAGCGATGTAAGCGGCGGTCGGGCCATAGGGTTTTTTCCTGCCCTAGCCAACCTTGCCGTGCATACCCCGGATATGATCTTGGACCGGCTGATCCATCCCGTCTGCCGGGGTTTATCCCGAACCGCCTTTGCTATCCGCGCCTTTGTTCATCAGGGCTGGATCGGGATTTACCTGCTCTATTCGGCTCTGACCCTCTGTCTGTTGCTGTTGTGGCTGTAGGTTTGACCGTCAGTAACCCTTTCCCTTTTTTGTTCAGCGGAAGATGATCGGGGGTGCTGTGGCTTAATCCCGGTCCCTGTCGTAATGACCAGACCGCCAGTTGTCGCGACCATGGCCCCAGCGATGGCCCCAATGCGGTGGGTCATCCCGGTCACGGTCGATGATCACCACCCGTTCCGGCGGGCAATACACCACCGGCCTTTCGTACACCACCACCGGCCTGTAATGCACCACCCGGTCTTCATAATCGTTTTCGTACTGTTGAACCACCCTGGGCGGCGGCGAGTACACCCGCATCGTCTGGCCCGGATCCTTCTCCATCTCATTGCCGACCATATAGCCGAGCACTCCGCCGATGGCGGTGCCCAGCAGGGTGCCCCTGGTGTTGCGGCCGATGGCCTGGCCGAGAATGGCGCCTCCGGCCGCGCCGCCCCAGGCACCGTTCTGGGCGGTGTCTCCGGCCTGGACGTTTTGGCTGATAAGTAATATCCCGATACACGTTGCGAGCAGGGTTCGTTTCAGCATTTGTATTTCCTCCTTGGTTTGCGCATACATCTCAAACAACTTTCAACTCCACGGTACGCTGAGAAAAATGATTTTTCCAGCCGACATGGGGCGTATCCAGGGCAATGTCGACCCGATGTCGGGTCCGCCAGCAGGGATATCGGGCGGTTTTTCGTGGCTAAGTCCGCAATTGTTGAAATCGCAAAAAGACGCGATTACAACGGTTATTACTTGGTTACTTGTTGATTTTGCGCAGTGGACCTGTGACCTTCTGGTGTTTTTACGAAACCATCATAATTGCCTCTTTGGCGCAAGCGTGCTAGAAGGAGGGATCGACTCCGTCTACCAGGGACTCCCCATGCGCCGCCAGATCCTGTTGTCCATCACCATCCGTTTTCTCATCTACTTCACGCACTGGCTGGTGCTGGCGTATCTGCCCCTGCTCCTCAAGGGTTACGGCTTGAGCGATTTGCAAATCGGTATGGCCATCGGTCTTTTTTCCTTGTCTTCCATGGCGCTGATGCTGCCGCTCGGGTTGTTTTCCGATATTTTTTCGCCCAAGCGGACCATGCTCTGCGGCGCTTTGCTCTATGGGGGATATTTTGCTGCCCTCCTGACCGCCCGCTCCTTTGGTTGGATTTTGGCCGCGGTGTGTATCGGGGGGTTGGGGAGCGCGGCTTTGGTGGTGGTGAGCGAGTCCCTCTATCTCAAGCATTTCGGGCAGATCCAGCGGAGCCGGAGGGTGGCGACTTACCAGTTGAGCACCTATCTGGGCTTCGGCCTTGGTCCCTTGGTCGGCGGCCTGGTGGTGCAGACCTCGCCCACCCTGTTGTTCTCGTTGGCCATGGCTGGTGCCGGGGGTATTTTTTGTCTCTCGTTGTTCCTGGTTGATTATGAGTCCATTGTCTTTTCTTTTAAGGAATACAGCGGGGATGTCCTCCAGTTCAAACCCCTGCTGCTGATCGCCTGTCTTTTTGTGCTGGGCACCCATTTCGGGGTGGAGCAGACCTCTTTTTCCCTGCTGCTCAAAGAAAAATTCGGCCTTCTTCCTCGGCAGATTGGGCTGGTCTTTGCCTGCATGGGGTTGTGGATGGCCCTGGCTGTTCCTCTGGTTGGCAAGTATCACGACAAGCGGAAATCGGTGTTTTTCTTTTTTCTCGGAGGCATGGCCTTTTCCGCCTTTTTTCAGGTGCTGACCCCTTTGGCCGTCGGTATCTGGAGCCTGGTGATCATCCGTTTGCTGCACAATCTGGGCGATACCGTGGCCCTTCTGGAACTCGGGGTGCTGGTGGCGCTGTTTTTCCCTTCCGGCAGGTTGGGCGGCAACTCCGGCCTGCTCTACGGTGTACGCAACCTGGCCACCTTTCTTGCCGCCGTGGTATCCGGGAGCCTCAGCCGGGAGTGGGGGTATGGTGCTTCTTTTATGGGAAGCGGGCTTTTTGTCCTCTGCCTTGTGGCGGGGAGCTTTGCCTTTATCGGGTTGAGTGCAACCCGGCGGCAGGCTGTGGGCTGGCAAGGGAGTGAGGATTGAGCAGAAGGCGAGTTAGTTTGTTCATTTCTTTGCTTGCCCAAAGAAACGAACCAGCAGCGAAGCGGAGAAGAAAGGGCACCCCTGTCACTGGTCCCGCCGAAGGCGGGATACCCGGAGTTTATGCCCCGTATGGGGTACTCCTCAAAGCTGCCGGGGCTTTGCAAACTTGGCTTTCGCCTCAGACAGTGCAACCTCCCTTTTCGGCAGCTTTTCCGGTGCGCGGCAGGACAAATGGGAATTTCCCGCCCCCCATTTGTCCTGCCGCGCCTCGCAGACGGGGGCGGAAAAGACGCGGAAACTGTTTGAGGGCGAAGCCCGAGTTTTTCCGCGTCCCGCTCCCGGCGAGAAGTAAGGGGAGCCCGCAGGGCCAGGACTGGCTGGGGTGCCGTTTTCTTGTTTCTTCTTTTGGGCACGCAAAAGAAGAAAGAGAGAACTGAAGAGAAACTATCGCTTCTTTCCCCGGAATTTCCGGACGAACCTTTGTTAAAGGACCATCACGATGCATTCACACCCAAAACGATTCAAGTTGGCCCTGGAGTTTGACGGAGGCCGTTACAGCGGCTGGCAGAAACAGGATGACGCCAAAAGCATCCAGGGCAGCGTGCTCAAGGCGGCGGCCGAACTCTTCGGTGAGCAGGTGGATGTGCAGGGCAGCGGCCGTACCGACACCGGGGTGCATGGGTTGCGGTTTGTCGCCCATCTGGAGGCGCATACCGAGCACAGCCCCAAGGAAATCGGGGATCGGTTGAACGCACTCCTGCCCAAGGATATCGCCATTATAGAGTGCAAAAGGGCAGGCGCCCATTTCCATGCCCGGCATAACTGCATCGGTCGCAGCTATCTCTACCAGATCGCCAAACGCAAGCTCGCCCTTGGCCGGAATTTTGTCTGGCATATTCCGGATCAGCTCCACGCCGGGTTCATGCAGGAAGCGGCAACAACTATGGTGGGGATGCACGACTTCACCTCATTCACCGACCTGCAGGTGGTCAAGAAGAAATCTCCGCTGGTCATGGTTCACAAGGCCCAGATCGCGGAAACCGAGGATCTTATCCTTTTTCGCATCGTGGGCTCGCATTTTCTTTGGAAGATGGTGCGCCGCATTGTCGGGGTGCTGGCCGAGGTTGGCAAGGGGCCGCTCACCGTGGCCGAGGTCCTCCATTTTCTTGAGACGCCGGTGGTGCTTAAAGAATACACCGCGCCGAGCCAAGGGCTTTTCTTTGAACGCGCCTTTTACCACCAGGAGGAGTTGGATGGATTCCTGGCCGAGGAGACAGTGCTGCCGGCTTTTTTCTGATTGGTTTTTCCCGACGCGTGCTTATTGTCTGATAAAGCAAAAAAAATTATCAGAGAGGTGATTGCATGAAGATGATCGGACAGATTGTGGAAAATGCGGGGATCCTCTTGCTGGGGTTTGCCCTGGTGAGCCTGTTCAGTGCGTCAGGGGCCGGAGCGGCGGAGAGATCCAAAAAGGCGATCTTTGCCGGGGGCTGTTTCTGGTGCATGGAAAAGCCCTTTGAACAGTTGGATGGGGTATTTTCCGTCACCTCCGGCTATATCGGGGGGAAAACGGAAAACCCCACCTACGAGAACTATGGTGCGGGCGGGCATATTGAGGCGGTTGAGATCGCCTATGATCCGGCCAAGGTCAGCTATACGAAATTGCTGGATGTCTTCTGGCGCCAGATTGATCCCACCGACAGCGGCGGCCAGTTTGTCGATCGGGGCCATGCCTACATCTCGGGGATTTTTTATCTCGACGAGGAACAGAGGCAGCTGGCTGAGAAATCCAAAAACGAGCTGGCAGCCCGCAAGGTCTTTGCCAAGCCCCTGGTGACGCAGATCGTTCCGGCCACCGCGTTTTATCCGGCGGAAGAGTACCATCAGGATTATTACAAAAAGAACCCCATCCGCTACCACTACTATCGCAACGGTTCCGGCAGGGATCAATTTCTGGAGAAGGTCTGGGGCGACGAGAACCGGGCTGCTAAGAAATGGAGCGAAACGGAATTGCGCAAGCGGCTCACCCCCTTGCAGTACAAGGTCACCCAGGAGGAGGATACTGAACCTCCATTCAAGAACGAATACTGGGATAACAAACGGGCTGGGATCTACGTGGATATTGTCTCCGGCGAGCCGCTGTTCAGTTCGCTAGACAAGTACGACTCGGGCACGGGCTGGCCGAGCTTCAGCAAGCCGCTGGCTCCGGAAAGAATTATCGAGCGTGAGGATCGCAAGTTTTTCACCACCCGCACCGAGGTGCGCAGCCGGGAAGGCAATTCGCATCTGGGGCATGTCTTTAACGATGGCCCCAAGCCCACGGGATTGCGCTACTGCCTCAATTCCGCAGCCCTGCGGTTTATCCCCGTGGCAGATCTGGAAAAAGAAGGCTACGGCGAGTTTCTCCCGCTTTTTCAGAAGAAATAGCGGCTTGGCGCAAACTCAGTCGTGGTCGTGATTGCAGCCGCATCCGCAGCCATCGCCGTGCCCTTTGTGGAAATTCGCCAGGGCGTCGGCGATCTTGTCCTTGAGTTCGGGCGGCGCGTTGTCCAGGCAGTAGATCAGGGCGGCCTCCTGCTCGTCGCTGCCTGGGGTGGCGGTCACGCAGAGATGCAAGGCCTGTTCAAATGATTCGAATTCCATGATAGTTTCTCCTTGGGGAAACCCCGTAACGATTTTCCGCAGCAAGAGGTACCCTGTCTTTCCTGCGATTGCAAGCAAAGAAAACGGAAGGGGAATGGGTTAACAGGCCACGGCCTGTGTTGCCTCTGGCGTTTGTCCGCATTCCGGTGTACCATCGGCAGGTCTTAAGGGGGCTAATCATTTTATTCCGAGGGGTATGGATTGGAATTCGTCTATCAGAAAAACAACAGCTACTTCGCCCAGGTGGCGGAGAATGTCGAGCCCCTGGCCGAGCGCGAGCTTGCGGCCTTGGGTGCGACCCAGATCAATCCGGTGTACCGGGGCGTGTATTTCACCGCCACTCCCGAGGCCCTGTATCGGATCGTCTACCAGACCCGGCTCTGCACCCGGGTTTTGGCCCCGCTTCTGCATTTCGACTGCCACAGCACAAAGTATCTTTACAAGACCGCACTGACCATCCCCTGGTACGAGATCTTCGGTCTGGAGCAGACCTTTGTCATCACCGCCACGGTGAGCGACAGCTTGATCACCCATTCCCAGTATGCCTCGCTCTGTCTCAAGGATGCCATCGTCGATCAATTCCAGGAGAAATTCGGCTCCCGTCCTAACGTGGATAAGCGCAACCCCGATCTGGTCTTCAACCTCCATATCCATAAAAACACGGCGGTGATCAGCCTCGACGGTTCGGGGGCCTCCCTGCACCGGCGCGGCTACCGGCAGGAGTCGGTGGAAGCGCCCATCCAGGAATCCCTGGCTGCATCGATCATCGACTTGACCCAGTGGGACGGCGAGCGCACACTGATCGACCCGATGTGCGGCTCAGGCACCTTGCTCTGCGAGGCCCTGATGCGGTATTGCCGGATTCCCGCCTCGTATCTGCGGGAGAGCTTTGGCTTCATGCGCTTTCCAGATTTTGAACCCGAGACCTGGCAAAAGGTGAAGGCCGAGGCGGATGCGCAGATCCGCAGTTTGCCCGAGGGGCTGATCACGGGCAGCGATGCCGCAAAACTGGCGGTAAAAGCAGCGCGGATCAACCTTAGCCAGCTACCCTACGGCAAAGAGGTGGAGGTGTACTCCAGCCATTTCCAGGCACTTGAGCCGATCAGCAATGCGGTCATCGTTTCCAACCCGCCCTACGGGGTTCGCTTGGGCGCCCAGGAAGAGGCCGCCGCCCTGGTGGGGGAGTTGGGCAGTTTTCTCAAGCATAAATGTACCGGCTCCACGGCGTATCTTTATTTCGGCGACCGGGAGCTGGTGAAGAAGATCGGCCTCAAGCCTGCCTGGAAGAAGCCGCTCAGTAACGGCGGGTTGGACGGGGTATTGGCCAAGTATGAGATGTACTAATTGTAAACGTCCAGCAGCACCGCATCTGCTTCGCAGTCTCGCTTCGCTCGCTTAGCTGTCATCGGTCGGTTCGCATACTGGAGTATGGCGAACCGACCTCTTTCGCGCATCTGTGGCAGCAGCGCAGCCGCGCTGCTGAACGTTTACATTTCTGCGATTGAGATGGGGGGGACCCCTCTTTGCCTGGCGTTCCAAGGTGTTGCTTCTTAGCCCCGCAATCAGGAAATGTCATACCTGCAATGTGTCAGGTTCTGCTTCTTGTGGCTTGACACGGAGTGAACGCCGATGATAGCTTGGGACAAAAGAGGAAATCCGTATAATCATGTTTCATAGCATATGACTCGCCGAAAAGACCTTACAGAGCACTTGTTCCGCCTCGTGTACCTTGCTCGAAGCACTGAGATGAAACGTGTCTTGACGGAAGTTGATCCAGATCCGCATCTGAACTTCTGGCGTCTCATTCATGGAAATCAACTCGATGTCGCTGTTCTTGAGTGGTGCAAGATTTTCGGCTCTGACGGCGAAGCCACGCACTGGAAAAAAATCGTACCACGCGCCAACCACGATCAATTCAGAAATAGCCTGCTCACCGCAGTGAATGTTACGCCAGATGCATGGGCAGCTTACTGGAAAGAAATGAAAACTTACCGTGACAACCAGATTGCTCACCACATTGAAATGAAAATGGACAGCAAATTTCCTGTGTTGGACATCGCTTTATGGTCTAGTTTTTTTTATTACAGTTACCTCATCAAAGAGTTGCGCTCGCTCGGCGAAACAAAATACCCCGACGATCTTCAAACCTATTGCAAGGCGTTTAAAAGTCAGACGCACGAGATTGCGGCTACGGCCATCTCGTCAACAGCAGCCATTAAAGAGAGGGTATTCTGAACGTGAAACATAACCCGGCGTTCAATCAGACCGCCCAAAAGCGGGGCGGCTGGTTAACTCTACGTTAGCTGACAAAGATGAGAAGAATCTGAAATGCCCAAGAAGGAGGTGAGCAGATGAAAAAGGTGATGAACAATGTTCTTCTTGGCATTGCTGTGCTGTATGTTATCTCTCTCACGGTGGTGACACCGTACTACAACTGGCAATATGCAAAGGAGCATGGCTTTGTCAAATGGATATTATTTGGTGAAATTGTAGCGACAGTGAAATCAACAGTATGGCCATATTATGCTTTCTCGTCTGGTTCCACATCGCCAGATTCTCCAGACGAACGCCATTATGATAATTCAAAGAAGGCATGTGACGAAGCTTTGAAAATAATCATCAAGACAGGGGATGTTACTCGACTCTCCGCTGTTGACAAGACTAAGGTGACGGAACTTCTTGAACTATCTCTATTAGAGGCAAATCAGGTCAAGCCGTCATATCTTACGAAAGTACACCCGCAGTTTTTGGAAATGTACGAAAAGAATTACAAGGTTGCTATCAACATGATGATCACTGGATTCCAAACCGATAACATTCAATTGGTTCTCGGTGGCTCGTATGGATACAACGAATTCACTGTATGGATGCAGAAGCATGCTAAGGATCTGTCTTTCTAAGGGACCATAATTCTGACGACACCTTTTACTTAATTATTGGGTCTGACTTCGGGCCGGGTTAGACTTTTGGGCATTCGCTGTCAGGCCAGCATCTCCAGAAGAAGCGGATGCCACAAGGCTATATCCACTTCGCCCATTTTCCCAGCCAGGCGGAGCTTATCCACGCAACGCAACTGGTCCAGGAGAATCCTGCCCTGCTTGCCGTCCAAGGTTATCTCCGGGCGGCACCCCAGGGGCTGCCCTTTGCTGGTCAGCGGTGCAACGATCACCCTGGGCAATACCCCGTTCATGTCGTCGGGTGAGACCACCAGAGCCGGGCGGGTTTTCTTGATTTCCGTGCCCACGGTGGGGTCAAGATTTACCCAGTAAACTTCCCCGCGTTTCACCATTGCCACTCCTCGTTTTCAGTCGGGGTATCGGTAATTCCCGCCCAGGCATCCACCTCTTTGTCGGCTTGATACGTGTCAAACCACCCGAGTCTCGGGGGAGGATTCATCGGCTCAATGATGATGCGCCGACCTTCCTGCCGCATTTCTATCTCCGTGCCGATTCCGCATGCTGCCAGAAATGCCGCAGGAATCAGCACTCCGCGTGAATTTCCCACCTTGCGTAAAGTTGTTTGCATCTTTTTGCACCTCCGTATTAGTTATAACAAAGTTAGAACATAATAAGGAGAAAAGCAACAATATTTTTTGGCGATGGTTCCGAAAAACTGGGACAGATTTTCCTTTTTAGGAGTCCTCCCCTGCCTCGAACCCGTTAGACTCCACACCATTCTTCTCCCCCCAAGCATGGTGGGTAGCCAGCAGGGTCAGATACCTGGCTTCGCTGGACCGTAACCGTTCGGACAGGGTGGTGGCCAGGTTCCGATAGAGCTTGAGGCAGAGCTTCGGGTTGTTGTGGCGGAGCACCGTTTCATTCAAAACCAGGGCCACGGTTTTCTTGAACGCAACCACCGAGGCGGAGCGCGGCATGTGGTCGATCATCGACATCTCTCCTACACAGCTGCCATCCCGCAGGGTTTCAAGCTCCACCCGCTTTCCTTCGGTTTCGGTAAGCACGATAACCGCGCCGGAAATGATCATGTACATCTTGGTGCCCGAGGTGCCCTCGCGGATCAGGTAGTCCCCCATGGCAAACTCCTCCTTTCTGGAGGCGCGGAACAGTTCGTACAGCTCCTCTTCGCTGAAGTCGGCAAAAAAGAGGTAGCGGTGCCGCAAGCGTTCGATGATCTCCTTTTTATCAAAGGAAAGTCCCCGTTTTTCTTCGTCTTTTTTCTTCTCCAGGGAGTTGAGATAGAGTTCCAGGCTGTCGCCAAACTCATCGGCGTTCTGGTACCGTTCGGCCAAGGGCTTGGCCAGGGCTCGCATGATGATGCTGTTGATCGCGGGGTCGATGCCGGGAAGATCGCGGAGCGGTTTCGGTTCGTCTTTGAGCACTGATTGCAGGCGGGCAGTCAGATTTTTCCCGGCAAAGGGCTTTTCTCCGCTCAGCCATTCGTAGGCAAGGACTCCAAGGGAGAAGATGTCGCTGCGGTTGTCCAGCTTTTCGCCGCGAAGCTGTTCGGGCGACATGTACAAAGGGGTGCCGGGAATAAAGTCTTCTTCGTCGATGTTGCTTTCGATGCTGCCGAAGGAAGAGGTGTCCACCACCCGGGCAATCCCGAAGTCGGTGATCTTGGGGAGCAGGCTTTGATTTACGATCATGATGTTGGCCGGCTTGATATCCCGGTGGAGGATGCCGCGTTTGTGGGCAAAATGCAGGGCACGGGCCACCATGGCGATGAGGCTGAGTTTTTTCTCGACGGAGAAGGCAGTGTTGCTGTCGATGAGTTCCTTGATGTTTTTGCCATCGACATATTCCATGACAATGTAGGTTGCGCCGCCCTGCTCCCCGATATCGTAAATCGCGGTGATGTGGCTGTGGTTGAGGTTGCCGACAATGCGGGCTTCGTGCAGAAGGGATTCGATGGCTTTTTGCCGGTTTTGTTCGTTTGTGTAGCGGTCGAGCCGCAGGCTTTTGATGGCGACCTTGCGGTGGATGAGTTCGTCCTGGGCAAGGTAGACCTCGCCCATGGCGCCCAGCCCGATTTGCCGGACAATGCGGTAGCGGCCGATGGTTTGCGGAATCTCTTTATGCACTGGGGCGGTCTTCTCCTGGCTGAAGTTGCTTTGCTGTCAAATTAGGATATAGACTGGGTGGGGGCATGGCAAGTATTTTGCCGGGATGTCCGCACCGCTAAGCCAGGGGATTACAGTCGGAGGAGAAAGCTTTGGGGCGTGTGGAAGTCGGGCTTGGCTTCCGGGTGGGCAAGGGCCCAGTAGCTCAGCCGGGTATCCCGATGCTGGAGAACACCGCTGACGCCAACCCGGAGGGGGGTGTTGTCCGTATGGAGATTGCCAATCCCCAGTTCGGCGGTGAGGGAGAAGCTCTCCTGTGTGCGCTCGGTTTCGATACGCGGCTCGGCAATCCGGTCTTCCTGACACATGCCGGTGCGGTAATCGGTAAAGGCGTAGACATTCCAACCCCCGTTCGGGGCAAGGTTCAATTCCCAGTAGTTTTTTTTGCCTTCCTCAGCCCAGAATATCTCAAGGCAGGTGGCTTGCCAGAGGTTGTCGCATCGTGTCCGTTCCGTTGTGGTCGGCAGGACGAGATCGCCCATATTCCCTTGCAGGACAAAGGAAAGGATAAGGGCCTGGCCCGTGCGTGTGATGGCACCCTGGATGGTCACGCCGCTGGAGTCCTGGCCGGAAAAGGGGTGCAGGCTGAAGCCGGTCATGGCGTTTGGAGTTTCCGAACGATGTTTTTGACCTCCGTCTCCTGCGCCTCGATGCTCTGGCAGAGGGCGAACTGAACCCTGGCCCGATGCAGGTTCTGCCCTGGTCTTCTGATGCGAAAATACACATCCCCGGCCAGGTGGTCGGAAAAGAAGCGCAACCCCAACTCAAAGGCGATGAGGTGGACGGCGTCGTAGATGTAATGGTAGTCGGCAACGGAAAAAAATGGTGCCACCTGGGGCAGGTATCCCCGCAGGATGGCACCGCAGTAGGCAAGATTGAACGAGACCTCGGCCAGGGGCACGTCTTCTCCGGCCGCATTGCAGCAGGAGCGGAGGCAGTCGCCGATGTCGTAATGGAGCAACCCGGGTTTGACGGTGTCCAGGTCGATGATGCTCACCGCTTGGCCGGTATTGCGGCTAAAGAGGATGTTGGCCAGCTTGGGGTCGCCGTGGATGGGGCAGGGGAGGAGTTCTCCCCGCAGGCGCGCAGCTTCGAGCACCTCTGCCGTATCCTTCCGCTCACCAATGAACCGGTGGCAGAAAAGCGCTTGCTCCGATTGGTCCGGTCGGGGAGGGGAGGCGGCCAAAGCCTCGTATGCCGCCAGATATCCGGGGGTGACATGAAAGCCGGGCAGGGTGTCGTGCAGCAGATGCGCGGGCAGATCGTGGATCAGTCCATGGAAAAATCCCAGAGCCCGGCCTGCCTCTTGGGCCTGGGCAACGCTGGCGATGGTGGCAAAACTCTCGGTGTCGGCGATAAAGGTCTGGACCCGCCAGCAGCCACCATCCTTATCCCGGTAATAATCCGCGCCGCTCCGGGTAGGGATGATGCCCGGCAGCTCCCAGCGCTGGTTCGGGTATGCCAGCAGTTTGGGGCGGACATGGTCGTCGAGAATCCGCAGATTGTGCATGATTTGTTCTGGCTTCGGGAACACTGCGGGATTGAGGCGTTGCAGGATGCATTGACCGTCTGTTGCCCGGATCAGATAGGTGTCGTTCACATTGCCGGCCCCGTATTCGTCCACGGAGAGGATCTCCCCAAGAAAGGCGAACTGGCGGGCGATGGCGGAGGGATCGGTCACAAAGGAATCCTTGGGAGGTAGCTTTATTTAGCGGAACAGGTAATGCTTGCGAACTGCGCTATGCACCTGCCACTGGCAATCCAACCCCTGGGGAAAGGTCACATAATCGCCGGGCACGATGTGCACGGTTTGTTCCGCAGTGGCAACAGTGATCTCGCCATCGAGGATATAGCAGGATTCTTCCTGGTCGTAATGCCAGGGAAAGGTCGAGGGCTCGCACTGCCAGATCGGCCATTGATCAAGGCGCAGGGCCTCGCGTTTTTTGGGGGAGAGCTTTTCAACGGTGATGGGCATGGGGGATCCTTGGTCAAGGTTCATGGGATGATTGTTGTTAATTGATAGCCGTGGCCGCTGTCTTTGTCAATTCCTAAGAGCAAAGGGTGTGAGGTAGGGCTTGCCAAAAAAAAACAACCCCAGATATAAAAATGGAAGCAGCGGGGATAATTCGGCAATCATGGCCAGGGGTGGCTGGGTTGTCTGGGCCACAAGGGGGGAGATGATGACGGGCGGGTTTCATGCGCAAAGAAAAGAAGCGCGGGTGTATTTTTCTCCGGAAGAAAATATCCGCGGGGTCTTCGTTTTCCCCGATTTCGAGCGGTTTTCCTTTTCCGCCCTGGTTCTTGATCTGGGCTTGGCGGCATACATTTCACCGTGAAACCGGAGGGCTGGAATTCTCTGGAGCCTGGCCGCCAGTTCGTTCTTGCCCGGCTCAGCATGGGGGATGAGGTTTTCTGCGACAGCGTCATGCCGCTCACGGTGCGCTGGGTGCCGGATCACCCGGTGGTGAGCAATGTCAGCATTGGCTGTGAGTTTGACGAGTTGCCGGAAGATGACCGGAAGGTGCTGCAATTTTTTTTGGCACGGAAACTGGCACCCAGTCGGGGTAGTGCGTGCGGCAGCTCTTGCTGACCGGGTTTCCCCTCCGATTCATGGCCCGGGCGAAAAGGCTCACGAAATCATCCTTGTTTGGGAACATATCGTCCGGCACCAGTTCCTGTCCCAGATTCAGCGCGGCCCTGTAGCGGGCGCAATCGCCGAAGTTCCCGGCGCAATAGATTCCTGTCAAATATTCGTGTATTCCGCAGGGGATCAGGTGATGCCGAGAACCTTGAGAGGGTTGATCCGCCAGCGTTTGGCGGATTCATAGCTGATGATGCGGTCTCCGCCGCCCTTGCCATTGGACTTGGAGAGGTCGATGTCCTTTTGCCTGATGGCCCAGTCGTGCTTGGTGTCGTAAATGAGGCGAACCACGGGGCGCAGCAGGTTGTCCGTTGATTCCACCACCACCGCGAGCATGCCGCTTTCCAGCTGAACCAGGGTGCCGGCCGGATAGACGCCGATGCACCTGATAAAGCGGTGCACCAAGGTTTCGTTGAAATGACTGCGGCTCCAGCCATACAGTTTGCGCAGTACCTCGACCTGATCGATGCCGTTGCGGTAGCACCGGTCCGAGGTCAGGGCGTCGAACACATCGGTGATGGCGGCCATCTGACCGCCCAGGCTGATGCCGCCGCCGGTAAGGCCATGGGGATACCCGGTGCCGTCGAACCGTTCATGGTGTTCCATGGCTATCTGGGCAGCAGGCAGAGGAATATTGTGGGTGGTGGCCAGGATTTCCTTGCAACAGATGACATGTTGCTGGATTGTCTTAAACTCTTCATCGTTGAGGGCGCTGGGTTTGTTGAGGATGGCCAGGGGCACGGCCATCTTGCCCACGTCATGCAGCAGTCCGCCAAGACCGATGGCCCTGGTGGTTTCCTGGTCAAAGCCCATGGCCCGGCAGAAAGCCAGGAGCAGCACGCCCACGCTCACCGAATGGTCGAAGGTGTATTCATCCTTCTTGCGCAAGCGCATGAGCAAAAAGAGCGCGTCCTTGTTGTGGCAGATGGAATTGTCCAGCTCACTGATCGCTGCCTTTGCCTCCCTGGTCTGGATTTTTTTCCCGGCCTGCACGTTGGCCAGGATATTCTTTGCGGCCAGACTGGCCCGGTGCCGTACTTTTTCGGCCCGGACAATCTCATGGCGGATCGGGATATGCCTGATTTCTCGGTCAACCCGTGCTGTTTGCGGGGTGATAATGTGCTCGAATGCTACGGGCGGCGGGGGATTTTCCTGTTCAACTCTGACTGGGGCGGGCTCATGGCTCTGGTTGTCCTCGATGTAGACGTGGGTGACACCCCAGTCCTTGAGACGCTCTATCTCGTCCTGGGTCTTGATCCTTTTGCGGTTGAAGACAAAGGGGTGGTCCAGCCAGCCGCAAGCAAATCGCTCGATATGCATACCGGGCTGGAGTTCTTCGAGGGTGACCTTCTTGATCATGGCAAGCTCGGACGGACCGTTGGCGTTATGGTTTCAGGGCAGATTGATGATTCCACTGCGAGCAGTATACGCCAAGGCCCTGCGGGGAGCAAGAAGGTTGCGTCCTCATCACAGGGGCAGAGCAAAATGAGGGGGCCGATGGGTTCGGCCCATTGTTACAGGCCCAAGGTTTTTCCTTGCCGGATAAAGGTGGGTATGGCGAGATACCTCTCCTGGGCGAGGTTTTTTGGCGTCCGGGGGGCAACTTCGAAGAGAGGGATGATCTTTTCGTTTTGTCTTGCCTCGTGCGGCGCGGAGAAGAAAGAGGTTGCGACGCACCGGTTGAGGGCAGAGAGAAATCCGTGTTTGAAGCCATGATCTTTATGAAACATTGTTTTCCTCCAGATATAAAAGTTGTCTTGTGTTTTCTTCTGGACTGAGCCTATCATGGCAGGTAGGACAAATGATGTCCTACCTGTGGATTTTTTTCGGTTTGGGAAAAACATGGCAAAAGACAAGACGCAACTCCTGCGTTTGCTGTTCATAGACCGCAAGATCCGCGAAGGGATGCGTAGCGGGATTATGGCGAATTGCAGTTCCATGGCCGCCGAATACGAGGTGAGTGCCAAGAGTATTCTGCGGGATATCGATTATCTGAAAAGTCAGCGTGACGCGCCCATTGCCTACGACGCCAAGGTCAGGGGCTATTATTACACTGAGGAAAATTACGCCCTGCCCGCCATTTCCTTAAATGAAAGCGATTTGTTCGCCATCTGCATCGCGGAAAAAGCCCTGCGGATGCATGAAGATACGCCCATCTATCGCAAACTCCAGAAGGTGTTTCGGAAAATCGAGGAGTCCCTGCCCGAGAAGGTCTCCATCCACCCGGCTTGGGTGGAAGACAAGCTCTCGGTGATTCCAGAGCGGCAAACCAAGCTTGAGCCGGAGGTGTGGGAGGCTGTGTCGGCGGGGTTGAGCAACAACCAGACTCTGGCCATGTCCTACCGCAAACCCGGCGGGCAGGAGAGCACGGAGCGGCGGGTTGACCCATATCACTTGGTGCGTTATCAGGGGGAATGGTACCTCATCGGTCATTGCCATCGGCGCGATGCGATTGTCACCTTTGCCATGTCCAGAATTGAAGCGGTTTTGTTGCTTGAAAAACGGTTTTCCGTGCCCGAGGATTTTGACCATGCGCGTTATGGCGGCACCCAGTTCGGAATTTTCAGCGGCGAGCGTGAGGTTTTGGTGAAGGTTCTGTTTTCCAGGGAGCATGCCCCGTATGTTCTGGAGCGGGAATGGCATCCCCAGCAGACCGTGGTTCGGAAAAAATCCGGCAGTGTGGTCTTAAGTTTTCCGGCGCGCCATCTCTATGAGGTCAGGCGTTGGGTTCTTTCCTGGGGGAGCGGGGCAAGGGCCATTGCCCCCAAGGCGTTGGTCGATTCGGTGCGACAGGAGTTGGCGGCCGCTCTGGCCGATTATGGCGGGGGTACGGAGAGGGTGCAGCCGTGAGCATGGCAGGGCAAGGGTTTTTTCTGGCCAGGTGGCTTCTGCTGGTGGTTGTCTTGGGGAGTATTCCTGGTTGCGGTGGCCTCCGTCAGGGAGATGGAGCCTTGCCCAAGCCCGCCTCGGAAAAGGAGCTGGCCCTGTTGGGGCATACCATCCAGGTCGGCGCTTTTGCCAAGCTGGACAATGCGGTGCGCCTCATGCAAAAACTTGATGCCCTGGGGCTTGACGCCTATTATTATCGTCATGCCAGCGGGTTGTACAAGGTCCGGTTCGGGAATTTTTCGTCGCGGAAAGAGGCGGAGGCACGGGCGGTGCAGTTGCGGAAATCCGGAGTGATCGAGGCGTATTATGTGGTTGCGCCGGGGGAGTTTGCTGCGGCCCGGTTCCGACATTATCAGGATGGGGCCTTGCGGAAGATGCTGGTGAGCACGGCGGAGGGTTTCATTGGCATTCCCTATGAATGGGGCGGGGAATCGGTTGAGAAGGGTTTTGATTGCAGCGGCCTGGCCATGACCATCTATAAGCTCAACGGCCTCAATCTGCCGCGTAATTCCGTGGCCCAGTTCCAGGCGGGAAGCCCGGTGCGTCGGGAAGATCTCGCTCCCGGGGATCTGGTGTTTTTTGCCACCAACGGGAATTCGGAAGTGTCCCATGTGGGAATCTATACCGGAAACGGCAGCTTTATCCATGCGCCTAAAAAGGGGGACGCTATCCGACAAAGCTCCTTGCGCAACGGCTATTTCGACGCATGTTACGTGGGGGGGCGGACCTATTTGGGCAAGGGCGGTTGAGACCGGGGCCATGGCCGCCGTGAACAGCAGCGTAAGCGGCGCTGCTGTTTTTTGAACAATGGCTAAAGAAAAAACAGAGGATACCGATAGTTGTGGTATTGGTGGTGTTCTGGCAATGATGGCAAACGATCAAGAATAAAGGGAGAATTTCCCATGCAGAAGTGGCAGATAAACGGAACCGTTCAGTGGCTGTGCGAGGACTGCGCCAAGGCCAATTCCCATCTGTTTTTGCTGTACCAGCATCAATGGCTCGGCGAGGAAGGAGACCTTGCCGCCTCCTGTGATTGCTGCCGGTGCAAGGATGTGACTGTTGCCCGCCTGGGCAAGATGCGCTGGTTGCTTTATCCCTTTCTTTGTCTGGCGCCACGGCAGTGGCCAGCCATGACCAGGGCGGTGCGCCGGAGCAAGTGAGGAAGGGCCGGAGCCGAATCTGTGTCAGGTTCGGCTCCGGTAAATACCAGGCGTTGTTTAACGGATGGCTTTTTTCAGGTCAAGACCAATGGCGGTATTGATCGTTGCCCCTTTGAGATTGGCCTGTTCCAGATTGGCCCCGGTCAGGTCGGCCCGTTCAAGGTTGGCTCCGGAGAGGTCGGCCCCGGCCAGGTTCGCCCCGGAGAGGTCCGCGTTTGTCAGATTGGCGCCTTTCAGATTGGCCCATTTGAGGTTGGCCTTGACCATGTTGGCGTTGCTCAGGTTGGCTCCGGCCAGGTTGGCCCGGAGCAGACTGGCTTCGGCCAGATTGGCGCCTTGGAGATTACAGCCCGGACAGTTCTGGCTCATGCCGCGGTAGATCATGCCCAAATCCCGGCTGGCCGCCTGCGGGGTTGAGCTCTGGTATGTCTCCTGGATTGCGGGGGCGGATACCGGCGGCGCGACCGGTTCTTCAACCACCACATCGGGAGAGGTGGTGGCGGCCCGTTTGGCGGGTTGTTTCTGGGCGGCGGCCGTGTTTTTGCCTGCCTGCCCTCGCTTAACGCCGTGTGTGATGGTGAAATAACTCGATTTTAGCCCGGTGGACGTATACAGGTTATACTCTTCTCCCTTGCGAAACACATCGTAACAGATCTCGTCGCCAAAGCCCCAGCGCTTGAACTGGAGGCACAGCTTGTCGTTTTCCGTTGACCATTTCCCTTCATTTTTTTCGGTTTTGCTTTTCACGGCATACATCTTGCCATTGGCGTACATTTCGATGATTGCGGTGTCGCCGTATTCATAAATGGTAATGGTGTTGTCGGAGAGCAGATCGATCAGTTCGGCAGCGGTGACTTTGGTTCCCTCCCCTGCGGGGGCTTTTTCCGGGGTACTTGTCTTCTCTTTCATTAGGCCGCATCCGGCTGCGAGAAACAGAAGCATGGCTGACAGCAGGAAAAAATAACGGAATTTGGTGTTCAAGGCTCTCTCCTCATGTTTCAGAGTATCATCATGTGTAATGCCGCACCAGGCTGGTGGATGAAGATTTTCCCCTTTGGGAATTTTTTAATTATTACCTGAAAAGAAAATAAAACGCCATGCCCATTGTGTGAAATTACCTTGTTTATCGAGTCGAGTAATTGTTTTTCAGATGGAAATTTCGTTGATGAACGGATATATTGAAAAATTGTCTCATTGCCTGGACTCGTGGGCAGCAGCAGTTCTCCAGAAGGCAGCTTGCGGTGCTGGGGTTGCATTGATTTTATGAGAGGTTTCTGATGGTCAAGACTCTTGTCACGACAGATAACAGCCCAGCCCAACTCCTGATTCGTCTGGCTCTGGGGGTGGTGATCTTCCCCCACGGGGCGCAGAAGGTTCTTGGTTGGTTCGGAGGACCCGGCTATGGGGCGACGGTAACGGCTTTTTCCGCCATGGGCTTTCCGTTTTGGGCCATTATTTTGCTGATGGTTTCCGAGTTTTGCGGTTCGCTGTTGCTGATGGTCGGCCTTTTTACCAGGGTTTGGGCCTTGGCCATTGGCACAGCCATCGCCATCTGCATGAAGATGAATCATCTACAGCATGGTTTTTTCATGAACTGGTTCGGGCAGCAGCAGGGGGAAGGATATGAATACCATCTCCTGGTGCTGGGTATTGCCTTGGCCCTTGTGTTCCGAGGCGGTGGCATGCTGTCCATGGATCGGGTTTTAGCGCGGAACAGACGGCGGGGCGGAATCCTTCTCTGAGTTTGGCTTATTGGATTTTATGCGCCTCCGGCGCGTCATACAGGCTCTGGATATCATGTTCCGTTTCCAGTTCCGCCATCTTGGCCAAGGCATCTTCTTCGCTCATCCCCAGGCATTCGGCAAGTTTTTTGATGTCATAGAGGGGCTCCCCCTGATCGCTGTACCCGATGGGCGAAAGTTCCGGGAAAAACTCGCCGGTTGCCATGCTTGAAGCCTGGCTGATCATCTCTCGGACTGCCGGGGGGCCAAAGAGAAACAGCCATTTCACCGCCTCGGCCCAGATCTTGCCGTCCACGGTTTCACTGTGCAGAACCTGTAGGGCCATGCCCAAGTCCCATTCATCCTTGAATGCTGTCATTGTTGTCCTGTAACTGTCCAGCAGCACCGCATCTGCGTCGGAGTCTCGCAGGCTCGCTTACCTGTCATCGGCCAGATCATGTGCACTAGCACACTTCGCCGACCTCTTCCTAGCATCTGCGGCCCTGCTGAACAGTTACGCTCCGTGGTTTTTTTCACTTTTCGGCTCCAAGCTGGATAGTTCGTTGTCCTTTTCTTCCCGTTTTCATCGTCCTGCCAGAATATGCTTCAGTGATTCGATCACCTTGCTACCCTCTTTTTTGGAAAGAGTCCCTAGTTCTGCGGTCTTGTAGTATTTTTTCAGGAAATTGGCGTAATGGGCCGCATCCCAGGCAAGATCCTCCACAAGATGCTTGATGTACATCCTTTGCCGGAAGGTAATGCCGTCCCGGTTGGCGCGATAATGTCCGCTTCTGGCAAAGTAGCGCATGAGCCGCTGGAACCCGGTTTCGTCCAGATCCTTTGCCGAGCGGACTCCCGTCACCTTTTCCAGGGTGTCGCGGTATTCCTCGTCACTTGCGCCCAGTTCCTTTTTGACAATATGGATGACAGCGAGTTTTTTATGATCCAGCACAGCGTTCTTCTCCTTCTGCCAAGTGGTTCCCCGGCTGGCTTCAGGCCAGTCCCCGCCGGGCAAGGTTCGTGAAAAACAGCTCCTCGCTCTGGAACAGATGGGTTTGCAGGCCAAGGGCTGCGGCCCTGTCGATATGCCCCTGATTGTCATCGACAAAGAGGGTCTGCCTGGGTTCGACCTTGAGGGCCGTAAGGACGTCGCTGAACAGGCTTGCCTCGCGTTTGGTTTTTCCAAGATGAAAGCTGTTGAAGACCTTGCTGAATTCCTGGAAAAACGGCTGCCGCTCGTTGAGGCGGTCGAGCCAGTCGGTTTGGTCGCTGAGAATGACCGGGTTCACCCCCTGCTTCCTGAGGCGGCGAACCGTCGCAAGCATCTTAGGCCGCAAGGTAAAGCGGCTGAGGATTGCCTCGGTCAGCGCCTGATCTTCGCCCCTGATGCCGGTTTGGCTGCGGAGCAGCCGCCAGTAATCCTGCTCCGTGGACTGGCCGGTCACATAGCCGCAGGCGTAGATGGCTTCGGTGGCGGCGTGGAAAAAAGGGGCCGGATCAAGGGAGTTTTCCTTGGCTATGGCCGCAAGCCCCTGGGCGAAGCCCTCTTCTGCCAGGACTCCGCCATAGTCGAAGAGGATGGTTGAAACGGAGGAGGTGGGCGCCATGGCTCAACCGATGGCCAGGAGCCGCTTGATTCGCTCCTGCATGGGCGGATGAGTGCTGAACAGGTTGGCCATGGCTCCGGCGGAAAGTGGGTTGACGATATACATCTGGGCCGTGGCCGGATTGACCTCCATGGGCTGGCGATGGTTGGAATCTTCCAACCGTTGGAGGGCGCTGGCCAGAGAGGCCGGTCTGCCGCAGATCTGGGCGCCGGTGGCGTCGGCCAGATATTCGCGGCTGCGGGAGATGGCCATCTGGATCAGGGCCGCACCAATGGGGGCGATGATCATCATCGCGATGGCGCCGAGCATTCCGCCGCCGCTGTCCTCGTCATCGGAACCTCTGCCCATGCCGAAGAGCATGGCCCACTGGGTCATGGTGGCAAGGGAGCTGATGGCTCCGGCCATGACCGCGGCCATGGAGCTGATCAGGATGTCCCGGTTCTTGATATGGGCCAGCTCGTGGGAGAGAACGCCTTCCAGTTCCTGATGGTTGAGGACGACCAGCAGGCCTTGTGTGACGGCCACTGCGGCATGGTCTGGGTTTCTCCCCGTGGCAAAGGCGTTGGGGGTTTCGCTTTCCATGATATAGATGCGGGGTTTTGGCAGTCCGGCCCGCGCGGCAAGCCCGGCAACCAGTCCATGCAGCTCCGGCGCCTCACTTTGATCCACCTCCCTGGCGCCCCCCATTTTCAGAGCCAGCTTGTCGCTGAACCAGTAGGCGAAAAAGTTCATGGCTACGGCCATGAGCAGGGCCACGGTCATGCCGCTCTGGCCGCCCATTGCCTGCCCGGCCACCATGAAAAGAGCGGTCAAAGCAGCCATCAGCATGCCCGTTTTTATCGTGTTTCCCATGGGTGCTCCTCGTTGTGCATTGGGCGCATGGCCAGCCCGGGAATAGGCTCAGCTGTTTTGAGGGAATATAATTCGAGCGGCATGCAAGTCAAGGGCGGGCGGTCTGAAAATCTCAGCGCGACATGGGCCATTCCTGTTCGCGGGTCTCGGCAAGGTAACAGAACCGGTCCCACTCCACCTCCCGGCCGGAAACCGGGCATCTGAGCTGGATTTTGCGTTCGGTCAGGCCGATCACCAGCCAGTCGCCGCCGCGCGGACCTCCGGCAATGTGAATTTTCTGGCCGATGACAAAGGGGAAGGGGGTGAAGACAGCGACCTGATGGTCCATGGCACGAATCCTTTTGTTTGAGCTTCAGGGCAGATAGACGAGCAGTGCCCCGCTTTTTTCCCGGTCCTTTTTCTCCCAAAGATAGGCGAGGACCGCCCCGTCGTTTTTCATGATCTTGAGACGGGCCTCGATGACGTCCTTGAGCACGGATCCTTCCGGCGAATGGAGGCCTTTGCCGGTAATGACCAGGACGGTTTTCAGATGATTGCGCAGAGCCCGGGTCAGGAAATTCTCGGTTTTGGTTTCCGCCTCGGCAGCGGTGCAGCCATGGAGATCGATGCGATCCTGGGGCGGAGGGGAGTTTCTTATCGCGGTCTGTAGCGATTGCGCAGGGGTTGGCAGTTCCTCCTTTTCCGTGAGAATTTCCGCAAGGGTTGCGGCGGGAATCCCGGTTGCCAAGGCGCTGGCAAAACTTGGCGGGGTGGTGTTTTCCGGATCAGAGGAGAAGAGAACGCCCAGGTCATCGCTGACCGTCAGTTTGCGGAGGGGTTGTTTCCCGGATTTTTTCCCTGGGTGCTTGCTGGCGGAGACTGATGGCCGAGGGGAACGGTTCTGTTTGCGCATGGATTTTTGCAAGAGGGATAGGGGGTACGGACGGAAATATTCTGTATCTTGAAGATATGCATAGCGTTTTTCTTGTGAAGAGACAAGAGGCAAAAAAATAATCCGGAAAAGGCAAGGGGAATAAGGGATTGCTGGCATCTCCCGCCAAGAGGCTAAAAAAAATCTGGTTTGCCTGTCGCATTCCTGTTACTCTTTTTCGAAAATATAGTGAATTTCCCTTATTTTTTTGAGGAGATAGTTTTACGCGCCCGGGTAATTTTTTGCGGGCGAGGGTACAGTTTTATAGCCGGACCGCAGACAAGGGGGCCCTGCCGCATGGATAAACAGATACATTTTATTGTGACCAGCGAACGGGGAGAAATTCGGTCGTTTGTTGTCTCCAAAAAAAACCTGAAGATCGTATTCTGGTTTTGTTGTTTTCTCATGCTTGGCAGCGGGTTCGGCTGGTTTTTTTCCGGAGAAAACTTCGTCCTGCGCGAGCGGGTTGCGACAATGCAAAAGAACCTGGCGGTCACCGTTGCTTTGAACACCAGCATGCAGGCGCGAACAACCAAACAGGAGCAGGAGCAGCAGGCCTTGCTGAATGCGGCCCTGACCGACCTGAAACACAAGAGCCAGGTCATCGAATCGATCCTCGCCTCGGTGGGGGTGAATCTCGAGGTGCATGAAAGCAAAAAAGGCGCGGGCGGACCTTTCACCCGGTTGCCGCAGGATTCGTATGCAGGTCTTACCCTGAAGGTGGACCATTACCTGGACACCATTCAGTCCGTGCCTTTGGGGGCGCCGGTTCGGGGAACCATTACCTCCCAGTTCGGGGCACGGCTTGATCCCATTAACGGGGAGCCTGCCTTCCACAGTGGGGTGGATATCAGAAACAATCCTGGCACCAAAATCATTGCCCCGGCGGATGGCGTTGTCGTTGGCAAAGGCTATGATAACGGCCATGGCAATTTTATCGTAATTGATCATGGCAATAGATTTCAGACCAGTTATCTCCACCTTCAGAGGGATTTTGTCAAACAGGGCGATACCGTGACCAGAGGGGAGGTCATCGGGCTGGTTGGCAACTCGGGGAGAAGCACGGGGTCTCATCTGCATTATGAAGTCAAATACCGGGATAAGTTGATCGACCCGATGAAATTTATTCAGGTACACCCTCGTATTGCCGCAGTGTCGGCCAAATAGGATACAGCATTGGGCCAGTGATGCAATTCCGGGTTTTTTGGCCGGAGTAAAATTCGCAGCAGGTGATTGACATGGGTTTTTTTAACAAGCAGGGCATCGGCGAGACAAAGTCGGAGATGATCACCAGCGTGATCGGCGCGGATATGCAGATGGTGGGCGATATTTCGCTCAAGGGCAAGCTGCGGCTTGATGGCAAGGCCGAGGGCAATATCCGCGGGGAGTATCTTATCCTTGGGGAAACCGGGACCATCTCCGGGGACATTGTGGTCAATACCTTTGTCTGTTCTGGCCGGGTCGAGGGCACGGTCAATGTTAAGAAGCTGTATGTGGTGAAAAGCGGTTTTATCCAGGGCAAGGTCGAGACCATGGATCTGGCGGTGGAGTCCGGCGCTGTGCTCAACGGGGAAATCAAATCCCGAAGTCAGGAATTGCGACTGGTGCCCGGCGCGTCGTCTCCAGGAGCGGCGGATTGGGAGTCGATGAAAGAAGCCGCCGCTCAACCTCAGGTGAAAAAGAAGGGCGCTGCCCTCAAATAATCAGCAGCCAAGAGTCCTGTCTCTGCTTGCCGCCATGCGAGATTCGTATGGCGGTTTTTTTTATTGCGAATCGCGAGGTGTTTGATTCAAGTCAAGGAAAAGACGGTGCTGGTCTCGTATGCTGGGGAGCAAAGAGATGCATTCAATCTGCCCACAGGAGGTGCTGCGATGATGGAGAAAAAGAGTCTTGCCGAGACCAGGGTTTTTGACAGCCGAAGCATGAAAAAGGTGCTGCTCCACGATTCGCCCTGGTTTCGGATTCTGAATTTCAACCTCAGCGCCGGACAGGTTTTTCCGGTGCATTTCCATGAGACGGAAGGCCAGCTCTCCATTCAGGTGCTGGAAGGAACAGGGGAATTCCTCGGCAAGGACGAGCAGTCCATCCCGGCGCAGGCAGGGGATTTGCTGCTTTGCGACATCAGCGAGCCCCACGGCGTCCGGGCGCATACCGACCTGCGGATTCTGGTGACCATCGCCCCGCCGTTTTAAAAAAAAGGAACACAGAGCATGGGCAGACAGCAGGTGGCAGTGCGCGACGGGGTTATCCGGCTCGGTCAGTTACTTAAACTGGCCGGGGTGGTTGAGACCGGCGGAGAGGGCAAACTCCGGATCCAAGAGGGCGAGGCAAAGGTCAACGGCGAGGTGGAAACCCGGCGTGGCCGTCAGCTGGTGCCTGGAGATCTGGTGGAGTTTGCTGGGGAGATCTTGGAAATTGTTGTGAAGGGTGGCGATTAGGGCTCTGTCAGGGCTTTCTCGTACGCCAGCCGTGTGTCGCTGTTGAAGCAAACAAAAAGGACGCGGGCGAGATTTTCGTTTTCCGCCAGGGCTCGCCGCGCCTCTTGGATGGCAATGCGGGCCGCCTCTTCTTTGGGATAGCCATAGACCCCGGTGCTGATCGCGGGAAAGGCGACACTCCGCAGGCCATGTTCCCGAACAAGGGAAAAACAGTTCCGGTAGCAACGGGCCAGCAGCTCCGGCTCCCTCTGGGTTCCGCCGCGCCAGACCGGCCCCACCGTGTGGATGACCCAGGCGGCTGGCAGGTTGTAGCCCTTGGTGATCCTCGCCTCGCCCGTGGGGCAGCCGCCAAGGGTCCGGCATTGGGCAAGCAGTTCCGGTCCGGCGACCCGGTGGATGGCGCCGTCGACCCCGCCGCCGCCAAGCAGCGAATTGTTCGCCGCGTTCACGATGGCATCCGCCTGGATCCCGGTGATATCCTCTTCCGTTAATTGAATTCTACTGTCTGTCATGCGCACTTATCTCTGCCAGTTGCTCAAGGAAAACCACCTTCGCGACCGGTGACCTTATTGTACAGGGTGTTGAACGGGGTGTAGATTTCGACCTCCCTATCCGCTCCCAGCCGCACCGTGCTCCATTCCTGGGGCGAGTACCAGATGCCGATTTCCTCCCCTTCCGCCGTGCGGATCACCTTGCCGTGATATCTGGTCTGGAGGTTGCGATGGGGATTGTCGATCACCTCCATCCAGCCTTGCAGCTTCTTTTCCGTCAGGTCCACCGGAATCCAAAACTCTTTCTTGAGACGATATTCCGGCCTGACCCCCAGGATTGCCAGGGGGAAATTCTCGGGGCCGCTGTAGTAGTAAGTGTAGCCCGGCAAGGGGTGATATGCTTCCAGGGCATCATTAATGCGAAAATCCTCATGGAAAACGTAGGCTGGCCGGCCGCAGGCGGCAACGAGCAGGAGCAGGGGCAGCAGGGCGATGAGCTTGCAGGAATACTGTTTTGTCCAAGAGTGCATGGCGAGTCCTCCTCTCGAGTAGGGCTTTTGTTAAATTATATGCAGAAAGAGGGGGATACGGGGCAATAAAAAAAGGCAGATCCCTTTCGGAATCCGCCTTTTTTGCAAGCTGGGTTGGGGAAACTCAGATACCAGCGGCGGCGCTGGTCATCTGGTCGTAAAATTCGGTGATCTGGTTTTTCTTGTCGGATTCCATGCAGGCCATGGCCGCCCTGGGATGCTGGTTCATAACCCCGCCGACCATGTAGGGGATGAAATAGCCCCAGTCGATTTTTTCCCGCCAGGGGAGAATCTCCTCTTCGATGACCTTGATGAGCGGACGCACATTGAACTTGGGGTTTTTGAGAAAGGAGAGCAGCAGTTCCGTGGGGCAGTTGCCTGCGCCGCGCCCCATGCCGTACAGGGTGGCGTCCAGATAGTTGATCCCGCAGATCACGGAGGAGATGGTGTTGGCAAAGGCCAGCTGCTGGTTGTTGTGGGCGTGGATGCCGATGGTCTTGCCGGGTAGCCGCTCCATGTATTTTTTGGCCAGCAGCTCGATGTCTTCCTGGTAGAAGGCGCCGAAGCTGTCCACCAGATAGATGACCGGCACCCGGCTTTTTGCCAGGTCGTCAAGCCCTTCTTCCAGCTCCCGCGGGCCCACGGTGGAGACGGCCATCAGATTGATCGTCGTTTCGTAGCCCTTGTCCTGGCAGTGGTGGGCCAGGGCGATGGCCTTGTCGATCTGGTGGACGTAGCAGGCCACCCGCACCATGTCGAGCACGCTCTCCTTTTGGGGGCGGATATCGTTGTAGTCGATGCGGCCGATGTCGGCCATGGCCGAGAACTTGATCTTTTTTTCGCTGTCGCCGATGATGCGCAGCAGATCATCCTCGGCGCAGAATTTCCAGGGGCCGACCTCGGTGCGGGAAAAGGCGGATTCGGAGCTGAGGTAGCCGATCTCCATGTAGTCGACCCCGGCCTCGCTCAGTCCCTGATAGACAGCGCGGACGAACTTGTCGTCAAACTGCCATTTGTTCATCAAGCCGCCGTCGCGGACAGTACAGTCGATAACCTTGATTTCCGGTCTGAACATGGGGGAATTCTCCTTGAAAAAGACGTAGGCCGTTGTTTCAGAATATCTCTTACATTGGATATCGTAAGCGGCATAAGGAGCCGTAACGAAGCAGCCAGAAATGCAGAGGTTATTGCGCAACGGCTCCTAAATTTACCAAGTAAAGGAGGAGATCATACCCGATCTTTTGCGGCCAGGCAATGCTCAATGAAATTTTTCACGTTTTGCCCGATATGGGCAAGGTCCTTCTCCCGCAGGGCCTTGGTGCCGAAGAGGCTGGTGGATACCCCCACCGCTGCGGCGCCTGCGGCAAAGTATTCGGCAAGATTGGCAAGGCTCACCCCGCCTACGGCAACGAGTCGGAGGTGGTCGAAAGGCCCCAGAAGATCCTTGAGGTACTGGGGGCCGCCCATGGCGCCGCAGGGGAAGACCTTGACCAGATCTGCCCCGGCGGTCCAGGCACCGTACACCTCGGTGGGGGTCAGCGCTCCGGCGACAATGGGGATGCCCTCTGCCTTGGCGTACTCGATTACTTCGAGGTCAAGATTGGGGGTGACGAGAAACATGGCCCCGGCCCCCACGGCTCGCTGGGCTTCTTCGAGATTGCGGATGGTGCCCATGCCCAGCAGCTTGCCACTCGGTACGGCTGGGCGGTATTCGGCAACGATCTTTTCGGCGTCCGGGGTGTTCATGGTGACCTCCATGGCCGTGAGCCCGGCGGCAAAGGAGATCTGCATGACCTCGCCGAAGAAATCGCCCTCCACCCCCCGCAGTATGCCGATTACCGGGACATTAAGCTCCATGATTCGCTCCATTTGTTTTTCTGTTCATTTCTTTGCGTGCCCAAAGAAACGAACCAAAGAAAGGGCACCCGTGCCCCTTGTCCCGCCTTTGGCGGGATGCCCTGCGCTCCTTGATGCTGCCGGGAGTTTGCAAACTCGGCGTCGCCTCAAACAGTGCAAACTCCTTTTGCGGCAGCCTCTGCGGTGCTCGGCTGCGGGTCAATGGGATTTTAACTGCCTTAACAGCATCGGCAGAATTTTTCACCGAGCTATTGTACCACGCAGGAGATGAAGCGCATCAAGGATTTGCCTCCCGCAAGTCCCGCCTATTTGCGCGGCTTGATCCGGCTGGTGGGCTGGGCCTGCCAGGGGTCGTCCGGCCAATGGTGTTTGGGATAGCGGCCTCGGAGCTCTTTTTTCACTTGATGGTATGCGGTTTCCCAGAAGCCGCGCAGATCCTGGGTGATCTGCATGGGCCGCTGGGCCGGGGAGAGCAGGTGGAGGAGCACCGGGATCGTGTTGTTGCAGACTTTAGGAGTATCGGCCAGCCCGAACATCTCCTGGAGGCGCACCGCCAGAACCGGGGGCTCGCCCGGAGTATAGCGCAGCTTGATCCGTGAGCCGCTGGGCACGGTGAGGTGGGTGGGGGCCTCGCGGTCCAGCTGGCTCTGCTGTTGCCAGTCGAGTCTGGCCGCAAGGATGGCGAAGAGATCAAGTTTCTTGAGATGTTCCACGCTGCGCATCCCGATGAGATAGGGAGGGAGCCACTGCTCAAGGGTTTCGAGCAGGCAGATATCGGAGACCTCCGGCCAACCCGCCTCCGGTTGCCAGAGCCGCATGCTTTCCATCCGTGCCTGCAACTCCCTGGCCTTGTCGCTCCAAGGCAGGGCCGTTAGGCCAAGGCTGCGAATGCCTGAGAGCAGGGCGGTCAGCACCGCCTCGGCAGAAGGTTTCGTCAGAGGGCTCGTTTCCAGAACAAGCTCATCCAGCCGCACAAGGCGCTGGGACTTTACCGCATTGCTCTGTTCATCCCAGAAGACCTTTTCCTCCCGGTGCAGCCGGTCAGGGAACAGGGAGAGCAGAGAGTCCTTAGCCAGGGGGGCGGCGAGAAAGATTCTCCCTTCGGTTTTTCCCGCGTCCAGTTCGGCCACTGCCAGATATTCGCAGGCAGCGAGGCGGTCGTGGACAGGGAGCAGTGCGCCTCGGCCGGAGGTCAGTTTGTATTGGCACTTGCCCTCGGTTCGGCGCTGACCGATCCGGTCTGGAAAGGCCAGGGCCAGGAGTTCGCCCGCCGTTGTCTCGTGGATTTTGCCCCTGGCGAGTTTTGGCAGATGCTCCCGGAGCTGCCTGCTGGTCTGAATCACCCTGCGGCAACCATCAATGTCCGCATCCAGGGCTTTGGCCGCCGCGGCACCATCGTTGCGAAAGGCTGCCAGGGCGTGGAGCCGGTCTTCAATATCCGCCGACCGGTCCCGCCCCTTGATGATGTCCCGCTCCGAGAGGAGGGCCGCGAGGTCGCAGGCCAGATCGGTTGCCCCATGTTTTGCCGCAATAAGCAGCATGTGGCCGAGGCGTGGGTGGGCCGGAAGCTCGGCCATCTTCTGGCCAAGGGGGGTGATGCGGCCCTGAAAGTCCAAGGCCCCGAGAGCCAGCAGCACGGATTGTGCCTGGGCGAAATGTCCGGTTGGCGGCGGATCGAGCCAGCGCAAGGGTTCTGGGTCATGCACCCCCCAGCGGGCCAGGTCCAGGACCAGCTGGCTCAGGTCGGCGGCCAGAATTTCCGGCGGGTCGAAGGGCTTGAGGCCATGGTCTTCCCCCAGGCTCCACAATCGGTAACAGTACCCCGGACCAAGGCGTCCGGCCCGACCGGCGCGCTGGGTGGCCGAGGCGTGGGAGATGCGCTGGGTGGTGAGGCGACTCAGGCCGCTGTTGGGATCGAATTGCGGACTCCTTTTCCAGCCGCAGTCTACCACGGTGTGGATGCCCTCGATGGTGATGCTCGTCTCGGCGATGGGCGTGGCCAGGATGATGCGCCGTTTGCCCTCCCGGTCCGGCTGCACCGCGGCGGTTTGGGCACCGAGGCTCAGGTCGCCGTACAGGGGGTGGATGGCAATTTCGTTTGCGGGTAGATTTGCGCTCAGCAGTGCCTGGGTAAACCGGATCTCGGCACCGCCGGGGAGAAAGGCCAGGATATCGCCCGGCTGCTCGGCCAGGGCCTTGCGGATGGCTGCGGCCATCTGTTTGGCGATCTCGCGGGGCTGGGCCAATTGTCCTCCCCGGCCATACTCCACGCCTACGGGATAACTCTGGCCTGTGCCCAAAACCACCGGGGCGTTGTCAAGCAGCCGACTGACTGCCCCGATATCCAGGGTGGCGGACATGACCAGGAGTTTGAGGTCATCCCGCAGGCCGGACATCACATCCAAGCAGAGGGCCAGGGCCAGGTCGGCTTGCAGGCTGCGTTCGTGGAACTCGTCAAAAATCACCAGCCCCACCCCGGCCAGCTCAGGATCGCTCTGTAACCGGCGCGTAAGCACTCCTTCGGTAACCACCTCCACCCTGGTTGCCGGCGAAACCTTTGCCTCAAAGCGGACCCGGTAACCCACGGTCTGGCCGACCTCCTCGCCCAATTGCCGGGCCATGAAGGTCGCGGCCAGCCGGGCCGCAAGCCTGCGCGGTTCGAGGAGCAAAATGGTCCGCCCTGCCAGCCAGGGCTCATCGAGCAGGGCCAGGGGCGCCACCGTGGTCTTGCCCGAACCGGGGGGGGCGGAAAGCACCACAGCCTCGCGGCTGGCCAGTTGTGCCTGCAGTTGCGGCAGGACTTCATGGATGGGGAGAGTTATGATGGAGGTTCCTTTCAGTGTCTGGGGAATCTCGCCCCATGGGCCACAATCGCAGGGCAGGCAGCGACGCCTTTAGGTCTCTTCGGTCGCCACGCAATAAATTTTCACAAATGTTGCTTTTATACTATTGTTTTATTTTCCGCCACGCAAGGCTGCGGATTGTGGCCGCGGATCGCGGTCTTTTGCCATCTCCGTTGCAATCCACCCATCGGCAGGGGAGGTGCAATCAACCAGGGCGCGTCTCAGCACCCCCCCCGTCCGGCGATGAAGGCGAATTTTCATGGGACCGGCCATTATCGGACAAATTTTATGATAATTTTTCTCCACATGGTATAAAGGAAGTGGAAGGTGTGGCTAGGGCGGTGCTTCATTCAGGCCCTGTAGTTCCCCCCTGTCTCGGAGGCCAGTCATGCTCGGGAACCCTGCCCGGAAAATGTTGCTGCTTCTCCCCCTTCTGTTCTTCTTGCTGGATGGAGCTTCCCCGCTCCTGGCCGAGGAAAAGGCCGCAGTTGCGCCCCCGGTGCGAGAATATTCCTTTGGCAGTTTCCCCTTTCTTGCCCAGCCGACCCTCGAAGGGATTTTTTCTCCTCTGGCCGCGGAGCTCTCCGCCGCCCTTGCCCGCCCAATCCACTATGAAAGCTCGGCCAACTTTGAAAAATTCACGGACAACCTGGCGCAGGAACAATACGATATTGCCCATATCCATCCCTTTGATTACGTCGCCATCGCGGCCAAGGCCGGTTACCTCCCGTTGGTCACCCGCACGGAAATGCTCTCCGCGCTCTTTGTCGTCAAGGCGGAAAGCCCACTGAAAAACGGGCAAGATCTGCGGGGCAAGAAAATCGGCCTGCCTCCCAAGGTGGCTACGGTCAGCTATCTCGCCCGGCTAGCCCTGCTGCAGGCAGGCATCAAGCCCGAAATGGATGTGGCCCTGCGGCACTTCAACACCCACCAATCCTGCCTTCAGGCACTGCTGATCGGCGACATCGACGCCTGCGCCGTCGGACCGCCGGTGCTGCGGATATTCGAGGCCGAAACCCAACGGCAGTTGCGGGTCATCCTGACCTCGCCCGAAATTCCACAAACCCTGTTCGTGGTCCACCAGCGGGTGCCGCCCGCCGAGCGGGAGATCATCCAAAAGACCTTGCTGGCCACCCGCCTCAAGGGGGTCGACCCGAAACTCCGCAAGCTCTTTATTCCGGAGGCGGCAGCAAAAGGGGCGTACTTCCGGGCTGTCACGGACAAGGAGTACGACATTGTCCGCAGCTATCTCAAAATGATGACTGAGAAATGATTTCACCCAGCTCGCAGCGATATCGACTCACCGTGGTCATCTTTCTCCTGACCGCCATTTTGGTGGCGATTCTCCTGGGGGTGCTCACCTCCGTGGTCCAGTCCGGCCATGCGCGGCGGATGCAGGCACGGGAAGAGGTTTTTCTGGAGCTCATTGCTGCCCAGTGCCGACGGGCTCTGCTCACCGGCGAGTATGACGAGGCGCAGCTCTTTGCCCAGGAGCTAAACTGCAATCCCCACATCGAAAAAATCATCCTGGCCGATCACCGGAACCGGATCGTGGTCAGCACCTCCTTTGCCGAGATCGGCGAACCTTTTGTGCGCGACCACCTGCCGGCAACCACCTGGCGTTATCGGAGCATCGCCAATTCGGCGGGCATTCAGGGCACACTGGCGGTACTCTTCTCGCAGGCCGAGGTCGTCGTCGCTGGCCAGCAGTTGCGTCGGATGGCTTTCCTGCTGGCGCTGCCCGTCCTGTTCATCATGGCCGGAATGGCCTGGTTGCTTGGCAGCCTGCTTTCCCGGCGTCTGGAAAGGCTGACCTTTGCCGTGCAGCAGGTGGCTGCCGGCAACCTGGACACCCGGGTGGCCGAAACCGGCACCGATGAAATCGGCCGCCTCGGCCGCATGTTCAACACGATGACCGACTCCATCCAGCAGCTTTTCACCGCCCTTTCGGCCAGCGAGAGTCGGCTCAACGAGGCCCAGCATATCGCGCACATCGGCAGTTGGGAACTCAATTTCCCCACCAACGCCCTCTGGTGGTCGCCGGAGGTCTATCGCCTCTTTGAACTGGACTCCGAACATTTCGGCGCCTCCTACGAAGCCTTTTTGGCGGCGGTTCATCCCGAGGACCGGGCCATGGTGGATGCAGCCTACACCGCCTCGGTGCGGGAGAAAACCCCCTACGAGATCGTGCATCGCCTGCTGATGGCAGACGGTCGGATCAAGTTCGTCCAAGAGCGGGGTCGCATCTTCTACGATTTCACCGGAGCCCCCATGCGCGCTCTGGGAACGGTGCAGGACATTACCGAACGCATTCTGGACCAGGAGGAGTTGCGGATCAAGGAGATGGCCATGGATTCGGCAATCTCCAGCATCGCCATGACCGACATGGAGCAGAAACTGACCTATGTGAACGCAGCCTGGCTGAAAATGCACGGTTACACGGTCGCCGCCGAGGTGCTTGGCTCCTCGCCAACTAAGTATGTCCAAGAGCCCGCCCAGGCTGAGGCCATCATGGAAGCCATCAAGGCGCAAGGATTCTGGCACGGTGAACTGATGTGCCTACGGCGCAACGGTGCGGCCTTTCCTGCGGAGATGGTCTGCAATCTGGTGACCAACAGCGCAGGCGAATCGATCCGCCTGCTGGCCTCGTTCCAGGACATCAGCCAACGCAAACAGGTGGAAGAGGAAAAAGCGGGATTGGAGATCCAGCTTCGGCAGGCCCAGAAGATGGAGGCGATTGGCACCCTGGCCGGCGGCATTGCCCATGACTTCAACAATATTCTCTCAGCCATCTTTGGCTATGCCGAAATGGCGAAGCTCGAACTCCCCCCGGCAAGCGCGGCTGTCGAAGATATCGAACAGATCCTTCAGGCGGGCACCCGGGCCAAGGAGCTGGTGGCGCAGATTCTTTCCTTCAGCCGCAAGGCGGAAGAGGAGCAGCGGGCCATGCTGCTGCAGCCGCTGATCAAGGAGGCGGTCAAGCTCCTGCGGGCCTCCATCCCCGCGTCCATCACCATCAATCTCGACCTCGATCCTGACTGCCCTGCCATCATGGCCAACCCGACCCAGGTCCATCAGGTGCTGGTCAATCTCTGCACCAATGCGGCCCATGCCATGGAGGAGAAGGGCGGCCGACTGGAGATCAGCCTCCAGCGTGTCGAGATGGGGCCGGAGCACACCGCAGCGCTGGTCGGCTTGGCGCCGGGAGTCTATGTCCGCTTGCAGGTGGCTGACACCGGCCACGGCATGGACAGCGAGACAAGCGCGCGGATATTCGAACCCTACTTCACCACCAAAAAACAGGGGAAGGGCTCCGGTCTCGGCCTTGCGGTGGTGCACGGGATCATCAAGAAATGCGGCGGCGAGATCGCGGTACAGAGCGAGGTCGGCCAGGGCACGGTGATCTCGGCCTTTTTTCCCCTGGCCTTGACAGAGATCATTGAGGAAAAAATCGAATCCGGCGCCCTGCCCCAAGGCAACGAGCGCATCCTATTGGTGGACGACGAACCCATGATCGTTGACTTTACCAAACGTGCCTTGGAATACCTTGGCTACCAGGTAACCGCCACCAGTAGCAGCATGAAGGCGCTGGCCCTGTTCCGCGCTGCCCCCGAGGCCTTTGATTTGGTTATCACCGACCAGACCATGCCCGAGATGCTGGGGACGGAGCTTGCCAAGGCGATTGTGGAATTGAAACCGCAAACCCCGGTGATTCTCTGCACCGGCCACAGCTCCAAGGTCTCGCCGGAAAGCGCCGGGGCTTTCCGGGTGAAGGAATTCGCCATGAAACCGCTGAGCATATCGACGCTGGCCGTGTTGGTGCGGAAGGCCTTGGTGGGGAAAACCACAGGCCAACAATGAAGGAAGGCGCCTCTTCTGGGGCGTTATTGCAAAAAAAGTCCCTGTCCGGAGACAGGGGCTGGTCAAGCGATATCCTCAACTATCGACTAGGGGTTTACAACATACCAGACATCCTTCACCCCTTGTCCGGTGGTATCCCCAGGGTTCTTGTCCCCGACAAAATAGTACAGGGGCATGCCCTTGTAGGTCGTCTGTTTCTGGCCATCGGCGCGGGTGATGGTTGCAAAATCCTCGGCCTTTAGGCCATCCTTGGCAGCCACGGCCTCACGGAAATAGAGGGGCCATTTTGCCACGCAATCTCCCTCGCAGGCGCTCTTGCCGGGGCTGTCCTTCTTGAAAGAATACAGGGTCATGCCCTTTGTATCGACCAGGAAGCTGCCGATCCCTTCCTTCTGCGAGACCTTGACCGCATGATGATCAGCCAGACAAACTGTCGCGGTCAGCAACAGTCCCGCCAAAAACGCCACGGTGAACATGCTGGTAATGCTCTTCATATGTATCCCCTCCTCTGTGTAGGAAAATGAAAACACCTTTCTTTTGAAGTGTAGCAAGCTGGCGACAAAGGTGTCAAGAATGGATTCTCAGAGTCTCATTAACCCTGGCATCTTAGGGCCACGCTGTTTTTTGCCGTGCGCTCTTAATTCCGCGCCGAGCCAAGGTTGGTTCGGCGCGGAATAGCGGTCTGACAACCATGGCGGCTATTTCACCGTGACGCGTTTGGTGCTCTCGTGGAAGAGGAACTTGCCCTTGCCCACTTCCAGCGTGGCCAGTTCACCGCCGGCCGGCAGATACCATAGGCTCACGACCACGTCCAACTCCTTGGCCGTGACGTTGCGGACCTTCTTGCCGTCTTGCTCGATATCCTCATAGGGGAAATTGATTTCCATGGTCTCGGTCCGAGTTTGTCCAGGCTGCAAGGCGGTATCCCGCAGCATGCCGGATTTGCGGTGCGGCCCGTAGACCATCTTGTCGCCCCTGCCCTTGGCCGGGGATTGGGGCATGTAGATTTTTTGTTGGTTGAACACTTCCTTGCCGTCTTCGGTTTTCGCGGTCACATCCAGGACCAGCCGGTTGGGAGACGGTCAGCCATCCGGGACGCGGTGGCCCGCATGACTGGTCATTTTTACCGTCAACACTGCGGTCGGCACCGAGTCGCCCACCTTGGGCAGGAAATAATAGCCGCGCGCATCAACGTCAACCGTGACGGCGCTCTTGGCCACCGCCGGGTCACGATATGCGGGCATGAGATGGCCGAGGCCGTCCTTTTTTATGTGGCAATCCTGACAGGTCTCACTGCCGCCTGAGGGCACATAGGCGTGGAGATAGCTGCCGTAGAGGGTGGCGCACTGGGTCGGCTCCGCCAGCTCGAAATTCGGGCCAAGACCGTGGCATTGGCCGCACATGATCGATTCCGGCAGGGTGGCGCTCTTTTTGAGTTTTTTGAACTTGGTGTCCGGATGGTCGCCGTCCTTGCTTCCATAGACTGCGTTCGGGTCGATTTCGCCGTCGGTCCACTTGTGGATCAGAGCTTTCTGATTGTGGCAGATCAGGCAGTTGATGCCGACCTTGGCCAGTTGTTTTTTGGCCTTCTCGTCGCCCGCCGCGCCATCGATGGCTGCCTGGGCGATCTCCTTGGCCACCGCATCGGTGGCGTCCTTCAGTTGGGGCAGGTGGCACTTGGCACAGATCATCATGTGCTCCACGGTGAGATCCTTGACCTCCTTTGCCCCGGAATAGGTGTACTCCTTGAGCAGCCCGTCCTTGATCGTGCTGGCGATGGTTGCCATGGTTCGGGGAGAACCGATCAGGGACGTGGCATGGAAGGATTTTTCCCACTCCGTAAAGACCTTGGCGTGGCATTCCTTGCACGAGGTCACATCATACATCTTTGCCAGTTCATCAATGGAATTCGCCTTTTTCCCGGCGGCATTGGCCGCAGGGGGCAGCAGGACGATTGCCGCTGCCAATCCGACTCGTAGCAGCTTCATGGGCCTCTCCTCATCTGATTTTTTCTCTTTGCAACAGTTCCGCTCCTTGACGCACGGTATCGTCACCTCCTTTTTTTGCTCTTTATGGGAAACGGAAGACGTTGCCCTTCATAACAACAACAGGATCGTGGTTTGTCGAAAGGATCAACAGCAGGGTCGGTGGCGGCGACGCTTCAAGCCTGCCGGTTCGTTCGGGTATAGAAGCCAAGGCCAGCAAGCATCCGTGAGTCTCGGGACATGCCAGGCCAAGAAGCAATGCTGCTATGGGGGGAGATGATGGCGCTCGGAATACGGTTGCGCCCTTTTCTTTTATTATGCTGAAAATGTATACCTTTTCAAGGAGAAAGACGAGAATCGTTGCGGCGCCTGGTCTGGCGGACAGACTCGGCATCCGGAAGGATCGCCTGAAGGGGAGGGGTGGGATTTAAGGGCGTCTGACTACCCAAAATCCTCGCTGGTGGAGCGGACGGCACCTTCCCAAGCGACAATTGCCTGCTTACGGACCTGGCCCCAGCGATAATCGTCCCGTAGCAGTCGGGCCCGCGGCAAATCTTCTTGAAGCGCTGCCAACTCTGCGTGACCGCTGCCCAGGCGAAGCGGATGTTTTCTGCTCACAGCATTCATAGGCGCCAGACAGGACGATATCCATGTCAGCCTGTCAGTTATGATACCTGTCCGGCAGCAACCTTCTTGCGGTTGTGCTCGTAGCGCATCTGTAGGATTTCCACCAGAAGGGCGAAGCCCATGGGCAGGTAGATATAGCCCTTGGGCACATGCTTGTGCAGCCCCTCCATGAAGATGGTCACCCCGATGGTGACCAGAAAGGAAAGGGCGAGGATCTTGATGGCCGGATGCTGGAGGATAAATTCGCCGATGGGCTTGGCAAAAAAGAGGATGGCCACGAAGGAGACCACCACCGAGGCGATGATGATCCAGGCCTGGTCGGTGAGGCCGATGGCGGTGATCACCGAGTCGATGGAAAAGACGATGTCCAAGAGGACGATCTGGCCGATAACCGCACCAAAGCCGCCCATGATCATGTTGGGTCCGGCGCCTTCCTCCTTGGCCTCCACCGTGTGGTGAATCTCCTTCGCCGCTTTATAAAGCAGGAACAACCCGCCGGAGATCAGGATCAAGTCCCGGACGGAAAAATCGAGCAGGACGGGGTTGGTGAGGTTGGCCAGGCTGAGCAGGGCGATCAGCATACCGATCCGGGCGATAAGGGCAAAGGCGAGCCCGGCCAGGCGGGCGTTGTGGCGTTTTTCTGCGGGCAACCGGCCGACAAAGATCGCGATGACCAGGATGTTGTCGACCCCCAGGACCAGTTCCAGTCCGACCAGCAGGGCGAGTAGCGCCAGTGCGTCTCCCATGTGTACAACCTCGGTGTGATGTGTTTGGTTATGCCAGAGCCTTGGCTTTGGCCAAGGCCTTTTTAAAGCCCTCGGCGGAGCGGCTGATCACCGCATCCTCCACGCAGAAGGCGAGCCGGAAATAGCCCTCCATGCCGAAGCCCCTGCCCGGCACGCCCAAGATTTTTTGCTCGGCCAGCAGCCCGACAAACTGGGCGTCATCAACGATGGGCGATTTGGGGAACATGTAGAAAGCGCCCTTGGGCGGGATAAACTCGTAGCCGGCCTCGCTCAGCACCTTGCAAAACAGCTCGCGGCGGCGTCCATAGACGGTGCAGTCCACCGTGACCCCTTGTAGCTCTGCCACCACCCGTTGCATCAGGGCTGGGGCATTGACAAAGCCCAAAATCCGGTTGGCCAGGGTCATGGCCCCGAGCAATTGGGGTTTGCCCTCGATCTCCGGATGCACGGCGATGTAGCCGATGCGCTCGCCGGGCAGGGAAAGATCTTTGGAGTAGGAAGACACGATGAGGCTGTTGCGGTAGGCACCAAAGATGCTGGGCACCATGTGGCCGTCGTAGAGGATCTTGCGGTAGGGTTCGTCGCTGATGAGGTAGACGGTCTGCGGGGCCTTGGCCAGAATCGCCCCGAGGTCGGCAAGCTCTACGGCCGAATAGATTTGGCCGGTGGGGTTGTTGGGGCTGTTGATAATGATCGCCTTGGTCTTTGGGTTGACGGCCGCCTCGATGGCTGCCAGATCCAGGCTGAAATCCGGGGCGGTGTTGACGATCTTCGTTACGCCGCCGTGGTTGTCCACATAGAAGTTGTATTCGACAAAGAAGGGGGCGAGGATGATCACCTCGTCGCCCGGATCAAGCAACGCCTTCATCACCACGTTGATACCCCCGGCCGCACCCACGGTCATGAGGATGTCGTTTTGGTCCAGGGCCAACCCCTGTTCGGCTCCGATCTGTTTCGCCACCGCCTCCCGGACAAAGGGGTAGCCGTTGTTGGCCATGTAGCCGTGGCTGCCAGGGGTTTCTGCGGCAATAACCTTGCGCACCGCCTCTTGATACTGGGTGGGTGGCGGCAGGTCGGGGTTGCCAAGACTGAAGTCGCAGACCTGGTCCGCGCCGTACTGGGCCTTGAGCCTGGTGCCTTCTTCAAACATTTTGCGGATCCAGGAGGAGCGTTCCGCAAAACCGAGCATTTTTTGGGAGATGGCCATGGGGTTTCCTCTTGCTTACAGGGAGTGGACCTCGTCATCGCTCAACAACCGGCAACCCGCTTTTTTAAAAACAGCCTCCGCCGCGTCCTGATCGTCGAAACGGAACAAAAGCATGCCGGATTCGCCGCTCTTCTTGGAGAAGGCGTACATGTATTCCACGTTGCGCCCGCCTTTGGCGGCCATCTGGAGGATGCAGTCCAAAGCGCCGGGCTTGTCCGGCACCTCCACGGCCAGCACCTCGGTGAGGCCCACGCTGAAACCGTTTTCCGTCAGAACCTGCTGGGCCTTGGTGGTGTCGTTGACCACCAGGCGGAGGATGCCGGAATCAGCGGTGTCCGCCAGCGAAAGAGCCCGAATGTTGATGGCGTTTTCCGCCAGGGTACGGCTGACATCGGCCAGCCGATTCGATTTTTTTTCCAGGAAGATCTCAAGCTGCTTTACCTTCATGCCGTGCCCTCTTGCAGATGTTGCGGTGTTAACTGTCCAGCCTGTCTTTCGGTTTCGGCTGGATGGTTACGTCACAGTTATTGATGACACCTATGTGCCTCCCGCAAAAAAGGTGTTTCTAACACGGGGGGAAAGAATTTGTAAAGGGTGAAAAAACACCCTATCCCTGCTGAAAGGTGAGCCAGCGGCTCTGGGCCGAGGAGGAGAGAACGCCCACCGGGTCGACATAGTCGTAGACCCGGGGCTGTTTGCCGTGGGCTGGGCGCAAGATCCGGCCCACCACTTGGAGGAGGCGGCCGGTGAACTTGATCGGCGTGGTGAGCAAGAGGGTGGTAAGGTCCGGGCAGTCGAAGCCCTCGCCGATGAGCTGCACCGTGGAGATCAGCACCTTGACCTCGCCCTGGCGGATGGAGTCTACCAAGGCGTTGCGTTGCTCGGCCGGGAGTTTGCCGGTGAGCACCGCGCTTGGGCAGTCGTGTTTTTCAAGCATGGCGGCAAGCGTCTCGCAGTGCTTGACCCGGTCGCTGACCACCAGGATGGTGCCAGGGGAGGTAGAGTATTCCTTGAGGATGTCGGCGACAATGAGCTGGTTTCTCGCGGCGTTACCGCAGAGTGCCTTCATCAGGGCCTGGTAGTTGCCCCGGTACACATAGCGAAACTCCGTGGCCCGCTGCAGATATTCCGGTTTGAGCACGGCGCCGCTTTCGTGCAGGTCGTGGCTTTCCACCTTGAAGGCCCGGTCGCCGAGGGACATGTAGATAAGTTTGGTGAGCCCATCCCGGCGGAAGGCCGTGGCGGAGAGGCCCAGCAGGTACCGGCAGTCAAAGGCAGAGACCACCTCGGTGAAGAGCGAGGCCGGCACCCGGTGGCATTCGTCCACGCAGAGCTGGCCGAAATGGGCGGGCAGCTCGTCCAGCCGGTTGCGGGCCGAGTTGACAATGGCGATGGTGATTGGGGCCAGGGAGAAGTGGCCGTCGCCGATCAACCCTGCTTCCACACCGAGAAAGGTTCTCGCCCGTTCCGCCCATTGGTAGAGCAGCTCCTTGGTGTGGACCAGCACCAGGGTGGGCTGGCAACGTTTGGCGATCACCGCCAGGGCGATCACCGTCTTGCCCGAGCCGGTGCCTGCCTCCAACACCCCGAAGTCGTGGCGTATGATGGCGGTAATGGCTTCCTCCTGATAAGGCCGCAGCTCACCGAGGAAGCGAAAATCCACCGGGGCAACGCTCTGCCGCTGGTCGATGATCTTTGGATCCTGGCGCATGAATTTTCGGGCCAGGAGGATGGCGTGGTTGGCGTAGCCTCGGGGAAAGGTGAGGGTGTCGTGGTGCTCCGCGAAAAAATAGAGGTGGGGTTTGAGCTTCTTGCCCATCCAGCGGCTGTATTTTTTGGCCTCGAGGTATTCGGGGTTGTCGATGGTCAGCTGCTGCTTGAGCGCCTCGGTCAGGGTGGCTGAGGCGCCGCGCAGGCAGGCTTGCGAGCCGACGGTGAGGGTAAAGGGCTGGGTCATGGGCGGTCTGCGTCACGGGGGGCAAGGGTTTCGGCCAGCAGATTGGTCAGGCGCATGCATTCCTTTTCCAGCCTGTCGAGTTGGGCCTGTTGACTGATCAGTGCGCTGTTCAGCTCTTCCAGGGCGATTTCCTGAAAGGCCAACCGGGTTTCCAGTTCGATGATTCGGTGTTCCATGGGGTGTCCTTTGCTGCTTATCCTGAGAAATATCTGGGCGTTATCGGTTTCCTGCCGGTGAACCGTTGGTATACTTCGGCCGGATAGCCCAGGGCAATGACGGCATGGATACCCTCGTCAGCGGGAATACCGAGAGTCCGTTGGATTTTCGGGGCTTTGGCCATGGCCGCCACGGCAAAGCCGATCAGGCAGGAGCCCAGCCCCAGGGTGTGGGCAGCGAGCAGAATATTCTGGGTGGCCAGTAGCCCGTCTTCCTTTGGGCAGCTGGCGCCGGGGTGTGAGCCGACGATGATGGCGGCGGGTGCGCCGTGGAACAGGCGGTCGCACCCCATCTCCTTCCATTCCCGCAGCCCCTGGGCAATGCTGTGGTGGTAACGGTGATAATAATTGGCCAGGGCAGGTCTGCCAATCAGGCTGAGGAAATTACGCAACAAGGGGTTGGCCGCCTGCCGGTTGAGTCTGGCAAAGTAGGCCCCAACCAGATTGCCCAGGGTCTCGACTGCGGACCGTTGCGGCAGGATGGTGAAGGTCCAGCCCTGGCTGTTGGTGCCGGAGGGGGCGCATGTGCCGATGCGGACCAGGTCTTCCAGTAGTTTCGGGCTCGGGGCGCGGTTTGTGTAGCTGCGGCAGGAGCGCCGCGAGAGCATGAGACGGACCAGTTGGGGGGTGTCTCCCTGTCCAGGGGGCAGGTAGCGGTTGTCCGCGCCGAAGGTCTGGAACAAGGGGTCGTGTGCAAGGCCAGGCACGGTGATGGCCTCGGCTGGGCAGACGGCGCGGCAATGTCCGCAGGCCATGCAGCGATCCCCGCTGACTATGGCTTTGCCGTGCAGCAGCGACAGAGTTTGGTCCGGGCACACCGCAAGGCAGAGACCGCAGCCGGTGCATTTTTCCTGGTCGATGGTTGGGCCGTGCGGCCGGGGGTGCTGGTCTGTCATGATTGTCCATCATGCCCTGCTTTGCAAAAAAAGAAAAGGGGTCGCATAAAACTTGACGAAAAGAACGGGGACGCATAGTTTCAGGATAAGTTGGCATTGAGCAACAGAAACAACATCACGGAGGAAACATGTACTTCTGGCAAGGGCTTTTCCTGTATCTGGCGCCGGGTGGCCTGCTGCTGGCCGCGGCGTTGGCCTCCTTGCAGCACGACGGTCTGGCCCAATGGCTGTTCGGGATCACCTGGCTCTTGCCGCCCGCCCTGGGGCTTGTCGCGGTTTTTCTGGGCTGGCGTTTCAACCGCAGTCGTCTGCTTTTCGGGGTGCTGGTGGTGCTTCTGGCCGATTTGCTGCTGCGGCGGTATGGCGGGGTTGCCCAGATCGATCAGCTCCTGGCCAGGTATGTGTTCCATATGGGTCTGCTGGCGCTGCCGCTCAACCTGCTCCTCTTTTCCTTCTGGCGGGAACGGGGCATTGTCACCGGTCAGGGGTTGCGCCGGTTTGCCTTCATCCTTTTTCAGCCGCTTCTGCTGGCGGCGCTTTTTGGGGTGCGTGGTCCACTCATCGTGCGACAGCTGGAGGGTATGACTGTTCATCTGCCCCTGGTCGGCAGCCTGCCCGCTCCGGCTCTTGTCGTTTGCGCTCTGGCCGGACTGGTCCTGCTTGTTCGTTTTCGACGCAACAGCGACCTGTTGGAGCATGGTTTTTTTTGGGCCATGCTCTGTTCGCTTCTTGCCCTGTTGGCCGCAAATCCAGCACGACAGGCCTTTCTTTTCAGCCTGGCCGGACTGATCCTCATCGTCTCCGCCATCGAGGCGGCCCATCGGATGGCTTTCCGGGATGAGTTGACCACTTTGCCCGCCCGGAGGGCCTTGAACGAGGCCCTGCTCAAGCTGGGCAATACCTATACCGTGGCCATGGTGGACATCGATTTTTTCAAGAAATTCAACGACCGCTATGGCCATGACGTAGGCGATCAGGTGCTGGCCATGGTGGCCACCCTGTTGGGCAGGGTGGGCGGGGGTGGACGTCCTTTTCGCTATGGCGGCGAGGAGTTCACCATCCTTTTTCCGGGCAAGGAGCTGAAAGAGGCCCAGCCCCATCTGGAGGCATTGCGTGAGGCTGTGGCTGAGGCCGGATTCAAGGTCCGAAGCGCGGGGCGGGCCGGCAAGAGTTCGGACAACAGGCAGAAGGGCGGTGGCTCCGCAAAGAAGGTCTCGCTCACCATCAGCATCGGCATGGCCCAGCGCGACACAACCAGGAAAACCCCCCAGGCCGTGATCAAGGCGGCGGACCAGGCCCTGTACCGGGCCAAGGAAGGCGGGCGCAACCGGGTAGCTGATTGACGTCTTTTCTGTATAACCCATTTATGTCACTATATTTCTTCGTTTGACTTCGTAAAGGATTCGGCTCTATAATTGACCTACCTTTGCATGGAGGAAGCTATGGGGTCAGGCTCACAGGGTTTCGCGTCACAAACAAGGGGCCACTATTGGAAGATATCCATGGTGGCGCTGGGTGTTACCTGCGCTGTGGGCATTGGGCTGTACCGGCTTGCCCACTTTTATGTGCTCAATGAGGCGGAAAGAAACATCGAGGCCGTGCTCCTCGCCCAAAAAGGCATTCATCGCTATATCTCGGAAGTCATGCATCCCACTTTTTTTAAACTGAAAGCAAAAGGCTTGGTCTCCGAGGAGTTCTATGCTCCGGAAATCCTCTCCTCGTCGTTCATCGTCAGAAACGAGCACAAGGCATACAATGAGGAGCGCAAGGCTGCGGGTCTTGATGCGGTGTACTACAAGATGGCGGCCATCAACCCGCGCAATCCGGTAAACAAGGCGGACGCCCTGGAAGAAAAGCTGATCAGGATGTTCAATGAAAATAGGGAGGTCAAGAAATACCGGGAGGTGGTCCGGATCGATGGCAAGGACTATCTCTATGTCGCCTTGCCATTTCTGGTCAACCAGGAGAAATGCCTGAAATGCCACGGAGACAGGCAGGAAGCGCCCCTCGGTCTCCAGGCGCTCTATCCGGGGTTGGGCGGTTTTAACGAGAAGGTCGGCCAGATCCGGGCGATCGAGTCGATCCGGGCTCCCATGGAACGCCAGTATTTTCTCCTCTATATCGTTGTTGCCTCTGCCTTCGCGGGTTTGGTGGTGCTGGCTGGGTTGCTGCTTTTCGCCACCCGGCTCAGGGATATGGTACGGGAGCGGACCCAGGAGCTTGAGCAGGAGGTCGCCGAGCGCCGCAGGGCAGAGGAGGAGGTGCGCAAGGCCAACGAAGAACTCGAAGAGAGGGTGGAGGAGCGCACCGTCCAGATCGCTACGGCCAACAAGGAACTCGACTCCTTTGCCTATTCGGTTTCCCACGATCTGCGGGCGCCTCTGCGCGGCATCGATGGTTTCAGTCAGGCCCTGCTGGAGGATTACGGCGAACGGCTTGACGATACGGCAAAAGACTACATCAGCCGGGTGCGGGCAGGATGCCTGCGGATGGGCGATCTGATCGATGACATGTTGCAGCTTTCCCGCATGTCCCGGGGCGAGATCCACCGGCAGGAGGTCGATCTCAGCGGTATGGCAGGGGAGATTGCCGAGGAGCTTCAGCGCTCGGCGCCTCAGCGGCGGGTTGTCTTCGAGATCACTCCCGGTATAACGGTCTTCGGGGATGCCAATTTGTTGCGGGCGGTGCTGGATAATCTGCTGGGCAATGCCTGGAAATTCACCTCAAAAACCGCAGAGGCGCGGATTATCTTTGGCCGCCAGGAAGAGGGCGGCAAGGATGTTTTGTTTGTCCGGGATAACGGGGCCGGTTTTGATATGGCCTATGCCGACAAGCTGTTTGGGACCTTCCAGCGCCTGCATTCTATTCAGGAATTTGAAGGGACCGGCATCGGCTTGGCTACGGTGCAAAGGATCATCCACCGCCATGGCGGCAGCATCCGGGCCGAGGGATCGGTGGGACGTGGGGCAACTTTTTATTTCTCAGTGTGATATTCAAAGATGGCTTTGGCTTGCAAAGGGAACAACACAGCATGAGGAAGAACATGATTCTGTTGGTAGAAGACAATCCGGATGACGAGGCCCTGACTCTTCGTGCTTTACAAAAGCATAACATCTTAAACGAGGTGGTGGTGGCCAGGGATGGAGCTGAGGCCCTGGATTTTCTTTATGGGACGGGGGCGTATGCAGGGCGTGATTTGGATGTCATGCCTGAGGTCGTTCTGCTCGATCTTAACCTGCCCAAGATAAACGGTCTGGAGGTGTTGGGAAATATCAGGGCAAACGCAAAGACCCGGTTGTTGCCCGTGGTCATCCTCACGACCTCCAACGAGGAACAGGACAAGCTTAAAAGTTATACGCTGGGCGCCAATAGTTTCATCCGTAAGCCCGTTGATTTTCAGCAGTTCAGCGAGGCGATCCGACAGCTGGGCGTCTATTGGCTGCTGCTGAATCAGGCGCCTCCAGCGGTGAAGGGATAAAGCCATGGGTGATAGCCTGCGCGTTCTACTGGTGGAAGACTCCGAGGATGACGCGGCGTTGGTGGTGCGTGCGCTTCGCAAGGGCGGTTTTGAACCAAGCTATGAGCGGGTGGACACTGCTGCCGCCATGGCGGACTGTCTTGCCAGGCAGGAGTGGGACCTGATCCTCTCCGACTATTCCATGCCGCAGTTCAATGGGCTGGCAGCTCTGGAACTCATGCAGGCAAAGGGGCTTGATTTGCCTTTTATCCTGGTTTCCGGCGCGGTGGGCGAAGAACTCGCCGTGGAAATCATGCGGGTCGGGGCCTGTGACTATGTGATGAAGGACAAGCTGGTGCGACTGGCCCCCGCCGTTGTTCGGGGATTGCGGGAGGTAGCAAACAAAAAGGCGCGGCAGCAGGCGGACAGGGCCATCGACGCTCTGGTGCGGGGGATGGTCGGCACCACGGGGGCGGAGTGTTTTGATCGGGTCATCGAGGGCTTATGCGCTTGGCTTGGCGCAGACTATGGCCTCGTTGGCACCCTGGTCGATGGCACGGTGCAGACCCTTTCTTTCTACGGGCATGGAAAGAAGCAGGAAAACTTCAGCTATCCCCTGGCTGGGACGCCCTGCGAGGGGATTGTCCGTGAGGGCTACAAGAGCTATGCCAAGGATCTCCGGCGTATTTTTCCCGAAGACAAGGATCTTGTTGTGATGGGTGTGGAAAGCTGTGTGGGCATCTTGTTGCGGGATGCACAGCAGAAACCGCTGGGGGTGCTCAATATCTTTTCCACCCGGGAGATGCTGCCGACGGTAAGGCTTCCGGAAATCATGGAGATCGTGGCGGTCAAGGCGGCGGCCGAGATCGAGCGTTTTCGGGAAGAGGAAGAACGACGCGCGCTTGAGGCGCAGCTCCGGCAGGCCCAGAAGATGGAAGCCATCGGCACCCTGGCCGGGGGGATTGCCCACGATTTCAACAATATCCTGGCCGCGATCTTGGGCTATACCGAACTGGCTAAACAGCAAATGATTCCGGAAAGCGATCCGGACCACTGTCTTGGTGAGGTGTTGAAGGCGACCTACCGGGCAAAGGAGTTGGTGCAACAGATCCTGGCCTTCAGCCGCAAGGGCGAGCAGGAAATGCAGCCCATGCGCATCCAATCCGTGGTCAAGGAGGCGCTCAAACTGCTGCGGGCCTCCCTCCCTGCGAGCATTGACATCCAGCAGCGGATCGACCCCGATTGTCGACCAATCCTGGCCGATCCGACCCGGATCCACCAGATTATTCTGAACCTCTGCACCAATGCCTCCCATGCCATGGAGGCAAAAGGGGGCACCCTGAGCGTGCTTCTGGAAAATACCACCTTGGGGGAAGAGGAGGCGCAGGCCCAAGGTCTGGCTGCAAGGGACTATGTTTTGCTGGTGGTGAGCGATGATGGGCATGGCATGGGAAAAGAGGTGATGGATCACATCTTTGAGCCGTATTTTACCACCAAGGAGCAGGGCAAGGGCGCGGGCATGGGGCTTGCCATCGTGCATGGCCTGGTACAGGGATCCGGCGGCAAGATTTTCGTGGCAAGTACAATCGGCCAGGGTACGACTTTCAGGATTTTCTTCCCCCAGGCGCTGAACAAGGCTGAGGAAGAAGCCCCCCACCAACGTGCGGGTTCCGCAACGCTGGGCAACGAGCGTATTTTTGTCATTGATGATGAACAGGCCATTGTGGCCATGGAGAAACTTGCCTTGGAACGGCTTGGCTACCAGGTGCAGCTCTTTGCCGACAGCGAGGAGGCGCTTGCCGCGTTCCGCGCCGATCCCCAGGGTTGTGATCTGGTTATCACCGACCAGACCATGCCCCATCTTTCCGGCATGGATTTGGCCAAGGCATTTTTGGCGATCCGTCCGGATCTGCCCATCATTCTCTGCACCGGCTACAGCTCCCAGGCATCGGAAGAGGATGCCACCAAAAACGGGATTCGCCGCTTTATCATGAAGCCGGTGAACATTGCCGAACTGGCCGCTGCCATCCGGGAGATTCTGGGTCAACATTAGAAATTTCCGTAGTTCCCTCCCCATTTTTTTCAAAGTGAAGATTTCCCCACTCTGTGCTATCCTTGCGCCTGAAATCATGCCCTGAAATTCTTTTGCCAATATTAAGGAGTTGCCCCAATGAGCGTTGAGCCCAATAAAATCATCTATTCCATGATCCGTGTCGCCAAGTTTTACGACAAGAAGCCGATCTTGAAGGATATCAGCCTTTCTTATTTCTACGGGGCCAAGATCGGGGTCTTGGGCATGAACGGCTCGGGCAAATCGTCGCTGTTGCGCATCCTGGCCGGGGTGGACAAGGAGTTCAACGGCGAAACCCACATCTCCCCTGGGTTGACCGTGGGCTATCTGGAGCAGGAGCCGCTGCTTGATGAGGGCAGGAGTGTGATCGAGATCGTGCGCGAAGGGGCGCAGGAGGCGGTGGATCTGCTGGCCGAGTTCGAGGAGATCAATAACAAGTTCGGTGAGCCCATGGACGATGATGCCATGGACAAGCTCATCGCCCGACAGGGTGCGGTGCAGGAGAAACTCGACACCCTGGACGCCTGGGATCTGGATGCTCGGCTCGACATGGCCATGGACGCCCTGCGCTGCCCGCCGGGGGAGACCCCGGTGAATGTCCTCTCCGGCGGCGAGAAACGGCGGGTGGCTTTGTGCCGGTTGCTTTTGAAAAAGCCCGACATCCTGCTGCTGGACGAGCCCACCAACCATCTGGACGCCGAGACCGTTTCCTGGCTGGAGCAGCATCTGCAGCGCTACGAAGGCACGGTCATCGCCGTGACCCATGACCGTTACTTCCTCGACAACGTGGCGGGCTGGATTCTGGAGCTGGACCGGGGCCAGGGCATCCCCTGGAAGGGGAACTACTCCTCGTGGCTGGAACAGAAGGAAAAGCGGCTGGCCAACGAGGAAAAGGAAGAGTCCAAGCGACGCAAGACCTTGCAGCACGAATTGGAATGGATCCGTATGAGCCCCAAGGGCAGGCATGCCAAGTCCAAGGCCAGAATCAGTGCTTATGAAGATTTGCTGAGCAAGGAGGCGGAAAAGCGGACCCAGGATCTGGAGATCTACATCCCGCCCGGACCGCGGCTGGGCAAGATAGTCATCGAGGCCGAGGGGATCAGCAAATCCTTTGGCGACCGGCTACTCTTTGAAAATCTCACCTTCTCCCTGCCCCCCGGCGGCATTGTCGGTGTGATCGGCCCCAACGGCGCGGGCAAGACCACGCTGTTTAGGCTGATCACCGGCCAGGACACACCCGACTCCGGCACCATCCGCCTGGGCGAGGCGGTGAAGCTTGCCTATGTGGATCAGTCCCGCGATGTGCTGGATCCGGAACAGACGATCTGGCAGGCCATCTCCGAGGGACAGGAAACCATCACCATGGGCGACCGCGAGGTGAATTCACGGGCCTATGTGGGCAGGTTCAATTTCTCCGGCACGGACCAGCAGAAAAAGGTGGGGCTCCTTTCCGGCGGCCAGCGCAACCGGGTGCATCTGGCCCGGATGCTCAAGGAAGGGGCCAACGTCATCCTGCTGGACGAGCCCACCAACGATCTGGACGTCAGCGCCCTGCGCGCCCTGGAAGAGGCGTTGGAGAACTTCGGCGGCTGCGCCGTGGTCATCAGCCATGACCGTTGGTTTCTCGACCGCATCGCCACCCACATGCTCGCATTTGAGGGGGACTCCCAGGTGGTCTGGTTCGATGGGAACTACTCCGAATACGAGGCCGACCGCAAGGCGAGGCTGGGAGATGCCGCAGACCAGCCCCATCGGATCAAGTACCGCCACCTGACCCGCGCCTGATCGCGGGGTTTCTCCAAAGATGCAAGAACCTGGCTGCCAAATCACAGATAGCCAGGCTCTTTTTTGTTTTCGGCATTTGGAACCTGTGCATCCTTTGAGGGGGCCCCAAAGGATGCGCAGGGGTTACGGTGTGATAGGCATATCTGCTTGAATCATTTGAGAAAAAATGTAAAAGAAAGAGCGTTCTCTCTGTTTTTTTCGTATAGTGTAACCGGGTAGTGTGATAGCGCCATTCTCTGGGGGGAGAACGGATGCATTCAAACGGTTCATCAACGAACTTTCTCCGCCGTCTTCTGGTGCTTGGCACCATCAGAAAAAAGACCCTCGCCATTCTCGCCGCCACCTTTCTTTCTTCCTTCCTGCTTCTCCACGCTGTTTCCCAATATGTTCTCCTGCAAAGCTTTAAAGATTTGGAAATCCACACGGCCAGGCATTGTCTGACCGAGATCGGCAAGGAGCTTGGCGCGGGCCTGGAGGTGCTGGATACCCTTAACCGTGACTGGGCCTGGTGGGACGATGCTGTTTCCTTTGTCGCCAAGCCAACCCCTGAATTCATTGCCACAAACCTCACCGATGAAACCTTTGTCAGTTCGAAATTGGACCTGATTGGTTTTTTTGCCCCGGATGGCGTCCCGGTCTGTTTGATCAATTATGACCGCCAGCGGGGGGAGAAGGTCCGGGTTTCAGAGGAGCTGCTGGATTTTTTCAAAACCCACCCGGAGTTGATCCGGCATGCGGATGCGGAAAGTGTGCGCAAGGGGATCGTGATTTTTCCCCAGGGGGTGATGCTTTTTGTCTCGCGGCCTATTCTCACCAGCACCCGCCAGGGACCGGTGCAGGGAGCGCTGGTTTTTGGCCGCGCTCTTGACGCCGGGGAAATAGCGCGGATCGCCCAGGGCGAAGATATTTTTCTCAATGTCGCCACCCTGGCGGAGGCCAAGGAAAACCCGCGGCAACTGGAGGTTATCAAGAAAATCCAGGACTCCGGGGACAAGATGGCCACTTTTGCCAAAGGGGCAAACATGGCCGGGGCCCTGCTGGTGGATGACCTTTTCGGCAAGCCGGCCCTGCTCATGGAGGCGACTCTGCAACGGAGCATTTATGCGCGGGGGCAGCGGGCAATTTCTGTGCTGGGCTGGCTCTTTTTTGGGGTCAGCGGTCTGATCTGTCTGGTGATGATGCTCCTGCTTGATAGGTTGGTGGTCGGGCCGGTGGTGGTGTTGAGCAATGCGGTTTCCCGGATCGGAGAAGAGGCGGATGCCGAAGGCAGGGTAGGGGTTGAAGGTCCGGTGGAAATCAAGCGGTTGGCAACCTCCATCAACACCATGCTGGCAGGGTTGGCGCGTGCCAACCAGTTGCTGGCTGGAAAGAATGTGCTGCTGGCTGAGGAGATCGTCGAGCGCAAAGAGTTGGAGCAGGAACGGGAAGGGCTGATCGTCCAACTGCAAGAGGCCTTGGCCCAGGTGAGAACCCTAAGCGGTTTTCTGCCGATCTGCGCCTCCTGCAAGAAAATCCGGGATGACACCGGATATTGGAAACAGATCGAGGCCTACCTCAGCGACCATGCGGATGTGACCTTCAGCCATGGGATCTGCCCGGATTGCGCGCAGAGGCTCTATGGCGATTTTATCGATGTGGATGAGGCGCTGAAGAAAAAGTGATCAGGGGCGGGAGAAAACAGTGAAGGTGTAAGGCTCCGTCCCTTCCTCACGTTCCGCCGAGATTTCACGGAATTGCCTGGGGTCAAAGTCGGGAAAAAGAATGTCTCCCTCCACTTCCCGGTCAAGCGTGGTGAGAAAGATGGATTCGGCCAGGGGGAGGGCTTCTCGGTAAATCTCGCCGCCTCCGGCAATGAATATCGTTTCATCTTTGGGGCAGAGGGCGATGGCGTCGGACAGGCTTGGGGTTACCAGGCAGCCCTCAACCTGGTAGTTTCGGTTGCGGCTGATGATTATGGTTTTCCGGCCAGGCAGGGCGCGGCCGATGGACTCGAAGGTTTTTCTCCCCATGATCAGGGTGTGGCCCATGGTTATACCCTTGAAGCGTTGCTGCTCGCCGGGAATGTGCCAGGGGATGGTGTTGTTCCTGCCGATTACCCGATTTTTGGCCATGGCGGCAATGAGGATGATCTTCATCGGCGTGGTTTGCGCACGGATTTAAGCCTCGCCGGTCTTAACCGCCTCAAGCGCTTCCCAACGTCCATAGGTTTTTTGCAGCTCCTGCTCAAGTTCTGCCAACCGTTTTTGGGTCCGGGGGATGGTGGAGCTGTCCTTCTGGTACAGGGTCGGATCACCCAACTGCCAGTGCAGCTGCTCTTTCTCCTTTTCCATATCCTCAAGCCGCTGGGGCAGACCCTCAAGCTCCCGTTCTTCCTTGTAGGAGAGCTTCCGGTGCGCACTCTTTTTGGGTGGTTCTTTTTTGCTGCTTTTCTCGGACTTGGCGACCGGTGATGGGGCCGGGGCCTGGGGCCGCTGCAAGAGCCAGTCATCGTAGCCGCCTGCGTACTCCTCCACCCTCCCTCCGCCCTCAAAAACCAGGGTGGAGGTGACCACATTGTTCAAGAAGGCCCGGTCATGGCTGACCAGCAGCAGGGTTCCCTCGAAATCCAGCAGCAACTCTTCCAGTAACTCCAGAGTTTCCACGTCGAGATCGTTGGTGGGCTCGTCCATCACCAGCACGTTGAAAGGCTGGGTGAACAGCTTGGCCAGAAGGAGCCGGTTCTTTTCCCCACCGGAGAGAACGCGCACCGGCGAACGGGTCCGGTCCGGGGCAAAGAGGAAATCCTGCAGGTAGCTGATGATATGGCGGGGCAGCCCGTTGATCATCACAGTGTCACCGCCGTCGGTCACGTTGTCGGCCACGGTCTTTTCCGGGTCGAGCTGTTCCCGGTTCTGGTCGAAATAGCAGGACTCAATGCGGGTGCCCAGGGTGATGGTGCCTTCCGAGGGCTCAAGCTGGCCCAAGAGAAGCTTGAGCAGGGTGGACTTGCCAACCCCGTTGGGACCGATGATCCCCACCTTGTCCCCGCGCATGATGGTGGCGGAGAGATTCTTGATGATGGGGACGTTGTCGTAATAAAACGAGACATTCTTGAGCGAGGCCACCAGCTTGCCGGAGCGCTCGGCGTCCTGCATCTGGATGCGGGCTTTGCCGGTCTGGGTTCGGCGTTCGGAACGTTCCTTGCGCAGGTCGATTAGCGCCCGGACTCTGCCTTCGTTGCGGGTGCGGCGGGCTTTGATCCCCTGGCGGATCCAGGTTTCTTCCTGGGCCAGCTTCTTGTCAAATTTATGGCTCTGGCTCGCTTCAGCCTCCAGGGCGTCCTGTTTGCGCTGGAGATAGGTGGCAAAGTTGCCGGGCCAGCTGGTGAGCCGTCCCCGGTCCAGCTCCACGATCCGGGTGGCGATCTTCTGGAGCAGCATGCGGTCATGGGTGACAAAGAGCAGGGTGGAGGAAAAGCCTAGGAGAAACTCTTCCAGCCAGTTGATGGCCTCGATGTCCAGATGGTTGGTGGGCTCGTCCAGCAGCAGCAGATCGGGCTCGCTGACCAGGGCCCGGGCCAGCAGCACCCTGCGTTTGAGCCCGCCGGAAAGGGTGGTGAACTCCTGGTCGGTTGGGAGTTGCAGCCGGGAAAGGACCGTGTCCACCCGCTGCTGGGCCTGCCAGCCGTCCGCGGCATCCAAGGCATGCTGGGCATCTTCCAGTTCGGCCAGGACCGCCTCGGAGTGGTCGGTCTGGAGCAGGTGGCTCACCGCGTGGTAGCGGGCAAGCAGGGCGAACATTTCGCCCAACCCTGCGGCCACCACCTCGTAGACGGTCCCGTTTAAGGTAGCCGGAACTTCCTGGGTGAGCCGGGCCACGCGCAGCCCTTTTTGCCGGGTGATCTCTCCGCGGTCCGGCTCGAGTTCTCCGGACAGGATCTTCATGAGCGATGATTTGCCTTCGCCGTTACGGCCCACCAGACAGACCCGTTCGCCGGGTTCAATCTGCAAATCGATGCCGTTGAGCAGGGGCAAACCGCCAAAACTTAAGCCGATATCCTTTAAGGTAATCGTGGCCATAGGATCAGCGTGAGGTCTTGGGTCTCGGCGGGCTCTGTCGGCTTGAAGGCGGCCTTCTTCCGCCGGGGCGGGGCCTGCTGCCACTGGGCCGGCTGCGGGGTGCGGCTGATGGGTCTCTTTTAACCGCGGGCCGAGAAGGGGGCGGGGTTGAAAGCCAGTCCGGATCGGGTTGGATACAGGGCAGCTTGGCACCGATGAATTCTTCGATGTCGGGCAGCTGGAAGGAATCGGACTCGTCGGCAAAGCTCACCGAGGTGCCAAGGGCGCCAGCCCGGCCGGTCCTCCCGATGCGGTGCACATAATCCTCAGGGTCATGGGGCAAGGTATAGTTGACAACATGGCTCACCCCGTCCACATGGATTCCCCGTCCGGCCACATCGGTGGCCACCAGCACCCGGATCTTTCCGCCCCGGAAGTTTTCCAGGGTCTTGGTGCGGGTGTGCTGGGGGATGTCGCCGGAGAGGATGGCGCACTGGATGTCGTAGCGGGCCAGTTTTTCGGCGAGGTGGCGGGTTTCGTCCTTGCGGTTGCAGAAGATCATCACCCGCTCCAGGTTCTGCCGGATGATGATGTTGTAGAGCAGGGCGAATTTCTCCTTGCTGCTGACCAGGTAGACCAGCTGTTCCACGGTATCCGTCACTATCTGATCCGGCTCGATCTCCACCGTCACCGGGTTCGTGGTCCACTGGGAGGCGAGACTGATGACCTGCGGGGTCAGGGTGGCGGAGAAAAGCAGGGTCTGGCGTTTGTCCTTGTTGGGGGTGGAGTGCACTATCTGGCGGACATCCGGGATAAAGCCCATGTCCAGCATGCGGTCCGCCTCGTCGATGACGAGAATCTCCACCTGATCGAGGTGGACATACTGCTGGCGCTTGAAATCAAGCAACCGGCCCGGTGTGGCCACCACGATGTCAACCTGCTGGGTGGTGACCTGGCGTTGTTGTTTCTGGTAGTCCATGCCGCCCAGAATCGCCACCGTGGTGACGTTGCAGTGCTTGGTAAGTTCGCGGGCGTCCTCGACAATCTGGAGAACCAGCTCGCGGGTCGGGGCCAGGATCAGGGCGCGGGGTGAGCCGTGCCGCCGTTTGCCAGGGGGTGCGGTGCGCAGCAAGCGGGTGAAGATGGTGGCCAGGAAGGCGGCGGTCTTGCCGGTGCCGGTCTGGGCCTTGCCGGTGGCGTCCTTGCCGGTCAGGGTGTGGGGCAGGATTTGGGCCTGGATGGGGGTGCAGTAGGAAAAGCCCAGGTCGGAGATGGCATGCATGATCTCGCTGGGCAGGTCAAGGTCGTGGAAGCGCGTTTTGCCCTCGACCTTGGGAACCAAAAACTGAGAGGCATCCCAGGGCGGGGTCGGATCGTCCTCGGGAAGACCTCCCGCTTGCGAGCGGATATTTTCCGGGATATGGGGAGGCTTGGGCTCTTTCTTTTTGCCCCGGCGCGGAGAGGTTGAGCGTTGCATCTCTTGCGGGGCGACGGCAGGGGAGATGCTTCTTGCCCGGCCGGTGATGATTTTTTTCAGTTTGTCACGGAAGCGATTGATGATTTTTCTTACCAAAATATCCTCTCAGTGGAGATGATGCATTATGACGGAGTTGCGGATGGTTGCCAGGAGACCATGGCATATTTGGGGAGAATGCAAAATGTTTTTCCGCAGGGAACCTTCGAGAAAAATATGCCGGTCCAGACCGCTTGAGAAGCTTTTTCGGGCAGGAGCAGGATGAGCGGTCATGGAAAAAGGCGGGCAGGCGAACACGTTGGCTCAGTGGTTCGCCGTGGGTTTCATGAGAAAAGATGGTGGGCCGTCGGGGGCTCGAACCCCAAACCTAGTGATTAAGAGTCACTTGCTCTACCAGTTGAGCTAACGGCCCTTCTCTTTATGTCGTGGCAAGATATACACCTTCCGTTTTGCCTTGTCAACTATGTTGCGTCAACTTATTCCGCAATATTTGGGGGGAATACCAGGCTGATTTTTTTGACTGTAACCCAGCCTGGCAGGTGCAAAAGAGGAGGGCTTCAGGTATAGTGGCTGGATTCGGGTAAAATATTTTTCCCGGCGTGCGCCGGAGATATGGCAGAGTCAAGGCAAAGGAGAAAATCCATGAGCAAGGTGTTGATAATCGGGGCCGGGGGAGTCGGCAGTGTGGTGGTTCACAAATGCGCGCAGGTACCGGAGGTTTTTTCGGAGATCTGCCTTGCCAGTCGGACCCTTGCCCGGTGCGAAAATATCCGGAAATCCGTCAAGGAGCGGACCGGTCGCGACATCGAGATCGCCCAGGTCGATGCCGACAATGTCGCCGAGACTGTGGCCCTGATCCGGCGGGTCAATCCCAAGCTGGTGCTCAACTTGGCCCTGCCTTACCAGGATCTGCACATCATGGATGCCTGTCTGGAAACCGGGGTCGATTATCTGGATACCGCCAACTACGAGCCGCCCGATGAGGCCAAATTTTGCTACAAATGGCAATGGGATTACCAGGCCCGTTTTAAGGAAAAAGGGCTCATGGCCCTGTTGGGCAGCGGCTTTGATCCAGGAGTCACCAATGTCTTTTGCGCCCACGCCGCCAAGCACCATTTCGACGAGATCCATTATGTGGATATCTTGGACGCCAACGCCGGAGACCACGGCCATCCCTTTGCCACCAATTTCAACCCCGAGATCAATATCCGCGAGGTTACGGCCAAGGGAAAATATTGGGAGAATGGCGGTTGGGTCGAAACAGCGCCTCTTTCCATCAAGCAGAGCTACGATTTTCCGGCGATCGGCCCCAAGAACGCCTATCTGATGTACCACGAGGAGCTGGAGTCCCTGGCGAAAAACCTCAAGGGGCTCAAACGCATCCGTTTCTGGATGACTTTTTCCGACAACTACCTCAAGCATCTTGAGGTGTTGCAGAATGTCGGCATGACCGGGATCGAGCCGGTGATGTTCGAGGGGCGCGCGATCATTCCCCTCCAGTTCTTGAAGGCGCTGCTGCCAGACCCCGCTTCCCTGGGGTCGCGGACCAAGGGGAAAACCTGCATCGGCTGCGAGGTGGAAGGGGTCAAGAACGGCAAGCACCGAAAGTTGTTCATCTATAATGTCTGCGACCACGAGGAATGCTACCGCGAGGTGGGCTCCCAGGCCATCTCCTACACCACCGGGGTACCGGCCATGATCGGGGCGATGATGATGCTCACCGGCAAGTGGCGGGGCACAGGGGTTTTCAACATGGAGGAGCTGGACCCGGACCCCTTCATGGAGAAGCTCAATATCCACGGCTTGCCGTGGCTGGAAAAGGTTATGGTCTAGGCGGTTCCGCTGGTTTTGACGATATGGCGGACGGGAATTTGCAATGAAGAGTATCGACACCGCCCTTCATGGGGCGATGCGGGCTGAGGCCCAGAAAACAGTCCGGCGCCGGGTGCACCACTGTCTGCATGAGAGTCTGGATGATCCGGTGCAGCGGCTGGTGGTGGTTATGGAGCCCGGAACCTATATCCGGCCCCACCGTCATAGGCAGCCGGCAAAGTGGGAACTTTTCTTCTGTCTGGCCGGCAGCGCTGCGGTGCTGCTTTTTGATGCGGCGGGCCAGCTAACGGACAAGATTGCTTTTGGCGCCGGCGGGTCGCGTTATGGGGTGGAGATTCCGGCCGGAGTGTGGCACACCCTGATCATCCAAGAGCCTGGCACCCTGCTGGTGGAGATTAAGCCCGGGCCTTATGCGCCGCTGCCCGAAGAGGATTTTGCCCCCTGGGCTCCGGCGGAAAGCGAGGCCGCTGCAACAGGATTTGAGGCGGCCCTGCATGATTTGTCTGTCGGCGTGGCGGTTACGCTATAATTCCGGAAGAGAAAATGAGCCACAAGGTAATCAATATCGGCTGTGACATAAGTCAGGTGCCAACCCCCAGCTACGTTTGCGACCGGGCCAGCCTGGCCCGCAATCTCGCCACCCTCGACCAGGTTCAGCAGCGTACCGGCTGTCGGGTTCTCCTGGCCCTCAAGGGGTTTGCCATGTTCAGCCTTTTCGGCCAGATCCGCGAGGTGCTGCATGGTGCTTCGGCCAGCTCTCTGTCGGAAGCGCGGCTGGCGGCGGAGGAGTTTTGCAAGGAGGTGCATGTCTACGCCCCGGCCTACGGAGAGGAGGAGTTCGCTGAAATCCTCGGTTGCGCCGATCATCTGGTCTTCAACTCTTTCCGTCAGTGGCAGCAGTTCAAGGAGCGGGTAGCCGGGGCAGGCAAGAAGATCTCCTGCGGCATCCGGGTCAATCCGCAGTACTCCGAGGTGGGCGTGGATCTTTACAACCCCTGCGGCCGCTTCTCGCGCCTCGGCGTGGTGCGCGACCAGTTTAAGCCCGAGCTGCTGGAGGGCATCGAGGGGCTGCATTTTCATGCCCTCTGCGAGCAGGATGCCGATGCCCTGGAGCACACGGTTGGTGCCTTTGAGGAGAAATTCGGCGAGTTTCTTTCCGGCATGCACTGGGTCAATTTCGGGGGCGGCCACCACATTACCCGGGAGGGGTACGATCTCGACCGCCTCTGCGCCACCGTCAGTCGGATTCAGGAGAAATATGGGGTGCAGGTTTATCTGGAGCCGGGCGAGGCCATCGGTCTCAATATCGGGGTGCTGGTGACCCGGGTCATGGATATTGTGGAAAACGAGATGCACACCGCCATCCTCGACACCTCGGCCACGGCCCACATGCCCGATGTTCTGGAGATGCCCTACCGACCGGTGCTCTTCGGCGCAGGCGAGCCCGGCGAGTTTGCCCACACCTACCGGTTGGGCGGCCTCTCCTGCCTGGCCGGCGACGTGATCGGCGATTATTCCTTTCCCGAGCCGCTCGCCATCGGCCAGCGGCTGGTGTTCGGCGACATGGCCCATTACACCATGGTCAAGACCACCACCTTCAACGGGGTGCGGCTGCCCAGCATCGTGGTCTGCGATTCGCGCACCGGCGAGAGCAAGGTGGTGCGTTCATTCGGCTACGAGGATTATAAATCCCGGCTTTCCTAGTTTGTTTCCTTTTTCGTCTGCGGTCGTTCTTCTTCCTGGCCCTGAGGTGCCGGGGTGATATGGAACAGTCGGTAGCCGTCTCCTTCCAGAATGAGTCTGTTCAGTCTCTGTTGTCCAGTCCCGGCGTCGTCGGAAAGCAGCTCTTTCACCGCCGCCGCCCCTTCCCTGAGAAGCCAGTCTGCCCGCACGCTCACCAACGCCGGCTCCGTGTGTTCATTCATTAAAGAGAGGAGCCAGCCGTCCGTGGTCCGGCGCAGGTCGGCAAGGACATAAGCACTCCCCGGTCCCGTAAGTTCGATCCGGGGCTGCATCTTGAAAAAATTCTTGTAGATCGCGGTCAGCCAGGTGGTGCGGGTGTCCCAGGCAAAGGTGGGCGCACCGCCTGGGCTGTTCAGCAGGATGGCCGGTCCAACGAAGTCGCCCAAGGCAAAGGTGTTGATGGCGGTACGCGCCAGGGGATGCTCCTTGGTAACCAGGGCCGCGCCCAGGCGCAGGGTGGATTCGGTTTCGATCCAGGCCTGGGCTGTGCCTCCCGAAGCCGGGCGCACCCCCTGCCAGTATTTCCAGGTTCGGATTGTTTTTGTCTGGGTCTGGCCCAGGATTCCAGCCGGTTCGGGGTTGAGAAGCATGGGGGCGTATCCGGAGCTCCAGTCAGCCCCCGGTCTGGTGCCGCTTTCCCAGGCGGGCCGAGCCTGACTCACGTCCAGCCCGAAGACCCTGGCCATGGCCGCAGTCCAGCTGGGGTTGTCCTGGTGATTGGTGTCGAATTGGCCAGGCAGGTCGAGATTGGCGTGGATGTGCATACCGTGGTCGAGCAAGTTGGTCAGGGCGCCAAGATCATCCGACCGCATCTGGTAATTTCTGGGCAGAAGCAGGCTTTTTTGTCCGGCTTTTATCTCCGTGTTGCCCAGGGCGGCAAGGGAGCGGCTTACGAGTTTCGGCCTGAATCCCAGGCGGCGCAGGCCTCCCCAGAGGGAGGCCGTTTCCTCGTTGGTCTTATTCCAGCTCAGGTCAATCTCCTTTGGCCAGTAGACGAGGATATCCGGTTCCGGTGGTTGTGAACCGACAAGGAGACGGGTCAAGGGCAACTCGTCCATGCGCTGGAACATGTTCCGCACCGCTTCGTACACCTTGGGCTTGGGTTGCCGTTCCTGGTCCACCACCCCGAAGCCCGTTTCCCGTGGGTAGGGCGTGGCGAGGAAGCCGTTGCGGTCGCTCCAGTGGAAGAGGTGCACGCCCATGGCCCCGGAGAGCATACCTTCCCAGGTGGAACCGACGATGGCCTCAGTCTGGCGTCCAGCCGCGCCGGGGAATAAGGTTTCCGTGGAGCTGTGTCCGGTTTCCGTGATCAGCACCGGGATGTCCAGCAGGTCGCGGAATTTGGCGATGCCAAAATCCAGGGAGCGCAGTTCGTGCCCTGCCAGGGCCCAGGCGTAGAGGTTGAGGGACATGAAATCCAAGGGCGCGCCTGCCGCCCGGCAGCGCTCGGTGATGGTCAGCGGATCCTCGCCGGTGTAATTTGGGTCCAGGCCGTTGAAGATGCCGGCCACGATGGAATAGGAGATAAGCTGGTTGGGCGCAGCGGTTTTCGCCGCCTTGGCGCCAACGGCCAAAAAGTCGGCGATGGTGCGTTTGCGCCACTGGATGAGGTCGTGGTAGCCGGAGTTGCGGATGGCTTCATGATCGGCCCGGTCTTCCGGGTAGGTCCGGGCCATGGGCACTTCGGCAAAGCTCTGGAAATCGGTGCCCCAGGCATTGTTGAGCCTCTCGATGCTTCCCCCGTAGGTTTGAGCCAAAAAGGCCCGGTAGGAGGGGAGGCTGACCTGGTCGTCGTAGCCGACCTGGCTTTTGATCGGGCCATTCTCCCAGAGATCGTAGAAGGCGAATTCGTTGCCGAGAATCCAGCCGCCGATGGCCGGGCTTGCCTTGTAGCGGTCACAGACCGCACCGATGAAGCGGGCAAAGGATTCCTTGGCCTGGGGGTGGCTGTAGTTCAGCAGGGGGCTGGGGCCGCTTACGGTGCGGGCCATGGCCTCTGGGTAATGGGCGGCAAACCAGGAGGGTGGGTACTGGTAGCCGATGAGGACGAAGAGTTTGAGTCCCAGGGCTTCAGCCTTCTTGACCAGGTGGTCGGCCTGGTCCCAGCGGAAGACCCCTTCTGCTGGCTCCACGCTTTCCCAAACCAGTTCCACCCGCAGGGAGTTGGCATGGGCCTGTTGCATACCCTCCAGGTCATAGTCCACCTCGGCCAGGGTTTGGGTGGCAAAAACCGGCGGGTTCCAAACCTGATAGGCGAAGCCGTGGGGGATGAAGGGTTCCTGGCGGTCGGGGTCCCAGAAATACCCTTGTTGAATGGTCAGAGCGGCAGAGGACACGCACGGAGTAAGGCAGAGGATAAGTAGTGCGGCTGTTATGAAAAAGGCGTGAAGCTTTTTGGATGCGCGGGAAGAAGGAGTCTGTGTCAGCAGCATGAAAAAGATGCCCCTTGGAAAAATGATGGATATGGATTGATATTCAGGACATTGTATCATCACCGGGATGCGGCTGCCCGGTGAATTTTGTCCGGTCACCGTCCTGGAGGCAAGGGTTGCCTCATTGCCGCTGTTTATCCAGGCAGACAAACATCTTGACGCCCTACGTTTTCAAAATATGATGCTATGATCATTCATGGGATTTTCCGCATGCCGTTTTGCACGACAGATTAAAGAGAAAAAATGAGTTCCCGAGGTTGTCTTCTCGCCGGTGTTCTGTGGCCGGAGGACACCAACACGGAAAATGGAGGCAGTACGATGACGTTTAAAATCCATCCCATTGTTATGGGAACCAAGGTGTTTGACAAGGGCATGATGACCTATCAATACGGCCATGGCACGCCCTACACCATTCCAATCTATAGTTGGTATCTTGAGGGGGGCGATAAAAAGATTCTCGTGGATACCGGGGAGATGAAGCCGATCCAGTCAGAGGATCGTGAAAAGGCCATCGGCGGCAAGATATATACCTTCGAGGAGGGATTGGCCAAGTGGGGGCTGCAGCCCGAGGATATTGACATCGTGATCCATACCCATCTGCATGCCGATCATTGTGAGAATGATTACAAATGTGTGAATGCCAAATTCTATGTGCATGAGAAGGAGCTGGAAACGATCCACAACTACCATCCCCTGGATTTCCGTTATGTGGAGGATTACATCTACGAGATTGAACAGAACGGCCAGATAGTCGCCTTGTCGGGTGATGGTGAGATCGTGCCGGGCGTGCGGGTCATGCATACGCCCGCCCATACGCCCGGCGGGATGTCCGTGTTTGTCGAGACGGAGAGGGGAACGGCGGCGATTACAGGGTTTTGTGTGATCAGACAGAACTTTGAACCCCCACAGGAGATCCGGGCCATGGAAATGGAAGTGATTCCTCCCGGAACCCATGTCAACAGCTATGAGGCGTATGATATTCTGCTTCGGGTGCGTGATATGGCCGAGATCGTCATCCCGCTGCATGAGCCCGAATATGCAACGGTGGATACCATTTAAGATAATAGGGGGCAGAATTTCTGATGCCAGAAATTCTGCCCCCTATTGAACGGACTTGCTCAGCGATCAGTCATCCCGTAACCTGATTCGCCATGGAGGGACATGTCCAAGCCCTCGATCTCGCCCTGCTGGTCGATCCTGAAGCCAACGGTTTTTTCCACCACCACACAGATGAGAAAGGTGGCGGATGCGGCCAGGACAATGGTTACGCCCATACCCAGAAGCTGAACCTGAAGCTGGTCAATAGCGGTCCAGGCCCGTCCGGCTGCGGCACTGGCCTTGGCCATCCAGGAGTCTCGGATGAAAAAAGAAAGCAGGAGCACGCCGAGGCCGCTACCCACCCCGTGGATGCCGAAGCAGTCCAGGGAGTCGTCGTAGCCCAGGCGCATCTTCATGACCAGGGCGAAGTAGCAAAGTATTGAAGAGGCTGCACCCAGGGTAAGAGCCCCCATGGGTTGCACCACCCCGGCGGCCGGAGTGATCACCACCAGGCCGGCGAGAATCCCGGAGACAAAACCCAGGGAGGTGGCCTTTTTAAAGACGAGGGCTTCGATGATCAGCCAGGTGAGGGCCCCGCTTGCCGCAGAGATCTGGGTCATGGTCAGGGCGCGGGCGGTTTCCAGGCCGCTCTGCACGGTGGAACCGGCGTTGAACCCGTACCAGCCCACCCAGAGAAGGCCTGCGCCCATCATGGTCATGACCAGATTGTTTGGATGCATGGCGGTTTTCGGATAATCACGGCGCGGGCCGAGGAACAGGGCGGCGACCAGGGCACTGATGCCGGCGGAAACATGGATAACCAACCCGCCGGCCAGATCGATAACCCCCTTGGCGCCGGCGTTGAACAGCCAGCCGTCCGGGGCCCAAACCCAGTGGCACAGCGGGCTGTAAACAAAAAGGAACCAGAGGATGATAAAGAGGATGTAGCCGCGGAAATAGACCCGTTCGGCGATGGCGCCGCTGATCAAGGCCGGGGTGATGATGGCGAATTTTCCCTGAAACATGGCCAGGATATATTCGGGCACGCCGTTGACGATCGTGTCATCGATTCCCTTGAGCATGAAGTAGTCCGGGTTCCAGCCGATGATCCCGCCAAAAATGCTTTTGCCAAAGGTGAGGCTGTAGCCGCAGACCACCCAGAGTACGCCGATCACCGCCATGGAGACAAAGCTGTGCATCATGGTGCCCAGGACGTTCTTGCTGCGGACCAAGCCGCCGTAAAACATGGCCAGGCCGGGTACCATCAATAATACCAGAGCCGTGGAAACCAGCATCCAGGCCGTGGTGCCGCTGTCTACGCATTGGCTGTCGGCAGCCAGGGCAAGGCCGGGGAGAAGGGCAAGGCCAAGGCCGGTGCAGGGTATGGCGAGAAAACGGTGCCGCATGGTATCTCCTTAAGCGTTCCGGATTGATGTGGTGTGGTGGACCTCTTGGCGATTTGCGAGAATCGTGCCACGGTCAATACATTAATTTTCTTGTTGAATCTGTGACGTTTTCTTCTGTTCTTGTCTGATGCGTCCAGCTGTAGTTCATGGACAAATATGTAAAATGCAAGTTAATATATAACATATTTGTAGCAGTTTTTTGTGGGTGTCTGGGTAGGGTGCGGAAAGGCGCACCCAATGGAAATATTGGGTCTGGCGCTGGTATTTTTTAGGGGTTGACCAGAAGGGTCAAATTATGCGATACCCATGCATTGAGCAGCATGTGTCAACCGAGGGGCGTTCGAGGGGAATTGCCCGAGGATTTCACAGGCAGAAGGAGGGGGTGGGAGATGCGTAGATTCGTGGTAAAGTTCAAGGTCGGGGGGTCTGAACTCTGGCGGAGTGCCGCAATCGAAAAAACAACGGTTGATGCCCAGAATGTGGCCATGGCCATGTACGAGTTTCATCGGAAACACGCGCAGGCCAGTCAGAAAATGACCGTTACCGAGGTGTATGAAGAGGGATAGGGGCAGATTCTCGTAGCTTATATTATTGATGGGTAAAAAAAGAGGGGCGGCTGGTGCCACCCCTCTTTTTTATGCGAAGGGACTTTGGTGTCGTTTGTTGGTCTTGCCCCTTCCCTTGGGAGGGAGGGGAATACTCCCATTTTTTTGTTTCAATGCTGAATGTTGCAAACAGTTCTGGCCGGATGACTGGCTGGCCCAATCGTGAAACCAAAAAAAAGCCCCGGCTGAAAAGCCGGGGCTTTGGTGTTGCATTGCAGAGGTCAGCAAATTAGAAGGGCCGCATCACCCAGATACCGCAGGGGCAGGTGTCGCTGCAAAAGCCGCAGGCGATGCACTTGTCCGGGTCCGAGACATAGCGGTAGTTCTTGCCATCCAGTTTTTCTCTGGAGATGGCCTGAGTCGGACAGATGGTCTCGCAGAGGTGGCAGTCGCGGCAGGTGCCGCAGCTCATGCAGCGTTCCGCCTCTGCCGCCTCGGAGGAACCTGAGCACGGCTCCGGGGTGTAGTGGGCCGCGGTCAGGCTGGCCTGGGGGATGAGCTGTAGGCTGAAATCCTTCCACTCCTCCCCCTTGAATCCTGCCAGGATGGCTTCTGCGGTTTTCTTGCCGGCGCCCAGGGCGTTGGTGGCAAGTCCTGGCCGCTCCACATCGCCGATGGCCGAGATCTTCGGATCGCTGGTGCGTCCTGCACCATCGCACTTGATCCAGCCTGCGCCGCCCACGGTGATGACCTCAACGGTATCCGGCAGGAACTTCAAGGCCGGGACATCGCCGATGGAGATGATCACGGTTTGGGCCGGGATGAGCTGGCCTGCCGCGTCGATGAGCCCCTCGGCGGTGACTTCCTTGGTCTGCACCGGCCACTGGAATTTGGCGCCCAGTGCTTCGGCCGCAGCCTTTTCCTTGCCGAATGCCAGGGGCTTTTGGATATCCACCAGGGTGACCTGCTGGGCTCCCAGCCGGTACGCCTCGCAGGCCACATCGCAACCCACGTTGCCAGCGCCGATGATCACCACCTGCTTGCCGACCTTCATCGGCTTGGCACTTTTCGCGCTTTTCAGGAAGTCCAGGGCGGGAACGACCCGCTCATGGCCGGGGAAAGGGATGGTGCGCGGCTGGTGGGTGCCGACGGCCACGATGACATGGTCGTATTTTTTCTTCAGCTCGGCGAACTTTTCCTTGGTCATGGCCACACCGAAGTTGGCCTTGATATTGGACATGGAGAGGAAGCGTTGAATTTCAGAATCCCAGATGGCCTTGGGCAGCCGTTCCCAGGGGATAACCTGGGCCAGCTTGCCGCCGAGTTGCTGGTCGCGCTCGAAGATATGCGCTTCGACCCCAGCCTTGGCCAGCTGCCAGGCCGCGTTCATGCCGGCCGGGCCGCCGCCGATGATGGCGACCTTTTTGCCCAGCGATTTGGCGGGCTTGGGAGCCTTGGCATCGCGGGAGGCGCGGCCCAGCATCTGGACGTCGATCTTCTCGTCCACCAGCTGCCTCGAGCAGTTCTGCATGCAGAGGTTCGGGCAAACATAGCCGCAGACCGAGGCGGGCAGGGGGGTGTAATCGAGCAACATCTTGTAGGCCTCATCCCCCTTGCCTTCGCGGAACAGCCGCAACCGGTCGATGGTGGGGATGTGGACCGGGCAGTAGTAGGCGCAGGGCGCGGCCTTGTCGCGGTTGGCCCAGAAGGGCTGCCGCCGCCGCAAGTCTCCGGTCTCGATCATGCCGATGGGACTGCGGTCCAGCCCTGGGGCCAGATCGCGGATGGGGTCGCCGCCGCCAAAGCCCGGGTTCCAGATCTTGTGCTTGAACTCGGCCATGGGCATGGGGCCTGAAAACATCAGGGCCCGATCCTGGGGCGGGATGGAGATCAGCATCATCCATTCCTTGCGGACGGAGAGCTTCTTGAGCAGCCGGGTGCGGCCGATCTTTTTCAGGTAGGCGGGCATCCGCTCCATGAGCCAGGCCCACTGGGCATCGTCCGGCAGTACGGCCATGACGCTCTTCTTGTCATAGGAGCCGTCGTTTTTGCCCCGGTAGAAGAGCCAGCCGCCGACCATGCCGACGCAGGGCCGGTAGCCCAGGATGTTCTTGGGATTCTTGGCTTCGATACCGCAGATGACCCCGATGCCGCCGCAGTTGAACTCGGCAAAGGTGTCGCCCACCGAACCCAAGACCCACAGCTCCGGGCGCTGGTGTTCCGGGTTCCATTTGGTCATGGTCAGGCCGCGGGCGCCGATGGAGCCGCCGATGTAGACCTTGCCTTCGGCCATGGCGTTGCAGGCCCCGTTGGTGGCGTCGCCCTTGACGGTGATCTCCGCGCCGATGTTGAGGTAACCCACGTCATCGGAGGCAGGTCCGTCGCAGACGATGGTGGTGCCGGGCATGCCCATGCAGCCGAGGCGCTGGCCGCAGGGGCCGCTGATCTCGATTTCCACCTTTTTGCCGCCGTTTTTCAACCGGCCGCCCACATTGTGCTGGCCGTAGGTTTCCAGTTTCAAGCGGCTGGATTTGGCAAAGGCCTTCTGGACCAACTCTTCGAAGTTCTTGGAGCTGATCCGCTGGCCATTGGCATCAAGCCCTTTTACGACAATTACTTTGCTCACAGCGTGCTCCTTCTTTAGGGGCCGTTACGAAATAACGATCGTTGTTAATAGCCGTATAAACGGCGATGCTACAGAGGTTATTTCGTTACGGCGCCTTATGCCGTTCACGGCATCTCAATATTTTATAGTTATTTTAAACGACGGCTAACAGACGTATCTGATATTTAAACGTTCGGCTACATCCTTGTCATCGATACCCAGGGCGTCGGACATGCCGATGGGCAGGCTCTGGGAGCGGCCCAGGGGCGCCATGATCTTCTTCATCTCGGTGCGGATGGACATGAATGTCTCTGCCACGCGCTGGGCGACCTGATCCGGGTCGAGACGGCGGTAGAGCTTGGGGTTTTGGCTGGTGATGCCCTTGGGACAGAGGCCGATGTTGCAAACGTTGCAGCGATTGCTTTCCGTGCCGAGACAGCCTGCCGCTGATTGCATGATGAATTTGCCCATGTGGACGCCGGAAGCACCCAGCATGATCAGGGCCATGCCGTTCTGGGTAACATTGCCGTTCTTGCCCACCCCGCCTGCGGCGAAGATGGGAATTTCGTTCTGTTTGCCTTGGGCGCAGAGGTCGAGGTAGCACTCGCGAACGTTGGCAGCAATGGGATGGCCGGTGGCGTCCATGCTGATGTTGTAGGCAGCACCCGTGCCGCCGTCGATGCCGTCGATCATCAAAGCGCCGGCATAGGGATTGCGCACCAAGTTGTTCAAGACCGACTTGGCCGAGGTGGAGCCGGAGATCTTCGGATAGACCGGAACCCGGAAGTTCCAGGCCATGGACATGGTCTGGATCATCTTCATCACCGACTCCTCAATGGAGTAAAGGGTCTGGTGCACGGGCGGGGAGGGCAGATCCACGCCTTCGGGCACTCCGCGCAGACGGGCGATGAGCTTACTGACTTTGAACCACATCAACAAGCCGCCGTCGCCGGGCTTGGCGCCCTGACCGTATTTGATCTCGATGGCCGCCGGATCGCACTGCATCTCGGGAATGGCCCGGATGATCTCGTCCCAGCCAAAATAGCCGGACGCGATCTGGAGGATGATGTATTTGAGAAACGGGCTGCGCAAAACCCAGGGCGGGCAACCGCCCTCGCCGGTGGCCATGACCACGGGAATGCCCAAAACCTCGTTGCAATAGGCCACGCCCTGCAGGAGACCCAGCCACATGTTGGGCGAGAGCGCGCCAAAGGACATGGAGCCGATGACAAAGGGGAAGATCTCCCGCACCGGCGGAATCCATTCCCCGGCCAGCTTGCGCCGGACATATTCTTCCGGCGGCAGCACCCGGCCGAGCAAGGTATTGCAGGAAAATTCATGACGGCCCGCATCCAGAGCCGGGTCGGTGAGCATGGAGATCCGGTCGAAGATGATCCGGTCTAATAAGCTCGCGCCTGGCACGTTGCGGCGACCGCCCCGTTTGGCCGGTTCGCCCAGCTGGTTGTTGACGAAACGGAATCGGTCGCGGCCGGGGTTTTGCACCGGCTGGATTGCCTCGTTGGGGCAGACCAGGGAGCAGGAACCGCAGCCGATGCAGCGTTTGCCAATCTCGGTGGACTGGCGGATGCCGACAAAGGTCTTGTACGCGCTGCCCCGTTCTGTGGCGGAAAGCACCAGATGGGGCATGCGCTTGCGCATGTAGGCCAGCTTCAGGGTGCTTACCGGACATACCGCCGCGCATTGGCCGCACAGGGTGCAGCGCTCTTCGTTGTGCTCAATGATCCAAGGCAGATCGTTGGGGGTCAGGCTGCTTGGTGTATTGGTAATTGATCGAACTGAGACCATATCTGCAACTCCTGTCTGTCTGGAGGAATAATAACGGTGTGTTCCCGCATGGGCTGGAAATCCTTGGAGCGATCCCGGTCGGGGATCATGGCGTCAACGCCGCACATTTCGGAAGCGATGGCCCACTCGCCGGGCTTGCCGCCCACGGTAGCGGGGCGCATCTTCTTGGCGTCCATGACCAGCATGGAGGTTTCATCGGGCAGGGTGCCGATCACCGCGTTGGGTCCGTCGATGATCAGACGGCGGCAGGCGTCCCGCAGGCCGCGGAGAAAATCGCCCTGGGGATGAATGGCCAGTTCTTCGTTTTTGAGCGGAGTGATCACATGCTTGTAGGCTTCAAGCGGCAGCTTGAGCTGCTTGGTCACATAGTGGAGGATATGGGCAAAGACCTCGGAGTCGGACTGGTAGCCGATGTAGCCGGGATAGGCCCGGCCGGTGAGCCAGTCTTTGATGGGGATGAATGCGGTGTTTTCGCCGTTGGTCATGGTGGCCACGCCCTGGATGAAAAAGGGATGGCAGGCATAGAGGTTGATGCCGTAGTTGGTGTTCTGGCGGCCCTGGGCCATACAGATCCGGCTGGTGATCCGACCGGAGTCCAGGCCGAGAGCGAGGCCGATGTCAAGGGGCCAGCCCACTTCCTTGATCATGACCACGTCGGGCCACAGGGAAAAGGCGGTGAGATCGTTGCCGTGGGCCTCGCCATCGGCGCGCAGGGCAAGGCGGTTCAGCATCAGTTCGTGTTCGACCTGCTGGACGGAGAGCTTGCCCCAGGCCGCGGGTTTCTTGTACACCCGGAGGACATATTTGTGTCGATCCTGGGCTTCGATCATCTCTTTTTTTACGTCATACTCGTGATCGTACTTGAGAGTGAATCCAGCCTTATCCATAATATGGTCGAGACGGACCAGCGCCGTTTCGCTGTGGGCGATGCCCGAAAGAATCGGGTCTGCGGCGTTGTATTTGTAATCCGCAAATTTAAGCCCCCGCAGCAGCAGACCGAGGCCGCTGCCGTCATACCCTTCCTGCATGGCCTCCATGGCCTGCAGAACCGAGAAGGGAGAGAAAGGCTCACTTGCGGTTTTCATGGCTAACCGGCACATGTGTCACTCCTTTGCATAATAAATGATGGCTTCATAAATAAGCGAAGGTACAGCCAGTGTTCTTGCGCTTATTGAAAAATTATGCGCCTGTGAAGCAGGGTGAAAAGTCATGATTATAACGAGAAATTTCAGCCGTACAAGGCGAATTTAGCGACTCACTGCATTACACCACAATAATTGGATTGTCAAGGGGGGAAACCGGCCATTTTCCCTTGACAAAAAAAGACAAAAGGAATAATCAAAATCCTCCCGGCGCGGCATGCATCGCGTGTTGTCGCTGAAAAACCTGTTGTTTGAAATTCGGATTAAATTCGGCATGTTGCGCGCAGCGCTGTGTGCAGAGAACCCCGTGAAGAATGTGACATGGTATCCTTACTGACCTTCCCCAAAGGTGGTGTGCATCCGCCTGCATCAAAGGGCCTGACCGAGAACCTCGTTATTGAGGTAATGCCGGTGCCCGACGAGCTTGAGATTATTCTTGGCCAGCATATCGGCGCACCCTGCACCCCCACGGTGGCTCCCAAGGATGCAGTACAAGAAGGTCAGGTCATCGGCGAGGTGACCAAGGGGCTCGGGGTTCCCCTCCATGCCCCGGTTGCCGGGACCATCAAAACCCTTGGCATGTCCGGCCACCCCATGCGCGTCAGCGCACCCTCCATCACCATCCAGACCAACAAGGAAGTGCCTCCCGCGCAGTATTCCCGCTGCGACTGGCAGAAACTCAGCAAGGAAGAGTTGCTGGCCAAGGTACACGGGGCCGGAATCATCGGCATCGGCGGCGCGGGCTTTCCTTCCCATGTCAAGCTCTCTCCTCCGCCGGACAACCCGGTGGATACCCTGATCCTCAACGGCGCCGAATGCGAGCCGTACATCACCGCAGACCATCGTCAGATGTTGGAAAATTCCAAGGAGATTGTCGAGGGCGCCTTGGTGATCCTCAAGATTCTCGGCATCAAGAAGTGTTTCATCGGCATCGAGAACAACAAGCCCGACGCCATCAAGGCCATGACCGAGGCGGCGGCGGCTGCTTCCACCCGGGAATACACCCTTGTCGTTCAGCCCCTGCAGGTCAAGTACCCGCAGGGGTCGGAAAAACAGCTCATCCAGGCCATCACCGGGCGTAAGGTTCCGGGTTTTGCCCTGCCATCGGCCGTGGGCGTGGTGGTTCATAATGTGAGCACCGCCAAGGCTATTTACGATGCGGTGGTACTCACCAAGCCCCTGTACGAAAAGGTGATGACCATCTCGGGCAAGGGGATCAGGCGGCCTGCCAACCTGCTGGTTAAGGTGGGCACCAAGGTCAGTGACATCGTCGAGTATCTGGGCGGGGTAACGCCGGAGTTGTCCAAGATCGTCATGGGCGGCCCGATGATGGGCTTTGCCGTTTCGAGCCTTGACATCCCGGTGACCAAGACCACCTCGTCGGTGCTGTTTCTAGCCGCAGACGAGATCGACACCACCCCCCACTCCCAGTGCATCCGCTGCGGCTGGTGTTTGGAGGCCTGTCCCATGGGGCTTGAACCCAAGGAGATCGCTTTGTATGTCGAGGCGGGCCGTCCGCAGGATACCGGGCAATTCGGGGTGTTCGAGTGCTTCGAATGCGGCTGCTGCGCCTATGTCTGCCCGGCAAAACGCCCCTTGGTCCAGTTTGTCCGGCTGGCCAAGATGAAGGCCAAGCGTTGATCTTTCAGAACGTAACCAAGGAGAACGGCCATTAACGAACACGCTTCAGAAAACCAGCTACCCAACACGCCACAGGGGTTGTGGAAGGTTTCCGTTTCCCCCCACGTGAAGAGCGGCGAGTCGGTTGAAAAAATCATGTGGACCGTGGTGGCCTGCCTGGTGCCGCCCCTGGTTCTTTCCATATTTATCTTCGGCATCCAGACCCTGATCATCACCGCAGTCAGCGTGGCGAGCTGCGTGGCGGTTGAGGCTGCGACCCAGAAGGCCCTGGGCCGCAGAGTCACCATCGGCGACGGCAGTGCGGTGATCACCGGCATGCTCATCGCCTTTGTCATTCCGCCCGGCGTGTCGCCGCTGCTCCCTGTGCTGGGGGCGGTCATGGCCATCGTCATCGGCAAGCATCTGCTGGGCGGGATCGGCTATAACATTTTCAATCCGGCTCTGCTGGCCCGAGCTTTTCTTTTGGCGACCTTCCCGGTGGCCATGACCTCGGCCTGGTTGCCGCCGCTTTCCGATATGGCGATCTTCTCCTACCTGGGCACCCCCATCGACGCCATTGCCACGGCCACCCCGCTGGCAGTGCTCAAGACCCAGGGGCTTGGGGCCTTTACTGATCAATTCGGCGTGGGAGCCAATCTCTACACCAATTTTTTCCTCGGCTGGCGGCCCGGTTCCATCGGCGAGACTTCCGGCCTGCTCATCGTGCTGGGCGGGCTGTATTTGCTCTATCGCGGCTACATTACCTGGCATATCCCGGTGACGGTTATCACCACCATCGGGCTGCTTTCCTGGTGTTTTGGCAGTGAGGGGTTGTTTTCCGGCGATCCGCTGTTGGCCGTGCTTTCCGGCGGCGCCTTGCTGGGCGCTTTTTTCATGGCTAACGACTATGTCACCTGCCCGACCAACAAGACCTCCCAGCTTATCTACGGGGTCGGGGTGGGGGCGCTCACCGTGCTCATTCGTCTCAAAGGCGGCTACCCCGAGGGGATTTGTTACGCCATTCTGCTCATGAACCCGCTGAGCCCGGTGCTGGACGGATTTTTCAAGCCCAAGCGTTTTGCGCCTCTTCAAGGAGGTGCAAAATGAAGAATATCCTCACCATCATCTTCAGGTTGACAGTGGCTTGCCTGCTGGCCGGGCTGGTCATGGGCGTTGCCTTCGTCGCCACCAACAAGGCGAAAAAACACAATATCCATGTCAACGAGCAGAAGGTGATGCTCAGCCTCCTGGGCTACTCGGCAAAGAACCCGGCCCCGGAAAGTGTGGCCATGCATGAGGTCTACCGCTATCTTGTCGGCGAAGGCGAGGATTTGGCCATGGGCTATCTCCTGCCCCTGCGGGACGGGTCGTTTTCCTTCGTGACCATTGATCTGACAGGCGGTTTCGTGGCCCAGACCCCCGTGACGATTTCAACGGAAAAGGCAGCCGAGACGGACGAGCGCACCCAAGCCATTGGGGCCGCCATCGGCGTAGATAAGGCCCTTCGTTATGCCGACCAGACCATCGTGGTCACCAATGACGGCAAGCGAATGGCCTATCTTTTGCCCGGCAGGTTTTCCGGCTTCAAGACCTTCATCAGCGCGATCCTGGCCCTGGACCAGAATTTTACCATCCTGGGGCTTGAGATCATGGAGCACGAGGAAGACCCTGGTCTGGGCGGCGAAATCGTCCAGGACTATTTCAAGAACCAGTTCAAGGGCAAGCCTTTGGAAACGGTGAAGAAGCTGGAAGTCGTGAAAACGCCCCTGCCGGAGGAATACCTCAAGGCCTTGGAGGCGGAGAAGCGCGGGCAGATGGGGGCGGAAGAGGTGGCCCGCATTGAGGGGCAGTATAAGGATAACGATATCTATGCCCTCACCGGCGCGACCATTTCAAGCCGCTCGGTGACCAACGGGGTCAAGGGGATGGTGAAGAAATTTGCTTATCGCTTGGCAATTTTGGACCGGGTTCTGGTCGAACAACATATCGCGACGCCTTTTTAGGAGAATCTGACAGTGGCGACAGACAAAACAAATTTGCAACTGGTGGTCAACGGGATACTGAACGAGAATCCCATCTTCCGGCTCGTGCTTTCCATGTGTCCGGCGGTGGGGATCAGCACCACGGTGATGAACGGCTTCATGCTGGGGACTGCCGTGCTCTTTGTTCAGGTCTGTTCGAGCTGCACCATTTCCCTGTTCAAGAACGTCATCCACCCCCGGATTCGGATTCCAACCTACACTCTGACCATCGCCACCTGGGTAACGGTGATCGACATGGTCCTGGCCGCTTATCTGCCCGAGGCCTACGCCAAGATGGGCATCTTCATCAAGCTCATCGTCGCCTTTGCCATCATCACCATGCGTCTGGAGATGTTCGCCAGCAAGGAGAGCGTCAACGCCTCGTTTTGGGACGGCATCGGCATGGGGCTTGGTTTCATGTTGGGGATGGTGGCCCTCGGCTTTGTCCGGGAACTGCTGGGCATGGGCACCCTCCTGGGTTATGATGTGCTGGGCTTTAAGCCGCTTCTCTTTTTTGTACTGCCCTTGGCTGGATTCTTCTGCGTCGGCCTGATGATGGCCTTTTTCAACTATATCGAGATTGTCTACAAGCGAGCCAAGCGGGCCTGAACCATGAACAACCATACTCTCAGACGGATATTGTTTTGCATCGTTCTTGTCCTGGCCCTGCCGCTGCTGGCGCAGGCCCAGGAATTGATTGCCGGAAAGTCTTTCGGCAAGGCGAAAAACGAGATCGTCGTGACCTTTGCTACTGCCGTGGACCGGGCTGTTGTTGAAAACCCGGCCAACTACCGGGTCTACGAGGAGCAAGATCCAGACATCCGGCTTGCGCTGGAAAGCGTGGTTCTGGCCGAGGACGGGAAAACCGCCACCCTGACCTTTACGGAGCCGCTCAACGCCAAGCTGCCCCATGTGGTCTCTGTCAGCGGCCTTGCCGAAGGCGGGGGTGCAGCGACCTTTAAGGTGATGAAACCCTATATCGGCTATCTGTTTTCCATTTTGGTCGGGGCGCTCCTTATCAACAACTTCGTTTTCACCAAGTATCTCGGCCTCTGTGTCTTTTTCGGCACCTCCAAGCGCAAGGACACGGCCAAGGGCATGGGGATCACCTTCACACTGGTCATGGTGGTCAGCGCCATCATGAGCTGGTTTTTTTACCAGTTTATCCTCAAGCCCTATGGGTTGAATTTCTTGCAGATCGTGGTTTTCATCGGCCTGGTTTCCCTCACCGTGCAGGCGGTGGACACGGTGCTGCGCAAGGTGAATCCGGCGCTGTTCAACGCCTTTGGCGTGTATCTGGTGCTGGTTATTGCCAACTGCGTGATCATCGCGGTGCCGCTGATCCTGGCTGACAATGAATACAATTTTCTTGAATCCTTCATGCTTGCCCTGGGGGCAGGCGGCGGCTTCCTTTTGGCCCTGTACCTGATGAGTTCGGTGCGGGAGCGGATGGAACTGGCCAATATTCCGACGACCTTCAAGGGCGTGCCCATCGCCTTTATTGTTGCCGGACAGTTTGCCCTGGCGTTTCTGGGATTTTCCGGGCTGACTCTTTTCTAGTGGTTTACATGGGATAGGTGTGGAAATGGATCCAGCATTAGTAAAACTCGCCCTTGGGGGCATTGCTCTCCTGGGCTGCATCGGCCTTTTTTTCGGTATCGGCCTTGCCCTTGCGGCGCATCGGTTCGCCGTTGAGGCCAACCCCCTGATCGAAGAGGTCCTGGAGTCCCTGGCCGGCGCCCAGTGTGGTGGCTGCGGGTATCCGGGCTGCGAGGGTTATGCCATCGCGGTGGTGACCAACCCCGAGGTGCCGCCCAATCTCTGCTTTCCAGGCAAGGAAAAGGTGGCCGAGCGGGTGGCCCAGCTCACCGGCAAGAAGATGACCGCAGTGGAGGACATGATCGCCCTGGTTCGTTGTTCCCGCAAGGAAGGCAGGGTCAGCCACAAGCATGAGTACATCGGTTTTGCCTCCTGCACCGCAGCCAACCTCGGCTTCGGCGGACCCTCGGCCTGCAACTATTCCTGTATCGGTCTTGGCGAATGCGCCCAAAGCTGCCCCTTTGACGCCATCACCATGGTGGACAGCTTTCCGGTGGTGAACCCCGACAAGTGCGTGGCTTGCGGCACCTGCGTCCGGGCCTGCCCCAAAAAGGTTATCGAGCTGATGAGCCTTAAGGCCAGGGTGTATGTGCCGTGCAGCACCAAGGATCTGGGCAAGAATGTCACAAAGGTCTGCGAAGTGGGTTGTATCTCCTGCAAGATGTGTGTGAAAAAATGCCCGGCTGAAGCCGTTGCCTATGTGGACGGTCTGATCAAGGTCGACCATCCGAAATGCATTGCCTATGGTCCGGACTGCCAGGAGATTTGTGTGGAAAAATGCCCCCGCAATATCATGCGGAAATATGCAGGCAGAGCAGCCATTTCTCGGCAGGCCGATGGCCTGAAGATGGCATCCTAGAGAGAGAAAAGAGGAAAAAAATGAAGACGAAGTCAATCATGCCGCATCTGTGCGATGAGAAGAGAAGATCCTTTTTGAAGCTTTCCGGTCTGCTTGGCCTTGGCGCGGCAGGCGCGGCCCTGTTGCCCACGCCCCAGGCGGAGGCGGTGCTCTTTGGCCCCAAGGAATATAAGGTTTCAGAGACCAGGCTGTCCATGGGTTCTTTTCTGTCCATCACTGCCATTCATCCTTCGCGGGACGAGGCGCAGCATGCCATTGGCTTGGCCTGGGAAGAAGTCGATCGGCTGTGCAAACTGCTCAGCCGTCACGACCCCTCCACCCCGCTTTCCCATCTGAACCGGACCGGCACTCTGCCCCAGGGTCAGATGGAAGTGGTTGAGGTGGTGGCCCGTTCGTTATACCATCACAAGCAGACCGGCGGGGCCTTTGATATCACGGTTCAACCCGTACTCGACCTGTACGAAGAACGATTCGCTGCCGGGCGCAAGCCCTCCGACGCGGAGATCACTGCGTTGCTGCCCCGGGTTGGCTCGGAGCATATCCGTTTCGCCAATGGCGGGGTTTCCTTTGCCAAGGAGGGGATGAGCATCACCCTTGACGCCCTCGCACCGGGTTACATCGTTGACCGGGTTTCCGAGCTTCTCACCCGCAGAGGTGTGCCCAACCATCTTATCAATTGCAGCGGCGATATTCGTACCAGCGGCACGGCGGCAAAGGGCAAGCCCTGGACCGTGGCTATCCAGGACCCGGCGAAACACAAGGATTATCCCGAGGTCGTCAGCATGGGCACCGGTGCCATTTGCACCTCTGGCGATTACGAAGCCTTTTATGACAAGGAAAAGATTTTCCATCACATCGTCAACGCCCGCACCGGTCATTCCCCGGTGCAGTCCACCAGCGTGACGGTCAAGGGGCAGTCAGTGATGGATGCCGATGCTTTGTCCACCGCACTTTTTGTCATGAAGCCCGCAGACGGGCTTGCCTTTGTCGACAGTCGGCCTGGTCTCGAATGTTTTTTGATTGACCATGCTGGGGGGACCAAGAAATCAGCAGGCTGGAACAAGCTCGCCTGATTGTTGCGGCGACAGAATGCAGGTGAGAAAAGAGGCCTTGCGGCCTCTTTTTTTTGTGGGAGAATGCAAACCATGTCCGAGATAAAAAATCCCCTGGAGATATATGCGGCCTTGGCGAAAACAAACTGCGGCCAGTGCGGGGTGCCTGCGTGCATGGCTTTTGCCGCCGCAGTGCTGCAGGGGCAAAAGCAATTGGTCGCCTGTCCGTATCTGGACCCTGCGGTCTGCGGGCAACTGAGCCAGAGAATTGTCCGACGCCGATCCCTGGAAGACGATCATCAGCAGGCCATCCAAACGCTACAGCGGGAGGTGGCAGGGCTTGATTTTTCTCTTGTCGCGCCACGGCTCGGGGCGCGGCTGGTGGAGGGGAATCTGGCGATCAACTGCCTGGGCAAGGATTTTCTCATCACCCCGTCAGGCCAAATGGTTTCCGACTGCCATCTCAACCACTGGATTTATGTCCCTCTGCTGCATTATTGTCTCCTGTGTAAAGGCAAGAAGCCGCAAGGCGAGTGGGTGCCCTATGCCACCTTGCCAGGCGCTGCCGAATGGAGCCAGTATTTTAGCCACCGCTGCGAAGAACCCTTGCGCCAGCTGGCCGACGCCCACCGCGACCTCGTTTTTGAGCTGCTTCATCTGTTCGGGGCCAAGCCCGTGACCCTGTCCGGCGGCGCGGACCATTCCCTCGTGATATTGCCTCTGCCTAAGGTGCCTTTCCTGATTAACTACTGGGAGCCGGAAGAGGGATTTGCTTCGAAATTGAATATCCTGCTCGACCGCTCGGCGGCGGAGAATATAAACGCCCAAGCCATCAACCTGCTTGCCCGTGGCATCATTGAGATGTTTCGCCAACTCATCCTCCGGCACAGCCGCGACGGCAAGCTCTTCTGAGTAAACGGCCACATGGCACCGCATCTGCCGCGTCATCGGCCTGCTCGTGTGCGATAGCACACTTCGCAGGCCTCTTCCTTGCATCTGCGGCCCCCTGTGGTCGTTTACTTTGGGGCTTACCCGTTATTAGTTAGAGACTGCACATGGTAATCCGTTCCCGCATAGCTCCCACCCCCAGCGGCCTGCTCCATCTGGGCAATGCGGTCAATTTTATCCTCACCTGGCTCATGGTGCGTAAGGCGGGCGGTGTGCTGCGGCTGCGCATTGACGATGCCGATTGCCTTCGGACCCGGCCCGAGTATCTTGAGGATATCTTCCGGCAACTTGACTGGCTTAGAATTGCTTGGGACGAAGGACCGATGGGGCCGGATGATTTTCGTCGCCGGTTTTCTCAGCGGCTTCGGCTTGAGCGGTATCGCGCATTCATGGACGAGTTGGGCCGGTTGGGACATCTCTATCCCTGCGGCTGCTCGCGCAGCAAGATCAAAAGCCTTGCGTCGGATGGGGTGTATCCGGGGTTCTGTCGAGATCGCGCCGCCGCACCGGAGCCAGGGGAAGCGCAACGGGTGCGGGTTCCGGAGGGGAGTCTGTTCCGGGTGGAAGGGCAGGAGGTGGCGCTTTGCAAGGCCATGGGGGATTTTGTCCTCTGGCGCAAGGAGGATCTGCCTGCCTACCAGTTGGTCAGCCTGGTGGATGACATCGATGACCGGATCACCCTCATTGTCCGCGGGCTGGATTTGTTGCCCTCAACCGCGGCCCAGCTTTTTCTCGCAGGGTTGCATGGCGACAATCTTTTTGCGGAAACAACCTTTGTGCACCATCCCCTGGTGCAGGGCGAAGATGGCCGGAAGCTCTCCAAATCGGATGGTGCCTTGTCTTTGGCTGCTCTGCGCGAGAGGGGGTCTTCTCCGACCGTGGTATATCAGGCCGTGGCACGGCAGGTGGGGGTTGATGCGGACGGGATCGAAACCCTTGATGATCTGCTTTTTAGGTATTGCTCCATTTTCCCTGGCGACTCGATCTGACCATCGCCTGGGCCAACCGGGTGGAAAACTCCGCCCCGGAAATCTCCCTGGCCCCCAGTCGCTGCAGATGGCCGGTGGCCACCTGGCAATCGATCAACTCGAACTCCCAGGCTTTCAGGCGCTCGACCAGCCCGGCCAGGGCCACCTTTGAGCTGTCTGGCACCAGGCTGAACATGGACTCCCCAAAAAATACCGCGCCCAGCGCCACCCCGTACAGACCGCCGACCAGTTCCCCATTCTGCCAGCACTCCACCGAATGGGCATAGCCTAAGTCGTGCAGTTGGCAGTAAGCCCCGATCATGGCCTCGTCCAGCCAGGTGCCTTGGCCCACCTTGCGGCGGGTTTGGCCGCACGCCTTGATAACCCGCGCAAAATCTGTATCAAAGGTGAGGCAAAACACCTGTTGCCGGATGGTGCGGGCCAACCGTTTTGCCAGATGGAATTCTTCGGGAATCAGGATAAGACGAGGGTCCGGCGACCACCAGAGAATCGGCTCGCCAGGGGAATACCAGGGGAAGATGCCGTGCTCATATGCCAGCAGCAGGCGTGGCACGGAGAGATCGCCGCCCACCGCCAGTAGGCCGTCTTCCCTGGCCAGGGCCGGAGGCGGGAAGAGCAGGTGGTCGCTTAATTGGAAAACAGGCATGGCGATGGGTAACAGTGAAGAAAAGAGAAGAGCGGAAACCGCGGGTCGACAGGCTCACCGCGAACGGCTGGAAAAACGTACTCAGGCGATGCGGTGAATCCTGGGGATCTCGTGGATGCCGGTGGTGCAAACGTTGAGATCCTTGAGGATGCCGTCGCTCACTCGGTAAATCCAGCCGTGCACCGCCAGTTCCTGCCCTGCTTTCCAGGCGTTCTGTACCATGGTCGTATGGCAGACGTTGGCCACCTGTTCAACCACGTTCAATTCGCAGAGCAGGTCGAGCTTTCCCTTTTCGCTGGGTTGGGCGTCGATCTCTTTTTGGTGAAATCGGTAGACATCCTTGATATGCCTGAGCCAGTTGTCGATGAGGCCATGCTCGCTATTTTCCAGGGCGGCGGTGATGCCGCCGCAATCGTAGTGGCCGCAGACAATGATGTGTTTGACCTTGAGCACGTCCACCGCATACTGGATCACCGAAAGGCAGTTGAGGTCGGTATGGACCACCACATTGGCGATGTTGCGGTGCACGAAGATTTCGCCCGGCAGCATGTTGACGATTTCGTTGGCTGGCACCCGGCTGTCGGCACAGCCGATCCAGAGGTACTCGGGCCGCTGCTGACTGGAGAGTTTGCTGAAGAAATCGGGGTCAGCTTTTTTGATCTTGGCTGCCCAGTTCTTGTTGTTGTCGAAAAGATGCTTGAGAATCTGCATGGGTTTCCTTGCTTATTGTCCGCCGGACGGGGTCAATTCCGGTTGGCGTCCAGGGCGAATTCCTTCAGTTCGATCAGAAACTGGTTTAAATTATGGATGTCGTCGTATCTGAGCCCCATGTTGATGTCGGCCAGCTCCTCTTTGCTCAGTTCCGCACGCAGAGCGGAGATAAAGGCGAGGACCATCTCGCGGTCGTACAGGCTGTCGATGCCGTCGCACAGCGTCCTGAGAGCTGCTTCCACCGGTAGGGCGTCCCGGTAGGGACGTTTTGAGGTGAGCGCGTCGAAAACATCCGCCACCGCGATGATTCGGCCGAACAGGGAGATGTTCGCGCCTGCCAGACCATTGGGATAGCCGCTGCCGTCCATCCGTTCGTGGTGCTGGGTCGCGCCTTCGAGGATGTGGGTCGGCAGCTTGATGGGTTGGAGGATCTTGTCGGTGAAGACCGGGTGTTTCTGGATAAGGCAGAACTCTTCGTGGGTAAGTTTGCCGGGCTTGCCCAGGATCAGTTCGGAGATGCCGATCTTGCCCAGGTCATGCATGTACCCGGCGATTTCCAGGTCGTTGATCTGCTGGTTGCCGAGTCCAAGCTGTCCGCCAATGGTCATGGCATACTTGGCCACCCGGAAGGAGTGACCGTGGGTGTAAGGGTCCTTGGCGTCAATGGCGGCGGCCAAGGCTTTGACCGTGTTCAGGTAGAGATCCTGGAGGCTGTCGTACAACCGCAGGGTTTCAAAGGTCGGAGAAATGATGTTTTCGATAATGGCGACCAGCTGTTTTTCGGAGGCGGAAAAAGCCCGGTGGCCGGAGGCGCGGATAAAGACTATCTGGCCGCTCTGGCAGTCTTTTTCCTTGATCGGCGAGTAGAGCAGCGAGGCGCCGTCCTCGCGGGTGCAGATGATGGTGCTGCCTGCCGCCTTCTGCTTCAGACAGATGCTGTTCCGAGTCGAGTTCACTTCCTCGTCGGTCATTCGGTGGGTGACGCGGATTTCCTCGTCCCACCTCCCTTTGGTGTGGATAAATCCTTGATCCGCCTTGATCGCTTGGAAGATTTCATCCAGGATGATCTGGTAGCATTTCTTCAGGTCATCGATGCCGATGATTTTCTTGGCCACCTTGAACAGGAAGTTGAGCTGGCTGGAGAGTTGCAGCATCTCCTCGGTGATTTCCCTCAGTTCCGTTTCCCGCAGCAGCTGGCTGTTCAGGGAGGCCAGGCAATAGAGGATGTGCGGTTCGGCCTGGTTAAGAAGGGCCTGGTTTGGCGCGGCGCAGACAATGGAGCCGATGTCGGAGGAAAAACTAAAAGGGTATGTGCGGCTGACCGAAGTGTCACACCCCTCGCTCCCGCGGCTGGCAATGGCAAGGCCTTCGCTGTCGAGCACGGTGATTGCGAGATCAAGCGTCTCGGCCAGATAGTCGATGGATTGATCCAAAAAAGCAGTATCGAACAGGTAGTCCCGAATAGAGGCCATGGCGGTCAGTCTGTCCCGATAATGTCGCGGATGGCCTGGTTGAGCTCTTCCTTGCAGATCGGTTTGTTCAGGAAACCAATGCAGCCCGCTTCCCTGGCCTGCTGAATGTTTTCTTCGCTTCCCAAGGCGGTGAAGAATGCCACCGGAATATGGGCGGTGTGTGGATCGGCCTTGATGCGCCAGGTTGCCTCGAAGCCATTCATCACCGGCATTTCGATGTCCATGATAATCATGTCCGGTCGGATATCTGCGGCCAGTTCGTATCCAAGGAGGCCGTTTTCCGCAGTGATGGCCCGGTGCCCCAGTTGCTGAACAAGCTGGCTGACGATACGCCGGATCATGACGGAGTCATCGACTATGAGGATGGTTTTTAGCATGGAGCCTTGTTCGCAACGTGTAAGGGTAACAATGTGGTACGGAGGAGACTAAGTAGGCAATATACTCCGAAAGGAAGGGGAAGGCAAAAAAATATCGGAAATCTTTCCCTGTCGCCATGTCCAGGAAACCCCTTGCGAGTCCGTGGGCGAGCGGCCTATTTTTTCTTGGTCCGGATGGCCACGGAATTGGCGTGGGCGGTGAGGCCCTCCAGTTTGGCGAGCAGCTGGATGTGCGCGCTGTCCGCCTGGAGGGCCTCCGGGGAATAGGCGATCAGGCTGGATTTCTTGATGAAGGTCTCCACCCCCAGGGCCGAGGAGAAGCGGGCCGTGCCCATGGTCGGCAGCACGTGGTTGGGGCCGGCCAGGTAATCCCCGGTTGATTCAGGGGTGTAGCGGCCGAGGAAAATCGCCCCGGCATGGCGGACCCGGGTCAGCCAGAGAAAGGGCTCCCGCACCATCAGCTCCAGATGCTCGGCGGCAACCTGGTTGGCCAGGAGGATGGCCTCGTCCAAGTCCTTGGCCACCAGGATCACCCCGCGTTCGCTCAAGGATTTTTGGGCAATTTCGGCACGGGAGAGCTTGGCCAGCTGTTTTTTAAGTTCCACCACGATCTGTGCGGCCAGCTCTTCGCTGGTGGTGATGCACATGGCCAATGCCAGGGGGTCGTGTTCGGCCTGGGCCAGCATGTCGGCGGCGATGAAAGAGGGCTCTCCGGTTTCATCGGCGATGATCAGCACCTCGCTGGGTCCAGCGATCATGTCGATGCGCACCCGGCCGGAAACCTGGCGCTTGGCCTCGGTCACGTACTGGTTGCCGGGGCCGACGATCACGTCCACCGGGGCGATGGTCTTGGTGCCGTAGGCCAGGGCCGCAATGGCCCAGGCGCTGCCCGCCTTGTAGATTTCGGTGATCCCGATCTCCTGGGCCGCCACCAGCAGGGCGGGATTGACTTTGCCGTTTTTGTCCGGCGGGGTCATCATCACCCGCCGCTCAACCCCGGCGATGGCCGCGGGGATGCCGTTCATCAGCACCGAGGAAACCAGGGGGGTCTTGCCGCCTTGGCCGCCCGGCACATAGAGCCCGGCGGAATCCACCGGATGCACGATCCGGCCGGTGATGGCGCCGTCTTCCCGCGTCACCATCCAGGACTGCTCCTTTTCCCGCTCGTGAAAGGTGTAGATGCGCTCGATGGCGATCTCCAGAGCGTCGAGGAAATCATCTTCCACCGAGACCATGGCCTCGTGCAGTTCTTCATCGCTTACCCGGAGCTGTTTGACGCTCATCTTCGGCGCGTCGAACTTGCGGATGTATTCGATCAGAGCCTCGTCGCCGCGCTGGCGGATGTCGGTGATGATGGAGGTCACGGTCTGCTGGCAGGCAGGGTCGGCCAACTGAAAACGGTCGCGCAATCCGGCCAGGATTTTTTTGCCTTTGGCAGAGCTGGTGGTAACGGGGGTGATGATCATGGTGTGCCTCTATTGTTTAGCGGAAAGCCACAGGTGGAGACTGCTGCCTGCAACGCCCCGTCGCATTTCTGAATGTGGGCGATTGTTTCGTTACAATCAATACCGTTTGCGGTGAGCCTGTCGAACCGTAATTGCCTTGCAGCTGCGGGCCTTCGACAGGCTCAGGCCGAACGGCGTCACAGGAGCTATTCTCTCTATACCAGCGTTTACAGGGGAAGAAAAGCCCTCTTCGCGTAATGGGCCAAGATTTGCAACGGTGGTTGGCATTGCAAAGAGGCAGGGCAGCGGATACTTTGGCAGGTGAAAATGATTTTTTTTGCGAGGGCATCATGTTGCGTTCCTATCTCACGGCGGTGCGGGAGCTTCCCAGGCCGCCCCGTCTTTTTCTGATCTTTACGGCGGTCAACGTCTTTTCCTGGCAATGCATTGCCGGACCGGCGCTGGTCCTCTTTGCCCGCGCCCTCAATATGCCCCCGGCCTGGGTGGGATTGCTGCTTTCTTTTCTCCCCATCTCCATGCTGGTGGTGGTGTTCACCGTGCCGCTCGTTGAGTGGCTTGGCCCCCGGAAGCTGCTGCTGTGGACCTGGCTTGCCAGAAATGTCCTCTCCCTGTCGGTTTTTCTGCTGCCCTGGGCGGTAAGCCGCTGGGGTGAGGCTGGCGGTTGGCAGGTGCTTTTGTTCGCCACCCTGGCCTTTTCCCTCATCCGGGCCGTGGGCGTGGGTGCTTGGTATCCGTGGCTGCACGAGATCGTTCCCAGGCGGCTCCTCGGCTCCTACCTCGCCATCGAAGCGGCCATGAGCCAGGTGATCATCATCGCCCTTGCCCTGGCCATGGCCCTGGTCCTCGGCCTGGGGCAGGGACTTGGTCGCTTCTTTCTCCTCTATGGGATGGGCATTGGCGCAGGATTGTGGAGCGTGCAACTTATCAGAAAGATTCCGGGTGGGGAGAGCGGCGTAGTGGAGGTTGTGGCCTCTGGTCGGCGGCCAGCCCTGCGCGAGGCGCTGGCGGATCGTGAGTACCGCCGCTTTTTCATCCTTGCCATGCTGGGCACCGGTTCGGTCATGTGGCTCAATGCCGCTTCGGTGATGTATCTGCGCGACATGCTCTTCTATTCCGAGACCAGGATCATGCTTCTTCTTGCCGCAGGCGGGATCGGGGTGGCCTGTACCGTGCATTTCTGGGGCAGGGCCGCCGACCGTTTTGGCAGCGTCCCGGCCATGATCCAGCTTCTGGGTGCGCATGCGCTGCTGGCTTTTTGCTGGTGGGGGCTGCTGCCGGGCGGTAGGATGACCGGGCTGCTGGCGGTGGTGGTCATCGTTTTCACCACGATTTTCAATGGTGCTTTCACCATGGTCAGCGCCAGCGGCATGCTTTGCCGGGTGCGGGACGAGGGAAGGGTGGCCTACACCAGCCTTTGGATTCTCGGGGTTTCCACTGCCAACGGTCTACCGCCGATCCTGGCGGGGCTACTCATCGACTATTTGGGGATGGCCGGTTTCCGCCTCTGTTTTTTCATCGCCGGATGCGTCGGCCTGGCCGCGGCCGGCCTCATGTTCGGACTGTCTGCGGAGGAGGGCAAGCCGCCCCTGCTCGAGCTGCGGCATCTGATCCAGCCGAGCCAGCCGTTGCGGTCGTTGGCACGGGTTTTTTGGATTACCTTGGGGTTTGGGGAGAAGAAGAGTGGGGGCGAGGCCGGGGATGGTCGGTGAAGGCTAGTTTCTCAATTCTCTAAAAGCCGACGCTGTAACAGAGCCTGCATGTCGCGGCGGCCATCGGCAATCAGTAAAACATAGACGGCTGTGTCCAGAACTCTATAGATCATCCGGTATGGTTTGAAGGAAATCTCGCGGTATTCGCGAATCCCCAGGTGCAGCAGTTCCTGCGGGTAGGCTCCGCGTTCTGGAGATTCGGCCAGGCTGGTGAACGTTTTTTCGAGCTGCTTCAGGACGTAATCCGCCTTTCCCGGCGTGTCGTGCCGGGAGATGTAGTCGTACAACTCGTCCAAGTCGTGGACTGCGTCATCGGTCAAGTAAACCGGATGTGGCATCAGCGATTTTTCCGGTGTGCGCGCAGGCGTTTGAGTACCTCTACAGCGGGCTGGACCTTGCCTTCTTCGATCTGGCGGTTGCCGAGAGCCAGGATTTTCAGGAGCGCCATGGCTTCCTGGGTTTGCTCGTAGCTGGCAATGTCCTGCACGACAACCTTGGCTTCGCCGTTCTGGGTGATAACCAGTGGCTGCCGCTGCTCGCCCAGAGTGCGAACAATTTCAGCGGCGTGGGCTTTGAGATAGCTGATTGGCTTGATCTGGCTGGATAATTTCATGCGCCACCTTTATGGGTTTAGTAAGACTAAATATAGTCTTTAAACAGGTCGATTGTCAAGGGCGACGGAGGTCATGGTGAGCGAGGGGGATTTTTCGGATGCTTGCGCGACTAAAACAACTTCTGCTGCCCGATAACCCCTGGGAGCCGTTGGGGAGACTTTATTCGCAGCACCTTGTTGACATTTGTCCTGCCGGTCACGACCTCAATATCACGCACCGAAACCGCAAACTCCTCGGCCAGGAAGCGCACCATATAGTCGGTCGCCTTTCCGTCCCGCGGCACAGCCTTGACGCTGACGCAGAGTTGATGCCCCTTTACCTTGCCGATACCATCTTTCTTGGCGTTGGGAGTGCCGAGGATATTGAGGACCAGAACATCGCCTTCCCAGGTATAAAATGGCCTTTCCGTCATCCCGCTCATCCCATCGGGTACAAAATCTCTTGATTGACGCTGTCGCATTCTTTCAGGAGTTCTGGTGACAGGACCGTTTCCGAGGCTCTGAGGGTATCGTCCAGTTGCGAAGGATGCGTTGCCCCAACGATGGTGCTGGGAACAAAATCAAAACTGAGCGTCCAGGCCGCCGCCAGGGTTGCCGGAGCAAGCCCATGCTTTATGGCGATGGCAGCATATTTTTGTGCCGCGGCTATGGATCGCTCCCCGGCAAATCGCCCAGCCTGCGCTCGCATCCGCGGATCAGGATTGCTCAGGTAATCCCCGAAGCGAAAGCCGTCCCACTGCCGGTCGGGCTTGTACTTGCCGCTCAATACTCCCCCTGCCAACGGCGAAAAGGGGAGCAACCCGACCTGCTCTTTTTTGCAGACGATGGCAATCTCATCCAGGAAGCGCCGGTTGAGCATGGAAAAGTTGTTCTGGATGCTCTCAAATCGCTTGAAGCCCCGATAGCGGCTGGTATCCAAGGCCTTGGTCAACCCGTAGGCGTTCTCGTTCGAGGTTCCGATATAGCGCACCTTCCCGCTGCGGACGAGCTGATCAAGCGCTTCAAGGCTCTCTTCGATGGGAACCACGGTGTCGGGCCAGTGGATCTGATAGAGATCGAGGTAGTCGGTCTTGAGCCGCCGTAGGCTCCCTTCGACGGCGGTGGTGATATGAAAGGCATCGATGGCCGTGAGCCCATGCCGCACCGGGGGGACGAACCAGCCATTGGCCGCCCCTGCGACCTTCGTGGCAAGGATAATTGAATCCCTGGGCTTACCCGCCAGCCACTCCCCAAAGATCTCTTCCGTGACCCCATACGTTTCTGCGGTTGGCGGAACGGGATACACTTCAGCCGTATCGTAAAAGTTGACGCCATTGGCATAGGCCTTATCAAGGATTTCAAACGATATTTTTTTATCGCATTTTTTCCCGAAGGTCATGGTCCCCATGCAGATGTTGGAGACTCGCAGGCCGCTTTTTCCGATGTAGTTGTATTTCATAGAGGTGATCGTAATTTTTTGTATTTAAGGCCGAGACAAGGCCCGGAAAATGTCCAACGCCTTATCCAAGATATCACAATTTCGTGGTTGCTCAATGCAGTTTATCCAATGAGAGGCTGATACCGCGTGAACAGCAAGAAGCCCCCATATTTCACCACTAAACCACGAACAACTTGGGGCAATCTTTGCATATACTCGGCAACCGTTTGTCATAAAACGATTTGCGAAAATCTCTGTATTCCTTGCCCCGCCAAATATCCCCAATAGAAGCATCACCAATGTTTCCAAAAGTCAGACGCCGATATTGGCGATCTCCATTGAAACATACTTGAGTTTCTTGTGATATCGGCAGGTTGGTAAAAACACATGGCGATACCATTCCGTCAGAAGAGACAAACAACGAGCGGTGAATGTTCTCACTGCACATTGTCCCGGATTCTCCAGGGCCATGGAGTCGATAGTGAAATGCCAAACCGTATTGCTCAACCTCGGCCTTCACTGCATCCAGTCGTGCTCGAAGCACTTTATATTCCTCTGCAGTCGAGGAGATAATGGTTTCGCCTTCAAGCTCTTTACACGGCACAAAGTCCAAGGTGCTCACAACAACTTGGTTCACCGCCAACCTTTTGAAAAAAGAAGGAAACCGCTCAATATCGTCAAGTCTGGAGCGCAAAAGCATAAAGGCGATATGGACTGCCGGCAGTTCTTTCCCCAATTTTTTCTTAGTCTCGTGCAGAATGTGAATCGCCCGCAATATTGTGTCCAAGCTCGTTCCCCGGCGTAACGCATCATTTTTTTCATCAATGCCCGCAAGAGAAAAAGCCAACACATCAATACCGGACTCCACCAACTGGTAAATAATCCTCTCATCCAGCAACATTCCATTTGTCGTCGTTCCGACCTTGCAGCCAGCTTCCTTTGCGATCTGGACCATTGTCATCAGATCGGGATTAAGAAACGGTTCTCCCCACCCTTGGAGAAAAACCATTTTGCTCCTGGTAAAGGCCAATGCCAGACGCTCAAAAGCCTCTAGCGACAAATTTCGATTCAGCCAGGCATCCCGATAAACTGTCCGAGGGCAATAGAGGCATGTTGCATTGCAAGATGAAGTTACCTCCACCTGAATCCAATCTAAGGATGGCGATAAAAAAGGGCTAAACCATTTTCTGAGCAATAGGCTCTCCCGCATAACGTTTGAGTTAACAGGTCGCCCAACGTCCTGTCCGCGATTAGCGCCATTGGGCCTCTAGCGGTCCTGTTGAACGATTGGTTATGTCTTTTCTTATTTATTGCCTACTAAATAATTCAGGATTCAACCCATCTAGGCTTCCCTCAATCCCGCGATTAAGTTCCAGCATAATGTCAAGTTCACTAGACCGGTCCGCAGGGTCAATCCGAACAAAGTATTGATTTGCAAAGAAGGGAAGGGGAACGCGTTTGGGTGCCGGGCCAATGATGGTCATGATCGTGTCTTCCGGCACTATGCTTTGAAATGCCACTTCGGGACTCGAAAATCGTACCGCTGTTAAAGATCCAACCGCCATCTGTCGGTTGAGTTGTCGATTGTTAAGGTCGCGATATAGACCACTCAAATACACTGGTCCGATGATTTTGTATCGATCCCCAGTCTGTAGTTCTTCGTTTGCGGAACTTGGATCGCAGAAAATGCCACCAATCACAGTGAATAGCGTGAACATGATAGTGACGCGCACTATTACAAAATTGAGCTTACTCACTGGAGATGTGCTCTCATTTGGCGGTCCGTTGACCTATATTTATTTTGGACGGAACATATCTATTATCGAACTAGCTCGAGTTGTTTTTTACTGCTCAATTTCTGGCCCTTGAACTGATTTGTGCAGGCTATTTCCTTGCCGAACCGGACTCCTCGTCAAACACCGGGCATTTCCGCTCGGACGTGTAATTGGTGTATATCTTGTCGTTGTAATCCTTGTGACAGGGCAGGCATTGCCCAACCCGCAGGATGCGGGCCAGTTCATTCTTGCTGAAGGGGCGCAGGTCGGGCCGGGCGCTTTTTTGCAGCGGTTTGCCGTTGATGTCCACGTAGCCGTCCAGCGGCGGGGTCGGGCCTGCCTGGGTTTGCAACCCCTGATCTACGCCGTTGAACCGCCACTGCCCTTTTTCCTTCCAGGCCGTGCCCTCGCCCAAGCCCACGGTTTTGGTGGAAGTGTGGCAGTCAACGCAGGTGCGGCCCGCCTTTTGGGTGGTGTGCGGGCTGAGGGCCGCCATGGTCAGTGAGTTGAAGGAGCCTGCTGGTTTTCCCTGTTTGTCGATCAGGGTGACGATGTCCTGGCAGCCGGGGGTGACGGTGACGATCTTGTCCTTCCAGATGGCCAGCATGGGTTTTTCGAAACGGAGATAGGAGCGGCCCTCTTCCCACCAGCCTGCGGTTTCCTTGCCGGTCAGCTTGTCGAGATGGGTTTCCCGCATGTCCCGCTTGGCGTGGCAGCCGTAGCATTGGGGTATCCAGCTGGAGTGACAGGATTCGCAGCCCATGCGCTTGTGGCCAGGGTAGTCGCAGACCCCGGCCTTGGGCGGGTTGAGGGGATGCTTTTTGCCGGTGAGCTTGCCAATGAGGAGATATTTCCCCTCCGGGGTCTGTTCCAGGTTGTTGAGCTGCTTTTTCTTGCGGGTGAGGCCGGGCTTGCCGTCCTTGGGATCCACATGGCAGAGGGCGCAGGAGATCTCCAGGGATTGCTCGTAATGGGCGTAATTGGTGCCGTCGCCCATGATCTCGTCGCGGGTATGGCAGTCGATGCAGGCCATGCCTTTCTGGTGGTGGATGTCCGGGGCCAGATCGAGATAGAAGCGGTCGCCGGGCAGCTCTTTTTTCGAGGGGGTGCCGTGTTCGTAAGGGGTGCCGTAGCTTTCCCCTTCGTAGACCCCGATAAACGAGGTGCCCACCCGACCGCTCCGGTTATGGCAGCGGATGCAGTTTTCCATGGGCACTTTTTTGTTGATGAGCGGGTGCGGCTTTTTCTTGACCTGGCCGAACTGGAAAAAGGTGTCCCAGGGTCTGGTTGCGGTGGGGGCCTGGGGCCTGACGTAATGGCAGGCAGTGCAGCCGCCGCCCTTCTCGCCGAAGAACCCTTCCATGTCGCCTTTTTGCTTCCAGAGATGGCAGGTGGCGCAAAGTTTCCGGTAGTAGTCGATGGCCAGCGAACTCTTGCCGGTTTTGTTCAGCTCCTCCACGGAGAAATCGCCGTGTTGGTTCGGGGCCTCGCCCCAGTAGTGGAGCAGGGTGGCGAGAATCCCCCGGTTGGTGGCCATGAGCGAGTTTTTCACCTTCTTGACATCTTGGGCGTGGCACCCCTCGACCCCGCAGGTTTTTTCCACCACCCGCAGGTCGCCGGGATTCTTGACGATGCCCTTGTGGGCTGCAATCTTCTCGATGGCCAGCGGGTCGCCGAGATGGCAGGCGGAGCAGCCCAACACCTCGCGGCCATGGGATGGGTCGAGCTTTTCGTCCTTGTGGCAGGAGAGGCACATCTCCACCTGGCCGTTGGTCAACTGGTAGAGCTTGTCCGGCCTCTTGGTCAGGTTCTCGCGGATCACCAGGGCCAGCACCACCAGAAGCAGGCCGAGAATGGTCCAGCGTGGGGAAAGGGAGGGGCGCTTCATGGCAGGACGGTTTCCCGATAGCCCTCGGCGGTGGGGTAGCGGCGGCCCTGGCCAAAGGCTTTGGTTGTAACCTTGAGGCCGAGGGGGGCCTGTTTGCGTTTGTATTCGTTGGTGCGGATGCGGCGGACCACATCCTCTACCATTGGCCGGGCAAAGCCCATTTCCACGATCTCCTTGATGGAGCGGTGCTCTTCGAGATAGGCGGCAAGGATCGCGTCCAGCACCGGGTAGGGCGGCAGGTCGTCCTCATCCTTCTGGCCGGGGGCCAGTTCGGCGCTGGGGGGTTTGTCTATGGTGCGAAGGGGGATGATCTCGCGGTCCTTATTGAGATACCGGCACAGGGCGTAGACCAGTTGCTTGGGCACATCGGAGATCACGGCCAGGCCGCCGCTCATGTCGCCGTACAGGGTGCAATAGCCCACGGCGTTTTCGCTCTTGTTGCCGGTGGAAAGCAGCAGCCTCCCCTGCTTGTTGGCGATGGCCATGAGCAAATTGCCCCGGATGCGGGCTTGGATGTTCTGCTCGGTGACATCAGGCTTTGCTCCGGCAAAAACGGGAGCCAGGGTGGCAAGAAAGGTCTTGAAAAGATCGGTGATGGGCAGGACGGTAAAGCCGATGCCCAGGTTTTTGGCTACCTGTTCGGCATCTTCCAGGCTTTCCGGGGAGGAATAGGGCGAGGGCAGGCCGACCCCCAGCACGTTTTCCGGCCCCAGGGCGCGGGCGGCGATGGCTGCGGTCAGGGCCGAATCCACCCCGCCGGACAGACCGATGACTGCCTTGCTGAAACCGCACTTGGTTACATAGTCGCGGGTGCCAAGGATCAGGGCCTTGCAGACCTCACCGGTCTCCTGTTCCGGGTCGGCGTTTGCGTTGTGAATCTCTCCCTGCCAGGTGTCGGTGTCCACCACCACCATGTCTTCGGTAAACCGGGTGGTCCGAGCCACAACCACGCCGCTTTTATCGAGGGCCACGCTGTCGCCGTCAAAGATCAGGGAATCCTGGCCGCCCACCTGGTTGACATAGATGAGCGGCAGGTGGTGGCGCTGGCAGAGGTTGGCAAAGATTTTTTGTCGAACAGCGCCCTTGCCCAGGTTGAAGGGCGAGGCTGCCAGGTTGATCAGCAGATCCACCGGGCCATCGGCCTTGGCCAGCATACCGTCCACCGGGTTGGTGGCATAGCGGGGATGGGGAAAGATGCTTTTGTCATTCCAGATATCCTCGCAGATGGTGAGGCCCAGGTGCAACCCCTGGTAGCGGAAGGTTTTGCTGCCGAGGCCCGGCTCGAAATAGCGGGCCTCGTCGAAGATATCATAGGTGGGGAGCAGCTGTTTGTGGGCGGTGAATAGCACCTCGCCGTCGGCAAAGAGCACACCGCTGCTGTGCAGGGGCTTGCCCATGGGGCCTGGGTTGCGGGTGACCAGACCGCAGACCACCGCGATGCCGATATTGCTGGCCTGTGCCATCAGCCGGACAAAGGCGTGGTCCTGATCGGCGAGAAATGCGGGGCGTTCCAACAGATCCTGGGGCGGGTAGCCGCTGATGGCAAGCTCCGGCAAGATGGCCAGTTGGCAGCCCGCAGCCTTGGCTTTTTCCAGCCAGCCGGTGATGCGGGCGAGGTTCCCGGCAAAGTCGCCGATAACCGGATTGTATTGGATGAGGGCGATTTTCATGGTCGCTATCATAGCATACTCCCAGTGGAAAGGGGATGGAAAAAGGTCCGGCCAGCCGGGCTTTGCCGTGCATCATTTTGCTTGCCAAGAAGCGGTGTAACAGGCTAATTTGACTGAAACGCATTGCCGCCCGCCGTAGACAATCCTTGCCGACTGCCATTTCCGGCTGCCGCTTTCCCAATCAGGAGCCCCCTTGAAAAAATACTTTGTTGTCGACACCAATGTTCTTTTGCACAACGCCGATTCCATCATCGCTTTTGCCGACAATATCGTGGTGTTGCCCATGTCGGTCATCGAGGAGTTGGACAAGTTCAAGAGCCATACCGACGAGCTTGGTCGCAATGCCCGGCATGTGATCCGTCAGCTTGACGCGCTGCGCCAGAAGGGGAAGTTGAGCGAAGGAGTACCCATGGAGGGCGGGGGCACCCTGATGATCTACATGGAAAAGGGCCAATGCGTCGACACGGGCTTGGACATGCATGTGGCGGATAACCGGATTCTGGCCGTGGCCTTCACCCTTCTGCAAAAAGGGGAAAAGGTCATCTTCGTTTCCAAGGACATCAATGCCCGGCTCAAGGCCGACGCCTTGGGCATCGAGGTGATGGATTTCGAGAAACAGAAGGTCAACATCGACGAGTTGTATCGGGGCCAGCGGGAACTGCTGGTGCCAGCCAGCGTGATCAACGAATTTTACCAGAAGAAACAGGTGGCCAGCGAAGGACTCAAGCTGATGCCCAACGAGTTTGTTCTCCTGCGGGACGAGGCGGACGAAAAACACACCGCTCTGACCCGCGCCCTGGGCACTGAAATGCTGGGCCCCCTGCACGAGGAGTACGAAACGGTCTGGAACATTCGTTCGCGGAGTAAAGAGCAGCGCATGGCCTTTGAGCTGCTGATGGACCCGACCATCCAGCTGGTGACCCTGGTGGGGCAGGCTGGCACCGGAAAAACCCTGCTGGCCCTGGCTGCGGCTCTGGAATGCGTGATCAGCCTCAAACGTTACGATCGGATTCTTGTCTCCCGGCCCATCATCCCCATGGGCAAGGACCTGGGCTACATGCCCGGCGACAAGGATGAGAAGCTGGCCCACTGGATGCAGCCCATCTTCGACAACCTCACCTATCTGATGGCCGACGGCAGCAGGCGCAAGGAGCACGAAACCGACGAATCGGCCAAGCAGAAGGTGGATAAGCTTATGCAGGGTCATGTGGTGGAACTGGAGGCATTGACCTATATCCGGGGCCGCTCCATCCCCAAGCAGTTCGTCATCGTGGACGAGGCTCAGAATCTGACCCCCCACGAGGTGAAAACCATTATCAGCCGGTCCGGAGAAGGCACCAAGATGGTGCTCACCGGCGACCCCGACCAGATCGACAACCCCTATCTTGACAGCAGCAGCAACGGCTTGACCTATGCGGTGGAACGGCTGAAAGCGCAGAAGATTCACGGGCACATCACCCTGCTCAAAAGCGAGCGGAGCGAGTTGGCCGCCGTAGCGGCTGATTTTCTCTAATAGACTTGTTCTTTTATTGACTTTGGGTATATTGTCCCAACGTGCTGGTTGTTACTGTATTCAACGTTGCGAGGTCCAACCGTGGAATTTGAACCAAAATGGATAGCCTGGGAGATTACCAGACGTTGCAATCTCAAGTGTGTGCATTGTCGTTCCTCTTCCGGGCTTGAAGCAAAGGGACACCCTGATTTTACCCTGGATGAGGCCAAGCGGGTGCTCGACGATATCGCCTCCTACGCCAAGCCGGTGGTGGTGCTTTCCGGGGGCGAACCCCTGTTGCGACCCGATGTGTTTGAGATCGCCCAATATGGAACCGATCTGGGGTTGCGGATGTGTCTGGCCACCAACGGCACCCTGGTGACCCAGGAAATCTGCACCAAGATCAAGGGAGCCGGGATCAAAATGGTATCGCTCAGCCTGGATGGAGCCAGCGCTGCGGTGCATGACGATTTCCGCTGCCAGCCCGGCGCCTTTGCCGGAACCCTCAACGCGGCCAAGCTCTTTAAGGAAAACAACATCTCCTTTTTGATCAACTCCTCCTTCACCAAGCGCAACCAGGAGGAGATCCCCAAGATCTACCACCTGGCCAAGGAGCTGGGGGCCACGGCCTGGTACATGTTCATGATCGTGCCCACCGGCCGGGGCGAAGACATCATGGACGAACTCATCGCCCCGGAGGACTACGAGAAGCTACTGGTCTGGCATTACGAGATGGAAAAGGGGGAAAAGGACATCCTGGTCCGGCCCACCTGCGCCCCGAATTACTACCGGGTTGTGCTCCAGCAGGCCAAGGAAAAGGGCGATGACTATGAACGGCGGACCCTGCAGTTTTCCACCGGCGGCTCCAAGGGCTGCCTGGCCGGGCAGCTTATCTCCCTGATCGATGTGGACGGCAATGTGCTGCCGTGCAGCTATTTTCCCATGGCTGCAGGCAATATCCGCGAGAAATCCTTCAAGGATATTTGGGAAAAATCGGAGCTTTTCCACGATCTGCGCAATTTCAAGGCCTACAAGGGCCGTTGCGGCTCCTGCGAGTATGTCAATGTCTGCGGGGGGTGCCGGGCCAGGGCCTACGCCGTTACCGGCGACTACATGGCGGAGGAGCCGTACTGCACCTATGTGCCCATGAAGATGAGAAATCAGGAGTCAGGAGACAGGAAGCAATGAACGATACCTTTTTGAAAGCCTGCCGCGGAGAAGCGGTTGAGTATACTCCGGTGTGGCTCATGCGTCAGGCTGGCCGCTATCTACCCGAGTACCACGCGGTCCGCAGCAAATACAGCTTTCTGGAGATGTGCAAGACCCCGGAGGCCGCAGCGGAAGTGACCATCCAGCCCGTGGATATCCTGGGGGTGGATGCAGCGATCCTTTTTTCCGATATCCTGGTGCCGCTGGAAAAAATGGGTGCGCCCCTGGAGTTCCATGAGAAGCGGGGGCCGGTTTTTCTTGAGCCGATCCGGGACCGGGCCGGGATGGAGAAGCTGCATGTGCCCGATCCCGAGGCGGAACTGGGCTATGTCATGGAAACCATCCGCATCCTGCGCCGGGAGCTTGCAGGCCGAGTGCCGCTCATCGGTTTTTCCGGAGCGCCCTTCACCCTGGCCACCTATCTTATTGAGGGTGGCTCTTCAAAGGGCTTCTATTTGACCAAGAAGATGATGTACACCGACCCGGAGCTGTATGCTGATCTGCTGAACAAGATCACCGATTGCACCATCGAGTATCTCAAGGCCCAGGCAGCAGCCGGAGCCCAGGCCTTGCAGATTTTTGATTCCTGGGTCGGCGTGCTGGCGCCCTGTGATTTTGCCGAGTTCGCGCTGCCGTATGTGAAGCGGATCATCGCGGCCCTTAAGGCGAGCGGCGTGACAGTGCCGCTCATCTATTTTGCCAACAACGGCGCCACCTTGCTCTCCCAGTCCCTTGAAAGCGGGGCCGACGTGCTGGGCCTTGACTGGCGCCTGCCCCTGGACGAGGCGGTGAAGGTGGTCGGCCAGAAGGTGTCCCTCCAGGGCAACATGGACCCCATCGCCCTGCTGCTGCCGCCGGCGAAGATGGAAAGGCTGATCCAGGATATCCTCGATCAGGCCAAGGGTGCGCGGGGCCATATCTTCAACCTGGGCCATGGCATCGTCCCGGAGATCCCGCCGGAGCAGGCGAAGTTCTTTGTTGAGGCGGTGCACCGGCTCAGCAAAAAAGGCTAATCGGGTGATTCCCTCCATTGCCCAGTGTTTCCGGCTCATGGAGCAGTATGCGATGCTGCCCAATATCCGGGAGCATTCCGTGATGGTCGGCCGGGTGGCCAGGCTCATCGGGCAGGGGTTGGCGCGGGCTGGCCGGAATCTTTCCCAAGAGCTTATTGTGACCGGCGCACTGCTGCACGATATCGCCAAGACCGCCAGCCTTGATACGGAACTGCGCCACGACGAGTTGGGCCGGGAAATCTGCCTGCGGCATGGGTTTGACGAGCTGGCCGAAATCGTGGCCGAGCATGTTGTCCTGAAAAACGGGTTGCCGGATCGTTGCATGGAAAAAGAAATCGTCTACTACGCGGACAAACGGGTGCTCCACGATGAGATCGTCACCCTTGAGGAGCGGCTCGACTACATCATCCACCGCTACGGTAACGGGGACGAGGGACTCCACGCCAGAATCCGCAAAAACTTCGCCCAGGCCCATGCCATTGAAGAGCTGCTTTTTGGCGAGCTTGATTTTTCCCCGGAGGAGCTTGGGGAACGGTTGAACAGGGATGGGTTTCTGTTGGAGGCCTTTGGGGCATGAGCGAAACCGTGGGCGTCATTCTTCTCAATCTCGGCGGGCCTGAAACCCTTGCCGATGTTGAACCCTTTCTGGTCAATCTCTTTTCCGACCGCGAGATCATTCGGCTTTCCCCCTTCCCATTTCTGCAAAAATTCATTGCCAAAAGGATCGCGGCCAAGCGGTCGCCGAAAAGCCGGGAGGCCTATCGCCTCATAGGCGGTGGTTCGCCTCTGGCGCGGATCACCGGGGAGCAGGCGAAAGCGCTGCAAGCGGCCTTGCTCGTTGAGGGGTGCTTCGTGGTGCGGATGGCCATGCGCTACTGGCACCCTGGCGCGGAAGAAGCCCTGGCGGAATTTGCCCAGGCCGGGATTCGCCGGATTGTGGCCCTGACCCTTTACCCCCATTATTCCCGCGCCACCACCGGTTCATCCCTGGATGAGCTTCGTAAGGCTATCGCCGCATCGGGGCATGGTTTCGAGCTTGCCGAGGTCCGGGAATGGCCGGAGCAGCCGGAATATGTCGCCTGTTTGGCGCAGAATATTCGGGAAGGGATGGCGAGATTTAGTGGCGAACCGGTGCAGCTGGTTTACAGTGCACACAGCCTGCCGATTTCTTTTATCAAGGAAGGCGATCCCTATCTGGATCAGATCAAGCAGACCATCGCTGCCGTGGAAAAGATTACCGGTATGGCCGGGGAATTGTGCTTCCAGAGTCGCAGCGGTCCGGTGGAGTGGCTTTCCCCTTCCACCCCGGAGATGCTGGAGCGGCTGGCAGCCGAGGGTTGCCGGAATATTCTCATGATGCCCATCAGCTTTGTCTCCGACCACGTGGAGACCTTGTATGAGATCGACATCCAATACCGGGAATTGGCGGCGTCCTTAGGGATACGACTTGAACGCACCGCGTCCCTTAACTCCGGCCTGGACTTCATCCGTGGGCTGCGTGCGCTTGTCTCTGATTCCTGTCGGCAAAGAGGTTGGCTGTAATTGACTGTTCAGACGGGGCAGCAGTGATCAGCTAGAGCCCATGTAACGGCGCATCCGGATGTTCATCAAGAGGCCGAGACCTGCCAGGTTGGTAAGCAGCGATGAGCCGCCATAGCTGATAAGGGGCAGGGGCACTCCCACCACCGGGAGCAAACCCATGACCATGGCCAGGTTGATGAATGCCTGCCAGAAGATGAGCGAGACCACGCCAAAGGCAAGCAGCACCCCGAATTTATCCCTGGCGGAGATGGCGATGTTCAACCCCCAGAGGATCATGAAAAAATAGCAGATCACCAGAAGGGCAGAGCCCATAAAGCCCCACTCCTCGGCCCAGACCGAAAAGGCGAAGTCGGTATGCCGTTCCGGCAGAAAATCGAGCTGGCCCTGGGTTCCTTTCATGTATCCCTTGCCGAAGATCAAACCGCTGCCCACCGCAATTTTTGACTGAATGATGTGATAGCCCGTGCCCAGGGGGTCGTTTTCCGGATTGAGGAAGGTTTCAACCCGCTGGCGCTGGTAGGGTTTTAAGAAAAATTTCCAGGCGATGGGGATGACGGAAAGCCCGCCGCACAAAAGGGTTGCCAGGGTGGCCCAGCGGAGTTTGACAAACAGGGTCATGGAAATGAAGATGAAGCCCAATAAAAGACCGGTGCCGAGATCGGGCTGTTTGGCGATGAGAATGAAGGGCAGGCCGGTCAGCAGGGCAGGGACAGCCAGGTCGAGCAGGCCGAAGCCTTTCCCGGTTTCCTTGCGGTAATAATAGCTGGCCAGGGTAATGACCAAAATGAGCTTGGCCGGTTCCGAAGGCTGCAGGCGGAAAAAGCCGAGATTGATCCACCGCTGGGCGCCGCTAACGTTTCTGCCAAAAACAAGCGCGAAGAGCAGCAGGAGGATCATTGCGACATATAACGGATAATTTAGGGTGAGCAGCACCCGGTAGTCGATGCTGACGATGAGCAGGAGGACGGCGGCGCCGAACAGGTAGTAGGTGAGTTCCTTGAGGTAGAGCGGGGCGCCCGTCTCTTTGTAGAGATGGGTTGAGCTGTAAATGTTGGCCAGGCCGATGAGGGCGACAACAAGCACGGCCCCAATCAGGACCCAATCGACATTAAGCAGCAGGCGGCGGTCAAAGCGTAGCATCTTATTCTTCCTTTTCATCCTTGGGCAGGGATGGTGCCGGTTCTGCGGTGGTTTCCCCCTGTTTGCCGGCCTTAAGCTCAAAATAGCGCTTGTATACGGCCCTGGCGACAGGGCCAGCGGCGGAGCCACCGTGCTGGCCATGCTCCACCAGTACGGTTACGGCGATCTCCGGTTTTTCCGCGGGGGCAAACGAGGTAAACCAGGCATGGTCCCGGTATTTGTAGGGGATGTTGTTCCCGCTCAAACCTTCGTTCTGGGTGAGACGCACCACCTGGGCGGTGCCGGTTTTGCCGCCGATGAGCACATCCGGGAGTTTTACCACCTTGGCGGTGCCGTTTGCTGAGTTTACCACTCCGACCAGGGCGTCCTGGATGAGTGCGAGGGAGTGGGCGGAGCCAAGAATCTTGCCATCGCTGATCGGGGCAAAGGTTTTCAGGATTCTGCCGTCCGGAGCGGTGACGCTTTGCACCATCTGGGGCCGGTAGAGGGTGCCGCCATTGACCACCGCCGCGGTCATCCGGCAGAGCTGCAAGGGGGTGGTCAGCACATAGCCCTGGCCGATGGCGACAGAGAGGGTTTCCCCCTCCTGCCATTTTTCCTTGTAGCGTTGCTGTTTCCACGCTGTGGAAGGAATCATCCCGCCTTTTTCATGTTCGAGCTCTATGCCGGTTTTCTTGCCCAGGCCCATGCTGTTGGCGTACTTGGCAATATTGTCGACCCCCAGCCGCATTCCCACCGAATAAAAATAGACATCGCATGATTCGACCAGAGCCCGGTGGAAGTCCACGGTGCCGTGGCCGCCTTTCTTCCAGCAGCCGTACTTTCGATTGCCGAAATTCAGGGAACCCCCGCAGAAGTAAGTGGCGTCAGGGGTGATAACCCCTTCGGAAATGGCGGCCAGGGCGGTGACGATCTTGAAGGTGGAGCCGGGTGGATATTGCCCCTGAATGGTTTTGTCGAGCAAGGGATTGAGCGGGTCGTTGAGCAGTTTGTTCCAGGCGGTTGTTGAAATGCCGCCGACAAATTCCTGGAGATGAAGCTGGGGGGTGCTGCACATGACAAGCAGATTGCCGGTGTTCACCTCCATGACTACCACGGCCCCGGCCTTGTCGCCCATGGCTTCTTCTGCTGCGCGTTGCAGCTCGATATCAAGGGTCAGGTGCAGATCGTTGCCGGGAAAAGGTTCCTGCAACTGCATCTGACGCTGTTCAAAGCCATGGACGTCAACCTCCAGATAGTTGCGACCCTTTTCCCCTTTGAGGTACTCTTCGAAAATCTTTTCCACTCCCTGTTTTCCGACCTGATCGCCGCTCTGGTACTTGGCGTACCGCTTTTCAGCCAGCTCTGCCGGACTGATTTCGGCAAGGTAGCCGACAAGATGGGAGGCAAAGTCTCCGTAGAGATAGTCGCGGGAAGGGACGACCTCGATGCGGACTCCGGGGAGCGACAGATGCTTGTTCTCGATGGTGACCAGGGTTTCCCAGTCGATATCTTCCTTGAGCCTGGTTGGCATGTAGCGGGGATTTTCGGTGGCGGCCCGGATTCTGTCCAGGAGTACGGAAATATCTTCGTGGAGGATTTTGGCGAGATCTTTGATGACCGCATCGGGGTTGGGCGCGTCTTCTCGGCTCCAAACCACATTGAAACGGGGGCGGTTGGTGATAATCGGCTGGCCGGTCCGGTCCAGGATATTGCCGCGGGGGGCAGCGATTTGCTGGATGCGGATGCGGTTGATTTCTGAAAGTTTTGCAAAATCATCGCCATGGTATATCTGGAGATACCAGAGTCTGGTCAGGAGCAGGGCGGCGAAGAAGATAATCACGGCCATGGCGATATCAATCCGCTTTTTGAGCATCTTGAGCTCGGCCGGATCAATCTTGTTTATTTTGGCAAGGGGACGTGGCGACATGGTTTTTTAGGGGGCCTTTACTACATCCGGTAGCGGTTTCCTGTTTTGTGACGGCGGAATGGATTGTTCGCATTTTTGCTGTCAAAAGCCGTGATGAGCCAAAGGAAGAAATTGAAAAAAGGGATACAGATAACTGAAAGAATAAGGACTTGCAGGATTTCATTTCCCCAGGCCCAGTAGAGTCGGCTCTCCGGCGTCAGGATCGAGGTGAAGATAAAAATGCTGCTGGCGGTGAAAAGATAGCTCAAGGCCACCAACGGGATTTGGTGAATCGACTCATTGATGGCCAGGTGCCTGGAAATGGCTTGGAGGGCGAAAAAGAGTACGAGGTAGATTACCGGGTGGAGACCAAGAAAAACACCGGAGAAGATATCCATGATCAGGCCAAACAGCAGGGCCAGCATCGCGCCTTTATAGAGATCGAGATATGTGCCGAGAAAAACAATAAACAAAAATAAAAGGTTGGGGCGCCCAAACCATTCGGGCAAGGAATGGAGCAGAGTGGTCTGCAGGATGAGGAGAATGGTCCCTGAGAGAAAAAGAAAACTTAGAACCATTGGGCACAGGTCTGGGCTGGGATTTTAGGAGGCAATGGCCTGGGCGGCGCCTGGGGCAGAGCCGAGGTCTCTGTGGATCGTCGCACTGCATTGTGACCGGAGCCTATCTTCTTTGGGTGGGTGCGCATCATTATTTTGCCAACGGATCCTTTTTCATGACAATAATCAGATATTCAAGCTGGGAGAAATCTGCAGCGGGTTCTATCTCAATTTCCTGAAACATTCCTCGGCCTGATCTTTCGACCTTTGACACCGTGCCGATGGGCACGCCTTTTGGGAAAATTCCGCCGATACCGGAGGTGACGATTTTGTCGCCTTTCGCTACTTCGCAGTTTTTCAGCACGTACTCCATGTGGAAGCCGGCACCGCCTCCCTTGATGATCCCCTGAACCCTGGTTTCCTGGACGAGACCGTCAAGGGCGCTGTTGGGGTCGGTTGCCAGCAAGATTTTGGCAAAATGGGGGGAGGTGTTTGTGACTTGCCCCACGACGCCTTCCACCGTCACCGCAGGCATACCGGCTTGGACTCCATCGCTGCTGCCCCGGTCAATGATGATGGTCTTGAACCACTGGGAAGGGTCCACCCCGATGATTTCCGCAGTAAGGGTGGGGGCGGGAATGGATTCTTTCATCTCGAGAAGTTTTGCCAGCCGGACGTTGGTAGCCACAGCTTCCCGGTATTCGTTGTTGACCGCCTTGTGTTTTTGCAACTCTTCCCGCAAGCGGGCGTTTTCTTCCCGGACGTTGATCAGCGCGGAATAGTTATGCCAGCCATTTTTAAAACTCCCGGTTAACCGGGTCATGCCATATTGGGCTGTGCCGATGACTTCGAGGGCTAATTTGTGTGGGGCGTTGAATTCCTGGCGGCCCACTGTGGAGACAATCAGAATAATGAACAGGGTCAGAAGAATGCCGAAAAAAAGAAAGAGTCTGATCTGTTTGGCGCGTTTGTTTTTTTTCCTCATCACAGACTCTGAAAATAGTTGTATGTCGGCAAGCGATTACAGTTGGGGACGCAGCGCTGGGTTTGGTTGCATACCCTGCGGTCAGTTACGTCTGTCGCCATGTTTTTCTCAAACCTAATAAAGAGGAAAGATGCGCCTGGAGCACTTGAATAATGAAAAAACCAAGGTGAGGGCGGGATTACTTCACCTTAGATGGTCATGACCTCTCTGAGAATGTCAATGTTTTCCAAGGCCTTGCCTGAACCAAGCACCACGGAGGAAAGGGGGTCTTCCGCAATAATGATCGGCAGGCCGGTTTCCTCGGAGAGTCTTTTGTCAAGATTGCGCAACAAGGCGCCGCCGCCGGTGAGAACGATGCCCTGATCGACAATATCGGCGGAAAGTTCCGGCGGGGTAAGTTCAAGGGCCATTTTGACCGCCTCAATTATGGCGTCAACCTGTTCGGTAATGGCGATGCGGATTTCTTCCGAGGTAATGGTCAGGGTTTTCGGTACGCCGGAAACAAGATCGCGGCCCTTGACCTGCATAGTGTCGTAGGGAGGCTCGGGCATGACATCGCCAATGGTTGTTTTGATGACTTCGGCGGTGTGTTCGCCGATGGCCAGGTTGTGTTTGCGTTTGATGTAATGGAGGATGGCCTCGTCCATTTTGTCGCCAGCCACCCGCAGGGAGCTTGCATAGACAATGCCTGCCAGGGAAATAACGGCAACCTCGGTGGTGCCGCCGCCGATATCGACAACCATGTTGGCGGTTGGCTCGGTGATGGGAAGTCCCGCGCCGATGGCCGCAGCCATTGGCTCTTCGATGAGGTATACTTCACGAGCGCCCGCCGACTCGGCGGATTCCTTGACCGCCCTTTTTTCAACCTGGGTGATGCCGGAGGGCACGCTGATAATGATCCGGGGATGGACCAGGGTGCGGCGGTTGTGGACTTTGTTAATGAAGTAGCGCAGCATTGCCTCGGTAACCTCAAAGTCGGCGATGACGCCGTCCTTGATCGGCCTGACTGCAATAATATTGCCTGGGGTGCGGCCCAGCATCATCTTCGCCTCTTTGCCCACAGCCAGAACCTTGTTGGTGCGCGCGTCCTTGCGGATGGCAACCACCGAGGGCTCCCGCAAAACAATGCCTTTGCCTTTTACGAAAACCAAAGTGTTGGCAGTTCCCAGGTCAATGGCCAGATCGTTGGAGAGCCATCCGAACAGCGAGTCAAAGGGGGAGAACATAATGCAGTTACCTCTACGTTTTATTAGAATGCCTTTAATTTCCAGAGAGTTATGGCCATCGAAGAAAATCTTTCAAACTGTAACAGACTCACCGGGCCTTGGCAAGAAAAATGGCAGGGCTTTTGATGGAGAAAACGCTTGACATGGAATACGGCGGATGGTATTTGAACCAGCGTGTCTGGCGGGTTCTCGTTGCCCGGCACACTTCTAAGACAATGTGGGGCTGTAGCTCAGCTGGGAGAGCGCTTGCATGGCATGCAAGAGGTCCGCGGTTCGATCCCGCGTAGCTCCACCATTCTTTAAACGCACCTTTGGGGAGGGCTTAACCGGTTTTTCTCAACAGGTCAGCCTCTGCCAGCCTTAAGAATTGGCCTTCTTCGTGTATGGCAGAGGTTTTTTCTTGCCTTCTCCTAGTGCTCCTTTCTCGAGAATTCTATGGATCATTCTGCTAAAACGCCCGAGTCTGCTCTGAAACCTGTTTCCGAGGACGCCATTCTCAAGGTGTCCAAGGAGATCGTGGTGAAGTTCATTGAGGTGGGCCGACTCGCGCCGGCTAATTTTGACGAGATGTTCCGCGCCATCTATCGGTCGGTGCGCGATACCGTCAGGTCCTGACGTGTCCGTTTCTCCTGTGGGCCTTGATCCCGCTCTTAACCGCTTTCCTGAAAAAATCAGACACATCCACCTCATGGGCATCTGCGGCACCGGGGTGGGTGCCTTGGCTGGCATGCTGAAAAGCGCTGGCTTTACCGTGACCGGCTCGGATCAGCATGTCTATCCCCCCATGAGCGATTTTCTCGCCGGCCAGGGGATTGCCGTCCAGTCCGGTTACTCCCCGGACAACCTTGAGCCGCGACCGGATCTGGTGGTGGTCGGCAATGTCATCAGGCGGGAAAACCCGGAAGCATTGGCTCTGGCCGAACGCGCCATCCCCTATGTCTCTTTTCCCCAGGCCCTGAGTCATTTTTTTATCCGCGACAAGATCTCCCTGGTTGTTGCCGGAACCCATGGCAAAACCACCACTTCTTCGCTGCTGGCCAGCCTGCTCCGCGAGATCGGCGTGGAGCCGAGTTTCATGATCGGCGGCCTGGTGCAGGCCTTTGGCCGGAATTTCAATGTGGCGGAAGGGAAATATTTTGTCGCCGAAGGCGACGAGTACGACACGGCCTTTTTCGACAAGGGGCCGAAATTTCTCCATTATCGGCCCCGGATCGCCATTCTGACCAGTATCGAGTTTGACCATGCCGATATCTATGCGGATCTTGCGGCTATCAAGGTTTCCTTTGCCAAGCTTGTGGCCAGTATGCCATCGGACGGGTTTCTGGTGGCATGCTGGGATGACCCCGTAGTACGGGAGATCTGTCAGGGTGCCAGCTGCACGGTGGTGGGCTACGGGTGTTCCGAAGACTGCGACTGGCGTGTCACTGATCTGCTGGTCCGTCCGGATTTCACCTCGTTTCAGGTGAACAGGCAAGGGGTAGCCTTCGGAGCCTACGAAAATGTGCTGCCCGGTCGACACAATGCCTTGAATGCCTTGGCTGTGATCGTGGTCTTGGATATTCTGGGTTTTCCACGGCAGGACGTTGCTCTGGGTCTGCGAAAATTTCAAGGGGTGCGGCGGCGCCAGGAGGTGCGGGGCGTGGCGCGCGGGGTGACGGTAATCGACGATTTTGCCCATCACCCGACCGCAGTTCGGGAAACCCTGACCGCTCTGGCGGCAGCCTATGCCGGGCATCGTCTGGTGGCTGTTTTTGAGCCCCGGACAAACTCCAGCAGACGCAAGGTTTTTCAGGAGGCCTATGCCTCTGCCTTTGATGCCGCAGCAGAGGTTTTGGTGCGCGAGCCTGCCCCCCTGACCAATGTCCCGGTTGCCGACCAGTTTTCCTCCCACCAGTTGGTTGACGATCTGGTAGGCCGCGGTCTGCGCGCCGGGTATTTTTCCACAACCGAAGAGGTTCTTTCCTATCTTGATGGCAGCGCTCGTGAGGGCGACGTGGTGGCCATCATGTCCAATGGCGGGTTCGACAACATCCATCAGCGGCTGCTCGAGTTGCTGGGGCATGCTGCCTCCGTTTCGATGCAAAAATAAAAAAAACTATAAAAAAAGAGCGGCCTAGGTAGTTGCCGCCACGGTATTTTTACCGGGGATAACAGTTTGATTTTGTGGTATTTTTAAGGACTATGTTCTCGCTGGCCCGGAAGTTAAACCCAGAGCGAACATATTGGTTTAACTTCTTGAAAAAAAAAGAAAAATTGGCTTTCTCCCCCTTGATTTTTGGGCGCCGCGTTTTTCCTGAATGCTCATTCAGTATTTGCTTGACATCGATTTTTGATAGGGCTATTTAAACCGGAAGCTATTCGCATAATGCGCTTCAACCTAAGGAGCATACAGTCGTGGAACAGCAGGCAACTCTTGATATTCTCTATGTGGCAGCCTTTTTTCTTGGTGGCCTCGGCTTTGCGGTGGGGCCGTTTATTATCGCCCTTCTTCTGGCCCCCCGGTCCACCCGAAACACCCAGGAAAAAACAAAGCAACTCATTGAATGCGGCATGGAGCCCATCGGCGACGCCTGGATTCGTTTTGGGGTTGTCTACTACCTCTATGCTTTGATGTTTGTGGCTTTTGCCGTGGACATCCTCTTTTTGTTCCCAGTGGCGCTTATTTATAACAGGGCAGGGCAGGCCGGGATCAATGTCGGCGACCTTCGCGCTTTTCTTGAGATCCTGATTTTTGTCGGAATCCTGTCCTTGATAATCATCTATGCTTGGAAAAAGGGAGTGTTCAAGTGGGAACGCAAAATATACAACCCGCGATAGTTCAGTTTGCCCAGCTTGACAAACTGCTTGCCTTGGGACGCGCCAATTCTCTCTGGCCCATGACCTTTGGCCTTGCCTGCTGCGCCATTGAGATGATGGCCACCGGTGCCTCCCGCTTCGATCTGGCCCGGTTCGGCGCCGAGGTGTTCCGGCCCTCCCCTCGCCAGTGCGATGTGATGATTGTCGCTGGCACCATCAGCAAGAAGATGGCTCCTGCCGTGGAAACCCTGTACGACCAGATGCCCGAACCCAAATGGGTCATCGCCATGGGCAACTGCGCCATCTCCGGCGGACCCTTTGTTTTCGAAGGCCAGTACGGCATTGTCGAAGGAGCGGATAAGTTGTTTCCGGTGGATGTGTTCATTCCTGGATGTCCGCCGCGCCCCGAGGCCTTGATTGAGGGGATTCTTGAGCTTGAAGAAAAGATAACGGGTTCCCGCAGATGGCCAAGAGTGGAGGTGGGTTGATCATGAATTGTGCCGCGATCAAACAGAAACTGGCCGCCAGTGGGGCTGAGTCGGTAATCGAAACGGAATACGCCCGCAAAGGCTTTGCCTTGGACGTGCAGGTTGCCCCGGAACATTTAGTTGCCGCAGTCTCGGTGCTGGATGCGGAAGGATTTTTCATCGAGGCTGTCACCGGGGTGGACTGGCTGGGCGAGCAGGCGGCCCTGCGCAAGGAAACGGAGGCAAAAGCTGCCGCCGAAGCCAAGGTCAAGGCTGAGGCCGCCGCGGCTGCGGGAGAAGAAGCCCCCGCCGTTGCGGTGCATGCGGAGCAGGGCGAGCTTCCTGAGGACGTCTTGGAGGCGGTGTACGACTTCAATCATTATGAATATCTGTGTCGGGTGACGATCAGAACCAGGATGGTGCGCAGCAAGCCGGAGGTTCCCACCATTTCGCAGATTTATCCCGGGGCCAACTGGCATGAGCGGGAAACCCATGATTTTTTCGGGATCATCTTTGTCGGGCACCCCTATCTGGTGCCGTTGTTGTTGCCGGAAGATGCTGATTATCATCCCCTGCTGAAGGATTTTCGCCCATGAGCGCCTTTGCTGAAAGTGAAGCCAAAGAAACATTCGTCTTAAACCTTGGCCCGCAGCATCCTGCCACCCATGGGGTTCTGCGTGTCAAGCTGACCATGGACGGAGAGTACATCGTCGAAGCGGAGCCGGTTTTGGGCTACATCCACCGCATGCATGAGAAGATGGGGGAGAACCGGACTTGGGCCCAGTTCCTGCCCAACACCGGCCGGATGGACTATCTCCATGCCCTTGCTTTTAATCATGGTTATGTCTCGGTGGTGGAACGGGCCGCGGGCATTGAGGTGCCGGAGCGGGCCGAATACCTGCGGGTGATCACCTCCGAGCTGAACAGGGTTTCCAGTCATCTCCTCTGGTTTGGCGCTTTTATCCTGGACTTGGGTGGGTTTTCTCCGTTGCTTTATGCCTTTGACGACAGGGAGCATATCCTTGATCTGTTGGAATCGGTAACCGGTTCCCGTCTCACCTATTGTTATTTCCGCTTTGGCGGGGTGTACAACGACATCGATGGTGATTTTGTTGTCGGCGCTCGGGCCTTTATCAAGCGGTTGCGCGGACGGATGCCCATGTACCACAACCTGGTTACCAAGAACATTATCTTGATGAAGCGACTTCGGGAAGTCGGGCCGATTTCCGCAGAGATGTGCCGGAAGTACGGGGCAACCGGCCCTGTGTGCCGGGGCTCCGGTATCAATTTTGACGTGCGCAAACACGAGCCGTATTCCATCTACCCCGAAATGGACTTTGAGGTGCCGGTGTACGAGCAGTGCGATTCCATGGCCCGCTATATGGTGCGGATGGACGAAATAGAACAGAGTCTGCGCATTGTTGAACAGGCCCTGGATAAACTGCCCGAAGGCCCGGTCATGGCGGACAAGGTTCCCAAGATCATCAAACCCCCCAAGGGCGATTATTACCATGCCGTGGAGACGGCGCGCGGCTCGTTTGGCGTGCGGGTGGTCAGCGACGGGAGCAACACCCCGTATCGGCTGAAACTCCGTTCCCCAACCTATTCCAATTTGAGCCTCTATGGTGAGGCTTGTCAGGGCATGTTGCTGCCTGACGCCCTCGCCCTGATGGGAAGCCTGGATTTGGTCATCCCCGAGATAGACAGGTAAGGAGCTTCGTTATGTATGTGGATCCTGAAATAATACGGCTGCTGGCATTCCTGATCGGAGTGATCGCCTTTGCCGCCCTGAACGCCGCCTATCTGGTCTGGCTGGAACGGAAAGAGGCTGCGCACATCCAGCGGAGGATCGGACCCAAGGAGGTTGGCCCCTTTGGCCTGTTCCAGCCTCTGGTCGACGGCATCAAGCTGATGACCAAGCAGCTCATTGTTCCGGCCGGAGTTGATCCTGTCCTGTTCAAGATTGCTCCGATTCTGGTCATGGTCCCAGCGATCATGAGCTTTGTCACCATTCCCTTCAGCGACACGCTGGTGGCGAGAAATCTGGACATCGGCTTGTTGGCCATCTTTGCCTTTGCCTCGGTGAACGTTCTCGGGCTTCTCCTGGGCGCCTGGGGCTCGCGCAATAAATATGCGGTCATCTCTGCGGCCCGTGTGGTTTCCCAGAACGTGGCCTACGAGATTCCCATGCTGGTCACGGTGGTGACCCTGGTTATGATCAGCGGCACCATGAACCTTTCCAAGATCGTCGGCCTGCAGATGGGCGGCTTCTGGCATTGGAACATCTTTAATTTTTCGGCCAGCCCCCTGATGCCCGTGGCCTTCCTGATCTTTTTTGTCTGCATGCTGGCGGAGACCAACCGGGCTCCCTTTGACATGGCCGAGGCGGAGAGCGAGCTGGTTGCCGGCGCATTCACCGAGTACTCGGGCATGGGCTTCGGCGTCTTTTTCATGGGCGAGTATGCCAATATCGTCATCGGCGCCAGTGTGGCCACCATCCTTTTCCTGGGTGGTTGGGATTGCCCTTTCGGGCTTTTTCCGGGTGTGCACTGGTTCCTGATCAAGATGTACTTTTTGATCTTCACTGTCATCTGGATCCGCTGGACCTATCCGCGCACAACCTTTTACGGGCTGCTCAATCTTTCCTGGAAGATTTTGATCCCGATTTCCTTTGTTAACCTGATTCTTACCAGTGCCATGTTGAAGGTGTTTTAACCATGATCGACTATCTCAGAGAGATTATCAGCGGGACCTGGAGCCTGTTTGTCGGCCTGGGGATTACCATCAGGTATTTTTTTCAGCCGGTGGTGACGGTGCAGTATCCCCACGAGACCTTGCCCATGACCCCACGGTTCCGGGGGCATATTGAGCTGGTAAAGGACGAAGAAACCGGCGAACCCAAGTGCATCGTTTGCGGCATGTGCCAGAAGGCCTGCCCCTCCAACTGCATCACGGTGAATGGCGAGAAGCGTGAAGGGGTGAAGGGGAAGGTATTGACCGAGTACACCCTGGATTTTACCAAATGCAGTCTGTGCGGGCTCTGTGTCGAAAGCTGTACGCCCAAGGCAATCACCTTTTCTAAGGATTACAATCTCGCTGGCGTCAGAAAGGAAGCATACATCTTTGATCTCAAAAAACGCTTGGAGGCAAAGAACTGATGGTGTCCCTGTTTACGGTTGAAGGCCTGTCCGGCCTCTTGTTTTTCGGTTTCATGGGGTTGACGCTGGCCGGGGCGATTGTTGCCACCAACGCCCGCAGTCTGATCCGCAGCGTGGCCGGGTTGGCCCTTTGTTTTCTTGGCGTGGCCGGGCTCTACTACTATCTCAACAGCCCCTTTGTCGCCCTGATGCAGATTCTTATCTACGTGGGTGCGGTTTGCGTCACCATCATCTTTGCCGTGATGCTGGCCGAATCTTCGGAGCTCAAGCAGATCACCAGCCGTAACGGGCTGGTCGGGCCCCTGGCTTTTCTGGCCAGCGGTATTCTGATTTTTGCCTTGGCTGGGCTGGCTTTGAGAACCCAATGGCGTCCAGCCCCCTGCCTGGTGAATCGCGGCACGGTTGAAAATCTTGGCCAGTCTTTGCTCACCACATACAGCATGAGCTTTGAACTGATTTCCGTGGTCTTGCTGGTGGCGGTGGTCGGCTCGTTGGTTCTGGCCCGGGCCGGGAGGGATAAGTAATGTACATTCTTGTGCTCAGCAACAACTTGCAGACCTATCTGGTGATCGGCGCCCTGCTCTTCGGTATTGGTATCTACGGTATGGTGCAGCGTCAGACTTTCATCGGCATGTTGATTTCCGCGGAACTGATCCTGAGTGGGGCTTCCCTCAACTTCATGGCCTTTAACCGCTTTCTGGCGCCCGATCCCACGGTTGGCCAGGTCTTCACCCTGTTCATCATGGCCATTGCCGCTGCCGAGGCAGCCATTGCCCTGAGCATAATCATCGCCGTTTATCGGAACTACAAATCCATCGACACCGAAGATGTCGTGGATCTGCAAGGTTAGAGAGGAAAGGAATAAGGGACATGGATACAATTGTTTCCGTAAAACCGCTGCTCGCCATACTGACGGCCCTGGCCGGTGCCGTCCTCGTGATGATGTCCGGTCGCAAGCCCAATATCAGGGAGTCGTGGTCTTTTATCGCGGCGGTGACGATGTTTGGCATCATCGCTTCGATGATCACCACCGTTGCCCCGGCACCCATGGGCGAGGGCAAAACCATTGTCTATCAGTTGTTTAAGATCTTGCCCGGTGTCTCCGTCACGCTGCGGGTCGACGCCTTTTCCATGATCTTTGCCGTGGTCGCCTCCTTCCTCTGGATGCTGGCGGTGTTTTATTCCCTTGGCTACATGCGGGGGCTGCACGAACATGCGCAGACCCGGTTCAATGCCTGTTTCGCCCTGGCCCTGTTTGGCGCCATCGGCGTGGCCTTCTCCGACAATCTGTTTACCCTCTATCTTTTCTACGAGATCGTCAGCATCTGCACCTACCCGCTGGTTGCCCATCACCAGGATGAAGAGGGGTACGAGGGGGCCAAGAAGTATATTATTTATTTGACCACCACGGCCAAGGGGTTGGTGCTGCCGGCCATGATCCTTATCTATGTGCTCACCGGCTCTCTTGATTTTGCCGATAATATTCGCACCGGCATTTTTTCCAGTGGCACCGTTAACGCCCATGGCGCTTTGGTGACAATGCTCTACGTCTTCTGCCTCCTGGGTTTTGCCAAGAACGGCATCATGCCCTTCCACAACTGGCTCCCTGGCGCCATGGTGGCCCCGACCCCGGTTTCCGCTTTGCTCCATGCCGTGGCCGTGGTCAAGGTCGGTGTGTTCTGCACAACCAGGGTCATGCTCTATGTGTTTGGCACCGACCTGATGCATGGCTTAAATCTTGGTATCCCCACTGCTTATTTTGTATCCTTCACCATTTTGGTGGCTTCGATCATCGCCCTGTCCAAGGATAATCTCAAGGCGCGCCTCGCCTATTCAACGGTGAGTCAGCTTTCTTACATCATCCTCGGCGTGGCCCTCCTCACTCCCGATGGCATTCAGGGCGGGCTGATCCACATCGCCAACCATGCCTTCGCCAAGATCACCCTCTTCTTCTGCGCCGGCGCCATCTATGTGGCGACCCATAAGAAATCCATCTCCGAGATGAGCGGCCTGGGACGGTCCATGCCCTTCACCTTTGGCGCCTTCGCCATAGCCTCTCTCAGCATGATCGGGGCACCGCCGGTTGCCGGTTTTGTCACCAAGTGGAAGCTTCTGGTGGGAACCATGGAAATGGAGTCCCATTATATCGGCATTTTGCTGGTGCTGCTTTGCAGCACCTTGCTGAATGTGGCCTATTTTGCGCCAGTGACCTATCGGGCATTTTTTGGCAAACGCCCGGAGGGGGAGGCCTATGCAGGGATCAAGGAGGCTCCTCTGACCATGGTGGTGCCCATCATGATTGCCGCGATTATTTCGGTGGTCATCGGCATCTACCCTGATTTTATGATGAACTTTGTCAAGGCGGTGACGGGATGATAGTGAAACTGATTGATTTTCTGCGTGACCGGTTGCAGCTGGTCATCCGTCTGTCCTATGTCGGGCTGGCGCTTCTGGTGGCCTGGGACGTCCTTTTTGTCTCCAAAGAACATGCCCATACCGCAGTGGAGCATATCCCGGGTTTCTGGGCGGTCTTCGGCTTTGTCGCCTGTGTGGTGATCATCATTGTTTCCAAGTGGTACGGCCACCTGGGAATCATGACCCGTGAGGATTACTATGATAACTGATTTTTGGTTGCATCCATCCCTGATACTCATTGTTGGCGCACTTATTCTGCCGTTTTTGCCGAAATGGCTGAAGCGGCCCTATCTGGTCATTGTCCCGACTCTGGCCTTTCTGGATGTGCTGTCCATGCAGGGGCAGTACGGCACCTTTGGGGTGGTTCATTTCCTTGACTGGTTCCTCACCTTTGGCCGGGTGGACGCACTGACCATGGTTTTTGCCTACATCATGACCCTGATGTGCATTATTGGCACCATCTACGGGCTGCATGTGGAAGACGATTTCCAGCATGTCGCGGCCTGGCTCTATGTGGCCGGTTCGCTGGGGGTAATTTTCTGCGGTGATTATCTGGTGCTCTTTCTCTTCTGGGAGCTGATGGCCTTTGCCTCGGTTTTTCTGGTCTGGTTCCGCAGGCGGCCTGAATCCCTGGGGGTCGGCTACCGGTATTTGCTGGTGCATACCGCCGGCGGCCTTGCCCTGTTGGCCGGGCTTGTTCTCCGCTACCAGGCCACCGGCGGCGATCTCTCTTTCGGTCCCATCGGCGTGGGCAATCCGAGCATCTCCACCTATCTGATCATGATCGGCTTTCTCTTAAATGCTGCGGTGCCGCCTTTCCATGCCTGGTTGCCCGACGCCTACGGGGAAGCCACCGTGACCGGCGCCGTCTTCATGTGCGCCTTCACCACGAAAACTGCGATTTACGCCCTGGCCCGCGCCTTTGCTGGAATGGAGATCCTGGTGCCGCTGGGTGTCTGCATGGCTCTCTACGGTGTTGTTTACGCAGTGCTTGAAAACGATGCCCGTCGGTTGCTTGCCTACCATATTATCAGCCAGGTTGGTTACATGGTGGCCGGGGTGGGCATCGGCACCGAGCTTGCCATCAATGGTGCCTGCGCCCATGCCTTTGCCCACATCCTCTATAAAGGGCTGTTGTTCATGGGTTGTGGCTCCGTGCTGCACATGACCGGCAAAAGCAAATTCACCGATTTGGGCGGTCTCTATAAGAAGATGCCAAAGACCTTTGTATTCACCTTGATCGGTGGGCTTTCGATCTCGGCCTTCCCGCTCTTTTCCGGGTTTGTCAGCAAGTCGATGATCGTCGCCGCGGGATTCGAAGAGCATATTTATTGGGCCGCTTTTCTGTTGACCCTGGCCTCTGCCGGTACCTTCCTGCACACCGGCCTTAAGGTGCCGTATTTTATCTGGTTCGGCAAGAACAACTGCAGCCAGGAGACCTGGGACAAAGCGGCTGATCCGCCTTGGAACATGCAGCTAGCCATGGGCGTCGCTGCCTTCCTCTGTATCTTCATCGGCTGCTATACGCCTTACCTCTACAATATGTTGCCGTACCAGGAGGAGGCGCGCCATTACGCTCAACTGGTTTACGGTCGCTACCATGTCTCCGAGAGCTTGCAGATTCTGCTCTTTACTGCGGTGGGCTTCTTCTTGCTCATCAAAAAGCTTGCCCCGGAGCCGAAGATCAGTATCGACCTTGATTGGTTCTATCGCATGGGTGGCCGCGGCTTTTTCTGGCTTGCCAGAAAGCCCATCCAGTGGGCGGATAATTGTGTCAGTGAAGGGTATCGCTACGTTGGCCTGATTCCGCTCATGACCACGGCCAACTTTTGGTCCTGGTTTGACTGGCATGCCATTGACGGCGTGGTTGACGGTCTGGCGAAAACAGTGCGCGGCGTCGGTGGTTTGGTGCGACGAACGCAGAGCGGCCAGTTGCAGTACAACATTTTTTATGCGGTATCCTTTGTCGCGGTTGCGCTCGTTTTATACGTATTTGCCTAATTTTTATTATTACCGAGGATAGTGGGAATGGACTTTTTGATAATGAATACGATGGGGTTTCCCATCCTGAGCGCCCTGATTTTTCTGCCTTTGGTCGGGGCCCTGATTTTGTTATGTATTCCCGGGGATACTGCGGCCAAGAACTGGACGATGCTGGTGACCGTGGTTACGGCGCTGGTTTCCCTGCCCCTCTACTGGAATTTTGATGCGACCACCGCCAAATATCAGTTCGGCGAACATGCTTCCTGGATTTCGGCCCTGAATATCAACTATACCTTGGGCGTCGATGGTATCTCCCTGCTGTTGATTTTGCTGACGACCATGATCATGCCCCTGTGCGTCCTTGGTTCCTGGCGGTATATCGACAAACGGGTCAAGGAATTCATGATCTGCCTGTTGCTCATGGAAACCTCCATGCTCGGCGTGTTCATGGCCCTGGATTTCATCCTGTTTTACCTATTGTGGGAAGCGATGCTCATTCCCATGTACCTGTTGATCGCGGTCTGGGGCGGCCCTCGCAAGGTGTATGCTTCGACCAAGTTTTTCCTCTACACTCTGGCAGGCTCGGTCATGTTGCTTGTTGCCATCATCGGCCTCTACCTTGACCAAGGAACCTTCAGCATTCCCGCCTTGATGGGGCAGGATTATTCCACGACCTTCCAGGTTGTGGTCTTCCTGGCCTTTTTCCTGGCCTTTGCCATCAAAGTGCCGATGTTTCCCTTCCATACCTGGCTGCCCGCCGCCCATGTCGAGGCGCCCACCGCCGGTAGCGTTATCCTGGCCTCGATTCTGCTGAAGATGGGAACCTATGGGTTTTTACGCTTTTGCCTGCCCATAACCCCGGAAGCCACCATGATCTTCGTGCCCTATATCCTGTGGCTTTCGGTGGTTGGTATTCTGTACGGGGGCTTCACCGCCCTGGCCCAGCAGGACATGAAAAAACTGATTGCCTACTCCAGCGTCGGGCACATGGGTTTTGTCACCCTTGGTATTTTTGTCCTGAACCAACAGGGACTTGAGGGGGCGCTCCTGCAGATGATCAATCACGGCATCACCACCGGCGCCCTCTTCTTCTGCGTGGGCATGATCTATGAGCGAACCCACAGCCGGGAGCTGGACGCAGCGGCAGGGCTTGGCAAATACATGCCGGTGTATGTCAGCTTTCTGGCCTTCTTTTCGCTTTCTTCCCTGGCCTTCCCCGGAACCAACAGTTTTGTCGGCGAGTTCATGATTCTGGTCGGTAGCTTTACCAATAATAAGATTGTCTCCGCCTTCGCCATTCCTGGAGCGATTTTGGCTGCCGCCTACATGTTCCGCATGCTCCAGCGGGTGGTGTGGGGCAGGCCTGTGAACCCGGATCACTCTGGCATCTCCGACTTGAATATCCGGGAGATGGTGACCCTGGCGCCCTTGCTTTTCTTTGTTTTTTGGATTGGCTTGTCTCCGGCGCCGTTTTTGAAGGTGATGCATGTGAGCGTTACCCATCTCATTGAGCAGGTGGGGGTTGCTTCGGGCGGCGCTGTTTCTGTTGCAAAGCTGATGCTTCCGTAACGGAACTTTCTCAAGGTTTTAAGGAACTTACGCAAAGGATACAAAATGAAGCTCATGCTGTTTGCTCCAGAATTATTGCTTCTCTTGGGGAGTCTGGTCCTTTTCCTGGTCAGTACCGGCAAGGTTGGCGGCAAGAAGGCCCGCGCCGTGACATTGGGTCTGGCGCTGATCAATGTGCTGGTCTGTCTGGCCTGTGTGCGTCAGGAAGGCACTCTGTTTTACGAGGCGTACCGGATTGATTTCTTCTCGCAGCTCATCAAGCTTGTTATTGCCATGGGGTTTGCGGTTGTGCTGCTCTTCAGCACGGAGTTGAAAGGGATCGATGACGATATCCGCCCTGAGTATTACCTGTTTTTGACCTTGAGTACCCTGGGCCTTGTCATGCTGGTGAGCAGTGTCGAACTGCTCACCATGTTCATTGCCTTGGAGCTTTCTTCCTACTCCCTTTATATTCTGGTGCCCATGCGTGATGACCGCACCGGCCTGCGGATGCAGATGGAGTCTGCGATCAAGTACATCCTTTTCGGGGTGGTCGCCACCGGGGTCATGCTGTTTGGCATGAGCTACTTGTTCGGCCTCACCGGCACCACCTATCTTGTCGCGCTTTTGCCAAAACTTCACCAGATGATGGGCAACCCTGCTGCCCTCATCGCCATCGTCATGGTTTTGGGCGGTTTCTTTTTCAAACTGGCGGTATTCCCCTTCCATTCCTGGGTGCCGGATGTCTATCAGGGCGCGTCCAACGAAACAACCGCGTTCATCGCCTCGGTTCCCAAGGTCGCTGCCGTGGCCATGCTCATCCGGCTCACCGCAATGGCCACCCCGGAGGGCCAGGCCATTGTTACCTTACTCATCGTCCTGTCGGTCTGTTCGATGTTTTACGGCAATCTTGTTGCCTTGGTTCAGACGGACATGAAAAGGATGCTCGGTTTCTCCGGCATAGCCCATGCCGGTTATGTCTTGTTGGGTCTTGTCACCATGCAAGAGGTTGGCTACGCCACCTCGCTGTATTATATCGTCGGCTATCTGGTGATGAATCTTGCCGCTTTTCTGGTTATTTGCAAAGTGTCCGAGCACGGCGAGAACCTTGCTGTGGATGATTTGAGCGGATTGCACAAACGTGCTCCTCTCCTCGCCCTGACTCTGGCGGTCAGCATGTTTGCCATGGCCGGCATTCCCCCGTTTGTCGGGTTCATGGGTAAATTCATGCTGCTGACCGGCGCTTACAAGGCAGGGCATCTCCCCTTGGTCATTTTGGCGGCCATCAATACCGCCATCTCCATCTATTACTACCTCTCCGTGGTTCGGGTCACCTATTCAGCCAGCCCGGAGGATCGTCCCGCCGTGGTTGTCGGTGGGGTGGCCAAGGCGGTAAGCGTTGCTCTGGTTATGATCATCATCGCCATGGGGCTTCTTCCTGACCAGTTTCTGCAACTGGCCACGGACGCTGTTCGCGCCATCCTCTAAAGCCGGTCCTGGGGCCTGTCATCCGTTGAGTTTCCCCTCAAAGCAGGGGAGACTCTTGACAAGTGGCAAAATAATTGTATAATCTGCCAAATTATTCGGACCTGCGGGAATAACTCAGTGGTAGAGTGTCAGCTTCCCAAGCTGAAGGTCGCGGGTTCGAGTCCCGTTTCCCGCTCCAGCATAGCTCGGGGTATTCTGGTTCCTGCTTGAAGGAAAACGCAATGTTTTCTCAGGGGGCAAGGGTGCTGTCCTGGCTAGTGAGCATTGTTTCGTATTGAAAGAACCGGTCATTCCGATTCGGTTATTTTAGAAAGTGGGCTCAGGCCCGCTTTTTTTATTGGTATACTGTGTCATGGAAGAAGAGGCGATAGAGTCACCCTTGGTTCGGCGATTGATCCAGCTTGTCGGGCCGGTGGTCGAGGGTTTTGGCTGCGAGCTGGTCGAGCTACAGTTCCGACGTGAGGCTCCCGGGTGGGTACTTCGCCTGGTTATCGATAATGCAAATGGCATCGGCATCGATGATTGCGCCAGGATCAGTCGGGAGGTCGCCCATCTCCTTGAGGTGGAAGACCCCATTGAGCAGTCATACAGCCTTGAAGTTTCTTCGCCCGGCCTTGATCGGCCTTTGAAAAGTGAGAGGGATTTTTTGCGTTGCAAGGGGAAAAAAGCCAAAGTGGTTGTCAGGGAACCCATTGATGGGCAGAACCAGTGTATTGGCTTGATTGAGGATGTGACTGAGGAGTCGGTAACTCTGCGCACCGAACATGGTATAATGGATATTCCGTTTACCCGGATGAAAAAGGCCCGTCTGGTTATTGAGTTTTAAGACTGTAAGGCCGGGGTTGACCATAAGAGAGACAGGAGAGAACAATGCTGTCAGATTTGAGACGAATTCTTGATCAGATAAGTCGTGACAAGGGAATTGACCGCCAGTTGCTGGTTGACGCCATTGAGGAAGCGGTGATGTCCGCGGCCAAGAAGAAATTTGGCCAGCGGAGGGAGCTTGAGGCCCGCTATAATGAGGAGATCGGCGAGGTTGAACTTTTCCAATTCCGCAATGTTGTTGAGGCGGTTGAGGATGAGCAGACGGAAATTTCTCTGACTGAGGCCTTGATTCTCGACCCGGAGGTGCAGCTCGGCGACGAGCTTGGCAGCAAGATGGACAGCGTCGCCGAGCTGGGCCGCATTGCAGCGCAGTCCGCCAAGCAGGTGATCATTCAGAAAATGAAGGATGCTGAATGCAATGTCATCTACGAAATGTACAAGGACCGCAAGGGTGAGGTTGTCAACGGCATTGTCCAGCGTTTCGAACGGGGCAATATCATTGTCAACCTCGGGCGGACCGATGCCATTTTGCCGACCAAGGAGCAGATGCCCCGCAAGTCATACCGCCAGGGGGACCGAATTCGGGCCCTGCTCCTCGATGTGAGGCAAAGCAGCCGAGACCCGCAACTGGTTTTGAGCCGGACCAATGATGAGTTCGTGACCAAGCTGTTTGCCATGGAGGTTCCGGAGATTGCCGAGGGGATTGTGAAAATCCTGGGGGTGAGCCGTGAGCCGGGCGCCCGCGCCAAGATTGCCGTGAGTTCGTCTGCAACGGATGTGGATCCGGTGGGTGCCTGTGTAGGGATGAAGGGATCCCGGGTGCAGAACGTGGTCCAGGAGCTGCAGGGGGAAAAGATTGACATTGTGCCCTGGAGTCCTGATCCGGCCCGTTACGTTTCCAATGCCTTGTCCCCAGCCCAAGTTTCGCTGGTGGTGGTGGATGAAGAGAAGAAAACCTTGGTGGTGGTTGTGCCTGACGATCAGCTTTCCCTGGCAATCGGCCGACAGGGGCAGAATGTGCGCTTGGCTGCAGCCCTGTTGGGGTGGCGTATTGATGTGAAGAGTGAGCAGAAGTATGCTAAATTTAGTGAAGAAGGCTTCCAGTCGTTACTCGATGTGCAGGGGATGGATGAAAAAACAGCGGAAGCCCTCTATGATGCGGGTTTTAATTCGGCTCAGGATCTGGCTGAAGCGGAGGTCGCAACTGTGGTTGCCGAGCTGGAATCCCTTGACGAGAACAAGGTTGCTCGCTTGATCGCCTCCGCACAAAAAGCCAACACGGTCCAAGGGCAAGACGATTCAGAACCAGTGTCAACCGAGAGCGGAGAGCAATAGGTCTTTTGGCATGACCACCGTCTTTGGGGAAAAAGGCAGAGCACCGATCCGGACATGTCTGGGGTGCCGTCAAAAAAAAGTGCAGCAAGAGATGTGGCGGTTTGCCGTGGACAACAACGGTCGTGTAATGAAAGATTTCTGCGGGAAGCATGATGGACGTCATGCCTACTGTTGTCAGGATGACAGTTGCCTGCAGAAGTTTTTTAAAAACAAAAAAGGATTATCCAGAGCGTTTCGCCAACAGGTGCTGGGATTTGACGAAGGGTTGCAAAACCTCTTCGGGAGTGAGCAATGACAAAAATCAGGGTTTACGAGTTAGCTAAAGAAGCGGAAATGGAAAACAAGGATTTGGTGGCGGCCCTCATTGAGATGGGCTATGCCGTTAAATCCCATAGTTCCTCTCTGGATGACGAAACAGCACAGGATATCCGCCAAAGGCTCGGGATAGGGCAGACCAGGACGGAAGAAAAAAGGATCCAAGGCGCCGGGCGGACGACCATTATTCGGAGAAGAACCAAGAATGTGCCGGTGGAGGTTCCGCCTGCGGGAGAAGCGCCTGCCAAGCCGAGGCGGCCTGTCGTTTCTCCGGCAGAGAGCGATGAGGCCGAGTCGACCAAGACGGAAATATCTGTGGAAAGCACCGGAGAAGTCGAGGGCGATGTTGCCGAATCGATGCTACCGGTAGAGTTGGAAGGCGATGAAGCGCCAGAGTTGTCTGCGCGGACAGAGGAAGAAGAAGCAGAAGCAGCCCCGGACGACGGCGCTGTTGAGGCAGCCGAGGGCGAAGAAGTCTCTGTGGCAGAGACGGTTGAGGACGAAGACGAATTGGAAGGACAGGCTCCCTTTGTGCAGGATAAGCATCGCCATGGATTTGCCAGGGTGATTAAAAGAGCGGCCATTGTCATTGCGCCCGCTGCTCCTCCCCGCCCGTTCACGCCCAGGCCGAAAAGGGTCGAAGCTGTTAAAGGAAAGCCCGTTGTTGCCGAGGCTCCCGCTGCCAAGGGAGTCGAGGAGGGTGACAAGGGCGAAGGGCTCAAGGGGAAGAAGGGTAAGCGGTTTGTTAAGTTTACCACTGAAACCGCCGAGCATGACCGGACCAAGAAAGCCCCGTTGCGCACTCAGCGGCAGGCCGATATAGACATCGAGGATGTTGACGATGCGCTTGGCGGAAAAATCCCCGCGGGCTTGCGTATAGCACGGAACTCACGGAGCGGTGGTAAGAAAGGCAAGCGTCAGGGCGTTTCCCTGCAGGCCGCGGAGCCCAAGGCGATCAAGAAGCGGATCAAGGTCCTTGAAACCATTACGGTTGGTGATCTTGCCCACCGGATGGGCCTCAAGGTCGGGGAGCTTATTGCTAAATTGCTGGGAATGGGGGTTATGGCCACCATAAACCAGGCTCTTGATGTTGAGACCGCGACCCTGGTAGCCTCGGATTTCGGCTACGAAGTCGAGCAAGGGGTTACCGAGGAACAGACCATTATCAACCTGGAAGAACAGGAAGGCGGCGGAGAGATGCTTCCCCGACCGCCGGTGGTCACGGTCATGGGGCATGTCGACCATGGCAAGACCTCGGTGCTGGACGCCATCAGAAAAACAGACGTGGCAGCCGGTGAGGCCGGTGGCATCACCCAGCATATCGGGGCGCATTATGTCCGTTCCCCGCAGGGGGATGTGGTTTTTCTTGATACCCCTGGTCATGCGGCTTTCACGGAAATGCGTTCCCGTGGCGCCCAGGTTACGGACCTTGTCGTCTTGGTTGTCGCCGCTGATGACGGGGTCATGGACCAGACCAAGGAGGCAGTGAATCATGCCAGGGCCGCCAAGGTTCCCATTTTAGTGTGTGTTAACAAGATGGACAAGCCCGATGCAGACCCCATGCGGGTAAAAAGGGAGCTGGCCGACTTGAATCTGGTCAGCGAGGAATGGGGCGGGGATACCATCTTCTGTGAAACCTCGGCTAAAACCGGAAAAGGCATAGCCGAACTGTTGGAAAGCATTCATCTTCAGGCTGAAATCCTTGAGCTGAAGGCCGATCCTAATCGGCGCGCCAAGGGGCATGTGATCGAGGCCCAGCTTCATAAGGGCCGCGGTCCAGTGGCCACGGTTTTGATCGAGCAGGGAACCCTGCGGGTTGGCGATGCTTGTGTTGCCGGGATATTTTACGGCAAGATACGCTCTCTGACCAACGATCGCGGAGAAAGTGTCAAGGAAGCCGGTCCGGCCATTCCGGTCGAGGTTCAGGGGTTGAGCGGGGTGCCGCGGGCTGGGGATGAATTTGTCGTCCTGCCCGACGAAAAAAGGGCACGGAGCGTGAGCGCCGATAGACAGCTCAAAAGCAGAGAAGCCGAACTTGGCACTTACACCAAGATTTCCTTGGATAATCTGTTTGATAACTTGCAGGCAGGAAAGATCAAGGAGCTGCGGGTTGCCCTGCGGGCCGACGTACAGGGAACACTGGAGGCTTTCAGCAAGGCCATAGAGGACTTGGCAACCGATGAGGTCAAGGTTAAGATCCTCCATGCTGGCACCGGTACCATAACCGACTCGGATGTCTTGCTCTCCGCAGCTTCTGATGCCTTTATCATTGGGTTTAACGTCCGGCCCTCAGCCAAGGTGCAGGAACTCGCCAAGAATGAGAAGGTGGATATTCGCACCTATGACGTCATCTATCATGCCTTGGATGATATCAAAAAGGCCATGGTCGGGTTGCTGGATGCCCGCTTCGAGGAAAATGTCATCGGCACTGCGGAGGTTCGGGAAACGTATCAGGTTCCCAAGATTGGCACCATTGCCGGCTGCTATGTGACCGATGGCAAGATCGAACGCAACGCCAAGGTGCGTGTTGTGCGGGAAGGTGTGGTGACTTTTACCGGACAGCTTGCCTCCCTGCGGCGTTTCAAGGATGATGTCAAGGATGTGCAGAGCGGGTATGAGTGCGGAATCGGGGTTGCCAACTATAACGACCTCAAGGTGGGCGATGTGCTTGAAGCCTTTGTGCTGAAAGAGCTTGCAAGAGAGCTTTGATGGCGGCCGGAAAAGCAAAATCGCGGTTCGGTCTGCCTGCCGGTCTCGCGCGCAGCCAACCGAAAAGGAGGCCGATTCGGGTGGCGGATGCCATCAAGGCCGAGATTGCTTCGTTGCTTGTGCGGAAAATCAATGATCCCCGCCTGTCCAATGTCATCATCACCTCGGTGGAGGTGAGCGATGATCTTGGACAGGCCCGAGTTTTATACAGTATACTGGGAAATGAAGAGCCGAAAAACGTTGCCAAGGGATTGGAGAGCAGCAAGGGCTTCATGAGAAGCAACCTGGCCCGGGCCCTGGAGTTAAGGCATGTGCCGGTGCTCGATTTTCGGTTGGATCTCGCGGGCAAGAAGCAGGCTGAAATGGAACAGTTACTCAGGGAGATAATAAAAGACGATGACTCATCCCCGTGACGAGATTGTTCGGACCCTGAAATCGGCCAAAAATGTTTTGGTGGCAACCCATATTCACCCGGACGGTGATGCCCTTGGTTCACAGATCGCCATGGGCAACGTCTTGCGTTCCCTAGGCAAGAATGTTTTTTTGTACGGTGAGGATCAGGTTTCCCATCTGTACCGGTTTCTGCCGGGAAGCGCCCAGATCGAGTCCTTGCTCCCGGCCCTGAACGGCTTTGACTGTGCCGTTGCCCTTGACTGTGGTGATAGCCACAGGCTGGGCGAGGCCATGGGCTCCCTGTTGACCGTGCATCCCTTTGTGGTTATAGATCACCATTCCGGCCACCAGGAGTTTGGTGATCTCAGGTGGCTTGCCCCGGATCGGGCCTCCACCGGCGAGATAGTCTATGATCTGGCCGAGGCCCTGGGCGCCGAGCTAAGCTATGAGTCCGCCTATTGCCTCTATGCGGCCATTGTTTCCGACACCGGCTCCTTTAAGTATTCCTCGACCAGCGCTGATACTTTCCGTATTGCCAGTGCGCTTCTTCGCAAAGGGGTGAAACCGGCGGAGGTTTCCGGCAAGCTGTTTGATAATTTTACGGTGAAACGCCTCAACCTCATGCGGATGGTGCTCGATTCCCTGCAATTGTATGCCGCTGACCAGCTGGCAATCATTGCGGCTCCACGGGAGGTTTTTGTTAAAACCGGCACCACCCAGGCGGACGCGGAAACCTTTATCAATTATCCGCGATCTCTGGATACCGTCAAGATTGCCGCTTTCTTAAAAGAAACGGAAAGGGGTTTGATTTCGGTGAGTCTGCGCTCCAAGGGCACTGATTATGATGTGGCCCAGGTTGCCGCAGCCTTTGGTGGAGGCGGCCATCGCAATGCGGCAGGGTTTAAGCTGCGGGATACAAGCATTGGCGAGGTCCAGGAAAAACTGCTGGCAAAATTGTTGCCCATGGTAACGATTTAAGAGGATGGAGCTTTTGCAGGAGATGCCCGCCGAGGCCTCGGTTGGGAAACACCCCCCTGCGGAACCGGCCCTTGAGGCCGGTATTTTTTTGGTGGACAAGCCGGTGGGGCCCAGTTCCTTCCGGATGGTGCAATTGGTGCGCCGGGCTCTCTCCATAAAGAAAGTGGGACATGCCGGCACCCTTGATCCTTTTGCCTCCGGCCTGCTGATCATCTGCGTTGGACGGCCGGCCACCCGCCTTATCTCGCAGTTCATGGACGGACACAAACGGTACGAGGCGGTGCTCAGGCTCGGCATCGAAACCACTACCCAGGATCTTGAGGGAGAGGTTACCGCCCAAAAAGAGGTTGGACCCTTTGCTCGGGAAGAACTGGAGCATTGCCTGGCTGGATTTTTGGGCGAGCAGTTGCAGACGCCGCCGCAGTATTCGGCGCTCAAGCATCTGGGCAAACCCCTGTACCATTATGCACGGAAGGGAATTACCATTGAGAAGGCGCCGCGACAGATAACGATCTTCCTGTTGCAACTCCTGGAATCCGGGCCAGACACCCTGCGCATCATGGTGGAGTGCAGCAAGGGCACCTATATCCGGAGCCTGGCCGCAGATATTGGCCGCGCCCTTGGTTGCGGCGCCCATCTTGTTGCTTTGCGGCGCTTGCAGAGCGGGCCATTCAGCGTGGATGGCGCGGTGGATGGCAGCCTATTGCAGGATCAAGTTTCGGCGCGGCATGCGCTGTTGGCCAAGGTTCTGAGCGTGGATGAGGTTTTGGCGCTCTTGCCCGGGCAAGAATGATCGCCAACCGGAAAAAAGCACGCAATGACATTCAATTGACATTGGCGCAGGGATCATTTATTAAGAAGCGTACCCATTAGGAATCGATGGTTGAACATTTCTGTCGATCTCCCGAATTATTAATTTTAGTGCACGAGGATGTTATGACACTGCAAGCGGAACAGAAAAAAGACATTATCACCCAATACGCCCATCACGAGAAAGATACCGGTTCTCCAGAGGTGCAGATTGCCCTGCTGAGCTCTCGTATCACCTACCTGACCGAGCATTTCAAGGAACACAAAAAAGACCATCATTCCCGTCGCGGGCTGCTGAAGCTGGTTGGCCAGAGACGGCGTCTCCTGAATTATCTCAAGGGTAAAAACGTTGATCTGTACCGTGACCTGATTCAAAAACTTGGCATCAGAAAATAAGATGCGATAACAGCCACCGCCGGGTATCTGGCGGTGGCTCCATTTTTGCCCCTGTGCAATCTGACATCGCCGTTGTTGTGTGCGGTCGGGGCAGTGAAGACACCACCTTTCCATTGCTGTAATGATAATGCGTGTGCCCGGCTCTTGTCGCGGGCGACGTGGTTGCTGCCAGTAATGGAAGGGGCGGCTGTTAGAGGAGAGTATATGTTTAAAAAAGTAACGATTGATCTTGGTGGGCGGCCCCTCACCATTGAGACTGGACGCTTGGCAAAACAGGCAAACGGTACGGCCCTGGTAACCTATGGGGAGACAGTGGTGCTGGTTACGGCCACCGCGGCCAAGGATCCCAAAGCGGAAATCGATTTTCTCCCCCTCACCGTGGAGTATCAGGAACGATTCTATGCAGTGGGTCGTATTCCGGGCAGCTTTTTCCGGCGTGAAATTGGCCGGCCCAGCGACAAGGAAACCCTTTCCGCCCGTTTTATCGACCGGCCTCTGCGGCCCCTGTTTGTCAAAGGCTATCAGCATGAGACCCAGGTGATCGCCACGGTTCTCTCGGCCGATCAGCAGAACGACCCCGACGTGCTGGCCATGATCGGCGCCTCCTGCGCCCTGATTGTTTCCGACATCCCTTTCAACGCGCCGGTGGCCGGGGTAAAGGTGGGCTATGTTGATGGTCAGTATGTGCTCAACCCCAGCCCGGAAGAGTGGGAAAAATCCCGGTTGAACCTCATCGTGGCCGGCACCAGAAATGCCGTGGTCATGGTGGAAGGCGGGGCGGACAGCTTATCTGAAGCCGAGGTTCTCGAGGGCATCTTTTTCGGTCACAAGGCGTTGCAGCCCATCCTGGATATGCAGGAAGAGATGCGTGCTGCAGTGGGCAGGGCCAAGATGGCGGTTGCGCCGCCGGTGGTCAACGAGACCTTGAAGGCCAAGGTGGCAGAGCTGGCCCGGGAAGGGATGCAGGCGGTCATTACCATGGCCGATAAGCAGGAGCGCAGCAATTTGTATCATCAGCTTCAAAAAGATGTCATTGCCGCCCTTGGCGACGAGTATACCGATAGCCTCAAGGAAGCAAAGGAGCATCTCCATTCGCTGAACAAAACCATGATGCGCGACCGGATCGTCAAGAACCAGTGCCGGATAGACGGCCGCCGTTTTGACGAGATTCGTCCGATCAGCTGTGAAGTCGCGGCGTTGCCGAAAGTCCATGGCTCCGCTCTCTTTACCCGGGGTGAGACCCAGGTCATGGTTTCCGCCACCTTGGGCAGCGGCGATGATGAGCAGCGGGTTGAATCCCTCACCGGCATGTCATTCAAGCGCTTCATGTTGCATTATAATTTCCCGCCCTATTGCGTTGGCGAGGTCCGTTTCATGCGCGGTCCCAGCCGTCGGGACATCGGGCATGGCGCCCTGGCCGAACGTGCTTTGTCCGCCGTGCTACCTAAAGGCGATGAGTTTGCCTACACGATCCGTATCGTGTCCGAGGTTTTGGAGTCAAACGGTTCCTCTTCCATGGCCACGGTATGTGGCGGCAGTCTTGCCTTGATGGACGCTGGCGTGCCGATCAAAAAACCGGTTTCCGGTGTGGCCATGGGTCTGATCAAGGATGGCGAGACCATCGTCATCCTCTCCGACATCCTGGGTGATGAAGATCATCTCGGCGACATGGATTTCAAGGTAACCGGCACCGACGAGGGCATCACTGCCCTGCAGATGGATATCAAGATCGAAGGCGTCTCCAAGGAGATCATGACCAGCGCTCTGGCCCAGGCCAGGGGCGGCCGGCTCCATATTCTCGAGAAGATGAAGATGGCGATCGAGCAGCCCAGGGCGGATGTGCCTGAGCATGCGCCCAAGATCTTCAGCCTGCAGATCAACCCCGACAAGATCCGCGATCTCATCGGCCCAGGCGGCAAGATGATCAAGTCGATCACCGCTGATTTCGGGATCAAGATGGATGTTGAGGATTCTGGCAAGGTGACGATTTTCGCACCCAACGGTCTGGTTGCCCAGGCGGTTATCGCCAAGGTGAACGAAATCGCCGCCGATCCGGAAATCGGCAGGATTTACGATGGCGTTGTCCAGAAGATTCTCGATTTCGGGGCTTTCGTTCAGATCATGCCGGGGGTTGACGGCCTGGTGCACATCTCCGAGCTTGACACCAAACGAGTCGAGAAGGTCACCGATGTTCTCAAGGAAGGCGACGAGGTCCGGGTCAAGGTTCTGGAGATCGACCAGCGGGGCAAGATCCGCCTGAGCCGCAAGGCTGTCCTTCTTGAGGAGGCAGGTTCCTGATCCATCGGTCTATGTATTTTTATTCTTCCAAGGGGAAGGGGGGCGTGGCCCTCTTTCCCCTTTTCCGTATCGCATTGTAACCATTAGGGAAACAAGTGTCTAATCGCTACCAGAAAACCGTGTTCAACAACGGCATCCGGATCGTCACCGAAAAGATTTCTTCCCGCACGGTTTCGGCAGGGATCTGGGTGGACGTGGGCGCGCGCGATGAACAGCCCGACAACAACGGAAGCGCCCATTTTGTCGAGCACATGCTCTTTAAGGGCACCACCAGCCGGACGGCCCAGGAGATTGCCCAGGAGTTCGACACCTTGGGCGGCATGTCCAACGCCTTCACCTCCGGCGAGACCACCTCCTATTACGCCACGGTCCTTGATGACCAGGTGGAACGCCTCATCGGACTGATGGGGGATATCTTCCAGAATTCGCTTTTTGAGGAAGAAGAGGTGGTTCGGGAGCGGGAGGTGATACTCCAGGAAATATCCATGGTGGAAGACACCCCGGACGATCGGATCCATGAGCTGTTCACCGGCGGCCTCTGGGGGGAGCATCCCTTGGGCTACACGGTTCTCGGACAACGGGAGGTGGTGGCAGCCATGGATTCCGCCAGCCTGCGGGAGTATATGCGCCAGCAGTACACGCCGGAGAAGATCGTCATCGCCGCCTCCGGCAATGTGGACCATGAGCAGTTCTGTCATCTCTGGCAGGAGCAAATGGGCAGCCTGATGGGGCCGAATGCCGGTACCCGTCGCCAACCGCCCACGGTTCTTGCCCCGGTACGCAAGCTCCACAAGAAGAACCTGGAGCAGGCCCATCTGGTGCTCGGCTCCTACGGCCTGCCCATCGTGGCCCCCGAGCGCTACATCCTCTATCTGTTGCACGTTCTTCTCGGCGGCAACATGAGTTCCCGGCTTTTTCAGGAAGTGCGCGAAAAGGCGGGGCTGGCCTACTCCATCTATTCCTACCTGTCCTCCTTTACGGACAGCGGCTATCTAGGGGTGTATCTCGGAGTTGACCCTGCGGTGGTGAACAAGGCCATGGCCCTGGTCGCCAGAGAAATCAAGGCTCTGCGCCAGAGTAGTGTTTCGAACGATTTGTTGTCCAGAGCCAAGGATTATGCCAAGGCCGGTATCTTCCTTTCCGCCGAGAACATGGAATCGCGGATGACCAGAATCGCCAGAAACGAACTGACCTTTGGCCGCTATGTCTCCTTTGACGAGGTCGCCGAGGGTTTTGACCAGGTGCGGGCGGAGGATATTGGAGAGTTGGCTGCGCGGCTTTTCAGCAAACCGCTGTTCGCCACGGTTCTTGGTCCGCTCAAGGCAAAAGAGTTGGATTGGCGTTCCCTTGATCTGGAGTAAAAAATTATGAAAATACAGAGCGAACAAATGCACATTGTCCAATTGTCTTGGCTCGACCCGGCAGGTCATGCCGATCTGCCCCTGCCCGCCTACCATTCCGAACTGGCCGCTGGTATGGATGTGGCCGCAGCCGTGGTTGAGCCGGTGGTGATCGGGCCGGGGGAGATTCGGTTGCTGCCTTCCGGCTTTGCCGTGGCCCTGGCGCCGGGCTATGAGTTGCAAGTGCGGCCTCGGAGTGGACTGGCCATCAAGCACGGGATCACGGTGGTCAACAGCCCCGGCACCATTGATGCCGATTACCGGGGGGAAGTGAAGATTGGGCTGATCAACCTGGGCCGCGAACCGTTCACCATCCGGCGGGGCGACCGGATTGCCCAGCTGGTGCTGGCCCCGGTTTGCCGGGCTACGGTAGTTGCGGTGGACAGGCTTGATGCGACCCAGCGTCAGGACGGCGGGTTTGGCCATACCGGCGTTTGAAAGGTACAGATGCAAGGTGCAATGGCGAGAACCTTGACCGTGCCTTTTGGGGCAAATAATGCGATTTACAAATGATCACAGGGTGCCGTAGATGCGCGAAAGAGGACTGCAAACTATAGCCCGCCTATGTGAGCAGGCCGATGACAAAGCAGATGCGGTGCCCTGTGATCATTTGCTGCGATTTTGTGTTCTGGGCAGCGGCAGCAAGGGAAACGCGACATTTGTCGAGGCCGGGGAAACCCGTTTGCTCATCGATGCTGGGTTTTCCGGCAAGGAGATCGAGCGGCGGCTGGCCGAGATCGGCGTTGAGCCGGAAACCCTGTCCGGCCTCCTCATCACCCACGAACACGGCGACCATATCAAGGGCGCAGCGATTCTCTCCCGCCGCTTTCGCTTGCCGGTTTTTGTCAATGAAGCCACCCTGGCCGCCGCCGGGCCGGTTTTGGAGAACCTCCCTCAATCCAAACCCTTTGTTACAGGCGAGACCTTCGTTTTTCAGGATTTCCAGATTCATCCCTTTGCTATCTCCCATGACGCAGCAGACCCGGTCGGTTTTCTGTTAAACAATGGCAGTCTGCTCATGGGGTATTGCACCGATACCGGCGTGGTCTCCCGTCTCATGCAGCACCGGCTGAGCAGTTGCCACGGCTTGGTGCTCGAATGCAACCACGACCCGGACCTGCTCCGCAACGGTCCCTATCCTCCCTCCCTGCAACAGCGAGTGCGGGGCAATACCGGGCATCTGGCCAACGCCGATGCTGCCGGTTTCTTAAGCGATATCCTCCACGACGGCCTTGAACATGTGGTCTTGTCGCACATCAGCGAGACCAACAACCATCCAGATCTTGCCCAGGAAGCGATGGCCGCTGTTCTTCAAACCCTTCGCAGCCAGCGAGGCGATAATTGCCCGGTGCCCACGATCTCCCTTGCCCACCAGGATCGGGTGGGGGAGGTGGTTATCCTTGGGGGCAGGGGAGAAGAGCGATGATGCCTAATAACCGTCGCCTGTGGCGGCTGGGTGCAACCTCCTGCGTGCTGCCTGCGGATATCATGACCAATGTCCGGGTGCTGGCGCCCTTGGTGGACGATGTTCAGCTGCTTTTTTTTGAGAGTGCTGCTAAAAGCCTTCTGCCCCAGTCTTTGGATGTGCAGGAGTTGCTGGATATTGCCGAGGAACATAATCTCACCTATACCGTGCATCTGCCCACCGATTTGGCCTTGGCTGCCGCGGCCAGCGTTGAGCGGCAGGAGGGGATTGCTGAGATTCGCCGGCTCATGGCCCAGCTGGCGCCTCTTGCTCCGCAGAGTTTTGACCTGCATCTGGTCCGGGAGCCGGACCTGCCCGAGGCGATCTGGCTTGATAATCTGGCCGCCAGCCTCCAGGAATTATCCGGCGCTTTGGGTGAAGAGAAAAGGCTGGTTGCGGTGGAAAATATCGAGTATCCATACGGTCTCGTGGCCCCTCTGGTTGCGGAGTATGGCTTCAGCGTCTGCCTTGATCTCGGGCATCTTGTCCGGTACGGGCATGATTTGGAAGAAGGGTTGGCCCTGCTGCCTCGGATCCCCCATCTTCACTATCATGGAGTGCAGGATGGCAGGGATCATCAGGCCCTGATCGATGTGGAGCAAGCTCGGATGCTGAGTCGGAGGCTGGTCGAAGCCGGATATGACGGAGTGGTCACCTTAGAGATGTACAGCCTTGAAAACCTGAAGGCTTCGTTGGCGCTTCTCGATGAAGCGTAACAACCTTTTATCGGAAAATAAAAATGGTCCTGCCGCCGCGATCGGCGTGTGAGGCAAGGAAGGAGAATAAAGATGATACGGACAGCGGAAGAATTGCAGGCAGTATGCGCAGCCATTGAACCGGCCAGTGCGGCGGTTATGGCCCAGGCCCAGGCCAGGCTTGATAACCTGACCAAACCCCTTGGCAGTCTCGGCAAGCTGGAGATGCTGGCGGCCAGAACCTGTGCCATACGGAGAACCGTTGCCGCCAAGGTGGAGAAAAAGATCATCCTCACCTTTGCCGGGGACCACGGTGTGGTGGCCGAGGGGATCAGCGCCTTCCCCCAGGAGGTCACCCCGCAGATGGTTTTGAATTTCCTGGCCGGTGGCGCTGGGGTCAATGTGCTGGCCCGCCATGTGGGCGCCGAGGTGCGGGTGGTTGATGTGGGCGTGGCCGTGCCGATTGAGGCCGAGGGCTTGCGGCAATGCAAGGTTCGTCCTGGCACCGCCAATATGGCCAAGGGTCCGGCCATGTCCATCGACGAGGCCGTGGCTGCCATTGAGGTCGGCATGGCCATGGCCCGCGAGGCCATCGAGGATGGCGCCGAAATTCTGGGCACCGGCGACATGGGCATCGGCAACACCACCCCGTCTGCCGCGCTCTTTGCCGCCCTGCTGCCTGCCAAGGTGGCTGATGTGACTGGCCGGGGTACCGGCATCGACGATGCCATGCTGCAACACAAGATCGCGGTGATCGAGCAGTCTCTGGCCGTGAACAAGGAACAGTTGAATTCCCCCCTTGGGGCGCTGGCTGCGGTGGGTGGGTTGGAGATCGCTGCCATCTGCGGTTGTATTCTTGAGGCGGCTAAAAGCAAAATTCCGGTGGTGGTGGACGGTTTTATTTCCAGCGCCGGGGCCTTGGTTGCTCTGCGGCTGGCCCCCAATGTGCTGGATTACTGTTTCTTCAGCCATATGTCGGCGGAGCAGGGTCACCGTATCTTCTTTGAAAAGATGGGATTGAGCCCGCTGCTGCATCTTGACCTGCGGCTGGGCGAGGGAACCGGCGCGGCCCTGACCATGAATCTGGTGGAGGCTGGGCTCAAGATTATGAACGAGATGGCCACTTTCGGCGAGGCCGGAGTGAGCGAGGCTGGTTGAAAACCATGTTGCTGACCGCCAAGATTGCCATCGCCTTTCTCACCATTCTGCCCGTGCGGTTGCCTGCGGAACTGTCTGCTGACGGGCTTAGGCGGAGCGCTGGTTTTTTTCCTCTGGCAGGTTGGCTGATCGGCGGGTTTCTGGCCGGGGGAGCCTGGGTTTTTGTTTGGGCTGATCTCCCTCCGCTGGTGAGTGCGGTGTTGCTGGTGGCCCTTGGTGCATGGCTGACCAGGGGGTTGCACCTCGATGGTCTGGCTGATCTGCTGGATGGCCTTGGCGGTGGGCAGACCCCGGATCGACGTCTGGCGATCATGAAGGATTCGGCCACAGGAGCCTTTGGGGTGATCGGGTTGGTGCTGCTGCTTGTTTTGAAGATTGCCTGTCTTGCCGCCCTTGTTGCCCAAGGCGGGCAAGCCCTGTTCTTTGCCTTGTTTGCTGCCTCGGTTGCGGCCCGTTGGGCCATGGCCACCCTGGCCTGCGGCGCTCAATACCCGCGCGCCGCAGGCACCGGCCACGCCTTTGTCGGCAAGGTCGGCCTGGGAGAGCTGGCGGTTGCCACCCTCCTGCTGACGCCGCTCATCTGGTGGCATTGGACTGCGGCCCTGATTATCCTCTGCGCCGCACTGTTGCCCACCGTCTGGCTCCGCTTCAAGGCGACCAAAGCCCTTGGCGGCGTCACCGGCGATGTGCTTGGGGCATCGTGCGAACTGGGCGAGGCCTGCGGCTGGCTCGCCGCAGTTGTTTTCTGTTCACTGGGAGTCTAATCTGATTTTAGTCTTTTTAAGAATCCATCACTGTCTGCGATCATACTCTCTCCTTCATTAGCGTTGTATCCCCCACCATTGATTTGGTCTATTCTTTGCGTCCTTTGTAGGGTGTTCACGTTTTACGATTGACAATGACCAGCAAATTGTCGGATGCTTAACTAGTGGAACTGTTGTGAAAAAATTAGCATCGGTCATGTATTCCAGTTATCGCCGACTTTATTTAGCAGTATTGAAACAGTAGCCAGGAGCCGTAAAAAACGTATTTCTGTTTATGGTAAAGCAGAACATGAAGGATACAATTTACAAATACTTTCCTATTGTAACGGTAGCGATAGGCTATTTTGTCGCAGCCAGGTTGGGGTTGTTGTTGGCTTATCCAGGAACGAACGCGACCCCCTTATGGCTTCCTACGGGCATAGCCATGTCAGCGCTGCTTCTGCTGGGGAATCGTATGTGGCCTGGAATTGCGCTGGGCGCATTTATCGCCAATTACCAACAGTTGGCAGGCCTTGGTCTTTCAATTCCAGCATCCTTTGCGGCATCGTTGAGCACCGCTACCGGCAACACCCTTGAGGCGCTCATCGGCGTTTTTCTTATCCGGCGTTTTACTGGCATGCGCAACCCTTTTGAGCGAAGCTCAGATGTTATCACCTTCATAACGTTTGGCGCATTGATCAGCACGACAGTAAGCGCGACAATTGGAACGGCGACATTCTGCCTGGCTGTCTCTGCATGGGCAAGTTTTGCCTCTACCTGGCTGACCTGGTGGCTGGGCGACGCAGCAGGCGCCATGATCTTGGTCCCTCTGGCGATGACGGTTAAAGGGTTCAATGTTGCCGGATGGAAAATCCGGATCGTGGCCCGCAACCTTCTGATTTGGACATTCATAGGCGTAATTTGTTATGGCATATCCTCCCGGAGCATTCAACTCAGCTTCATGCTGTTTCCGGTCATCATCATCGCAGCTTTCCGTCTGGGGCAATGCGGATCAGCCATGGTGGTCGGCATCATATCCATCGTATCCACCTATGTCACGGTCAACGGGGCAGGACCGTTTACTGCCAAAACCCTGACCGAGGCGCTTCTGCTACAGCAGGGATTTATCGGTAGCCTTGCGATTACCTCTATGGTATTGGCGGCAATTGTCTCTGAACAGGTACAATCAAAGAAGATAATTGCTGAAAGCGAGGAGCGCTTCCGTACACTCATAGAACAAGCCCCTATTGGCATACTATTTTCCCGTGATGGCGTTATCTTGGATGCGAACAAGGTCTATCTGGGCATGTGCGGATTTGCGGACATTCAGGAATTGCGTGGAACGCCTCTCAGCGAACAGATTGCACCACAGGAAAGGGCCGAGATGCTTGAGCGTATAAGCAGGCTCTCTCAGGAAAAAACGATAGGGACAGCTTGTGAAACGATGGGACAGCGTGAAGACGGCTCCCAATTTCCTCTTTATGTTTCGGTAGGCAGAATTGTTTTGGCAGACGGATCATTGACTGTCGGTTTCTATATCGATATCACCGAGCGCAAGCGGGTTGAAGAGGCACTACAGGACAGCGAGCGGAAATATCGAGAACTGGTCATGAATGCTAACAGCATCATCCTGCGCTGGAACAGCGAAGGAAAAATCACCTTCATGAATGAATACGGGCTGAAATTCTTCGGGTACACCGAAGCGGAGCTTGTCGGACGCCATGTGATCGGCACGCTTGTCACGGAAACGGAAAGTTCTGGAAGGGATCTGAGATCGCTGATGGATCAAATCTGCGCCGATCCGAGAGCCTTTGAACACAATATCAATGAGAATATCCGACACAACGGCGAGCGGGCATGGATCACTTGGACGAACAAGGTTGTAGTGGATGAGCGGGGCCAGGTAAAGGAAATTTTGAGCATCGGATCGAACATCACCGAAATCAAACAGGCCGAAGCGGAACTCAAGCAACATCGTGAACATCTCGAACAGCTAGTATCAACGAGAACCGCTGATCTTCAGAAAAGCCAGCTGACCTTGATGGGGATGGTGGAAGACCTGAATAGCAAGAAAAAAGAACTGGTGGCTGCCAACCAGAAGCTCAAAGAGCTTGACCAACTCAAATCCATGTTCATCGCCTCCATGTCCCATGAATTGCGGACGCCTTTGAACTCCATTATCGGTTTCACCGGCATTACACTGCAAGGTTTGTCCGGCGAATTAAACGAGGAACAACGAGACAATCTTTCTCGCGCCTACCATTCGGGCAAGCATCTGCTTTCCCTGATCACTGACGTTATCGACATTTCAAAAATTGAGGCAGGAAGGGTTGATGCCTTTTTGGAGACCATTTCCCTGAAGAAAATTATTGATGAGGCCATTGATACCATAGCGCCCCAACTGAAAGAGAAAAACCTGGGGCTTACGGTGGAAATCGCTTCGGATATTGTGCTGCATACCGATCACAAAAGGCTGCTGCAATGTCTGATCAATCTTTTGAGCAACGCCATGAAATTCACGGAACAGGGCGGCATAACTGTTACCGTTAGCGAGCAGGATGCCACGGTTGACATTGCGGTCAGCGACACGGGAATCGGCATTGCCGAACAGGATTTACCCAAGCTTTTTGAGGCATTTGAACGGCTGGAGACGCACCTACGGATCAAGGCCGGCGGCACTGGACTTGGCTTGTATCTAACGAAGAAGCTAGTCACCGATATCCTGCGCGGCTCGATCTCGGTGCGGAGCATGGAAGGTGAAGGAAGCATCTTCAGCCTGACTATTCCGAAAACCATTCTGCCAATTGATCCGGCGGTGGAACCTGGAGGCAGTGCGCAATGAAAAGGGTGTTGATCATCGAAGATAATTCGGATAACCGGGTGCTGATCACGAGGATTTTGGAGAAGGCAGGCTATCAGATCAGCCCTGCGGAAACAGGTTTGGAGGGGTTTGCCACAGCCCTCCGCATACGGCCTGATTTCATCCTGCTCGACATCCAGTTGCCGGACATCGAAGGAACCGAGGTGTTGCGTAGAATCCGGGCATCGGAGATCGGCAACAGCATTCCCATTATTGCCGTTACCTCCTATGCTATGGCTGGAGATCGGGAACGGTTGTTGGCCGCAGGCTGTAATGGCTATATCGAAAAGCCCATCGACCCGCTCCGATTCATCGCGCAAATCGAACAGTGCGTAGGGGATCTGTCATGAAAATTTTGATCGTTGAGGATGATGCAAACTCACGGGTTGTTCTGGTCCGGGCTTTGTTGAGTCAGGGCTATGCCATTGAGAGCGCAGGCAACGGCACCGCTGCCTTGCAAATAATCCAGGAAACCCCCATCGACCTCATTATTTCCGACATCCTGATGCCGGAGATGGACGGCTACGCCCTGTGTCGGGCGTTGCAAGCCGACGAACAGCTCAAAAAGATCCCGCTTATTATCTACACCGCCACCTATACCGATGCAGATAGCGAAAAACTGGCCATGGCCATGGGTGCCCGTCGTTTTCTCTTAAAGCCCATGGATTTGCCAGAGCTTTTTGCGGTGATCAAAGAGGTCTTGGCCGAAGGGCCGCAACAGGGGGGGAAGGAGAAACACGGCCACGATCAGCTTGATCTGGACAAGGAGCATTTGGCCGCCCTCACCCGCAAGCTTGATAAAAAAGTGCGGGAACTTGAGGAAGAGAGGCAGCGGCTTGAACACAGCGAACAGAAATATCGGCGACTGGTTGAGGCGCTTCGGGAGCATTATTTTTTTTATGCCCATGATGCGCAAGGCATTGGGGTCTATGTCAGCCCTTCGATCAGTAATGTCCTTGGCTATTTGCCCGAGGAAATGATGGGCCATTATTCAGAGTATCTTACCGACAGCCCAATCAACAAGGAGGTTGTTCGCCTCACAGAATGTGCCATCAAGGGTGATAAGCAGCCGCCCTATGAGGTGGAGATCTTTCATAAGGATGGGACGATCCGCCGTCTGGAGGTAACCGAAGAGCCTGTTTTTGATGACCAGGGACAGGTTGTCGCCGTTGAGGGGATCGCCCATGATATAACCAGGCGCATCCAGACCGAGGCGGAACTCCTGAAGGCTCAGCAAGACCTTCTTCAGGCCCAGAAAATGGAGGCTATTGGCACCCTGGCCGGTGGGATTGCCCATGATTTTAATAACATCCTTTCTGCCATCCTGGGATTTACCGACCTTGCCTTGATGCGAATCAAGGATGACGCTGCCCTGCATGATGACTTGATGCAGGTTCGTAAGGCCGGAGATCGGGCAACCGATCTGGTCCGTCAGATTCTGACCTTCAGCCGAAAGCAACCGCAGGAAAACAATCCGTTACAGATTTCTTCGATTATCAAGGAGGCCTTGAAGCTTTTGCGTTCGTCCATCCCCTCCACTATCGAGATCCGGCAGGATATTAACTCCCAGGCCATGGTGCTGGCCGATCCCACCCAAATTCACCAGATGATTATGAACCTTTGCACCAATGCCTCTCATGCCATGCTGGAGCGTGGGGGAGTGATGGGGGTTACCTTGCAGGAGATGGATATTGACGCAGATGGCATGATCGGCAAAAGGGATTTGTCGCCTGGTCGTTATGTGGTATTGACGGTCAGCGATAGCGGTTGCGGTATGAACAAAGAGGTCATGGCGAAGATTTTTGAACCCTATTTTACCACCAAGGAAAAGGGCAAAGGAACTGGCTTGGGGCTGGCCGTGGTCCATGGCATCGTGAAAGACCATCACGGTCAGATTGCCGTGTACAGCGAGCCTGGGAAAGGCACCGTCTTTAATGTCTATTTGCCCATGATCGTCCAGGCGATCGAAGTGGATGTGGTCGAGGAAGTCCCTCCTCCCATGGCAAATGGACACCAGCGGATCATAGTCGTGGATGATGAAAGCGCCATTCGAGAGCTGGCCACTCGGATATTGACTGCGGCAGGCTACCGGGTGGAAGCATTTGTCAATGGAATTGATGCTTGGCAGGCCTTCTCTCAGGCTCCAGACGCCTGGGATCTCCTCCTTACTGATCAAACAATGCCGGGCATGACGGGGAAACAGTTGATTGCCAAGGCTTTGGCAATCAAACCGAGCCTGCCCATCATTCTCTGCTCGGGGTACAGTGAAATTATGAATAGAAATCAAACTCAGACAACAGGGGGATACATCTACCTGCAAAAGCCTGTGGCGATAAGAGACCTGCTTACCAAGGTTGCCAATGCGCTCAACAAGACTGAGTGATGATGTTGAGGTTTTCTAACTGTCCTAGTTCTGGATATGGAGCACAATAAAAAGAGGGGAGTCAATTGGCTCCCCTCTTTTTATATAAAGCATCTGCACAGTGGCGTGAGATCAGGACACTTGCCGTTGCCTTATACTACAGATTAAACAGCAAATCGCTATAGACCGGCACCGGCCAGAGATCAGCCGGCAGGATGGCCTCAAGCGCGTCGATGTCGGTACGCAGATCAACCATGGCGGGGAATACCTTGTCGCGGTATGCGGCACCTTGCTTGTCCACTGCGCTGATGGCCTGGGCCTTCAAGGTTTCTGCCTCCAGCTTGGCCACCTTCTTGCCTGCTGATTCAAGATGCTTGCCAACCTCTTCCAGCAACCCCTTCTGCACCGAGCCGTACTTGCCGGCTGCGGCCAGGGAGGCGCCGAGTTCGGCGACAAACTGGATGGCTGCCGGGATGAACTGCCGCTTGGTCATCTGGATGGCGGTCAGGGCCTCGATGTTGATGTGCTTGGCATACTGCTCCACATAGATATCGTAGCGGGAATGCAGCTCATCCTTGGAAAGCACGTTGTACTTGCCGAACAGCTTGATCGCCTTGGGGGTGACAAAGGCCTTGAGCGCATCCACGGTGTTGCGGGTGTTTGGCAGGCCGCGCTTTGCGGCTTCCTTAGCCCACTCGGCAGAGTAGTTGTTGCCGTTGAAGATGATCCGGCCATGTTTGGTCATGGCTTCCTTGAGGATGGCTTGGATCTCTTTGTTTACGTCCTTGGCCTTTTCCAGGCGGACGGCGATCTCTTCCAGCGCCTCGGCGGCAATGGTGTTCAGAGCCACGTTGGGGCCGGAGATGGACTGGGCGGAGCCGACCATGCGGAACTCGAACTTGTTGCCGGTGAAGGCAAAGGGCGAGGTCCGGTTCCGGTCGGTGTTGTCCTTGGGCAGTTCGGGCAGGGAATCAACTCCGATTTTCAGGGTCTGGGCAGTGCCCTTCTTGGTGATCTTCTCGCCCTTGGCCAGCTTTTCCAGAACGTCGGAGAGCTCCTGGCCCAGGAAGATGGAGATGATCGCGGGCGGAGCCTCGTTGGCGCCCAACCGGTGGTCGTTGCCGGAGCTGCCGCAGGTGGCGCGCAGGATGTCGGCATGGGTGTCAACCGCCTTGATCAAGGCCGAGATAAAGACCAGGAACTGGGCGTTGTCCTCGGGGGTCTGGCCCGGATCAAGCAGGTTGATGCCGTCGTCGGTGGAGAGCGACCAGTTGTTGTGCTTGCCGGAGCCGTTTATTCCGGCGTAGGGCTTCTCGTGCAGCAGGCAGACCATGCCGTGGCGCAGGGCCACTTTCTGCATGGTTTCCATGACCAGCTGGTTGTGGTCGGTGGCCATGTTGGTGGTGGTGAAAACCGGGGCCATTTCAAACTGGGCCGGGGCCACCTCGTTGTGCTTGGTCTTGGAGGAGATGCCCATCTTCCACAGCTCAATGTCCAGATCCTTCATGTAGGCGGAGACCCGGTCCTTGATGGCGCCGAAGTACTGGTCTTCCAGCTCCTGGCCTTTGGGGGCAGGAGCGCCGAACAGGCTGCGGCCGCAGGTCATCAGGTCGAGACGTTGCAGGTAGTATTCTTTTTCCACCAGGAAGTATTCCTGCTCCGCGCCCACCGTGGAGGTAACGGTGCTGGAGGTGGTGTTGCCCATGGCCTTGAGCACCCGCAACGCCTGCTTGGAAACGACGTTCATCGAGCGGAGCAGGGGGGTTTTCTTGTCCAGAGCCTCGCCCTTGTAGGAGCAGAAGGCGGTGGGGATGCAGAGGGTCACATCGCCGGATTCGTCTTCCTTGAGGAAGGCAGGGGAGGTGCAGTCCCAGGCGGTGTAGCCGCGGGCCTCGAAGGTGACGCGCAACCCGCCGCTGGGGAAGGAAGAAGCATCCGGCTCGCCTTGGATCAGCTGCTTGCCGGAGAACTCCATGATCACCCCGCCGTCGTCGGTGGGGGAGATGAAGGAGTCGTGCTTCTCGGCGGTGATGCCGGTAAGGGGCTGGAACCAGTGGGTGTAATGGCTGGCGCCCTTTTCGATGGCCCAGTCCTTCATGGCATTGGCGACAACGGAGGCGACATCCGGAGGCAGGGTTGAACCGGTGTTGATGGTTTTCTGCAGAGCCTTGTAGGTTTCCTTGGGCAGCCTTTCCTTCATGGTTTTGTTGTTGAACACGTTGGTGCCGAAAAGCTCTGGCACGGTCATCATGGTCTGGTCGTAGTCGTTGCCGCAGTTGCAATTGTCACTCATTGTGTTGCTCCTTATTTTTTGGGTGCTGAAGGGTAAGGTTGAAAACCTCCCACGCCCGATGCAGAAGGGGGTGGGCATCCGTTAAAGCCAACCGCTGGCGGGTTGGCGTTGTTCCCGTGCCATGGTTTTACCATTGCAGTCTTGCGCCCGTCCAGGTCTCGTTTCCCGCGACATGGAGAAGGGCCTTGGAGATCTCTTCCTGGAAAGAAGGGTTGTTGATCTTGGCGGCAAAGGAGTCCAGGGTATAAAAAACATCCACCACCTGATCGCCATCCGAGCTGATTCTGGCGCGGTGGATGTTGAGTTCAAAATCGGCCAGGGTCCGGGTGATGTCGTAGAGCAGTCCTGGCCGGTCATTGGCGAAAACTTCGATGATTGTAAACTGCTCCGAGGCCATATTGTCTATAACAACCCGCGGGGCGGCCTGCACGTTTTTTTGACCGGTTCCGCGGAAGGCGGTGCGGAATTTTTCGACCAGACGGTGGCTGAGGCCCAGCCGGTTTTTCAGGGCCAGATTGAGATCCTCGCCAAGCGCCCGCCAGTCCTGCTCCGCATAGGTTTGCTCCGCTGCGGGGCGGACATTGAGGACATCCACCACCGTGCCGTCATCCCAGGTGAAAATTTGGGCGCTCACCACATTGAGGCCATGCAGGGCCAGGGTTCCGCAGATTTTTGCCAACAGGCCGGTGGAGTCGTGGGCCATCACCAGGACCGACCAGAACAGGGTATGATCGGTGGGTTCGGTGATGGCCTGTTTTTCGTTTTTTAGCTCAGCGCGCAGTTTGAGGTGGTGGACCACCTCTTCCGGGGGAAAGCTCAGCAGGTATTCTTCCGGCAGGATTTTGCAATCGCTCGGGGCCGCTTTTCCCATCAGCGCACGAACCTGCTCAAGCATCCAGTCGGCCCCCTGACTTTTGTCGGGAAGAACCGTATCCTTGCGTTCCAGCAGGTGGACGATTTTGAGGGAGATCTCCAGGAGCAGGGCTCCCTTCCATTCGCTCCAGGCCGTGGGGCCGGTGGCCTTGGCATCGGCGATGGAGAGCAGATAGAGCATGGTCAACCGTTCCGGGCTCTGGATCTGCTCGGCGCATTGGCGGAGAAAGGCATCATCCTCAAGGTCGCGGCGTAGGGCGGTTACGGTGAGGAAGAGATGGTTTTCCACAAGAAAGCTGAGACAGGCTGTCTCAGCCTCGGTCAGTCCCAACCGTTTGCCCACCCCGGCGGCAAGTTTGCTGCCCCGCTGGGCGTGATCTTCATGGTGGCCCTTGCCAATATCGTGCAGGAGCGCGGCCAGAGCGAGGACATGGGGAGATTCGACGCCAGCAAAAGGGGTTGTGTTCAGGGTAAGCTTTTTCAGCTCAGCCACGGTTTGCAGGAGGTGGCGGTCAACCGTGAAAACGTGGTAGACATCGTGCTGGGCCAGGGCGCGGATCTGCTCGAATTCGGGGAGGTAGGCGGTGAGGAGCCCGGTGTCCAGCATGACCGAAAGGACACCCAGCACATCTTTCGCGTTTTCCAGGACATCGAGAAAGGATTTGGCCATGCGTTTTGAGTGGCGAAGCTTGTCGTCCACCAGATGCAGGTTGGCGGTAACGATTTTCCTGCTGCGATGGTGAATTTCGAGGCCCGTTTTTCCGGCGTGGGAAAAGAGGCGCATCAGCAGGTAGGGCCGCTTCTCGATCAACGCCTGGTCGGTGAGGTGGAGACGGTCTTGACGCACCGTGATTCCCGGCTCGATGGTCTGTTCGACCGGGTTGGGGCGCTGCGAGCCCAGGGTTTCATCGACATGTTCAAAAAACAGGTCGGTGGTGGTGGCTATGGTTTGCAGGTGTCGGTAGATATCCTGCATGAAGCGTTCAACCCCCAGGGTGCCTTGGGTGTCGGAATATTTGAAGGCCTTGGCCATCTCCACCTGATATTCGAAGAACAACTGATCATTTTTCCTGCCGCTGAGGTAATGGAGCTGGTTGCGGACCTTGATCAGGGAATCCCAGGCCTGGGAAAAGGCGGCTCTTTCCTGGGAGGAGATCAGGCCTGCCTCTTCGATGCCGTGCAGCTCCTGCAGGCCGAAGAGGGCGTGGCTTGTCCAGATCATGGCCTGGATATCGCGGAAGCCGCCGCGGCTCTCTTTGATGTGCGGTTCCAGCTGGTAACTGTGCATACCATACCGTTGTTGGCGTTCGTTGCGGTGCTGCATCATGTTTTGCAAAAAAATCTGTCGGTGTCCTGCGATTAATTCCCGGTGGAAGGTCTCCCGCAGGGAGGTAAAAAGCGGCGCCGAGCCTGCCAGATGGCGGGCGTCCAGCAGGGCCACCTGAAAAAAGAAGTCCTGCCTGGCGTCAGCCAGGCAGGCATCCAATGTTCTCACCCCGTGCCCAACCTCGAGACCTGCATCCCACAGAGGATAAAACAGGGCCTCGCTCACCGCCTCGAGGCGATTCTCGGACTCGGGCGTATGGAGCAGGAGCAGGTCGATGTCCGAATAGGGAAACAGCTCTCTGCGGCCATAGCCGCCAAGGGCGACAAGGCTCATTCCCTCTGCTGCTTCCTGGCAGTTGGCGAAGCAGGAAATGAGGTAGTCGTCGATGAGCTGCGAGTTCTTGTGGAGAAGGGCCTGGCCGCTCAACCCCTGACGCCAGAGATATTCCAGAGCATCCCGCTTTGCCCGCAGCTCAACATCCACAACCACCTAGATCGCCTCTTTGCCGGTTTCTCCAGTGCGGACGCGGACAACTTCTTCCACCGGCAGAACGAAAATCTTGCCGTCCCCGATCTTGCCGGTGTTGGCTGTTTCCCGAATCTTAGTGACCACAGCCTCCACCATACCGGCTTCGACAATGATCTCGATCTTGACCTTGGGGATAAAATCGACGATGTATTCCGCCCCGCGGTAAATTTCCTTATGTCCTTTCTGGCGCCCGTATCCCTTGACCTCGGAGATGGTCATGCCCTTGATGCCCATCTCGTTCAAGGCGTCTTTGACCTCGTCCAGTTTGAACGGCTTGATGATTGCCTCGATCTTCTTCATGCAATTCTCCTTTTCTGGTAACTGTCCAGCAGCACCGCATCTGCTTCGCCGCTGCACTGCTGTCATCGGCCTGCTCATGTGCAACGGCACACTCCGCAGGCCTCTTTGTCGGACACTTCTGCCGACAATTGACACGCGCATCTGCGGCAGCAGCGAAGCGGCGCTGTCGAACAGTTACGTTTTGTGGTTTTTCTCGTTTTTCGGCTCCAAGCTGGATAGTTGCCTTTTTGTCTCTGTGGCAGCGTGCAGCGGCGGGGATGGTGCGTCTGTCCCCGCACCGCTGATGCTGTTAGAGTGAGTACCCGATTTCGCTGTGCTGGGTCAAGTCCAGCCCCTGTTCTTCTTCTTCCTTGCTTACCCGGAGACCGATCACCAAGTCAACAAACTTGAGGATGATGAATGTTACCACAACCGAGTAGGCAATGGTTGTAAAGGCATCCATGGCCTGGATTCCCAGGAGCTGTGGGTTCCCGAAAAAGAGGCCGTCCTTCCCTGCGGCATTAACGGCGGTGGTGGCGAACAGGCCGGTGGCCAGAGCGCCCCAGAGACCGCCCACGCCATGAACCCCGACCACGTCAAGGGCATCGTCGTAACCGAGGCGGCTCTTGGCGAGAACCGCGAAGTAGCAGAGGGCGCCAGCCACCAGGCCAATAATTATGGCCGAGGTGGAGCCGACAAACCCGGCCCCGGGGGTAATGGCGACCAGGCCGGCGATGGCGCCGGAGGCGGCGCCCAGAGTGGTGGGTTTGCCCTGTACCAGCCATTCCGCGATAAGCCAGGAAAGCAGGGCCGCACCGGTGGCGACCTGGGTGGTGAAAAAGGCGTTGACCGCGACGCCGTTTGCCGCCAGGGCGCTGCCTGCATTGAAGCCAAACCAGCCGAACCAGAGAATGCCCGCGCCCAACATGGTCATGGTCAAGTTGTGTGGATGAAAAGACTCCTTGCCCCAACCCTTGCGTTTGCCAAACACCAGGGCAGCAACAAGAGCGGCCGCACCGGAGTTGATGTGGATGACGGTGCCGCCCGCGAAATCAAGGCCGCCGTGGCCGCTGACCCAGCCCCCGCCCCAGACCCAGTGGCAGATGGGCAGATAGACCAGGGTGGACCAGAGAACGGTGAACAGAAGGAAAGCGGGGAATTTGATCCGTTCTGCAAAGCTGCCGGTGATCAGGGCCGGGGTAATGACGGCGAACATCAACTGAAACGCGCAGAACAGCAAGTGGGGGATGGTTGCCGAGTACTTGCCGGGCTCAAGGCCGACCCCTGCGAGTCCTGCCCAATCCAGGTTGCCGATCAGGCCGTTAACGTCAGGGCCAAAGGCCAGGGAATAGCCGAAGACCACCCAGAGAATGGAGACGATGCCAAGGCAGACAAAACTTTGCAGAACCGTGCTGAGAACATTTTTTGAGCGAACCATGCCGCCATAAAAAAGTGCCAGCCCTGGGGTCATCAGCATGACCAAGGCAGTGGCAATCAGCATGAATGCGGTATCACCTGTGTCCATAACTATATCCTCTCTCTAGTGCTCATTGTATTGTTTGGAGTTGTTCATTTGCCAATGGGTAGCTATGCATGCTGGGGGAAGATAAAAGCAAATGTCGTGCCAATGAATGGTTCTCGCGTAACATGCCGAAATTGCTTTGATTTAATGTTTGTTTCTGGCGTGGGCCGAGAATAATAAAATAACAAAAAAGTGGAAACTTTTTAAATTGACCACAAATTTGTCATTTTTCCGATCTTTGGGAGGGTGGGGTCAGGAGAGATGGTACTGGTTAAAGATGATTGATTCGATGGGAGCCTCGGGCCACTGTTTCATGAGCCAAGCCCGCAGTTCCTTGTTCATCTCGCCACGGGCCAAGGAAAATCGGCGCAACTCATCAAGAGGCTTGTTTTGGAAAAATTGATAGATGATGTCGCGGACAAAGATCTTTTTTGCGGCAGGGGGATCTTCTTGCTCATCCAGGGAGGCGATAAGGGTGATGTCAACGAGGACAAAGGTCACGGGCTGATCACTGGCCGGGTTGTTCACCGGAATAATGAAAGCGGGGAAGGCCCATTTTTTTCTGATTTTCCCAGGATGAAGCTGGCTGGCTTGGCTAAATTCCTGGGAACCGCCTGCGCTTGTGGTTTTGTCAGGAGAAATACCCGTGGCGCCTGGATGCTGGGTTGTCTGGAGAAGGGTTGGGGGGGGCTTTGAGGTGCCGCTCAAGGCAAACACGATGCCGATTACAAGAAAGGGGAGGGCATACAGGGGGATACGGATAAAAATGGGAAAAGACTGGAGACGGGTGAACTGTTTTTGCGCGGCTATCTTGACGGAGAGAAGGAGGGCAGTGAGTGCTCCGGCACCGAGAAGGGATTTTGCTGGGGCGATGCCTTGATCCGGTATGCCGGAAAGAACATCTTTCAGAGAGGAGTCAAGGTCTTGCCCAGCCACTCCGGCAGTGACTGTCGGCTCGTTTTCCTCAAGGAAGAAATTCTCTTCCTCTTTTTCGTCGGAGAAAAACGAATCATCCTCGGCCTGGAAGGCGGATTCCCAGTCCTCGCCCCAGTTTGTTTCGTCTTGCCCAGCAGGAGTTTCCGTGCTGGCGAATTGGTCAACAGACTGGGGACGGTCGTCAGCCATGTTTTATGTCAGAATATTTTGTTGAGTTTTTCGGACAGGGTTTCGGCGGTGAATGGTTTAACAATGTACTGGCTGACCTTGGCCTTGACCGCCAAGATGATATTGTCCTGCTGTGCTTCCGCCGTCACCATGATAAAAGGCGTATTGGCCAGGCTGGCGTCAGCCCGGACCGCTTTCAGCAGGTCCAGGCCGGTCATCTTGGGCATGTTCCAGTCCGAGACGATAAGACCGATTTTTTCCGATTTCAGGACATCCAGAGCGGTTGTGCCGTCGTCCGCTTCAATGATGTTTTTGAAGCCAAGCTGGGTGAGGATGTTTTTTATTATGCGCCGCATGGTGGCAAAATCATCAACCACGAGAATCTTCATATTAGGATCAGCAGCCATATTTCCTCCCTAACAGCTTTATGGTACGAGTGACTTGGTATGTTCGCAGTGTGGGTAATCAACCGCATCTTTGTTATTGTAACTGTAACATTTGGTTTTGGAAATAAAAAAAGAGGATTGCGGAGAGTCGGCGCATACTTCTGGTTTTTCCTCCCCGGGCTGTGCATAAGAAAACGGCTGTATTTTATGCATGGATCAACTTGCCAGGGTTTTTTTCAGCTTGGCGCGGAGGCGGAACATGGCCTTGCTGTGCATCTGGGAAATGCGCGACTCCGTATAGCCCAACACCTCGCCGATTTCCTTCATCGTGAGTTCGTCTTGATAATAGAGCGAAACGGTCAGTTTTTCCTTGTCCGGCAGATCGGAGATGGCGTTGGCGATGAGCTCCCTGATCTGGGATAGATTGATGGCCGTGAAGGGGTCGCGGTCGTCCATGGCAAAAGTCTCGGCCAGGGTGGGATCGTTCGCCTCCGTTGTTTTTTGCCGGAGAAACTCAATATCCATGAAGGTGACGGATTTGGTTTCATCGAGCAGTTTGTAGAAATCATCAAGGGCAAGGCCCATGGTCTGGGCTACTTCCTCATCCGTGGCTGGTCTGCCCACCTGTTTTTCGATGTCGGCATAGGCTTTTTCCAGGTCGGTTGTTTTTCGCCGGATGGAGCGCGGAACCCAATCCAGCGCGCGAAGTTCGTCCAGCATCGCCCCCTTGACCCGGAATTCAGCATAGGTTTTGAACTGGACGTTTTTGGAAATATCAAATTTGTTGATGGCATCGATGAGGCCGATGATCCCGCAACTGATCAAATCATCGAGCGACACCTGCGCGGGGAGGCGTGCCGCCAGGCGTGTTGCGATATACTTGATCAGCGGGGTGTAGGTCAGAATCAGCTCGTTGCGTTTTTCGGCGCTGAGCGGTTCTACCTGGCTGAAAAAGGTATTCGTATAGTCTTTGAATTTCGGTGACGGCTGTTTGTTCATACCGGGTCGGCCCGCAGGGGCAAAGGAGATTGATGGCCTGCAATATGAAAAAGTATATTACAGATCAACAAGTCCCTGCCAGAAAAATTTAATGTTCCCGTCGGCTTTCATTTCGGGCTCTTCCTGAAAAATATTTCCGGCCAGTTTGCTGAACATCTTGCTGGATGGGGCATCCGGGAAGATGTCCGAGACCAGACGCTGTTCACGAACCGCAGTGGGCAGCTTGCTGTCATAGGGGATATATCCGAGATAATCCAAGGAAAGAGAATCAAGAAACCGGTCTGCCACAATGGACAATTTCCGAAAAACAGACAGGGCCTCTTTTTCGGAACGGGCGAGATTGACCAGGATGCGGAATTTTTTCACGTCATGCCGGCTGGAGAGAACCTTGACCAGCGCGTAGGCGTCGGTCAGGGAGGTCGGCTCCGGGGTCAGGATGATGATACGTTCCCGGGCCGCGAGATTGAAGTAGATCACATTATTGTTGATGCCTGCGGCTGTGTCGATCAGCATGATGTCGATTTTTTGGGCCAGGGCGGACATCTCCGCCAGAAAGTACAACCGTTGCTGTTCTGTGAGGTCCGCCAGTTCCATGATCCCGGAGCTGGCCGGCAGGATGAGCAACCCTTCCGGGCCTTGCACCAGAACCTCGGCAAGCGTTTTTTCGCCCATGAAGACGTGGTGGAGGTTGTAGCGCGGGGTCAACCCCAGCAGGATATCGACATTGGCCAGATTCAAGTCCGCATCAAGAATCAGCACCTTCTTGCCGGCCTTTGCCAAGGCATAGCCAAGGTTGGTGACGATGTTCGTTTTGCCGACTCCGCCCTTGCCGCTGGTCACGCAAATAACCCGCGGCTGGGGTTCGGTGCTGTTGCGGGGCGCCGCCATTCTTTCTTTCTGGGGTTGTGAGCGGGTCATAATTCTTTCCAGTGTTTCTGCCTGATTCATGAGAGTTCCCCGTAAATGTCCAGCAACACCGCATCTGCTTTGTCATCAGCCTGTTTGCATAGGCTGACTATAGCGCACAGGCCTATTCCTCGCATCTGCAGCAGCAGCTGAAGCGGCGCTGCTGAACGTTTACACTTCAGAGATTGAGCCATGTTTTCCCGTTCCTGTTGAACGATTACGAGTTCCCCGGCTTTGATCATTGGGTCCATGTGCATTGGGCCTCGGTGGCTAACTCGCCTGCGGCTGCCTGCCATCCCTGTCCGAACAGGGTCTGCAGAAATTCCCGGGAGGCAAGCAGGAAATCCTCCGGCACCCTCTGGCCGGTGCACAGGCAGGAAATGGGCAGCGCAGTCCCGGCCAACAACTGGCACAGGGTGGCGTAGGCTCTGGTTTCATCGAGCTTGGAGAGAATAAGCCCTTTGATCTTTAGGGGCTCGTAGGTGGTGAGGATCTGTTGCAGATCCTCCTTTTTGCAGGTGGCGCTGAGGATAAGATACGGCTCTATCCCGCTTTTCAGGGAAAACCATTCGCCCAGCTCCCGGATGTGGTTTGGGTCATAGGGGCTCTTGCCTGCGGTGTCTATGATGATCAGATCTTTGTCCTGGTGGCGAAGCAGCGCCGTCTGCAGATCCTTTTTGCGCAGGGCGATTTCGCAGGGCAACCGCATGATCTTGGCATAGGTCCGCAACTGGTCCGTGGCGCCGATCCGGTAACAGTCCATGGAGAGAAGCGCCACCTTCATTCCTTCATGGATGCTGTACCAGGCGGCGATTTTTGCGGCGGTCGTTGTCTTGCCCACTCCGGTGGGGCCGATCAGGGCCACCACGGTGGGCGCTTTGCTGATGCCGATGGACAGAGGGGTTATCTGCAACTGGTCGATGATCTTGTCCCGCCACTTGGCAACCTGTTTCGGGTCGGGCCGTCCATTTTTCTGGGCGGTTTTTCCGGTCGAGGTGGCGCGGCCATCAAGCTCTTCCTTGGCGCAGTATTGACGCCGTAGAAAATTGGCAAAGCGCAGCCTCAGGTCGTTGGCCTCAAAATGGACCTGGGCGGCTTTGGCTGCCTTGCCGGCCTTCTCGGCGGGCAGGGTGCGGGCGGAAAGCTCGGCGGAAAGTCTGCTGTCAAAGCCGGGCTGCTCCATGGCCGGTTTCGCTGCTGCCTGGCGTGGAGCACCTTTTGGCGGCGTCTGACGCACGGACTGATATCCGTATCCCACTGTCTTTGGCCGTCTCCCTTCCGTGCCAGTGGCTTCCGGGGGCGGCAGGGTAATCTCCGGTTCCGGGTCGTATTCCATGGCCGCCACGACCTCAATCCTCGGTCCGCCTCTGGATGAGCCGCTTTTTCCGGGAAGGTTGCGGGTCGAAAGGATAACCGCATCCTCCCCAAGTTCTTCCTTGACCATGGCCATGGCGCTGTAAGTATCCGAGGCTTCAAAACGTTTGATTCGCATCGCTGCTCCTCACTCCTATTTCTTGGGGTTGAGTTCGATTGTCCCCAGGGATTGCAGTTGGGTCTGCGCGGTCAACTCGTTATGGGAAAGGACCATGACGTGGGGCATGAACCGTTCCAAAAGCCGCCGGAAATGGCGGCGAATAATCGGGGAGCAGATAATGATGGGCTGATAGCCGTCCAGCGATACTTTTTCCACCATGGTCTTTGCCGAGGCAAGCAACCGTTGGGCCAGATTCGGTTCCAGATTGAGAAACACGCCCTGGTCGCTTTTCTGGAGCGATTCGCGGACCATATCTTCAACCTGGGTGGATAGGGTGAGGACCGTAAGCGTTCCCTGATCATCGGTGAAGGAGCTGATAATGGAGCGGGCGAGTTTCTGGCGCACATATTCGGTGAGGATGTCCGGATCCTTGCCCAGGGGAGCAAAATCGGCCAGAGTCTCGCAGATGGTCAGCAGGTCGCGCAGCGACACCCGCTCCCGCAGGAGATTCTGGAGCACCTTTTGGACAAGGCCCAATGGCAGCAGTCCGGGCACCAGCTCTTCCACCACCTTGGGCTGGGTTTTGGCCAGATTGTCCAGGAGTTTCTGGGTGTCCTGCCGGCCCAGCAGTTCGTCGGCGTGGGTGCGCAGCACCTCGGTGAGGTGGGTGGCGATGACCGTGGAGGGATCAACCACGGTGTAGCCAGCCACCTGGGCCTCGTCTTTTTTCTCCTGGTCTATCCAGAGGGCGGGCAGCTGGAAGGCGGGTTCCATGGTGGGAATCCCTTCGATCTTCCGTTTGGCCATGCCGGAGTCCATGGCCAGCAAATGGCCCATCATGATCTCGCCCTTGGCAACCTCCACCCCTTTGAGGAGCAGGACATACTGGTCGGGTTTGAGTTGGAGATTATCTCGCACATGCAAGGGTGGAATGATCATGCCCATGTCCATGGCGAATTGTCGGCGGATGGCCCGAATCCGTTCCAGCAGATCGCCCTCCTGGGTCTCGTCAACCAACGGAATAAGCCCGTAACCCACTTCGAGCTGCAACACGTCAAGGGGCAACAGGCTTTCCACCGTTTCCGGCGCGCCGGGCAGCGGGGTGGCCGCCTTTTTTTCTTTTTCCGCTTCGACCTTCTGCTCTTCCTTGTCAGCCGCGGTTTTATTGAAGGCCATCAGAGAGATGGCGCCCATGGCTATGCCCAGGATGATAAAGGGGAGATGCGGCAACCCCGGCACCAGTCCGAACAGGATGATGATCCCGGAGGAAACCGCCAGGGCTTGGGGCTGGTGCCCGAATTGCTTCATGAATTCTTTGCCCATGCTCACATCGGAGGCGGCCCGGCTGACAATGATACCTGCGGAGGTGGAAATGACCAGGGCCGGGATCTGGGAGACCAGTCCGTCGCCGATGGTGAGCAGGGTGTAGGTTTCCGCCGCCTGGGCAGCGCGCATGTTCTGCATGATCGCCCCGATGAAAAACCCGCCGATGATATTGATGACCATGATCACCAAACTGGCCACCGCCTCGCCGCGCACGAACTTGCTGGCGCCGTCCATGGCCCCGTAGAATTCCGATTGGCGGCCCACTTCCGACCGGCGGCGTTTTGCCTCCGCTTCGTTGATCAGCCCGGCGTTGAGATCCGCGTCGATGGCCATCTGCTTGCCGGGCATGGCGTCCAGGGTGAAGCGGGCCGCAACCTCGGCAATACGACCGGAGCCCTTGGTGATAACGATGAAGTTGATGAGCACCATGATCAGAAAGATGATGATGCCCACGGCGAAGTTGCCACCCACCACAAAATTGCCGAAGGACTGGATGACGTGCCCCACCGCGCCAGGGCCTTCGTGGCCGTGCAGCAGGATAATCCGGGTCGAGGCGATGTTCAGCGCCAGCCTGAACAGGGTGGTGATCAGGAGCAGCGAGGGAAAGGAGGAAAAATCCAGCGGATTGGTATTGTACATGCTCATCAGCAGAATGAGCAACCCGATGGTGATATTGAAGGAAAGCAGCATGTCGAGCAGAAAGGGCGGCAGCGGTACGATCATGACCATGAGAATGGCCACGACTCCGAGCGCCACAAAGAGGCCCGACATCTCGAAATTGACTGCCTTCAGTCCTGTTGCGGCGCCGGTGTTATCTGCCATGGTTGCGCTGCTCGACAGTGATGGTTGCCCAGGCTGATTTGCAAAGCATCTGTAATGGTGCTGTATTCATTGCCATCAACCCCTCTTCCGTTTGACGCTGTACACATAGGCCAAAACCTCGGCCACGGTCTGGAACAGATTTGCCGGGATGGTCTCACCCAACCCCACGCTTTTGTAGAGGGCCTGGGCCAGGGGCTTGTCCTCGACCAAGGGGATGCCATGTTCCTCGGCGATTTCCCGAATCTTTTGGGCGATGACTCCTGCGCCCTTGGCCAGCACCGTGGGCGCTGCCATGGCAAGGGCATCGTAGCGCAGGGCCACGGCCAAGCGGGTGGGGTTGGTGATCACCACGTCGGCCTTGGGCACCTCGGACATCATGCGTTGCCGAGCCATCTGCATCTGGATGGAACGGATGCGTCCCTTGACGTGGGGGTCGCCTTCGGTCTGTTTGGCTTCGTCCTTGATCTCCTGCTTGGTCATCTTCATTTTTTCCATGAATTGCCAACGCTGGAAAGCATAGTCCATTGCTGCGAGGATTGCGATGATCAACGCCGATTTCAGAAATATCCAGAAGGCGACCCTGCTCATGAAGGCAAGAATGGGCATGGGTTCTTGGTCCATGAGCGGCAGGATGCCAGGCAGCGCCTTGATCACCTCCGTGTAGGAAACGTAGCCGATGATGAGCAGTTTGCCCACGGACTTGACCACATTGGCCAGGGCCTGTTTGGAAAAGAGGCGGGCAAAACCCTGGACCGGGTCGATCTTGTCGAATTTCGGCGCCAGCTTTTCCGTGGTGAACAGAACGCCGACCTGGGCATAGTTGGAGACCAGGGCGGTGATAAAGATGGCCCCCATGACCGGAGCGACGAGCATCCCGGTCTGGGCCATGGTTTCCCGGGTAAGCATGGTCATGTTGTTCGGGGTTATCGCAATGGTGTGCAGGTTGCCAAGGTAATACCTGAGCAGGAGGAAGAATTGCCCCAGCATGAAATCGCTTGAATAATACAAGGTGAGCAGGCCGACGAGCAGGACGGCGGCGGAAGGCACTTCCATGCTCTTGGCCACATCCCCCTTCTTTCTGGCCTCCTGGATGCGGCGGGAGGTGGGGGCCTCGCTTTTTTCCTGGCCGGAGGATTCGTCTGCCATGTGTCAGTTTCCCATGCCCATGGCCAGCCTGGGCAGAAGCCGGGCCAGCATTTCAAAATTCGTGATCATCAACGGCATCAGATACGCCAGGGACAATCCGGTAAAAATCAGGCCAACGGCAAGGGTGATCGGTAGGCCGACAATCATGATCGGAATCTGGGGAACGGTTTTGGCGACGATGCCCATGGCTACATGGGTAAAAAACAGGGCGGCTCCCGCAGGGGCCATGATTTTGACGGACAGGACGAACATGTGGGAAGCCCCCTGCATCAACCCCTCGAAAGTGGCTTTGGTAATGGTGGCAGCGCCGGGTTTAATCCATTCAAAGCTTTCCACCAGGGTGGAAAAAAACATGTGATGGCCGTTGATCCCTAGAAAAATCAGGATGGCGGTGAGGTTCCAGAGCATGCCAATCAGCGAGACCTGGGTGCCGAACTGGGGGTCCATGACGCCGGCCATGCCCATGCCCATCTGGACGCCAACCATCTGGCCGGCAATCTCCGTGGCGGCAAAGATGCACCGGGCAAAAACGGCCAGGATCGCGCCCAGCATGACCTCGGTGAGGACAAGCACGACAAAACCAAGGGGCGCGCCGGTTATCAGGCGCGGGTTCACCCGAACCACGGGCAGCAGGACCAGGGCGGTCATCAGGGCCAGGAGGATTTTGACCTGGGCCGGAACGGCTGTCGAGCCAATGACCGGCATGAAAAATAACAGCGGCGCCACCCTGGTCAGGATTATGACCAGGGACAGGATTTGGGTCAGAGTCCAGTTGAGCAGCGCGGCTTCGGGCATCGGTGCAGGTTCTCCGTCAACGGATGATGGTCGGCAGGTTCACGATCAGTTCATGGGTGTAATCCACCAGCTTGTTGATCATCCAAGAGGAAAGAAACAGCAGGGTGGCCATGACAGCCACGATCTTGGGGACAAAGGTCAGGGTCATTTCCTGGATCTGGGTGACCGCCTGAAAAAGAGAGATCAGCAGGCCGACCACCATGGCCACCAGCAGCACCGGCGCGGAAAGCAGCAGGGTCAGGGTAATGGCATTCTGGGTCAGGGTGATGGCTTCGGAGGGAGTCATGTTTTACACCACAAAACTTTTTACCAGGGAGCCCACAATCAGGTACCAGCCGTCCACCAGCACAAAAAGCAGGAGCTTGAAGGGCAGGGAGACCATGACCGGGGGCAGCATCATCATTCCCATGGACAGCAGGATGCTGGCCACCACCATATCGATGATCAGGAAGGGCAGGAAGAGAACAAAGCCGATGGTGAAAGCGGTTTTGAGCTCGCTGATCATGAAGGACGGGATGAGAACGGCGGTGGACACTTCGTCCTTGTTTTTCGGCTTGGGGGTCTTGGCCAGGGAAAGGAAGAGTTCGAGGTCTTTTTCCCTGGTCTGTTTGAACATGAAGGCGCGTACCGGTTTCGCAGCCTCCTCAAGGGCCTGTTCCGCGTTGATCTGCTCGGCCATGTAGGGTTTGATGGCGGTGGCGTTGACCTGGTTGAAAACCGGAGTCATGATGAACATGGTCAGGAAGAGAGCCAGACCAACCAAAACCTGGGTCGGCGGGACCTGCTGGGTGCCGAGGGCTTGGCGCAGAAAGGAAAAAGCGATCACCAGCCGGGTGAAGGAGGTCATCATCAGCAGGATGGCCGGGGCCATGGAGAGCACCGTGAAGAGCAGGAGGATTTCGACGAGGACGGAAACCTGCTTGGGATTTTGGGCCTCGCCCAGGCCGATCTGTAGGGTGGGCAAGGTCACGGCGTTGCTTTTGTCGGGCCAGAGGAGGATGATTGCTAAGAGCAGGCCGATGAGAATGGGACAGGATGGCACTTTATTCCGCATGGGCAGACCTTTCCTTTTTTTGCTTCAGTCCGGATATGCCCTGGGCAGCCTTGTTGAGCATGGAGGCAAAGGAAGCTGGCAAGGGGGGAATAGTTTTTCGGGAATGCGCGGCCTCTTTGAGGCGGTCGTTGGCATCAAGGGTGGCAAGCAGGGTGATCTTCTGCTCGGTGAGGCCGATCACCAGATAAGTGCCTGCCACTTCGAGAACGCTCACCTGTTTTTTGGGGGCAAGCATCTGGCTGTCGAGAACGCTGATAAGACCTTCCTGTCTGGAGCCGACCCGGACCAACCCCATTTTTCTGATCCAGAACAGCAAAAGGAGCATGATCCCCACCACGATGATGAGCGAACCAAGGGTTTTGAAGATGGTCGTGGTCAGGGAAAGGGTTTCCTGGTTGCCGGTGAGGGTGGTGGGGATCGCAGCGGAGGCGCCTTCACCGGTTCTGTCGCCGAGCTGTTCCGCGGCAAGGAGCATCAACGGACAGGAGAGGTGATACAGCAGGCTTGCTCCCAGGGCGGTCAACGCTTTTCTCCAGGCCGGTCCTGATGTGGATGATGGTTGCCAGATCTTCATAATGGTTCTCTCACAGCCTGGCCGACACCTGTCGGCCAGAGGTTTCCCCTGCTTAGCCGATGTTCTTGATCCGGTCCGCCTGGCTGATGATCTCGGTGATCCGTACGCCGAACCGCTCGTTGACCACGATCACTTCGCCTTTTCCCAGCAACTTGTCGTTGACAAAGATCTCCACCGGTTCGCCGGCTGCTTTGTCGAGCTCGACCACCGACCCTTGCGTCAGTTGCAGCATCTTGTTGATGATCATGCTGGTCCGGCCAAGCTCTACGGTGACGTCCAGAGGGATATCCAGCAGAAAGTCAAGGTTCTGGCTGCCAGACGGGGCTGTTGTTCCGACATTGCCCAGTTCGGCAAAGGCCGGGGCTTGAGCCCCTCCAGCCCCTTCATGTTCGCCCAAGGCGGCAGCCCAGTCATCTCCGGCTCCCTCTGTTTCGGCCTTCGTGTCGGCGGCGTCCAACGGGTCGTCAGCCATGGTGTTTCTCCTTTCTCAGGTGATCTTCTCTAGCACAGGCGCTGTGGGGTATTTGCGAAAAAAGCGCGTGCTGCCTACTCCCTGTTCGGGTCAAGAACCTTCTTTTTGATGAGCAACGCATTATTGCCGCGATGCACGCCAGGGGTTCCCATGTATTTTCTTTCTCCGGCCACAAAGGCTGGAAGGAGGTCGTCGGTGCGGCGTTCCAGTTGGATGATGTCGCCCACCACCAGTTCCATGACATCGCCGGCGGAAATGGTGGCGCTACCCAGCTCCACCACAAAGTTCACCGGGATGTTTTTGATGTTTTCGGAGAGGACACGTTTGATGCTGATATCCTCGTCGCTCTGCTCCCGCTGGAAGGTGGTCAGCAATTTGCCCTTGACCGATTCCAGGTTGCTCATGGGAATGCAGACCGTGATGCTGCCCACGGCCCGGTCCATGTCCACATCGTAGCGGCTGATGATCACCACGTCCTCGGGCTGGCAGATCTTGGCGAACTGTGGGTTGATTTCGCTTCTGATGTACTGGACCTTAAGGGGTTGCAGGGAATACCAGGCTTTTTCCAGGTCGCTGAGCAGGAGATTCACCACCCGTCGGATGAGCCGCTGTTCGATGGCCGTGAAATCGCGGCCCTCAATGCGGATGTTTCTGGTGCCGGTGCCGCCCAGAAAGTTTTCCACCAGGGTGAAGACCAACTTGGGCTCGAGGACGATGAGAGCGTTGCCCCGAAAGGGCGCCATCCGGAAGATTTGCAGGCTGCTCGGCACGGGCAGGGTGCGGACAAAGGCTCCGAAACGCTCAAGCTCGAGGGGGGCGGAGGTCAGGTCGATGATCCGGCGCAGGGTGGTGGAAAGCGAGGTGCGAACCGCTCGCATGAAGGCATCGGAAATTGCCTCCATGGCCGGCATCTTGACCTGGACAATCCTTTCCTGCCGGGTAAAATCATAGGCCTGATAGCCCAGGGCTTCAGCGTCTAAGGGCTCTTCCGGCTCTTCGATCTCGCCGCCGGAAATACCCTTGAGTAGCGCGTCAACCTCGTCCTGGCTGAGAATCTGTTCCATGGCGTTTTGCTGGGTGTCGTGGGCTGTTTTTTTTGCGTTAGCGTGCGGGAGCCAAAAGGCTACTGCACGACAAATTCCGTAAAATAAATATTCTTGATATGGTCAGGCCGCATGATTTCGTTGAAACGCTCCAGCAGCTCATCGCGCACCCGAATCTTGCCCTCCGGGGTCATAATTTCTTCAAAGCCAAGGCTGGTGAGCATCATAATCACCATATCGCGCAGCTTGGGCGACACCTTGGTAGCCTTGTCCACGGCCTCCTTGCTTTCAAGCTCAAGCTCGAGCTTGACTTTGAGGTAGCGTTTGCCTTTCGGATCTGCCAAATTGACGACAAAAGGTTCCATGACCAGCATTTCCCCGATCACCGGCGCTGCGTCTTTTTTTGCTTCCTGGCTGGCAACCTCTTCAATCGCTGGTTTGTGGGCGAGGAATTTGGTATAGGCGAAAAAACCTCCGCCACCGAGGATGAGGATGCCCACGCCAAGAATGACGAAGAACCCCATCTTGGATTTTTTGTTAGGAACCTGCTCTGCTGCCGGTTGGTCTTTTTCCGCCGCCATGGTTGTGTCTCCCGAGGAAAAAGGAGGGTCGGAAAAGTCCGGAGCCCTCTCTTGAGTTTGGTTGTAAAGCAAGCATTGTGCCGCGAGGCTTTTACTGTGTATAACAGTATATGTAAATTATCGGTAATTCAATGTATTTCTGGAAAATGGCCAGGAAGGACGGACTTTTTTTGGTGCAGATGGCCGTGCGGCTTTCGTCATAAATTTGACCTCAACCCGGCTAAGCGTCAAAAAAATATCGAGGCATGGAAAAAATGCATGGTGGATGCGGGATAACGCGGTGTGGCCAGCTCAAGATACGATGGTTGTGCCAACGCCTTGCGATAATGTGGAATTCTGGCAGGAGGGGGTATGGAACTCAGCGCAGGTGAGGTTGGCCTGGTGACCTGCGGCCAGTATGACCGCCAGTTGCTGAAAGGGCGGGTGGAGGCGCTGTGCACGGCCTTGAATTTTAGAGTTTCCCGAGGCAGCAGGGTGCTGCTTAAGCCCAATCTGGTCACTGCGGTGCGGAACAAGGGGTTGGCCTGCACCCACCCGCAGGTTGTCGCTGCAGTGGCGGAGTGGTTTCTCGACCAGGGGGCCGCAGTGCGGGTTGGCGATTCTCCGGCTTTTGGCACCGCCCTGGGCGTCATGAAGGCCTGCGGGATTAGCGCGGCTCTTAAGGGGCTGCCGGTGACCATGATCAATTTTGAGGCCCCGCAACCGGTCCGCCTCGCCTCCGGGTTGTCTGTCGGCGTGGCGCGGGCAGTGGGTGAGTGCGACCTGTTGGTCAACCTGCCGAAGATCAAGGCCCATGGCCAGCTGTATCTGAGTCTAGCGGTGAAGAACTATTTCGGGGCGGTGGTCGGGTTCCGCAAATCCTGGCTCCATGCCCGGCATGGCGATATCGACAACCGGTTTGAGGGTATGCTGGTCGATCTGCTCGGTGTGTTGCCTGGGGGGATTACCCTGGCGGACGGGGTGGTGGCCATGCACGAGGACGGGCCGGTAGGAGGTAAGCCCTTTCCCCTGTATCTCCTGGCGGGAGGCTTGAACCCCGTGGCCCTGGATACGGCCCTCATTGGTGTGCTCGGCCTTCCCTTGGAGGCGAGCCCTGTCTGGCGGGAATGCCATCGCCGCAATCTTGCCGGGAGCACACTTGCGGAGCTGTCTTTCCCGCTGGCCAGTCCGGAAGAAGTCGCGGCCCAAGGATTTCAACCCCCTGCTCGTCTGAGATCGGTGAGTTTTCATCCCTGGCGTCTCTTGCGAGGCGCCGTGAAAAGGGCCATGGCCAGGTAAGACGCCGAGCGCAGGACACCGAGAGCGCGGGAAAGTCTTCTTTACTTTCCCGTCTGAAAATTTTATCGTGGCCAGCACGTTGATACACACAAACCTTTTACCGGGACAGCCATAGAGAGAGGAGTAGTGTTTATGTACAATCTACGCGGGAAAGTGGGCTTGGTAACCGGCAGTTCGCGGGGGATCGGCAAGGCAATCGCTGTGCGGCTTGCGGAAAACGGGGTTGATCTGGTGGTGAACTATGTGCGCCACCGGCAGGATGCGGAAGCCACCGCCCGTCTTGTCGAGGAGAAAGGGGCGCGGTGCCTGGTGGTCAAGGCGAACGTGGCCAACGACGAGGATCTCCAGGCCATGTTCGCCTTGATTAAAAGCGAATTCGGCCATCTTGATTTTCTCATCAGCAATGCCGCCTCCGGTGTTTTGAAGCCAGCGCTTGAGCTGAGCAGCCGCCACTGGAACTGGGCCATGGAGATCAACGCCCGGGCTCTGCTCTCACTCACCCAGCAGGCCGTGCCGCTCATGGGCAAGGGCGCCAGGATCATGGCGGTTTCCAGCATGGGTGCGGTGCGAGCCGTGGAAAATTACGCGGCAGTGGGCGCTTCCAAGGCAGCCCTTGAGTCGCTGGTCCGCCATCTGGCCGTGGAGCTTGGACCCATGGGGATCAATGTCAACACCATCAGCGCTGGGGCCGTGGATACCGAGGCCCTGAAAAAATTTCCCAACCGGGAACAGATTCTCGACGGCGCCCTGCAACGGACCCCCATGGGGCGGCTGACCACCCCCGAGGATGTGGCGGATGTCGCCCTGTTTTTATGCAGTGAACTGGCCGCCATGATCCAGGGGCAGACCATCGTCGTGGACGGTGGTTATTCCATCCGAGCCTGATTCTGATTTATGGAAGCATTTCGGATACAGGAGCGACTCATCCTGGCCTCGGGTTCGCCCCGGCGGCGCGATTTTCTTGCCGTGTTGGGACTCGCCTTTGAGGTGAGGGTGACAGATATTGACGAAACCCCGCTGTCCGGCGAACAGCCCGCCGATTGTGTCGCACGATTGGCCCGGAAAAAGGCCCAGGCTGTTGATCAACCTAGTGCCTGGGTGCTGGCCGCCGATACCGTGGTGGCTCTGGACGGGGAGATTCTCGGCAAGCCCGGCGATGAAGAGGATGCCTGCGCCATGCTCATGCGGCTCTCCGGCCGCTGGCATGAGGTGTGGACCGGATTTTCTCTTTTTCGGCAGGCGACCGGGGAGTTGTGTACAAAAACCGTCTGCACCCGGGTCCGGTTCCTGGAACTCACCCCGGAGCTGTGCCGGGCCTATGTCCGCACCGGAGAACCCTTGGACAAGGCGGGTGCTTACGGGATTCAGGGCAAGGGTTGTTTTCTGGTTCCGGAAATCAGCGGTTCCTATACCAATGTGGTGGGGTTGCCCATGGCCGAGGTTTTGGAGGCGTTATTGCACCATAAGGTGATTGCGTTGATGGGCGAGTTATGAGAAAATCAGCACAGTCATGAACACCTCACCACCGAATATCTTCGTTGCCCGTCAGCCCATATTCAAGAGGAACAAGGAGGTTTTTGCCTACGAGCTTCTCTTCCGTTCTGGTCTGACCAATTACTTCGACCCCTTGCAGAACGGGGAAGAAGCCACCTCCAAGGTCATCACCAACAGCTTTCTCCTGATCGGCATTGCCACCATCACTGAAGGGAAAAAGGCGTTCATCAATTTCAGCGAAGAGATGCTGCTCAATGGGTATCCCTCCCTTTTTCCCAAAGAAATTGCCGTGGTTGAGGTGCTGGAGACGGTGGGGGTCACGCCCGAGGTGATAGAGGCATGTGAGAAGCTGGTCGGGGTTGGGTATGTTCTGGCTCTGGACGATTTTTTCTACGAAGACCGTTTTCTGCCGCTCATCAAGCTGGCCAAGATCATCAAGTTTGACATCCGCCAGATGAGCCTCGCCGAGCTCGAACGGCAGGCCAAGATCGTCAGCCGCCACAACGTGAAGCTGCTGGCAGAAAAAATTGAAACCTTTGAAGAGTTTGAGGCCACCAAGAAGTTGGGCTTTGATCTGTTCCAGGGGTATTTTTTCAGCCGCCCCCATATCATGGAGGGGAGGGACATCCCCGGGTCCAAGCTCCATTATCTCCAGGTGCTGAAGGTAATCCAGGACGAGGATTACGATTTCGCTGAGCTTGCCAAGTTTGTCAGCCGGGATGTTTCCCTGGCCTACAAGCTGCTCAAGTATGCGAATTCCGCCTATTTTGCCAGGCGGCAGACGGTGGACAGCATTGAGATGGCCGTGGCCATGCTGGGGCAGCTCACCTTAAGAAAATGGCTGTCGCTGATGATGCTTTCCTACCTCGCCGATGACAAGCCGTCCGAACTGCTGAGCCTGGCTGCTTTTCGGGGCAGTTTCTGCGAGTTGATCGCCGACCAGCTTCTGGGCCGGCGCAAGGAGGCGGGGAAATTTCATACGGTGGGGATGTTCTCGCTGTTGCCTGCCATGCTGGATAAAGTTATGGCGGATATCCTGCCGGAGCTGGCCTTGCCCGAGGATATCCAGGAGGCGCTGCTTTCCGAGGTCGCAACTCCCCTTTCCCGCACCCTCAGACTTGTCATGGCCTACGAACGCGGGGATTGGGAAAAGACCGCCCGCCTGGCGAAAAAACTCAAAGTCAACCATGACTCCCTGCCCTTGTTCTACGAGCAGGCCATTGAAATCGCCCAGGTCCAGCTTACTGACTGATGGCGTTCATCTTTGAAAAATCGCCGATCTGTAAAAAGAGCTGGGCAATGGCGGTGAGCAGATTCAGGCGGTTGGCGCGCACCTTCTCATCCTCCACCATGACCATGACTTCTTCAAAAAAAGTATCAACCGGCTCCTTCATCTTGAGGATCACACCCAACGCTTTTTCGTAATCGCTGGCTGCAAGCAGGGGTGCGGTCTCCTGACGAACAGCCAGGTATGCCGCATGGAGTTTTTGTTCGGCGGACTCGTTGAGCAGCTCCGCTTGCACCGAGGTTTCGCTGTTGTCCTTGATGATGTTGATCACCCGTTTGAAGGCCCCGGCCAGAACGGTAAAAGCCTCCTGGCCGCTGATAGCCATCAGGGCGGTGATTCTCCGCTTGCAGTCCAGCGGATCGTCGAAGGAGACCGAGGTGACCGCCTCCACCGCTTCGGCCGGGATTCCTTGGCCGGTGAGATCGTTGCTGAAACGGCCCTTGATAAATTCAAGCACGTTGCGGCGGGCTTCGGCTTGGGGAACGGTCAGCTTGTCTCCGTACAGGGAGAGCGCCTCGTCCACGAACTCGGCAAGGGAGAGGCTAAAGCCCATGGCGTTGATGATATGGAGAAGGCCCAGCGAGAGGCGGCGCAGGCCAAAAGGGTCGGCGGTGCCGGTGGGGGTTTGGCCGATGCCAAAACAGCCGGCGATGGAATCAAGTCTGTCGGCCATGCCCACCAGCGCCCCAGGGATTGAGACGGGCAGCGCGCCTCCGGCTCTGACCGGCAGGTAATGCTCTCGGATGGCTGTGGCAACTTCTTTTGTTTCTCCGTTGAGCAGGGCGTAGTCCTGGCCGATCGACCCCTGGAGGGAGGGAAACTCCCCGACCATGTCGGTCAACAGATCTGTTTTGGCAAGGCGGGCGGCACGTTCGGCATGGGCCTGGTGTCCCGGCGCAAGCTTTTTGGCCAGTAGTCCGGTCAGGGTGGTGATGCGCCGGGTCTTGTCAAGCATGGTTCCCAGTTTGTGCTGGAAGATAACGCCGGAGAGGTTTTCGACCCGATCCTCCAGCGTGTGGCGCTGGTCTTCCTTGAAGAAAAAGAATGCATCCTCCAGCCGCGCCCGGATCACCCGCTGGTGGCCATCGGCGGCAAGCTTTGCATCCTTGGTGCCCGTGTTGTTCACCGCGATGAAATGGGGCATGAGTTTGCCTGCGCTGTCAACCACGGCAAAATATTTTTGGTGCTCCCGCATGGAGGTGATCAACACCTCGCGGGGCAGGGCGAGAAAGCGTTCTTCAAAGGTGCCGCAGAGGGCAAAGGGTTTTTCCACCAGGTTGCATACCGTATCCACCAGCTCGTCATCCGGGAGGATCGTCCCGCCCACCTGCTGGGCTGCTTTGGTGATTTCGGCAAGCACTGCAGCGCGGCGTTCCGTGGGCTCCGCCATGACTTGGGCCGTGCGCAGGGTTTCGACATAGTCGGTGAAACAGGAGGCCGGGACAGGCCCTTTGGCCATGAAGCGATGGCCAAGGGTGGTGTTGGAGCTGGTTATGGTGTCCAGGGAGAAAGTGACGGTTTTGCCGCCATAGACAGCCAACAGCCACTGGATCGGGCGGGCAAAGCTGGTGCGCCCCCCTCCCCAGCGCATGGATTTTGGAAAATTGAGAGAGGTGACCACCTCGGGCAGCAGTTCGGCAAGGAGTTCCTCGGTTGGGCGGCCGATCTGTTCAACGCGCACCATGAGGTATTCGCCCTTCGGCGTTGCCATGATCTGCAGGGCCTCGATCTCGACCCCGTTTTTCTTGGCAAAGCCGATGGCTGCCTGGGTGGGCTGGCCGTTTTGGTCAAAGGCCGCCTTTTTTGGGGGGCCGAGAATTTCCTCTTCCCGGTCCGGTTGGCGCTCGGCCAAGCCGCTGACCGACACGGCAAGGCGCCTGGGGGTGGCTGCGGTGCGCAGACCGGCATAGGGCAGCGCCAAAGCGTTGAACCTATCGTCGAGGAGTTTTTCTAGCTGGGCAAGGGCGGGCATGATATAGCCGGCCGGGAGTTCTTCGGTGCCGATTTCAAAGAGGAGTTCGTGGTGCATGGGATAGTTTCTCGCAATATTTTTTACAGAGGTTTTGGACGCCGTGTTCAGGACACGGCCATTGTGTTGCCATCCTGCCATTTCAAAGAGGCAAAGGTGTTATACCCTTGCGAAAGGTTTTCCACCAGAATGGAAAACCAGGCGATGGCCGGATGGTTTTCAAGTTTGCGGCCAAGGGCCGTGGTAATGCTTTCCACGGAAAGGGTGTATTCCATGCAGTCTGTGGCCGTGGGCCAGCAGAGGTCGTGGGAAGTCACCTCTTCCACCAGTTGGATGATGTCCTCGATCCAGATGAAATTCTTGAACCGCAACCGGATGGTGGCCCTGCCCCAATGGCCGAGGGAGAGGGGCAAGCCTTGGCCGATCTGGGACGGAAGTGGCGGGGAGATGGGCACCTGAATTTCCAGAGTGAGGTCGTCGGTTTTGTCCAGGGAGCCGTGCATGGTGCAGCGGTATTCGTTCATGCCCACTGACTGGGTTTGCGCGGAGGATTTCTGTAAAAAATAGGGAAAGGTGATTTCCATGTGGGCCGCTTCTGCCTGGAGCCGAATCTTCATCTCTTCAAGGATGTGATGAAAGCTTTCCAGGTTTATCTCGCCGTGGAACCGGTTGAGAATCTCCACGAACCGGCTCATGTGGGTACCCTTGAACTGGTGAGGGAGATTGACGTACATATTGACCGTGGCCACGGTCTTCTGGGTCTTCCTGGCCTTGTCCTTCACCGTGATAGGGTAGGAGATGTTTTTTACGCCGACCTTCTTGATGTTGATCTGGCGGTAATCACGCTGGCCTTGGATATCTTTCATGTCGCTCATTGGGCAGGGGGTCCGGCGGGTGTTACGGTGCTGATTGGGAAAAGACCGAGCCGCAACAGTAAGGTCGTTGCATAATAGCGGCTCAGAGTAGGGTCTTCCGTTTTCGGCTTTCAGGCAAGATGTTTTTTCACTGCAGCCTTGAGTTCGTCCAGGTTGGATGATTTGACGATATACTCATCGGAAGCCCAGGTGGCCAGATCCTGTTTGAACTCCTGGTAGGCAGAGCTCAGGATCACCGGCAACGAGGGATTCATTTCCTTGATCTGGCGCAGGGCGTCGATTCCGTTGATGCCGGGCATATTGATATCGAGGATGACGAGATCCGGCACAATGATCTTTAGCTGTGCCAAGGCTTCTTCGCCGGAGAGAGCCGAGTGGACCTCATAGCCCTCGTCTTCCAGCTCTTCGCGGTAGAGGAGGTGGATGCTGTCTTCGTCGTCAACAAGCAGTATTTTTTTCATTGATCCCCTCCCTGTTGTCTTGCAAGGGCTGTGAGGGTTGCGGTCCTTAAGCCTTCGTTCAAATTATCGCTTCTTTTAAGAATTGGGCTGCTTCTTCCGGCGGGATGGGGTTGATGTAAAAACCCGATCCCCACTCAAACCCGGCAATCATCGTTAGTTTGGGCATGATCTCAAAATGCCAGTGGTAATGCTCAAGGGGCTGCGAGCGCAACGGCGCGCCATGGAGTACAAAATTGTAGGGGACATTGGGGATGCAGGTGTTCAGGCGGCGCATGCACTCGGAGAAAATCGCGGTGAGCGCCTTGAAATGATCGTCATCCATGGCAAGGTATGAAGAAGCATGGCGCTTGGGCAGAACCCACATCTCAAAAGGCGAACGAGGCGCATAGGGGACAATGGCGATGAACAAATCGTTTTGGGCCACTACCCGTTGGTCCTGGTTCATTTCCTGCCGGATAATGTCGCAAAAGATGCAGCGTTCCTTGTATTTGTAGTAGGAAAGACTCCCTTCGATTTCGGAGCTGATCATGCGCGGCAGAATGGGCAGGGCAATGAGTTGGGAGTGGGAGTGTTCCAGCGAGGCTCCGGCCGCAGCGCCGAAATTTTTAAAAACCATGACGTAACGGAAGCGCGGATCCTGAGCCAAATCGAGCAGCCGATCCCGGTAGGCCAGAAAAACCTTGAGCATGCGTTCCGGCGGCAGGCTGGTGAAGGTTTCGTTGTGGTCCGGGGTTTCGATGATGACCTCATGGGCCCCGATGCCGTTCATCCGATCATAGAGACCATCGCCTTCTTTGTTGAGATTGCCTTCGATGATGAGGGCGGGGTACTTGTTGGGCACGACCCGCAGATCCCAACCAGGCCTGTTGCTCTGGTGGCCATCGGCGCTACTGTAGCTTAAGACCTCCGGAGGCGTTGTGTTCTCGTTGCCTGGGCACAGAGGGCAGAAACCCCCTCTGACCTCGCTTTTTTCAACAATGAAATCAGTGGGTCGCTTTCCCCGTTCGGTGGAGATGATGATCCAGCGGCCAATGATCGGGTCTTTGCGGAGTTCAGGCATCGCGGTCTCTTATAAACCTTTTTGCGCTCTTTCCTGGTTTTCCTGGAGGGTCTTGCATTCGATGCATTGGGTTGTCACCGGACGCGCCTCAAGACGCTTGGCCGAGATTTCATCGCCGCATTCATCGCAAATGCCATAGGTGCCTTCATCGATACGTTCGATGGCTTCCCTGATCTTGGCAAGCAGTTTGCGTTCGCGGTCACGGATGCGGAGTTCGAAACTCCGGTCGGATTCGGCGCTGGCCCGGTCTGTGGGATCGGGATAGTTTTCCGTGCTGTCGGTCATCTCGTGGATGGTTTTTTCAGCCTCTTGCAAAAGATCCTTGCTCATGGTCTCCAGCTTCTGGCGAAAATACTCAAGTTGTTCTCTTTTCACGGTCTTACTCCCTTGGCATATCTTGGACAAGCGTTCGTTATCCGTTGCGTTGATAGCTTCCGCTTTTGCCCCCGATTTTCCTTTCCAGTCTGATGTTATTAATGATCATGCCTTTGTCCACAGCCTTACACATATCATAAATGGTCAGAGCGGCAACCGAGACGGCGGTGAGCGCTTCCATCTCGACTCCGGTCCTGCCGGTTATTCCCACGGTGGCGGTAATTTCTATGGTGTGTGTCGCCTCGTTGAGGTCAAAGTCTATAGTCACCTTGTTGATGGCCAACGGGTGGGCCAGGGGAATCAGGGCATCGACTTTTTTGGCGGCCATGATCCCGGCGAGCCGGGCGACTCCGAGCACATCTCCTTTGGCGATATTTCCCTCCCGCACCAACTGAAACGCTCGCGCCGAAAGGGAAATGGAGCCGGAAGCCGTTGCCTCGCGCACGGTTTCATTTTTGCCGCCCACATCCACCATGCGGGCATTCCCGGCTTCGTCAAAGTGGGTAAGTTGGCTTGTCGTCACGGGCTGATCGCTCATTGTCGCTTTCCCTTGTGGAAGAATCAAGGACTTTCGTCGGCGAATTTGTGAAGGATTTTTTTGAAAAAGCCTTCTTCTTCCTGGTGTGCGCCCCTTTCTTTTTGCAGGGTGTCAAATTCCGCGAGCAGTTCTTTTTCCCGCGCGGACAATTTTTTCGGGATGACAACCTTGATCTCAACGATCATGTTTCCGGGGCTCCCGCCCCGGAGGGAGGGAACACCTTCGCCTTTCAGGGTGAAGATCTGTTCGGGCTGGGTGCCCGCCGGGATAACCAGTTTCTTGGAGCCATTGATGGTCGGCACCTCCACGGTGGCGCCCAACGCGGCCTGCACCATGGTCAGAGGGAAGAGGCAGTGAATCTGGTTGCCTTCCCGCAGGAAGAATTCATGGGGCTCCACGTGCATGATCACATACAAATCCCCTGGCTGACCTCCCTTGCGACCACCCTCGCCCTCGCCCCGCAAGCGCATGCGGGCGCCGGTGTCGATCCCGGCTGGAATCTTCAGTGACACCTTTTTTGTTTTTTTTGTCAGGCCCTCGCCCTGGCAATCGTTGCAGGGATCGGTGATGATTGTGCCTTCGCCGTGGCATTTGGGGCAGGTGGTTTGCACCCGAAAAAAGCCCTGAGCATGCACCACTTGGCCGTGCCCTTTGCAAGTGGTGCAGGTCGATGCCTTGTGTCCTGGGCGTAACCCGGTTCCGTCGCAGGTCCAGCAGGTTTCCCGCTTGGTGATCTCGATCTCTTTTTCTGCGCCATGCATCGCATCCATGAAACTGATGCCCAGATCGTAGCGCAGATCGTTTCCCGGGATTGGTCCCTGGCGCCGCTGTCCGGAACGGCCTCCGAACATGTCGCCGAAGATGTCGCCGAAGCTCGAGAAGATGTCCTCGAAGTTTCCCGGCCCGCTGTAGCCGCTGTCTTTCAGGCCAGCGACCCCGTAGCGGTCGTATATCTTGCGTTTTTCCAGGTCGCCGAGAACTTCGTAGGCCTCGGCGGCTGATTTGAATTTATCTTCAGCCTGCTTGTCGCCCGGATTTTTGTCCGGATGGTATTTCATGGCCAGCTTGCGGTACGCTTTTTTTATCTCTTCCGCAGGCGCATCCGGGGAGACCCCGAGTGTTTTGTAAAAATCGTTTTCCATCGGTTACAGGGATGCCGGTTCTGTTTGCTCGTCACCCTTCAGTGCGGTTGGGACGGGAATATCCTCTTTGCTGGGGGTGAAATCTTTGATGGTGGAAAAACTCACCTGTCCGGAGGCAATTTCGCGCAAGGTGGCGACAATCTCCTTGTTTTTGCACTTTACCAGAAAAGGAGCGTTCTTGCGGTGCTGCTTGACCCGTTCAACGGCAAGATGGATAAGGGAAAAACGATTCTCATTGCCTATCTGGCTCAGGCAGTCTTCGACGGTGATACGTGCCATAATACAACTCCTCCTGTGGGAAATCTCCCGGTGGGTATCGCGGTAGTATAAACTTCAAAAGTATAATCTATCCCGGTTTTTTGGCAATCATTTTTTCTGTCGACCGCCATTCCGCTAAGAAATTGGCAGAGTTATGGCGGGTATTTACCCGATGAATATGGGTAATCTTTGAAGGTTGTGCAGGAAAGCGCAGGGGAGAATCTTGGTGTGGTGGCATGGAAAATGCTTATAACCAAGGCGAGATTGAAAAAAAGGTGGGCGGGACAGGTGGGCCAGAAAAAAATTCCCCGTTGGGATGTGGCTTCCCGCTTTGCCTTGGGGATAAACGGGAAAAAAATTCCCATACCGGGGTGCATGCAAGGCTGTCATTTTATTGACCGGAAGGCTTTGTTTCGTGGTGCGAGAGCACGGAGGGAGAGGAAATGCAGAAAATCCTGGCAGGGTTGTTGCTCATCGGTTGCTGTGGCTGTTCCGGAGGAATACACAGTAATCTGGTCGAGGTTGACATGCGGCTTGCCTCGCCAATGTTCGGGGAGGGGCAACGGGTGCCCGTGGTCTATCCCGGTAGAGGTGGCGTTTCGGATGATCCCATGGTTCAGGCCTTTGGCCCTTCCTGGCGGAGCATGGAAAAAGACTATCCTGCCTACAATTTTAATCCCTGACAGGGGGTGGAAATGATGATCAGACAACTGCTTGCGATTTCTCTGGCTCTGGGATGCGCCGTAACCCCTGTGTCGGCCGATGACGGTCAACTTACTGACACCACCGCAAATGGGGGGATGCTTCAGGAGCGACAGCGGCCCACACCGGCCTATCGTCCGTATTTCTATAATTATCCCCATGCGATCCCGCCTGATTATGTGTTCCGCACTGCTCGGGTTTTCTCGCCGCAGAATATGTCCCAATCCTTTTTGCCTGGCTTTGGCTCCGGCCAGACAGGCAGCTCGGCGGCCGGCAGTGAGGGCCAGGGCGCTGCCCTGCAGGCCAAGATCAATCAACTGGGAAAGGCACTCATTGCCAATGCCAGCGAAGTGGTGGCCGATGAATATGTGGTGGCGGTGAGCACCTTTGTCAGTCTTGATAATCTGTACGCCACCTCTTCTTTTGGCCGGTATCTGGGCGAGCAGCTGCTCTCCACCATGCAACAGGCAGGGTTGGAAGTGATTGAGGTGCGGAAAACTCCGGGCATGATGGTGAGCCCGTACCATGGCGAGTATGCCTTATCCCGGAGCATGGATGAGATCGGCCTTGTGCAGCAAGCCCAGGCTGTGGTGGTGGGAACTTATTCCGTCGCCGGGCAGGAAATTTTGGTGAATGCCCGGTTGTTGCGCAATGTGGACAACAGGGTTCTTTCCTCCGCCACTCTAGTTTTTCCCATTGACGGGATGACTGCCAACCTGTTGGCCAATGAAAGCATGCCCGCGTCCATCCGCACCTCGCAGGTCGCGATCCGGCAGTTTCAGGAAGAGGGTCAGGCAGCGCCTGAGCCTCCGGCAAAGAAGCCGACAAAGGCAGATGCCAAGCGTTCAACAAAGAAAGGTGGCTCATGAAAAAAACAAACACAATGGCTCGCTTCGGGCTGGCGTTGTTTCTGAACTGTGTTCTGCTCCTGACCGGATGTGCGCCCCAAACAAACACCGGCGGCACCGCCTCTGTGGTCACCCCGGACTTTTTCGGGGTGGGAGAGGAATTGGCCCTGCAGTTGACTTCCGGTATGCGCGGCGCCGGGGGCGGCCAACGGTTGATCCTGACCACGGTGGTTGATCTCGACAACCTCTACACCACCACCCGTTTTGGTCGGACCCTGACCGAGGCTCTGTCCACCAGCCTGTTTCGTCACGGTTTTGGCGTGGTGGAGATCCGCAAGTCTGCTGAACTGCTTATCCGGGACAACCGGGGCGAGCTGATGCTCACCAGAGACGCCAAGCTTTTGGCCAAACAGCAACAGGCTGCGGCCATCCTCACCGGCACCTATTCGCTGACGCCAACCACGGTAATTCTCAATCTCAAGCTGCTCGACGCCGGATCCCAACAGGTGCTTTCCGTGGCAGGGCTTGAGTTGCAGCGCAGCCGCAGTATCAATTATCTTCTTGCGGCAGGAGACGGCGCTTTGGGCGATGCGCTACTTTCCGGTCGCGAGCGATAGGAGGGCAGTATGCAAAAAGGAATCGTGGTTGTGCTGCTGGGATTTCTCCTTTCCGGGTGTGCCTCGAGCCAAAGAAATTGGGCCAACCAGCCGGTGGAGGTCAAAAAGAACTCGCCGGTGGTCTTTATTTATCCGGAGATGGATACCTATCGGGAGGCGACCGTGGGCGTTCTCCCCTTTCAAATACCCCGCAACATGACGCGAGAACAGGGGGAGGGGGTTGCCATGCTCTTTAAGGATGTTCTCCTGGGGAAGCAGGCTTTTCCCAAGGTGCTCCATCTTGAGGAGCCTTACCGGGATATTCAGGAAGCCTTGGCCCTTGGCCGCAAGGCAAAGGTCGATCTGGTCTTGGCGGGCAAGGTCAACTACGCCCTGGAAGGGAGTCAGTTCGGCGGAGGGCGGGTTGAGGTGTCCACCCGTCTGCTCAATGTGCATACCGGAAATACCGTCTGGTATATCGAGCAATCCATGGATCAGCCCATGGCTTATCCAAAAGGCAGCACGTTCGACCTTTTTCTCGCAGCCTTCAACCCCCCCGAGATCAAGCCGTCCCAAGCAGGGCCGGTGGTGCCGAACATGTTGGCGCGAATTGCCTTTGACATGGCCGATGTCATGGCCGGGGCCAGGTCGGTGAGCCGGTAGCGGTCAGAATTGTGATAAAAGGCAGGAAGGAGAACCCCGTTTGGCGTTAGCTGAGCGGGGTTCTTTTGTCGAGGCAGGCGGTTTCCATGACCTTGAGACCCATCTGCAGGTGTTCTTGAGTGTAGGTGAGAAATATCTCCTCGGCGCTGTCCTTGCTCTTGATCCCGCCCTTTTTAAGGGGCAGGTCGGAGACCAGCATCATGGCACCGGTGGGCACATTGAGGGCATAGCCCACCGCGAACAGGGTGGCGATTTCCATATCGATGGCCATGATCCGGTGTTTGCGGATGTATTGGATGAATTCTGTGTCAAACTCCCACATCCGGTAATCGGTGGTCATCAGGATGCCTGACTTTGGCACCATCTTCAGTTCGCTGGTGATGACCTGCTCGCAGATGCGGTTGACGTGGATCGAAGGCAGGGCCGGAACATCCTTGGGCAGATAGTGCGGGCTGGTACCTTCGTCCCGGATGCTGGCAGTGGGAACGATGATGTCGCCGATCTCCAGCACATCATCGATACCGCCGCACATGCCGAGCATGAGCACGCATTTTATCTCATCGAGAAAGGAGAGGCAGTGCATGACAATGCCTGCCGAGGGGGAGCCGACCCCGTGGTTGATGATGCTTAAGTCCCGTTTGCGGTCATGGACCACGCTCCAGTGTCCGCGTTGGACCGGGTTGCCGGTGATGCGGGCGAAGTCATCGATGTAGCGGTGGAAATTGCAGAGCAGGATGTGGGAGCCGAAGTCCTTGACGCTGGAGCCGGTGTAGCGCTCCAGGGTATGCCGGGCGTAACTGTCTGGGCGCAGCTCTGTGCTCATGCGAATTCCTTCTGGTTATTTCTGGAAGGGGTTGTTGAGGAGCATGGTCTGCTCGCGGCCTGGACCGACGGAGAGAATGTAGGCCGGGGTTTCGGTGAACTCCTCGATGCGTTTCACGTAATCACGGGCCTTGGCCGGCAGATCTTCAACGCTGCGGGCCTGGCTGATCTCTTCGCTCCAGCCTGCGAGGTTTTCGTAAACCGGCTGCATCTTGGCAAAGGTCTTGATATTGCCGGGCATGGCCGTCATTTTCTTGCCCTCCGCCTCATAGCTGGTGGCAAGTTTCAGGGTCGGCTGGCCGCTTAAGACATCGAGCTTGGTGATGGCCAAGCCGTTGATTCCGTTGAGGCGCACGGCTTCCCGGGCGATGATGCCGTCGAGCCAGCCGCAGCGGCGTTTGCGCCCGGTGGTGGCGCCGACTTCCCCGCCTTTTTGCTGCAACTCGTCACCGATTCCGTCCAGCAGCTCGGTGGGGAAAGGCCCCTCGCCAACTCTGGTGGTGTAAGCTTTGAGGATGCCGATGACGCAGTCGATGTGGGAGGGGCCGAAGCCGCTGCCGGTGCAGGCGTTGCCCGCGATGGTGTTCGAGGAGGTGACAAAGGGGTAGGTGCCGTGGTCGATGTCCAGCTGGGTGCCCTGGGCGCCCTCAAAGAGGATGTGCTTGCCGGCCTTGCGGCCATCGTCCAACGCCACGGAAACATTATCAATATAAGGAGCAAGCCGCTCGGCGTATTGCATATATTCGTCGTAGACCGCCTCGGCTTTAAGCGGTTCGCTGTTGTATTTCTTGGTGAAGAGGAAATTCTTTTCTTCCAGGTTTTCGCGGAGTTTTTCCATGAGCGATCCTGAGTCCAGGAGGTCGCCGGCCTTGATGCCCTTGCGCAAAATTTTGTCGCCATAGCAGGGGCCGATGCCCCGACCCGTGGTGCCGATCTTTTTGCCGCTGGCCAGGGCCGATTCGCTGCAGGAGTCCAGGAGCCGGTGGTAGGGCATGATCAGGTGGGCGCGTTCGCTGATCATCAACCGCTGCGGATTCACCGGCAACCCGCTGGCTGCGAGCTTGTCCATCTCTTCCAGCAGAACGCCGGGGTCGAGGACCACGCCGTTGCCGATGAAACACATCTTGTTTTCGTAGAGGATGCCGGAGGGGATGAGGTGGAAGACGTACTTTTTGCCCTTCACCACCAGGGTATGACCGGCGTTGTTGCCGCCCTGAAAGCGCACCACGAAGTCGGCGTGCTCCGTCAACAGGTCGACGATCTTACCTTTACCCTCATCGCCCCATTGCGTTCCAACAATTACCACATTGGCCATCTTGCTCTTCCTCCGCAATCATCCCCAAAAAAGGTTGTCAGTGAGCCACAGATGGGCTCATTCTTTTATTTTACCATGCACAGCAACAGGCACCATAGCCAAAGGGAAATAAAAAGTCAATCAGTGATGCCCTGCTCATTATCCGGGAGGAGGCCTGTCTTGACACCCTCGGGCAAATGCCGTAGATTGCCTCCTGATGTGATGGGCGTGAGGCGCTGATGATTTTTGCGGCAGACTGGTTTTTGCGGGTACATTGAGGCAATTGTTATGTTTGGTATCGGGCTTCCTGAGTTGATCCTGATTCTGGGTATTGCGCTTATAGTCGTAGGCCCGGATAAGCTTCCGGAAATGGCGAAGTCCATTGCCAAGGTTATGCTGGACCTGAAAAAAACCGCGTCAGCCCTCAAAGAGAGCCTGAATGAGGAGATGAAGGATGAGCCTGGGCAGGATCCTTGGGAGCAGAAGCTGGGGGATGCCTATCCCAATCTGCCTTCCACCTCGGTTCCTGAACAGGCCGTTGCCGCGGAGATTGATGCCGTGACGCCTCCCGTGTCCACCCCAGATGTGAAACCTGCCGAAATCGAGGCCAAGCAAGAGAAGTCGGCAGGATGACCGAAGGACTGTCAGGATTTTTCTCCCAGCATCTCCGGGAGTTGCGGAATAGGGTTCTGGTGTCATTCCTGGCAATCCTGGTGACCACCCTCATCGCCTATGCCTTTTCCGAGCAGCTCGTCCGTTTTTTGATGGTCCCCCTGATCACTGGCCACCCAACTCTGGCCAAACTCGTTTACACCAATCTCACCGAAGCTTTTGTCTCCTATCTGAAGATTTCCCTGCTGGCCGGGTTGATTGTTGGCTTCCCGGTCTGCTGCTATGAGTTATGGATGTTTATCGCGCCAGGGCTGCACCGCCATGAACGGCGGTTGGCGCAAACGGTGGTCTTCTGGGCCACGGCCCTTTTTGCTGGCGGGGTGGTGTTTGCCTATTGGGTGGTGCTGCCGAGGACGCTTGCTTTTTTGCTGAGCTTTGCCGACGAGCAGCTTGAACCCCTGCTCCGGCTTGATGCCTACCTCACCTTTGTGGCCCGAACCTCGCTCGCGTTCGGCTTGGCCTTTGAGGTGCCCTTTCTCATGGTCATGGTCGCCAAGGCCGGGATTGTGAGCAAGGGCTATTTTGCCCGGCAGCGGAAATACTTTTATCTCGCCATCCTGGTTCTCGCCTTTTTGCTTACCGCAGGCGATATGCTGTCTGCGGCTCTGCTTGCCGTACCGCTTTTCGGGCTGTATGAGGCAGGAATTCTCATCAGCCGTCTCTTCAAGGGAAAGCTGAAGGCTGAAAGCTGAAAATTGAGGCTATCTCGTGTCAATCCCCTTGCTTCGCAGATGCGCGCTGTTACAGCGCAGTTGGACACCTCCTGCCGGTGAAAGATCCCTGCGGCCAGAGCCGCCTCGGCCCCGGTTTCTTTAAAGACCTCGGAGAAATGCTCCACCTTGCCTGCAACGCTTAGGCGATGGCCGGGATGGATACCGCCTGTCGCACCTGGTTGATCAGTTCGAGGTCAAAGCCTGAGTTGGTCCCATCCTTGTCGATGCAATTCAAGAGAATTTCTCCTGCCCCAAGCTCTTCGCAAGCCTTTGCCAATTCCATTGCGTCCACATCGCATCCCCCGCGACCGCCTTTCACTGTACACTGGTACCAGCAACTCTTGGAAATAACGAGTAAAATTGATTCCTGTAAGGGGTTGCAGTAATTTTCTTGCCCGATCTGCCCTCTCACCCAACCACCACCCAACCCAACCGATGCCGACTGTTGGAGGGGGGCGGTGAGTCATTTCATCCTGTTTCTTGCTGTGCTGCCGCCAGTAGCGTCGCCTGCGAGAGAGAGACTCTGCCCTCTAATTCTGTGGAAGAGCCAACTCTTCTGAATTGACAAGCTGTATGGGTGATGGCAATACTATCCCTGTATCTGCTGCTTTGGACACGTGGTAAATTAGGATATCCGACAAGAGGCGAGGTTAATAGAACCAACTGATGGCGTGAATGATTTTATAGTCAATATTTCCGGCCGATGCCAGAGCTTCTGCGAGATTGAAATCGAGGCCCCCGATGCTTGAAGCGAAAATATGTCTTGCCTTAACTGATCAAATATCAGTGCTGTCGGTCAGCGAGAGCATTGAGGATTTGCTTGGCTTTTCAGTTGATGATTTTATATCCGCCCGGGTATCTCTGAAAGACCTCATCCATCCCCATGACATTGATATCTCTGAGGTGTTGTTTTCTCGTGGCTCTCATCATACACCTGGCCCGTTTAACATCCGGATCAGGCAGGCCAATGGCCGAATCCGTTGTATCAGAGGCTTCTGTGAAAAACGGTCAGGTGACAATGGGGTTGATGTTACTCTTGATTTGTTATTGCAAGATGCCAAGTCATTGAAAAGAACATTGGATGATGCTGTTTCGGTGCCGAATTTTCGAGCCATTATGGATAATACCAATGATTATATCTATTTTAAGGATCGTAATCATGTGTTCACCGGAGCCAGCCAGACATTAGTCTCCTTATGTCATCCCGCAGAGCACTGGAGTGACCTGATTGGTCAGACGGACTATGATGTGTTCCCAGAAGAGTATGCGGACATATACTACCGCCTGGAAAAACAGGTGTTCGCTGGAGCACTGGTTGCTCATGAAATCCAGAAAACTTTGACTAACGATGGTGAGTCCGGCTGGGTAGATAACCGGAAATACCCCATAAAAAACGAGAACGGTGAAATCATAGGACTCTATGGAATTGCCCGTGACATCACCGAACGTAAGCAGATGGAGGAAAACTTAATTGAAAGCGAATACAAATTCCGTTCTCTTTTTGAAGAGATGACGGAAGGGGTGGCCCTTCACAGTGTTATACGTGACGATTTCGGTACTATTCTCAATTATCGGATAGAGATGGTTAATCCTGCTTATACCGATATTTTGGGGTTGTCTCCAGAGGAGGTAACAGGAAAAATTGCCACTGAAGTATACGGCTCCGACACTCCACCCTATTTGAAGGAGTTTTCCGAAGTTGTACAAGCCAGAAAGTCATCTCGCTTCACTACTTTTTATCAACACATGGACAAATATTTTGACATTTCCGTGATCCCTTGGGAATCAGGCGGATTTGCAACTATTTTTCTTGATATAACTTCAAGAATAAAAGCAGAAGAGTTCAAACGCCAGCAGACGGAACAACTTCAGCAGTCTCAGAGACTTGAGAGCCTTGGGGTGCTGGCTGGTGGCATCGCCCACGATTTTAACAACATTCTGGCAATCATCATGGGTAATTGTTCTTTGGCTCAGATGGACCCTGATGGTGCTGGTGAGTATTTACTCCAGATAGAAAAAGCTGCCGAACGAGCGGCCGGTCTCTGTCGTCAAATGCTGACATACGCCGGAAAGGCTCAGTCTGTCCAGTCACAGGTGGATATTAAGGCGCTGGTTGATGACGTGGTCATGATGGTGAAATCAGCCATCAGGCAAAATGTAGTGATAAAGCATCATCTGTCTGCTGAGATTCCTCCCATCAAGGGTGATGCCAGCCAACTCAGCCAAGTAGCGTTGAACCTGATCATAAATGCTGCGGAAGCCATCGGCGAAGCGCAGGGGGTAGTTCAAGTGTCGCTTGCCAAGACGGGAATTGAAGCTGGGCAGTCAGAAAAAGATTATTTGGGCAAGATCATCCCTCCCGGCTGGTATGCTTGCCTGGAAGTCACCGACAATGGTTGTGGCATGAGCGATGAGATTTATAATCGAGTTTTCGAGCCATTTTATACCACCAAATTTACCGGGCGTGGCCTGGGGATGTCGGCGGTTCTCGGAATTATAACCGCTCAAGGGGGGGCAATCCAGATCTTCAGCCGGCAAGGCAAGGGCACAACCTTTAAAGTCTATTTTCTCATTCAGATTGGTGATTCTGGCGGGGATGAGACCCTGAATCAGAGCGCGCTAGCAGGCTGTTGAAAAACTCAGCAAATATCGAGACATTTTAATCCGCGCACAATAAACTATAACCACCTAAAATAACTCATAAACATTGAGGAAAACATGCGCGGAACCGACACCCACCAACAGATGCTGTTCAGCTTATATCCCCGGAAGCCAGAGTGCCTCAGGATCATCCTGTGCGTCCTATCCGCAAGATGGCCGACAAGGCGCTCAAGGAACTCTCCCCGGTGTTCCGGGAACTCTATGCCACTGTGGGACGGCCTTCTATTCCGCCGGAAAAGCTGCTCCGCTCGTTGCTGTTACAGATATTATACTGCCGTCCGCAGTGAGCGCATGCTGTAAGCCAAAGAAAACGCAGCGTGTGGAAGAGATTTTCGGCTGGATGAAGACGGTTGGCTGGTTGCGGAAGGCCAGATACAAAGGGGTAGAGAAAATCGATTGGCTGTTCACGCTCTCCGCCGCCGCATACAACCTGGTACGTATGCGAAATCTGGGGTTACCCGTTCCTCCTTAAGGAGAAATCCATCAAATTTCGATGGAGTTTCTCCGGAAATGAAGAAAAATGCATCGAAATATAGCAGAACCGCCCACAGGGTGGGTGCAAAGTTTCAAAGAACAAACTGAAAATCAAGGCTGACGGCAAGAACGCCGTCAGTGGAGACTCTTTTTCAACATCCTGCTAAACTGCCACGCCTTGATCAATCCTTCGCATGACACTTGTTGCAAAGACCCCTCTGATAGGTGGCAAACTTGGCTGGATCCCTGTCATAGTAAGCAGCTTTCCATTCTGCTTCGGTACGCCCCATCCCTGTACCATATACGCCGTTGGACACGATGAACTCCGTATCATTGTTCCAGCGCAGCATGGAGTAAAAACCGGAGGCATGGGCGCGATGGCAGGAGAGACACGTGACCTGGTCGGTGCTGACGGGTCCTCCGAGGGCGCTGTCATCATTCTTGGCGTTTGCTTTCAGGTTGGCGAAAGAACTATTGGCCGCGCCCTGTGCAAACGGGACAAGAGAGAGGTAGGAGGTTGCCGCAGTACCGCTCAGGTTGCCGGACTTGACATATCGTCCATACATCCCGGAAATGGATGAGCCGAGGTTCTGGTCAGTGGGATGCACCACTTTTCCGCTGGAAGTGTGCATGTCGCCATGGCAACTGGAACACCATTGACCCCACGGGGCCTGACCACTCCCAATTTTCGTCCCGTATGCAACGCGGGTCTGGGTGACTGTCTCGGTCCGGTTGTAGGTGGAAGGAGCAACGGCCACCGGCACGCCGGGAAAGGTGACACCCGAGGCGGCGGTGCTCTGATAGCCGAGTCCAGCCAGCAGGCGGTATGCACCAACAGCCTGCCCCGCGATGGGGACCGTGCTGGTGTCGTAAGAGCCGGAGCCGATTATGGATGCTCCGCCAGTTGTCACGGCACCGGTTGAGCCCCTTCTGTACTTGCCGTGGGGGTCATGGCAGCTATTACACTGCAGGTTTGCCGCAGGGAATGTGCCGCCCGGAGCGGTAGCATGAGTAGCATCAGCCGCATACCCCTTGTCAACGGCAACAATGTTGTGGCCGTGTCGCTCGCCATATTCTGGAGGAGACGGAGCATCACCATACCCAAAACCCGTATAGCTCTTCTTCAACCATCCGAAGTCACCGCCCGGGGTTCTTTGCAGGGGTGAAAGGCCTGGGCCCAGATTGGCGTCAGCGGTGCTGATGTGGTAGCTGTTCGGGCCGGTATCTGCGGAATCCTCATGACAGTTCAGACAGGTGGAGCTCTGGTCGGTTCCGGTCAGCAGGAATTTCCCTCCCGCTTTGGCGGTGTGCATGCTGTGACAACCAGCACAGTCGGCAACACCGCCGCTGTGGAATGCCATGGCGGAACCAGCCAGACCGATGCTTAAAAGCCCGGCTGCCGCGACGGCCAGGTTCAATTTGTGAGTCTTCTTCATTGTTACATCCTCCGGAATATCTTCCTTGCGCTCCGGTAGTCCAGCCGTCCATTAAGGACCTGTTGACTTTGTGTCCCCGACTTGCGACGGGTTTACCATTTTCGGAGGATGGCTTAGTGGCATCACTTTTCTGAAAATTCTACATAAATTTATGCAGGTTTAATGCCAAAATGTCTTTAACGAGGCTTTCAAAAGAGGAAACTAAACGTAATTGATAGGCTGTAAGATGGAGTGAAAATCTATTTTAGGCAAGGGGTGGCTCGGATTGAGTTGTCATGAGTCTGATGCATCCCGTATTTTTTCTGTAGTTAAATTTACTAATGGATATTATTAATTTTTATTGTTGGGAGGTCACGAGGGGCTCACCTGGGGATATCACCATATTTTTTCCGGTGAAATTCCCATGTTGAAGTTCTTGCACAAGGCAACCTAACCCCTTTTTTGATTGGCAACAAAAGGGGAATGTGCGAGAGTGTCAGAAGCATCTGGTTGCGGAAGGTTCTTTTTTGAGGATTCGTATGTAGTTGACCCCATTTGGTGTATGCTGCCAAGCATTGAAAATGTTGCTTGAAATTTCGTACTGCCCACCAACACTCTCAAGGAGCATTTCCTCATCGTCGGCCCTTCAATAGAAAGCCGGGGTCCTCATCTCGTCTCAATCCCCCTCTCACGTAAATGCGCTTTCACCGCACTGATGGGCACTTCCTCTCTGTGAAAAATCCCCGCCGCCAAAGCCGCCTCGGCCCCGGTTTTCTCAAAGACCTCGGAGAAATGCTCCACCTTTCCCGCCCCGCTTGATGAGGCGATGACCGGAATGGACACGGCCGAGCGTACCTGGTTGATCAGCTCCAAATCAAAGCCGGAATTGGTGCCGTCTTTGTCGATGCAGTTCAGGAGAATCTCTCCGGCTCCCAGTTCTTCGCAAGCCTTGGCCAGGTCTATTGCGTCCACGTCGCGTCCTTCCCGACCGCCTTTTACGGTGCACTGGTACCAGCAATTTAGGGAAAGTGAGGCGGAGTTTCGAGTGCCGTCAAGGGGTTGCGGGCATTTTTGCGTCCTCTCCGTCCTCTCGCCCAACCATAACCCAACCGCGCTCGGTATGCATTTGCCATTCTTTATGAGTGAAAATTCTTTGCTCCGATCGGCCCCTCAAATTCTTCCCACCATCCACCCAACCCAACCTATGGCCATCTGAGCGGGTGGCGGCATTCTTTTATTCTAAGGTCAAAACTTTGTCGAAATTCAGGATGCGTCCGCCGTGTTTTTGCTGGAATTGTTCTGCCTGTTCTCTGCTGGAAAAAGCGATGATGCTGGTATTGCTCATCACTGGTGGAGCATCGCTTCCTACAAGATATATGGCCCGGGATGTATCAATGAGCTCGGCGGTGAGATAATTGGCAACCTGCATCTGTTTAATTTCTTTTCTGTGACTTTTCAGATAGTTGGCTGCACATGTCAAGCTGCAGAACATGATTTTGGTGCCGTTTTTGGAGGTAAAGACGTGCCTGGTATGGCGGTATTGATCGATCCACATTCCGCAAACCTGGCAATCTGGCCGAGGCTCGGCTGCAAAAAGGGCTGGCGCTGCAATCAGCAGAAAAATCAGAAAAAGGAGCCAGGTATGTCGAGGATTCTGTAGCATGATTTTTTGCTCAGGGAAATGACGAAGGGGCCGCGATTCAAACAATAAATCAGCGGTAACTGAGGCATGAAAACAGAGACAAGAACAACCATAACTGCCGGAAAGGGAAACGAACCGATCGGAAGGCTTTTCAGGTGCCGCCTGTGCTTCCGTTCATCCGCAACCACTTCCTACATTTCCATCCCTTTTGGCATTTTGGCTCTTTCTGCAAGAGCCTCATCAAAATTGTAGATGGTGCCGCCAAAACCTTTTTGGAACTTTTCAGCCTCTTCCTTCTTGCCAAAGGCTATCCAGCTCGGGGCGCAGGCAGGCACCGCACTGCTCTTAAAGAGAAAAGTCATCTCGGACGGGGACATCCACTCGCCACTGATGAAATCCCGAGCGCGGGCAGACTTGACCTTCGCGGTTTCCGTCGCGTGAACATACAAGCCACAATGCGCGCAACAATAAGTTACATGTTTACCGTTCTTCATGGTGATTTCATAGGCAGTGTTTTCGTTGCCTGCTAAATTCATCCCGCACAATGAGCACTTGCCTGTCATGCCTGCGGCATAGGCAACAACAGCCAGCAACAGGAGAAAGGCCAGAAAGCTAATCGAAAAAATTGTTTTTTTCTTCATGTTTTCCCCTCACCAAAAGTTATTAAGCAGACAAAGCGGCACCTGATCTTTCTACGCTTTCTATTCTATTAGGATGCGGAGAAAGGCTGTCAAATGTCAAGACGAAAACACCACAACCGATAGTTCTCTCCAAATATGCATTTTTGTTGATCGATACACCTCAAAAATAATTCCCACCATCCACCCAACCCAACCTGTGGCGAGTTGTGCTGGGTTAATTATGGCGTCCACGTCGCGGCCTTCGCGACCGTACACTGGCATCATTAGTCCTTGAAAATCGATGGGGAACTTTGATTCCTGTCGAGGCCATGATTTTTTTTGGCTCGAGACGATTATTTGCTTGACAAGGTACAGCCACTGTGTGGTGCCTTGGTATTATAATATACCACATTGTGGCACATGGTGTGCGGCTTGCCCGCAACCAATTAATTTTTCCTTTGCTGAGTTTGTCGGATGAGAAACCAAGGCATTGTTGAACCTACCCCAGGAAAAACGGGAAAATGCTCAGTTGCAGAGCAGATAAACTCCGGAGATTTTAACGTAAACAAGATTCGAACCGGCAAGGTTGCCGTTTCTGTCTCATGGTTGAGGGGTATCTGTCTTAACAAGCCCTGACTTTGCCAGATCACAGTTAATCCGGACGGGAGGCCGGATTTTTTGGCAGGCTGAAACAAGGAACTTTTTATCAGCTCGCCGAGACATGCCCTGCCTTCAAGGGGGGGGTAACTTAAAGCCTTAATATGGGCTCACCAAATTAAATGAACTAGGGAAGGAGAAGAACGAAATGGAAAAGAAAACGACGGGCGTGCTGCTTGGTGGAGTATTCGTATTGGGGACCGCATCGGTGGCGTTGGCCGGCCCACCCCTGACAAATGTTGAGGGGGTTGGTGGTGTTGCCCTGAACCCTCTTGCCTATGTTGCCAACCCCATTGGCAAGGATGCGACTGGCCTATTCGGTAACTCTATTGTCAGCAAACCAAACATCGGCGCTTGGCATATCAGTCTGCCAGCCAGCGACATAAACTGGGAAGCGGCAGGAGTAAATATCAGTTTTTTCAACCGGCTAGAATTAGGCTACAGCCACGAGTCGGTGGATATCGATGTACTCCACGGACAAGTTGACAAGGACAATGTCTCAGCCAAAGTAAATCTGCTGCCTGAAAACAGTTTCGATATGGCGTATCTGCCAGCAGTTTCCGTGGGAGTAATCCACAAGAGTACTAACTTCGACGCCCCGAACAAAAGCGGCGAAGATTATTATGCGGTGGCAACAAAAACCCTGACCGGCCTGCCGATTCCCGTGATTTTGAACGTCGGCGTGCTTTCCACCAAAGGCTATGTCCGTGGAGTGCTTGGTTTCGGCGAGAATCGTGATGAAGCCTTTTTCTGCAACATCGAAACAATTCCGATAAAAAATGTCATTGTCGGCTGGGAATACGCAGGAGGAACCCAGGTTGATACTGGTGTCAGCACCCACTCCATGTGGGAGGGCCATGTGGCGTGGATGATCAATGATCTCACCTTGGTTGCCTCATATGCCGACACCGGCCGCGAGAATCTTTATACTTCTCCTTCCGCGTCGGCCTTTGGGGCGGGGTGGGTCATCTCTGCTCAGTATGCATTCTAGGCAGAATTGTCTTGATGATTATCGACAATAACGGCTCTTGGTTTCTCTGCCTTATCGACGGACATGTCCGTCAGGGGCTACTTATCGGCAAAACAACTTAATTTTCCCCGGTGCTTTTTCGGGTAATCACCGGGTTAACAACAACAAACGCTCACTCGGGAGAAAAGTATGAAAAAAAAATTAGCAATAATCGCCCTGTCCTTGTTTGCATCGGGAGCAGTTTTTGTTGTTAACCAGCCGGGGGGGGCAAAAGCTGACACGGCTGCGGTTGAAAAGGTTCCTGCCACTGAAATTAAGGTCGGCCCGACCTTTAATGCCGTTGCGTATATTGCCGGACATGGCGGACATCTGGCTATTATAGATCTCCGCACCCTTAAACCTCCTGTGGATGTCGAAAAAGACAGGATTGTTCTGACCGAGGCCGGATCTGAGATGGAAGGTGTCATTGCCGGCATGAGTTTTGAGCAGATAAAAAAATCAGGCGGCAGTCATGGCCAGGCCCTGGTCAAACAGGATGGCAAAAAATATCTGGTGGCCGGCACCCTGGCCGGAGACGTTTATAAGATTGATTTGGCCAGCGGCAAGAAAGAAGGTCCCTTCAAGGTTGGGCAGAAATTCTGCGGCGCCATAGTTGGCCCAGATGGCAACGTTTATTTTGAAGATATGGCGGACGGCAATGTGTATAGCTGGGATCCCAAAACGCTGAAAACCGTCGACAAGATGCCGGTCGGCAAGGCTGTCTGCGGAATCCAGTGGACCAAAAACGCCAAGAAGGCCTATATTACCGATATGCCTACCGGTATTGTATATGTATATGACTGGACTACGAAAAAGAAGATCAAGGAGATTTCCAGCCCGGAGATGACTTTTATCCACCAGGCCAGAATGACCCCGGATGGAACGCAGCTATGGGTAAGCGCTCCCAATGAGTTTGACCCCGGCCTCAAACCCGGTACGCACCGGAGCCAGATCATCGTGATCGACACCAATTCCGATACGATTATCAAAAGAATAACCATGCCGGACAATATCAGGCCCCATGATTTTGCCTTCACCGTCGATGGCAAGTATGCCTTTCTGTCTTCCCGTACCTATGGCGATGACAGTATCTTGAGCATCATGGAAATCAAGGATAGCAAGATAGTCAGCACGGTTTCAGCCTGCGCAGCCTGTCATAAGGCCAATGGCGTCGAGGTGAAAATCGACAATCAATCGCCGCTGCTCTGCGGGATTGAGATTGACTGGAATCCGTCTAAGGCTGTTGCCTCCTCTGCTAAGAAAAAAGTAATAACAGATAAAGATGAAAATTGTGATGAAGTGAAAGGCAAGAAGAAATAATTCGCTTATCTTGGGAAATTGAAGTACTTGCGACAGACCGGGAAGCGAAACTTCCCGGTCTGTCTATTTGTATTTCTCCATCGCATTGGTATTCTCTTGCATTCCATTTTTTTGCTTTACAACCACAACCTAAAGAGAAACGGTATAGCTGCATCGGGTGTGACCGATCGGTATTTATACGGCTTGCAAAACGAAGACGCAGTTATAGGCTGTTAACTTCTCGAACAGATAAAAGTCAGAATTAATGAAAAAAATCAATCTGTTTAAATTGGCCGTCAACAATCTGCGGCGGAAACTGGTCCGCACCATTCTCCTGTTGTTGGTGGCCGCCGTTGTCTCCGGAACCCTCCTTGGAGCCACTATTTTTATTTTCGGGATGCAAAACGCTTTAAAGATCGGAACTTACCGGCTTGGCGCGGATATTCTGGTCGTTCCTGCCAAAAATGAAGAGCAGGCCCGTACGGCATTGCTGGCCGGCAAACCCACCAGCTTTTATATGGACAGGGGGGTGCTTGATAAAATAAGGCAAGTTGAGGGAGTGAAGCTGGTTTCTCCTCAACTTTTTATCGAGCCATCCTCATTCACCTGCTGCTACAGCGTCGATGTCTTTCTGGTGGCTATTGACCCGGCCACCGATTTTACCGTCATGCCCTGGCTGGAGAAAAATGTTCGCAACTCATTGACCGGGAACCAGGTTGTCGCTGGACGATCCATGCCGGTAATGGAAGGCGCAACCATCCCGTTTTTTGGCACCTCTTTCAAGGTGGTCGGCACCATGGCGCCCACCGGCATGAAATTTTTTGATCAATCAATTTTCATGACCATGGACGCGGCTTACCGGATGGCGGAAAATTCCGCGACCCAATCGCCGCAGCCGCTCCATCTCGATAAGAGCAAGATTTCTGCTGTACTGGTAAAAACCGATGGCACTCTCTCGCCGGAGCGGGTCGCTTTGAGGATTATGCACGCCCTTGACGATGTCAAGGCCATTGCCTCCGATGAGGTGGTTAACACCGTCAGGCGGCAGCTCTCGGGTTTACTGACCGGGATCGTGGCCGTCAGTGCGGTTCTTTGGGCCATGTGCCTGTTTATGATTGGTTTTGCCTTTTATATGATTGTTAACGAGCGGCAGCGTGAATTGGGCATGCTGCGCGCCATGGGCGCCAAACGGCGGCATGTTTTCCGGCTGATCATGTTGGAAGCGGTGCTTATTACCCTGGTGGGCGGATTATTGGGTCTGGCCTTGGGCTTCGGACTGCTTTTTGCCCTGAGTGACACCATTTGCAACACTCTACAGCTTCCCTATTTGATGCCTTCCCCGCTGGTGGTGCAGGAACTGTTGGCAGCCTCTCTGGTATTTTCTGTGCTTACCGGGCTGGTATCCGCCCTGTTGCCGGCTTTTCTGGCCAGCCGTCTGGAGCCTTATGAGGCCATTAGAACCGGAGAATGAAAATGATCATGCAGTGTTGTCATTCACATTATTATTTTCGGCCGCAGCATTTTTTTGCCTTGATGGGATTCTGTGTTCTACTGGGGTTATCCGGTTGCGGGCAGGATAAAAAAGCTGTTGATAATGACAGGCCGGCAGGAGAAGAACAGGCAGCAAATCAATATTCCTATGAGAACGTTTTCGAAGAGGTCCTGCGTCAGGTTCAGGCCGACCCGAAAGATGAGAATGCGCTCTATCACTTAGCGGATCTCTATGATCGCCAGGGCCAGTATCAGAAAGCGGTGGAAACCTACAGGAAAGTCCTCGTGATCAATCCCAACCGGGATTATGTTTATTTCAAAATGGGAACCGCATACAGTCGGCTGGGCCAGCCGGTGCAAGCTGTGGAAGTTCTTGCCGAGGCGACCAGCCATCTTCCCGAAAATCCGGTGGTCTGGAATAACCTCGGTATCGCCTATGGAAAACTTGGGCGGGTTGACAAAGAGGTCGAATCTCTGCACAGGGCCTTGAAGATCAGACCGCGTTATGCCTCGGCTCGCTTTAATCTGGCTGTGGTCTATCTGAAAAAAGGTGATAAAGCCGCGGCTAAGGCACAGTATGACGAGTTGAAAACATTCGACGAGACTCTGGCCCAGGAGTTGCTGAGTCGTTTCAACGCAGGAGAGGGGCAACACTCAAAATGATCGAAGCCAGAGACCTTTGCAAAACATATAGGGTGGAGGGGCAGGCGTTTACGGTTGTCGAAGGGATAAATCTTGTTGTCCGCAAAGGAGAAACGGTTTCGATAGTAGGGCATTCCGGCAGTGGCAAGACCACACTGTTGAGCCTGCTGGGGGGGGTGACCAAGCCTGATTTCGGCCAGGTGATGCTCGAAGGGATTGACCTCTGGTCTCTTGGGGACGACAGGCTTTCCGAATTGAGGAATCGCAAGCTCGGTTTCATCTACCAGTTTTCGAGCCTGATCCCGACCTTGACTGCCCTTGACAATATCTGCCTGCCAACGGCATTCGGCACGGCTGTTGATAACCCTGCCGATCGGGCCATTGCTCTGCTTGAAAAAATAGGTCTGGCGGATAAGGCAGGATTCTATCCTTGCCAACTCTCAGGCGGACAACAGCGACGGGTAGCCATCGCCAGGGCTTTTATTAATTCGCCGGAGGTTATTTTGGCTGACGAACCCACCGGTGACCTCGATGAAGAAACAGAGCGGGAGATCATAGATCTTTTCCGGGAAATCAATGCGGAATCAGGAACCACTTTCCTGATTGTTACCCACAACAAAGAAATTGCCAGCTTGGCAGATCGAAGATTTGCAATGAAAAACGGAGCGTTGAAAGAGGTTCCGTTTTAAGGCAAGGATTAATATTGTAAATAATGAGGGATAGAATGAACGAGATGTCGTCCGGTAAAATGGTGGCCAAGTCATTCTTGACACATTTTTTCTAGAATAGGTTCACCGATGGACAAGCAAAAATTTTTGTTAGCGCGCAAAAAACTTGGCAAAACCCAAAAACAAGTTGCTGAGCTTTTGGGCACCTCAACAAAAGCCATCCAAGGTTATGAACAGGGCTGGCGCGCCATTCCCCCACATGTCGAACGGCAGATTTTTTTTCTAATCTCGCGACGGCAGGGGCCGGAGAGCGACAATACCTCTCCATGCTGGGAGATAAAAAAATGTCCACAAGAGAGGCGAGAACAATGCCCTGCTTGGGAATTTCACGCAGGCAGTCTATGCTGGTTTATCAATGGTACAATTTGCGAGTGCAAGGCTCAAAAAAACTGGAAGGAAAAAATGAATATCTGCCGAGAATGCAAGGTGCTGATGTCTTTACTCTAATTTTTTGTGGGGAAGCCAGATTCGTGGACTTTGATGATCTTTCCCTGTGAGCCTCGATATTCTCCTCCCTCCATTCAAGAGAAAGCCGTAAACAGCTACCTCGTCTCAATCCCCCTCTCCCGCAGATGCGCCTTCACCGCGCTGATGGGCACCTCCTGCCGGTGAAAGATTCCTGCGGCCAGAGCCGCCTCCGCGCTGGTCTCCTCGAACACCTCGGAGAAATGTTCCACCCGACCCGCGCCGCTGGAGGCGATGACCGGGATGGACACGGCCGAGCGTACCTGGTTGATCAGCTCCAAATCAAAACCGGAATTGGTGCCGTCTTTGTCGATGCAGTTCAGGAGAATCTCTCCCGCTCCCAGTTCCTCACAGGCCTTGGCCAATTCCATTGCGTCCACGTCGCGTCCTTCCCGACCGCCTTTTACGGTAGACTGGTACCAGCAATTTAGGGAAAGTGAGGCGGAGTTTCGAGTGCCGTCAAGGAGTTGCGGGCATTTTTGTGTCCTCTCCGTCCTCTCGCCCAACCATAACCCAACCGCGCGCGGTATGCATTTGCCATTTTTTGTGAGTGAAAATTCTTTGCTCAGATCGGCCCACCGAATTCTTCCCACCATCCACCCAACCCAACCTATGCCGACTGTCCGACTGGGCAAGGAATATTAGAATAGGCTTCTTGACAAACAACAATTACTCGTCGAAAAACGGTTTTTGACATCACATTAGGCTTTCTCTAAGATGATGTCAAAAGGACGGCTACGGGTTAGATTATTAATCAATAAATAAGTGATAATTTCAGAGCTGACACCGATTTCTGTGGAGAAGGAAATGTTATCGGAAAAATTAAGATTTTTTATTAAACCAATTATCGATTTCTGTTCACTACAGTTTCCACAAAAATGTAACTGTTGTGGCAAAAAATACGTTGATTTCAAAAGCTTTCTTGAGCAAACAACCCCTGTTGGTTCTGTCACAGGTGGAGAGATATGCCATTCACGAAATGAGGATATTTTTGGCATTCTTTCATGGGTTAACTGTCAGTGCGGTTCCTCTAGGACCATATCTTGTACAGATTCTGAAAAAGAGATGCATCAGATGTTCAAGGAGGCCGTACTCAGTGAAGCTAAAGAGCAAATCGTCACTCCTGAAAAGATTCTCAATGAAATTCGTCAAGAAATAAGAAAGACAATAGTTTCATAGTGTTTTGACCTTGCTGTGACCAAACTGCTTCCAACATAAACTCATTTCCCTTACCTCTATCTCTACCTCGTCTCAATCCCCCTCTCCCGCAGATGTGCCTTCACCGCACTGATGGGCACCTCCTGCCTGTGAAAAATCCCTGCGGCCAGGGCCGCCTCCGCACCGGTCTCCTCGAACACCTCGGAGAAATGTTCCACCCGACCCGCGCCGCTGGAGGCGATGACCGGGATGGACACGGCCGAGCGTACCTGGTTGATCAGCTCCAAATCAAAGCCGGAATTGGTGCCGTCTTTGTCGATGCAGTTCAGGAGAATCTCTCCCGCTCCCAGTTCCTCACAGGCCTTGGCCAATTCCATTGCGTCCACGTCGCGTCCTTCCCGACCGCCTTTTACGGTACACTGGTACCAGCAATACTCTTCGCTGTTTGGCCCATGGAATCGGGTTTTGATGGTGTGGCGCGGGGTGTCTGTCGGTGATTTTACGTACACCCGGCGCGGGTCAACGGAGATCACCACGGCCTGGTTGCCGTACACAGCCGAGATCTGTTCGATGGAGCTGGCGCCTGTTTTTTGTCCGGTTTTCAGGTATTCCTCAGCAATGGCCACCGCATCGCTACCGATGGAGATCTTGTCCGCTCCGGAGCGGAAATATTCCGAGGCCACGTCCAGGGCAGAGTAGTGTTTTCCTTCCGAATCGGTGAATTCGCGGATGCCGCCGCCGATGGTGAGGGGCACGAAGACCTGTTCCGAGGTGCGTTGCAAGACCTCAAGCATGGGCTGGTCCTTCATGGGGAAATCTCGAAAGCCGGTGATATTCAAAAAGGTGATTTCGTCGGCGCCTTCTTCGTAGTAACGCCGGGCCAGCTCCACCGGTTTGCCGAGGTTGCGCACCTCGCCCTTGTCGCGGACATCGTACTGGTCGCCCTTGGTCACCACCAGGTCGCCGTTGTCGTTGCTACGCACATCGAGGCAGGCGATGATACGCTTGGCGATTCGTGTTTCCGTTGAGCAGGTGGAGATTTTCATGGGGCTAGCCGCGGAAAGATCCGTGGCTTCAAGAAAATTTTTAAGAATCGCCAGCCCTGCCGCGCCGCTCTTTTCCGGGTGAAACTGGCAGGCCGCCACATTGCCCTTCTGCACGGAGCTGATGAATTCTTCGCCGTAATTGGTGGTGGTCAGCACCCACTCCTCGTTGCCAGCCTCAATGGCGGCTCGGTAGGAGTGGACAAAGTAGAGCTTTTCCTCCGTGAACCCGGCAAGGAGTCGGGAGGGTTTCTTGATGCGGATGCCGTTCCAGCCGATCTGTGGAACCGAGAGGGTCTTTTCGGCGAATCGTCTGACCTGGCCTGTGATAATCCCCAGCCCGGCCACGCCCAAGGCCTCTTCGCTTCCTTCGAACAGGGTTTGCAATCCCAGACAGATGCCCAAAAACGGGCGGTCGGCCCGGAGATATGCGAGCAGAGGCTCGACAAAGCCGCACTGGTGCAACCGTTGCATGGCGCTGCCAAAACTGCCGACTCCGGGGAAGATCAGCTTTTCTGCAGCCAGGATATCCGCCGGCGTTTTTGCGTCGGTAACGGTGAAGCCGAGTTTTTTGATGGCGTTACGGACGCTGCGGACATTGCCGGCTCCGTAATCCAAAAGTGTTATGTTCATAGCGGTTCCCAAAAAAAGGAGGGGTGCGTCCCCGAGAGCGAAAAGGAAAAACGTTATATTAGACGATTAGCGCGCAGGCAACAATGGCGAATTTTCCCCCTTGCGGCCTGCGTGTAAAGCTTGCCATAATGAAAAGAAAAAGGCATGATGAATTGTATGAGTCGTGCCGCTCCCATGGCATTGCAGTTCGCCGGGAGGGCGCGGGATCGTAACCTCAACCATATCTAGGAGCGCCAATCATGAGTAAGGCCAAGGACACCCAAAAAGCAGTCAAGAAGGAACCGGCTAAGAGCATGAAAGAAAAGAAGGCAGCCAAGCAGGCCAAGAAAAGTGAAAAAACCAAGTTCACGCCGCAATGACAGACAGGGGGCTGAGGGGGCTGGGGGGCATGATCGGCGCAATCTGGCTGCGCCCCAGGCGATGTCCCCTCAGTCCGGCAACCAGCTGCATGGCATCACCCTGGAGATGATTCTTGACCAGCTGGTTGCCCGGTATGGATGGGAGGCGCTGGGTCGGAAAATCAAAATCAGGTGTTTTATTGCCGAGCCCAGCATCAAATCGAGTCTGATGTTCTTACGAAAAACTCCGTGGGCCAGAAAAGAGGTGGAGGAGTTGTATCTCAGGAGTCGGTGAAAATTTTTGGTCCCTGTTGATCCCAGGGGCGGTTTTACAGGCGGTCGCGGCGTAAAGCCCGGCCGCCTTTTTGGTGCGCCAGGCATGGCGCGTAGCGCCGTGACTGGCGCTGTTCGGCTCGTTGTGGTGACGAGTCGATGACTTGGAGGTGCAAGTCCTCTACACACCCGGCAAGGGGAAGTGTTAGCTGAACGGCAAGGGTGTCCGTTGCGAGGCGGAATCTGAAGGAAGCCGCAGGCAGGTAAGCGAGCAGCGCGAGACTCCGAAGTGCTGGTCTGACGTACAGGAATCGGATACGAGGCAGCGTAGCGGGGTGAGCAGGCCAATAGATGTAAAGCCCGATACTTGCACGGAACGCTACGAAGTAAATCCGGCAGACATAAGCATGAAGGTCACGCGCATTACCCTGGGAGGTCTGTTGTCCTGCTATGTGCTACTGGCGTCGAGAGAGGCGGCGGGATGGGACGACAGAAGTCAGCAGAAGCCATAGTAGTCGGTCTGACCAGACGATGAGGGCCTGAACCTGTTAGAGCGTCCATGATGGATATTCTGTTTGTCTTGGGCAGATGCCTCGCAAGAGGGCCTTGAAACCCTTAGGTAGCGGACGGAATCCGTGAGGTCGGGTTGGGTGCTTATAGGACATCAGGGATGGAAGTCAACATTGGAACATGCTGACAGGAACCGCCGGATACGTGATTCGTATGTCCGGTGGTGTGGGAGGACGGCGGGGGTAACCCCGCCTCCTACCCGATGGTGTAGTATTGTGACTATTCTGGCCGAATTTCCTGCTTGAGCAGGCAGCAGGAAATTCGGTGGCGCGGGCTGCCGTCCGGCCTGTATTCGATGTTGCCGGGTTGCAGGAGTTTGTTCATCACGCAGCCCTCGGGGATGTTCAGCGAGAAAAGCTTTTTTTCGCTGATCCCGCTGTTTTCAATAAGGCAGTTGTCTTCAATGCGGAAGGTGTGCAGGGGAAAATCCTCGCACAGCGGGCAGAGATAGACCCGGCCATTGGGGAAGATGAAATAGTTCTCCGCCACATTGCCTGCGCAGTCAAACTTCTCCCCCGGTTCCAGAAAAACTTTGGGGTAGATGACATGGATTCCACGCCGGGCCGCATCCTTGGCCACATCCGGAATCACGGCCAGCCACTCCTCGGGGCTGACCTGTAGCCTCGTTTCCTGTTCGCTTGCCGATTTGCCGCGCAGGCCGATGACCTGAATAAAAAACCGCTTGCAGCCCAACCGTTCCAGCAGCTCGGGCATGGCCTGAAGATGGGCGATATTCAGGCGGCTCACCGTGTAGATCACGCTCACCTCAAAGCCCAGCCCAATGGCCTTTTGCAGATTGGCGGTGCAGGTATCGAAAACCCCAACTCCCCGCAGCGCATCGTTGACCGCCGGGTTCGGTCCGTCCAGGCTAAAGCTGAGCACTGCCTCGTGGGGCTTGAGTCGGTTGAGCAGGTCGTGGTGCAGGTAGCCGTTTGAGTCCACGGTGATGGTTTTGTAGCCCAAAGTCCGGGCATACCGGATGCCGTGGATCAGATCCGGGTGCAGGGTCGGCTCGCCGCCCAAGAAGATGACGTTGCTTTCCTTGTGGGGGTCATAAAAAAGGGTGAGCCATTGCTCCATGGTCTCGCGGCTAACGGTGGCGGTGCCGTGCTGAGCCGGGTTGATGTAGCAATGTTTGCAGGAGAGATTGCAGGCGGTCAGGATGTGGAAGAAGATATTGCGTTCGTGCGGCTTGAAGTGCAGGGTCTTGGCGACAGGCTGGTTCATGGCGCGGGGCTGTTCAGGGCTGGGCCAGAGTGTATTCTGCCAGCAGGCTGCCCTGCCAGTAGTTGTTCTCTTGGCTGGTGAAGAAGGTCTTGAAAAGGGTCAGACTTTCCTGGCGCAGGACGTGGGGCAGGATGCGCACCTCCGGTTCCATGGCCTGGTAGAGAGGAGTGAGATGTGCGAGTTGCAAGCCGGTGCCGCCGCCCATGGCGTCTTCGTAGGCATAGACAAAGGTCCGGATGCCGTTGAGCAGCATGGTGGAGTAGCACATGAGGCAGGGCTCCATGGTGGAGTAGACCGTGAGGGTCTGCCGATCGATATCCGGCCTGCGACCAAGCAAATCCCTCAGGGCGACAATCTCGGCATGGTCCAGCTCGTTGGCGGTCTCGTTCTGGCTGTTTTCGCGCCGGCCTATGGCCACCGGTTCGTCTCCGGCGATAATGACGGCGCCCACCGGAAACTCGTTGTTGGACAGGGCCTGTTGCGCCTGTTGCAGGGCAAGGCGCATGAATGTCTCGTGATTCATGAAAAACCTTTAAGTAAGGGGTGATTTTGTATTACCAGTCTGCCTGGAAGCCGTCAAGGTGGAAAGCGAACGGAAATCCGCGATGGGGAGTTAGCAGGGAGTGCTTGAAAAACGCGGAAAAATAGGGTAGTGAGTACGGCGCAGATCAAAAAAGACCGAGGAGAAATCGATGAACGCGGAAGATATGCAATGCATTCCCTATGAGGTGGCCAAGAAGTTGGTCGGCGCGGTGATGGAAGAAGAACACCTCCACGAGGCCAACCGGCGGGTGTTGACCGTATATGGCACAAACGACCAGGAGATTTGCTGGTTCGACGCCGAGGATATCTCCGCCGAGATGGCGGCCAGCGAGGGCGGAATTCCCAAAAATGAAGACGACATGAAGGCCAAGGCCGTGGAGCTGATCCTGCACCAGATCCCGAAATGGGCGGTGGAGGATTTGCTGCGAAAGATGGGGCTGGAAAAGAAGTAAGAGATAAAAGGTAATGGATTCGCAAAAAAAAGAGTGCTTCGACAGGCTCAGCACGAACGGAGCATCAATACGTTAAGACAATATCCGTTCGTGCTGAGCCTGTCGAAGCACTGTCTGGGACAAATTCCGACTTTTCACGATTCCATCGCAGTTGCAAGGCAAGGAGAGAAGATCTGCTCTTTTGTCCGTCTTTCACTCCACCCCAGACGGCATGGGCGGGATGCTTTCGCCGCCCAGCACATAGCCGCCGTCCATCCGCAACACTGCCCCGGTCATGTAGGTGGCGTCTTGTAAGAGAAAGAAAACCGCCGCAATGATTTCCTCGATCTTGCCGGTCCGTTTCAGTAGGATATGCTCACGGATGGCGGTCTGCTGCTCCGCGCTGAGCAGGTCCCATCCTCGGGTCTGTTCGGCGTGTCTGGTTTCAAAAAACCCCAGCATCAATTCATTGGCCCGTACAGTGGGAGCGCCCTCCCTGGCCCAGGTCTCAGTAAAGGAGGAGACGGCGCGATTGGCCGCACTGTAGCCATCGTTGAAGATCAGGCCCGCCGGGCCGGAGCGCCCGACAATCCCGGCAATGGAAGAGAGGGTGATTATCGCGGCTTCGGGGTTTTCTCGCAACAGGGGCAGGGCGGAACGCATGACCCACCACTTGGCCCGCAGGGTGGTGGCCATCTCCAGCTCCCATTGTTCCGGGGTGTAGTGGCCATGCACAACCGGCATGCCGCCGCGTTCGATGTTGTTGATCAGGATGTGGAGAGCGCCGTAACGCGCCCGGATGGTGGAGAGCAGTTCCTCGATTGCCGCCGGTTCGCGCAGATCGATCTTGATTGCCAGATGATCATCGCCAATGGCGGCAAGCTCTTCCTGCATGCGGGCGGCTTCTTTTGGCCAGTCATGGTGGGTGAGCACCACCGTGGCCCCGGCCTTGGCCAGAGCGAAGCCGATCCCTTTGCCGATCCCCTTCGCCCCTCCAAGAACCAGGGCTATTTTCCCTTGAAGTTTCATCCGCTGTCCAAGCCTCAAGCTGCCGTCAGGGGGTTATCTCTTTTTGCCGGAGCTGTTTTTCTTGGGTGACGAATCCGACGATTTTTTTGTCTTTTCTTTGCTGGCTGGAGACGCAGGCTTCTTTTCCTTGCTCGATGAGGAAGAACCCTGCTTTTCGGATATTTTCGCCAATTTCCCCTTTTTGGTGCCGCGGGATTTATTTTTTCTGCTGGCCTTGGTGTCGGACGGCTCTGTGCGTATGGAGAACAAGGGGATGCGGGCCCCGGCCCGGTCTAAATGCAGGGGCTCGTCACTCAGTTTGTAGGCCGTGGTCTGGTAAGGGATTCTCAGGTGTTGCCCCAGGGAAAGCCGCTCCTGTTCGAGATTATTGGCCTTCAGCAGGGTGGTTTTGCTCAGTTTGTATTTTCGGCTGATGGTGGTCAGGGTTTCTCCGCGCCGCACTTCATGAGTGTTGAACTCGGTCACCTTGACCGCGCGGACCTTGGGGAGGTTTTTGATTACCAGAGCCTTCTTGCCCGGCGGCACCCGTAACGGATAATCCCCTTCCGACGGCGGGGTGATGGCCCTGGACAGTTGCCGATTGAGTACGAGGATATCCTCGTCGGGAAGCCCGCAGGCCAGAGCCACAGCCTTGAGCGGGGTTCCGCAGGGTACACGGACAGTCTCGTAATCCAGCGGCTCGTCGTAATCGATGTCGTCAAAGCCGTATTTCTTTGGGTCTTTGGCAATCATGATTGCGGCGATGAGCTGCGGAACATAGAGCTTCGTTTCCGAGTGGATATACTGGCTTTGGGCAATCTCCCAGAAATCGTCGGTGTCGGACTGCTTCATGGCCTTTCGGATTTTTCCTTCTCCGGCATTGTAGGCGGCCACAGCCAGATGCCACGAGTCAAAATCCTTATACAGTTTTGAAAGATAGGCTGCTGCTGCCTTGGTCGATTTTACCGGATCGCACCGGTCGTCAACATAGCGGTTGACCGTCAGGCCGTAGTTCTGACCGGTGGCCCGCATGAACTGCCAGGTACCCACCGCGCTGGCCCTGGAAGAGACCGTGGTGTTGAAGCCGCTTTCGATCATGGGCAGATAGGCGAGATCCAGAGGAAGTCCCGCTTTGGTAAACTCTTCCTTGATCATGGGCAGATACCGGGCCGAGCGGGCGAGCCAGCGGGCAAAGGTCTTGTGTTTGCGGTTCTGGAAAAGGTCCAGATAATATTCCACCTGGTCATTCATTTTGAGCGGAAAATCGTAGGGCTCGACCTCTTCTTCCGTAGTCAGCAAGGGAAGCACATCCCAGGCGCTGAGTTGCGCCAGTTCACGTATTTCCGGGCTTACCGCCAGTTTGAGCGCTTGGGGGTCGGTCTCTTCCGGGGCAGGTGTTTCTTCTTGCTGCGGGGAATTTTCCTGCCTTAAGGCCGTGGGGGGGGCTTTCTGCTTCGGCGTCCTGGCTATGGGGTCCGGGGCGACCATGGCGACGCCTTGGTTTTCCAGTGGGACGCAGGCGGTGAAGCCGCCCATAACCAGAGCGGCCATCGCCAGGACGAGAAGAAGCCTGGGAAGGGGAAGAAGGAGAAACCTGAAAACCTTTGGATGAGTATGCAAGCCGTGTTTCCCTGCTGCGGTGCGCCGTCGTTTAAAAATTGTCATCGTTGACACAGCTATCTTGCATGCCGTGACCGGCAGAAGGAGCCGGAAGGAATGTGGCAGCGTCAACGGCGATGGTTATTTTGTAACGGCTCCTAAATTTTCTGACGCCAACCTGATCGGTACGCCTGGGGAGATCATCGAATGGTTTTTACAGACTTGGTTCACTTGCCGGATTTTTCCAGCGGAAAACGATCACGATACACCCAAATAATGCTCAGCCACTTTTACAGGACAACCCATCTTCCTGCAATGAAAAAACACGGCATTGTCCGATGTTTCGCGAGTTTTCGTTAATGATTTAGGGTTGTTATGATGTTTTCTTCGACGAGATGTCCCGGCAGGCTGCCGATGAGGCTTTTCGATTCCGGCAGGGTTTATCGGTACCACCACAAAAAAACTTGTTTTGCTGTTATTGCTTCCAGTACAACTTGAATATGCTGTTTGCAGGGGGCGCCAATCCTCGGAGCAAGGGGACAAGACAAGGCCAGAGGATATTATCCCCATGGAAGATTACTTCGAGGATTTTTAACGGGAATTTCTGGGAGTTGTGCATCCCCCCTGGCCTTTGTCGGGGGGAATTTTTTTTGTCACACCATCGTCGTTGGGCGAAGGCAGGCACGGCATGGCGGCGTATCTGGAAACCATTGGGAGCCGTTCTGGAGAGAAAATCCAGGGACAGCCCTTTCATTCTTTCTCCTAATAATAACAACACGGTGGCACCCGAGGCGTGCGAATTTTCTTTGTTGTTTCAGATTGTTGCAAGGTCTTTGGCGCGATCCTAACGCCGCTGCTTGGCGCTGGGCTGAATGGTATTGGGGGGCCTCTTGCGTAACCGGAGGTTCTTTGAAAACGCCGTTCGGAAGGCTTTGGTTGTTTAGAGCTTAATTTACCTCTAATATTCTTTTACATACTACTCCTACCTGCCTCGCTGTCGCTCTTGTTGTAAAATAGCAGCGAAGATAGGAGTTTTTTCTGGCGAGCCAGAATCTCGCGCAGCTGCAAATCCATGGGCGATTAATGTGTTTTTAGGCGGTCACCAAGCCTTTAGGAGCAAAATGTGCCTTGACTCCATTCCCATTTTATTCATACGTTTAAAAATGATCATTTAAGTAATTTAATGGGTTTTCAAGTGATTAAAGCAGCGGCATAAAGGAGGCAGGCAGATGGCCAGACAACAGATGACAATAGGCAAAAAAATCGGCGCTGGATTCGGAGTGGTGCTGCTCTTGACCGCCGTGATTGTGGGGGTTTACCAGTTCGCCCTCTCCTCCGCCACCACCACCTTCACGGACCTCCTTGAGGGCGAGATGGCCATTGCCGTGCGGGCCAACTCCGCCCTGAACCACCTCAACAAGTGCCGCCGCTTTGAAAAGGACTTTCTTCTCACCGGCAACGAAGGCAAAGTCAAGGAACAGAAAAACAGCTTCGCCGATCTTGGGGACGAGCTGGACACCATCGAGCCCCTGGCCAAGAAGCATGAAAAAACCAAGCTGCTCGATGATCTCACGAAGCTCAGAGCAGCGGTGGAAACCTACCAGAAAAACTTCGAGCTCATCGTCGCGGCTCCGGAATACGAACGGATGAGCATTGAGCCAAAACTCCGTGACGCAGCTAAAATTGCAGAACCGATCCTTGTGGAGATATACAAGAACATTCAGGATGACGCGAACCAGGAATCGGTTGGTGCCAAGGAGCGGGCCAAGTTCCTGGGCTTGCTGGCCCTGGCTCTGGGCGTCATCGCCCTGGCCAGCGGCGCGGCCATTGCCTTTTTTCTGGGGAGGGGGATATCCACCACCCTCAAGCAGGTCAGCCAAACCTTGAACGAAGGGGCTGAGCAGGTGGCC
>CAIPYE010000005.1 GCA_903869265.1 uncultured delta proteobacterium
TCCACGAGATCGACACCATAACCCAGAGCAACGCGGCGGCAGCGGAAGAATCCGCCTCCGCTTCCGAAGAGCTGAACGCCCAAGCGGAAATGATGAAGGGTTCGGTGGGGAATCTGCTGGAAATGGTGGGCGGCGCTGAAGGCCAGGCACAAGCGCAGCAAGATACCAAAAGGCTGAGACGGCCACCCACTCCGGCGCAGGCAAGCGCCAAAAAACTCGCTCCCCCGGCCAGAAAAGCCCTGCCACCCGCGCCAAAGAAACAAAACGCCCCTCCGAAGGGAGCAAAGCCCGAGGATATCATCCCCATGGGCGATGACTTTGAGGATTTTTAATTTTTTCTAAAAAAATGGGAACTTTTTCTGTGAGGGGAAGGTCTTAATATTACAAGCAACGTGAAAGCCCAGAAATCTCCTCCCCTTGGTTTCTTTTCACCTTGTTTCTTCTTCCCCTCTCTTCCTCGCCGCCACAAGCGGCATTCAGAGGCCATTTCCGCCCCTCCGGAAATGGCCTCTGTTTTTTTACCAGGCAGCTGTTTTTTTCTTGATAATCTTTCTCGAATAATCATATCCTACTAGCAGAAAACACTCAACATCAAGCCTGTCCACCGCAGGATGCACACGGAAAATACCCACCATTTCTTTAAGGGGAAAAAGCATGGATCTCAAGCAGTGGTCGTTACGGGGCAAAATTGTGCTGGTAGGCGTATTGCTACCCTCCCTGCTTATCGTGGTACTCTTCCGTCTCTACTCCGGCGAATCAAGGGAGAAAACCCTCGCCGCTTACGCGGACAAGGCGAGAGCCATCTGTCTGACCGCCGAGTCCACCCGCGATGAGATGGAAACGAAGTGGCAGATGGGCCTGTTCACCGCCGAGCGTCTCCGGGAGCTGGCGGCAGCTGGAGAAAAAGACAAGGTTCTTGCCATGGTTCCTGTAGTTTCCGCCTGGAATGCGGCAATGCGCAAGGCGAAAGAAGGCGGCTACACTTTCAAGGTGCCGAAACACACGCCCAGAAATCCAAAAAACGAACCGGATCAGCTTGAAGCCAAGGCTCTCAAGGTGATGGGCGACCAGCATCTTGACGAATATTACGAAATCGACCCCGCCATCAATGCTGTTCGTTATTTCCGGGCGGTCCGTCTTTCGCAAACCTGCCTGCTCTGCCACGGTGACCCGAAATCCTCCCAGGCACTCTGGGGGAACGACAACGGAACCGATCCCACCGGCGGCCCCATGGAGAACTGGAAGGTCGGTGAAGTTCACGGCGCCTTCGAGGTAATCCAGTCCTTGGAACCCGCGGACAAGCAGTTGAGCGCCTCCATCACCAAGGCCACTTATCTGGTGGTGGCCGGTTTGGCCATCATGGCTGTGCTCTTCGCCACCCTGGTAATCCGCATCGTGTCCAATTCGGTGATCAAGCCGGTCACCCGGATCATCGCCGATCTGACCCGAAGCTCCGACAATCTCCTTGACGCCGCCAACCAGGTTTCTTCCGCCAGCAACGAATTGGCTGACGGCGCAACCCGCCAGGCCGCAAGCTTAGAAGAGACCTCGGCCTCGCTGGAAGAGATGTCCTCCATGACAAAACAGAACGCCGAAAACGTGAGCCAGACCAGCCTGATGGCGGAAAATGCCAGAAGCTCTGCCGAGGTCGCCCAGCAGAGCATGGAGCGGATGACCGACGCCATCGCCAGCATCAAAAAATCCTCGGATCAAACCGCAGTGATCATGAAAACCATTGACGAGATAGCCTTTCAGACCAACCTGCTAGCCTTAAACGCCGCCGTAGAGGCGGCGCGGGCCGGCGAGGCCGGGGCAGGTTTTGCCGTGGTGGCCGACGAGGTTCGCAATCTGGCCCTGCGCAGCGCAGAAGCCGCCAAAACCACAGCGCAACTCATTGAAGAATCACAGAAAAATGCGGACAACGGTGTGAAATCCGCGGCGGAAGTGCAGGAAATCCTGGTCAAAATCGTAGATGGGGTCAAAAAGGTCAGCCAGCTTGCCAGGGAAATCACCGTGGCCAGCGACGAGCAAGCCCAGGGCGTTACCCAGATCAATTTCGCCGTCTCCGACGTGGACAAGGTGACCCAGGGCAACGCCGCCATCTCCGAAGAGGCGGCCTCGGCAAGTGAAGAAATGTCCGGCCAGGCCAAGGAGCTCAGTGAACTGGTCCATTCCCTGGCCGATGTGGTGGGAGCCCGGCAGAGTAGCGCTCCGTTGCCGCACACCAGTATCCACAGAAAAACGACGGCGCGGCAAGTCCAGACACGCAGGACTATGACGGCTCCGGCTAAGCCGACGAAAAAACTGACCGCACCCACGGCTGCCAAGACTCCGGCAACCAAAGCGCAGGATGTCATCCCCTTTGACGACGATGAGTTTGAAAACTTTTAGCAACCACACACAGGAGGAACACCATGGCATTATTGACCTGGCAGGACAAGTATTCCGTTGGCATCCGAGAAATCGACGACCAACACAAGCAACTCATCACCATGATCAACGAACTCAACGACGCCATGCTGGCAGGCAAAGGCAAGGATGTCTTGATGACGGTATTGAACAAACTGGCCAGCTACTGCGTGAGCCATTTCGGCACCGAAGAAAAACTGTTTGACACCCATGCCTACCCGGAAACCGCCGACCACAAAGACAAACACCACAAAATGACCGCCAAGGTCACGGCGCTCATCGGCGAGGTGAAAAGCGGCAAAAGCACGGTCAGCATCGAGGTGATGAATTTCCTCAAGAACTGGCTGGACAAGCACATCATGGAAACGGACAAGAAATACGGCCCCTACCTGAACAGCAAGGGCGTCAAGTAAGCGATTCTCACACAGGGTCGGGGCAGCGCACAAATCCGCTCCCCCGACCGCCCTACCACACATCTCAGGCTTCCCATGAACTGCCGGGTAAACATCGACACCTACCGTTGCAACAGTTGTGAAACCTGCGTGGTCATTTGTCCTGAGGTCTTTCGGATGAGTCCGGCGTTGGAAAAAGCGGAGGTCGTCGCGGATACCGTTTCCTGCAGCGAGTCCCTTGAACGGGCCGCAGCCATGTGTCCGGAAAAATGCATCGATATTGAACAGGGCTGAATCAATCGATAAGATCGTGGCAGGCAAAACAAGAAGGCCATCCGGAAACGGATGGCCTTCTTTGCACCATCAACCAAATATTTTGCTTGGTTCAGATGCCCCGCACCTCAATCCTGCGCGGCTTGGCAGGAGCAACCTTGGGCAACACCAGGGTGAGCACCCCATCGGCCATGGTGGCCTGGATTTTTTCCTGGTCAATGGTTTCCGTCACCGTGAACCTGCGCAGGTAGCTTCCGGGCTCAAACTCGCGCAGGAGAAAGGTTTCTCCCTCTTGATTTTCTGAAGCCACTGTACCGCGGATGGTCAGGGTCTCATTTTCCAGCTCAATTTCAACCCCTTCCTTGGCAACCCCAGGCATCTCTGCCAGCACGTTGACCGCCTCGGCGGTTTCAAAGATATCCACCGCAGGCACATACTGCTTTTCCGGTTTGGTTGGCTCCCCAGACTGCTGCACTTCCTGCTTCTGTTGAATCTGCATTTCTTTTTCAGTCATATGCATACTCCTGTAAAAAGGATAAACACAATTCCTCAGGCCTGTTTCAGCCGACATTCACCTTGATCTGCTTCGGTTTGACCGCTTCCGCCTTGGGCAGGGTGATGGTGACAATTCCGTCCGCTGCCTTGGCCTCAATCCTATCCACTTGAACCTTGGTCGGCAGGGCGATGGCCCGGCTGAACTTGCCGCATTCGAGCTCCCTGCGGTGATAAGAGTATTTTTCATTCGCCGTGCAGGTCTTCCTTTCTCCCCGGATGGTCAGGGTGTCGCCCTCGATGGAGATTTCGACCTCGCTGGCTGGCACCCCAGGAATCTCAGCCCGGACATAGATGTTGGCGCTGTCTTCCGAGATGTTCAAAGCCGGAAATACCGTGGCCCTCCCGCCGGAGTTCGAGCCTGTTCCCTGGAAAAACGAATCCAGTTCTCTGCGCATTATTTCAAAATCGGTCCAGGGATTTCTGAATAATTTCTGATCGGAAAATCGTATTATCGCCATATGCCCCTCCTGTGAGAATGATATATAACAACCTGATTTCACATATCTTATCAGCTGCACACACAAAATAAGAATTGTTGGCGGCTTGTCAAGACCGGTAAAAATTTTCCGTATATCCTCAGTTAGCAGAGCGAAACCGGCCACATCATGCCACAGAGGAAATCATCTTTGCGAAAGAGCGATGATTCTTCTACCCTCAAAAAAAAAAATCGGGTATAGTTGCGACCCGGATTCAGGCGCAACCGCTGGCGTTTCGGCCTGAATCCACCCCCCTTGCGGCCCCGTGCCGTCTGTTGCGGGCTACATTCATCACAAGAAAACAGGAGAAACTTCATGAAACTCATTCTTTTGGGCGCACCAGGCGCTGGCAAAGGCACAGTGGCAAAGCTACTCACCGCCATCGACGGTTCGGTACAGATTTCCACCGGCGACATTCTCCGCGGCGCGGTTCAGGCCGGCACCCCGCTGGGCAAGGAAGCGGAAGGCTATATGAACCGCGGCGATCTGGTTCCCGACTCACTGATCATGGGCATCATGGAAAATCGGCTCCAGGAGCCCGATTGCGCCAAGGGCTTTTTGCTGGACGGCTTCCCGCGCACCATCCCCCAGGCTGAAGCCCTGACCGCCCTGCTGAAAAAACTCAACATCACCCTGGACATGGTCGCCTCCATCGACGTGCCCCGCGACGTGATCTTCGACCGGCTCTGCACGAGAAGGACCTGCACCAACCCTTCCTGCCAGGCGATCTACAACACCAAAAGCAACCCAACCAAGGTCGAAGGCATCTGCGACAAATGCGGCAGCCCGGCAATCCAGCGCGAGGACGAAACCCAGGAAGCCATCGCCCATCGGTTGGACACCTACAACGAGAAGACCGCGCCCCTGGCCGGTTTTTACGAAAAGTCAGGGTTGCTGAAATCCATCGTCGGCACCTCCAGCGATGTGGTGGTTGACGCCATCAAGAAGCAACTTGGCCTCTAAACCCCCGGAGATTACCATCATCGGCGGCGGCCTCGCGGGATGCGAGGCCGCCTGGCAAGCTGCCCAACGCGGCTGCCGGGTGACCATCCATGAGATGAAGCCGGTGCGCTTCAGCCCGGCGCACGAGTCGCCGCAGCTGGCGGAGCTTGTGTGCAGCAATTCCCTGCGCTCCGCCGATGTCTCTTCCGCCGTGGGGCTCCTTAAGGAAGAGATGCGGCGCTTGGGTTCCCTGATCATGGCGGCCGCCGACCAGACCCAGGTTCCGGCCGGTCGGGCCCTGGCCGTGGACCGCTCCCTCTTTGCCCAATTCATCACCGAAAAAATCGAAGCACATCCCGCCATCACCGTGATCCGGGAGGAAGTCACCAAACTCCCTCCTCCAGGGCAATGGCCGATCATCATGGCCTCCGGTCCGCTCACCTCAAGCCCGCTTGCCGCGTCCCTGGCCCAACTCACCGGGGAAGAGCACCTGGCCTTTTACGACGCCATCGCCCCCATCGTCACCGCCGACTCCCTGAACATGACCATCGTCTACCGGGCCTCCCGCTACGACGACGGGCCGGGCGACTATCTGAACTGCCCCATGAACCGCGACGAATACGCAACCTTTATCGAGGCCCTGCGCACCGCCGACAAGGTGCCGCTCAAGGAATTCGAGGAACAAAAATACTTTGAGGGATGTCTTCCCATCGAGGTGATGATGGAACGCGGCGAAAATACCCTGCGCTTCGGCCCCATGAAGCCGGTGGGTCTGCCCGACCCGCGTACCGGTCACGACCCGTACGGTGTGGTCCAACTCCGCATGGAAAAAAAGGACGGATTGCTCTATAATATGGTGGGCTTCCAGACCAAGCTGACCTATAAAGCCCAGCAGGAAGTGTTCCGCCTGATTCCAGGCATGACCCAGGCGGAGTTCGCCCGGCTCGGCAGCATCCACCGCAACACCTTTGTCTGCGGCCCCAAGGTGCTGCTCCCCAGCCTGCAAGTGAAAAACCGGCCCGATCTGCTGCTGGCCGGGCAGATCACCGGAGTGGAGGGATATGTGGAGTCCACGGCCATGGGGTTGCTGGCCGGGATCAACACGGTGCGATTGGCCAATGGCCAGACGGTTCTCGACCTGCCCAACGACACCGCCATGGGTGCCCTGGTCGGCCATTTGACCCAGACCGACCCCAAGCATTTCCAGCCCTCCAACATCAACTTTGGCCTGTTCCCTGCGTGGGAAACGAAACTACCCAAAAAACTGCGAGGTCAACAACGTGCTGAAACAGCCCTGGCGTCCCTCAAAAAATTCTGCGATGCGGAAAGGCTGGAACCGGCTTAAGCATGCGCGGTTTCTTCTTCGCTCTTCTTTCCTGCTCGCCACCCTGCTGATCCTCGCCATGGCTCAATCCGCCAGCGCTTCACCGCTCCCCCTGCAACAGCTCGAGATCGCCTTTGACCTTACAGGCCATAGGCTTACCGGCAAATCCGTCATCACGGTGCCTGCCCAGACTGCGGCCACCATCACCTTGAACACCCTTGAGATTATTTCGCTGCAGCTGAACACCACCCCCATCCAAGCCACGAAACAACTAACCATTCTGCCGACCCCAGAAGAGCAGCTGGTGACCATCCGCTTTCAAAAAACCGTGGCGGACTCCCAGATGGATGGGCGCATCGACCCCAGCGGCATCGCCCTCACCGGGCCCTGGTACCCGCAGCTCGACACCGATTGCCTCTATGCGCTGACCGCCGCCATCCCCAAACAGTTTGAGGCCATCTCCGAGGCCGAGGAAATCACCGACACGGTGACCAAAGATATCCGCACTGTCCGCTTTCGCTTCAACCACCCCCTGAACAACCTCAACTTTGTGGCCGGGCCCTATGTGGTAGAGCATGAGCCCTTTGGCCCCGGTCAGATCCTGTATTCCTATTTCTTTGCAGAAGACCGGGAACTGGCGGCGGAATACCGCAAGAAAACCCTTGGCTACCTCAAGCGCTATCAAGAATTGATCGGCCCCTATCCCTACAAACGTTTCAGTATCGTAGAAAACCGGCTGCCCACCGGCTACGCCATGCCCACCTTCACCCTGCTCGGCCAGGCCGTGGTCCGTCTGCCCTTCATCACCGAGACCTCCCTGGGCCATGAGACGCTGCACAGTTGGTTCGGCAACGCGGTCGGCGTGGATGGGAGCCAAGGGAACTGGTGCGAGGGGCTGACCACCTACCTGGCAGATCAATCCTTTGCCGCGGACAAAGGGGGTGATGCCGGATTCAGAAAGCAGCAGCTCATCAACTACCAAAGCTATGTAGCCCCGGACAACACTCTGACGCTCAAGGATTTCATCGGGGCTGGCAGCCATCTTCTCTCCGGGAACAAAGCGGCGCGGGCAGTGGGCTACGACAAGGGGAGCATGCTCTTCCACATGCTGTTCCGGGAGATAGGCGATGCTCCCTTTTACGCCGGGCTTCGGGATTTTTATGCGCATTTTCGGAATCACCAGGCGAGTTGGCAGGATTTAATGACAAGTTTCAATACAAGCTCCCACCAAAACCTTGAACCGTTTTTCAACCAATGGCTCACCCGCGCCGATCTGCCCCGCCTGGAGCTCACCATGGGTAGCCTTAAGGAAAAAGACGGCCAGATCGAACTTGGTCTCACCATCAAGCAGCGCCAGGAAAAGCCCTACCGACTGAGATTGCCTCTGGATATCGTCACCGCCAAGGGCAAGGAACGGCGCGAAGTGACTCTTACCGAAACCGAGACCAAACTGACCGTCAGCCTGGCTGATTATCCCACCCTGGTAATTGGTGATCCGGACTACGACCTGATGCGGACCCTGGCCCCCGAAGAACTGCCCCCCACCTGGTCACGCTTCCTCGGCGCCCGAGAGAGGCTGGCCATTGTCCCGGAAGCGGAAGACCTCCAGATCTATGCCCCGCTCATCGAACTCCTTGCCTCCATGGACTGCCCGGTCAAGACCGCCAGCGAGGCCACGGACAAGGACCTGACAGGAAAGAGTGTGGTTTTTATCGGCACCGACAGCCTGTTAGCCCGCTCCATCTTTGCCACCTCGATTCAATCCGCCAGCGGCTTTAGCTTGGAGGCACGGGAGAATCCCCTCGCCCCAGGCCAGGTTGCGGTGCTGATCGCCTCGAGCAGTGCGGCGGAAACAGCGGCGGCCAGCCCTAAGCTCGCCCATTACGGCAAGTACAGCGCACTCCATTTCAATCTGGGTCGGATTGACCAAAAAACCATCGCCGAGAGCGACCAAGGCATACACCTAGCTATTGACACCCCGCCCATGGGCATCGCCCTGCCCCAGGCCCTCTCCTTTGCCGCGATCATGGAACAGATCGGTGACAAACAGGTAGTCTATGTTGGGGAGAGCCACACCCGCAACGAGGACCATCTCCTGCAACTCAGGGTGATCCGGGCCATGTTTGCCCAAAACCCCCAGCTTGCCATCGGTATGGAAATGTTCAGCCGGGAGGCGCAGCCTGTTCTGGATCGGTATGTGGCAGGGGAGCTGAGCGAGCGGGAATTCCTGAAGCAATCGGGATACTTTTCCAAATGGGGCTACGATTACCGGTTGTACCGGGAGATCATCAACTTTGCCCGAAGCCACCATCTGCCCATCGTGGCCCTCAACCAGGAAAAGGAGCTTGTCAGCAAGGTCTTCAAGGAGGGCGCTTCGGCTCTCACCGCCGAGGAACTCGCCAAGGTTCCCGCAGACCGCGACTTGGCAATCCCGGGCTATCGGGAGCGGATCACCGAGGTCTTTGCCTTGCACGGAGAGCACGGCGGCCCGGAACAGATCAACGGCTTTTTCCAGGCCCAGGCCATCTGGGACGAAACCATGGCCGAGTCCGTGACCACCTTCCTCTCCGCCCACCCGGAGAGCCGAATGGTGGTGCTGGCCGGACAGGGGCATGCCAACAAGAATACGGCCATTCCACCCCGAGTCACCCGCCGCCTGCCGACCATCCGCCAGGCCGTCATCCTGAACAGCGAGAACGAGGCGCTTGATCAGACCGAGGCGGACTACCTGATTTTTTCCAAGCCCGTTGAGCTGCCCCCGGCTGCGGTGCTCGGGGTGATGCTCGCCAACACCGCCGAGGGTCCACGGGTGGAGGGATTGTCAGAAAGGAGCAAAGCAGGAGCGGCTGGCATCCTGGTCAAAGACATCATTCTCGCCCTGGATGACGAGCCGGTGGCCGCCATCGACGACCTGAAGATCATCCTGCTTGGCAAGGAAATCGGCAAACAGGTGACAGTGCGGATCAAACGGAAATCAGGGGGATGGTTCAAGCAGGAGTCGATTCTTTCCATCCCGGTGGTGCTGTAGCAAGGCTCGCCGGTAAACGTCCCGTGAAGACCATACCGTTCGGGCTGCGCCTGTCGAAAACCAGCAGTTGCGCCGGAAATTGCGGTTCGACAGGCTCACCGCAAACGGACTAATGCGATTCCCCTCTTCACACATCTTTTCTTTTGGCCTTACCCCTGCTCCGGGCTATAATGGGCAAAAATCAAGGACCGTCCATGACAACGCCCGATGAAAACTACGCCACAACCCCGCCGATTCCAGCCCAGGCCGCCCTGGAATTTCTCCAGGATGTCAGGCAGCTTGTCGCCTTCCAGCAATCAATCGGCATCGAGGGCTACCCCCGCACTAAAGAGCTTGAACGCTTTGTTGCCGGACCGCAGCAATCGACGACAATAGCCAAACAGCAAACCGCAGCAGTCTTCAAGCCGAAGACACCCCTGACCCCATCAGCCCGACAACAGGCTGTAGCTGCCGTCATGCCGGACACCACCCTGACCGAGCTATACGCAGAGATAGAAGGCTGCCAACGCTGCCAGCGGCACCAGAGCCGGAGCAGAGTAGTCACCGGGGAGGGCACGACCGGGGTCAAGCTGCTGATCATCAGCGATGCGCCCTCTGTTGAGGACGACCGTTCCGGCCTACCCATGAGCGGGGAACCGGGCCAGCTCCTGGACAAGATGCTCGGGGCCATCGGTCTAAACCGGACAGAAGTCCACTTGAGCCTGCTCACCAGATGCCATGCGGAGGAGCCGCCGGGAAAGGCGGAGGTGGATGCCTGCCTGCCTTTCCTGCGCAAAGAAATCATGCTCGTCGCCCCCAGGGTCATCTGCGCCATGGGAGTGCTCACCGCCCAGAAGCTGCTCCACACCAGCAAGCCCCTCAGCCAACTGCGCGGCAGGTTCCACGATTTTAAAGGCATTCCGCTGATACCCACCTTCTCGCCAGAATTTCTTTTGAAAACCCCGGAGATGAAAAAAGCGACTTGGCTGGATTTGCAGATGATCCAAAAGAAGATTCAGGCCGGATAGCCACGGCTACCCCGGCAAAACAAGCCCCCACATGGAGACATGGCATGACGTTGTCTTTCCCCCGCTTCCTGACCGCACTGTCCTTTTTCATTCTGTGCATATTGATCTCGCTGGCATCAATTGCCGAAACCAACACTCTTAAGATTGGCATTGTCCTTATGCACGGGAAAGGCGGCTCGCCGGGGAAACATCTCTCGGAACTAGCCTCCTCCCTTGAAGCGCAAGGGTTCCTGGTCGCAAATCTGGAGATGCCTTGGTCTGGCAGACGCAGCTACGATGTCGATGTGCGTACTGCCGAGGAAGAGATTGAATCGGCATTGAAAACATTGCGCGCCAAAGGGGCCCAAAAGGTATTTGTTGCCGGACACAGCCAGGGTGGACTGTTCGCACTCAATTTCGGCGGCAAGCATGTGGTTGATGGCATTATTGCGATCGCGCCTGGAGGAAATGTGAACAACCAAACTTTTCGAGAAAAGGTGGGTGAGCATGTAGAGTTTGCGCGGAAACTTATCGCCGAAGGGAAGGGTAACGAGAAAACACAACTGGCTGACTACGAGGGGAGCAAGGGAATCTTCTCCATCAGCACTACCCCAAACACATACCTGATCTGGTTCGATCCGGATGGCGCCATGAACGAGACGAGAGCAATCCAAAGCATGAATCCTGGCATTCCGGTCCTGTTCATAGCGCCGAAAGATGATTATCCAGGATTGCTCAAAATCAAACAACAGATGTTTGGCGCCCTTCCCAAAAATCCGCAGACCAGACTCTATGAACCAACATCAGGCCATATGAATGCGCCATCGGCGTCAATCAAAGAGATCGTTGAATGGACCACATCCCTAGCAAACACCCAGTAAGGACAATGCCATTCCACGAACCGCTCACCCCTTACAGCCCCTCCGGCATAAAAGCCACCACCTGATCAATATTGTCCGCCCCACCAAAGAGCATAACCAGCCGGTCCACCCCCAGGGCGATACCTGCCGCAGGGGGCATGGTTTCAAGACCATCAAGAAACACCTCCGGCATGGGGCCGGGATCGCGGCCCTGCAGCCGAATAATCGCCTGTTCCGCCAAAAACCGGGCCCGCTGCTCCACGGGATCGACCAACTCGGAAAAGCCGTTGGCCAGCTCCAGCCCAGCCACGTACAGCTCGAAGCGCTCGGCCACCTTGGGCTCGGCCGGAGACAGCCGGGCAAGCGCGCCCAGCACAACGGGGTAGTCGCAGAGGAAGGTGGGGGTTGTCATGCCCAGATGCGGCTCCACAAACTCCACCAGAATCTCATCGAATTGATCTTGAGCCAAAGCCTCCTCCACCGTGCAGGGCGCATAGCGGCGGAAGGCTTCGGCCACGGTGATGTGCTCCCACTCCGGCCCAAGATCGATCCTGCGTCCCTGCCATTCCAACACCCCACCCTTGCCCATGACTGTGCCCAGATGGTGCAACAACGCCTCGCAATCCCGCATCAGGTCGCGGTAGTCACTTTTGGCTCCGTACCACTCCAGCATGGTGAACTCGGGCAGGTGGCGGTCGCCGCGCTCGCCTTTGCGGAAGCATTTGCAGATTTGGAAAATCTTGGGGATGCCTGCGGCCAGCAGCCGCTTCATGCAGAGCTCCGGCGAGGTTTGCAGAAACCAACCCTCACTGGTCAGTGGCACGATATGGGCTTCCGGGGCAGGGGCAGGGATACGGATGGGGGTTTCGACCTCGAGATAGCCTCGGTCGATGAAGAAGGTGCGCAGGGCTTGAATGAGAACGGCCCGCAAATGCAGGCCGTGGATGGGGATCATAGGTAGACGTTCAGCAGCACCGCATCTGCTTTGTCATCGGCCTGCTCGTGTGCAATAGCACACTTCGCAGACCTCTTTCGCGCATCTGCGGCACTGCTGGACGTTTACATTGCAATGATAACTTCATGAGATTTCGTTCCTTATTCCTTGACCCGGGTTACATACACCCCGGTACGGGTATCGATCTGCAGCTTGTCACCTTCTTCGATAAAAGGCGGTACCTGGACCACATACCCGGTTTCCAGGGTTACGGGCTTGGAGTCGCTGCCGCTGGTATCGCCCTTGACCCACGGGTCCGACTGGGTGACTTTGAGGTTGACGAAGTTGGGGAGGGTAACGCCAATGGGACGGCCATTGTACTGGAGCACCTCCACATCCATGTTGTCGGTGAGAAAGTTGACGGCATCCCCCAACTGCGCCTTGGACATTTCCAGCTGCTCAAAGGAAACGTTGTCCATGAAGAAATATTCATCCCCCTGTTTGTAGAGGTACTGCATGGTCCGTTCCTCAAGGGCGGCTTTTTCCAGCTTGTCGTTGGAGCGGAATGTCTTTTCAAAGGCGTTTCCGGTGATCATGTTCCGCAGCCGGGCGCGGTACAAAGCCTGGCCCTTGCCGGGTTTGGAAAATGAAAAATCCGTCATGATATACGGTTCGCCGTCGATTTGAACCTTTAAGCCTTTGCGAAAATCAGAAGCAGAATACATACTTGCTATCTCCCTGTGGCAATCAAGTCAAAAAAAACACTGTGCGGCACCTTACTAACCGGATTCCCGCATTTTTGCAAGGGTGAAGTTCAGGCCAGCATCACTTCCTTCTTGTCGATGGCCTCAGCCTTGATGCGGTCCAAAAGCTCGCCCAGCACCGGTTTCACATTCTCCCGGATGTCTCCAGCCACGATGATGAACAGCAGATCGTCGCCGGGCTGAAAGCTGCCGCTCTTGGCCTTGATAACGATGTCGAAGATGCCAGGCTTTTGCAGAAATTCCTGCCGGATCGCCTCGATCTTTTTCTGATCGGGAGTGACCTCAAGGGAGGTGACCCCTTCCCTGGTCTTGCGCGACCAAGCCCGAACCACGCCATTGTGGACCAGGACCATGCCGACGCTCTCAACAAAGGCCGGGTTCTTTTTCATCTCCGCAATCGTTTTTGAAATATCCATGGAATCACCTGCAAGCCGAAATTGTTCTGTTAATTGCACTTCACTCTATTTAATTTTACCCAAAAGATCGTCCTGACTCTCACGAATATGGTATTATTCCTCAACCGCGTCCCATATCAACAACAACAAAGAACATACCCATGAAAATACCGCAGGAAATCCAGATCGATCCCCTCGATGAACCAGGAAAAATCCTCATCGTGGATGACAATCCTTCTGTTCTTGCCGCCCTGGAAAAACAACTCGAACACGCCGGCCATGAACACATATCCGCCCGGGACGGTCGTGAGGCTTCGGATATTCTGAAAAACGGCACAAACATCTGCCTGATTATTTCTGACTGGCTCATGCCGAAAATGGACGGCATGGAGCTCTTATCCAATATCCGCCAAACCCCCCTGCTGGAGAATATCCCCTTCCTGATGGTTACAGCCCTTGAGTCCACGGAGGACGCCATTCTTGCCCTGCGAAAAGGAGCCAATGACTACATAAGAAAACCATATCATCCAGAAGAGTTGCTGGCCAGGGCCGGCAATCTTGTCAAAATGTGGGAGTTCGAAAAAAAACTCCACAGACAAGCCACGTTCGACGAGTTAACCGGGCTTTACAATAGAAACAACTTCAGACTTCTTCTCGAAACGGAGATCTCCCGGGCCAAGCGATACGGAAACACCCTTACCCTTATCATGTTCGACATTGATTTTTTCAAAAAAACCAACGACAAATACGGTCATCTCGCGGGAGACATGGTCTTGCGTGACCTGGGGGCGTTCACAAAAAAACAGATCAGGGACGTCGATTACCCCTGCCGATACGGCGGGGAAGAATTCGCCCTGATCCTGCCCAACACGGAACGCATCGGCGCCACGGTGCTGGCGGAAAGATTGCGCAAAGATATCAGCCTTCTCGCCATACCTGTTTCCGAGGAGAAATTCCTTTCTCTCACCTGTAGCTTTGGCGTTGCCGAATTCATCACCAAGGACGACGACTACGAATCCTTGATGCGGAAAACAGATGCCGTCCTATACGAGTCGAAAAAAAATGGCCGCAACAGGGTGACAACTGCACCTCATTAGAAGCTTCAGTTTTCCTCCCGGCCATTCTGCAAACTTTTGCTCACCACCTCATACACATCCCGCGACAAGTTTTTTTCAGCAAGAATCCGCTCAAGCTGGGTCCGCATCAGGGTGCGCCTGGTTGCATCGTAACGTGCTCCCCGCCCGAGCCTTGCGGCCAGTCTGGCGGCGATCTGCGGATTAAGCGAATCCAGAGTCAGAATCTGCTCGGCAAGAAAGGCATAGCCGCTACCGGACAGATCGTGAAAACAAAGCGGATTGCCTGCGGCAAACGAGCCCACCAGGGCGCGGACCTTGTTGGGGTTCTTCAACTGAAAGGCCGGATGATGCATGAGCGCCTGCACCTCGGCCAGAGTTTCCGGCAATGGGGCCGTGGCCTGCACCGCAAACCACTTGTCCAACACCAGGGAATCCCCCTGCCATCGCTGGTAAAAATCACCGATGATCTGTTGCCGCTCCGGGCGGGCGGAATGGGCCAGGGCTGCGAAGGCACCCATCTGGTCGGTCATGTTGTCGGCTCCGTGAAATTGAGCAAGAGCGAGCTGGACCGCCGCATCGTCTTCAAGGCTTACCAAATAAGCCAGACAGAGGTTGCGCAACGCCCGCTGTCCTGCCAGTCTCGGCTCGTAGCGGTAGAGGCCAGTGACCCGATTTTCCGCATAGGCCTGCTCCCACAGGGGCCGCAGGGCTTGCGCCAGGGTTTGCCGAGCAAAGGTTCGAGCAGCGTGGATTGCCTCGACATCCACCACCGCCATCTGCTCGGCCAGATACTCCTCCGAGGGCAGGGTGAGCAATAGAGTAAGAAATGCCTTGTCCCCTCCCCCTTCTTCGCCGAGCAATCGGGCGCAGGCCGCAACAAACCTTTGGTCAAGAGCCAGGGAACGATTCTCCCTGAAATCCTCCACCAACCCCAAGAGCAACCGGCTGGCCAGACATTGCCCCGCCTCCCAGCGGTTGAAAGGATCCTGGTCATGGCGGAAGAGAAAGAGCAGCTCCTCCTCTTCGCAGGCGTAGTCAACCTTGAGCGGCGCGGAGAAATTGCGCAGGATCGAAAGCCGCGGTTGTTCCGCCACCGCGCTGAAGCGGATGGATTCCTCGGCCCCGCGCAGTTCAAACAGGCCGCGCTCCGCTTCCGCCTGCCGCTCCGGGCAGACCAGCGACATCTCCCCGCCCTGGCCATCGAGCAGAGCAATGGCCACCGGGATATGGAGCGGCTCCTTTTCAGGCTGGCCCGGAGTAGGGGGCGTGGTTTGCCCCAGCGTCAGGGTATAGGTCTGCGCCTGACCGTCATACTCGCCCTGCACCATGAGGCGCGGAGTGCCGGCCTGGGTGTACCACCGCTTGAACTGGGTCAGATCGCGGAAAGAGACCTCCCCCATGGCCTGGACAAAATCATCGGTGGTGGCGGCCTGGCCATCATGCCGCGTAAGATACAGGGCCAGCCCCTGCCGGAACAACTCCTCCCCCAGCAGGGTATGCAGCATTCGGATGATCTCGGCCCCTTTCTCATAGATGGTGACGGTGTAAAAGTTGTTGATCTCCATGAAGGAATCGGGCCGCACCGGATGCGCCATGGGCCCGTTGTCCTCGGGGAACTGCACGGTGCGCAAAAGCCGGACATCGTGGATGCGCTTGACCGGCGCAGAGACCTGATCCGCGGTGAACTGCTGGTCGCGAAACACGGTGAGTCCTTCCTTGAGGCTCAACTGGAACCAATCCCGACAGGTGACCCGGTTGCCGGTCCAGTTGTGGAAATACTCGTGGGCGATCACCGCCTCGATCCCCTCGTAATCGGCATCCGTTGCGGTATCGGGCCGGGCCAGCACATACTTGGAGTTGAAGACGTTGAGCCCCTTGTTCTCCATGGCGCCCATGTTGAAGTCGTCCACCGCCACGATCATGTACTGATCAAGATCGTACTCCAGGCCAAAGGTTTCCTCGTCCCACTGCATGGCCTTTTTGAGCGAAGCCATGGCATGATCGCATTTGTCCCGATTGTGGGGTTGCACATAGATTTCCAGGGCAACCTGGCGTCCAGAGCAGGTGGTGAAGGTGTCGCCGATCTTGACCAGATCGCCGGCAACCATGGCGAAGAGATACGAGGGCTTAGGAAAGGGATCCTGCCAGCGCGCGTAATGGCGGCCTTCGGGCAGCACCCCGGCCTCGACCCGATTGCCGTTGGCCAGGAGCACCGGATAGCGCTCTTGCTCGGCGCTGATGGTGACGTCGTAACGGGCCAGGACATCGGGCCGGTCGAGAAAATAGGTGATCTTGCGGAACCCCTCGGCTTCGCACTGGGTGCAGAAATTGGAGCTGGAGCGGTACAAGCCATCGAGGGAGGTATTGTTCTGGGGATAGAGTTCGGTTTCGACGGTAAGAACGAACCGCTCCGGCACCATTGGAATGGTGAGGGTTTCGTCATCGAGGCGGTACCGATCCGGACCAAGGGCAACACCATCCAGAGCAACGGACTTGAGCGTCAGATTCCTCCCCTGGAGCACAAGGGGGGCGTCATGAGGAGCCGGGGCGTTGCGGCGGCAAACAAGATGGGAACACACCCGCGCCCGCTCCTCAAACAGGTCCACCCCAAGGGCCACATTTTCGATCACATAAGCAGGCGGACGGTAATCCTTGAGCAGAATTGTTTTTGGCTGGGCGTCCATGAAATCAGTCCGAAGATCTAACTGCGGATCGATTCAACCCGGGGCACCACCAGATGCTGTCCCGGTTTCAGTTGGGTGAAGTCAACGGATTCATTGTATTTCTTAATCAACCAGAAAGGCAGCTCGAATTCGTTCTGACACAAGGACCAGATGGTGTCGCCCTGCTTCACCCGGTAGGTGCGGGTGCCTTCCAGCAGCCGATAGGCAGTGAAAAAGTCCTCCACCATTTCCTTGTGAAACTCATAACGCTGGGCCTCAAAACGCTCTTTGCTTCCCTTGGCAAGGGGTATCTTGAGCTGCTGGTTCACCGCCAGGGCCTGCTCGTAGCGCAACCCGTTCAGATGGCGCAAATCCCAAGCCCGAACCCCGAGCCAGCGGGCATAATGCCCCAGGGTTTCCTCGGCCTCCACCCGGATGGTGCCATAGGTCTTGCCCTGTTTCTTGACCACCTCCACCCCAAGATTGCCCAAAACCTTGGCCGGGGTCAGGGACGGACATTGGGCGCCCTTGGCCTTTGCCGGCTCCGGCACCGCAACTGCCTTCACCGGCTGGACCACCTGCGGAGAACCCGACGCGCCCGCTAATTTCACCAGGGAGACAACCTCGCCCCCGGTCGAGGACGCCGTCTTTTCGGCTGGAACCACCGGGACCAGACCGGCCGGACGCTGGGGCTCCACCTTCTTCCCGACCACGGCAGCCAGCGCCCCCCGTTCGCCCAGGGCGGGAATCCGCAGATTCTGGCCAGGGCAGATTACCGATTCCCCATCAAGCCCATTGCCCCGCAGAAGATCGGCCACCGTAATGCCATGCGTCAAGGCGATGGAATAGGCGGTATCTCCCTGGCGCACCTGGTACATATTGGTTTGCGCCTGATCCTCCTTGAGAATCTCAGGCGGGATATTGTCCGCCAATCGCACAGCCTTGCCCTGTTGCGGCACCCGAACCTCATAACCCTTGGGAATCAGTTTCTGACCAAGGTACACTGGTTCGCGCAGGGCCGGATTCAAGGACTTGAAGGTTTCCAGATCAACCTTGAGATGCTTGACCAGATCGCCCACCAGTGCATAGTTGGGCAGGGCCACACTCTTGCTGTTGACCGACGGCTCAATCTGGAGGAAGCCGAAATAGGCTTTGTAATTTTTGGCAACCTCCCTGGCGGCGAGAAACTCCGAATAGAAATTCCGCGAAGCAAACTTGAACAACTCGCTTTCATGCTCCTGGAAGATTTTTTCGTAATCCCCCTTGGCCGCCTTGGCCCGGATCATACCATTGACCCCGTGGTTATAGGCCGTCACCGCCAAGGGCCAGGTACCGAGCAACTCGTAATTATGCCGAAGCATTCTGGCTGCGGCATGGGTGGCCTTGATCGGGTCGCGCCGCTCGTCAATGGCATAGTTCACGTCCAAATTGAACTGCTTGCCCGAGGATTCGGTGAACTGCCAGATGCCGGCCGCGCCGAACTTGCTGTACGCCTTGTAGTTGAAGGATGATTCCACATGGGGGAGATAGGCGAGATCCTCGGGCACCCCGTAGCTCGCCATGATCTGCTTGATCTCGGCCAGATAAGCCCCGGAGCGGATCAGACCTTTCTCAAAATTATCCTTCTGGCCGGACTGGAAACGGATATTGTCCTGGGCCAGCCGAAAATCCTCTGCCGTGGCCTTGGGGCCGAACAGCCCGGCCACCCGCTTTTCCTCCTTATTCTGGGGAGGATTGCCTGCGGCCAGGGACTTGAGGATATCCAGATACCTTTCCTTGGCCCGTTCTATCCGCTGCCGGTCCCGCTCCTTGGCGTCGTTTTCCCAGACCCCCTCGACATCCAGCACCTCATAGATAATCCGCAGATCCCGCTTGTCGTGGAGCACCCCCTGGGTGGAGGGATACTTGCCATAGATATCAGACCAAAAAGCCACGTTGGGCGTGATGCAGTCGTAGAGGGGAAAGGGATCCTGGGCAGCCCGGACCGGGGAGACACTCGCGGAGGCCGCGCAAAAAAACAGCGTTGCCGCCACAAACAAACGAAGATGTACCATAACAACTCTCATGAATTTCCTTGTTTCACGCAGTATTCATAACGGATAAGGGTTTCATTATACTCTCTCCCGCCGGGATTCGCCGCTAAAATCAATCCCAAGGATCAACCGGCAAGCGTGCCAAACTTTTCCTCAAGATAGGCAAGGAACGGCTTGGCGGAAAGCGGCGCGCCCGTTACCCGCACCAGCAACTCCTGGGGAAGATACACACTGCCGTGGCTGTGGATCTCCTTGGCCAGCCACCCTTTAACCTTAGCCAGATCCCCACTGGCAAGGGTCTGGTTGAAACCGGGGTCATATTTTTTATAGGCCTCCCAGATTTGGGCTGCGGCCAGATTGCCGATGGTGTAGGTGGGAAAATAGCCAAAACTACCGTGGGCCCAGTGGATGTCCTGCAAGACCCCGTCGGCGTCGGATTCAACCTCCACTCCGAGGTACTGCCGGTATTTGTCCCGCCAGACCCGAGGCAACGCACCGACCTCCAGACTCCCCTCGATCAGCCCCTTTTCAATCTCAAAACGGATCAGGACATGGAGGTTGTAGGTCAGCTCATCGGCATCCACCCTGATCAGACCAGGGGTAACCGCGTTTATGCCCCGGACAAAAACATCAAGCTCGGTGTGCGCAAACTGGGCCGGAAACGCCTGCTGCAGCTCCGGAAAAAACCGCTGCCAGAATGGCCGGCCACGGCCCACGACATTCTCCCAAAACCGGGATTGCGACTCATGGATGCCAAGAGAAACCCCATCATCAAGATGGCTGTTGGCCAGCGACTCGGCAATGCCCTGCTCGTAGAGGGCGTGGCCGCCCTCGTGCAAGGCGCCGAAGATGAAATCCAGGCTCTTGGCGGCATAACGGTTGGTGATGCGCCGGTCGTGGTGTCCCAGGGTGGTGGTGAAGGGATGGGCAGAGCGGGCCAGGCAGCCCCGGCTAAAATCAAAGCCCATGGCCACCAGGAGGTGTTGGGCAAACTGCTCTTGGCCGGCTAGGGCAAATGGCTCGGCAAATGACAAGGTGGCCAGGCGTCCGGCAAACCTTTTGACCATGGCAACCAGAGGTGCTTGCAGCTCAACGAACATGCTTTCCACCTGGGCGGTGGTGAGCCCTTCTTCGTAGAGATCGAGCAGCGCGTCATAGGGATGGGCTGCGTAGCCCAGATATTCGGCCTGTTGCCGGGCCATTACCACCAACCGTTCCAGAAGGGGCTGAAAGATGGCGAAATCGGACTGTTCCCGGGCCTCAAGCCAGGCCATCTGGGCCTGGGAGGTAAGGCGGGAAAACTCGGCGACAAACTCCTCGGGCAGCCTGGTGTTCTGATCATAGCTCCGGCGCATGACCCGCACCAGGGCTCGATCCTCCACAGACAGGGACTCTTTCTGCGCCTCGGCTTGGATCAGCAAAGCGCCAAGCTCCGGGGCCACTTCCCTCCGATGCACCAGCCCGCTCAGGGTGGCAAACTGCCCGGCCCGCCCTTCCGCAGCCCGGCGGGGCATGCGCACCTCCTGATCCCACTGCATGAGGGCCAGGGTGTGGTGCAGGTCAACCAGTTCGGCGGAATATTTTTTTAGCTGTGCGAGGGTATTCATTGAGTCCTCCCTTTGTTTCTGGCCGGAATCCCGACTAGAATTTAAACGCCTTCACCAGCAGGGCAAGCCCGCTGCCCAGCAGAATAATGCTCACCAACCGGACAAAAGCCGCATGACTGATCCGCAGATGCACCCGCCCGCCAAGCCATAGGGCCAGGGCGACAATGGGTATAATCCCCGCGCCGATCGCCAGGATGCGCAGGGTATAAAAACCGCTTAGGGAAAAGCCCACGATCCGGCAGAGGCCATCGATCACAAAAACCGTGGCGATGGTGGTGCGGAATTCCGTTTTGTCCAGCTGCCGCAGGGTCATATAGATCACATAAAACGGCCCGCCGGTGCCGAAAAGAGCGCCCACCATGCCCCCCAGCAAACCGGCAGGCCCGACCAACCAACGTCCTCCGTGCAGGGGCGGAAACGGCAGCAGGGCATATACGGCATAGAACAGGATAAAGATGGAAAGGGCAAAAAGCAGGCTGCCCGGCGCCAGAACCGTATGCAGATAAAGGCCGGTGGAAACGCCCAGCACGGTGAAGGGCAAAAGCGGCAGGAGGTCGGACCAGCGGATGAGCCGCCGGTTGGGCAGACCTTGACTGACCGAGGCCAGCCAGTCCAGCAGCCCGATCAGGGGCACCACCTGGGACACAGGGAAAAAAAGAGCCAGCAGGGGCACGGAGATGAGCGCCGAGCCGAATCCGGCGATACCACGGATGAAGTAGGCGAAAAACAGCACCCCTGCGGCAAAGAAGATCTCGGGATGGGCCATGGAAATATCAATCATGCCGGGTCAACACCCCTTTTGTGGCCGTTTAAAATAGTTCAACCGAAAATTCGGGGAAACGCGGTGGGAATAGCCTTTCTGCTGTTCTCTCTTTCTTCTTTTGCGTGCCCAAAAAAAGAAACAAGAAAAAGGCACCCCAGCCAGTCCTGGCCCTGCGGGCTTCCCTTGCTTCTCGACGATGGCGGGACGCTAAAAAACTCGGGCTTCGCCCTCAGACAGTTTTAGCGTCTTTATCCCGCCCCCGTCTGCGAGGCGCGGCAGGACAAATGGGGGGGGGAAGTGAATTCCCATTGGCACGCAGCCGAGCACCGGAGAGGCTGCCGAAAAGGGGATTTGCACTGTTTGAGGCGAAAGCCGAGTTTGCAAAGCCCCGGCAGCATCGAGGAGTACCCCATGCGGGGCATAAACTCCGGGTATCCCGCCATCGGCGGGACAAGGACATCGGGGGCCTTTTCTTCGCCGCTTCGCTGCTGGTTCGTTTCTTTGGACAAGCAAAGAAATGAACCAAAGTAATTACATGTCACATTCCCCGAAATGCCCGGATAAAGCAAAATCCAGAAACGAACCTTACACCGCCTCTTTATAAGGAAACTCCGGATGATCCAACAGCTTCACCATCCGCTGCTTGGTCTCGGTATGGGCATCATGAAACTCCACCAACTCCGCCACCGCAGCCACCAGTCCCTGCTCGTCGAGATCCCGAAGAATCCTGCGGCCAATCTTGGGATTTGGTCCGCCCTTGCCGCCCACATAGAGATCAAAACCCTTGCGGGTAGCCATGATGCCGATATCCGTGGTCAACACCCCTGGACACCCCAGGGTGCAACCGGAGATGGCGATCTTGAACTTCTGTTTGGTTTTCTCCCGCCCCTGGAATTTCTCCAGGATCAGGGCGGATATCCGCTCCGGGTCAGCGATGCCCATGGAGCAGTCGCGCACCCCGATACAGACCCGAGGAATCGGGAACTTGCCCGGCCCCTTGAATTGCGCGCCCAACGCAGCCAATTCCTCCCGGATCGCGGGCAGATCCTCCTCCCGGATGCCCATGAGCCGCAAGTTCTGGGTCAAACTCAAATAGAGTTCCAGCTGGTATTTTTTGGCCAACTCATTGGCCTTATCCATGATTGCCAGGGGCAGACGGCCCGCAGGCAACAGGATGGTCAGACGGGTTGTCGCGATTTTATTTGTCATCTCTCATCTCCATGTTACAGAAGAAATCAGCGTCCGACGCTGAAAAGGAACAATCATATTTCCGCTGTTTCATAAAACATTTTTGCCCGAATGCAAGACTTCTCTTATCTTTCCCCTTTCCCTTTGTGTAATTTTCCGTTATTTAACTAAAAATCATCCAAAATAACATTCGACACAGGCGCGGGAGATAAAGAGAAATGGGCAGCCACAGCAGACCTCACAACGACACGGCAGGCGGAGCAATCGACCGCAAACGCGAACGGGAACGGCGCTATATGATGCAGCTGCTCTACAAGAATGCCGATGAACTGGCAACCAAGATGGTGCAGCGGCTGCTGGACAAAAAGATCCTCGAGATCACCGACGAGGGTGCGATCCGCAAGATCTTCAACGAACTGTTTGAAAAGCTCTCCAACATGGAAGAGTTTGACATGCTTTACAAGATCGCCCCGCTACGGCAGCTGGTGGTGGACCCCAACTTCCTCAGCCTCTATGTGACCCAGTACATCTGCGAAGATCTGGTGGAGAACGACAAGGTTCAGGACGTCTATGGCGACGACCTTGAGATTTATCAGGTCGTGGAATCCGTGTTCAAGGTTCTCCGACCCCAGGATTGATGCAATCGCAGATAAGCGCAGACTTTGCAAGGCCGCGATTCCATCGGTTGTTACTTCGTCGCTTCGCGCCTGTATCGTGGAACTGTGCGTTTTCTTGGTTATTCCAAGTCCGTCTTTTTTTAATCAACTCTTCTTCCGAACCTGCTTAAGATCCAGATAGGTGTAGCCCTTCAGCCCCTTCTCATACTCGCCCAGGAGCCGCATAGCCTCATTGGGCCGCAGCCTGTCTTCCTTGATGGCGCTTTCCACCTGACTCTTCATCTTCCGCTTCAGATCGGTGCCGGTGTACTGGACCAAGGCCAGCACCTTTTCCATGGTGGTGCCCTCGATGGTCTCCTCAATGTAATACCCGGAGTCCTCATCCTCATCCAAAAACACATGGGCCTCGTTCACCCGGCCGAAGAGGTTGTGCAGGTCGCCCATAATGTCCTGGTAGGCGCCGGTCAAAAACACCCCAAGATAATAAGGCTTGCCGTTGAGATCATGGAGCGGCAGGGTGTCCACCCCTTCCTCGTACAGGTTGATGAATTTGGAGACCTTGCCGTCGGAATCGCAGGTGATGTCGGCCAGGGTCCCCCGACGCTGGGGCTCCTCGTTCATGCGGTGCAAGGGCATGATCGGGAAAAGCTGCCCGTAGCCCCAATGGTCGAGCAGTGACTGGAACACGCTGAAGTTGCAGAGATACTGGTCGGAAAACTTGCTCTCCAGCTCGACAATATCGTCGGGCTTGTACTCGGCATCCTTAAAATGCTCAAGCACTCTGGCGCCGGTGAGCCAGAAAAGCTTCTCCACCTCCGCCTTGACCTCCAGGCCGATGAGGCCCAGCTCGAAATGAACCTGGGTTTCTTCCTTGTTGTGCAGAGCGTCGTGGTAGGCCTCCAGCGGGTTGCTGGGGTTGACGTGGGTGTAGTTGTACCAGGCCTCGTCCACCAGTTTATGGCTGATCTCGGGCTGGACAGGCTCCCTGGCATGTTCCATCTTCTTGATGTCGCCGAAGGTCTCCACCACCAGCACGGAATGATGCGCCACCACAGCCCGACCCGACTCACTGATGATCACCGGATGTTCCACCCCCTGGGAATCGCAGACATCCATGATGTTATAGACAATGTCCCGGGCGTATTCGTTCAGGGAATAATTGATGGAAGAATGAAAGGTGGTGCGGCTGCCGTCGTAATCCACGCCCAAGCCCCCGCCCACATCGATGTATTCCAGCCCATGACCGATCTGCCGGATCTTGGCATAGAACATGGCCCCTTCCCGCACCGCCTTCTTGATGGTGAGGATGTCCGGGATCTGGGAGCCGCTGTGGAAATGCACGAGCTTGAGGCAATCGGCCAGGTCGGCTTCTTTAAGCAGGTCGGAAACCTGAAGAATCTCCTGGGTGGACAACCCGAACTTGGCGTCCTCGCCGGTGGATTTTTCCCATTTGCCCTTGCCGCCGCTCATCAACCGGACCCTCAGGCCGATCATCGGCGCCACCTTCAACTCCTTGGCATAGCGGATGATGCTGGCGACTTCCTCGACCTTCTCCACCACCAGGACGATCTTCTTGCCCAGCTTGCGGCCCAAGAGGGCGGTCTTGATATAGAGGGCATCCTTGTAGCCGTTGCAGATGATCAGGCTTTCCCGGTCTTCGTGAAAGGCCAGGGCCGCATAAAGTTCCGGCTTGGAGCCGACTTCAAGGCCGTGATGAAAGGGCTTGCCCGCGTCGATGATCTCCTCGACCACCTCGCGCAGCTGATTGACCTTGATGGGATAAACGCCGCGGTAGATGGATTTGTATTCCAGCTCGACGATGGCGTCGTTGAACGCCTTGTTGATCCGCTCCACCCGGTTGCGCAGCAGGTCGTGAAACCGGATGAGCATGGGAAAATGCAACCCCTGCTCCACCGCCTCCCGGATCACATCCACGATGGCAATGGAACCGCCTTGCTCCTTGAGCGGGGCAACGGTTACCTGACCTTTGACGTTGATATCAAAATAACGCAATCCCCAACGGGCAATACCATACAGCTCCCGGGCCTTATCGATACTCCAGGCCTTTACTTCCGCTGTCTGCTGCATCTGATATCCTCCTTAGGGATTGTTGCTGAAATCAAGTGGGACAAAATACACAATTATCGCAGAAACTCAACAGGTTTTTGCCTGATTATCCTCCGGGACAGGTGGTCTGTCCATCAAAAAAAGCCAAACCAGAATCGCGGGAGAGATGATGCTTCCAACAAAAGCCTACCGGAAAACAAACCCTAAAATTACTGTAACCGGATGAAATTGTTTGTTATGAATTACCGTTGACTGAAATGGCGTTGTGGGCTGAGCATGCCAGTGCAGTAACGAAACAAAAACTTACATTTCAAGACCTGACCCCATGCCTGGGTGGAAAAAGAAACAGGATGTGACCCAAACGCCGCAGGTTTTGTAAGGCGCCCAGTGATATTGGCGATATTGGGGTCAGGTCTTGAAATATAAGTTTTCCCATGTTATGGTGACCCCACTATGGCACGCCCCTTGCGACTAGAATTTTCCGGAGCTGTCTACCATGTGACCTCCCGCGGCAACGCCCGGCAGAACATCTTTCTTGATGACTCCGACCGGAATCGCTTTCTTTCGATCCTCTCCGGCACCATCCATCGCTATAACTGGCTCTGCCACGCCTACTGCCTGATGGACAACCACTACCATCTCCTCTTGGAAACCCCCGACCCGAACCTGTCAGTCGGAATGCGCCAGCTGAACGGGATGTATACCCAATCCTTCAACCGGCAGCATGATCGGGTGGGACATATTTTCCAGGGGCGCTACAAAGCGATCCTCCTTGAAAAAGATCCCCACCTACTGGAACTGTGCCGCTATATCGTGCTCAATCCCGTTGCAGCAGGCATCGCCGCCCAGCCAGAAGAATGGGCATGGAGCAGTTATCGCGAAACCATTAATGCCAAAAAAGCGGCAAATTTTCTGACAACCGCCTGGGTTTTAGGACAATTCTCCCGGAACCGTGCCCAGGCAAGAGTGCAATACCAACTCTTTGTCGCGGAAGGGTTGCAATCCGAGCCTCTCTGGAATACCCTGCATGGACAATCTTTTTTAGGAAGCACCGAGTTCGCGGACAAGCTGGACGATCTGCTCAATGAAAAACGCCACGCTCATGAGATACCGCGCAAGCAGAGATACTTGGCACGTCCGTCGCTTGACGAGCTGTTCAGGTCCTGCGGCAACAAGGCGGAACGGGACCGCACGGTAGCGGAGGCGCATGTGGCCCATGGCTACCTGTTGAGAGAAATAGCCGAACATTTGGGCATACATTACACCACCGTGAGCAAGGTCATCAAAAAAACGCTGTATAAATACTAACATTTCAAGACCTGACCCCAGACCATAGGATAGGAAAAGCGACCAGTCAGAATCAGAATAATTCCAGCCCGACACGCCATAATGCCACGCAAACACCCAAACAAAAACCCCAGCTTGGTCTTTGCCAATGCCGCCGGCGAGATCATCGATTATCCCGATCTCGATATGGCAGGCCGCAGCGGCAACCATTTTTCCCGGCCCAACCTCGAAGACCTTATCCCCCTGCCCCAGGGCAGCGACATCTTCGTGCTGCCGGGCCGGTTGCCGGTGGGCATCGACCCGGAAACCGACGAGCCGCTGCTGGTGGCGGAAAACCCCCTGGACCCGGACGGTGGCCTCCAGGCGGTGGCGGCCTTCATGGCCCCGGCCCATACCGCCATCCACTGGGCCGGATTTGAAAAATCAAAAACCGACCTACCCCATTTGCCGCTTTTTGCCTACACGGCAGTGGGTTGGCTCGACGGCCAGTTCTGGGTCAGCGCATTCAGAAGCGACCCGGACCAACGCCAGGAAATGAACCGCTTCCAACCGGAAAAACTGGTGCGCCGCACCGAACAGTGGTTGAGGCAAAACGAGCAGAATCGTCTCATTCAGCACCTGGGGAAATGCTGCCTCACCTACCGCTGTCCGGCCGCGATCAACTACTTCCTCCGTCAGTTCGAGGCTCCCCTGCCCTGCTCGCCGGTGTGCAACGCTCAATGCCTGGGCTGCATCTCGCTCCAGCCCTCGGGTTGCTGCCCCTCCACCCAGGATCGGATCAACTTTGTCCCCACCCCCAAGGAGATTGCCGAGGTCGCGGTGCCGCATCTCAAATCGGTCAAGGGCGGGGTGGCGAGCTTTGGCCAGGGCTGCGAGGGCGAACCCCTGCTCCAGGCCGACACCATCGAAACAGCCATTCTCCTGATCCGCAAGCAAACCGACCAGGGCACCATCAACCTCAACAGCAACGCCTCCCTGCCCGAAGGTGTGGACCGCCTGGCCCATGCGGGCCTCGACAGCCTGCGGGTCAGCATGAACAGTGCGCAGCCCGTTTACCACCAGCGCTATTACCGGCCCAAGGGCTTCAGCTTCGATTCGGTCAAACAGTCGATCCGGATCATGAAGCAGCATGGCCGCTTTGTTTCGCTCAACTACTTCATCCTGCCCGGCTTCACGGACGATCCGGCGGAATTTGCCGCCCTGTGCGAGCTGATCAGTGAATACGGGCCTGATTTTCTCCAGCTCAGAAACCTCAACATGGACCCGGACTGGTATTTTGACGCCTTGGAATTTAAGGAGGGGGGCGCGCCCATGGGCATCCGCGCTTGGCTGCGTGAGCTGAAACTTCGCTTTCCCCGGCTCCGCTACGGCTATTTCAACCCGCCCCTGCGCTGAACCGGAACCACAGGACACCGATGATGGCCTCGCAACAACTCGAAATTTGCCTTCAACGGGTGCTTCGACAGGCTCAGCACGAACGGAATATGAATATATCAAGACAATATCCATCGCCGCTAGCGCTGCTCACCCTGAGCCTGTCGAAGGGCTGTTGTTATGGACCCGTCGAAAAATGACCGCCGCCATCAAAATCCTCTTCTTTCTCTTCTGGGGCAACCTGCTGCCGCCCCTGGCCAGCCTGGCCCTGGGCGACCGCTTAGCCAAGCCGGTGGACCACGGCCTCTCCTGGTTCGACGGCAGGCCGCTCTTCGGCCCGCACAAAACCATCCGGGGCATCCTGGCCAGCCTTCTTGGCGGCGCCCTGACCTTCCCGCTGCTTGGGATTTCCTGGCAGGCCGCGACCTATGCCGCAACCCTGCTCATGCTAGGCGATCTGCTCTCAAGTTTCATCAAACGGCGGCTCGGCATGGCCAGCGGCGAATCGGTCTTCGGGCTGGATCAGATTTTCGAGGCAGGGCTGCCCGCTCTCTATCTGGCCAGCCGAATGCAGGCCCCGCTCTGGTCCGCACCCCTGGCCCTGGTCATCTTCGTGCCCGTGGCCCATACCGGAGCGCGGTTCTGGAAATATATCCTCTTCAAGCCGCCCATGGAAAACTACCCGCGCTTTGTCCGCTCCACGGTGCGGCTGCGCGAATGGCGCTCCTGCCACCAGCCCCTGGCCCGCTGGCATGTCTGGTTCAATCTCTCATCCCTGATTTACAACCGGATGATGGTCTCCACGGCCTTCCGACTTTTGGGCCGCTACGATGAGGGCATTGCCAACGCCCTCAAGCTGGAGCTGAGCGAACACGAGATCGTCTGCCCCACCCTGCCCAAAGCCTTTGACGGCTTTACCATCCTGCTGCTCACCGATCTGCATCTCGACGGATTGCCAGGGCTGGTCGATCTCGTCCTCGCCCGGATCGGCCAGCGGAGCTTCGACCTCTGCCTGATCGGCGGCGATATCCGCATGGAAACTTACGGCCCCATCGCCCCAAGCCTGCGGGAACTGCGCCGCCTGCTGCCGCACATCCAAGCCAGGCACGGCATCTTCGGGGTGCTGGGCAACCACGACTGCATCGAGATGGTCCCGGATTTCGAGGAAGCAGGGATGCTGATGCTGGTCAACGATGCGACGCAGATCGAACAAGACGGCGAGAGCCTCTGGCTGACAGGCATCGACGATCCCAATTATTACAAGACCCACGATGCAGCCAAAACATTCAGCGCCGTACCGCCCGACGGTTTCAGCATCATGCTGGCCCACTCGCCAGAGGCCTATCAGGAAGCGGCCCGGCACCAGGCAGCCCTGTATCTCTGCGGCCATACCCACGGCGGCCAGATCTGTTTTGCTTCGGGTACGCCCATCTATACCAACAGTCGCGCCCCCCGCTTCACCGCCAAGGGACGCTGGCAATACCAGTCCATGCAGGGCTTCACCAGCCGGGGAGTCGGGGCTTCCGGCGCGCCGCTGCGCTTCAACTGCCCCGGCGAGATCGTCGTCCTCACCCTGCACACCGCAACCGCCATGAGCTTAGAGGAATCTCCATGAAACACATCCAATTCCGGCTCCGTTTTTTTCTGGCCACCCTTGTCCTGATCATGGTTGTCGGCACCTTCGGTTTCATGCGCACCGAAGGTCTCTCGCCCATCGACGCCTTTTACTTCAACATCGTCACCATCACCACGGTGGGCTACGGCGACATCCACCCCATTACCGTGCCGGGCAAGATGCTGGCCGTCCTGCTCATTCTCCTGGGTACGGGCACCTTTCTCGGTGTTATCGCCAATGCCACGGAGCTCATGCTCAGCCGCCACGAAAACCAGGCCCGCCACAAAAAGCTCCATCTGATCATCGGCGTTTATTTCAGCGAAGTGGGCACCCGCTTCCTTTCCCTCTGCGCCGGGGCAGACCCGCAGCGCGACCAGTTCTGCGCCGGACTTGCCATCACTCCCGGCTGGACCAACCAGCAATTTTTACAGGCCAGGAAGAAAATTCGTGACTGCGCCTTTCATGTGGAGATTGACCGCATTGATCTCCCGGAGCTGCAAGGTTTTCTCGCCGCCCAACGGCATACCCTGGTGACCCTGCTGGAAAATCCCATTCTGCTTGAGCACGAAAATTTCACCGAACACCTGCAGGCGATCTTCCATCTCAACGAAGAGCTTGGCGCCCGCCCCGGCTTCGACCACCTTCCCCTGCCTGATCGCAAACACCTGACCGGCGACATCAACCGGGCCTATGGCTCCTTGGTGGGCCAATGGCTGGGCTACATGCTCTACCTCAACCAGCACTACCCCTACCTCTATTCCCTGTCGGTGCGCACCAATCCCTTCAATCCGGAAGCCTCCGCCACCCTGTACGAATAACCGGACCAGGAGAAAACCATGCCGGAAATCCGCATCATCAACCGCGGGATAAGCGTCACCGTCAACCCGGCCTTCAGCCTGCTCAACAACTACCTGATGCAGAATGTCCCCATCCAGACCGTGTGCGGCGGCAAGGCTGCCTGCGGTCGTTGCCGGTTCCGGGTGGTTGCCGGAGCGTCCGGTCTTTCGCCGGTGCAGCCCTCGGAAATATTCCGCCTCGGGGAACCATTGATCGCCGCGGGTTGGCGGCTCTCCTGCCAGACCCATGCCCTGCGGGATTTGACCATCGAACTGCCGGGGATGGACGAGGAGTTTGCACCATAGCCAACACACTGTAAAAAAAACCTCCCAACCCGACATGAATTGACATTATCCCACCCTTTATGCCATCATGGCATAGGAACGCATCGCCCTGCCTTGCCTTACCAATTTTTCACGACGGACAGGAAGAGAATCATGCCCGCTGACCTCCAGAGCCAAAAAAAAAACCGCTCACCGCAGACCCTTGTCCTGATTTTTTCCCTTCTGGCAACGGGCATAATTGTTGCCGGGTCTCTCGCCTACCGAGGCTACGAACGCAACCACCGCGCCGAAGCGAAACAGCAGCTTTCCGCCATCGCCACAATGAAGATGGAAGAATTGACCCAGTATCGGGAGGAACGGAAGGGCGATGCCTGCCTTTTGTTCGACAACGCCTCCTTTGCCGTCCTCGTCCGCAACCATCTGGAAAATCCCAAGGACACGACCTCTGGCCAACAACTTTTGGAATGGCTGGGCAAACTCCGATCACATTATCAATATGATCAGGTCCGCCTGATCGATACCCACGGCGTAACCCACCTGTCGGTGCCTGCCGAGGCAACACCTCTTTCGACTGCCATAGCACAGCACCTTCCTGAAATTATCTCCTCAGGGAAGGTGATAATCCATGATTTTTACCGGAATGACTACAACGGAAAAATCTATCTTGCGGTATTGGTTCCAATCCTTGACCAGCAACACGGCAACCGGCCTCTGGGCGTGGTCTCTCTCCGCATCGATCCGGAGCAGTATCTCTATCCTTTTCTCCAGCGCTGGCCCATCCCCAGCCAAACGGCGGAAACCCTGCTGGTGCGTCGGGAGGGGGAGCAGGTTGTCTACTTAAACGCGCTCAGATTCAAAAAGGATACCGCCCTCACCCTCCGCTTTCCGTTGAACAAACCCGATCTTCCCGCCGCCCATGCGGCGCTGGGCCAAACCGGAATCATTACAGGCCATGACTATCGGGGCAAATCGGTAATTGTCGATATGCGGCCCATCCCGGATTCACCCTGGTTTCTGGTGAGCAAAATAGACACTGCGGAGGCCTACGAGCCGCTGCGGGAGCATCTGTGGACCATGGGCGGCTTTATCGTGCTTCTGCTTATCGGAGTCGGCGCAATCATAACCTTTGTGTGGCAACGACAGCACCTGGCGCTCTATCAGGAACGGCTTAACGCCGCAGCCACGCTCAAGAATTTGAACCGCATCTATGCGGTGCTGAGCAACATCAACCAGACCATCGTTCGGGTCCGCGATCCGCAGGAGATGTTTCAAGCGGCCTGCCGCATTGTCGTGGAGGATGGCGGCTTTATCATGGCCTGGATCAGCCGGGTCGATAAAGAATCAGGACGCGTTCTGCCGGTGGCCATAGCAGGGAGGGATGACGGCTATGTGGACCGGCTCTGTATCTCTTTAGACGATGCGGTGCGTGGCAAAGGATCCACCGCCGAGGCAATCCGGACAGCAGGAAGTTCCGTTTGCAACGACATCGAACACGACCCACGCATGGCGCCTTGGCGGGACGAGGCGCTCGCACGGGGCTACCGTTCCTCCGCAGCCTTCCCGCTTATCGCCTTTGATACGATCCGGGGGACTATCAGTTTTTATGCGGACGAACCCAATTTTTTCAACACAGAAGAAGTCAAATTGCTTGATGAGCTGGCCCGCGATATCTCCTTTGCCATAGAATTCTCCGAGCAGGAAGAGACCCGCCGCAATGCCGAAGCGGCACTGCGCGAGTCGCAACAGCTCTTTGCCACCATTGCCAATACCTCGCCCGCCCTGATCTGGATGTCCGGCCTGGACAAGGGCTACAGCTGGTTCAACGAGCCCTGGCTCGCCTTCACCGGTCGTACAATAGCGGAAGAGCTGGGCGACGGCTGGGCCGCCGGGGTACACCCGGATGATCTGGCAAATTGCCTGCACATCTACACCGAAGCCTTCGACAACCGGCAACCCTTTGCCATGGAATACCGCCTGCGTCGACACGATGGCGAATACCGCTGGATTCTGGACCAAGGCCAGCCGCGCTATGACGCCTTCGGCGCCTTTGCGGGCTATATCGGCACCTGTCTGGACATCAGCGAACACCGGGCGCTTGAAAACCAGATGCGCCATGCCGTAAAAATAGAATCCGTTGGCACCCTGGCAGGCGGCGTAGCCCATGATTTCAACAACATTCTCATGGCCATCATTGGTTACGGCCAGCTGGCCCTGATGTCCATGGACCAGGATGACCCCCAACGCCAGAACATCGAAAATATCCTGAAGGGAGGAGACCGAGCCGCCCGTCTCACCAAGGATCTCCTTCTGTTCAGCCGCAAGCAGATCAGCGAGCGCAAGCCCGTGGACTTAAATGACATTATCAAGACGGTGGAGAAATTCATCGTGCGGGTGATCGGCGAAGACATCGCCTGCGAAACCCGGCTCCCGGACCACCCGCTCACCGTGCTTGCCGACAGCCACCAAATCGAGCAGGTGCTGATGAATTTCGCCACCAACGCCAGGGACGCCATGCCCAAGGGCGGCACCTTCAGCATCACTGCGGAGCAGACAACCCTGAACCATGATTTCCAAACAGCCCATGGCTTTGGCAGGCCCGGCCCCTATGCGCTACTCACCGTCTCTGACTGCGGCTGCGGCATGGATGAACAGACCCGTAACCGGATATTCGAGCCGTTCTTTACCACCAAGGCCGTGGGCAAGGGCACCGGGCTAGGGCTGTCCGTGGCCTACGGTATCATCAAGCAACACGAAGGCTACATCAACGTGTACAGCGAGTCCGGCAACGGCGCGACCTTCCGGGTTTATCTGCCGCTGGTTGTTACGGACACACTAGAAGCAATAAACGAAAACGAAAATAAGGAAGAAGCACCCCCCCAGGGCACGGAGACAATCCTGGTCGCCGAAGATGACGAATCGCTACGGAACCTTGCCAGAAAAGCGCTCACCCGGTTCGGCTACACTGTGATCGAGGCGGTTGACGGCGAGGATGCGGTGCAAAAATTCAAGGAAAACCAGGCCAGCATCCAATTGCTTCTCTTTGACATCATCATGCCGAAGATGAGCGGCCAGGATGCCTATGAAGCGATCAGTAAGATCCGGCCTGGGATAAAAACGATCTTCATGAGCGGCTACGCTCCGGACACGATCCGAGAAAAGGCCGCGCTGGGAGAAACTGCGCCTCTGCTGGGCAAACCCCTTTCGCCCACGGAGCTTTTGCAGAAGGTGCGGGAAATCCTGGATCGGTGAGGTCCGTGGGCAGGAAAGACGAAAACCAAGCAAGATAACTGTCCAGCAGCGCCGCGTCGCTGCCTGCCGCAGATGCGCGAAAGAGGCCGACGAAGTGTGCTATTGCACACGAGCAGGCCGATGACAGCTCAGCGAACGCAGTGAGACTGCGAAGCAGATGCGGTGCTGCCGGACCGTTACCGGATTTCGATGGCGCTGACCGGGCATGAGACCACGGCCTCTTCGCAGTCGCAGGTGTGGCACTGGTCCGGCCCGATCACCCATGATTTATCATCCCGCAGTTCAAAAACCGCCGGGCACAACTCCGCACATACTCCGCAACCGATACAAAGATCCTGATCCACCGTTGGTGTTGCCATAATTCTCTCCCGCTTCTTGTAAGTTGGGCTACATACCCTGGTCCTTGAATCCCTCGCGGATCACCCGGTGCGCGCCGGTTGCCAGATCCAGATCGTAGATGTTGAAATTGGTCCGGAGATCAAAGCCGTCGTGATGCACGGCAAAATTGAGCGAGGCAGAACCTTCCGGTCCGCTGACGATCCGGTGAAACACCTTGCAGGGCCAGACCAGCATGGCGGGTTCGTCCAGCAGCACCGTCTCGCCCTGCATGATCCGGTTCGGGGTGACGGTGAAATGCAACAGGCCGTGCGCCTCCACATAGATATCCACCTGCCGCGTGCCATAGAGCACCATGAGATTATCCGCCTGATGGGGATGCATGTACCAGGGCCGAGCCACCTCACCCACCGGTCCGGGGGATACCGCACTCTTCTCGTGCAACACCCGGTCGATGGCGTCGATCCGGGGCAGGCAACCCATGGGAACGTTGTCAAAAAACACCCCCGGGGTGCGACGCAGCATCTGCAAGGGGATAATCCGGTAGAAATCCTGTACTTCCTGGAAGATCTCGAAATCGGCCATGGCTTTGCTCCGTTATGTTTTTTTGCCTTCCCCTGACTCTCTGGCAATATATTTGTGCTTCGACAGGGCACTGCACGAGCGGATATAGGCCAGACAACAAATCAACTCCGTTCGCCCTGAGTCTGCCGAAAGGGTACACCAAATCAAAAAAAGCCGGGATGGACTTTTTCAATATCCCTGCTATATTGTGACAGTTTTTGCGGCTTACGGCAAGCGCCCAGCGAAGGGCCGCCAGCCATCACATCTGCCAGCAATTCTTTGAGGAGAACACCATGGACAAAAAAAGCGGCGCTGGCCTCACCCGGATCATCAACGCCTTTGGCTGGTCCATGGCAGGTTTGCAGGCTACCCTGAAGCACGAAAAAGCCTTTCAGCAGGAACTGATCCTCTGCCTCATCCTGGCGCCCATCGGACTCTGGCTTGGCGAAACCGGGGTGGAAAAAGCCCTGCTCCTCGGTTCGCTCATGCTGGTGCTCATCGTCGAAATCCTCAACAGCGCCATCGAGGCGGTGGTGGACCGTTTCGGCGGTGAGCACCACACCCTGTCCGGCCGCGCCAAGGACATGGGCTCGGCCGCCGTGTTTCTCGCTCTAGCCAACGTCACCATCTGCTGGCTGTGCATCATCTTTTTCTAACAGGTACTCCATGAACAACGCCCCCATCCGCCCCTCCGACTGCTTCAAACACTATACCCTGGACCAGGACAAGGTCTGCTCCCCCATGGAAACGGTGAACCGCTTCAAGGCCCGGCTTGTCGAGGTGAATCTGGACATCCTCCAGGAGGTGCGCCGTATCGACAATGGCAGGCTCGACATCCCGGTGTATTTCAGCGTTTGCGGCAAGGATGCCCAGGCAGTAATCGGCAACAAAAAACAGATGGGTAAGGGCAGCACCCCGGAGCAATCCCAGGCCAGCGCCTGCATGGAACTGGCCGAGCGCTTCAGCTTTTTCAGCTTTAAGCAGAACGAAGAAAACTTCATCACCGATACTTACGCCAATCTCAAAAAATCCGGTCAGCCGCTTTTGCCCCTGGTACGCCTCCTGCTCTCGGTGCATGACGAACACACCGACATCGCCACCCTGGAGCACCTCATCGAGGATATCCCCATCCAGTGGACCTGGGGTACCAACCTCAACAGCGGCGAGATGCTGCTGGTCCCCTTCAGCTGGTTTTACGCGATCAATGAGTTCAACGGGCCGTCGGCAGGCAACACCTTTGAAGAGGCGATCCTCCAGGGGATCAGCGAACTGGTGGAACGGCATGTCTGCTCGCTGGTCAACCACCACCATCTCGCCACCCCGGCCATTGACCCGGACTCCGTCACCGATCCGGTGGCCCGCGAGCTCCTCGACAAGTTCAACAAAAACAACATCGAGCTCTACCTCAACGACTTCACTCTGGACACCGGCATCCCTACGGTGGCGGCGCTGGCCATCGACCGTTCCACCTTCCCGGCCACCAGCGAGATCGTCTACACCGCAGGCACCACCCCGGACCCGGAAAAAGCCCTGATCCGGGCGATCACCGAGGTGGCCCAATTGGCCGGGGACTTCAACTCCCAGGCCAACTACGTGGCCAGCGGCTTGCCCAAGCCCCTGTCCATGGACGAAGTGCGCTACCTCACCGAGGTGGAAGCGGCCATCTCCATCCACGAGATGCCCCAGCTGGCCGACCCCAACATGCGGGTCGAGATCGAGCGCTGCCTGGCGGCCCTGTCCCGCTTAGGCCTTGAGGTGCTGGTGGTCAACACCATGCACGAAAAGCTGCAGATCCCGGCCATCTACACCATCATCCCCGGCTGCCATTTCCGGGAGCGCTCCCGAATCAACAACGTGGGGCTGTTTGCGGCAAAGCTGGTGACCGAACGGATTGCTGACCCGGACGAGCAGATCGTCCAGCTCCTCAAGATGCAGCAATACCTGCCGGACGCCTATTATCTGGAGTTTTATCTCGGCAAGAACATGCAGGGACAAGGGGAACTTGCCACGGCAGCAGCCCATCTGGAACGGGCTCTCACCCTGCTGCCGGAAGAGGAGGATATTCCCTATATTTATTCCCATCTGGGCGATTGCCTGAAGGATATGGGGGAGTACGATCAGGCCATTGGTGCCCTGCGCAAGGGGGCGGAATATGACGAAGAACGGCCGGACATCCACAACCTGCTGGGATTCTGCCATTTCAAACGGGAGGAATACGAAACAGCCATCAATCATTTCCGCCGGGCCGTGGAACTGAACCCGGCCTCGGCCATCGACTACGCCAACCTGGGGGTCAATTACCGTAGACTCGGCAACAACGCAGAGGCAATCCGCTACTTCGAGCTGGCCCTGAACCTGGACCCGGGCATCGAATTTGCCCAGACCCATCTGGCGGAGTTGGCAGCAGGCGACTGAGGGAATTCCGGAGCATTGAGGCTGAGACGAGTAGTTCATTTTCTTGTTTCTTCTTTTGGGGACGCAAAAGAAGAAAGGGGCAACTTCTTACTCACTCCGCATACATGGCAGCCATCTCCTGCGTGTACGCCCCTCCCTTCTCCTGACAGATAAAAAACTCCGGCAACACCGCCAACCCCTCCCCCCCATCCTTCACCGCCTCCACCAACACCAGCCCAACCTCCGCGCCAGGATAGGGGTGCACCCGCTGCATACGCTTCGCCGCCAACCTGTTTTCCCGCAAGACGCCATGCAGGGTTTCGACCCGCGTCGCCGGATAAACAAAGACCGCCCTCCCCCCGGCTTTCAGAACAAAGGCTGCAGCCTGAGCCATCTCCCCAATCCCGCCAAGAATCTCATGCCGGGCTTTTGCCCGTTCGGTTTCCGGATTATGGCGACCGCTTCCGGTCGGATAATAGGGGGGATTTGCCGTCACCCAATCAACGCTGCTCTGGGGCAGCAGGGTTGCAATCCGGCGACAGTCGCCTTCGACAACGGTAATTCGGCGTTCAAGGGTATTGATGGCCACATTCCGACGGAGGATCTCGGCCAGGCGCGGCTGTACCTCAAGAGCAACAAGGCTGGCCGTGGGGCAGCGGTGGGAGAGGATCAGAGAGACAACCCCGCATCCGGCGCCAAGATCGAGAATGCGGGCGCCGGGTTCCGGGGTGAAGAAATGGGCCAGAAGAACAGCATCAACGGAAAAACGATAGCCCTGCCGAGGCTGCAGACAGCGCAGTTTGCCAGCAAACAGACTCTCTTCGGTGAGCTCCTCGGCGATGGCCATCCGGCGTTGGATCAGGAGGATACTTTCTCTTCGGGCACGATCTTGTTGAGCAATAGACCGGTGAGCAGCTTGGGGTAAAAATAGGTGGACTTGTGCGGCATGACCAGCCCCTCGTCCGCCACCCGCTTCACCTGGGAAACCAGGGTCGGGTTCATCAAAAAGAGAAGGGGGCTGCGGTCGCTCCGGCGTTCGCCCTCCTTAATCGCCACATCGAGGGCAGTATCCGGATCGCTGTAATAATCCACCAGGCTTTCCTTTACACACCGATCATGATCAAGCTGCAGCAGCCGCTCGATGATGAGGTCGGAAAGAATAACCACGTCCAATTCCCGCAGGGATGCGGGCTGCTTGGTGCCCAACGCCTCATCGATCACCCCGTCCCGCAGGGTCAGGAGCAGACAACGATCCTCCTGGGGATGGTACAGACCAAACATCGTGACCGCACCAGAGTTTTCCGCCATACGAGAAAGAACCTCGGTCATCAAGGTCTCACGGGAGCCGCCGGTGACTTCCTCCACAATAAAGCTCTGCGTCAACTTGGTCATCAGCCCGTCTAAGGCAATGGCCTCGGGCATCCGCACCAGACGATGGGTGGGGAGCACGGACAAGCCCGGGTCTTCCATGCCGCAGAGATACATCATCGTGTGATTGTAGGGGCTGTCGCTGGGCACCTCGCCCAACCGCTCCCGCATCAGAGCGCGGAACTGGAGGGCTGTGGTGTAGCGGTGGTGGCCGTCGGCAATGTAGAGGGATTTTTCCGCAAACAGCGCGCGGACCTGGGCAAGGATCGTCGGATCGGTCACCCCCCAGATGGTATGGGTGCAGCCATCGTGATCCGTGGCGCTGGCCAGGGGCTCTACGGAACGACCGGATTCCAGCAGCGCCATAATCTGCCCTTGGGCATCGGGGTACAGGGAAAAGATCGGGCTGAACTGGGCATGGCAGGTGTCCAACAGACTGAGCCGGTCGGAGGTGACCCCGGAGAAAGTTTTCTCGTGGGGCTTGACAACCCCCTCGGCAAATTCGGCCAACTGTACCAGACAGAGCAGCCCTTTGCGGGTAAGACGCTTGCCGGAAGGCAGGGAATACTCGGTATGGTAGAGATAGATGGTGGGTTCGCTGTCCCGGACCAACACCCCTTCCTGCTGCCACTTGGCAAAGGTTTCCTTGGCCTGACGGTACCTCGCCTCGATCAACTGATCGGCGCTGAAATTCTTGCTCAAATCCAGATGGATCATGTTGTAGGGATTCTTGGCGGCAAAGGCAGCCTGGGCCTGAAGATCGATCACGTCATAGGGCGGAGTGACCACCTCTTCCAGATGCTGAATCTTGGCCGGGTTGTATCGAAGGGCGCGAAAGGGCGCGATCAAAGCCATTGTTCTGTCTCCTTGCCTGTCCGGGTAGGGCTTACGCTCGCACCTGCCGGCAAATTCTCCCGGCGGTCATGAACCGGTTGACTTCCCTTGGGGGAATAGATATGTTTTGAAAAACTGTGCAACTACATAGTCAAAAAATGCCCACATTTCAAGTGGACATTGTACCCGGCCCGCAAACTTTTACAAACGAACTTTTCCCATACCTCAAGAGGTTTTAAAATGTACGATATCTTCACCCGCACCCATTTTTCCTCAGGCCATCATCTGCGCAACTATCCCGGCAACTGCGAACGACCGCACGGCCACAACTGGCAGGTGGAGGTGACGGTGCGCGCCACCGAGCTTGACGAACTGGGCATGGGGATCGACTTCAAGAATCTAAAAAAAGCGGTGAACGTGATCATGGAGGAACTGGATCACCAGAACCTCAATGAACTTCCGGCCTTTCAAAAAAAGAACCCCTCTTCCGAAAACATCGCCGCCTACATCTTCGACCGCATCAGGGAGTCGCTGACCAGCGAACGCTACCGTCCTTACAGCGTCACGGTCTGCGAAACGGAGAACTGCTGCGTGACCTACCGTGAAGGATGAGCCCTGCCTGCAACTTTCCGAGGTATTTTACAGCATCCAGGGGGAGTCTTCCTATGCGGGCTACCCCTGCCTTTTCTTCCGGTTCTCCGGCTGCAACCTGCGCTGCTCCTACTGCGACGCCAAGTATACCTACGAAGAACCGGCCACCGCAACCCCGCTCAGCGATCTGCTAAACGAGGCCGCCCGATACCCAAACGCCCTCATAGAGATCACCGGCGGCGAACCGTTGCTCCAAGAAGGGGTCTACCCGCTCATGGACGAGCTGCTTGCCGCAGGCCGCACCGTGTTGCTGGAAACCAACGGCAGCCTCAGCATTGCGCGGGTGCCGAAAGAGGTGGTAAAGATCATCGATCTCAAATGTCCAGACAGCGGTATGGCCGAGAAGATGGACCTTACCAACCTTGATCTGCTCGCGCCCCACGACGAGATCAAATTTGTGGTGAGTTCCAAGGCCGACTACGACTGGGCCAGGGCAATGATGGAGGAACACCGCCTGGCCGAAAAGGCCAAGCTGATCCTCTCCCCGGTGATCGGCCGCCTTGCGCCCGCCCTGCTGGCCCAATGGCTCATGACCGACGCGCTCCCGGCCCGGATCCAGCTTCAGCTGCACACCCTGCTCTGGCCGGGGATGAAGCGGGGGGTATGAGAGCACCCTGCCTGCACTAATTTTAACGGCAACTCTATATTTCCCGGGATTGAGAAACTGCCGGAAAAAAGAAAAAGTGATTTTTCAAGGGCTACCCCAGAACCTTTCCGAACGCTTGACTGGACAATCTTTATGGCTTTTGCTCTCGTCAGAAACCCGTTTTTGACTTGCATGGCATAGCCCGGCCGATTGACGGCAGTCTCAATTGACCTTTGTCCCGGCGACTATCCATACACCACCACCTGCCGCACACTTACCACCATCAGTGGCGGAGAAATCGCATGTCGCAGTTGTAACGTTGGGCTCGAATATATCCAATCGATATCCGCCTTCCTTAAGCTGTGCGGCCTTGAGGGTAGCCTTGTCTTTGGAATCAAAACTATAGATTACGACCATTTTCATTTGATTTCCTCCTCGCGCTTTGAATTAAAAACGTTTCATGGTGCTATCGCGGCCCCTAACAATTTGTCCACGAAATCCTGGCCTGGTTCATCAAGGACAGTTCTCAATTCGTCGACTTTTGTTTTTTTCAAAAGTTCTTTCAATATTTCGTTGTTCCGATTCAAGTCGGCCTTAGTGACTAACGCATTTAGTTTAATAGGGTCAATTGAAGTATTGTCTGCATCACTCCTCACTTTATTAACAATGATATCAATTTTGGGTCGTCTTTCAGCAGCCATTTTTTTGGCATCCGAAATGGCTTTTTGCCAGTCGGTGGGGTTGACTTGGGCCGAGAGGTTTTGCTGTGCGGCGCTGAGGGCTTTTTCAGCGTATTGATCCACGTTCCCAGCACTGTCTTTTGTGAACATCAAGCTTGCTCCAGGCTGTTTCACAGCCTCGTCTCCTACAGCCAGCCTTTGATAAATACCCGAACCGCTGCCCCAGTCGAAGATCCCACCATATCTCAACTCCATCAAAACGTTAGCAGAGTCTTTGGCGCCAGCGCCCGTTTGTGGAAGACCGTTTTCGCTTGTGACAATGGGGTTACCAGCTGAATCCTGACTCGTTGTTGTTTTGCCTGCATTACCTCGATTTGTCGGGACATAAGCCAGTTCAGCCCGTTTGTAACCTAAAACGCCCGTTGGGGTCTGGGTGGTTTGATTTTGAGATAATTCCACTCCAATCGTCGTTCCAGTAGCGGCGATTACGGAACTGCTGGCAGTTGTGCACCCTTGAATAAGTGGCAATGACAAGAAACAGAAAACTAACGTGAAGCTTGACAAGGTGTAACGGTTAATCGTTTTTGTTTTGTTCATAACCTTCCTTACCTCCTTTCGGTTTAGGATTCACTTCAACGGTCAAGGGGCCGAGCACTGGCTGATTCACCTCAACAACTATATTTTCAGTAGTTTCAGGAACTGACACAACAGAAGAATCCGAATAGCCTAGGGCGAACTTCAGTCCCGGTTGATCGGAAAGCTGTAAACCTATCGTCTGAGTTTTTACTGCCAAGACTCCGATGTTTTTGTCCTCTTTGGCCGTTGTCACTATCCCAATACCGATGATTAAGTGGTGGACTGATTCATTCTTTCCCTTAATTGGAATCGAACAAGACGCACAAAATAAGGATAAAAGGAAAATACTCGATATAGAAAAGCAGAGATTACGCATTCCTCTCTCCTAGAACGCTAAACTGGCCCCGTCTACAGGAAACAATGCGCATCGCATACTCCTCCGAGCCCATGCCCACCGAAAAAATTAAGCCGCGCCGCCACAGACACCCCAAAGCTGAACAGACGTCCACGGCGTCAGTTTAAGTTCTTTACTAGGCACTCTTATTTCACAATTGAAATCCCTGCCGCCGCAATTTTTTCCCATACCCAGTCTTCGATAATAAGGTCTTCCTTATCTTTCCGACAATTTGAATGACAAATGATGGTTGCCTTATCAAAACATTTTGGATAATCAAAAGTCGTGGACGGATAGTAAAAGGACGGTTCAATTCCAAAGCGATTGCATATATCCAAGGTTAGCTCAATGCCAGCATCAATTTGCTCCTCGTCAAACCGAGCCCAATATTCATGATCTCGCCATTGTTTAATAAAATAATCGCCTGTAAACAATGTATTAGGGGTGTTATAACCAAATGCGTGAAGTTTGTCCCCATCAAGACTAAGCCCCAGCTCGTTTGCAAATTCAATTCCCACGCTTGCTTTATCGAATGAGCCATTCGTCCCCTTTAACCCAAGATGGTATATCCATTCCGAATCGTCAAAAGTCTTATAGGCGGTGCCGTCACGGTCTACCAACCATGGTGCGCCCACATGAAGTTCATCGTTGTTCCAACTGTCTATAGAGGTCGTGGCTTGGCCAGGTTTTCCATTCGCTGGCGTATGCGCCGTCCTGCCAGAAGTTCCATGCCATACAACCCAAGTTTTCTGGGTTTTTTCCTGATACCACTGCCCTTGTTTTAATGGGTAGGATTTAATCTTCATGCATGCCTCCTGATGTTGCCTAACAATATTATTGTCGCGTTCGCTCGCGTTGAAAGTTAACAACCAACCCCTAACGCATAGATATCCCCACAATGGCTGATTTTACGGATATTTTTTCCTTAAATAGCCAATTATCCACCTTATATTGGTGTGTTATATGTCTGACTATATAATTCCGTCTAAAATTACCCGGGGTATTATATGTCTACCTGACAACATGGAGCAACTCAAGAATATTATCTCGGGAAGGACATTAGGGCAGATATTGAAAGAAGATATTTTACTGTGCTATGATGCACCTGCTCTGACCCGAAAAAAACGCGAGGCATTATGCCTCGCGTTCTCCCCCTTCTGGCCTAGGAACTATGATCCAGAACTCCTCATTTTGCCGCACTCTTCTGAGCCTGAACCACCTCACCGAAGAATACTCCGGCTTGCTCTTTCTGCCCGGCATGCTCTTTAAAGAGAGGTCGGCATGGTGGAAGGACACCCCCCGCCAGAGTCTGCACGAAGGCCTTGATCTGCTTTTTCTTGCAGGTCGATCAGGGCAACGGCGGGAGTTACCACCGCAGACTCTGGTACCGCCGCTATGGGATGGGGAAGTGGTTGCGGTGTTCGACGATTTTCTGGGCAGCACCGTGGTGGTGCGGCATCCGGTTATGGATGGGCAGGGCTGGTGGCTTCTTTCCCTGTATGGCCATGTCCGGCCCCTGGTCGAGTGCGGCGGACAGGCTTCGGCAGGAGAACCCTTGGCCGAAGTAGCGTGCGGAAAGATGCGGGGGACGACGGCCCCGCCGGATCATCTCCATCTCTCCCTTGGCTGGCTTGCGCCGGGCTGGCGGGCAACGGAGCTGAGCTGGCCCACCCTGTGGACCAACCCCGGAATCCGGCTTATCGATCCCCTGCCTCTTATTCAGCCCAGGCCATGATCGGCTGAGGGCTGCAACTGCTCGGCAGTGTAACGAAAAACCACGGTTCGGAAAAAATCGATCATCGCCTGCCTGCGGCTTGAGACCTTTTGCTGCTCCGGGATAAGACCGCAGGATGTCATGCGGCTGATGGACATCTTGTATTCGATATGGCAGACATGGCGGTTGTCCAGATACCAGGCATAGGTGAGGCCGAACAGCAGCCCCGGCGGGGTAAAGCCTTCATCGCCATTCACCAGCCTGGTATAAAGACGGGGGTTGCCGGTTGCCTGACGCATCCGGACCAGCCCCAAAAACCAAGCAAGCTCCGATGGGCTAAAAAAACAACCCCGCTCCGGTTCCGGCCGCAAGACCAGCCGGAACTCATAGCCCAGGGCTTCGCCATCGCGCTCCACGGGCAGCCTGCATTTTTCTTCAGCATAATTCCCCAACAACGACTGGCCCAGAGCAATCAGAACCCCGACCTCGAACTGGTCCGGATCACCCAGGATATCCTTGCGGATTTTGATCACCCGGTCGGCCGGATCATAAAAGGAGAGGATGGTATCCCACGCCTGGGCACGACCCCATTCCTCCCTGTCCAGCAGGACAACCCCGGCAACCCCATCCAGATGAGCGAGGGGAATATCTCCGTGACGCCAGAATATCTCGAACAGAGCCGGATACAGCTCTTCGGCAATGGTCAGGATGTGCAACCGTTCGCGGATCGCAGCAAAACGCTGGCTGGCCGTTTGCCCCATGGGATCGAGCAAAATCTCCGCACCAGCTCCCGGTTTGGATATCTGGTGCCCTCCGACCTCGCCAAGGGAATCACGGATTCCCCACATAACCCGCACCGCCGCTGCCAGGGAAGCGGGATCATGCTGGATCACTCCGCGCTGCTCGATATCAGCCTGGGCATAGAGCCGGGCTTCAATGGGGGCAAAGCCCATGGCCCGAACCTTGTCGCGGTCAAGATAGATGGGCACCTTGTTTTCCAGGGCATAGCTCTGGAGAATGGACCCGGGGATATCGCGCAAGCCAAGGACAAGAATCTGCGCAAAAAGGTCATCCACCCCCCCGGGAATATTACGGTGATAGGCGGCAAGCAGATCCGAAACATGAAAGCGCTGCCGTCGGGTACCGTGGGCCATATCGGTTTCCCCGGCCTGAACCCAGAGATTGGCAACGAGCATTTTGAGTGCCCTGTGATTGTCGCGAATCGCCTGGGCGATGCCTGGCACCTGCAAGATTGGCACAATACTGGTGAACAGGCTGCCCGGAGCGAAAAGGATGATATCCGCCTGGTTAATGGCGGCCAGTACCTGCGGCGGAGCCTGGGGCTTGGCAACAAACTCCACGAAGACCCGGTCCACGGGATAGCCCCGCCGGGCCTGGCCCGACTTGGACTCCCCGCTTACCAGCACCCCGTTGCCGTACAGCACCTTGAGCCGGGCCGGAGTGGTGGTGCAGGGGAAAACCGCCTCAGGATTGGCACCGATGAGGTCGGCCAGCCGCGAGATTCCGCCCATCTCATCCTTCTCGCTCAAAATGGCGCTGGCGAGCAGGAGATTGCCGAGGCAATGGGGACGGGAAAGCGACGTCCGCAGTCGCGGCTCGCTGAAGATTGCCTCGATCAGGCTGGCCAGCCCTTGTCCCATCCTCCCGGGCAATGCAGCAAGATTCACCTCGGCATCCCCCAGCAAAACATGAGGAGAGCTCGGCGGGGTTTCGAAACGGTGGTTGAAAAGCCGATGCAGCGCAGCGCTTGCCCGCAGCGCCTCCGGGCCAACAAGACCATACTGCTCTTGCAGCTTCTCCTGCCGGATGGAAGAAAGCAGGACATGCCGGATATCGCCCAGGGCGATAAGGGGCAGATCCTTGAGCAGTTCGCCGGAGGAGCCGCCATCGTCGGTGACGCAGACCACGGCCTGGGTTTGCGGAAAAATCTCCTTAAGGCCCTGGAAGGGATCGGCAGGCCAGAGGGGGTTGCGGCTGTCGCCACCGATGAGGTTGGAAAGCCCGGTGCCGCCCCCGAAAACAACCACCCGCACAGCCCTGGTTTCCGTACCGTTCAGGGCCATGGTCAGGCACGCCAGTTCCGTGGCCATGGCAGCCGGGACAGGCGGCACGCCGGAAAGCGCCAACCCGATGAGCTTCTCGGCCAAATTGCCCTCGGGCAGCAGATCGAGCAGGCCGAAGCGCGCATCGCCCATACGGGCAATCAGCTCGTTGACGGACAGGGGATAGGTTGGAGAGGAACGGTTCAATGTTAAAGTCTCAAGATAAAATATTGAAGAAGACAAAGGTCAAAGGTGCCGGGGAAATCTCTGCCGAATCTTTTGCCTTGCGCTTTTATCCTTGCACCTTGCGCCTTTTTTATAAACCCGTGGCAGCCATCTGCTTGCGCACTGCCACCTCGGAATCGGCCATGGCAGACTGTTCCTCCTCGGTGAGTTTGAACTGGATGATCCGCTCAACCCCCTTATCGCCCAGCACCACCGGCACCCCGAGGAAGCAGCCGGAAAAACCGAACTCGCCCTCCAGATAGGCGGCGCAGGGCAGAACCCGCTTGCTGTCGGTGAGCACCGCCTCGGCCATCTCCACCGCAGCCAGGCCCGGGGTGTAAAAGGCGCTGCCGGTTTTAAGATGGTTGACGATCTCAGCCCCGCCGTGCTGGGTGCGTTTGACGATCCCGGCCAGCTCCTCGCCGGACAAGAGATCGGTAACCGGGACGCCTGCCACGTTGGCCAGCCGGACCAGCGGCAGCATGAGGTCGCCGTGGATGCCCATGACCATGGCATTGACATCGCGGGGTGCCACGCCCAGAGCCTCGGCGAGAAAAGTCCGGTAGCGGGCGGAGTCCAGCACCCCGGCCATGCCGATCACCCGCTCCCTGGGGAAGCCGGAAACCTTGAAGGCCGTGTAGACCATGGCGTCGATGGGATTGGTGACCACGATCAGCACACAATCGGGGGCATGCCTGGCCACCTGCTCAGCGCAGGACTTGACGATGGTCACGTTCTTGGCCAGGAGGTCGTCCCGGCTCATGCCGGGCTTCCTGGCAAGGCCGGCGGTGATGATCACCACGTCGGAACCTGCCAGATCGGCGAAATCGTTGGACCCGGTGATCCGGTTACTGAATCCGTCCACCGGCCCGGATTGCAGCAGGTCAAGCGCCTTGCCCTGGGGCACCCCCTCCACCACGTCCAGCAGTAGAATGTCCCCCAAGCCCCGGCTTGCGGCCCAGTGGGCGGCGGTGGCGCCGACATTGCCTGCGCCGATGATGGTGATCTTGTTTCTTCTCATGGAATGAACCTCATTGTATCTATAGTTATCGTGAAAATCCGCGATTATTGGGCGCCGTCCTTCCTGATCAACTCCTCCACCCGCTCCAGATCCTTGGGCGTATCCACCTCGATGGAATCATGGGCGGTAAGCACGACGCGGATGCGGTAGCCGAACTCCAGGGCCCGCAGCTGCTCCAGCTTTTCAAACCGCTCCCATTCCCCCTCGGGCAGTCCGACAAAGGTGAGCAGGAACCCCTTGCGGTAGGCATAAAACCCCAGATGCTTGTAATAGGTGGGCGGTTCCGGCTCCTCGGGGTTGCGCTGGAAGGGAATGGAGGCGCGGGAAAAATAGAGGGCGTTGTTCTGCCGGTCAAACACGGTCTTGACGTGGTTGGGATCGGTGATCTCCTCCTGACGCACGATCTTGTAAATCAGGGTGGACATGGGCAAGGCCGGATCTTCCAGCAGCGGGGTGGCCACCTGGGAAACCACCTCGGCCTCGAACAGCGGCTGGTCGCCCTGGATATTCACCACCACATCCTGCTCCCCGATCCCCATAATGGTGGCCGCCTCGGCCAGCCGGTCGGTGCCGGAGACATGGTCTGCGCGGGTCATAACCACCTCGCCGCCAAAGGAGCGCACGCACTGGGCGATCCGCTCATCGTCGGTGGCCACCGCCACCCGGGAAAGCAAAGCCACCGCCCGGGCCCGTTCATACACGTGCTGGATCATGGGCTTGCCCGCGATCTTGGCCAGGGGCTTGCCTTCGAAACGGTTGGAATGGTAGCGGGCCGGGATGATGGCCACAACTTTGGCTTGTGTTTTATGCTGGATATCCATTATCTTCCCTGAAATATGTAGTAAGCGATTACAGCATGGGATACGACGAGTTGCTTGTGATCACCTGCCCTGTCCGGTTACGAATGGGTGTTTCCTCTCTTCAACCACCATATGCGGCGCGGCCGAAAAAAACGCTATGAATATACCATCTCCCGAAAATGATGCACTGCTAAAAAGCTCCGCCGGGCAGGACTGATGACGCCCCCTGCCCGCCCCGCCGACACCATCGCGGTCTGCTGCGATGATCCGTCCCTTGCCGCAGAGGCAAAAACTCTGGCCGAGCGGTTGAACCTGCCGCTGACCTCCGACCCGGCCAATCCCTCCTTCCCCTTGCTGCTGACCCTCACCCCCCACAGGCTGGAGCTGCGCCAAACCGGCAAGGGTGCGGAAGGCCCGCTCTGGGTTGATTTTGCCGCCGAGGCCCTGAGTTACCGTCGCAAACACACGACCAACCGCAAGGAATCCATTGCCAGGGCGGCGGGGCTCAAGGGCGGGGCAACGCCGACGGTGCTCGATCTCACCGCCGGGCTGGGACGGGACGGCTTTATCCTGGCCAGCCTGGGCTGCACCGTGCAGCTGGTGGAGCGTTCGGTGTTGGTGGGCGCGCTCTTGGCGGACGGAATGGAGCGGGCGCGGCAGGAGGAATCCGTTGCCGCAATCATGGCGCGGCTCAGCCTCACGGTGGGCGACAGCCTGGAAATCCTGGGCCGCTGGCAGGGACCACGGCCGGAGGTGATCTGCCTCGATCCCATGTATCCGCACCGCCGGAAAAGCGCCCTGGTCAAAAAAGAGATGCGTTTGCTGCGCCTGCTGGTGGGCGACGATCAGGACAGCGACCGGCTGCTGGCCCGGGCGCTCATGGTGGCCGCGAGCCGGGTGGTGGTGAAGCGGCCACGCCTGGCCCCGACCCTGACAGGCCCGGAACCGAATTTCACGATCAGCGGCAAGAACAGCCGGTTCGATGTGTATCTGGTTGGTGATCGGGGCGTGATGATACAGCCTGGAGAACGGCGTCCCCCATCCGCCAAAGAGGTATAATTCTTCCCTCCATAAAAAGAACATGGCGGGCTGACCTACGCGCTGTCCAGGCACGCCCGAATCGAGCGCTTTGCCGGGAGGATTATTGCTCCGCGCTCCGAACAGCGCTGAGCCACTCCTCGGCCTTCATCACCTTGCTGAAGCGACTTTGCTGCGTGCCCGGTGCAGTTCTTCTCGATCAACACGTCCCGGCGCCGCTTCTCAACCTCGGGATGAAGCTCCCATTCCGGACTGCCCTTTCGGAAGACAGGCGATCTTTCCGCTCTGACCGCATGCCGGATCACCACCACGGGAGTATGATTTTCCGCAGCAATATCCATTAGTTTGAGGATATTCTCCAGGCTTCCCGGCGGATAGGAAATCGGCAGCTTGCCAAAGAAATACTCGTTTTGAACCTTCCTTCACTTAACAGACAGGACCGCATATCGATGTCGCGTTGCTTCAGGGCCGGTAGCTCATCAAGCAATTGCTGATTCATTTTCCATTCTCCGCGGAAGGGGTTCAACGTCGGCCGTAACCCGCGCCTTCAGGCGTCGGTGTTATGCTCTGGTTAGGCGAAGCAACCCTGAATGTGTGGCTTGATTGAAGAAAGAAAGTAGAAATCTTCAATGTTCACACAGCGGGCGCTCAGTAATTCAAGCTCATCGTCAGATCTATGTTCTGCCCATCGTATAGGAAGCTGGCGGCAGAGAATGAAGGAGCGCCCAGCAATGCTTTGGCGTCGTTTGAAAAACCGTAGCCTTCCGTGGGGCTACCTATCCAGTCGGTATCTAGCTTGCCGTTCATATTCTCATCATGAACGACGGCCATCGCATACGTACCGGGCGGAATGCTTTCAAAGTCGCAACGCGCCTGGGACTTCCGAATTTTGATGATCATAATATTCGTTGCAAAGTGGAGGAATTCATTAGGGAAACCCTCCGGCGAATCGAACAGCGCGCACGCTACGGTACCAGTGCTGTTTCTTATGTTCAGAATCTTCACGTGAATTCCGGGGCATGGTGGTTGGGCAAAGGCGAAGGCGGGAAGATTCGCAAACATCAGCACTACAAACCATGCTGCGCATCGAACTCCCATTGGGACCAGTATCTGTGGACCCCTGACCGTGGAGGCCGCCGCTGACTTCCGAATGGTTGACTCATTCATGATCTTCCTCCCAACTCCAACCTGCATACCCTGTTTGGATCGTAGCGGAGCCCGGGTTACTTCCCTGGATAGACGCCTAACGGCCCGAGTTGAGCGGGGCGCCACCTATATTATTATCTCGCGCAAGATAACCTCGACGAAAAATTCCCCCCGATTGCGCTGCATGGTCTTAAAGATTATCTTCCCGACAGGCAGCTTGTCCAGAAAAAAACCCCTGCCTCCGGGTACTCCGAGGCAGGGGCGTGTACACCGGGACAAATGAGGGGGACTCAGGACAGGTCAGCCACCGCCTTTTTCACCGCAGCGCCGATCTGGTCGAGCCTGTCTTGGGAAAGCTTGACGGGCACCGGATACACCAGGAGCCGATCCATGATCGCCGCCGATTGCGGCAGAGCGGCGGCATCATAGACCACCCGTTTTTTGCCGCCCGGCTCCGCAAAAGGCCAGCCTGACTTGGCAAGGGTGGCGCCGACCAGCAGATGCTCCCACTTGGGGTAGTAATGCCAGGTGTTTTCGGCAAAACAGATGGCTCCGGCCCCGTTTTCAGCCAGGGCCTTTTTCACCTTCTGGGCCTTGTCCTTGTCCGGCAGAAAAAAGGCGAGAAAAGAGGCGTTGTCGCCCTTCTCGTCAAGGATGGTCCTAAAAGTCACCCCGGGCAGCTTGGCGACAAGCGCCTTCATGGCCCGTTTGTTCTGCTGCTGTGCCGCGACGATGGAGTCGAGCTTGGCCAGCTGGGCCAGGCCGATGGCACCCTGCAACTCCATCATCCGGTAGTTGGAACCAATAAAACGGCGGCCCTCGCCGCCCCTGCCACCGGGGTTGACCGCATGATCATGACCGTGGTCATGGTACTCGCTCATATCCCGCCAGAGTTTTTCCTCGTTGGTGACGATCATCCCCCCCTCGCCGGTGGTCATGGTCTTGACCGGGTCAAAGGAGAAGGTGCCGCAGGCGCCGAAGGAACCGAGGCGTCTGCCGTTCAGGCTGGCTCCAGCGGCCTGGGCCGTGTCCTCGAGGACCGGAATACCGTGCCGGTCGGCAATGATCTTGATCTCCTCGATGCGGGCAGGGGCGCCCATCATGTGCACCGGGATGATCAGCCTGGTCTTGCCGGTGATCTTTTTTTCCAGATCAGCCGGGTCCAAGTTCAGGGTCTCGTCCACCTCGGCGAACACCGCGATGGCCCCGATGTCAAGAATCGCCTCCCAGGTGGCGACAAAGGTGAAGCCCTGGGTGATGACCTCGTCTCCCGGCCCGATGCCCAGAGCGGCCATGGCAACCTTAAGGGCTGCGGTGCCGGAGGTGACGGCCTGCCCGTGTTTCACCCCGCAATAGGCGGCAAACTTCTCCTCAAATGTGCGGACCTTGTACACCCCCTTGCGCTGCTCGGGAAACTCGTAGCGAAACAGCACCCCGGTGTCCAACACCTCCAGGATTTCCTTTTTCTCTTCCTCGCCAAATATCTCAAAACCGGGCATGATTCACTCCTCTATTTTCACCGCCGTTGCGTAACGATTTTCACCTTAACCTATTCCTTCTCAACCCCACCCTTCCATGGCCGTTTCATAGACCTGGATCACATCCTCAAGGGAAGGCTTGCGCGGATTGTTTTCCACCGGCCGGGTCACGGTGAGGGCGATCCTGGCCATCTCGGGAATCTTCTTGGCCGGGATCTTCAACTCCGCCAGGCTTGCGGGAATGCCGAGATCCTGATTCATCCGGTAGACGAACTCCACCCCTGCCTCGGCCGCCTCGCGCTCAGGCAAGCCATCGACCTTGGCGCCCATCACTTCGGCCAGCATGGCAAACCTGGAGGGATTGCCGATGAGGTTGTAGGCCATCACGTAAGGGAGCAACACCGCATTGGCCAGCCCGTGCGGGATGCCAAACATTCCGCCCAGCGGGTAGGCCATGGCATGCACCAGGCCGACCCCTGCGGTGGCCAGGGCCTTACCGGCCAGCAGGCTGCCCAGGAGCATGTTGGAGCGGGCCTCCATGTTGCCGCCGTGAGCATAGGCCTTGGTCAGGTTGGAGCTGATCAGCTCGATGGCCTCCAGGGCATACATGTCGGAGATGGCATGGGCCTGGGTGGAGACAAAGGCCTCCAGGGCATGGGTCAGGGCATCCACTCCGGTGGTCGCCGTGATATGCGGGGGCAGAGAAACCGTAAGAGCCGGATCGAGGATGGCGGCCTCAGGATACAGCGGATCCCCATTCATCCCGCCCTTGGATTTGGTTTTCTCATTGATGAACACGGCGGTGAAGGTGACCTCGGCCCCGGTCCCGGCGCTGGTTGGGATCATGATCTTCGGCACCCCAGGCTTCTTAATCTTGCCAAGGCCCAAGTAATCCTCGGCCTTGCCGCCGTTGGTGAGCAGGATACTGACCGCCTTGGCCACATCCATGGCAGAACCGCCGCCCGCGCCGACCACGCAGTCGCATTTTGCCTTTTTCGCCAGCTTAAGTCCGTTGTCGGCCAGCTTCAACCCCGGCTCGGGATCAACCTTGTCATACAGTGCAAAGGCAATCTTGGCCTTGGCCAGGGGCGCGGTGATCCGCTCCACCAACCCGGCTTTGACAAGGCCCGGATCGACCACCAGAAAAACCTTGCTGCCGCCAAGCTCTTTTACCAGGGCGGGAAGATCGTTGATCGCATCCACCCCGAAACGGATCCGGGTGGGCTGGGTGACGGTAAAGGATTGGGAATGCATGATGGGTCCCCTTTTTTGTTTATAAAACTTGCGGGCAATGCTACTGTCCCAGGAAGATAACTGCGTGCGTAACTGTCCAGCTTGGAGCCAAAAACCAAGGCTAGCACAAGATTATGTAACTGTTCAGCAGTGGTGCAGATGCGCGAAAGAGGTCTGCGCTGTGTGCTAGCGCACACGAGCAGGCCGATGACAAAGCAGATGCGGTGCTGCTGGACAGTTACGCGAAATACTACTGTAGCGGGAACTTGAATGGCAACTAAAAAATCGAGCAGCAGAGACACTGACCAGCAAGAAATCTATGTGAGCCGCTCTGAAAAAAAGCGGCAGGCCAAGAAGATCGAAGAGATCGCCAAGGAGCTGATGGCCTTGTCTCCAGCCCACATCAAAAAACTGCCCGCCGACGACCTGCTGAAAACGGAATTGCACAACTCCAGCAACCTCAAAGGCCCCGCACTCAAACGACAAATCAAATACATCGCCAGCATGCTGCGGGAGACCGGGTCCGATGCAGTCCTAGCCTTTCTCACAGAACGCAAGGGTTCCCACCTGAAACAAACCGGAGAATTCCACGAATTGGAACGGCTGCGGGAAGACATTATCACCGAGGTGATCGAAGCGCGGGAGCAAGCCCAACGAAACCAGGAGCACCTCACGGAAAGCTGGCAGTCCGCAACCATTGCCGTGGCCTGTCGCAGGTTTCCGGCTCTGGACCACAATGCCCTGAAAAAATCGGCCCTGCGCTTTGCGGCCACCAGAAAGCCTGTGCATCGCCGGGAGATGTTCCGACAATTGCACGCCGCCATGGAGCGTCAGCAGTTTGCCGAAACAACCCCTTCTCCAGACGAGGCTTAATCCATGGAATACCGCACCGGCTCGATCAAACGGGTTTTCACCGTACGCTTTGATGAAGGGGACGATTTCCTCGATGGGTTGCGCCAGCTCATCATCAAAGAAAATATCCGCTGCGCCTGGTTCCATGTCTTGGGCGGCCTGCGCGAAGCCGGGGTGGTCACCGGCCCCAAGGAACCGGTCATGCCTCCCGAGCCGGTTTGGGCGCAGATAGACGGCGCTCGAGAAACCCTGGGCAGTGGCTCCATCTATTGGGATGAAACCGAGCCACGCATCCACCTCCATGCCGCCTTGGGCCACCACGGTGAAACTCTCACCGCCTGCGTGCGCAAAGGCACCAAGGTCTATCTCATCCTCGAGGTTCTGATCCTCGAGCTTGATGGCATCGATGCCACCCGTCCCTGGTTTGCCCAGGGAGGTTTCAATCGCCTCACCTTCAACGCCTGACCTGTCCCTGATTTTTTCATTTGACTATTTCCATAACGCTGCCGCATCATGGAAATAGTTCCCTGCAAAAAATCAAGCTGATGTCTGGCATAGCGTCCGTCCGCAATACACAGCAAGGGAGGAATACCATGGCAACCAAAGAGAAGACAAAAAAAGCACCCGCCGCAAAAAAATCACGGCCAGCCGCGCCATCATCCATCGAATTCACGGTGATGGCGCCCGAAGCAAGGGAGGTTTTTCTGGTGGGGGATTTCAACGATTGGAAGGCGGAAGGTTTCCAGATGCGCAAGTTCAAGGACGGTACCTGCCGAAAAAAGGTGCAGCTTAAACCCGGACGCTACGAATACCTTTTTATCGTTGACGGCGACTGGCGGACAGATCCCCAGAATGAAGCCCGTAGCGCTAACCCCTTTGACAGGGAAAACTCGGTGATCCAGATCAACAGCTAATCCGTTGCAAAAAATAATATCATAAGATTTCAAAAAAAGGCCGGTGAGCACTTTGTGCTCACCGGCCTTTACCGATCTGACACAATCACTTCGACTCAAGCAACAGGAGTCACCTTGACCAGCTCATCTCCGGGCTGCACAGCGTCACCCACCTTGGCGACAATCTTGGCAACCACCCCGTCCACCTCGCTGTTCACAGGGGTTTGCATCTTCATGGCCTCAAGAACCACCAACTTCTCCCCTGCCTTCACTTCCTGTCCTTCCTTGACGGAAATCTCACAGATATTAGCGGTGAAAGGCGCCCGAACATCCCCGGCCTTGGCCAGATCCTCGATCTCCTTCTTGTTCAGCTTAATCGCTTTTGCCTCGCCCGCCTGGGCCACCGCGTTTTCAAAAACAAAATGACGCTGGTGGTGGTCGATATTGAGGTAGACGTTGGTTTCGGACCCGTCCTCACTCTCCTGCATGGGGCCCATCTCGATGATGTGCTCCTTGCCGCTGTGATCTTTAAAGGCAAGGGTTTCTCCCAGCTTGAACCCACCTCGCCGGAAAAGAATGCTCGGCGGCAGCACATAGACTTTGCCGAACTTCTCCTCAAAACGGAAGAAATTCACCGCATCGTTGGGATGCTGGAGATAGGTGACCAACTGCTGCTCGGTGGGCGCGTAACCAAGCTTGTCGGCCAGAGTCTTGCGCTCCTTCTCGATATCAATGTCCTCGATGGCCTCCATGCCGCCCTGCTCCTCAAGCACCTTCTTCCAGTCCGGGCCAAAGGCCTTTTCATAGATCCAGTCCGGCGGCTGATAAAAGGGGAACGGCCCGTACTTGCCGAGGAGCAAATTTCTCAGATCACCGGAGCAGTTACCGTAACGATCGCCACCCTGCACATTGCTCACCGCAGTGGTCCAAAGGATCTGAGAACCGGGGGTAACACTCCAGTAATTGCCCAACTCGATCTGCACCTTGGGCAGTTCCTTGTGGAGAATCTCCGGCATCTTGTCGAGAAAGCCGCCCTTGGCCGCCTGCTCGAGGCTACTGCCCATGGCGCCACCGGGGAGTTTGTGGATCTGGACCGTGGGATCAAAGCCCTTGATCTGGGATTCGAAATACTCGTAATACTTGCGCTCGGGCTGTAAAAGTTCGGAGGTTTCCATGATGGCCTCCTCGTTGACGCCCACGGCATTACGGCCGTACTCCTTCAGGGTATGAATGACGCTCAGTATCGGCGGCGGACCGTAGTAACCGGTAAAGGCATGATCGGAAGCATCAACAATCTTGGCGCCAGCCATGGCGGCGGATACGATGCGGCCAATGTCGTTACCGTCGGTGTTATGGCCATGATAGTGAACGATCATCTCGGGATACTTTTGGAGAATCGCATCCACCAACTCGCCGATCCGCTTGGGGGAACCAAGGCCGCCGTGGTTCTTGATGCAGAGGAGCATTTCATCCCCGGTGACATCGAGAATCTCCTGAACCTTCTTCACATAAAATTCGTTGGTGTGCTCGGGACCGGTGGAAAAACAGATGCACGGCTCAAGGATCTTGCCGGCAGCCTGCACCTCTTCAAAAACCGCCTGCATGTTGGGCACATGGTTCAAAAAGTCGAACACCCGCCAGACATCCACGTACTTGGCAAATTCCTTGACCACGAAACGGATAACGTTCTGCGGGTAAGGGCGGTAGCCGAAGAGGTTGATGCCGCGACACAAGGTCTGGAACATGGTCTTGGGCATCTTTTCCCGCAACAGTTCCAACTTGAGGAAGGGATCCACCTGCTTGCGGAGAATATCCACATGCACCGAAGCGCCGCCGGTGATCTCCAGGGAAAAATAGCCTGCCTCCTCGCGGGAGGGGGCGGCCAACAGGTCCGTGTGCAACAGGATTCTGTTCTTGTAATCCGACTGCGACATATCCCTGGCGGTATTGGTGATATAATACCCGTCCGCTTGCCGCATACTCCTGAGTACCTCGCTGATACCCATACCTTGAACAATGCGTTCCATGACGACTCCTATCGTGTGCAGCAGTTGACCGCAAAGCGCTTTGCGTCCTTCCGGGTCAACAGGTAGTTTTAAAAATTAGACGGCGTAGGGATTTTCCCCTTTATAATGAATCTCGGCGATGAGGTGGGCCAGCTTGTTGCCTTCGCTGACCTGGTCCTCGTAGTTGATCAGGTGCGAATGGGTTTCAATGAAGGAGGTGTCGAAATCACCCTTCTTGAAATCCGGATCCTGCACCAGATTCACATAGTAGGGAATGGTTGTTTTCGGGCCGGTAATCACAAAATTGTTCAGGCAGCGGAGCAGCCTGTCCACGGTTTCGCTCCAGGAAAAGCCGAACACAGTCATCTTGACCAGCAGCGAGTCGTACACTTTGGGAATAGTGAAACCCTGGTAGACAAAGCCATCCAGTCGCACGCCATAGCCGCCCGGCGAGCGATAGACCGACACGGTCTTGCCGCCCTCCGGCATAAAATTATTCTGCGGATCCTCGGCATTGATCCGCATCTCCACGGCAAAACCCCGAATATGCACGTCCTCCTGGCAGAAGGACAGATTCTTGCCCAGGGCCAGCTTGATCTGGGTCCGGACAATATCGATGCCGGTGACCATTTCGGTAACGGTATGCTCCACTTGCACCCGGGTGTTGATCTCCATGAAATAAAATTTCCAATCCCGATCAACAAGGAACTCCACGGTCCCCGCATTCACATAGTGTGAGGCCTTGGCCGCCGTTACCGCTGTCGCGCAGATCTTGTCAACCAGAGCCTTGTCCTGAATCAGCGAGGGGGCGATCTCCACCAGCTTCTGGTTCCGACGTTGAATCGAGCAGTCTCTCGACCCCAGATGCACGGTGTTGCCGTCCTTGTCGGCAATGATCTGCACCTCGACATGCTTGGGGTTGATCACTGCTTTTTCAAGAAAGACCGCGTCGTTGTTAAAGGCAGACTTTGCCTCCGCTCTGGCCATGGGCAGTTCGGTACGTAGCTGTTTCTCGTTTTCCACCCGCCGAATGCCACGCCCACCCCCACCGGCAGTGGCTTTCAGCATAACCGGATAGCCATATTTGTCGGCAAAATCAATGGCTTCCCTAAGACCGGCATCACCGGCGGACAGATTGTCCGTGCCGGGCACCATGGGGATTCCAGCCTCCAGCATGATCCGCCGGGCTGTCACCTTATCGCCCAAGGCCTGGATAACATCGGAGGGCGGGCCGATAAAAATAATATCATTGTGCTCACAAGCCTTGGCAAAATCAGGGTTTTCCGCCAAAAATCCGTACCCCGGATGAATGGCATCAGCCCCTACTTTTTTGGCGACCCCGATGACCTTGTCGATGTTCAGATAATCGCAGCGGGGTCCATCCCCAATCCAGATGGCCTCATCCGCAGTGCGGATATGCAGGGCGTCCTTATCCGGTGTCTCATAAATAGCCACGGCGATATGCCCAAGCTCTTGCACCGCCCGAATGATCCGCAAGGCAATTTCACCTCGGTTGGCTATTAATATCTTTTTTTTCAACGGATCACCTCATTTAAGACAATTTTCAGGCCAAACCCAACACATCAGCCCGTGCATATGAAATATATTTTCCTGACACAATCAGCGCAACACCGCAAGAAACCGCGAAAAAAAGCAGCCGAGCAACATCCAGCCCAAGACACTCAACTTTGCAAATTACCATACCGAATTTTCAAGGGCAACATTTTATGTCCACAAAAAATAAGGAAAGGGTGACATTCATCTGCCTGCGCAACATCCCTTGAAAATCGGCGTTTCAGAGGATCAGGCCCCGCCGCCCCCCTCTTTTTCGAGGGTATCCAACACCATGGGCAAATGCAGGCGACAGGCCGCAGCAAAGTCCTCTGGAAAATGGCTATTGACCCAGCGCAACTGGGCCTCGCTAAAAGCTCCCATGGAATATGGGAGCTTGGGCAAAAGCGCATAGAGCAGCCGTTGCCCGCCCTGCTTGGCCGTTATCCGGCTGGAATATTCGATACTGCTCACCAACCTGGCGCCCAAACGGGCGAGAAGCTTCTGGGCAATGAGCAGGGCGCGGTCCAACGAGGCGCGGGTGGCTCCGTCCGCCTCCAGGATATTTCCCACTTCCCCAAGGGGCATGATCTGTAATTCCCACTGGGAGGTCTGCGCCTTGGGCACAAAAAGCATTACCCCCTCATCCTCGTACACCACCAGACTGGTGTTTTCATTTTCCATCCCGTCCATCCGCCTGTTGTTGCGGATCGCCTTGAGATAGGTGCTGAAAAAATCGCACCCCGTCTCTTCTTGGTACCGCGCACAAAACTCGGCAACGAGATCCCCGCAGGCATAACTTGAAACAGGGTCGTTTGCGGCCTGACCGCCATGATGCCAAGCGGAAACCGTCTGCGGCAGCATGGCGTACTGTTGGTGGATCTGTTGATGCGAGGCATGGAGCCGGTAGCCGCTGGCCGAGAAATCAAACCCGTAGTTCCAGCCCCAGAGGGTGGCGGTAAAGGACAAATCCTGGGCATCTTTTTCCCGCAGGGCTTTAACCACCGCCTGCCGCAGTTTTTCGAGCTCGGCTCGGGTCATGGCTTTGCGGCCAGGCGGCAGAGGCAAGCCCAACTGGGCGGCAAGGTGGAGAAAGGTACGCTGATAGTAGAGATGCCGCAAGCCCTGCATGTCGGCTTCGGAAAGATTCGCCGTACTGTAACGGACAGCATCATCCGCCATGTTTGCGGCGTAATGCCCCCAGGGAATATAGCTGTTGCGGCGAAGATACTCAAAAACATGACACTTCTGGACCGCATCGCGATACTCGCCCACGATTTCGCTCCCCCCCTGCACTCCAGGCCGCAGGACCATGACCTTGCGATAGTTTTCTGGCAGGTGTCGATTATTGACCACCACCTCGAACAGATCACGCCGGAGAATCTTGGCCCGAACCAGGCCGGATGCGCTCTCATCATAGCGAAGGCCGACCGGCTCCCCTGACCCGTCACGGAGAAATTCGCAGCTCATGGCGGCCAGCGCCACCAGATCCTCCGGGTCGGTGGAAGTGGCAGCAAGGGCCAGCAATACGGTTTCCGGAAGCAGTGCGAAACTTCTTTGCATATCCTGAGCAGCTCCAGCGGGCAGGAGGCCCTGCAAGGCCTGACGCATGGACACAGCCTGCGGTTGCGGCAATTTAATAACGGATGGATTTACCGCCCTGGGCGCAGCCCAGGCGCTGCTGATGTACGTTACCCCCCGAAAAGGAAAAGGGTTGACGATTTCATAAACCGCATCCGCCTGATCAACCCGGAGATCGCCCTCGGGGAAATTAACCTGGTTCAGATACGGGTTGTCGTCCGAAAATGCGCCAAGCGGTTCGACACAATCGTTTTCCCGCAGATTGGCAACTTGGTATGCAGGCGTATGCACGCCATAGACAAACTGCCCGGAAGGGTGGACGCAGGAACGCACGGTCATATCAAAATCTCCAATAAATCACACGGGGAAGAGCGGCAAGGTTGCGCAGGCGAACTATAACCGGTAATCACGCCCGCGCTCCACAAGAAAAATCGAAAAAATCTTAGCCTCGCTCGCCTTTGCCGCGGAATCTGCTACCATGTGGGAAAATCTACGCTCAATTTCCTTCTGCCCCACGGTGTGTTTCTTTTTTGCTAAGATCAATAAGCGCCATTGGTCATCCTTCAAAAATTTGCAGGAGAGTCGCGGACAGATCGGCCACCCGGCAACGCACCAACCCGAGCGAGACGTCTTCCCCGAAAATGGTGATGAGAACAAGCTCGTCGCCGATCCGGCCAAAATGAATATTCCCGTTTTTCCCCTTGTGAAAGAGCAGGGAAAAATCCTCCTCGCCGATCAGTTTGGCGATCTGGGAGATTGCGCCCAGGCTGGCCGCAGCCAGCGCGGCCAGAGAAATGGCATCGAGATCATCGGTGTCATGCCCGCAGTTGGACAGGATATTGCCTGCCCCGTCGATGAGCAGTGCGTTGCGAACGCCCGCGGGGAAAATATCGGAACCACGCCCGCTTTTTTTGGACCTTCCCCATCTTCTCTTCTTGTCTAACCTGCTGAAAATGGAGTATCGTATTGGTTCTGGAAAACCCCAAAAAAGGAAATTCGCCGATTAGGCGACAAGGATTTTCACCATGAACAAACCTGGTTATTTTGGACAATGGGGCGGTGCCTATATCCCGGAAGTGCTGTACGAAACCTTCCAAGAACTGAAAGAGGTCTACACCAAAGCCAAGGCAGACCCAACCTTCTGGCAGGAGTACGTCGATCTCATGGGCTCGTATTCCTGCCGTCCCACTCCCCTTACCCTTGCCGACAACCTGAGCCGTCACTTCGGCGGGGCACAGATTTTCATCAAACGCGAAGATCTCAACCACACCGGGGCGCATAAGGCCAACAACGTCATGGGCCAGGGATTGCTGGTCAAGCGCATGGGCAAGACTCGGGTGATCGCGGAAACCGGCGCGGGCCAGCACGGGGTGGCCTGCGCCACCATGGCCGCCAAGTTCGGCTTTGCCTGCACCATCTACATGGGCGAGGAAGACATGCACCGCCAGCGGCCCAATGTCTTCTGGATGGAAAAGTTGGGCGCCACCGTGGTGCCGGTCACCACCGGCAGCCGCACCCTCAAGGACGCCATCAACGAGGCCTTCCGCGACTGGGTTTCCAACATGGACACCACCCACTATGTAATGGGCACGGTCTGCGGGCCGCATCCCTTTCCGGAGATGGTGGCCTGGTTCCAGTCCATCATCGGCCTGGAGGCGCGCAAACAGATCCTCGCGGCCCACGGCAAGCTCCCGGCCCGGGTCTATGCCTGCGTGGGCGGCGGCTCCAACGCCATGGGCATCTTCCAGGGCTTTCTCGGTGACCCCGAAGTGGAGTTGATCGGGGTGGAGGCAGGCGGCAAGGGGCTTGACACCGGCCAGCATGCCGCACGGCTGGCCAGCAAGGACGCCTCGCCCGGCGTGGCCCAGGGGTACAAAACCATGTTTCTCCAGGACTCCGACGGCCAGATGCGCGACACCCATTCGGTGGCTGCAGGGCTCGATTATATCGGGGTCTCTCCCCTGCTCACCGACCTCTGGGAAAAAAAGAGGGTCCGTTTTTCCGCAGCCACCGACCAGGAGGTCATGGCCGCGCTGGATCTAACGATCAAAAAGGAAGGGATCATCCCGGCGCTGGAATCCAGCCATGCCTTTGTTCAGGCCTTCAAGGAGGCGGGAGAGCTGAGCCGCGACCAAGCCATTATTATCAACCAGTCCGGCCGGGGCGACAAGGACATCTTCACCATTGCCCACGCCTTTGATGATCCGTCCTGGAAGGAATTTATCCGGAAAAAGGGAGAGGAATATGCAGCTCGCTGAGCAGATCCGGCAAGCCCGGAACAAAAAAGACATCCTGCTCATGACCCATCTGGTGCTGGGCTATCCGTCCTTTGCGGTGAACCGCGAGGTGATCCACCAGATGGTGGGAAACGGGGTGGATGTGATCGAGCTCCAGATTCCCTTTTCCGAGCCCATGGCCGACGGCCCCATGATCATCAAGGCCAATCAGGAGGCCATCGCCAGCGGGACCAAGGTTGCCGACTGCCTGGCCTTTGCCGCAGAGATGGCGGCTCAATACGATATCCCCTTCCTGTTCATGACCTACTACAATATCCTCTTCAAATACGGCCTGAAGAGTTTTTTAACCAAGGCCAAGGAAATCGGGATCAGGGGTTTCATCGTCCCAGACCTGCCGCCCGAGGAGGGCGAAGAATACCTGCGGCTGACCAAGGAACTCGATCTTGCCCCCATCCAGATCTTCGCGCCCACCAGCACGGAAGCACGGATGCGGACCCTGGCCGAGCATGGAGCCGGATTCATCTACTGCGTGGCGCGTCGTGGCGTTACCGGTAGCAAAACCGAGTTCGACGCCTCCTTCGACGCTTACCTGGCCCGCTGTCGCAAAGCCACGGACTTGCCCCTCGCCGTGGGTTTTGGCATCAGCAGCCGGGCAGACGTACAGATCCTGACCGGTAAGGCAGACCTGGCGGTGATCGGCACCGCCACCATCCGGCTGGTGGAAGAAAAAGGACCGGAGGCGGTGGGCCCTTTTATCGCCGGACTCAGGGGCTAAGAAAAAATGAAAGCCAAGGCCCTGGCCAACAAGACCCTGGCAGTCGAGACCGCCCGCTTCCATGAACTTGCAACCCAAAGTCTTGAATGGGTTTGGGAAACAGACGCCCTAGGGATTCTAACCTATTGCTCGCCAAGCTGTAAGGTGCTTTACGGCTACAAACCCACTGAACTTCTGGGGTGCAACGCCATTGAGAAGCTCATCCCCCCGCAAGACCGGGAGACCCAACGGAACATCATGGAGGAGATGCGCCAGAGCAGAAAACCCCGCAACGGCCTGCGGAGACGGGGGATGCGAAAAGACGGCACCATCATCCCCATAATAACCCACTGCCTGCCGGTGTTGGACGGAACAGCCGTAGTCGGTTTCCGCGGTCTCTCCCGAGATATCAGCGTCATCCAAAAATTGGAACTCCATCTCGAACACAAAACCCGCGAACTCACCGAGGTCAACAACGCCCTCAGCCTTCTCCTGCATCAGGGCGCCGACGCCAGGGCCGAGCATGAACGCAGAATCCACGACAATCTGCAACGCCTGGTTATACCCTATCTGGAAAAAATACAGGAGCGGTGCAAAGATCCGGAACTGGAACTCTACCTGCGGGTGGCAATGGCCAATCTTGAGAAAATAACCTCAACCTTCAACCTGACACTCTCCGCCAGAATGGACGGGCTCACCCCCCGCGAACTGGAGGTGGCGGAACTTATCAAACAGGGCCGGTCCACCAAACAAATAGCCACCCTTCTTGATCTTTCCAGCCGAACCGTGGAATTTTACCGCGACAAACTCCGGGTCAAGCTCGGCATCAAAAACAAAAAAACCAACCTACGCTCCCACCTTTCCTCCCTTGCCTGATAGGCCTCTGCTCAAACTCCGTATTTTTTCCGTATTGCTATTGCCAGCCAACTCCTTTATTAGCAAAACCACTACCATTTCTTATTTGTATCATATTTTTTGGGAATTATATACTTAACTCCCTACTAGAAAGAAAGCGGCTTAATCTATCACCCATGGTCGGGAGATAGATTAAGCCGCTTTTCTGTGCAAAATAAGGCAACGCACCTACTATTTCGGTGGTTTGAAAGCATCGAGAACAGTGGCAGCAAGTTCGCTTTCCAGATTCAGTACCTTTGCAGCCATTGTAATAGTCTTTCTTTTGTCAGCCAGGGCAGCTTTTTCCCGATCTTCGGCTTCCTTTAGCGCCTTATCAATATCTTTACATTTTTTCTTATTAGGCAGCGGTATTTCAATATTTTTGATCAGACTCCATCGAACACGAGTTCTATTAGCCCCGGTCGCCGCAAGCAACATTTCTGAACGAAAGACGCTTGATCGAAGAAGAACCCACAATACCCTTGCAGGAACTCCGTTTTGAGGGGTCAGAATTGTGTACTCGCTTGATGCAACACACCCGTCCGTTTCATCAGTAATATATCCAACGCTACCATACGTTGCAGCGATATTAGATATAACAATATCTCCTCGCCGAACTCTATAGAGTTTTGAGTGCTGTGTCGTCGTGGGGTCAACGGCATCCCCTTGCTGAGATTCGCCAGAATAGGTAACACGGAGATATGTCTCGATAGCGCCATGCTCCTGACAATCAATGACATCTTCCTCTGGAAATTGTTTCTCAGAAGCGATGTCCTTAAGTTTAACCACCGTCAAGCCTGCTTTTTTCCAATTATTCTTGCTTGCCCCTCGCTGAATAAGACAATGCTTAACATCAAGGCGATCTACAATCTTCGCCGAAGGCACTACATACCCCCTGGGCCGCTTGCCAGAGCAATAATTCTCATACTTTTGGGAAACTGACAAAATTTCCCCTTTAGCCTTTGCTCTATTTTCCGTGTCTATCGGCATGCTCCTTGCTCGAGAAGGATCATCCAGCCCAATATAACGACAGGGATACATGAAAACATCGCACTGTTTTTCATTCTTGTTCGATTTCTTTTGAAGGACTAAAAGCGATGTTTTTACCCGAGCCTTTGACCGCTGAAAAGCATCACCGGGCAAAGACACCACGGCCTTCACAATAAACTCATCAAACATCCAACGCCGAAACCAAGCGTATTTATCGCCACTGAGAATGCCATCATCAAGCACCGTAATAAGGCGTCCGCCGGGCGTAAGGAGATCGCGATAACGCTCGATAAACAACAAGTTTGATCTGAGTTCTTTTTTGCTGATTTCATACGTTAGAAGGTCATATTCTTTCAAGAGCGTATCAGAATATCTATCTTCATTTTCATCTTCATCTTCACTCAATTTGTATGTTTTAGCAAACGGGGGGTTGGTAACAATAACATCGAAAAACCCATTATCCGCTTTTGATATAACAGAAAAATCATCTTTTTCTCGTTCTTGATCAGCAGTATCTTGAGGTCGTTTTTCGAGCTTTTTGTCTAGGCCGTCAAGATTGAAAATCGTTGCCCCACCATCACCATGCAAATACATGTTCAGGCGTGCAATCCGAGCAAGATTAGGATCTTTCCCAACCTCGCATCCCCAGATATGATTATTTTTTATCACATCCTTTGCTTCAACTTTTTCCTCTTCAGTCTTCCCTGTCACCGAATCAACTTTTCCCCACATATCTGCCAACACATCAATCAGAAAACCGCCCGTGCCACAACACCCATCATAAACTCGGTCGCTTTTATCTGGATGATCAACGTCAACTTTAATGCGGGCTAATTTTACTCCGAGCTTGACGATGCTTCTTGGTGTGAAGTATTGGCCCAGATCCTTGCCGCGCATGGTGGCGCTCAAAAAGGTTTCAAATAAACGTCCATTAAGGTCGGCGTCAATGCCAAAAAGATATTTTCCTTCAAGGAGCCTGACAACATCTTTAATTGTTTCCGCCGAAAGGTTTATTGAACCGTTTGGGTCAAAAATCCGGCGCCGCAAACCGGCGCCAATGTCTTTCTCCATCGAATCAATAAAAGTTCGAAACCAAATATCACTTAACGGGTTAACAGAATTTGACTCTTGCGCCTCCACCCATACTTTCGAAAACTTGACTTTACGAGCGTCGATTGAAAACTTATCTTTATAAATATCTTGGCCAAGTGCATCGCGGACATGTTTATCTGAGATAAGTTTCAAGGCAATAATTTTTACAAATTCGAAAAATGCCGCCGATTGGCTGATATTATCATTCTTGTAGATAAGCTGGTGACAGCGTGCAAAAGCCTCGTTGATTTCTTCTATATTAGGCTTAGTCATCTCCAGCAGAGAAGGTTTAGAACCACCTAATGCAGTCGCGCTCTTCAAGGCACTGGGCGAAAGAATATCACGAAGCTCATCAAGCGAAGGGCTGGCGATTGCCATTTCACCATGTAATCGTCGATATATTGGGGGGCTATAATCCCACCTATAAACGCGGGTTTCCAGCCCGTTACTCAACACATAGTACTGCACGGGATTGGACTGTGAGTACTCTGAGTTTAATAGCAGAGAATATGCCTTTGGTTGCCAGACCCAGTCGTCAAGATTTTCGGCAGGTCCCTTTGCCTCCACAACAAATTTAGCGGAGGCAGCAGCGGTGGCCAAAAAATCAGGCCGATAATTTGTTGCCTTTCCGCGCGGCGTTTTCCTTACGCCCAATTCCTTGAGCGTTTTCTTGTTTTTTATCTGGTTATTTTTGTAACCAAGGTACTTGAGGAGTGGCCCAACAAAGAACATTTCCACGTCCGATTCATTATGTAGATCTGCAACATTGCAAATGGTTTTCATTTGGACCACCCTATATCACAACTTTTTAATTCTTCGTTTTGGGGAGTATGAAGCAATCCGCTGTCTGTGATGAGCTTCATGAAAAAGGCCTTGTGAGATTCGCGTATGTGAGTCGCACGCCGCTGGTTTTGCGAATAAGCGCATCAATTCGATCCAGCGTATGCACCTTGCAGTTCCCTTCATTGAGACGGTAGGAAAATTCATCCACATAACGCTGTAGATGTTTTTCACTGAAAGAATGATAAACGCCGTAAAAACCGCGCTTGAGCACAGCCCAAACGCTCTCAATTCCGTTGGTGTGGGCCATGCCGTCAACAAACTGCTTGGCGCTGTGGGTAACAACCTGATGGTGGTATTCCGCCATGCCACAATAGGCGGCATGCTCATCGGTACAAAGAATCGAGCCCGGCGCTACCGCTCCGCGCACCTTGGCTTGGATCGTCCTTGCGCTGGTGCCGGTGATAACGGAAGCCCTCACTTGTCCGTTCCGCTCCCGCATCCCCAAGACGGCAATCTTGCCAACCGCACCGCGTCCAGCCTTGAGCTTCTTGCTCTCATGCTTGTTCGTTTCCTTGCCGCCGATGTAGGTTTCATCAGCTTCAATAATCCCGGAGAGAAAACCACCATAGCCGCCACTGCCGCTCCCGCAGGCCTGACGGATGCGTTGCAGCATAAACCATGCGGTTTTCTGCGTCACGCCTATTTCCTTGGAAAGTTGCAGGGAGGAGATACCCTTGCGGGCTGTGGAGATCAGATACATGGCATAGAGCCATTTATCCAGCGGCACATGGGAGCGCTCAAAGATGGTGCCGGTACGCACCGTGAAATCCACCTTACAGGAGAGGCAGCGGTAGTATCCTTCCACCTTGCGCGTTTGGATGCGTTCCATGGAGCCGCACCGAGGGCAGACCGGATGGCCGTTCCACCGTTGCTTCTCCAGGTACGCCCTGGCGCTGGCTTCGTTCGGGAATTTTTTGAGGAATTGGTAGATGCTTACTGTAACGCCGTCATTGTGCATGACTGTCTCCTTTCTCGTTTAGAAACAGTCTATTACGGTATACTTAGGGAGTCAAGTATATAATTCCCTATTTTTTGATATATAGTTGATATATACACTGTCTTGGTCTGTCGCCAAACCGGGGGGAACGGTGACAGAATAAGAAAAATTCGCGTTTGCCTAACGCCGTTGGCGGAAAGCCGCCTTTCTCGACCTTTCGCCAACCAACACTGCTGCAAGCAGAGAAACAACAACAGGAGCATAGGCTTGGACACCCCCAAAACCCTTCCCTTGAGCCTTCTCTCCCAGCTTTTCACCCCGCTCTGCGACGACATCTGTTGCGGCCTCTTCGTTGTCGAAATCCTCCGAGACGATTCCGGCAATCCTCGTGAGTTTGTGGGCAGGGTTGCCAACCAGCGCTTTTGCCAACTGCTTTCGGTGAGCGAAAACAATATCCTGGACAACGAGCTGCCGGAATCCCTCAGCCAGACCCTGGCTCTGCCCGCCCTGCTACGCGAACTCACGGTCTCCGGGGCGACCCAGATACACAAAGATATTTCCCTGAGTCCAGGCCAACTCTGCACCTTGCAGGCACACCTCCCCTGCCCGGAGCTGCTGACCATAGCTCTCCGGAACACAAGCCCTGAGAGGACAGAGGTCAGCAATCAGGCCGAAGTTATTCTTGCCAGTCTGGGGGATCCTTGCATCATCATCGGAAGGGACTTTTCCATTCTCTACGAAAATGAAGCGGCCAAGGAGTTTTGGGGCTCAAGCATCGGGAAAAAATGCCACACCGCGTACCATACCCTGCCGGGCCGCTGTGAGCCGTGCCATGCCGCAGAGGTTTTTGTCGATGGCAAGATCCACAAAAATGAAAAATCCTACCACATTGATGGGAGTGAGCGACACCTGGAAGTCACCTCCACGCCGCTAAAGGATGCGACGGGCAAAGTCACCGCCGTGGTGAATATCAACCACGATATAACCGTCCGCAAGATGTCGGAAAAGGGCAAGGAACACCTCATCAGGGAGCTGCAAGCCTCACTGGCCAAGACAAAACGGCTCAACGGCCTGCTGCCCATCTGCTCCTACTGCAAAAAAATCAGGGACGACAACGGGGCTTGGCAACAGTTGGAGAGCTATCTCCGCAGTCACGCCGAGGTGGAGTTCAGCCACGGCATCTGTCATGAATGCGGAGAAAAACACCATCCTCAAGTATCTGCCAAGAAAAAATAATCGCGCCCGATCCTGGGGCTGCGTCTCTTTTTTTCACATTTTGTTTTACAGCTCCCTGGCATACAGAGTAATCTTCAAATGAGACAGGGCGTCGGGCCTCCCCCGCGCACCCAGACCGCTACGCTGCCAGGAATACGACAGGTGCCATGGGCCCGAACAAAACCTTAAGCGACATCTTCAGCAAGGTCAACATGAGCGAACTGCCTGCCATGTCCGACCATGTCCAGGAGCTGCTCCGTCTTCTAAATCGCGACAACTCCAACGCCGAGGAAATCGCCGAAGTTATTCTCAAGGATGCCTCCCTGACCACCAAACTCTTGCAGGTGGTCAACTCGGCTTTTTACAGCCGGGGAACCCCCATTTCCAACATCAGCCGGGCCATCACCGCCCTTGGCCTCACCACTCTGAAGGAACTGGCGGTCAGCCTGGCTCTGTTCGAGGATTTTCTCAGGGCCGGAGTCGAGAAAGAAGAAATCAGCAAGCTCCTGGCCCTGTGCTTTTTCAGTGCCTCCCAGGCAAAGATTCTCTGCAAGGTCAAAAAAATCAATGTGCCGGAAGAAGAGGTCTTCATCTGCACTCTCCTGCACCAACTGGGCAAACTCGTCGTTCTGGTCTATCTGCCGGAACTGTACCGCAAGGCCCAGGAACTCATCGACCGGGGCTACTCCGATGAATTTGCCGCAAAAACCGTGCTGAACGACCTCACCTTTTCCACCGTGGGCATGGAAATCGCCCGTTTCTGGAATTTTTCCGAAAAGATCGTGCTCAGCATGGGGGATAACCCGCCCCAGCCGACCACCAAATTCGACTCCCAGCTCTATCTTCTCAATGTGGCGGCCTTCTGCAATCGCCTGACCTGGATCCTCTGCTACGGCTCAAGCCTGGAGCTTGGCGAGCTGATTTTGCACTACGGACCGATGATGGATCTCAGCAGACGGGAGGCTTTTGGCCTGGCCCAAAAAAGCCTGGATGTCGCCGAAGCGATGCCGGACGGCATTATCCGTTTCGGCCTTGCCAGGCTCAAGATGCGCGCAAAAATCTCCCAAAAAGAAAGGGCTGGCCGCTGACACCCTGCCGATTTAATGGCACCCCCCCACCCCAACCCTCCCCGGCAAAGGAGGAAGAGGACTTTTTTTGACTTTTGCAAGAGCCGCTTTTGATTTAGAAATGGAATCAGATGGTTTCGCCGGTGGCGATGGTAAGCGAAGGGAAATCCCCAGCTTTGCGGGTGGGCGTCACCACACAATTGCGTCCGATCACGGCCTGGGGCGGCACTTCAGCCTCCTTGCCGATCAGGGTGATCCCGGTATAGAGATGCTTGGGGCTCACCTTGTTGGGCGTACCCTTGTCCTCGCCCTGCCCCACCACCGCCTTCTGTCCAACCCGGACTCTTTTGTCAAGAATGGCCAAGTCCACCACGACCCCTTCCTCCAAAACGCAGTCGTGCAGAATGATGGAGTCCCTGACCCGGACATTTTTCCCCACCCGCACCCCGGGCGAAAGCACCGAATTGATCACCTCGCCCTCGATGACGCAGCCGGCTGAGATCATGGAACCCTCCACCACACAGCCGCTGACAAAACGGGCTGGGCACCGGTCCACCACCAGTCGATCCGCATAGGGGTTCGGCCGGATGCCCCAGGTCTGGGGGGAGATCTCGGAGTCGACTTTCAGCAGATCCATGTTCGCTTGCCAATACGCCTGGACCGTACCCACATCCCGCCAGTAGCCGTGGAATGGGTAGGCAAAAACATTGTCCCGCTCGATGGCTTTGGGGATGAGGTGCATGCCGAAATCCACCTCCTCGCGGTCTTCCTCCAAAAGCCTAAGCAGGTATTCGGTGTCAAAAACGTAGATTCCCATGGAGGCCAGATCGGTGCGGGGCACCTTGGGTTTTTCCTCCCATTCGACGATGCGGCCCTCGGCATTGGTGATGCCCGCGCCGAACTGGTGGATCTCGGAGAGCGGCACCACCATCATACCGATGGTCACCTGGGCCTGCTTACGACGGTGGAAGCGGAGCATGTCGTCGAGATCCATGCGGTAGATGTGGTCCCCGGACAGGATCACCGTTTCTTTGGCCGGATGCTCACGGATAAAGTCAACATTCTGGCGCACCGCGTCGGCCGTACCCTTGTACCAGTCGGAATCCTTGAACCCGGTATGGGGGGGAAGGATTTTGATCCCCCTGGTGCGGCCCGTGAAATCCCAGGCCTCACCGGTGCCAAGATGGCGCATCAAGGAAAGGGGCTTGTACTGAGTGAGCACCCCGACCTGGCTCAGCCCTGAGTTCATCACGTTGCTCAAGGAAAAATCAATGATCCGGTAGACCCCGGCAAATGGCACCGCAGGCTTGGCCCTGGTCTGCACCAGGACATTGAGGCGGCTGCCAACCCCGCCGGCCAGCAGAAGAACCAGGGTATTGTCGCCTAGGGTCATCGAACCACCTCATTGTTGCCGATTTTCCCGGCCATCTGCTCCGAGCGCAGATTCGGATGCAGGGTGCAGCCGGAGCCAACCACCATGCCGTCCAGCAGATGGTTGTTCCAGCCAACCACCGTCACCTTGTCGGCCTGGGGCGGTCCTGCCCCGCCGATCCGCACTCTGGCCCCAAAAGTCACATTGACATCGCTCACCACCGTGTCGAGAATGGTGCCGTGGCCCACCACATTATCGTAAAAGAGCACGGAGTTTCTCACCTCTGCCCCGGATTTTACATGGACCCCAGGGAAGAGGATGGAATTTTCCACCCGCCCCTCCACCACACAGCCGTTATAAACCAGACTGTTCTCGATGCTGGCCCCAGGACCCACTTTGAGAGGCTGGCAGTCCCGCACCGCCCGATGCTCCAGATTGGTGCGGATGCCCCAGTCCTCAAGCTGGATTTTCGGTTCCGGTCCCAGCAGATCCATGTTGGTCTGCCAGTATTCGGCAACGGTGCGGGTGTATCCCCAGTAGCCGTGGAACTTGAACCCGTAGGTTTTATACTGACCAGCCATAATCCGGGGCAGGATATCCCGTCCGAACTCGAAAGACTCATCTTCCCGGGCATTGGCCTCCAGCACTTCATAGAGCACCGAGGGCTTGAAGCAGTAAACGGTGAGCGAGGCCCAGTTGAACGTGGGGTCGGCTGGTTTTTCCTGGTACTGGTGGATACGACCACCGCGTTCGCCGTCCTCGTCATCGATTTCCGCCACCCCGAACCGGCTGGCCTCACCCATGGGCACCTGCAGACAGGCAATGGTCAGGTCGGCATCCTTGTCCCGATGGTACTGCAGAATTTCCCGGTAATCCATATGGTAGACATGATCGCCGGAAAGCACCAGGATGGTTTCCGGATCGTGGAACTGGACAAAATCGAGATTCTGATGGATGGCGTCGGCCGAGCCCCGGTACCAACTGCTCTGACCAGAACTCTGAGACGGAGGGAGGATGGAGACCCCGCGATAACGACCGGTCATATCCCAGGCCGCACCTACGCCGATATGGCTGATCAGGGAAAAGCTCCGGTACTGGCTGAGAATGGCGACCCGCTCCAGACCGGAATGCATGAGATTGCTCAGGGCGAAATCGATCATCCTGACAAAGCCACCAAAAGGGACAGCCGACTTGGGCCGGTAGGCGGTGAGCACGTTCAACTCATCAACGCGCCCCCCGGCAAGGATCATGGCCAGAACCTTCGGTTTCAGTTTCATAAAATTCCTGAAAGGAGAGGAAAAATTCTACTTTGCTTCCTGATTGCAAGACCATTATGGAAAGGGTTGCGTCAAAAAGCAAGCACAGGAAGGTGAGAAGAAGAAAAAGATTTTCAGAAGATTTTGGGACCGGACACACGTCAGGCGAGCGCAGCAAGACTGCGAAGCAACTAAACGAGCTTGCGAGACTTCGGATGCGCCGCCCTGTAATCTCTTACTACTGCAGGTGTTTGGTGGTAAGCCGCATCAGGGTCTTGGTGGAAAAATCCTGCATCTCCGCAGGCAGATTCCGCAGCGGCACCTCGGCTCGGGCCACTTCCCGGTGCCCGCCCGCCGAACCGATTGCATGAAACATTTTTTCCGCCAGACGTCCGGCATTTTTCTTGTACCCGTCACAACGGAAGATAACAACCAGCTTGTCGTTGTGCAGGCCGGAGACGAAAACCCAAGCGACCTCATGGACCTGATTTAAAAAATCGGCGATGAGTACCAGCACATCCGGGCTGGAGACCCTGCCAAGATGCACATACAACCGCTGCTTGCTCACCTTCATTTCGTTGAGAGCGGTCTTGAAATAATTCAGCTCGGAGCGGCGGAAGGAGGAAAGTTCTATCTTGCGGACCAGATTCTGGTTGGCGATATTGAAAAGATAGCGGAAGGAAATGGCATCCGCCAGAGTTGCTTTTTTTTCAAAATTCTTGGTATCCACCTTGATTGCGTAAAAAAGAGCAGTGGCCAAAGCCACTGAAGGCTTCAGACTGGCCGCCCGCAGGTACTCGACAAGCATGGAGGCGGTGGCGCCGAAGTCCTTGCGGATATCGACAAAGGGCGCCACCCAGCCCTTGGTGGCAGGGTGGTGGTCAATGACCACATCAAAGGTGATATTCTCGAAACAGGGCAGATGGCTGGGCTGGGAATCCAGCATCACCTTTTTGGTAAAATCCCCGATTTTCAGGGTATGCAGGCGCTCCATGGGAATCTTCAACAGATCCACCATGACCACGTTGTTGAGCCGCCTGATTTCGTTGGGATAGCCGATAGTGACGCTTTTGGCCCGGTAGCGGAGCAGACGCTTCACCGCCATGGCACTGGCAATGGCATCCGGATCGGCATTGATGACCACGAGAACCTGGTCTTCCTTACCAAAAAGAGCGCAGAACTCGACCAGACGGTCCCTGGCGGTCTTCTTTTTGTTGGACACCGGTTTTTTGGGAATTTCAAGACTTCCGTTTTCGCTCACACCATCATCCCCGCCATTCATGAAGACCAGATCAAAAATCGGTCTGGTTGATCTCAACTCTTCCAAACAACCGAAGCCCTATACCACATGCCGGAATAAATTTCAAAGACATGATCATGCACAACCATTGCCTGATGTCTCGAACCAGAAAAGACGCAAGTCCACTCTTTTTTCAATTTCAATGACCGTTATGATCTGAAAAACGGGTAATCCTGACATCCATTCTCTTACACATTTCAGGGAACTGGTCGGATTGGAAAAATTGATACTCGGCCACCCGTGCCCTCCTGATAATATCTTTTTCATCATCGCTTTCAAGTCCCGGATGACACATGATGAGAGATCCGGTTTCACACATCTGTAACCACCCCTGAAAGAGCACCGGATAGTTTCTGCTTTCTTTGAGCGAGTAAACGCCTGCAAAATTTGTATTGGTTGCGCAACAATCTATTATCGCTGACTGCCATCCCGTCGCCAGCCTTTTTATTACAAAGGACTTAAGCCAAGCATCCCCACCGGAGGAAATCATCGGCACAACACTTCGTATATAGAGTGCATGAATTAAATTTTGACTTACCAAGTAATCAAGAAGAACCTGCCGAATACCAGGCAAAATATGCACGTGCTGATGGCTATCAATAAAATCCGGGACCCTGCCGGTTACCCTGATAAATTCCGAGAATTGCCGATGCAGACTTTCCCTGATTTTTTCAAGGGGGAGTTGCGCGATGGCAGAACGGACAAGCCAGTATCCCAAGGGATGATTGAAACAACAAAAATCATGGGTCAAATTGAAATGCAAGCCCGTGTCGACATAATCCCGGTACTCGGACAATTCCGGCCCGTATTGTTCCCATAGGGGTGAATCGGTAAAACAAGACACCGCCGAAAGTCTTTGCTGGTCGACGAGTTTGAGTATCCCCCTGGAGACAGGAGTGTTTTGGGCAAAATCATCCGAACAGAGAATGATTTTCTTCATGCTATGCATCCCTAAAGGCCCACAACTTGCTTACCGTAAAAGTCATGACAGCGACAATAGCCAGGACAACGACCAACGCCGTTTTATAACCCAAGGGCGTTGCCGTCAGCAAAACCCAATACAGTGTTTCGTTTACAGCAAAGCCGAAAACAGCCACGGCGAAAAAGCGCATTACCGCTCCATGACGCGCCGAGCTGGTAGAGGGGAACGTCCAGTTCCGATGGCCAACATAACTCACGCCAAAGGCAACAAGAAAGCCGATCACATTGGCAGCCAGAGGCTGTACTCCCAGTGGGACAACGGTGCTCACAATCGAAAAATGCACGGCAAACGCCGATCCGCCCACAAAGATAAAACGCACGATCTGTTTTTTCATTCCGCGCTGTTCTTTTTGTTTATGCAGAGTGCACTGGCAACTTCTTCTTCGACGATATAGTTTGGACGCTGCTTTGTTTCGATAAAAATATTTCTTATGTAATACCCCATAATCCCTAACGCTAAAAGCTGTATCCCGCTCAGAAAACATACCCCCACGATCAAGGTCGCCCAACCCGGCAAATCCACACCGAATATGAGTGTACGCACAAAGATGTAAAAACCATAGCACACTGCGGACAAAGAGACGATTGCCCCGGAAAAACTCATCACTTTGAGCGGGAGATCGGAAAAGGAGGTCAATCCATCCCAACCCAACTTAAACAAATGTTCCCTATTGAAACTGCTTTCCCCCGCATATCTTTGATTGGGCTTAAATGGAATACCGATACTTTTGTAGCCAACCCAGGCATACAATCCTTTGGTAAACCGGACACGCTCTTTTAACGAACGCAAGGCACCAACCACACGCCTGTCAAGCAATCGGAAATCCAGGGCGCCAGGTTCAATCTTTATTTCCGCACCACTGTTTATCAATGAATAAAATATTCTGGTAAATATCCGTTTATGCCATGACTCATCATCCCGATCCGCTCGATAACCATAAACAATATCGTATCCCTGACGCCACTTATCCAGAAATTCAGGCAACATCTCTGCCGGGTGCTGCAAATCAGCATCCATGAGAATAGTTGCATCTGCATCTGAATAATCCAACCCTGCAATGATGGCATGTTCTTTGCCAAAATTTCTTGACAATTTGATCAGTCGTACAGGATGTTGCTGAAAAAGTGATTTTATCTCATTGACTGTATTATCTGTGCTTCCGTCATCAACGATGACAATTTCAAGTCTATACTCAATAGAAGAAAAAACATCGTTGATTTTCTGAACACACAACCTAATGTTTTCTTGTTCATTATGGGCAGGGATGAGAACACAAATTATCTTTGATAAGTCTTTATCATCATTTACTATGCAGCGGCCGGATATATTATTCGCATATTGCGAGCGGGGTGCACTTGTTGCAATTTTATTCTTCATGGATTTCTTTGACTCGCTTTGTTGGCTGATTCTCCAGATGCTTCTTTTAGAACAAGAAGCTCCCCAACCTGTTTTACGGGAATAAAATTTTGTCGAATATCTTCTGGAAGACCAGAAAAATCATCTTTGGCAACAACAAGAAAATCTTTACTCCGATTCTTCATCAATTGACGCAATTGCTCCGGCTTGTCGATCCGCTTCGCTCTTCCTTGGCTATAAAACTCGGCGGAATAAAACCGATTCTCCCAGTAGTAAATGCCGCAATCAGCACCCATACAGCTTTGGTCAATCTCGGCAACAACCTGCTTTTGACTGTGTTTCGTATATATTGTAGTTTCTTTGGCAACATACACCGACAGCACAGCGCACAATAGCGCAATCAGCGTCGCCACGACAGAAACGATTTTCAAAAATTGCGTATTATCATTTTCATCTTTGCCAGCTAATAAGGCAACCAGTACCACAATCGCACCTGGCAACCCCGGCAGCGGATACGTCCAGAGAATATTATGCGCAAAAGTAAAAAGCAGAAGGGGACAAACGGTCCACAACACCGCAAAAAGGATGAGGCGCTGATGCCGGTGCCAATTTTCAAACAAAATCTTTCTGCGCAGATAGATGACAGGGAGAAGGACCAGACTCCACGGAAAGAGAGCGCCCAGCCAATACAGCCATATCATCCCTGTTGGTGCGGAATGCGCATGCCCGTATAGATCCCCATGCCAACCGCTGACAAGAAATCGATTAAGGTGTTCGCCCACAATAAAATATTCCAGAAACCCGGGCGTTTTATTTTCTGCTAGAAAATACCACGGTGCCGCAAGGAGAAGGGCTACCACCGCCCCTTTGACCCAGGAAAACTGCCGCCAAGCAGCCAAGAAATTTCTGGTGATAATTGCCCACATAACGATTGGAAACAAAATGAAAATCACGGCAATGGGCCCTTTGGCAAGCAGGCCCATCCCTATTGCGCAATAGAGCACCAATTCCCAAGATCGGGAGCTATGATGGAAATGCTGCCAAAAAGCAATGAGCCCTAGCATAACGGCGGCGGCCAAGACTAAATCGGTCATAACCGCAGCAGCGGAAATAAAATAAAGGACTGACGAAAACATCATGAGCATCGCCGACGCTGCGGAAACAGGCTCAAAAATCTCTCTTAGCCAAAGAAAGAACAACACAGACAAGGCAATAGCCAACAGAAAAATCCCTGCCCGAGCGGCAAATTCCGTGGGACCCAGAAGTTCAATGCCCGCAGCTGATATCCAAAAAGCAAGGGGAGGTTTGCCCCAGAAAGGGACATTGTAATCGTATTGCGGGGTAATCCAGTCAGCTGTTTCCACCATCTTTCTGGATATCTCCGCATAGCGTGATTCCGTGGCGTCGGTAACCGGCACTGTCTCGGCCATCCAAAGCCTTACTGTGATCAAGGCTGTAATGGCAACCATGGCCAGAAACCAGACTTTATTCCGACGAGTTGAGCCTGGTTTCATGGACGTTTGCCTTTTTTTACAATGTTTAGAAATGCTTTCCGTGATGTCCTAGTCCCCGTCAAAAAACGGAACCGAGGGAAACAGCGTATGGTCGGTATGGGGGATAAAGCGGGAGCCGGAAAAACGCAGCATGAATTCCTGATTGACGTTCAATTCGAGATAGGTGATCTTTCTCACCAGCTCCAGACTGCGCTCCCGCGCCGCTCTTTCGATGAGTATCCGCTGGGCGCCGACCAGGGAGCTGTTGCCAACGGGCTCATAGACGGCAAGATCCAAGTCGGGCAGCATGCCCAGAACAATGGCTTGCCTGGGCGAGATATGCCGACCAAAGGCTCCGGCCACGTAGATGCGGTGCAGATCAGCAAAGGCAACCCCCACCTGATTGGTCAAGGTAGTGAGGATGGCGTACATGGCCGCCTTGGAACGCATGAGCGCGTCGAGATCCACCTGGTCTAAGACCACGGGCTGGCCATCCGCAGAATTCTTGCCCTCCACCACCACGAACTGGTAGCCTTCGCTCCCTTGGATCAGCCGGTCTCCGGCCGCCTGGGGACGAAACTTTCCCCGGATATCGATCTGCCTGGTCAGATAGAGCTCGGCCACCAAATCAATAAGCCCGGAACCGCAAAGCCCCTTGGGCTTGCCCTTGCCGATGGTTTGATAGCTGATCTCGCCGCTGTCCGGATCGATCTGCACATGCTCGATGGCGCCAGGGCCTGCCCGCATGCCCATCCTGGCCACGCCGCCTTCCAGGGCCGGGCCTGCCGCCCCGGCGCAGGCGATAAGCCACTCACGGTTGCCGACAATCACCTCGGCATTGGTGCCCACATCAATGAGCATGCAGGTTTCCGCCTGTTGGTCAAGCCCGCTGGCCAGGACCCCGGAGATCAGATCCCCGCCGAAATAGCTGCCCACGCTGGGCAGCAACCAGACCGGCGCGGCCGGGTGGATGGCCAGTTTCAGTTCTCCGGCCAGGCAGGGGTCCGGGGCGTTGACCATGGGGATATACGGCTCGCGGCAAAGATGGTGGGGATTGATATTGAGAAAGAAATGAACCATACTGGTGTTGCCGGACACCGAAAGCGCCCGAATCTCCGCCCTTGCCAAGCCGGAAACCCTGGACAACTCCAGGGCCAAATCATTGACCGAGCCGATGATCGCCCGGTGCAACTCGGCAAGCCCCTCGTCCTTGGCGGCATGATGGATTCTGGTGAGGATATCGGCCCCGTAGCGAATCTGGCCGTTTTCCAGGTCGGCTCGGGCCAGGACTGCACCGGTGGTCAGATCAACCAGAGTCGCTTCAAGATGGGTGGTGCCCAGATCAAGGGCCATCCCGGCAAGAACCGGCGGCAACTGGGGAAGAAAATCAACCAGAACCGGGGTGCCCAGCATATCGTTGACAATGGCAGCGCCGGTAAAGCCTGCAGCGCGAAACCGCTCGGCCACCTTGCCCAGGCGCTGGTACGGCACCACCGGCATACCCCAGGACAACTGCGGGGCAAGGGCCTTTTTCAACCGGTCGAGATCACCGGTGTTGTCGCCGAGACTTGGAAGGGGCGCGGCAACTGCAATGGCGCGCACCAAGGGGGTCAGCATAAACAGGCAACTCCGAGAAAATTCTTCATGGGCAACGGCATCCTGCCAAACATACTATGTCGCCTGTCGGGAAAAGTCCCTAAAAAAATGTGCCGACCCCACCCTGACAGCGGCGAGCTTGACGTTCAGGAAGACCAATGGTAAAGAGCCATAAAGGCATTATGCCGTAACAAGGAACACTAAAAATATGCCCCTCTTGCTCTATACCTATCTTGCCACCGAGATTCTGGCCCCGTTCTTCGCCAGCTTCCTCATCATCAACGCCATCCTCTTTCTGGGCAGGCTGGTCCCCCTGCTCAACGTAATCTTCGACTTCGGCGTCTCCACCGGAGATTTTCTCCGTCTCTGCGCCTACATGCTGCCCAAGCTGATGATGTTTTCCATCCCCATGGCCAGCATGACTGCAGTCATCGTCGCCGTGACCAGAATGGTAAACGACAACGAAATCATGGCCCTGAAGGCCACCGGCATCGGCCTGATTCGCTTGTTGCCTCCGGTTATCGTCGTCGCCCTGTCCACCTCCCTTCTCACCTATTTCTCCGCAGTCACCCTGATCCCCCAGGGCACGCTGGCCATGAAAACGCTTTTTTTACAGATGGCCACGGAAAAAATCGACAAAGGCATCCAGCCCGGACAGTTCAGCGAAGGCCTCGCCAATGTTGTGCTGTACATCGATGCGGTGGATCCGCAAACCAAACAATGGCAGGGCGTGTATGTCTCCGACATGCGCCACGGCGACACGCCTCTTACTGTTATCGCCAAGACCGGCAGCCTTGCCGCCCAGCCCGAAAACATGCTGATCACCCTCACCCTGGCAGACGGCACCCTGCACCGCGCCAGCGAAAACATCACCCAGACCATCCGCTTTGACCGCTACCAAATCAACCTGCCCATCAAGGCCCCCACGGAAATTGGCGGCACCTCCATCACCGAGGTCGGAAAAAGCGGCATGAACCAGAAACAACTCCTGGAACAGACAGCAGCCCATGGCCCCAAAAGCCCCATCGGCCTGAGCATGCTTGTCGAGTACCATAGCCGCATGGCCCTGCCGGTGGGCGGCTTCATCCTGACCATCCTGGGATTGCCTCTGGCCATGCTGGCCCGGCCTGGCCGCAGGCCGCTGGGCGTCCCGCTGGGCCTGCTGCTTTTTGTCATCTACTACATCCTGTTCACCGCAGGCCGGGCCACTGCGGAAAACGGGCATCTGCCGGTGGCTGTTGGCATCTGGCTGGCCAATATCCTGATCGCTGCATTTACCATCATGCTTACCCGGCAGGTGGCAAAGGAAACCATCCCGCTCTTTCTCGCCCGCCTGAGCGAACCGGCCCTGGCCTTGCTTGCCAGGCTGCCGAAAATCAAAACCGGAGAAAAGCCATGAAGCTGCTGGACCGCTACCTCATGGCCCAGTTCGCCAAAAACCTGGCCCTGGTCATCTGCTCCCTGCTCGCCATCTATATGCTGGTTGATTTTTTTGAACGGTTGGACCACTTTTTGGAAGCAAAACAAACCATCACCCTGGCGGTCAAATTTCTGCTGCTCAAGCTGCCGTTCATGTATGTCCAGCTGATCCCGGTCTGTATCCTGCTGGCCGGAGTCATAACCCTGGGCATCCTCAACCACCATTTTGAATTCATGGCCCTCATGGCCAGCGGGATCAGCGTTATTCGCATCATGCGGCCCCTGTTCATCACGGCTGCCATCTTCACCCTGCTCACCGTGTCCATCGGCGAGTGGGTGCTGCCCCCCACCACCGCGGCGATCGACAAAATCTGGTACGAGGACGTCCTGCACCAGATATCCAAGGGCATCATCCGGGATGGTCGCACCTATTTCCGGGGCACGGAGGGGATTTATTCCTTTATCCGCCCCAATCTCGGAAAAAACGAATTCAGCAATTTCTCCTTTGCCGCCTATGATGCGGAACACGGCCTGACAACCCTGCTCACCGCCGAAAGCGCCACCTGGGCAAACGGAGCTTGGCTGCTCCAAAACGGGCAGCAGAAGGTACGCACCGGCAATGGCACCTTTTCGGTGACGCTCTTCAAAACGCTCACCCCGGCCTTTACCGAACAGCCGGAAGAGTTCTTTGTCCCGCCATACAAGATCGAGGAACTCTCATACACCAAACTCCTGAAGCAGGCCATGGACAGCAAGGTTGCCAATCACGAATCGCTGCTGGAATTCCACCGCCGCTTCTCCTACATCTTTCTGGGCATTCCCCTGCTCCTGCTGGGGATTCCGGTGATGCTCTCGGTGCATAAAAACAAGGGCCGCGATCTGGCTCTGGCCATCCCGGTAAGCTGCGGCATGGCCTTTGCCGCCTGGGGCGCCTGGAGCGCCAGCCAGTCTTTGGCAAAAACCGCCATCCTGCCGCCCGGCATCGCCTCCTGGTCCGTGCACCTGCTGACCATCGCCCTTGGCTGCTTTCTTTTAAAACGACATAACCAGTAACACCCTGAACATGGCTCCCGAATCCGCATCCTTAGCCGCCACACTCAGCCGCTTCCGGAAGATCGGCATCATCGGCATTCCGCCCCTGGACGTGATCCGGGCCGCAAACGAACATGGCCTTGTTATCCATGATCTGGACGAGCCCCTGGTCCGGGAGGACCTCGAAACAGCCAGCCCCTTCCTGCCCCGGGTCTACTGCGCCATTCTCCGCACCGCCGTGGTCAACGCCCTGCACCTTGAGCTGGACGGTATCTATGTTGACACCGGCCCGGGCAAGTGCGATTGCGCCCTGCACACAGCCACCATCCTGGCCGAGGCCCTGCCCATCCCGGTGATCTGCACCAGAAATACGGACACCACAGGCTACGGCACTCCACTCTGCCAAGCCCGTTTGCCTCTTATCGCCAGGATGCAGGCCATCACCGCAGGGGTCAAATCCGTAGCACCCTACCAGAACCCGCCACCTCCCTGCTCCCCCACCGCCGGTTTCTGGGGGGTTCCGCCCAGGGATTTCTCCATCCTCGAGCTGTTTCCGGACACCACTCACATCTACGGCTGGGCCCGCTGCATGGAAAACAAGACCCCGGCCGATCACGCCCTGGAAGCCACCTTCAACCCCGAGGTGCCCACGGTTTTCTTTGCCCAGTCCTTTTGCGCGAAAACCGCGCTGGCCCGTTATTTGGCAAAAAAACATCCTCACGCCCTCTATCTGGATGTGGATGTGCACACCACCAGCAGCGCCCGGGCCAAGGTCCAGGCCTTTCTCGAACTTTCCGGAGTCAGGCCATGATCCTGGGCGACTTCGGCACCTCCTACTGCAAATTTCTCGACCTCGACACGCCTGGGGCCAAGCCGACCATCATCGCCACCAAGGAGCTTCCCAGGGAAACCCGGGTGGATCTTGCCACCGGCCACAACGGCAGACGGTTTGCCGACCGCTATGTCAACGAACTCATTGCCCTGGCCCGAGGCGGCGAGGCCATGATCCGGGAAGATGAATATGTGCTGCTGGACTGCGGCAGCCGAGACATCAAGTTCATCAAGTATCAAAACGGCAAGCTGGCGGACATGGGGTGGAATGCGGAATGCGGGGCCTCGATGGGCTTCACCATCGAGCTGCTGGAGCGGTATTACGATCTGGATTATGGTCACCTGCTGGTGCCGGAGCAGACCTTTTCCGTAACCTGCGGGGTCTTGGGGATGAGCGATATCTTTGACGCCGTGATCTCTGGAGTACCGGTGGCCGAGGCGGTGGCCCGCTTTGTCAAGGGGATCGCCGTCAACGCCTACCGCTTTGCCGGTTCGCCAGCCAAGCTCTACCTCTCCGGCGGGCTGTGCGACAACCCCCTCTTTGTGAAAAGCTTTCCCTGCCAGGTAACGCCGCTGGGCCGCTTCGTTTTGCTGCGCGGCCTGGAGGCAGAGGCGCGACAACTCCGTCCCCCGTGTATTTCTTAGAGGTGCAACCGGTGCCGTCCCCAACCACAGAGCGACCAAACTGTCTGGCCTGCCTCCACTTCTACATCACCCACGAACCAGCGCATCCTTACGGCTGCAAGGCCTTGAGCTTCAAATCCCTCCAGTACCCGGCCATGGTGGTGTTTGCCAGCTCCGGCATCCATTGTCAGGCTTTCTCCGCCAAGAACCGTTTGAACTCCGACCACTCCTAGATGAACCTTTCTGCGGTTGCTTCCTTTCTTCTTTTGCGTGCCCAAAAGAAGAAACAAGAAAAAGGCACCCCCGCCAGTCCTGGCCCTGCGGGCTTCCCTTACTTCTCGACGAGGGCGGGACGCTAAAAAACTCGGGCTTCGCCCTCAGACAGTTTTAGCGTCTTTTTCCGCCCACGTCTGCGAGGCACGGCAGGACAAATGGGGGAAGAGGCAAATCCCGTTGGCACGCAGCCGAGCACCGGAGAGGCTGCCGAAAAGGGATTTGCACTGTTTGAGGCGAAGCCGAGTTTGCACAAAGCCCCGGCAGCATCGAGGAGCGCAGGGCATCCCGCCAACGGCGGGACAAGGGACACAGGGGGCCCTTTCTTTGGTTCGTTTCTTTGGGCAAGCAAAGAAATGAACAGAAGAATAAAAAGTATTCCTCTGGCTGCTGGAATGATTGGTAAATCAGATATGCTACTAATCAACCGGAGTCAATACCACACTCTGCCGAGGCTGACTTGCACTGAACACCGTTTCCACCCCCTCAAGAAGCCCCAAGGCAACAAGTCGTTTGACGTTGGCATTGCCCTTGCCCCGATAGATGGACTCGTCCGCCTTGGCCAGACACAAACGGTGGGATTGCTGGGACGACCGGGTGGAAAGCTCCGCGCGAACCTGATTGAAAAAAAGCCGGGAAAGAACCAGCTCACCAAAGGCCGGATGGTACGGCCCGGCGAGCACGGTTTTTTCCAGCGAAGACGAGGGCTGCAACCCCATGCGCACCACGGAAATCCCATGCCCATTGAAAATGGACCAGAGCCGACCAGCCAAGGCCACGGCCCGCGATAGGGAAAGGGGCTGATACTGCCCCTGACGATAGAGTTCCGCCAAGGGACTGCCTGAGATCACCAAACAAGGATAGAGCCGAACCATGTCCGGGTCAAGTGCTGCCGCCGCACGACCGCTGGCCAGGGCCGTGGGTGTACTGTCGCCGGGCAGGCCGAGCATGAGCTGGAGCCCCACCTGAATCCCCGCCTCCTTCAGGCAGGCAACCGCCGTCCGCACCTGGGCCACGGAATGCCCCCGACCGCTGGCCCCAAGCACCCGATCATCCAACGACTGAGCGCCCAGTTCCACGACCCCCACCCCCTGCTCCCGCAGAAACCCGGCGATCTCCGGGGTCACATAATCCGGCCGGGTGGAGAGCCGCAACTCCCGGACCTGGCCCGAAGCCAGAAAAGGCTGCGCCGCGCCAAGCAATTCCCGCTGCCGCGCCATGGGCAGACCGGTGAAGCTGCCCCCGTAAAAGGCCACCTGAACCGGGGCCTCGGGATGACGACGGGGCCAGGCCACCTGGGTGCGGATGGTCTCCCGCACCTCGTCGGCGGTGACCATGCCCTCGGGTGCGCCGGTGATACTGCGCTGATTGCAGAACAGGCATTGATGGGGGCAGCCCTGATGGGCGATGAAGATGGGGATGACAAAAGGCGGGGGCATTGGCTTAGGCGAGATTCTTGAGGGCCATGGCAGCGGCTTCCTGCTCCGCTTCCTTTTTGCTGCGGGCGCTGCCCTGGCCGAGGATCTCCTCCCGAAAGCGGACCGAGACATAGAAGGTCTTGTTATGATCCGGCCCTTCGTTCCCCTCCAGCACATACCGGGGGCCTTCGTTGAACCGCTCCTGCAAAAGCTCCTGGAGCGAACTCTTGGCATCGGCCAGGAACATGGTCTGCTGCCGGTCTTCAAACCAGGGGGTAAAATGGCGTTCGACAAATTCTGTGGCCGCAGGGTAGCCGCCATCGAGAAAAATCGCTCCAGCCACGGCCTCAAAGGCACAGGAGAGGATGGACGCCTTTTCCCTGCCGAGATTGGTATCCTCGCCCTTGCCCAGCAGCAGATAATGACCCAGATCGAGATCACGCGCCATCCGGGCCAAATGCCGCTCGTTGACCAGGGCCGCCCGCAGCCGGGTAAGGTCGCCCTCCCGCATCTCCGGGAAATGGCGGAACAGCGCATAACCCACGGTGAGATCGAGCACCGCATCGCCCAAAAACTCCAGGGTCTCGTTGTCCTTCTGCATCTGCCTGCCCTGTTCAAAGGCATGGGAGCTGTGGATCATGGCTTTTTGCAGATGGACGCGATCACGGAAATGGTAGCCGAGCTTTTCCTCAAGCAGGGTCAGGTCAGGCGGCGGTGTTTGGGTAAGGGTATTGATAGTCACGATCAGGGTACGGGTAAGGGGTAATCTGTGAGGGCATCACCCCTCTTGCCGAGGAAACACCATACTCCAGCCGCTAAAAAATGGCAACGGATCACCCGGCCCGACGCGGGGCCTTACGCCCTTTTTCCTTGCCTGCCGCAGGCCGGAGCAGCGCGCACATTTTCCCTTGTCAAAAAAACGATCTGCGTTTAAGATTGCCCCCACTAAAAAGGCGGCGTAGCCAAGTGGTAAGGCAGTGGTCTGCAAAACCATTATTCAGCGGTTCAAATCCGCTCGCCGCCTCCATTGAAAATCAGAAAGGGTCAGCCGAATGCGGCTGACCCTTTTTTTGTACGGAAATCGACACAGTGTTTGCCCGCCGATTTTCTCCTTGCCTTTCCATATCCTGCCACATAGAATCACTAAGTGTTGAAACCACCGAAGAAATTGGGGAGTGCCCCTCTTTTCTCCTTTTGTCCAATATGTTATCCGTAAATCATAAGGAGAATAAATGTCTAAATGCTATCGATGTGATGCTAAAGCTACGTCGGTCGAGCATGTGCCACCAAGGTGTCTTTTCCCTGAAAAAAAAGATGTGCCTAAAATCGATTACAGAAAAAATCTTATTACGGTCCCTTCTTGTATAGCTCACAACTCTGCACGGTCCCATGATGATGAGTACCTGCTTTGCGTTTTAGTGACTTCGTACGAGAATAATCCCGTAGCACGTCAACATTTTGAAACTAAGATAATCAGGTTATTGCGAAAAAAGCCTTGGTTTCAGACTACGCTGTTGAAGTTTTTGACGCCGGTACTCTTGAATGGCGAAGAAACAGCTGCATTCAAGGTCGATATGACAAGGTTAAGAACGGTCCTTGAGTCGATTGCTTATGGGCTACACTTTCATGCCTACAAAGAGCGGTGGATTGACAAGATAAAGGTAATTCCTCTTGGCATGTTTAAGGAAGAAGGTGCAATTTTCATCCGGCATCCTCTGGAAGAAGCAATGCTAGAAGGTTCCAAAGTTTTCTTCGCTGACAAAGAGCCGCTTGGGGAAAACCCGGACATATTCCTTTACCAGATTCACCGGGACTTGGAGAAAGGGGTGTTGGTAATCAAAATGGTCTTTTACGGTGGTTTTGAGGTGATTGCCCTTTCCTCACCGCAGATCGCAGAGACAGCGGCTAACACCGGCGTGGACACTGACGCGGCAAACACCGCCGCGCAGGTCACGCCGTGAATCGTTCTGGGGATGGACATAGAACAAAAGACCGGTTCTCTTTTGCAGACGGAGCAAAGCGCTCCCATCACGCCGTCTTGACCGGATTTTTCCGATATGCGCTGCTGGGCACGCCGTCAACATAGATGCTTTCCAGATAAGAAAGTTTTCTTGGCAGCTGTTGCACCGTGCCCCTGGAAATCAGAAATGTTGCTTTCCTCCCAACCGCAAGCGTTCCCAGCCTCTCCATGCCGAAAAATCTGGCGCCATTTTCCGAACCGCACCGGATGGTCTCCTCCAGAGAATAGCCACCCTTGATGAACAATTTCATCTCCTCGGCCATCGACTCGCCATGGAGTATGCCGACACTCCCGGCCCCTGTTCCCACCGCCGTTTTCACGCCCAATTTCCTGGCCAACCGCAGTTGCGCGAGTTGTTCGGCAAGCATCTTTTTCCAAAAAGCCTCGGCGCCGGGGTTGGGTTTTCCCGGCGCCACATAGCGGATGGAGAAACGGCAACACACACTTCCGCCTGAGCTCGCACCGTCCAAACCATTCTTGGCCCGTAGCACGATGGGAATCCACAGCACATCCTTTTCCGCCATTTTTCGGAGATTATCCTCGCCCATGCCGTATCCCTGTTCGATGGCATCGCACCCCGCAGCAAGCGCCTCCGCTACCTGTTGCACGCCATTGGCCACCACCACCGCTTTTTTCCCGCCTTTCTGCTGGAGAATATTCCGCATATCTTCCTGGCTCAGACGAGGATCTGGCCCCTCCTCGTCTTCGATATTGGCGGAATAAGCGACTTTAAGAAAATCACGGCCAGCCGAACGAATGTCAATGATGCTCCCCTGCGCCATCCCCTCTTGATACCGTTCCACCAGGTCACTCTCATCGCTGTCGGCCACTCCCAGCACTCCGTGGGCATGGCAGTCGCGAAGATGCCGCTCCAACATGGCTGCCTTCTTCGCAAAGTCTGCCTTTTCGGAGGATACCCTTACCCGACTGTCCACGGAGGGCGATTGCGTAAGCGAAACGCTGCAGTCAACCAGCGGTGGCAAAACGGTACAGTGCGAGAAGTCATCGATTGCAGCATCATTGCGGGGAAGGTCTGCCACGGAGCCAATGGCGGTAATAATGGTGTCCGTAGCTTTCAAAAAGACATTCCTGCACACATCACCGCCGCTGCCGTCGATAAAGCTTCCCGCCACTATGAATCGTGTTCCACCCATGACGTTTGTTTCCTTTCTTATACATTTCACTTTCAGTTTTCCACCCCTACACGATACAATATTGCAATGGTTCGGCATCGCTGACCAGTTTCCAGAACCGCGAACTCAGCTTTTTTGGCCAATTTACCGAGAGCAGACCGAGTAACGTTCACAAGCAGGTGTATTCAGGGAAATCCCCCCGAACCTTAACCAAGGAGAATACCATGACTGAGAGTGTTTACAAAATCATCGAACTGGTCGGATCAAGCCCTGTTTCCTGGGAAGAGGCTACCAAAAATGCCGTCAAGACCGCTGGGCTAAGTCTGCGCGACCTGAGGATTGCCGAAGTTGTTACTTTGGATATGAAGATTGACGAGAAAGGCAAGGGAACTACTTTTCGGGCACGGGTGAAAGTTTCTTTCAAGATCGTTTCCGACTGACCCGCATTTCTCGCAAGGATCTTCCCGCAAAGCCGGAAAAAAACAAAGGGCATCCCTGGGGTCGGAACTGACTTATCGCTGTTCAGGATAAGCACTTCGACTCCAGCCTTTAGCACATCTCTTTTGCGCCCGCGGTCATACGTTCGACTCCTTTTGCCCATCAATACCCTCATCCTTGAGGCTGCCAAAAGCCATGGCATACTGCCGAGTGAATTCCGCGCCAAGAAAAAAAATCTGCGCCGAAAAATACACCCAGAGCAGCAAAGCGATCAACGATCCGGCCGCGCCGAAACTGGAAGCCACGCTGCTCTTGCTCAGATACAAGCCCACCGCATATTTGCCGAGAGCGAACAATGCCGCCGTAAACACAGCGCCTACCCAGACATCCCGCCAGGAAGGCGGAGATTCCGGCAGCATCTTGTAGATCACCGCAAACAGGGAAGCGGTGATGCCAAAGGATAGGAGCGAGGCGAAGAGGGACAAAACCGGAGCGGAGCTGTTCCATCCCCCCCCCACGAAGCTGGCAAGCACGGAGAACACTGCGCCGCAAATCAAAGAAACGAGCAACAGAAGCGCGAGCACCAGCACCAGAGCAAAGGCGCGCAATCTGGTGCGCAGAAGAAGGAGAAAAACGTGATGCCGTTGCGGTGGCATTCCCCATATTTCATCCAGGCTGTCTTTTAACTCGGCGAAGACGCTGGTGGCGGTGACCAGGAGCAAAACACCGGCCACGATGCTGGCAAGCCGCCCGGAAACAGGATCTCGAGCCGCAGCCAGCAGGGCCTGAATCGCCCGCGCCCCGTTGGGACCCACCGTTACCGGAAGCTGGGCGATAATTTCGCCCTGGGCTGCCTTAGCGCCAAAAAAATACCCGGCCACCGCGATGGCCAGCATCAGGATGGGGGTCATGGAAAACAGGGCGTAAAAGGCCAACGCCGCGCCCTTACTGGCGCCACGGTGATCGAGCCAGGCCTTGAGTGATGCAAGGAGAACCTTCTTCATGCGCCTCCAGATATCAGGAAAGATGGGGTGACCATCCCGGTGCGGACCATTCTATAATAACCGGTTGAAAATTCAAAGATTTCCCCTAATGTAATGCTGATTTTTAACACGACGGACATAACACCCTACACTTCAACCCTAAAAATAAAAATGCCCGACTGACCGTTCTTGCGGTATGATACCAAACTTGAAATCCGGCCTTACAATACACGTTTATCCTCAACAGACACGAGAAAATGAGCGACGACACTATCATCGAACTGACCCCGTTCCGCGCCGATCTGGCCCGCTCCCTGACCCGCCGGGGCGAACGGCTTCTGGCCGCAACCGATCTGGCCGAGGAGGTCGCGGCCCTGGAACCTCTGGAGGCATACTACATTGTCCGGGAATTGGGCCTGGATCAAGCCCTGCCCATCCTCCGGGAGTTGAGCCATGAGCAGCTGCAGGCCTGTCTGGACCTGGATTGCTGGAACCGCTACGATTTCGCCGTCGACAGTCTGGATGAATGGCTGGCGCCCTTCGCCTCCATTGATGCGGAAAGCCTGGCCCAGACCTTTCTCTCACTGGACTATGTGCTCCAACTCCTCTTCCTGACCCAGACCATCACAGTCTACGATCCGGACACGGATCAGGTGCCGCCGGAAAACGAGGAACGTGAGACAACTGCCCGGGCCATGACCCCGGACGGCTTCTATCTCTTGGAACTAAAGATGCCCGACCTACCCTTGAAGGTCCACCCCTTTACCCTGCTGGATGCCATGTACCAATACGACCCTACCGCAACGCACCGTTTGCTGAGCGAGGTTCGCGTGGATCTGCCCACCCAGATCGAGGAAGAAGCCCTGCGCTTCCGCAGTGGTCGCATGGAAGATCTTGGCTTTGCCACCCCCATCGAGGCAATAGCCCTCTTCTCCCGGCCGCCCAGCCGCGAACCACTGCCCCGCCCGCAGGATCCGCTGGACAGCGCCGTCACCCGCTTGCCCTCGGTGTATGCCGCCCCCTTGCTCGAGACCACCCTGTTGCAGCAGGCCCTTTCCCTGATTACAGAGCCACAAATCCTCTCCCACCTAGAGCAGGAGCTGATCTGGACCATCAACAGCGCAATCATGGCCTACGGGGAAAAACCGCAGGACATCGAACACATCACCGCCATTGTCACCCGGGTGCGGGATACCATCTCCCTCGGCCTGGAGGCCCTGCTGGCCAAGCAGGAACCGCCCTGCCAGCCCGACCAGGGCGGAGCCGCAGCCAAGGCGGCCGAGCTGCTGGAGATCTGGCCCATGACCGATCTGTTCCGGCACGGCTATGGTGCGACCACGGTGTTGCAGGAGGAGATGCGGCAGGCCATGGCGGAGCCGCGGTTAGCTGAATGGTACAACCTGGCGGACACGGAACAGTCGGATGAACCGGCAGACCGGCTGGAACGCGCATTTATCGCCGGGCTGATGGGGTGTCAGCCCCTGCGCGGAGGCTTTGATCCGGGCAACGCCGAAACCGTCCGGGCCTTTGCCAGCCTTGTTGAGGTCGCGGCAGCCCAAACCCGGCTGAAGCGGCTTGTCGGCCATTTTCGCGGACAGAAATGATGCCCCACAGTTGACGGTCTCGTAACATCGCGGAATTTTGTTCAAACAGGTACTTCGACAGGCTCAGCACGAGCGGAATATCCATACATTACGACAACACCCGTCGCCGTTAGCACTGCTCGTCCTGAGCCTGTCGAAGGGCTGTTGTTACAACTTCCCCAACAACGGCCTCAGTTCCTGCGCAATCTCCCGGCAAAAACTCCCCAACGCCTCGTTCAGGGCGACAACCAGTCCTTCCTTATCCTGGCTTGTGGCGGGTATCCGGAAGCTGCTCCTTCTTTCCGGCAATACAATCCCACCACCCTGGCCCTTGACCGACCAAAGCGCAACCAGTCGGGCTGCCCCGTCGCTCTCGTTTTCAAAATGGAGCACCTCGACCAGGAGCTGGTAATCCGTGGTCCGCGAAGATGGCCAGGGGTAGAGCAGGATACGGTCGGCACCCAACAGGGCCGAGAGGTTCTCCCCCATCACCCTGTGTATATTTTCGCTGAGCGGCTCGGCCCAGCGGTGGCTATCAGCCAGCTGCAGCCGGTTGGGTGTCACCCTGGTAACGATCTGGGGCCGGTCCAGATATTCCGCTAGCCGCACCGGACCGATGCCGAGCACCATCTTCTCCGCCTCAGAACCGGCCATGGCAGTCCGGGCGGTTTCAAGGGCCGAGAGCTGGTAATAGCTGACCGGCGCCGTGCGGGCACAACCCGCCAGCAGCAGGAAGGAACCCACCAATGCCAACCAACAGCCCCTCCACTTGCCAGGTGTCTTTTTCATTTTCCTTCCCCTTCTCGCCGTTTTCCCTGCAAAACAGCCTCTGGCTGCTGCTCCAAGGTTTCCGCCAAAAGCCGCAGAGTCCGGGCCGCACGGCTGATTTCCTGGAGCGCCGTGTTGAGATGCTGCACGGTGGGCGCTCCTTCTCCGGCCAACCCCTGCAAGGCCTGCGCCGTCTTGGCCAGTTCCTCGCTGGTCTTGGTCAGGCTTGCAACCATTGGAGAACCGGCCTCGGCCACCCCGCCGACCTTGACCATAGCCGCCCTCACCGCTTCTAGAGCCTTGCGCATTTCAACCAAATCCGCCCGCATCTCGGCAAGCATGGGCCCGCCATCGCTGTCGAGCTTGGCGCTTAAGGATTGCAGATGCGCAAGGGTCGCGTCCAGCCGTACCGGGATCATCCTTGCCGCCTCCGAGGAGAGAATTTTGTTGAGCGATTGGCTGATAGCGGCAAGATCAGCAAGGAAGGTATCCATGGGGAATCCCTCCAGCTTGGTGGCAAGCTCTTCCGCCGTTGTCGGGATGGTGGGGATTTCGCTCACCTCAGAGTCACGGGCAATGAAGCGGGCCGGTTTTTCGGGATGAAAATCCAGATCAACATAGAGTTGGCCGGTGAGCAGGCTCTGTATCTTGAGCTGGCCGCGCAGGCCACGCTCCACCAATTGCCGGATGGTTTTCCGATCCCGAAGATCAACCTGCTCGCCCCGGGGGGACTGGACCAAATTGGCTTCAACCTCGATGGTGACAGGCACCATGAAACGATGATTTTCGGCATCAAGCCCAAGTTGGATGCGCTTGACCGTGCCCACCTTGACCCCGAGGAAAACCACCGGTGCCCCCACTTGCAACCCCTGGGCCGCCCCTTCAAAATAAAGGACATGCTGGCGGCGGACCTGAAACCACTGGCCTCCGGCCAGAAGCAGCACGGTCACCGCCCCGAGAAGAATGGCGCCGAGAACAAAGGCCCCTATAAGCGTGGGATTCGCCTGCCTGCTCATGCCGCCCCCCTGGTGAGAAAATGGCGCACCCTCGGATCGCCGGAGGCAACCGCCTTCTTGGGATTGCCGGTGTTGATCATGGTGTGGGTCTCGGTGTCGAGAAAAATCGAGTTGGTGCCGATGCCCAGGATACTGGCCAACTCGTGGGTTATCACCACTATGGTGGTCTCCAGGCTGTCGCGCAGCTCCAGGATCAGGTCGTCGAGCCTCCTGGCCGTGAGCGGGTCAAGCCCGGAAGAAGGTTCGTCGATCACCAGGATATCCGGGTCAAGGGCCATGGCCCTGGCCAGACCCGCCCGCTTTTTCATGCCGCCGCTCAGCTCGGCCGGATAAAACTCCTCAAACCCGGCCAGCCCCACCAGGGCCAGCTTGAAGGAAACGATTTCAGCAAGGTGGCGCGGCGAGAGCGCGGTGTACTCCTTGAGCGGCAAAGCGACATTTTCCGCCAGGGTCAACGAACTCCACAGGGCGCCGCCTTGAAACATGATGCCCAGCCGCCGCTTGAGCCGCTCCTGCTCCTCGGGCTCCACCCCCCAAAAATCCTCGCCGCCGTAAAACACAGTGCCCTTGGCCGGACGCTGCAACCCGATCAGGGCCCGCATCAGGGTCGTCTTGCCGCAGCCGTTGCCGCCCATGATCACAAAGATATCCCCCTTGTTGACCACGAAATTGAGATCGCGCTGGATGACGAACTCGCCATAGGCCATGGTCAAGTCGCGGATCTCGATGTGGGGCGCACCGTTCATGACCTTTATATCCCCAATCGATAGTAGATGATGGTCATCAGCGAGGCCGCAATGGTGATCAGCAGGATGCCGGTCACCACCGCCGAGGTTGCCGCCTCGCCCACCGACTCGGCGCTTCTGCCGCACTGCATGCCGCGCAGGCATCCGGCATAGGCAACCATGGCTCCGTACACGCTGCCCTTGGAAAGCCCCACCAGAAAATGCTTCAGCTCCAAGGCCCGCAGGGTTTCGGTGTAGTACTCGAACATGCCGATGTCAAAGATGGTGGTCGAGACCAACATCCCGGCCAGCATCCCGACAAAACCCGCATACAGGGTGAGAAGCGGCACCATCAGCATCAGGGCCAGCATCCGGGGCAACACCAGGAAATCAATCGGCGAGATGCCCAGGGTCTTGAAGGCGTCGATCTCCTCGTTGACCTGCATGGTGCCAAGCTGGGCCGCGAATGCCGCGCCGGTGCGCCCGGCGATGATGATCCCGGTCATAAGCGCCCCCACCTCGCGCACCATGCCGATGGCCACCAGATCGGCAATGAAGATTTGCGCCCCGACCAGGCGGAGCTGATCCGCTCCCAGATAGGCCAGGATAAGGCCGACGAGAAAACTGATCACCGAGACGATGACCAGGGCGCGCGGCCCGACCTCTTCGATCTCCCACCAGAGATCGCTCAAGCGGAACCTGGCCCGGCCGCGGATCAGCCTGCCAAAGGAGAGAGTGATCTCGCCGAGAAAAGAGAGCATCTCCGGCGCGCCACGAAAGAAGGCCATCGTTGCCGCACCCACCTGAAAAAGCAAACCCTGCCCGGGGCTGCTCCGCCTGCCCACCTTCTGTTCTGGCACGGCAGCAGCCATGGCCAGGAGATGACGGACCCCCTGGGGCAACCCCGCCTGGTCGATACTGACCCCGCGCTCACCGCAGAGGGTGAACAAACCCCGGAGAAAGGCGAGAAACCCAGTGTCCCAGGCGGAGAGTTGCGCGGTATCGAAGGACAGATGGCCGAGATCACCTCTCAACTCGGCCAGAATAACCTCGACTGCGGGCAGATCCTGATCCTGGCACCAACGGCCAGCGCAGGAGAGCTCCAGCAGATCGTCGCCGATGCGGCGCATTTCAAGCTGCCATTGCTTTTCGCCGCTGTTGTGGAGTCGGGTTGAGGCCACATCCGCACCGTTGCCAAACGTATTGTTACGACCAACCACGCTTTTTTTTGCCGTGCAGCACGAGATCTTACCACCATCATGGATGAATCATCTCCGCGCTGTCAACGGGAAAACGCGGCCCGTCTGGATTGTTGCGCCACCCTGCCCAGCACGAGTAGCCAGAATATTTTCCCCCGTCCCCAAAAGATTTCCGCTATCATAAAATGGTTACAGCAACAAGGAGACGCCCCCATGCTCAAAATACCCACATTCCTGCTTTGCCTTTTCCTGGCCTTGTGTGCTGCCGCCCCGGTCTTTGCCGCCAACGAACCGGACCTTGCCAACCACCCGATCTATGCCAAGTATCAGTTCGGCAGGGAGGGCAAGGTGGTGGACATGGGCAGCCCGCCCCTGAGCGCACCGATGGGGGTGATCGGCGGGGTCATGCAGCACGACCAAATCCTGCATAAAGCGCTGGCCGAGCGGGGCTGGGAACTTCGCATCCATGACTTTCTCAAGGGGGCGGATGGTCCTTTCTTTTTCCAGCGAGGCGACCTCGACCTAGCCATAATTGGTGACTTTCCCGCCATAGCCTTGGCCGCCAGCTACGACATCCTGGTGACGGCGCTGGCCAAGCAGGGTTTTGTTTCCATCCTCGGCAAGAATATGTCTCAAATGGCACAACTGAGGGGCAAACGTATCGGGGTATCCAAAGGCACCGTGGCCCACTATAATCTGCTGATTGCCTTGGAGTTCTTCGGGCTTACAGAATCGGATGTCACCCCGGTTTTCCTTGAGTTCTCCGAAATGCCCGAGGCCCTGGCCCAGGGTCGAGTAGACGCTATTGTCGCTTTGGAGCCATACACCAGCTACACCCTGAAGTTGCATCCAGAATACAAGGTGACACAACGGCTTCTGTACCAAGGGTATCTTTGTTTTTCCAAAAAATTTGTAACCGACAACCCCGAGATCGCAGAGTTGATGGTTGCCGCATATATCCGCGCCTTGCGCTGGATGCGCCAGAGCAACGCCAACCTGATGCAGGCCGTGGGTTGGGATCTCGCGGCTGGAGAGCGGCTGCTCGGCAAACCCACAGGGCTCTCTCCCCAGGACATGGCCAGAATCACCACCGAAGAGCTACTGAAGATCGTCCAGTCACCAATGGTTCCCCGCCAGGACTTGGCCGAGAACGGCGTTATTCGCCGCATCTATGCCTTCCTTCAAAAACAGGGCAAGATTCCGGCTGGCGTTTCCTGGGAAAAGGTCGCCGCCAGTTTTGATCGCACCCTGACCGAAAAGGTTCTGGCCGCACCCAAACAGTATCGACTATTGGATTTCGACTATGACAAATAATCAATCCAGCCATCGATGGTCGTTACGGCGCAGGATGATCCTCGCCTTTGGCCTCACCTTCTTCCTGGTCTTCGCGATGTCCGAGACGATACATGTTTTTGGCTTGCCATACACCTCCTTCCATGGACTCTTGGCCGAACAGCAGCAAGAGGCCATGGACCATCTGGCCTCCATGGCCTCGGCCCGAAAAAAAGAGCTGGAGCGCTGGATCGAAGACAGACGCACGGACATCATGATTGCCGGGGAAAACCCCTCGCTCCAGCAGGATGTAAAGACCCTTGTTCGCTCGCAGACAAGCGAACAAGGGTTGGCTGCCACGACGCGATTGCGCCAACAGTTCGACAACATTGTGCAGGGTTATCATGGCGAGTATGACACGATCGAGCTGATCGACGCCCGGAAAGGCATCGTCCTGATCTCCACAACCCCTGGGGAGGAAGGCAAAAGTCTCGCCCCAACCCACTATTACAAAGAGGCCACCAACCCAGCGGTGGACGAGGTTGTCATTGCGGCAGCCCATGAGGACACTACCCATCCGGATCTGGTTTTTTGCCGAGGCGTCCAGAGCCCTGGCATGGGGGGCGAGAACGAAATTCTTGCCGTGCTCGTCTTCCACAATCCCATGCAAAACATCATCGACAATCTGCTGCATCAAGACATTGGCCAAACCGGCGAAATTCTCCTGATAGATCAGGATAGACGGCTGGTGCCCCCGCTGCGCTATCCCCTGCCTGGCGACAAGCTGGCCCTGCCCCATGTTTTTATCAATACGGCGGAACCCGCCACCCTTGCGAGCCAAGGGGTTGAAACCCAGCTGATCGCCAAGGACTACCGCGGGGTGGAGGTGCTGGCCGCCACCCGCCATCTGCGGGTAACCTCGGAACTCGGCTGGGGCATGGTCGTGAAGATGGACCAGGCCGAGGTGTTGGCCCCCATCACCCGGAGCTTTTTCTTCCATATTTATGTGGCCTTGGGGGGGCTGTTTTTCGGCGTTGGGATTATTCACTTGCTTCTCTCCTATTTTACCCGGCCGCTTGCTGACCTGAACCGGGCCGCCATCGCCTTGCAAAACGGGGATTTCACGGTTCGAGTTTCCCCAACAGGCAGCCGCGAGATCTGGGAAGTGGGGCAGGCGTTCAATGCCATGGCCCAACGCATCGAAAGCTGGCACGCCGAGCTGACCCGCGCGGTGGAGGAACGCACCCATGAACTCACCGAGACCAACCGCTCCCTACTGGAAAGCGAGGCGCGCTTCCGCAGCCTTTTTGAAAACATCCATGTGACCACCCTGCTGATCGACCCGGACACCGGCGCAATCATCGACGCCAATGATGCGGCGGCATCCTTTTATGGCTGGTCCAAGGCGCAGTTGCGGAGCATGAACATCGCCGAGATCAACACCTTCTCCCCCGAAAAGGTCAAGGCCAACATGGCGACGACCCTGGCCCAAGGGCAGGCCTATTTCCTGTTCCAGCATCGACTGGCCGATGGGTCGATCAAGGATGTCGAGGTTTATGCAGGACAGATCCAGATGGCTGACAAGAGTATCCTCTGTTCCATCGTGCACGATGTTACCCAGCGCAAGCTGGATGAGAAAAATCGGGCACAGCTGGAAGAGCAGCTCCGGCAATCGGCAAAGATGGAGGCCGTGGGCCGTTTGGCAGGCGGCGTGGCCCACGATTTCAACAACATGCTGAGCGTTATTTTGGGCTATCTCGGTTTCCTGAAAGAGGATTTTTCCGCCAACAGCGAGGTCATGCACAGCCTGACAGAAATTGAAAAGGCTGCCATCCGCTCCAAGGACATCACCCGGCAACTCCTGAGTTTTTCCAGAAAACAGACGATTGCGCCCAAACCCGTGGATGTGAATGAGGCCATCACCGAGACCCAAAAAAACCTTGGTCGTCTCATGGGCGAGGATATCGAATTTATCTTCCGACCCGGCGCAAATCTCGGGAAGATTCTGATCGATCCCTCCCAGATCGATCAGGTGCTGATGAACCTGGCGGTCAACTCCCGTGACGCCATGCCCAATGGCGGCAAATTCATCATCGAAACCGAAAACCGGCTGCTCGACGCGGAATACCAGAGGGCACACCTCGAGGCAACGCCTGGCCCCTATGTGATGCTGACGGTGAGCGATACCGGCGTCGGCATGGATCAGGACACCACAAACCATATCTTTGAACCATTTTTCACCACCAAGGAAGTGGGTAAGGGCACGGGGTTGGGGCTGGCCACGGTGTTCGGCATCGTGCAGCAAAACAAGGGATTCATCAACGTGTACAGTGAACCGGGCCAAGGGACAACCTTCCGCATTTACCTGCCACAACTTGTGGAGGATGCCACGGCAGGGCCGGCGGAAGAAGAGCAAGAACCGGTGACCAAAGGGAGGGGGACGATTTTGCTGGTCGAGGATGAAGAGCAAGTGCGGATCATGACCAAGAGAATGCTCGAAGGATTGGGCTATAATATCGTCGCCGCCGCCTCTCCCCAAGAGGCTCTTTCCCTTTGCCGGGCCATGACCACCGCGCCGGACCTGCTGCTGACCGACGTAATCATGCCGGGGATGAGCGGCCGGAAGCTTTGCGACACACTTACAGCCAAATGGCCAACAATCACAACGATCTTCATGTCCGGTTACACGGCAGACCTGCTCACGCCCCACCAGGTGTTGGCCACAGGCTCCCACTTCCTCCAGAAGCCCTTCATCCGAAAAGAACTGGCCAGAAAGATCAAGGAAGCGATGATAGGAAAAGACAGTTTTTGAACCTTCTCTTTCATACTTATCTGGAGCGTTCGATGCCTTACAGGACCAGCCTTTTTCCCGCTTCGTTTTTTTCCTTTCAATGAGAAGCCGTACAACACGGCATGACGAGCCGTAATGACTCCTAAAAACCCAAGCCCTTCAAAAGATCGTTCACCGCATCCTGATCCAGAGAGCCCTCACCGCCGACCTCCCCTGTGGTCATGGAATTGAGATACTTGTCCACATCCTCCTGGGCGATCCGCTTGCTCTCCTCCACGGTAATCCCGGCATTCTTCTCCTTGATTTTCAACTGGGAGCCAAAGGAAACCACAATGGCCAGAAGCTGGACCTGGAAATCGGTGAGCAGTTTGATGATTTTCAGAATCTGCTGGCCGGAGAGATCCTGGAAACTCAAGGCTTCCGTAATCCGCGAGATATCGTCGGTGATGGCGGAAGCCACCTCGAAAGCGTCTTCAATCTTCTTGAAGATATCCCGCTGATCTTCGATGGTCATTTTGCTCATGCCGGGAACCTGGCCGGAACGCATCTGTTCCAGGCTCTCGGTCAAATCCCCAGCCAAGGTGAGACTTTCCGCCAACATGCCCCCGAGTTCGGCAAATCTCGGGTCAGCCCCTTGCGGAGCGGCAGGACCAGTTTGAACCGCATCCAGCGGGGATGTTACGACAGAGGCAGGAGCGGCTTCCTCAATCTCCTCGGTGGGGGGTACTTCCAGAGGCAAGTTCTGATCCAAAAAGATCTCGGCTTGGTTGAGATTCATCTTTTTCAGAAGATTCTGGGTCTTCGGATCAGAACAGGCGGCCAGCAGGGCGGAAAGCACATCGCCCAGGGGAACGGTGAAAAAATTATCGCTGTCCGGAGCGAGATCCCGAATCTTCTCTCCCATGGCATCGACAAAGCCACTGTGGTCAAAAATCTCCCCGGCGTTTTTACGAGCACCGGTGATATGCGTTTTCACCGTCTCGTTGGTACACAGCTCGTACATGGTCTGAAAAATCGTATCCAGCGCAAAAAGATACCGGGTTCGTTTGACCATTTCCGGCGCAGCCTCGGCCAGATCGAGGACCACGCCAGCCTCTTCGCCTCCAGCGCCCGCACTTTCCTGCAGAGCGACAATCAAGGCATTGGCCTGGCCTATCTTCTCCTGCAGGTTTTGCAGGGTTACAATGGCGGACTGTGCACCCGCCTCTCCGGCGGCAATGGCTTCGGTCTGAAAGGCATTATGGGTTTTGAGGGACAAGAGCAAATCTTTTACGCCATCGGTCTGGTTCTGGACCTTTTCCACCTGATCCATGATCTCCATGGTGGCCCTTTCGGTCATGGAAACGATGTCATGCAGCTGGTTTTTGGCATCCTCTATCTTTTCTCCGGCCTCATCCAGCTCCACCCGCTTCATGCGCCGGTCTTCCAGGGGAATTTCCCCCATGGTCGAGCTGAGGCTCTTTGCCAACTTGCCGATATCATTAAATATATCGTTGGATACCTGCTTGTAGTAATCATCCCCTTCCGCCCCAGCAGCCAGCGGGGCAACAACCATGTCCTCTCGTGCCGGTTCGGGCGCGGCCAGGATGGGAACGGGCGGTTTTTCCTCGGCCAGAATGTGCCGCACCACCTGGGTGGCCCCGGTTTCCCCACCGCCAAGGACGGTGATGTTATACACCACCGTATCCGTTGATATTCTGAAAAATCCGGCGCTTATCTCAAGATTGACTTCCGACTTTCCTGCTGTGGACATGCTCAGCCTCCCGCTGCTGTTCCTCTCTCTGCTCCCTGGCTGCCCCATAGGGGGCGTACTCCTTAACCCATCGGCAAGCTGCCAATTTTCTTGAATATTTTACGGATTACAAAAACAACCTCTTCAGACCGTGACCATGCCGGAAAAACAAACCCCTGTTTCGTACCGGCCCGGATCGGTCCGGCTAATCGCCACCCAAGAGACCATGCCAACCACCCGCAACACCCCGACATCCTCATCCACCTTGGTGGCGACCCATTTGCCGTCTGCCGCCACATGCCAGCCGGGGAACTCCAAAATCATCACCAACTGACTGCCCAAGGGCATCGCCTCCTCCGCCAAAAAACAGAGGCCACCCCCGCTGATATCCAGCAATTGCCCTTCCTGGGAAGGAACATCAGCCGTAAGATCTTCAAGTCTTGTAAAACGGACAAACAGGTCTTTGCCAACCCGTTGTTCCTGACGCCGCTCCTCGCCCGAACCATCTTGTGCAATAATCATGGTGTGCTCTTCCCTTGCTCTTTGATTCCCGATCAACCAAGACCATTTTTACTGTTCTACCTGTTTTCCAGGAAAAGAAGCAACACCCCTTGCAGAAATAAGTGTTTTTTCAAAAAACAAAACCGAGACAGACGTGAGGATCACCCTCACTTGACAAAAGGCAGGATAGCCTTGAATGCCGGGGTTCCTGCCTTGTGCAGCCATTCGTAGATGATCATCTCCGCATTGGCGACGATGCCGCCCACCTCGCTGATCCGGGCAAGACCGGTCTGGTGGTTCTGCTCAGCCCGTGAGGCCACTGCATCGGCGGGCACCCACATCCGATAGCCTTGCAGGAGACCGCCTGCCACCGTCTGATAGATGCAGATATGGGTTTCCACCCCGCAGACCACGATGGTGTTGATCTCGCGGGACAATTTTTTCGCCGCCTCGGCAATGGCCCCGTTGTCAAAACAGCCGAATTCCAGCTTGTCCAAAGGCACAACCCCGCCCAACTCACCCTGAATCTCCGGGAGCAACTCACCGATCCGCGCCGCATACTGGGTGGTGGCAAGCACGGGTATCCTGAGGATGTTGGCCGCCTTCATCAGCAACACGGCATTTTTCACCACCTCGTCCCTGGCCGGAATGGCCTGCATCATGCGGTCTTGGATATCCACCACCAACAGGGCGCATTGTTCCGGCGCCAGACGGTACAGTTTTTGGCTCATTGTTTTCTCCTTTTTCTCTCAAAATCCAAGCTGTGTATTTCCTTGTACCTGGAAAAATGTATTGCAAAGAACCATTATTTGTTGAAATCGCAAAAAGACGCGATTACAACGGTTATCACTTTATAATTCTTTAATCTTGTGTCACGGACCTTGTCCTTTTATTCTTTTTCACGAGTCCGTCATTATTTATCCATGACTTAGGAAAATTCTCAAGAACTCTTCAATGCACCCGCCGGACACAATCACCCATGAGCCACTATTTTCGCATTGCCCAACTCCTCAAAACGCAACCCACCGGCCAGGCCGTGGAAATCAAAGGCTGGATCCGCACCCGCCGAGACAGCAAGGGTTTTTCCTTTCTCGAGGTCAATGACGGCTCCTGTGTGGCCAACCTTCAGATCATTGCCGAGGAGAGCCTGCCCCGGTATCAAGAGGATATCCTTCGCCTCACCACCGGTTGCTCGGTGCGAGTCAGCGGCCTGCTTGCCGCCTCGCCAGCCAAGGGCCAGGCCGTGGAGCTCAAGGCTGCCGAGGTCGAGGTCTACGGCTGGGCCGACCCGGAAACCTATCCCCTGCAAAAGAAACGGCACTCCTTCGAGTTCCTGCGGGAGATCGGTCACCTGCGCCCACGCACCAATAGCCTGGGCGGTGTGGCCAGGGTGAGGAGCGCTCTTTCCTTTGGTGTGCACCGGTTTTTTCAGGAGCAGGACTTCCGGTACATCCATACTCCGATCATCACCACCAGCGACTGCGAAGGTGCAGGGGAGATGTTCACCGTCACCACCCTGGACCTGAACAACGTCCCCCGCAAGGATGGGTGGACTGATTTCAGCCAGGATTTCTTCGGCCGCCAGGCGAGCCTCACGGTGAGCGGTCAGCTCGAAGCGGAGATTTACTGCCTGGCCCTGGGCAACGTCTACACCTTCGGCCCCACCTTCCGGGCGGAAAACTCCAACACCAGCAGACATCTGGCCGAGTTCTGGATGATCGAGCCGGAGATGGCCTTCTGCGATCTTAGTCAGGACATGCAGGTGGCGGAAGCGTTCATCAAATACCTGGTGCAATACGTACTGGAGCATTGCCCCGAGGAAATCGAACTCTTCAGCAATTTCGTGGACAAGGGGCTTAAAGCCAGGCTGGGTGCGGTGCTGGACCAGGATTTTGCCCGGATCACCTACACCGAGGCCATCGACCGACTCACCACCTGCGGAAAGACCTTCAACTTCCCCGTGGCCTGGGGCACGGATCTCCAATCGGAACACGAGCGCTACCTCTGCGAGGAGGTCTTCAAGCGCCCCCTCATCGTCAGCGACTATCCCAAGGCCATCAAACCTTTCTACATGCGGGTCAATGACGACGACACCACCGTGGCCGCCATGGACATCCTGGTGCCGGGCATAGGCGAAATCATCGGCGGCAGCCAACGGGAAGAACGCTACGACATCCTGCTCAACCGCATGGCTGCCCAGGGCCTCAACCCGGAAGAGTACGACTGGTACCTGGACCTGCGGAGGTATGGCACAGTGCCCCACGCCGGTTTCGGCCTGGGCTTTGAACGCCTCATCCAATTTGTCACCGGCATGGCCAACATCCGCGAGGTGATCCCCTTCCCGCGCACCCCTGGCTCGGCCGCCCTGTAGTCTGGAACATGGAAGAAGGTATCCAGACCGACCGCATCTATGGCCATGCCCGGTACACCGCCCTCTACGATCTGGAACTAAAAGATTTCCGCGAAGACCTCCCCTTTTATCGCCGCCACCTGCCCGCCACCCCCTGCACCATTCTGGAACTGGGCTGCGGCACCGGTCGGGTCAGCCGGGCTCTGGCCGCAGACGGCCATCGACTGACCGGCATCGACCTCTCCTTTCCCATGCTGGCCGCCGCAGGACTTGCCGCACCGGCACCCGCACCTGCACCGCATTACGCCTGCATGGACATGACCGCCCTGACCTTCCGCACCACCTTTGCCGCAGTCATCGCCCCGTACAACACCCTGAATCTCCTGAGCGACCCGGAGAGTCTGCGCTCCTGCCTGAGCCAAGCGCATCATCTGCTAGCCGAAAACGGCATCCTCCTGCTGCAACTCTACATCCCGGACCAGGAACTCCGCACCCTGGACGGCAAAAAACGCTTCCAGTTCCAGATCTTCGGCTGCCCGGATGGCGCAAAGGTCATCAAAGAAATCCTGAAAAGCATGGAGCCGCAGTCATTCTTGGTGGACATCATCGAACGGTACCGTCTGCGTTTTAGAAAAAACCAGCCCACTGAGGACTGGGAATACACCTATCAGATTCTTGGTTACGGGTTTGCGCAATGGCAGGACATCCTGACAGAACAAGGCTTTCACCTGGAAGCGGCCTACGGCGACTACGATCTTGCCCCCTTTGTTCAAGAAAAACACACCACCCTGCTCTTGGCGCTAAGAAGGGGTGCCAGCAACCCACAATAATTTATTTGCTATTCCAAATCCTTTTTGGTATCAAAAAATCAGTAGGTATTGTGCAGTATTTTTTAGCTTTGTTAAAAAGTTTACCGCACAAACCCGGAGATGGGTGTGCGGTATTTTTTTACGGACCAAGAAATACTGCGTGTTTCAAGTTAGGGTTCCAAGCAAGGAACGGAGGGATATCATGTTTGAAGGCACAGTGAAGTGGTTTAACGAAGCAAAGGGCTTTGGCTTTATCGCACAGGATAATGGCAAGGATGTTTTTGTCCATTACTCCGCAATCAACAAGGATGGGTTCAAAACTTTACAGGAAGGTGAACGCGTCCGCTTCGAGATTGTCGACGGCCAGAAAGGCCCTGCCGCGGCCAATGTGCAACCGCTGTAAGGTCATCTACGACGTTTGACCAACCCAAGGGCCCCGCCTCCGCGAGGCCCTTTTTTCTTCCTCCCGCCCCCTTTCTTTTCTGAAACCATCTCCCTGTTTGCACTGGGCACCTTTCCCCTATACAATACAAATAAAGCGTTTCCTGTTTTCTGGCCCCAAAAGCCTGCCGAACAAAATCAGCACAAGGTTCAGCGCCATGTTCGATTCTTCGGAACACATAAAATTCATCATCTCCCTCTTCGCCATCGTCAACCCCATCGGCGCCATCCCCATCTACATCAGCCTCACCGACGGCTACCGGCAGGAAGACCGGGCCAGAGTCGTCCGGATCACTCCCGTTGCCGTGGTGGCCATTCTACTGGTAACCCTGGTCAGCGGCGAGTTCATCCTCCGTTTCTTCGGGATCTCCGTCGACTCCTTCCGGGTGGGCGGCGGCATCCTCCTGTTGCTCATGGCCACCTCCATGCTCCAGGCCAAGACAAGCCGGGCCTCACATACCAGTGACGAAGCCGAAGAAACCGCAGACCGCGAAACCATCGCCGTGGTGCCTTTGGCCATCCCCCTGCTTTCCGGACCGGGCGCCATAAGCACGGTTATCGTGTATGCCTACAAGGCAAAAGGGGTTTCAGCCTATCTGATTACCAGCGCAGGCATTCTCCTCATTGGCCTGGCAATCTACCTTTCCCTGCTGGCCGCGCCCTACATTACCAAAAAACTCGGCAAAACCGGGATCAACATAGTCACTCGGATCATGGGCCTTATCCTGGCGGCCATTTCCGTGGAATTCATCACCACCGGACTGAAAAACATCTTCCAGAATCTAACCTGAGTCTTAGGCCTTCCCCGGCCACAACCAGGAGATACCCGGCCATGAAAGTCATTGCTGCAATAAACGGCCTTGTTTCCTCGGATGTCGCGGCGCTCTACGCTCTGCGCTACGCCGCACTCTTTGACCACACCCTCTGCCTGCTCCATGTGCTCAACCCCTCCGACCGCCGGGAGGAGGTGGAGCTGAGCATGACAGAGGCCGAAGAGGCTGCCACCCATTACGGGGTCAAGACCGAACGGGTATTCCTGACCGGGGAATCCACCGCAGCCATCCGAACATATCTTGCAGCCGCCCGAACCGACACCCTCTTTTGCAGCACCCGGATGCACAGGCGATTTTTCCAGGATTCGCTCAGCGAAAAGCTGAGCCGGTTATCCCTGCCCGCCAATCTGGCCGTGGTCCGGGTGGCCCATGTGAACGCGGTTTTCGTCACCGAAAACATCCTCCTCCCCATCAGGGAAGACCGTTTATCGGCACAAAAATTCGCCTTTTTCAGCTCCCTGGCCAAGGCCTTTAGCGCCGAGACCGAGATATACAGCATTCATCCCACAGGCAGGCGCAGGCTGGCCGCCATGGATACCCACACCGCCAGAATGCTGTTCCAAAAAATCAACACCCGCCTGAGCCACTATGCCAATACCCTGAAGCTCCTGGGTCTTCCCTTTACCATCAAACACGCCCTGACCGGCAGGGAGGTTGACCAAATCCTCCACCACCTGGCCCGCCATGATTTCCAGCTCATGATCATCGGGGGCAGGCGGCTTTCCCAATTTTCCGGGTTGTTTCGGGAAAACCCCATGGAAAGGCTCTTCTGGCACACGCCGGTGAACACCATCGCCTTCTACGCCAGGGACAAGAAATGATGCGCCTCTTCGCCCTCGACCGCCAAGCCCTCTTCCTCCGGCTGAAGACCTCGGAAACCGGTCTGGACCAGGTGCAAGTGACCCGGCGACTCCTGGAGTTCGGACCCAACGAACTGACAACCGCGGCGAAGAAAAACTATCTCCTTGCCTATCTGAGCCAATACAGCCATTTTTTCGCCATTCTCCTGGAGGTGGCCGCCCTGCTCTCCTTTGTCGCCGACCGTTATGATCCGGGCCAGGGCAACGATGTCCTGGGCTACGCCATCCTCGGCGCGGTGATCATCAACGCCACCTTCACTTTCTGGCAGGAATACCGGGCCGACAAGGCCATGGAGGAGCTGCTCAAACTGATGCCGACAAAGGTTTCCCTCCGCCGGGATGGAAAGATTGTTACAACCACGGCCCACGAGATTGTCCCCGGCGACATCCTGCTTCTGGAAGAGGGGGACAAGGTCGCGGCGGACGGAATTCTCATCGAGACAAACTCGCTCTATCTCAATCTTTCCTCCCTCACCGGAGAATCAGCCCCGGTAGCCCGGGATCTGCTGCCGGGTGAGACACAACGCTCCCTGGACGCCAAAAACATGGTTTTTGCCGGGACCACCGTTCTTTCCGGGAGCGGGATCGCCGTGGCAAGCGCCACGGGCAATGCCACGGAATTCGGCAAGATCGCCAGCCTGACCAAAAACGTGCGCAAAGCCATAACCCCCATGCAGCGGGAGATCATCCACATCACCCGCGTCCTCACGGTCATCGCCCTGCTCATGGGTGGTTTCTTCTTCGCCATTGGCCTCTTTTCCGGCAAGGGGATCATGCCCGCCTTGATCTTCGCCATCGCCCTCATCGTCGCCAATGTGCCGGAAGGATTGCTGCCGACCATTGCCCTGTCGCTGTCCCTGGCCAGCCAGCGCATGGCCCGGCGCAATGCGCTGATCAAAAATCTCGATTCGGTGGAAACCCTGGGCAGCGTCACGGTGATCTGCACGGACAAAACCGGCACCCTGACCAGAAATGAAATGACCGTGAAGCTCCTCTGGCTGGCTGGCGGAGAACAGGTTGCCATCTCAGGGGAGGGGTATAACGAACCGGGCGAGTTCTCTTTTTCCCAATGCAACGCCACCTCGGAAGACCGCCTTGCCGCCGTGCTCATGGCAGGTCTGCTCAACTGCCGCGCCAGAATCGACGCGGAAGGATTGCACGGCGACCCCACCGAGCTGGCCCTCGTTGCCGCAGCCCGCAAAAGAGGGATCACCCCCCCGACCATGAAAAAGATTCAGGAATTCATCTTCACCAGCGAACGCAAGATGATGTCTTCCGTGTATCAAGAAGGAGATAGGCCCACGCTCTTTGCCAAGGGCGCGGTGGAGGCCCTGCTGCCCAGATGCACCTCCTTCCTGGCCGAGGATGGCAGCATCCACCCATTAAACGACGTGGGAAAGGCTGCCGCCCTTGCCCGGGCCAGGGAGTTCGAGAGTCAGGCTCTGCGGGTACTGGCGATTGCCCGCAACGACAAGGCGGAGGAAGAAGGTCTGACCCTGCTGGGCCTTGCTGCCATCATGGACCTGCCGCGCCATGGCGTGTCCGAAGCCGTGGCAACCTGCAAAACCGCAGGCATTCGGACCATGATGATCACCGGCGACAACCCGCGCACCGCCGCAGCCATTGCCGGGCAGATCGGCATGGACTTCGACCGGGTTATCACCGGGCCGGAACTGGAAACCATGGGGGATGAGCAACTGGAGGAAATCCTTGCCAAAGAAATCGTGCTCTTTGCCCGCATGGCCAGCAGACAGAAGCTGCGCATCGCCACGGCCCTGCAAAACGCAGGCGAGGTGGTGGCCATGACCGGCGATGGGGTCAACGACGCGCCCGCTCTCAAAAAAGCGGACATCGGCATCGCCATGGGGGTCTCCGGTTCTGAGGTCGCCAAGGAAGCGGCGGACATGGTGCTGCTCGACGATAACTTCTCCTCCATCGTCATCGCCATCGAGGAAGGCCGGACCGTCTATTTTAACGTCAAAAAATTCGTCACCTACATCCTCTCCCACAATGCGCCGGAGGTTGTGCCCTATATCCTGCAGTTTTTCCTGAGAATCCCCCTGCCGCTCTCGGTGATCCAGATCATCTCCATCGACCTGGGCACGGACATGCTCCCCGGCCTGGCCCTGGGCAGCGAAAGGCCGGAAAAAAACATCATGAACCGCCCGCCAGTGAGCAGAGAGGAAAAAATCCTCGACTGGGAAGTATTCCAGCGGGGCTATTTTTTCCTGGGGCTTGTCGAGGCAACCGCAGCCATGGTCGCCTTCCTCTCCTTCCTGCTCCTGCACGGCTGGCAATACGGGACTGTCACCCTTGCCGATCCGCTGCTGCACCGGCAGGCCATGACCATGACCCTGCTGGGCGTGGTTTCCTGCCAGATGTTCAATGGCTGGACCATGCGGAGCTGGGAATTTTCCGCCTTCAGCCTCGGGATTTTCTCCAATCGTCTGATGCTGGCCGGCATGGCGGTCAACCTGGTGTGGGTATGGACCCTCCTCAACGTGGCGGCGGTGCAAAAAGTGTTCAACACTGCCCATGTGCCGCTGGCCGACCTCTGGATATTGCTGCCCTTCCCCATGACGCTTTTTCTGGGCCACGAAGGCTACAAATGGCGGCGGCGCCGCAGGAACAGTCCGAACACCCCACAACCGGATCGCGTCTGAGCATATTTCCCAAGCCACACCTCAACCATTGCCCATTTTTTTCTTCGCAAGCACCCCTAAACGTGATACCCTTTTCGGGATAGATTCACCGGTCTTAACTCCCCGGCCTGTCATATAAAAACTGCACGGATGCGCAACCATGACCACCATTGATTTCAACGCCCAACGCCTTGAGCATGCCAAGCAGATCGTCAGCAAGATCAAGCTGCCGGCCCAGCCCACCATCGTCATCGAAATCAACAAGGAAATGCGCGCCGAGCATCCCGACTTCGGTCGCATCGCCCATCTGGTGACCCAGGACGCCTCGATCAGCGCCAAAGTCATCAACGTCATCAACTCGCCCTTCTTCGGTTTGGCCCGCAAATGCGAGTCCATAGTCCAGGCCCTTACCTACATGGGGCTGGAAAATTTCCGCAAGGTGGTGCTCACCGCCTGTTTACAGGACGCCTTGGGCAGCGGCTCCGCAGGGGACAGGATTTTCTGGGAGCATTCCCTGCACACGGCGGTGGCGGCAGAGTCCCTGGCTAAAACCATGCGCAGCGTTTTGGGCGCTGAGGACATCACCCCGGACATGGCCTATATGACCGGCCTGTTCCACGACTGCGCCATCCCGATGCTGCTGAAACGCAGCCCGGAGTATGAGGCCTTCACCCATGCCGCTCTCAGCCATAAACGTGACATCATCCAAGAAGAGGACGCACTGATCGGCTCCGATCACTGCGTGGTGGGGGGGCTGATGGCCAAGACCTGGTCGCTTCCCGATGCGGTATGCAAAACCATCATCCACCACCACACCTCCAACCTCGCCGGGCAGGGCGCCTTGCCAAACAAACTCATTGCTCTGCTCAGAATCGCCGACTACATCGCGTACACCTTTGGCTATTCCATCGGCATGGCGGACCGAATCATCGACGGCGAATGGGATCCTGAGGATTGGAGCGAGCTCAACGGGAACGTGCTGCAAGAACTGCATCTGGGGCCGGACGACCTCGTTGACATGAAAGATCAGGTTTTCGAACTGCTCGCTGCTCAGTGATCCTCGACAGCCGCCTCGTTCTTGGCAAAAAAGACGCAAGCCCGTTCCTTGGCTTCGCTCAGTGAACCGCTGGATTGTACAGCCGAGGCCAGACTGTGCCCGAAGGGGTAGTTTTTGGCATAGTAATGGCTGAACTCCTTGAGTCGGCCCAAGCGCCGCTCCGGCAGGAAGCTTTCCTCAAGCAGCTCAACGAAGCGCAGATAGAGCGCCGGTTTGTTCACCGCCCCAACCTCCTCGTCCACTCCGTACAGCGCATGGGCAAGCTCGGCGAAAATCCAAGGCCGGATCGCCGCAGCCCGGCCGATCATGAGGCCGTCCGCCCCTGATTGGGCCAAACAATTCCTGGCGTCATCCACCGAAAAAATCCCGCCGTTGGCAATAACCGGGATGTTCACCCACCCCTTCACCTTGCCAACCCATGGCCAGCGTGGCTTGCGCACGAACGGCTCGCCCCGCAGCCGGGCATGGACAGACAGCAGATCAATCCCCTCGCCTTCCAGCATCTGACAGAAATCGCGCAATTTTTCCTCATCCAGGGTCTCGCCCAACCGAATCTTGGCGGTCAGCGGCAGATCGGTCTGCTTTCTCGCCTCCGCCACCAGAGCCTGCACCAAGGCGGGATCCTCCATGAGACAGCTGCCTCCCCCCATGCGACGGACGGTTGGGGCAGGGCAGCCCAGGTTGAGATCAATGGCCTCGGCCCCCAGAACATGGAGCTTGGCAATGGCAGGGGTAACCTCCTCCACCCGGCTGACCAGCAGTTGATAGGACAGGGGGATTTCCTGGGCGCTTCGCACCAGATAGGGGGATATCTGCGGGTTTTCCGAGGGCAACCGGGCGGCGGAGAGCATCTCGGTGGACAACAGGCCAATGCCTCCCTGCTCCAAAATAAGACGACGCAAGGCAGAATGGGTCAAACCGGCCATGGGGGCCAGAAAGAGCGGCGGTGAAATCTCCAACCCCTTTAATCGGAGAGGCTGCGCCTTATCCATGGATGGCTCTTGTGCGGATATTATCAAAGAAACAAGGCATGTCCTATTCCCGGCCCAGCAGCTTCCGGCCAAGCGCACCCAGTTTTGATTCCCGGATCGCAAGAAAATCCAGATCGGCAAGGTCGGCCAACTCCGGCCTCTGTTCAAGAATCAATCCGGCCGCGATCTCGGCCCCACCCACGGTCAGTTCCTTGCACGTAGCGCCGTTCTTCTCCTTGCGCCGTTTGAGCAACACCCGACAACAAGTAGCGGAAAAGCGTGTCCGAAACCGGTCGTGCATCTCCTTGGCCACCTTCTCGAACTCCTTTGCCTTCATGCCTCCAGCCTGGCGGGGCCCAAGAAAAAGACTTATCGCTACCTCACCCCCGGCCAGCGAGCCGCAGGTGCAACCGGCGCCACCCATGCCGTGGCAGAACCCGGAACCAAGGCGAACGGCCAGTTCCGGGCTGAGGTCGCCGCGAAAACCCTGATTGATGACGACAATTACCGACTCGGAACAGCAGTAACCCCTGGCCGTAAAAATGTTGGCCGCCCGCTGTCCGACCAGCTCAACGATTCGAGCCGCATTTTCTTGATTTTTCATATGTCATCCCACGATCGAAAATAGTAACCCAAAAACGTCCTGCCCATTCCACAGCCACCCCATATAACACAAAAGGCCAGCCGGATCATCTACAATCCCGGCCAGCCTTTTGCCTTGCGCTTGCTTCCTTTCTTTTTATTTCCTGCCGAAGGTAAGCCCTGCCTCGCCCCGGTCCACTACAATCGTATCCCCTTCGGCAAAGGTCCCATCCAGAATCTTCATGGCCAGACCGTCCTGCACATAGCGCTGGATGGCACGCTTGAGCGGCCTTGCCCCAAAGCTCGGGTCGTAGCCCACCTCGATCAGATACTCTTTGGCAGCCTCGGTCAGGGTAACGATGTACTTCTGCTCGGCCAGCCGCTGGGTGAGCAACGCCACCTGGATGTCGATGATCCGGGCAAGATCTTCCCGGCCCAGGGAGTGGAAGATGATGATCTCATCGATCCGGTTCAAAAACTCGGGCCGGAACTGGGCATGGAGGATGGCGTCAATTTCCTTCTGCATCTCCCCCCTCCGGCCCTCGCCCAACTCCATGATCAACTGGCTGCCCAGGTTCGAGGTCATGATCAAGATGGTATTCTTAAAATCCACGGTCCGCCCCTTGCCGTCGGTCATCCGACCATCGTCGAGGATTTGGAGCAAAACGTTGAACACATCCGGATGGGCCTTTTCGATCTCGTCGAAGAGGATGACCGAATAGGGCCTCCGCCGCACCGCCTCCGTGAGATAGCCGCCCTCCTCGTAGCCCACATAGCCCGGAGGTGCACCGATCAACCGGGAGACCGAATGCTTTTCCATAAACTCAGACATGTCCAGACGGATCATGGCCTTTTCGGTGTCAAAGAGAAAATGGGCCAGACTCCGGGCCAGCTCGGTCTTGCCCACCCCGGTGGGACCTAAAAAGATAAAGGAACCCAAAGGCCGGTTGGGGTCCTGGAGCCCGGCCCGGGCCCGCCGCACCGCATTTGCCACCGCAGTGATCGCCTCTTTCTGGCCCACCACCCGTCTGGCCAGTTCGGCATCGGCATGGACCAGTTTTTCCTTTTCCCCGGAGAGCAGCCGGTCCACCGGGATGCCGGTCCACTTGGCCACCACCTGGGCCACATCCTCCTCGTCCACCTCTTCCTTGAGCATTTTCCGGTCCTTCTGGATCTCGGCAAGATGCGTATTTTCGGAGGCGAGCTGTTTCTCAAGTTCCACGATCCTGCCGTAGCGGATCTCGGCCACCTTGCTCAGATCGCCCTGCCGCTCCGCCTGCTGCTCGGCAACCCGCGCCTCGTCGATATCGCTTTTGACCTTTCTGATCTTCTGGATGATGTCCCGCTCCAGCTGCCAGTGGCCCTTCATGGCGGTCAGGTTCTCGTTGAGCTCGGCCAACTCAGCCTCGATCTTGCCAAGCCGCTCTTTCGAGCCCACATCACTTTCCTTTCTCAAGGCCTCCCGCTCGATCTCCAGCATGATCCGCTTCCGGTCCACCTCGTCGATCTCGGTGGGCATGGAATCGATCTCGATCCGCAACCGGGAAGCCGCCTCGTCGATGAGGTCGATGGCCTTGTCCGGCAAGAACCGATCGGTGATATAGCGATTGGACAGGGTCGCCGCCGCAACGGTGGCCGAATCCTTGATCCGCACCCCGTGGTGAACCTCGTATTTTTCCTTGATCCCGCGAAGGATGGCGATGGTGTCATCCAAGGAAGGCTCCTGCACCAGAACCTGCTGGAAGCGGCGCTCAAAGGCCGCGTCTTTTTCGATGTATTTGCGGTACTCGTTTAAGGTGGTGGCGCCGACACAGTGCAGCTCGCCCCGGGCCAGAGCGGGCTTGAGCATGTTGGAAGCGTCCATGGCCCCTTCCGCAGCCCCGGCACCCACCAGGGTATGGATCTCATCGATGAAGAGGATGACCTCCCCTTCCCGTTTCTGCACCTCTTTGAGCACCGCCTTGAGCCGGTCCTCAAACTCGCCCCGGTACTTGGCCCCAGCCACCAGCGCGCCCAAATCCAAGGAAAGCACCTGCTTGTTGCGCAGGGTTTCCGGCACGTCTCCGTTGACGATGCGCTGGGCCAACCCCTCGACAATGGCGGTCTTGCCCACCCCGGGCTCGCCGATCAAGACCGGGTTGTTCTTGGTCCGTCGAGAAAGCACCTGGATCACCCGGCGCACCTCGTCATCGCGGCCGATTACCGGGTCAAGCTTGCCCTGCCTGGCCACATCGGTGAGGTTGCGGGCATATTTCTCCAGGGCCTGATACTTCTCTTCTGGGTTGGGGTCGGTGACCCGCTGGTTGCCGCGGATGGCGACCAACGCCTGCAAAAAGGCATCCCGGGTTATGCCTTTACGCTTAAAAGCCTGGGCCGCAGGGGAGTCCTTGTCATCGAGCACCGCAAGAATCAGATGCTCCAGGCTGACATACTCATCCTGCATCTCCCCGGCCACCTTGAAGGCCCGGTCCAGCAGGGCCTGGAACCGTTTCCCGGCATAGGCCTGGGTGTAGCCGCCGCCACTGACCTGGGGCAGTTTGGCGAGAAGCCCGTCCATCTCCTGCCGGAGCTGGCCCGGATCAACACCCATCTTCTGCAGGATGGGCACCACCACCCCATCGGGCTGGTCAAGAAGAACCCGCATGAGATGCTCGGGCTGGATCTCCTGATGCCCCTTGCCCTGGGCCAGACTCTGGGCAGCCTGCACCGCTTCCTGTGATTTCACCGTAAATTTATCAAACTGCATAGCCGTTGCTCCTTAAGAAAATAACCAGCCAAACGCCCCCCGCTCTGAAACTGCAAATACCGTAAGCGCGCCCCCAACCGCTGTCAAGGGCGTTTCCGTCAAGTTACTGACACCACCCCTCGTGTTTGCTTGGGCCAAGTCGCCAAAGCCAGAGAAGACGGATCTTTACCCGACCAACATACATTCCCTTTGCATTGCCCAAGAGCTCGGGGATATATATGCAGCAGAAACGGCTACGTCCCCCTTGTCGCCTTTTCTTCAGAATAGCACATGCCCCATCTTGCCGTGATCATCTTTATTACAACCTATCTCGGTGTGGCCATTGGCCGGATTCCCGGCCTAAGACCGGATCGCACCGGCATCGCCCTGCTGGGGGCAATCGCCATAATCGCCAGCGGCGCAGTGCCGCTCACCGAGGCCATGGCGGTCATCGACTTGCCCACGATCATCCTGCTCTACGCCCTGATGGTGCTCTCCGCCCGACTGAGGTTGGGGGGTTTCTACACCTGGGTCGCCAGCCGCACCACCAACCTGCTGACTTTTTCTCCTTGTCAGCATGCTGGTGGCAGCCCTGCTTTCCGCCCTGCTGGCCAACGACATTACCACCCGCAATATTCCCAGCCTGATCATGGAGACCATGGCCCACCAGGGCATAACCATCACCAACCTCTTTGCCCTCACCGGCATCTCCACCATCATGAGCAACCTGGTCAGCAACGTGCCAGCCGCCATGTTTCTGGTCCGCTTCCTTGACCCTGGTGGCCGGAGCAGTGGTATGTCCTGGCCCTGGCAAGCACCTTTGCCGGAAACCTGATCATCATCGGCAGCATCGCCAATCTCATCGTCATCGAGCAGGCAAAGAAATTTCATATCGAGATCAGTTTCCGGGAACACGTCAGGGTTGGCATCCCGATTACGCTTTTTTCTCTGCTCGTTCTTGTTTTACTGCTATACTTGCGGCACGATCTCTTGTTCCCGTAAGGATAACACCAACACCCGAGTCATCTCTCCCATGGAAATATCTCTCATGAAAAGCCTTTGGCTTTCTGCGGTCAGTGAAAAAAAACTTATGGGCATCAACGACTGGCTGCTCGAACATGTCCTGACCTACGACCACTTTATCCAGGCGCTGGTTATCATCTGTGCCCTGCTGATCGCCGTTTTGGTCGGCAATAGAATCAAACGAAAATTCTCAACTCCCGACCTGCCCCAGAGGCGCTTCGGCCAGATACTTGTCGCCGTGCTGCCTCTTGCTTCACCTTTGCTCTGGCTTTTCCTGCAGATCGTCTCGCTGCTGGTGGCCATGGAAGCCGAATGGCCCCACAATCTGCTCACCATTGTCATCAATCTCCTGGCGGTCTGGGTCATCCTCCATGCCGCCTCCTTGCTGTTCAACAACACCGCCTGGATCAGACTGATTACGATCCTCGCCTGGACCCTTGCCGCCCTTAACATTATGGACCTGATGGGGCCGACCGTCCGGTTGCTCGACCGTCTGGCCCTCACGTTTGGCGCGGTGCGCATTTCGCTTCTCACCGGGCTCGAAGGACTCCTGACCCTGGCGCTGCTGCTCTGGGGAGCCCGCATCCTCGCCCGTCTTTTCGAAAAACGCATTCGGGGGAACCCGGACCTCTCTCCTTCCATCCAGGTTCTGTTCGTCAAACTGTCAAAGGCTGCGCTCATCACCACCGCTATCCTGGTGGGGTTGCGCCTGGTCGGCATCGACCTCACAGGCTTTACCATTTTCACTGGTGCGGTTGGCGTGGGCATCGGCTTCGGCCTGCAAAAAATCGCTTCCAACCTGATCAGCGGCATCATCCTCCTGCTGGACAAATCCATCAAGCCGGGCGACGTTATCACCGTCGGCACAACCTATGGCTGGGTGAACTCACTCGGCGCCCGCTATACCTCGCTCATCACCCAGGACGGCAAGGAATTTCTGATCCCCAACGAAGATCTGATCACCCAACAGGTGGAAAACTGGTCGTTCAGCAACAAAAGAGTGCGGTTGAGAATTCCGGTGGGAATTGCCTACAATTCGGATGTCCGCAAGGCCATAGCCATCTGCGAAGAGGCAGCCAGGCAAACCGCCAGGATCATCCAGGAGCCGCCTCCCCTGTGCATGCTCGTCGCCTTTGGCGACAGCTCGGTTGATCTTGAATTAGGCGCTTGGATCAACGACCCGATCAACGGGGTCAAGAATGTGCAGAGTGATATTCTCTTAAATATCTGGGATGCATTCCATGAGCAGGGCATTGATATCCCCTATCCGCAGCGGGATATCCACATCAGAACCATGCCGCCCGGAACAGGGGCTGTAGCGGGGGAAGGACAAAAGGTTCTCCAACAGAGCCTTGCCTCCGAGGCATGAAGGAGACACCCATGAACAAACCCCCCAAGAATACGCTGGTGGGAGCAATTGAGGCCGGCGGAACCAAATTCGTGTGCGCTGTCGGTACTTGCCCGCAAGACCTGAGCCGAACCAAGTTCCCTTCCGGAAATAATCCCGGCCAAGTACTTTCCGCGGTCACGAACTGGCTCTGCGAGCAGCAGCGGCTACGCGGTAAGCTCCAGGCCGTGGGCATCGGCTCGTTCGGCCCAGTAGATTTCGACCGAGATTCTCCGACGCTGAAAGAAGATATCGGCAATTTCATCGTGCCGTCACTTCTGGGGGACGATGCCGGTCTTTGTGGAGCCATGGCATTGGCTCAGCAAAGCATTGCCTAACCTCGGGCATTGACCCAAGGTTAAGCGATGCCTACTCACTCATTCTGTCAGCACCAGCGAACATCATCCGGTTTTTTTTTCGAGCCTATCGTCCAGTTCCCCGATGTACGCACTGATCACATTTTCCAATTGTTCTACTCTCGAATGCAGATCGCGGTCGAGCTGCTCCAACCTTGCCAGCACTGCCGCCTTCGACTCCCCCTCCCGGTCTGCCTGCTTTTTCAGCTCCACTTCCAGAAACCCGCGCAGTTCGGTAAAACGCGAAGCCTCGGCTTTCTCGGCAAGCTCTTGGCTGGCTTGCAGTTCCCGCGCGTTACGGCGCGTGTCGATGAGCACCGAGGTTTGGAGGTAGACGACAAACACCAGGAACACGGCCACGAGAAAGACCAGCATGCCAAGCAGGAGCAGGCCGAGCGGCGCCTGAATGTTGGCAACCCCCAAGGAAAGCGTGGTCGGGGCCATGAACGCGCTCCAGTTGAGCACGGCAAAAGCAGTAATTGCACCCATGACAATCAGCAAAAACAGTGTACGAATCTTCATCGTGGCGAGCCTCCCTTGTTAAATGCTGCTCCAATGCTCCGGGCAGATTCATTTTCAGGCACAGAAATTTTTTCCCATATTTTCTTCCCCTCAGACCCGCACAAGCAGTTGTACTGAAAAAGGCTTACTTGTTTCCCTTGGGTAGAGGTCTCATCCATGCAGCCCCATCAGACCTCAAAGGATTGATGGGGCTCCGGGATCTCCACCATCGGAAAGCCAAGCTCCTTGCGCAAGCTCTCGGCCAAGGCAGAGGCCGCATCCTCCTCGCCATGCACCACAAAGGTGCGGGCCGGTGTCTTCTGCATGGCTCCGGCCCAGGCCAGCAACCCATCCCGGTCGGCATGGCCGCTGAAGCCGGTAAGGGTTTCCACCTTAGCCCGTAGCGGAAATTCCTCGCCAAAGATCCGCACCGTTTCCTCCCCCTCAACAATCCGGCGGCCCAGGGTGTTGGGCGCCTGCCAGCCGGTGACCAGAATGGTGTTTTTCTTGTCGCTGATGCGCTTGCGCAGATGGTGCAGGATACGCCCCGCCTCCATCATGCCGCTGGCGCTGATAATGATGGCGGGTTCGCGCAAAAAATTCAGCTCCTTAGAATCCTCCACGCTCTGGGTGTAGCGCAGGGTGTCAAACCCAAAGGGATTGCTGTGGTTATCTTTCAAGAGAAATTCCCGAATCTCGCTGTCGTAGGTCTCGGGATGCAGGCGGAAAATATCCGTGACCCGGGTGGCCAGCGGACTGTCCACATAGATGGGCAGCTTGGGGATATCGCGCTTCAAAAACAGCTTGTGCAGGGCATAGACCAACTGCTGGGTCCGACCCACGGCAAAGGCGGGGATCAAGAGCGTCCCGCCCCGCTGATAGGTCTGATTGACAATCCGTTTCAGTTCCTTTTCCGACTCCTGGTACGGCGGATGCTGGCGGTTGCCGTAGGTGCTCTCCATGATGAGGATATCCGCACCCTCGCTCAAAACCGCAGGGTCGTTGATGATCGGAATTCCGCTTCGCCCGATATCCCCGCTGAAAACCAGCCTGAGATCGCGGTTCTGCTCCTGATCGTGGATATCGAGGATCACGTTGGCGCTGCCCAGCATATGGCCCGCATCCACCAGGGTAAGATGCACGCCGGGCAGAATCTCCCGCTTGCGGTTGTAGCTGATGCCAACAAACTGGTCCATGGAGGCGACCACATCCTCCTTGGTGTAGAGGGGCTCAAACTCCTTTTGCTTGTTCTGCCGCCGGAGTTTGTTGATAAACTCCACATCCTGTTCCTGGATGTGCGCACCGTCCATGAGCATGACCGCGCAGAGATCGCGGGTGGCCGAGGTGCAGATGATATCCCCGGTAAATCCCTTCTTGACCAGACAGGGGATATTGCCGGAGTGATCGATGTGAGCATGGGAAAGAACCAGACAATCAATATCCTTGCCCGCACAAAAGCCGCTGCGGTTGAGTTCAAAGGATTCCTTGCGCTTGCCCTGAAACAAGCCGCAATCAAGAAAAATTCGCTTGCCGTTTATCTCAAGCAGATGCTGCGAGCCGGTAACGGTCTTCGCCGCGCCGTGAAAAGTCAGTTTCATGGATATGCTCCCGTGTTGGTAGAGATAATTTCAGCTCAGCATACAAGGACAAAGGGAAAAACAGAAGTAAAGATTTACCTTGAATTGCTCCATGGTGTCAGGTAGACAGATAACATCCCTGCTAATTTTAGCCGGAATTATTGAGCAAGCTATCCAAGAGAAAAATTGTTCAGACAGACCGATTAATAGCCCGCAAACGTAACCAAGGCTAACAACTCGAGCTAGCTCGATAATAATATTGTTATATCATCAGCTTTCTCCTAAATTCTGGCACCCCATAAAAAAGGCCATGCCTGACTGGAGCAGATTTCCCCTCTGCTCCAGTCAGGCATGGCCTGATTACTTCTCTTGTTTATGGATTAGCCGAAACTCAGCCTTCCTCCACGCACACCCGGCAACGCCCGGTCTTCTTTGCCTGGTAGAGTACCTCATCGGCCCGCTGTAGCCATTCGTCCTTACCCATTTCCGGATTCCACTGGACAAGGCCGATGCTCACTCCCAGCCTGCTGCCGTCCCCGGCATTAAGCGCAAGGCCATCGACGGCGCCGCACAACCGTTCGGCCAACAGCCGGGCCGCATCCAAGGCAGTATCCGGCAAGACCAGAACAAACTCATCGCCGCCCATGCGCACCAGAAGATCGCTGTTGCGCACCATCCCGGTCAAGGCCTTGGCCACCATCTGCAAGGCGTTATCCCCGGCGGCATGCCCCAGGGTGTCGTTGATCTGCTTGAAATGGTCCAGATCCATGCTGGCCACGGTTATAGGCCGGCCATGACGCCGGGCGGTTTCCAGCAGAGGTCCGATGCGTTCCTCGAAGACCCGCCGGTTGTCAAGGCCGGTGAGCATGTCCCGACGAGCCTGGGCAAATAAATCCTCATACATAAGGGCACGTTGCAGGGGCTCCCCGAGAATCTCCAGCGCATCCCGCAGGATTTGGGCCTCCTCTGCTTCAATACAGGTTCCCCGGCGCAGCAGCATCAAGCAACCCTGGGTGGTGGCAGCAGCGTCAAGGGCGAAGGACATCTGCCATTGCTGCACGAAAAATGGCCCCCACTCGCAGCAGGTGCCATCCAATTGACAATCTATCTTCTCAAAAACCTCTTCAGCGCTCTGCATGGCGAGACGCCGTTCCGGACCGTGGCAGGAGCAGATAATGTGCACCCGGCTCCGATCGATGCTGCGATAGGCGATCAGATCGTGCTCAACCAGAGGCGTCAGCCACACGGAAAAAGCCTCGATCATGCCCTGTAGGTCGGTGGCGCCGGCCAGTCTGGCATGCAGCTCGTTGACCTGTTTCAGCCACTCCGATTGGCGACGGTAACGATCAAGCTCCACCATCAGATGGTCCAGGTTGATCGACCCTTTGGTTTCCCTATCAGCAAGAGAGATTGCGGCGCTCATTGCAACGGCTCCTTTCGTTGAAAAGATTGTTTACAAAGAACTTATGCCATTTTCATGCCAGATCTCAGAAACATTCTTTCCCATAGCCTTCTACTGCAAGGGAACCAGTAAAAAAATGCTCGCATCTCATTAAAATAATTAGAAAAAAGTAAATACCGAAAAATAACCGTGCTATGCTCCCCAATAATTTTTACCCGGCGCACGCGGAAAATTTTTCCCGTCCACCCCGTCAGTACGTTGACACTTGGCCAATCCTGTCACTATTTCCGCAGCCCAAGCAATCGTCTCTTTGCATCCGCAACACAAGCGGATATCATGCAAAAATCCACTCCGTCCAGTTCATGCCAGGGAGCGCCCCGCATCCATGCCGACTCAAACCAACCGCCGCATCATCCATCTCGACATGGATGCCTTTTATGCCTCGGTCGAAATGCTCGACAATCCGGCCCTCCGGGGTCAGGCCGTTGTGGTGGGCGGCAACAGCAACCGCGGGGTTGTATGCGCCGCCTCCTACGAAGCTCGGAAGTTCGGGGTCCATTCAGCCCTGCCCATATTCACGGCGAAAAAACTCTGCCCGCACGGGGTGTTTCTCCCGGTTCGCATGGCCCGCTACCAGGAGATTTCCAGCCGGATCATGGAGATCTTCCAGCGCTTCACCCCGCTGGTGGAACCACTCTCGCTGGACGAGGCGTTTCTGGATGTCACGGCCAGCCAGAGCCTGATGGGCACGGCGGAGGATATTGCCAGACAGATCAAAACCCTGGTGCGGGAAACAATCGGCCTCACCGTCTCGGCCGGGGTTGGAGCCTCGAAACTGGTGGCAAAGATCGCCTCTGACCTCAACAAACCAGACGGCCTGACCATTGTGCCCGCCGGTCAGGAAGAGGCCTTTCTGGCGCCCTTGCCCATCGGTCGCTTGTGGGGGGTGGGTCAAACCACCAAGGAAGCCCTGGCCCTGATCGGGGTAAAAACCATCGGCGACTTAAGCCGCATGCCCTTGAGCATCCTCACAGCCAAGTTCGGCAAGAGTGGGCTTATAATGCACGAATCAGCCCGGGGCATTGATTTTCGCCCGGTGGAAACGAGGCAGGAAGCCAAGTCCATTGGCAACGAGGAGACATTCGCGGAAGATTTGCGCGACACGAAAAGGATCGAACAGGAGTTGCTGGCCCTGTGTATCAGGGTGGGCAAGCGGGCGCGCAGCCATGGCCTGGTTGGCAGAACCGTCACCATCAAGGTGAAGTATCGTGATTTTATGCAGGTGACCCGCTCGCTCACCCTGCCAGAACCAGTGGCTGACGACAAATCACTCTACCAGACAGGGTGCCTGCTTCTTGCCAAGACCGAGATCGGCTTGCGCCCCATCCGGCTACTGGGGATAACACTTTCGAACCTGATCCCTGCGAAGACTGTCGGCCAGATGACCCTGTTTGGCGATGGCCCGAACCGAGAAAAAGATTGCCGCCTCTACAAGGCAATCGATGCTATCAGCGACCGGTATGGCAACGGAAGCCTTGTTCCGGCAACGCTGGTGAAAAGAAGAAAGGAAGAACTGAAAAAATAAAGGCCTTACGCCCCTCAATACTTCAAGCCAACCCGATCCCGCACCAGATCCAAGGTGACAATCGCCTTTTCCCTGGCCTTGATCGCCCCCCGATGGAGGATATCCCTCACCTGGCCGGGGTCAGCCAACAACTGCTCCCGCTTGTCCCGGGCCTCGCGAAAATACTCCCAGAGCAGATCAAGGAGTTCCAGCTTGATCTTGCCGTACATGGCCCCGCCGTCCACATAGAGGGTATGCACCTCAGCCAGCCGATCCTGTGGGGCGAACAGCTTGTAGAGGCTGAAGAGATTGCACTTTTCAGGATCCTTGGGCGCTTCCACCGGGGTGGCGTCAGTGACAATGGCCATGACCTTTTTCTTCAGCTCCTTCTCGCTGGCAAAGATGGGGATGGTGTTGCCGTAGGATTTGGACATCTTCTGCCCGTCCAGACCGGGGATGGTGGCCAGGTTATCGTCAATGACCGGCTCGGGCACGACAAAGGTCTCGCCAAAGGTGTTGTTGAACTTGATCGCGATATCGCGGGCCACCTCCAGATGCTGTTTCTGGTCCTTGCCCACCGGCACCCGTTGGGCCTGGTAGAGCAGGATATCGGCGGCCATGAGCACTGGGTAGGAAAACAGCCCGTGGCTTGAAGCAACGCCCTTGGCAACCTTGTCCTTATAAGAATGGCAGCGCTCCAGCAGACCCATGGGCGTGAGGACGGAAAGAACCCAGGCCAATTCCGTGACCTCGGGCACATCGGACTGCACCCAGAAAAGACAGCGTTCCGGGTCGAGCCCCAGAGCGAGAAAATCGGTGGCCGCCTCAAGAGTGCCGCGCGACAAGCGCTCCCGATCCTGGACCGAGGTCAGGGCATGAAGATCCACGATAAAGGCGTACAGCTCGCTGGAATCCTGGCTTGCGATCATGGAGCGCATCATGCCAAAGTAGTTACCGATATGAAGCTGGCCAGATGGCTGGATTCCGGATAAAATTCTCATTTAGGTTCTCTCTTGGTAACGGGCAGGCGAAATAGACTGCCCAACCGGGCGGAAGCCGCCGGATTATCACTGCACACCATACATCTACTCTGAGGCAGTGGATGTTTTTTTAAAAAAAAGACCAGGGCAGCAATCTTGATCAACTCGTAAAAATGAAAAAAGGCCACATGTCCGTAACATAAAGCCAAAGAGTTCCCAAGCAATAACTGTTGTAATCGCGTCTTTTTGCGATTTCAACAATCTTTTTCTGCCTCACCCTGTCACGCTTTTTTTTTGCGATTGACAGCCTCATCGGCCAACGGTACATCTTTGCATGCATTCCGAGTATATTGAGGCAATGGAGGCCCCATGAAAAAACATATCTATATCCCTGCCATGCTCGCCTTTCTATTCCTTGTGGGCAGTTGCACCCTGCCCCCCGTGCACGACCCGGCTCTCCGCACGGACAAGGAGACAACGACAAGCAAAAGCTCCCAGCCAGAAAAGCCCGCCGCTGCGGTTCGTCCTGAAACAAAAGGGAAACGTGTTTCTCTCATCCCCAAGGACACTGCCACGCAAACAGCCAAGGAAACACCCTCGGATCAACCGCCCCCAGCTCCGAGCCAAGAAGCACAACCGGCGCCAGCACAGCCTCAGCCGCCTGCGCCGCAGCCCCAGGTTTTCACGGATTACAACACTGGCCTGATCTTCACCTACCAGCGGCCCTGGCGCGTGGTCTCGACCCAGGGAGAGGGATCGGTTCTTGGCAGAGACGGACAATCCCAAATCACCACCCGCTTTGTCACCCTGACCACGGACAAAGAGAAGAGTGCGCAAAGGGGGTATTTTTATGTGGAGGGGGACAGCATCGCCGGGGCAATCGGCAAAACCGTGCAATCCATGCTTGGCACCGGAAACAAGCAAGCAGCACGGGAAAAAACACCCCTTGATGTGCTGCTGACCCAAAAGCATTTCCCCAACCTCATCATTGAGAAACGCTACCGTGGAAACGATGGCGGGGTGCTCGTCCAGAAATGCCGCCACAAGCAGCTACCCGGCGCATTCCAGGTATATCACGTCTTCATCGATGACAAGGTTGCCTCATTCAGCCTGTCCGATGTAAAAAATCGCCAACTCAGGCTTGAGATGCAACAGATCGTGCTCTCCACCAGGAAACCATAAAGACTTCCTGTCCATGGGAACGAAAACGGAGCAGACATGACCAAGCCACGATTCCCTAAACCGTTCAAACACGACCATCCGCCGGTCCAAAACGTCAACCAGATCATTGCAACCCAACTGACTTTTGGACAAAAAGCCTCCGACTGGGTTGCCATGAATCTGGGGAGCTGGTGGTTCATTATTATCCAGACCATAATCCTGGCAATCTGGGTTATGGTTAATGTTACCGCCTGGCTGCGCCACTGGGACCCCTACCCCTTCATCTTCATGAATCTGGTGCTTTCCCTGCAAGCCGCCTATGCCGCGCCCATCATCATGATGAGCCAGAACCGGCAGGCTAACCGAGACCGGCTGGAGGCGCGCAACGATTACCTGATCAATGAAAAATCCGAACAGGAGGTCCGCGCCATTCTTGAACACCTGGCAGCACAGGATGCGGCTCTGCTTGAAATACACCAGTTGCTTGCCGAGTTAGGGGCGCACTCCGGGCTCTCCGCACCCACCTCCTCCCCCCAGGAAATTGACTGAGTACCGGGCCAGTCCCCGACAAAAAAAATCCTCTCTCCGAAAAAGGAAAGAGGATTTTTTCATGGCACAATCTTAGGACTATGAATTCAGGTACTGCCTGATCCCATCGGCAATGATCTTGAAAATCTCAGTGAACCGCTCTTCGTTGCGCTCAAGCAGGGTGATCCGAAACCCCTGCAAGTCGGTGGCAAAGGAGGAAAGCGGCACCACGCAGACGCCGGTTGCCCCCAGCAGGTAATAGACAAACCGCTTGTCGCAGGCCACATTCGGCCCGCACACCAGACTTTCCACCTGGGCACGGACCTCCTTGTTGCCGATGGACAGGGTCTGCCGGCTGTTCAGCCTCCCTTCCTTGAAAACCACGCTCATGTAGAACGCGCCGTTGGTCCGGTTCACCAATACACCGTCAATGTCCTTCAGGGCATCGTAGGCAATGTTGGAAAACTTCTCGTAACGGCTGATCCTCTCCTGCAAATAGGGCACATACTGCGGGTGGCTGAGAATGGCCGGGATCGCCCGTTGCGGCAGAGTGGTGGAACAGACCTCCACCATCTTGGCATTGAGGATCGAGGTCACATACTTGGCGAACATGGGATCGCGGTCGCCATTGTAGACCTCGATCCAGCCGCAGCGGGAGCCGGGCCAAGGCATTTCCTTGGAGATACCCCGCATGCAGATGGCGGGCACGTCGCCGATCACCTCGGCCAGGGGCAGGGTTTTCTGGCCGTTGTAGATGATAGCCTGGTACACCTCGTCGCAGATCACGAACAGGTCGTATTTACGGGCCAGCGCCACCATGCCCCGCAAGATCCCCTCGGGATAGACCGCACCGGTTGGGTTGTCCGGGTTGATAATCAGGATACCGGCCACGGCAGGATTGTACTTGATCCGTTTTTCCAGATCATCGAGATCCGGATACCAGTAGTTGTTTGGATTCAGCCAGTACGTTACCGGCCGGTCTCCGGCGTGGGCTGCTTCCGCCGAGGAGTGGGTGGTGTAGCTGGGCGAGGGAACAACCACCCGGGCGGTTGGCCGCAGGAAGCCGAAAACCTTGCTGATCGCATCGCCCAAGCCGTTAAAGAAGATGATGTCATCGGGGCCGATCTGCGCCCCGCCGCGCTTGTTGGTCTTGGCGGCAAGAAACTCCCTGGTTGCCAGCATTCCCTTGGTGGGGCAATAACCGTAGGTGGCGTCCTCCATGACCAGGTCGGCGACGACCTGCTTCATCCATTGGGGAATCTGTTCTCCCTTGGCAACGGGGTCACCGATATTCTCCCAGTAGACCTTGGTCCCCAACTTCTGCAACTTTTCGCCCACAATGACGATATTGCGGATCTCATAGGTCAATTCCCCTGCGCCGCTATGCAGGATATCAGTACGCATGCACGTAATCTCCCTTGAAAAAAATGGCTGTGCTCGTTGCGGCTGGCGGGATCTGCAATCAAATCAGGAGGGTAGAGTCGACGGTATGGCAACACCCCTCGCCCAGGCGCAAGGACAAAGGATATTTATTAACACCAGCCCTTGCCAGAAGTCAATAAGTCCTTTATCAAGGGTGCAACATTGCCGATAGAGAAGGTAACAGGTGGACAAAAAGACCCATGATCAGCCCACGCAGGCAGGAGGCATCGGAATGGCAATCATTCGGTTTTCGATTCTCGGCAATGTGGTCCGTTTCGGTGCCAGAGAACGGCAGAAAATTACGAGCAGCGGGTGCAACGAACCGTACAAGGATCGATACTGGTGCCCGCGGAAAAAATGGTTCAATAAGGAACCCTGCCCCTTTCTCTGTCTGCGGGAATGTGAGAACTATCAGGCCATGTGCGGCAGCGTTTGATCACTTCGGCACCAATGGTCAGAGATAATTTCTAAGACCGTTCGGCAAGGGGCACAAAGGGCCGCCGCTTAGGGCCGACATAGATCTGCCTGGGTCGGCTGATCCGCCAGTCGGGATCGTCCCACATCTCCTTCCAGTGAGCGATCCAACCTGGCAGACGGCCCAGGGCGAACATCACTGTGAACATGTTGGTGGGGATACCTATGGCCCGGTAGATGATGCCGCTGTAAAAATCCACGTTGGGGTAGAGGTTCCGCTCCACAAAATACTCGTCCCGCAAGGCCACCTCTTCCAGTTCCTTGGCGATGTCCAACAGAGGATCGGAGATATTCAAGGCAGCCAGCACATCATCGCAGGCCTTCTTGATGATCCGCGACCGTGGGTCGTGGGTCTTGTAAACCCGGTGTCCGAAACCGACCAGACGGAAGGGATCCGCCGGATCCTTGGCCTTGGCGATATATTTTTTATAATCCCCGCCTTCCGCATGAATCTGGGAGAGCATCTCCATCACCGCCTGGTTGGCCCCGCCATGGAGCGGCCCCCACAACGCATTGATTCCGGCGGAGATCGAAGCGTAGAGATTCACCCGGGCGCTGCCTGCCACCCGCACCGTGGCGGTGGAACAGTTCTGTTCATGGTCGCCATGGAGGATCAACAGCTTGTTCAGAGCCCGGACCACCGTATCATTGATCTCATACGGCTTAACCGGCGAATCAAACATCATGTTCAAAAAGTTGGCACAGTAACTCAGGTCGTGCCGCGGATAGACCAGGGGCTGGCCCATGGATTTCTTGTAGGAAAAAGCGGCAATGGTCCGCACTTTGGAAAGCAGGCGGGCCGCCATCTTGTCGACATTTTCCAGGGGATTGTCCAGCATGTCCGGGTAAAAGCTGCACAGGGAGTTGACCATGGAGGAAAGGATGGCCATGGGAGGGCTGTTGGGCGGATAGCCGTCGAAGAAGCGAATCATGTCCTCGTGGACCATGGCATACTTGCCGAGCAGATGGCTGAATTTGCTCAGTTCCGTCTGGGTGGGCAGGCTACCGTGATCCAGAAGATAGGCGACCTCGACAAAGGTGCAGTGCTCCGCAAGCTCCTCGATGCCATACCCGCGATAGCTGAGAATCCCCTGTTCCCCATCGAGAAAGGTGATACTGCTGCAACAGGAGCCTGTGTTCATGAAGCCGCTGTCCAGGGTGATGTAGCCGGACTGGGCGCGCAAGGCCCGGATGTCGACGGCCTTCTCCCCCTCGCTGCCGACAATGATCGGCAGTTTGTAGACCTTGCCGTCAAGCTTCAACTCTGCTGTTTCTTGACCAACAATTACCTTTCCCATAAGTGCCCTTCGCCGTTGCCCCGCGCCTGTAACGGCGGCTTGCCTGTGTTTTTTAAAAACCGTAATGAAAGATCATCTCAAATCGTTTAATATACTTGGATACCTTTTTTTTTCAACAAGATAAGAAACTGGGATGCGCCGCCCGCAAGGAGAGCCGTGGCAATGCAGGAAAAAACCGATTTGTACCAACAACGGCTCAGAAAATTTATCGAAGAGGTCACCCTGTATCCGGTCTCCTGTGAACGGCTGGCCATGGGACGGGACGACATTGCCTGGCTGGACGGGGTGCTGGCCGGGGGAGCAAAAATCGTCCAGCTGCGAGACAAGGAATCCGATGGCCTGCGCCTCTGTGAAAAGGCCAAAATCTTCCGCCAGAAAACCCTGGAGGCCGGGGCTCTGTTCATCGTCAATGACCGGGTGGATATCGCGCTTATCAGCGGCGCCGACGGGGTCCACCTCGGCAACAGCGACCTCCCGGCGCCAGAGGTCCGCGCCCTGGCCCCGGACCTCATCATCGGCGTCTCCTGCAACAGCGAAGAACAGGCCGCCAGCGCAGAGAGACGCGGGGCCTCTTACTTCAACATCGGGCCGCTCTACACCACCCAGACCAAGGACGGCCTCTCCACCTTTCTCGGGCCTGGGGCCATTCCACGATTCAGCGCCCTGAGCCCCCTGCCCTTCACGGTCATGGGCGGCATCAAAAAAGAACATATCCCGGAGCTGACCGCCATGGGCGCCAGGCGGTTGGCCGTGGTCACGGCCCTGACCTGCGCCGACGATATCGCCGCGGAAACCAGGGCCTGGCTGGCCGCGATCAAACAACAGACAACGCTTGCCTGAAACAAGAACAAGCATTTCGAAAAAAGGAAGAACCGTGCCCACTCTCGACCAACGACTCGCCGACATCAAGCTGCTCGTGCAATATGGTGTGCCCCCGACTGATCTGGCCACGGCCACTGCCCTGGTGGAAAAACACTCCACGGACAACGTGGCCCTGAACATCTTTCACGCCTTTTACAGCTATCTGCCCGAAGGCATTGAAGACGCCATCACCGTCCTCCGCTTGCTGAACCGCAGACAAGGAACCTTCCTGATCTGCGCCACCACCGCCCAATCCGACTATCTTTACCTGGCCACCAGCGAACAGGCCGAATTCCTGGGCCCCCTTGCGGAGGGCATCTGGGAGGAGGAGGTGTTGGCCTTTTTCAACCTTGAGAGCCGCGAAGCCTTTCTCAAAAAGTATGCGGACCTGACAAATTTCCCAGTTTATGTGCCAGCCCATCTCCACCACGATCTCTGCCCATTCTGTCATGTGGCGGACGGCGAGGTCCACATCCTGGGCTGCCCTGTGGAAATCTGCCCCTGGTGCCAAGGGCAGCTCACCTCCTGCGGTTGCCGCTTCACCCTGCTGGGCAAATCGGACCTAAAAAGCGAAACCCAGCTTGAAGAGCTGCTCACCCTACTCAACAAGAAGGGAAGGATCCCCTTCTCTGCCGAGGAACACCGGCCCGCCTACCCCATCACTCCGCTCGACCTGGAATAGCCGGTTACTTGTAACTATTCAGCGGTGCCGCAGATGCGCGGAAGAGGCCTGCGAAGTGGCTATTGCACAGGAGTAGGCCGAGACAGCAGCGTAGCGGCGAAGCAGATGCGGTGCTGCTGGGCAATTACGGTTATTTGAGGATTTTCAGGTACCGGTAAAACGGCGAGTCCGGAGAAATCACCAGCCGGGTGTTTTGCCCCATGGTGAGCCGGTAAGCATCCATACTCTTCGAAAAGGCGTAGAACTCGGGGTCCTGATTATAGGCATCCGCATAAATCTTGGAGGCTTCGCCGTCTGCCTTGCCTTTGATCTTCTGGGTCTCACGGACAGCCAGGGAACTGACCTCCCGCAACTCCCGCTCAAGCTTACCGAGAATCTCCGATTTCAGTCCCTCGCCGGTGGAGCGCTTTTCCGCCGCGATCCGTTTTCGCTCCGAAATCATCCGCTCATACACGCGCTGCTGGACCGTGTCGATATAGTTGACCCGCTTGAACATCACATCCACCAGCTCGATTCCATACTTGGGCGTGACTTTGGAGGCGTTGGCGTGGATCAGGGCCGTAATCTTATCCCGACCATAGTGGATCTGATCTTCTTTGCCCGCAGGCCCAAACCCCATGGCTTCCGGATTCCAATCCGAACTGCGGATAATTTCAACCAGGTCATTCTTGTTGACCAAATCCCGGACCGTGCCATCGATAATATCATCGAGAATGGTCTGGGCCCGTTGCTCGTTGTTGACCGCCTGCAAGAAAACCAGGGCATCGGAGATGCGCCAGCGGGCAGTGACATCAAGGTAGACAAAGGTCTTGTCATTGGTTGGAACCTGATTGGGATCCCCGTCCCAGATGAGAATCCTCTTGTCGAAAAAAGTCACATCCTGGATAAAGGGAACCTTGAATTGCAAACCAGCCTCGGTGATGGGCTTGCCCACCGGACGGCCGAACTGGGTGATCACCACCTGCTGGCCCTCGGGCAGAATAAAAAACGCATTGAACAGCGCCACTCCCGCCGCAATCACCACCGCTATCCCAACACCACGAAGTATCTTATTCACTGGCTTCCCCTATCTTTTTTCTTGGCCTGTGCTGCTTCGGCCCATAGTGATTCCTGAACGAAAATAACCGGTTTTTTTATTAAGGCGCCTTTGGAGTCCCCTTGGACTCCCCCCTCACATCGAGAAACGGAAGGAGCCCTCCCTTGTTTCCGTCAATCACATAGATCTCGGAAACTTTTGGGAGAACCTCCTGCATGGTTTCCAGATACATCCGCCTGCGGGTGACATCCGGGCCCCCCTTGTACTCCTTGAGGATGGCCAGAAAACGGGAGGCCTCGCCCTGGGCCAGATTCACCCGCTCCACCGCGTAGCCTTGCGCCTCTTCCAACATTTTTTTCGCATCGCCCCGTGCCTTGGGCACCTCCCGGTTATATGCTTCCTCGGCCTCGTTCACCAGCCGCTTCATATCCTGATCCGCCTCGTTGACTTCATTGAAGGCAGGCTTCACCTTTTCCGGAGGATTCACATCCTGCAGCTGGACGGTGACGATCTTGACCCCGGCCTGGTATCGGTCCAGAGAGGCCTGGACCTCTCGCTGGGTGGCCGCCGCCAGCATTTCCCGGTTGCTGAGCACATAGTCAAAAGTCATATTGCCGACGATGCGACGCAGGGCAACCTCGGAACTATCCCGAACCGCCTGCTTGACATCCTTGACCCTGAAGGCAAAAAGAATGGGATCCTGCACCTTGTACTGGATGATCCACTCCAGATCGATGACATTGCGGTCGCTGGTGAGCATGAGCGACTCGGCGTCAAAGCCTGTCTTCTGATACTCGGTGCGCTGCCCCGGAACCTTCGTTCGGAAGCCGAACTCTTCCTTGCGAACGTTTTCCACATCGACTTTGATGACCTCGTCCACGAGCGGCAGCTTGAAATTCAGGCCCGAAGAGGTGGCTTTGACATATTTGCCAAAACGCAGCACCACACCCTTTTCCCCAGGAGCAATGGTGTAAAAGGCTGAATACACGATATTAATCAGCAAAAAAATGCCGATGATCACGCCGAGCCTGCCGAGGCCGCCAAAAATTCCCGGCCCGGATCCACCCTGCTTCCCACCGCCGCTTCCGCCGTCAAAGAACTCCTTGAGTTTGTTGAGCAAAAGGGCGATTAGCTCTTCCGGGGTTTGCGGGCCTTTCTTCTTGCCCCAAGGGGATTGCTGATCGTCAAAGGCCATGGACTCGACTCCTTTTTTGAAAAAATTCTTATCAGGTTTCCGTGCAGCATGGGCAACATCCACCCCATGTCTAACCTGCCCCATGACCCTACCAGCCTTCCCGGTGTGGTTCAAGGGTGAAGTGCAAATTATCTGTCTATCTTATTGTTTTAAATAGAGAATACATACATTTTGCATTGCGCGGCCCAGCATTTTCTTGATCGACTCTTCAGGCACCGGGTTTCCCTGTGCCGACAATGAGGCATCCTTCATAGAAGATACAGGGCGTACACCCAGCAGCCAAACACCATGGCCAGGGTACCAAGGAAGAGAACCCATTGCCCGACCGGAGGCAGAATCCGCTTCCCGGCAAGGCCCAGCGCGGCAAGGGTCATCCCGACCAGCAGGCCAATACCGACCCCCCAGAAATGCGCGCCCAGGTCGGTTCTCTCGCCGGAAGAACCCATGAGCGCCAGCAGGCTTGCCGCGCTGCCCAGGGCAAGCACCACCTCCTGCCAACCGCCGATCCGGCGCAGACGCATACCGCTCAAGATGCCGACCATGCCGAAAACCGCAGTGGAAAAGCCGATGGACTGATAGAGATCATCGTGGAAGAACACATTGACGGCATTGGCAAGAACCCCGGTGAGCAACACCGAAAACCAGGCAATACCGCTACCGAGATGCCGACAGAGAGAATAGACCAGCAGACCGCCGAAGAAAACATTACCAAGAAGGTGCGCGCTGTCCGCATGCAGGGTGAGGGCGGTAATCAGCCGCCACCACTGCCCGTCGTTCATCACCCGAACCCTGTCGAGGGAGCCGCTGGCAAACCAATGGCTGTGGCTCTCCCAGCCGCCGGTAATGGCATAAAAAACAACCAGGCCACCGATAACCGGCAGCACGGGCGGAGAGTTCTCGACAATACCATCCCGCTCGGATCGTATTGCCCGTTCCGGCGGCCAGTTACGATTTCCTTCGCTGAAAAGCCGCAGCTCTTCCGTGGCGCGGGAAATATCTTCTTCTGAAACCAGAAGCTCCCAGCCTGCTTGGCCATGGCGCAGACCATGATCGATATCCGCGGCATGTAAGACCAGGGACCAAAGATGAGCCACATCGGTCTCTGGAGTCAGCCCGACAGATACCAATCCCAAGTGGTTGCCATGGTCATGGGCAGGCGACTCCCCGGACTGCGCGTCCATCCGCTATTCCCCGCCGAATTTCAGCGCCTCACCCTGGACCCCCTTGCGGGAGAGCATGACAATATCGACCCGCCGATTGAGCTTGCGGCCTTCTTCGGTGGCGTTGTCCGCAATGGGTCGGTATTCACCATACCCGGTTACGGACAGCTTGGAGCCCTTGAAACCGTGTTTTTCCATGAGATAGTGGACGATACTGCTGGCCCTTGCCGTGGACAGCTCCCAGTTCGAGGGAAAAACGGCGGAGCTGATTGCCACATTATCCGTATGGCCTTCGATGCGGAAGGTATTGGGATAGCGGGAGATGGAGGTGGCGATCTTGTCCAGCAGGGGCAGGGCCTGCGTTTCCACCTTGGCCGAGCCGGAGGGGAAAAACCCCGCCTCCTTCAGGCTGATAACCAGGCCGCGTTCGTTGATGGTCAACTGCACCTCATTCTTTGCGCCGTATCCCTGAAGATTGTCCTGGACCTCTTTCTTGATCTGGCTGAATTCCTGGGCCTCGGCGGCGGCAGCGGCATCATCCTGGGCCGGAGACGGCACCGGCTGCTCCACCGCTTCCGGGATCAGGCCAAAATCCTTGTTGCCGATAACCTTGAGCGCCGGGGTTAAAGTCTGAGGTCCGGAGAAAGAGGATTGGATGGAGGCCTGCACCTCCTCCATTTTTTTCTGGTCCACAATGGACATGGCATAGAGCATTACAAAGACGGCAAACATCAGGGTGATGAAGTCCGCATAGGACACAAGCCACCGCTCCAGATTCGGTTCCTTCTCGTGGGCTTTTTTCCTTTTCGGTCTGTTCATGAGCTGCCAGCGCCTCTGCTGTAAATCAAAACCCCGCTGGTCAGGGTGAAGCCCCGCAACCGTTTTTCGATCATTCTGGGGTTTTCGCCCTTCTGGATGGCGAGAAGGCCCTCGATCACTATTTCCCGCTGGAGGATCTGCTCCTTCAATCTTTTCTTGAGCTTGGTGCTGATGGGGATGCAGATAATGTTTGCGGTCATCAGACCATAGATCGTGGCCACGAAGGCCACGGCGATTCCCGCGCCAAGCTTGGAGGTGTCGGAGAGGTTGTTCATTACATGGATCAACCCCATAACCGCGCCGATAATGCCGATGGTCGGGGCAAAGCCGCCGGCAGCCTCAAACACCTCGGCGCTGACCTTGTGGCGTTCCTCGAAATTGGTGAGTTCGATCTGCAGGACCGCCATGACCTCGTCGGGGTCCATGCCGTCCACCACCATTTCCAGTCCCTGGCCCAGAAAACGATCCTTGACCCGCTGCGCATCCTGCTCCAGGGTTATCAGGCCGTTTTTTCTGGCGGTGCTGGCAAAACCGACCAACTTGCCGATCAGATCCTCCGGGTCTTCCTCTTGGGGAAAAAAGGCCGTGGCCGCACTGCTGAAGGCCCGAAAAAGGTCCTGGAGGGGAAAGGAGACAAAGGTTGCGCCAAACGTCCCCCCCAAAACAATAATCGCCGCGGTGGGCTGAAGAAGGGCATCAATGTGGCCGCCTTCAAGAAGCTGGCCGCCAATCACGGCCCCGAAGCCCATAAACAGGCCGATAAGGGTAGCTATATCCATATGCTGTACGACTCCGTTGAGTTATCCAGAGTGAAATTGCCGTATTATAGCACGGTTCCCCCATCCCAGGTCAACAAAAAGAGAGGCAGACGGTGCAGAGACCAAAATACCAGACGATGTTGACATCCAGACGTGCCGAACCGTTGCGCACGGCAAAAAAAAAGGCCATGCCGAAGCATGACCAGATTTTTTTCCGCTAAAACATTTTCAAGATGGTGCCGAAGAGAAGACTCGAACTTCCACGAGGAAACCCCCACTAGGCCCTGAACCTAGCGCGTCTACCAATTCCGCCACTTCGGCACATCAGTGAGAGGCGATATTAATTTTTTCGGGTGGTGTTTGTCAAGACAATTTAGGAGCCGCTAGGAAATAATCATTTCCGTTATGGCTTTTCATGCCGTTCTCTCCATTAACCTGGATGTTTATTTCCTTTTTACTAGTCCTCTTTTGAGCCAACGGCGAACCGGGGTCTTTGCAAAAAAACTCTCCGGGGGGCGGCTTGACCTTTTCAGGGTTGTCGCCTATTGTGTGGGCACACACAATCAGGACGCCCATCACATGGATATATACACGAACATCAACGACATACCAGGACCTTTCCCCAAGGCGGCAGTCACCATCGGAAACTTTGACGGCGTCCATCTGGGCCATCAGATTCTGTTTTCCGAGGTGGTGAGCCGCGCCTATAGGAACAAAGGCGCCAGTGTGGCCGTCACCTTTGAACCGCATCCGCTCAAGGTGGTCCGGCCCGACATCGGCCTCAAGCTCATTTCCACCCTAGAACAGAAAAAAGAACTCATCGCCCTGGCCAATATCGACGCACTGATCATCCTCCCCTTTACCCGGGAATTTGCCAACACCCCGGCTGAGACCTTTGTGGATGAGGTCTTGCGCAAGGGGATCGGCGTCCAGGATCTGGTGGTGGGGTACGACTACGCCTTTGGCAAGAGCCGCCAGGGCGACATCCCCTTTCTGCAAGAACAGGGCAAGACCAAAGGATTCACGGTCTCGGTGGTGGAACCATATTATGTAGAGGGAATGCTGGCCAGCAGCACCAAAATCCGGGAGCTGGTGTCTGAGGGCAAAATGCGGGATGTCAAGAAACTGCTGGGCCGCTATTACCAAATCCGGGGCGAGGTCAAAATGGGCAAACAGCGCGGCGGCCCGCTGCTGGGCTTTCCCACCGCCAACCTCACCATTGCCGAGGAGGATCTCTGCCCGCACCTCGGAGTGTATGTCACCCAGGTGATCTACGACGGCAAATGCTACGGCGGCGTGCTCAACATCGGCTACAACCCGACCTTCGAGGGGCAACATCTTTCCGCCGAAACCCACATCTTTGATTTCAACCAGGACATCTACGGCAAGCCGATCAAAATCAATCTGCTCCGTTTCCTGCGCGGAGAGAAAAAGTTTTCCGGACCGGAAGAATTGGCCGCCCAGATCAGCCAGGACGTGGCCGACGCCAAAGAGGTTCTCGCGGATGCCCAGAAGGAAATCAGGCTGTCCTGCGAAGAGAAATACAACCGCTAAGACAAAAGAAGGCCGGGAGCATTTGCCTCCGGCCTTCTTTTGTGTTGAGTTCTTTTATTTCTTCTAAGCCGTTGCTAAAAAAATAACTTGACCATCTGGTGTAGCCAAAACGGCATAAGGCGCCGTAAGGGAACGGCCAGAATTGTACAAGTTATTCTGGAACGGCCCCTAAAAATCCTCGAACACATCCTCATCAAAAGGAATAACGGTGCTCGTTTTCTTCCCCGAAGCTGGGGCAGCAATGGCCTTGGGCTTCTTTCCTGCCGCCTTTGCGGCGGGAGGCGCGGTCAGGGCTGGGGTGGATTTCCTGCTCGCCGACCGCCCTATTTTCGATACCGAGCCGGATTTTCCCGTATCCGAAGCGGAGTCTCCCCCGCCACTGACCAGATGGTCCAACGCATCCACATACTTCTTCATGTACTCGGCTTGAGCACTCAACTCTTCCGAGGCACTGGCCGCCTCTTCCGAACTGGCCGCGGTTTGCTGGGTAACCCGATCGATCTCGCGCATCGCCGTGTTGACCTGGTCAAGCCCCTTGGTCTGCTCAGTGGAAGCAACGGCGATTTCATCCACCAAACTGCCTACCTTGGCCGCCACCTCAGCAACCTCGCAGAAATCATCATTAGTCCTGCCCAGCAGGTCCTCACCCTCTTTCACCTTCTTCACGGTGCCTTCGATAAGATCCGCGGTGTTGCGGGCCGCTTCCGCCGCCCGCATGGCCAGATTGCGGACCTCATCGGCGACCACGGCAAACCCGGCCCCGGCCTCGCCGGCCCGAGCCGCCTCTACTGCGGCATTCAGGGCCAAGAGGTTGGTTTGGAAGGCGATCTCGTCAATGGTTTTGATAATCTTCGAAGTCTGCTCGCTGGCCTTGGAGATTTCCTCCATGGCCACCGTTTGCGCGGCCATGGACTGATTGGCCTTGCCCATCACCGCGTTCACCTCGCGCATGAGCGTATTGCACTCGGCAGCGTTATCGGCATTGCGCCGGGCCATGGTCGAGACCTCTTCCAGGGAGGCAGAGGTCTCCTCCAGGGAAGCGGCTTCCTCGGAGGCTCCATCGGCCAAGCTTTGCGCCGACCCGGAAAGCTGGCCAGAAGCAGAGGTCACTTGGGCCGCACAGTCCTCCAAACCGTTAATGATCTGGCTAACCGGGGTGATGACAAAGCGGGAAAGGCACCAGTACACGGTAAAACAGAGAGCTATCAACACCCCGCCGATGGCGACAAGAATAACAATCCCCAAGCGCCAAGAGGCCGCGGTCAATTCCTCCTCTGTGGTCTGCACCATCTCCTCAATGCGGCGGGACACTTCAGCAGAGTTTTTCTCAACCCCGGCAAAGCTCAAACCCACCTCGACAGATCCGATGGTCTTGCCATCGAACAGGATTTCCTTGCGCAGGGTTTCCTTGGCTTCTCCCTGCCCCGTGGCCTGGGCAACCACACTTTTATCCTTGCCGTAAAAAACCACGGAGACAACGTCTTCATCATTCTTGGCGTTGTCCGCAAGTCTGGTCAGGGAATCGAAATCATACCCGACGATCAGAGCCGATCCTGTCTGGGCCAGAAGAGCGGCAATGGAATTGCCTTTCTTCCTCAGCTCCGCAGCAAGCAGTTTTTCCTGCTCTGCCTGCTCGGACTTCAGCCGGTTGACAAACCCTGCCGCCTGCTTGGACTGGGAGTGGCTGGCGGTGTAAATAGCCACCGCCGCCAGCACGACCATCAAACCCTGCGCCAGGACGGAAACGATGAGAATAAACCTGGCGGCAATTCCTCTTTTCTTCGAAGCCATTTACGATCCCCCGGATTCGTTAGTTGGCAAAGGCCCCATACTTAAGCGCCTTCAGGCATTCCCGCACGCTTTTGAAATCGGCAGGCGGCGCCCAGCCGAGGATTCCGGCTTTTTTTGCCGCATCGGTATCAGGCTTTATCGCGATGAGGGCATCGGCGAGTTTCTTGGCCTTGGCCGCATCAACATGCTTAGCCACAGCCATGGGCCACTCGGGATACAGCTCGGTGCTGTGCACAAAGGGGAAGCTGTCTTTGACCTGGTTGATGATTTTGAAATCAGCCATGGATATCTTGCCTTCTGCCGCCATGGCCTCCATGACGTCGCTGCGCACGGTGCCGGCATCCATGGCCCCGTTCTTCACGGCGAGAACCACGTTGTCATGCTTGCCGCCTTCCTTGAACTCGGCAAAATCCTTCTTGTAATCGATTCCGTTCTGCAACAGAAGCCGCAGCGCCATCTGTCCGCCGCCAAAGGAAGACGCCTTCACCACCATGAATTTCTTGCCTTTAAGATCGGCAAGCGTATTGATGGGGCTGTCCTTGCGCACAAAGATCACGCCGCCGAACTCCTTGACCGGCTTGCCGCCCGCCGAGTTGACCTGCATGGCAATAGCCTTGGCGCCGTACAGTTTTTCCATCTCCACATAAAAAGCGGAATTTGCCAGCATGAAATCGATTTTGCCGTCTTTCAGCATGGGCTCAATGGCGGCAAACTCTATGGGCATAATGGTAACCGGTTCTCCCATCTTGTCGGTGAGGTACGCCCCGGTGGCGGTCCATTCCTCCATGACCTTGGGCGCACCCCGCAGAGCAAGGATGCCGATCTTGATTTCCGCCTGAGCTGCGGCGACAAACATGACGCTGGCCACAAGAGCCAGACCCATCACTCCGATTTTCTTCATGCTGCTTCCCATGATACTTCTCCTTGCTGTATTGGTTGTCTGCTTTTCCCGGATGACCCGGAACCCCAACTGGCACGACAGGGAACCTTAGGGCTCAGGCCAACGGCCATGCGCCGTAAGCACAATCGCATAGGTAATAACACCCACACAGTATTTATTGTATAATTTTCGAACAGATAGTGTCAAAGATAATTATCCTTTTTGAAAAAAATCCTACAGGATCACTGGGCCAGACAGAGACCGTCCCGGACCAGGATGGTCCGGTCGCCATGGCGGCAGGCATCCGGGTTGTGCGTTACCATGATGATGGTCAACCCCTCCTTGTTCAACTGGCGAAGCAGCCCCATGACCCCTTCGGCCGTCTCGCTGTCCAGGCTGCCGGTGGGCTCGTCGGCCAGCAGGATGGGCGGACGGTTGACAATGGCCCGGGCAATGGCGACCCGTTCCTGCTCGCCGCCGGAAAGCTGATCCGGCAAACGTTCCGCCTTGGGGCCAAGCCCCACCTTCTCAAGAACCGAGTGGGCCATGCCGTCTTGCTCTTTAGCGGAAATCCCGGTGATGGCCATGGGCAGTTTGATGTTTTCCAGCACCGTCAGGTAGGGAATGAGCTGGAAGGACTGGAAGATAATGCCGATATATTCGCTGCGAAAATCCGCCCGCTGTTCGCTGCTCAACCCATAGACATCCAGAGAATCCACGAGAACCTGCCCCCGGCTCGGGTGATTGAGCCCGCCGAGCACGGCCAGCAGGGTGCTTTTCCCGGAGCCGGATTGGCCCATGATGCTGATGAATTCGCCGTCGTCCACCTGAAACTTCATATGCCGGATGGCGCTTACCGTGTTTGCCCCGGTCTGATAATCCTTGCCGATATCCCTGATCTCGATGAGATGGCGCACTGCATTTTCTCTTGTTTGCATGGATTCTCCTTACAGGGCCCGCAGAGCTTCACTGGGGTCAAGACTGCTGCCCTTCCTGGCCGGATAGAGGCTGGCCAGCAGGCTGAGGGAAATGGAAAGCAGGATGGCCAGTCCGCCGAGGGAAAGATTCACCCCGGCAAAGGTTCCGTTGGGGATAACCAGGGGCAACACCGCCCAGGCGATGAGATTGCCGCTGACAAAACCCAGAAAGCCGCCAAGAAACCCGACCACTATGGCCTCCAGCAGAATGATCTGCATGACATGGCCCCGCCTAAAACCGATGGCCCGAAAAATGCCGATCTCGCGGGTCCGTTCGTTCACTGCGCCCATCATGGTGACAAAGACCAGAAGCGAGCCGATGAAGATCACCAACGCGGCAATGCCGTAGCTGAAGGCCTTGAACAACTCGACGGACTGCATCTTGGCCATCACCGCCTGCTTGAGCGCCGTCACCTTGGCGGTGGGAAATTTTTCAGCAAGTTGCAGGACCATCTCCGTGATCGGGCAATCCCGACAAAAAGCAGCGATCTCCACCAGGGAAATAACGCCCTTCTTGCCCAATACCTCCTGCACACCATGGAGATCGCCGATAATCATGCCATCTTCCGCCGCCCCGGTGGGCTGGAGGATGGCGACCACGGTGAAGGTCCGTCGGCCAAGGGGCACGGTGTTGCCGATGGCAAGATCCAGGGCCGAAGCCGCCTCGGCCCCGACGATCAGATCACCTGAAGTCGCGGGAGGGGTTCCGTCCAGATGCCACCAGGTTTTCAACGGGAGTTCCACCGCGAAGTCAACCCCCATCAGGAGCACCTGTTTGCCCATGACCTGGGACGCGCCGAGAACCTTGGGGGCCACCGCCCCGAGATTTTGACGGTTTTCAATCTCCCTGATTCCGGCGATATCTTTTTCGGCAAACTCCTGAACCGCATAGTTCACCCCGCCCACCGTGATGCCGCCATAGCTCAGGGCAAGGTTCTCGCTTTTAGGAACCATGACGATGTTGGCGCCAAACCGGTCCAGCCTGTCCTCGATATCGCGGGTCATGCTTTCCGTGATGGACAACAGGGTGACAATGGTGGAGATCCCCAGCACCAGGCCGAGCACGAGAAAAATCACCTTTCCCTTGCGGCGCTTGAGGTTGTTACAAGAGATATGATAGAGCTTCATCTGTTTTTTTCCGCGCAGTCAGGGAGCCCTACTGGCCTCCGGTGGCTGCACCCTCCTTTTTCATGGTGTGCATCCGCTGGCTGTGGCCCACCTCGTTGAGAAGCACCGCCTGCGTCCCCTGTTTCAGGAGAAAGGCGGAAATCCTTGCCGTATCAAGCGCCCCCTTGTTGTACGTGACGACAACCCGCGCGCCATGCCCGTCCACCACCACATCGCGCACCCCGTCCTGTTTTTTAAGTTCCGCCAGTGCCTGTTCCGACTGGGATCGCTCCCCGGACAGTTTATAAATGGCGTCCTCAAGCTGACGGTTTTGCAGAAAGGCGATGGATCTGGGGATGACAACCATGCCCAGACCAAGAAGAATGACGAGGGCGACAAAGCACGCCACAGGGCCAAACCCCAGACCCCGCTTCTTCACCCCCAGAACCCGTTCCCGTTTTTCCCGGTATTTTTCAAGATCGTAAGCCATCCGTGGTGTCATCCTTATTTTTTGTATTTGCAATACCAACTGTTCTTATCAATGTCGGCCATGGCGACCACCAGCTTATCGCCTTCAATGGTTCTGGCCAAAGATGCCGGATTGCAACCGCCCTTCACCTCGTCGATCTTGGCTGAGGGAAAATGCTGGCCGCAATTTTGACAGACCATGTCATCACCGCTCTGCTCATAGCCCCTGCCCGCACGGTAGCAGACATCGCAGGCATCGATGGCCGTACGGATAACGCCGTCGCTGCTTTTCAGGACAAAGAACGTCACCATAACGCCATCCTTGGCCTGAACCTTAAAATGGTGGGCCTTGCCGTCATTCACGGAAGCCACCGGAATTTCCAGCCGCCCATTCGTCGGGGTAAGAGCTTTGACCTTATCCCCCCACCAACCGGCCATGGCCGTGCCGACCAGCACCACAGACACCGCCAACGCCGCAACCGCTACAGATATTTTTTTCACCCTATTTCTCCTTGGTTCATTTTCTCAGGGGCCATTGCCCCCACATATCTTTCTAAAAAGCTCCCGCCAGGATGCCGTCGTTGCCGGGCAAACATTCTGGTCGCAAGTCCGACAGGCCCATGCCGTTGGGTCTCCGACAAAGGGCGGGGCCTTGGTAACACCCCACACGATCAAGGCCAGGATGCCAAGCAATCCCAATGATCCCCAAATGTATCGCATTATGTTTCCGGTTTTTGCATTCATCCTCGTATCCCGCCCGCCTTAAGCTCCATCAAGCAAGCATCATGCCACCCGGACACAAACGGCTGCAACCCCGCATGACGGTATGTTACGAGATGACAGAGAAACTGAAGACAACGAGAACAACTGGATTATGGAGAATATTCGCCAAGAAGCCTGGAGAATATTCTCCACCGAATAGAGAAAATCAGATTTTGAATTTTTCCAGACGATAGATCAGGACATGACGGGGGATCTTGAGCAACCGGGCAGCTTCGGAGCGATTGCCATTGGCCTTGGCCAGGGCCTTTTTAATCAGCCCCTGCTCCACCGCTTCTAAGGACAACCCCTCGTCCGGGATTTCCGGAAGGCCGTTTGCGCTTGCAGCTTGGGGCGAAGCGGCAAGCTGGAGTTCCTCCGCCTCTATGAGCAGCCCCTTGCGCAGGATAACCGCACGCTCGACAATGTTTTGCAGCTCGCGGATATTGCCGGGCCAAGGATGACCCTTGAGCCGGGCCAAGGCGCCGGTGGAAAATCGCACCCCGGCGGGAGCGTTCACCTTCAGGAGAAAATGCGACACCAAACCTGGAATATCCTCCCGCCGTTCCCGCAGGGGCGGAAGATGCAGGGGAATAACCCCCAGACGGTAGTAAAGATCCTCCCGGAAAGTCCCCTGACCGATGGCTGCGTACAGATCCCGGTTGGAAGCGGCTATCAGGCGGACATCCACCGGTTCCGACTGGTCCGCGCCAACCGGAGCCACCACCCGCTCTTGAATGGCGCGGAGCAGCTTGGCCTGCAGGTCCAGACGCAGCTCGCCGATTTCATCGAGAAACAGGGTGCCGCCGACCGCAGATTGAAACCGCCCCTTGCGGCTGCTCACTGCGCCGGTGAAAGCGCCTTTGACATGGCCGAAGAGTTCGCTTTCCAAAAGGTTCTCCGGGATAGCGGCACAGTTCACCGCCACCATGGGCCCTTGCGCCCTGGGGCTGTGCTGATGGATGAGCCTGGCCAGCACCTCCTTGCCGGTGCCGGATTCTCCGGCGATGAGCACCGTGGCCTCGCTGTTGGCCGCCCGCTTTGCCGTGTCGAGCAACTCTGCCATGGCCGAATTGGCGGTTTCCATGCCTTCGGTGCCCGTGAGCCTGTTGATCTCCCCGCTCAACTGCTGTTTCTGCTCATGCAGTTCGCGCATCTCCAGGGCTTTTCGACAGGAGAGCCGCAGGGCCTCCCGGTCGAATGGCTTGGCCAAAAAAGTGAACGCCCCTTCCTGCATGGCCTTGACCGCCAGCTCGATGGAGCCGAAGGCTGTGATCACCAACACCGGGGTAATGGGCGACTCTTTTTTCACCGCCGCCAGAACCTGCAAACCGTTCAGGTCGCCAAGCTGCACGTCGGTGATCACCAGATCCGGGCTGTGCTTATGGAAAAGCGCCAAGCCTTCTTTGCCAGAAGCTGCGCCGAACACGATGAAGCCGGCGCTGCTCAGGTTGTACTCCGTAACCCGCCGCAGGCTTGCATCGTCATCAATCAGAAGTACCCGAGGTTTCATGAAATCGTCCTCACCCTGTCTGCCCAATGCCTGCATCGTTTTTGGCGGGGAGCAGAATCTCAAAACAAGCCCCGCCACCAGGACGATCAGTGGCTCGGAGGCTGCCACCGTAGCTCTCCACAATCTTCCGGCTGATCAACAGGCCAAGGCCGGTGCCATCCGCCTTGCCGGAATAAAACGGCTCGAATATCCGTTCCTTTTCCGCCTCCGGCACACCCGGTCCATCGTCGCAGACAGCGATCCGCCACCCCCCGTCCGCAGCGCTTTCGGCCAGAAGCCAGATCTGGCCGCCGGGCCGGACCGCGTCCAGAGCGTTGAGCCCGAGATTCAACAACACCTGAGAAAACTTGGCGCTTTCCACCAACAGATGCTGGGGTTCGCCATTTTCCGGCAGGATAAAGCGCACCTGTTTTTCCCGCAACTGCCTTTCCAGCAAAGCGCCAACATGGTGGGCAACCGCTGCCAGCGTCTCCGTGGCCTCTTCCCGTTCCTGGGGCCGCCCCTTGGCATAATGGAGGATTTCCTCCACTGTGTCGTGCAGCCTCCCGGTTTCTTTAAAAAGGATATCCACGAACTCCCGTTTGGGATGATCCTTGGGGAATTCCTCGCGGAGGATCTCCGCCGTGCCCTTGATGGAAGCGAGGGGATTTTTTATCTCGTGGGCCAAGGAAGCGGACAACTTGCCCAGGGCGGAAAATTTCTGCGCCGATGCCAGGCGGGTCTCGGCCTCGATGAGCTGGGCGGTTTCATCATGGAGCCGAACATAGGAGGCTTGCAGTTTCTCGGACAACTGCTGGTAGCGTTCCCGCAAACGGGTCTGCCGCCCGGAGATCACTCCAACCAGCAGACCCGCCGCCAGATAGAGGACGATCTCCATCAACTCGCTTACAGCCTGGGTTCCGTGACCGACATAGAGGAGAACATGGGGGATAAAAGCAATGGAGGAGAGCACAGCAATGCCCAGGCCACCGGCCACGCCGAACCAGAGTCCGCCCAAAACAATGGGGAAATAACTGAGCCGCCGGTAGGTGTTGTGATAAAAGATGTAATCGCCGGGGGTAAAAAGATGGAGCAGGCCGATGGCTACGACTGCGATGAGCAGTGTCGAAAAAAGGATTTTAGGGGCTGTTGATGAATAATTTGTGCTTTTCAGTTTATTCATTTACAGCCCTTTATGCCGCTCATGTCATTTTCAAATCGAGGCTGTTTACGAACAACGGCTTACGCATACCGCCTCCGCCAAAGAAATCGTGACTGACCAGCAGAACGTTCCGTCAAAGCCACTGCCGTTCGCGGTGAGCCTGTCGAACCGCAATTACCGCCATACTGGCCTTCGACAAGCTCAGGCCGAACGGCTTCAATGGACTGATGGAAACGATCTGGCGGAGAGAGGCAAGGCGACAGCAACAGGGGCGAAAAAAGCCGCCACCCTATGATCGGTAGTCCGCGTTGATCTTCACGTAATCCATGGAAAAATCGCAGGTGTAGATATCCTTGCCCCCCTCGCCGACATGCAGGTCGATGGTGACCACGAACTCCGTTTTTTTGAGCACCGCAGTGGCGCGGGCCTCGACTTCGGCGCCCTGGCCCAGGCCGCTGTGCACCATGAGCACGTCGTCAAAGGCTATATCCACCTTGTGCTGATCAAACTTTGCGCCGGAGCGGCCTAGGGCAGCGATGATCCTGCCCCAATTGGCATCCTCGCCAAAAAAGGCGGTCTTGACCAGATTGGAGTTGGCCACGGTTCTGGCGGCCTGATCGGCTTGCGCCTCCGAGGCTGCGCCCTGGACCCGTATGGTCACCAGCTTGGTCGCGCCCTCCCCGTCCCGGACAATCATCAGGGCCAATTCCTTGCACAGATCCTCCAGGGCAGCGGCAAAGGAAGCAAGCGCCTCGGGCCGGTCCTCGGCAATGGGCGGGTGTTTCGCCAGACCGTTGGCCATGAGCAACACCGTATCGTTGGTGCTGGTGTCGCCGTCCACGGTTATGGCGTTGAAGGTTTTGACCACAACCTTTCTCAGCGTGCTTTGAAGCAAATCGTGCTCGATTTTCGCATCGGTGAGGATAAAAGAAAGCATGGTGGCCATGTTGGGCATGATCATGCCTGCGCCCTTGGCCATACCCAAAAGCTTGACCGGCTTGCCGTCGATGAGGACGGTACGCACCGCGATCTTTCGCACGGTGTCGGTGGTCATGATGGCTGAGGCCACATCACCAAGGCCATCGACGGCAAGGCCCTCGGCCGCCTTGGGAATCCCCCGCTGAAAACAGGCCAACTCCAGTTGCTGCCCTATGACGCCGGTGGAGCAGACCTGCACCAGTTCCGGGGCGATATTGAGGGCATCCGCCGCCATGGCCGTGGTCATCCGGGCCAGACGCATGCCTTCCTCGCCGGTGCAGGCGTTGGCGATACCGGAATTGACCAAAATGGCCTGGGCCTTGCCGGTCCGGCACCGCTCCATATCCAGAAGCACTGGCGCCGCCTTGACCAGACTGGCGGTGAACACCCCTGCCACCACGGCCGGTTTGTCGCTGACAATCAGGGCCAGATCGAGCCGATTCTTGCCCCGGATTCCGGAGTTTACCGCCGCAGCCCTAAAGCCCTGGACCGAAAAATTTTCTGGTGCCATCTCACTTCTTCCCGCTGCTCTTGCCGCAGCACCGTTTGTATTTCTGCCCGCTGCCACAGGGGCAGTCGGCATTGCGCCCCACCTTGTCTCCCTCGCGGGAAAACGGTTTGTGCTCAGCCTCCCCTTCGGCGCCCCGACTCAGTTGCATGGGCTGCCGCTGCTGCCGCTGCTCGCGCTCCAGCTCGGCCACCTCCTCGTCGCGCACCAACTGGAGCCGGAACAGGGTGCTGACGGTCTGGGTCTTCATGGTGGTGATCATCTCGCCAAACATGTTGAATCCTTCCTTCTTGTACTCGTCCAGGGGATTCTTCTGGCCATAGCCACGGAGGCTAATGCCTTCCTTCAGGTGATCCATGTTGAGCAGGTGCTCTTTCCAGTGGTGGTCCACGATCTGCAGCAGGACAACTCGCTCCAGGTGGCGCATGTTGGCGGCGCCGACCTCCTGCTCCCGCTGGGCATAGCGCGCTTTCAAAGCATCAAGGATCAACGCGGCAAAGCCGCCAAGATCGAGATCCTTTTTCTCCTCTTCGCTCCACTCTCCGGAAAAGCCAAACAGGGCAAACATCCTTTCGGCAACCCCGGCCCAGTCCCACTCTTCCGAGGCGATTCTCGTCTCGGCAAATTCGTGCGCCACCACCTCGGCCAATTCCGGAAACATGTCGGTCACGACCCCATGAACATCATCCGAGCCCAACACCTCGCGGCGCTGACGGTAGATAACCTCGCGCTGCTTGTTCATCACGTCGTCATACTCAAGCAGATGCTTGCGGATATCGAAGTTATGCCCCTCCACCTTGCGCTGGGCGTTCTCGATGGCCCGGCTGATCATGGTGTGCTCGATGGGCTCATCCTCTTCCATGCCCAGCTTGTCCATGATCCCGGAGATGCGGTCGGAGCCGAAGATCCGCAGCAGGTCGTCTTCCAAGGAGAGGTAGAAGCGGGAGGAGCCGGGATCGCCCTGGCGACCGGAACGACCGCGCAGCTGGTTGTCGATGCGGCGGCTCTCGTGGCGGCTGGTGCCCAGGATATGCAGACCACCCAGCTCAATCACGCCTTCGCCCAGCTTGATGTCGGTGCCCCGGCCCGCCATATTGGTGGCGATGGTCACATGGCCCTTCTGCCCGGCATCGGCGACGATCTCAGCTTCCCGCTCATGTTGCTTGGCGTTGAGCACTTCGTGGGGCACCCCCACTTTTTTCAGCATGGTCGAAATCTTCTCGGAAACATCGATACTGATGGTGCCGACCAGCACAGGCTGACCCTTCTTGTGCAGCTCCTGGATCTCCCGGATGATGGCGCGATCCTTGGCCTTGGCGTTTTTATAGATCACATCGGCATAATCCTTGCGGATCATGTTGTTGTGGGTGGGGATGACCACCACGTCGAGATTGTAAATCTTCTTGAACTCCGCTGCCTCGGTGTCCGCAGTGCCGGTCATGCCGGAGAGTTTTTCATACATCCGGAAGTAATTCTGGAAGGTGATGGAGGCAAGGGTCTGATTCTCCCGCTCCACCTTGACCCGCTCCTTGGCTTCCAGGGCCTGGTGCAACCCATCGCTGAAACGACGGCCCTCCATGGCCCGGCCGGTGAACTCGTCCACGATCACCACCTGACCGTCGCGCACCAGATAATCCACGTCCCGCTTGAAAAGCACATTGGCCTTCAAGGCCTGGGTCAGATGATGCAGCCACTCGATGTTCCGGGGATCGTAGAGGTTGTCCAGATCGAGCAGCTTCTCGCCCAGCGCCACCCCCTCCTCGGTGAACGAGGCCGACCGGGCCTTTTCATCCAGGGTGTAATGCTCGTCCGCCTTGAATTTGGGGATAATCCGGTCCACCTTTTCATACAGTTCGGTGGACATCTCCGCCGGTCCGGAGATGATCAGCGGGGTGCGGGCCTCGTCGATCAGGATGGAGTCCACCTCATCGACAATGGCGTAATGGAAGTCCCGTTGGCAGAACTCGGCAAGGTCGAACTTCATGTTGTCGCGCAGGTAATCAAAGCCGAACTCGTTGTTGGTGCCGTAAGTAATATCGGCACCGTAGGCCTCCCGGCGGGCCGCATCATCCATGTCATGCAGGATGGAGCCAACGGAAAGCCCGAGAAAGCGGTAGAGCTTGCCCATCCATTCGGCATCCCGCCGGGCCAGATAATCGTTGACCGTGACCACATGCACGCCACGACCGGTGAGAGCGTTGAGATACACCGCCAGCGTGGCGGCCAGGGTTTTTCCCTCGCCGGTTTTCATCTCGGCGATCTTGCCCTGATGGAGGATCATCCCGCCGATGAGCTGCACGTCGAAATGGCGCATTTCCAGAACCCGCCAGGCCGCCTCACGGCAGACGGCAAAGGCCTCGGGCAACAGGCTGTCCAGGGTTTCTCCGGCAGCGAGCCGCGCCTTAAAAATCTCGGTCTTCGCCGCCAGCGAGGCGTCATCGAGCTTCTGAATCTCGGGCTCCAGCTGATTGATCGCCGCCACCAGCGGCTGAATGCTTTTGAGAACCCGTTCGTTCTTGCTGCCAAAAATCTTTTTCAAAACAGAACCAACCATATTTCCACTCCAGGAGGTCAACGCCAAGAGCATGCCGCAAGGCACACCCCGGCGCGATCAGCATATTGTTATTTTTCCCAGACCAAGGCTTCTTCGTTGCAATCCGGGAATTTCGGACATTGGATACAATCACTCCACACCTTGTGGGGGAGTTCGTTCTTATCAATGGGCCTGAACATAAGCCGCTCGAAAAAAGCAGGCTGATAGGTCAGGGTAAAAACCTTGCTGATGCCAAAATGATCGGCCTCGGCCAGGCAGGCCTCAACCAGCTGCCGGCCAATCCCCTGGCCCTGGGCTTCCTCCACCACGGCCAGGGAACGGATCTCGGCCAGATTTTCCCAACAGACATGCAGAGCGCAGATACCGAGAATCTCCCCAGCCGCCCCATCCTTGACAAAAACCTTGAAATCCCGCAACTGGTCATAGAGAGAACTCAAGGAACGGCCAAGGAGCAGGCCCTTGTTGGCAAAATGCTGCAACAGGGCATACATCACCTTCACATCATCCATTCTGGCATCACGAATCATGACAACCTCGTAAGAAGGAAAACAATCCACATGTCCGTAACACTGCATCAAAGTGTACAAAGCAACAACCGTTGCAATCGCGGCTTCTTGCGATTTCAACAATCATGACGCCCTCGCAGATTTTTCGGCCCGCCCGGCTGAACGGAACCCCGTTCGTTCTACCATACCCGTCCGCAAAGAAAAAGATCTAGGGTGTCTGGAGCCGGGAAGCAGGCAGCAAAGCGATATATGCCTTAATTTTCTCCTCTTTTTCCAGCTTGGCGAGGAGCTGATTGGCATCGGCCAATTTGTCAAATTTACCGACATAGACCCGGGTAAAGGGGTCGTCCTTGTCTTCGGGCGGCACGGAGAAAGCCTCATAACCGCGGCTCTTCCACTGGGCAACATCCTGTTTTGCCCGATCTTGATCCTTGAGCGCGGAGACCTGTAGGGCAAAGACAGACGGCTCGGCCTCGGCCCATTCCGTTTCAGGAGCAGAAGCCGAACTCTGCGGAGTCACCGCTTCCGGTGCTGCCGCCACATTGTTTTTCTTTTGCTCTGGCGAGGCAACGGGTTCAACCGTGGCCGGGGTTCCCGGATGCAACGCTCCGGCAAGTTTTGCCAACGGGGATTTTTCCTCTCCCGGAGTGGGCTGGAGGATGGTCTGCCCCGCCCAGATACCGAGGATGAACATCCAGAACAAGACACAACCGGTGACCAGAGTCAGGGTGAACATCCCCAACAGGCCCAGCTCAAAACGGACAACAAATCCAAATCTGGCTTTCTGCTTCGGTGCGGTCATAAGCGGATCATCCGTTGCCAAATAACCCCGGGCAACGCCTCCTCATGCTGGTCTTTTACAGGGCAATCATGCCCTACATGGATTCCGGGGCGCTCACCCCAATCAAGGAAAGGCCGTTTCGCAGGACAACCCGCAACCCCATGGCCAGCCAGAGACGGGCCCGGCTCATCTCCACATCCTCGGAAACAATTCGGTGCTTATTGTAGTAACTGTGGAACTGTCCGGCAACATCTTGGAGATAAAAAACAAGGCGATGCGGAGCCAGATCAAGGGCCGCGCCCTCCACCAGAGCGGGAAAGGCGGCCATGGCCTTGAGCAAATGGGTCTCGTCATCCAGGGTGAGCCTACCAAGCGGCGCCTCCGCCAAGCTCCCCAGGACAATGCCCTTGGCCTCGGCCTGCCTGCGGATGCTGTGCAACCGGGCATGGGCGTACTGGACATAGTATACCGGGTTTTCCTGGCTGGTCTTGGTGGCCAGATCCAGATCAAACTCCAGCTGGCTGTCCGCCTTGCGCATGAGAAAAAAGAAGCGGGCCACATCCGGACCGACCTCGTCGAGCAGTTCGTCCACCGTGACGAAATTGGCCTTGCGGGTGGACATCTTCACCTGCTGCCCATCGCGCAACAGGGTGACAAACTGATGCAAGACCACGGTCACCTTGGTCGGATCATAGCCCAGGGCCTTGACCCCGGCCAGCACGTCCGGCACCGTGGCGATATGGTCGGAACCGAAGATATCGACCATCCAATCAAAGCCGCGCCTGAATTTCTCCCGGTGATAGGCCATGTCCGGCAGCCGGTAGGTCGGCTCCCCAGTGGACTTGATGATCACCCGGTCCTGGGGCAGGTCAAATTCAGTGCCCTTGAACCAGACCGCACCGTCCTGATCGTAGGCCAGCCCCTTTTCCCGCAGAGAGGCGACCACATCGTCAACCAAGCCGTTTTCGTAGAGGGAATGTTCATTATAGTAGTTGTCAAAAACAATGCCCAACCGGTGCAGGGTTCCGTTGATGTCATCAAAGATAACCCGCTCGGCCTTGTTCTTGAACACCATGACATCCGGCTCGTCCTTGAGGGAATCGCCCTGCTCCTTGATGAGTTCCTGGGCGATATCGCGGATATACTGACCCTGATACCCGTCTTCCGGAAAGGTGAAAGGCAGACCAAGCGCTTCGAGATAACGGGCTCGGGTGGATTCGCCCAGCACCCGCATCTGCCGCCCGGCATCGTTGTAGTAATACTCCCTGGTTACCTGATGGCCAGTGGCGGCAAGCAGACTGGCGATGGCGTCGCCCAGCACCGCCTGCCGCCCGTGCCCGACGCTCAAAGGCCCGGTGGGGTTGGCGCTGACAAACTCGACCAGCACCTTTTTGCCCTGCCCGATTTTGCTAAGACCAAAGACGGTATCCTGCCCGCAAACCTCGGGCAGCACGGACTGCCAGACAGTCGTGTTGATGTAACAATTGACAAAACCCGGCCCGGCGATCTCCACCCTCTCCAACAGATCGGTATGGAGGGCAAGCATCTCCAGCAACTGGGCCGCAACGGTCCGGGGATTCTTCTTGTCTTTGCCCGCCACCACCATGGCCAGATTGGTGGCCAGATCGCCCTGTCCCGCGTGTTTGGGTGCGTCCAGGGAATATGCCCCCGCCGCCGCGGCGGACCAGAACCCGGCTTCAACCCCCTGGTCGAAGCAGTGGTCTATCAATGTTTTCAGGCGTGTTTTGATCATCGTGTTTCTAATCCGAAAAATATTTTTGTGACTGTTCAGCTCACAGGCTCAACATACACCTGCCGGTTGCAGGAACCGAAAAGACAGAGAATCTCATAATTGATGGTATCGGACCACCGGGCGATCTCCTCGGCCCCGATCTCCCCTGCCCCCTGACGGCCAAGCAGCACCGCTTCGTCCCCGGCCTTGATCCCAGGAATCTCCGTCACATCGGCCATACAGGCATTCATGCAGATCATACCACGGACCAGAGCCCGCTGCCCAGCCAAGAGTACCTCGGCCTTGCCCGCCATTCTCCGCAGATAACCGTCAGCATAGCCCACCGGCAAAACCGCCAGTCTGGTGGGGCGCTCGGTAACATACCTGTAACCATAGCTGATCCCATGCCCTGCGGGAACTTCCTTGACCTGAAGCACCGTGGTGGCAAAACGCATGACCGGCCGCAAGTCCAGATCGGAAGCCTGGCGCAGCCAGTCCGCCGGGTAACAGCCATACAAGGAAATACCCGGTCGCACCAGATCGCAACGCATCTCGGGATACCGCATCAGGGTGGCCGAATTGGCAATATGGTTGACCCGCGCCTCACCACCGTCTTGCACCCGGGCCAACAACTCCTGAAAGAGAGCATACTGCTTATCCGTGGTGGCGTCGCCTTCCACATCGGCCTTGGGAAAATGGCTGACAATCCCGGAGAGATAGAGACTGGGAAACCGACGCAAAGCGGTCAGGAACGGCTCGATTTCGTGGGGGAGAAGACCAAGACGCCCCATGCCGACATCGACCTTTATCTGCACCCCTTTCCGGCAACCACCCTTTGCCGCCTGCGCTCCAAGAGACTCCAGGGCTTCCAAGGTATAAACCACGGGGGTGAGGTCATGGGCGACTGCCTCCGCCGCCCCCTGCCGGTCAACCCCGAGCATGACCACGATCTGCCCGGTTATTCCGGCCTGCCGCAGCTGCACGCCCTCCTCCACCTCGGCCACGCCAAAGGCTGTGGCGCCTGCCTCGGCAAAGGCCTGGGCCGCAGGGATAAGGCCATGTCCATACGCGTCGGCCTTGACCACTGCCAGAATGCCCATTATCGGACCGACCAGTTTTCGCACCTGCCGAAAATTATGACGCAGAGCGGCACGATCGATCTCCACCCTATTCCAGGAAGGTGTTCCCATACCAAGCAACCCGTTATCGCAGCGAAGAACTTCGCGCATTCCATTCCTGCCAGATGAGCCTGCTCGACAACAAAAGCGCCCAACCGACCGCAATATATATAACACTGACCACCAGGGGAGGCACGGAGGAATTGCGCAGCAGGCGGCCGCCCAGCATCATACAGACAACCATCCCCCACATCCGCCAGGAATAGACCCCGCCAAGACACATCCCATCCGGGCGCGCCACGATCCGGGCGATATTCTTTCGGGCTGCCCGCTCAATAACCAAAAAAGCCTTGAGCGTACCAATCCCCACGGCCAGCGCCAAAAATAGCCAAGGCAGAGCCGGGCACAGAAGATAGCCCCGCGCCATCAGAAACAGCCCGATGCAACTCCACATCAGGGAGGCCGCCAAAAGATTGGTGCGGGTGCTCGCCCCAGGCTTCAAGCGCGCCAGCCAGCTCATGCTTTCCCCTTCCGAGTTTCCCATGCCACAACACTCCCGCCCCACGCACGCAAATAAATAGGCCTATCCCCAATCGTGGGAATAGGCCTACACACTTCAGCAAATGTTCTGCAAGTTCTACATTATACCTCGGTGACGGTGATTGCACCCTCGGGGCAAACCTCTACACAGGTCTCGCAACCCAAGCATTCGTCAGCATTCACAGCTTCCGCCTTGCCGTCAACCATCTCGTACACCTGTGCGGGGCAAGCGTTTACGCACTCTGCATCACCGGCGCATTTGTCCTTGTCGATGTCAATCTGCCACATAGTACTTCCTCCATATAAGGTTTAAAAAATTGATAACCAAGATCGCACTGCCACAAAGCGGGGCAGAATATCGAGCCTATTTCTTCCAGGAAAAGATACAAATTTCCCTTTCCCTCTAATGCACCACCGTTTTTTTGTCAATAAAAAAGAATCTCCCCCACAATCCGGGAGAACACGAGGGGATAAGACGATTCAGGTTGACCAGTTTGCTCTGATCTTTTAGGATACCAGCCGTTGATTTTTTGGTAGGCGTTTCCCAGAAATTATCCTCAAACCTGTCCGAAAAAGGCCCATTGTTATGAGCAGCAAACCAAAAATAAAGAAAAAGACCACGACAGTAAGCCCGGAACTCAAGGCCCAGAAAAATGAAGAGGCCATGATTGCCGGCATCCTGGAAGGAAGCCCCGACGGAATAGGGGTGGCGGTTATCCGCCTGGAATGCGGCTGCCGAAAAATGGCGGCGGTTGACTCCAAGGGGGAACCAGCCAGCAAGGTGATTATCTACCGGGACGAGGCCGAGAGCATTTGCGAGGCATGCAAGCAGGACAACGGCGCCTTTGCCAGGGTGGTGACCCAGTTCATCCACTGGAAAAAACCCCTGCCCGATGGCGCCACGCGAATGAAGATCGAGGCCAAGGTTCTCGGCAGTTACACCAGCCACTGAAACACCTCAGCCCAATGCCGCCCGATACTCCCGCGCCTTGGCCACCAGGGCCGGAGCCCAGTTCGGGGTACCCAGTGCATGGATATGGGTGTACAGCGCCAACACATTTTTGAACACCAACCCATCCCGGCCACCGACAAACCCCACCCCGCGCTCCATCCGCAGGGCAAGCTGACCAGCCTCGCCGCCCCATTCCTCCACCCGGCTGTAGCGGAATTCATGCCCCTTGATCTCGGTGCCCTCGGGATAATACGGATTTTGTCCCTCGACCTTCAACACGGTATAGCCATGGGCCTGGGGTTTTTTCATCAGGCCGAAGCGCACCGGAAAGAGCCCCACCAGAGGGAAGACCTCGTCACCAAGGACCATGCTTTCGCCAAGATAGATCAGGCCGCCGCACTCGGCGTAAATGGGCAGCCCGGTTTCGGCTGCTTTTTTTAACGAGGCGCGAAAAAAAACATTGGTGGAAAGCGCACGGGCGCTGGTCTCAGGGAATCCTCCGCCGATATAGAGGCCATCAAGCTGCGGCAACTCCGTGGCGGTCAAGGCATTGATCTCCACCAATTGGGCGCCGCACCGGGTGAGCGCCTCCAGGTTTTCCGCATAGTAAAACTGAAAGGCCGCATCCTTGAGAATGCCGATCCGCACCGAATCTTTCGCACTCTGCTGGTCCGGCCGCAGCGCTTCCGGCTCGCTGGCGCAGGGGGCCATCATCTTTTCTACCCCGGCAAGATCCAGATAGCGCGTTGCCTTATCAGCCAAGATTTGCACCGCCGCCTCGGCCCCCGCATGCTCCGGGCAGGGAGTTATCCCCAAATGCCGCTGCGGAAAGGCGTCCTCTTTGGACCGGGGCATGGCGCCCAGAACCGGGATACCGGTATACTGTTCCACCGCCTGCCGGACAAGGGCCTCGTGCCGGGGCGTGCCCACCCGGTTTAAAATCACCCCGCCGATTTTCACTTCCGGATCAAAACGCTGGCAGCCCAGCACCAGGGCGGCCACGGTGCGGGTAGTTTTGGTGCAGTCAACCACCAGCAGCACCGGCAACCCCAAGGCCTTGGCAAGTTCGGCCGTGCTGAAGGTTCCCTCGGCATCAACCCCATCATATAGCCCACGGTTGCCCTCGATGATAACCAGCTCCCGCCCGTGCACCTGGGTGCGGAAAGAATGACCAAGCGCTTCCGGGGTCATGAGGTAGGGATCGAGATTGTAACAGGGATACCCGGCGGCCAAGGCCAGCCAGCCTGCGTCAATATAGTCCGGCCCCTTTTTGAAAGGGACAACCTGCCGCCCCTGCCCGGCGAAGGCCGCAGCCAGCCCAACTGCGATCACGCTTTTTCCGGCGCCGCCTCCCAAGCCCGCCACCACCAAGCCCTTTGCTGAATGTTCGTGCTCTGCGGCCAAGCCCTTTCCTCCCGAAGTCATCATCTGCCCTCAACCCACATTGTGATCATCCCGCGCACAGGAAACCATCTGGTGCTTCCGCTGTCAAGCGGTTGCACCAGACCAGCTGCGGCCACAGCCCAGACCGGCAAAGATTTTGACGAAGTTTTCACCATATGGTACTTTGCCCCACTTGCACACCGTCGCAGCCATGCTTATATATATCCCACTTTGGCTGTTTGCCGGTGCTTTCCGTGCCAAATTTTTTTTCTGAAACGCCATCTGCTTTTTTTCGAGATTACAAAGCGGATCTACGATTTTCAACCATTTTGAAAAATGAGGACGCCCCCATGTCTGCCCAACAAGAAGATCTGAGCAAGATCATTGAAGAACTTGAACAAAAATGCATTGAACTGCCGGACAATATTGTGGCCCACCACCATCTGGCCCTGGTCTACCGCAAGGCCGGAAGAACTGCCGATGCCATGCGGTCGCTGGAAAGATGCCTGAAAATCGACCCCCATGCCGTGGAGGCGCTCATCAACATCGGGGCCATGCATTTTGAGCAGGGCGAACTGGACAAGGCGCTGGCCGCAAACCAGGCGGCGGTGCAGGTCAATCCTGCCCTGGCCCAGCCCCACAACAACATCGGCCTCATCTGGCAACAGAAGGGCGAAAGCGACAAAGCCATCGAGGCCTATACCTTGGCCACGATGAACGACCCCAAGATGCACATGGCCTGGATCAATCTGGCTTCGGCCCAGGTCATGGCCGGCAATTTCGCGCTTGCGGTCAAGGCCGCCAAGGAAGCGGTGAAGCTTGAGCCGGACTTCCCCATGGCCCACAACAATCTCGCGGTTGCGCTCTATTACAACAAGGATTTCCAGGCGGCCAAAAAGTCGCTCACCAAGGCAAAGGAACTCGGCTATGCGGTTGACCCGCGTCTTGTCGAGGCCATCGAGAAAGAGCTGTAATCATGGTGAAAGAAGCACAGATAAAGGTTCGACCCTGGTGTCCGTTCTGCGGTCAAGATGTAGGTCGGCCCCAGGAACCGGTGCAACGCAAGCTGGACGAATTCACCGTGGGCGAATGCCAATGCGGCGCGACATACACCTGCGACCCCACCGGCTTCAATGTGGGAGCGGCCATGGTCGAGGCCATAGTCCATGCCTGCGATGACAACTGGGATCTGGCCTGGGAACTGCTTCCCGACGAGGATTACCTCACCGGCCGGATCGACAATTACGACGAGCAGACCCACCAGGTTTACGAGACCAAGAATGTCGATGGCCGCAAGGTGGCGGGGGTTCTCTATTTTGTTCGGCTCAACCGGGAGCTGGCCGCACTTGCCAACCGTCTTCACACGGACAAAAATGCCAAGAACAGCGCCCTGTGCCAGGAAGATCCGACACGCGATCTCCCGGCCATGGAACCGGTACGCGACCCAAAATGCAAGAAGAAACGGGCCGATAAGGCGATAATCTCCCGGATGATGGCAGGCCAGGACATCGACGGCTTGGTGGATCTGGCCTTGGACGATCTCAAGACCCTGCGGTACATCCAGCGGCTGCTCTATGACCCGGACGAGGGAAAACGGTGGCAATACGCCCATATTTTAGGGCAGGTCTGCCGGCGGCTCTCCACCCGAAAACCCGGGGCGGTGAGCGACCTGCTCCACCGTCTGTACGAGGCCTGTTCCGATTCAGCCGCCGCCCACTGGGGGCTGCTGGAGTCCATCGGTTCCATCATCGCGGCCCGTCCCGACATCTACGGCGCCTTTGCCAGGCATCTACTCATGCACCGGGGAGCTCCCTCCAGCAGGGTTCAGGTGCTGTGGGCCTTGGGCACCTTGGCTGAAAAACGGCCGGACATTGTCCGCTCCACCCCGTTTTACAGCCTGTTCCCCTTTATCACCCACCCGGAACCAATCACCAGGGGCCATGCGGTCCGACTGATGGGGCGGATTGCTGCCACCGAGGTGGAAAGTGAGATCGAAAAACTGACCGGCGACCAAGCCGGATTAACTATTTATGAGCAGGGACAACCCGTGCACACCACCGTGGCGGAACTTGCCAAGGAAGCACTGGCCCGGCTGCACAAAACAAAAGAGCCAAAAAATGACTGAACAACAAAAACAGGATCAAGAAGTAAAGGAAGAAAAAAGCCAGGCCCAACTCGATTACGAGGCTGGCCAGGAATTTCTCAAAAACCTCGAACCGGGCCAGGCAGCCAATGCCTTTCACAACGCACTCATCGCCTTTGAAATCGAAGGCAATGAAAACGGCGTTGCCAATGCGGCGGACAAACTGGGCGATATCTGCGCGGCACGCGGCGATGTGGCAACGGCCATGAGCCATTACGACCGGGCCTATGGTATCTGCCAGAAGCACTCGGACCGTTTCAGCCTTTTTTCCATCGAAAAGAAAAAGGCCAAGCTCATGTACGATGCCAAAGACTATGACCAGGCCATCCGCCTGTATACCGAGGTTCTTGATGAATACGGCGCTCTGAGAAATCCCCAGGGATCGGTGGATACGCTGGAAACTCTTGCGGAAATCTATCTGGCAAAAGGAGAAAAGAGCAAGGCGGCGGATGCATACCGAACGGTGGCGGCGATCCACACGAGCTTCAAACACAGCCGCCATGCGGAAAAGTTTCTGCAAAAAGCAGCGGAGACCGAGAAGAACTAGCGAACGCGGAGAGATTTCCCCACGAATACAATCCTATTTTTTCTCTGCGGCAGGTGGGGCCTCAGCAAAAGCGCTGAATGCCGACTGCTCTAGAATCACGGAGGCGATGGGCCAACGCCTTGCGCCCATTTCTTCTCCTGCGAACCGGACGGAAAGATCATGGAGTATCCGCTGTAGGGAAGCAAGATTGACCGTGGGGTATGATTTCCCCGGCTCGAAACCGGAAAGGCCGCAAACATGCCCCTTGCCGTCGATCACCGTAGGAATCCCATACGTTCGACAGTTTACAGGACGTGCCCCATAGCAGAGGCACTGACCTTGCGCATCAAGAAGGGGGCACCTGATCCGCGCCACCGCCGGATCAAGCCGCGATTCCATGGTCTGCTCCCAGCCCTGCAGGGCCTCTTGCGCCGCAACCGCTACCTGTTCCCGCACAGCATGGTCCAATTTCTGGAAATGGGCCAAAAGATTGACTGCCTCGACAAGAGAGACGTCAAACACAGCGTGGCAACAGTCAGCGCATCCCTTTCCGCAAGCGATAGCCTCGGGATGCGCCTGCCGCACGGCCTCAAATGCCTGGTCAATGGCAAAAAAAAGCGTGTCCAAATCGTGGCCCATGGCCAGTCTCACCTTCCAAAATCAGATAAATCGGCAGATCGCAAAAAAAAAAATGCAGAGGAAACCCTCTGCATTTTTCATCTACCAGCTGAAAAACAAAAACTAGCGATGTTCTTCGTCCTTGGCCCGGCCTTTTGCAGCGTACATGGTGGTGCTGCCGCTGGACCAGAAGTCCATCTTGCCTTCCTTAACCAGATCGTTGGCCGCGTTTTTTACATCACGGGGTCCGGCTTCCGGATCACAGGCATAAAAATCCTTTACATAAAGCTGGGCCTTGGGGCCGGTCAGCGCTTTTTCAAGGATAGCTGCTTTTAACTCATCTTTGCTTAATGCCATGGTACTTACTCCTTTCAATAAGGGTTTTACGCAAGCACATCAAAACAATCAAAAGAACAAGGCCAGCAGTTCACAGAACAAAGGAACTACTGACCCTGATTCATGTGAAGACCGTTCGCCTTACTTGATATGGCTGGTGAACTTGAACTGAGTGGTAGTTCTCCAAGTATCATAGGCCAGACGATAATCGTCAACGGACTTGATGGTAAAGGGGATACCGGTCTTTTCGAAGAATTTCTCCCAACCGATCCGTGCTGCCCACTCGCCAACACGCTCGTACTTGCGCGCGTCCTTGGCGTAAGTCTCAAGGATATTCTTCACTGCGGCAACGGTCTCAGGCCAACGGGGCGGAGTGTTGGGCAGAAAGGGAATAACCAGCTTGGAAAACATCGGCATGGACCTGGAGTTAGAAACCTTGCCGCCAACCAAGATCGCGATACCGTCACCATCCGGATCAGCCAAAGGCATGGCCGGGCACATGGTGTAGCAGTTACCGCAGAACATGCAGCGCTCGGCATTAACCTTTACGGACTTGATGTCTTCACCCGCGCTGTTCTTCACGGTTGCAGGCTTAACCGCGCCCAGAGGACATGCGGAGATGGCAAGGGGCAGCTCGCAGAGACCGGTAATCGCATCATGATCGATCATCGGTGGCTTGCGATGCACGCCGAGGATGGCGATATCGGAAGCATGAACCGCGCCGCACATGTTCAGACAGCAGGCCAAGGCAACACGAACCTGGGCCGGCAGCTTGTGACTGACGAAGTAGTCGAACAGCTCGTCCATGACCGCTTTAACCACGCCGGAAGCATCGGTTGCCGGAGTGTGGCAATGAACCCAGCCCTGGGTATGCACGCAGTTGCTGACAGAGGCGCCGGTTCCGCCAACGGGGAACTTGTTGCCGCGGCTCTTCAGGTCGTCCAACAGGGGCTGAACCTTGGCCTTGGCATCCACCATGAATTCGACGTTGTTCCGGGTGGTCCAACGAACGTAGCCATCGCAATGCTTGTCGGCAATATCGCAGATCTCGCGGATCAACTCGATACTGATGAGACGGGCTGCACCAATACGGACGGTGTAGCACTCGTCGCCGCTCTCACCCTTGTGCATCAAGACACCGGGTTGCAGTATCTCGTGGTACAGCCATTTGCCGTAGTTCTTTTTAACCACCGGCGGGAAAAACTGCTCGTAATGTGGCGGACCGATGTCTGTGATTCTGTCGGCCATCGGATTCGCTGGATCGTAACCCATGATAATTCCTCCTTATATCGTGAAATCAAATAAGTTCAATGTCGTATCAGCAACAGCACTGCACCTTACTGGGCGTTGCGCTTGCGGAATTCCCTAATATCACGTTCAAAGCCACCTTCAACCTCGTCTTCTTGCCAGAATACATAGGGGTTGGAGCGGGGCTCCTTGATATGCTGCGGCAAAGGTGTCACTTCCATGACCTTCAGGAAGGTCGGCAGGCCTACACGCTGAATGGTCTCGCCAACACGCTCGCGGTTTTTCCCGACTTCCATCCACCAATCCCAAATCTTCTCGATAACCTCGATTACTTCGGCATACTCGGTATCCTTGTTGATCTCGAGGAAGGGGATGGTCATGGTAGCAAACTGGGCGCCATCGAGAATCGGGGCCTTAGCGCCGACACAGATCGTAGCGCCTTGCTTCTTGCCGGGACGCAAGGCACGGGGCATTACGTTGATGCAATGCATGCAGCGGGTGCACTCGGAGTTGTCGATCTTGAGCGTGTCGCCTTCCATCCACATACATTCGGTGGGACAGAGATCAAGAACCTCCTTCTTGATGTCGAACTTGCCCCAGTCCTTGCCGGAATGCGCGCCAGCGTTGGGAGCAAACTCGCCCTTGATGTAACCCTTGACCGCAGCCTGATCGATGCGGATGTCGTCGCGCCAGGTGCCGATAACAGCAAAATCGGAACGGGCGATGGCGGCAACGCAGTCGTTGGGACAACCGGAAAACTTGAATTTGAACTTGTAGGGAAACGCCGGACGATGGATCTCGTCCTGATAATGCATGGTCAAGGTGTGGCAGAGATCCTGGGTGTCGTAGCAACCCCACTCGCAACGTGCACGGCCCAAGCAGCACTCAGGGGTACGCAGGTTGGAGCCGGAACCGCCGAGATCCTGATTCAAATTATGAGTCAGATCGTAGAACAGGGGCTCCAGGTTCGGGGTGGTGGTGCCGAGCAGAACCAAGTCGCCGGTGGAACCGTGCATGTTGGTCATGCCGGAACCGTATTTCTCCCAGAGGTTACAGATGTCGCGAAGTTTCGCGCTGCTGTAAAACTTACTGGAAGGCTGGTTCAAACGTACAGTGTGGAAGTGGGCCACGCCGGGGAATTTGTCCGGCACATCCGAGTAGCGACCAACAATACCGCCGCCGTAACCGAAAACACCAACGATGCCGCCGTGTTTCCAATGGGTAATCTTGTCCTTGTAGGACAGCTCAACCTGACCCAGAATGTCAAAACATTCCGGTTTTTTCTCTGCCTGACGCTTCAGGTCAGTGACGAAACTCGGCCACGGGCCTTTTTCGAGCTCGTCCAACAAAGGCGTATCATGCTTCGGCATTGTCGATTCCTCCCTTACTAAGGTAAATTAATAGGTTTCCAATAAATAAACAGTTCGCCCCGCACCGGTATTTCCCACTCGCAGCACAAGAGGGGCTTTCGAGGCAGGGGCGATTGTAACTACTTGCAAAATGTGAACAGTGATTCAGTCAGAGGACCATAGCCAGTGGAGCACTCTTTGTCAATAAAAAATGACACGCTTTCAACACCTGTTTTCATCCGCAGGCATCTTTGTTCTTTTTCCTTGCCACGCTGGACTTTCCGACCTTATCCTCGAAGACGATCCAGCGCTGGCGACATCCTCTTTTGATACGTTTTTTTCTCCTGAACCTGCAAGCGCACGAAGGTGTTTATCTCCTCTTTTTTTTCCTGTACACTAAAGTCGCTCTCCCAAAACCAAGCCGCTCTGTTATATAGACAAAACCAAGGCTATTTTGTTTACGATGACTTACCCGCGAGGAAGCTCCTGTGCCGAGACCAAAGAAAATACGCCATTGCGAAGGCTCCAGATGCGGCAAGGCCTTCAAACCCACCCGCATCCCCCTGTCGGAATTGAAGCACATTCCTCTTCTCCAAGATGAACTGGAAGCCTTGCGGCTCTGCGACTTGCAGGGCTTAACCCAGGAGCAGGCCGGAGGCAGCATGGGGATATCACGGGGAACAGTGCAGAGAATTCTGACCACTGCCCGACGCAAGGTGGCTCAGGCGCTGGTGGAGGACGCTGCCCTCATCATGGAGGATAGCCCCGCGCTCCAAGAAAAAATTACGAAGTGACTCAGTCCGCGTGGCAATCGCCGTGCCCTTGGCAGGCCTGGGTGGGCTCCATCAGAATCAGCTTGTTTTCGACCATGCCGGACACAACCTCGGCGACCGTTTCAAAAGCATGCCGGGCAGCGAAGTAGACCTCAATGCCGACCTGAGCGAAGCCCTGGAGCGGTCTCGCCCCCATCCCCGCCACGAGAATGGCGTGCACGCCATATTCCTTCAGCACGTTCACCGGCTCCATGCAGCCGCCGGCTCCATGCGCGACGCTGGGAACCGTATTCACCCCAACAACCTTGCCGTTTTCCACATCGACCAGGGTAAACAGGTCACAATGCCCAAAGTGCTCGGAACGTCCACCCTCGAGTCCGCCTGGGTTGTTTGAAGGTACCGCTATCCGTTTCTTGTCCATGGTATTTTCCTTTCGTTTTGCAACGTGTTTGAGTTTATGTTTGCTCTTTTACTCTGCACTCGGTGCTGGACCGAAAATCTTGTCGGTATACTTTACATACCAGGCTGCGGACTGCACCTGGATGATATAGGAAAGCGCAATGATCAGCGCGGTATCCGCCCCCTTGCTACCGAAGGCGTTGATGGCGATGGCAAGCGCGATGGAAAGATTGCGCATGACCGTGCCGTACACCAAGGCAATAGCGTCCCCGCGTACGAAGAACAGCTTGCCGACCACGGTGCTCAGGGCATAATTGAAGGAATATATAATCAGCAACGGCACAAAAATACTGCCCAGAATAGCCGGATTTTCGGAGACCCCCCGGGCCTTCAGAGCAATGGCCACAAAAACAATGCCCAACACCCCCACCGTGGAGAGCGAGGGAAAACGAGGAGCCCAGGTCTTTTTAAATTCCTGCGGTCCATATTTCTTCAAGAACACCTGCCTGGTGACATAGCCGAGAGCCATGGGGAAAAAAACGATCAGCAGAATCTGCTTGACCACAAGCATCAGATCCACGTCAACCTTGGCGCCCAGGAGCACCTGCACATAAAGAGGCGTTGCGAGCGACCCCAACGTCAGGCCAATAACGGTCATATTGATCGCCGCGTACAGGTTTCCCTTGGCAAAGCCGGTCCAGGAGATGGTCATGCCGCTGGTGGGCAGCAGGGATGCCAGCAACAATCCCAGAGCCAGATAGGGTTGTTCCGGAAAAAAATATTTCCCCAGAAAAAACGCCACAAAGGGAATGATGGCAAAATTGATAAACTGCGTGGCCACCTGCAGCCTGACATTCTTGATCCCTTCCTGAAGGTGCTTGATGTTCAAGGCCACCATCATGGGGTAGACCATGAGAAAGGTCAGGGGCATGATCAGCGCTTTCAGATTTTTCAGGGTCGCGGGGGTGGCGGTGATCCCCAGCAGATAACCCGCCGCCATCATGGCCGGAATGGCCACAACCAGCCGTTTGTTGATCTTGATCAAAAAATTCCACATAACAAACATCCCTCCTTAATTGTGTCCCGGAGATTCCCCCATGCCGACAGCGAAGCCTATTTCGCCTCTTCAATCATCTCAATTATTTTCTTGTATGTCTCTGCCAGGGATGCAGGAAACTGCTCATCGTCGATGACCGCCCTGATGTTGTCGGCGCTGAAGCTCAAAAAACGGATCTGGGTTTTGCCGTTCTGGGTGAAGGTCATGATGAATTTTGGCATCAGCACCGCCCTCTCGGGGTTGGCGGAAAGGCTTTTCGCCGCCTTTTCCGGCTTACAAATCTGGATCATATGCAGATCAAAGTCCTTGGCGACCTCTGCCCCATGCTTACCAAAGGAATAGGCCATCTCCATGTTTTCTTCGTTATGAATGATAAAGCCATACTTTTTGACCACCGCGCCGAGGTCCTTGACAAACTGGCTGTTGCTCTTGCTGGTTTCTGTTGCAAAAAGATTGTCCCGTTTCATGCCGCTGTTCTCCTTGCTTGTATATTTTTTATGGAAAGCGAAAAGTTTTGTGCATATGCCCATTTATAAGAGGCACAAACAAGCCTGTCAAGGAGGAATTTAAGAAAACAATAAAATATTGAGACGCCCGCCCGAAACGTTTGACAGCCCGATTCTTTCGCGATACGGTACGCCATTCTTCAGGAAACCATACAGATTGATCAACCTGTTAACCATAAGGAAACGACCATGGGGAAAAAAATTGTAATCATCGGCGGGGTTGCCGCCGGACCAAAAGCCGCCTGCCGAGTGAAACGCCTCCTGCCCGATGCCGAGGTGACCATCATCGACCAGGACAACCTGATTTCCTACGGAGGCTGCGGCATTCCCTACTATGTCTCCGGCGATGTCTCAGACGAGAAGGAACTGCGGAATACCAGCTTCCACATGACCCGGGACGAGACCTTCTTTCTCAAGGCCAAGGGGGTTACCGCCCGGACCAGCACCACTGCCCTGGCCATTGACCGCAAGGCAAAGGTTGTGCATGTCGAGGACGTGAACACCGGCGCCAAGGAGTCCATCCCCTACGACAATCTGGTCCTGGCCACCGGAACCAAAGCCAACGTACTGCCCATCCCCGGCGCGGATCTCGACGGGGTTTTCACCATCAGCGACCTGCACAAGGCCATTGCCATCAAGGAACGGATCGCCAGGGGCGAGGTGAGCCAAGCGGTGGTCATCGGCGGTGGCGCCATCGGCATTGAAATGGCCGAAGCCTTCACCGACCTCTGGGGCATCAAAACCACCATTCTCGAATTCATGCCGCAGATCATGCCCCGCATCGTGGACTGGGAATTTGCCACGATGCTGGAAACCCATCTCAAGGAAAGCGGGGTCGATGTCTTTACCAGCGAGGCAGCCTCCGCCATCGAAGGCAAAGACGGCAGGGTCTGCAAGGTGATCACCCCCAAACGGACCCTTGAAGCAGACTTGGTGGTAATGGCCGTTGGGGTTAGAGCAAGAAGCGAACTGGCCCAGGCGGCCGGCCTGCTGGTCTCCCCCATGGGCAACATCGTGGTCAACGAGCGGCTACAGACCTCCGACCCCAGCATTTACGCAGCTGGCGACTGTATCGAGGTCAAGAATATGATCTCCGGTAAAAGCTCCATCGCCCCCATGGGCTCGCTGGCCAACCGGGAAGGCAGGATCGTGGGGGACAACATCGCCGGTATCCCCACCAGATACAGGGGGTGGATCGGCAGTTTCACCATGAAGGCCTTCGAACGCTGCATCGCCGCCACCGGCCTCTCCCTGGACACGGCCCTGGCCGAGGGATTCGATGCCGCCGCAGTGACCACCGCCCAATCGGACCGGGCCCACTTCTTTCCAACCGAGGCGATCATCCCGCTTCGGCTGGTCTTCGACAAGCGAACCCGCAAGGCGCTGGGCGTTCAGGGTTTCGGCCCCATGGGGGATGCGGTGCTGGCCCGCATTGACGCAGCCGCCGCCATCATCGGCCAAGGTGGCACCATCGACGACCTCAGTCAGCTGGAAATGGCCTACGCCCCACCGTTTGCCACCGCTCTTGATGCCCTAAATGCTGCGGCAAACGCTGCGGACAACCTGGCCGCCGGCCGCCTTCGCTATGTGAGCATCCGAGACTTCCTCGCCTGGATGGATGATTTTGCCTCGCATCCCGACTGGGTAGCCTTGGATATCCGCCACCCCAATGAGTCCGGACCCTTTGTTGCAAAATACGGCAAGGACCGGTGGCTTTCCCTCCCCTACATCGAGATTCGGGACCATTATCAGGAGTTGCCCAAGAACAAGACCATGCTCATCATCTGCGACGCAGGCACCCGCTCTTCCGAGATCCAGATCGTTCTGGACTATCTGGGGCTTGCCAACAATCTAGTTCTGGGCGGCGGCTTCAACGTCATCCGGAGGATGGGTGTAGCCTGGTGGCCCAGCTGATTTTTGCACCCCGCCCACGATGGAGGATGATCGCCCACCCAATACCCCTGGCGACCATCCTCCTGTTTTACCTGCTTGCCACAGGGTCGGCTTTAGCGACCACCCCGCCGCCGAAGACAAAAATCACTGCCTCCCAACCCGGAGCAGTGCGGGCTCTGGCCGATGCGGCTTATGGCGACACCCTTGCCGCCCTGATCAAAAATGCTGGCCAGCGCATTGATCTCGCCATGTTTCTTTTCAAGACAAGCCCATCTAGGGATAATCTCCCGGCAGGGCTTGTCAGAGACTTGGTGGCGGCCCGACAACGGGGAGTAGAGGTGCGGGTTATCCTGGAATATTCCGACCATGATCCGGCACTCAACCAGGCGAATCAGGAGACGGCTCAAGCCTTAAAAAAAGGCGGAGTCGCGGTTTTTTTCGACTCCGCCGATCGGACCACCCATGCCAAGCTGGCTGTCATTGATCGACGTTACTGTCTGGTGGGCAGCCACAATCTCACCCAATCAGCCCTCAAGTACAACCACGAGTTTTCCCTGTTGCTCGACAGCCCGGCCCTGGCCGAGGAAATTCTGGCCTACATGGAAACCATCCTCAAGTAAAAAGCTGTAAGCTGATAGCTTCAAGCTGTCAGTTGCTGCGGCTTCATTTCTTCTTCCTGACAATACGGACCTTTTTCGTTGCCCCGCCAGCTCCCCCGCTTCCCGGAGCAACGCGACGCACCAGCACCTTCTTTTTCAGCGGTGCGCCTCCAGGCTCCGGTTCCGCACTGCCGACTCCGGAAAGAGTTCGTGCGTAGGTGCAGCCAGCCTTTGGGCATCGCAGGGAGAGCCTGCCATCGAGAGCCTTTTTTTCCACCAGAAACGGCGAATCGCATACCTGACAGGCAATGGCATGGGGCTTGGACCAGGCCATGAATTCACAATCCTGCTCGGGACAGACATAAAAAAGCTTCCCGGTCGGCGTATGCTTGGTCACCACGGTGCCAATCTGGCAAACCGGACAGAGCAGCCCCGCCCCGCCGTCTTTTCCGTAGGATTCAGAGTGTCGGCACTCTGGATGCCCCGAACAGTACCAGTACTTACCGAAGCGATCCTCCTTCAACAACAACGGCCTGTTGCAGTCGGGACATGTCTTGACAATCTCCGCCTCAGCTGGCCCTGATCCCACAACTGGAGAAACCCCCTCCTTGGCCGCCGGAGGTGCAGGCTCTTCCATGGTGGTCGCGGCCTCGGCAAACATTTTTTCCATGGCTGCGGCAAGCTCGGGAGAGGCAACCTGTTCCGCCGCGACAGATTCCTCCAGGACAATGGATTCCCGCCCCTCCTCCTTGCCTGGGCCAGCCTCTTCTCTTGGAGGCTCGACTGTTTCCGCGCCACCGCTTGCAAGATCCTCTCCCGCTGGCAAGGCCTGCGCGGCCTCCTCGGCTGCTAGCTCCGTTGCTGGCTCGGGAGCGGCAGCAACCTCCTCCATGCCCGGTTCCTGCGGCAATGCCGTAGCTGCCTTCGAAGGCGGCTCCGCCTTCTCCGCCTGGACCGGGGCAACCCCTCCCGCCACATCCATGCCCTTTGCGGGCGCACCCTCTTCGGGCAGCCTGATAACGCTGCGCGAGCTGAGACCCCGTTTCTGGGCGGCGACCGGCACCGCCATTTTCACCAGCACCTCGCCCCGCATCATCATGGTCTGATCAAACTGTTGCAGGGCAAAGGTCAGAAGTTTTCTGCCGCTCACCGCCTCATCGATGGTCTGGGCCAGATAGGCGGAAAGCTGAATTCCCTTCATGGTCGGGAAGGCGCGGTTCATAACGCTGACAAGTTTGATGGTGTTCTCAGCGCAGCGAAAAGACCCATCCGGCATCAGCCTGAGATAATTGTTGTCGAGCATCTGCTGGAGCATGGCCACGGTCATCCCGTCAATCTCCAGGAAAAAATCGGCAAGATCGGTGGCCAATCCCTCAAAGCTGTAATATTCTGGAGGAAGGCCGGTATTTTTTTCCGGGATGATCTGCACGCAGCGCAGCGGTTGCCCGGGTTGCACGCCGGCCAAAGGAGAGGGGGGCGCCAAAAGTTCATGCTCCTGACAACCGGGATAGATGGCGAGAAACCCCTTATCCGCCAAAACCTTGGTGCTGCCCTGAAAGACACAATCTTCCCCGGCCTCCACCGTCACCGCAAGAAGCTCCCCTTGCGCCTCTTTCATCTGACTTGCCAGAGCCCTGGCCCAAACCAACCGGTAGATTTTGTCCTCAGCCGGCCCCAACTTCCCGGAAAGCTCTTCCGGGCCAAGCGCAGGTTCGGTGGGCAGGATCAAACCACTGGTATCTACCGGACCGATTTCCGGCCCCAGACAGGGTGCGCCCAGCCTTTTGCCGACCTGTTCCCTGATCTTGGCAAACAAAGCGACAGAGGCGTCCTGCGCCATCACCGGGGGAAGAAATGCGGTGATAAGCCCAAGCCATCGGCCATCCACCTGTACGCCGTAATAGAGATTGCGGATCGCAGTCATTGCCGCCAAAGGCGAAAGCCCCCCCTGCGCAACCCCGTCCCGCAGCAGTTCCATAAAACGATACGGCTCCGGCGGGGCAACGGCAAGGGGAGACCCCACCACTTCGTTGACCTGAAACGAGGCATTGTTAAATGCGTTGATAGCGGCATGCACCTCTTTCTCGTTGCGCAGAAAACCGTCATCCGTGACCCCGTATGCCTCATGCAGACTGAGTATACAGTCCCCCGCCTCACTGCTGATCTTCACCTTTACTTTCCATTTGGCGATCGGGGTATACATCCGGATTTCGGTTTCCCTCTCCGCCAGCAAAAAGAGGGTGGTGAGACTCGGATAATTAAGCGGGAGACCGTTGGGGCCGGAGCGGCTGCCCAAAAGGCGTTGCAGGTGCCTCCCCAGATAGGACTCAAACAACATCTTGACATAGGTCGCCGCGCCTTTTTCTTCGCTGACAGGCTCCACCCGCCGGAAAGATCCCTGGAGCGCCTCCCCGGCAAGGCCCGTCAACCCGAGCCTCTTGAGCTGCTTGCTGCCGGGGGCGACCGTGGCCCAATAACCGCTGATCAGCCAGGACCAGAACTCCCCCCGCCAGTCGCCATCAAGGGCGAGATATATGTCCCTCCCCTGACAAGCCCGTAGCCTGTCCAAAAATATCTTTTCCTTGGGTTCCGGGGCAAAATCAAAATGCGGCTTTTCCCGATGCATATGGTCCTGGGGAGGGACATAGGTCGCCTTGGCCGAAGCCGCCTGCACCAGGATGGTTTCCACTTCTCCACCAAGCTGATCTTCCAAGGTTTTTGCCTTGGCCGCCACCTCGACAATGACTACGGGCTTTGCCATGTTGCTCTCCCCATGGATTTTTCAACCTCTAAGATCCTTGTCTCACAAAAAAAAACAGTGAAGGAATTCCCCTTCCTTCACGAAAAATAGCATATAATCTGCAACGACTTTATACAATGAATTATCAACAGACTTTTTTCGCTGGCCAACTCTTTTAGCCGGAGACCCCATGCCTTCCCTGTTCACCCTCCATGGCATTGATGAAACCCTTGACAACCTGAAGTTGAAGCCGGGGACCCTCAAGGCGGAACTGGCAAAGGTTATCCGCTCGTATTTCGTTGACGATCATTCCTTGCAGAACATCTCCAGCATCCCCACCGATGAGATCGTCCATAAAATTTGGGGGCCTTCCAAGGGCGACGAACTCAAAGCCAAAAAGAAGAATTTCAGCTCCCTCAAGTCCGCGCTCAACAAATCCCTCAAAGACCTGGACAAGGCAGGAAAAAATCAGGCCGGCATCATTCTGGGCCGGGACAACGTCTTTATTGTTTCCGAAGAGCGCAAGGATGATCTCCTCAAACAGATGGGGATTTCTCCAAACTCACCGCATTTGCTGCACGACATGTTTGCGGCCTTCAAAAAATTCTTTTCCGAAAATATCAAGGATCAGAACACCGAGGAAGTCAAGGATCTGCTGGCGGAGTTTGAAGAAACGCAGAAAAAATTACGCAAGATAGTCGGCCTCGAACCGGAGGCTGGCCCGGGAGAAGGTGCAGCCGAGACTGCGGGACCAGGAGAAGGGGTCAACGCTCTGGATGCTGGCGAAGGAGCCGAACCGACCGAAGAAGCGCCCATAGAAGAGGTTGAAATTCTCGACGAGGACATGATCGAAGAGGTTGTGGCTGAAGAAGTCGATGACACCGAATTTCTGGAAGAGGAGGTGGAAATCCTCGAAGCCGACGAACTGGAGGAGGTGCTTGCGGAAGAGGCCCCCCCTGCCGAAGGACTGGGCGCGGAAGAAGGCGGGCTGGCCGAGGATGCGCTCACGGAAGAGGTTGAGGTTCTTGACGAGGACATGGTCGAAGAGGTTGTGGCTGAAGAAGTCGATGACACCGAATTTCTGGAAGAGGAGGTGGAAATCCTCGAAGCCGACGAACTGGAGGAGGTGCTTGCGGAAGAGGCCCCCCCTGCCGAAGGA
>CAIPYE010000006.1 GCA_903869265.1 uncultured delta proteobacterium
ATCTTGTGCCCACCCCAAGCAGGGTGCGCCTCGCGCATCGACAACGCCAGTTGTTCCATAGGCTCAGGAGTACGGTTGCTCGATCTGTGCGGACGGCGCGAACGGTCTTGCAAACCTTCGTCGCCGCCTTCCCTAAAGCGGCTCAGCCATTTGTAGGCAGTCTTCCGACTAATGCCAACGCGCCGACACAATTCGCTTATGTTGGCGCAATTCTGACTGGCTAACATGATAAATTCTTTGCGTAAGGACATGGTAGACACCTCTTGCCATGTAGCATGATTGTTTCCTCCCTGCGAAACAATCTACCAGTTTACAAAATGTGTTACCTATGTCCCCGAACACCTGTTACCCATGTCCCCGGTCTATACACCCGCAGGTGGGGAGGGAGCTTATCGAAAACCCACCAATTGATTTTCTGGATTCCTCAAGGTTCGGCCAGCACAACCTATCAATCCGCAGATTGACTTTTTCTCCCGCATGAGATACAATGTGTAACAATAATTCCCACAAAGGAGAAATTTATGTCTGCAACAACAATGGTTCATGTTCGTATTGATGAGCAGGTGAAACGGGACGCTTCGGAAGCTCTTTCCGCCATGGGGCTTTCTCTCTCGGATGCGGTCCGGCTCTTGTTGGTCCGGATAGTTGCCGAAAAGGCCCTGCCGTTTGAAATCAGGGTGCCCAATACCTTGACAACCAAAACCCTTAAAACGAGCGACCAGGGCAAAGACTTGCATCCCTGTAAAGACGCTGACGATATGTTTCAAAAACTTGGTATCTGATCCGTGCGTCAGCCAGTTTATTCCGGCCAGTTTCAACGCGATATCAAACGTTCACGCAAGCGTGGCAAGGATATGGACAAACTCAAAACGGTTATCCAATGTCTGATTTCTGGCGAGTCCTTGTCTCCCAGATACAAAGATCATTCCCTGGGTGGCGATTGGGCGCATCATCGGGAATGCCACATTGAAACCGACTGGCTACTCATCTACAAACTTCTGGGCGAAGGCTCTGAAATCCGCTTTGAACGTACCGGCACCCACGCCGATCTGTTCCGCTGACCGGCTACTCACGCTGCGCTTGGTCTCGATATGGAAAGGGTGTTTTTACCGTGTTCTCTGAATGCGTCCGGGGTAAGATCAAAAATCCATATCATGAATAGTTGCGACAATGCGGGAAGATGCTTAAAGTATGTTTGCTTTATGGATATAAAAATTATATAATAAGGTGCTTGCAAAAATCGCCACTCCGGCGCAGGCCGGAATACATACCCACCACAATTTTCCCGTCTTCTCCGTGCTGAAAGGAGTCATACCATGGGACCGGAAATAAGCTCATCAACCCAAGCACCACCATCCCGCCTGACCTCCACGAACTATTCCAAAACAACCACGAACGACCCAGGAACAACACAGATAGTGCGGCAGGCTCAGGCAGAGCAGCAAAGAGCCGCGCAGAACACGGCTGTTGCCCAAGCCTCGGTGCAAGAATCCCAGAACAACCTGCGGGCCGCACAGGCGGAAGAACGACAAGCAGCGGAGAAGGTAAGTGTAGCCCTGACTGAAAGCCGAAAGAACAGCCAACCCCGACAAGCCCAGACAACAGGAAAAGTCATCAACGTTCTGGTCTGACCCTCCTTGGTTCCCCTCACCTGAACGGATTGCATTCGAACCAACAATCCGCTCTCTCGCCCAAAGAGATACCCCTGCTTTTTTCATGGTTGTTGAAAATTCAAACAGACTCCACTAGACTAAGCAGGCGTCCTTGGCCGCCTGACTTTGAGGTCCTGCTTTGCAGGCAACCCCCAAAAATATGTATCACCTTTTTCAAGGTATCGTCTCCCCATGGCTTCCCAAAAAAAACAAAAACATTCTGCCGCCGGAAAGCCGCGCCCCAATGCCTCCGCCAATCAAAAGCCTTTTTTTGATATTGAGCAAGCCTTGGCAACGGCCATCAAAAATCACCAATCAGGAAACCTGCAACAGGCTGGGAAAATATACGAAGAGATCCTGTCCATAAACCCAAATCATGCGGAAACATTGCATGCGCAAGCCATCATGGCCTGCCAGCTCGGGCAGCATGCCGCAGCAGTTGCACTCTTCCAGAAAGCCATTCGCGAAAACCCGACAAATGCCGCGTATTATTACAATTTAGGCAATGCCTTAAAAGATCTGCAACGGTTTGATGAAGCCGTGTCCTGCTACGGGCAGGCCCTGCGTTTGAAGCCCGATTATATTGAGGCGCTCAATAACCTGGGAACAACTCTCCATAGTCAAGGCAAATTCGACGAGGCGGTTGCCTCCTACCAAGAGGCCCTGCGGATAAACCCCGACCACGCCCAATCCCTCTATAACCTGGCCGTCACCTTGCAAGCCACAAACCAGCTGAAAGATGCCCTTGTCTGTTACCAGCAAGCCTTGGCGGCAAAAGAAGATTTTCCGGAAGTGTATAACCGCCTGGGGACTATTTTTCACGAGCAGGGCAAGCTGGATGCCGCCATTGGCTGCTTTCAGCAGGCGTTACGCATGAATCCCACTGTTGCCGATTTCCACTTTGGCTTGGCCACGGTCCTTAAGGATCACGGCCAACTTGATGAAGCGATCGCCTGCTACCAGAAGGCCATTGAGTTGGCGCCGAAATTTGCCCTAGCCTACAATAACCTGGGAAACATCTTCAAAGAAAAAGGACGCCTACCTGAAGCAATCTCTTTATATAACAAGGCGTTGCAACATTTCCCTGATTATGCAATAGCGCACGGGAACCTGGGCTATACCCTCTCACAAACCGGGGACCTCGATGGGGCCATGGCTTCCTGCCGAAAAGCCTTGGAGATTGATCCCAACATCTCTGAAGTGTATATGCTGCTTGCAACACTTCTTTTCATGACCCGCGACTGGGAGCAGTTTGACAAGCTGGTTGACGCAACCCTGACCAACCAGCTTGTCTCCGAACAAAACAAAAACTGGCTCTATACCCAAAAAGCATTACAGGCATGGATAACCGGCAATCTTACCGGGTGCAGCGAATATCTCCAAGCCTCGGCCTCAATCCAACACCTACAACCTGAAGACACATTTGGAACAGGCAGGCTGGCTTTTTACTGCCTGCTGAAAAAGTTGACGGATTACCGGACAAATTCCCCGCACCTGTATTCCGCTGAAAATTCCCCTCCAGCATATATGATAGGCGACAGCCACTGTCTGAGCTTTGCCAATCTCCCTGTGTGCATAGATGGAGATACTTTTACGGTAGCGGCCAGGCTGGTCATGGGATGCAAGGCATACCACTTGTCACAAAAAGAACACAATCAGTACAAGGAAGATTTGCTCCGAAATCTTGCCGATATTCCTGATGGGAGCACCGTTATTTTGTCTTTTGGCGAGATTGATTGTCGAACCGGTGAGGGAATATACCCGGCCTGGCTGAAAAAATTTCAACATCTATCGCTAGAGAAGATGGTGCGGGATGTTGTGGACGGCTATCTTGAATTTGTTTCTGAGACAACACAGGGGCGAAGATTCAAACTCATGCTGCTCGGCGTTCCTGCGCCGATGAGGGGCGCCATAAGCATGTTAACGGCGGAGGAAATCCCCACCTATATTTCCATTCCCCGGCTATGGAATGAATATTTGCAAAAGGCCACGCTACAAAATGGCTGGGCCTTCTTTGATAATTATTCCCTGACCTGTGATGACCAAGGATTTTCCCACGGTCGTTATCATATTGACGACCAACATCTTCATCCTGCCGCTCTTGCCTTGCTTGTTCCAGAGCATGCCATCACCCCTCATTTCTCCCCCTGAAACCCAGACAACCGCTTCCGACCCAGCAACCAGACTGCGACAATGCTCACCTCATAGAGCACAATCAGGGGAAACGCCATGAGGCACTGATTGATCACGTCCGGGGTGGGGGTGAGGATGGCGGCGATGACAAAGGCCAGCAGAATGGCATACTTACGGTGCCTGCTCAGGAAGGCCGCATTCACCATGCCCATCTTAGCCAGCAGAACCATGAAGATGGGAAGTTCGAAGATAACCCCAAAGGCAATGAGCAACCGCAGGCAGAGGGAAAAATATTCCTTCACCGTGGGCATGGGGCTTAAAAAATCATTGGAATAGCCAAGCAGGAACTTGAAGGCCGGAGGGAAAACCACGAAATAACCAAAGGCGGCGCCGCCAAAAAAGAAAAGCGAGGAGAGCAGGCTGAAGGGCAGAATCACCCGTTTTTCATGGTGATACAGGCCGGGGGCAACAAAGCGCCAGATCTGGTAAAAAATCACCGGGCTGGCCACAAGAAGCCCGGCAACCAGGGAAAGCTTTAGATAAAAAAAAACCCTTCCTGGTACGAGGTGAAGATCAGACTGGAGCCTGCAGGCATGGCCTCGTACAGGGGCTTGAACAGCAACTGGCCAAGCTCTTTGCTGTAGGAATAGCACAGGGAAAATCCTGCCACCGTGGCGAGCAAGGAATAAATCAGACACTTGCGCAACTCAGTCAGATGTTCCGTAAGAGCCTGTTTTTGAAATTCATCCATACCCGACACCCAAACCCATTTTGTTTTTTTTTAAGATACAAGCCAAGTCAGAGTACCCTTTCTCTCCCACCCGGTCAAGGAGAAGAGGCCGACCTTCACTGGGTGCTCTCCGCCGCCGCGTTTCTGGCATCCTTGATTTGCATAGCCAATTTCCACAGCGGGGTAATCTTGCGGATTCTTTTTGGCGGCAGCATGTCCCACAGAATCTTTTGGTCGGCATGGCCGCCTACGTTATGCAGGGCAATGCCGTCAGGTGTTATGAAGCCATTGAGACGGACATCCCATACCCCACGCTCGATTTCCTGGGCAAGAATCTGATCCTGCTCTCCCACTGCATAGGCCTCCGCTTCGGGGGAAAGCCCATGCAGTTCAGCGAGGATGGCGACCGCAAGATCAAAAAAACCCTTGCCCTCCCCGACAAAATAACCAGCCGGATCCACGGCCAGACAATCGGTGATCAGCAGGCCGACTGGTCCCTGACACAGCTCCTCCACCGCAACCCGCCGACCGTATTGAACCAGACCTTTGTACCCCACGGCGTAACTCAAATGCTTAAAGGGGATCTCATACGGTGCCAGGAGATAGAACCCCTCCTTCAAGCCTGGCGCAGGCACCAACAGCTCCTTGCCATCCGTCAAGGCATTGATCCTGATCTGCTGCAATCTTGCGGTCGGCCCGACAAATATCCTTTTCGCCTCCCGATACCGCTCAAGACGCCGCACCAGCTCTGCGGATTTACCAGAAGCTTTCCCCTCCGGCGCATCCGGTAAATCTGCCCTCACCTCTTCCTTGGTAATCATGGTTCCACGCTGCTGGTTTCAACAAAAAAAGCCGCCAGGCTGATTCCTGTCGGCTTTGATCCTGTTATGTCGGCTATTGTTACAACTTGGCTTTTTTATCCGGTCAACATGGCGTACTGGACATGTACTTTTAACGTATCATGCTCTTCTGATTGGCCTGCGAAACCCGCATGCGGCCGGAGGTGTTATCCACGGGTAGCCGTGAAGCCATTTCCTGTTTGACAAACCCGTGCTCGACCAAGGTGGCGACGTCGTCCCACATGGAGGCGCTGCCCAACAAGGCAACAATAATCGCCTGACCGTTCCGCTGAAATTTACCCACATAGGTTTTACCCGCAGCCACGGTATACCCGGTTTTTCCCCCAACCGCTCCGTCCAGGGTCCACAAGGCCTTATTGTGGCTCCGCAACACTTTGCCGTCACTGGTATGAACCTGGGCGGTTGCCATGCGCTCGGCAAACTCTGGATTATGCATGGCCCGGTTAAAAACCGTGGCCAGATCGCGGGCCGTGGTCTGCTGGCCTTCCTTGGTCAAACCATTGGCGCTTTTACAAATGGTATTCTGCGCACCAAGGGCCTCGGCCTTTTTTGTCATCAATCTGGCAAAGGCCTGCTCCGAACCGGCAACCTTTTCCGCCAAAGCCACGCTGGCATCATTTGCCGAAGCAAGCAACACAGCATTAATCAAATCGTTGGCCTGGTAGGAAACTCCTTTTTTCAAATAGACCTTCGAAGCCGGCATGTTCGCGGCATAGGCGCTGGCACGCACCATCTCATTGCCATTGAAACTCTCAACGGCAATGAGTCCGGTGATGATTTTAATGGTGCTGGCGGGCTGCCCAGGTCTGTCGGCACTGCGGGCGTACAAAGCCCTGCCGGTTCTGGCATCCATGATATAGGCGCTGCGGCAGGTGAGTTTTCCCTGCAACTCCGCGTTTGCTGCATTGCTCTCTTCGCTTGCCCATTCTCCTCTATGCTCTTCTGCGGAAACACGCTTGACTACCTTTGTGCACTGCTCCTGCTTTGCCGTTATTTTTCCCTGATCAGGCGCAAACTTGTGCGATGAATGCAAAGATACAACCTTTGCTTTCTCTGCATGCTTTTTCACATGTTTTTTCGCATGATTTTGCGCACCAGCCGGAGAAGCAAGCAGGAAAACAAGCAAGGCAACAGAGAGAATATGTCGGCAAGAAAAAGAACCCATAGTTTGTCCACATTCCGGTTAAAAAAATTTTTTCAGAAAAAGGCTTATAATTTCAAAATACTAGATCTATATTTAGCTATAATTTATACTTGCCTACAAAATCAAGTTTTTTTTGAGGTTATTGTTCTATCTTATTGATTTATTGTTTTTCCAATCATGAAAAAATTCACAAGCCCAGCGGGGGAATGTTCTGCTTGTTTCCTTTCTTATCGAGCGCTGCCGCCTTTCCCATTAAATATGGCAACCGATTATTCCCATGAGCACGACAATGTCATCCCCATCGGTTCAATACCTCGCCTTCACCTTCAAGGAAATAAACATCCAGGTTATTTGCCTCGACGATCTCCCTGTCCATCTCACCTTCTCCCCGGACAGACATGCGACAGCGAGACAATGGCTGGAAAAACACCTCGGCACCGTGGGCATAACAGACAGCATCAACCGCCATTATTTTGCCGATCTTCTCATGGAATTTTTCGAAGGGCGGTGTCGGAATTTTCCGCCACCGGCCAGATCGCCATTTGTGGAAAAAAGCACCACATTTCAAAGACGCGTATGGGATTGTCTTTCCGGAATTCCCTATGGAGAAACGAGAACCTACGGGGAATTGGCTCAAACCATGGGCAACCCCACCGCTGCCCGGGCGGTGGGACAGGCATGCAACGCCAATCCCCTGGCTCTGATTGTGCCCTGTCATCGGGTGATAGGTTCTTCGGGTTTGGGAGGGTTTGCCGGAGGGTGCGCCGTAAAAAAATATCTGCTAGAGATGGAACAACTGAACATGATGCGAGAAATCAGCAACAAGCTGTAACCACAAAGGCTACAGCATCTTCATAACCTCAGCGGGGATATCGAGCAGCGGCACGACCTTGTCCACGCCACCGGCGGCGATGGCCTCCTTGGGCATCCCGAAAACCACGCAGGTTTTTTCGTCTTGGGCGATAGTTTGCGCGCCAGCTTCTTTCATTTTCAGCATGCCTTGGGCGCCATCCTTGCCCATTCCGGTGAGGATAACGCCAACCGCGTTGGCCCCGCCGTAGGCAGCTACCGAATTAAACAAAACATCCACTGCGGGCCGCTGATAACAGACCAACGGCCCGCTCTTGATATTAACATAATACCTGGCTCCGCTGCGTCGCAGGACCATATGGAAATTCCCCGGCGCAAGCAAAGCCGTGCCCGGCACAACGGAATCCCCATCCTGCGCCTCTTTTACCCGAATCTGGCAGAGACTGTTCAGCCTCTCGGCAAAGCTGGTGGTGAAATTGGCGGGCATGTGCTGAACAATCATGATCCCCGGCGTATTTGCCGGAAACTGGGTGAGCACATCCTTCAAGGCTTCGGTGCCCCCTGTGGAAGCACCGATGGCGATCAATTTGTTTGTCGTCTTGGTCAGGGAAAGCCGGGGCGCATCGGCAGGACGAACCGTGGCAAGATGCAGGATCCGTTGCTCCATGTTCACATGGGAGGCGGCCCGAATTTTTTCGGCAAGCTGGGCGCTCATATCGCCGACAGAATAGGCTTCGCCCGGTTTGCAGATAACATCGACCGCCCCACTGTCCATGGCCTCCATGGCCAGGACTCCGCCCGCCTTGGTCAAAGAGCTGACGATGATGACCGGAAGCGGGAAATAACGCATCAGCTTCTTAAGAAAGGTAATGCCATCCATGCGTGGCATTTCCACATCAAGCGTCACCACATCGGGCTTGAGGGCGACGATTTTATCTCTCGCCACATAGGGGTCTGGCGCCGTTGCCACAACCTCGATATCCTTTTCGTGTGACAATTCCTCGCTGAAAACCTTGCGGACAACTGCGGAATCATCCACCACAAGTACGCGTATTTTTCTCATAATCTCTTCTTGTCTCTCTGGTCTCTCAAAAAAACGACTCTCTTTTCTCAGACTTTTCCATTCTACGCGTGTGTCCCGACAACCCAGAGAATCCCGAATTCGGTGTTAAACATACACAGCCCAGACGCAGCAAGCAGGGTTTCCGGAGAAAACTCGGCAAGCAAACGGGCTTTCGGAATAGCCAGCAAGGCTGTGCCCCCAGGATCCAGTTTGCCCAGCAGACTGCCGATGGCCATGTTGGCCGTTTCCGCCGCCGTGTCTATGATTTGGCTATCCGACGCCTCATCCTCATCAACCCCGAGAAAATTCACGGTGATGTTCTTGCCAAGCTCCCAGGGAAAATAAAACAGGAAATTGCCGTTACAGCCGCCGGAATAACCGATCGTGGCCTCAATGAACCTGTCGCAACCGAGTTCTTCCCTTCCTGGCGCCTCTTCAAGCGGCTCAAGAAAGGTGAAAAACATGGTCTCAAAGACCTCTGAAAAAGTTGCGAATATGACCCGCCGCAAATCCTCATCCATTCAACAATCCTCCCCGGCTCTTTTCCCAAGCTTCAATCATCTGCAACCTGCGCCATCGCCCAGCCCCATGCCTTTTCTTCTGTTTGCAGATGGGGGGCGTTTTCCCTAAGCCGCGTACCGCAAAATAATATTGCTGTTACAATGGGCAATACCTGCCTAATTGGCTGAACCACAGCTAAAAATCGCTCTCTTCGCCAGCATCGTCACACGGTTTCTCTTCCAGCCTGTGGGCATATGCCTTTTCCAGCACCTCATAGAGGATTGCCTTGATGGCCTCGGGTTGGAACGGTTTTTTCACATAGCCCGCAACCCCAAGCTTTCGCGCCTCTTCCTGACGGGCCTCGCTGGCCTCGGTGGTAATAAAAATCAGGGGAATTTTCCTAAGATCCTCATCTTCGCTGATCTTCTTCAAGAGCTCCATGCCACCCATTTCCGGCATGTTGATGTCCGACAAGATGACATCAATCCAGGTGCCCGCTAAAATAGCCAGAGCCTCTTTGCCGTTGGCCGCCTCATGAAACTCGCCGACAGGCACACCGGACATGCTCACGGTTTTCTTGATCACGGCCCGCATGGTTTCAGAGTCGTCTGTCACCAAAATGTTGAAAGCCATCGCCCTCTCTCCTGCTTCCTTAAATTATTCCATCTTGGACATTCGCCGCTTTCCGCGCTGCCCTGCTCCCCAACTGCTCCAGCCAGTCAGCAGGCTGCCGAAGAATCCCGGGATGAATTTAATCCTGCTTAGTCTTTGCAACAAAAAACGTGCCATTTCAAATGGCACAAACGGCACAACAAGCCTCAATGGCGTCTAAATATGAAAAAGTTCCTGAGCCCGGTCAAGCTCCGTGAAGAGATTGGCCATGCACAGTTCAAGGTGCATGGGGGTAATGCCAAACCTTTTCAAGCCACTACCCTGCATTTTCACCGCCAAGCCATCAGCCCCGACGCCAATCCCCATGCTGATAACCAGAGCATTGGCCAAAGTCACAATCGCGGTAAGAGGATCCTTTTCCAGGGCATCCGAATCATGATGCTGCAAGACAGCCAGCTCTATCTCCTTGGGAAAATCCCACTGACTCAAAATCATTCCGCCAAGTTCGGCATGGGATACCCCAACCAGCTCTTTCTCCGCCTCGACAAAAGAACAGTTGTCCTGAACCACCTTCATCATAATCTTTTTAAAATCATCGGCAACAAAACTGCTCAAAAACCGTTTGCCGATATCATGCAACAACCCAGCCGTAAAGGCGCTTCCCGGCTCCACCCCCTTGACATACTTGACCAGTTCCTTGGCCATTATGCCAACGGCAATGGAATGTTTCCACAGCTCTCCCTGATCCAGCTTGTAGCCTTCTCCGGCGCCGCCTTTATAAAAACGGGCGCTACTGCTGGTGATAATAATATCCTTGAGTGTGTCATTGCCAACAATCACCAGGGCCTCATCCAGGGAGGACACCTTGCGGGGCAGACCGAAATAAGCGGCATTACAAATCTTCAACACATTGGCCGTGATCACCTGGTCATATTGAATAACCTCGGCCAAGGCGGTGGCGCTCACCTCCGGGTCGTTCAACATCTCCGAAACCCGCTGGGCCACCTTGGGAAAAGGAGGGACATGCTTTACCAGGGAAAGTATCTCATCCAGACGGCTCATAACTCAAACTCCCCTCTTCCTGAAACCTTCAAATGGGTAATCCCTGTCCCGATCTCCAAACTCACCGTGCGGTTCCCTGTGCCACCGACATCTTCCTTGGCCAGCATAATCTGGTTCTTCCAGAACATTTTCCGCACAACCGCCTGGTTTCGCTTTCCGATATTAAAGATTCCGGCGTTGTCCATGATTTGCGACCCGCCAACCACTTTGACGATCAAACGATTTTTAATGGCTCCGAACTTGTACGTTTCCTTGAACAATCGGGGAATGCCGGTATCCGCAAACATGAAAGGCTTGGCCTCCGCCTTATCCTTATCGAGGGAAGAATCCGGCAACATATAATGCAGCAGACCCCCGACCTTGGCCACAGGATCCCAAACCACCACCCCGATGCAAGAGCCGAGGGAATAGGTGATCAGGACATCGTCCGGCTTATTGCTGACCTTCATATCTGAAATGCCAACGATTATCTTCATGCGTTCTCTGTCCTGTAACCGTCATTGCCCCGGGCCCTTTACTCAAGGCAACGGACTTCATCGTTTCAAATATGCGGTCGCATCAATCTGGGTGAAATTATGCTTCAAACCGCTGATGCTTTCGGAATGGCCGATAAAAAGATACCCGCCCGGGGTAAGAGCCTGGTGAAATTTGTTCACCAGCTCCTGTTGGGTTTCCCGGTTGAAGTAGATCATGACGTTTCGGCAGAAAATGACATCTATGGCCTCACGCCAAGGGAAATCGCCCATGAGGTTGAAATGGTCAAAGTGCACCATCCGCCGAAGATCTTCCTTCACCTTCACAAAGCCATCGGAATTGCCCACCCCTTTCTGAAAATATCTTTTCAGAAAAGCCTTTGGCACCTTCGCAATCCTTTCTTCAGTGTACACACCCCGCTTCGCTTGCGCCAAAACCCGGGTGGAAATATCCGTGGCCATGATGCGATAGCGCGTCCCAGGATGCTGACAAACAAAATCATCCACCACCATGGCCATGGTATATGGCTCCTCCCCGGACGAACTGGCGGAGGACCAGAGAAGGATATCCTTGTTTTTCCCCCGCCCCTCCTTGACAAAAGCGGGCAAGACAGTGGAGGTCAATATCTCGAAGTGGGAATTTTCCCTAAAAAATGAAGTAAAATTGGTGGAAACGCTGTCGATGAGGTGAACAAGCTCATCCCCGGATTTATCGTGGATGACATATGCATAGTATTCTTTAAACGACTCTATCCCTTTGGCCCGCAGTCTCTTGCCCAGACGGGCGTTCAGCAGCTCTTTTTTTTCCGGTTTCAGAAAGATCCCGGTTTTTTCATATACCAGATCACTGAATTTTTGAAACAGCCCATCGCTGAGCTGCTGATAGCGAATGCCGCTTGATCCGTCACTGTTCAATACCACAAAAGCCGCCCCTTGTTATAAGAACCCCTGCTAGGAGGCCAGCTGCTGCAAAAGCCCTTCGCCAACGACCTTGTCCACATCAAGCAAAATCTTGACCTCGCCTTTAGCTTTGGCCATGCCCAAAATATTTTCGGTTTCAGAGGAAGAACCGAGGGAAGGCGGAGGCTCGATTTCACCGGCGGCAATATTCAGGACTTCCGAAACCGAATCGACAACCATGCCGACCTGCACCGGAGCCGTTTGCCCCTGAACCTCGACCACAATAATACAGGTTCTTTCGTCATATTCCTTATGCTTCATACTGAATTTAAGCCGCAGGTCCAACACAGGAATGACCTTGCCTCGCAGGTTGATTACCCCCCGGATATAAGACGGGGTATGCGGCACAGCCGTAATCTCCATGACCCCGATGATCTCCCTGACGCTGAGAATTCCGACGCCATATCCCTCATTTCCCAAAGAAAAGGTGAGATATTTCCCTGCCAGTTCCGACCCTTGACCCAAGTTCTGCGCTACGCTTGCTGCTTCCATCAACATTCTCCTTTTTCATGAAAGGCCCACAGGGCGAAACCTCAACCCCTGGGGATGAAAACATTCCCCATTTTCCGCCTGGTTACGAAAAACCTCAATCCGCCTTATTGGCAATAACGCCAGCCAGATCAAGAATAAGACCAACCCTGCCATCCCCGAGAATAGTTCCACCAGCAACACCTGGCACATCAAGGCCGCCGAGATTTTTGATGACAACCTCCTCCTTACCCAGAAGCTCATCAACCATCAAGGCGCGGCGCCTGCCCTCATTTTCCACCACGACGACAATGGCCTCGCAGGGGTCGGTATTGGTCGATTCCACGCCAAAAATTTCATACAGCCTGATAATGGGTACCAGTTCGCCCCGCACCAACAGGTTCTCCCCCCGGCCATGAACCGTGCTGTAGTTTGCTTGCTCGGGACGCATGGATTCCTGAATGGCGATGGTCGGGATTATATACCGTTCCGTACCGACCCTGACAATGATTCCGTCGATGATCGCCAAGGTCAAAGGCAGGCGGATCGTGAACAGGGAGCCCTTGCCCGGCTGGCTTTGCACATCCACCTTGCCCCGCAGCTTTTCCACCGCTTTTTTCACCACATCCATGCCCACTCCGCGGCCGGAAACATCGGTGATCTTGTCCGCCGTGGAGAAACCCGGGAGAAAAATAAGATTGTTCAATTCAAAGTCAGACAGGTTATCGGACTCGCTCACCAACCCGCGCTCAATGGCTTTTTTCCGAATTTTCTGGGTGTTCAGCCCCTCGCCATCGTCCTCGATCTCGATCATCATACTCCCGCCTTTCTGATAGGCGCGGAGAAATACTGTGCCGGTTTCCGGTTTGCCGACTTTTTCCCGTTCAACCGAGGGCGAGATGCCATGGTCCACCGAGTTTCGCATCATGTGGACAAGCGGGTCATAGATCGATTCCACCATGTTGCGGTCAATCTCGGTCTCGGCGCCCTCCATGATCAGGTCAACTTTTTTCCCTGATTTTTTGGAAAGATCCCGGACCAGACGAATCATTTTGTCAAAGGTTTGTTTGATGGGGACCATGCGCATGGACATGGCCGTGCGCTGCAACTCGGAGGTGATTCGGGTCAGCTGGGAAAAATCCTTGGTAAGCTTGGCGTCGGCGATCCGGGAGACAAGCTTGTTCTGGCGGACCAAAGATTGCATAATCACCAGTTCGCCCACCGCATTCACCAGGGCATCAAGTTTTTCCACATCAACCTTGATGGACGCACCGATTTTTTTCTGGGCCGAATCGGCAGAAGGACGGGCAGCCGGACCTGCCGGAGGCTCGACTCTCGGGGCGGCGGCAACCTGCGCGGCCCTGGGAGGGGCCGACTTGAGCGGGGCGTCAACTGGCTCCGCCTCCTCTTCGCTTGCCAACGGCTCCACCTCTTCAGGCTCAAAAACTTCCGGCTGAGAATCCGCAACCGGAGCAGAAACAGGTTCAACCGATGGAGCCTCCCCTCCTCCTTCTTGCAGTTGGGTGATATTCGCCAGAAAACCGCTGATATCGGTATCCTGGTAATTGGCAGGCCCGTGCTGCAAAACATCCTTGATGTTTTCAACCATGGATTTCAGCGCATCGCCAACGGTCAAAACGATGTCAATGACTGCGGAATCCATGGATCGCTTGCCATTGCGCACATCATCCAGAAGATTCTCCGTGGCATGGGCAAGTCTGTTGATGGTTTTCAGGTTGAGAAAACCGGAAACACCCTTGATCGTATGGAACGGTCGGAAAATATTGTTAATGATATCTTGGTCATCCGGGCTCTGCTCCAGCTCAAGCACGTTGACCTCGATGGATTCAAGATGCTCAAAAGCTTCCTCGATAAACCCGGCCAGCAGATCCGTATCCTGGAGAAAATCCGGCAGCGCCTCCTGGCTCGGCCCACCCGCCGCAGGGGCTTGCGCCCGGGCCGAGTCGCTCTGCGGCGAGGCGACGGCACATGCGTCCTCATCCAGGGCATCTTTTTTGGCCCCGGCCATCCCGGCGGACGGTGCATCAGAAACTCCGAGAAGCGCCGATGGTTGCAGCGAAACACCGATCTTTTTCATGTTATCGCAGAACTGTTCAAGGATATTTTCACCCGGGTGGCCTTCTTTCCGGGCCGATTCCTGCATCTCGCTGATACACTGGCCGAGAAGATCATAGTTTTCCCCGGAATCGGCCAGCTCCCCCATGATGAATTTTTCAAGAGCCCCCTTGAAAGCTGCGGCCATTCGCTGGATAACCATCGGGGTATCCGCCGCGGCTTGGCCGGGCAACAACTTCTCGGTCAGGTCAAGCAACTCTCCGACAATGGAAAGATCACCCGGCTCGATCATCAGAATCTTCAAGGCCATGTCATCCAAAAGATCGGACAATGGTTTATGACCAGCTGTCATACATGCACTCCTCGCAAAACGGAAAAAGCAAATACCCACAAGAACCAGAGACAACGTATCATATTATGCTTCCATAGTGCGCAAACATCAATAAATATTGCAAGTTTTTTTCTGGACGCCTTGCTTCTCGTGAGAAAAAAGCTCCCTTCTTTTAGTCTTCAAAAATCCTCGAAGTCATCTCCCATGGGAATGATATCCTCGGGCCTTGCTCCCTCGCTCCGAGGGTTGGCAGGATTCTTCGCCACGGGCGGCAGGGCCTTTCTCGCAGGAGGAGAAACCTTTCTGGGGCTGGCAAGACCCGGGGCCAAAGGACGTCGGTGCTCTGCGGGACGCGCCGTTCCCCGCCCCTCTTCAGCGCCGCCCACCATTTCCAGCAGATTCCCCACCGAACCCTTCATCATTTCCGCTTGGGCGTTCAGCTCTTCGGAAGCGGAGGCGGATTCTTCCGCTGCCGCCGCGTTGCTCTGGGTTATGGTGTCGATCTCGTGGA
>CAIPYE010000007.1 GCA_903869265.1 uncultured delta proteobacterium
AACGTCGAAGGTAACCCGTGCGCCTTCCTGCAGGGATTTGAAGCCCTGGGCCTGAATTGCGGAATGATGAACGAATACATCCTTGCCGCCATCCTGCTCAATAAAACCAAAACCCTTTGAATCATTAAACCATTTAACTGTGCCTTCTGCCATCTTGTACTACTCCTTTGTGCTCGGTTCCATGTAGGAACCACTTTGTTATAAAGTCGAAATATCGTTTGATATCCCGACTGGAGGTTTGGTTGCCCAAACCGATTTACCGTCGTTGTGCGGGAACCGGGATGCCAAAATCAAAGGACGAGGCCCTGGTACGCCTGTTTCTCCCCGAGCCAGCAGGGGCAGGTTTCTTTCTTATCGGCCTTTCGCCGCGAGCCTTGAGTGGTTCTTCAAGGTCGTGAGCCTCAGCGACAAAACCGATGACGTCTCTGCGGATCATCTTTTTGCCCAGGGTGCGCTCGATGGATTGGATCATGCTGCCATCTTCGCGGGACGCCAGGGTAAGTGCTTCTCCCGTCCGGGTGGCCCGGCCGGTACGGCCAGTCCGGTGTGTATATGCTTCGACCGTGTCCGGGACATCATAGTTGATAACATGTGAAATTCCGGAGACATCAATACCGCGGGCGGCAATGTCCGTGGCAACCAGAACCTTGAAGGTTCCATTTTTAAAGCCGTCCAGGGCCTGTTGGCGCTTCTGCTGGGATAGGTTGCCCTGGAGAGAGGTGGCGCTGTGCCCGGATTTTTCCAGGTGCAGGGCAAGGCTTTTTGCCTTGTGTTTTGTCTTGGTGAAGATCAGGGTGGTTTTCGTCTCTTCCTGGGCCATGATGCTTTTCAGCATGGCTGTCTTGTTCTCTTTTGTGACCTGAAAGAGTACGTGGGAGATGGTCGTCACGGCCTGGGTGTGATTGATCTGGATAGTTACCGGGTCATGCAGGATGTCTTCCGCCAGATGGCGAATTTCCGCAGGCATGGTGGCGGAAAAAACAAGGTTCTGGCGCTGGGTCGGCAGCTGTTTCATGATCCGCCGGATATCCGGTAAGAAACCTTTGTCAAACATATGGTCGGCTTCATCGAGAACCAGAATCTCAACCTCCCGGAGGTTTATGGATTTGTCATTCAAGTGATCAAGAAGACGACCGGGGCAGGCAACGATGATTTCCGCACCTTCTCTGATTTTTTTGATCTGACCGGGCTTGCCGACTCCGCCATAGACAACAACGCTACGCAGTCTGGTCTGTCCGGCCATGGTGCCGATATTCTCGTGGATCTGCTCAGCAAGTTCTCTGGTGGGAGCAACGATAAGCGCCCGTACTTTTTTGCGGGGTCCAGCCTGGAGGCGTTGCAGGAGCGGAAGCACAAAAGCTGCGGTCTTGCCGGTGCCTGTCTGAGCGAGGCCGAGGATATCGCGGCCAGCGAGAATGGGAGGCATGGCCTCGCGCTGGATGGGGGTTGGAGAAGTATAACCACAGGCTTCTATGCCGGCAATTATTTGGGGGTGAAACTGAAACTCTTCAAAACTCATTAGAACTCCTTTGTTCAATTAGCGATGCGCTGTAATGGGAAAAGTCGCGCTGCATCGCGTAAGCGGTGTCTTTTTCAAGAGCACCAGATATTTTTTCGTTGATTTGGTATGGGTGCCGGAAGGTGCCAGGAATGATGCTTGGGTGCGGCAAGGATAAAATCGACAATGCGTCCGTCCAGGTATGTTCCACTCTATTTTCTGTTTTTAACGAAGTTATGTTGTCGGCAGAAACTTTGAGGAGACTGACGAAGCAGGGGGAATAACACGGCTAGATGGATATCATGAAGAGGTATTACTCTGTTTAAATTTATTTTCGTTCTAATAACATACTCCGTCTTTTCTTTTAATGCAACAGGAAAAACATTAAGGAGAATAAAGGTGTGGGTGTGGTGGGCTCCTTCGGGTTATAGTTGTATCGTGTGCGTCTGAGGACTATGGGGGGCATGGATTGTGCTGGCCGTCATGTGTGGGCTGAGATGGGCGGGATTTCTCTGGTCGGCGTTGAATGGCACAGGTTTTAAATATTTTTTTTGTCGATTGCCTGGCAAGGGTGAGAAAAAAATGAACAACAATAAAAAGGATGAGGTTTCCCCAATGAAATTGTTGATTTTTTTGATGGGAGCGTTTTGCTACTGTTGTATGCTGATGAATTTTGGTTGCGCTGCTGCTGTGGTGGGCGGAGGCGCGGCAGGCGGCTACGCGGTGGGTGGAGATGAGCGGTCTGCCGGAACGATGGTTGACGATGCGGCGATCACCGCCAAGGTCAAAAGCGAACTCATCGGGGAAAAAAACGTCAAGGCCCGGAATATTGATGTTGATACCGTCGCGGGGGTGGTGGTCCTTTCCGGTTATGTCGACTCGCAACAGGAGGCAAACAGGGCTGGTCTCATCGCCAAATCAGTGTCTGGAGTCGTGCGGGTAAAAAATGAACTTCGGGTTGGCTCTCGCACCATGGGCCAGGGTTTCGATGACAAGGTGCTTGGTGCGAAAATCAAGGCGAGGCTCATGGAGGAGCCCGGCATCAGATCGCTCAATATCGAAGTGGATGTTTACTCGGGCTCCGCCAATGTTACCGGCACAGTTTCAAGTCAGGAAATGAAGAAAAAGGTTCTCAATCTGATTCGTTCCATCGAGGGTGTCAGGGGAGTTGTCGATAACCTGCAGGTTCACTGAACTTTGGGAAGTTTTTTTCTGGCGGATGCTGCCCTGTCGGAAGAATGATAATTTATGGGCAGGTCAACAGGGTTTTTTTCAATGTCTCTGGCTTGTGATCGTCTTTGCGTTGTTCTGGTGGAGCCAAAAAGTGGTGGAAATATAGGCTCGGTTGCCCGGGTCATGAAAAATTTCGGTTTTGGCGAGCTGCGTCTGGTGCAGCCGCGTGCAAGTCATCTTGGGGCGGAAGCCCGTAATATGGCGGTGTCTGCCTTTGATCTTCTTGAGCGGGTCAAGGTGTACGAAAATCTGGCTCTTGCCCTGTCAGACCGAAACCTTGCCCTGGGCACGACTCGGCGATTCGGTAAATATCGGGAGGAGCTGTTGTCTCCTGCTGAGGCGGCTAAAACAGCTGTTGGTCTGGCAAAGACCGCCAAGGCGGCGCTTGTTTTTGGCCCCGAGGATACAGGGCTTAAGACCGAAGATCTGGATCTTTGCCAATACTGTGTGACCATCCCCACCCATCCCGACTTGCCTTCCATGAATCTGGCCCAAGCCGTGGCGGTTTGCCTGTATGAGGCATCCTTGAAATTTTCTGCTCCGGTCGAGGGCAGGACGCGGGGGAAACGTCCTGCCCTGGGAAAGAACCTGGAAGCTATGTTTTCCCAGATGCGTCAGGTGCTTCTTGAGGTGGGTTTCCTCAATCCGCAGAACCCGGAACATCTGGTCCGTGCCTTTCGACGGATGCTTGCCCGTCAGGGTTTGACCGAACATGAGGTGCAGATTCTTCGGGGGCTGTGGGATAAGATTTCCTGGGTGCATCGGAGGAAAGGCGTGTCTTGAAAGAAAGGAACGAGTCTGCCGGTCCGTTACTTAGTTCGGTTTGATGGGGCAATAAAAAAAGGGTTTTGCAACAATGCGAAACCCTTATCTGCGATGGGACTTGAAGTTATGTTCTATCTTACTGTTATTTTGTAATTATTTGTATTGTTTATTTTTCTGTTACCCCCAGGCTATGCTTGATATCCCCTACCTTTTATTTTTTTTAGCCTTGGTAGTCTTGCACCCACATCCACAACCACCCTTCGCCTTTACCTTGACGCAGACTGAATCCTTCAGCTTCTGACCCGGCTTGAATTTCACAACCTTCTTTTCCGAAATTTTTATCTCTTTGCCGGTCTGTGGGTTACGTTCAGTACGTGCTGCCCGCTGGGTTACAGAGAAAGAGCCGAACCCGATTAGGGAAATGCTCTCGTCATTGGCCAGGGCTTTCGCAATGACATCCAGCGTAGAATTCAGGGTTTTTTCTGCTGCGGCCTTGGTGAGGTTTGATGCCTCGGCAATTTTGCTGACGAGTTCTGCTTTGTTCATGCTTATTCTCCAAGAGGGTTATGGTTATGTGGGGCGGGTAGTTCCCATAATGTCAAATGCCGACCTCCGTGCAAGTAAGAAGATCACCAAGCACTACTTTCTCCTATGATATGTAAGTCGTTGCGAATTCTCCTATCTGTAGTTAACCCCATTTTTATTTTTCTCGGAAACTAATAAGTCGCCAGCATGGTACATTTATGTAAGTTATAAATCTGTTGCCGTGTTTATTTTGCTCATAATTGTAATAAATATGTTTGGTTGTCGATCCTTCACGAGCACAATAAAACTATAAATAGCGCGCTGATACAACCAGATACAATCGAAATAAACATCATGGGAAAGAGCGGCACGCTTGTTGCTTTTGTTGTCAGATAACCGTCTGCGGAAGTATAGATTCATTGGGGCCGAATGGGGATGCTACTCCGGAAAAGGCGCGAAGCAAGAAAAAAGTGCTGCAGTTATCATCCAAAATCGACAGAGGAGATCAACCATGAAGAGGAGAGCGAGATGAAAAAAATACTACTGACATTATTGCTGATTACGGGCTGCTTGTGCAGTTCTCTATCGCTGGCGTTTGCCGAAGAAGGCCTTGCTGGCCCAGATTCTTCGGCGCCGCCAACGGTAAGTCAGGTTGCGCCGTCCCCTGCTGCCCCCGCCCTGGCGGCTGTTGCTGATCCTACCGGAGCAGCGACAGGGGGGGTGGCAGACGTGGCTGGCGCCACTGCTGCTGCGCCAACTGCCGACGAGTTGGCAACCATGGGGAAAAATGAACCGCTGGCCGCAAAGTTGGCGGACGTTGTCGGGCATAACCGAATAGCGATCAATATGGTTTGGCTTCTGGTCTGCGGTTTTCTGGTCATGTTCATGCAGGCAGGGTTTGCCATGGCGGAAGGAGGGTTTACCCGGGCAAAAAATGCGGGCCATACCATGGCGATGAATTTCATGATCTACGGTATCGGCATACTCGGCTACTGGATGTGCGGCTTCGCCATTCAGATGGGAGGCTGTGGCGGAATTCCCACCCTCGGGGGCGGCGGGGTGCTCAATGGCGAGTTTGTGATCAATCTTTTCGGCAAGGATTTCGGCTTGTTCGGAACCAATGGGTTTTTCCTGTCCGGGACCTATGATGTTGCGGTGTACGCAATCTTTTTGTTCCAGATGGTGTTCATGGATACCACGGCGACTATTCCCACTGGTTCCATGGCTGAGCGCTGGACGTTTAAGTCATTCGTGGTCTACGGCTTTTTCATAACCGCTCTGGTGTATCCGTTGTATGCCAACTGGGTATGGGGCGGAGGCTGGCTCTCGCAGCTCGGTAACAATTTTGCCTTGGGACATGGGCATGTTGATTTTGCCGGTTCGTCGGTGGTTCATATGACCGGTGGTGTTGCGGCCCTTGCTGGGGCGATTGTTCTTGGGCCACGGCTTGGCAAATTCAAGGCCGATGGCACGCCCAACGCTATTCCTGGGCATCACATTCCCATGGCGATTGTAGGGTGTTTTATTCTTGCTTTCGGCTGGTTTGGTTTCAACGCGGGTTCCACCCTTGCAGGCGGCGATTTCAGGTTGGCGGTTGTTGCTGCCAACACCATGCTCGCCTCGGCAGCCGGTGCCTTTGCCGCCATGACCTATATGTGGATTGTCTATGGCAAGCCCGATATTTCGATGGCAGCCAACGGTCTTTTGGCCGGACTGGTGGCAATCACTGCGCCCTGTGCGTTTGTGCCTTCTTGGGCAGCGGTTCTCATCGGGGCGATTGCCGGTATTATGTTGTGCATCAGTGTTTTCTTTGTCGAACGGGTTTTGAAGGTTGACGATCCGGTCGGCGCGATTTCCGTCCATGGCGTCAATGGCGCCTGGGGCGTTTTGGCCCTGGGGCTGTTTGCAGACGGCACTTACGGCGATGGACTCAATGGGGTGAAGGGTACGGTCAAGGGCCTGTTTTATGGCGACTCAAGTCAGTTTCTGGCCCAGGTCATCGGCACCGTTACCAACATCGTTTTTGTCTTTGTGGTCATGTACGTCTTCTTCAAAGTATTGGACATGATCGTGCCGCTCAGGGTTTCTCCGGAAATGGAGCTGGAAGGACTCGACCAGAGCGAAGTCGGGGTGACTGCGTATCCTGAATTCAATCTCAATAAAACCCATCGATAAGGCTGGAGGCATCATGAAAAAGATAGAAGCAATCATCAAGCCGTTCATGCTGGAGGATCTCAAGGAGGCCATGCATGCCATCGGGGTTCAAGGCATGACCGCATCCGAAGTGAAAGGCTTTGGACGTCAAAAGGGGCACACGGAGGTGTATCGTGGTGCCGAGTATGTGGTGGATTTCATCCCCAAGGTAAAGGTTGAGATCGTTGTTGCCGCGGAAATGGTCGACACGGTGGTTAATGCCATCATAACCAGCGTCAAGACCGGGAAAATCGGCGATGGCAAGATCTTTGTTCTGCCGGTGGATTCTGTCTGCCGCATCAGGACAGGCGAAACCGGCAGAGATGCCATTTGATTTCTGCCTGACAAGAAAGTGACAACAGGCGGCGGATTCGCGAAAGTCCCGAATCCGCCGCCTGTCCCCCCGCAATTGGTAAAGAAGACGGATGAAATTTCTGATCCTGCAACATACCCCCTGGGCCGGGCCCGGGCGGCTGCTTCTTGAAGCGTTCGGCAAGCACCGGCTCGAGTTTGATCTCGTCAAGGTCTGGCAGGATTGGATTCCAGACTTCAACGGCTATGGGGCGATCATTCTCCTTGGCGGTTCTCCCAACGTCGACCAGGAGGAGAAATACCCGTTTCTCGTGGAAGAAAAGCGGTTCATCAAAAGGGCGATTGGAGCAGATAAGCCCATCTTGGGCTTCTGTCTCGGCCACCAGCTGCTTGCCTCAATTCTCGGCGCCCAGATAGGGCCGAACTTCAAGCCGAGCATCGGTTTTGTTCAGGGACATCTCACCCATGACGGCCGGGAACATCCGGCGTTCAAAAATCTCGGCAAAAGCATTCCCATGTTCAAGTGGCACAGTCAGACGGTGCTGGAGCCGCTGCCCAAACATTTCTCTCTGCTCGCCACCTCGGAACAATGCCAGGTGGAGGCTTTCTCCCTTGAGCAGCGACCGCATATCCTTGGATTGCAGTTTGATAACCATGTCGCGGTTGCCGAGGACATCAGCCTCTGGCTGGAACAGGACTGGCAGTGGCTTGCCTCGTTCCGCTCCCTGGTGGTGCGGCCCGCCGATCTGCTGGCTGAGGCACGGCGATTACGGGTGCAGATATCCGATGATTTCCATCAGTTTTTCGGTGATTATCTGAGTCTTATCTCCTGATTGTGTCCCGGGGGTAAGGGTTGCAAAAAAGATGGAAGCCGAGTTTCCCTTTGTCAGGGGAAACTCGGCTTTTTTGTTTAATGGGAAAAATCCGGCATGGTAATTCCGTATTTTTTGATGCGGTAGCCCATCTGCCGCTGGGTGAGGCCAAGCTCCCTGGCGGCCCGGGCCTGAACCCATCCGTGTCGTCGCAGAGCCGCAACCACCTCTTCCTTTTCCATATCCTTTAAAGATTTGTGTTTGTCTGTTTCGGGCAGAGGATTGCTTGTCGGCCCTGGTTCCCCGGTCTTTGGCGCGGTAAAGCGGCAGAAAGGTATTCCCTGTCCTGCTGCTTCCGGAATCGCTGTGATGTAGCTTGGCAGCTCCCGGGAGACAATGGTTTCACCGTCGGCCATGATCACCAGCCGTTCGATAAGGTTTTGCAGCTCGCGGACATTGCCCGGCCAGCTGTAGGCGCAGAGAAGCTGGACCACGGGGCTGGAGAGGTGCACCTCCCGGGTGTTCATGCGGTTGCTCTCCTTAAGAAAGTGATCGAGGAGCAGGGGGATGTCTTCCCTGCGTTCCCTGAGCGGCGGCAGGATCACGGGCACGACATTGAGGCGGTAGAAGAGATCCGCCCGAAAGGTTCCCTGCTCGACGCACTCTTCCAAGCTGCGGTTGGTGGCGGCAATGACCCGGACATTGACCGTGATGGTATGGGTGCCGCCCAGCCGTTCGAAGGTCTGTTCCTGTAACACCCTGAGCAGCTTGGCCTGCAAGGCCAGGGGCAGCTCCCCCACCTCGTCGAGAAAAATGGTGCCGCCATCGGCCAGTTCAAATCGGCCCTTCTTGAGATTGGCCGCGCCGGTGAAGGCGCCCTTCTCGTGGCCGAGCAGTTCACTTTCCAGAAGATTCTCGGGCAGGGCCGCGCAGTTGATCTTGATGAACGGTTTGTCTGCACGCGGACTTGCCTGGTGGATGGCCCGGGCGACCAGTTCCTTGCCGGTGCCGGATTCGCCCAGGAGCAGGGCGGTGGCACGGCTTGGGGCAACCTTGTCGATGTAGTTGTACACATCCTGAATCCGTTTGCACTGGCCGATGATATTGTGCTGGTTGTAGCGGCTGCGCAGCTCTTTCTTGAGCAGCAGATTTTCTTCCACCAGTATCTGTTGTTTGTGGGACACGGCCTTGTGCAGTCGCAGAAACTGGGCGATGAGCATGGCGACCACGGTGAGAAAACGGATGTCTTCCTCGGAGGAGATCTCCTGACCGAAGAGTCTGTCCACGGAAAGAACGCCCACCGGTCCCTCCGGCAGCATGACCGGCACGCCTATGAATGAAATCTCTCCCTTGGGGAGATTGGCGCGGGCGCCGGTCCGGTTCAAGAAAAGCGGTTCGCTGTGGATGTCCGGCACCACAAAGGGATAGGCGCTCTGGAAGATGCGACCGATTATCCCCTCGTTGGGTCTATAGATGCCGCGTTTTTCCTCTTCTTTGCTGAGTCCGTACGAGGCGGCAATGGAAAGATGTTCTCCTCCTTCTTCCTGCAAGACAAGGGTGGCCCGTTCCATGCGCAGGATTTCGTGCAAGATCCGCAATACCTCGGACAGGGTTTTCTTGATATCCAGGGCAGAGCCGATGAGCTGGCTTATCTGGTACAGGGCCTGCAATTCAAGGCGTTCGGTGGGGTAGTCGGGTTTGATCATGCGCTGTGTCTGCCCATTGTTGTGAGACGTTTGAGGGGGAAATTCTTTTGGGAAAGCTCCTGTGTATTGGATTAGCAATAAACGTTCCAATACTTCAAAAATGTAACATTTTTAACATGTATCGTTCTTAACATTCTGAAATAATAAGAAAATATGGTTTTATATTTCCTGTAAGAGATGGCGGGTATTTGTTGGTAGTTTTCTTTCGTGAAACATTTTTGTAACAAAAAGCCCACCCCTCCACTCTTCTCTTTTGTAGTCAAGTTTACAAAATGGAACAGGCGCGCTGATGGCCTTCGTGGCAAACATCCATAATAAATCAAATAATATTAAGATGTTGTGTGGAAAGTCCGAAGTTCGCTTCCGCTCTGGCACACCCATTGCGTTAGAGGCAAACGACGGCAACGCATGCCAATGGAATTTGACAACCCCATATTTAATACAGAGCAAGGAGGAGTAGAGATGCGCAAGGTGGCAATTTACGGAAAAGGCGGAATCGGTAAGTCAACAACTACCCAGAACACAGTGGCCGGCCTGGTGGAGTTAGGCAGAAATGTCATGGTCGTGGGTTGCGACCCCAAGGCGGATTCGACTCGGCTCCTGCTCGGCGGCCTGGCCCAGAAATCGGTACTCGACACCCTGCGTGAGGAGGGTGAGGATGTTGAGCTCGATGACATCCGCAAAAAAGGCTACGGCGGCACCTGGTGCGTTGAGTCCGGCGGCCCTGAGCCAGGGGTTGGTTGTGCCGGGCGCGGCATCATCACCTCCATCAATATGCTGGAATCCCTCGGCGCGTATGAAGAGAGCGAAGGGTTGGATTACGCCTTTTACGATGTTCTGGGCGACGTAGTGTGCGGCGGATTCGCCATGCCCATCCGCGACGGCAAGGCGGAGGAGATCTACATCGTCGTTTCCGGCGAGATGATGGCCATGTACGCGGCCAACAACATCAGCAAGGGCATCATGAAGTTTGCCCAGAGCGGCTCAGTGCGGTTGGGAGGGCTCATCTGCAACTCGCGCGCCGTTGACAACGAAGAGGAGATGATTTCGGAGTTTGCCAAAAAGCTTGGCACCCAAATGATCTACTTTGTGCCCCGCGACAACGATGTACAGCGCGCCGAGATCAACCGCAAGACCGTTCTCGAATGGAACCCCGAGGTCAAGCAGGCAGATGCCTACCGCGGACTTGCCAAGGCAATCGACGAAAACAAGATGTTTGTCATTCCCAAACCGCTGGAGATTGAGGAGCTCGAAAAACTCCTGATGGACTACGGGTTGATGAATTAGGGGACGGCTGAAAGCCTCGCGCTTGCAGCTCTCAACGAGAACCGAACCAGCAGCGAATAACACAAAAAAATGGAGAAACACCATGTTGACTATGATCAGAGCAATTGTCCGGCCGGAGAAAGCAGACAAGGTTCTTGCCTCCCTCATGGAGGCGGGCTTTCCGGCGGTTACCAAATATTCCGTGGCCGGTCGCGGCAAACAGCGCGGCATCAAGATCGGCGAGGTTACCTACGACGAGTTGCCGAAGGTAATGCTGATGAGCGTTATCAACTCCGCGGACAAGGATTTTTTCATCGAAACCGTGATGAATACGGCCCGCTCCACCGGCAAGGGCGCCTTCGGCGATGGCAAGATCTTCGTTTCCGAGGTTGAGGAATCCTACACCATCAGCTCCGGAGTCAAGGAAACCGCCTATGCAGCAGAAGGGGTGGCGCCATGAAAGAGGTCATCGCCGTCGTGCGGATAAATATGATGAATCAGACCAAGCAGGCCCTCACCGACTGCGGGGTTGACGCCTTCTTTGCCCACGAGGCCCACGGCCGCGGCATGGGCTTTGTAAGCCCGGCCGTTCTGGAAGGGACGGTGCAGGGGTATGAAGAGGCGGCCGCGCTTTTGGGGGAAAAGGGCAAGCTCTACCCGAAACGGATGATCACCGCAGTGGTGGAAGACTCCATGGTGCCTTGCGTGGTGGAGACCATTATCAATACGAATCAGACCGGCATGCCTGGCGACGGCAAGGTTTTTGTTTTGCCCTTGAGCGATGCGGTTCGGGTCAGAACAGGCGAGACAGGCGCTAAGGCCATCTCATAAGGAGGAAAGACAATGGCAACAGCAGCAAAGAAAAAGCTGGTGCAGTGGGGTCCTGCCGAGGTCAAGGCAGCACTCCTTGAGAAGTATCCGCCCAAGGTAGGCCGTAAGCGCGCCAAGCAGATCATGATCAATGAGGCGCAGCAGAACGAGACCCCGGAGTTCACCGCTAATGTGCGCACCATTCCCGGCATCATCACAATGCGCGGCTGTACTTATGCCGGATGCAAGGGCGTTATCATGGGCCCGACCCGAGATATCGTCAACCTGGTGCACGGTCCCATCGGCTGCAGTTTTTATGCCTGGCTGACCCGCCGCAACCAGACCGATGCAGGTCCGGACGGGGAAAATTACATGAACTACTGCTTTTCCACGGACATGCAGGAGCAGGACATCATCTTCGGCGGCGAGAAGAAGCTGGCCCAGGCGATCCAGGAGGCGTACGACCTCTTTCATCCCAAATCCATCGCCGTGTTCGCCACCTGTCCGGTTGGTCTTATCGGTGACGATATCCATACCGTGTCCAAGAACATGAAGGAAAAGTTCGGCGACTGCAACGTGTATGCCTTTTCCTGCGAAGGGTACAAAGGGGTGAGTCAGTCTGCCGGCCATCATATCGCCAACAACCAGGTGTTTCGTCATCTGGTCGGGCAGAACGACGAGGTGAAACCGGGCAAGTACAAGATCAACCTCTTGGGCGAGTACAACATCGGCGGCGACGGCTTCGAGATCGACAGAATTTTCAAGAAATGCGGGATCACCTGCATCTCGACCTTTTCCGGCAACTCGACCTATGACCAGTTTGCCTCCTCCCATACTGCGGATCTCAATGCGGTCATGTGCCACCGGTCCATCAACTATGTGGCGGACATGATGGAGACCAAATACGGCATTCCCTGGATCAAGGTGAATTTCATCGGAGCCAAGGCCACGGCCAAGAGCCTGCGCAAGATTGCCGAATATTTCGGCGAAAAGGAGCTCATCGACACGGTGGAAAAGGTTATTGCCGAGGAGATGCCCGGGGTTGAGGCGGCTCTGGCCGAAATCACCCCCCGGACCGAGGGCAAGACTGCGATGATGTTTGTCGGCGGCTCACGGGCCCATCATTACAAGGAACTCTTTGACGAGCTCAAGATGAAAACCATCTCCGCCGGCTACGAGTTTGGGCATCAGGACGATTACGAGGGACGCCAGGTGCTGCCCAATATCCAGGTGGATGCGGACAGCCGCAACATTGAAGAGATCGAGGTTGAGCCGGACGAAGCGCGTTTCAAGCCGCGCAAAAGCGACAAGGAAATGAAGGCCCTGGAAAAGGCAGGCTATAAGTTCAAGCATTATGACGGCCTGGCCGCAGACATGGACAAGGGCACGCTGATCATCGACGATCTGAATCAGTACGAGGCCGAGAAACTCGTCGAATTGATGAAGCCGGATATTTTCTGTGCAGGCATCAAGGAGAAGTACTCCATCCAGAAACTGGGCGTGCCCATGAAGCAGCTCCACAGTTACGATTCCGGCGGTCCCTATGCCGGGTTCCTGGGAGCGATCAACTTCTACAAGGAGATCGACCGGTTGGTGAACTCCAAGGTCTGGGGCTATATGAAGGCTCCGTGGCAGAAGAATCCCCAGCTGTCGGCTTCGTATAACTGGGAGTAGCAGGAGTTCTGGGGGCAGAGGAACATCTGCCCCCCACCCCAAAAAACAGAGTAATCGAGGATACAACAATGCTCTTACGACATACACCCACAGAGATTACCGAGCGCACGGCCTTGACCATTAATCCGGCCAAGACCTGTCAGCCCATCGGCGCCATGTACGCGGCTCTCGGCATCCACGGATGCCTGCCGCACAGCCATGGTTCCCAGGGTTGCTGCGCGTATCACCGCTCCGCCCTGACCCGGCATTACAAGGAGCCGATCTCCGCCTCCACCAGCTCTTTTACTGAGGGAGCTTCGGTCTTCGGCGGCCAGGCCAATATGCTGCAGGCGATCAATAACATATTCACCGTCTATAACCCCGAGGTGATAGCCATCCACACCACCTGCCTCTCCGAGACCATCGGCGACGATCTGCCCCAGATCAAGAAAAAGGCGGCCGCGGAAGGCAAGATCCCCGAGGGCAGATATGTGATCAGCGCCTCCACCCCGAGCTACGCGGGTTCCCATGTTACCGGCTTTTCCAACATGGTTAAATCCATGGCCGGGATGGCCGAGCCGACAGGGAAGAAGAACGGCAAGGTTAACATCATTCCCGGCTGGGTCGAGCCTGCCGATATGGAGGAGATCAAGCGGATCACCGGGGTGATCGGAGTGAAGACCATCCTCTTTCCGGATACCTCCGGCGTGCTCAACGGCCCGCTCTCCGGCGAGTACAAGATGTTTCCGGAAGGCGGCACCACCGTGGCCGAGCTGAAAAGCACCGGGGATTCCAAGGGAACCCTGGCCCTGGGCGAGTGGTGCTCGGCCGATGCGGCCCGGGAGCTTGATACCAAGTGCAAGGTGCCCTGTTCGGTGCTGGATATGCCCTTTGGCCTGATGGCCACGGATCGGTTCATCGATGCCCTGCGGACCATCGCCGGGGTGAACATCCCCGATGAGATTCTCAATGAGCGCGGCCAGCTGGTGGACATGATTTCGGACATGCACCAGTATCTCTACGGCAAAAAAGTGGCCCTGGTCGGCGATCCGGATCAGCTCATCGCCATGACCGAGTTTCTCGTCTCCATGGATATGAAGCCGATCCATATTGTTACCGGCACCCCAGGCAAGAAATTTGAAAAACGGATCAAGGAGATCACCAAGGACATGGGCTGCAAGGTCAATGTCAAGGCCAAGGGGGACATGTTCCTCCTCCATCAGTGGATCAAGAATGAACCGGTGGATCTGATCATCGGCAATACTTACTGCAAGTATATTGCCCGGGACGAGGACATCCCCTATGTGCGATGGGGTTTTCCCATTCTGGATCGACAGGGGCACCAGTACTTCCCAACCGTGGGCTACAAGGGCGGCCTCAGGCTGCTGGAGAAGATCACAGGCGTTTTGCTCGACCGGAAAGACCGAGATGATTCCGAGTCGAAGTTCGAGCTGGTCCTGTAGAAAGCGGGGACAACTTTCTGATTTGTCCCCAAGCACACAATGAAATGGCGGTGGCGGGGGAAATGATTCCCCCGTCGCGTCTTGCGCATTAGGCCGGAGGCTGGTGTGACCATTATTCATTTTCCCAAATCCAAGCAAGGGTGCGGTGGCAAGATTCCCGAGTGGCTTATTCTGCCGGTTGCTCCTCAGGCTGCAGCCCGGATTCGTTTCTCCGGGGAGGACAAACTGCCTCAGGCAGTGCCCCTCCGGGGAGCGCTCACCTGGATTGCGGATTTGCTGGCCCAGGGAAACGATATCAAGGGGTTGGATCTTCATGGCCCCGGTGACCCTCTGGCCACCGTGACCATGACTCGGGATATTCTGGTCATGCTGCGAGAACACTATCATAATTTACCCTTGGGCATTACCACCCTGGGGCTTGGCCTGGACGAACATGCCAACCTGTTGGCCGAGTGCGGAGTTGCCAGGGTTACCCTGCTGGTGGATGCTGTCACTCCGCAGACGATCAAAAAAATGTACACCTGGATTCGGCCGGGCAAACGCAACACCCCACTGGCGGAAGCGGCCGAGATCCTGATCGAGGCGCAGGCCAAGGGAATCGCAGCCTGCAAAGCGGCAGGCATGGCGGTCTCTGTTCAGACCACGGTGTATGCCGGGATCAATGATCAGGAGGTTGAGGAAATTGCCCGCCAGGTTTCCGCTCTTGGGGCCGGGCCCATCAGCCTGATTCCCGGAAAGGGATGGTTGAATACGGAAGAGAAGCTGCCTCTGCCTTCGGAAAAAACCATGACAGAGCTGGCACAAAAGGTTGCCCTCCACATACCGGTTGTTTGTCTGCCGGAACAGGCAACTCGAGGCGAAGGTATTCCGCCGATCGCAGAAGGCGGCATGGCGGTGCCCAAGCCGACTGCAGCCAGACCCAATGTGGCCGTGCTCAGTTCGAACGGCATGGATATCGATCTCCATCTCGGTCAGGCCATCAAAGCCCTGATCTATGGGCCGAGGGAAGACGGCTTGGCCTGCTTGCTCGAGACCCGGGATCTCCCCGAGCCTGGCAGCGGCGACAATCGCTGGGAGCAGGTGGCCGGGATCTTGGCGGATTGTTTTGTGCTTCTGGCCGCAAGCGCCGGGCAAAAGCCGAGGGATATCTTAGCCCGCCACGGTCTGACCGTGCTGCTTCTGGAGGACAATGTCGAGGGCACGGTGGACGTGCTTTACGGCGGCGGCAAGAAAGGAAAAAACAGGAAATAATATTTCAAATAGAGAGGAGATACCCCAATGGCTATACCAGCGCGTCAGATAATCGTTTGCCAGAGCTTCCGGGTTGCCGGCGACAAGAAGGGCATTTGCCACAAGCAGACCGAAGGGTTTCTGCAATACCTTGAAGAAGAGGTGCTCGACCGGGGGCTGGACTGTCTGATCAGCGCCACCACCTGTCTCAAACAATGCGAGTCCGGGCCCATCATGGTGATCCAGCCGGAGAACTGGTGGTTCAAAGGGGTGGACAGCGAAGAGGCGATTGATGCGATCCTTGACGGCCTTGAGGATGGCACCCCTGCCGCTAACTATCTCATCAGCGTATAGGGCGAGGTGGATGACCTTTCGATCACGCCTGGAGTCCGGGGGCACAATTTGTCCTAAGTGCGGCTCCAAGGCCATCAAGGCGAGTGCACCGCCGGAGAAGACAGACCCTGATAAAGTGCAGGTGTCCATGTTTTGCGCAACCTGCGGAGCCAGATGGCGGGATACCTACACCCTGAGCAAATCCGAGGAGCTGTGAGCAGCCCTGCTCGAAAAGACGCTGCAGCAAAATTACAAGGATGGGGAACTGCAAGATGGGCCTAAAACCTCTGGGAACAGTGAAAACCATTGTCGAGGCGGCCGGAATGGGTATCTCCTATGTCTATGACGATCTGGTCTTTTTGGAGCATAACTCCTTTTTGCTTCAGTTCACCGACAATGACCGGGAGGTCATGATTCATGTGAACAGCGAGGCGGAGGAGGCCACGGTGCAGAGCGATATAGAGAGATTGCAGCAAGTCGCGCTTGATCACACCATGCGTTTTACCCGCGGGACGCACTACACCTTGGTCCCGGATGAAAAGGATACCATCCGCATCGAATTCAGTGAGTAGGCAGGGAGGGTGCATGGCACAAGCAGTTATACGACCGGCCAACCCTGGTGATCTTGTTGCCTTGGTGGATCTGCTCCGGATCCTTTTTTCCATCGAGGCGGATTTTGATTTTGATCCAGCCAAGCAGCGTCAGGGTTTGGCCATGCTCTTGGCCCATGAGTCAGCGGTTATTCTGGTTGCCGAGGAAGCGGGACAGGCTATCGGCATGTGTACCGGACAGCTCACCATTTCTACTGCCGAGGGGGGACTTTCTCTGCTGGTGGAGGATGTGGTGGTCGCCGAATCATGGCAAGGGAGGGGCGTGGGGCGAGCATTGTTGACTGCCCTGGAGCAATGGGGTGCAAGCAAAAAGGTCGGGCGTCTTCAGCTTCTAGCCGATCGGAATAATGCAGCGGCCTTGGAATTTTACCGCAAGATCGGTTGGCAGGGGACAAAACTCATCTGTCAACGCAAACGACTATAACCGAGGAGGGAGAACCATGGCGGAATCAGGGAAGGCAAAGGTCGTTCCCCTGGCAGGATTTCCCGAGCTCAAAAGTGAAGCCATCAAGGGATGGCAGGAGTTTCTCCAGGAGGGCAATCAGTTCCTGGCTACGGCGAACAATGCCTATACGCAACGGAGAGAACCATTCACCACCGAGATTCTTTACAATCTGGTGGCCATGGCCATGGAAAAACTGATCATGGCCATGCTCATGAAAAACGGGAAGCTGCCGTATAATCACACCATGCACGATCTGGTGGAGGCCATTGATGAGTTTTTGCCCGGCGAACTGGAGGGTCTGGGGGCAGAGCTTAAAGCGTGGGACGGGTTTCAGGATATCTGCGACATCGAGAGCTACTCCATCACACCCCCGACCATGGGGCAGATAGGCGGCATGCTCAAACTTGCCCTGGAAGTGCAGTCGCGAATCATGACCTCTATTACAAATTAATCGATATTATTCAAGGAGAAAGACCATGGCGAGAAAAGACGTAGAGGCATTGCTTGTTGCCGGTGGCGGAGACAAACATTTGCGGGCCAGATACGATGTCCCAGGCACCCGGGAGGAGTTCGTCGCTCTGGCTGCGCAAGACGGCTATCATTTCACCGTGGAGGAGCTTGATGTGGTGCTCAAGGAATCCGGCGATGTCTTTGAAAAAAACGGCAACCCGGCCAAGCGGCAGATTTGGTGGGTGTAAAGCGCTGAGGCTTTTTACTGTTTTGCCGAAGAGCGAGCGAACGCCAGAAGGGCTTCACTCGCTCTTCTGTCTTAGGCATTGCATAGGAAGGGGTTCAAATGGGAACCATCAAGGTAATCACCTCTGTTTGTTATTTTGTTCTGGCCGGGCTGTGCGAGATTGGCGGCGGATATCTTGTCTGGCTCTGGCTACGAGAAGGGAAGCCCGCGTGGTACGCACTTCTTGGTGCATTCGTGCTTGTGCTCTACGCGATAATTCCCACTTTCCAGCCCGCGCATTTCGGCCGTGTCTATGCAGCATATGGCGGTGTTTTTATTGTTCTCTCAATCCTCTGGGGCTGGCAGGTCGACAGGATAGAGCCCGACAGGTTCGATATCCTTGGTGGTGTCGTGGCTCTACTTGGGGTGATGATCATTATGTACTGGCCGCGGCCCTCCTGAGCGATAGGCCGCCAATCCCGCAGGGGCCGACAAAAATGTCCGGCCCCTTCTTTTTTGTCGCAAAGGTTACACTGCCCTCCTCGCCTCTCTGCTCCCTTCCGATCCAGCCATGAAGCGTTCATCTTATTAACAGCAAGTAATCACTCAATAAAATATTATTTCTCCCGGGTGGCACACCCCTTGCTCTTACTCCTTTGTAACTCAACTACACAGGAGTAAAGACGACATGGAAGCAGTCTTACTGGAACGACAAGATTCGATACACCGCACAGGGGAGGCCCCCTTTGTCATGGACTGCAATAAGGACAGCCTGGCCGGGGCGGTGAGTCAGCGGGCTTGCGTCTTCTGCGGTTCCCGGGTGGTGTTGTATCCCATTGCCGACGCCCTGCACCTTGTGCACGGCCCCATCGGCTGCGCGGTCTATACCTGGGATATCCGGGGCGCTCTTTCATCCGGTCCGGAACTGCACCGGATGAGCTTTTCCACGGACATGCAGGAAAGCGACGTCATCTTCGGCGGCGAAAAAAAGCTCTACAACGCCCTGGTGGAACTCATCGACCGGCACAGCCCCAAGGCGGCCTTTGTTTACTCCACCTGCATCGTCGGGATCATCGGCGATGACATGCAGGCGGTGTGCCGCAAGGTGAGTGAAGAAAAGGGGATTCCGGTCCTGCCCGTGCAGTCGGAAGGGTTCAAGGGCAACAAGCGGGCGGGCTACAAGGCTGCCTGCAATGCCATGCGCCAGCTGGTGGGCATGGGCGACATCAGCGGGATCTCCAAGCACAGCCTCAATATCATGGGCGATTTCAATCTGGCAGGGGAGATCTGGCTGATCCGTGAATACTTTACTCGGATGGGCGTCGAGGTGGTGGCCAATATCACTGGCGACGGCAGGGTGGGAGATATCCAGCGGGCCCATGGAGCGGCGCTCAATGTGGTGCAGTGTTCCGGCTCCACCATGGATCTGGCCAAGATGATGAAGGAGGATTACGGGATCCCCTCGCTACGGGTCTCCTATTTCGGCATTGAGGACATGGCCGAGTCGCTCTATGCGGTGGCCGCGTTTTTCAAGGATGAGGAGATGATGCGGTGCACCCGGGAGCTGGTCAAGGAGGAGCTTTCGCTCATCATGCCGGAGATCATGAAATACCGGCAGGCCCTCGCGGGCAAGCGGGCGGCCATCTATGTGGGCGGCGCCTTCAAGGCGTTTTCCCTGGTCAAGGCCTTCCGCACCATCGGCATGCAGGTGGTCATGGTCGGCTCCCAGACCGGAACCCCGGAGGATTATGAGGAGCTCGCCGCGATCACCGATCCCGGCACCATTATCGTGGATGATTCCAACCCCCTGGAGCTTTCCGCCTTTCTCCAGGAAAAGGATGTGGACATTTTTGTGGGCGGGGTCAAGGAGCGGCCCATTGCCTATAAGCTGGGCGTTGCCTTTTGCGACCATAACCACGAGCGCAAGGAGATGTTGGCCGGCTTTACCGGCATGCTCAACTTTGCCCGAGAGGTCTATGGCTCGGTGATGAGCCCGGTGTGGCGATTTGTACCAAGGAAAGCAGAAACCCTACAGGAGGAGACCAATGACTAAGATGGTCCCCCAGTATGTCTCCACCACCAATGCCTGCAAGCTGTGCAAGCCGCTGGGCGCAAGCCTCGCTTTTCGGGGCGTGGAAGGGGCCGTGCCCTTTCTCCACGGCTCCCAGGGCTGCGCTACCTACATGCGGCGTTACATCATCAGCCATTTTAACGAGCCCATCGACATCGCCTCCTCCTCGCTGGGGGAGAAGAACGCGGTTTACGGCGGCGGCGCGAACCTGAAGCTGGGGCTGAAAAACGTGACCGAGAAATATCACCCGGCCCTCATCGGCATCGCCACCACCTGTCTCACCGAAACCATCGGCGACGACGTGAAGCGGCTGCTCTTTGAGTACCGCCAGGAGTTCATGCAGGACGGCGGCCCGCTGCTGGTCCAGGTTTCCACCCCGAGCTATTCGGGCACCCATATGGAGGGTTTTCATGCGGCGGTGCGGGCCTTGGTCGAGCAGTTGACCGTGGCGGCGGAACCAAACGGTACGGTGAATATCCTGCCCGGGTTTCTCTCAGCCGCGGACCTCAGGAGCCTCAAGGAGATTGTGGCGGATTACGGTCTGATTGCCACCGTGCTCCCTGATTTTTCCGAAACCCTCGACGGTCCGGCCCTGCGGGATTATCCCCTGATTCCCGAGGGTGGCACGAAAATCAAGGATATCCAGGCGATGAGCGGAGCTAAGAGTACTGTGGAGTTCGGCCATACCCTGCCGGATCAGCTCTCCGGTGGCAAGCATCTTGAAAAGACTTACAACGTGCCCCTGCACCGATTGGGCATGCCGGTGGGCATCAGGGAAACGGACCGGTTTTTCGACGTTCTGGGTGAGCTTTCCGGCAAACCCATGCCGGAGAAGTACACCATGACAAGAGGTCGTTTGGTGGACAGCCTGGTGGACGGGCACAAGTATGTGTTCGGCAAACGGGCCGTGGTGTACGGCGAAGAGGATCTGGTCATCGGCCTGACCTCGTTTCTTGCCGAGATCGGGGTGCAGCCGGTGGTGTGCGCTTCGGGTGGCACGAGCGGCGGATTTATCAAGGCCATTGAAAATGCGGTAGAGGGTTTTGCCGTTGAGATGCCCCGGATACACGAGGGCATGGATTTTCATGAAATCGGCGAGTTGGCTGCGGAACTGAAGCCGGATTTCTTCCTCGGTCACAGTAAGGGCTATACCCTGGCGCGAGGCTTGAATATCCCGCTCATCCGGGTGGGCTTTCCCATCCACGACCGGGTGGGCGGTCAGCGGCTGCTGCATATCGGCTACCACGGCGCGCAGCAGCTTTTCGACCTCATCGCCAATGCGATGATCATGGCAAAGCAGGATGGTTCCGAGGTCGGCTACAGCTACATGTGAAAAATAAAGCAGCTATCAGCGGTCAGCCCTGCGCTGAAAACTGAAGACTTACAGCTATCCAAAAGGGAGAAAATCATGAGCGAGATACACAAAGACCTGAACAAACATCCCTGTTTTAATCCGGCCATGAAAGGACAGGCCGGTCGCGTCCATCTGCCGGTGGCGCCGAACTGCAATATCAAATGCAATTACTGCGACCGCAAGTACGACTGCGTCAACGAGTCGCGGCCTGGGGTGACCAGTACGATTCTGAGCCCGGAGCAGGCTCTGGTCTACATGGGCAAGGTTCTTGAAAAGGAGCCGCGCATCACCGTGGCCGGCATCGCCGGACCCGGCGACCCCTTTGCCAATGCAGAGGCGACCATGGAAACCATGCGGTTGATCAATAAAAATTACCCGCAGATGATCCTGTGCCTTGCCAGCAACGGGTTGGGTATCACCCCCTATATCCCCGAGTTGGCGGAGCTGAATGTTTCCCATGTGACCATCACCATCAATGCCGTTGACCTGGAGGTGGGGAGTAAGATTTACAGCTGGGTGCGGGATGGCAAGGTGGCTTACCAAGGCCGCCAGGCGGCGGAGCTGCTGCTCTCCCGGCAGTTGGAGGCGGTCAAGTCCTTGAAGGCCCACGGTATCACGGTGAAGATCAACTCCATCCTGATTCCGGGAATCAATGATCAGCATATCCTTAAGGTTGCGGAAACCATGAAGGAGTTGGGTGCCGATCTTTTCAACTGCATGGCCATGTTCCCCAATGTTGGGACGCCATTCGGCGCGATCCGCGAGCCATCCAAGGAAGAGGTCGGGGCAATGCGCACCGAGGCGGAGAAGTTCCTGCCCCAGATGCGCCACTGCACCCGTTGCCGGGCCGATGCGGTGGGGCTGCTGGATCAGGATCGGACCGAGGAGATGCGCGGCTGTCTTTCCGCTTGCGCCCAACTCCCAGCTCTGCCTCCGGAAATCCGACCCTATGTGGCAGTGGCCACCATGGAGGGGGTTTTGGTCAACCAGCATCTTGGCGAGGCCAATCGCTTCCAGATTTACGAGCGCAAGGGGGACGAGTACCTGCTGGTGGAAGAGCGACCTGCGCCAAAGGTAAGCGGCGGCTTGCAGCGCTGGACCTCGCTGGCCCGGGCCTTAAACGATTGCCGGGCGGTTCTGGTGAGCAACGTAGGCGAAACGCCCCGCGGGATTCTTGAAAAAGCAGGCGTAAAGCCGGTGGAGATGGGGGGGTTTATCGTGGATGGGGTGAAGGCGATCTACGAAGGCGCCAGTATCGCGCCCCTGCAGAAACGAAAGAAGTCCTGTGCCTCCGGCGGCTGTGTCGGGTCTGGCGGCGGGTGCTCTTAAAAAAAACTCAATAATGAGGTGATGCAATGAAGGCTACCTGGGAAAAGGTGTTTGAGTATTCTTCCATGCCGGTGCAAGGGACCATGTCCCGCAAGCTGCGCAAGGGCGTGTCGGTGCAGATCAACGAGGGCAAGGTGTACGAAAAGGCGGTGATCTTTCTCGGCGAGGAGTTTGTCCGGATCACGGAAGAGGGTAAGGATGGCAAGAGTTTCAATACCTACTATGATTGGGCAAAGATCGACTCGGTGCGGACCTGCAGCGCCAAGGATAAGGATAAGGATAAGGAGTAGCGACAGAGGAACGGGAATAGTTTATAATTACATTTTTGTTAGTCTTCCGGGTAAGAATAACTCAAGAATGTAATTTGTTAAGAGGAAATGTATTACATAAATACTTTTAATTTCAATATATTATGTGAAATGAGTGTGTTTTTTATGTTGGCATGAATTTTGGATACACTTGGGATATATAAAAGCGGGCGTTGAGCCTTTGCAAGTAATTTTCATAATGTTACAGAAAAGGAGAGAGAAGATGGGTGAAGTCGCGAAGAAGTTGCTGGTCGGGGTTGCTGCTACAGGGGTATGTCTTTCCATGCTTTCCGGCATGGCTTTTGCCGAGGAAGATAAGCCTACGGCGAATCTGACCGTTGGTGCGTACAGCCAGTATATCTGGCGTGGATTTGAGTTGAGCAAGGACAGCGTTGTGGTGCAGCCGTCCATGACTGTTGCTTACAAGGGCTTTTCCGCAAACCTCTGGGGAAATCTCGATACCAATCAGTACGCCACGACAGCCGCAGATGAGACAAACAAGTGGAATGAAACCGACATGACCCTGGCCTATGGCTGGGATATGGGACCCGCTACCTTTTCCGTCGGCTATATTTACTACGCTCTTAATCCGTCAAGCGACACGCAGGAAGTTTTCGCAAGCGCGGCACTGAACACCCTTTTGAAGCCGACCCTGACCGTATACCGCGACATTGATGCCGCACCGGGCTGGTATACCACCCTGGGAATTTCCCACTCTTTCCCGGTGAAGGACGATATCACCCTGGATTTGGGCGCCCAGGCAAGTTACCTCAAAGCGAGTACTTCCTCGCCCTATAAAGAGGCCGACGGCAGCAACTACAGTGGTTTCCATGACGGGGTGTTGTCAGTGGGATTCACAGTGCCCGTGAACAAATACATCACTGTCAGCCCGAAACTCAGCTATTCTTTCCCGCTGAGCAACGACGCCAAGGATCTGTTGAAGAGCGCCAATTTTGCTACGGTTGGCAAGTCCGACGACAGCTTTGTCTACGGTGGGGTTGCTGTGAGCATGGCGTTCTAACAGGGTCTTTCCCCGTACTTTCCCTGTCCGGCCCGTCTGTCTCGCTTCCTCCCTAGCTGAGACAGACGGGTTTTTTTATGCGAAAATGGTTTGCGCAACCGATATGTTCTGGTAAACATATCGGAATGAAAAACAACACACCGCAAGACAAGGGGAAATCCGGGCTTCACTGGCGGGGGCGGCTCTGGCTCGAAGGCGAGGAAGGCACTTTTCTCGGCTATGGCCGGGTGGTCTTGCTGGAGCGGATCAGAGAATACGGCTCCCTTGCCCAGGCAGCCCGTTCCATGGAGATGTCGTACAAGCATGCCTGGGATCTTCTGGCCTCCATGAACCGCCAGGCAGGATGCAGACTGGTGGAGACCTCACGGGGCGGCAAGAGTGGCGGCGGGGCCAGACTTACGGTGACGGGCGAGAGGGCAATCACTGTTTTTTGGCAATATCACGCGCGGTTTCAGGATGTTTTGCAGGAAATGACCGCGAAGCTGGGAGAGGTGCTGTGCGGCGACCCAGGCGAGGAATTGTAGTCCGTATGGGTCGTGTCTGCGCATTGTTTGATGGACTCATAACAATGCAAAATTTCACATCCCGTCATTCCGGCGAAGGCCGGAGGTAAGCGAGAGGAGCGAGACTCCGATCCAGTCTTTTTGGGCCGGGGCAGCAAGAACAAGGCCGGACCCCGGCCTTCGCCAGAATGACCGGTTGTCGCGAGATCCCATCAATATCATTACAAGGAGTTGAGTCATGTTTTTGCGAATCTTAATCTGTCTGTTCGTCGTAATGCACTCAATGTTTTTAGGGGCTAGCCCTGCAAGCGCCGAAACCGAGATTCTCGTCTCCGCCGCCGCCAGCCTGACCGAATCGTTCAAGGAGATCGGCAAATCGTTTGCGGAAAAAAATCCGGGGGTGAAGGTCAGCTTTAATTTCGCCGCCACCGGCCCCCTGTTGCAGCAGATTGCCCAGGGAGCACCGGCGGACGTCTTTGCTTCTGCCGACCAAGAGAGCATGGACAAGGCGGAAAAGGGTGGGTTCATCCTGCCGGGGAGCAGAATCAATTTCGCGGGAAATTCCTTGGTACTTATCGCCCCGGTGAACATGCCCGTGGTAACGGGGCTTGGTGATCTGAAATCAGGCCGGGTGCAAAAAATCGCCATGGGCAATCCCGAGTCGGTGCCGGTTGGCCGATATACCAAGGCTGTCCTGGAAAAGCAGGGGCTCTGGGATACGCTGGCGCCCAAATGCGTCATGGGTATTTCGGTAAAACAGGCGCTCGAATATGTGATGCGGGGCGAGGTTGAGGCGGGTTTTGTCTATGCCACGGATGCCGCTGTTGCCAGGGATAAGGTGCGGGTTGTGGCTGAAATCCCCACCGATAAGGCCATTGTCTATCCCGTGGCCGTTGTCGCGGGGAGCGTGAACAAGGAAAAGGCCCAGGCATTTATCCAGTATCTGCGGAGCCCCGAGGCACAGACCATTTTGGCAAAGTACGGTTTTAAAAAGCCATAGCATCTTGATGGAAACGACCATGCCTGACCTGACCCCCCTTTGGCTCACCCTGCGGATAGCCTCTTTTGCCACGGCGATCGCTTTTGTTTTTGCCGTGGGTTTTGCTTGGCTCACTGCCCGCTTCAGTTTCTGGGGCAGGGATTTTCTTGACGCCATCCTGACCCTGCCCCTGGTCATGCCGCCCACGGTTCTGGGCTATTATCTCATCGTGGTCTGGGGCAGAAACGGTTGGCTGGGCTCATGGCTCAATGCGCATTTCGGGATCAGCCTGATGTTTACCTGGCAGGGGGCGGTGGTGGCCGCAACGGTGGTCTCCTTCCCCCTGCTTTTTAAGTCCGCCCGGGCCGCCTTTGAAGGGGTCAGTACCGAATACGAACAGGCCGCCCGTATCCTGGGCGACACCGAGCTGCAGGTATTTTTTCGCATCACCCTGCCTTTGGCCGTGCGAGGGCTGCTGGCCGGGACCATGCTCGCCTTTGCCAGGGCCATGGGGGATTTCGGCGCAACCCTGATGGTGGCAGGCAATATCGAGGGCAAGACCCAGACTGCGGCCATGGCGGTGTTTGATGCGGTGCAGGCTGGGGACTACACCCTGGCCAATACCCTGGTGGCCATCATGTCGGTGGTCTGCGTCACCATTCTCGTCATGACCAATAAACTGGCAAACAGAGGGAGGGCAGGGAGATGAGGCTTGAGATTGATATCCGGAAAACCCTGCAATCCGGCGACAGGCGCTTTGAACTGGAGGCCGCATTTTCCTCCCAGGATGACCTCACCGTGATCTTCGGAGCCTCCGGATCGGGCAAGAGCCTTACCATCCAGGCCATTGCCGGGCTAGTCACCCCCGAGCAGGGCAGGATTGCGGTGGGTGGCAAGACTCTTTTTGATTTTCACCAGGACATCAATCTTCCGGCACGGAAGCGGGGAGTTGGGTATCTGTTTCAGGACTATGCCCTGTTTCCCCATCTCACCGTGCGGGAGAATATCGCCTACCCTTTGCGAAAAGCTTGGTATCTCAAGCTGTCATTAGATGACTTGCAGGAGGTGGCGGAGATCATGGCATCCTTTGAGATTGCCCATCTTGCCGCAAGCTATCCGGCGGAGTTGTCCGGGGGCCAGAAACAGAGGGTGGCTCTGGCCAGGGCCATGATCAAAAAGCCTTCCATCCTTCTGCTGGATGAGCCGTTTTCCGCCCTGGATTCCATGCTGCGCCACCGGATGCGCATGGAATTGCTGGAGATCCGGCAACGGTTTGATGTGCCACTGGTGGTTATCACCCATGACCCGGCGGACGTGGAGGTCTTTGGTGACACCTTGGTCATCTTTGCCAATGGGCGGGTGGAAGAGGTTTGCGGCCGCAAGAAGCTTGCCGCGCCGGAGAACGAGGACGGCTGGCGGACAAAGGTCTGCTGGCGGGCGCAGTGGAAGAAGGAAAATTTGGTCGCGCAAAATTTTGCGATGGCATCGGGTATATGAGGTGACAGCCATGGAACATGTGCGAGGATTGGTGGACAGCACCCTGCGTGAGGGCAGCCAGACCGTGGGCGTTGCCTTTACCCTGGAGCAGAAGGTGGCCATAGCCCGCTATCTCGTGCGGATCGGGGTCGAAGAGATGGAGGTGGGTGTCGCCTCGCCGCTGGACCATGAGTTGCCCGCCTTGGTTGCCCGCTGCCGCCGGGAAGCAGGGCTGAGTCGTCTGGGCCTCTGGTGTCGATGCCGGGAAGAGGACATCGCCTGCGCCCTGCGTTTGGCTCCGGAGGTGCTTTCCCTCTCCGTGCCGGTTTCCGATCTCCATATCGCGGTAAAGCTTGGGCTGGATCGTGCGGCTGTGGTCAGGCTCGTGGCCAAAATGGTTTCCAGGGCGCGGGCTGCGGTTCCCTATGTTTCCCTGGGTCTCGAAGATGCGAGCAGGGCAGAGCCCGTTTTCCTGCGCGAGATCGTCGCTGTTGCCTGCGAAAACGGAGTGGACCGCATCCGCATAGCCGACACGGTGGGCGTGGCCACCCCCGGCTCCATTGCTGCCCTGGTCCGCGAGCTGCGGACATTTGCGGTGGAGATCGGGGTACACATGCACAATGACTTCGGCATGGCCACGGCCAATGCCATTGCCGCCCTGGAGGCCGGAGCCCATTGGGCCGACGTTACGGTCCTGGGCTTGGGCGAGCGGGCAGGCAACAGCCGGTTGGAAGAGGTGGCTGGCTATCTGGCCCTACAGGGCACAAGGCCCTACGAAACCACTCTGTTTTCCGACCTGGCCCGCTTGGCTGCAGACTGTTCGGGCCGGAAGATCGAACCCCATCAGCCGGTGATCGGCGCGGGAATCTTTACCTGTGAAACCGGGCTGCACCTTGCCGGGCTTGCCAAAGACCCCAGAACCTATGAGCCCTACGAACCAATCCTGGTCGGGGCGCGTCGGCAATTGTCTTATGGTGCCAAGGTGGGCAGACAGGGCGTGGTCGAGCGCTTGCGGCAGTTGGGACTTCACTGTCAGGAGGCGCAACAGGGGCGGCTGGTCGATGCTTTCCGGGAGCAGTGTCTAGACTTGGGCAGGCCGCTCCATGATCGGGAGGTACTACAGCTAGTGGCCGAATATAGCTCTTGATTCTAGGACCAAAGACAATACGGGGGCGATCGTATTGTCTTTGGTCCTAGAATCCCCGCGCCACTGGCTGAAGTTGAGTGGTAAGTAGATTTTTTTTGGGGGGGAGAAGAGTGTTTTTCTTTTTTTCAATTTACTCCCGGATTGCAACGTTTTTCATCGGATGATGCTGGACAACAAAAAACCCGCATTCCTTGGTGGGAAGCGGGTTTCTGTTCTTTTTCTGACTTCTCTGGACTATCAAATGGGGTGAGCGATGGGACTTGAACCCACGACCTCCGAGGCCACAACCCGGTGCTGCCACCAGCTGAGCTACGCTCACCATATGGACGGAGATATCTTCCCCGGAACCAACGCCCCCTTATATAATCAATCGGTTTCTGTTTCGCAAGGGCAAAGTCGGGGCGGTCGTGGGCTTATAACTCTTTGCTACAGTGCTTGCACATCTTGGCCTGGGACTTGACGATCTCCATACAGAAGGGGCATTCCTTCTGGTGGTTGTTTTCCAGAAGCTGTTTTATGGACAGATTGGCCTGCATTTCGATATCGCCATGGATGAACTTATGATTGCGGATCGGATCGATGCAGTCGAGGTTGTTCAGGTCTATCAAGAGTTCGCATGCTCGTTTGCGCGTTGCAAGGTCTGCGCAGTTGTCAAGGACAAGACAGAGTGCCGGGGTGAGATTGTTCCCTGCCACGCAGGTTTCCAGCTCTTCGGTGTGCATTTTTTCTTTGTGATGGCGTTCGTTCTGCTTCTGGATGGTCTCAATATCAATTATCGAGCCGGTAAAGGCGTCGGCGCCGCCCACCATCATGGTCATGCCTTTTTCTTCGCCCGGGAGCAGCATATAACGACAGGATGCCCTGTGGCCATAGCGTTCCTCAAATTGCTCCCAGCTTTTGGCAAACACGGAACAGTCATTGTTGAGGCAGATGAACAGGATGTCCGTTCCCCATCCCAGGCCGTCGCCGATGTGAAATGGCGGAGCCTCGCAGCAAGAAAGCCGCTCCTTGCAATAGGGGCAGAAGTGTTCTTCTCTGGCAAGTTTGATGCATCGTTCAATGTCCATGGTGATATCCTCCGCAGGCGCATGGCCTTGGTGTTATTGATGGGCGTGTTCTACCGGTTTACTGGCGTTCCGAACTGGGACGCTCTTGCTTTGTCGGTTCAAGAAGCTGGGGGCGTGTTTATAGAGGTGAAGATGGAAAAGCACACGCCAAGGAGCAACAGGAACACAATAAGAGAAACTCGGTATTTCATTAAAAACTTCACAAGCCTAAAGTAATGCACAATGCGATGGAGGTCAACTGAGCAAGTGTTTTTTCACCACAAATGAAAGCTGGCCGGGAAGTTCGCGGCAATTCGTGTGGAGGGGATAAATGCGCTTGAGTTTACCCGAGTGAACAGGGTACACTTTCAAGCAAGGCGAGAGGGGGGGCAGGAAATGATCTTGAGTGCCCGTTTTCTTCGTAACCCCAGTATTCTCGGTGAGTTACCGGAAAACCGGTTGACTTTTGCGGGGATGGCAATTAAAGATGGTCTCGCAAAAAAAAATAAAAAGACAGAGTTCGCTGGATTACAAGCCGGTTTTTTCTTTATAGAGACACGAACGCACAGCATGGATTTTTCCTCCGTCGCTTCTTTTTTTACAAGATTGAGAATTTGGGGTTATTGAAGACGATTATGGCCAAGAAAGAGATCTCTCGTTACGCGGAAGCAGGGGTTGATATTGATAAGGGCAATGCCTTTGTCAATGCCATCAAACCGATTGTCGCCTCTACCTTCCGACCCGGAGTGCTTACCGGCATTGGCGGGTTTGGCGGGTTGTTCGCCTTGGGTGGCGGCAAGTTTCAGGATCCGGTTTTGGTTTCGTCAACCGATGGGGTCGGCACCAAGTTGAAGATCGCTGACATGTGCAACAAGCATGATACCATTGGCATCGACCTAGTAGCCATGTGCGTGAACGATATCATCGTCTGCGGCGCACATCCTCTTTTCTTTCTGGATTATTTCGCCACCGGCGGACTTGATCTTGGGGTAGCCACCGACGTGGTCAAGGGTATTGCCAAGGGCTGCGAGATTTCCAAGTGCTCCCTGATCGGCGGGGAAACGGCGGAGATGCCCGGCTTGTATCAGGCCGGGGATTATGATATTGCCGGGTTCGTGGTCGGAATCTGTGAGCGCGAAAAGTTGATTGACGGCTCTGAGATCAGCGTTGGCGACAAATTGATCGGCCTTGCTTCAAGCGGCGTGCATAGCAACGGTTTTTCTCTGGTGCGCAAGGTCTGTTTTGAGGAGATGGGTCTCAGCGTCAACGATAAAATCGATGAGTTCGGCTGCACCCTCGGCGAGGAGTTGTTGCGCCCCACCAGGATATACAGCGAGACCCTGTTGAATCTGGTGAAAAACTTCAAGGTGAAAGGGTTGGTTCACATAACCGGCGGCGGCATTATCGATAATATCCCGCGGGTCCTGCCCAATGGCTGCAAGGCGGTGATCAACAAGAAGGGCTGGAAGGTTCTTCCTGTTTTTGATTTTCTGCAGAAAAACGGGAAGATCTCCGCTTATGAGATGTGCCGCACCTTCAACTGCGGCATCGGCATGGTTGTGGTTGTTGATGCCAAACAGGTCGATGACTGTATGCAGCAACTGGTAGCCCTGGGTGAGACCCCCTATTTGATCGGGGAGATTGACGCCATGACGAAAAAGGACACCATGGCCGTTGAGGTTGATTGCGGCTGATTTAGTGTTTGTCCGGATTTTGTGCAAGGCCCACGGGTTTTCCGTGGGCCTTTTTTGTTGCGGATTCAGCTCCCGCAGTCTTCGGTGCCGCCCTTGATCTTGTAGATGGCATGCTGTAAAGCGGCGAGCACGGCTTCCAGGTTTTCTTTGGCCGCTTTTTTGCTGCCCGGAAGGTTGATGATCAGGCTCTGCTTTCTGGTCCCTGCGATTCCCCGGGAGAGGATGGCATTGGGGGTTTTTTGCAGGCTGGCCTGCCGCATGGCCTCGCCGATGCCCGGGATCTCCCGGTCAAGAATCGTCCGGGTCGCTTCTGGGGTCTGGTCGCTGGGGGAAACGCCGGTGCCGCCGGTGCTCAGGATCAGGTCAATTTTTTTTTCATCCACCCAGGCCAGGAGAGTCTCCTGGATTATGGCGATCTCGTCCGGGACAATTGCGTAAGCCACCACGGAAAACCCCTGTTCGCTGAGCATTGCTTGCAGTTGCGGGCCGCTGGTGTCTTCCCGCTCTCCGCGTGAGCCCTTGTCGCTGATGGTCAGTATGCCGCCGGTGTATGATGTCATGCGCTGTCTCCTTCAAGCAGGTGATGTCCGTCTGCATAGTAGTAGGAAAAATCCAATGAAGTCAAGCAGCTAATCGGAATGCCTGTTGTCTTCTTCCGGGCAACCTGCTATTTTGGGAACTGCCCCGCAGCACCACATCTGCTTTGTCATCGGCCTGCTCATGTGCACTAGCACACTTCGCAGGCCTCTTTCGCGCATCTGCGGTGCTGCTGAACAGTTACGGTTAGGACGATTCAGTCTGTTTTTTTTGGGTGATTTTTTATGAAAAAACCTTCCCAGGATACAGGGAAAATAGCCAAATCCGCCGGGACAGTCGGGGTGGCCGTGATGTGCAGCCGCATCCTGGGCTTGGTCCGGGAACAGGTTTTTGCCACGTTTTTTGGGGCGGGCTTTGCCTTCGACGCATTTGTGGTGGCCTTCCGTATCCCCAACCTGCTGCGCGATCTCTTTGCCGAAGGCGCCTTGAGCGCCGCTTTTGTCGCGGTTTTTTCCGACTATGAAGCCAACAAGGGAGAAAAGGCGACCTGGGCCCTGGCTGGCAATGTCCTGGTCTTTATCGCGATTCTGCTCAGTTGTCTTACCCTGTTGGGGATGTTGTTTTCCGAACAGATCGTTGGTTTCATGGTCGAGGCCGGGTTTAAATCGATTCCCGGAAAATTTGCGCTTACCACGCTCCTTTCGACGATTATGTTCCCCTTTCTTATCTTCATCTCCCTCTCCTCGGTGGTGATGGGGATTCTGAACACCAGGGGGCGGTTTTTCGTCCCGGCCCTGGCTGCTGGATTTTTTAATCTGGGTTCGATCGTCGGCGGCATCGGCTTTGCCCTGCTCATGCCGCGGTTTGGCCAACCTCCCATCGTGGGCATGGCCATCGGCACCCTGATCGGCGGTTTGTTGCAGCTTGTCTGTCAATTGCCCCTCTTGTTTAAGGCCGGATTTGTTTTTGTGCCGCAATTGGACCTCCGTCATCCCGGCCTGCGCCGGATCATGAAACTCATGGCCCCGGCGTTGATCGGCCTTGCGCCCTTGCAGGTCAACGTGCTGATCAATACCTACTTTGCCTCTTCCCTGGCCGAGGGAAGCCTTTCCTGGCTCAGTTACGCCTTTCGCCTGTTCTGGCTGCCGGTGGGTCTATTTGGGGTTGCTCTCTCCACCGCGACCCTGCCGGTGATTGCCAGGTATGCCGCGCTCAGGGATATGGAGAAGCTGCGGGAAACCTATGCCTCCTCGCTTACCCTGGCCTTCTCTCTGACCATTCCCGCCTCGGTGGGGTTGATGCTGCTGGGTGAACCCATCACCAGAGTCATCTTCCAGCATGGCAATTTTGACAGCCTGGCCACCGCGAGAACCGCCGAGGCGCTGTCCTGTTACGCCGTGGGCCTTTTTGCCTATTCCTCGGTCAAGATCATGGTGCCGGTGTTTTACGCCCTGGATGAGACCCGGTATCCGGTGCTGGGCAGCTTTTTGACCATGGCGGCCAACGTGCTCCTGGTCTGGCTTACCATTGGCTTTTTGCAGCACAGAGCCCTTGCCCTGTCCATCTCCTGCGCCATGATCCTCAATTTTCTTTTCCTGAGCACGGTGTTGTACAGAAAACTCGCCGGGTATTCCCTGCGCTATCTTTTTTCCGGGTTGGGCAGAGTTCTTTGCGCCTCGCTGGCCATGGCTCTTTGTTTGTTCGGGGTGCAATATCTGCTTGCCCCTCTTGCCCTGGCCGCCGGGTTTCTGGGAAGCGTTGCCGCGCTGGCCATGGCTATCGCGGCGGGGGGCACTGTCTATGGTGTGACGCTCTATGCCTTGGGGTTTAAGGAGTTGACCGTGTTGGTGGAACGGGTTCGCCAGCGTTTTGGCTGGGGAGGATGATAGCTCCGGTCTTTAGGCAAGCTGGCGCAGTAGGCTAAGCTGGGCCATCAGGGCAGGGACTGCGGTGTCGACCCGGAGGATGCGGGGGCCGAGGCTAAATGGCATAAAGCTTTGCGCCTTGAAGTGTTCTACTTCAAAATCAACCCAACCCCCTTCGGGGCCGATGGCCAGGACCGCTCGTTGGGCCAACAGGTCTCCGGCTGCTTGGGCAATGGTCCGGTCGCTTTCCGGGTGGGCGAGGAGCCGGATCGGGCAATCGCTGAGCAGTGCTGGCAGGGCGTCTTCCACGAATGGTCGAAAGCGGGGATGGACGGAGATTTCAGGCAGCCTGGAGTCCATGGCCTGCTCAAGGCCAAGGCTCAGCGGTTCGGTAAAATTGTTGTTTTGGATCAAGGTGGAGCTGAAAAAACTTTTTTCCACCCGGTTGGCGTTGATCAGGAATATCCGGGTCACCCCCATGGAAGCTGCTTGGGCCAAGACCCGTTTGAGCATGATCGGGCGGGGTACGGCCAGGATCAGGTCGGTGGGCGGGAAGGCTGGCGGTTCGGTGGTGAGATGCACCTGGAGCACAACGCGGTCGTTGTCCATTTCCTGGATACAGCCGGTGCCGAGCAGGCCGTCAAGCATGCCGACCCGGACGCTGTCTCCAATTGCGCAGCGAAGAATCTTGCGGATATGTTCGGCGCGGCGTCCGGTCAGGGTGACATGCTGATCGGTCAGTTCCTGCGGATGGAGTAGGATCAGGTTCATAATGGATATGGTATCGGCTTTTTTTTACAATCTGTTCTTGACGGTGGGGGTGATTGTATTCGCTCCGCTTCTTTTCGTCAAAGTTATACTGACGCCCAAGTACCGTCGCCGTTCTGTTAAGCGGCTCGGTTTTGCTCTGGGGGAAAGCCCCGGCGGTGCCGGTTTGGGCTTTCCCCGTATTTGGGTGCATGCCCTGTCCGTCGGCGAAGTGGCTTCCGCCCGGAATCTGGTGCAGGAACTGCGGCGAAGCTATCCCCAGGGGGTCATTATTTTTTCCTCGGCCACCCGGACCGGGGAGTCTTTTGCCCGGAGCATCCTTGGGGAACATGTCGATTGCTTTGTTCCCTTTCCTTTTGATCTGCTTGTAAGCGTAAAACGTCTGGTTTCCTGGGTAAGGCCTGATCTTTTTGTTCTGGTGGAGACCGACTTCTGGCCGAATTTTCTGGCGGTATTGAATCGGCGGGATATCCCCTGTCTCCTGGTCAATGGCCGGGCCTCGGATAGCTCATTTGCCAGATACCGCACTCTTCGCTGGCTTTTTAGGCCCCTTTTCAATTCTTTCCAGGTTCTTGCCATGCAGACCGAGCAGGACGCTATTGGCATGCGTCAGTTGGGCGTTGATCCTGCACGGTTGGTGGTTCTGGGCAACCTCAAATACGACGCCGCCCTATTGGGAAGCGCGGTGAAGGCAGGGTTCGACCGAGCCGTTTTGCATATCCCGGAACAGGCCCTGGTCTGGGTGGCGGGCAGCACCCACAGCGGCGAGGAAGAAATTATCTTCAATGCGTTTCAAAACCTTACCCAATCCTTTGCCAATCTTTTTTTGATTGTGGCGCCGCGAAATGTGGAGCGGGGCGCCGAGCTTGCGGCCATGGCGTCCCGGTGCGGTCTTTCGGCCTGCCTCCGTTCGCTCGATGGAGCAGGGGGGGGCTCGGTGTTGATCCTCGATACCCTGGGGGAATTGGCATCGGTCTATGCCCTGTGCGATGTGTCCTTTATCGGAGGCAGTCTGGTGCCTCAGCGGGGCCATAATCCGCTGGAGCCTGCGGTGCATGGCAAGCCGGTGTTGTTCGGGCCGTTCATGGAGGATTTTGCCGAAATCAGCCGCGATCTTCTGGCTGTGGGCGGGGCCGTGCAGGTTCATGATGAAGAGGAGCTTAGCGCTGCGCTTTCCCTTCTGTTGGCTGATCCTGCCGAGCGGGAACGATCAGGGCGGCAGGCGCAGGAGCTGATTGGTTCCAGGCGCGGAGTCACCGAGGCGCATCTGGCCCTGATCCGCAATGTGCTGGCGCGGGAGAAGAAAGGATGAAAAAACAGTTGCTTGCCCTCTTGTTTCTGGTCGGGCGTCTTTTTTCGCCGGCGTATAGTCTGGTCATGGTGCTGCGCGCCTTTTTGTATCGGAAAAACATTTTTTTAAAATCCCAGCGTTTGTCGGTGCCGGTCATCAGCATCGGCAATCTCACTCTGGGGGGCACAGGGAAAACGCCCATGGTGCGCTATGTGATCCGCTTGCTCTTGGACAGGGGTCTGCGGCCAGCCATTGTCAGCCGCGGTTATGGCGGAAAGGCTGCCGATGCGGTGAATATCGTCTCCGATGGCACACGGATGCTGCTTTTGCCGGATATGGCCGGGGATGAGCCTTTCATGCTGGCCGAGGCGTTGCCTGGGGTTCCGGTCCTGACCGGCCCTGAAAGAGCGCGGGTTGCCAGGCATGCCATACACGAGTTTGGGGTGGACCACATCGTGCTGGATGATGGCTTTCAGCATCTTGCCGTATGCCGTGATCTTGATCTGGTCCTGTTCAGCGCCAGGACCCTTCTTGGAAATGGCCGAGTTTTTCCGGGAGGTCCATTGCGGGAGCCGGTCTCCGCCCTTGGGCGGGCGCATGGCTTTGTCATCACCGGGGTTGACAGCGGCAATCGTGCCAAGGTGGAGGATTTTCAACGGTGGCTCCAGGGAGCCTGTCCGGGAAAGCCTGTGTTTGCAGGGGAGTATCTGCCTGCCGGGATTTGGCACAGCAGGCAGGACAAGGTGTGCACCTTTGCCGAGGCTCGGAAAATGTCGGTGTTCGCCTTTGCCGGGATTGCCAACCCGGATTCTTTCCGCCAGACCTTGCGGCAGGACGGATTCTCGTTGGTCGGGTTCAAGGAATTCAAGGACCATCATGCCTATGTGGCCCAAGACGTTGCGGCCCTTGTCGCAACGGCTCAAGCATGCGGCGCCCAAGCGTTGATCACCACTGAAAAGGATTTTGTCAAACTCCGGCCTTTCTTTGGGGAGTTTCCCATCCTGGCCTTGACCATCGAACTCCGGATGGATAAGGGTTTTGATTGGTTTATGGCTGAGCGACTCGGCGAGCAGCCTCTGTAGCAACGTTTTTTAATACACGACTCCGGGGGAAGGATGGCATTCTTCGGGTGTGGTTTTTTTGCAACAGTCTGGCTGTCTCCCTGCATTCCACTGTTTGTTCTAACCATATCTAACATCCCGAAAATACATTATTTTATTATTTTTTTCCCCCGACATGAATGCGGTGGTCTGTTTTTTGCATTTGACACATATGGGTTTTGTTATCGTTGTAAAATACACACAGATCAGAAAAAGGGTGTTCATCATATGGATTCATTACAGCACACCATCAAAAGGCCGGTAAGCTTCGCGGGTATTGGTCTCCATTCCGGCAAGGTTGCCACCCTTTCCATTTTGCCCGGCGAGGAGAACAGCGGGATTCGCTTTGTCCGCAGCGATCTGCCGCAGGCCCAGCCAACCCCGGCCTTTATGGACCGGATCGTCGACACCCGGCTTGCTACCACCATCGCCACCGAGGATGAGGCAATGATCTCCACCACGGAACATCTGCTGGCAGCGCTTTTCGGTATGGGCATCGACAATGCAGTAATCGAGTTGGACGGCCCCGAAGTGCCCATCATGGATGGCAGCGCCGGACCTTTTGTCCATGTGCTGAAACGGGTGGGCCGCCGTCAGCAGAACGCCTGCAAGTGGATGCTCAAGGTGAACAAGGAAATCTCCTATAAAGAGGGCGATTCATTTGTAAAAATCCTGCCCTATAATGGGTTTAAGGTCACCTGCGAGATAGAGTTCAACCACCATCTGATCAGGAAGCAGACCTTTTCCAGTGAGCTGACTCCCCAGAAATTCGCCAAGGAGATTGCCGCAGCCAGAACCTTCGGTTTCCTGGATCAGGTCGAAAAGCTCCGGCAGAGCGGGCTTGCCCTGGGTGGCTCCCTGGAAAACGCCGTGGTTATCGACGATGACGGCATAGTCAATGCCGAGGGGTTGCGTTTTGCCAATGAGTTCGCCAGACACAAGACCCTTGACGTGATCGGCGATCTGGCCCTGCTGGGCTTTCCCCTGCTTGGTCATGTCGTGACCAGGAAATCCGGGCATGGCCACCATTTTTCTTTGATGAAGCAGCTTGCAGCCCAGCCTGAGCGGTGGGATCTGATTGCGTATGGGGAAGAAGGGGGCAACCGGGTGCTGGAAAAGGTAGTTCTGGGTACCAAGGAGGCTGGCGACAAACTGCTCTCCTATCTGTTGCCGCCCAGTATCGCTCTTGCCGGGCAACCCTGCTTTGCCTAGACGACTTCTCCTCTCTTGAGAGAAACGGCCCGCGGATGTTGCAAAACTCCGCGGGTTTTTTACGCCCGGCGCATGCTGGTGCCTAGGTGAATCCTGCTTGCAATGGCGGGGGAAATTGGTACGATGTTTCATTATCATTATTGTTGATCCAAGATGGCCGGGTTTTTCAAGTCCGGCTTGGCTAATCATGAGGAGCAGAATATGGGTTTTTCAGGAAAACTTGGCTTTGTCGGCGGGGGTCTGATGGCCGAAGCCCTGATCAAGGGCATCACAGGGGCCGGGCTTGTGGAGGCCGGGCAGATTCTGGTTGCCGATCCCAGCAGCGACCGGCAGGCTTTGCTGCAAAAGGAGTACAAGGTCGCAACGGTTTCCGAGGCCACAGCTGTTTGGGCTGAGTGCAAGGTTGTTATTCTCGCTGTAAAACCGCAGGTGATCGGCGCGGTCCTTGGCGATTCCCGCGAGAAAATCCAGGCCCATCACCTGATTATCTCCATTGCCGCAGGCATCCCGCTGGCCGTTCTGGAAGGCACGGTTTCCGGGCGTGGCTGCCGGGTTATCCGGGTGATGCCCAACACCCCGGCCATCGTGCTCAAGGGCGCCTCTGCCTTGAGTCCTGGCAAGGGCGTGAGTCCTGAGGATATGGCCGTTGCCACCAGCATCTTCAATGCGGTCGGCGTCAGCTTCGTGTTGAATGAGTCCTACCTTGATGCGGTCACCGGCTTGAGCGGCAGCGGTCCGGCCTATGTGTTTACTTTTATCGAAGCCCTGATCGACGCCGGGGTCAAGGTGGGGTTGGCCCGGCCCGTGGCCCAGAGCCTTGCTCTGCAAACCGTGCTTGGCTCCGTGCTGTTGGCGCTGGACGGGAACAAGCATCCCGCCGAATTGCGGGCCATGGTGACTTCGCCCGGCGGCACCACCATTGCCGGTCTGCATGAGCTTGAAAAGGGAGCCTTCCGGGCTCTGGTCACCAACGCGGTGGAGGCCGCCACCAATCGCTCCTGCGAACTTGGTCGACTCGTGGTCTCCGGTACTGGCAAATAGGTTGGGATTGTGATGAAAATCTGTAAGGTTGGGATCATCTGTAAAAAGGATTCGGCCGCCGCCTTGGAGATGAGCGGGGAACTGCTCCCCTGGCTGGCTGCACGGGGTATTGTTGCCGCAGTTGATGTCATTGCCGATGACATGGACCTGCTTATCATTCTGGGCGGGGACGGCACCCTGCTCCATGTGGCAGACCAGGCAAGCCGACTACAGGTGCCGGTGGTCGGGGTGAATCTCGGCGATCTCGGATTTTTGACCGAAGTGGCGGTCAGTGAGCGCTACGAGGTTCTGGAAAGGATTCTCGCCGGGCAGGTAGTGGTTGAGGAAAGGCTGATGCTCAAGGCCAGGATGCATCGCGGCAACGAGACAACTGACTGGCGCTATGCCCTGAATGATGTCGTGCTCAGCAAGGGCAGCGCTGACCGGCTTGCCCAGTTGAGCACCTGGGCCGATCAGGAGTACATCACAACCTACCGGGCGGATGGCCTGATCTTTTCCACGCCCACCGGTTCCACGGCCTACAACCTCTCCGCTGGCGGGCCCATTGTCAATCCGGCTCTGCACGCCATCCTGGTCACGCCGATCTGCCCGTTCATGCTGGAAAGCCGTCCGGTGCTTCTTCCTGCCTCGGTTTGCCTTACCACCCGGCTTGCCGAGCAGGCCAACGAGGTCAAAGTCATTGTTGATGGCCAACCTGCCTGGGAAATGTCGACCAGTGACACCCTGGAGGTGGTTGCCTCGGAAAGGCCGCTACGACTCATCTGTTCTCCGCAGAAAGATTATTTCGAGATTTTGCGCAACAAGCTGAATTGGGGTGGGCGGGCAGGCGAGGCGGGAAAAAACAAGCGGTGATGGGCGTGCCTGGAGATACAAAAAAAGCGGTGGCCTTCTGTTCTAAGGTCGCCGCTTTATTATTGTAAGATCCTCCCCCCCGGGGGTCTGCACTTACCTGCGGGAGGAGGCAGGAGGTGGGGATTTGCCGCCGCTGATTCAGTTTGCAGCATCACCCACCCCTCAATCCCCCCCCGTCAAGGGAGGGGAGCTATTGCTTAACGCTAATCCTTCTCTTCCAGTTTGTGGGCCAAGGCTTCCCGCTCTTCCTGCATGGCGATCTTCCCGGCCTCAATGGCTTCGCTGAGGGTTTTTTTCTTCTCGTCGAGGAATTCCTTGCCTTGCGCGGCAAGGTCCGTGCCGCGGCTGATGAGTTCCTTGCCCTTGGCGATCATTTCCTTGCTCCGCTCAATGGCGGTTTCTTTGTATTCCTGAAAATCATCGGGGAGGGTTTTGGCTCTTTCCTTCAGCTCGGTGCCATAGTCGGCCAGCATTTCCCGGGTTTCCTGCCCGGTTTTCGGGGCGGTCAACAGGGCGATGGCCGCGCCCACTACGGTGCCGGCCAGGAAGGCCAATACTGCGGTGCTGGAAGCGTCGCAATTGTCTCTGCTCATATCAGTCTCCTTTTTTGGGTGTTTTCCAGGAACGGTTCAGAAAATTCGAAAAGGCCATGATCCCGGCGCTGAAGCCGCCTATCTGGGTGATAAAGGGGCGTGCTGTTTCTTTGATCATGGTGGCGGTGGTGAGCAGGGTTTCCGCCGATCTTTGGGCAGTGTAGATGACAGTGTCCGTTTTTTCCAGCTTATCGCTCAAGGAAATGGAGAGAAGCTGGATTTCGTTGGCCGCCTCGGTCAGGGATTGGCACAGCGGGTCCACATGCTTGTTCAATGCCTCGATGCAGACCTCCAGTTTTTGCAAGGTGCGGCGGAATTGCAGGAAGGTCGGCACCAGAGCGACGGCAATGGCAAAAAGGCTTAGGGCGCTGAGTAGGGAGAAAAATTCTGAAGAGGTCACTTCCATTACTCCTGTGGTGAGCCAAGGATGTAGGTGAAACCGTATGTTTTTATAATAGAGATATTTTCCCTGAGTCGCAAGGAGAAAAGCCATTGCCTCGGCCAAGACAGGGCTAGCGCCTTCAAGTTATCGCGGCAGGGTAAAAGTTGCCTGCAGTTTCCCGTTTCGTACCTGTACCTCGCGCAGGGTATAGGCTGCGGTGATTTCTTTGAGATTCCTGCCCTTGAGTTCGTAGATGGGTCGTGTGGCGAGTTCTTGTCGGGCGATGGATTCGATGGCGTTTCGGGCCTTGTCTTGAAGCTCGGGCATGAGTCCCGGCAGGTCCAGCCGTTCCACTGTGGCCTGGTCGAGATAAAACGATTTGGATTCCGCATCGTAACGCGGCACCGCCGCGATTCCAAGATATCCGGAGATCGGTTTGAGCAAGGGTATGTTCAGCTCCACCTTTGTATTGATCCCGATCCGATTTGCACCCTCCAACAGAAAAATCTCCGGCTCGCTGAGCGCGACATTAAGCACCAGCCAGTTTTTGGTGATGGGAAACCTGGGAGCAACGCGGGCCTGAATCTCATCGCGGGTCATGGTTGCCACCATTTCCCCGGAATTACAGCCAGCCAGCGTGATAAAAATAGCGAGAACCAGGATGAACCAGGTTTTTGAACTCTGCATGTTAAGGATTTTCCTTCTCTCTGGACGCTCTGCCATCGTCGTTTGCTTGCGCCGTTTGTCAGCCCTTCTTGAACAGTTTATAGATGGCGGAAAAGTCTTCCTGCTCTATGCCCTCTTCAAAGGTTCTCCCGTATAGCTCTTTTACCACCGCGCCGGTGAAGAGGGATTTTTTTTCTTCATAGGCCAGGTCCTGGAGGCAATGAAGATCCTTGTAGATCAAGGCGCTGGAAAAATGAGTGGAGAAGTCCTCCTGGAGCAATTTGTTCCTCTTGGCATTGAGGACCAGCGAATTTCCGCCGCCCACGGAGAGGATATCCAGGATTTCCTCTTTGCCCAGGCCAATGGTTTCCCCCAGTGACAGCGCCTCGGCAATGGTCGTCATGAAGCTGCCCAGTGTCAGGTTGTTGATGAGTTTCATCTTGGTGGCAAGGGTTGGGTCCTTGAGATAAAAAATATTTTTGCCGATGTTTTCCAGGACAGGCCTGGCTTTTTCATACCCAGCTTCCTTGCCGCTGACCAAAACGGTGAGGGCTCCCTGAGATGCGGGCACAACGCTGCCCAGCACCGGCGCCTCAAGATAGATTCCGCCATTTTTCGCGCATAGGGCATGGAAGAGCTGGACTTCTTTGAAATGGTTCGTGGAGAGATCCACAACAACCTTGCCTGCGAGGTCGGTGGATAACAGCCCGCCTTCCTGGGTGAGGATGGCATGGACTGCGGAACTGTCGAACATGCAGACAAAGATAATCCCTGTTTTTTCTGCCACCATCAGGGGTGAGTGGGCGACTTCAGCCTTCAGGCCCTCTGCTTTTGATGGGGTTCGATTCCAAACCGTGAGGGTGTGGCCGCAGTCCAGGAGTCGTCCGGCAATGGCTTTGCCAAGGTGTCCAAGTCCTATAAAGCCTAAGTGCATTGTCTTTACCTCGGGAGTTGTTTGTGTTGGGAAGTGGAATGGGTGAGAGTTATTTTTGTTGAAAATTGGCAAACTATTTTCTTGTTGTCTGTTTCTATAGATCATAATCGGTTATTTTTTCGCGGTTTGGCAAGGATTAAACTGCGCTCAAGGGGGTACGTCCGTTCTCTGGCATCCTTAACGCGTATTTTTTCCCATTCCTCATCTTGACAGAGGGAGCATGGCCAACGTAACCTGATTTTGATATGCATGTTTCGTAGGTATTTGAGCGGAGGCTTTCGTCATCCGCTCTTGGCAGACGGTTTTTTTTCTGCTGCTTCCTTCAACTTTTCGAGGGGATTGCCATGATCACACTCATTGTCAACGAGAAGAACTTTGAGGTGGACGTTGCGCCCGACACCCCGCTCTTGTGGGTGCTGCGCGACCAGCTCCAGCTTACCGGCACCAAGTACAGTTGCGGCATCGGCGAATGCGGGGCCTGCACCGTGCATATCAACAACGAGGCGGTGCGTTCCTGCCAGGTGTTGGTGCAGGAAGCTGTGGACAAGAAGATCACCACCATCGAGGGTTTGCCGGAGAACCATCCGGTCAAGGCTGCCTGGGTGGCCGAAGAGGTGGTGCAGTGCGGCTACTGCCAGCCCGGCCAGATCATGCAGGCCGCGGCTTTCCTGGCCAAGTTCCCGGAACCGCTTGACGCGGACATCGACAAGGAGATGACCGGGATCTGCCGTTGCGGCACGTATCCTCGCATCCGCACCGCCATCCATCGCGCCGCCAAGGCCTCGGCCAAAGGAGGGAAGCCATGAGCCAGATATTCAACTGCAGCCGGCGGGATTTCTGCAAAACTTCGGCGCTGCTCGGCACGGGGTTGGTGCTCGGATTTTACCTTCCCGGCTGCCAGAAAAAAGATATCATTCCCCCTGCCAGCGGGCCTTTCAAACCCAATGCCTTCATCCAAATCGCGCCGGACGACACTGTAACCTTTTTCATCAATAAGTCGGAAATGGGCCAGGGAGTGTATACCTCGCTGTCCATGCTGATCGCCGAGGAATTGGAGGTGGATTGGAAGAAGATCAAAATCGAGGCCGCGCCGGTGGCCCCGGAATACAACCATACCCAGTGGGGCAACCTCCAGGGTACCGGCGGCAGCACCAGCATCCGCTCGACTTTTGACCAGTTGCGCACCGCCGGGGGGGCAGGCCGCATGATGCTGGTCCAGGCCGCGGCCCAGATCTGGGAGGTGCCGCCCGCATCCTGCAAGGTCGAGGGTGGCAAGGTTATCCACCCCAAAGGCGAGAAGAGTCTTTCCTACGGCACCCTGGTCGGCGCGGCCGCCAAGCTGCAGCCGCCCAAGCAGGTGCCGCTCAAACCGGCAGCAAGCTTCAAGATCATCGGCAAGCCTCGTGCCAGGCTCGATACCCCGGCCAAGGTGAACGGTACCGCCGAGTTCGGCATCGATGTCAAGCGGCCCAACCTGCTCACCGCGGTGATTGCCCGGCCGCCGGTTTTCGGTGCCACCTTGAAAGCATTCGATGCTGAAGCGGCCAAGGCGCTTCCGGGTGTGAAAGAGGTGGTGCAGGTGGATTCCGGCGTGGCGGTGGTGGCGGAGAGTTTTTGGGCCGCAAAACTGGGGCGCGACGCCCTCAAGATCAAGTGGGATGATGGGCCGCTCGCCAAGCTCGACAGCGCAACCCAGGGCAAGGAATATGCTGCCCTGGCGCAAAAACCTGGGCTGGTTGCAGCCAATCGCGGGGATGCTGCGGCAACGCTTGCCGCAGCGGGCAAAAAGATCGAGGCGATTTATGAGGTGCCCTACCTTGCCCATGCGCCCATGGAACCCCTGAACTGCGTGGCCGACGTCCGTGCCGACAGCTGCGAGATCTGGGTGGGTACCCAGATGCAGACCCTGGACCGCAATGCAGCAGCCGAGGTGACCGGCTTGCCTCCGGAAAAGGTCACGCTGCACACCACCTTTCTCGGCGGCGGTTTCGGCCGGCGTGGCGTGGGTGACAGCCATTTTGTCCGCGAGGCGGTGCAGGTTTCCAAGGCAATGCAGGCTCCGGTCAAGGTGATGTGGACCAGGGAAGATGACATCCGCGGCGGCTATTACCGGCCCCGCGCCTATCATACGGTGCGTGCCGCTCTGGGCGAGAACAACCTTCCTTCTGTATGGCAGCAACGCATCGTCTGCCAGTCCATTGTTAAGGGCACCCCCTTCGAGGAGGGGATGATGAAGGAGGGCATCGATCATACCGCGGTGGAGGGGATCGTTGATCTCAGCTATGCGGTGCCCAACCTGCAGGTCGAATATCAGATGGCGCCGGCAGGGGTGCCGGTGCTGTGGTGGCGTTCGGTGGGCCACTCCTTCACCGCCTTTGTCAAGGAATGCTTCGTCGACGAACTGGCTACTGCCGCAGGTCAGGACCCGCTCGCCTTTCGTAAGCAGCTTCTGGTTGACCACCCGCGCCAGATCGCGTTGCTCGACCTGTTGGCCGAAAAAGCTGGCTGGGGAAAACCCGAGCAGGGCAGGGCGCAAGGGTTGGCCATCCATGAATCCTTCGGCTCCATCGTGGCCCAGGTGGCCGAGGTGACTGTGGAAGACAACAAGATCAAGGTGGGGCGGGTGGTCTGTGCCGTGGATTGCGGCCAGACCGTCAACCCGGACACCATCGTGGCCCAGATGCAGTCTGCCATCTATTTCGGCATGGCTGCGGCGCTCCACGATGCCATCACCTTCAAGAACGGCCGGGTTGAGCAGAGCAATTTCCACGATTACCCCATGCCGCGTTTGGCCGCAATGCCGGTGGTGGGAGTGCATATCATGCCGAGCAAGGAAAAGCCGGGCGGCATCGGTGAGCCCGGGGTGCCGCCCATTGCCCCGGCCATTGCCAATGCGGTTTTCGCTGCCAACAAAATGCGGTTGCGGACCCTGCCGTTGAATCTGGCCCTACCAACCAAACCCCCTGCCGCTGCTCCCAAGGGTGGCAAGAAAAAGAAGAAGTAGGATACGGGCATGGATGAACTGGCATTGTACGAAGAAATTATTCGCTTGAAAAAGGAGCGGCAGCCCGCGGTGCTGGCCACGGTGATCGAGACCCGCGGTTCCTCGCCCCGCAAGGCCGGAGCCAAGATGCTGGTCTATGGTGATGGCACCATCAACGGGACCATCGGCGGGGGCAAGATCGAGGCCGAGACCATCGTCGCCGCAGGGGAGGTTTTGCGGCGCAATGCCCCCCGCACCGTGGCCTTCAGTCTTACCGAGGCGCACGGCGGCGTCTGCGGCGGCGACGTGACGATTTATCTCGAACCGCTGGTCGCGGCCCCGCACTGCATCATCATCGGCGACGGTCATGTCGGCCAGGCCATGGGTGAGGCTGCCGGGCGGGCCGGTTTTCTGGTGAGCCTTGCCGACGAAGCCGACAACCGGGCAGAACTCCTTTCCCGCGCCGATGGCCGTACCTATTTTTTCATCTGTACCAGCGATCACCAGCAGGATTTTCTTGCCGTGCAAGAGGCGCTGGCCACTCCCGCCTGCCACATCGCAGTGCTGGGCAGCAACCGGAAACGCAAGGCCATGGAGGAGTTTTTACTGGGACAGGGGCTCACGCCGCAGGCGATCAGCCGGGTTGTTTCCCCGGCCGGGCTCGATATCGGCGCGGAAACGCCCGAGGAAATTGCGGTCAGCGTGGTGGCCCAGATGATTCAGGTTCGCAGAGCCAATGCAGACACAGACACGCATCGCAGCGCTGCTACTTGCCGCCGGCCTCTCAAGGCGCATGGGCACAAGCAAGCAATTGCTGCCGCTGGCTGACAAGCCGGTCATCCATCACTGCCTCCAAGCCTTGCTCGCCACGCAGGCTTCGCCCCTCGTGGTCGTGCTCGGCCCCGGGGGCGAAGCGGTGCAGGAGGCCATTGCCCCCTTTCCCGTCACCATTGCCTGGAACCGCGATCCGGAAGGGGATATGGCAGGTTCGGTCCGTGCCGGGCTGGCTCTGCTGCCGCCGGATTGCATCGGAGTGCTGGTCCACTTGGTAGACCACCCGCTGGTAACCGCAGCCACCATGCAGACCCTTTGCGCGGCCCATCTGGCCACGCCCCAGTCGATTATCATCCCCACCTGCAACGGCCGCCAAGGCCATCCCACGCTTTTTTCTCGGGAGGTTCTTGACGAGCTGACATCTTCTGCAATCCTGCGGGATATTGTCAGGAAAGACCCGGCACGGGTGCTACGGATTCCTGTGGAGGATGAAGGGATATTCCTCGACATGGATACCCCGGCCGAGTATGACGCTATGCGTCAGAGGGTTTCATGAGATGGTTTTAGCCTGACACTTTGACTTGAAAGCGATGGCCATCCTTCATTGCCTCGGGGACGGGCAACATAAGAGTTGTTTTTGTATGTGTGATATCTGTAGTTAGAAAATTTGACCCAGGAGACAGTTATGTTTGACGGGAAATTTATGGAAGTGGTCAGCAAAGAGGGTGTAGTGGCGATAGTTTCATGTGCCGAAAATGAAGCGCATGTTGTGAATACTTGGAATTCCTATCTTGTATTTCCAGATGAACAGAGAATTCTCATTCCTGCCTGGAAGATGCTGGAAACAGAAAAGAAAATTACACAAAACAATAACGTATTGCTTACGCTCGGAACTAAAGAGGTGGAGGGCCGTATGGGACCAGGTACTGGCTACCTTATTACAGGGACGGCTAAGTTCCTTCGTTTAGGACCTGAATTTGACATGATGAAAAGCAAATTTTCATTTATGACCAGAGTGCTTGAAATAACAGTTTCATCGGTGCAGCAAACCCTTTGAGGTCTTGTTGTTATGGAAATCAAGAAGCCGGATAGTTTGAAGGCTGTCAATAATTAAGTAAGGTGTCCCCGGAATTGCCCACCACTCCTTTTGGAAATTGATGTAGCGGGTATAGCGCCGGTGCGCCTCGCCTATGGCCCGGTACAATCCATCCTCTGATTCCGGGCCAGCGATAAGATACACATAGTTGGGCATCAGGCAATAGGACCAGATCTGCACCTTGCAGCGATTGCACCACTCGGTCATCAGGTAGAGATACTCCCGGTAGTCGTTCTCCGCAAAGAAGGTCTCCAGGCGCGGTTGCCGCGTTGCGTAATGTGGTGGGGAATGGCGGGAATAACGACTCTTGCTATGCGTGCCATGATGAAAGGGATATCTCAGATATGGAAGAGGAGTCAATAATTAAGTAAGGTGTCCCCTGAATTTGTCCTGAATTACCTGTAAGGAGTCGGTTGGATTTACTTGTTGGGCAAATCACTATTGACCGCTGTTAGCTCAGTGCCTGCTTCCTTTCTGTCATTTCTTCTTCTTGTCAACTGGGGTTATCAAGATATTCTTGTCGGCGTCTAAGTTCTCAACATTCTCAGCGTCAATTAAATCCATGTCGCCCAAAGCCACATTGTTCTTTATAGTTATGTTTTTCCCTCCTTTGATCTTGATTGCCGTGGGTCGTTGTCTTTCTTGCCTCTCTTGAACGGCGGAAGATTGCTTGCCAACTTCTTTATCGTACTGCTTGCCAATGAGCCACCAACCACCGCCGAACAGGGATGCACCAACAAGGGCAGCGATTACCAAAGTAAGGGTCGGATGTGGCGCACCTATTACACCATATAGGGTTTTCAATAGATCCATTGTCTTCTGTTCTCCTTCCTATCATCTGCCCAACGACCAAGCTAAGACGCGGCTGGCCGGAGGCCAGACCGTCGTGTTTGAGCGCATTGTTAGGTGGCTTTGACCTTACCCCTGTGATTGTTCCAGTCTGCGATTAGCGATTTCGGCTTTTTGAGCCCGTTTAAAGGCTGCTGAAAATTCTTCTGGGGTCATGTTGTCCAGAGAGCTGTGGGGCCGATTTGCATTATAATCCTTCCGCCATGACTCAATTATTTCTTGGGCCTTGCACAGGCTGACGAACACATGCTCATTGAGGCATTCGTCTCGAAACTTCCCATTAAAGCTCTCGATATAGGCGTTCTGAACCGGTCTTCCTGGCTGAATAAACCTGAGCTTGACTTTGTTTTTAAAAGCCCAGAGATCCAGGGCCTTAATGAATTTTGGGGACATCATATCTAATTATTTTTCTTATACCACATATGCGGTCCGTTTGATGATGGGCCAGCCTGCGTAGCAGAATCGCCTGTGGCCAAAACTTACCGCAACTCCGCCAACCGCTCCATACCTGCCTTGATCTTCTCTAATTTAGCCTGCATTTCCACGATTTTTTCCCGCTCCTTGGCGACCACCTCTTCCGGGGCGTTGGCCATGAATTTTTCATTGGTCAATTTGCCCTGGCAGCGGGCCAGTTCGGTCTCGGTCTTGTCCTGATCCTTTTTCAGCTTGGCCTGCTCTTTGTCCACATCCACCAGCCCGGCCAGGGGCACGAAGATCTCGATGTCGGTATAGAGATAGGAGGCTGCGCCTTTGGGCCGGGCGCCTTCCTTCTGCACGGCCATGGTGGTGGTGCGGGTCAGGGTTTTAAGGGAAGGAGCAAGAGAGGTCAACCCCGCATGTTTGCGCTCGTCGTGGCAGACGATCTGCACCTCGATTTCGGCGGAGGGATGGATCATGGCCTCGCTTCTGATGTTGCGGATACCGCTTACAATTCCCATGAAGAGCGCAGCCAGTTCGGCGGCCTCGGGATCATCCCAGGCAGGGTTTGGCGTGGGGTACGCTTCGACCATGATACTGGTCCGCTCACCGGGCAGGACATGCCAGATTTCCTCGGTGACAAACGGGGTGATGGGGTGCAGGAGTTTGAGCACGTTTTCCAGCACCGCCAGGAGCACAGCCTGGGACTGGGCTTTGGCCGTGGCGTTGTCGCCGTAAAGATCGGACTTGATCCATTCCAGGTACCAGTCGCAGAACTCGCTCCAGACAAACTGGTAGATGGTCGAGGCTGCGTCGTTGAAGCGGTAGTCGTCCAGGGCTTGGCGTACCTCGGTGATTGCCTGGTTGAGGCGGTGGAGAATCCAGCGGTGGGACAGGGGCAGGGTGGATGGGTCGATATCCTTGCTGATCGCGGGATCGCATGCATTGATGTGCATGAGGGCGAAGCGGGCCGCGTTCCAGATCTTGTTGATGAAATGGCGGTAGCCTTCGATGCGCTCCTCGGCGAGTTTGATCTCGCGGCCCTGGGCGGCAAAGGCGGTGAGGGTGAAGCGCAGGGCGTCGGTGCCGTACTCGGCCATGACCACCAGCGGGTCGATGACATTGCCCGTGGACTTGCTCATCTTCTTGCCGTGCTTGTCGCGGACCAGGGCGTGGAGATAGACGTCCTTGAAAGGCACCTCGTCCATGATGTGGATGCCCATCATCATCATCCGGGCCACCCAAAAAAAGAGGATGTCGAAGGAGGTGATCAGCACTGAGGTGGGGTAGAAGAACTTCAACTCCTTGGTGTCGTCGGGCCAGCCCAGGGTGGAGAAGGGCCAGAGGGCCGAGGAGAACCAGGTGTCCAGCACGTCGGTTTCCTGGGTGAGTTTGGCTGAGCCGCATTTTTCGCACAAGGCAGGGGCGTGCTCCTCCACCATGAAATGGGAGCAGTCGCCGCAGGTCCAGGCCGGGATCTGATGGCCCCACCAGATCTGGCGGGAGATGCACCAGTCGCGGATGTTGTCCATCCAAGCGTAGAAGGTGTTGTACCAGGTCTTGGGGTGGATTGTCGTCCGTCCGTCGCGCACCGCGGCCACGGCCTGGGCTGCCAGGGGCTTTACGGAAACGAACCACTGTAATGAGGTGGTGGGCTCGACCACGGTTTTGCAGCGGTAGCACTGACCCACCGCATGGGCGTAATCCTCGATCTTTTCCAGAAAACCCTGCGCTTCGAGGTCGGCGACGATCTGCTTGCGGCAGGCAAAGCGCTCCAGCCCGGCGTACGGTCCGGCCGCTTCGTTCATGATCCCCGAGTCGTCCATGACCTTGAGGCGCTCCAGGTTGTGGCGCAACCCGATCTCGTAGTCGTTGCGGTCATGGGACGGGGTGACCTTGAGCGCGCCGGTGCCGAACTCCCGCTCCACATGGTGATCGTAGACCACCGGGATGGTGCGGTCGGTGAGGGGCAGCTTGATGCCGATTTCCTTCAGGTGGCTGTAGCGCTCGTCGTCGGGATGCACGGCCACGGCGGTGTCGCCCAGCATGGTTTCTGGCCGGGTGGTGGCGACCACCACGTGGCCGGAACCGTCGGCATAGGGGTAGCGGATGTGGTAGAGCTTGCCCGCTGTGTCCTCGTGCTCCACCTCATCGTCGGAGAGCGCGGTTTTGCAGCGGGGGCACCAGTTGACGATATAGTCGCCCTTGTAGATCAGCCCTTCCTTGTAGAGGCGGACAAAGACGGTGCGCACCGCCTTGGACAACCCCTCGTCCATGGTGAACCGTTCCCGGTCCCAGTCGCAGGAGCAGCCCAAGTGCTTAAGCTGGTTGATGATGGTGCCGCCTTTTTCCTCGCGCCATTGCCAGACCCGCTCGATGAACTGCTCGCGGCCCAGATCGTGGCGGCTCTTGCCCTCGGTGGCAAGCTGGCGCTCCACCACGTTTTGGGTGGCGATGCCCGCGTGGTCGGTGCCCGGCACCCAGAGGGTGTTGTAGCCGCACATCCGCTTGTAGCGGACCAGGACATCCTGCATGGTGTTGTTCAGGGCATGGCCCACATGGAGCACGCCGGTGACGTTGGGCGGCGGGATGACGATGGAAAAGGAGGGCTTGGACTCGTCCATGGTGGCCTGGAAGTTTTTCTGCTCAAGCCATTTCTGATACCACTTGGCCTCAACCTCTTTGAATTCGTACCCCTTGGCCAGTTCATGCTCGGCGGGCTGGGCGGAAGCGTTATCGCTCATCGGTTACATTACACTCCATGGTTTGGGAAGAAAGATGTTGGTATAGAGATCCAGGGCATAGCGGTCGGTCATGCCGGCGATGAAGTCGCAGACCATCTGCTCCCGCGAGGTCGCGTCATCATAATCGATGACCCTTTCCCAGTGGTCGTCGTGGTTGATGAAATACTCGTACAGCTCCCGCAGCACCTTCTTGGCCTTGATGAAATCGTCATGCACCCGGTTGGTCTCGTAGACGTTTTCATAGAGAAATGAGCGCAGTTCACCGATGCCCTCCAGCAGATGCGGGGTCATGGTCAGGGTTTCTCCGCCGTTTTTCAGGGTCTGGACCACAAGATCGTGGACCATGGTGCCGATCCGCCCGGAATGACTGGGACCGAACAGCTTCTGGATATGGCTGGGGATCTGCGATTCGCTGAGAATCCCGGCCCGCACCGCATCGTCGAGGTCGTGGTTCACATAGGCGATGATGTCGGCGATGCGCACGACCCTGCCTTCCATGGTGGCAGGCAGTTCGGAGATGTCCAGGGGCAGGATCTCGCGGCGTCCTTTGGAGTGTTTGGCAATGCCGTCCAAGACTTCTACGGTGAGGTTGAGTCCCTCGCCCTTTTTTTCCAGGATGTTCACCACCCGCAAGCTCTGGTCGTAGTGACGGAAGCCATGAGGGTACAGCTCGTCAAGCACCGCTTCTCCGGCGTGGCCGAAGGGCGTGTGCCCGAGATCATGGCCCAGGGCGATGGCCTCGGTGAGATGGCCATTGAGGCGTAAGGCCACGGAGATGGTCCGGGCGATCTGGCTGACCTCAAGCACATGGGTGAGCCGGGTCCGGTAATGGTCGCCGGTGGGGGCCAGGAACACCTGGGTTTTATGCTTGAGGCGGCGGAAGGATTTGCAGTGGATGATCCGATCCCGGTCCCGCTGGTAGGCGCCCCGGATGGGGCATTCCTCTTCGGGCTTGAGCCTGCCTTTGCTGTTGCGGCTTAAAGCGGCAAAGGGCGCGAGGCTTGCGGCCTCGCGCTCCTCAATCTGCTTGCGGATGGAATGGTCCATAGCCTTAGAGGGCCGGAGCCAGGCTGCTCACATGGTTGACGATCTCGCCCCGGTTCAGCTCCTTGAGCACCGGATGGTCCATGATCTTGTTCGGGGCAGTTTCGCCGTTGATGTTGGTAATCACCAGCTTGCCGCGGCCCTTGCCGTAAAGATCGTTGAAATCATAGACCGCGCCGACCACGGTGAGTTCGTTGGCCTGGATCTTGTCCTTGTACAGTTCCATGGCGGCCTTGACCTGATAGTCCACGTTGCGTTCCACGTTCTTGCTCCAGCGACCGTTTATGTCTCCTGATTTATCCTCGGCAGCAATCACCGGTTTCAGGGTGTCCAATTCTGCCTTGATGCCCTTGGTCTCGCCGGAATAATCGCCCATGGCCGCCTTGATCGCGCCGCAGCTTGAGTGACCCAGGATCAGGAGGATTTTGGTGGGCAGATGGCGTACCCCGTAGTCAATCGATCCTTCCGCAGTCTTGACCTGGTTGCCGATGTTGCGGATTACGAAGATGTTGTTGTCCGGCTCCATGCCGAACAACTGGGTGTGCACCCTGGAATCGGAGCAGGCAACCACGGTGAGGGTCGGGGTCTGACCGGTCTGGAAACCGTCGAAGTGGTGGCTGTCGTTGTGGTTGGTGAACTGGTCATTGCCGCTGACCGCAGCCTTGATCGTGGCCTCCGCGCTTTTGACCGGCACGGCTGGAGTATCTTGGCCATGTTCGGCAAAGGCAGCTGGGACGCAGGTTAGCAGGACGGCGCAGGCGAGGGTGGTGGCAAGTCTTGTAAACGGGTACATTTTTTTCATTGGTGGGGCTCCAAAATGGTGGAATGGATAAAAAAGAGATATATGCATATCTGTTTGTTTTTACGATAATCGAGCCTTGTGTGGGCAACCAAAAACAAGCGTTGAAGATACCGGCAAATGCGGCGTCGGTCAAGTGCGATACGCGTATTTGCGGCAGGGAAAATTACTCGCCACACTCTTCGGCATAGCGGGCTTCGACCTCTTCAATCCCTGCCTGGGCCTGTTCCCAGTCCGCGTAGCTTCTTTTCAGCTTCCGGCCCAGGGCGGTGTATTCGTTGTTGAGCTCGGCAAAGCGGTCTTGATCCTGGTAAAGCTCCGGGTCGGCCATGGCCTGTTCCAATTGGGTTTTCCTGCCTTCGAGCTGTTCGATCTCTTGCTCGGAGCGGTCAACGATCTTCTTGAGCGGCGCTATTTCGCGGTTTTTTTGCTGGCGAAGGTCCGCCTGAAGCTTTCTGGAGTCCTTACCTTTTTTTGCCTGTTTTTCAGGGGCTGGGCTGCCTGGTTCGGTTTTGGGTGTGGCCGATTTTTTTGTTGGGGAGCTGGCCGTTTCGGCATGGGTCTTGTGGAGATAATAATCGATATTGCCGTCAAAAATCGTGCCGTGGCCGCCTTTGATCTCCAGTACCTTGGAGACAAAGGAGTTGGCGAAATAACGGTTGTGGGAAACCACGATGATGGAGCCGTCGTACTGGCGCATGGCTTCCTGGAGCACCTCCTGGGATTGGATGTCCAGATGGTTGGTGGGTTCGTCCAGAATCAGGAGGTTGGCCGGGGTGGCGATCATCTTGGCCAGGGCCACCCGGCTTTTTTCTCCGCCGGAGAGCACCCCCACCTTCTTGTCCACGTCATCGCCGCGAAAGAGGAAAGCGCCCAGCAGGGAACGGGTTTGGGTGACGCTCAGTTCGTTATTCACATGGCTCAGGGTTTCCAGCACTGTGTAGCGGGAGTCAAGCTCCTGGGCCTGATGCTGGCCAAAGTAGGAGATGGTCACGTTGTGGCCGAAGCGGATGGCTCCGCTGTCAGGGGGGACGAGGCCGGCCAGGATTTTCACCAGGGTGGATTTGCCTGCGCCGTTGACCCCGAGTACGGCCAGCTTCTCGCCGCGTTGCAGGGTAAAGGAGAGGTCGCGAAAAACCGGTTGTTCGCCAAACTGTTTGTTCAAGCCTTCGATCTCCAGCACGGTTCTGCCGGAAGGTGGGGAGGGCGGAAAGCGGAAGGCGATGGTGTTTTCCGCTTCGTCCAGTTCGATCATCTCGATCTTGTCCAGCTGCTTGAGGCGGCTCTGCACCTGGGTGGCCTTGGTGGCTTTCGAGCGGAACCGGTCAACGAATTTCATGGTTTGCTCGATCATGGCCTGCTGGTTCTCGTAGGCCGCCCGCTTGATGATCATCCGATTTGCTTTATCCACAAGATATTTCGAGTAATTGCCCTTGTAGACCGTGAGATCGCCCAGGGAGATCTCCCAGGTGACGGTGGTGAGGTTGTCGAGGAAGGCGCGGTCATGGGAGATCATCACCATGGCCCCCCGATGATTTTTTAAAAACTCCTCAAGCCAGGTCAGCGACTCGATATCCAGATGGTTGGTCGGCTCGTCCAACAGCAGGAGGTCCGGCTTGGCAAGGAGGATCTTGGCCAGCATCAACCGCATGAGCCAGCCGCCGGAAAATGAAATGCTGGCCTTGTTGAAATCGCTCGGGGAAAAACCTAAGCCTAAGAGAATCCTTTCGATTTGGGACTCCATGGTGAAGATGTCGGACTGGTCCAGCCGGTGTTGCAGATCTCCCTGGCGGTGGAGCAGGTCGGCGAAACCGGGGTCTTCCGGCGGCACCTGCCCGAGGGCATGATTAACCTGATCCAGCTCTTTTTGCAGGGCCAGGGCCTCGGCAAAGGCGGTTTTCGCTTCTTCAAACAGGGTGCGGCCCGGAGGAAAGGCGGTAATTTCCTGGGGAAGATAGCCGATGGAGATGTTTTTGGACCGAGTCAGGACGCCGTCATCCACATGCTTAACTCCGGCCATGATTTTGAGCAGGGTGGATTTTCCCGCGCCGTTTACCCCGACCAGGCCGATCTTTTCACCGGGATGGACGCGAACCGAGACATTTTTAAAGAGGTGTTTGAGTCCGAACTGGATGGAAAGCTGATTGATGGCAAGCATGGGTGTACGCTATAGGCTGAGATTGTCAGTTGAGGGGAAAGAACAATCGCACACCATAGCACATTGTGCCGGGTATTTCTAACAGATGTTGCGCAGCGGCAAAGAATCCTCAGATGGCATAGCTGCCACCGGCAACGCCGGTGAGTTCACCAAGGTGGGTCGGCAGGACGATCAGAATGGTAGTGCCTTTGCCCTGCTCGCTGGTGATGGTGACAGTACCCATATGCTCGTTGATGATCTGCTTGACATAGGGCAACCCCAGGCCGGTGCTCTGCCGGTTGATATGCAGATAGGGGTCGAAGATAACCTCGAGCATTTCCTTGGAGATTCCCGGGCCATCATCGGTGATTTTGACCTGGCAGCCTGCAGAGGTCATCTCCGTGGCGATGATGATCTGGTTTTGCTTGGTGCAGGCATGCACCGCGTTACGGAGCAGATGGGCAATGGCAATCTTGATGAGCGAATTGTTGCCATGGAAAAAAAGAGGGGTCTGGCTGAGGGTGGGAACAAGGCTGACCTCTTTGAGCCGGGCTTCTTCCTGCAATGACTCCACAGCCTCCGTGACAATGGGGTTGAGATCCAGCGGCGCGAAGATTTTTTTTGCTTCCGGGCGGACAGACTCGAATTTGTTTACCAAATTTTCAAGCTTGCGGGCCTGGTCAAGAATGTGGATCAGTTTCAACCTCCCCTCTTCTTCGGAGGGATAGGCGTTGAGAAGCCGGCGTACCATGCCGCCGATGATGGTGATGGGATTGCGCACCTCATGGGCGATGCGCAGGGCCATGGCCGCCCTGGTCCGCTCCGCGATGACCGCTTCGATGTCCTTGTTCAGGCGAAAAAGATCCTGGCTGTTTTTTTCTATCTTCTCGCGATCCCGCAACATCCGCGTCATTATGGTTTCGATTCGGTTGAAGAAAAGGGTGACTGAGGCGATGACAATGAAGGCCATGCTGTTGATTGATCCGCTATACGGGGCCAGGAACTGCCAGAAATTTTCCCGGCCGGACAAGATGAGGAGATGTTTGAGGATGTGTCCGCTGGAACGTGACAGGGCAAGGGCGAAAACCGCTCCGCAGAACCAGAGGAGAAAAATTGCCATGGGGTTTTCCCGGTCGGCGCGGGCCAGGGCCAAGGCATGCTTGAGGCATAGCCCTGAAAGAATGATGAGGGCAACGCCTCCGCCGAAATCAAGGAGCCAGATCGGGAGCATGGAGATGGTGATCATGGCCTGTTCTGCCCAGAAGAAGATGGCGCTGCTTGTCCTTCCCGGAGCAGCTTGAGGCCCCGATAGAAAAGGAACATGGCCGGCACGGCGATGAGATGGTCGAGCCTCAGAATATAGTACAAGGCTTCCTTCCAGCCAGTCAGTCGGAGTAGGGGGATATCTGCTCCGGGCGGCAGAAAGAAGGAGTCTTCGTCTATGTGCAGGTCAAGAAAATGTCCCACCATGGTGGCGGCGCTCCAGAGCATGAGGAGCCAGGTGCCAGCGATGATGTATTGCCAGGCACTGAGGGAAGCGAGGCGGGTCTGCCGCACTTTTGCAATAAAAGAGAAAAGAGAGACAATCAGGAAAAAGTGGGCGAGTTGATGGATGTAGAGCCCGGAATAGGCATGGGGCTGAAAGGCCAGGGCGTTATCCGGCAGGAGACAGCCCAACAGCAACAGGAATACGGTGTACAATAATGGCGCCAAAAAAACCTCGGATGGTGAATGGTATAAGGGGAAATTCCTGGTTGAGCGGGTTAAAAAAAATCTCCGTTCAGCACACCATACCATGATGCCCGGCCGGGCGGCATGTGAAAAAGCGGTTCATTGGCAAAAATACCCAAAGGCAGGGGTGCTGTCGGAAAAAAATCAGGAGCGTTCGTTCAACGATGCCGGTTTTTTGGAGAGACCCAGCTCCTGGGAAACCTGGGTGGCGACCTCCTCAATGGACTTACCCGCCGTGGAAACAATGGGGATATGGTGGTTGTGAAAGATGGTTTCGGCGGTCTGGAGTTCCTCGCTACAGGTGGAGCGTTTGGCATAATTACTGTCCGCGTACCGCTTTTCTCGGACACTGTGGAGGACTTCCGGGGTTGTGGTCAGGCCGATGGCGCGTTTTTTGTTCCTGATGATTCCCTCCGGCAGGGTATATTCCCGGAGATATTCGGCGGTGAGGGGGAAGTTTGCTGATTTCAACCCCATCTGCGTTGCCAGATACACGCTGACCGGGGTCTTGCCGGAGCGGGAAACCCCCAGCAGGATGACCTCTGCCTCGTCCAGTTCATGGGTGTTGACCCCGTCGTCATGTTCCAGGCAGTAGTGGATGGCCTCGACCCGCTTGGCCATGGTCATGTTATCGATGTGTCGGGAAAAGCCTGGAACGCCCAGGGCCTTTGCCTCAAGACAGCCTTCCAGCCGGGCCATAAAAAATTCAAAGGCGTCAAAAAGTTCGACCTCCGGAGAATCGAAAACAGCGCGGATATCCTTGGTCATGATGGTGCTGAAAATCAGGGGCCGCCGACCGGTGGATTTTTTCAGGATATAGTCCAGGATTTTTTTCGCTTCTTCCCTGTTGAGGACAAAGGGGAATTTTTCTTCGTGAAAATTGATTTCCGGAAACTGGCAGATCAGCGCCTGGCCCAGGTTTGTCGCCAAAATTCCGGTGCTGTCCGAGATATAGTACACGTCTTTCGATGACCACATGCTGCGGTGCTCCTTGTTGTCGGGAAGTGAAGTGACGGCCTCAGGCCGACCTCCCTCCCAAAAATAGGATGAAATCTTCAAATCGTTTCTGCTCGAAGTGGCCGGTCATCTCTTCCTTCATCAGGGTCAGGGCGCTGAGGGGCCGTCGCGCCCCGGCATATGGGCGGTGAGTTGTCAAGGCGTCGTACACGTCGGCAATCGTGGCGATTTTGGCGTTGTCGGAAATCTGGTCCCCTTTGAGGCCGTGCGGGTAGCCCTGCCCGTTGATTTTTTCGTGGTGGTGCAGGATCACATCCAGGGTAACTTCGGAGACATGCTTGGCCATGAGCCAGTGGCCCTGACCGGGATGTTTTTTGATGATTTCAAATTCCTCGTAGTCAAGTTTCCCCCGTTTGTTCAGGATGCTGTCCACGATCTGGCTTTTTCCCACATCGTGCAGAATGCACCCCAGGGCAAAATCGTGGAGTGCTGCGTCATCGCCTTTGCTGATCATCAGCCAAAGGCCGACGCCGAATACCGCGACATTCACGCAGTGGGAAAAGGTGTAATAGTCGTGGGAGCCCAGACGAAGCAGGTGGCGGATGGATTGGGTGTCCGCCAGGGTAAGATCGATGATGTTGCTGGTTATGCTCTTGGCGCGGGAGATGTTTTTGCCGCTCCGGGGGTCATCAAACACATCTTGGAGGATGTTTTTTGCGCAGGCATGCACGACCGATGATTTTTGCTCAAGGGTGATGTTCATATTTTTAATAATGGATCCCAGGGAATCCTCCATGAAATTATCAAACTTTTTGGAGGATTCTTGGGTAATAAAAAGCGGCCCGTGGCTTTTTCTGGCAAGGGTGTCCTTGATGTCGGCGATTTTGGTGTTGGCCGCAATCAGCAGAATGGGTCTGTTGCTGTTGGGAGGCTTGGTGTAGATGTTGAAGTCTATTTTTCGGTCTTCCGCGAGGAGATAATCGGAGACAATCCGGATAAACTTTTTGGCTTCGGGGATCATGTTTTCTTCAGGTTCTCCAGATTTTTCACGCGGCGCCGAGCAGCCCGGCGTTTTGTCCGAGATAGGCGGAAAGCTGGGAGAAGCTGCAACCATAGGCCTCAACCGCTTCCTGCTTGCCTTTCACACGGAATGAATATTTTTTGAAAAAAGTCTCAGGGGTAAGAAGGTGCGTGGCGGCGTCGCAGCCCATCACAATATCCAGATTCTCCTCCATGTTGGTCATGCTTTCCAGGCGAAACGCCACGTTGACCACGTCCCCGACTACGGTGTAGTTGTTTTGACCGTCCTGGGCAAGGTTTCCCAGCATGGCCTCGCCGGTATTGAGGGCCGCCCCGATTTGCAAGGGCCAGGGAAGATCCGGCACTTTCTTGCCGAGATTGCTGGTGAAAACATTGATGGCAATGGCGGTTTTCAGGGCCTGGTGGATGTTTTCCCGAAGATTTGGTCCTGCCCACAGAGCCATGACCGCGTCGCCGATGAATTTATCGACAATCCCGTCATGTTTGTTCACCAGCTTGCTCACCCGGCCGGTCCAGTGCTGGAGAAGCTGGGAAACCCACTGGTTCCCCATGGTTTCGGAGAGTTTGGTGAATTCATGGATATCGCAGATCAGGATGGTGATGATCTGTTTCTGGACAAAGGCCACGGTCATTTCATCGAGGTCCGGTCCGGGCGCCGTTGCTGGCCGGGTTGGGGTGGTGTCCTGGTTGAACAGAAGCCGGGTGCTGCCGATGCCGATGCAGTCGCCATCTTGCAGGGTGACGGGGGTGTGGATTTTTCGGCCATTGAGAAAGGTGCCGTTGGAGCTTCCCAGGTCAATGAGGTTGAAGCGGCCATTTTCTTCCCGCTGGATCATGGCGTGTTTCCGCGACACCCAGGAGTAGGGAAGGGTGATATCGGTGTTGGCCACCCGGCCCAGGGTATAGGTGGTGTTGTCGTCGAGCAGCCAGCGTTGGTCGTTGCTCTTTTGGGCGTCAGGTGCATCCAAGAGGGCGAGGGTTGCTGCTGTTTCCGGTGGCGTGGTCATGGTCGTTGGCAAACTTTTCTGTTACCCGTGGTTCTGGATGAGGCTGATGATTTCCTCGGGTTCGGCAAAACGACCGGCTGCTTTTTTTGAAAAGACCAGGCGGCCATCGGCCACGATCTCATAGATGCCGCCTGAACCGGGTATAAGGTCGACCTCGGCGGCGAATTGTTTTTTAAGTTCGGCTTCCAGCCTGGAAGCCCGTGGCAAATAGTTTCACTGTGTGCAGTAGGTAATGGTGATCTTCATGGCGGGTTTCCGTGTAGAAAATATTTTTTGGATGGGAAAATTGCGTAGCTCGATGTTTCTTTATACCACAAAACCATCGCATTTTAACAGGATGGATTGTCCGATAATTTTATTGCGATTGCAAGCGGAGAAATGATCAGGGGGTGTTTTCATGGCTTTGCCGGGCGGCCCAGCCATTTGAGAATACCTTGGGCGGCAAGGTGCCCGGTGGTGAAAGCGCCTTGCAACAGGTAGCCGCCGGTTGGCGCTTCCCAGTCCAGCATTTCCCCGGCTACGAATACCCCCGGCAGTTTACGGAGCATGAGGTCCGCGTTTACTTCCGCAAAGGCGACGCCCCCGGCGGAGGAAATTGCCTCGGCAAGCGGCCTGGTGTTAACGACAGGGATGGTGAGATTTTTGATGCACCCGGCAAGAACCGTTGGCTCTTGCAAATCTTCCGGGGAGCAGATCTCGCGGAGCAACGAATAGGCCGGGCCGGCGAGATGTATGGTCTTGCGCAGAAAATTGGCGAGACTTTCCTTGCCGCGCCGGTGCGCAATTTTATCTTTAAGGCGTTCCAGCGGCAGATCGCGCTTGAGATCGAGGAGAAGGGGAACCGGGCTGCCTTTTCCCAGCAGGTCACGGATCACACCGCTCAAGGCATAGACTGGCCCTCCTTCCAGGCCATGGGCGGTCACCACCACATCGCCGGTGGCTTGCCGGTCATTACAGCGGAGCAGGAGGTTTTTGAGGGGTTTGCCGCTGAAGCGGGTACGGAAATGTTCGGACCACGCCACCTCGATCCCGCAGTTTGCCGGGCGGAAGGGCTCAAGATGGACGTCCCTGGCGGCGAGGAGCGCGGCCCAGCTTCCATCGGAGCCGGTTTGGGGCCAGCTTGCTCCGCCCAAAGCGAGGAGCACGGCTCTGGCAGGAAATTCGCGGAGCGTGCCATCCTCGGGAAGAAAGAGCGGGGCGCCGGTCTTGCTAAACCCCTGCCAGCGGTGGTGGTAGTGGAAGACAACTCCATGCTTGCCCAAGGTTTCAATCCATATTTTCAGAATATCGTGGGCGCTGGCGTCTTTGGGGAAGACCCGGCCGCTGGTGCCGACAAAGGTTTCCACCCCGATTCCGCGTAACCAGGCGCGCAGGTCGCCCGGCGAAAAAACGGCAAGAAGTTTTTTGAAAATTTCGGCGTTGTTCCCGTAGCGGGCGGCAAAAGCCTCGGCTTGCTCCGAATGGGTGAGATTCAGACCGCCCCGCCCGGCAATCAGGAATTTACAGCCAGCCGAACCCTTTGCCTCGAAGAGATCCACCGACAGGCCTGCTTGGCTTAAGACCGTGGCGGCCATGAGTCCGGCCGGGCCACAACCGACAACCGCCACCCTGGTTTCGTCTTTCATGGGGCAGGTTGTTTTTTTCCTGTTTTGCCGGAGATTTTTTTCTGCTCCAGTTCCTTGATCCGGGCCGTGAGGGCTTCGCTCAAGGCCACCCTGCCTTCCAGCACGCACCCGGGCCTACCGGGAATGCAGTCCTGTTTGAGCATCAGGCACTTGTCGTCGTTGTAGTCGTAATTTTTGCAAGAAAAGCTCATGACGGGAACCTAATATGGTGTGATGCGTGATTTTCCGGGCGAGTCAGGCTGGTTTGCCGGTAGCCGCGGGAAAGCTCAGCGTTTCAGGATGCCGTGTTTCTTCATTTTGTATTGGAGCAGGCTCTTGGTGATTCCCAAGGCGTCCGCCGCTTTTGTCTGAACATAGTTCGCCTTGTCCAAGGCGGAGAGGACCATTTTCTTTTCAATGCCGTCAAGCACATCGGGCAGGGGGGTGTCGGCCGGGATCGCATGCTCCAGGTCAAAGCCATTCAGCCACTGGAGAGGCTCCTTGCCGGTCATGGTTTCGGGCTGGACATCTTCGGGGCGGATCAGGTTTCTGGTGCAGAGAATGGCCGCCCGTTCGATGGTGTTTTCCAGTTCCCGGATGTTGCCTTCCCAAGGCAGGGTCATGAGAAACCGCACGGTTTCCGGGGCAATCTCCAGTTTGGGCTTGTTCAGCTGCCCGGCGTATTTGCTGACGAAATGGGCGACCAGCATGGGGATATCATCGGTGCGCTCTCTGAGGGGGGGAAGGTGGATGTGAAGCACATTGAGCCGGTAATAGAGATCTTCCCGGAAATGCCCTTTGTCCACTTCGTCCTTGAGGTCGCGGTTGGTCGCGGCGATGATCCGGACATCAACCCGCAGGGTCTGGCTGCCGCCGACCCGTTCAAAGCTGCGTTCCTGGAGAACGCGCAGCAGTTTAGCCTGGAGCGGCATGGCCATTTCGCCGACTTCGTCGAGAAAAAGGCTGCCGGTGTCGGCCAGTTCGAACCTCCCTTTGCGCAAGGCTATTGCCCCGGTGAATGCTCCTTTTTCATGGCCAAAGAGCTCGCTTTCCAGGAGATTTTCCGGCAGACCCGCGCAGTTGATGGAGATGAACGGTGCCTTTTCCCGCGGACTATTGCAGTGGATGGCCCTGGCCACCAGCTCCTTGCCGGTGCCGGACTCGCCGGTGATCAGGACCGAAGTCGAGGTCGGGGCCACCTTTTCGATGAGGCTGAAGATGGCCTGCATCTTCTGGTTTTTGCCGACCATGCTGGAAAAAGAGGTTCGGGAGCGCATTTCCTCCCGAAGCCGCATGTTTTCGCGGAGCACGGCGTAATGTTCCAGGGCCTTGGTGGTGTTCAGCACCAGTTCATCGTTGTTGAAGGGTTTGGTGAGATAGTTGAAGGCCCCGGCTTTCATGGCGGCCACGGCCATCTCCACCTCGCCGAAGGCGGTGACCATGATAACAGGCAGATCCGGGTTGAGGGTTTTCGCTGCTTTGAGCAGCCCCAAGCCATCAAGCCCCGGCATGCGCATGTCGGTGATCACCAGGTCGATGTCGGTTTCGCCCAGGATCTTGAGGGCCTCTTCTCCGTTTCCGGCGGTAAAGATTCCGAACCCTTCTTCGTGGAGCAGCTCGGAGAGGACTATCAGGTAGTTGGGCTCATCGTCAACAATCAGTACGGTATTCATGTGCAGGCAGCCTTGCAGCGGTGGAATTTAATGGGGAAACTCGGGAGCGTCCTATGGCGAAAGCATAGGAATTATGCGGCATGCTCGGCAATTTCCTTGATATCGGCAATGAGGATAATATCGTCGTTGCCCATGATGGTGTATCCGCAGATTCCATTGATTTTTCGAAGTTTTTTGTACCCATCGCCAAACTCCTTGGCCACAATTTTTTGGTGGGACAGGATGCGATCAACCAGCAGGCCGATTCCATGGGGCTTACAGATCACAACAATTTTACTGTGTAGGTCAGCCAGGGTCGAGGAGGCTTTCGGGTAAAAGAAGGCGTTGAGTTCAATAAGCCGCAGGATTGCGCCATCATATGCGATGCAGTGGTTTTCCGCAAGGAGCGGGATGATGTTTTCTGTTTCGATGACTGTGGTGATCTCATCGGAGGGAATGGCATAGGTTTCATCGCCTGATTCCGCGAGCATGGCATCTTTGGTGACCAGGGTTTTGGTAAGCGGGACGGTGAGCAAAACTGTGGTGCCTTTGCCCACCAGGGAATCGAGCTGGATGCTGCCGTTGCATTCCTTGAGGCCGGACATGACCACGTCCATGCCCACCCCGCGCCCCGAGACTTCGCTGACTTTCTCGGCCGAACTGAACCCCGGTTTGAAAACGAGATTGATCAGCTCCCGGTCGCTTAAACGCTTAAGCTCTTCAGCAGCCATGAACCCCTTGTTCAGGGCGACTTCCTTCATTTTTTGTGGATCGATTCCCAGGCCGTCATCTTCAATAATAATGTAGACATTGTTCTCGTCCGCTCGTGCATGCAGGGTGAGGCTGCCCTGTTCCGGTTTGCCCGCTTTTTTTCTTGCCTCTGGTGTTTGGAGCCCGTGGTCCAGAGAATTGCGCAGGATATGGACCAGTGGGTTTTCGATCTTCTCCAGCAGATCTTTGTCGATAACGGTTTCCTCGCCGGTGATGGTGAAGCGGACTTCCTTGCAGAGCGCGGTGGATAGCTGGCGGACCACCTTGGGAAATCGCTGGAACAGTGATTTGACCGGCACCCTGCGGATGCTCATGATATTGGCGTGTAGTTTTTCAAGCTGTTCATCAAGTGCATCGATTATGCCGTCGAATCTGGCGACGAATTCAAAATTTGCGAGGTTTGCTTCCAGTTGTTTTTTGAGAAAATTGAGGGAATCAAGGCTGATGTAAAGGCCACCCACGGAATTGGCAAAGTTGTCGAGTCGTGCCTGATCGATGCGGATGGTTTTTGTCTGCTCGCCAGTCTTGCTTTCTTGGATGTGGGCGTTGAGGGCCCGTTTGTCCTGGATTGCCAGGGCATTTTTCAGGTCATTTTCCTGGATTACTCCCTGTTCGATGAGCAATTCCCCGATCTTTTTTTGCTGGCCAAGGGCTGCGGAGATCTGCGCTTCGCTGACAAGTTGTTGTTCCATCAGGATCTCGCCCAACCGGGTGCTGCCAGCCTTTGCCCTGGCCTCAAAACAGCCAATTACCGAGTTGAGGAGATTGCGGCAGAGGGTGTTGTATTCATCGCTGGAAACCATCAAGGCGTCATCAAGGAAGTTCCGCATGGCAGAGAGCTCTTCAAGTTCTCCGGTAATGGCGGGGTTGCCCCGTAGCGCTTCGCTTACCTGGGCCAAGGCCTGGGCAAAGGCGAGCAGGAGTTCCTTGCTTGCGGCTTTTTTGCTCACAAGAAACTCCAGAACCAGACCGAACTGGGCCATCTGGCTGCTGAAATCCCGGTCGCCCAGAAAGTATTGGTTGTCGGGGGAGTAGCTGCTGCTCGGGCCTGTTTGTTTTTTGGCAGTAAGAAGTGCCTGGAGGTCGATATTTGTTTTTTCGATTTGATCCAGCAAGTTTGGGATCAGAGGGTGGGTGTGGATATTCTGGCCAAGATCCAGGAATTCATGGAGGAGATGTTCTAGGGTGATAACGCTCTGGATGGAGCCGATGGCGGCAATGGGCTGGACCGCCTCCACCTGGGTGAGGAAGTCTTTTTCTTCCGGGAGTAAAGCCACTTCGGTCGGGTTCTGCTGCGCTCGGTCGAGCATGGACTGCAGGTATTCGACCCCCTTGAGCAGGATGTCGATGACCTTTTTATTGATGGATATTTCTCCTTTGCGGCAGGCATCAAGGAGATTTTCAAGCCGGTGAGAGAACTTGTTGATGTTGGTGAGACCGAAAAAGCCGGAATTGCCCTTGAGGCTATGCACCGGGCGGAAGATTCTATTTATGATCTCGGCGTTTCCAGGATCATTTTCCAGAGCGATAAAGTCCGATTCGATTCCCTGAAGTGAATCGTTGGATTCATCGATAAAACCGCGGAGTGCGTCAGGGTCAACGTCGTACTGCATGTCAGTTTCCTTTTTCGCTGGCCAGAGTTTTGAGGATTTCGTTGATGCGGTTCAGTTTTCTGGCGGCACTATTCACGGCGTCAATGAGTTCTTGCATGTCCTTGAAGGGCTTGAAAAAGATGTCATTTGCCCCGTAGCGGAAGGCATTGAGGGTGTTGTTGATCGTGATGTAGCCGGTGATCATGATCACCTGGATGGTGCCGTTGTAGTTTTTGATCTTGCGCAACAGGGAAAGCCCGTCCAACTCCGGCATCATGATGTCGCTGATGACGATGTCGAAATGTTCGTCCTCGATCATCTCGTAGGATTTGACGGGATCGTTGCAGGTTATGATCTCATAGGGGGTATCGGCAAATGCCCTGGCAAGAGCCTTCAGGACGCTGGTTGAGTCATCGACAATGAGAACTTTGTATTTTCTGGCCATTGTGGTGTACGTCCTTGCTGGATATTTCTTAAAGAGACAAGGTGCTGAAAAAACGGGACAAACGGTATGGATATCATAGGACCATTCTCAGAAAGGGATCAAGCGAAAAAAAAAGAATGGATAGGCCGACGGGGTTAGGCGCAATGGAGAGGGCTCTTTCCTTGAATGGTCGGGGGTCTACCAGATAATGTCTTCCCAGTGCTGCTCAGCTGCTGTTTTTTTTGCCTGCGCAGCGATGGTTTTCTTCTCCTCCGGCGTTAAATCATTGGAAAGCACATTGTCAAGGTTGGCAGGATCAACGATGCAGGTGGTTTCCAGCGTTTCCCCAATGGCATCCAGCGCATGCAGAATGTTATGCGCGAGGGAATCCGTGCTTCTCCCGGTTAGGGCGTTTATTACAAAAAGTTCAAGATATAAGGAAGGCCAGCCAAGCTGGTGGATGTGTCGCCATATCTTGATTGCCTGGATTTCACGGAGGCGATGTGACTTAGCCACCGTGTCCACGTGGAGATGCACGTTGGTTTGCCGCGAGGAATCGGACTTGAGCCAATACAGGTCATGATAGTTTTCGTAGCCGGCTTGCGCCCGGCCGGGAATCAGGTCGAGGTTCAGGCCGTTAATGGAAATACCAATGGATACATCCTGACGGCGGGGCTTCCAGCCATGCAAGGTGGCCAGGGTAAACAGCTCGTCGTAGATTTTTTTCAAGGCCCCCGGCATCTCGGGTTTTAAAGCGATGAAGAGATCCACCTCGGTTACGCCATGCACGGCGGTCTGTTTGGCGTAAGAGCCGGAATATGACAGGGCGGTCAGCCAATCTCCTGCCCAGCGTTGTATCTTGGGGGCAATGCGGCCCGCTGCTTGTTCTGCGGCAGATTCAGGCCCGCGTGGAACTTCATATTTTTTGAGGATGGAGAGGATGTATTCGTCGCCCGTCATGCGATTACCCGTCTTTGTCCGTTATCGGCTCCCAAGTTGTAGCGAAAAAATTTCTGTCTTGAGCAAAGGTTCCCTTGGTCAATATCTGCGAGAACTTATCTGTAGTACTGTTGGCTGGCTGGGAAGTCAATCCCGTTTCTTGGTAAAAAAAGGAGAATCGGGTCTTGAAAATAAGTTTTTGGCTGCGAAAAAACCGCTTACCCTTGGCCCACATCAGTGTTTTCCAGCCGTTGCTTGATATCATGCAGGAGTTGGAGAGGAACGCGGATGGTTTTAGTATTGCCGCCCAACGGGGTGACCGAGTGCGTGTCGCCATGATAGTCCGTGCCGCCGCTGAGGAGTAATCCGTGCTGTGCGGCAAGGGCTTGCAGGAAGCGGGATACCTTTTTTGAATGGGTTGGGTAGATGGCTTCAAGCCCTGCCAGCCCGCAATCCGTGAGCTGGGCAACAAGGTCGGGGATTTTTTCAAGGCCAGGGTCCGAGCAGGCCGGGTGGGCGAGCACAGCCAGGCCGTTGGCCTCGGTGATGCGGCTGATTACTTCGTGTGCCTGGGGTTTGACATGTTCCACAAAGGCCGGACCGCCGCGCTTGAGGTAGCGACTGAAGGCGTCCTGGGTATTCTTGGCCCGGCCCTTTTGGACAAGCAGGCGGGCGAAGTGGGGGCGGCCTACCTGGTCTCCGGCAATCTGGGCCAACTCCTCGCTGGTTATGGAGATGCCGAGGGCATGGAGGCGCTCCAGAATCCCCTGATTGCGGTTGCGGCGGGCCTGTTGCAGCCTTTCGACAAAGGCGAGGAAACCGGGATGTTCATGGTTGAAGCCGTAGCCCAGAATATGGAGCGAAACTCCATCGAGGGTGCTGCTTATCTCGATTCCCGGGAGAATCTCGATCCCGGTGACTCTGCTGTGGGCAAGAGCCTCGTCAAGCCCGGCAACGGTATCGTGATCGGTCAGGGCGATGGCCGCGAGCCCTCGGCGGGCGGCAAGGGTCAGCAGGGCTGTCGGGGTCAGTAGCCCGTCCGAACAGGTTGAGTGGGTATGCAGATCGATGAATGGTGTCATTTTAAAGGGAGACTATTTACCCAGAGCCTTGTTTTTTTGCGTGGAGTAATTTTGCACGAATCTATATACTACCACTACTGGTGCACAAAAGCTGTATGGATGAAGCCTCCTTTCTCAGGCTTATCCCGTCAAGAGACCTTCAACCGGCTGATTACAGGAGTTTTTCGTATGGCTCAGATCGATGCTTTTTTTAAACTGATGAACGAACAGGGCGCCTCGGATCTGCATATGGTTTCCGGGCAGCAACCGATCCTTCGTATCCGGGGCGAGATGGAGCGGGTCAAGTACAAGGTTCTTGGCAACGACGAGCTTAAGGCTATGCTCTATGAGATTGTCTCCGAAGAAAAGGTCAAGGTCTTCGAGGAGACAGGCGATGTGGATTTCGGTTACGAAATCGCCGGGCTTGCCCGCTACCGCGGCAATCTTTTTATGCAAAAATATGGGATCGGCGCGGTATTCCGGGAGATTCCAAGCAATATCCTGGGCTGCGACCAGTTGGGCCTGCCCCAGGTTGTTTCGCAGCTCGCCACCCTGCCCAAGGGGATGGTGCTTGTTACTGGCCCGACAGGCAGTGGTAAATCGACCACCCTGGCCGCCATTGTCGACCAGGCCAACAAGCTGAGAAAGGACCATATCCTGACCATCGAAGACCCCATCGAGTTCGTACACAAGAGCCAGAATTGTATCGTGAACCACCGGGAGGTGGGGCTGCACACCCAGTCCTTTGCCGCGGCCTTGCGCGGCGCGCTCCGTGAAGATCCCGATATCATCATGGTCGGCGAAATGCGCGATCTGGAAACCATTGCCCTGGCCATGGAGGCGGCCATGACCGGACATCTGGTCTTTGGCACCCTGCACACCCTGAACGCCAATAAAACCGTGGACAGAATCATCGAAATATTTCCGGCCAGCCAGCAGTCCCAAGTCCGTTCCACCCTGGCGGATGCCTTGAAGGCCGTGGTTTCTCAAACCCTTTTCAAACGGGTGGATGTTAAAGGGCGTTGCGCCGCGTTGGAGATACTGATCTGTACGCCGGCGGTGCGGAATCTGATCCGTGAAGGCAAGACTTACCAGATTCCCTCCGCCATGCAGACCGGGAAAAAATTCGGGATGCAAACCCTGGACGATGCGATCATGGAGTTGATCAAGAAGGGCTGGATTTCCGGGGATGACGCCTATGTAAACTGCATTGACAAGAGCAAGTTCGTGCAGTTTCTCAAGAAGCCGCCCACGGATTTTACCGATGCCTAAAGGCTGACAATATCTGTGGGTTACAGGGATCCTTGTGAACCAACGGCGGCCCGATAGGGCCGGACGGTTATGGTTTTCCCGTCAGACAGAAAAAAAATGCTGCCATGCCGCGCCGTTGAAAAGATGTCGGCCTTGGAGCCCTGATACTGCGCCGGTGGAAATGGTTCCTTCTTGCCCGTTGACATCACGCAGTAACGCGGGTTCACGGACTCCATGAATTGGGCGCTGCCTGACGAGCTCAGGCCATGGTGGGGCAGCAGGAGAACATCGGCCCTGAGCAGGCTCACTTTCTGTAAGATGTGTTTCTCGTAGTCCTTTTCGATATCCCCTGGAAAAAGAAAGCTGTTGTCGCCGTTGTTCAGGCGCAGGATCAGCCCTCTGTTGTTCGGGTTGTCCTGGGTTGCTTTCCCATCTGCGGTTTGGTCCTTGCCTTTGACAAGGGCAAGGTTGGCCAGGCAGGTGATGGCAAAGCCATCGTTATCCCCGACAAGTATATCTCCTGCCTTGGCCACCCGCACCTGGCAGCCGGCCTGTTCCGCCCCGTGCAGAAAAGCGGCAAAACCTGGCTCTGGGGAGCTGGTTTCGCTGAGCCAGAGAATATTTGGCCGAAATCTCTTGATGATCCAGGGCAAGCCGTTGAAATGGTCGGCATGGGGATGGGTGAGGATAATTTGCTCCACACCTCTGATCTGCCGGTGCCATAAAAATGGCGCAATTACCCGTTCTCCCACATTGAAAGGTCCGGTGGGCGGTCCGCCGCCGTCGATGAGGACGACGCCATGGCCGGGGTGTTCCACGACGGTGGCGCTGCCGCTGCCCACAGCCAAGAAAGAAATTTGTGTCGCGTTGTCATGCCATTTCGGCAGCGGCGTATAGCCGGAAAGGAGCAGGGCGAAACAGGCAAGCATGGCCAAAATAGGAAACGGTCGCTTGCTGCGGAAGATCAGGAGAAGAAGCACATAGGAGAGGATCAGCAGGGGCATGGTCGGTGTGGGGAGCCAGAACGAGGAAAATGGCAGTCCGGCAAGAAAGGCGGTCAGCGTGTGGGAAATCTTGATGCCTAGAGCGCCTGTTTTCAAAAGAAACACCGCGACCTTAGGGGCAAAGGGATGGGTGAGAACGGCCATCAGGCCCAATGGCAAGGTCCAGAAGCAGAGAAAAGGCGTGACCAGCAGGGTGGTGATCGGTCCCAGCGGGGAAATTCTGTTGAAGTGAAACAGGGCGAGCGGGGCTGTGGCAAGAAAGGCCGCGAGCGAGATGAAAAGCCCTGAAATGGAGAGGTAGCGCAGGGTCTGCCAGAAAGATCGGTTGTCATTTGGCGGTCGCCAGGCAGCGAGGCGCGGCATGACCAGTACTATTGCCGCTGTGGCGGCAAAGGAGAGCTGGAAAGAGGCGGTGTGGATGCTGAGCGGATTGAGCAGGAGAATGCAGAAAGCGGCAATGGCAAGGTTGTTCAGACTTGACCACTGACGATCCAGGAGAATGGCCATCATGAAGACGCCGGTCATGATCAAGGACCGCACCACCGGGGGCTGAAAACCGGCAAAGCCGGTGTAGAGAAGGAGCATGGGAAACGAGAGGGCCAGGGCGATCTTGCTTGCAGGCAGGCGGAGCAGCAGCCAAGGAAAGCGGTTGACCAGAAAACGGAAGAAAACCGTGGTCAGGAAGGCCACGACAACGAGATGGCTCCCGGAAATAGCGAGGATGTGCATGATGCCGGTTGCTCGGTACATCTCCGCGACGTCCAGCGAGAGGCCGCTGCTGTCACCAATGAGGAGGGCCTGATACAGCCCGGCGGTATCAGGAGAAAGGTTTGCATGGAGAAAGGCTTCGAACTGCTGGCGGAATCTTTCAAGAAGATAGGGGCTCGGCAGGGGAGTGCTGCTGTCGGCAAGGGGGGAGATATTCTGGATGAAAAGGGGCGTGGCAATCCAGCCTTTGACCATGATCTCTTCGGCGGCAAGATATCCGGCATAGTCAAAGGCGCCAGGGGTTGCCAGCTTTTCCGGCCGGGAAAGCCGTCCGCGCACCAGATAGTCTTGGCCGGGCACGAACCCCTTGAGCAAAGGGGCGTTGATTGCGAGGGTGACGCGGCCCGTTGCGGCAAGGGGGGCTCGAGCCGAAGGGAGCAGGATGCTGTCTGTTTCGAGAATGAGATAGGTTTTTCCATTTTTGAAAACAGGTTTTTGGATCAACGTCCCAGTCAGGCTGGCATCCTGCTTTTCCGGAATGAGGCGCGTGAGATGATGGGCGGGAAATTTAGGTGATAGAAACGATTCTGTATAGAGCAGGCCGCAGAGAAAGAACAGGGGCAGCAGGAGGGTCAGGAGCCAGGCGCGTGCCTGCGGCCATCGGAGTAGAGCGAGGGCGGTCAGCGCCGCGATCAGGGCGGCGGGTAGCCAGAGGGAGGCGGTGGTCGGCAGCCAGGCGGCCCCTGCGGTCATTGCTCCGACAGCAAAGGCCAAGAGTAATGGCAGGAGAGGGTTGCGCTCTGTCTGGGGCAGCATGTGTTTTGTCTGCGGACTTCCCCGGTTGGAAAAGGTTTGGCAAACCTTGACGGATTTAATTATTCGGCGTGTTGTTGCCTGCGCAGCGGTGAAAAAGAAAAAACAGAACCGGGGATTCTTAGTCCAGAAAATGTTTGAGCTTTTCCCGTCTGCTTGAATGGCGCAGGCGATTGAGCGCTTTTTTCTCGATCTGCCGGATGCGTTCACGCGACACGTTGAACCGTTTGCCGATCTCCTCAAGGGTGTATTCCGCGTCCTCGCCAATGCCGAAGCGCAGGCGGATGATTTTTTCTTCCCGGGTGCTCAGGGTGTTGAGGATGCTTGTTACCCGGTCGGAAAGCTGCTGGTTTTGCACAGCCTCGTAAGGGGAAACGGACTCCTGATTTTCCAGGAAATCTCCCAGGGTGCTATCGTCGTCGCCCACCGGGGTTTCCAGGGAAATGGGCTCCCGGGAGGCCTCCAGAATGGCGAGGATTTTGTCCATCGGTAATCCGGTTTTTTCGGAAATTTCGATGGGAGTCGGCTCGCGGCCCAATTCCTTGAGAAGCGAGTAAAACGCCTTGAAAAACTGACTTCTGAGCTCCAGAAAATGCACGGGCAGCCGGATGGTTCTGGTCTTGTCCAGAATGGCTCTGGTGATTGCCTGCCTGATCCACCAACTGGCATAGGTGCTGAATTTGTTGCCCTTGGTGTAATCGAAACGGAATACGGCCCGCATCAGGCCGAGATTGCCTTCCTGGATAAGATCGGCCAAAGTGAGGCCTTGGTGCATATAGCGTTTGGCGATGCTGACCACCAGGCGGAGATTGGCCTTGATCATGGCATCCTTGGCAACCTCAATGGAGCGGTGAAACATCTCCAGCTTGCAATACATTTCCTGGAGTTTTTTGTTTTTTGGGTGTACTTGGCAGGCTTTTGCAATCGCACGCATCATGAAATTGAGATGCTGTTTCTTGGGCTTCAGGGTTGGATCCCGTTTTTCCCACAGATCAATGCGCTCGACAAGTTGGCGCAGTTCCTCGGTCCCGTGCTGATTCTGACGAACCGCACGGATTATCCCGTCAAACCCCTCGCGGATGGTCTTGCTGTATTTTTCTTCTTCCTGCGGGGTGAGCAACTCGAATTTGCCCATCTCCCGAAGGTAAGTGGTGGTTGTTTCTTCCGGCTCCGGGCTATCCTCTTTGGAAACAAGGGCTGCGGCGTCCATGAGTTTGTCGTCGTCATCGTCAAGGGGGACGTCCTCATGCTGGCCATCGCTGCCACCTTCCCAGTTTTTGCCATCAAGTGTTTTTTTCTTGCCGGATTTCTCCTGGCTGACTATTTCGATATTATTCTCGTTGAGAAAATCGAAAATTCCGTCGATGGCATCAGCGTCTTTGCCTTCTGGAATTAGGTCGTTCAGGAAGCTGAGGGTTACGCATCCTTCATCTTTCCCGGCTTCGAGTAGTCTGGCTTTTATGTCGGCAGGCACGGGCTAACCTCTCCTGGTTTCAAAGTTTTCTTTCTATGATAAAGTAAAAATTGATTTTCGATGTTGCCGGGGCAGAAAACTTGACAATATACAAATAGTATCAGAAGATGGCAAGAGAAAGTGAATATAAAAATAATTGGTATTTTTTTTATGGTGTTTTCAGGTTTGCGAAAAAAATGTTGACACTAGTTAGATTAGCCAATAGTATTGCGCATCACTTGCGAAAAAATCAAGCACATATCCTTCCTTAAGAAAACTAAGGCCAAAATAATACGGGTATATCAATTTAATATCCCAATTCTCGAAAACAACCTGTTTAATTTCACTTATCTGTTCTCTGTAAAATTTTCGCATCGCCGAAAATCGTCAGGTATATCCGTCCGCTGGCTCGTGGTGGCGTGGTGGGTTTTCTTGGTGGATTCGTGATTCTGCGGAAACATTTCAAGATTTTTCATTTCAGAGTTTTTCTGTTCTGACGGAGTCTTGTCCAGATATCCTGCCTGTTCACATTTTCTAGTCATGTCTGATTTAACTTCTTTTTAAAGATTGCCAGAGTAGCCGCGGTTCAAACTATATATTATTGAGAGCAAGTTACGGGAGATGGAGAAAGGGATTGTATGAACTTATCTGAACTTAAATTGATGAAAATCACCGAGTTGACCAAACTCGCCAAAGATTATCGTATTGAAGAATACAGCGCCATGCGCAAGCAGGAGCTGATTTTTGCCATCCTGCAGGCCGCTGGCGGGCAGGCCGAGAAAAACGGGGAGAACTGGGGCAGCGGAGTGCTCGAGGTGTTGCCCGATGGCTTTGGTTTTCTGCGGGCGCCGTATTACAATTATTTGCCCGGTCCGGACGACATCTATGTGTCGCCTTCCCAAATCCGGCGACTCAATCTCCGTACCGGCGATACCATTGAGGGACCCGTCCGTACCCCCAAGGAAGGCGAGCGCTATTTTGCTCTGCTCAAGGTTGACAGCGTCAATTTTGATCCGCCGGAAAAAGCCAGGGACAAAACCCTATTTTCTAATCTTACCCCGTTGCACCCCCAGGAGCGTATAAAACTTGAGCGGGAGCCGGACAACTATTCCATGCGGATCATGGACATCATGGCTCCCATCGGCAAGGGCCAGCGTGGTCTGATCGTCGCCCCGCCCAGAACCGGCAAGACCGTGTTGATTAAGGATATTGCCAATAGCATCACCAAAAATCACAAAGAGATTATTCTCATTGTTCTGCTCATCGATGAGCGGCCCGAAGAAGTCACCGACATGGCGAGGGGGGTCAATGCCGAGGTTATCAGCTCAACCTTTGATGAGCCCCCCCAGCGTCATATCCAGGTGGCGGAGATGGTTCTCGACAAGGCCCGTCGGCTGGTGGAGCACAAGAAAGATGTGGTGATTCTGCTGGATAGCATTACCCGTCTGGCCAGGGCCTATAACACGGTGGTGCCGCCAAGCGGCAAGATTCTTTCCGGCGGTGTTGATTCCAACGCTCTGCACCGTCCGAAGCGTTTTTTCGGTGCGGCGCGGAATATCGAAGAAGGCGGCAGTCTGACCATTCTTGCCTCTGCCCTGATCGAGACCGGCAGTCGGATGGATGAGGTTATTTTTGAGGAGTTCAAGGGCACTGGCAACATGGAACTTGTGCTTGACCGAAAGATCGCGGACCGGAGGATTTTCCCCGCCATCGATATGGCCCGCTCTGGGACCAGGAAGGAAGAGCTGCTACTCACAGAGGAAGAGCTGAACAAGGTATGGATTTTGCGAAAACTCTTGGGTTCCATGAACCCAATCGATGCTATGGAATTTTTTAGAGACAAGATGAAAGGAACCCGCTCCAACGCCGAATTTTTTGATTCTATGAAAGGCGGTTGATTTTGTTTGGTTCGCAATTCTGGCTTGCAAAAAAAAGAATATAGAGATATAATTCATTGTTTTTTGTTCGTTTGGTTGAAAAATGAGCCCGTATGGGCTGTCTATAACGGATTTTTGTTAATTTATTGGAGGGTTCTGTCCATGAAAGAAGGTGTGCATCCCGAATATCATAAAATCGATGCCGTCTGTGCCTGTGGCAATGCAGTTGAACTTGGCTCGGTTCTTCCAGCAATTAAAGTGGAAATTTGTTCCGCCTGCCATCCGTTTTTCACCGGAAAGCAGAAGCTGATTGACTCTGCCGGCCGGATTGACAAGTTCAATAAAAAATACGGCAAGCAAACAGCCAAGTAAGAACACGCTCATTTTTTCTGTTTTTATAACGCCTTTGGACCATCACTGTTAGGGGAGATGGCTCAGGGGCGTTCCTTTTTTAACGAGATGATCATGTTTGCCCAACTTGAAAATGTTGCAGAACGCAAGCTGGCGCTTGAGGCCAGACTTTCAGAGCCTCAGTTGGTAAGCGACCCCGCCGAATTTCGCCGGGTGGCCAAAGAGCATGCCCATCTGGCCAAACTTGATGATCTGTATAACAATTACAAGCAGGTGAATAAGGAGATCGCGGATAATCGTCTTCTGCTTCAAGAAGAAGACAGCGAACTCCGGGAGTTGGTCCGGGCTGATCTTGCTGAGCTGGAAATTCGCCAGGAGGTATTGATCAAAGAACTCCGGGTTGCTCTGCTCCCCAAGGACCCCAACGACGATAAAAACACCCTTCTTGAGATCCGGGCCGGCACCGGCGGGGACGAGGCCGCCTTGTTTGTCAGCGACCTGTTCAGGATGTACAGTCGGTATGCCGAGCAGCAGGGTTGGAAGGTCGAGGTGATGACCAGCAACCCTACCGGAATCGGGGGGTTCAAGGAGATCATCGCCCTAATCAGCGGCGAGCATGTCTACAGTAAATTGAAATATGAATCCGGGGCCCATCGGGTGCAGCGTGTTCCCGAGACGGAAACCCAGGGGCGGATTCATACTTCTGCTGTTACCGTGGCGGTGATGCCCGAGGCGGAAGAGGTTGAAGTCGATATCAGCCCCAATGACCTGCGGTTTGATGTCTATCGATCCACAGGTTCCGGTGGTCAGAGTGTCAATACCACCGATTCGGCGGTCCGGGTCACCCATTTGCCCACCGGGCTGGTGGTGACCTGTCAGGATGAAAAATCCCAGCATAAGAACAAAGCCAAGGCTTTGCAGGTGCTTCGCGCCCGGCTCCTTGACAAGATGCAGCGCGAGCAGGACGAGAAGATGTCTGCAGACCGCAAAAGCCAGGTGGGCAGCGGCGATCGGAGCGAACGCATTCGAACCTACAATTTTCCCCAAGGCAGGGTCAGCGATCACCGGATCAATCTCACCCTGTACCAGCTCGATGATATCTTGATGGGAAAACTTGACGATATCATCGACCCCCTCATTGTCCATTTTCAGACAGAAGCCCTGCAGATAATGCAATAGGGATGTCTCGCCCATGATTCTCAAACAGCTCTATCTTGAGAGTGTCCATCGCCTTGCCGATGCGGGTGTTACCGAGCCGGAAATCGAAGCGGCCCTTTTGCTGGGCCATGTCCTGGGATATTCCCGCAGTCAATTTTTTCTTGCCCAGGAACAGGAACTTTTTCCGCAGCAGCTTTCTTTTTATAATACCCTTCTTGCCCGGCGTCTTCTCCGGGAACCACTGGCCTACATTGTTGGTGAACAGGAATTTTGGTCGCTGCCGTTCAAGGTGTCTCCCAAGGTTCTCATTCCTCGCCCCGAAACCGAGGAGCTTCTTGAAAAAATTCTTGTTTCGGTGCGTCAAAATGGTCTGCCGCCTGGTCCGGTCCTAGACCTGGGTGTTGGGAGTGGGGCGATTACTGTGGTGTTGGCTCGCGAACTTGCGGATCGACAAGTGTTTGGAGTGGATATCTCTCTGGAGGCCCTTGGGGTTGCCAGGGAAAATATTGGGTTCCATCAGGTTCAACCGAGAGTTTTTCTGCTGAACGGCAACTGGTTGACAGCCATAGAGCACAAGAGACGGTTTGCTCTGGTTGTTTCCAATCCCCCTTACATAGACGGTCCGGCTATGGCGACTTTGCAAAGGGAGGTGGCCTTCGAGCCGCACTGCGCCCTGAGCGGAGGCGCTGACGGGCTTGCCGATATTCGCGTTTTGGCGGCGCAGATTCATCCGGTTATGGTGGCCGGGGGGATGTTTTTTATGGAGATCGGTGCGGATCAGCAGGAATCGGTGTTGAAAATCTTTTCTTCCTTTTCCGAATATGATAGGTTGCAGGTCCATTCTGATTTGGCTGGTCTGCCACGTATTTTTCAGGCTCGTCGCTGCTAATTATCTCGCCGTATTTTTGCGATTTTTTATAAGAGAGAACAACTTCATGGATAAGATAGTTATCGAAGGCGGATATCCTCTACACGGCGAAATTGCGGTGAGCGGCGCTAAAAATGCTGCCCTGCCCCTGATGGCCGCCTGTCTGCTGAGCGGCGAGCCCATCGTTTTGCACAATATGCCCGATCTCCGGGATACTCGGACCTTTCTCACCCTGCTTGAGTCTTTCGGGGTTACCTGGAAGAAAGAGGGCACGGTGTTGGTGCTTGATGCTTCAACCATAACTGGCTGCGAGGCTTCCTATGAGATGGTGAAGACCATGCGGGCCTCGGTGCTGGTTCTGGGCCCGCTTTTGGCCCGCCACGGCATGGCCCGGGTTTCCCTGCCCGGCGGCTGCGCCATCGGCGCCCGACCCATCAATTTTCATCTCCAGGGCTTGGAAAAACTCGGCTCCACCTATGAGCTGGCTCAGGGATATGTTGATGCCAAGGTGCACGGGAGGCTGCAGGGGGGTACGGTCTATTTCGATATCCCTTCCGTCACCGGCACGGAGAATATTCTCATGGCCGCTACATTGGCCGAGGGCGTCACCACAATCAAGAATGCGGCCCGGGAGCCGGAAATCGGCAATCTTGTCGATCTGCTCGTCGCCATGGGGGCGCGGATCAAGGGCAAGAATTCCGATACCCTGGTGGTCGAGGGGGTAAAGAAACTGCACGGCGCCGAACAGGATGTCATCCCGGACCGGATTGAGGCGGGAACCTATCTCCTCGCCGTTGGCGCCGTTGGCGGCGAGGCCACGGTGACCCAGTGCAACCCGCAGCATTTGCCCTCCCTTCTTGAAAAATTACGGGCTGCCGGGCTGGCCATCGAGGAGGGTAAGGACCGCATCCATGTCACCCGCAAGGGCCCGCTTAAGAGTGTGGACATTAAGACCATGCCCTTTCCGGGGTTTCCTACGGATTTGCAGGCCCAGATCATGGCGCTGATGACCCTGAGCGACGGTTTAAGCGTGATTGCCGAGACCATCTTCGAAAACCGTTTCATGCATGTGGCAGAACTGCGGCGAATGGGGGCAGACATCAAGGTGGACGGCCACAGCGCCATCGTCACCGGCACCGGCCGGTTGAGCGGAGCCCCGGTGATGGCCACGGATTTGCGGGCCAGCGCCTCCCTGGTGATCGCGGCCCTTGCCGCCGAGGGGGAAACGCATATCTCCCGAGTCTATCATCTGGACCGGGGCTATGACAACCTGGTCGGCAAACTCTCCGCAGCCGGGGCCAGAATCAGGCGCGAAAAAGAGTGATTCATCCCGGCAGGACGATGCTTACCGTGGTGCCTTCCCCTTCTGTGCTCGCGATCCTGATTGTGCCCCCATGTTCATCGATGATTTTATAGACCATGGCCAGCCCCAGACCGGTACCTTCCGGTTTGGTCGTAAAATACGGGTCCATGACCCGTTCCAGAATATCCTTGGCGATCCCGCCACCCGTGTCCCGCACGTCTATTTCAATAGTGTCCGGCCGATCCCCCTCATGCACCGACACCTGTAGTTCCCCGCCGTTCTCCATGGCCTGCAGGCTGTTGAGGTAGAGATTCAGCAGCACCTGGTTGAGCCGGTCTTTATCCAAGCGTACTTGTTTGCGTGCAAGGATGATCTCATGGTGCACGGTAACGCCCAGTTCCCTGGCGTCACTCTGGATAAGCTTGAGGGATGCCTCGATAAACGGCTCGATCTCAACCTCGGCAATGGCCAAAGGGAGGGGTCTGGCGTAGGTGAGCAGTTCGGTGATGCTACGGTTGAGCCGTTCAACCTCGTTGATCAAGAGCCTGGCGGCCTCCCCCTCCTCACTTTCCACTGGAAAACGCGAACCAAGCAGGGTGGCGAAACCCTTGATGGAACTCAGAGGGTTTCTCACCTCATGGGCAACGCCAGCGGCCATCTTGCCCAGTGCGACAAGGCGGTCATGGCGGCGGACCTGGGCTTCGAGTTTTTTGATCTCTGTGACATCGTACATGAGCATGACCCGGCCGATAACGTTGCTTTGGCCATCGGTGATGGGCACGGAGCTGATGTGCAGATGATTGGGCGTTGGAGAATCCGGGGGCAGGAGAATCTCTTTGTCGATGATCTCCCCTGCATGTTCGCCTTGGGGGATGAGTTGCTGAATCTGCGGCAGGACCGCTGCCTGAAGATGGCCAATGGCTTGTTCCGGTGTTTTTCCGGTAAATCTTGCCGCAGTGCTGTTGAAGGTCTGGATATGTCCTTCGGCATTGGTTGCGATGATGCCTACGGGCAGACGGGAGATAAGCAAGTCGGTAAAAGCTCGCATATTCATGAGAGTTTTCTGAGATGACCGGTAGCTTTGCGCGGTGAGCAAGGCGATCCAGCCGCCAATCGCCACCAGCAGCATGGCGATGGACATGTAGAGCATGTGGTACCGGTCCTGCTGGATGATCTTATCCTGTTCCCCCATGTCAAGGCCGACGACAATCGAGAGGTTTTCTCCGGGCAGCCAGGCGTTGTTGCCTGGAGGGAACTGGCAGGCCGCAGGGGTTTGCGCATCTTCTCCGGCAGGACTGTCCTGTTTTCTTGTCGGTTGCATCGCCTGTAAGTGTCGTTTGAAGAAACCGCGTCCGCGCATGAACGGTTTGAATGGCGCTACAATTTCAAAGATGTTTTGTTTTGTTTTTTGGTCGCTGATGATTTGGTATTTGCCAATGGGGGCAAGTTCGGGGCGCACAGCAAGCAGGGGGTGGTCGAGATCGGCACCCACCAGACCGGGAGTGCTATGCGCCACGATTTTGCCTGTGTTGTCGGCAACCGCGATGTAGAGAATGCCCGATTCACCTGCAGCCTGTTCGATCAAGTGCTGGAACTGTTGGGCACTGGGGGCGCCCATCATCATCGAGGCCCTGGTCCCTGCGCCGACAAAACGGATTATGGCCTGTCCTTTGTTGAAAAGACTTTCGGTCATGATCCGTTTTTCCCGTTGCAGGTTGTTGATCGCAAAGAAAAAAACAATGGCGATCAGTATACCGATGGCGGTGGCAAGAATCCAAGGGGAGGCATAGGCAAAGGGGGAGGCAATTATTTTCGTCTTTTTTTTCATGATGCCTTATCCAGAAGAGAAATCGTTGTGGGCATGGAAAATCTGTTTGTCTTTATAAAACCACGATTATGATGCACAAGCAATTATTGTTCCTAAGCTGTCCTTGTTCTCGAAAACCTTCATCATGGCATGAATTCATCTCATCGTTTCTTGTGATTTTTTGATTGGGTAAAAAATAACCAGATACCCATCTGGCGTTTGGATAAAAAATATCCAAATCGAACTATGTTTTGTCGCTGCGGGCGAGGTTATGTCTTTTTGTTTGGTTGAAAATGTGTAAATTCGGCAGGTTGTGCTTTTGTTTTGGTGTTGGCATGGTTGTTGTATTAAGAACTGAATACACAGAGCAACAATTACAACCCACTTAATTCAACACCATATATTCAGGAGGTAGAAAGATGAAAAAGACACTGCTTGCAGTAGCCGCAATAGCTACGATTGGCCTCGCCGGGTATCAGTTTGCTGAGGCACAACCTTGGGGAGGTGGTCAAGGCATGGGGCCTGGCTGGGAAATGATGGGTGGCCAGGGGCAAGGTCAGGGGCAGATAAGCGAAGAGACCCTGAAAGCCAGGGAAAAGTTTTTTACCGAGACAACAGAGTTGCGAAAGAAAATGTTTTCCAAGAGAACAGAGCTGGATGCAGTCATGAGGGGAGAAAAACCGGATGCGCAAAAAGCGGCGAAGCTCTCCGAGGAGTTGTTTGATCTCCGTAATGAGATGCACAAGAAGGCTCAGGAGGCCGGGTTGGCTCAGGCAGGCTTCGGTCCTGGTTTTTGTGGCGGTCCTGGCGGGGGACAGGGTATGGGTTATGGTCCCCGTCATCGTTCCTGGTAGTTGATAACATAAGACGATTGTTTTTCTGGTTATTTATTGGGTGGGCTTCATTATTGAAGCCCATCTATTTTTTTGTCTGTTGTGACAGATGTGATTCTGTTTCCTGTATCATGTCGTTGAGTAAGGACTGTTTGGCAAGTTCGATTTTTTCGTACGGAAGCTCAAGCAAAAGGGCGATGTCGGAGGTTTCGATTCATGCTCAGAAATGTTCCTCCGCAACGATGATTTTGAGGAAATTTTCTTTGACAAAAGTCTGTATCTCTTGGCTGATATCGGGCGAGGTATCACAGTCATGGTTATATGTCCGGCCTTGGGACAGTTCTTCCCGCATTTTTTTCACAGCACATTCTTATTTCCTGTGCATGGCGGCAGTAAATTGTACATACTGTTTTTGGTTGGTAAAAAACATGATCTTCTCTCTGTTTTTTTGCATCGCGGTATGAATTTTCTTTTCTGGCATGCGAGGGCACCGACGTTATGTCGTAACTATGTATCACAAAAGCGTTAGGTGGAAACAGTAAAAAAAAGATGAAGATTCCCCGGCTCGGGTGGGGTGTTGCTCAGCAGCTTTTTTTGAGATGAGGCTTTCGTGCGCATAATGGCGATAAAGAATATCTGTATTCTTCGAGCAGGCATGCTTCTTTTGTTAACAATATGCTGCCCGCTTTGTTTTTCTTTTGCCTGGGGCGATGAGATGATTGATGCCGATGGCTTTTTGGTTTTGCGTGTTCCGCCCCCCCGCTTAACAGGGATGGTGCATCCTGGCACCCCACCGGAAGAGGCGTTGCTGCAAACCGCCTATGCCGGTGGGGAGACCTTGCGTTATACCGTTAGTTGGCTTGGCATAAAGGCGGGAGAACTCGTCATGCATATCACTAAAATTAAAGATAGCCAGGAAACATTTGTCATTGCAATTACCGCCAGGAGCGCAGGGCTGCTCGATGTATTTTACCCGGTGGAGGACAAGTTCCGCACCATCGTACAGGGGCGGATGCGTTTGCCGAGCCGCCATGAAATGCAACAGATGGAGGGACGTCGGATAAATAGCAAACTTACCCTGTATGATCAGGAGAAGTTTCGCGTGACCCACCGTAAAAACGATGAGCCCGCCGAGATCTATCAGCTTGAGGGGCCGATGCAGAACGAATTTTCCTCATTCTTCGTCATGCGGGCGCTGTCCTTTGCCGGGGAGGCGCCTATGGTCGTCCCTACCTTTGCCGATGAGAAGCGGCATGAGGTGGTCGTTACCGTGGAGGGAAAGGAAGAGCAGGAAGGCGTGTTGGGCAAGAAAAACACCATCAAGGTTCAGCCACATCTGAAATTCAAGGGGCAGTATGAAAAGGTGGGGGATCCTTTGGTCTGGCTCACCGACGACGCCTGGAGAATTCCCACCAAGATCAAGGCGAAGATCGTCATCGGTTCCCTGACGGCGGAGCTGGTTGAATACTCAGGCCCTAGCGGGAAATTTCCTAGTACAAACACTCCCAAAGAATTGCCTCGACAGTCTCCGGGGGATACCCGCTAAGTCGCCACAGCCTTGCCTGCGCCTGGGTGTTGGCGGCCAGAGCAGAGATATCCTTTTGCGCGAGGCCCAGATCGGCAAGCGAGGTGGGTGCGGCTATTTTTTGCAACCATTTGGTAAAGAGACGGATTCCTTCTTGGGCCAGGATCTGTTGATCCGCTTCGGCCACCCCAAAAACCTGTGCGGCAAAAAGGGCTTGGCGGGCCGGGGTTTTTCTGGCGGCAAAGGCCATGGCTCCAGGCAGGATTGCCGCGAGTCCAGCGCCGTGGGGGATATTGTGCAGTGCGCTGAGGGAGTGTTCGACCAGGTGGAAAGGAAATCCGACCCGGCCCAGTCCCGCGGTGCTGATGCCGTTTAAGGCCAGACTGCTTGCCCACATGAGTTCGGCGCGGCTGTGGTAATCTGAAGGGGTCTCCAGGGCTGTCTCGCAGGCGGCCATCAGTGTTCGCATGAGTCCGGTGCTGTAGTGATCCTGTAAGGGGGAAAAGGACTCTTCCCGGTTCAGGTAAAACTCGAGCAGATGACTGAAGGCATCCACTGCCCCGAAGGCCGTGGTGTCCGGTGGAACGCTGAAGGTGACGCGCGGGTCCAGAATAGCGATTCTCGGAAAAAGATGTCGGTTCCCGATGCCGATCTTCTGATTGGTCGCCTCATTGGTGAGCACCATGCCGCTGTTTGTTTCAGAGCCGGAACCTGCGACCGTGGGCACGGCGATAATCGGCAGTCCACCCTTGATGCTTTTTTTCCCCTTGAAAAAACCCCAGACATCGTGGCTGGCAAGAGCTCCGGCGGCAATGGCCTTGGCGCTGTCAATGACGCTGCCGCCCCCCAGGGCGACAATTACCCCAATTCCGCTTTTTTGCGCCAGGGCAATGCCTTTTTGAACGTGGCTTAAAATTGGGTTCGGTTGTATCCCCGCATGCTCGACAATCTCGACCCCTGCCTGATGCAAGGAATTGACGGCAGCCTGGTAAACTCCCAGTTTTTTCAAGCTCCCTCTGCCGGAAACCAGCAAGGCCTTGGTGCCAAAGGTTGCGGTTTTCCCGCCTATCTTGCCAAGGGTGCCCTGGCCGAAGATGATCTCGGTCGGATTGTGAAAGACAAAGTCTCGCATGGAGGATCAGCCTGGCGGGCAGTCGGCCACAGCGTTGGTCAGGCGGACAAAATCCTCAATGGTAAGCCGTTCCGCCCGGGTTTCCGGATTGATCCCTGATTGGCTGAGCAGAGCGGATATCTGCTCCCGGGACAAGCCGTTGATCATGCCAGCGCTCAGCGAATTGCGCAGGGTCTTGCGTCGCTGGCCAAAGGCGGCATTGACGATGCGCCTGAGCAGTTTCCGGTCATGGGGGGGGAGTTGCTCCACCCTTGCAGGCACCGGGTGAAAGGTGATTCGCACCACCACGGAATCAACCTTGGGGCGCGGGTGAAATTGATCCGGGCCTACCTGCATGATGGTTTTCACCGAGGCACAGCCGGCAAGAAGAACGGAGAGCACCCCGTATTCTTTCGAGCCAACCGCGGCGGTGAGGCGCTGACCCACCTCTTTTTGCAGCATGAGCACGGCCCGGTCCAAGGATTCGTGGTTCTCGATGAGTTTGAACAGAAGCAGATTGGAGATGGAGTAGGGGAGGTTGGCCAGGATTTTCAGTGGGCCATTGGTCTGGGCAGCAAGTTCGCCAAAGTCTGCCTTGAGAAGATCCTGGTGGATGAGGGTGACGTTGGCAGGCAGAGAGTGGCGTTCCTGGTGATAGGCAATGATGCCCGCATCAAGCTCCAGGCCGATTACCTGTTTTACTCGTTCGGCCAGGGGCAGGGTCAGGGAACCCAGGCCCACCCCGAGTTCCACTACAGAATCGGCCTGGGTGACGCCTGAAAGCTCGACAATGCGTTCCGCTGTTTGTCGGTGAACCAGAAAGTTCTGCCCCAGTTTTTTGCTGGGGGCCAACTGGTGCTCAAGCAGGATTTTTTTTATGGGAAGATCGCTGGTCATGGGGGCTCATTTAAGAATATGTCTTTCCTGTCTCTTTTTGCGGAGAGAGCTGAAAAACTTGAAGGAAAGAATGTATCCGGCGAAGCTGAACGGGATTGCCAGCAGGACTCCACCCAGAAGCATGACCGCAGCAGCCTCAAAGCCCAGGTGTCTGAGGGGGGCGAGGCATTGCTTGAAGCCTATGCCAGAGGTAAGCAGGCCCAGCAGGGCATGTATTCGATTCCAGGAAAGATGGCCGGGAAGCAGCCAGCTTCCCACCCGCCAGGAAAAATAATATTGCGGCAGCCAGGTTAGGGGGTTGCTGATCGCCGTGGCTGCGATCAGGGCGGCAAGGATGTTTCCCCGCAGGGGCCAGGCAAGGATGAGGATGAGTAAGCTGTGCAGGGGAATGGTCGGGGTAATGCCGACAAAGAGACCAATGGCCACCCCCAAGGCCAGGGAATGCGGGTCTCCCTGTAACCGGAGAAATTTTAGATAATAGTATTTTGCGGCGCGGTTGGGCTTCATGGCTCGACACTGAGTTCTGGCGATTTCGGTTTTGGCGAACCTCCACCGAAAACAGGCCCTGGATGCAGGAAAGGGGAGCGGGAATAGGCATCGGTGTCAAACGAGGTCGTGGCTTTTTCGGAAAAATGATAAAAACCGGCCAGGGCGATCATTGCGGCATTATCCGTACACAGCTCAAGGGAGGGCATGAAGATCTTGATCTTGTGTTCGGCGCCAAGATTCTGGAGAGCGGCGCGCAATCTGGAATTGGCCGCCACTCCTCCGGCCAGGGCAATGGTGGAAATTTGGTGCATCTGTGCGGCCTTGAGCACTTTTGTGCACAGGACCTCCACCACGGCTTCCTGGAAAGAGGCGCAGACATCGGGGATATTGAACGGTTCGTTTTTTTGCTGGCGCTGGTGGACATAGTTGGCAACCGAGGTTTTCAAGCCGCTGAAGCTAAAATCGAGACTGTCCGGTCCGAGCCAGGCGCGGGGGAAGGGGATCGCCGCAGGGTTTCCCTGCTCGGCCAGACGGCTGATGACCGGCCCGCCCGGATATTCAAGGCCAAGAATCTTGCCCACCTTGTCAAATGCCTCCCCTGCCGCATCATCCCGGGTTCTGCCCAGGGGTTGGATGTCGGTGTGGTCACGGACCAGGAAGATGCTGGAATGTCCTCCTGAGGCAACCAGGGCGATATAGGGAAATTCCGGCTGCGCTTTTTCCAGAAAAGGGGAGAGGAGATGTCCGACAATGTGATCAACCCCCACATAGGGGATGCCTTTCACCGCCGAGATGGCCTTGGCAAAGGAAAGACCGATGAGCAGCGAGCCGACAAGGCCTGGACCCTGGGTGACGGCCAGGCCGTCAAGATCGTCCAGGGTGACCCCTGCTTGCCTAAGGGCCGCCTCCACCACCGGATAGATGTTTTCCAGATGTTTCCGTGAGGCAAGTTCCGGGACCACGCCGCCGTATGGGCTGTGTACGGCCACCTGGGAGTTGATGACATTGCTCAGCAGGGTGTTGCCGTCGCGCAGCACTGCGGCGGCGGTTTCATCGCATGAGCTTTCAATGCCGAGGATGAGCATAAACGGTTTTTCCCAGAGTGGATTTAAGAATGGGCTTGAAACTTAACAGACTTAATAAAAAAGGAAAAAGGTCAAAGGTCCACAAAATAAAAGCTAAGAGTTACACGGCAAAAACCGTTGTAATCGCGGTTTGTTGCGATTACAACAAACGTGCAAAATGACGATTGACGAATGCTCCCTGGCATCGTAGTCTTACGTCCTCATTATGTAGCAGGAAAGCCGGAAAAAATCAAAGATTGATGCAGACGCGTGGACGATTTTCTCCAACCATCCGGCCACCCGGGTGCGTTGGGGGACAAGGTTTTCCCTGTTTGCAGCTTAAAGGATACCCGCAAGAAGAGCATGATAATCAACCACGGACAACATACAGTGCAGCAGCCAGCGGGTTCTGACTCTTCTCCTGAATCGAGTTTTCCCGGTAAACGCCTGATGGACATGTTTGCCCGGTCCATCAGTTATCTGCGGATATCTCTTACCGACCACTGTAATCTCCGCTGTCAGTACTGCTCGCCGCAGGAAGGGCAGATCAAGCTGGCAAATGAGGAGTTGTTAAGCTACGAGGAGATTCTCCGGGTTGTGCGCATTGCCGTTTCGCTTGGCATTGAAAAGGTGAGGCTGACCGGCGGCGAACCTTTGGTGCGGCGGGATGTGCTCACTTTTATCAAGGCGCTGGCCGAAATTCCGGGCCTCACCGATATCCGCCTCACCACCAACGGTGTCTTGCTGGCAGATTATGCGGAGGCCCTGCAAAAAGCAGGGATCAGTAAGCTGAATATCAGTCTTGATACCCTGCGACCTGAGCGTTTTCAACAGATCACCGGAGTTGACGCTTTTGCCCGGGTTTGGGCCGGGATCAGCAAGGCCAGGGAGCTTGGCTTTTCCCCGATCAAGCTGAATATCGTTGCCCTGAAGGAGGTAAACGATGACGAATTCATTGACTTTGCCCGTCTGACCCTGACGGAGCCGCTGCAGATTCGCTTTATCGAATTCATGCCCATTGGCGCTTCGGCCCTCTGGGACAAAGGGAAATACATCAGCTCCCAGGAAATCATGGAAATTATCACGTCCTTGGGTAGGCTGGAGCCAGTAGCGGCGAAGCGCATGGACGGGCCTGCCCGCATTTACCGGTTTGCCGGGGCTGTCGGCAGTGTCGGTTTTATCAGCCCCATCAGCCATCATTTCTGCGACCGGTGTAACAGGCTACGGCTCACTTCGGAAGGCAGATTGCGGTCCTGTCTGTTGTCCGATCAGGAAACAGATATCAAGGCAAGGCTGCGCAAAGGGGCAACCGATGCAGAAATCAGGGAGCTTATCGTGGCGACTATTCTTGACAAGCCAAAGGGGCACAACATTTCGCCGGAAGGCGAGGGGAATTGTCACGGGCAGATGTCCCGGATAGGGGGGTAGCAAAGAAGGTCCAAGGGAAAAGGGGTTGAATACTCGTCCTTTGAACTGCTTTATTCTTCAATCCGGGGGTAGGACCCCAGCCACTCGAAATACGAGCAGATTTCTTTCAGCCGTTCGCAGCCTTCCCTGACAATGTCATCCTCCATATGGCCAAGCAGGTCGATGAAGAAAAGATAGCGGCCTGGCTCGTCCTTGACCGGACGGGACTCAATCCGGGTCAAGTTGATGGAGCGTTGGGCCAGAATGCTCAGGGCGTCGTTTAAGGCGCCGGGTCGGTCCAGAAGGCTGACCAGGAGCGAGGTTTTGTCCTTGCCGCTTCTGGAAGGCGATTCCTTGCCGATAAGCAGAAAGCGGGTGGTGTTGCCCCGGTAATCCTCGATTCCCTTGACCACCGTCTGCAACTGGTAGGTGGTGATGGCCAGCGAACTGGCTATGGCCGCAACGGTCGGGTCTTCCGCCGCCATTTTCGCGGCGACGCTGGTGCTGAAAACGTCCTGGACTGTCACGTTGGGAAGATGTTTTTTTAGCCATTGCCGACACTGGGCAATGGGTTGCGGGTGGGAAACCACCAGCTTGATGTCGTCCAGGTTGCCTGATTTGTTGACCAGGTTGTGAATGATCCCCAGATTCAATTCCCCGCAGATTTTGACATTGTATTTGATAAAGGAGTCCAGGGTCGAGGTGACCGCCCCTTCGATGGAGTTTTCCACCGGAACGATGCCGTATTGGGTTCTGCCCCGTTCAACCTCGTCAAAAATATCCTCAATAGTCTCCAGGGGGAGATACTTGGCGGAGTGGCCGAAGTATTTCACTCCGGCCAGATGGGAAAAGGTTGCTTCGGGGCCAAGGTAGGCGACCTCCACATTTTTTTGCGAGAGCCGGCAGGTGGTGATGATTTCGTGGAAGATGCTTACAAGAGGCTCCTCGGGAAACGCGCCGCCATTTTCCGCAAGCAGACGTTCAAAAATCTGGCGTTCCCGCAGCGGATCCCATTTGGCCTTGTTGTTCTGGTTCTTGAGTTCGCCGATTTTTCTGGCGCAGAGCAACCGCTCTTTGAGAAGCGCCAAAAATTGGCTGTCTATGGCGTCGATCTGTTGCCGGACATCGGTAAGGGTGAGGTCTTTTTTGTTTTTCATATGAGATTGCAGGGCGTTGAGATCTGTGTTTTGGGAACCTGTTCGCTGTGTGCCCATTTTCTGGAAAGACTTCGGCAATTTCCTGTGGGCACAGTGACTTTCTTAATCGTATCCAGGGAAAAATAAAAGGGAAAAGTTCAGTCTGTCGGTCAGGAGCCGTTTCTTCAAGGAAAGTCGTCAGCCAGGGGGATTAACTATTTGCTTCTCCTGGTGGATAATGTATAAATGTTTTAATGAGATATTCATGGCGTTGCTGTAACGGCAAGGCCTTTTTGTGCCAGTCGTGGTGTGAAAAAAACACGCAATCGCTTTCCAGGCAGGATTATGAAAGTAAAAAGCTGCATGCAAAAAGACCTGATTGTCATCGGCAGAAACGCCTTGTTGCAAGAGGCGGGTGCGTTGATGAAAAAACATTCCATCCGCCACCTGCCGGTGGTGGAGGACGGGCAGCTGGTCGGCTTTATAACGGAAAGCGATTTGCGGCAGTATTCGTTTCCCGCGCAGGAGAAGGATATCCGGGTTCATGAGGTGATGGTGCTCAATCCCATTACCGTGAACATCAATGCCAGCATTGAAAAGGCTGCCCGCCTTATTCATGACTACAAGATCGGCGGACTGCCGGTTCTTGACAAGAAAAAACTGGTGGGGATCATCACCGCCATTGATCTGCTTTCGGCCTTTATCAACATGATGGGTCTGTTGCGGGCCTCATCGCGGTTGGATGTTCTGGTCGGCAAGGTCGGCGGGGTCGAAGACGTCACCAGGATCATCAAAGCGCACGGGTGTGAAATAATCAGTGTGGCAACGGAAAGCCATTCCTCCCGGCGGAAATTGTATTGCTTCAGGCTGGAGAAAGGGGAGTTGGACAAAGCAATCGAGGCCTTGGAAGATGCCGGCCACAAAGTTGTTTCGGTGGTGGATTAACCGCCGACATGGCGTGATTATCCTTGGGAAGGAGCGGTTTACATGAGCGAGTTCAAGGTCCAGAAAACATACGAAGAAATCAATGCCAAGATCAAGGCGGGTCAGGCCGTGGTGGTCACCGCCGAAGAGATGGTCGGCATTGTGAAAAAGCACGGGCCGGTTGAAGCTGCCAGAAAAGTGGATGTGGTCACCACCGGCACCTTTTCGCCCATGTGTTCTTCCGGCGCCTTTATCAATTTCGGCCATTCCAATCCCACCACCAAGGCGCTGAAGGTGTGGCTGAACAATGTCCCTGCCTATGCCGGGCTTGCCGCGGTTGATGTATACATCGGCGCGACGGAGCCGACCGAGGATGATCCTTTGAACAAGGTTTTCCCCGGTGAATTTCTCTATGGCGGCGGGCATGTGCTTGAAGATCTGGTGGCCGGGAAGAAGGTGCTGCTCAAGGCGGTGGGCTACGGAACTGACTGCTATCCCAATAAAAATTTGGAAAAAGAGGTGACACTCGCCGACTTGCCCTATGCGCTCTTGGTGAATCCCCGCAATTGCTATCAAAATTATAATTGCGCCATCAATCTTTCCGACCGCACCATCTATTGTTACATGGGTACGCTGAAACCCCAGGTGAGAAATGCAACCTATTGCAGCGCCGGCGAATTGAGTCCTTTGTTGAACGATCCGTTTTATAAGACCATTGGCCTGGGTACGCGGATATTTTTAGGGGGTGGAGTCGGGTATGTGACCTGGCATGGCAGCCAGCACAACCCAAAAGCCCTGCGTTCGGAAAACGGCACCACCAGAAGAGCGGCCGGCACCCTGATGGTGCAGGGGGATTTGAAGCAGATGTCCGCCCGCTGGCTCAAGGGCGTGAGCATGCAGGGCTACGGAAGCTCCCTGGCCGTGGGGATCGGGGTGCCGATTCCCATCCTCAACGAGGAGATGGCCGCCTATACCGGGGTTTCCGATGCGGAGATCTTTACCCAGATTGTGGATTATTCCTACGACTATTCCCATGGCGTGGCGCGTAATTATGGGGAGGTCAGCTATGCCCAGCTCAAAAGCGGCCAGATCGAGGTGAATGGCAAGATGGTGCCCACCGCGCCTCTTTCCAGCGTGGTTCGGGCGCGGGAGATTGCTGAGACGCTCAAGGGATGGATCACAGCCGGAAAGTTTCTTCTTGAAAAGCCCATCCAGACTTTGCCGTCAGAGTAAGTGCTGCCGGGGTGGAGATTTCTTTATCCAGCAAGTATCGGCAGCTGCAAAAAATATTTTTACAACACCAAGAGGTCGCCATCGCCTTTTCCGGCGGGGTGGACAGTTCCTTCTTACTGCATACGGCCTGTGTAACCCTTGGCTGTTCGGCGGTTCACGCCTTTCATGCAAGATCAGAACTCCAGTCTTCTACAGAAGCAGCCCGGGTTGGTCGGGCAATCCAGGAGTGTGGCTGCTTCTTCCATCCCATTGAGATCAAGCCGTTTAGTTGGCCGGAGTTCGTGGCCAATGGTTCTGGCCGCTGTTATCACTGCAAGAAAAAAATCTATCAAACATTCCTGGTCCATCCGTCATTTCCAGCAGATGCTTTTTTGTTCGATGGCACCAACCATGACGATTTCGGGCAAGATCGGCCAGGGCTAAGGGCGGTTGCTGAATTGAAGGTGCAGACTCCTTTGGCTGAGGTCGGTTTTACTAAAAAAGAGATCCGGCTGCTCAGTAAGGAATTTTCCTTGTCTTCTTGGAATGCCTATTCATCTTCATGCCTGGCCACCAGAATAGCGCAAGGGGAACCCCTTACCAGGGAAAAAATTCTACTGGTGTCCAAATGTGAGGCGCTGCTTCAAGAAAAAGGATTTATGGGGGTGCGGGTGCGCCTTTCCAAAGAAACTGCAACCATTGCAGTTTTACAAAAAGATTTGGGAGAACTGCAAAAAAATCATGTATTTTCGGCTATTAAGCATGAGTTTATGTCTTTGGGCTTGCGTGGAGTTGTGCTTGATTCACAAGGAAGACCGGACTGGACGGGGTGATTCTCTGTGGGAGATCAGTTGAAAAAAAAGCTTTGATATGTCATTTTTTTCTTATTTCATCACATTTTTTGTTTGACAGACGCTTTTTTTTGTTTGACAATCACTTCACATAAGTTTAAATCGCCCCTAAGGCAACTGTATTACGGTGCTTGTAGAAGGCAGAGAATCTCTAAATTCACGAGGAGGAAGGAGAGGAATGAACAAAAGTGAATTAGTCGAGAACATGGCAAAGGCTGGCGGTATCAGCAAGGCTGCAGCTGAGAAGACCCTTGGCGGCATGCTGGCCGCAGTTACCACCGCTTTGAAGAAAGGCGACAAGGTAACTTTGGTTGGCTTTGGCACATTTTCCGTGACCAAGAGGGCGGCTCGTCAGGGACGCAATCCTCAGACCGGAAAGGCCATCACCATCAAAGCCCGCAAAGTTGCACGTTTTAAGCCCGGCAGCAAGCTTGCTGAAGCAGTAAAGTAAACTGATTTTCATCAGTCGCTGTATCTGTTTAGAAAAGAAGGCAGGACTCCTTGAGAAGGGAGTTCCTGCCTTCTTTTTTTGTTGACGCTTCAAAGAACTATGGGTACATATGCTCCACAATTCTCCGGCTGGTACCAACGGTGAGAATCGTGGATATACTTATAATGTCGGGATGTGGCTCAGCCTGGTAGAGCACGTGCTTCGGGAGCACGGGGTCGGAGGTTCGAATCCTCTCATCCCGACCAGTAATAGCAAGGGTTTCCGGTTGATTTCGGAAACCCTTTTTTCTTTGTTTTTTAGCAACATTTAGACACGTCTATTTAATGTTTTTGTTGTATCCAGAGCTTTTCCCCTTCGATTATACTCCTGTTGCATCTTTTCTCTTGACGCCGATTCTTTTTTTTTGCTAGCCTATCTCGCACATGGGTCGGACACCGCTCCGATAAAGGCAAACCAGAGGCGACTCTGGGACGCAAAGCCACGGGCCACAAGTTGGTAGCCGGGCTGCCGAGAGGGGATACTTGATTTGCTTGCTTGTGAGTGCAAAACCCGTCTTCGGTCATCCGAGGACGGGTTTTTTTTGTCGGTGGTTCGGTAGCCAAAGGTGCAGGGGGGTGCTTGTATTCTCGCAAGACGTCTTCGGTCAAAGGGTTTTTTGGGGGTCTTACCTAAATAAAGAAAGGTGTTTCTGATGTCTTCGTTTGGGGGAACGATTCATCGCGATGAGCTTCTCTGGCTTTTAGGCAGCCTGAGCGGACTCTATCGTCTGCCGTTTGATGCCGCGCTGGTGGCGCAGTCCTTTCCTCCTCCCTATGACCGTGCTGTCCTGCATGAGGCGGCGCGCTCTTTGGGGTTCAAGACCGGCACCCGCGCCACGGAGGGGCTTGACTGGCAGAAGTTGCCCCTGCCCGCCGTCGGTTTTCTTTTGCCGGCCCCGGAGAACAGCCCTTCACCTGCATCCGATAGTCCATCAACCGATCCGTCCGCTGCCGAAGCAACCGATCCCCCTGCCCACACCCTGCTCATCATCCTCAAGATCGAGGGGGAGACTCTCCTCTATTTTCGCATCGGCTCCCAGTCCCCGGAGACCATCACCATTGCCGAGGCAGGTGAGCGGCTGGGTTCAGAACTCCTCCTGGTCGGCAAGGAAACCGCCACCGGCGATGACGAGGTTATCCCCGGTTTTCCGGTGGAGAAGAAACCCTTCGGCTTTTCCTGGTTTATCCCTGAGTTGCTCAAGCACAAAAAAATCTGGGGGGACATCCTCTTCGCCTCCCTTGCCATTCAGCTGGTCGGCCTCACCACCCCGCTTTTCACCCAGGTGATCATCGACAAGGTCATTGCCCACCAGAGCAAAAGCACCCTGATCGTCCTCGGCTTGGCCCTCATCATGTTCATGCTCTTCAATATCACCATGACCTGGCTCAGGCAGTATCTGGTGCTGCACACCGGCAACCGCATCGACGCGGTCCTGGGCAGCAAGGTCTTCCGCCACCTCCTCCGCCTGCCGCTACCCTATTTCGAGAACCGCCCCACCGGCACCCTGGTGGCCCGAATGCAGGGGGTGGAGACCATCCGTCAGTTCGTCTCCGGTGCCGCAGTCACCCTTATCCTCGATCTGCCCTTTCTGTTCATCTTCCTGGCGGTGATGTTCGCCTACTCCTGGCAGCTCTCCCTCATTGCCCTCGGGCTTTTGAGCCTTGTCTGTCTGATCAGTTTCCTGATGGTGCCGGTCTTTCGCGAGCGGCTCAACAAGCAGTTCATGTACGGCGCGCGGAACCAGGCCTTTCTCGTTGAATATCTTTCGGGCATGGGCACGGTGAAGTCCCTGCAGATGGAGCCGGATATCGGCAAGAAATATGGCGATCTTTTGGCCCAGTACCTCGCCGCCGGTTTCAGCACCAAACAGGTGGGCAACTCGTACAATGTGGTGGCCAACGGCCTGGAACAGATAATGACCCTTTCCATCCTCATTGTCGGCGCCCTTTTGGTCATGCGCAACGAAGGCTTCACCGTGGGCATGCTGGTGGCCTTCCAGATGTTCGCCTCCCGCATGAGCCAGCCCATGCTGCGGCTGGTGGGGCTGTGGCAGGAGTTTCAGCAGGCCAATGTCGCGGTAAAACGGCTGGGCGATATCCTCGACATGCCCCAGGAGCCCTACACCCTGACGCCAAAAAGGGAAAACGCGGGCCAGGGCAGGATCGATCTGGTCAACCTCGGCTTTCGCTACTCCGAGCAACACCCGTGGCTCTATCGCAATCTGGAGATGGGCTTCAAGCCCGGCCATCTTACCGTGCTCATGGGGCCGTCGGGCTGCGGCAAGTCCACCCTGGCCAAGCTGATGCTCGGCTTCTACCAGACGGTGGAGGGACATATCGCTTTGGACGGCCGCGATATCAGGTATCTGGCTGCCAACGAGCTGCGTGCCACCTTCGGGGTGGTGCCCCAGGAGACCGTGCTTTTTTCCGGTACCATCTACGACAATCTGGTCATGGCCCACCCTCATGCGAGTTTCCCCGAGGTGATTGCCGCCTGCAAGGCTGCGGAGATCCACGAGGTGATCGAAGAATTGTCCGAGGGCTACCAGACCGAGATCGGCGAGCGCGGCACCGGCCTTTCCGGCGGCCAGCGGCAGCGGATTGCCATTGCCAGGGCCCTGCTCAAGCGGCCCAAGATCCTGATCTTCGACGAGGCGGTTTCGAACCTGGATCAGCTGACCGCCGAGCACTTTGCCAAGACGATCAATAAACTCAAGGGCCAGGTGACCATGCTCTTTATCACACACCAGATTCCAAAGGGATTGCAGGTGGACGAGGTGCTCTCGCTGGACTCCCATCATCATGCAACTCGGATGGAAGTGGTGGAGGATGCGGTAGCGGAACAAGAGAAAAAGAAATAGGAAAAAGAAATAGGGGCCGGGGCCCGATTTTTCTAATGTAATGTTTTGCATTTGTTTTTTGCGGAAAGATTTTGATTGGAGGATGGCGGCATGAAATACACGAAAGGAACATTGGGTTTGCTCGTTGCAATCTTGATCATGGGGACAAGTATGAACGCATTCGGATTTTTTGGTTTTGGCGGGGAGAGTTGGAAGGAAGAAGTGCTGCTGCACGATGGCAGCAAGATTTTTGTGGAACGCTCACTCGCTCGTGGCGGGCGACGTGAAGTAGGGCAGCGCCCTCCCCCAAAGGAGCAGAGCTTGTCTTTCACCATGCCCGGCACAGGCCAAAAGGTTACATGGGAAGATAAATTCAGCGAAGACATCGGCAGTTCCAACTTTATACCCATGCTGCTGGATATGCGTGATGGCGTGGCATATCTGGTGGTATCGCCAATGGGCTGCCTATCTTACAATAAATGGGGACGACCGAATCCTCCTTATGTGATTTTCAAATACCACAATAAAGAATGGAAACGCATCACACTGCAAGAACTCCCGGCAGAATTCAAGACCCCAAATCTTGTGATCTCCTCACCTGATGACAGTGTCAAACAAACTGGACTAAACCCCATTCCTGCGGAGAAGGTTCAGCAATTGAATGAAGGTTTTAAGCAACCCGAATTTAAAACCATCCTGCGGGAGCCGCTTGATCCGAAGAAGACAACAATATCAAACGTGGCGTGTCCCGATTATAACTCCCAACAATACCGTAGTTTTAAGCCGCCGCTTCCTATGAAGCCAACTGAAGAGAAGTAATGAGTCGATAATCAAACACAGACCAAGATTAGCAGTTGAGGGGGGGGATCATGGTTACCGATATTGAATACGCTCTGTTTGCAGGTCGGGCATACCAAGCAACACGTCCTTTGATAAACCAATTCCCGATTCCGCAGGGGTGGTTGGAGTTTGCCCATGTGCCGAAAAATCCAGACTACCCAATGTTCACAGAGGCGTCAGGTTTTGAAGCGGTGTCTTTCCAAAATTCTGCCAACCCGAACGAAATCGTCATTTCCTTTGCAGGAACAGACCCTTCCGATATTCTCGGCGACGTAGCGGCCGATATTGGTTTGGCTACAGGCTTTGGCTCAGCCCAGCTCTTGCAGGCAGCCGAATACTACCTGCAAGTCAGGGCACAGGCAACGGCTGCTAATCCTAATGCCCACATTACCCTCACCGGCCATTCCCTGGGCGGCGGACTGGCCGCGTTAGTGGGGGTGTTCTTTGGCGAAAAAGCCGTCACCTTCGACCAAGCCCCATTCGCCAACTCGGCACAAGCGAATTCGATTTGGAACCCACTGACTGTGTTCACTCCGGATGTTGCCGCCGATCTTAAAGACGCCCTGCTTCTCGGGAGGCACAGCGAAGCTGAGCTGGTCGGTCTGACCAACTTTCTGCAACTGCGGGCGGCCATGGGCTACGGCGGTATTCCCAATGTTAATCTGGTCACCTCCATCCGCGTGGACGGAGAATTCCTCTCCTCCGCACCGCTCAGCATCTACGATCCCATCGGCACGGCCGCAACCGTGCTGGATCACGGACCATATGCCAACCCGTCCATTGACATGCACTCCCAAGCTCTGCTCACCGCCTTCCTGCAAAGCCAGCAGACAGCAGCAACTGGACGAGCCTTAAACGATGTCACTTTCAAGCTCACCGACCTGCTGGGGATGATTTTTAACAAGGAGTTGTTTGCAAACGCAACCGACATAGGTAACACAAAAAACGTCAACTTCCTCGAACACTTCATCCAGCACCAGGAGGGACCTGATCCAACCGTACCGAACGATGGGGATGCCATGGTGGGCCGCTTCACCACTGACCTATGGAAAATCGCCCAAGACGGCGGCCTGACCATGTCGGACAAAAACCTGACCGATGCGCTGACCGCCTTTGCCATGCAGGCGTATTACGACAACCAGCCCGCGTCCACCGCGACCCTGTTCGACGCGGAAACCGGCGGCATCCATTTCGACCGGATGGACGTGGCGGATACTCTGGATGGCGATACTGGGGCCAAGGGCTACACCATGTACTTCACCAACTACCTGGCTACCTTGCC
>CAIPYE010000008.1 GCA_903869265.1 uncultured delta proteobacterium
ATCTTGTGCCCACCCCAAGCAGGGTGCGCCTCGCGCATCGACAACGCCAGTTGTTCCATAGGCTCAGGAGTACGGTTGCTCGATCTGTGCGGACGGCGCGAACGGTCTTGCAAACCTTCGTCGCCGCCTTCCCTAAAGCGGTGACCCCCACCCTAACCATCCCCCGCAAGTGGGGAGGGGACCTTTTCATCTCCCGGCAATTCTTGCCCAACCCTGCTTCCTTATCTTATTTTCGGGTTTTTTGTGGGGGAATTCTTTTCCTCTCTTGCTGCTCTGGCGGTTCACTGCCAGGGAGAATTCATGTCTGGTCTAATTGTGTAACTCAATGTTTTTGCGTTATTGTATGAAGATTAGTGTCGTGTGATTTCAGCGTGGCATACCTTTTGCTTTGCTGATTGGCAGGCGCGCTACAGTCGGGCGCGAAGGATGGAAGATCAAGCATGATGGACTCGCAAAAAAGGAAAAATGCCACAGGTCCGTAACACGAAATTAACGTGTTACAAAGCAATAACCGTTGTAATCGCGCTTGTTGCGATTTCAACAATCTTACAGCGAGGAGTTTTCAGTGGACGCATTCATGATTCCCATTGTGCAGGCCCCCAAGGCCCAGGTAACGGCGGCGGTTGAGGCGAAAAGCCCTGCTGACCAGAAAACCGGGTCGAATTTTTCCGACTACATGGAAAAGAAAATGGCTGCGGAACGCCGGGACAAGAGCAATCTTCTCCGCCTGCAAAAAAATAAGGCCGCTTCTACCTCCGCCACTGACAAAAAAACGCCTGTCGCTGCTTCGGACTCAAAGCAGAAGGATGAAACTGCGGCGGCAACAACCATTGCCGCCCTGTTGGGGCAGCTTGTTCAGGTTCTCCAAAAGACCGCAGGCGACCAAAAAATGGGGCCGGGAGAATGGTCTTTCTCGGTGCCTGATTCGGAGCTTCTTCAGAAGATCGCCAAAGATGCTGGCATGAACGAAAGCCAGATGAGCGCGCTCCTGGAAAAAATGAAGAACCAGGACGGTAAGCTGAATCTTGCCGATTTTCTCGCCTCATTCTCCCGTCATTTTCAGACCTTGCAAAGCGATGCGCCCGTGACTGTGCCGGAAACCGATCTGCCGCTTCTCGAGAGCGTTCTTGAGCGCCTTGGCGTGCCTGTTCCCGAGGTGAGTAAGGCCAGCGAGGCTGCGGTGCGGGGGGATAACACCATTGATCTGCAAAAAATTCTGGCCGGGTTGAAGGGAATGCCTGGGGAAAATATTACCGACCTCACCGCAACGGAAGCAGAACAGCTGCAGGATATTCTTGCCAATGCCGGGGTTTCCCAGCAGTTGCAGCGCTCCCTGTTGCCAGAGCGTCTGCCGGTTATTGAAGGTCTAATTAAGGATGGCCCGCCGGTGACGCTCACCCTGGACCGTCTGAAAAACATGCTGGAGCAGGCTGTTCAAGAGGTCAAGGCCAACAGACTGCAGGCCGACCCGCTTGCCTTTCTCGCTGATCTTCAGGATGTATTGAGCAAGTCCGGTTTTGAAGCCAAGGGGCCGAGCCTGTCTTCCGCAGTCCAGGGTTCTGTGGCGGCTGTTTTTAAAAAGCTTATGGAAAGCGTTGATCTTGCCAAGGTCAAGGTGGAACAAGGGGTCAAAACTCAGCAGGGTTCCGCTTTTGCCGAGGCGATGATGGAGAAGAAAAGCGTGGCGGAGCATGGGCAGGAAAGTGCTGCCAAGCAAGGAGACGAGGCCGTGCTTGTTGTTGCCGCGGCGCCGGAGACCGAACACTCCCACGCCGAGGGACGGGATGCGTTGGCGACGGGTAAGTTTGGTAAAGAAATCGGGACCAGCGGGAAGCTGTTTGTCGAAAACAGCGGCGTTTTTCAAACCGATGCCGCTGGCGCGGCCAAGGGTGAGGCTGTCGGCGCCGCTGCTTCAAGCCAGGCGGCAAGACCTTTCGTGAATATTCCAAACATGCCCCCAGCCCTGCAGCAGCAGGGTTTTTCCCAGCTTTCCCAGGGCGTGCTCCAGGGGTTGCGCAACCAGGAGCATCATCTAGTTCTCAAGCTCTACCCCAAGGAATTGGGCGAGGTCAAGGTGGAGATGACGGTGCGCGACAATCAGGTGGCGGTTTCCTTTGCCATGGAAAATTCCAAGGTGAAAGCGATGCTGGAAAGTAACCTGGATCAGTTCAAGGAAAATATGGAAAAACAAGGATTTGCCCTTGGACAATGCAATGTGTCGCTGAACCAGAATAATGACAGCAATGAAACCTGGCGGCAGTACCAGTCGGGTTCAATGGAAAAAGGGGCGGTCCAACGAAGGGCAACCCTGGCGGACCTGCCCGATGATATTCTTTATCAACGGGTGCAGCCCGGAATTGGCCGTGAAAGCGGCGTTGATCTGTTTGCCTGAGAGCGAGAGAGGGAAAAATAATGACTACCACAGCAAGCGCCAGTTCGACCCTTCCGACCCAGGATGCCACGGCTATAAAGACGGTGGGCAAAAAAACCCTGGACCGTAGTGATTTCATGACGCTGTTTATTACCCAGATGCAGCATCAGGACCCGCTGGCGCCCATGGACAGTACGCAGATGGCCTCGCAGCTCGCACAGTTCTCCAACATGGAAGCCACCATGAAGATGTCCGACAACCTGGAGAAGCTGCTTGGCTACCAGGTTTCGCAGAACAATCTCCAGCTCCTTACCCTGATCGGCAAGGAGGTCCAGGGAACCGGAAACAGCATGGGCGTGACGGCTGGGCAGGTTTCCACTACCCAGTATAATCTGGCTGATGCTGCCGATTCCTGCAATGTGCAAATTTATGACGCAGCAGGCAATATGGTGGATACCGTTGATCTGGGGTATGTCCCCTCCGGCGTGCATACTTTGAGTTGGGATGCGAAAACGCCCAGCGGCACTGTTGTACCGGATGGGCAGTATACATACAAAGTAACTGCCATGAATGCCTTGGGACAGCAGGTCGCGGTTGATTATCGGTCAACCGGTACGGTTACCGGCGTGAAATTTGACGGCACCACGGCCCAGGTAACAGTGGATAACTCTGTCACCATGAATGTTGCGGATATCTTGACGGTGAAGTGAGACCCGAGAAAAATACAGAGCAAGAAAACAGGAGGTAGGACATGGGTGTTTCAAGTTCGTTGTACGCAAGTATCAGTGGTCTCAGCACCATGGGCAACGCCATGAGCGTGCTCGGTGATAACGTCGCCAATGTAAATACCATCGCTTTCAAATCGAGCAGGGCGACCTTCCAGGACGTTCTTTCTCAGAGTGTGGCCACTGCCGCAGGTGCAGCCCAGGTTGGCCGCGGTGTGACCATGACCACCATTGACGGCATCTTTGCCCAGGGTTCTTTTGAGTCCACCTCAACCCCCACCGATCTGGCCATCGGCGGCCAGGGCTTCTTTATGCTGCGGGCCCCGGGCAGTGCCGAGTCGGACATGTATACCCGGGCCGGGGAATTCCGCTTTGACAATTCGGGTAATTTGGTTAACCCCACCGGCAACTTTGTCCAAGGCTGGACCATTGATCCCACCTCCGGCGAGGTGCAGGGCACCATCGGCGACATCAACCTCGGCAAGTCCACTCCGCCGGTGCCGACCACCAATGTGCAGGTCATTGCCAACGTGGATTCCCGGAAAAACAACGAGACCACCGAGTTGAATCTGTTTGATGCCTGGAATGGTACCAACCCCGCCCAGTCGGTGCCCACTTCGCCCATCGATGTTGCGTCCTACGAGTACACCACCGCTATCAAGGCCTATGATTCTAAAGGCGCCAGCCATGATCTCACCGTGTATTTCGATCGTACCACCAAGGACAATCAGTGGGAGTTTCTCGTTACCTGCAATCCCGTGGAAGACAAGCGGGTGCTGACTACCGGTCTTGATGCTGCCGGAATTTTGAACGGCACCAACGACGAGGTATCCATCTACACCCCGGACACCACTTACAATTATGTGAACCACAAGGGTGCCGGCGCCCTGCTGTACGGGAAGATCGATTTTTCCACCTCCGGCGCCATCGACAAGATCGCGGCCTGGAATGTGCCGCCCGACGGCAAGGTGGACCCAGCCCAGAACACCAACCGTTTGACCCTTTCCAACACCGACCAGTATTACTCCTTTGATACCAACTTCACCGGCGCTCTCACCAACCAGTCGATTGCCTTGAACCTTGGCGCACGGTATAGCGGGCAAAGCACTTCCATCTCTCAGGTACTGGTAAGCGGGAGCGGTGGGTACACGGATGCCGGTATTACACCGATTACCAAGGAGACCCTTTGGGCAAATGTGAAGGATAGTGCAGGAATCGCAGTTACCCCTCTTTCAACGGTTAATTGGACAGGATATAAAAATAATGGCGACGCAGTCACAGGGAGTTATACCCTGACAGCCGGCGGCAAGGTTCAGGATCTGCTGGATGCGATGAATACTAGTGTCGGTACGACTGGCTTCGGCTGCACCTGCACCATCGACGCGGCTGGCAGGATCCGGATGACCGACAACACGGGGGGGCCCAGCGGAATGGCTGTGACTACCTTTGCCTTCAGCGCCGGGGTGCAGCCCTTTGGCGTCAGCACCAGCGGTGCTGCCGGGACCAACACCTTCAATATCACCACCTCCAAGCGGCAGGTTGTGTCCACCGGCAGGGCCGTGAGCAGCAATGTGGTGGGCGCCGCGCCCATTACCGCCGATACCCTGTTGACCAGCGTGTATGACACGACCCCCGCTGCTCTAGCTACTGGTGATACCCTAACTTTTAATGGAAAGCGTGGTGATGGTACGACAGTGGCTGGCGCCGTTTTCACCGTGGGAACCAGCTTTGGTCCGCCACTCACCGCAAGTGGTGGAGTAAATGCCACAGTGCAGGAGTTGCTCTCCTGGCTGGAGAACACGTTTGACGCCGAAGCAAGTGTTGACGGCGCGGGCCGTCTGGTGCTCACCGATCGGAGGGCCGATGAGGTCGGTGGTGTATATACCAGTGTGCTTGGGGTAACTGATTGTACTTGCAGTGCGGCGGCAAAAATCCCCTTTGGCACAGCGGCAAACGATTTTACCATCATCCCCGCCGATACCAGCGGCGAGGACGGCAGTTTGGCCGGAAACACGACGAGTCTTGCCTTCAGCACCGAGGCTCTGTCCACCACCCAGTATGCCAACAGCTCAACCACCATCTTTCAGGACCAGAACGGGTATGCCGCGGGCTTCCTGCAGTCGGTCTCCGTGGACACCAAGGGCACCATCACCGGCAACTACTCCAACGGGCAGGTGCTGGCAAAGGCCCAGGTGGCCCTGGCCAGCTTCAACAACCTGGCGGGCCTGATGAAGGAGGGTGGCAACATCTTCCGGCAAACCACCGCCTCCGGTGCGCCGGTAACAGGCGCGCCCGGCACCAACGGCCTGGGCTCGATCTCGCCCAACTCGCTGGAGCAGTCCAACGTGGATCTGGGCGCGGAGTTCGTCAAGCTGATCACCACCCAGCGCGGCTTCCAGGCCAACTCCAAAATCATCACCACCACCGATGAGATGCTGTCGGATCTGATCAATATCAAGCGGTAAGCATTTTTTAGATCAAGTCTCCTGGTTGAACCGGCGGTTCGGAAGATTCCGAGCCGCCGGTTTTTTTTTGGCAAGGCACCGCTCACGGCAACACGCTTCCCCTCCATCGCCGGGAGGGGACCGAGGGGTGGGTGAAGGTGCAAGTTAACCTCATCCTGGGCAGCTCCCCCTCACCCCGGCCCTCTCCCGCAGAGGGGGAGAGGGGGTTTTCCCCAGGCATGTTGCGCTTGGTGCGGAAATCATCGAAGGCCGTGGTTCTGGGGTCCGGTTTGTACCCAACGATACGGTTGGCGCCTTCCATGGGCCGCACCCCTCAAAGGATGCAAAGCCCTACCAGGTTGAAGATGCACGAGCATTTCTTTTAGCGGCGGGAGTGAAAGAATGAACACCATGAACTACAAGGGATATGCGGCACGGATTGAGTTTGACGAACGCGATGATATCTTTGTCGGCCATATAGCTGGCATTCACGATATCGTCGGATTCCATGCCGAGACAGTAAAAGAGTTGCATGCTGCCTTTGAAGAAGCAGTCGATGACTACATCGAAACATGTGCAAAGATAGGGAGAGAACCGCAGAAACCGGCATCCGGCAAGCTCATGTTGCGGGTGCAGCCAGAGGTGCACGCCGCAGCACTACGAGCCGCAGCGCTCGCAGGGAAAAGTCTTAATCAGTGGGCGGCAAAAATTATCAAAGAGGCGGTGCAGGCTTAAGCCGAAGGCCTACCGGGTAGCCACTACCATCTGGATCAATTTGTCGTACATATCGTCCACGGTGGAAAGGCTTTTGGCGTTGGCCTGGAATGCCCGTTGGGTGGTAATGATATCCACCATTTCCTTGCCGATATCAACATTGGACATCTCCAGGCTGTAGTTGCTGGCGGTCCCGAAGGATGGTTGGCCAGCGGTCCCGGTCGTGATGGTTCCCACCTTGTCTGTTGCGACGAAGTTATTGCCGCCCATATCCCGCAACCCCTGCAGGTTCATGAAGTTGGCCATCACCAGCTGGGCCTGTTTGATGTTTTGTCCGTTGGAATATTGCCCTGTGATAACACCCTGGCTGTCCACGCTGATATCCTGCAGTCTGCCTTTGCCGTATCCGTTCTGGCTTTGATACAGTATCGCCGAAGAGCTTGCGTAGTTGGTGGTGGTAAGTCCTGCTCCTTGATACAGCTCTCCGAGGTTAACAGTGAAGGCTGAACTCTGATCGCCGAAAATCTGGGCAATGGTTGGGTCGGTGAGCGGGGTGGACCCGCTTGCGTTGGTATGGGTGATCGAGGAGATCGCCAGCTTGCTTTCTCCCACCATGGTATCGGTGAGAGTCAGTTGGCCGTTGTCAAATCCTGCCGTGCAGGCAAACTGGGTCTGTAGCCCGGCAAGAAAATCCTGCACCGTCTGTGAAGAATCCACGGTGTAGGTGTATGAGGCCGGGGTTCCATCTCCGGTAACGCCTTGAAGGGTGATGGTATCCCCTGTCTTTACGGTGTTTCCCTGGCTGTCGGAGATCGTGTCCCAGGTGGAGGTCGCGCTGATGCGCCCCGAGGTGGTGGCCGAGCTGAATGCCGGTGCAGGACTGACCACAGCCTGTGGCTTTGGGGTATTGCCAAAGCTTAAGGTTGAGGAGTTGTTGGCTGGTGTGCCGGTAAAATTGAAGTCGAAGCTGTAGTAGGAATCGCCCCTGGCAAGGGTGAGCTGATTGGTGGGTGTGGCCGTGGCGACGTTGCCGTCGGGCGGCACATTCCAGCAATTGATGTTGGTCAGATCGCCGCCGTTTGAAAAAGAGAGAACGCCGTAGAGCAGGGCGCCTGCCCCTTTGTCCGTTGCGCTGTTGTAACGGGTGCCGCCAGCGCTTAAACGTTGATCCTCTGCGGGGTTGCAGGTGACGAGAAATTCCTGTTCGTTGGGGTTTGCCGTTGCATCGAAATAGACGGTCAGATCGTAGGTTTTTGAGGGAGTTGTAAATCCGGTGGTTTCATCGCCAGGGCCGTAGATGGTCAGCGAGGTTTTATAATCGTAATTGTTTGTGGCGATGGGTTGGGCGGTGTTGGTCCCGTTCCAGCTGTCAAATAGGTTGACTGGACTGGCGGCTGGTTCTTGTAGGGCCGGGTTGTTCTGGAGGTTCAGCACCAGTTGCACCGCGCTGGTCGCTGACTGGGGCGCGATGTTCTTGATCAGGATATCGCTGACTACGGTGGGTGAGACGGTGCTGGCGCTTAAGTTGTAGCCCTGCACGAATTGGCCGGTCGGGGTGACCAAGTTGGAGGCGTTGAGCTCCGCACCCGTGTGGTTCACCAGATTGAAGTTGCCGGAACGGGTGTAGGTGTCCGCTGTTGTGGCGTCGTTCCGGCGCACCATGAAGAAGCCTGGCCCGCTGATGGCCATGTCCGTCGCTCTGGCGGTGGTTTCGAGCATACCGTCGGCAAAGGAGGTCCCCAATTGACCAAGCTGGACCCCGTGACCAAAGGAGAGGGAGCCCAGGGTGGTTTCGAAGATATCCGCGAACTGGGTTTGTCCTGCCTTGAAGGAGTTGGTGTTGACATTGGCGACATTGTTTGCCGTGACGTTGAGCTTTTGGCCCATGGCGTTCACGCCGCTTAACCCGTTGTAGAAAGATGCCAGTAAATCCATGGTGCGCCTCGCGTGGTGTTCTGGATATGGAGCTGCCGCTTTGTTACAAAGCAAAACCCATGCCAGAAGAGCCGTTTGGCGAAATTCTTTGTATTGTTAGTAAATTCAGGTTGTTACGAAAATTTTCTGTGGGGCGTGTCATGGTGAAAACCGGGAAAATTTTTCCGGCGGCGGTTGTTTGGTAGGGTGAAGATGAGGTTGTTGCCGGGTCCGGGCTATCCCAACAGCGCATCGAAGATGGCAAAAGCCTTTTGCAGCACAGGCACTTCTACGTCGAGCAACAGGTAGGATTTGCCTGCGATTTCTTGGGCAACCAGCTCGTTGCTTGCAGGCAAGAGGCCGCCCAGGGGCAGATCGGAGGATTGCGCCGCTTCGTCGATTTTGGCCAGCAACTCCTTGCTGGCCGGTTCCGGCACCCGGTTGACGATAAGGCATTTTTTCTTGATCTGTATCCCCAGCGGACCGGTGAGTTCGGCAATCCGTTTGGCGGTCATGATTCCTCGGGCCGATGGGTCTGAAACCACGATGAGATAGTCGATATCCCGCAGGTTCATGCGGCTGAGGTGCTCCATGCCTGCCTCGTTGTCCACCAGGATGTAGCGGTAGTTGTCGGCCAGATGATCCATGGTCATGGCCAGGTGCTGATTGGCCGCGCAGTAGCAGCCCGGCCCGTCGGGCTGGCCCATGGCCATGAGGTCAAAGCCGCTGGCCTCCACCAGGGCTTGGTGCACCTTCATCTCCATGTACTGGTCCCGGGTCATGTTGGGCGGCATGTCGCCCTTGAGTTCCTTCCGGATCTGGCCGATGGTGGCGCCAAGCTCCAGCCCCAGCAGTTCGTTGAGGTTGGCGTTGGCATCGGCATCCACGGCGAGAATGGGGGTCATGTTTCGTTCAGTCAGGTATTTGATGAGCAGGGCCGAGATGGTGGTCTTGCCGACCCCGCCCTTGCCGGCCAGGGCAATAATCTTTGGCATCTGAGTTCTCCAGTAAGAAACGGATGGTGCATCCGGGTTGCCATCAAGTGGGCATTTGTTGTCCTTCGACAGGCTTGTATGGTTTTTACATCTCATTTTTGAGAAGCTCTAAGAAGAAGAGCCGGGGTGGAGGGACTTCGACTGGCATCTGCCGCGTTGCGGACAGACTTACTGAGAAATCTCCCACCCACACCCCAAACGTC
>CAIPYE010000009.1 GCA_903869265.1 uncultured delta proteobacterium
GAAGAGGCCCCCCCTGCCGAAGGACTGGGCGCGGAAGAAGGCGGGCTGGCCGAGGATGCGCTCACGGAAGAGGTTGAGGTTCTCGACGAGGACACAGTCGAAGAGGTTGTGGCTGAAGAACCCGATGACACCGAACTTCTGGAAGAGGAGGTGGAAATCCTCGAAGCCGACGAACTGGAGGAGGTGCTTGCGGAAGAGGCCCCCCCTGCCGAAGGACTGGGCGCGGAAGAAGGCGGGCTGGCCGAGGATGCGCTCACGGAAGAGGTTGAGGTTCTCGACGAGGACACAGTCGAAGAGGTTGTGGCTGAAGAGGTCGATGACACCGAACTTCTGGAAGAGGAGGTGGAAATCCTCGAAGAAGAGGATCTGGAAGAAATTGAAGAATCAGCGGAACCCATGGCGGAAAAGCCCCATCAGCCAACCCCCCTGGAGGTTCTCTCAAAATACATCGAGGCGGAAGAAGCGGTGAACCAGGGGGACTTGCTCCGGGAAACCCAGGAGGAGTTTATCAATCAAATCCTGGAACGTTTCATGCCGAAGTTCATCAAGATCCCGGCTGGCGTCTATCTGGTGGGCAACGCCAGCCCCAAAGGACTGGAACAACCCCTGCGCAAGGTCATGCTCCATGATTTCTATCTTGGCCAAGCGCCCGTGACCAACGATTTGTTCGACATGTTTATCCGGGAAACAGGATACACCACCGATGCGGAGGAAGCGGGCTACGGCATTGTTTTCGAAGGCCGCTGCACCAACAGGATCGACCCGGAAACCGGCAGGGAAATCTTCAGTCTGACCAGGGGAACCCTTGCCCGCCATGTGAGCGGAGCAACCTGGCGCCATCCCGCCGGCCCGGACAGCTCCCTGGAAGGAAAACACAACCACCCGGTGGTGCAGGTCAGCCACACCGATGCCATGGCCTTTGCCGCCTGGGCTGGGAAACGTCTGCCCACGGAAGAGGAATGGGAAGCTGCGGCCCGCGGCGCGAGCGGCCAATTTTTCCCCTGGGGCGACAGGTGGCTGGCCGACCTTGGCAATTTCGAGGCCGCCTGCTTCGGCGGAACAACCTCGGTCGAGCATTACGGGCGCAAGGGTATGAGCCCCTTTGGCATCCTTGACCTGCTGGGCAACGTTGCCGAGTGGACCTCTTCCCCCCATGCCGAACAAGCACCCGCGCAGTCGGGCCGATCAGCAGAAAGGATTTACATCCTCAAGGGCGGATCCTGGATAACCGGCGGAACCGTGACCGCAGCCTGGCGTCAGATCGAACGGGGAAAATACTGGGCGAACACCATCGGCTTTCGCTGTGCGGTGTAAAAGAGCAGCTACAAGTGGTCAGCTTTACGCTATCAGCTAACCGCCTAATACCGTGTCAATCAACTCTTCGCTCACCGCATCGGTGATGACAACCTTGCCGATCTCGGTGGGCAGCACGAAAAATGGCCGCCCACCCACGGTTTTCTTGTCTGTCTTCAAGAAGGACTTGATCTGCTGCGGGGAGAATTCCGACGGAATCTCCGTTGGCAGGCCGTAATCGGCGATGAGTCTGCACACGGCCTCGGCCTGATCCTTGGCAAAAATCCCCTTGCCCGTTGCCAACCGACAGGCAGCCACCATGCCCAAACCAACCGCCAGACCGTGGGCCATGGCATAGTTGGAGGCAGCCTCCACCGCATGCCCAAAAGTGTGGCCGAAATTCAAAATCCGCCGCAGGTCAGCCTCGCGTTCGTCCGCCGCCACCACCGCAGCCTTGATCTCGCAACAGCGGGCGATCATCTCTTCGAGCACAGCCACATCCCTGGCCAAAATGGCCTGCCGCTGTTTAGCTAGATAGCGGAAGAACTCCGCGTCATAGATCACCCCGTATTTGATCACCTCGGCCAGCCCGTTCAATAGTTCGGCCGGCGGCAGCGACATGAGGACATTGCTGTCGATATAGACGCAGCGGGGCTGATAAAAAGCGCCGACCAGATTCTTGCCCTCCGGGATATCAACCCCGGTCTTCCCGCCCACCGAGCTGTCCACCTGGGCCAGAAGGGTGGTGGGAATCTGGATAAAAGGGATGCCCCGCATATAAATGGCGGCAAGAAAACCGGTGATATCTCCGGTTACTCCGCCCCCCAGGGCGATGAGCGCGTCTTTGCGATCCAGCCCCATCTGGGCGAGCTTGCTTGCCAACTCGGCAACCGTGGTCAGATGCTTGCTTGCCTCGCCCCGGGGAAAGGTGATGATTTCTGCGGAAACACCTGCCGCAGCAAGGGAGGCCATAAGCTTGCCGCCCAAAAGCTCCGCGACATGGGAATCCGCCACCACCACATACCGCTTGGCTATGGCGCGCTGCTTGAGATCCGTGCCGATCTTAGCCAGCATGCCGTTTTCGATCAAGATATCATAGGCCCTTTCGCCCAGACCAACCCGAATTGTCCGCATATCCTTCCGCCTTTCGGAGTCTTGGCTCCGCCTTCGCTTACCTGGAGTCTTGGCTCAGCTTTCGCTTATGTGGAGTCTCGACTACGTCTCGCCTGGCTGCTATTATCATTTCCCTTGAACCTTGTACCGTTCGCCTTTTCCTTTATAAAGAATTGCGCAATATTGCAACCTTCTTGACAACTCCCCAAGAATCGCTAAGCTAAATAAGAGAGACACCCCAACAACGAACCATCCATCATGTAGGAGGGAACCATGGCAGCCAAAAAAGACAAATCCGCATTGAACGAAGCAGGCAGAAAGGTGGGTAAGGCCCTGGCCAGATCGAGCCACACGGTGGAAGAAACCGGACAGAAAATGAAGAAGGCTGGGGAGAAGCTCGTGAAAGATGCGGCGAAAAAAGCGGAAAAAACCGTGGAATCCGCCATCAGCAAGGTTAAAAAAGAAATGAGCGAACTCACCCACAAAAAAACAACCTGCTGCACTACCGCAGGGCAAACCCTCCTGTTTAAGCCTGGTAAAGGCGTGACCGTGGAGGGACAGATCGGGTTCCTGGCCGGCGACATCTTTGAGTACCTGACCAAAAACGGCACGACCGCGGTGAATAAAATCGCCAGCGTTATGAAAGATCGCGGGAATCCTGCCCTTCTTGGCGCAGCTTTGGGCTGGCTGGCCCGGGAGGCTAAAGTCGCCTTTTCCAAGGACGGCGCCAAGGTTTCAATCCTCTAGTCATCCCGACATATCCACAAAAAGGGGAGATGCCTTTCGGCATCTCCCCTTTTTGTATCTACAAAAATTCAGGTACTGCGATCTTACATCTTGGAACCGGAAGCAGCACCCTGCATCTTGACCTCAACCTTCTCGGTCAGACCAGCATAGTATGCACGCAGGATAACCAGAACCTCTTCGCGGCCAAAGTGGTCAACAACCTCTTTGCCCTCGGAAAGAGCCTTACGCAGCTTGGTGCCGGAAAGGATAACCCGATCTTCCTTGGTGTGCGGGCAGGTACGCAGAGAAGCCATACCATCGCACTTGTGGCAGTAGAAGGTCCAGTCGATTTTCAGCGGCATGCATTTCAGCGCCTTGCCCTCGGCCAGGTTGGTCGGGATGCGGTCGAAAATTTCCTGAGCCTCGAAGAGACCGTAGAAGTCGCCAACGCCTGCATGGTCACGACCGATGATCATCTTGGTGATGCCGTAGTTCTGACGGAAGGTTGCATGGAGCAGGGCCTCACGGGGACCAGCATAACGCATATCCAGGGGGTAACCAGCCTGAATGACGTTGTCTTTTACAAAGTAGTGCTCAACGAGACAATCGATGGCCTTAACGCGAACCTCGGCAGGAATATCGCCAGCCTTCAGGTTGCCGATCAGAGAATGGATCAGAACGCCGTCACATACTTCGATGGCGATCTTTGCCAGGAACTCATGGGAGCGATGCATGGGGTTACGCAGCTGCAGGGCAGCAACGTCGGACCACTTACGCTCTTCGAACATGGCGCGGGTCTCAGCCGGGGTCAGGTACACGCCTTTGTACTTGGCGGGGTACTCGCCTTCGGAAAGAACCTTAACCGGGCCGGCCAGGTTTACTTCTTTCTGCTTCATAACCATCTGGACGCCCGGATGATCCTTGAGCGCGATATCCCAGAACTTGTCATCGGCAGACTCTTCGCCCTGGCCCTTGAAAACCTTCTCACACTCCCACTTCTTGTCGGCGTCGGTCATTTCGAACTTCTCGTTGACCTTCATGGTGGCATAAATCTCGCCATCAGCCTCAAGGGCGATCTCGTCGCCAATCTTGATCGCATCGGCATCGGCCTTGGAAACGTCCAGGGTGATGGGCAGGGGCCAGAAGGTGCCGTCAGCCATGGTGAATTTCTCAACAACACCCTTCCAGTCGGCCTTGCCCATGAAGCCATTCAGCGGAGAAAAACCGCCGATGCCCATCATGATCAAGTCACCTTTGGCGCGGGCGCTGATCTGAATCTTCTTGAGGCCTTTGGCCTTATCCTGCTCAGCGGTACGCTCGCTGCCGTGCAGCAGACAACATACCAGACCTTTTCCACCATGGGGAGCGACTAACTTAGACATGATCGAGTCTCCTTGTGTCAATTAATGAGGAATGAAAATATTATGGTAAAGATGAACACACATTCAGTTTGCCGATCAGGTATACGAGAGGCCCAAATAATTGTCAAGGAAAAAGTCTTGCCAAAAAAAATGGGGTCGCTTCCCCTTGCAGGGGGAACAACGAAAATCCCACCAAAGGGAACCTTCGCTTTATAAAAAATATTTTTTGGAAGAGGACAGCGAGAAATCAGCAAGGAGGTGCGGACGGCGCAGGTCCAGCGGCAACTGCCGACATTCTGTTTTTTTCAGAACGCGACAGCACTTACAAGGCATGCAACTGACGGAAAATCGGTTATGCCTTTCCGTCAAACAGCATCCCAACCAGATCATTCAGCTTATTCCTCAATTGCAGCATTGCATCCGAGGGAAACTGCCGAATCAGCTCACCGCTTTTCTTGTCGGTAATCTTGACCACAACGTCTTCCGAACTGTCATCAATGGAGAACTGAAGATTCGTCCCCATTGTGTCGAAACGCGTCTGGATTTCCTGGGCATACTGTATTGCCTGCTCCCGGGAGGGTTTCTCTTCCCGTTGCGACAGTGCCTTGCCGCCTCCGGTGTCGCTGCTGGGGGCAACAGGCATTACCGGCGCCTTTTGCTTGTCCTGCCGCACCATGGCCGGGGCAACCGGCATACTGACAACACCCTTGCTCTCACCAGTGAGAATATTGGCGTCCATGACAACCTCCCATTGTTACTCCACTATCCTTCCATGCCAACCACAACAACGTCCCTTTATTCAAACAGAAAGCTGGTTCTATTTTAACACGTTCTCGCCAGCTCCCTGATTTTCTCTTGCCTCCTGCCAGGAGTCACACCAAAAAACACAGGTTGGCGGAGGCAGCAACGCCTTCCTTTTCGTGACAACGCTGGTACGCCATTGCCGCCTCTTCACGCGCATCTTCTGCTGGCCTCTCCGTTTTTTTCTTAACTGCAAAACCATTTTCTTGCATGGCGGTTTCTTCCCAGATTTTTTTCAAACGCGATACATAGCGATGGGCCTGTCGGATAACCGCCGCATCCTTGCTCACCGCAACCTTACCCAGCTCTATCAGCATCGCCTCATACATGCCCCGCAGGAACTGGGCTGGCTCGGATTCGTCCCCTGGTCGCAGGGAGCAATTCAACTCCGTAATAATGGCAATGGCCTTGGAAAGGTTCTCTCCCCGCTTTTTAACGTCATTCTCCTCAAGCCCCTCACAAGCACAGGCAAGGTTGAGTAAAAGCCGTTCGTACATCATATGAACAAGCTTAACAGGATGAATCTTCGCGTTTGCCTGGGCCTGAAAATACGCATCGCTTGCTTGCTTCGAGACCATATCCAGCTCCTTTTTACGAAACCATTTTGATACCGCCGGGGCCTTTTGCAAAACCCATAAAGCACCCTTCGACAAGCTCAAGGCGAACGGTGTCTGGCAACACGCCCCTCGCCATCATGCTTTGCCTATCGGCAGTTTCCGGCAAAACATAAAACCATCCTGCCTTTCCTCAAGAAACCATACAACTCAAGCCGTTCGCCGACAAAACCGCGGCGCCCCTTTCAGCCCAACCCGATAACCGACAAGCCCTTTCTTGCCTTGACCAATAGACTTAAGCTCCTCGCTAACCTGGGCCTGCAAGGCGGTAAGCCGAGAGAAAACCTGAACATCAAGGGCGGCAACCCGCTTCATTTTCTCTAACTGGAGAGCAAGGGGCTGCCCATGTTCCGCTTGCTTGCGCCCATCGCCGTGGCCAAGCCAATGCTCTTCCTGGGCAAGCAGCGGCTGCAATCTCCCGACCAAATCTGTGCGCGCCTTCCAGAAGCGCGCCTGCTCCGCTTCATCCGGCACCCCATCCTGTACCGTTTTCAAAAATGCGGCAGTCACCTCTGCCAGTTCCTCATACAAGGATCCGACCATCTCCACCAACTCCGTTGCCGGTTGCCTTGCCGCATCCGTTGCCATCGTTCTTGTCCCAAGCTGTTTTTTAGGTGACACTCTCCGTTCGTCCTTCGACAGGCTCAGGATGAGCGGAATTAAATCATTTGTCGTTCGCCCTGAGCCTGTCGAAGGGTGGTACAAAGCCATCTTGATATCACACCGGAGCCAACTCTTCTCCCGCCTCGAACTCATCAATTCTTGCTTGCGGTTAGGCTCGCAATTTGGGTGGTCAGAAAATCTCCCTGGCTTTTCAGATTGCTCAGCAGGGTGTCGAGCTGGACAAACTGCTTGGTGAGTAGGTCGTATTTATTGTTCAGCCTGGTGGTCATGGTTTCGATCTGGTCGTCCAGCCGCTGGATGGTTTGATCCACCCGATCCTTCTCGTTGGCGATCACCCCCTGGGTCGGCTTGGTGATATCCCTCAACTGGGCGTTCAACAGGGTGGCGACCCCGTCAATCCCTTTAGCGGTATCGCCCACCAGAAGATGCTGAACATCCTCCGGATTGTTTTCCAGGGCGGTTGCCAGAACCGTCTCATCAATGGAAGCGGTGCCATCGCGGTTAAAGCTCAGACCGATATCCGTCATGTTGCTATAAGCGCCGCCCAGCCCGGTAATGGAAGTCAGCAGCGTCTGATTCAACTGGCTGGTCATACTGCGGAAGAGGGAAAGCCCGGAAAGAGACCCTGCCACCTTGGTCTCCGGATCGTATTTGGAATTATCCGCAATCTCTTTCGTCGCCGCATTATAGGCATCAATCATGGCAACGATCTTGTCCTTGACGCTACCGGTGTCACTGGTGATCTTGATCGTTGAATCGCCAGGGGCAGATTCCAGATTCAGGGTGACACCGGAGACGATATCACTGATGGTATTGGTGGCCCGTTGGTAGGTAATCCCGTTGACGGTCACCTCAGCGTCAAGGCTTTCGTTGAGCCCCTGAACCTCTGTGAAGGTCAAGTTGGTGTCGTTGGTGCCGATGGTCACGGCGTTGGCTTCACCGGTATTCTTGGAAACCAACACCAGATGAAAAGCCGTGGCGGTGCCGGTGCCATCATCCATAACGCTGGCGGTGACGCCGGGGTTATTGACATCGTCGTTGATGGCATCGCTGAGCTGTTGCAGAGTAGTGGTGGCGGAAACCGCCACGCTGGACTGCGTGCCATTGACGGTGTAGGCGAAGCTGCCTGTACCACTGCCAACCACGGCGTCTGCCGTGGCCACCCCGGACGATTGCCAGGAATTCTGCTTTGCCAACCGGCCAACATGCACCGTAGAGGTTCCGACACTGGCGCCGACGCTGACCGTGGCGGTCAACACGCTTGGCTGAGACGAGGAAATCTGCCGTGCCGAAAAAGTGGTATCCAAGGAGAGATCAAGAGCATTGTTTTTGACCGCCAGCAACTTGGTGTTCACGGTCTCGAACTCGGCCAGCTGATCCTTGTACTGGAGCTGCTGAGCCTTGATATTGGTGATCGGCACCTGATCCGCAGCCTTGAGCTTGTCAATAATCCCCTGCAGATCCATTCCGGATCCTGCACCAAGCGTGGAAACTGAACCAGCCATACTATTGTCCTCGCTTCTGTTGGATGTTGCGACTTTTACCCAACTACAACTGCATTGCTGTTTACCATCGAGGTGCTCTTAACTGCCCTTCGACAGGCTCAGGGTGAACGGAGAGATTTTTTCAGATTAAAATTCCGTCGCCGTTAACACTGCTCATGCTGAGCTTGTCGAAGCACAAAAAAAACCTGGACAAAACTCTCTCCACCCATGTGAAGAAGAAAAGGGGGCTGGCGGCCAAAAACCGCCGCCCCCTCATTTGTTACCTTGTACACAATACCACAACTACATCCCCAGGCGATGGACTGAAGACACTGGTTAACCAGCAACCGTCTTCAGCCCATCAACCCAATGGATTAACGAAGCAGAGTCATGATGTTCTGCTGTACCGTGTTGGACTGCGACAGAGCATAGCTGCCAGCCTGCACCAGGATGTTCATCTTGGCGAAGGTGGAACTCTCCTCGGCGAAGTCAACGTCACGGATGGCAGACTCTGCCGACTGGATGTTGACCTGGGTTACGGAGATGTTCCGCAGGGTTGCTTCCACCTGGTTCTGGGCAGAACCAAGACCGGAACGAACCTTGTCCAAAGCCTCCAAAGCCGAGTCAGCACGCTGGATGGTGGTCTGCGCGGCAGAAGCAGTGGTGACGTCGGCATTGGCAATACCGCCGCTGGCGGCAACCGTGGTCGCGGTAAAACCAAAGGTGGCCAAGGTGGAGGTATCGCCACCAAGGGTAATGGTGCCAGAAGAAGCAAGGCTCACCTGCCCATGGTAGGAAGAATTCTTCACCAAACCGGTGGTAGCATTAGCTGCAATAGTGTCAATTGTGACAGAGGCAACATTGTCGGTGTCATTGAGGATATTGACGTCCTGGCCATCAGTACGGGAAATGACAACCCCCGCGGCACCATTATCCGTAAAGGTATAATTGCTGCTGATGGTTCCGGCCGTTTTTGCCGCAGTCAGGGCAGTATACAGATTGAGAGAACTCGTCGTGGCGGTGGTGGTGGAGGCCCAGACGATGTTCACGCCATCAAGATTGAAATCTTGCCCTGCTGCAGCAGCCGTGCCGGCAACCACGGTAACGTCTGTCTGGTTGGCGGCAAAACCTGTCCCCAACAGTGCAACAGAAGCGCCGGTAGCCTGGATGTTCCGTCCGTCTGCAGCAGAAAGAGTCAAGAGACCGCTGGCATTTACAGAAGCCTTGACCCCGGTATTCGCCTGCTTGGCGTTGATAGCGGAAACCAAAGCGCCGGAAGCATCATTGGTGGTCACGGTTATCGCGCCCATACTTACGCCGTTGATCAACAGAGCGCCGTCCGCGATAGTCCCGGCGGTTACATTGCCGGTTCCGGTCCAGTTGGTTACAGCAGTTGCCTTGACACCGGTGGTATCAGCAACAGCATTAATCGCAGCGGCAGTTCCTTTAGCAGACAACATGCCCGTGCCCTGCGCCCCCAGATAACCACCAATGGAGATGGTGTTCAGGGTGAGGCCAGCCGAATTGGGCACTGCCCACTCGCCATTTGCAGGCGTATTGTCCGCAACAATGTCATTGTTCCCCGCAATCGTACCGAGCAAAGATACGAGGTTTGTCTGGGTCGCAGTGGAATTGGTGGATGCCAACCGACCGACATGGCTTGCATCGGCGTTGTCGATGGAAACGGAAACAGTTTGGTTGGCATAGGCGCCAACCTGGAAGGATTTATTGGTGAAGTTGCCTTTCAACAGGGTCTGGCCGTTGTAGGCGGTGGTGTCAGCGATGATGTTCATCTCGTCCAGCAATTTGGTAACGTCGGCCTGAATAGCTGCCCGGGAAACGGTGTTCTGACCGTCGGAAGCAGCCTGGATGGCCTTGGTCCGGATGGTGTTGACGATATTGATGGACTCGTCCAACGCACCGTCCGCAACCTGTACCAGGGAGATGGCATCGCCGGCATTTTTCATGGCCTGACCAAGACCTGTGCCCTGCGCCCGCAGGGAGTCGGCAATAGTCATGCCCGACGCATCATCAGCGGCGCGGTTGATCCGCAGACCGGAAGAAAGACGCTCCAAGGACTTACTTAACGCACCGCTCGTACCAACCATATTCCGGTGAGAAGTCATTGCATCGATGTTGGTATTGATTCTGAAACCCATGGTGAAACCTCCGTGTTGTGTATGTTTGTAGATACCGGCATCCTTGCCAGCGTTTTAAAGCGGATGTAATTTTCCTTGCAGTTCTTGGTAGGTGTGTCTGGCAGCTCTTACCGTCACCTCCTTTTGACCAAACCCTACACGCATTATAATTCTTGCTTGGTTATCTTATCGACCCCAGACAATGAAACTTAAAAGAAATATTCGTGCAGGAATCGCCGCGCTAAAAAGCTCCCCCCCACCCCAACCCTCCCCCGCTGTATAGACCGGAGACATAGGTTACACCTGTTCGGGGAGATGGGTAACAGTTTTAAAACACATTATGAAACTCTCAGATCAATTTGTGCAATACATTGTTGGCAAAAAAAGACCTTCATCCGGCCATCTTCGCTGGCTGGC
>CAIPYE010000010.1 GCA_903869265.1 uncultured delta proteobacterium
CGCCCTTCTTTTCTGTCATTGCCTTTTCCATGATCGTGCTCCTTGTTGACTGCTAATTTTCTTTATGATCCTGATAGGATCGCTACCTTATTTTTTCTCTTGTTACATCCCTGTTACTGCGGTGAGCCAGCCACGACCCAGTTCCATGACCCCACCCATGGTGCTCATCCCGCCGATCAGACAAGCGATGCCCCAGATACCGATCAAAGTTGCCAACGTAAGGATTACAGCAACACCTGCCTGGGAGAATCCCTCACCGATTGCTGCCTGATCAAGTTCGTCAAGTCCGAGTCCTTGTTTCTGCATTGTGTTTTTCATGGTGAGCCTCCTATGGTTTTGTTTTTTCGTTATTATCACGATGTTGTTCTCGTTTGATTAGGTATCAATGCACAGCGCGTGCCAACACCTCCAGAAAACAGGGGTAATTTTTCAATCAATAACTGCAACCATATGATTATAAAGGAAATAAAAAAGAGTTCCCTTCTCGGAAAAGAAAGGGGCGCTGAGTCGGAAAAGAACGCAATAAAATCTTTTAATATACTGATATTACGAGATAATCAAGGATGTGATCAGGGAAAAAATACACCAGGGGTTGGCAGGAGGGAAGCAGGGTGGTGGCAAAATAAAAAGTGTAGCGCCGCAATTCGTTGCGCTACACTTTTGCTGTTGTAAGTGTAGCAAAGTGTTGCGCCCGCAACACTTTGCAATTCTATTCCAGACCGTATGCCTTCATCTTCCGGTACAAGGTGCTACGATCAATACCGAGCAGTCGGGCTGCCTTGGCCTTGTTGCCGTCGGTTTGAGCAATGATGCCGAGGATATGCGCCTTCTCGCTCTCCTGCGAAACTGGCGCTATTCTTGGGGTGTCGGCAGCAGTTACGGTTTCAGCCCCGGCACCCCCCCCTGGTGTTGCAGCAGCAACGCGACCACCACTGCGCACCTCTTCCGGAAGATTACCCGTAGTGATCGTGTCGTCCGAACACAAAACACAGGCTCGCTCCACCACATGCTCCAACTCCCGGACATTTCCCGGCCAGCGATAGGCGGCAAGCAGCTGCAAGGCCTGATCGGAAATCCCGGTAATATTCTTGTTCAGGCGCTTGCTGAAACGGGCAAGAAACATCTCCACCAAAATGGGCATATCACCCTGCCGGTCTCTTAATGGCGGCAGAGCGATGTCAATTACCCGCAGACGGTAGTAGAGATCCTCACGAAACTCTCCCCGCTGAACCTTCTGTTTCAGATCGGCGTTGGTGGCGGCCACCACCCGGACATCCACAGTGACGGGCTTGTCCTCGCCAACCGGGTAGAAAGTGCGTTCCTGCAAAAAGCGCAATAACCTCAGTTGCATGAGCGGCGAGATATCGCCGATCTCATCGAGAAACAGGGTGCCGCCGTCCGCCTGGAGAATCCGACCCTCTCGGTTGCGATCCGCTCCGGTGAAGGAACCCTTCTTGTGGCCGAACAGCTCACTTTCCATGAGGTTTTCCGGAATGGAAGTACAGTCGAACTTCACCAAGGGCATGTCCCGACGCGGGCTTTCCGCATGCAGAGCCTCGGCCACCAGTTCCTTGCCGGTCCCGGATTCTCCGGTGATCAACACCGAGGTGTCCACCTGGCCGACGTTTTCAATAAGAGTGTACACCGTCTGCATGGCCCGGCTCACCCCGGTCAACCTGTGAAAATAGGTGCGCTTGCCCCGCTTTTCCAGATCCTCCAGCCGACTCACATCACGGAACACCAGCACCGCCCCGAGAAAGTCCTCGCCCTGCTGGCTTTCCAGGGGTGCCGCGCAGAGCCGAAAAACAATATGGCCGCCGTTCTCCGGATTGACCTCAATACGATGTTCGCTCACTCCTTCCCGACATTCCAACACCTTCTGCGCGTCGATGGCAAACACGGAGAAGGGATCAGCCACCGCATCCAGACTAGCACCAATGGCAAGATGGGGTATGTGCATTGCCGCCCAATTCTTGGCCTGATCATTCATCTGCACCACCCGCATATCATGATCAACGGTGATGATCATGTCCCGAACGCTACGGAAAATCGTTTCAAGATACTGCTGCGAGCGTTCCTTTTCCTCGGTCAACCGCTCCTTTTCCTTCCAAAGGGCGTACTGTTGCAAGGCCATGCGCGCGGTGCGCAGCAAATCAGCCTTTTTCACCGGCTTGGCCAGATAATCAAAGGCCCCCAGACGCACCGCCTCGGAAGCGGTGTTGATATTGGGATAGCCGGTAACCATGACCACCGGGCATTCCAACCCCAGCTCACGAACCCGCCGCAGCAGGTCGATGCCGGAAGCCCCCTCCATAACGATATCACTGATGATCAGATCAAAGGTCTGCTGTTCAATGAGCCCCAAGGCTTCTTCAAAGGTCGAGGCGGTCAGCACCGGCCCGTACCCCTCGCGGCCAAGAAACATTTGAAAGGTCAGCCGCAGGCTTTCCTCGTCGTCCACCACCAATATCCTGGTCTCTGATTTGTCCAGATCAATCATTATTGCTGCTCCCCAGGCAATCCAATGCCCAATACATTACACGGTTCATTCTTCATATGCAGGCAGATCAACGGTCATGGTGGTGTGCTCGCCCAGTTCGCTCTCCACTTTAAGCTCCCCCTGAAAATCCTTGACCAGCCCAGCGCTGATGGACAACCCTAGGCCAGTCCCCTCCCCTGGTTTCTTGGAGGAAAAAAACGGCTCAAATATCTGGGGAAGCAGCTCCGGCGCTATTCCGGTGCCATAATCGGTGAGCTCCGTCCTTATCAGGTTTCGGCCTTGGCTCTGCACGACCCGGCAGCTGATTTCCACCTTTTTGCCGGGGTCACGCCCAGGATAGCGTTGATTGAGGGCATACCGGGCATTGCTGAGCAAATTAAGAAAAACCTGTTGTAATTGCTGCGGATGCACCCTGATGGCCGGCAAGTCCGCCGGGATATCGGTGTGGATGATCACCCCGTCTTTCTGGAGTTGGTGCTTGATCAGAGCCAGGGAATCGTGGATGATCGCCTCAATCGCGACCACCTCTGCCTCTTCCTCCCGCTGGCGGGCAAAAAAGAGGAGATTGCGCACGATGTAGGCGATCCGCTCCCCTTCCTTGATGATGCGGTCGAGCATCTCCCTCTGGAGCGGCTGGCCACCCTCGCCCTCGAGCGACACCTGGCTTGAGTCGTCAAGCAGCACTTGGGCGTAGTTAATGATGCCGTTGATGGGGTTGTTGATTTCATGGGCCACCCCGGCAGCCAGTTCCCCGATGGAAGCAAGCTGCCCAGCCCGCATGGTTTCAGCCCGGTACATTTTTTCCTCGGTGACATCCCGCAAGAGGATCAGGGCCTTGGTCTGGCCGTCCACATCGACAAAGGGCACGTAACTCTGCTCATAATGACGGCGGTCGGACATGATCTCCTCGGTGCGCTGAATTTCGTTGCGCTCGATGGCGGCATGCATCCGACATACTTCGCACGGCTCGTCCCGCTGTTTGTAAACCTCATAGCATTTTTCACCGATCTTATCGCCAAAGATCCGGCGCAGAACCTCGTTCTGATACTCGATGATAAAATCATGGTTGAGGATGTGCATACCCTGATCAAGAGCGGAAAGCATCCCCCGAAACTTGTCCCGCTCGGTGCGCAGCTGCCTGTCCACCTCCTGCTGCTCCGTAATATCTTCAAAACTTTCCACGGCACCGATGACATTGCCAGCCGCATCCCGCAACAAGTCGGCATTTTTACTGACAATTCTTATCTGCCCATCCTTGGTCTTGATCTCACAAATCCGATTGAGAATAGGCTTGTTGGTCCTTTTTGAATACACGCCGCAGTTTTTTTCCGTGCAGGGATGCATGGCAAAAACGCTGCACGGCTTGCCGAGAACCTCCTCTTCCGTATATCCTGTTACCCTTTCGGCCTTCTTATTCCAGCTGGTGATGTTCCGGTTCAGATCAACGGTGAAAATGGCGCTGGGAATAACATTGTAAACAAGCTCGGCCTGCTCGCAGGACTGGATGAGCTGGTCCTCAGCCCAGCGTCGCTCTTCGACCTCAAGACGCAAGGCCTTATTGGCCTTCGTCAGTTCAACAGTCCGCTCCTCAACTCGGCGCTCAAGCTCTTCATTATTTTTTTTCAAGAGCTCGGCGGCAAGGTTACGCGCAGTGACATCATGCAAAATCTCGATAATACCAAGAAGACTATTGTTGTTGTCCAAGAGAGGGGAGGCAAACACTTCGTAATGACGAAGCTCCCCGGTATTCAAGGTAATACTCTGAGAAACCGTAACGGCTTTCCCGGTCTCAAGAACCTCCATGAGCGGACACTCACACCCGAGCTGATCACAGGCTTGCGACCTGCCGAACAACACCCGGTAACAATGGGAGTTTTCGGCAAACTTCCCGCTCTTCCCCCGGACAACAGGGAAATCACGGGCTGCCTGGTTAATGAGCTTTACCCGCATATCCGTCCCGATTACCAGGACAGGATCAGTCACACCGTTGATCACCGACTGCAGAAAGCGAAGGTGCTCCAGCATCATGCGGCCAACGGCCCGCCGGTCGTCTTTTGCTTCCCTGAGATCAAACATTTCCCAACTCCTTAGCGTTCCTGCTTACCGTCCACGGCTCTCGGATTTTGGCTCAGCACCGTATCCATTTCATCAGCCAAATAGAAAAGATGCATTTTTTCCTCGTCGGCCAGACGCAGAAAAAGCGCCCGGACCTCCTGCTGGCCACTCTTTTGCGCCATGCGGCTGTAGAGATCAAGAGCCTGGGTCTCGAGAGCCATGGCAAGCTCCAGGATATCCCGTTTGCTGTGCAAATGGGGTTCGGCCTGGACAAGAAAATCCTGAACCCTGGAACCACCTTCCATGATTCCAGTCACCCCTTTATCCGGCATGGCTTCCGACCCGTGCGTCTGTCGGTACTCGACAAGGAGCCGGGCCTTGTGCATATCCTCAAAGCCCATCAGTCGGGTGTAGAGCTGCCGCTCATCCTCATCCTTAGCCCGCCCGGCCATGAGTCGGTAGAACTCCTGCAACCCATCCTCCATGGCATAGGCCAGGCTCACCCCGTCCTCATACTCTTCCTGTCCGGTAAAAAACTCCAGTCCAGCCTCTTCCGGCCCCTTGGCCTGCCCTCCCTGCCAAGCCTTGATGCCTCCAGCCATGTTGTAAACGCTTGCAAAATCCTTGCCAGCGAGCAGCTGAGCTGCTGCTTTACTTCTGCCGCCGACAGCGCAATAGACAATGACCGGCTTTTCCTTCTCAAGCTCACTAAGCCGCCCCGGCAACTCCTTAAGTGGAATGAGTTTGGCCCCAGGCAAATGCCCCTGCTCATACTCCTTGGGCTGCCGGACATCCAGCAACTGATACGCATCCGCTCCCCGCGTATCCATGTACTCTTTTGCCTGGGCCACGCTGAAATCCTCGCCCGGCACAAACAGATTCTTCCAGTTCATTGCTCACTCCATTGTTTTATATTTCCCGTTGCTCCAGCCGCTTTCACGGGGTGTTGCGCGTAAAGGGCAACGCCAGCAACCGCCAGAACCCCAGTTGCTCGATTTCCCGATGCGAACCGATGCCGATGACGATTTGCTCCTGCGCCACCTCGGTGGTCAGGGTGCCCAGCATCCTATCCCAAATGGAAAAGATCACGCCGTAATTGGAATTCCGCTCCTTGATCCGCACCGAATGGTGGATGCGGTGCAAAAAAGGCGGGACAAAAAGGAGCACCCACACTCGCTCAAACCAAGCCGGCAGCCGTATGCTGCTGTGGTGGAACTGCACGGAAAGATTCACCAGAATCTCAAAAAAGATATAGGCGGTGAGACCGATGCCGAAGGTATAGATCACCGCCAACCTGATCAGGCCGGTAAAAAGAAACTCACCCAGATGAAAACGGTTGGCCGTGGTCACATCCATGTTCATATCGCTGTGGTGCACCCGGTGAAACCGCCAGAGGAAGGGCAGCGCATGGGTGAGCAGATGCCAGAGATAGATGAAAAAATCCAGGATCAGAATGCCAGCGACAATTTTCAGCCACTGGGGCAAAGTCCAGGCATTGAGCAGGCCGAGGTTCTTCTCCTGTGCGGCGAGAATCAGGGCGACAATGGCGCTGGTGTACAGCAGATGGTAAATCGCGCCGTTCATGATGGACAAGGGCACATTGGCAAGCCAGCGCCGGATGCGGGCCACGGTAGGCTCACGATAGGAAAACCCCTGCTCGCACAACAGGAAGATAGAAAATCCAACCCAATAGATGTAGGGCTTGAGCGCATACAGATTCATGACAACTCCTCCTTTTGCTGCTTGCCTTACTATATAGTTATTACCGTATAGCCTGCCTCCACATAGCGGGCCATGGCCGGATGCCCCTGCATCTCGTCGGCCAGGGGCAAACCCTGCGCCTCGGCTGCGGACAAGGCCCCCATTTTATTGGCGCAGGCCCGGCAGACGCAGTCAATGATCCCACCCTTTTTCGCCTTGCCGTAGAGGGGGGCAAAGGGCGCACCCGGTTCGGCCAGCTCTTTGATCAGGGCGGTGGCCTTCCCTTCGATAACGAGTTTAACATCCCAACCCCTGGCCTGCATATCCAAACCGTTCAGCAGAGCATGGGCAAAACAGGCCGGCTCGCCGGCAAAGGCAACGATAACAATCTTATGGTTCATGGCAATCTCCGTTCATGCACAATAATAGCCGCGCTTTTGCTTCCCTAAAAAAATACCACGCTTTCTGCAAAAAACGGGAAAAAATCATGTTTCACTTTCCGCTATTCTCCCATACAATATTAGGATAATCCGAAAAATCTTCAGGAGGCGCCGATGCGAGACAGATTTACCCGATTCAGCCTCACTGTGTATCTCAACCTGATCCTCTCTGTTTTTTTCATCCTGGCCTCGGTGGTCGTTATTTTTCTGGTCCAGGAAACCATGCGGAAACAAGCCCTGGTCGAGGCCCAGGCCAAGGCCATGATTCTCCTCGACCGGAACATGGCGACCCGTGATTACTTCACCAAAAAACTCAAACCCGCTGTTTTCGCCCTCAGCGACAAATACCGGCCAGCCGACCATTTTGATCCGACCTGGATGTCTTCCACCTATGCCAACCGCAGCATTGACCAATATTTCAGCGAAAGAAACCGAGCCAAATACTATTTCAAAACCTGCGCCATCAATGCCCGCACCCAGGCCAACGAGGCCGATCCCCATGAACGCGCCTTTATCCAGGAACTCAACGCCAACCCCGCCCTACAGGTCCGCTCGGAGATCATGCGGATCGATGGCCAGCCGTTCTTTGTCGTCCTGAGCCGGGGGGCAACCATGCTTGCAGGCTGCCTCATGTGCCACAGCACCCCGGAACGCGCCCCCAAAGGGTTGGTGGCCCTCTACGGCCCGAAGCGCAGCTTTGACAGGGGTTTGGGCGAGGTCATCTCCGCAGTCTCCATCCGAATCCCCATGACCGAGGCCTACGCAGATGCGGACCACTTCACCTGGATTCTTTCCGGCCTCCTTATCTTTGTCCTCTTTACCATGTACCTGGCCCAGCTCTTCCTCAACCGCGCCCTGATCCTAAAACCCTTACAGATCATCCAGGAAAAAGCCGGACTCATCGCGGAAGATGACGCACACTTGGGCGAAAAAATTGAATTGGCCACGAGCAGGGAATTTCAGGATGTGGCATGCGCGTTCAACACCATGTCGGAAAACCTGCGCCACCAGAGGGATCACTTGGAAGAAAGGGTGCAGGACCGCACCAAGGAACTGACCGAGGCCCTGGCCAAGGTCAGGACGCTCAAGGGGCTGCTGCCCATTTGCGCGTCCTGCAAAAAAATAAGGGACGACCAGGGATATTGGACCCAGATTGAAAGCTATCTCTACAAACACTCCGATGCCGAATTCAGCCACGGCATCTGTCCGGATTGCGCTAAAAAACTGTACCCGGAACTTTTCCCGCCAGAGACATCGACCGACCCAAAGCCCGATTAAGCCAGCATCTTGCGAATTTTAACAGCGAGTTCGCCTGGGAAAAGCGGCTTGCTGATAAAATTGGCGTGCGTGCGGGAAACGCCGCGTTCTTCAAGCAGGGAATCGGTGTAGCCCGACATGAACAACACCCGTATCCGGGGATCAACCGCCTGCACCCTGGCGGCCAGTCCGTGCCCGTTCATCCCCGGCATGACCACATCGGTGAGGAGGAGATCGATCTTCCCCCCGCCCTCTCCAACAAGGTGCAAGGCCTCCCCAGCTGATGCCGCGGCCAGCACGGTATAGCCTATGGCCTCGAGGGAATGGCGGACAACGGCAAGGATTTCCGGCTCATCGTCAACCACGAGAATGGTCTCGCTACCCTGCAATACCTCCAGGGCCACGCCCGTCACCGCAGTCTCCACCGGCGCCTCCACTCTGGGAAAATACAAGCGAAAGGTGGTTCCCTTTCCAGGCTCGCTCTGCACCACGATATAGCCGCTATGTTGCTTAACAATACCGTAGGCCGTTGCCAGCCCAAGACCCGTGCCCTTGCCCTGGGGCTTGGTGGTGAAAAACGGCTCGAAGATATGCTCCTGCACCTCGTTGCTCATGCCTGCCCCGGTGTCACTCACCACCAAAACCGCATACCGCCCTGGCGCGATATTGTCATAATTAGAAAATTCGCTCTGCCCCAGAACCTCCTCGACACAAGAAATGGACAAAACACCCCCGTCCGCCATAGCGTCCCGTGCATTTATGGCCAGATTCAACAATACCTGTTCGATCTGGTGCTGGTCGGCCAGAATCCGGCTCTGTGCGCCCGGCGCGGCCTCCATCGTAAAATGAATGCCAGGCGAAATAAGATGCTGGATCATGGCGCGCAACCCAGAGACAACCATGTTCAGATCGATAACCCGCACATCAACAACCTGGTGGCGGCTAAAGGTCAGCAGTTGACGGGTCAGGGCTGCTCCCCTGATTCCGGCGTCACGGATGGCCCGCAGGGCGTCCGCCAGAGGGTCGCTGTCCGGCAAGCGCCGCAAATACAACTCACTGTAGCTTAAAATCGTGGTGAGAAGATTATTGAAATCGTGGGCCACACCACTGGTCAGCCGGCCGACGGCCTCCATCTTCTGGGATTGCAACAACTGAGCCTGCAACTTTTTTTCCTCAGTGACGTTTCGGAAAATGCAGCGGGTCATCTGGGGCTTGCCGTTTTCGTAACGGCAGTTGGCCGAACCCTGAATCATGATCTTGTCGCCGTTTTTTGCAACAAAGGTTGTTTCGATTCTGTCGACCAGCCCCTGCTCCAAAACACGCTGGAAGGTATTCAGGCAATGATCTGAGCAATCAGAGGAGATGAGGTCAAAAATAGTAAGCTGCTCGACCTCTTCTGCCGAATAGCCGAAAGTATTCCGCCAGGCCGGGTTGACCATAAGAAACCGGCCATCCGGCCGGACGAACTGGATAAGGTCGGTGGCGCTCTCAAAAAGATCGCGGTATTGCTCACCGCTTTCCAGCAGGGCTGCCTCCATCCGCTTGCGCTCGGTGATGTCCCGGATAAAGGCGCAGAGATAGTCAGTGGTGCCAATGATGGTACAAACCGCATTAACTTCTTTCTGGACAAGCTGTCCGCTCTTTGTCCGATGGGTGGTTTCAAGCTGCAGGCTGCCCTGTTTTTTCCACTCAGGCCAAAACTGTCGAAACCTGGGGCCAAATTCCGGATCAATATCAGCAATGTTTAAGGAAAGAAGCTCTGCTTCGGAATAGCCGAGATTTCTGGCTGCTGCCTGGTTCACATAAGCAAACCCGCCCTCGGCGTTGATCAAATAAAACTCCACGTTTGCCGTATCGACAACCCGCCTAAATAACATGTCCAAATCCTGATTATCCACGCTGCATCCGACTTCCATATTCCATTGACAATTCGTTGACCGAGAAACAATCCTTACTATAAGTAATACCCCGCCTCCTGTCTTTTGGCCATATTTTGAGACCGAGGAGGTTCTTTTGCCCTTATTTTTTCGGTTGCCGGCTCACAAGACAAGAATATTTTCAGCCCTTCGCCCGAATGAGCGCCTCAAGCTCCTGCCAATCCACGGAGCTCTGCCGACAGTTACAATCCTTGAGCAGACACACCTGGGGGATCACCTTGAGCCCATGCCCCCCCAGCGAGCCCTCGGGAGAGACATTGGAAGAGCGCAGATATTTTTCCCGCAGGTCACGGGTACACAGGCAGCCCAGCACCGCACGCGGCTGGCTCTGCCCGATCCGGCGCACCAGAAAATCCCGGCTGCGCAGCACCCCGTCCTTCTTATGCAGCTTGCCGCTCACCACCACGCAGACATCCCGGTAACCCAAGGCTAAAGCCATCTCCCGCATCTCCCGCAGCCGACAGGGAATGCGGCAATCGGCCTGACACAACAGACCTTTTTCCTGGTCGATAACCGTGGCGCAGCCTTCGGCCCGCAGACAATAGGGCAGAAAAAGCATCCTTTCGGCATAGGAAGTACGGACAAACCTCCGCCGGAAAAATCGGTTCCCCGCCGCCACGACCTTGCGGACATAAGCATCCTTGTCCATCTTCGGAAAAAACCGAACCAAGGGCCTATAGAAAAAAACCAGCACGGGCAGAGTCAGCCAGGAGGGAAGGGATAGTGTCATGATCTCGATGGGGTGATATTTTTTCTTGCGGACGGACAGCGGCAATCTTCAACAGGCTTGCCATGCTCAACTTACCATAATATCCCATCTCTGGCAGACAGTTTTTAAAAATTTAATTTCTCCTGGCCCTGAGTCCCACCGCCAGACACAACACCCTGCCACGCCCCCAGCAACCCGGCCAACCATTTCTCGGCCAGCCCCAGCGCCTCCACGGAATTTTCGCTGTTGGCCATACTCAATTGAGCCAGGATCATTTGGTAGGTGTCGTGCAACGACTGCGCAACTTCCGGTTCGGCACCATCAAGGGCGCTGTCCAGATAAAAAAGAATATCCATGGCCTTGCGCAGGCTTTCCGTCTTGGGGGCAATATCTCCAGCGACAAGACTTTCCCGCGCACTCCCCAGGTGAAGCAGACATTTTTCATACAGCGCGATGATGTTGCGCACCGGGCTTGCGGTCTCAACCATGGTTTTCAAATATTGCGGACCGGGCTTTTTCATCCCCAACTCTTCCGTGGCTCTGCCGGGGGATATCCCCAGTACTTCCTCCCCCGTTCAATCTTTATCCTCGCATATCTGGCCTGGATTCCATAGCGCCTTTTCATGAAAATTTCTTCTCATTTTTTAAAACCAACCCAAGATATTCACGCCCCACGGACAATGGGGTTCACGGAAGGCAGACGGCTATGGTATCCTGTTCCGGTAAACAGTGGGCTTGCCACACGGCCAGCCCCCGAAAAAACATCCTCCATTCGCAGGAACAAACATGCTGAAGCTTGTTAAAACCAGCTCGCAAAAAGCCGGGCTTTCCCCGGGCAGTCCCGTGTTCATCGGAGAAAAAGTCACGGAAAAATTCGGCTTGGACATGGTCGATTACGATACCGAAATCTTTTCCGCCAGCACCCCAATCCGGCTTGACGAGTTCCATCTGCTGAAAGACACCCCCAGCAACACCTGGATCAGGGTCCACGGCCTGCACGATGCCGCAGCGGTGGACAAGTTCTGCCTCAGTTTCGGCCTGCACCCCCTGACCATCGAGGATATTCTCCATACCGGCCAGCGTCCGAAGATTGATCACTATGAGGACTATCTGTTCCTGGTCATAAACCTGATAAAATATGACGATGCCACCAGGGAGATGAGCATGGAGCAGATCAGCTTCGTACTTGGCTCCAGCTACCTGCTCACCTTTCACGAAAAGGACAGCGATATTTTCAACGATATCCTGGCCCGTCTCCAGAACAACAAGGGCCGCACCCGAAAAATGGGGGTCGATTATCTATTGTATGCCCTGCTCGATCGGGTGGTGGACAATTTCTTTTCCGTGCTGGAAAAAATCGGCGAGGAGGTTGAGGAGCTGGAAGAGGAGCTGATAGCCGATCCTTGCCCGGAAACCCTCCAGACCATCCACTCCCTGAAGCGGGAGATGATCCTGCTCCGCAAATCGGTCTGGCCGCTGAGGGAAGTCATCAACGGGCTGCAACGGGATGAAACCGCATTCATGGGGGAATCGATCCGGGTCTATCTCAAGGATCTTTACGACCATACCATCCAGGTGTTGGACACGGTGGAAACCTTCCGGGACATCATCTCGGGCATGATCGACATCTACCTCTCCTCGGTGAGCAACCGGATGAATGAGGTAATGAAGGTGCTGACCATCTTCGCGGTGATCTTCATCCCCCTCACCTTCATAGCCGGGCTGTACGGCATGAACTTCAACACTAGCCAGAGCCCCTTCAACATGCCGGAACTCAACTGGTATTTCGGCTACCCATTCGCCCTCTTGCTGATGGCGGCCACAACCATTGCCATGCTGATCTATTTCAAAAAGAAAAAGTGGTTCTGAAAAGCCATCCAGCTGAGTATGCGAATTTTCCCCTGCGGAATATCTCCTTGCTTCCAGGCTATTACTCCATGATATAATATAAAAAATACCCCTGCCACCTACCCCGGGTGAAAAAATTTGTGGCGGATAATTCAGTTTGTAATTATATAATTAAACGCTGAACAATCACAAGGGGGGGTAGCGCGCTCAAGAGAGCTTTTTTACACAGAGACAAGGGCTATGATCCACCAAACCACACGGACAAAAAAGATCACCACCCCCATTGCCTCCCTGCGCAGGATCGCTCTCCTCTGCGCAGGTTTTCTGCTGCTGGCCACCCTTTCCCATGCCGCCGAAAGCACTGCCGTGGCAATCCCGGAGACATGGACAGTCCGCAATGCGGTGCGTTTTGCCCTCAAGAACAATCCTGACAGCCGGATGGGAAAAAATCGGATCGAAGCGGCCCAGGCCGCCATCACCATGGAGCGGTCCTCCTTTTTCCCGAGGCTTGATCTGAACTCCCGATACGACCAGACCAACAATCCCATGTACTCCTTCGGCAACATCCTGAATCAGGGGGCCTTTAATAACGCCATTGATTTCAACCATCCCGGCCGCACCGACTCCCTAGGCGCGGGGGTCCGGCTTGGCTACCGGTTTTTCAACGGCGGCCGCGACCTGGCCGGTCTGAAGGCCGCCGAAGCCCAGGCTGTTTTCTCACGGATGGAGCTTGCCGCAGTGCAGGCCCAGCTCGCCTTTGAGGTGATCCGTTCCTTTCAGCTCATCGCCCAGGCGGAAGAACTGGTCAAGGCCCAGCAATCTGCGGTGGATGCGATCACTGCTTCCACTGCCGTGGCGCAGGCCCGGTATCAGGAAGGGGTTCTGCTCAAGGCCGACCTTCTCGATATGGAGGTACAGCAGTCCAAGGCGCAGGAAGGTCTGAGCCAGGCCAAACACACCCTTGAGGTGAGCCGCAGGATTTTCCTCAGCCTGCTTGGGCTTGATGACGTCCCGGTGGTCCTCGATTCCGCCCAGGGCTGCACCCAGGAAATCCCCCAGTCCGCCGGCCATGATCAGCGCTCTGAGCTGAAAAGCATGGATGCCCTGATTCTGGCCGCCAAGGCCCGGGTCCGGCAGGCCCAGGGCGGCTACTATCCAACCCTGGAAGGATATGCGGGCTACGACGGGGACAAAGGCTATGTCACCGACGGTTCCGGCGACTCGTGGCAGGCAGGCGTCAGATTGCAGTTCAATCTTTCCGAAGGAGGCCGCACCGCCGCAGAGGTTGCCAGAACCTCGGCCCTGCTTGCCGAAGCGCAGGAGCGCAAACGCAAAACCGAACTGGCCATTGCCCTTGAGGTAAAGCAGGCGGAGTTTGCCGTGCAAGATGCGCAGGAGCGTTTGCAGGTTACGGAAAAAAGCGTGGCCCAGGCCCAGGAAAGCGCCCGCATCAACCGGCTCCGGTTCAAGGAAGGAAAGCTGCTCGCCTCGGACCTGCTCGGAGCGGAAAATCGCCTGACCGACGCGCAGACACGACGCATCGTGGCGGAGACCTCCCAGCGCATTGCAGTTGCCGATCTGCGACGCGCTCTGGGCCTGGAACAGTTCCCTGAGGCATCGGAAGAGGCCCAGGCTGGGAAAATTGCGGCAAAATAGCTGGTGCTTCGACAGGCTCAGCACGAACGGATCAATACGTTAGAAAATTTCCGTTCACCCTGAGCCTGTCGAAGGGCAATTGTTACGACCCTATCAAACAAGCCCTGAAACAGGAAATTGAATCCATGCATTACAAATTTCTTCCCTCCACGTTGCTTCTCCTGGCTGTCATCGTGGGCGCCGTCGGGTGCAAAGGCCCTGCCCACACTGGCACAGCCGAGCAACAGCTCCCCACTGCGGAAGTGCGGGTAATCACGGTGGCCGGCCAAGCGGCCTTACAACAAAATGATGTTGCAGGCGCCGTCGAGTCGGTCCAGCGCGCAACCATCGCCGCCAAGATTCCCGGGCCCATCGAGGAGATGCCGATCTCCCTGGGCCTGGCGGTAAAAAAAGGCGCACTTCTGACAAGGATCAGCGCCGGAGAGATCACCGCCCGGCTGTCCCAGGCCGAGACCCAGCTCGCCCAGACGCAACGCAATTTCGAACGCGAAAAGCGGTTGCTGGAAAAAGACGCCTCCACCCGGGAGACGGTCAACTCCCTGGAAGACGCTTACCGGGTGGCTGAGGCTGGTGTCCGCGAAGCCAAAGCCATGCGCGATTACACCGTGATCACCGCCCCCTTTGCCGGGATCATCACCCAGAAGATGGCCAACACCGGGGACCTGACCACCCCTGGAATGCCTCTCCTGGTGCTGGAAAACACTGAGCACTTGCAGGTGGTTGCGGCGGCCCCGGAGGGTTTGGCCCTGAAAATCAAAAAGGGAGACACGCTGGCTGTCACTGTTCCGGCCGCCAAGTTTGCCAAGACCGGAAGCGTCACCGAGATCAGCCCGGCTGCGGACACCGCCTCGCGCACCGCCCTGGTCAAAATCCAAATCGATAGCACCTCTGCCTTGCAGCCTGGGCAGTATGCACGGGTGTCCCTCCCAGGCGGTGCTGGGGTCAGCAGCTTCCAGGTGCCGGAAACGGCGCTGTCCCGCTTCGGCCAGATGGAGCGGCTCTTCGTAATCCAAAACAACAAGGCCCATTTGCGCCTGGTGCGCAGCGGCGAACACCGGGAAGGCCAGGTGGAGATTCTTGCCGGTCTCAATGGAGGAGAGCAGGTCGTAATCCAGAGCAGCGCGCAACTCGTTGATGGCCAACCCGTACACATTGTGCCGTGATGAATCAACAGCCAAACAAACAGCACGGTTTTGCCGGCAGGCTCGCCTCGATCTTCGTTGAATCCAGGCTGACCATCATTCTGATCATCGCCTCCCTGCTCCTCGGCGTCGTGGCCGTTATCATGCTGCCACGGGAGGAGGAGCCGCAGATCAAGGTGCCGATGATCGACATCATGGTCGCCATGCCCGGCGCCACCCCAAAGGAGGTGGAGGAACGGGTTTCCATCCCCATGGAAAAACTCCTCTACGAAATCCCGGGGATCGAATACATCTACAGCACTTCCATGCCGGGGCAGTCCCTGCTCATCGCCCGCTTCTACGTGGGCGAGAAGATGGAAGACGCCATTGTCCGCCTCAACCAGAAGCTGGCCACCAATTTCGACCGCATCCCCCAAGGCGTCGCGACGCCCCTGGTCAAGCCGCACACCATTGACGACGTGCCGGTCCTCGCCCTGACCCTGCACAGCCCGCATTATGACCACTACACCCTCCGGCGTCTCGCGGCCCAGCTTGACGACGCAGTCAAAAACATTCCCGAAGTGGCCGAAACCAAGCTCATCGGCGGCGCACGGCGACAGGTACGGGTTCTCTTCGATCCCGCACGCCTTGCCGCCCGAAGGCTGACCGCGACCGAAATCATCCCCAAGCTGCAACAATCCAATCTGCAATCGTACTCCGGCACCCTGCAGTCCCTGAACAAGGAAATCCTTCTGCAAACCGGCCAATTTCTTGCCTCGGCAAAGGATATCGGCCGCATCGTCGTTGGCGTTTACTCCAACCGGCCGGTGTATCTCGACGAGGTGGCCAGCGTGGTCGATGGCCCGGAAGAGCCCACCAACTACGTACTCTTTGGCCAAGGCAAGGGCCAGGCGGAAGAGGCGGCCGTCACCCTCTCCCTGGCCAAGCGGCCGGGGGCAAACGCCGTGCAGGTAGTGGATTCGGTGCTGGCCAAGATCAACTCCCTCAAATCCACCCTGATCCCCAGCGACGTCACCATAAGCGTGACCAGGAACTACGGCGAAACCGCGGCGGAAAAATCCAACGAACTCCTGCTGCACATGGGCATCGCCGTGTTCGGCGTGACCCTATTGATCCTTTTCTTTCTGGGCTGGCGGGAGTCGATCATCGTCATCCTCGCCATCCCCTCGACCCTGGCGCTGACCCTGCTCCTCTTCTACCTGTACGGCTACACCCTGAACCGCATCACCCTGTTCGCCCTGATCTTTTCCATCGGCATCCTGGTGGACGACGCCATCGTGGTGGTGGAAAACATCGTCCGCCATCTGCGGCTACCCGCGAACCAGCGCAAATCAGTGCTCACAATCGCCATCGAGGCGGTGAACGAGGTGGGCAATCCGACAATCCTCGCCACCTGGGCGGTAATCGCCGCCATCTTGCCCATGGCCTTTGTCGGCGGGCTGATGGGTCCGTATATGCGACCGATCCCTATCGGCTCCTCCGCGGCGATGATCTTTTCGCTGATCATCGCCTTCACCGTGACACCCTGGGCCGCCATCCGGGTGCTGAAAAAGAACTGCTCCCCCGCAGAATGCCCCATCGACGCCGAAGCGGAAATAGAACAGGAAGCAGAGCACGGCCACGCCCCGAATGACTTTTTCACCCGCCTCTACCATCGGGTCATGGACCCGCTCCTTGCCCATGCCCGCTGGCGGCTGATCTTCTTTCTGAGCATTGTCGGCCTGCTCCTCGCCTCCTGCTCCATGGTCTATTTCGGGCTGGTCAAGGTCAAGATGCTCCCCTTTGACAACAAAAGCGAGTTCCAGATTATCCTGAATATGCCCGAGGGCTCCACCCTGGAAGCAACCACCCAGGCAGCCAGGGAGATGGCCGCAGTCGTGGGCCAGGAACCGGAGGTGGTCAACTATCAGGTGTACGCCGGAGCTGCCTCGCCTTACAATTTCAACGGCCTGGTCCGCCATTACTACCTGCGCAACAGCCCGCACCTGGCGGACATTCAGGTCAATCTGCTGCCCAAGGGCGAACGCAAGGCCCAGAGCCACGAGATCGCCAAACGCATCCGGCCCAAGGTTGCCGCCATCGCTAAAAAGTACGGGGCCACCATGGCCGTGGCCGAGGTGCCGCCAGGCCCGCCGGTGCTGCAAACCCTGGTCGCCGAGATTTACGGCCAGACCGACGCCCAACGTCTGAAACTGGCCAGCAAAGTCAAGGAACTCTTTACCACCACGGAAGGGGTTGTCGATGTGGATTGGTACCGGGAGGCAGAGCGGCTCAAGACCGTCATCGCGGTGGACAAGGAAAAGGCCGCCCTCAATGGCATTTCCGAAGGCGAGATCATTCAGGCTGTTGATCTCGCAGTCAAGGGGCTACCCATCACCCTGTTCCACCAGCCCGAGGACAAGGAGGGGAGCGACATCGTTCTGGAGCTGCCCCGGGCAGAGCGGGCACGGGTTGGCAGCATCCTGAACACCCAGCTCCGTTCAGGCCTGAATCCGGCGGCACCCTTGGTGCCCCTGCGGGAGCTGGTCACGGTAACCGAGGCGCCCATTGACCAGCCCATCTACCGCAAAAACCTCAAGCCGGTTATCTATGTAACCGGCGATGTGGCCGGGGCCGCGGAAAGCCCGGCCTACGCCATCTTCGCCCTGAACAAGGAACTTGCCAAACTCGATGGCCGCCAATACGGGGGCGAGCAAAAAACAATCGCCATCTACAACCTCAAACAGCCCTTTTGCGGACTGGAGCCAACGATCAAGTGGGACGGGGAATGGCACATCACCCTGGAGGTCTTCCGGGATCTGGGGTTCGCCTTCTGCGCGGTGATGATCCTCATCTACATGCTCATGGTGGGCTGGTTCAAAGATTACACCGTCCCGCTGGTGGTGATGGCGGCCATTCCCTTTTCGCTGATCGGCATCCTCCCGGCCCACTGGGCATTTGGCGCCTTTTTCACCGCCACCTCCATGATCGGTTTCATGGCCGGGGCCGGAATCGTGGTGCGCAATTCCATTATTCTCGTGGACTTCATAGAGCTGCGTATCAGCCATGGCCTGCCGCTCAAGGAAGCGGTGGTGGAGGCCGGAGCCATCCGCTTTAGGCCCATGCTCCTCACTGCCTTGGCTGTGGTGGTCGGAGCCTCGGTAATCCTGGCCGATCCAATCTTCCAGGGGCTCGCCATCTCGCTGATGTTCGGGGAGATCGCCTCGCTCTTGATCAGCCGCATGGCAGTGCCGGTTCTCTACTTCATGCTCCGCGCACACCGCCATGCGCCAGCGGATGCAGCAAGCCAGACCAGCGGGGAGAACCATTGACCTTTCTGCCCCTTGAAATAACCCCGTTCACGGCGGTGTCTTTTCTGCTGTTACTCCTCTATCACCTGGGGTTGCTGGCCATAAAAGGCCGGTTTCCGGAAGCAACGATCTATGCCAGAAACGCCGCAACCAGAGCGGCCTGGGTCCGGGAAATAATGGGCACCCGGCGTGACATCCTGGCCGTGCAGACCCTGCGCAACTGGACCATGGCTGCAAGCTTTCTCGCCTCCACGGCAATCCTCATCGCCCTGGCCCTGCTCAATATCGTCCTGACCCCAGGCCACCCGACCGACGCCGCCATGCAGATGTTCAGTTTCTTGGGTAAAAGAATCGAGAGCCTGCACCAGATCAAGCTGCTCATCCTCTCGGTGGATTTCTTCTTCACCTTCTTCAATTTCACCATGGCCATCCGCTATTACAACCATGTAGGCTTCATGATCAATGTCCCCCCAGATTCGGCCTCTTCGGCAAGCCTCGCCTCGGTGGTCGAAACAGTCCAGTACGGCGCGGCCCACTATACATTAGGGATGCGAGGCTATTACCTCTCCGTCCCCCTGGCCTTGTGGCTTTTTGGCCCGGGCTGGCTGCTGGTCGGCACCCTGATCATCATCGCCACCCTCTACCATGTGGATCGCACCGGCTGATTCTTTTCCCTCCCACCCGAAACAGCTCTTTTTCCTTTTTTTTCAGGCACGCAAGACAAGCTCCGGGATAATTTTATACTGGCAAATACCTGGAATTTCTGGTATCGGGCTATGCAGGAATTGATTCGTCCGGCTCCGGCACAATCAAAAGGTTACAGACGCCAACCCCACACCTTCCCTTTGTTCGAGACTTCACAAACCATTGCCCCGACGCACACGGAGGAGATCATGAAAAAAATCACCCTGGCCCTGAGTCTTCTGCTCGTAACAGCGATAGCAGGTTGCGACTCCGGGCCCAAACAACAAGCCGCCCCGGTTCAGACCCTTTCCATCAAGGGTTCCGACACCATGGTCCACCTGGTCAGCTCCTGGACGGAAGAATTCATGAAAACCCATGCCGAAGCGGACATCTCCGTAACCGGCGGCGGCTCCGGCACCGGTATCGCCGCCCTGATCAACGGCACCACCGATATCTGTGCGGCCTCTAGAGGAATGAAAGATAAAGAGCAGAATCTTGCCAAGGCAAACAAAGTTTCCCCCGTGGAAATTCCCGTGGCCCGTGACGGCATCGCCCTGATCGTGCATCCGGAAAACCCGGTGAACAGCCTGACCATTGACCAGCTTCGCCTCATCTACACGGGCAAGATAACCAACTGGAAAGAGGTCGGCGGCGCTGACACCCCCATCCTCCTGTTGTCCCGCGAATCGAGCTCCGGCACCTTTGTTTTCTTCCAGGAGCATATTTTAAACAAGGAAGACTTCAGTCCCTCCGCCCGCCTACTACCCGGCACCTCGGCACTGGTTCAGGCCGTAGCTGCAGACCGCGGGGCCATCGCCTATGTGGGATTGGGGTTTGCCGAGGAAGCAAAAGGCAAGGCCAAAACCCTTGGCGTTCAGGCCAAGGACCAGCCCAACCCGGTGGTGCCCAGCGAGGAGACGGTTGTTTCCGGCACATATCCTGTTTCCAGACCGCTCTTTTTCTACACCAACGGCACGCCTAAGGACACGATCAAACAATTCATCGATTTCTGTCTCAGTCCTGCAGGTCAGAAGATTGTAAGAGAAACAGGATATGTCCCGGTCTCGTAAGCTACATATAACCGACAAGTTGATGCGGCTGTTGCTGGTCAGCGCCGCATCGACCAGTGTCCTTATTGTCTGCCTGATTTTCCTCTTCCTGTTCAGGGAGGCCGGTCCTTTTGCTTTTAAGCCGGGACTGGAAAAGCTTCTAGACAGTCAGTGGATTCCTGTCTCTTTTCAGGAAGAGCATTTCGGCGTTGGCCCCCTGCTTTCCGGCTCTGCCCTGGTAACCGCCCTGGCCATGCTGGTCACGGTGCCCATCTCCGTGCTGGCGGCCATCTACATCGCAGAAATCGCCCACCCCACCGAACGGGAGTTCCTCAAACCGTTCATTGAAATCCTGGCCAGCATCCCCTCTGTGGTTCTGGGTTTTTTTGGCCTGCTGGTGGTGGCTCCCCTCGTTAAAACACTCTTCGGCCTCAGTACCGGCCTCACCGCCCTGACCGGCGCCCTGCTTCTTTCGCTCATGGCCATCCCCACCATCATCTCCCTGTCGGAAGATGCTCTGGTCAGCGTGCCCTACGCCCTAAAAAACGCATCCCTGGCACTGGGTGCCAGCCATCTCCAGACCATCTTCCGGGTTACCTTGCCCGCAGCCCTGCCGGGAATCGTTGCTGCCGTCATGCTCGGAATCGGCAGAGTTATTGGAGAAACCATGGCAGTGCTGATGGTCACCGGCAATTCAGCCATCCTCACCTTTTCGCCTCTGGCCTCAGTGCGGACCATGACCGCCACCATCGCTGCGGAAATGGGCGAGGTTCCCTTTGGCAGCATCCATTATCAAGCGCTTTTCTGGATAGGGATCATTCTGCTTGGCATCACCTTTGCCCTCAATATCATTGCACAGCGCGTGCTGAAGAAATACGGCATGATGAAATGAAGACAATTTCGCAAAAAGGGAAAAATGCCACAGGTCCGCAACACAAAATCGAAGGGTTGCCAAGCGATAACCGTTGTAATCGCGGTTTGTTGCGATTTCAACAAATGAAGACGCTCTCGCAAAAGAAAATGCAAGGCACAGGTCCATTGAACGCCAGCAAGAAGAAGCAAGCCCGCACCGTCGGCGGAGCGGCTTTTCGCAGTCTCACTGCGAGCGAGGCCGACAAATGAACAATACCGCTGACAAATTCATCCTTTTCTCGTTACGGCTCATCACCTACGCCATTGTTCTGGTGGTCGGCTATATCCTGTTGGACATCATCAAGAACGGCGCTCCTGCCCTGAACTGGCAGTTCGTCAGCACCTTTCCCAGGAGAAGCGGGGCTGAGGGCGGCATTTTCCCGGCCATTGTCGGCACCCTCTATCTGGTGGTGGGCACCATCGCCGTTTCCCTGCCTCTTGGGGTTGGCGGGGCGATCTATCTTGCCGAATATGCCGACCAGGGCAGGTTTAACACCCTGATCCGGTTGGCCATTATCACCCTGGCCGGGGTTCCGTCCATTGTCTTTGGCCTGTTCGGCCTTGGCCTCTTTGTGCTGTTTTGCGGCTTTGGCCCCTCCATCCTGGCAGGCAGTCTGACCCTGGCCTGCATGGTGCTGCCCACTATTATCGTGGCCAGCGAAGAGTCGCTGCGCGCCGTGCCCAAGGGCTTCCGCGACGCCAGCCTGGCGCTGGGGGCCACCAAGTGGGAGATGATCCGCACCAACATCCTGCCCTACTCCCTTTCCGGCATGATAACCGGCTCGATTCTGGGCATTGGCCGGGCCGCCGGAGAGACTGCACCCATTCTTCTGACGGTGGCCGCCTTTTATCTCCCCAGGCTGCCCAAATCGTTTTTTGATCAGGTCATGGCCCTGCCCTACCATCTCTACATCCTTGCCACCCAGCATCCGGAGGCAGACCGCATCCGACATATGCAGTACGGCACCGCCCTGGTTCTTCTCTTGCTCGTCTTAGGCTTAAGCCTTGGCGCAATATTCATTCGAACCCATTTCAGGAAAAAATTCCGATGGTAGAACAGTCTATTTATCCCAATTATCCCAAAGATCTGGAGATGGTCATCACCACCAGCCAGATCAACTTTTTCTATGGCCCCACCCAGGCGCTTTTTGACATCTCCCTGCGAATCCCGGCCAAGCATGTCACAGCCCTGATCGGCCCATCCGGTTGTGGCAAGTCCACCTTTCTGCGCTGCCTGAACCGGATGAACGACACCATCCCCCACAGCCGGGTGGAGGGGATCATCTCCATCAATCAAAAAGACATCTATGCGCCCGGCACCGATGTCGTGGAGCTGCGCAAGGAAGTGGGGATGGTTTTCCAGAAATCAAACCCCTTTCCCAAGTCCATCTTCGACAACGTTGCCTACGGCCCCCGGATTCATGGCGAAAAAAACCCGAAACGGTTGGCGGAAATTGTCGAGCAAAGCCTGCAACAGGCGGCCATTTGGGACGAGGTCAAGGACCGGCTGCACGCCAATGCCATGGGGCTGTCCGGCGGCCAGCAGCAGCGGCTCTGCATCGCCAGGGCACTGGCCGTTGGGCCGAAGATCCTGCTCATGGACGAACCCGCCTCGGCCCTTGACCCCAAGTCAACCATGCGAATCGAGGATCTCATCGGCGAACTGCGCACCAACTACACCATAGTGATTGTCACCCACAACATGCAGCAGGCCGCGCGGGTTTCCGACTACACCGCCTTCTTCTATGAAGGCCGTCTGATTGAATGCGATGCAACCCCGAAAATCTTCACCAATCCGCGGCAAAAACAGACAGAAGATTACATAACCGGACGCTTTGGATGAAAAGGGAGTAACGATCATGCCCAAACACATGCAGCACGACATCGACAAACTGAAGGCAAAGATCATCGCCATGGGTGAAGCCGTGGAAGACCGGGTCTATCAGGCCACGCTTTCGGTGATCAACCGTGATCCGGGCAAGGCCAACGCGGTGATCAAAGGGGATCGTGAGATCGATGACATGGAGGTGGAGATCGAGGAGGATTGCCTGAAGATTCTCGCCCTGTATCAGCCGGTGGCCATCGACCTGCGCTTCATCGTGGCGGTGCTGAAAATCAACAGCGATCTGGAGCGGATCGGGGACTTGGCGGTGAACATCGCCGAACGGGGATTATTTCTCGCCGGCCAGGAGAAGTTTGAAATCCCCTTTGATCTGACGGCCATGGTCGCTCTTGCCGAGAAGATGGTCACGGAAAGCATCGACGCCCTGATCAACCATGACGTGCGGCTGGCTCATCATATTCGGGCGGCGGACGACACCATGGACGCCATGAACCGGGAGATGTACACCCAGCTCAAGGGAATGCTCACCACCGACACCGAGCATGTAAACAACCTGCTGCATGTGCTGTCCGTGGGTCGGCATCTGGAGCGCATCGCCGACCACGCGACCAACATTGCCGAGGACGTCATTTATCTGGTCGATGCCCAGATCATCCGGCACACGCCAGAGCTCTACGATGAGTAGGCGAGTTACGACGAAATATCGATGGCACCCTTTTTCTTGAGGATGCGCAGGGTGATGTAGATGGGAAACAGCACGACCACGATGCCTGCGGCATAGGGAGCGTACGCCGATTCACTGAGCGTGGTGCCGTGGAGAAAATACTCCCGCCAGAGCGGAATCAGCGCCAGGGCGACAAAGGTCCAAAAAGCAGTGCCGCTGTCCTTGATCAGAGCGCGCCACCAATGGAAGTTGAACCCGGACAAGGTCTGCCCGATATTGGCAAACGATGGCCACAGCCGCCGCGTCCTGCGACAGAATGCTTCGTATTCCTCCCCGAATTTTCCATGCAAGAACTTCTCCTCCGTAGCCATGATCGCATAGTAGAAGAAGACGAAGAACGGCAACACCGTTACAAAGGCCAGGGGCGCCCCGCCATAGAGGCCGATGCCGATGGCGATCAGGATGTTGCCAAGATACATGGGGTTGCGCACATGGTTGTAAATGCCGCCGGTCACCAGACGGCTGGCGTTGACCTTGCCGTCTTTCCCCCCCCGCTCGATGTAATCAAAGCCAATGGTAAAAAAACGCAAGCCCTCGCCGAGCAAGGTCACGACCAGCCCCAGGCTGGTCAGCCAGTTGGTGACGGTCTCGTTGACAACCACCTGCGGCCTGAACACAAAGAGCATGGCGATGAAAATGACCGGGAACATATAGGCCCGGTAACGGAAGAAGAAGTTCCCGGCCCCGACCATGAAGGGATTGCTCAGTCTCATTTCGCCCCCTTCCGAATAATGTAGCCGCAGAAATTGTACCACTTGAAAAAGATCTCACATTCGCTGAAGCCGTTCTGCAGGACGAGCTCCTCGTTTTCCTGCACCCGGTAAGGAATGAGGACATTCTCCAATGCCTCGCGTTTCTGGCTGATCTCAAGCTTGCTGTAGCCGCTTGCCTCCTTGAAATCGTAGTAGTACTTGATGAAGAACCGATTCAGCAGCGAATCCCGGCTCAGCACCTTTTCAATGAGGATCAGGCAACCGTTTTCATTGACCCCTTTGGCTATGCTCTGGATCAAGCGCTCCCGGTTCAGGGGCCGGACGAACTGGAGGGTGAGGTTCATGATCACCACCGAGGCGTTCTCGACCCGGACTTCCTTGTTGAGGTCCATGCACTCAAGATGGTAATCATGTTGCATGCCATGGGCCTGCAACTTTTCCTCTGCTTTCTTCAGCATCTCCTCGGAATAATCACAGCCCACCATCCTTACTCCCGCCGGCAGAATCGGGTCAAGCTGAATCAAGGTCGTTCCGGTGGAGCAGCCCAGGTCGTAGACATTCGTTCCCGGCACGGCGAAATCCAGGGTCAGTTCAGCCATCATCCGCTGCACTTCAAGATAAAAAGGAATCGAACGAACCAGCATGTCGTCAAAGACGGACGCAGTCTTCGCGTCAAAACTGAAATCCGCCACCGTGCCCAGAGGGGTTGCAAAAATTTTATCTTTGCCCATGAATACTCTCTTCTGCTAGGGATTCTTGAGTCCGCCACAGGACGTGCGCCCTGAGCCGAATGCTTCGTGCGGTTGCTGCAAACCAGTTTCCTTCATTATCACAAAGCGTGGCGAAAGTCCATGCCTATCCCCTTTTTTACCGTCCCGGATCGGGATCCCGTAACCGCGGCCTGGCTAACCCTGGGGAGCTTCTCTTCCCCTGACCAGCGGTCCAAGCCTCTCTGGTAGAGCAGACTGGCTCCCTGATAAGAACAGATAGCTTTCTCACTCAATTCTTTTTTCTCCGCCACCGGAACCAACACCGCATCCTGCATGGTTTCACTGACCACCTGGTATTGGGCAATCCCCTGCCGTTCATTGAGAATGGCCAGATACCCACCCTCCAGATAACCGAGCCGCTGGTAGTTTCCGATATAGGCACGAGGCGTGAAATCCGAGGCCAGTATATCCTTGCCAAAGAACTTGCTGTGGTATTGCCACTTCAGGAGGCCAAACAGGGTGGGCCCAAGATCTATCTGGCTTGCCAGGGTACTGTTCACCCCCGGCTTGATGATCCCTGGGCCATAAAAAATCAAGGGGATATGGTAGCTGTGCACCGGAAGTTCCTGCCGGCCGGCGCTGCCGGCACAATGATCCGCGACAATAACAAAGATGGTGTTGTTAAACCAGGAATGGTGCCGCGCCTCGTCGATGAACCTGCCGATGGCGTAATCGGTATACTTGACCCCCCCTGACCGCCCGGTCTTTGAAGGGATATCGATCTTTCCTTCGGGGTAGGTGAAGGGCCTGTGGTTTGAGGTGGTCATCACATACCCAAAGAATGGCTTCTTTTGGCTCGCAGATTGGTCGAATTCCCGTAAGGCCCGGCCCAGGATATCCTCGTCGCACACGCCCCAGATGTTGGAAAAACTGATCTCCTCCGCGCTGAGATTGGAGCGATCAGTAACATCAAAGCCGTTACCGCCGAAAAAAGCGTTCATGTTGTCAAAATACCCGAAGCCTCCATAGAAAAACCTGGTGTCGTAGCCCTTGTCCCGAAAAACAAAGCCTAAAGAAAACATATTGGCGTTGTTGGGCCGCTTGACAATGGACTGCCCCGGCGTCGGCGGCACGGAGAGGGTAACTGCCTCCATTCCGCGGACGGTCCGGTTGCCGGTGGCATACAGCCGATTGAACAACAGACCGTCCTTGACCAGGGCGTCAAGGTTGGGGGTAAGGCCCGCAGTATTGCCACAAGAGCCGAGATACTCCGCACTCAGGCTTTCCACCATGATCAAGACGACGTTATGTCGTTTTTCCGGAGCCACGGAGGTAAGCACCCGCTCTATGTCCGTGGGGTTATCGTCGACATAGCGGCTGTTTTTGGTTTTAAGCAGGGTGCGCAAACCAGTGAACGCAGCCTTTTCATCCATGTTTTTGTAAAAGGTCGCGTAGTCCAGGCTGTTGTTGCGAAAGGCGGAAAACAACTGATATATGCCATTCTCCGCCAGTTCTTTTTCATAGCGGTTATCAAAGGCCGCGCCAAGGAGGGCGCCATTCACGATAAAAAATAGAAGTATGGGCAAGAGCAGGAAAGCTGCCCCCGCACCCAGACGGGCAACAAGTCTGGAGTCCCGCGGGACCGACAGGGGGTCCTGTTGCCGCATCGAGGCGATGACCGCTTCGAGCCGGGGCCGGATGAGGACAAAAATCAAGGCTGCCGCAACGCCAACGATGGAGAGGAGCAGGGGCACCGGATAGGATTCACGGATATTGCCAATCACCTCGTGGGTATAAATCAAATAATCCACGGCGATGAAGTTAAAACGCACGCCAAACTCCTCCCAGAACAGCCATTCAGCCAGGGCGGAAAAAACCAGGCCATAGCTCAGGGCAAAAACAAGGGGATAGAGGACAAGCCTGTGCCAACGGCTGACAAAAAACCGATGGGGCATGACCATCAGATACAGGACAATGGGAATGGCGAAATACACGGCGTTGACCAGATCGTACAGCAGCCCGACCAAAAAAATACCGCCCACGGTCAGGGGGGAATGCCCGATCTGCGGCCAGCTGCGGCTCAACAACGCCAGACGCACCCCAAAGGCATACAGGCTGTACCAAATGAAAAAAAGACGAAGAAGCTGAAATCGACCCAGAGACGAAAAGCGGGAAAACAAAGAATCCATGATCTTTGACATGATGGGGCGGACCTGTCCTTTATGTAAGTATTTCCCCTGGTTGTGGTCGGAATGACCACGGATTTTCCCAAAGGGGAAAGCACTGCTTCGCGTGAATCTAGCACTTCAAGAATTACCAGAAGATTGCCAGGGCATTACAAACGTGAAAGGTTGGGCCTTTTTGAGGGCTCAAGAGAAGGAATCAGGGCACCAATGGAGAATCGGTGGGCAACCGGAGGATAAAAGTCGAGCCATGCCCGGGCGTGCTTTCAACTTCAATGCTCCCGGCATGGGCATGGATGACCGCCTTGACAAGGCTCAACCCCAGGCCAAGGCCCCGCTGGCTGCGGCTATGGTCCCCCCGATACAACCGGTCAAAAATCCGGGGCAGATCGTCCGGCGGGATGCCTGCCCCGGTATCCTGCACACGGACTACCACATTCCCGGCCTGACGGGCACAGCTGAGTTCAATGCGGCCACCGACCGGCGTATGCTTGAGGCTGTTGTCCAGCAAATTGCCGATAACCTGCCGCATCCGGTCAACATCCGCCATCACCGTGAGATCAGAGGGCCCGGAAACAGAAACCGCCACCCCGTTTTCCTCGGCCACATACTGATACAGATCGACCACCTCGGCAAGGAGCGAAACAACATCAACGGGTTGCCGATGCAGCTTCATCACCCCTGTCTCCGCCTCGGAGATGTCCATAAGGGTGTTGAGCATGGTGATGATCCGCTCCGACTCTTCGGCACAATCCAGCAGAGCCTCGCGCAAAACCTCGGCCTTGTTGCCGGACTGCAAGGCGGTTTCGATTCCGGCCCGCAGACGGGTCACCGGGGTACGCAGATCGTGGGCCACGTTATCCAGCGCCTCCCGCATGCCGGTGAGCAACTGTTCGATCTTTGCCAGCATGGTGTTGAAGAGACGGACCAACTCGTCCAGCTCGTCGCCGGTCTGCCGCGATGGCACCCTGGCGTCCATCTTGCCGATGTCGATGCTGCGCACGACCTGAATAAGATCGCGCACCGGCCGCAGGGAGCGAAAAGCCAGGAAAAAACCGCCGACAAAGCCGAAAATAATCAGCGGCACCATGATCCCCGCAAATACCTCCCCGAAATTTTCCAGGATTTTTTGCCGTTCGCCGGAGCCTCTGCCTATCTGGAGCAGATATCCGCCCCCAAGCCGTCTGCTGATAATCTCAAGCGCATCGCCTCTGCCTTTCGCAGGAAGAGTGATCCAGCCATCAACCCCGCCCCCGCTAAGAAACAGAGGGAACGCTTCACCATACAGCTGATGCCAGTCCGGGGGCAGGGTGACGATGAGCGATTGACCGGTGGGGTCGGCAACCCGGACAAAAAAACCTGCCTGGCTGTTATGCTCGTTCTCAAGGCGAATCTCGGAGAGCATGGCCTGAATACCGCTCCGTTGTTCCTGTCGGGTGTATTCGTTGAGCTTGGCCAGAATGATGGTGCGATCCTTTTCCAGGATAGCAGCACGCAAAGGAAAATAGAGCAGGGCAAAAAGCAGAAGAGAACTTGAAATAAAAATAAGGGAATACCACAGGGCCAGACGAAAACCCGTGTTTTTTGTCAATCGTTTAATCGTTGCCAAGGGCATAACCGACCCCGCGAATCGTTTGAATCAGCTTACGGTCGAAATCCCGGTCAATCTTATTGCGTAGCCGACAGATGAGCACGTCCACCACATTGGTCTGGGGATCAAAATTGTAATCCCAGACATGCTCCAGAATCATGGTTTTTGAGATGACCCTCCCCGGGTTGCCCATGAGATATTCAAGAAGGGAAAATTCCCTGGGTTGAAGATCAATCTTGCGGCCAGCCCGGTAAACCTCCCGCTTCAACTTGTCCAAGGAGAGATCCCCTACCCGCAGGGTCGTGGCTTCCGGCGCAGCGCCTGCCCGGCGGATCAGGGCCTGCACCCTGGCCAGCAACTCGGAAAAAGAAAAGGGTTTGGTGAGATAATCATCCCCCCCGGCCTGCAAGCCCTTGATCCGATCCTCAACCGAACGCTTGGCGCTGAGGATGATCACCGGGGTGTTGACCTGCCGACGGCGGAGCTGATCGAGCAGGGAAAGGCCATCAAGCCGTGGCAGCATGATATCAAGAACAGCGAGGTCATAGGCGCCATCCAGGGCGCAAACAAGGCCATCCTCGCCATTGTCGGCGACATCAACGGAAAATCCCGCCTGACGGAGTCCAGTGCTGATAAACGAAGCAATTTTAGGATCATCTTCGACTACGAGTATGCGCATGGTCGCCCTATCCTGAAAAAAATCCAAGCCACTCTCTCAAAGATTAGCAGGCCCATGCCCAACCGGCAATCAGAACTTTGCCGGTGGAAAGACGCGGAGCCTTGCCTGAAAAAGAATGTGTGCGGCTAGGCCCGGCAGTATGGTATAGTTAAATTCTTTTGTTGTTGCTGGGCCTTAAGTGGCGAGATCTCTTCCCCCACACGATGACCATGATCCCAGTCTTGCGCCCACATATTGCCCGGTTGAAACCGCTGCTCGTAAACCGCCATGTTTTCTTTCTGCTCTTTCTTCTCGGCTATACGGAGATTGCCGGATACTACGGCTACCTGCCTTCGTTATTACCGGCATGGCGGCTGGAAATCCCGCTGCTTGCCTATCTCTACTTCTTTCTAAATCTACTGCTTCGCAGGTCCCGCTGGCAGCCGCTGGTTGCTGCGATACCCATCCTCCTGCTCTATGGCATCTCCGACATTTATTTCCACCTGTTTGGCCGGCTGCTGCGTATCGCGGAGACAAATCAACTGCCTGAAGCATTGCAGGTGCTCTCCCCCACGCTCATCGCTCTGGCCATCGGACTGATCGGCCTGCCCCTGTTGACTTTTTTCTTTTTCCTGGATTTCAAGCAAAACTGGAAAATCAAGGCCCTCGCCGCCATTCCTCTCCTGGCCCTGGTATTTCTGGTTGAAAAGACCCCGAACCTGTTCATGACCGCCTTTCAGGAAACCCAGCAGGAAATCGTGTTCTATTCAGACACCTTCAGCGCCCGCAACAACGGGCGCATCAGCATGATGCTCTACAACGAGGCCAGGCGCAAAAACTATCTGGAGAAAATCGCCGCCCATCAGGTGAAACCAGAATCCCAGGCAGACTACGATACGGTCATTACCCGACTCAAGGACCAGCCGGGCAAAAGGAACATCCATCTCATCGTGCTGGAAAGCTTTCTGGACCCCGGGCTGCTAAAAGGGGCCCGCTTTTCCCGTAGCCCGACCCACCCGGCCTTCAGCAGCCTGTTCGGCAAGAAAGGAGGCCTTTCCATCTCTCCGGTGTTTGGCGGAGGTACGGCCCAGGCAGAGTTCGAGGTTCTTTGCGGCGCTCCGGCCCTGCGGGAATTTTCCGGCATCGAATTCGATCTGTTCACCGGGGCCAAGGCTCCCTGTCTGCCCCGGATTCTCTCCCAAGGTGGCTACGAAACCAGCGCCACCAACTCCTACAAACCGGATTTCTTCAACTCAACCAATGCCTACACCGGAATAGGCTTTGAAAAAAGATATTACCCGCAGGAATTTGCCTCAGGCTACGACACCTACTTTTCCACCGGTGACGTGACAGGCGAGGACTATATGTTCGACGGCGTCCTCTTTTCCCAAAATCTGGAGTTCATTACCAAACGAATCAAGAACAACCCGAATCGCCCCATCTTCAACTACATCATCGGCATGTACGGGCATATCCCCCACGACATCAACACCAACAAACGCCCGATGGTCATTAAACTGCTCGGAAAACATTGGGACGAAGGACTGGAAAAATCAGCCAATCAATTTTATTACCGCACCGAAGCCATCGCCGCCTTCGTAAAGGGGATTATCGCCAGCGACCCGCACTCGCTCATCATCCTGGTGAGCGACCACCTGCCAAGCCTTTCGGGAGCCGACACCTACAAAGAACTCAACTATTTCGACGGGAGCGAGACCGCCACCCGGCTCAACCGGGTCTTCATCATCGAAAATGGCCGCCCGGTGCGATACAGCACCATCCACCATTTCGACATTCCCCGCATCATCCTCAACTATGCGACCAGGGGGAAATACTGTCAGGAACATGACTGCAATTTCGCGACCCACGACACTCCGTTTGCCAGAAATGCCTACCATGACGACTATCTTGACATCATGTCCCAGGCCATGGATGCAACCTCAGCCATCCGCATGATCGGCTCAAAAACACAATGCGTGCAATGAAGACGATACTATTGCCGCAAAGAACGCCATGCCTGTCCCTCCCATGATCTCTTGGGGAATTTTCTTTCTTATCGCAGGGTTGTCTCTGTTGCTGACCAGAGTCATTCGGCATTACGCTGTAACGCGTAACCTTGTTGATATTCCCAACAAACGCAGCTCGCATCAGGTTCCGACTCCGCGCGGAGGAGGGTTGGCCATTGTGGCACCCTTTTTTGTCGGGCTGTTGTGCCTGTGGCTGATCGGCTCTCTGCCGACAAGGATATTCCTGGCCCTGTCCGGCGCCGGAGGTTTGGTTGCCTGGGTCGGCTTCATGGATGATCGCAGTCATGTCGCGCCGCACTGGCGGTTGGGCGCCCATTTTCTTGGCGCAGCCTGGGGGCTTTTCTGGTTGGGAGAACTGCCGCCCCTGTCGCTATTTGGCCACCTGTTGTATCTCAGTTGGCCAGGCTATTTGCTGGCCGCACTGTATCTCGTCTGGCTGCTCAACCTGTATAATTTCATGGACGGCATTGATGGAATCGCCGGCATTGAGGCGATCACCGTCTGCCTGGGCGGGGGGCTTGCCTATGCTCTTTCTGCCCCTGCCGGACAGGATTGGCTGGTGCCGGTATTGCTGCTGTTCGCGGTTGCCGGTTTTTTGTACTGGAATTTTCCCCAGGCCAAGATATTCATGGGTGACGTCGGCAGCGGTTTTTTGGGCCTGATCCTCGGGCTTCTCTCCATTCGGGCCGGGCAGGTTGAACCGGAACTGTTCTGGTGCTGGGGTATCCTGCTCGGGGTTTTCGTGGTTGACGCCACCACGACTTTATTGCGCAGGATAATGCGGGGGGAGGCTTTTCACGAAGCCCACCGCAGTCACGCCTACCAGTATGCCTCGCGCCGTTTCGCTGCCCACCGGCAAGTATCCATTGCGGTTGGACTGATCAATCTTTTGTGGTTGTTGCCCATGGCGTTGCTGGTGGCAAGAGGATCGCTTCCTGGCATGGCAGGATTGCTGATCACCTATACCCCGCTGGTCTGGTGCGCCTTCGTCTATAAGGCCGGGGCCAAGGAGCAACAGGAAATATAATTGCCGCAAGCTTACGCATGGGAACAAAAAAAGGGGTTAGCCGTTTTCGGCTAACCCCTTTTGCTATTGCTGGTCGGGATGAGAGGATTCGAACCTCCGGCCCCTTGAACCCCATTCAAGTGCGCTACCAGACTGCGCTACATCCCGACAAAATTTTACCACCCAACAGGTCGGCCTTATTTAGCATGGCCCGGAGCACCTGTCAAGCTGGACTCTTTCCAACAGCCTTATTCCTCAAGAATTTTCTGCAAGGCCAGCAGTTCCGCCTTGACCTGGCCAAAAATATCCGTCGGGTTAGAGGACAACTCCTGCTTCACTTCCAGTGCGGCAACATCATGCTCTTGCTCGCCGCCATCCCGCGCCAGGGCTTTTTTGGCCCCACTGATGGTGAACCCCTCATCCTTGAGCAGCCTTTTGATCGCCAGGACCGTTTCCACATCCACCCGACGATAGAGACGCTGCTTGGACTGCGCCCGCTGCGGGTGGAGGATCCTGAATTCCGATTCCCAGTACCGAAGCACATGTTGCTTCACCCCGGTTATCGCGCACACCTCGCCGATCTTGAAGTACCGCTTGTCAGGAATCCCCGGCAGGCGGGCGCCTGCTGTTCCTTGACCCTCATCAAAACTCTGGCAAGATATTTTGGTCACACTGGTCCTTTATTCCTTGTTCAAATTCTCCCGAACCACCTTACTTGGCCTAAAGGATACCATCTGCCGTTTGGAAATTTCCATGGTTTCGCCGGTCCTGGGGTTGCGCCCCACCCGCGAGGATTTTTTCCGCACGGTGAAGGTGCCGAACTGCACGATCTTGATGGCCTCGCCCTGAAGCAGGGTCTTCTTGAGCGCATCAAAAACAGCATCAACCATCTCTCCTGCGCTCCGCTGGGAAAAACCCATCTTTTCGTTAATGGTTTGCGAGAGTTCTTTTCTGGTAAGATTGGATCGTTTCATCTATTATGCCTCACGTAACTGACCGTTAAAACGGGAAATCATCATCTCAATAATTTTTTGGTGAATCTTGCCAACTGTTTCATCGTCCAGGGTTCGATCAACAGCCCGATAGGTGATTGAAATTGCGACACTCTTTTTTCCTGCCGCAATATTCTTTCCCTGGAACACATCAAATATCTCGGCCTGCTCGATAAGCTTCTCCCCGCAACCATGGATGGCGGAAAGCATCTCGCCGGCGGCAGCCCCCTCCGGCACGATAAGGGCCATATCCCATTTCACAAAGGGAAACTTGGGCAACACCGCAAAGGTTTTTGCCTGGGGTGCAAAAGCGCCCAACGCGGCAAGATCGAGATCCACAAAGAAGGCCTGCTGCTTGACGCCAAAAGCCTTCAAGGTTTTCTGGCAAAAAGCCCCGCTCCAGCCCAATATTTTTTCCCCACCCATGATCGCCAGAACACTGCCCGGTTCGGCAAAGGGGAGTTCCTGCCCGGCAACACCGGCCTGGCAGGTGATTGCCGAGCCAAGCCGCAAGCTGTCAAGAATCTGCGCCATAATCCCTTTGACGTCAAATATGTCCGCCGGGGTTTCCCCGGCATGGAGCACGGGTACCCCCGGATTGCGACGCCCGGAGATAACTGCGGCCAGACGAAAAGGCTCCTCGGGCTGCTTGCTCCCCTGAGGATGAAAGACCTTGCCGATCTCAAAAAGACGAACATCATGGCTCTGATGATTCAGATTGCGCCGCAGATTTTCAAGAAGCCCGGGCAAAAGCGTGGTCCGCAACACGCTTTGATCTTCCGCCAGAGGATTCAACAGATGCACGGTCTGCCTTCTTAGGTCATCCGCAGCAAGGCCCAGCAGATCACAATGCTGCGGCGCCACAAAACTGTAGTTGATGGCCTCATAAAATCCGAGAGCGGTAAGGGTCTGGGCCAGATTTTTCCGCAGCTCCCGGAGAGGCTCCTGTTCGGAAAAACTCATGGGCACCATGGGCAGAGTAATGGGCAATAGATTGTAGCCCACGATTCGGGCAACCTCTTCAATGAGGTCAATCTCCCGCTCAAGATCAACCCGGAAACTCGGGGGCGTCACCCGCAGGGTATCGTCATCAACCCATTCCACTTCAATTTCAATGCCGCTCAGGGCCGCACCAATCTGGTCAAGGGTAAGATCCATGCCCAACAAGGCGCGCGTCCGTTTCCCCCGCAAGGAGATGGGGGATGGGGCGACAACCCCTTCACAATAATCAATGCCACCTGGAACAATTCCCCCACCGGTCAGCGCAGCCATAAGCTGAACAGCCCGCTCCATGGCCTTGGGCACGCCTTGCGGATCAACGCCCCGCTCGAAACGGTAGGACGCCTCGGTGCTCATATTGAGCTTGTCCGCAGTGCGCCGGATGCCGATGGCGGAAAAGCAGGCGCTTTCCAGCAGGATATCCGTGGTCTCTGCGTCAACCTCGGAATTGGCCCCGCCCATGATCCCGGCCACAGCCACCGGACGTTCAGCATCGCAGATCATCAGCATCTCGCTGTCAAGCTGGTGCTCAACCCCGTCGAGGGTGGCAAGCTTCTCGCCAACCCTCGCCCGCCGGGCCACGATCCTGCCACCGGCCAGCTTGTTGAAATCAAAGGCGTGCAGGGGTTGACCGTATTCCAGCATGACAAAATTGGTAATATCGACGACGTTATTGATCGACCGCATACCCACGGCCAGCAATCGCTGTTGCAGCCACCAGGGCGAAGGGCCAATCTTGACGTTTTTGACAAGCCGGAGTGCATAGCGCGGACAATCGACGGAGGATTCCACCTCCACACTGAAGGGCAGATTTTCTCCGGTCAATGCGGGAGTTTCCTCCACCGGCGGCTTGATCCGCTTGCCGACAACCCCGCCCACTTCCCTGGCAATCCCCAGGACACTGGCACAATCGGGCCTGTTGGGGGTGAGATCGACCTCGATCATGGTATCCACCAGGCCCAAAGCCAAGCTGAGCGGCTGCCCTGGCAGAAGATCTGCGGCCAATTCCATGATCCCGATCTGATCCTCGGTAATCCCAAGCTCCTTGGCCGAGCAGAGCATGCCGCAGGATTCCTCCCCGCGAATCTTTGCCGGCTTAATGGTGAATCCCCCCGGCAACACCGCGCCAGGCAAGGCCAGAGCCGTAACCAATCCGGCACGCGCATTGGGAGCGCCGCAGACCACTCGCTTTTGCTCCTGACCCACATTCACATCACAAAGCACCAGCTTGTCAGCGTTGGGATGGGGCTGGACCGTCTCGATCCTCGCCACCACAACCCCGGTCAAGTCGGGATAACACGGCACACAGGCGTCCACCTCAAGACCAAGCATGGTCAGATGGTCGGCAATCCTCGCCGGTTCCAGGTCCGTGTCAATGTATTCTCGCAGCCAGTTGAGCGTAAACTTCATGGATCGTGTCTTATGGTCGTTGCCCCCAGAAGGAGCCTAAGCCGTCGTAAAGAAAAACGGCAGCAGTGTTAACGGCGTAAAGAGCCGTAGCAAAATTAGCAGCGACGACGATGGTTATTTCTGTAACGGCTCCTAAAACTGAGAAAGAAAACGCAGGTCGTTTTCGTAGAAAAGCCGGATATCGGTGATGCCGTACTTCAACATGGCAATCCGCTCGATACCAAGACCAAAGGCAAAGCCGCTGTACTCTTCCGGGTCGTAGCCAACCTTTTTGAAAACCTCCGGGTCGATCATCCCGGCGCCTAAAATCTCAAGCCAGCCGGTCTGCTTGCACACCCGGCAACCTTTCCCCCCACAGATCACACAGCCGATATCCACCTCGGCGCTGGGCTCGGTAAACGGAAAAAAGCTAGGACGAAAACGGATGGGGGTATTTTCAGCAAACATCCTAGTGATGAATACCGAAAGCACGCCCTTGAGATCAGCAAAAGAGATGTTTCGGTCAACAAGAAACCCTTCCACCTGATGGAACATGGGGGTATGAGTGATATCCGAATCGCAGCGGTAGACCTTGCCCGGCGCGATCATCCGCAGGGGCGGCTGTTCCTTCTCCATGATCCTGGCCTGCATGGGCGAGGTATGGGTTCTGAGCAGCAGACTGTCGCTGATATAGAAGGTGTCGTGCATAGCACGGGCCGGGTGATGCGGCGGGATGTTCAGGGCCTCGAAATTATAAAAATCGACCTCGACGTCCGGCCCTTCGGCCACAGCAAAACCCAAACCTTCGAAGATGGAGCAGACCGCATCCATGACCTGGGTCACCGGATGCAGTTTGCCGAAAGGCATGGCCCGTCCGGGCAGGGTCAAATCGAGGGTGGGCTGGGCTGCCCCAGCGCCAGCCTCGGCCAGTTGGGCTTCCCGTTCGGCAAAAGCGGATTCAAGCTCCTGCTTTATCTCGTTTGCCAGTTGCCCGAGCCGTGGACGCTCCTCAGGAGGTGCCTGGCCCAACTGCCGCAGAACAAGGGTAAACTCCCCTTTCCGGCCCAGATATTTGACCCTAAACGGCTCAAGCTCGCCGATCTGTGAGATCGCAGCGAGCTCTGCACCGGCAACGGCTTTCAGGCGAAGAAGTTCTTCGTGCATGCTGGGCATGGCAGAAGGCACGGCAACAATTAGTTGCTGACGCCAGCCAGCTTGGCAACCTGGGAAAAGGCCCCCGGATCAAGAACAGCCAGATTGGCGAGAACCTTACGGTCCAACTCCACATTCACTTTCTTCAAGCTGCCCATCATCCGGCTGTAGGTGGTGCCATTTTCATGACAAGCCGCGCCGATCCGCACAATCCACAATTTTCGGAAATCGCGTTTTTTCTGGCGACGGTCGCGGTAGGCATAAACCAGCGCCCGATCCACAGCTTCCGTTGCCGTTCTGTACAGGCTATTCCGGCCACCGATAAAGCCACTGGCCAACTTCAAAACCTTTTTTCTTCTCCGGCGCGCTTTAAATCCACGTGTTACGCGAGGCATCGTACTTCTCCTTATTGACATTCTCCGACGTTTTCTTGCCGTCGGCAGTATTTAGGGGCCGTTAAAAAATAACGATTCCATTTAAGATTATTTCGTTACGGCCCCTTATGCCGATCACGGTCTTTCAAATGTCACGGTTATTTTTGAACAACGGCTTACACTGGTAATCATCTTAAGCCGGACTCTCAGCCCTGCCGATTTTTTTTACATATAGGGCAAGATACGCTTAATCCCCTTGAGATTGGTGGCGTCAACAAGCCCAGCTTGGCGCAAATTTCTTTTCCGCTTGGTGCTCTTCTTGGTGAGGATATGGCTGGTAAAGGCCTTGCGGCGGACAATCTTGCCGGTGCCTGTACACTTGAACCGCTTGGCAGCCCCTCTGTTTGTTTTCATCTTCGGCATGGTTTTCTCCCTTTTTCATATCTTAGCCGGCAGAATCGCACCGACCAGTACTCTATGTTTATCCACCAACCCTGGCAGAACTGTTATTTCGGCCCTACAAACATGGCCATCTGTCGCCCTTCCATCTTGGGAGGTTGTAGAATAACCGCGTCTTCCTTCAACTCGTCGACCACCTTGTTCATAACCTCCATGCCAAGGGTGTCGGCATAAACAATCTCGCGACCACGGAAACGCAGGGTGATCTTTACCTTGTTCTTCTGCTGCAGAAACTTCTTGATATTCTTGATCTTGAATTCAAGATCATGCTTCTCAGTCTTGGGCCTCAACTTGATTTCCTTGACCTCGATAACCGTCTGTTTCTTCTTGGCTTCCTGCTGTTTCTTGCTCTGCTCGTAACGAAATTTTCCAAAATCCATGATCCGGCAGACAGGAGGATCGGCCGCAGCCGACAATTCAACAAGATCAAGCCCTGCCGCTTCGGACTTTACCAGCGCTTCACGGACAGGCACAACCCCTACCTGCTGCCCTTCCTCATCAATGAGACGGACTTCCTTGCAATCAATCTCATGGTTGATTCTGGCCCGCACTTCCCGCTCTGGTCGGTCGCCAACTTTTTTCCCTTTAATACTCATACCTCCGCACACATGATTCTTAAAACACCGCACACGATGCTGCGCATCCGCACGCTGAAATATTGCATACTACTCTGAAACACCTAGCTATTGCAAGCGCCAGTTCTGCCAGTTTCATTTTCCCTGGCAATCAGCGCCGCAAACTCGGGGATTGACATGGCCGGCAGGTTATCACCGTTTCGCAGCCGCACCGTGACCTGGCGCGCTTCCACTTCCTTGTCACCGATAATCAGCATGTACGGAATCTTCTGCATCTGGGCTTCACGGATCTTGTAATTGAGTTTTTCGTTTCGGAGATCTTTTTCAAGCCGCACTCCAGCCCGACGCAACTCGGCATATACCTCTTCCGCATAATCGATCTGCGCGTCGGTGATATTCATGATCCTGGCCTGAGTCGGAGCAAGCCAGACCGGGAAGGCTCCGGCATAATGTTCGATAAGCACCCCGATAAAGCGCTCCAGCGAGCCCATAAGAGCCCGATGGATCATTATCGGCTGATGCTCCTTGCTGTCTTCCCCGATATAGGTCATTTCAAAACGTTCGGGCAGATTGAAATCCACCTGGATGGTGGAGCACTGCCAGCTGCGCCCCAAAACATCCTTGATCTTGATATCGATCTTCGGCCCGTAAAACACCCCTTCGCCAGGGTCAAGCTTATAGGCCAGACCCTTTTTCTCCAAGGCCAATTTCAGGGCAGTGGTGGCCTGCTCCCAGTGCTCGTCGCTGCCCACCGACTTCTCCGGCCTGGTGGAAAGATAGACCTCGTAATTCTCAAACCCAAAGGTCTTGAGAATGTGCAGGTTCAAGTCAAGGATATTGAATATCTCCTCTTCCAGATGGTCGGGCCGACAAAAAATATGGGCATCGTCCTGGGTAAAACCGCGAACCCGCATCAGACCATGCAGGGCGCCGGTCTTCTCAAAACGGTACACCGTACCCAACTCGCACCAGCGCAGGGGAAACTCCCGATAGCTGCGCTTACGCGTATTATAGATGCCGATATGAAACGGGCAATTCATCGGCTTGAGTTGATAGCTCACCTCCTCGATCTCCATGGGGGAAAACATGTTTTCCCCATAAAAATCGAGATGACCGCTGGTCTGCCACATGTCACGCTTGGCAATGTGCGGAGTGAACAGCAGCTCGTAGCCGTTTCTATAATGTTCTTCGCGCCAGTGGTCCTCAATGATCTTCCGGAGCAGGGCACCCTTGGGCTGCCAGAGAATCAGTCCCGGTCCGACCTGATCGGAAACGGCAAACAACTCCAGCTCCTTGCCAAGCTTCCGGTGATCGCGCTTCTTTGCCTCTTCAATCTGAAAGAGATATGCCTTCAAATCCTTGGGGTCAAAAAACGCTGTACCATAGAGGCGCTGGAGCATCTTCCTTTTTTCATCGCCACGCCAGTAGGCACCGGCCAGCTTAATAACCTTGACGGCCTTCAGCCAACCCGCATGCGGCAAATGAGGCCCACGACAGAGATCAACAAAATCTCCCTGCCTGTAAAACGACACCGTCTCGGCAGCCAAATCCTGCAACAGCTCAACCTTGTAGGACTGACCACTCTTTTCAAAAAGCGCAATCGCCTGGTCAGAAGACATGGTCTCCCGAGTAAAAGGGGCTGCGACAGCGACAAGCTCCTGCATTTTTGCTTCAATCAGGGCAAGATCGTCCGGAGTGAACGGTTCCGCGCGGTCAAAATCATAATAAAATCCATCGGCAATGGCCGGCCCGATGGCAACCTGCACCTCCTTACCGAACAGAGCAAGGACAGCCTCGGCCATGACATGGGCCGCACTGTGCCGGAGAATCTCCAAGGCCTCAGGGCTGTCAACGGTTATGGGCGCAAAGACCGCATCGGCTTCGATGGGCGTGGAAAGATCTACCAGCCTGTCATCCAACCGGGCGGCAATGGTCTGCTTACGCTCCTTGTTGGAAACCAACTCTTTCAGAGCCTCGGCCACGGTGATCCCCGCAGGGACCGTTTTCTGCTCCCCGGAAGGAAGGGTGAGGGATATTTCCGTCATGGTTGTTGGGACCAGCCTTTCCACAAATGCACAAACAAAAACAAGCACATTGACCAGGTCAATCTGCCTGCACAATAAGGCTTAGCAAAAAAATGCTCTGCGAAACCTCGCGACGCCAAGATATCCATGATGTTCTCTGGTAGGCGCGGGCGGATTCGAACCGCCGACCTCTTGCGTGTCGGGCAAGCGCTCTAACCAACTGAGCTACGCGCCTAAAAAAATAAAATGAGCACGCCGCCCATGGCGACAGCCCGTTTTTTTAGACAAAACTTCCAAACGGCAACCAAATACCAATAATTCACCTAGGTGTCAAGGACAAATAGTTTCGATCCCCCGCCGTCACCCACGAAAAAACACAGCCAAAACCCATACCCAGACACAGCTTTCACCCTCAGGAACTGGTGTCTTTCCTGGATTCAATGGCCCGGCTCAACGTGAGTTCATCGGCATACTTTATGTCCATGCCCATGGGAATCCCGCAGGCCAATCTGGTCACCTTGACCGCGACCTCCTCCTGCAACCGCTTGATGAGATAAGCGGCCGTCGCCTCCCCCGGCACCGTAGAGCTGGTGGCGATCAGCACCTCCCGCACCTGCTGCTTCCTGATCCTTTCCAACAGGGCATCCGCCTTGATTTCCTCCGGGCCGATCCCATCCATGGGCGAAAGAACCCCATGGAGAATATGGTACTTGCCCTTGAAAGCCCCGGTTTTCTCGATGGCCATGAGGTCTGCGGATTCTTCCACCACGCAGACCAACCCGGCATCACGGCCAGAATCGTTGCAGATGGCACAAGGATCAGTCTCTGCAAAGGCAAAACAACTCCCGCACAACCTGATGGTCCGGTGCAACTCCCCAAGATCTCTGGCCAGACTCTGAGCCTCACTGGCAGGCCGCCGCAGGATATGAAGGGCCAGCCGGGTCGCGGTTTTCATGCCGATCCCCGGCAGGCGGTTCAGATCTGTAATGAGACGACTCAGGGCCGGAGGAACGACATTCATATGGAGGAAAAACCCCGAGACGAAGAACAAAATAGAATAAGAACAGGCCAAGACAACCGCGTTTTTTTAGTCTTCATTTTTTCCTTTGCGCCTTCCACTCAAAACATTCCAGGAATCTTGATCCCGCCGGTGAGCTTTGCCATCTCTGCATCGATCATCGTCTGGGCCTTGCGCATGGCCTCGTTCACTGCGGAGACCACAAGGTCCTGGAGCATTTGCGGGTCCGCCGGATCCACCACCTCTTTGTCAATAGTCAGACTTATGAGTTCATGTCTGCCATTCACCGTAGCGCTCACCATGCCACCACCCACCGTGGCGCTGACCTGCCTGCCCGCCAACTCCCCCTGCTTCTCCGTCAGGCGTTGCTGAAACTGCTGCGCCTGTTTCACCATCTGTTTCATATTCATCCGCATATCTCCGGCATTAACTTTTCGGCACAGTGCGCCGACAGTAGGAGCGACTACCTGCTCCCGCTGTCCTTCACTTTCAACTTTTCATTTTTCCCTTTTACCTAGACCCGGTCCGAATGCTACCGACCTGCCCACCAAAAATCTCAGTGGTCATCTGCACCATGGGGTCATTGGCCAAAACCCGTCGCTCAGCAAGAAGGCTTTCCGCCTCGTCACCGCCGCCATCATCGATCGCCTGTGCGCCGCGCACCTTGAAAACAACCCGGAAATCATGCTGGAAAAAATCCAGGGCAAAAGCCTGCAAGAGCTTCAAATTGTCATGCTCCTGCAGCAGCTTGCAGTCGGATGGGTCATCAAACTTCAGAACCAGCTCGCCCCCTTCATCCCGTGCCGAGGCGCACAACTGTAACACAGGAGCCATCCAGCGCTTGCGCTCTTTGACATACCCAACAAACGCCTCCCAGTGCCGTTTTACTTCCCGGCCAGCAGGGAGAACGGCCGCCGAGGGAGACGATTGCCCACTTTGCTCTTGGGAGACCGTGGATTCTGGCGCTATTTCATTTTTTTTTTGTTCCGGCAACGTTCCGAAAGAAGAGTCAATCGATGACCGGGGTATAGCCCTGGGCACGGATGGCTCCGGTTCCGCCGTGGAAATCGCCAACGAGACTGGCCTCCCGACGCCCTGCAGCAGGGGAACGGTTCCGGCCAACAATCCGTCAAGCCGTTCCAACAGGGTGGCCGCCGGCACGATCTGGCCTGCCTGGGTGGCCCTGACAAAAACCATTTCCAGAACAAGGCGGGGACGGGACGAGTACTGCATCTCCTCACTCCCCTTCAACAGCAGGGAAAAATACTGGTAAAGCGTTTCCTGGCTGACACTCGCAGCAATATCCTTGATAGCCGACAACTCCTGGTCGGAAAGGTCCAGCAACTCCTCGGGCCGGGCCTTGACCTTGGCAATCAGCAAGGCCCGGAAAAATCCCAGCAAATCGTTGGCAAAACGCTTGAGGTCCATGCCAGCGGCATGGCTCTGCTCAAAGATATCAAGGCAACCGGCCAGGTCAGCAGCCAAGAGCGCCCGTGCTAAATTTTCATAGATCCGGCGGTCAACTAACCCCAGGACTTCCGCCACATCCCCATCACTGATCTCCGCCCCGCCAAAGGAAAAAAGCTGATCAAGAAGACTCAGTCCGTCCCGCACACTACCTTCGGCCTCCCGACCAATCATCTCCAAGGCACGCTGGGAAATAGCAACCTTTTCCGCCCCGGCGATCCTGGCAAAAAACACAACCAGCTCGGCAAAAGGAACACGCTTGAGTTCATAGCGCTGACATCGGGAGAGGATGGTAATCGGGATCTTGTGCAGCTCGGTGGTGGCGAACATGAAATAGACATGGGCCGGAGGCTCTTCCAAGGTCTTCAACAGGGCGTTGAAGGCCTCAGTGGTGAGCATGTGCACTTCATCGATGATGATGATTTTATAGCGACCCTTGGCAGGAAAAAAGCGGATGTTTTCCTTGAGCTCGCGAATCTCCTGGATGCCGCGATTGGAGGCGCCGTCGATCTCATGCAGATCCATGGCGTTGCCGGCCATGATCTCCGTGCATGACTCGCACTGGTTGCAGGGCACATCCGGCTCACCCTGCTGGCAGTTGAGCGCCTTGGCCATGAGTCTCGCCAAAGTGGTTTTACCAACCCCACGCACCCCGGAAAAAAGCATGGCATGGGCGACCCGGTTACGAGTAAGCGCATTGCGCAAGGTGCGCACCACGGCCTGCTGACCGACAACCTCATCAAAATTCTGGGGACGCCATTTTCTGGCTAAAACCAGGTAGGACATTTTCAGTCCTCAGGTGTCAGACACCGGTGTTTCTTGGGGATATGGAAGGGGTAACGGAGGGCCGGACGCCCAGGCCGCCTCCCGAGATGTAAAAAAATGATAGCCAGGCACCCCTGCGGCACACAAAGTAACTCACTACCGTTGCTTCCTTCCGGACCTGGCGGGGTTCGCAAGTCTCTGTTGCGCAGGACCCGGCTATCAAACCGGAATATATCTTGGCGGAGAAGGTGGGATTCGAACCCACGGTACGTTGCCGCACACACGCGTTCCAGGCGTGCACCTTAAGCCACTCGGTCACCTCTCCAGCTTTTTTTCAGATCAAACTGGCACGCTGGCCAATGGGGCACCACTTTACCTCACCTGCTGCCTCTTGCAAAGAACAAAATACCCCCGTGGATAAGATGCAACCCTCAATCAATAACTTTATTAACAATTTCAGAAAGATGCCTCGATAAAAGCAAGGATCACCCTTTGGGAAGAACGGATTCACTGGTCTGGGAAGTGTACTCGGGGATCACCTTGCCAAGCTCAGTTTTGATCCCCTCTGCATCATGAATTGAAGCAAACTGCTTGAGTTTTTCCAACGATTCATGCAGGTCTTCCAGACAAGCGCCATTCCCACGCAATACCATAATTTTCTCATGGCCCGTGCTCACAATTCCCTCGCCCTCTGTGATCAACTCCTCGTACATCTTTTCTCCGGGCCGGAGCCCGGTATATATGATCTCGATTTCCGTATCCGGCTCCTTGCCGCAGAGCTGGATCAAATCGCGAGCCATCTGCCCGATCCGCACCGGGGTCCCCATTTCCAGGATAAAAATCTCTCCACCCTCGCCCATGGTCGCAGCCTGGAGAATAAGCTGGCTCGCCTCCTCGATGGACATGAAGTAGCGGGTCATATCGGGATGGGTGACAGTGACTGGACCACCCATCTCAATCTGCCGCCGGAACAGAGGGATGACCGAGCCCGAGGAGCCAAGGACATTGCCGAAACGCACCGCCATGAACCGAATCTCCGCCCTGGAGTCCTTGCCCTTCTCGCAAAACCCCTGCATGAGAATCTCGGTCATCCGTTTGGTGGCACCCATGACGTTAGTGGGCCGGACCGCCTTATCGGTGGAGATCAAAACGAAGCGCTCCACCCCATACCGCGCCGAAACTTCCATCAACCGCTTGGAGGCAAAGATATTATTGTACACCCCTTCCCAAGGATTACGCTCGACCATGGGCACATGTTTGTAGGCAGCGGCATGAAAAACCACCTTTGGCCGATAATGCGAGAACAACGACTCCAACAAAGCCTTATCCTGCACTTTGCCGAGTACGGCTACATAGTTTCTGAAGCCGTACTCGTGGAGCAGTTCCATCTCGATCTGGTACAGGTTCTGTTCGCTGGCGTCCATGAGGATGAGAGTGGATGGCTGGAACCGAACAATCTGGCGGCAGAGCTCCGAACCGATGGACCCGCCAGCCCCGGTGACAAGAACCGTCTTTCCCGCCAGAATATTGTCGATCTGTTCGAGCTCAAGGTGCACCGGTGGCCGCCCCAAAAGATCCTTGAACGAGACATCGCGGATGGTTTTGATGGAAACCCGGTCGCTGATCAGCTCCCCCAGACCGGGCAGTGTCTTGAAGGGAATTTCGCAAGCCCGACACAGCTCGACAATCCTCTGCATCTGATCACGACTGGCCGAGGGAATGGCAATGAGTACCTCCTGGGCCTTGGTTTTAAAGACATACTCCGAAAGATCCGCAATGGGACCGAGAACCGGAATACCGTGAATCTGCTGGCCGATCTTGGCAGCATGATCATCGAGAAACCCTGCCACCATGTAGGGCAAGGCCTTGTTGTCGTTGATTTCCCGCGTCACCTTCTCCGCCGCGTCTCCTGCCCCAATGATGAGCAACCGTTTGCGGCGCTGCCGTTTGCCGGTATCATCACGAAGAAAAGGCAGACAGAAAACACTCTGGCAAGAGAGCCTGAGGCTAATGCGAAACCCAGCGATAAAAAGGAAGGTCAATAGAGCATCGAGCACAAAAACCGACCTGGAAAACCCCTCAAAGCGGTTCAACAATAGAATCCCGCCCAAGGTAATAAGCCCCGCAATCACGCAGGCCTTAAGGATGTTCAACAGATCTGCCAGGGAAGTGTACCTCCACATTCCCCGATACAACCCAAACAAATGAAACAACACCAGCTTGGCCGGGAGAAGAACCCCAAGTGCAGTGGAAATATTGACCCGCTGCGCCGGGGGCACAGCGCCATCGAAACGAATTAAGTAGGCGAGCAAATGCGCAGCGACCAACAACAACAGGTCAACCCCAAACACGATCCAAAAATTCAATTTACGAAACTGGTATTTCATGCTTTTTCCTGTGAACTCCTGTTATCCTGTCCGCGCCTCCCGTCGTCTGCGACGACCACCCCGAACTGGGGGGCAGCGGCCAGTCCCACCACCCACCATTCCCCTTCCAGAGGGCGACCCAGATAGCCCCCCAGACCAGCAAAGCCAACACACCATTGGCAGCCCGGGACTAGCACCGCAAAGAGACCGCGAACAGACCAAAAAACCTAGCAGCTAAACGACTTCATCATTGCGAACCGTAGGACGCAGCAATCCACGCAGGAAATCGTCCGCAGCGCTCCTCAACCCCTCTTCCACCCTGACAGGTGGCGTCCACCCCAATAACTCCCGCGTCTTGGCAATATCCACTTGTAAAGACCCACACAGTCGCTGCGCCATATCACTACTACCCAGCATTGTCGCCACCTGCAACCACGAAACCGGCACCGATATCAATCGCGCCGGCTTGCCCAACGCATCCCCCATACGGCGCAACAATTCCGTGGTAGAAAGATCCTCACTATCAGAAACCAGAAAAGTCTGATTAGCCGCTGCCGGGTGATCAAGGCAGGTCACGATCAAATCGACCAAATTATCCAGCGCCACCAAGCTGCGTTTGTTGTGTATCGCGCCAAGCGGTAATGGAATCCCACGCCACAACCAGCGCATCATACTCAAGAAATTGGCCTTTACCCCTGGCCCATAAACCAGCGGCGAGCGAATAATCACAACCTCCAAGCCTGTCTCTCTCGCCAACTGGCGCAACCCCTCTTCCGCCTCATACTTGCTGATGCTGTATGGATCTTGAGGCGCAGGTATATCGTCGGCGGTAAATGTTTGGCCCAAACGCGTAAATTCGCCATTAACTTTAATAGAACTAAGATATACAAACCTTCGAACACCCGCCACAGCGGCCTGCCGCGCCAGGTTCAAGGTTCCCTCAACATTCACACGACGAAACTCGACAAGCGGGGCGACTACGGTGTCGCACATCACATGCACACGGGCAGCGAGATGGACCAGCACATTCACATCCTGCACTAACGGTTGCCAATTCGTGTTCGGAGTCAAATCCCCCGCTATTACTTGATCGACGGCGCCAAGCCACTGGATAGAGTGACGCCGAACGGCCGCACTAACATCAACCCGTTGTGACTCAACCAATCGCAAAACTAGAGTTGCACCAACGAACCCTGTCGCGCCGGTGACCAACACTTTCAAGACATCGCCCTTTCCCCCGCGCAAGCAAGGACATCTGCGGCCATCATACGCATAATACGCTTACGTGAAAATCTCTGCACAAACGCATCTCTTGGCGCAGCTCGAAGGTCTAATCGCTCAAAAACCGTGATCGCTTGCTCAACATCACAAGGAGAAAACACTGCGACATTACTCACCTCTTTACGCAAAAATTGCGCTGCATAACCGGAAACACCCGCCCAAATTGGCGTCCCCATGGCAGCATATTCAAAGATCTTAGAAGGTAACACTTTCTCAAACGCATCGTAATCGTTCAGATGCAGAAACAAAACATCTGCAGCAAGGTATTCGTCGAGCAGGGCCTTCCTGGACATTGGCGTGACCAATTCGACATTATTAACTCCGGCACCCGCTAAGGCCAATTTCAGTTGCGGCTGCCTTCCACCATCGCCTATCAGCTTAAACTTCACGCGCTCACCAAGTTGTTGAGCAAGTGCCGGAATGATTGCATGTAGACCCTGGCCCTCGCCAATATTCCCAGCATAAAGAACACTGATTGACCTACATGCATCCAGCCTGTCAGGATTATCCTTAATCTTCTGCCGCAAAAACTCTTCATCAATACCATTCGTAAAAAAAGAAAGAGACTTCTTCGGATATCTATTTTTAAAATACGGCTCAAAACCCTGTGAAACAAGATTCACATGCAATGCACGATTTATCGTCCAACGCTCAAGCACCGAAAATATTGGCTTAAAAAGAAATGCTCCCTTTCCCGACAAAACATCTTTGATCGTATCCACAAAGATATCACGGACATCCAGATACAAAGGGATATTCAGTCGGCGCGAAATCCAAGCACCTAAAGTCGCAGTCATCAGACGAGATGAGGTCGCGTAGACTAAATCATACTTTTGGCCTTTGGTAAGCGTAGAAACTTCTCGTGCATAACTAAAAAACGCTTTTGCCTGATCGACCATCCCGCCATGATGTTCCGGAAGTTGGATTCTGCGGATATGAAGTTGCCCGTCATTTTCTTGTGCCTGTGCCTGCGCACTAAAGCTACCATAACGGTTAGGCAAAGTCGTAATGACATCAATCTTGAGATCGGAAGATGACAGTTCAATCAGTGCTTCGACCAAGGCAACAGCCCTAAACGAACCCGCAGACAAATCAGGTGGGTAATAAAAACTCAATACGAGGATCTTCACCTTTGAGTTATTTCTCCATCAATATACTCTGACATGCTGCTATCCGCTCACCCCACAGAAATCCAGGACCCCCTCTTTTCGTAACCCCCCCGACTTAACTAACTCGACAAACCGCCGGTGCTTTACCAGCACGGCTACAACATCTGCATCGGCAATCGCCTGTTCTAGGCTTGTCAATGCAAGGAGATCATGCGATTCGATATTAGGCTCGACTGCCATCACATCGTACCCCTGCGCCTGAAGGGTTTTGACCACATGCAAGGCAGGTGACTCGCGCAAATCATCAATGTCCGGCTTAAATGACAAGCCCAGGCAGGCCACCCTGGATTTTCGTCCAGTCTTTGCTGATGCGTCCGCCACGGCAATCTTAATCTGATCAATCACCCACTCTGTTTTGCAGTTATTCACTTCACGAGCGATACGAATAACACGTGCATTGATCGGGTCACTGGCCACAATAAACCAAGGATCCACGGCAATACAGTGGCCCCCCACACCCGTTCCTGGTTGCAGTATATTGACGCGAGGATGGCGATTAGCCAGTTCAATCAGGCGCCAGACATTAATACCAGATTTGGCGCACAGTAAAGAAAGCTCATTCGCAAAAGCAATGTTCACATCACGGTAGCTATTCTCGGTGAGTTTGCACATCTCGGCCGTCGGGGCATCGGTTTCCAGAACTTCACCGCGCACGAAAGTGCGGTAGAAATTACTCGCCAGTTTGGTTGCATCCGGTGTCAAGCCACCTACTACGCGGTCGTTTTCCACCAACTCAATCATGATTTTTCCCGGCAGTACACGCTCAGGGCAGTAAGCCAGGTGTACGGTGGAAAGATCCACCCCGGCCTCTTGCAGGACTTCACCCATTCTTCGAGTTGTACCAACCGGTGAAGTCGACTCCAGAATCACCAAGTCACCCGGCGTAACCAAATGTGCTATGCTACGAGTTGCCGCTAGCACATAGTCAATATTAGGCTGCGGAATGTCACCGCCTTCGTGAAAAGGTGTCGGGACGCAGATCATGTAAATGTCTGCCTGCTCGGGCTTGGTGTAGGCCTTCAACTTGCCGGCAGCAACAGATGAGCGGACATAGGCGTCTAGATCAGGCTCCACAATATGAATTTGCCCTTTGTTGATGGTATCAACTGCATGGACATTCAGATCGACACCCACCACCTGATAACCATTGGTTGCCAATAGGGCTGCCGTGGGCAAACCGATGTAACCCAAGCCCACAACACACACCGTTTTGTTCGCCATTTATATCGTCCTCAACACCGAAATAATTCGTTCCGCAGCATTGCCATCCCCGTAAGGATTGTGTGCCCGCGCCATAAGCTCGTAACTGGCCTCGTTATCCAGCAACTCTGCTACATGGGCCACAATCTTGTCGCGATTTGCCCCCACCAAGCGCACCGTCCCGGCAATGATAGCCTCGGGCCGCTCAGTGACATCCCGCATCACCAATACCGGTTTGCCGAGACTGGGGGCTTCTTCCTGAATCCCGCCGCTGTCTGTAAGGACGACACAACAATGTTTGAGCAGATACACAAAAGGCTCATAATCCAATGGCGCAATCAAATGCACATTGCCTAGCCCCGCCAAAATGGCGTTCACCGGCTCTTGCACATTCGGGTTGAGATGCACCGGATAGACAAATTGCACCTCTGGATAGCGGGCAGCCAAGTCCTGTAGGGCATGGCATATCTGTAAAAAGCCATCGCCAAAATTCTCCCGGCGGTGACCGGTAATCAGAACAAAGCGCTGATTGGCCCAGTCGAAAGGCAAACTCGCACCAAGGAAGGCAGCTATCTTTCCCCGTCGTTCTGGATCCGAATCAATACGATCCAGGACCCATAGCAAGGAATCAATGACGGTATTGCCCGTTACCGTCACACGAACTTCATCGACACCCTCAGCCAGCAAATTCCTTCGACTGAAATCCGTCGGGGAAAAGTGCCAACGGGTTACCTTGGTGGTCACCTGCCGGTTGAATTCTTCCGGAAACGGAGCAGACACATCGTGGGTACGCAAACCCGCCTCAACATGCCCAACAGGAACACCCAGATAAAACCCTGCCATGGCCGAAGCCATTGCGGTCGTGGTATCACCATGCACCAGCAATGCGTCAGGTTTGTGCTCATTCAACACGCCCCGCATGCCCAACAGAACCGAAGTAGTAACATCGAACAAGTCCTGCCCCTGCTTCATCAGATTGAGGTCAATATCCGGCAAGATCTCAAACACCCGGAGCACCTGATCCAGCATTTGTCGATGCTGAGCGGTTACGCATACCAGTGTCTCAAATTCACCGGGATATCGCTTTAGTGCATGATACAGCGGCGCCATCTTTATGGCCTCTGGACGTGTGCCGAATACCAGCATAATTTTTTTTCTAGGTGCCATTTTTCGCTAATTTCAGGTCAGTGCCAAATCAATTGGGTGCGGGCAAGCCCCTCGGCTAAGCTTACAGCCAGGCAGTGCGTCGGCAGAACTCTGCCGAACTCGGGGGCGTAGTTGGCGGGCTCAAGTTTTGCGCGGCCAGTGAGTACCTTTATATGTACATTTTCACCACGAGGCAACACCAGCAACCACTCATTTTCCCCTGCTTCAGCAACCTGAACGGCGGGATGTAGAATGTATCGCGCCACCGCAGAATATTCGCCTCCCACAACCAGGTCAGTGACCAACAGGCCAGACGAATCCATCACCCATTCGCGGCGGTGAATGGGCTTGTTCGGCAGACGAGTGTAACCATCATGCGAACAGGTCACTGACAACAACTCGTGTTCCTGGGAGCTCTCAAAATCAAATGGGTAAGCGCGGCGCGCCACCCGAAAACCACCCCAAACTTCAGAAGAACTTTGGCCCGCTACCTCCACCGTGCTATGTGAGACGGTTTGTCGCTCACGAAGACGCTCCGGCCCCAACCCGTAGCGGGAAGTCCCGCCATTTACAACTACCCGCTGATCAAATAACGACAACTCAAACGACAGGGTGTCGGCATGTGCATGCCCTGGCAAATAATCAGGACCAACGGGCGCCACATCAAGCAAAGCGACTGCGCCAGGTGAATTCAGTCGAATATAACCGCTCTCGGGCCAGTGCTGCAATTGCCAACGAACATTCGTTACAGGTTCAGCCCCATGCAACCCCAGCCGTTCAGCGTAAACGAACAACTCTGCGGGTTCCGGTGCAACATAAAATGCCGCATCGTTGAACAAAGCAATTTGGCCATCTGGATGCACCATACCAATCATCCAGGACAACATGCGACCGGCTGTTTCTCTCCAGCCCTCTACCACTTTGACATCAATGCAACCGGGATATACTTGTGCGATATTTATTAAATCCAGAACATCTTCCAAAAAGATGCCATGATACATCGTGCTACGCTCAAAATTTCCTCCATCAGGAAGAACCTGTTCAGACAACTCCCGATTGATAATAGACAGCCCTTGTTCCAGGTATATATCGGCTTCACCACCCGCAAAAAAAACACCAGCAAATACAAGGGCTTTGGCGTTGGCAAAAAGATGGTTACCCAACAAATGCTGCTCAAGTCGTTTGCTGAGCCACCGTGCCTGCATTGCCAGGCTTTGCACACAAACATCAGGCAACACATTCCCCGCCAGTTTCCATTTCACCCAGTTCACGATTCGCAGCGATGTCGGGTAAGGCTCCCAACCGTTGCCAAAACCTGGGTAGTTTTCGGCGACCCAGCGTTTTAGCAGTGCTACATGCCAATCACATCTTAAATACCCATCGCGGGCATTCAGGTCATCAAAGTAATGAAGGTTGTAACGCCAGAGTTTGTCCAGCCCACGATCATCCCAGCCCACATCATCAAGAGTGTGCGTTTCATTCAGAAAACAGAATGTGGACGGACTTAGCAGACTTATTTGCCGCTGTGCTGGGGAAACCCATTCACCCATAAACACCCTTAAACAGGGTGCGGGGCGAAAGTCCGGTTTGGGCAGGCAAAACCGAAACCAGAGTCGCTCATAGAGCTGGCCTGGCTTGAGATGGCGAAGCGTATGCCAATAAACCGAAATCTTCATCATAACATGCTTCAGTTTGCTATTGAATAACGCTTCAACCCTAGGGCTGGTTTTTCAACAAAACGCCAAGAAAATCCGGCCACAACCACTGTCACGACCAGGCAAACAATCAGACCCTGTGCCCCAACAATCGCCTTATATATAAGAAAATTCATAATCGGCATATGGTAAATATACAAACCATATGAAATATCATTCCCACGCAAAATTTTCCTAGAAAAATTGACGTTAGAGAATGCAGCACTCACAACCAGACCCCCTAAAGCAATAATCTGAACAGGGTTGAGATTATTGCCAGCCGCACCATCTATTCCTGTAACTTTGTGCAAAACTACCAAGAAAAAATATAGCCCAACGAATTTAGCAAAAGAGCTTGAAAAAACTTCTGTTCGTTCATGAACAACTCTTAAAACAACACCAACTAAAAAATAGAAAAGGTATGGCAAGAGGGAAACGTGGACAATTTTCGCCACAAGACCAAAATCTTCTGACATAAATTTCCGCGATAAAATCATCAACAATAAACTTCCAATCACCACCAATATTTTTGACTGGCCAGACCAATCTCGCACAAATAGCATCAAGAAAGGCAAAACAAAATAAAACTGCAATTCTACGGGAATAGTCCAGAGGCTTCCATTCAACACGCCCACCCCGAAACCCCTGAGAAAATCAGGGTTATAAAACTGAAAAAAAGAACCCTGCGCAACAACCCAAATCGAGAACGATTTGGGTTCAAAAACGACCTCGGCTATCAAAGCAATAACTATAGAAAAAGCCAAACAAACCCACAGAGCCGGGTAAATTCTCAAAAGTCTATTGACAGCATATTGCTTAATCGTTGGTGCTCGTTCAAACGATGCCGATATTAGAAAGCCACTAATAATAAAGAAAATAGGAACCCCAGGAAAATACCCCAAGAAATTCAACCATATTGGGAATTCCACATTCAGATGACTTACCGCATGACTTACTACAACTTGCGAAGCAGCTAATAATCTTATGCCATCGAAATTATTATCACGCATTTTAAGCTTGTGCGATTTCTACAGCCACTCGGCTGACGTTGAGTATTTCATCAATAGGTATAGGCGATTTCCCCATTTGAACAACTGCCTGCACAAATGCCGCAGCACACGCCCGCTGACCTTTATCTTGCTGCCACAGATTCATCTTCGTAAAACCCGGCCAACCAAAACCGCTCAGCTTGCGATAGTTGTCTAATTGCAACAGCCGTCCATCAGCAAAAACCTCTAACCGCTCCTTGGGAAAGGATTTGCTCCCATTTGCAAAGTAGTGTACCGAGCCAATTGATCCATCCGAAAACCTTAACTGCAAGGTGACGGTATCGTGCGTGGCCGAATCCATTGACATTCGATGCCACTCGATAATCGGCGCGGCGGCCAAAAACCGGAGCAGATCGATGAAGTGGCACGCCTCACCAATGATCCGCCCGCCCCCCACCTCGCGGTCTTGGGTCCAGTGGTTTGCGGGAATGGCCCCCGCATTCACTGTCATTACAAAGGTTTTAGGACCGGCAACGGAGCGAAGCAGTTCCTTCATCTTCTGCACTTGCGGCGCGAAGCGACGATTGAAGCCAACCATAAGCAAAGACTTGCCTGACGACGAGAGCACCTCAATTTCCGCCAGTTCTTCCATGCGCAAAGCAAGAGGCTTTTCCACGAACACATGCTTGCCCGCCCGCAAGGCATCGCACACCAACCGCGCATGACTGTCGTGTCGGGTAGTGATCACGACCGTGTTCACATCCGCATCCGCCAACACGCTCGCCGTATCTGTAGTGGTCGTTTCAAAGCCGAACTTCCGACCCGCGTGCAAGCCGCTGACTCCACCATTAGACGCCACTGTTTTTAACCGTGCCCCGGTTGCCTTGAACGCAGGGATCAGCACGGCGGTAGCGTAGCTTCCTGAACCAATGAAAGCCACCGAAGCCTGCTTTGGGCCTAAGAATGTTGCGGCCTGTGGCCGCAGCTCCACCGTTTGCCGCCGCCCCGTCAGCGCCCATTTTTCATCTTGGGGATATTCAAGCAATATCCCCAGCGAAGGCCCGGAACCGCCGACCAGTTCGTAAGCCTTCTCTGCCTCGTCAATATCAAATCGATGGGAAATGAGCGGCTTAACATTCAGATGGCCATCAGCCATCATATCCAACACCGCCTCAAAATTGCGCTGCTCTGTCCAGCGCACAAAACTCACCGGGTAATCATGGCCCTTCTCTTCGTAACTCGGATCGTAGCGCCCCGGACCGTAGGAGCACGACACCTGAAAAGTCAGCTCCTTCTCAAAGAAATCTGCTCTCGACAGCTGCAAACCCGTCACGCCGACCAGCACGACCCGCCCACGCTTACGGCACATCTGCGCCGCCTGATGTACCGGCTCGTTACTCTTGGTAGATGCCGTAATGATCACCGCATCTACCCCACGCCCGCGCGAAAATATATGCGCCACCGCCAGCGGGTTTTCGCCTGCCCCTAGATTCACGACCTCGGCGCCGAATTGCCGAGCCAACGCCAGCTTTTCGGCATCAAAATCCAACCCCAGCACCCGGCAGCCTTGAGCACGCAACAACTGAACAGTGACCAACCCGACCAGCCCAAGGCCGGTGACCACCACAGCCTCGCCCAAAGTCGGCTGCGCAAGGCGGATTCCCTGCAAGGCAACCGCCCCCAGAACGACAAATGCCGCCTCATCATCAGAAACCGTATCGGGCACCTTGGCACACAAATTGATAGGGACACTCACGGTGGCCGCATGTTTTCCGTTTGAAGCAACGCGGTCATTGACCGCAAACGCCGTCCCACCAGCACCGACCTCCATTACCCGGCCTACATTGCAATAGCCCAGGCACAAAGGCTGGTCCAGCTTAGTTAACACCGCTCCAACCGTTGGCATTAAACCATCGGCCTTGATTTTGTCCAGCATCATGCGCACTTTGTCTGGCTGTTGGCGGGCTTTTTCGAGCCAGCCAGCCTTAGCGAACTCCACCAACATACGCTCAGTGCCCACCGACACCAGAGTACGACATGTACCGATCAATAATTGCCCACTTCCTACCGATGGACAGGGAACTTCCGCCACTTCAGTAAGTCCTGTTTTTAAACTTTGGAGAATTTGTTTCAAAATTTATTTCCTTGTTTCAATCAACATGAACAACCCTGCCTTGGGGAAAAACCGACGGATCAATCCGCGTGGCCATATCTTTCTCGCAAGCGACAGAAGACCACCACGATGCCTTTGCCCTGCACCAGATTCCAGCAAATCCCCATGTGTCAATACTGTTTTCACAGACACCGCACTGAATGCCGAAAACAACTGCTTCGCCTCGGCAACTGAATAGGCTTTGGTTCCTGGGCTTTCAAGATAATGGGCATAAATTTCCTTCAGAGTCAGCAAGGGCCGCAGCCCCAGCAGGGCGTAGCGTACCCAGAGCATCATGCCCACCAAACTCCACTTGTGATAAATCATGATGCTTGCCCCCCCCCCACGCTTCAGCACGCGCCAGACTTCAGCAATAGCTCTTGGTGTATCAGGGCTGTGGTGCAGCACACCCCACGAATACACCCGGTCAAATGACTCATCTTGAAAATCGAGGTGTTCCGCGTCGCCCACGGTCAAGTTTGAATTCAGGCCAAAAACCGCTAATCGCTTCCGGGTATGCTCAACGGCACGTTCTGTCAGGTCGACGCCAAAAAGATCGGCCCCTGCCTGGGCGAATTGTTGATGGTCCGCCCCAAGTCCGACGCCTATTTCCAATATGCGCGAACTACGCGCTTCTCTGAAGCGGGCAAAATCCAAAATATAGGGCTCGAGTGCATAGCGCTGATCTGATTGCGTCGTGTAGCCCGCCATATCGGCATCCGTCAGGTAAAGTTCCTCGCCACAAGATGCCTGGCTCCAGAAATCGTGGACTTCTTGTTTTTCGTGATTCATTCTTTTCCCAACATCTCGTTTCTATCCAGATAAGTCCGACACCAGATCTCGATACACAATAACGACAGCAAAGTATAACTCGCATCCACCTTCCCTGCATCATTGGCTGCAATCAGTTGCTGCACGGCGGCCGGGTCAAACAAGCCGCGACGATTCAAGCTATTAACCGACAGCAGATCGCCCAGCAACTGGCGCAGGTCATGTCGCATCCATCGTCGCAACGGTGCACCGAAGCCAGATTTCGGTCGGTAAATCACCTCGTGCGGCAAGTAAGGCTCCATCGCCTTCTTTAAAACCCACTTTCCCTCGCTGCCGCGTTGCTTTAGTCCCAATGGGATTCGAGCCGCAAAATCTACAAGATCAAGGTCAAGGAACGGTACTCGCACCTCGACTCCCGCAGCCATCGACATTTTGTCCGTATAGATCAGATTGTGATCTGTCAAGAAAAAGCGTTGCTCCAACATTAACATCCGTTCTAAAGGCGCGACGCTATCTGGCAGGGGATCCAGAAAATCCAGCATTGGCGTAGCCGCCAGCTCACCGCCCAAGGTTCGCCGAGTTTCCGGCGTGTAGAGGGCCATCAAATCTGCCTCCCGCGCCCAACGAAAATATTCAACCAGGCGTTCATCGCCCACCAGCGCCGCACCGTTGAAAATTTTCCCCAAACGACGGGCCCACACCCGTCGCGGTTTCGTCTGAACGCTCACCTGAGCCAGTCTGCGGCGCAAATCATGCGGTAGCCAACGCCAGTAACTCTCCGCCTGCAACGCCCAGTGGCGACGATACCCCGCAAACAAATCATCTCCTCCAGCACCGGAGAGTAAAACCTTTATGCCTTGATCTCGCGCCAATTGACTGATGTAAAGCACATTAAGTGGCGCGGGATCAGCCAAGGGTTCATCCAGTTGCGCCACCATACGCACCAGATCATCCGCCATGCGGCCAGCGTCAATCTGCACCACCTCCAACGGCACCCCAAGGTGTTGTGCTACTTTGCGCGCATAAGGCAAGTCATCAATCTGGCCTTCTTCCTGTCCACCCACTGCTTCGATCGTAAAACAATGAATATCTGGTTTTTGTTCACGCGCAAAGGCAACTACAGCGCTTGAATCCAGCCCACCCGAGAGAAATGCTCCGACAGGGACATCCGCCACCATCTGCCGCTGCACTGCTTGGCGTAGATGAAAAACAGTTCCCACCAACGCAGCTTTTTTATCGAGGTCTGCAGCAATACCCCGAAAGGCTGGCAACTGATACCACAACCAACGCCGTTCGATACGTCCTGCCCGGACCACCATCGCTTCACCGGGTAGCAGCTTGCGCACTGCCTTGAGCGGCGTGCCTTCGCCCGGACACCACAAAAAACTCAAGTACCGATGCAGCGCCGCGACATCCAGTTCGCGCGCTTCCGGGACCAACTGTAAAAGCGCCTTGATCTCACTGGCAAAAGCGAAGCAGCCATTCAGCGCGGCATAATAAATTGGCTTTACCCCCACAGCATCGCGTGAAATCAGGAGCGCCTGTTGGCGACTGTCCCACACAGCAAAGGCAAAGATTCCGTTTAGCCGCGAAAGCATTGCCTCGCCCTCGGCGAGGTAAAGCTTCAACAAGACCTCAGTATCGGAATGCCCCTGAAAGCTGACCCCTTGTGCCTCCAAGTCAGCCCGCAGTTCACGGAAGTTGTAGATTTCGCCATTGAACACGAGCGCCACCGTACGATCAGCGCTGACCATGGGTTGATGGCCTAATGACGATAGATCAACGATTGAAAGGCGGGCATGGCCCAGCCCAATACGGGCGGCCACATCAACAAACACCCCGGAATCATCCGGACCTCGATGGGCGATAGCGTTCAGTCCAGTGCTCAACGCTCCTGGGGCACACTTCCCTGAAAAACCAAGTATTCCGCACATAATTTCCTGGGCTGCCCTAAATAATTAGCCAATATTTTTCCTAACTAGCTATTTCAACATCTTTAATTTGCTGCATGGTTTACGGCATAAGCTTCATCCTGTGTTTTCTTACCTGGGCCCGAATGCGGCCTGGTGTAGTGAATACCGTATGTGAGCCATGTCTATTAAGCCATGCCCCTTTAGCAATTCTACGCTAAAGCTGCCACCTGAAAGGTGGGGGTTTTAACCCTCCCAAGCGGGGACAATAAAAACGGGGGAATGTCAGTTACAGCCACTAACCAAAGCTTCAAATTTAGTTAGTCGAGTGTTAAATCCAAATAAATCATGTGCGCGCCTAAATGCTGCCATGCGCATACTCAATCGTGCGGTTTGGCCAAGATTGAAATATCGTTGCAAAACAGAATTAATTGAATCTACGTCGATATTGTTAATTATGTACCCCGTCTCTCCAACAACTTCATGGCTAGCACCGTACCGAGTAACAACTGCTGGCAACCCGTGTGACATTGATTCAAGACTTGCATTACCAAAACCTTCCATGTACGAAGGCGAAATAAAGAGATCTGACTCACAGTAAAGGGAAGATTTTTCCGAATCAGTCAGATCAAGCCGTAGTTCGACATTAGCATCAATATCTAACTGTGCAACAGTAGAACGAATAATGGCAAGGCCATCCCCACTTCTTCCGGCAATTATTAGTTTAGCGGTCGAATCGGTTTGATGGACAAACCGTGAGAAAGCTTCTAATAATATAAAAAAACCCTTACGACGCAACTGCTCATAAGTCAGCCAACAAAGAAACAAAAACTTCAAACCAGATGACCTTTCTTTTTTGTACTGTTCAATAACCTGATCCATGAGCATGCTTGCTTTGTCTGGCAAAAGTGATGAATGAATAGTAATCGGGCAATTCGTAGATAAGTGGGATGTCACCGAAAGCTGTTGGTCATGTGAAATAAAAAGGTTAATATTATTAAGATGCAACGCAGTTCTAATTAAAAGCCGATAAATCAGAGATTTACTGTAGAAATCTTTTGCTCCAGAGCAATCAAACATATGGATAGCCCCCGTACAAAATACCCTCCAACCTAGCATTCGCGAAAGAACTATAACTGGCACACTCAGGTGCCACCACCAACAAAACACATCATGCTTTGCAAAAAGAAACTTAAAGACCTCGAAAAACTTATGACAAACATGGACATCATTGTAAGCAAGCTTAAGCATTTCCAGATCACAACGGTAATATTCCCATTTAGTGAAAAACTCGGGTTTAACAGGGACAAAATAAATGACTGATCTTGAACGCGTTGAAACTGGATTCAACTGGCCGTTAAATTGCAAGTTACTTCTTTGCATAGTGATAATTTCTTTTTTCATAGAAAGTTTTTTTTGCACCTAAGCTTGTAACGCCTGTGGATAATACAGCAAGAATAGAAATAAGATTTACAACATAATACGGCACAGACAAATTAAGATTAACGACATTGCCTACAACAACATTAAATAAAACAAATATTAAAACAAATGAATAAATTGGATATGCTCCGCGAATGTCACTCTCACGAAAGTTATATAAAGATTGATAATATCTATAACCAGCATTAAACAGAAAAAATAAATAAACGATAAGGCCAACAAAACCACCCCGCACAAATAAATCAATAAATAAATTGCTATAACCACCAAATCCTATTTCATATCCAAACAGAAAGCTAATCACATCAAGCGATACAAGTCTATGTAAAAAAAACAAATATGAATCTATTCGTTGCTCGATAGCATTATTAATTGAAATATCACGTATTGAGCCAAATAAAACATATGAATGATAATTAAAGACAAATACACAAGGAACAATAATTACAATCCATGCCTTTATTTTCCCACAAAAAAGATATTTTAACATATATACTACTGATAAAAAAGAAAGAAAAAATAAATCAATCATTGCCGCCTTCCTGTAAGCAAGTACAACAACAATACCAGACAAGACTGACATAGCCAACAAGTTCAACTTAGAATATCTCAGTTCATTCTTGCTTGCAAGAAGCAACAAAGAACTGGCCCCGAATATCAAAGATGCCACCGCAGAGTAAGAAACAAAGAATTGATAAATTTCATAACCAAAAACCTGTCGCCCAGCATTTAGTGCGCCAAACCCCCCTAACTCGCTGGGACAAAATAAATAGGAAAGCACATTTAGCATGTAAAAAGTGATTACTCCCACTAAAAATCCGTCTGAAAATCTCGCTAGTTTCTCCCTATCTATACTTGCAACCTCAAGGGCATACAGCCACACGATAGGGGTAAACAACGCAACTACTTTTAAAAATCCAATACTAGAGAATAACGCAAGTAAAATTCCGAATTGCAGAATTATTCCAGGTATCTGTAAACGAAATTTCTTCTTAGAAAAAACAAATAATATTACAAAAAGCGCTAACGAGAAAAACCCCATTGGAACTGGAACCCCACCTACGATGCTCGCAGTCACATGACTCTGATCAAGCTTAATCGCCAAAATCTTCCACGAGATCACGTCAATGAAAACTGGCCAGATACAAAAAAAACCGAGCAGAAATACAGCAATTTTATTAAATTTCATTTGTTTCATTTCGCAAGCTTCACTAAACTGTAAATATGGAAAAAGTAGAGTTTCCTGATACAATACAGCCAGGAGGCGCTGATGAAAAAGACACGTTTTACCGAAAATCAAATCATCGCCATTCTCAAAGAAGGCGAAGCGGGCATTCAAGCAAAGAGATCTGCCGCAAGCACGGGATCTCAGACGCCACATACTACAATTGGAAATCGAAGTACGGCGGCACGGGTGCCCTTGATCTCATGCGTATAAAAGAAATGGAGCAGAGCTAGCCCCAATTGCTTGAACAACATCATCCCTCCAGGCTCCGCGTCCGTCCATGCTGACTTTGCATCCACGATCCTTGACGGCTTGAACAAACTCATGCGCGGTGAACTGACTGCCTTGGTCGGTATTCACAATCTCTGGCGTGCCATGGTGATTGAGCGCTTCTTGCAGTACATCGACCGCATGGCAGGCCGCCAGCGTAATCGCCACCTTTGCTACCAAGACCTTACGACTGGCCCAATCCACAACAGCGGTGAGATAGACAACCCCTTTGGCCATTGGGATGTAGGTTGTATCCAGCGCCCAAACCTGGTTGGCCCGGTTTATGACGAGGCCCAGCAAAAGGTAGGGGTAAATTTCATGGCCGGGGTGTTTCTTGCTGGTCCCCGGCTTTCTGTAAAGGTCCTCAACACCCATGCGCTTCATCAAAGTGCCAACATGCTTGCGCCCGACAGCGACTCCGTCCCGGTTAAGCTGATCCCGCCGCATACGTGCACCATGAATGGGTGTTCCAGGTGCAATGCGTCAATGCGGTGCATGAGCGCCAGATCGGCGGCGCTGATCGGTTTTGGCAGATAATACACGCTGCCCCGGCTAATGCCGGCCAACTGGGCCTGACGGTTGGCTGAAAGTGCGTGGTGGCCGTCAATCATCGCTTTGCGCTCAGCAATCCCACCTTGGTGAGCGCGCTTTCTAAAAAATCATTCTCCAGCGTCAGCTGCCCTATCTTGGCATGCAAAACTTTCAGATCAACAGCCGGTTCGGCCACACCGGAGCCACCAAACACGTCGGTCGCTCGCTCGCTGAGTTGCCGCTTCCACTCCGTAATCTGGTTTGGATGCACTTCAAACCGTTGCGCCAGTTCGGCCAGCGTCTTGTCTCCCGCCATCGCTGCCAGCGCCACCTTGGCTTTGAACACCGCTGAGTGTTTCCGTCTCGTTCTTTTTGCCATCTTCTGCTCCATGGTTAAGCCCCACAGGGGCCTTCAAAAGGTAGCAGATTTTCCACTTAGCGGCTTGTTCAAATTTCCAGGACCACTTCTGTGTCAGGTGAATACTATATCTGTACAATTTACGTGACGAACCAGATTTTCTTTTGAGATACATAAAAGAAATCCCTTTATTGCACGCATCTCCCTATCCGACATTGACCAATAACACGGAACATTAATTATCTGTTCGGCAATTTCTATAGCCTTATTCGCAGAAACAATAACACAATCGCTTTGTTTATAATTCGGCGGACACTCACTAAACCAGCGCCCCGCCTCAACGCCGAGTTGTTCTGCAATAGTCAATACTTTTTCCACAACGTATTTATCAACAAGGATTGACAACCTGGGTGCTACGAGATACTCGCCATCTCTTCGCCGTATCGGACAATTGAGTCCCAGAATCGTAGCGTAATCCTCTAACTCTTCAAGATTTCTGTGGGTTTTACTTATCATTGAACCCATCCGTGGGATCATGAATTTGTATAAAGCAAGCGAAGAAAATCCTAGCTTTGCCAATGTATTCTTGATTCTCTTTTGGCTCGTGGAAGACTTTCTAAATATCTGCGTACCATAAAGAAAATACCAAACAACAAAACCACCCCATGGTTGCCACCTCGTCATTAAAACACTAAACCAAAGTTGAAAAAGCCTTCGGATATCCTGCATTATGGAGACCCTACACAGGGTATTATAGTAGCCAACTATTCTACTGAGATACACTGCATTATTTATAGTCAACACCCCCCCCCATCCAATAGTTATGGTTTTCGACACTTCTAACGAAAAGACACTGACATCCCCCCAAGAACCAAATACCGTTGAATTAAGACTACTACCAACAGATAAGCAATTATCCTCTATTACCAATAAGCCTAAATCCTTCATCCTCTTTATCGCTGGTGGCTGCATGCCTAGTCGCCCAAAAGTATTTTGGATAATAATTGCTTTTGTTCGATCAGTGATGGCTATCGTGACACACTTCTCATTCATTGTTAAGTCGTCGTTAATATCAACATAAACGACTCTTGCCCCGGTTTCACAAACAGCATACGTGACTGCATCACATGTAAAAGAAGAGACAATTACATCGTCACCATCGCCTATATTGCATGCAAAAAGAGTCGCTGCAATTGCTGAGCGCCCTGACTCAAATACCAAGCTAAACGCATCTTCTACAATTTCATTATTTACACTTAACCTAACTTTACCATTGATGGTTTCCAAAATGAACTGATTTATTGTAGAGATATCGTTTCCACGCCAAAGCGAAGAAATACCTGATGAAAATCTGGATGGACTTATTTTAATTTTCATCAACATGTATCAAAAAGAAATCCGCTATTGACTTTAAATCACTTCAATTATTTTTGAGGTGATTTGGGCAACCTGCTCTCTAGTCAAACCCGGATAACTTGGCAGATTCAACCCGCGACTACTTAATGATTCGGCAACAGGGTAGGTGTCTTCAGTTTTGAATGCGGGCATGGTGTGCGCCGGATAAAACAGGGGGCGGGTTTCTATGTTATTGTTTTTCAGGTGCTGCCGAATATGATCGCGCTCTATCGCATCTTTCGCCAAAATGGACACCATCCAGTAAGAATTCATCGCATCCTGACTATCTGCCTGAAACACTAGCGAAGTTCCTGCAAGATCAGCCCGATACCAGTCAGCCAGCTCTCGCTTTTTAGGAAGGATCTTGTCCGCATGCTCAAGCTGGGCCACGCCAATGGCGGCGCATATATTAGTCATTCTGAAATTGAAGCCAATCTCGTCGTGCCAATACTCGCGCGTAAGAGAGACCGCCTGGCTTTTCAAATAGACTGCTCGCTCAATCAGTGCCTGCCGATTAGAAACAACCATTCCACCTTCCCCTGTGGTGATAGTCTTGTTACCAAAAAAACTAAATGTTGAAATATCGCCAAAGCTTCCCGCGTATTGTCCGCGATATTTAGTGCCAAATGCTTCCGCCGCATCTTCGATCAGGAATAGGTTATGTTCCCTGCAAACGTCAGAAATTGAATCCATATCGCACGGTGCCCCATACAGATGAACAGCGAGAATAGCCTTAGTTTTTTGTGAAATCTTCGCGGTTATCTTTCCAGGATCAATATTCCAGGAACTCTCCTCGGAGTCGACAAACACAGGCGTAGCGCCCACATAGGCGATGGCATTGACAGACGCAATATAGGTGAGTGTCGGCACGATCACCTCATCATCCGGGCCGATACCCAGAGTTTTAAGCGCAAGGTGCAACGCGACCGTCCCATTGCTCACTGTTGTCGCATGACGGATATTCAAATACGCAGCGAATTCTCTTTCAAAGCGTGTAACAAACTCACCTTTAGATGATATCCATGACGAGTCAAAGCATTGGCCAACGTACTGCCTTTCTCGCCCAGAAAGTTGCGGTTGATAGACCGGGATGAATTCATTCTTAATACTCATTAAAATCACTTCCAAATGATAATACGTGTTTTATCTAGTATTTTTTTGCCATCTAGCCTTTTATGACAAATTGCAACATAGATATTCTTCCCGAAGGATAAGCGTAATCACTTCGACTAGTACAGCTATAAAATTCAGAAGAAATATTAATTAGATATTCAATGTTTCTTCTGAATCCTTTATCATACTGTTGTTTTTTATTCATTTTAATGGCATACCGCATTCGTTTTTTTGTCAGAAACGAATAAATATATTGATGCAAAAATTCAAGAAACTTCACTGGATTTTTATTGACATAGTAAAGAGAAGGCGAAAATAGAATGATATTCGCCACGTTCATTCTGTTGAATATCGCGAATATCTCCTTTAATTCCAAGTCGTTAAAACAATAGTCAACTTGCGTCATCAACCCTAATTCACACCCCCCCCCCCCGCAAATACGCTTAAGCATGATTCTTCGAATCTAAAAAAATCGCTATGCCGGTATTTTATTTTCTTCCCCAATCGAAATGCCGCTTTATTACAAATTTCTACTGCATGGGCGTCAATATCTAATACGGTAAGATCTAAACCGTTGACGACGGACACAATGCTATCTTTAAGTAAATCTAAGCCTATGGATAATGCCACTTTATTATCTAGACCTTTATCATGAATAAAGTTGCTCAATTTTCCGGCATGAAGAAGGGTGTGTGGTTCGTTAACACTATATTGCAGAAAAAGATCTTCCAATGTATTTGTATGCTTCATACATTTGTTTTCTAAGTCCATATTCGACAGGCTGAGTGAGGAAACTGACGCTCTTAAATGGAATTGCGCAGCGTGCCAGAAAACGTGGCAATGAAAATTTAGTCTTATTATTCATATCATGACTTTTGCGCTAGGGATGTAACGAAAAATGACTGCCCGAATGTTGAGTAGGCCTTCCATTCCTGCAACTTAAAGGACGGATTGGCCTCACAAAATTCTTTGACTGCCCGCAACTCGCCCATATTGGCGCCCGGCGGGAAGCAATACCAGTCATCGAAAATCAATATCGCACCCACCACCAATAAAGGCTTAATAAATTCCAACACATCGACTGTAGATGAATACAAATCCACGTCGATGTGCACCACCCCTGCCTTGGGCAGGCGGGCTTGTATTTCTGGGGTCAAACTGTCGCAGTAATAGCCTTGAACAATATGATTATCATCGAGCCGCAAGCCCGTTTTCTTCTCCACGATACGCACAAAATCAGTGCGTCCCGTACAAAACGTGCCGGTCTTGAAATATCCGTCGACCTCAGGATTGGTTTCTGGCAGGCCTTCGAAAGAATCAAAGGCATAAAACTCAGCATTGCTCATACCCAGAAACTTGGCGGCCCGCACCGCCACAGAAAACGTGCGCCCTGAATGACAACCAAACTCAAAATAAGTTTGTGGCAGCCCCCCCCCCGCTCCAGCAACACGCAGATAATTCAGCGCCTCAAGAATATGAACAAATTTGAGATGCTCATCGGTGTATGTATAGTCATCCAGAGCGGGCATCAGCTTAGGCTGAAACAACCTAACCAACATGCGGTAGAAGAAAGTTTGCACCGACTCAGGAAAAAGCTGGCGCACAGGGCGGAGAACAGATTTTATTTTATAAAACATTTCTTGGAATCTTTATTGTTTTAAATAATTAGCTATAATCTAATGACCGAATATGTATTATGTTAAATATCCGGCCAAGCTTCTGGCACCGTGTTGTCCTTGTCCAAAATGCAGTTGCAAAGATGATCCAGATAACGGTCTTTCCCTGGGATTAAATCTTCTAGCGAGTTAAAGCTGAATCCATCAAAATCATCTGCATAGGCTTGTTTTGTCAACCTCCATGGAATAAGCGTACGGATGAAATAGAAGTAGGCAAAAAGTTCCAGTTGGTCGTAATTGACTGCGGGGGGCTTAGTTTCGCCCAGCAGCAACGCTCGATAGGCATTGATGCTCTCAGGCTCCGCTGCCAAGTTTAAACCCTTGTGGGACGTGAGGCCTGTTGAGATAACAGGAATGCCAGCCAGCATCATTTCAAGGCCGAGTGTGCCGGTGAATATTACCCCAACATCGATAAATGGGAACAGATCGTAGGGCTTGAGCCTCCATTCAGGTTCAATAATGGTTACGTTCTCAGGAAGCACTGGGTATTTTTCTTTTATGAACTGTGAAACCCCCTTGCTGGACCTCACTCCGAATACTTCGGCAGGGTGAGGCTTGATATATAAGTGGCAATTATCGTCTTTCCTACATAATTCAACAGTACCGAGCACCCATTGGAGCACATCGGGGTAAAGGCCACCGTTGTCCGATAGACCAACATCCCAAAAGATATTCGGGAAGAGGAAGATATTCCTCTTCCCGGGAAAGATTTTCAACTTGGCTTTCAATACATCATCACCGACAGGCAATTTAGCAAACGATCCCAAGTCCTTAAATATCTCAGCTTGACCAGTAGTTCGTTCCCGGAGAAACTGTTGCAAATATACCTTTTCTTTTGTCGACAAGGTAACGTTTTGCCGACTTTTATTATATCTAACAAACCGCCGTGATGACTGGAATAAATTCGGAAGATTAAACCTGATACAACGATAATCTAAAGGGGTCATTGACATCGTAATAAATCGATTACCCATTTTTTCATAGAAACGGAAAAATGGCTCCCAGGCTGAATAACAACCCATATTATTAAACACAACATCCGGGGTCCACGCATCATCAATCCGCTTGGCTATCTCAATTGACATGAAAGCCGTCTTGATATGCTTCCGCCTAATCTCTTTCACCGTCCCCTTGTCTAGAGGAACGCCTCCGTAGAAGTAGCGGACAACAGAGTCCTCAATACACTGAAACAAATTAACCCCATGCCTAGTTATTGCTATAACATCAGAGGAAAAAGCTTTCGTTGCAGCATCTCCTAATTCCAGAACTTCTTCCTTCACTAATACATCTTTAATACGGATAACTTCCAAACCAAAAAGCGGGACAATGTTACGTTCGTTAAATCGACACGTCCAGCATGGATCATTATCATGTTCATTTCTCAAGGATTTAATTTCACAACCATCTAGACTTTGCCCGCAGATCAGCACTTTCACCTCGGCACCTCTTAGCTGAAGCGCCTTTGCAATAATAAGAATCTGCAAATACTGGTAATGGGATGTTTCAATAAGCGGCACTAACACTCTCATGCCTTTTGTCTTTGAAGCCACAACCCAACTCTTCGAATTGCTTGACAGCTGCCTCATGAGAACTGATCGCAAGAACAGATAATACCTAAGCAAATGGCGCAGACGTTGCACTATCAAATTGCGAGATCCTATTTTCACTAAAAAATCAGGGGCAAATCTTTTTATAATTTTTATCATCGGCTCTTCATAAGTGACATCGGTCGGAAATAGTGGAGACCAAATCGTTCACGCCGCAAATTGTTTTTCGTAGTATCACCGCTCATTGGCTGCCGGAGAAAGAGAAGTGGCCACGGAAATTTGAACAAGCCGCTAAGTGGAAAATATGTCACCACCTTCACCGCCTCTTCCCGGAACTCTTTCGTGTATCTTCCGTTAGGAATCCTCTCAATTCTGACACCTCCGTTTTCTGCTTAAAGAAACAGCGCATTGGTGTCCACTTTTTTCAACCGACCTCATATTTAATCGCTAACACATCCTGAAGGCTGACAATATCTGTATGGGGCAAAACACAAGATCTACCTCCACATGGAATACAACTAACCACTTTTTTCCCGGCGAGCAAAGCTATGACCATCGCCATCGATTCACAACCAACCACAAGATCGTTATCCGCAATTTCTTCTATCAGAGGACGCCCCCCGCCTATTTCAATCGGTAGGTCGAATTCTCGCCGAGCCCAACTATATTTTTCTGGCCGTTCAGATGGATGTGGACGAATCAGGATACGCTCAATTGGTTGACCTAAAGCTGAGGCGTTCGAAAGAAAATAACGCAGTGCCTCCTCCTCCACATACCCCCAAAAATGTGCGTCACCATATCGTATCAAAGCGTGTTCACTCACCGGTTCACAGACATAGAGTATGGAAACTGAATCCGGGTTGGGCAAACGATGCGTTTGGATTGCGGCCAGTTCTTGCTGAATATCCTGCACATAAGGGTTATCTACCAATGTAACTGGGAGGTTCGGAAAGATTTCCTTTACCATTGCTTCAGCCATGACATCGCCAACCCATATCTCATCAGGAATAATTATTTCACCCGACCGGACAAATCGATCACGATAGTTAACCCAATGATCAAGAAAAGCTATGGAACGCTTGCCTAGCGAGCGCGCCAATTTTATGGCATTCAACTCAATATCTGATTGCCAACTGGTACCGCAAAGAATAGATGTCGACTGTTGAATTGCTGCTTCGAGAGGGATGGCTTCAATGGACCCTAGCTTGCGCTCAAATATCTTGCGTGCGGGGCCACCCAACACATAAATGAAATCCAAGCCTTGCTGACGTACATAGCTACTTAGAATCTCAGCGCCACCAGCATCGTGAGATATCAACGCAATCATGAGCCTAGGTTTTCCCTAAACTCAGCCCGTAAAATTCCATATTCCAGCATATCGACCCTGGAGCCTTCAAGAAAGAAATGCTGACGCCGAGTACCCTCAAGAGTCATGCCCATGGCATTAGCAAGTCTTTTCATCCCTTCATTGTTCGCAGTAGTTCCGCAGAATATTCGCTCCAGATTCAGTTTATTAAATCCGTGCTCAAGTAATTTTCTCCCCACTAAAACCCCGACCCCTTTGCACCAATGCCGCTTGTCACCCAATAGAATTGCAAATTCCGCCGTTCGGTTGATTAGGGATATTTGCTGAAGACTTACATTGCCAATATGACCATCCTCAATATGGCAAATCGCCCAGACAACACGGTCTTCCCGGCTTAATTCATTCAGATACTCTTTAAAGTAGGATCTCGTCTTAAAAAACTTCCCATGAGAGTTATATCGGCACACGTCCTGATCTTCGAACCAACTTGGATAAGATCCGTCCAGATCGTCTTCAGCAAGAGGTCGAACGAAGTAATCGTCACTGAGTTTGTAAATCATTTCAAATTTCCCCTTTGATCCCGACCCTAAGAGAACAACATTAGGCTTGGCACCATAACGCTGAACATTTTTGTATTCTACGATACATTTTCGTCAATGGCCCTGACCGCATCGTAAAGCATCCCCGAAGCTAAGCCCGCTAACGAATCCTTTAACTCGCGTATACCACCCACAACCTTTTCGATTGCATCAGCGAAATCTTTGATATCATCGATGTCCATGCCTTCCCGCACTAGCGGTGACAGTAGCAATTCCTTTTCATACAGCTTTTCAGTTACCGGGCATAATCCTTTAGGATAATCATAAGTGACGCCCGGATTAAAATTGAAAGGGAACCCCTTTTTCCCGATGGCTATTTTTTTCTGGTATAATGGATTGAGGTAGAGCGGCTTTACATATCCCTCCGCAAACGGTGTTGTATCCCAAAACTTTGGCTTCGGCAGCTCAAGTGCCACTGCACGCAAAAACAGGTTTCGTGATATTCCCACAATCTCCTCATCAAAACGAACCGGATACATGTAATAGGAATGGGTGCTGCCGCTTTCAATCTGCTGTATGGTCAGGCCGGGAATAGACTTCAATCTGCGATCAAGATAGTGACCCAGCTTTGTCCGGTGAGCCAGGATTCCCTTCAGCTTTTTGAATTGTTCAATTCCGATAGCCGCTTGAAGCTCCGTGAAACGGTAGTTGCTTCCGATCATGTTCGATATCTCTTCCACCCCGTATGCTTCAGTGGCATTCTCGCCATGATTCCGTATTAACCGACATCGAAGCGCAATTTCATCGTTATTAGTGACCAGGAGTCCGCCCTCTCCGGTATGGATGTGTTTGTGGAAGTTCAGGCTGAATCCACCTATATCCCCAATCGTACCGACCGACCTTCCCTTGTAGTAAATGCCGGGTGCTTGCGCCGCATCTTCAATAACGCTTAAACCGTGTTTGGCCGCGATCTTCATGATTGCATCCATATCAGCGGGATAACCGAATAAATGGACAACCAAAATTGCCTTGGTTCTGGGCGTAATGCGACGCTCAATAGATGCCGGGTCCAGAGTAAAACGATTTTGATCAAGGTCGGCGAAGATCGGGATGCCGCCGTAGAACAAGACAGAGGTCGCGCTTGCAGACATACTGTACGGGGAACATATCACTTCATCCCCCGGCTCGATGCCAACCGCGCCCACCGCAGTCTGCAATCCGGTGGTTAACGAATTGACACTGATTGCATTCTTGAATCCGTATGTTTGCGCCCACAGATTTTCAAACTCAACGACCTCTTTGCCACCATTGAAAAACTTACCCGCGGCTCCCACAAATCCGGAAAGAATATCCGAATCCAACACGCGCAGCGCCGCGCTTTTTTCCTCGCTCCCCATCGAAACTCTGTTGGGAAATTCTTTCGTTCTTACGGGCGTTCCACCCAATATCGCAAGTTTACTCATGAAATTAACGTCCCTGGAGTTTTAAAATGCGTTCTGAAATGCTTACGCTTTCCAAAAAATTATCACGCGGCTCCACCGCCTTCAACATGCCCTTCGCATGGGAGACCACATTCATCATATAGTTTTCAAGTACCCCGCCCTGTCGGCTCCGCAAGCAGAGCTTCGGATAGAAATTTCCGATTTGGGCTGACGTGGAAAGCAGTTCAAGCTCATTACCACAGTCCTTTATCAATACTGCCTTTCGGACAAAATAGAGAGCGATCTCAAAATGAGTAAACTCCACACCTGTAAGACCGATGAATTGCACATTTGCACCATTCCAAACACAAGACACACTCAGAGTGGGATCTGTATCAAATTCATCCAAAACATTGTGATTTACACTAGCATCGGAAAGGTCAATCGTTGAGCCGAAAAGGAATTCCAGTAAATCGATTGCATGACTGGCATTATTATGAAATCCACGTTGATAGGTGACTACAATGTTAGTACAGCGTTCCTCAGCTAGGATAGATTCAACTTCCTGCTTTAGTTGAATAATTCCTGGTTGAAAACGACGGAAAAAATTCACCATCACCTTGGTGTTCGTTTTACGATAAAGTTGGAGTAGCTGCGCCAGCCGGACACGATTAATGTCCACCGGCTTCTCGCAGAACACCAAGGGGGGCCCCTGTTCAAGCATGAGAGAAAGATAATGGTAGTGCGTCACCGTTGGAGTGCTGATCACCACAATGTCATAGTTCTGATATGTTGCAGGGTCCAACTCATGCAAGCACCGCACACCATAACGCTCTGCGACTCTATGGGAGACTTCGGTGTCGATATCATAAACCTCAAACTCAATCTCAGAGTCAAGGTGGAATGCCTTCGCATAAGTCGATACAGACTCGGTTTCAAAGTCATACATCGCGCCAATGTTTCCACATCCAATGATCAAGGCTTTATACATAATTCTTCAATGGAACGCATTCCAACTCAGCGCTGTTCCGCGCTTCATATCCTGCGTAACCTTCATTCCCAACACTTGCTCCAGATACTTCGCAGGTAAACCTAGTCCTGGTCGTATTGCGCGCACATTCTCGCGCGTCAGTACATCTCCCGCTTTAAGATCTTGCACCACATATAGCGAGCGGCGGAACTGAAGAGATTTCTTTTCGGCGTCAACAGGGCCGTAGCTCACTCGCCCAAGCGCCTGCCAAGCCCGTTCAATTTCCACGAACAGTTGCGTCATTTCGGCAGGTTCCATGGAAAAAGTGCTATCCACCCCGCCATCGCCGCGATTTAGGGTAAAGTGTTTTTCGATAACAGTCGCCCCCAGTGCCACGCTGGCCACAGACACGCCTATGCCCATGGTGTGATCAGACAGACCCACTTCGCAGCCGAACAATTCACGCAGATGCGGGATGGTCAAAATATTGGTGTTCGCTGCCGTAGCGGGATAGGTGCTGGTACATTTGAGCAGGACCAACTCTTTACAACCTGCCTCGCGTGCGGCACGCACAGTCTCATCCAGCTCGGCCACTGTAGCCAAGCCGGTGGAAATAATCAGCGGCTTGCCGGTTGCCGCTACACGGCGAATCAGCGGCAGGTCTGTGTTCTCAAACGAAGCAATCTTGTAGCACGGCACATTGAGACTTTCAAGGAAATCGACCGCCGTATCATCAAACGGGGTACTGAAAGCGATGATGCCCAATTCGTGCGCACGATCAAAAATCGGCTTGTGCCATTCCCACGGAGTGTAGGCCTCCCCGTAGAGTTTGTAGAGCGAAGTCCCCGTCCACAGGCTGTTCGGATCGCTGATGTAAAACTCACGCTCATCCAAATCCAGCGTCATGGTATCCGGGGTGTAGGTCTGTATCTTCAGTGCGTGCGCACCCGTTCTAGCCGCTGCCTCAACGATTTCCAAGGCGCGATCTAACGACTGATTATGGTTTCCGGACAGTTCGGCGATGACAAAAGGAGCCTTGTTTCGACCAATAATCCGATCGGCAATTTTAATTGATTTATTCATTTTCAATGCAATTTTTTCGAGTAGTAGGTGGATTCAATTTGGTATCCAGCTCCGGAAAACAACCTCTGTGAACGCTCATTTTCCCCCAGCACATGCGCGCAAATTTTGCGAATTTCTGGATGATTAGCCACAAGCCATTGCTCGGCACTTTGCAACAAGCTTTGCCCCAGACCAAAAGATGTGCTATCTGGAACAACGTAAATCGAAATTTCCGCCTCATCGTTCCGCTTATCAAAGCGAACAACCCCAACCGGAGATTCCGACCGCTGTCCTATGAGCAGCATTTTCTCGGGATCGTCCAACACAGAAGCAAACCAACTTTGGTGATCCTGCCAGTCGATCACATCCGCGTTACGGGAAACCTCTCTAATACTTGGGTGATTACGCCACTGAAATAACTTTCTCGAATCTTCCGGTCTTGCCACCCGAATTTCAATATCACTTATGCCCAAACTTGCAATGGCCAGCAATGCCCCGCGACCATTGACAACTTGCATGCTATTGCGAGAAACAAGCTCTCTCAATCTAGCATTTTCAATCAGCGCACAGGCATGTCTTAGGATAACTTGCTTCAAATCAGCTTTGATTTCTGGAAAATATAGCAAACCCTCACGGGCAGCATCTGCAAGCTGCTTCTGCTGGTTGACTGCGGTACAAAAAACCAATGTAGGCAAACCCAAGCAACAACGCTCCCATGTTGCCGAGCCCCCCGCACCAATGGCGAGATCGGCTGCTGCGATCAACTCCGCCATCTTCTCGGTTTGCACATAACATATAAACCCATGCTGTACACATGCCACTTTGATTTTTTCAAGGCAAGGATGCAGTGCACCGATCACCACATCGACATAAAGACCGCGAATGTCGATCTCGGAGAGCGCCTCAATTGCTTGCCCCGTATAGTTGTCGGCATCTACACCGCCAAAAAACACCAGAATTCGTTTGACCGGCCCTGTGCGCGGCTTGACTTGCCCACGCAGCTTTCGGAACTCATCCCGCAGCAAAGCATAGCGAGGACCCAGTAGCAACTGACAATGCGCTGGCACTTTATCGGCATAACGAGTCTGCATATCAGCATAAAAATTCTGATCCAGCAGCACATCGCAATCGTGTTGACGGTCGGCGATATCATCGACGACCATGATCTTTTTTGCCGTTTCACGCAAGGCACTTTCCCAGCGCGCATCCAATGCATAGTGGTCAACAACCAGCCAATCCCAAACCTGACCAGACAGCGCCTGAATAGTTACTTGCGCATCCTGCGCTTGACTGCTTCCCAGCCAACTCGCATGAGCCAGATCATCAGCGGGATACGGGATTGCATCACTACCCAGCGATACGAGCTCCATGTCTTTTGCGGATAGCATATCGCGCAAATACACCAGCAGACCGCAGCTGACAAAGCGAATGTGCGCACCTCGCTGCTTCAGTGCATCAGCCAAAGTCAAGCAACGCATGAAATGTCCGGTGCCGATTTGGTTTGATGCGTCTACGCGAAATGCAATATTCATAGTCACACAAGACGGCAAGTTAGATGTTTTTTTTACTCAGGAAGCAAGCCTTTGCCATTTCAAGATCCTCTGCATCGTCAATATCCATCGCTGACATCCAGCTTAGTTCATGAAATATGTGACTTGGCACGTAAAATGTTTTTGCAGACTTAAGCGCTGGAGCCCGAGCAACCCATATTGCGCCGCTCGGGCAATATAAAGGTGGCAAATCTTGAGAACGGGCGACCCGGGCCTCTGGGAATAAGTAATCAGGCACACCCTGCTCATTCAGTTTGGCTGCCCACCAGGGATTCATCCAACCAAAACGAAAACTGCTAATCTGTGATTCGGCGTTTCGATTTTCAAAATTCTGAATTGAAGCCGTTATGTCCTTTGCATCACGGAGTGGACAATTCGCCATCAGTTGCGACACAATATCAAACTGTTCACCCCAGTATTGTTCTGCCTGCCTGAGCGCCGCAAGGGTTGCCTCACTCGACGGCGTTATGTCATCGGCTGCCGAGTCACGCAGAAAAGGCACCGCAGCACCAAATGAACGAGCTATCTCCGCGATTTCATGATCATCTGTTGACACAACCACCTGATCAAATTGACACGATTGCAATGCAGCTTCCACGCTCCATGTCAACATGGGTTTCCCATGAAAATCCAAAATATTCTTGTGGGGCAGTCGCTTCGAGCCGCCGCGGGCCAAGATGATCGCAATATGTTTCATTACCAAATCCCCCATCCACCATCCACTGCAAAAATATGCCCCGTAACACCCGAGCATTTGTCTGACAACATCATGTCCACTGGGTCGACCACTTCGTTGTCTCTCAACATTCGCCCCATTGGACAAAGCTGCGCATAACGTTGTTTGAAAGCCTCATCAACACGTCCCTCTACCCCGCCAAACGCAACACAATTAACTTGAATGCCTTTCTCAGCCAGACGAACCGCTAACTCCTTGGTCAAATGCGCGAGAGCAGCCTTTGCCACACCATAGTGCACCGGCGATTGTTTAATCGGATCGGTGTACAAATGCGGGTTCGCGGCGACCGTTCCATACTGCGAGCCGATGTTTACAACTCTGCGTATTTGGCTATCTTTCTGGGTAGTCAAAGCCATCGTTAACTCGTAAGGCACGATAACATCGAGCAAATATTCATTAGCAAAATTCTCTCGGCTTACCAGACCCTCTTCTCCAATTTTCAGAAAGCCGATGCTTCGCGCATTGTTAACCAGACAATCAGGCTGAATGTCCTGACGATCAAGCTGCTCTCGAAGAGTTTTTATCGCGTCAGTTTCCGTAAGGTCTACCTTAATCCCCACGAATCTCTCACCATGGTGCGCATGCTCCGCCGCCAACTTCTCTAAAGATTCATGTGTTCGACAGGTGGTAATGACACGATCTCCGGTAACCAAAAAATGACTAACCAGAGAACGCCCAAACTTGCCGCCCCCCCCCGTAATCAATATTGTTCTTGGATTCACAGCACTCTCCCGGACTCGATCATGTTGACGACTTCCAGCATAAAATCCGGATCGATACGCACATCCCGATGAATGATTCCCTGAACAAACTCAAACAACGCGCTCTTGAAAGCAAAGTAGCTGTCCTGAAAAAACAAATCCTTCCAGTCAAATTCACCAATAACTCGCAGCGTAAGTGGCGCACAAGATGAACCCATCGCACTTACGAGCACCTGCAACCCCTCGCTGTATCTAACGGCCAATGTTGTCGAATCATCGTTTCGCCAAGTTTGAATAAGCTCTACCGAACCCCGTTCGCTGGCAAGCAACAGCAGTGGCTCAATGACATGTACGGCATACTTTTCCCAATCTTTTGGAGTTGTGGCGTGAATATGGCGCAGACGACCAATCTGAGTCAAGTCTGCCCCGGACAACTGAAATTCCTTCGCATACCTCAAAGGCGAACAAGAAAATAGTTGGCCGGGGTATTGCTGACGGTCAAGTAACCGTCTTGCTTCAGTGACTGACAGTGCAAGTGGTTTGTCCACGTAAATTGGAATGCCGGCATCAAGAAATGGCGCAGCATATTCGTAATGCGTTTCTGCATCATCACGTGCCAGCAGAATCCCGTCTACCTGACCGATCATGTCAGTGTAGTGGTCGACCACTGTTTCGATTAGTGAGGCTTTGGCGATATTCGATGCGATCTTTTTGTCTTGTGCCCATACATGCGTAACTTTAGCTTCGGCTATCGCGTCTTTTGGAAATTGCTGCTTCTCAAGGTAGCGGGGAATAATGGGGAAGCCACATCCCTCCATTGCCACGGGATCATAGCCGTTAAAAATAGCTGGCCATGAATAGGGATGTCCATTACCGGATGAAAGGCCGATAACCCCAAGACGAATTAAGCTCAAACTAGACTCTCCAAAGAGCGGGGTTTACAAACAAGATGTCATTGCAGGCTAAATTTGATGCATCGAAGCTAGCATCGACAGAAAAAGCTTCAACACATGAATGGAGCTGCGCCAGATTCTCTACACCAACCAAAACCGCGTCCACGTATGGAATATCTCGCACAAACGATAGAGCTGCCTGGCTGAGGGTCATACCTTGCTCTTGAGCGGCAGCATGCCATTTGGCCAGTAGTGGTCGAATAGAATCAAAGTACGCAGGAATCTGACTCAACGGCATCAATAACAAGCCCTGCAAGAATACTGATCTAACGTGAATTTCAACCCCTTCTTTTTTTAGTCGCTCCAATTGTCCATGCACCAGCATTCTTTGATCCAGAACGCTAACGGGGAGCTGAACGATGTCTGGTTTGAATATTTCCAGAACCGCATCGGCTTGAGCTCCATCGTAGACCGAAACGCCGATGTTCTCTACAAAACCTTTTGCTTTTAGTTCCAACAGAGCATCGACCAGCTTTGAACCACCGGGCACAAGAAGGTCATTTGCATGGTGAACCAGAAGTCCATCTATTCTTTGGCACGCTAGGCGTTGAAGTGACTGCTGAAACACCTGGATAAGCTGAGACGCTTGCTCATTTATTATAACTGGTGTCCCAAACCTCGGTGTTTTTGAAATTATGCGAAACATCTGCAATGGATTGGCGCCCAATACCGATTCTGCTTCACCATATAAAGATGCAGTATCCAAGACTTGAATCCCGCAATTTTGTGCCTCAACCAGTATAGCTGTTACTGTTCCTGGCTCGGTAATTCCAGACTGGTTGGCAACCCCATAGTGAAGACCCCACTGAACGGTTCCCAACCCAAGCTTATTAATACTTTTCATTCTGCTAAAGCTGCATGCAAGGCGTGAACTACAATGTCTTGCTGGCCCCAAGTCAATGCCGGATACATGGGTACACTGATCGCCTCTGAATAATATTGCTCGGCTTGCGGGCAGTGTCCCGCTCTGAAACCCATCTGCTCATAATAGGGCTGGCGATAGACTGGGATATAGTGCAAATTTACGCGTACCCCTGCCGCATGCATCACTTCATAGACTTGGCGTTGCGTCTTGTTGATTTCACCCAACCTCAAACGAATAACGTAAAGGTGGTAACCGGAATAGCTGTCTGCGTGTTGCCACGGACACTGTACTGGCAGACTAGATAACCTCTGATCGTAACGCTTTGCAATAGCGTGGCGACTCGTAACAAACTCGTCCACCCGCTGCATCTGACTCAAACCCAATGCCGCTTGTATATCGGTCATACGGTAGTTGAAGCCCAGACCAATCTGTTGATAGTTCCAAATTTCTTCCGGTGGACGGGGGCACATTTCTGCTGCGCTGCTGGAGATTCCGTGGCTGCGCAGCAGGCGCATTTCCTTAGCCACAGACTCGTCGTTGGTCAACGCCATCCCACCTTCACCGGTAGTGATAATCTTGACCGGATGAAAGCTGAACACGGTAATGTCGCTATATCGACAATTACCGATGAGTTCCCCTTTGTAACGGCCCCCGATAGCGTGCGATGCGTCTTCGATGATCTTGAAACCGTATTGCTGGCTGAGCGCGTGAATACCAGCCATGTCGCAAGGTTGGCCGCAGAGGTGAACGGGGATGACAACCTTGGGCAAAGTGCCCGCTTTTTTCGCTATGAATAACTTTTCAGCTAAAAGCTCCACGCTCAGGTTGTAAGTATTCGGATTGATATCTATAAAATCCACCGTCGCGCCGCAATAAAGCGCACAGTTAGCGCTGGCGACGAAGGTGACAGGTGTGGTCCAAACTAGGTCGCCTTTGTCGACGCCCAAGGCCAGACAGGCAATATGCAGCGCACTAGTAGCGCTGTTTACTGCCACCGCATGCTGCGCACCGCAGTAAGTGGCGACGACTTTTTCAAAAGCGGGAACGACCGAGCCTTGGGTCAGGAAGTCCGAGCGCAAAACTTCTACGACTGCATCAATGTCTGCTTGGTTAATGTCTTGGCGTCCGTAGGGGATCATGGTCATCAAATCTTTCCAATGTAGTCTCGGTTTTGTGCAATCCATGCCCGCAAGGTGTCGATACTCATCCAATCAATATTGTTATCCGAGCAGTAGATAAAATCAGGGGCTACCAATTTGCCGCCGCTGATACGCTTGGGGTCGCGACTCCAGCCATGGATGGCTGGCAGGACTTTGTAGTACTCGGCGTATTCGTAGGTATGCGGGGCGTCCTCGGGGCCGATCATCTGCTCGTGCAGCTTTTCGCCAGGGCGAATACCAACGATCTCGTGTGTGGCGGCAGGGACGGAAGCCAACGCGACATCAGTGATTTTCATTGATGGAATTTTTTTCACATAAATCTCGCCGCCGACCATGTCCTCAAAGGCATGCCAAACAAGATCCACGCCTTGCTCTAGGGTGATCATGAACCGGGTCATTCGGGCATCAGTAATGGGAAGCACACCCTTGTCGGCAAGAGTCAGAAAGAAAGGAATGACCGATCCGCGCGAACCCATGACGTTGCCGTAACGCACCACGGAAAAACGGGTCTCGCTATGGAGAGAGTATGAGTTCCCGGCAATAAACAGTTTGTCCGAAGTCAGCTTGGTGGCGCCATACAAATTGGCCGGACTGCTGGCCTTGTCGGTCGAAAGCGCGACCACCCGTTTCACTCCTTGATCGATACAAGTATCAATAAGATTCATGGCACCAAACACATTGGTCTTAACACATTCAAAAGGATTGTATTCGGCAGTGGGCACAATCTTGGTAGCTGCTGCGTGGACAACGTAATCGACATCACTAAGCGCCCGTGCGAGACGGTCTTTATCGCGCACATCGCCAATGAAAAAACGAACGCGTTTGTCATCGCAATAAAGCTTGGCCATCTCCCATTGCTTCATCTCATCACGCGAATAAATAACAAGCCGACGCGGGTTGTATTTAGCTAGCGTCATGGGAATGAAGGTGTGGCCAAAAGAGCCGGTACCGCCGGTGATAAGGATGGAGGAGTTAGTTAGCATAGCGAGATATTGCACCTTGTGGAGTAACTAAATTATTAAAAAACCATGGGTGATGACTTGTTTGATTTAAGCGCGCCGTGTTATTTCTGTCTCAACAATATATTATTCAATTTTCTCGCCTCATCTGCAAAAAAACCGTAGAGATAATAAAGATCTTGCCAGCGAATCATTAAGTCCTGTTTGAATACACAGCCGGAAAGTCTCATGAACATCCATATGCTAATCAATGAAAATAGCAACATCCCGCTTACTAATGCCAACGCTGCACCTTTGATGCCAAATTCAGGAATGAGAATCAAAGACAGCACAAGCTGCAAAATTAGAGGGAAGAGTGGCAGCGTGATTCCGAGATCCGCCCTGTTGACCCCCATAAAGTATTGCATGAATGTTGTGGTTGCCCCCACAAGAACGATACCAGGAATCAAAATCAAAAATGGCATAACAAGCGGAAGAAATTCTGCTCCGTAAAGGATGTACACGACGGGCTTGATCAAGGCGAAGGCTATCACGCCGGCGATAACAAGCAACACAAAAATCAATCTGAACGCTCTAGCCGATAAATGTGCGACTTCTTCCGGCCCTGCTGTTTTCATGAGTCGGGGAAACAAAATTGTGTTCAGGGCCGAAGGCACTTTATTAAGCAACTCCCCCAACCCTCTTGCCAGTGAGAAGAAAGCCACTTGCGCCGGAACGAGGTAAAGTGCTACAAGCAAATTAGTAATATAAATCTGAAAATGGCCGATCAGCCCCCCCACATATAACTTGGATCCATATTGGAACAAATCGCGGATCAAGGGGATGTTGACAATGCGTGCTGGCCTCTCGGTTGGACCTAACCTGTATGAGCCGTAGAGAAGGCCCAGAAAAATGGACAACACCGAAGCCCCAACCATTGCCAAAAGATCAAGGTCGAATACAAAAATCAGCACAATTGCCACAACCGAAGAAACCAGCGATTTGATAATAATCATCCAGTTGTATGTCTTTATATCTTCATTATGAATCAGAAGATAACTGTAATTCATGTACAAATTCGTTAACGGGATCTGTAACAGGATAAGATACAACATGGATCTGGCATCAATTGTGCTTTTTGAGAACAACAAACCATAGAGCCAATCGAATTGCCATAGGATGAGAATAACGATCAATGCGCTGGTAATGATGGCCAACACATTCAAGGTTAGAGCTACTTCTCCCATACTGTATTTATTTTTACCCAAAAAATATACGGCGGCAACATCAAACTTCATTCTGCCAAATGACTCGGCATAAGAAGGAATCATGCCGATAATCAGCCAGACGCCCATCATTTCCGGCCCTAATTTTCGGGCGATAACCACATTGGTAATTATCTGAGTAACAAATAAAAAAGCATCTCTTTTAAATATTGAAAATGCTTTATTGGCAAGACTCATTTTTTTAGTTTCATGTGTATTGTAAATTCGTAATTTAGAAAACATATGGCATACTGCGTACACGAATGAATTCGATGGACGCAAATTGGATCACAACAGTCTACGGCCTGCAGTCTGCGATGCCGAAAAATAAAGGGTTTTTTGCAATTTCTTTTTCCCTAAGGACACTGTTCGGGCCTCAGTCCTTAGTTTTTTGCCTTCTGCTGTTGCACAAGATTGATGACAAACGCTACAAATATGCCCAGCATCCACCCCAACACAACACTAAGGCCAAACACATGCATCCGCCTCGGCTTCACAGGACTTTTGGACTGAATCGCCGACTGATCAACAGTAGCCGCACGAAAAATTACCCTTGCCTCCCGCAACGCCTTCAAACCCGTATTCAATTGCGCCAAGTGCTCTTGTTTATCCCGGAACCCGACAATAAACGGCTCATCATTCTTTCGCTTTTCCAGTTCTTCCTTTTCAGCCGTTAGCTCCTTGACACCCCGCATATACAGCGGCTCCTGCACGGTGTTCAACGTCACACCAAGAAGGCTTTGACTCGCCATCGTTGAATAGCTGGGGAGTTTCCTGTCGAAAATCTTCAAAGCGCGGGCAATAGCGATCTGGTCCTCCAGCAGGACAATCCTGTCCTGACGGCGTTGGCCCGCAAAATCCCGTCCTATCTGGAGCTGATTCTCTATCTCTGTTTTTTGATTGGCTATTTTTATTTCAATACCATCAAAAAAATCACCGATAGTTTTTCTCTCGGCCAACAAAATGAAGCCGTTCACCCAATCCGCCACGAGTTTGGGATCGTAGCCCTGAAGGCTCAGAAAAACGGAACCAACGTCTTTTTTTTCCCCCTCCTTGATATTCGGCACGGTCCCTCGCAAAGAAGAGAACTGTGGATTTTCATCAACAAACTGCTGGCGCAGAGAACTGCTTATGAGATTCCCTGTAAACTTGGCGAAAATATCAGCGCTGGAAATCTCGCTGATGCCAGGGATATTCAAGACCTCCACGTATTTGCTCTCAGGCTGCTTCACAACCGCTTGCGCTTCATAGACCGGGGGAGTCAAAAATACATAGGCAACAGCCCCCAGAACCGCCAGGCCGGTGATCGCGCCAATCACCTTCCACTGCCGCAACAGAACACGCCCGAGTTCAAGCAGGTTGATTTCATCCTCTGAGCAGGCATCAGGATATATCTGAAACGATGCATGATGAGGCTGTTGTTCCCTTTGCTCTTCCATCTCTCTTCCTCTCTGAAAAATAATACTCGGCATATTCAATGAGTCAAGAAAATGGCATGCTACCGCCATTCGGGTGAACATCTATTCAACCGTTGCCCCGGTATACATGACATTTTCAGCCAGTGTCAAACAAAAACGGGGCTTGAACAAAAATGGTGGGACAGCCTAAACGCCTTATTGCCGTTGCACCCTCTCCAAAGGAAGTGTGGCCTTCACCTGGCGGTTGAGAAAGCTTAAAAGCACCACCACATTTTCCTGGCCGGAGAATGAATAAAATAACCCCTGGGCAGAGGTGTCATCATCAAGCTGCACCGCAACCGCCACGCCTGGGGTCAGTCCTTTTTTCTGCAATTCCGCCAAGGGGACTGCGCCGCTCCCGTCTTCCTTGGCCTGTAGGTCGGCGATGATCCAGTCCGGCACCGGCACATACTGCTCGCCAAAGCATATCGGCCCGAGGGCGCCACGGGTGGAGGAGATCGCCACCCAGTTCCGTTCGGGCGGGGCAAGATGCAGAAAGAGATAACCGGGAAAAAATGGTTTGAGCTTCTCCTCTGTCCGTCGGGCGTGCCGGACAATGGTTCGCATCATGGGTAGATAGACCACATACCCCTGCCGTTGGTAATGCAGTTTGGCAACCTGTTCTTGTTGGGGCTTGGTGCGGATGGCGAACCACTCTCTTGGTGCGTCCTGTGTCATGCGATGCAGATGGATACTGATATTAAAAGGCTGGCCCATGTCGGCCACAGCAGGAATGCCATTTTTTCTCCTAACCCCATAAAAGGTCCTGCGGGATCTTTATTCCGGCAAGACTGGCGGAGAGGGTGGGATTCGAACCCACGGACCTGATCTCTCAGGTCAAACGATTTCGAGTCGTTCCCGATCGGCCACTCTGGCACCTCTCCGTTTCAAACACAGCATCGCGGTTGAATCCGCCTCCGTTTTTCACTTTGCCACTATTCCGCCTCTTCTCTGCCGGAAAAACTCCTTCAGCAGAATGGCGCTCTCTTCGGCCAGCAGCCCGCCTTCCACGGCCAGCAGATGATTGAGCCGCGTGTCCTGCCCGACCTGAAAAAGAGAGACCACCCCGCCAGCCTTAGGGTCGATAGCCCCATAGACCAGACGGCTCACCCGGGCATGCACCAAGGCGCCGGCGCACATCACGCAGGGTTCGAGAGTAACATAGAGGGTGGTGTCGGGCAATCGGTAATTCCCCAGCAATCTGCCCGCCTGCCGCAGCACCAGCATCTCCGCGTGCGCTCCTGGGTCACACAGTTCGATGGTGCGGTTGCCATCCTGGGCGATGATCTGTCCGGCATCATCCACCAGCACCGCGCCGATGGGCACCTCACCCCGCTCCGCCGCAAGCCGTGCCTCGGCAAGGGCAATCTCCATATACTGCTCTGGGGAAGCCATCGATAATGAATCCGGCACGCTACTTGCTTTCCAGCTTACGTGTGAGCCGGTTGGCATGATTGGCAGCCTCCCAGCCAGCCACGCATCCCTCACCCACTGCCTTGGCCATCTGCCAGGGAGGCCCGGCGATGTCGCCCGCTGCGTAGATGCCGGGGATATTGGTTTCCTGCTTCTTGTTGGTCTCGATAAAGGAGAATGTTTCCGTGTCGAGCAGGACGCCGATGCTGGTGGCAAGCTCCATGGCCCCTTTGGCCCCGAGTTCGACAAAGACCCCGTCCACCGCAAGGGTCTCACCGCTGTCCAACAGGAGTCCGCTCACCGCCTTTTCGCCGACAATCTCCTTGACCCATATCCCCTTATGTACCACCACCGAGCTGGCGGCCAGCTTTTCGCCAAGTTCCTTGGTGACCGCCATATCCTTACAAACCAGATGAACCTCGGCGGCATACTTGGTAAGGGTCAGGGCTCCATCCACCGCGGCAGATTCATTGCCCACCACTGCCACTTTGGCGTTGCGATAGAAATTGGCATCGCAATCCACGCAGTAGCTGACCCCACGACCCAGCAGCTCCTTTTCGCCCGGAACTTTAAGCTTTTTACGCGAGGTCCCGGTGGCGAGGATCAGGGTCCGAGCCATGACCTGCCGCCCGCTTTCCACCTTGACCGTGAACAGCTCGCCTTCCTGCCCAAGATGCAGGACATCTTCCGACCACACCTCCGCGCCGAAACGGTTGGCTTGGGCCTGGGCGACCCGCATCAACTCCGCTCCGCCGGTCACGCCATCGACACAGAGATAATTCTCAACATGGGCCTGATAGATGCTGCTGTTTTCCACCCGCCCCAAGACAAGCACCGAAGCCTTTTTCCGGACAGCATGCACGGCGGCCTGTAGCCCTGCCGGGCCAGCGCCGATAATCACCACGTCTGTTATCTGTTCAACCATTTCCGGTCTCCCTCTCTTTAAAAAACATTCGAAATGAACTGCTCAATATATAGCGATTTTCTCAAGGGAAGGCCACCCTTTTCCGCAGGAAAATAGGGCGTGGACAGGAAGAGGGAATCTGTGTAAGATTCATCGATTAACGTCGGTTTTCCTTTTTTAAAACGGCTTCGAAAAAATGCGCTATATCGCTGACCTTCATATCCACTCCCCCTTCTCCCGTGCGACCAGCAAGGCCGGAAACCTGCAAGGTCTTGCCGCCTGGGCCAGGGTCAAAGGAATCCATCTGCTCGGTACCGGCGATTTCACCCATCCCGGCTGGTTCAGTCAGCTCAAGGAGCAGCTTGTCCCTGCCGAACCAGGGTTCTTCAAGCTCAAAGATGAGGCAATCTCCCCGGCCCTGCCTCAGGTAACGCCGGAGGCTCTTCCCTGCCGTTTTCTGCTCACCGCCGAAATCAGTTCCATTTACAAACGCCACGGTGCGGTGCGCAAGGTCCACAATCTGCTCTACGTTCCCGATTTCGCCTCGGCGGAACGAATAAACAGTGTCCTGGCCGGCATCGGCAACATCGAGTCCGACGGCCGCCCCATCCTGGGCCTTGATTCCCGCGATCTCCTCGAAATCCTGCTTGAGAAGGCGCCGGAGGGTTTTCTGGTTCCGGCCCACATCTGGACGCCGTGGTTCTCCCTGTTCGGCTCCCGCTCCGGCTTTAACACCATTGAAGAATGCTACGGCGATCTTAGCCCGCACGTTTTTGCTCTCGAAACCGGCCTCTCCTCGGATCCGGACATGAACCGGCTCATCCCGGCCCTGGACCGCTTCGCCCTGATCTCTAATTCCGATTGCCATTCTCCCGGCAAGTTGGGGAGAGAGGCCAATATCTTCAACACCGGTTTCAGCTTTTTTGCTCTGCGCGAAGCCCTGAAAAATCCCCTGACCGACGCCTTTGCCGCCACGATAGAATTCTACCCGGAAGAAGGGAAATACCATGCCGACGGCCACCGCAACTGCCAAGTCTGTCTTGAGCCCGCCGAAACCAGAAAAATCGGGGCAATCTGCCCGGTCTGCGGCAAGCCCCTCACCGTGGGAGTATTGCACCGGGTCATGGAGCTGGCCGAACGGACAGAGCCCTACTATCCACCCGGCTCCCCTGCGGTGCACAGCCTTATCCCGCTGCCCGAGGTGCTGGGCGAAATCCTCGGCGCGGGTCCTGCCACCAAGGGTGTGATGGCCCTGTACGCAAAAGTCATTGACCGCTTCGGTTCGGAGTTCAACCTGCTGCTCAACACCCCGGTGGACGAAATCAACCAAATGTCCCCGGTGCTGGGCGAAGCAGTGGCCCGCATCCGCACGGGCAGAGTCATCCGCACTCCTGGTTACGATGGGGAATTCGGGGTGATCCGGGTCTTTGCGGAAGGAGAGAAGGAGGAGCTGGCTGGCCAGATCAGCCTGTTTGCCGGGAAAAAGACAAGCCCGCCAGCCAAAAAACAGAGCAAGCCACTGCCCCTTGAAAAAAAGCCCTCTTCCTCCACCGGCCAGCCTCTGCCTCCGCGAAAGCCCAATCCAGAGCAGCTGGCCGCCATCACCAGCAGGGCCGAAACCATTCTGGTGGCTGCCGGGCCGGGCACCGGCAAGACTTTTACCCTGGTGGCCAGAATCGAACATCTGCTGACTGCGGAGAATGCCCGCCCCGAAGAGATGGTGGCCATCACCTTCACCAACCGGGCAGCCCGCGAGATGCAAGAGCGCCTGAGCCGGAATCTCGGCGAGGTGGCCCAGGCCATCTTCGTGGGCACCTTCCATGCCTATTGCCTGACCCTATTGCGCAAGGAAACCCCCGATCTCGTGGTCATCGGCGAGGACGAATGCGACCTTTATCTACGCAAGGCCTTCCCGGACTGGCACCGAGCCGAGCACCATGTCCTCAAAAAACAACTGGCCGCCCACGTTGACCAGTTGAACCGGGGGACGCTGCCCACCGACGCCGCCCTGCCCGATCTCCTTGATCGCTATCTCGCCTCGCTTGCACCGAACAAGGCCATTGACCTTGATCTGGTCATCCCGTGGTGTGTGGAGCGTCTGAGCCCTGACTCCTCCTCTGCCAGGCAGGTCACTGGCCGGGTAGCCCATCTCTTTGTTGACGAATTTCAGGATCTCAACCATTCCCAGTACCAGCTGGTTCTGTTGCTTGGCGAGCAGGCGCGGGTATTCGCCATCGGCGACCCCAACCAGGCCATTTACGGATTCCGCGGCAGCGACCTCACCCTGTTTCAGCGGTTCCGCGGAAAGCCGGGCGTCACCACCCTGGCCCTAATCCGCAACTACCGTTCCGCCCCGGCCATTATCGACGGCGCGGCCGCCCTCATCCGTCGGAACCGGCAGAGCGGCGACACCCAACTTGTTGCCCAAAGCACCAGCACGGCTCTCATCGAATGGCATCAGGCGGCAAGCGCCCAGGCCGAGGCGGAGTTTATTGTACGCCGTATCGAAGAGGGCCTGGGCGGCATCAGCAGCCTTTCCCTGCATACGGACCGGAGCGGTGGCCAGATCCGAAGCTTTGCCGATTTCGCCGTGCTCTACCGGCTCAGCCAGATAGCCGAACCCATTGCCGACGCCCTGCACCGCAAGGGCATCCCCTTCCAGCTCGTTGGCGCAACGCCTTTTTACCTGAAACCCGCACTGAAGGCCGCCTGCCATTTTCTCTTGGCCAGCGCAGCGGGCGCGAGCTTAAGCGAGCATCTCTTGCTGATTGCAGGCCTTCCTGGGGTCGGCGAGACAACCATTTCCCTGCTTGAAAAAGAACTCCCTTTGCGCTGTCTTGATTTTTATAGCGCCGCGCTCGCCCTTGCCCTGCCAGCCAACGCGGCAACAAACATCCGGAAGATGAGCGAGATCCTGACAACTTTCCGCAAGGCAGCGGAACACGACCTTGCCCAACCCCTGACCGAGGCCATGCCCGTGCTGGGCATCGACCCCCAGGAACCGGAGGCTAAACGCCTGCTCCAGCTTGCCAACGTCTTTGGCAACAATCTCCAGGCCTTTTGCGAACACCTTAGACAAAACGCCCAGGCCACCGCCTACGATGAACGGGCCGAAGCCGTGGCCCTCATGACCATGCATGCCGCCAAGGGGCTGGAGTTCCCGGTGGTCTTTCTGCCCGGAATTGAAGAGGAAATCCTCCCCTGCACCATTGCCAATCTGCACAGCGATGTGGAAGAAGAACGCCGTCTCCTCTATGTTGCCATGACCAGGGCGCAGGAAAATTTGATTGTAAGCGCCGCTGCAAACCGCACCATCTTCAATCGGACAACCGGCCACCAACCCTCCCGCTTTATCCAGGAAATTCCGACCACCCTGCTGAGCGAGGTTGAACACCCCCTGGCCAAGCAACGGAATGCCAGCGGTAAGCAGCTGCAACTTTTTTAGCAGCAGGAATCCCATGGAAAGCCAGGACAGACCCGCGCCTCGAACCATCCGAATCGGCACAGCTAATGTTGGCCTGATCGGTCTTGACCAGGCCCTGAGCACGGCCCTGGCTGGCCAGATGCAGGAAGACGAGGCGGTGGATTTTCTTTTTGCTGCTATTGCCAAGGAAAATTACGTGCCCGTAACGGCGGAGCCAATCTATCGCGAGGCCTTATGCGCCGAATACCGACGCCGCCAGGGGATACAAGGCGCCGACTCGGGAATCCTCACCATCCGGGTGCTGGGCTCAGGCTGCGTGACCTGCAACAAACTCAGCGCCATGCTCTTTGAAGCCCTACAAAAATTCGGTCTGGCCGCTGACATGGAGTCGGTGCACGATCTGGATGAGATCTGGCGCTTCGGGGTAACAAAAACTCCGGCTCTGATCATCAATGGCACGGTGAAATGCGCCGGGCGGATGCCATCCCCGGCGGAGATCGAAGAGTGGACAAAGGAAGAAAGTGAGAAGTTACGAATGAAGAGTGTTGCCTGAAAAATATTTTAACGAACCATCACACCCAGGAGGACTTTCCCCATGAGCGCACACGATCACCACGACGACCCCCACGGCTACGGCCACGATGAACCGGAAGCCTGCTTCAAGGTAGGGATTATTTTTCTCTGCGTTGTTGCGGCGCTGTATCTAATTTCGTTTTAGCAGGAAGATCGTTTGCGGGCAGGATCTGGCGCATTGCCCTATCCTGCCCGCAGCCCTTTTCCGAATTTCCCACACATCCACCGAGGTGACCATGGATATTGCCCAAAAAATAGCAGCCGCTGAAACCCGCATCACCAAGGCGGTCTTCCCCAACACCACCAACCACTACGCCACCCTGTTCGGCGGCACGGCCCTCCAGTGGATGGACGAAGCGGCCTTTATCACCGCCACCCGCTTTTCCCGACAAAAGACCGTCACGGTCTGCTCGGACCGCATCGATTTCAAGACCCCGATCCCGGCCGGAACCTTTGTCGAGCTGGTCGGCCAGGTGGTCAAGGTCGGCAACACCAGCATCCAGGTGCAGGTAACCGTGTATCTTGAGCAAATGTACGACGAAACCAGGGAAAAAGCCATTGAGGGGCTGTTCACCTTTGTCGCAGTTGACGATGCCATGCGCCCGATTCCGGTGAAGAAATAGAATCTGCCGACTCTGACTAGGATGGTCGCGAAAAATTGCCCCCAGCCACTTTATTTTTTGATTCGCCCCGGAGAATCTGTATACTATAAAATAAGAGCTTCGATACGGTTGTTGCCGACACGGCAATCAGCACACGGCGCAGAGGTCAGCCATGCCCCTCTCCAATTTTCCCCAAGCGGTAATTCGTTTTGAAATCCAGGTGTACCAGCGCCCCAGCGACGAAAAACGGTTGCGCGACACCCACATCGCCTTTTCCGGCGCGCCCCAGAAACATCCGACCAACCCGCAGAAGATCATCCTGGTGGTCGACCCTTACAGCGACAACACCTTTTATTACGAATTCAACACACCGGATATTTCCTTCGTTGAGGAACTAGCCAACATCGTCACCATGGACGGCGATGTTATTCCCATGGCCAGAATCTGGGTCAAGAAAAAAAGTATTGCCATACGCAGCACCCCCTTTGTGGTGGCTAGCACCAAACCATAAATCTGCCATCAAGATTGTTCCAACATCTCTTTCCAAGGGAGGCTCGGCCATGAACAACATCACAAAAATTCTGGTTCCCACGGATTTCTCCGAACATTCAAACCGGGTTCTCCAGGCGGCCACCATGATAGCCCGCAAATTCGGAGCGGCTATCGAGGTGGTTTTTGTGGTGGAAAGCCTTGATGCCTATGCCGGTTTTGCCGTGCCCCACCTACCTTTGGAAAAATTGGAAAAAGACCTGCTCGATCGGGCCAAACACAAGATGACGGAATTCGTCAACGAACACATGGCCAAGGACATCCCCCATGCGAACGCGGTGCTCAACGGCAATGTCCCGAAAGAGATCGTCCGCCACGCCGAGGCCGCGGGCTGCGACCTGATCATGATCGGCACCCAGACCTGCAAAGGGGTGGAAAAGGCCCTGTTCGGTAGCGTTACCGAACGGGTAATCAAAACCGCCCACTGCCCTGTGCTCAGCATGAATCCCTGTATTTGAAGATACGGATCCCCAACATCATTCCCAATATCCACGGAGGTTTCTCCATGAAAATGACCGACATCAAAGAAAAAGCAAAAGCGATTGGCCTGAAGCCTGGCAAGATGAAAAAAGAGGATCTGATTCGCGCCATCCAGGAGAAAGAAGGCAACTTTCCCTGTTTTGGCTCGGCCCTGGAGCATTGCAGCCAGGAAGACTGCAGTTGGCGGGAGGATTGCCTGTTTATGTAACACAATTTCGCTTTCCCCAAACGGAAAACCCATGCCGCCCGATACTGAACCCATTGAAGGCAACTGGTACGAGGCCATCGAGGATGGCGCCCGCTTCTTCGTGGTCACCGTTGACGAAGAGGAAGGGATTGTCGAACTCCAGCATGACGATGGGGCAACAGAAGAAATTACCCTCGAAGCCTGGTACGAGGCCGATCTTGTCGCAATTTCCCCGCCAGACGAAGTAGCGCTGTTCGATGATTTGGCTGCTCAGGACGATGAGGCACAAGGTTGTCGTCAAACAGAAAATCCAGAGGATGACGTTTGGGGGGAGCCGTTGACCGAGCTTGACGAGTGATGTTTGTCCGCGGGCAGGTCTTTGCGGAAAATCACCCTGCATGATGACTTCATAAAAAATTATTGCGGCCCTCAACCAGCCCCCGGGCCTAGAGTAAAAACCTTCTCAATACTCTCCCGCAGATTCTCCCTGGTGAAGGGCTTGACCACATAATCACTGACCTTGGCTCGAATCGCTTCGAGAATCAAATGCGGCTGCGCCTCGGCTGTCACCATGATAAAGGGAATATCCTTGGTAGCTTCATTTTTCCGAACACTGCGCAGCACCTCTATGCCGTGCATGACCTGCATGCACCAGTCGGAAAAAATCAGGCCCACCTGTTCTTTCTCCAAAATCTGCAACGCCTTTTTGCCGTTTTCCGCCTCAAGGATATTGGAATACCCCAACGCCCGCAGGTGATTGGTGATGATCCGACGCATGACCAGCGAATCATCAACCACCAACACCTTCATGTTCGGATCAGGTTCCATCATTTCGCAGCATGTCTACCATGTGGCGGCTTTTCGCCAGGTTATCCCGCAGGCCGAGCTCCTGTAACACCACTAATTTACCGATTATAGCGGAGGCCGGAAAGGAAGCAAAGCAATACATGGAACAAATCACCCTCCTCCCTCGGCGAATGAGGAGCAAGGTCTCGGGAAGATCCTCCAAACCATGGGGCCTCCCCACAAAAAAAGGAACCAGTCTTTCATGACTGATTCCTTATATTTTCGTGGTGGGCGGAGCGGGGATCGAACCCACGACCTTTGGCTTCGGAGGCTAAATAAATATTTCGCAATTACTTGTTTTATTGACTTAAAAAAAATAACTGTTATTTTTTGGTGACACTCTTGGGACACTAAGCCCGAAAAAAGGAGACTCACCAAACATGGCAACTTTTGAGAAAAGAGGCCCCTATCAAATCCGCGCAAAGGTCCGCAAACTCGGTCACAGAACTATTTCCAAAACCTTCAACAACAAACGAGATGCTGAGGCTTGGGCCAGAGGAGTTGAGGCGGACATGGACCGGGGGGCCTTTATCCCGTCTACCACTGCGCAACGAACCACAGTTCGTGCAGCCTTGGAGCGATACCAAAAAGAAGTCTTCCCCCGCCTGGCCCAAGGCGGTCAGTGTGAAGTTTCACGAGCACGGCGGCTAATCGCTGCCCTCGGGGAATTATCTCTGACGGCCCTGGAACCTTCTCACGTCGCCGCCTACCGAGACCGTCAGTTGCAAGCCGGATCAGCCCCGCAAAGCGTGAAACATGACATCGGACTGCTTGGCCGAGTCCTCAAACATTGCGTGATTGATTGGGGCATCCCACTCACCCGTGGGATCGTCACCACCCAAGTACGAAAACCCGCCCTCCCCTCAGGGCGAGATCGCCGACTTATTGATGATGAGGAAGTGCGGTTACTCGATGCAGCCAAGATGTCCAAAAGCAATGATATCGGAAGTATCATCATTATCGCCTTAGAGACGGCTGCTCGACGTGGCGAAATTGCGGCCATGACATGGGAGCACATCAATCTTGCCCGCCGCACCTGGCACATCCCAAACACCAAAAACGGCACAGCTCGCACTGTACCGTTATCGTCACGGGCAATTGAAACACTACAGAGATTACCACGACTAATCGATGGTGGTGTGTGGACCTTGCGGCGAGCCGACGGCATCACGCAGGCCTTTGATCGTATCTGCCAGCAGGCCGAAATCGAAAAACTCCACTTCCACGATCTCCGTCACGAAGCGACCAGCCGACTTTTTGAACTCGGCACTCTGGGGATAATGGAAGTGGCCAGCATCACCGGTCACAAGGATCTCAAGATGCTGAAAAGGTATACTCACCTCCGAGCCGAGGATTTGGCTGCAAAGTTGGGATGAGTACTTTTTTATTTCGGCGAAAAAAGCGGAATATTTCCATGCAGGTCCGCATAAAAAACGAACTATGTTAATCAGTCTTCTTCTTCGTTTTAGGAAGGGTAGTTTTTGACTTTGATACGGTTCTTTTCTCTTTCGAAACAGCCGCACCTTTAGTTTTTTGTGCCGCCTGGGGCAAAAAGGATACCGTAGGCAAATACACAGAGGGATAAGGCCCTCTTGAAGTGAGATTATATATAAATTCTCTAGCCGCCCCTAACAAAAGAGTGGGCCCTAAGATGGAGACCATTTCTTGTACTTTTTCTGGGGTATTATGCCTCTGAAATTCTTTCTCAACTTCAAAAAAACCTGCAATAACGACATCAATTTCGTAACCGAAAACAGCGCCTTTAATTTCACTTGAACTAATCTGCACTTGGACTTGATATGCTCGTTCATCCTCAGTTGCCTGAAGCAATTTAACATCAAAATTAAATCCGCAACCGAACTTTACCCCCTCTTGCCCGATTTTATCTTTCGCCTCGGGCTGGGCAACAAGCACAACCTTCGGAAATATATGATCTTTAAGCTGCAATGGCGGTATGTGCATCTTGCGTAGCCCTCACCATTTCAAGAACCTTATATTTCATAGAAAGATTTTCATGACCAAATTTCTTTTCTTGAGATTTAACATACCCTAACCATTGCACTTCCTGATGCGAAGAAATAATCTTCGTGTTCACCTCTCCGCCTAAAGCAAAAACAATCTTTGTAAGAGTCTTCAAAGTCATATTGGCATCACCTCGAAGAATTTTACTAACAAACGCTTTTGAGCTTCCAAGCTTCTCTGCCAGCTCTGTCTTATTGATGCTTACACTTTCCATAAGTTCTGATATTTGATCAGAAATATCAAATGCATACTTATGAAATTCCCATTCATCATTATCTATAGATTTGGCAATATCTGCCATTTCTCCATAAAATGTCACTTCGCTATTTTTCATCTTCTTCATAATATGCCTCCCGAAGCCTTTGTGCTTTTGCAATGTCTTGCGATCGAAGGTCATTTCTCTTTTTTCGTACACACAGTAAAACAACAAACGAACCGGATATCTTAATTCCCAACAGACGTAATTGTGCTGTTGGCTTCATCTCATAAATATCATCTTCGAGTAACTTAAATTTTTCCCTACTCTTCGGATAACCACTCTCTGTATAAATTCTTAATGCGATAGTAATCTTTTTTTTGTCTGCAGGGGTCACCCTGGGACAGCTAAAAAAACCATCCTGAAGATCACGTTCTTCAGCGGCCGGAACCCATCTCAATATTTTCAATATCGGCCCGTCGGCCAAAATTCTTAAAGGCATTGTTAACTTATAGGTTAAGTTTGAGGGGCAGCGTTGTCAATAACTAAAATTCAGCACATTGTCAACAACCTCTTTTTTCAAAATAATACTCAGGTAATGAAGGGGTTCAACCTACCCGAACATCTTCACCTTTGTGGGCACTCACAAGGAATCATACTATCGTAGCATTTAATTCCTGACCACCCTATCACGTTTTGACCGTTATATCCTATGAGTTTTTTTGACGAGCCCTCCGCTTATCGTCCCAAATTTCATTATATGATTATCAGTTAGGTACAGGTGCTTTCTTCCGACCTTTTGCTTTTGAAGGGGGGAATGAAAACTATTCAAAAACGCATGAAAAGGCCCCAATTGGCTTTCTCGGATCAGCAAAGCGCCGTGACATCGAGTCCGCGGTGGCCTTCAGCACTCCGCGCAGCGCCCACACTCCTCCGGCAAGACCTTCCCGTTTCCTGCACTGAGCGCTTCGCTTTTTTAGACCGAAGGCATCGGTGACGCCAGCCAACGAACTAGTCGAAGAAAGCCGACAAAAGCTCTTTCCGCAGTCTTTGACTTGGTGCCTGCCTGACAACCAGATATATTTTCTCTTCACTATTTCCGTAGGCTTCATATATTATGAACCTGGGGAACAATGAACCATTAATATGGGGTTGTCCCGCATTTCCGCGCAGTTCCACAAAGAGGGAGGCAGGAAAATGACTAAGACGAAAACATTTTATTTAATCATTGTTCTTGTTTTATTGGCAGTATCGGATGTTATGTCTTCCGGAATTGCCTGTGCCGACGAGGTGCCGGATGGTTTTGTTGGGATACCTTGGGGAGCGAATAGAAATCAGATTACTAACGCCATGCGCGAACGAGGCTACAATGAATTAATATCAGACCCCCCAACACCAGACACATTGGAATTCGAGGGTGCTTTCGCCGGATATCCCTGCATGCTGATGTTTAAGTTGACTGCCAATTCTTTCTATTGGGGCATCGCTAGCTCCTGCGCAAAAAGTCCTTATCGTGATTTTCCCCAAAGATACTTTGAAAGAGTAGTAAACACGCTTAGCAAAAAATACGGCCCGCCCGCCGAGAGATACATAGTTGAAAAGGATAGGAGCAACATTACCGCAGCGATTAGCCTTGAAACGGCTAAATGGGCTCTCATTGATAACAGAACATTAGACAAGTATAGCATAGATGTTAATATTGGCAGAAGTTGGTTTTCCAGCGGTACGCTTAAATACTCCGTCGGCATCTCCTATCAAGCAGATAGCCTAATGAAACGGCTCGAAATGAAGGAATTTTGAGCAAGTTCTTATCCGGTTTGGGAACAGAAAAAAGTGTAAATTCGCCACGGAGATATAGAAACACGATAAGAATTACTTTAGGAGGATCGGGGTCACGGCAAAAGGGGGTTATCCTGCATTTTCGATCAGTTCCCCAAAGGGGAGGCCGAAAAATGAATACGACGAAAACGTTTTATTTACTCATTGTTCTTGTTTTATTGGCAGTATCGGATGTTACATTCTTCGGAATAGTCCGGGCCGGCGAGGTGCCGGATGGGTTTGCCGGGATACCCTGGGGGGCGAATACAAATCAGATTACCAAAGCCATGCGCGAACGAGGTTACAAAGAATTCACAGGAGAGCCCAAACCAGGCGAATTGAAATTCGATGGAGATTTCGCCGGAGTTCCCTGCCTACTGCTATTTGATTTGACTGCCAATTCTTTCTATAGTGGCTCAGCTGACTACTGCGCAAAAAGTCCTTATCGTCAGTTTCCGCAAAGTCATTTTGAAACAGTGGTAAACAAACTTAACGCAAAATATGGCCCACCCCAAAATCGCAAATCTTTCGTGAATGAGAACGGAGGAGGGGCGGAATTACTTGAGAAGGCTCAATGGACTTTCGTTGATAGCGACACATCGGACAATTATAGCATAGATGTTCTCCTCTTTAGAAGTTCGTTTTTTGACGGTATGCACGGTTCGATTCAGTACTTCGTCAGCATCACTTATCAAGCTGACAGCCTAAAGAAAAATCTAGAAATGAAGGAATTTTGAGCTAGTCTTTATACGGTTTGAGAACAGAGAAAAGTGTAAGTTCGCCACGGAGATATAGAAACACAGTGACAATTAGCATAGGAGAATCGGGGTCACGGCAAAAGGGGGTTGCCCCGCATTTCCGCTCAGTTCCCCAAAAAGGGAGGCAGGAAAATGAATAAGACGAAAACATTTTATTTAATCATTGTTCTTGTTTTATTGGCAGTATCGGATGCTATATTTTCCGGAATTGTCCGTGCCGACGAGGTGCCGGATGGGTTTGCCGGGATACCCTGGGGAGCCAGCCGTGCTACTGTGGAAAAAGCAATGGCTGAGCGGTATTACCCAAAAGATTCTGATTCAAAAGCCGATGTATACATATATCAAGGCGAATTTGCTGGGTATAAGGCATGGTTAATTTTTCGTTTTACAAACAACAAGGTTTATGAGGGCGCCGCTCTTTTTCTTTGGCACGAAGCTAGCCGAGATCTTATTGATCGATATTTCAATGAGTTTGAGGTTCAGCTTATTAAGAAATATGGCAATCCTCGGTTGCTGTACAGAGCAGAGGGAGGTGAGGATTGGAAACCTTGGAATGATGAATGGGAAATAATTAATTCGAACACCACCATCCACTTAGTTTTATCTAAACAATATGAGTACAAAGACCATAATCCTAGATCAATGCCGAGAGAGGTCACAGGGAATGTACAAATTTCTTACACAAACAAAACATTGAAGCAAGAAGAAATGAAACGTGCTAACAATAAAGATCTATAAACTTTAACAGAAAACGAAGATGGCGAATGAAACAAATTATATTGGTATTTACTGTATTAATTGATTTAATATTATTGACAGTAGCTGATGATACAATCAGGGAATGTAGAGTTGTGCTGGCTACTTGTTGAAAATCGTGCACTCTTGGCGAATAGAATCGTATTTATCCCGTGCATCTTTCAAGCATTTCTTATGTTCGTTAGTATCCCCCTTGTTTTTCATGTCACACTCGGCTACTGCTTGCCTGTTACATTCAGCGCATACATCCATGCACTCCGAATAGGTTAATGGTATGGGCCTCGCCTCCATTGGATTATCGCATTTATCAGCAGCACAAATATTTACAGATATCAACCCGACCATCACGAAGAAACTGAATGAAATCAAGAACACCATTCTTAATTTTTTCATGATATTGTTCCTCCAATTAAAGATTAATTGTTATGGGAATCATCCAAACTTCCCGAGAATATAACGACAACAACGGGTTCAACTTTTTTACGATTACACAATTTAGCCTATCATATACCACCCACCGCACAATACAAAAAAATGGGTCACGACAGTGAAATATTCCCAATTGTCAAGGGCAATCATGTTCGCAAGGAAAAGGATACGGCCTGTTACCTTGTCAGGCCGGGAGGGGGATGACTGGTCAGCGACGGCCTTCATCGCTATGCGAAGCGGCCACCTTTCTCCGGCAACGCCTTCTCTTTCCTGCACTGAGCGCTCCGTTTTTTAGGCCGAAAGGCCTCTGTGCCGTCAGTCGGGAACCGGGTCGAAGAAAACTGGCGCTCGGTCGCCAGGCCGTGAAGCCAGTTAAAGATCCATACCCACGGAGGGAGGCCCCGCCAGGGGGCACCCTCCCTTTCCAAGAAAATGAAAGCCCCGGCTGCGGACAGTCGTGGATTTGCAAGCGCGCATAGCGCGAAGGAAGGTAGTTATTCCTGGGTCTGCTCGTCGTCACCATCAACCAGCAGCCGCAGTCGTTTTTGCCGCAGCATTCTCACATCGGTTTTTGCTGTTTCGAATGTTCCGCTTCCCCCTTCGATAACAGACAACCCGCGCCGGACCATTTCTTCGATAATTGCACTCTGATGCTGTTTGTTTGGCCCCTTCCAGCCAAATAACGGATTGAGACGGTATGTGCAATGCAAGCCGACTTTTGGCCCTGGATTCAATATTCCCAGATCCTCCAACCTTCCAATAGAACGATTGACGTGCTGTTTTTTCATAGCCAAGGATCGGGCAAACTCGACCTGGTTAATCTCGATCCAATTTTGCTGATCTAACAAGGCGACAAGTCGAAAAAGCACTGCCGCATCTTTTCCTGTCATCTTCCCCCGGGCAAAGAATTCTGCTGTTGCGTCAGCAGCGGCTTGACTCATGGTGTAGAATCCCTCCTGTTTCGAAAAAGCATTATGGCGGGGCTTTGGGATAAAAAGCGCCGTGCCATCCTCCTTTCCATCAATGATGTCCCCTGTTTCTGAATCTTGCAGCACTTGGCGAAATTTTCGCTTTTTCCCGCCGTACTGTTCCAAAAAAGGTAGTTTCATTCTTCTCCTTATCCTCTCAAAGTAACCATATTTGGTTACCGGGTAACCAAATATGGTTACTTTGGCGCCTGGAAATCCGCGGCAGTGGCCAAACTAGGAAGTCTCTCTTATAATTATATCTTTTAGTAAGGGGTGAAATTGCCCCTGGCCCTGCTTGTGCGAATAGCACACGGGCGGTTATCCCTGGGTCAAATCTGCGGGCTTACCATCCGCCCTGGGTTGCTTTATCACCCTGCCTTTCGCTCGGCTTTTTCTCTGGCTCCGGCCTGACCCCAATGCCTTTTCACATAAAAACCCGGTCAACCGATGGCGTGTGAAATTATCAAAAACCTCTTCAGGAAGCGCAGAGCAGGCGGCAAGGTCCAGCGCTTTGTGCCATAAAACAAGCCATTCCTCGTGACTTGGGGCGGTTACTTTTTCCATGATGCTTTTCCCTCCTTATTATGCGCCTGGCTGCGGGGCGGTGTTTTGGGCCTGCTGCATCTGCTCACGTTGCACATCTCGTGCTTCGTTCTTCTCGCGCTCCTCTGCTTGTTCGATTGCATCCATCAGGTCAGGATTACCAGCGGCAAAGCTTTTGAGGTATTCCATCACCTGTTTTTCCCCTGCGATTTGGCCATCCGGCGGGGTAGCCGGGTCCAGCGCCGCCTCAACTCCCTTTTCGTATAAAATTTCGGCGACATCCTTGACGGTGGCACCGTCCATTAACAACCCGGTCGCCACCTTGCCTTCTATTTCTCGCCAATCGGCTTGCTCGACGGTCTGCTTTCGTTGCCGGAGTTCATCCATGCAGTCCATGGCAAAATAATCCTCCCAGTAGAGAGCATCTGGCCGCTTCAGGGCGGCTTCCTCTGTCCGCCGGATCATTTCTTCGATCCGCTTTTTTTGCTCTTCGGAGAGCCGCCTCTGCTGCTTTTCTTCCTCTTGCCGCTGGGCCATCAAGCGGCGCACACGCAAAAACTCTTGATATTCTGCTGCTGAGAGCATGTCTTCTGTCCCTCCTTGATTGTTCAGGTTCACCGGCTCAACAGTCGGTCGAGTAGGTTTTTCGGCTTTTGCTGATAATGTTTGTGTTGGTGCAGGTGCTTTTTCAAAGTTCGGCTCATGGCCTCGAATTGATTTTGTAGGGATCTGATTTGTTGGTTGGCAGCCTGGAGTTGCAGTTCCAAGGCCTCGAATTGCTGTGGCAGGCTGCGGGCCTTTCGGATTCTTTCCAAGGCGCTGTTCATCCTGAATTTCCTTCTCAAGTAATTTCAATTCTTCGAGTTGATTGTTGGCTCGGGCGATTTGGAGAGCTCGCTCGCCAAGGTCTGTGCGGATTCCTCGCTGCTCCATCTCGATTACCGCTTGGCCGAGGTGGACCTGCGGGATACGATCGATGCCCTGCTCCTCAAGGGTCCTGTGGTCCCAGGTAGGCTCAAATCCTGCTGATTCCAGGGCGCGGTTTGTATGCACGGCCCACTGCTCGCGCCATGTTTCAAGCAGTGATGTTCTGTTCCAGTCTCGTTTTTTATCACCAAACCCCTCTATGCTGATTTCGCGCATTGTCGCCAAGAGGTGGAGATGGTGATTGTCTTGGTTTTTACCCTGTTCCGGGTCGTGGACCGCAAAATCAGCAACCATGCCACGAGAGACAAACTGTTCCTGAATAAACGTTCGCGCATACTCCACGCGCTGCTCGCGGGTCAGCTGGCGGGGAAGAGCGAGTATGAATTTTCGAGCGATTTGGGCGTCTTTCCTTTTCTCAGCCATCTCCGCCTGGTTCCAAAGCGCCCCTCGATTCCTAGCCCAGCCTGGCGCGTGATCGGGGGCTAAGATTTCGGCATACCGCACTCCTTTTTTCTTGGAGTAGTTGTGCCGTCGATCGGTGCGTTCGTCGTGGAGTTTTTCACCAGCTTGATACGCCGCACTGGCCACGGCGGATTGCCCCTTGGAGCGCTGCACCACCTTTGCTTTGAAAGAGTACGGATTTTTTGTAGGCATTTTCCCTTATCCTTGAAGCCTCTCCGCAGGAGCGCACACGTTCGGCCAGCCGAACGTATAAGTGCGCCCTCACTCTGTTTCGGGGGTGCTCAGGAGTAGCGGCGGCAAATTGAAAAGCACGCGGTCCTGGGGGCGGATCAGGGATTTATCCAAGGCTGTAACAAAAACATTTTTGGAGATACCCACCTCTCGCTCCACCATGCTTAAAATCAGCGCTCCGGCCAGAATTTTGCGCCGGGTGTCTGACTTGCGCTCCGCCGCCGCCTCCCTGCCCCGGATGCGTTGTATTTCCGCAGCAATTTTGGCCTTGCGCTGCTCAAGTTTTTCCAGGCGAGACATGGTCAACTATCCTTTTGGGTTTTGATCAGAGATAGAGATGTTGCGCCCCGAAACGGCAGTTTGCTCTGCTCTCTGCCGCGCTAACGCCTCAGAAAGCATTCTTTTCCAAAAATTCTCTTCCCATTCCTCCTCTCTTTTTTGGGGAGCGGGAGGAAGCATTTGGACCAAATACTTCAATAAGGCCAACAACTCTTCTTTAGTCAGCGATTGCGCCGCGCTTGCCAAACAACTTAAAATAGGTACCAGCAATGCTGCTGATACGTCGCGCCCAAGCAAGCGCGCCAACAGCGTGACTTCCGCAACAGACACATCCACTATGTCTTGTTGCTCCTTGAATTCTGCCTCTGTCATTTCTCCACCTCCTTGTATTTTGGTTATTTTGTTTTTCGCGGTCGGCCAGGGCCACGTTTCTTGATTGCCGCGCCACCCGCAGCTATCAGGTTGTGGATGTCTGAGAGCCGGTACCTCACAGCCCGCCCCAGGCGGATCACTGGCACTGGGCCGGTGCCAGTGGAGCTGTAGCTCCTCATGGTTTTGGGGCTGAGACCCAAGAGCGATGCTGCATCTGCAGTTTTAATAAGTCTATCCTCTAGTTCGATCATTTACATTGCACCTCATTTTTTATTGTTGCTGTTCACCTAAGTTTGCCTGATGTCTTTGTTGTAATACTTATATTTTCATCGTGCAACAAAAAATTACGTTATATTAAGTAGTTACGTCGTCGCATCGTCGCGTCGTCGCATCAACTTTCTAGCTTTTCACATTTCTAACGGTCTAGGCTAACACCTCAGCTAAACGGCCTAGGCTAAGATATTAGCCTAGGAAAACCTTAGCCTAGCCAGAGACGGCCTAGGCTAAAAATGAACGGCCTAACCTGTCTGGACGGTCTAACAACTGCACTTTTGTTTTGTATTAGATGTATTATACAGAAATTAACAATTGATTAAAAATTACTACAATAGTGAATGGGACATTTGAGGGACACGATGAAATTGTTGCGGGATAGACAAAGAAGGACAACGATGGGACTTTTGGGACAATTATGGGACAGCGAGGTGTCCCATACAACGATTTTAGACCCAAAACGAAAAAACCCGACAGGCTTTTAACCTATCGGGTTTACGTTGTTTTTTTGGTGGGCGGAGCGGGGATCGAACCCACGACCTTTGGCTTCGGAGGCCAACACTCTATCCAACTGAGCTACCCGCCCTCGGGTTTTCATGTTCGCAGTGGCAAGTTACTTACCATGTATCGCTTTTCCAGTAAAGCCATTTTCACCGCCAGCCATGGGGTGCAGGCTTACGGCGAGAATCCTTCTGGTGCAGGGGGTGATGGCCGCCCGCTGGTCAGGGCGCATGCCAAGAATGGCGATGATTCCCTTCTGGTCCGTCAAAATGGGTATCCGCCTCCGTTGGACTGCGGGAACCTTCTGGTCGGTGAAAAAATCGCCGACCTTTTTCCGGCCCGGCGCCCCCAGGGGATGAAACCGATCTCCCTCTTGGAATGACCGGACCATCAGGGGAAAACAGACTGTATCGGCATCGCAGTATAGTGTCGTCGGAGCCTGCGTTTCCCATCCCTCGGAAAGCGCACCCAAAAAACGGAGCGCCAGCATTTTCCCAATCTCTTCAAGGGAATACGCCCCAGGTTCGGGAATTTCCCTGGCAAAAAACCTTTCTTCCGTGCCCGTTTCCGAAAGGTTTCCGCGCACAGCCTGCCGCCCCTGCGCATAGCGAATACTCAGCAGCCCACCTGCCTTGACAGCCCGCAGCCCACGGGCCAGATGCAACTCCGCCCCCTCAGCTCCGGTTTCTGCCAGGGAAAGCAACTGGGCAATCTGCCGAAACGAGGGCCGACAGTCCATATGCCAGCAAACGGTTTCCAGGATACGCCGCCGAATGGCCAGGGGCTGCCGCAAAAAATCCGGCAGCTGGATGGTCAACCCGGCAGGCTCGCCACTCTCCTCTGTAACCACTTTGACATAGGCCTGAGTGGCCATCTCGGCCAGCAGCTCTTCTTCCCCCTGTAAAATCGCCGCTGTTTCCCGCAGGGAGTTGCCGATATTGGGGTTGAAATGTTCCTGCAAATAGGGGAGCAGATCGAGCCTGATTCGGTTGCGCAGGTAAATCCGCTGGTGGTTGGAGCTGTCGATGCAATAGGAAATGTTTTCCGCGGCAAGATATCCAAGAATCTTTTCCTTGGATATCTCCAAAAAAGGCCGAATCACAAGGCCATCGCGCAGCCTCGCCATCCCGGTCAGACCCGCACGGCCAGTGCCCCGGATAAGCCGCAGCAGGATCTCCTCTGCCTGATCATCCGCCGTATGGGCCACGGCAATCTTGGTGGCACGGTGTCGCGCCGCCACATCATTAAAAAATCCGTAACGCAAATCGCGGGCAGCATGTTCACGACTCAGCCCCTGCTCCCTGGCATAAGCGGCAACATCCACCCTGCCGCACTCACAGGCAAGCCCCAGCCCCTGGGCCGCTTCCTGCACCAGGCGCGCTTCCGCTTCCGCCTCCTCGGGCCGCAAGCCATGGTCCACATGGGCAACCACCAAAGAAAAATCAAGGCCCAGGGCCAATTGCGCCAAGGCATGAAGCAGGGCCATGGAATCCGGGCCGCCGGATACCGCAACGACCCAGCGCTCTCCGGCGGCAAGAAGCTTCTCGCCTCGGATAATTTCTTCTACCTTTTTTACGAAAAAATGCATACGTTCCGGCTGGTGGTCATTATTCCCTTGAAGAAGGGGTTGTCTTTGGCTATGTGATATACCATAGTTACTGCGTATCCTTTTTTTTCAGAAAAACACTCAGCAGCGGGTCTTATTATGAACGTACGCAAAGCTGTTATCCCGGTGGCCGGCAAGGGCACCCGCTTTCTCCCGGCCAGCAAGGCTATCCCCAAGGAAATGCTCACCATCGTCGACAGGCCGACCATCCAGTATATTGTCGAAGAGGTGGTCGCCTCGGGGATCGAAGAAATCGTTTTTGTCACCAGCCAGGGCAAGTCTGCCATTGAAAATCATTTTGACTATGATTTCGAGCTCGACACCATCCTCAGACAGAAGGGCAAGGACGCGCTCTGCGAAGAAATCAACCACATCTCAAACCTCATCGACATTACCACGGTCCGCCAGAAAAAACCATTGGGTCTGGGCCACGCCATCTGGACCACCAGAAATGTCATCGGCAACGAGCCCTTCCTGGTTCTGCTGGGCGACGACCTGGTGTTGAGCAAGGTTCCATGCTGCCAGCAGATGCTTACCCTGCACGAAGAAATGGACGCACCCATCGTGGCTATCCAGAAAGTACCGGCAACGGAAACCAACCAATACGGAATCGTTGAGGGAACCAAGATCCGTGATGGAGTGTACCAAGTGGACCGCATGGTGGAAAAACCAGCGCCCGGCACCACCGACTCCGATCTGGCGATCATTGGCCGCTATCTCCTCACCCCGGAAATATTCCCCATGCTTGAAAAAACAACGCCAGGCCACGGCGGGGAGATCCAGCTCACCGACGCTCTGCTGGCCCTGGCCAAGCAGCGCCCCATGTATGCTTATGAATTTACCGGCACCCGCTTCGACGCCGGAGACAAGCTCGGCTACCTCAAGGCGATCGTCGCCTATGCCCTGCGGCACCCCGTGATCTCCAAGGAATTCAGGAAACACATCAAGGAAGTATGCGCTGATTTTTAATTTTCTCAAGGTAATCCCCCCTTTACAAATGGGGGGCAAGGGGGGATTTTTTGGACGGTGGCGAGCGAATCCAGCGTTTTCAAACGCCGTTAGCACTGCTCCCCCTCGATCCCCCTTTGTTAAAGGGGGAGGCAAATGACCGTGTGGCCGCCTTGGGCGCCTCTGCGACGTTGCGTTTCTTTTTTTAGTTGTTATCAGATCCTCAATCTTTGTTGCACAATCCACCGACAACGCGCCATGCCCGCATCCCCCCCATATCTTGAAGTCGCCGTGGCCGCGCCCCTGCCGCAAACCCTGACCTACGCCATCCCGACCAGCGGGGAGATTCCCGTCCCAGGGCAACGGGTGCTGGTTCCCTTGAGCGGACGGTTACTCACCGGCTATGTGCTGGCCTTAAGCGAAGAAAAACCCGAATTCCGGCTCAAGCCAGTGGCCGACATCCTCGATGATTTCCCGGTGTTCCCAGAAGCCCTGGTCCCCTTTTTTCGCTGGGTGGCCCGCTACTATCATTATCCCATCGGCGAGGTGATCCGCGGCGCGCTGCCCGGCGGACTCACCTCGCAAAGCGGCCGCCAGCTCAAGGTTACCGAGACGGGACAGCGCTATTTTATTGTTGAACAGCCGCAGCTTGCCCAGGATTATTCCTGGCTTGCCAATCTGCTGGCCAACAAAAAACTGAGCCCCTCGACGGTCCGTAAGCTCTGGCGGGGCAAGGAAAGGCGGCTCATCGAGCAGTGGGGTGAGCAGGGATTGATCTCGGTGGAACAGATTATCTCCGGGGCGTCCATTGGTCAAAAAACCGAAACCTGTGTGCTCCTTGCCGACGAACCGCTTGCCCCGGAGGGGCTGGCCAGCCTCAAGCCCTCGGAAACAAAAACCCTCGCCCTCATTAAGGATCTGCTGCCAGATTCAACCCATGGGCTTCCCCGGAGGGAACTGACTCGAGTCTACAGTGGCGCGGCAAAACCCATCGCCTCTCTAGCCGCCAAAGGCATCATCCGCCTGGCAGAACGCCCGGTGTACCGCGACCCCTTTGGCGAGACCCCGCTTTTTTACCCCAGACCCGCCAAACTGACTGCTGATCAGCAAACCGCCCTGGCCCAACTGAACCCGGCCATCAGCGAAAAAAAATACGCAGCCTTTCTCCTGCACGGCGTCACCGGCAGCGGCAAGACCGAGGTCTACCTGCAGGCTGCGGAAACCACCCTGGCCTTGGGCCGCAGCGTTCTGGTCCTGGTGCCGGAGATCGCCCTGGCAACCCAGTTGGAGGCGCATTTTCTTTCCCGCTTCGGCGAGACGGTGGCCCTGCTCCACAGCGGCCTGGCCCGGGGTGAGCGCTTTGACCAGTGGCAGCGGGTTGTTTCCGGGGAAGCGCGCATCGTGATCGGCGCCCGCTCCGCCATCTTCGCGCCCCTTGGTGACCCAGGGTTGATCATCGTCGACGAAGAACACGACGGCGCCTACAAGCAGGAAGACAGCCTGCGCTACCAAGGCCGCGATCTGGCCCTGGTCCGGGGCAGCCAGGGCGGAGCCACGGTGCTGCTCGGTTCGGCCACCCCATCGCTGGCCAGCTATCAGCATGCGCTCAACGGCAAGTACACCCTGCTCAGCCTGCCGACCCGCATAGAAAACCGGCCTCTGCCCCAGGTGGAGCTGGTCGATTTGCAGGCGGTGAACACGGTCTCCGGCCGACCGCCGCTTTTTTCCCCCCAGCTCAAGCAGGCGCTGCGGGCAACCCTGGCCCGGCAGGAGCAGAGCCTCGTCTTTTTAAACCGCCGCGGCTTTGCCGGCTGCATGCTCTGCTCGGACTGCGGCCAGGCAGTGCAATGCCCCCATTGCCGGATAACCCTGACCCTGCACAAGGGGAGGGGCGAACTGGTCTGCCATTACTGCGGCTTTGCCACCAACAGCCGCACGGTCTGCACCAATTGCCGCTCCATCAACCTGGCGCCCATCGGTTTTGGCACCGAACGCATCGAAGAGGAACTTACGGGGATGTTCCCCAAGGCCCGCATCGCCCGACTCGACCACGACACCACCCGCAACCGTCAGGATTTCCTCCGCATCCTCCGGGCGGTGCATGACCGGGAGGTGGACATTCTGGTGGGCACCCAGATGATCACCAAGGGCCACCATTTCCCCCATGTCACCCTGGTGGGCATCGTCTGGGCCGATGCCGGGCTGGGCATGCCCGATTACAAGGCAGGCGAACGCACCTTCCAGCTCCTGGCCCAGGTGACTGGTCGGGCAGGGAGGGGCGAGCAGCCTGGCCGGGTCATCGTCCAGACCCACCAGCCCGGCCATTACAGCATTGCCGCAGCCCGCGACCACGATTACCCCCGTTTTTTTGCCAAAGAAACCGGGCTGCGCAAGGCCTTGGGTTATCCGCCTTTCAGCCGTCTCATCAATCTGGTCCTTGACGGCGAACAGGAAGAGGCAGTGCAAACCCGGGCAGAATCCCTCGCCGCCAAGGGCAAAACGCTACGCCGCTATCGAAAAACCGCCATCCTCGGCCCAGCCCCTGCGCCCCTTGCCCGATTGCGGTCCAGATTCCGCTGGCAGATCCTGCTCAAGGGTCCGGATCTTGAAGAGCTGCATGGTCTCTGCCTGGAACTGGAACAGGAGCACGCCCGCCTGGGTGGAGCGGTGAATTTGTCGGTGGACGTTGACCCGGAAAATATGTTGTAGATGCGCAATGTTGACATAGTGCACCACTAGTGTTACATTTTGAGAAAAATAGAGGAGCACACCATGCCGACACCCAACCCCCGCATCCATGTTGTCTGCGAAAAGGACATGTATGCAACCATCGCCAAATTGGCCGCGCAAGACGGTGCGTCCCTTTCTTCGGTGGCCCACGATCTACTGCTGGAATCATTGGAACTGCGCGAGGACATCGCCCTGACCAAAGTGGCTGATACCAGGGCGGCAAATTTTGACCGGGACAAGGCGCTGACTGTAGACCAGGTTTTTGGCTGATGCCCTTTCCCGTTATTTTTCATCCAGAGGTCAAGGATGATGCCGCTACCCTTTCCAAGACCATGCGGGAGCGGATCAAAAATGCCATAGAGACCCGCCTGACCTCCGACCCGTCTCGTTACGGCAAACCGCTACGGGGCACGCTGGCAGGATATTGGAAACTTCGCGTGGGAGACTGGCGGGTGGTGTATGCCATTCGCAACAACGAGGTGGTGGTGTTTGCCATCAAACACCGCAACCGGATTTATGAAGAGGTGCACGGCAGGGTGTAACTAACCGGGATGTTCTCGGTTTTCATTTTCAAAGCGTCAACCATAGTTAAGGACACACCATGGCTCTACGAGAAATCGTCACCTACCCTTTTCCCATTCTCAAAGACACGGCCAAGCCGGTGACCGACTTCGGCGAGGAGCTCAAAAAGCTGGTGGCCGATATGGCGGAAACCATGTACGACGCCCCCGGCGTAGGCTTAGCAGCCCCGCAGATCAACATCCCCCTGCAACTTTGCGTCATTGATATCTCGCCCAAGGACGAGCCCAGGGAGCTGATCGTGCTTGCCAACCCAAAAATCATCAAGGGCGAGGGCCAAGAGATCGACGAAGAGGGCTGTCTCAGCGTGCGGGAGTATTGCAGCAACGTGCCCCGCTATACAAAGATATGGGTCGAGGCCCAGGACATCACCGGCCAGCCGCTGAGTTTTGAGGCGGAGGGGTATTATGCCCGGGTGATCCAGCACGAGCTTGATCACCTCAATGGCACCCTGTTCATCGACCGGATCAGCTCCCTCAAGCGGACGCTGTACAAAAAGAAGCTCAAGAAGATGCTCAAGGCCGAAGAGGGGAAATAACCGGTGGCAACCAGCAGGTACCGCATCATCTTCATGGGCACCCCGGAATTTGCCGTGCCCTCGCTCCAGGCCCTTCTCGACCACGGGGAACAGGTGGTGGCCGTGGTCTGCCAGCCGGACAAGCCCAAGGGCAGGGGCCGCAAGCTGAGCCCGCCGCCGGTCAAGGAACTGGCCCTGGATGCGGGCATCCCGGTGCTCCAACCCACCAAAGTCAGAACCACGGAGTTTCTCGAAGAGCTCCGCAGTTATCACCCGGACCTCATGGTGGTGACCGCCTATGGCCGCATCCTGCCCGGACCACTCCTTAACCTGCCGCGCTTAGGCACCATCAACGTACACGGCTCGCTCCTCCCAAAATATCGGGGCGCGGCTCCGGTCCAATGGGCGGTGCTCAACGGTGACACGGAAACCGGCATCACCATCATGCAGATGGACGAGGGCATGGACACCGGCGACATCCTCCTGCCGGGGAGCCTGGCCATCGAACCCGAAGACACCGCAGGCACCCTGGCCGTGAAGATGGCCGACCTCGGGGGCAGGCTGCTCATCGAGGCCCTGGAACGGCTTAAGGCAGGAAATCTCCCCCCGCAGAAACAGGACGAAAGCCTGGTCACCCTGGCGCCCCCGCTTTCCAAAGAGTTGAGCGCGATCGACTGGCAGAGATCGGCTCAAGAAATCAGCTGCCAAATCAGGGGGCTGGACCCATGGCCCATGGCCCACACCACCCTGGAGGGCAAATGGCTGCGGTTTTTTGCCCCGCAGGTAATTGCAGGCCCTGTGCGCGAAGCGCCCGGCACCCTATGCCGAGCCAACAAGAATGGACTGGTGGTGGCCACGGGCGAAGACTATCTCCGGTTGGGCGAGGTACAACTTGAGGGCTCCAAGCGGATGAGCGCGGACGCCTTTCTGAGGGGCAGGCCACTCAATCCGGGCCTCCGGTTCCCCTCATGACCAGATTTCTGAAAAGCCGCATCTTCTACCTTGTTCTCATCCTTGCCGGGATTGGGGCCGTTGCCCTCTATGCCTTCCAGCCGGACAACATCTTTGGCAAGGTTCTTTCTTACCTGCAAAATTCGCGGCAACACGGGGAACAGCTCCGGGAGGCCATCCTGGCCAAAGGCGCCTTTGCCCCCCTTATCTTCATCACCCTCCAGATTCTTCAGGTGGTTGTCGCGCCCATCCCCGGCGAGGCAAGCGGCGTTTTGGGCGGCTACCTTTTCGGCGCCCTGCCGTCCTTTGTCTATTCCACCATCGGGCTTACCATCGGGTCCTGGCTGGCCTTCATGGTCGGTCGACTGCTCAGCGATCTGGTCCGCCGCCGGTTGGAGCACACCGTCATCTACAAGCGGTTCAACCATCTGGTTAGCAAGGGAGATTTTGCCATCCCCTTTGTCCTTTTTCTCCTACCCGGCTTCCCCAAGGACTCCCTGGCCTATCTGCTGGGCATGAGCCACATGCCGCTGCCGGTTTTTTTGTTCATTACCTTTGTGGGCCGGATGCCGGGCACCCTGCTCCTTTCCTTCCAGGGGGCCGAGATTTATCAGGGCGACTATCTGAAATTTGCGTTGCTGCTGGGGGTTTCGGCCCTGATCGCCCTCCCATATGCCTTCTACCACAAACGGATTCTCGCCTGGCTCACCCACTACAACAAGCGGACCTTTCCCGACGATGGCTCAGCGAAGAAAAATGACTGACCAGCACAACATCGCCTACATCGACTGTTTTTCCGGGATCAGCGGCGACATGTTCCTTGCAGCCCTGCTCGATGCCGGCCTGTCCATCGAGGAGTTGCGCGGGCAACTGGACCTGCTTGGCCTTGACGGCTATACCCTGACCATGGGCAAAAAAACCTGCGGGGCCATCGCCGCCACCACCCTCTCGGTCCAAACTGCCGAAAAACATCCGCACCGCTCCTGGGGGGATATCCGGCAGCTCATCACCGCAAGCAGCCTCGCACCCCCAGTCAAGAAAACAACGCTTTCCATCTTCTCCCTGCTGGCCGAGGCCGAGGCCAAGGTGCATGGCAGGCCGGTGGATACCGTCCATTTCCATGAAGTCGGCGGTATCGACTCAATTGTTGATATAGTCGGCGCAGCCATCGGCCTTGATTTTCTGCACATCACCAGCCTGCAGTGTGCCCCCCTGCCCATGCCGCGCGGCTGGGTCCAGTGCGCCCACGGTCTGCTGCCCCTGCCAGCGCCCGCGGTCTGCGAGCTACTGCAAGGGGTGCCTGCCTATGGGGTTGAGCTGAGCCAGGAGCTGGTCACCCCGACCGGCGCGGCCATTGTTAAGGCTCTGTCCACCGGTTATGGCCCCATGCCAGCCATGACCATAACCGGGGTGGGCTACGGGGCTGGCAGCCAGGAGCTGGCCAATGGTCAGCCCAATCTCCTGCGCTTGGTCCTCGGCACCGCCCGGACCGCAATCGAGGCCCAGGAGGTGGAGGTGATCGAAACCCATCTGGACGACTGGTCGCCGGAAACCTTTCCCTATCTCAGCGAACAGCTCTTCGCCCTGGGCGCTCTGGACGTGGCCCTGATCCCCATCCAGATGAAAAAGGGGCGACCCGGCTTCCTCCTGCGGGTGATCTGCGACCGGGCTGCATCCCTGGCAGCGAAGGAATGCATCCTGAGCGAGACCACGGCCATCGGGTTGCGTTTCCGCACGGAGCAGCGCTGGACCCTGCCCAGGGAGAGTGGCACGGTTCCCACCCGCTGGGGTAGGGTGCGGATAAAAAAGATAACGACTCCAGCGGGGGAGGTATTGACCCCGGAATATGAGGATTGCAAACGGGTGGCAATCACGCACCACGTCCCGATCAAAGAGGTGTACGCCGAGGTGGGGTGCGCCGAACGTGAAAAGTTTAAAGGGGAAAAGTAAATGGATCGTTTATTCATGACCATTGCCACCGGTTTCGGCGCGGGCTATCTGCCAAAGGCTCCCGGCACTTGGGGGTCGCTAGTGGCCCTGCCCCTGCATTATTTTCTGCGGCAACTGGCGCCGAACCATTATGCCCTTGCCTTGGGTGGTATCTTTTTCATCGCCGTGATCACGGCCGGGCAGGCGGAAAAGATCCTGGACCGCAAAGATCCAGGCGTGGTGGTGATCGACGAGGTCATCGGCATGCTCATCACCCTCATCGCCGCACCGAACAACCCCCTGATCTGGCTGCTGGGTTTTCTGATCTTTCGTTTTTTCGACATCTTCAAGCCCTACCCCATCCGCCTCATCGACCAGCGGGTCAACGGCGGCATGGGCATTGTCTTAGATGATGTGCTGGCCGGGATTTACAGCCTCATCGTTCTGCAAATTTTCTGTTATGCTATAATCGGGTAGAGAAAAACTTCCTGCCCCAGGCCTTGCAGCCCTCCGTTCCAGGCACGCTTTCCCCCGGAGAACGCTTTTGCCAAAGAGTAGCAAAACAGCCCGACACCCCTTTTTGCTGCCGCCAACCTGGCGCCGCCGCCTCTCTCTTTTGGCTTTCTGCCTTGCCTCGCTGCTCACTGTCTACACCCTGGCAGGGTTCTTCCTGGCGCCCTATCTCGTCACCCGGTATGCCCGCACTGCGGCGGAACCGCTTCATCTCCAGCTCCGACTCGGTCAGGTGCGGATCAACCCCTTGCTTTTTTCCTGCGAGATCAAGGAACTCAGCCTGCAAAACAACGACGACGAACCGCTCCTCTCGGTGCAACGGCTCTTTGTCGACTTGGAGATGGAAAGCCTTTTTCGCCGGGCCTGGACCTTTGCCGATCTTACCGTCGAAAGCCCGTCCCTGCATCTGGTGATCGATGCGGATGGCTGCCTCAACCTGGCGAAGCTCATCGAGACCCTGCCACAGTCAACAGAGCCGCCGAGCGTTGAAAAAAAAGCCCCCCTGCGATTGCTGCTCAAACACCTGGCCCTGTCCGGTGGCACGGTGCAGGTGGACGATTATTCCAAACCCAAGCCCTCACAAACCACGATTACGCCCATCACCCTTGAGTCCAACGGAATCTCCACCCTTCCCGAACATCGCGGCTCCTATACTGTTTCCGCCTCCTTCCCCGACGGTGGAATCCTGGGCTGGAAGGGGGAAATGTCGCTCCAGCCGATCTCAGCCACTGGCGCCATCGAACTGAAGGATTTCAAGGTAGCCACAATCTGGGACATTTTCCGGGACCGCCTGAATCTTGAGGAACCAAGCGGCACAGCGCAACTGACTGCAGGCTATCACTTTTCCTCAAAAAATGGAGCCTCTGCCCTTGAGGTGAACCCGCTCGGCTTCACGGTGCGCGGCCTGTCTCTCACCGAAAAAGGCGCACCCCAACCGTTCCTGAAACTGGAAAGCCTCACCGCTTCGGAAGGACAGATCAACTTTGCCTCCCGCCGGATGATTTTCCCGAGCATCACGCTCAAGGGCGGGCGGGTGGCAGCCCTGGTCAACAAGGCAGGCGTCGGCAACTGGCAGAGGCTTGTCAGGGCAGCGCCACAATCTCAGGCCACCACGACCAAACCCTCCGACCACGAAGCGGTGCCCTGGCGGATTGCCATCAAGTCCTTCACCGCCAGCGACCTTGGCCTGCGCTACGGCGATGCAAGCCGCGACACCCCCATCAGTCTGGCGGCGGATCTGGCCCTCTCGCTGACCGAAAGCAACCTCGACCTTGGCAAGCAGGAGGCTTTTATCAAACGGATTGCCCTTACTGGCGGCGGCATTACCTTTACCCAGGCTCCCGCCAACCCCGGCAACGCAGCGGAACGCAAAAAAGATTCGCCAGAGGCCGAGGCCAGCAAACGCCCATGGAAGCTGGCGCTCAACCAGTTTTCCGTGTCCGGCTTTCATCTTGGCTTTGTTGACCAGGGAAACAAACCGCCCCTGGCCTATGATCTAACCGGTCTGCAGGCAGAGGTGAATGATTTTGGCAATCCGGGCGGAAAGCCGATCTCTTTCGAGGCCCAGACCGGAATACGGCAAGGCGGCTCGGCCAGCCTGCACGGGACCATGTCTCAAGTGTCTCAAGCAAATGGGCCGGTCAGCCAAATCGAGGCACAGGTCTCCATTGCGCAGCTCAACCTCAAACCGCTGCAATCCCTGCTTGCCAAGCGCGCGGCCCTCACCCTTGCTTCCGGCGATTTCTCGGCAGAGACGCATCTGCTCTATGCTGCAAACGAACCTCAACCTTTGCTCAGTATCGAGGGCGAGGCAAAAATCAGCAAGCTCCTGCTCAACGAGGAAAATACAGGGGAGCGCTTTCTTGCCTGGAAAGAACTTGCGGCCAGCGGCCTTGACTTCGGGCTCAACCCGGACCATTTAACGATCAAGGAACTCCAGTTCCAGGAGCCAGGAGCAAAAATTACCATCTTTAAGGACAAAAGCCTCAACCTGACCAAAATCCTCAGGAAAAAAACCGAGGAAACAGAGAAGCCCCCTTTTCCCGTGGCTATAGACCGGGTCCGGCTGAAAAACGGGGAGGTCGATTTTGCCGATTTCAGCCTGGTTCTGCCTTTTGCCACCCGCATCACCGAGTTTAAGGGCGCAGTCAGCGACATCTCGACAAAACCAGCCAGCCGCGCCGCGCTCAAGTTCGAAGGGAGGGTCGGTGAGTTCGGTCAAGCCAAGGCCAATGGCAGCCTAATCCCGTCCAACCCCAAACAGTTCACCGACATCAAGGTGAGCTTCCGCAATGTCGCCATGTCCCCCCTGTCCCCATACAGCGCCACCTTCGCCGGACGGATCATCGCCTCGGGAAAACTCAACCTCGAGCTGGGCTATAATATCAAGGAGAGTGAACTGCTGGGCGAAAACTCGGTGGTACTGGAAGATTTCACCTTGGGAGACCGGGTCGAAAGCCCCAGCGCCATGGACCTGCCCCTGGACCTGGCCATTGCCCTGCTCACCGACAGCGAGGGCAAGATCGATATCGCCGTGCCCATCCGCGGCAACATAGACCACCCGGAATTCTCTTACGGGCAAGTCTTCAGGCAGGCGCTGACCAATTTGCTCACCAAGATCGTGACCTCGCCGTTTCGTGCCTTGGGCGCCCTGTTCGGCAGCCATTCCGAAAATATGGATACAATCCTCTTTGAACCGGGCCGAGCAAAACTGGCCCCGCCGGAACAGGAGAAGCTTAAAAATGTAGCAGAAGCTCTCGGGAAGAAGGAACAGCTCAAACTCACCGTACATGGGGGTTTTGAGCCTGTCCTTGACGGCAGGGCACTCAAGACTTCACAAATCCGCCGGACTCTGGTGCAGAAGTTTGGAGTAAAACCGGGGCCGATGGTCTATGACAATGCCAAGACCCAGCGCGCTTTGGAAGAACTGGCTGGAGACAAGCTAACCGCTTTCCAGGCCGGCTATGAAGAAACCACCGGTCAAAAAGTCAAGCGGGTCAACCCGGCCCTGGCTCTGTTCGGGAAAGCAAGCGAGGATCTCGAGTTCTACCAAGCCCTGTCTGACTATCTGGTAGAGACAGCGCCTTTGACCCAAGCTGAGCTAGAGACCCTGGCCGAGAAGCGGGGGCTGGCAATTGTTCAGGACTTAAGGAGTCGACCCGGAGCTGATGCAGCCCGGATTACTGTCGGGCGGCCTGCCATGCAGACCGAAGAACAGGACGAGGGTGTCCCTTCCAAGCTGGAATTAGGGGTGCGCTGAAGGCTGTTCTCGCCAAAGAAATATCCCTCTTGAAAAACTCTGCACCCTTGTCCAGGGGAGAAGGGCCGGACAAGGGTGCAGTCGCCCCGGCTACGGAGGGGGGCGCAGCCGGTGCTGAGGGCGATCACTGGGCGCGGACTTTGCCGCCGATCATAAAAGCCGCGCTCACCAAAAAGAGATTCTTCACGATGTATTGCCCTTCCAGGGACAGCCCGAAAGGCGGATGGGTAAAGCAGATTTCCGGCAGCAGGATCAGAGGCAGCATCGTCCCAGGCAACTGGAGAAGCAAAAGCAAAAGAGCGATGCGGATCAGCGGCCGATAGAGCAGACACAGACCGATAGTTACCTCCCACCAGCCAAGAACCGGCAGGAAAATCTGCGGCGAAACCCAGTACACCGTCCGCTTGATGAGTTCCGCCTCCGGGCTTATTCCCAAAGGTTTCAACACGCCAAACCAGATGAAGATGAGAGCGATGGAATATCGCATCAAAGGCTGGCAATACCTGTCCATCCCCTCGGAAATCCTGATATCAGCGCGATCAAGCCAAGCGTACATCCAAGCGGTCCTCCATTGCTTGCACTTTTCTGTCCGTAGAAATCGGTCCGACTGGGGCATAAACGGATTTGTACTCCGCGTACCGGGTATCGTAGGAAAATTGCGGGATATGGGCATTGTTCAGGATAAAGCTTTCCAGTTGCCGCACCTGTTGCTCGGAAAGCTCGCCAAAGCGGACCCGTCTTTCCCGAACGAAATAGTCGCTTAAGAAAAACCGTGAATGCACGTCATCACCCACGATTTCAAAGGAAATTCCCTGGATGTGCTGGCCATTGTGGGTAAAGAGTATCCCCTCCTTCGGCAGATCTTCCGGCGAGTTATTGTCGGCAATGTATGAAAACGACACGCCGCCCATGCTGATGTCGAGCACCCGACCAACCCCTTGATGAAACACATACATCTCCTGGCGCGGGGTGAACCGGGGAAATTTTCCGTGGTGCTCGCCCGGCGCATTGTTGGCGTGGGCATGTTTGCCGCCCCCGGTATCGAGCCAATTCCCTGTCCGGATTCCCGGCGCTTCTCCGCTTCTAACCGAAGAGGTGTTGTGAAACGGGGCAATCCTGCAGATACCATTTTCTGACTTTCCCATGACCATTCCTCCTTGTGCTGACGTATCTTTATGGCTTGACCAGGCGACAGTAAAGACACTGTAACGAACCCTAATAATAAATAAAAATGAATAATATAAATGTTTATAGCAAGTTTAACTTATGATACCGTCACAGGAAAAAGTGCGTCCAACCACCCGCCATTGAACGAGGAATTCCCCATGAGTATTACCCTGAGACAACTGGAGATCTTTGTCGCCGTGGCCGAAACCCAGCAGGTGACCAAGGCAAGCGAAAAGCTGTTCCTGACCCAATCGGCGGTGAGCATGGCCCTCAACGAGTTGCAGAATCAACTGGGCGGCCCTCTTTTTGACCGGCGGGGCCGCGTCCTGCTGATCAATGACCGTGGCCGCTACCTCCTGCCGTTTGCCAAGGAGATCCTCTGCCAGATCAACAATATCGAGACCCTGATGACCGAGAAAAAGGACAAGGTTGTCGGCGCCCTCAAAATCGTGGCCAGCTCCACCGTTGGCAATTACGTCCTGCCCTACCTGATCGGCGCCTTCAAACAGATGCATCCCTCTGTCTCCATCGATATGGAAGTCTGCAACACCTGCCATGCCGAGGAACTCGTCGTGGACGGCAGCATGGATCTGGGTTTTGTGGAGGGCGAGGTCAGCAATGACCAGATATCAACAATCCCCTGGCTTCAGGATGAACTGATGGTGATAGCCAGTCCAACCAGCGAAATAGGCGCTCAGAAAACCTTCCGGGTGCCGGAGGATCTGGAAAGATGCGAATGGGTCATGCGGGAAAAAGGCTCGGGCACGGCCCAAATCTTCAAGAAAAAGCTGGGCCGCCATGTAACCGGACTCAAGGTGATCATGGAACTGGGCCACACCGAGGCCATAAAAAAGGCGGTGGAATCGGGGGCCGGGGTCGCCTGCCTCTCAAAGCTTGCGGTCTGCCGGGAGGTGGAACAGGGATGGCTGGCGGGGCTGCCTGTGGAGGGCATCGACATGAAACGGACCTTGCAGATCATTCAGTACAAGAAAAAAGCCACCACCAACCTGATGGAGGAATTCATCAACTTCTGCGCCGTGCTCAACGAGTGCAGTCAGGGCTGCATCTGTCTGTCCTCGCCTTGGAAGTTGCAGGATCTGCTGGCAAAATCCTGTCAGCAGCCGGGAGCATGAGGTGTTTTGCAGGGATTTTGCGATACTGACACACATCTTGACAGGGTGGGGTTGCCCCTGTAAACACAGTTGCATGCAGAATTTGGACAACATATAAAGGAGTTATCAGCCATGATCGTTGATCGTTTATCGCATTACAAATCGTACCCGTTTGGCAAGGCATGGCAATTGGCCTTTGATTTTCTCCTCTCGTTGCCTCAGGACGCGGAAGAAAAAAAATACCCCCTGCTTGGCGATGACCTGTTCGCCATTGTCATGCGCTATGAGACATGCTCATCGGAAACTGCCGAGATTGAAGCGCACCGGAAATATCTGGATATTCAAGCGGTTATTACGGGAGAAGAGGCGATTGGCTGGTGTCAGGCCGATGAACTGGAGATTGACTCACCCTATGACGCTTCGAAGGATGCGGAGTTATACAAACGCCCCGAGCAAGGGTTGCTGCGGGTGGACCTGTTCCCAGGAAATTTCATGACCCTGTTCCCCCACGATGCCCACATGCCATCGCTCATGACCCAACAGGTTCCGGTCTTTACCAAAAAGGTGGTTGTAAAGGTGGGCATGCATCTCTTGTAAAGAGATATGACTCCTCGACGTTTTGTGTGGAAACGGATAAGAGTTTTTGAGAATTCGCCGTATTCCGCATAAGATGCCCAGGAAGGACACAAAATGGATTTTCAGGGAGTTTTTCCCCTTTTGGCATCCAAAAAGCCGAGAACGAAATGGCGAAGAAGTGTCACAAAAGGAAATCCGTATAATATTAATGTTATGTTACATTCGGAGATTACTGGTGATTGAAGACTCGGTGCCCTGGAAAAAAGAGTTGCTAAAAATAGCAGCGAAGCTGGAATCAAGGTACAACCAAAAACGTTGGTCTCAGCAGTCTTTTTTTGCTCTAGAAAAGGAGCTTTTTCTTGGGTTTTTCAGTGCAAGAAAACTATTTGAGTCCAACAAAATTTCTAGAACTGTCGAGACAACACGTTTCGAGTTGGCGGCCTATCCGGTGGGAGAGAAAGAAGTAACATTAATGAATCAACATCGCTTTCCCGAACTTTACGATCTCTATGCCGGGCTCACAGAAGAGTTAACTATTCGCGACCTTGCAAACCAATTCGTACACAGCGCAATTCTCAGCCCATTTGTTCCCTCTGGTCAGTCTCTAGTTGGTGTTTTTATCGCATCTGATCGAGCAAAGAAGAAAATGCTGTTTTACGTACCATTGAACAAAATTATTGGGGCCCTTAGATCAGTTGCGAATGACAATCCAACCAAATATGAAGCGCACTTCGATGACGAAAAAAAAGAGTACGTTGTCGTCCTTTCTACGGAGACAACATAACCAATCATTCCAGCGGATCGCCTTTGGCTTCCGCTGAATTCAATCGTTCTGCCTGATCGATTCACCCACTCAGGATTTGCTCAAATCCTCATGAAAAGTCAAAGAACCAAAGATATCCGAGTCTAAAAAATTTTTAATCCTCCTCCGCGGTTGTCTCACAAAACCCCTGAATCTCGGCAAGAAACTCTGCTCCGTAGCGTTCGAGCTTATGGGCGCCGACGCCGTGAATCCGCAAGAAACCCTCGTTGTCGGTGGGCAGATGGGCAGCCATCTCAGCCAGGGCGACATCGCTGAAAATGACAAAGGGCGGGATCCCGGCCGCATCGGCCAGTCCCTTCCGCACCGCGCGCAGCCTGTCAAACAGATCCTGATTGTACTCAAGATCGCCGACCTTGCGCCGCACCGGTTTGGGCAGGGCAACAACCTTCGCCCTGGGCTTGGCCATACTGAGTGTTTGCTCTCCGCGCAACAGGGGTCGGGCAGACTCGCTCAGTTTGAGCACCGAGTAATTGGACACATCCTGTTCCAGATACCCTTGCTGCACCAGATGCCGCAGGATGCTGCCCCAGTACTCCTGGCTTTTGTCCGCGCCGATGCCGTAGGTGGAAAGGTGGTCGTGCCCCAGTTGCAGGAGCCGCTCTTTTTTGGAGCCGCGCAACACCTCGATCACATACCCCACCCCGAACCGCTGATCCACCCGAAAGACGCAGGACAAGGCCTTGCGGGCGTCCTCCGTCACATCGACCAGCTCCGGCGGGTTGAGGCAGATATCGCAATTTCTACAGTCTTGCGCCAACCGATCGCCGAAATAGCCGAGCAGCACCTGCCGCCTGCAGCTCATGGCCTCGGCAAATCCCACCATGGTGTTGAGCTTGTGGAGTTCGATGCGCTTCTGTTCGGCATTGTCACTGTTTTCTATCAAGCCGCGGGCCAGGGCGATATCGCCGTACCCGAACAGCAACAGGGCTTCGGCCGCCAGTCCGTCGCGGCCGGCACGGCCTGTTTCCTGATAATAACTTTCGAGGTTCTTGGGGATGTCGTAATGCACCACATAGCGGATATTGGATTTGTCGATGCCCATGCCAAAGGCCACCGTGGCCACGATGATCTGAACATCGTCCCGCAGGAAATCCTCCTGCACCCTTTGCCGCTGCGCCGCAGGCAGCCCGGCGTGGTAGGAGGCCGCGGAAAACCCGGCCTCGCGCAACTGTTCCGTCACCTTCTCCACCCGCTTCCGACTCAGGCAGTAGACGATCCCAGCTTCCTCCCGCCGCCCCTGCAAAAAATGGGAGAGCTGAGCAAAGGGTTTGTGTTTTTCCAGCACGGTGTAGCGGATATTGGGTCGGTCAAAGCCGGAGACATAACACTGGTTCGAGCGTAAGCCCAGACGCTCAAGGATGTCCTTGCGGGTGTGGGGCTCGGCCGTGGCAGTGAGGGCGATCAGGGGGATGTCGGGGAAGAGCTTGCGCAGTTGGCCAAGCTTGCTGTATTCGGGACGGAAGTCGTGCCCCCACTGGGAGATGCAGTGCGCTTCGTCGATGGCGAACAGGGCGATGGGGATCTCGCGAAGCCGCTCGACAAACCCGTCGCTCATCAACCGCTCCGGCGCGACATAGAGCAGGTCCAGCTCTTCCCGATGCAGCTGGGCAAGAACCTGGCGGGCCTCTTCGCTTTTGAGAGAAGAATTGTAAAAAGCTGCTCGGACTCCGCAGGCCAACAGGGCATCCACCTGATCCTTCATCAGGGAAATCAGAGGGGAAATCACGATCCCCACGCCTTTACGGTGCAGGGCCGGAATCTGGTAGCACAGCGACTTGCCGCCGCCGGTGGGCATCAGAACAAAGGCGTCTTCGCCCCGGATGAGTCCTTCAATGATCTCCTGCTGCGGGGGCCGAAAGGTGGTGTAGCCGAATATCTTCTTGAGGCTTTCCAGGGGGGTGCCATGCATGCGATTCAAAGATCCTCTTTCTTATTTTTAAGCGATTATCGATTGTACCCATCACGGCAACACTCCCGCTACCCTTTATCGCCCATCCTAAAAAAAATTACCCGCTCGTCGGCATATATCCTGACAAACTTCTAAACATACCCCTGCATTATCTGCCGCAACCCCTCCCGAGAGACCTCCTGCCGGGCGAGCGGCCGATTTTTGAGGACAGCAAACTGATCCTCAAAAATCGGCCCTTCTTTTTTATAAATAACGCCCAGCGGGATGCGCTCCCCGAATTCCATAGCCGTGCGAAGGGCCACGGCTTGGTCGGCAGGATCATGGTCCTCACCAAACGCATAACAATGTTCTTTGTACCATTGATAGGTGTTGACCTTGTTAAACGACACGCAGGGTTGCAGAATGTCCACCAGGGCTGTGCCCCGATACTTGATGGCCTGGGCGATGAGGTCGGCGAGATGCTCCGGCATTCCGGCATAGCCCCGAGCCACAAAGGAGGCGCCCATGGTCACCGCCACGGCCACCGGGTTGAAGGGCGCGGCAAAAACGCCGTGGGGCTGAGCCTTGGTCACGAAACCCTGCTCCGAAGTGGGGCTGGCCTGCCCCTTGGTAAGACCGTACACCCGGTTGTCGTGCGCCAGGATGGTAAGGTTGAGATTGCGGCGCAGGGCGGCAAGAAAATGGTTGCCCCCCTCCCCGTACATGCAGCCATCGCCGCTTTCGGCGATCACGGTGAGTTCCGGGTTGGCGAGCTTTGCCCCGATCGCCACCGGCAGACTGCGGCCATGCAGGCCGTTAAAGACATTGGCCTTCAGATAATGCGGGGTTTTGGCCGCCTGGCCGATGCCGGAGACCAACAACACCTGATGGGGCTGAAGTTCGCAGGCAACCAGGGCCTGTTTCAGGGACTTGAGAATTCCGAAATTGCCGCAGCCAGGGCACCAGGCGGTCTCGTATTTACCGTACTCCTCAATGGATATCATGCTTTTCTCCCCATGGCTGCAAGGCTTGTCAGACGATCCAGGATGTAGCGGGCTGTGAAAGGCAGACCGTCGTAGCGCGCTATCCGGCTTGGCATGGCAAATCCGGTCTCCCGCTGGATGAGCCGGGCAAACTGGCCGGTGGCGTTGCCCTCCACGCAGACTACTTCGCCTGCGGCCTGGAGAATATCGAGGAATTGGTGCGAAACCAAGGGCCAGACCTGGGAAAAATGCAGGCTGGCGACTTTCCGACCCTGGCCACGCAGAAGAGCAACGGCCTCAAGCACGGGTCCCTGGCTGGAGCCCCAGGAGACGAGCAGGAGTTCCGCGCTTTTTTCTCCATCAAGAGAGGGTGCAATGGCCTCCTGCTTGAGGATCTCCATTTTGCGAAGCCGTTTATCCACCATGGCGATACGCACCCCATGGTCTTCGCTGATATGGCCGTCTTCGTCATGTTCGTCGCTGTCCGCCACCACCAGATGCGTTGACATGCCCGGCAAAAGGCGGGGCGAAAGACCGTTTTCCGTTAGACGATAGCGTTGGTAGGGGGTTGGCACCGCACTTGGCTCAACCCCCGCCACAACCGGAGCGATGACCGCCGGATCAAAAGGCGCGACCGGCCGGGCCGAATCGGCCAGGAACTGGTCGGTCAGGAGAAAAACCGGGGATTGGGATCGCTCGGCCATGGCCAATGCGTGCTGGGTGAGACGGTAGCACTCTTCGATGCTGCCCGGAGCAAAAATCGCCCGGGGAAATTCACCATGCCCGGCGTGGAGGACAAATTCCAAATCCCCCTGCTCGGTGCGGGTGGGCAGGCCGGTGGCAGGCCCTGGCCGCTGGGCTACTGCAACAAGCACCGGCGTTTCGGTCATGGCCGCCAGGCTCACCCCCTCGGCCATCAGGGCAAAACCGCCGCCCGAGGTGGCCGCCATGCTGACCGCTCCTGCATAGGAAGCGCCGATGGCCATGTTGATGGCAGCAATCTCATCCTCCGCCTGCTCAAACACGCAGCCCATAGTCTCCGCATGGGCGATAAGCTCAAGAACAATTGAGGTGGCCGGAGTCATGGGATAAAAGGCGCAGAACTTGAGGCCGCCAGCCAGAGCGCCCAAAGCAATGGCCTGGTTGCCGTTCAACAAAAGACGGTCCGCAGCGGGAGCGCCGCCAGCCAGAGTGAAGCCATGCTTTGGCACATGGGCCGCAGCCCAAACCCGACTTTTCTCCATGATTTCCCTGTTTTCAACAAGGGTTTCCGGATGTTTTTTGCCGAGCATCGCCTCCAAAGCCTGGTAGAGCGAAGCAGAGGGAAGGTCCAGGATCCTGCCAAGCAGGCCAAGGGCTACGGTATTCCAGAGGTGCTCTGGACCCAGCTCGGCAAAAGGCACCGAAATTGTCCCCGGCAGGTCGGGAGCAAAGGCAGAGTCGGCAATAAGCAACGCCTGCTCGGTCAGCTGGCCGCGATGCAACTGCACGGTTTCCGCATTGAGCGCCATCAGGATATCAATGGACTCGCGGGGCGCACAAAAAGGCCCAGCACCCAACCGGATGGAAAAGGTGTTGTGCCCGCCGCGAATCCTGGAATGGTAACTCTGGCTGACAAAAATCTCATAACCAGCCCGGACCAGGGCCTTACCGAGCAACTGGCCTATGGTCACCAGGCCCTGGCCGGCTTCACCGCCAATGAGCAGATGGATGTCCAATGACATGATCTCTGGCTCCCTTCGCTATTTTTTGGCTGCCTTGTAACGGGCGTACAGATCGTGGATGCGATGGCGCAAATCGCTGAGCTTTTTGGAATCTTCCTTGGCGAACCAACGCGGTTCGCTGATCGCAAAAACGACCTTGGCCAGCTCATCGAGCACTCCCTCGGTGGCCAAGCACCACTCATCGGTGCAGATATGCGTCATCTCCTTGGCCTCATCAATGTCCTGGGCCACGAGATTGAGGGATTTTTCGAGATTTTCCAAAAATTCCCGATGTGCACGGAGCATGGTTGCTTCCATTTCGACCTGACGTTTCATGATACTCCTCCTTTTTTGGTTGGTTCATGATCAACGGACGGGGAAAATCCCATCTCGCCCGTTATCTGTTCACAGCTCCAGCAAACGGTGGTTGATCTCAATGCCCACCATGGCTCCCTGGCCAGCGGCAATAATGGCCTGGGCCTTGCCCGCTTTGAGGGCTCCCAGGGCAAACAGGTTTTTAACAGACGTTTCGCAACCAGGGTCGGTTGCAAGTTGGGCTCCATTGCCATCCCGTGCAAGATCAAGCCCAGCAAGGCAAGAATCGTTTAAAGTGTAATCATAACTGAGCATGACCATCTCGCAGGCAACCTCCTGCCCGTCTGTCAGCTTCACGCCGGTCAATACCGCATCGCCAAGAAATTCCTGCGGAGTACCGACAAGAAAGGCAATGCCGTCTTCGGCCAGCAGCTCGGCGTGGTCGTCCGGCATGAGACCAGCCGGAAGGACAAGGGTGATATACGGGGTGAACATCTGTCGCATGGCAAAGGCAAGGCGCATGGCGTCGAGGGAATCGCCGAGGATGACGAGTTTTTTTCCGGTTGTGTGGTAGCCGTCGCAGTCAACACAGGTAAAGATCGTTCGGCTGAAAAATTTATTCATCCCCCTGATTTTGGGCGGATGCTCAACAGCCCCAGCGGAAACGATGGCATAGGGTGCCTGGTACTGGCCCTTGTCCGTGCTGACAACAAAACCATTCTCGGCCCGCACCGAGGCAACATGCTCACGTCTGAATTCGGCGCCAAAGGATTTGATCTGCCGGATGCCGGTATCAACGAGCTCTTTGCCAGAGGTGATTTCAAGACCGAGATAGTTTTCAATGTGCAGGGCATGGCGGGTCCGACCGCCGCCCTGATCAATAAGGATGACCTTGCGGTTGTAGCGGGCAAGATGGATGGCGGCCTGCAAACCGCCAGGCCCTGCTCCGATGATGATGCAGTCGTAACGGTTTTCTTTCATAGGCTTTCCTGATCCTCCCCCCGGTGGCAGGAAATCGCTTACAAGACACGACAGCGGAAAAGCCCGAAGCCGAGAGTCGGCCCCCAGACTTTTCCGCTAACACGGACTCACAGGAGCCGATAGGGATAGGCGCGTTTGGTCCATTCGCTGTCGGGAAACGCAGCGGTCAGCTTTTCGTAGGCTTCCTTCAACGGTTTGGAATCATGCGAGCACTTGTAACGGCAGACGCCGCACAAAAAAATGGCCTCCGGGGCGCTGCCGCTTTGCGCATACCCGTCAACCAGTTGTTCAAGGCGAACCAGGGCCTCGTCAAAACGATCATTTTCATAATGATATTTACCCAGCCCCAGCAGGAGCGAGGGAATCAACTCCTCTGGCCCAAAAAAACCCACGGTCCGGTGATGCTCCTGAGCTTCCGGGCTCAAGGTGATCAGAGTGGGCGTCCACTTGACGTTGTACTTCTCCGAATAGGGCTTGCTGTCGGACAAAAGCCGCAGCGGGATAAAATTTTCCTCGATGAACCGGACAACCTTGCTTTCGGGATACGTAACTGTATCCATCTGTTGGCAGCCAATTCAGTTGGGGTTAAAAAAATCAAGCAGGATCGGTTTGCCCGCCTTTTGCCCCAGACACAGGGCATCGTCCATTTCCGTTCGCCATTGGATTTTTGCTGTCATGATTTCCCCCTTTTGAGGTTTGCCACTGAAATCAGCCTATTACACAATCTACGCTCAAAAGACTGGGTGTCAGCCGCCGACCTCATAGTCGAAAAACTCGCGGGCAGTCTCCTCGTACTTGTTCCCAAGATCCGCCATCTTCCCTTTGATTTCCTTCCGCGCCGGACTCCACTCCGTCGGGCATGCAGTACGCAACTGATCCAGCCGGTCATCAAGCTCGGTCATGACGATATTCAGGCCATTGATCTTTTCATACATCCGCTGCTTGTCGCCTGTCGGCAATTTATCCATCTGACGCATGACATTATACAGTTTCGCTTTCCACGCCGTGAGTTCCGTATCCACATTCCTGCAATAATCTTTAACGTCCATGGCTCCACCCCTCTGTTGGAAGTTATCAGACTGTGACTGGCCCGTATCATTAAACGTGCAGTGTGTTTTCTGGACTCACCTCCTTTTTTGTCCTCTAAAAAGAGGAGCGATCCGTTTTATCTATATTCAGACAGTGACCTACTACAGTTGCTCGATATTCTTCCTGAGCTGACCGATTTGCAGGCCCAGCGACACGCATTGCTTGCCGTCCATGCATTCCTGCGCCTCGGACTCCTCCAAAAAGGTCTTGAGTTCGTGCTTGTCCTTCTTGAGGTCAACAACCCAGGCCTTGTTCTGCTTGTCGTAATCAACCATAAGGTCGATGCCGCAAGCGCCGATCTCCGGGAAAACCGCCTTGATCTTCTTGCACAGTTCTTCTTTGGTGTGCATGGCTTTTCCTCCTGTTGCCCGATTATTTCAATTTTCTTATTATTTTAGTATAGGCATCCTGAAACTGAATGTAAAGAGGCCAGGAAATGGTTGTCCCAGGGTGCTTTGTCTGGCGGGCTTTGGGGGCTGAAGGCTCTTTCTCGCATACGAAAAAAAGCAATTGGTCTCGCCACGGGAAGATCCCGGAAGAGGAAGGGAATTCTGGCGGCCAGGTTATTGTCCGCGCTTCCTTTTATTACTGAAGAGCCTGGGCAATCTCCTGCTGCATGGCGTCAATAACCGCGATGGGATCAGCGGCCTTGGAGATGGGACGGCCCACGACCACCTGGTCGGCGCCGCTTGCGATGGCGCGGCCAGCGGTCATGATCCGGGTCTGATCGTCGGTATGATCAAGGACATTGGCCCCAGGCCTTATCCCAGGGGTAACCAGCAGCAGCTTATTGCCAAGGCCATCGCGCAGACGGCCCGCCTCAAGGCCGGAGGATACCACTCCGTCGCAGCCCAGTTCCAGCGCCCGTTTGGCCCGAAAATAGACCAGATCTTCAATGGACTGGGTCATGCCCATGGCCCGCAGATCTTCTTCGCCAAAGCTGGTGAGCACGGTCACGGCCAATAGCTTAATCTCGCCTTTTTCCTCCAGCGCCGCCCGGATGATCGGGTCATTGCCGTGGACAGTGGCGAGGCTCACCCCGTGTTTCCGGAGTTGGGCCACGGCCAGCTTGACCGTCTCCGGGATATCGAAAAATTTAAGATCCAGCATAACCTTGTGGCCCCGGTCAACCAGCCAATCAACGGTCTGGAACCAGTCAGCCATGAATAGCTGCAACCCGACCTTGTAAAAACCCAGGTGGGATTCTGTTTTTTTCACCAACTCCCTGGCCTGTTCCGGGGTTTCCACATCAAGGGCCAAGATGATCCGTTCTTTCAAGGGAATATCTTTCACGCGCTGCCTTTTCCTTATTTCTTATACCAGACCTACTTGATATCCACCTTTACCCGACCGCTGACATCGTAGGAGTCCTTCTGCATGTCATACGCCATGCCCTTGCCGCGGATGTCCATGCCCTTGCCGGTGACCTGCACCGGGGATATGGTCGTGATCTTCCGGGCCTGGTCATCATAACTGAGGCTGTCGGACTGAATCAGCATGCCATTCTCGGCCTGCACCTTGACGTTGTTTCGCATGGTGAGGATCTTTTTCTTGCTGTTGTATTCGCCATCCTGGCCGGTGATGACAAACCTGCGCTCGGTATTTTTGAAAACCTGCGCCTCCACCGTAACGAGCTGCATTTTGTCCTGATCTTCGCCGGAATAGAGCTGCTTGGCCTGGATCTGCCAGTCCCGCACCCCGTTTTTCAACTGGGAAAACAAGACCCCTTCCATGCTGAAACCTGCGCCTGTGCTCGTTGCCTGGGGCACGGCAAGGTTCGCGGCCAGGCCGCCGCGCGGCAGCAGAACCCTGGTGAATGCCCCGCCCCAAATCGGCCAGGACAGCAAAAGGCTCACGGGTAACAGCCAGAGAATATTACGGTAGCCGGTCATCATCGCAGATACCTCGCCAGCAGTTCTTCCCGTTGCCCCTTGGCCTCGATGATCAGTTCGCACAACTCGCGCACCGCACCCCGGCCTCCCGCCTGTCTGGTCACATAGTGGGCAACCGCCTTGACCTCGGCCACACCGTCGGCCACCGTTACCGCCAGACCCACCCGGCTGAGCAGGGGCAGATCGAGCCAGTCATCCCCCATGTAGGCGACCTGTTGGGGGGTGAGCTTCTGGGCGGCAAGAATCTCGGAAAATGCCTCGATCTTGTTGCCTACCCCCTGATAAAGGTGGTCCAGCTTCAGGTCCTGGGCTCTCCGCGCCACCGCCTCGGAGCGGCGGGCGGTGATGATGCCCACCTCCACTCCCGCCTCCCGCAAAAGACGGATGCCGAAACCGTCCTTGATGTTGAACCCCTTGAGCTCCGTACCGGAGTTACCGTAAACAATGGAACCGTCGGTGAGAACCCCGTCCACGTCCAGAAGCAACAACCGGATTTCTTTGGCCAACGGCAGGCAGTTGCGCCAGACATAGCCGCGCTCGTCCTGATCTTTCCGAGCCAAAGCCCGTTGCCGCAATCCCTCCATAACCTCGCAGTCAGAAGGATACTGCCCGCCCGAAATGGAGCAGGAGCCGGTGTCGCTCATACCTCAGCCTCCCCGGCCTGACGCTGGATAAGGGTATGAATCTCCAAAAGGTGGGCGAGCAAGGGCTCCACCCCCGCAAGCGGCATGGAGTTGGGTCCGTCGCACAGCGCCTTGGCCGGATCGGGATGGATCTCCATGAACAACCCATCAATCCCGGCCGCCACCGCCGCCCGGGCCAGAGTCGGGATAAATTCGCGCTGCCCGCCGGAGCTGCCCCCTGCCCCGCCGGGCAGCTGGACGCTATGGGTCGCATCGTAGATAACCGGACAGCCAAAAGAGCGCATCACCGGCAAGGAGCGCATGTCAACGACCAGATTGTTGTAGCCGAACGTCGTGCCCCGCTCCATGAGCATCAGCTTATTTTTAGCCACCGCTTTGATCTTGCTCACCGCGTGCTGCATGTCCCAAGGCGAGACAAACTGCCCTTTTTTGAGGCTCACCACCTTGCCGCTTTTGGCCGCAGCCACCAGCAGATCGGTCTGGCGGCAAAGAAAAGCCGGAATCTGCAAGACATCCAACACCTCGGCTGCCGGCCCGACCTGGGCCACCTCATGCACATCGGAAACCACAGGCACGCCAAAATCCTGGCGGATATCGGCCAAGATTCGCAACCCCTCGTCCAGGCCGGGGCCACGGAAGGCATCAAGCGAGGTCCGGTTGGCCTTGTCAAACGAGGCCTTGAACATGTAGGAGATGCCGAGCCTTGCGCAGATCTCCTTAAGACCCGCAGCAACTTCGCGGCACAGCACGGCCGATTCGATGACGCACGGCCCGCCGATCAATAAAAAAGGCCGGTTGGGACCGACCTCAAAAAAATTCTGGATACGAACAGACTCCACTCTTTCTCTCCTTAATCTGGCGACAAAGAACGCCGGGACCGTTTTACAGCCCTGCGTTCTCCAGGGCCGCCTTGATAAAATTCGTAAACAGGGGATGCGGCTTCATGGGGCCGGATTTGAATTCCGGATGGAACTGGCAGCCCAGAAACCACGGGTGATCCGGCAGCTCGACAATCTCCACCAGCTTCTCGTCCGGCGAGGTGCCGCTGATGATGAGCCCATGTTTCACCAATTCGTCCTTGAAGATATTGTTGAATTCATAGCGGTGCCGATGCCGTTCTTGTATCTCATCCGTGCCGTAGGCCTTATGGGCAAAGGTGCCCTTCACCATTTTGCAGGGATACGCCCCCAGCCGCAGGGTGCCGCCCAGGTCGGTGGCTTCGTCACGGATCTGAATCTTGCCGGTGCGGTAATCGAACCACTCTTTGATGAAGTAGATAACCGGATGCTTGGTCAACTGGTTGAATTCGGTGCTGTCCGCGTCCTTCATCTTGGCGATATGCCGGGCGAACTCGATCACCGCCAACTGCATGCCAAGACAGATGCCGAAATAAGGGATTTTTTTCTCCCGGGCAAAGGTCACGGCCTGAATCTTGCCCGCCACCCCACGGCTGCCGAAGCCGCCCGGCACCAGCACCCCGTGGCACCCGGCCAGCAGACCCTCGGCCCCCTTGTCTTCAATCTCCTCGGCGCTCACATAGCGGAGCCGCACCTTGGCCTCATTGGCCACGGCCCCATGCACCAAGGCCTCGTGCAGGCTCTTGTACGACTCGGTCAGATCGACGTATTTGCCGATGATGCCGATCTCCACCTCGCGCTTCGGATGCTTGACCTTCTCGACCAACTCCTGCCAAGCGTCCAGGCGCGGCGCCCCGGTCCAGATATTGAGCTTGTTGAGGATAATATCGTCGAGCCCCTCGGCGTGGAAACAGAGCGGCACCTCGTAGATATTGTCCACATCGCGGGCCGTGATCACCGCCTCTTTCTCCACGTTGCAAAACAGAGAGATCTTGGCCTTCAGCTCATTACTGAGCAGGCTTTCCGTCCGGCAGAGCAGAATGTCCGGCTGAATGCCGATGGCCCGCAACTCCTTGACGCTGTGCTGGGTGGGCTTGGTCTTCACCTCGCCTGCGGTCTTGATGTAGGGGACCCAGGTAACATGGATGTACAGGGAGTTTTCCCGCCCCACATCGGTGCGGAACTGGCGGATCGCTTCCAAAAAGGGCAGACTCTCGATATCGCCGATGGTGCCGCCGATCTCGATAATGGCCACGTCCACCTCGCCTTCAAACTGCATGATCGCCGTCTTGATCTCGTCGGTGATGTGCGGGATCACCTGCACTGTGCCGCCCAAGTACTCGCCGCGCCGCTCTTTGCTGATCACCGAATGATAGATGCGGCCCGAGGTGTAGTTGTTGCGCTGTCCCAAGACTACGGAGGTGTACCGCTCGTAATGGCCGAGATCGAGATCGGTTTCCGCCCCGTCATCGGTGACGTACACCTCGCCGTGCTGGAAGGGGTTCATGGTGCCGGGGTCTACATTGATGTACGGATCCAACTTCTGAAAGGTAATGGACAACCCGCGGCTCTCAAGCAGGGCGCCGATGGAAGCGGCGGCCAGCCCTTTTCCCAGGGAAGAAAGAACGCCTCCGGTGATAAAAATGTACTTGGTCCGATGGGTGTGATTGGTAGTTTTCATAAAATGGCGCCGGTCTCATAAAATAGGGGAAAAAACACGGTGGATGGCTTTCAACATGCGCAACACAACCCATCGCCGCAACACAACACAAGGAAGAAGCGAGGCCTGCGCCGGGATTCCACCAAACAATCGACAAACCGCAGGGGGACAAAGACGACAGCCCGATACAATCGAGCCGTACTATATACATTGCCATTAAAATACAGCATCCCGCCCTCTTTTGTCCAAGGGAAAATGCCACTTCCTGCAAGAGAATTTGCCGAGGCCCCTGTAGTAACGCGAACGCAGTGAATATGCAGAGAGGCAAGCCTCCCGGCAAAAAATCGGTTGGCTAAGGCTGGTCGTCGTGCCGCAGACGAAGGCTGAGATCAACGGCGATACTGAAAAGATCAAACAAAACCGATACCACGCAACAACAAGGAAACGTTACACGATTTTTCACTGGGATTGTGCCAAAATCCGATTCCGTGATATACACAGAAAAGATGCTGCTATTTCTGCCCAAAGGAGACGCTCATGCCCCGCGACATCCCCATCGGTAACGGCCACCTGCTCCTCTGCTTCGACAAGGATTACTGCATCCGGGATCTCTTTTTCCCCCATGTCGGCCAGGAAAATCATCTCTCCGGCGACTTCTGCCGATTGGGGGTCTGGGCCGACGGCCTCTTTCGCTGGGTAGGTCCGGGATGGCGACTGGATCTGCTCTACGAGCCCGACACCATGGTGACTCAGGTCAACCTCTTTCACGACGAATTGGGAGTTTTAATCACCTGCCGAGATGCGGTGGATTTCCACGAGAACATCTATATCCGGGAGATGATGATCGAAAACCTGCGGCCCGCAACCAGGGAGATCCGCCTCTTTTTTACCCAAAGTTTCAATATTTCCGGCAACAGCGTTGGCGATACCGCCGCCTTCGACCCGGATACCGACGGTCTGGTCCACTACAAGGGCAACCGTTATTTTCTGGCCGGCGGCTCGGTGGATGGAAACGAGGGCTTTTCCCAATTCGCAGTGGGCCAAAAAAACGGGAACGGCAAGGAGGGCACTTACCGTGATGCCGAGGACGGTGTGCTTTCCGGCAATCCCATCGCCCAAGGAGCTGTGGACTCGGTTGCGGCCCTGCATCTTACAATTAAGGGCAACGACCGGGCCACCGCCCATTACTGGCTTGCAGCCGGAGATTCCTGGCAGGCCGTGCGGCGGCTCAACAGCATCGTCAAGCGCAAGACCCCGCAAGCTCTCATCCAACGAACCGCCGACTACTGGCAAATCTGGATCCGTAAGGAAATGCCACGCCTTGATATTCTGCCGGCCAAAGTAGCGGATCTTTACCACCGCAGCCTCTTGGTGCTGCGCACTCAACTCGACTGGCAAGGCGGGGTGCTGGCGGCAAACGATTCGGATGTGATCCAGTTCAACCGCGACACCTATTCCTACGTCTGGCCGCGGGACGGGGCCTTGGTGGCCAATGCCCTGGACATGGCCGGTTACTCCATGCCGGCCCAGCGTTTTTATGAATTCTGCGGAGCAGCCATCGAACGGGAAGGCTACTTCCTGCACAAGTACAACCCGGACGGCACCCTGGCCTCTTCCTGGCACCCATGGTTCAATAACGGACAACCCCAGTTGCCGATCCAGGAGGATGAAACTGCCCTGGTCATTTGGGCCTTGTGGAACCATTTCGTGCTCTACCGCGACATCGAGTTCATAAAACCCCTCTACAAACCGCTCATTAAGAACGCGGCGGACTTCATGTGCCGGTACCGCGACGAGGAAACCGGACTCCCCGCCCCATCCTACGACCTTTGGGAAGAACGCCGAGGCATCTTGAGTTTTACCGTGGGCACCGTGTTCGGCGGTCTTACCGCAGCCTCGCTTTTTTGCAGCATGTTCGGCGAAGAAGAAAGGGCCAAACAATATCAACAGACCGCCGCTGCAATCCGCGATGCGGCGGGCAAATATCTGTGGCGGCAAGACTTGGGCCGCTTCTGCCGGATGGCGTTCCGCGACGAGCAAGGCACTCTCCAGTTTGACGAAACCTGCGACAGCAGCCTGTGGGGATTGTTCGCCTTCGGCCTCTATGCCCCGGATGATCCGCGGATTGAGGCCACCATGAAAGCCCTGCGCCGAAAATTATGGCTCAATACCGAGGTGGGCGGCATGGCCCGTTACGAGGGGGACTCCTACCATCAGACAAACAGCGCCTACCCGGGCAATCCCTGGTTCGTCTGCACCCTCTGGCTGGCCGATTACCTGGCCACTCAGGCAAAAACCGAAGAGGACCTGGAGGAACCCATCGCCATCCTGGAGTGGGTGGCAGACCATGCCCTGCCTTCCGGAGTCCTGGCCGAACAGCTCCACCCAAAAACCGGCGAACCGCTCTCAGTGTCGCCCCTCACTTGGAGCCATGCCACCTTCGTTGCCAGTACCCAGCATATCTTGCGGCGGTTGGCTGCCATGCAGTCCTGTCCCACCTGCGGACGTTCTTCCCCTGTACGCTTGCACGAAGAGGATTGGCTCGCCGCTCTCTATAACAAAGCGTGCGACACCATCCACGGTATCTGCAAGGTGCAGTGATAAACCTTTGCCCGAGGATGCCTGTCAGAAGACCAGGAAACCATAGTAAAATGGGGACGGAGAAACTTACTTTTCAAGACCTGACCCCATGGCCTTCTTTTCCGGTGTAATTGCGACTTGTTCCCATTGCCGCAAATAAGGTAGTATGGCGGGAATATTCATCAGCCCCAAGGATACACATCCGCCATGCCGTTTCGCTTCAACATAAAAACCCGCTCCATTCTTGTGCTTCTCTGCCTGCTTGTCCTGGGCTTTCCCGGTTGCAAGGAGACGGGCAAGGCTCCAGAAAAGCCCGTTGTTCAAGAACCCCCGACTCGTAAACCCGGCTGTATGGGCTGCCATCCGGAGGTCCGACTTGACCCCAGCCACAATCTCGCCTGCACCGATTGCCACGGCGGAAACCCGGAAGGAACAACGCAGGAACAGGCCCATGCCGGGCTCATCAGCCACCCAGCGCACCCAGACCAGATGGAGAAGGCCTGCGGCACATGCCATGGTCGCCAGGTGACCGAGACTGCCTCTTCCCTGCATTTCACCGCAGCCAAAGAGGTCAATGGGGTACGAACCGGTTTTGGCGCCCAAGCCCCTCTTGCTTCGCTTGCGGAAATCCCGGTCCACGAGACGATCAAATCCCCGCTTGACCTTGCCGACGACCTGCTGCGCCGCCGCTGCCTGCGCTGCCATGTGTACAATTCCGGCGACACCTACCCGGAAACGATGCGCGGCACCGGCTGCGCCGCCTGCCATCTCGCCTACACCAATGGCAAAATGACCAGCCATGCCTTTGTCAAATCGCCAGCGGACAGCCAATGCCTGCACTGCCATTACGGCAACTTCGTGGGCGCTGACTATTATGGCCGCTTTGAGCACGACTTCAACCAGGAGTACCGCACCCCTTACCGCACCGATGGCAGCGAAACCAGGCCCTACGGGGTTGAGTTCCACCAACTGGCCCAGGACATCCACCTGCAGAAAGGGTTGGCCTGCATCGATTGCCACAGCGGGGCGGAACTCATGGGCGGACACGGTGGGACTGCGAAAAAAGAAAAACCTGTGACCTGTCTTTCCTGCCACGGCTGGGGCAAGGGTTTGCCCCTGCCCCTAAGCAACCTGCAGGTTGAGGCGGACCAACTGGTGCTCTTCACCCGGCTGAGCGGCAAGAAACTCGTGGTTCCCCAACCCGTCCATCCAGCCCATAAACTCTATGAGAAAAAGGCCCACTGCACCGTGTGCCACAGCCAGTGGTCCTTTAACGACCAGGGCACCCATCTGCTCCGCACCGAGCATCCCGACCATCCGGTCTGGTCTCGGCTCAACGTGCAGGGTAGCCGCGAGGTGGAGGAGCAGCTGGACAACCCCGCATCCCAAGGACCCTCCCTGCGGGACAAAATCACCGGGTCACCAAGCCCAAGCCTATGGCTCAAGGGCTACGAGTTGCGCCGCTGGGAAAACCCCCTGATCGGCGTTGGCCCGGACGGCAGGCTCCACATCTTCCGGCCCATGCTGGACCTGCATCTCTCCATGGTTGACGCTAATAAAAAAGTTCTCTTCGACAATGTGGGCGTGGAACCAGCGCGACAGCGCTATCTCCCGTATACCCCGCACACCGTTGGCAAGGCCGGTGCGTTCTATACTGAACGGCTCAAACCCAACCTCCCCATCGAGACGAAGCCATGAATTGCGCCAGACATCCCTTGAGAACGCTGCTACCTGCCAGCCTGTTCCTATGCGCCGTTGCTTTTTCCGGCTGCACGACCGTGCTCACCAGCACCCCGCCGACAAAGGCTGCGCCTCCAGCCAGATCGGCACCCACGACAGGCCGTATCCCCGGGACACAAAAGCCCTATGTGATTGACGGCAAAACTTACTATCCGCTGCCCTCTGCCGAGGGTTACACCGAAACCGGCATTGCCTCCTGGTATGGCAATCCATTCCATGGCCGCAAGACCTCCAACGGCGAGATCTACAATATGTACGACTGGACCGCAGCCCACAAAACCCTGCCCATGAACACCCGGCTTCTGGTGGAAAACCTCGGCAATGGCCGCTCCACCACGGTGCGGATCAATGACCGCGGCCCCTTCGTGGGAACCCGGATCATCGATCTCTCCTACAATGTGGCCAGGGACCTTGGCATCATGAAGGAAGGAACCGGCCACGTACGGATCACCGCCTTGGGCGAGGCCGAGAACGTCCAACTGGCTGACAACAAAACCGCAGCCCGATTCCTGCCCCACGAGGATTTCCAGAAGGGTGATTTTTATGTCCAGATCGGCGCGTTCACCGTCCAGAATAATGCCGACCGGCTGACGGACAAGATGAACAAGAGTGGCAGGGAGACCGAGACCGTCCGCTATGACCGGGGCGATCAGGTTTTCTACCGCGTCCAGGTAAAGGCCGGATCCACTCTGACTGAGGCAAAACAAATGGCACAGACCATGGCCAAGGCAGGCTTTCCCAAGGGTTTCGTCGTGGCGAAATAACATTCAATACAAGTTCTTGACAGCCGGAGGCCAATCGTTATATCCCATACACATGGGTTGTTTTCTATAATGAAAGGCTCTGTTCCCCACTCTGCCGAGGAGGGCTGTCATGATCTTCAAGGTCTTCAAAAAACAGGAGCTCGCCCGCCTTTATGAGTTGTTGGCCGTCAATGTCATTGTCGGCCCCGTCGGCAGGGGCAACGACCGCCACGGCAAACCCCTGTACGATTTCGATGTGGTCTACGATTTTGACGAACTCGCCCTCGACTACACCCAGACGGTGCATTCGCCCAAGCGTTTTGTCTTGCCCTACCAGGAAACACTGTCTACGTTTGCCGTAAGCCGCGACGCCTGGGAAAAGCATGTCGACCTCAATGTCTACCGGCCCCTGGTCTTCTTCGGCATGCATGCCTGCGACATCAATGCCCTGAACAAGCTGGATCTTGTCCTGGCGCAAAGCGCCTACCCAAACCCATACTACATGGGCAAACGGAAAAACCTCTTCATCATCGGGATCGACTGCAACCCGGAACCCCAATGTTTCTGCCGCTCCATGGGCACGGACTTCGCCATCCACGGCTTTGATTTATTTCTCACCGACCTGGGCGGCAAATATTTTGCGGAGATCCTTTCGGCCACCGCCTTTGGCCTGCTGAGCCAGATCAACTGTACAGACCCAGGCGCCAAAGACCATACCCTCTACAAGCAGGCAACCAGCGGGAAGAACAAGCATTACACCGCCACGGTGGACACCTCGGACCTCACCAAGATCCTCGACCTTGAATTTGAATCCAAGGCCTGGGATTACTGGGGTGAAAAATGCCTCTCCTGCGGCACCTGCGCCAATGTCTGCCCCACCTGTTACTGCTATGGGGTTGAGGAGCATGTCGATCTCGACCTGAAACACGCCAGCAAGGCAAAGTCCCTGCATTCCTGCAACCTCATCGACTTTGCCAAGGTGGCCGGCGGCCACAACTTCCGGCCCAAAAGCGCCAGCCGGTTGAAATACCGGTACTATCACAAGCACCGCGGCTTCGTGGAGGCATTTGAAGAATCACTCTGCGTCGGCTGCGGCCGTTGCGGGGCAGCCTGCCTTGCCGACATCACTCCCCCGGCGGTCATCGCCAGCGTCCGGGGCAAGGAGTAAGCCATGCAAAACAAACTCCACTTCATCGATATTCTCGGCAAAGATACTGGCGCACATCGAAAGGAAGACCCGGACAGCTTCGAATACACCCTGCCCGCCGAGATCACCAGCATCTATCCGCTCACCGCCACGGAAAAGCTCTACCAAATCCAGATCATCGATCCCAACCAGCGCAACCGTTTCACCTTTAAGCCAGGCCAGTTCGTGATGCTGGAGCTGCCCGGAATCGGCGAAGCGCCCTTCTCCATTTCTTCCTCCCCGGTGCGGCACGGCGATCTTGAACTGTGCATCCGGGCGGTGGGCAATTTCACCAATTTTCTGGCCAAGGTGGAACGAGGCACCAGAGTGGGGATAACCGGACCGTTCGGCACCTCTTTTCCCCTGGAGAAGATGCAGGGCAACGACATCCTCCTCATCGGCGGAGGATTGGGCATCGTCCCCCTGCGCTCTCCCCTGTTGGCGGTGCTGGAAAACCGGAGCCGATACGGGCGGGTGGACATCATGTACGGCGCTAAGACCCCGGCGGAACTGCTCTTCACCTACCAGTACGAGGAATGGAAACGCTTCGACATCAGCCTCGGCATCACGGTGGATCGAGCGGACAAGGGGTGGAAGGGGCGCACCGGCCTGATCACCGAACTCCTGCGGGAACGGATCGCCCAGACAGCAAGCCTGCGGGAGAACACCTATGCCATCGTCTGCGGACCGCCGGTCATGTTCCATTTCGTCTGCAAGATGTTGACCGAGGCCGGACTGCCCATGCAGAAGATGTTCGTCTCCCTGGAGCGCCGCATGCACTGCGGCCGGGGAAAATGCTGCCGCTGCAACATCGGCTCCACCTACACCTGCCTGGACGGCCCGGTCTTTGACTACTGGTCGGTGATGAACCTCAAGGAGGCGATCTGAGATGAGTGAACAACTCTCCTACCTTGGCATCCCCCTTTCCCGGCCCAAGGTCGGGTTCTTCGAACTCTCCTCCTGCGAAGGCTGCCAGTTGCAGCTTTTGAACAACGAGGCCACCCTCCTTGATTTTCTTAATCTGGTGGAGATCGTCAATTTCCGTGAAGGAATGAGCGAACGCGCCGACAACTACGACATCGCCTTTGTCGAGGGCAGCGTCACCCGCAAGGATGAAATAGCCCGGCTCACCGAGATCCGCAAGAACGCCAAAATTCTGGTCGCCCTCGGCTCCTGCGCCTGCTTCGGCGGGGTCAACCAGCTGAAAAACCGCTTCCGCGACCTGGACTGGGTCAAGAAAGAGGTGTACGGCGATTTTCCTGTCGAAACCATGGAGGTGCATCCGCTGGCGGATTTTGTCCAGGTGGATCTTGAGATCTTCGGCTGCCCCATCAAAAAGGAAGAGGTCGAAAGAATCGTCACCGATCTGATAGTTGGCAAGGCGGTGCGCCATCCGGAATATCCGGTGTGCATGGAGTGCAAGGCCAACGAAAACATCTGCCTGTTCGAGCTCGGCGAGCCCTGCCTCGGCCCGGTCACCCGGGCCGGCTGCGATGCCTGGTGCACCAGCAACCGCAGGGGGTGCTGGGGGTGTCGCGGCCCGGCGGAAGGGGCCAACCTCAAACAACTGGAAGAAATCATGCACACCTACGGCTTCAGCAGCGAGACCATCCTCGACCGGTTGGAATGTTTTGGCGGCTTTGCCTCTTTCGCTGAGACACTCCGCGCCCAAGCCAAAAAGACCCCGGCCAGGAGGAAAAAATCATGAAGCTCTCCTGCGAGGTCAATATCCACCACCTGACCAGGGTGGAAGGGCACGGCAACATCCAAATCAGCATCAAGAACGGGGTGGTCAAAAAGGCGCAATGGGAAGTGGTGGAAACCCCGCGCTTCTTTGAGGCCATGCTGGTGGGCAAGCACTGGGAAAATGCGCCCTATATCTGCGGACGGATCTGCGGAATCTGCTCCATCGGCCACACCCTGGCCAGCATCCGGGCCGTGGAAAACGCCTTCGACCTCACCCCTTCGACCCAGACCGCAAACTTCAGGCTGCTGCTCAAGCACATGGAAACCCTGCAAAGCCATCTCCTGCACCTGTATTTTCTGGCCGCCCCGGATTTTCTCGGGGTGGGCAGCGTGCTGCCTCTGACCAAAACCCACCCGGAGGTGGCACAGCGAGCGCTGCGTCTCAAGCTCCTGGCCAACGATGCCTGCGACATTATCGGCGGCAGACGGTTGCACCCGACCCGGACCGTGGTGGGCGGCTTCACCATGTTGCCGGAAAAAGGCGAGCTGGAAAAGATTCGTCAACGGTTGATGTCCTCGATTCCAGATCTGCTGGCCTCTGCGGAGCTGTTTAAAACCTTTGCCATCCCCGACTTCAGCCGGGAAACGGAATTCGTCTCCCTCAAAGGCGAAACCGACTATCCCTTTATCGGCGGCGGGCTTGTCTCAACGGATGGAGTCGTGAAAAAAGAGCAGCAATACCGGGCCATGACCAATGAATACTGCCTAAAAGGCTTCACCTCCAAGCTGAGCAAACTCTCCCGCCCCTCCTTTGCTGTCGGCGCCTTGGCGCGCCTGAACAACAACTTTGCCCTGCTCCACCCCACCGCGCGGGAGATTTCCAAATTTCTGGGCCTTCTCCCTGTGAACCACAATCCGTACATGGGCAATGTGGCCCAACTGGTGGAATGCGTCCAGGTGGTGCTCGATTCCGTGCAGCTCATCGACACCCTGCTGAGCAGCCCTTGGCAGGAACCGCGCCAGCCGGTAAAGGCGAAAAAAGGCGAAGGGGTAGGCGCGGTGGAGGTTCCCCGGGGCATCCTCTATCATTATTATAAATTCGACAAAGACGGCAAGGTGATCAAGGCGGATTGCGTCATCCCGACCAGCCAGAACCACGCCAACATCCTGCACGACATCGAAGCGCTGGCCAAACAGTATGCCCGGACCGGGAAACAAGACAGGGAGATCGAGCTGTTGGCCGAAATGCTGGTGCGGGCCTACGACCCCTGCATCTCCTGCTCGGTGCATTAGCCGTCCCGCTTTGCCATGACCCTCAGGCTCTCAGTCAAAATAGCGATATTCCCCGCGCAAAAAACAATTCCAAATTTCCCGCAACAGGGTATGATGCTTAGTATTTTACAAAGGATTTAACGCATGCCAACTGACAACTCTTTAGGCGCCAGCGACCAGAATCGCCGGGAAAATTTCCGCATTGATGACCTGCTGGCAACCTCGGTGCAAAAAATCGAAAACGGCGTCGTGCCCGTGGCCAGGATTATTCCCGTTGCCCTGTCCGACTCCGGCAGGCTTGGGGCAGGGATAAAACCTCTGCCCCACGAAATCGACCCATCCTTTGCCCTGATGCTCCTTGAGGCCAATGCCAAGCTGGATCTCCTGTTTGAGTTCTACAAGATGCCCCGATACAATGAGGCCAAAGACCCCAAACCCTCCCTGACCCAGTTGCTCCTCCAGATCAACACCAAGCTGGACAGCCTCCTTGATTTTCATCTTGTTGCCAGACGACAGGAAACAACACGGGTTGGGGAGGTAAGCCTGAGCGCCAGCGGAATCATGCTTGTCTCCCATGAGACGCTTGCGGCCGGAGATATCGTTGAAGTCCACATGCTCCTATACACGGACCAACCCTGCTGGGTCGTGGTCGGCGGTTCGGTTGCGCGGGCAAATCCGCTCCCGGAGGGCGGCTGCCAGGTGGCTATCCAATTTACCGCAACAAATGCGGCCATCGAAGACGCCATCGCCACCTATGCGCTCAGAAAACAAAAGGAACAACTCATCAGTCAACGCTGGATGGAACCCTGATCTTTTCCAGGTTCAGGTGGAAAAGATTCTCCGCCAGCCGTAAGAAAGCAACCCCATTGACATTTCATAGGGACCAAATACCAACATGATCACAATCATCGGCATAATAGTTGTTTTAGGGTCGGTCATCGGCGGCTACGCCATGGGACACGGCAACTTCTCTGTTCTGTTCCAGCCTGCCGAGGTAATCATCATCTTCGGCGCAGCCACCGGCAGCCTGATTATTTCCTCGCCGACCAAATCGTTGAAGGTTATTATCGGACATCTCGGGGGCGTCTTTGCCGACTCCCATATGAGCAAGGCCCATTATCTGGAACTGCTGCTGCTCATGAATGCCGTCTTCTTCAAGATTAAGAAAGAAGGGTTGGTCGCCATCGAGTCCGACATCGAGAACCATGAGGCCAGCCCCCTCTTCCAAAAATACCCCAACATCATGAAAGACCGCGAAGCAGCCGAGTTCATCTGCGACACGGTCCGCACCATGCTCAGCGCCAATTATCCTGCCTATGAGCTGGACAACCTCATGGAGATCGACCTGGAGGCCAACCAGCACGAACGGATGCTGCCCGCCCACAGCATCACCAAGATAGGCGATGCCCTGCCCGGCCTGGGCATTGTCGCAGCCGTTCTCGGCATTGTTATCACCATGGGATACATCAACGAATCAGCCGAGGTTTTGGGCCACCATATCGGCGCAGCCCTGGTCGGCACCTTCTTTGGCGTACTTGCCTGTTATGGCTTTGTCGGGCCCATGGGAACCAAACTGGAACACCATGCCCTTGAGCGGGAAACCTATCTGCGGGTGATCAAAACCTCCCTGCTCGCCGCCTATTCCACCAGTTTCATGGTACAGTTCGCCGTTGAGGCAGGCCGCCGCGCCATCCCCGGAGACGACCGCCCCTCCTTTGCCGAGACCGAGGAGGCCATCAAGAAATGGAAGACAAAAGCATAATCATAAAGAAGGTCAAGAAGGTCCAGGGCGGCGGCGGTCACGGCGGCAGCTGGAAGGTGGCTTTTGCCGACTTCATGACGGGCATGATGGCGTTTTTTCTCCTCATGTGGCTGGTCAACATGACCACCAAGCCGCAAAAAGAGCAACTTGCCCATTATTTCCAGGAGTACAGCATCTTTGCCGAGGGCGGCGCGGGCGGAAGCGCGGAGATGATCGCCACAGAGCAAGCCCAAACCGAGGCCCAGATCACCGTTACCCAAGCCCCGGCCGCCGCCGGGGCAACAACGGAAGGCGAAGGAACCGCCGCAGGCCTGGAACGGCTCAAGGATCAACTGCAAAAGGAAATCGAGCAACGGCTTACCGATCTCAAGGATCAGGTGCACATTGAGGTTTTTGAAGGCGGGGTCAAGGTGGACATCATGGACAAAGAGGGCAACCCCATGTTCCCTCTGGGCAGCACAACCCTGACCGAAAGCGGCCAGAAGATTCTGAAGGTACTCTGCGACAACATCAAAAACACCTCAAACCGCATTGAAATCGAAGGCCATACCGATGCGGTGACCTACGCCAAGAAAGAATTCGGCAACTGGGAGCTTTCCACCTCCAGGGCCTCAGCCGCCCGCCTCGAAGTGGAGAAAAACGGCATCCCGTCCAGTCGCCTCCTCCGAGTCTCGGGCTATGCCGCCACCGAGCCGATCATCAAGGAAAACCCTTTTGACCCCCGCAACCGGAGAATAAGCCTGCGCCTCTACCCGGAAAAATCGGGCGGCAAGTCTCCTGCCCAGGCGCAACCCCAGCAGCAGGTTCAGCCACAACCGCCACCGCAGGCCCCAGCTCCGGCTACTCCCCAAATCACACCGCAGGCGCCCCCCCTGGTTCATCCGGCACGGATGAAGTAACCGCACGGTAAGCTAATCAGCAACAGGAACCGCCGCCGGTTTTCCCTCCACCGAGCAACAGGCTTCGCTGCTACGGCCCAGCATGGTGTTGAATACCGCCTGGGCGCAGCCCACGCCGCTTTGCACCCAAATTGCCGCGACCGGGCAATTCATCATGCAGGCTCCGCACTCCATGCAGGCGTCCAATTCGCTGATCCGCACCTTCTTGCCGCCGTGCGCCATGGCAAAAACCTCCTGCGGACAGACCTCCAGACACATGCCGCAGCCGATGCAGGCATCCTGCTCAAGCCGCAGGGTGGCAACCCCCTTGAGATACAAAAGCCTTCCCGCTTCCTTCATTGCAGCCTCCTTGCCCAGACCAGCAAAAATAACCCGCACAGTACTGCGGCAACTTGGAGCGGCACGGCAAACCGCATCTCCTTCTTCACCCCGGAAAGCGAGGTATAGGTGGATGCCCCGGTGAATTCCATGCCGAAAAAGGAGGCAATTGCCGGAATGAGCAGCAGCCAAGCCAAACCTGCAAGGGTGTTGCCCGATGTCCCTGCGCGGGAAAAAACGACCCCAAGGAATACCAAAGCGGTCATGAGCCCCGCAGCTCCGCCCTTCAAGGAAAAGGCGCGGCCAGGCAGTGCTGGCAACAGCAAGGGGGTCAGCACCGTCCCGGCAACGATGCCGCTCCACAAACCGAACAGGCCGGTCATCGTCCAACCGCCATGCTCCCGCACATTCTCCCAGAATGACGCCGAACCAAACAGACCGCTCGCCCCATACAGCACAACGGACAGGGGCAACGCCCATTTGCAGGCGATAACGAGTTCCACCGGAACCAGGACCGTCCGTTCTGCCAGGGAAAAAGTCTTATGCCGCATTGCCGGGGTAGCCTGCATCCCACGAGCTAGAAATTCCGAAAGATGGTGGGCCATGACCGGCCCATACACCACAGCAAAACCGCTCTGTTGCTTCACCGCATGCGCCGCAATGCCAGACGCACCGAGCTGGGGAACAACAAGCCTGCGATGCCGGACCAGTTCGGCAACTTGGCTCTCGGCCACCTGGGCACAGAGCGCGGCAGTGCCGAAGGTGCCCTTGCCCGCCGCGCACCAGACATTGATCCCGTTGGTATCAAGAACCAAAATCCAGGCATCCTGCCCCACCAAGGCAGCGCGCAGATGATCGAAACTCAACTTGTAATTAGCCGTGACCAAGACCGGCGAATTTTCGGTGGGGGTGCCGACGGCGTACAACCCAGGTTCAACGGTATATCGCATCCGCCCGAAACCCAGGCGAACCAGAAGTGCGCCCCAGCGATCCCGCCCGGTAAGCACGGTGGCAATCCGTGGCACTACGCCCACCGGAGTCTCAAACACTCCGGCCACAAAGGCCTGCTCTGCTATAACCACTCCTGCCCGAGGAGGAATCTTCGGGCCTCAACAGCTTTGCTGGCTGCCGGGTAAAGCGCTTTCCGTCTGTTCCATCTGCCTTGCCCCCACTTTTTTACTCCCAGTCTTTTCACCCTAGCCCCTAGGTTAATCACTCGTCAAGACCGATCAATCGCTGGCAGGAGACATCAGGAAAATCTGTTGACAGTGTCTCTGACCTTCTGATAATGTGAATACTTATTTACATAGAGGATTTATTGTGCCCACTAAAAAAAGCACCCATATCCGCCGGGAAGAGATTGTCCAAGCCGCGCTTCAGGTTATCGGCGAAAAAGGCGTGCATGCTCTGACCATCACCGCGATCGCCGGCCAGGCCGGAATGAGCGACGCCAATATCTACCGCCATTTCAAGGGCAAGCAGGAGATTCTCGGGGCGCTGGGCGATTTCATCAGCGAGGCGGTGATGGGCAAGGCCGCCGGGATTGCGGCTGGGAAAGGTTCGGCCTTGGAGAAACTCGGCGTCATTTTTCGTTCCCACGCCGCCCTGATTGCCGCAAACCCAGGCCTGCCCCGTTTCATCTTTTCCGAAGAGATCCACCTCGGCGACCGGCATCTGGCCAAAACCATAGCAGGCAAAATGGCAGGATATATCGAAACACTGAGCAACCTCATTGGTGCTGGAATCAAGACCGGAGAGATTCGCGCACTTTCGCCAAGGGAAACCGCAATCACCCTGCTTGGCATGATCCAATTCACCGCCTTGCGCTGGTCCATCACCCACGGCGCTTTCAGTTTGGATGCCGAGGCCGAACGGCTGTGGAACAATTTCCTGCGACTCATTCAAACGGTCTCTCCCCCCGCGCCGACAGAAACCAACCCCAGGGAACCCGTATGAAAAAAACGCTCCTTTGTATAATGCTGTCCGTATTTTTTACCGGCCCAGCCATGGCAGCGGAACCGCTTACCCTGGAGGAGGCCTTGGCAACCGCGAAAAAAAATCACCCCCAAATCGAAGAGGCCACCGCAGCCCTGACCGCCTCGGATGCCAAACTCGGGCAAGCCAAGGCCAATTACTGGCCCCAGATCAATCTCGCGGCTGACTGGAACAAGAGCGACACCTTTTTGCCAACCTTAGGCGCCATAAAGGAAACAGAACTGTCCTCCACCGCCGTGGTGGTCCGGCAGAATATCTATGATTTTGGCCGCACCGCCGGAGCAACCGCGGCAGCCCGCGGGGTCAAGGCAGCCGCCATCGAAAGCCTCGCCGCCAGCCGCCAGGATGTGGCTTTCCGGCTCAAGACCGCTTGGTATCTGCTGTTTGCCGCGGAACAGCAGGTGGAGGCCAGCAGAAAGACTGTGGCTGCTCGCGAAGCGCTTGCTCTTCAAGCCACGGAATTTTTCAAGCATGGAACCCGCTCCAAGGTGGAGGCCAGCCGCGCCGAAGCCACGCTGTTTGCCGGAAAAAGCCTACTGATCCGGGCCGAGAACAACCGCGATCTTGCCAAGCTGGAGCTGGCCAACGCCATGGGCGTGATGAGCCTTGATGACCGGCCTCTCCTCGAAACCGAAACCGTTAGCGCCCCCCTGCCCGCGAATCTTGCCGCTCTGCGGGACGAGGCGCTGAACAGCAGAAGCGAAATGAAACGGCTTATGGCTCTTAGGGAAGCAGCCTCCGGCTCCCTTCGTTCTGCCAAAAGCGGCTATCTGCCCACCCTTTCCGGCACGGCAAGCTACGGCGATGCCGGGCAAAGCATGCTGCCGGAAGAGAAAGCCTGGATTCTGGGAGTCAACCTTTCCCTTCCCGTCTTTTCCGGGTTCGCCACCAAGGAGCAGGTGCGGGAGGCGGACGCGCTGATCCAGGGAGTGGGAGCCCAACAAAAGACCTTACGGATGCAGATTGGCAAGGAAGTGGAGTCCGCCTGGCTGGGAATCAAGGAAGCCAGGGCGCGCTTTGAAGAAAACGTCAAGGAAACAGCGGCGGCCCAGGAAAGCCAGCGTCTGGCCATGGAGCGCTACAAGGAAGGGATGGGGACCATGGTCGAGGCCATCGACGCCCAGGCTCAGGCTATGAACGCGGAAACCGCCCGGATTCAAGCGGGATACGATGAAAAAATCGCCATGGCCAGACTGGACCGCGCCCTGGGCAAGGAATAAGCAGGATAGGAGAACACCGATGCAACCTCTGGCAATGTTGAAACACAAGAAAACCAGCTTCATCCTGCTTGGCGTGGCCATAGCCGCCGCCCTTTTCCTGCGGCTCGTTGTTTTTGGCCAGCCGAAGGTTGAGGTTGTCCATGTGGAAAAACGGGATCTGGCCGCACAGGTGTATGGCAATGGCACGGTTGAAGCCAAGGTGGTGGTCAACGTCGCCAGCAAGATCACCGGCCGAATAGTCGAGGTCAACGCTGACCAGGGGGATGTGGTCAAGCGGGGTCAGGTTCTGGCCAAACTGGACCTCAGCGAATTGCAGGCCCAGAATCGCCAGGCCGAGGCCAGTCTGGCGCTGGCGACAAAAAACGCGGCCCGGTTCAAGGCCTTGGTCGCGAAGGATCTGGTTTCGCGACAAGAGGCGGAACAGTATGAAACCGCTTATCTGTTGGCCAAGGAGGCGGTGGTCGCGAGCCGCTCCCGGCTGGATGATGCCACCATTGTAGCGCCGGAGGATGGCGTTATCATCCGGCGCGATTTGGAGCTGGGCGCCACAGTGACTGCGGGATTGCCGATCTTTCTGATGGCCAACCCGGAGACCGTCTGGGTCAAGGCCAATGTGGATGAATCGCAGCTCAAGGGAGTGGCGCCCGGACAGCCAACAACCATCACCCTCCGTTCCGCGCCGGGCGAAAAATTCCCCGGCCGGGTGGCCCGCCTTGCCTGGGAAAGCGACCGGGTCACCGAGGAACTTGAGGTGGATGTGGCCTTCACCCCGGCCTTGTCGCACTTCCGCCTGGGCGAACAGGCCGATGTGCTGATCGCGGCAGGCGCGAAGCAGGGAGCGCCCTCCATTCCCAAAACCGCCTTGGTGACCAGGGAAAAACAGCGTGGTGTCTGGGTGGTGGAAAAAAACCGCCTCCGTTTCCAGAAAATCGGGACTGGCATTGAGGACGCCCAGTTTATCGAGATCACCACCGGCCTTGCCGGAAACGAAGCCATCGCCCTTGCCGCGCCGGAAAAAATGGCCCAGCTCACCGACGGCCAGAAGGTCCGAGTAGCCAAATGAATCTGGCCCTCCGCGACATCCGGCATCACCAAAGCCGCTTCATCCAGACCTGCCTTGGCCTCGGCCTGCTCCTCGGCGTGGTGATGAGCATGGGCGGCATCTACCGAGGTCTGTTCACCGATGCCACTGCCATCCTGAATTCCACGGCGGCAGACCTCTGGGTGGTGCAGCAGGACACCACCGGCCCATTTGCCGCCACCTCACGCATTCCAGAAGACATCAAATTCCGGATTCGGGCGGTGCCCGGGGTGGAACAGGCCTCAGCCCTGTCGTTTCAGAATATTCAGAGTGAGCGCAACGGCACCCCCTTCCGTTTCTTCCTGGTGGGCTATGAGCTGGGAGGCTTGGGCGGACCGCCAGCCATCGTGGCTGGACGTCCTATTGGGCAAAAACATTACGAGATCGTGGTGGACCGCGCCATGAAGATTGCCCTGGGCGAGCAGCTGCGGCTGGCAGGCGACGATTATACCGTGGTTGGCCATACCGCCAAGATGGTTTCCTCGGCCGGCGATCCCGTGGCCTACGTGACCTTGGCCGATGCCCAAAAAATCCAGTTCAAGGATGACAACAACGCCATCCGCAACAGCCGCGAAAAACTCGCAGACCAGCTTGCCCGCCTGCCTATTCTTTCCCGGAGCCAGGCCGACCAGCTCACTCCCCAGGTGGCGGAGATCGTCGGCTCGACCCACATCGCCAACACCGTGGTGGCCCGGCTCGCGCCAGGCGCGGATCTCGCCTTGGCGCAGGAGCGGATCAACCGCTGGAACCATTTCCGCCCCCTGACCGCCAAGGATCAGGAGCACATCCTCACCGAGGGCATGATCAAGAAGGCCAAGATGCAGCTCGGCCTGTTTCGGGCCATTCTGCTCGTCATCTCCGGGGTCATCATCTCGCTGATCATTTACACCATGACCTTGGACAAGCTGCGGGTAATCGCCACCCTGAAACTGATCGGCACCAGAAACCGGGTGATTGTCGGCCTGATCCTCCAGCAATCCCTCCTCATGGGGATGATCGCCTATGCCATCGGTCTTACCCTGATCGAACTCACCCATGACAAGTTTCCCCGCAGGGTTGACTTGGTGGCCATCGACCTCCAGCTCCTGTTCGGCATCGTGGTCCTGATCTGCATCGGCGCAAGCCTGGTGGGCATCCGCAAAGCCATGCGGGTAGAACCGGCAGAGGCCTTGGGAGGATGACGATGTACGCCGTGCAGATTGAAGGATTGACCAAGATTTACGGCAGCGGCGACACCAAGGTCGTGGCCCTGGCCGACGCCACCTTTGACGTGACGCCCGGAGAACTGGTGGCCATCCTGGGCCCCTCGGGCTCCGGCAAGACCACGCTGTTGACCACCATCGGCCTGGTCACCGAGCCGACCCGCGGCAAGGTGGTGCTGGACGGCGAGCTGATCGCCGACAACGGCTGGCCCCCGAGCCTCGATCTCAAGCGGGTCCGGCGGGAAAAGCTGGGCTTCATCTTCCAGTCCCACAACCTGATTCCCTTTCTCACTGCGGTGGAAAACGTGATGATCGCCTTGGAGAACAACGGCATGGGAACCAAAGAGGCACGGGCGCGAAGCATTACGATTCTCGAAAGCCTTGGCCTTGGCCACCGCATGGATCAGTATCCGGCCCTGCTCTCCGGCGGCGAATCACAGCGCACCGCCATTGCCAGAGCCTTGGCCAACCGGCCCAAGGTGATTCTGGCCGATGAGCCCACCGCCGCCCTGGACACGGAAAACGGCAGGCACGTCATGGCTCTGCTCAAGAAACTGGCGGTGGAGAACAACTCCGCCATCCTGGTGGTCACCCACGACCAGCGGATGGTGGAAGGCTTTGACCGGATCTTTACCTTCAGCGATGGACGGATTGTTGACGAAAAGCGGAACTGAGACAGTCTATCCCTAAAAAAAAGCCCGGCCTTTTCAGGTCGGGCTTTTTTTTATATATCCTGCTACTTCTTAATGCTTGAACGAGCGTTGGCCCGTGAACTTCATAGCCACCTGCGGTTTTGCCTCGTTGCAGGCCTGGATGGTCTCGAAATCCCGCATGGATCCGCCCGCCTGGAGAATGGCGGAAACCCCCTGCCGGATGCCCACATCGGCACCATCGCGGTACGGGAAGAAGGCATCGGAAATCATCACCGAGCCTGGTAGCCCGGCCTTGTCCGCCTTGGTCTGCGCGTCGATCTTCTCCTGATCCGCCTTGTTCCGCTTGCCCTGTTCAATCTCCAGCGCCATATCCGCATACGGAAGGCCGAAGGTGTCGAAGCAGAGCATGTCGGCATACTTGGTATAGGCCTTATACACCGCAATGTCGGCCACGCCGACCCGGTCCTGCTCGCCGGTGCCGATGCCCACCGTACAGCCGTCCTTCACATAGATCACCGAGTTGGAGGTCACCCCGTGCTCCACGGCCCAGCCGAAGAGCATATCGTCGATCTCCCGCTGGGTGGGCTCACGCTCGACCTTGTACTCCTGGCCCTTTGAGGTGCTCACCGCCGGCTTCAGGTCAGCCAGGGAACGGATGGAGTTCACCGCCGACTGCTGGACAATGAGACCGCCATCGATCAGGCTCTTAAAATCGACATAACGGTATTTCTCATACTCGGCCAGCCGGTCGATGCGACTGATCCGCACCACCCGCAGATTTTTCCGGGCCGCAAGAATCTCCAGGGTTCCCGCCTCAAACTCCGGGGCACAGACCACTTCCAGATAGTTCTGGCTCAAGAGCTCGGCGGTTTCCTTATCGCAGGGCCGATTGAGAATAACGGCTCCACCAAAGGCGGCAATGCGGTCGGCCCGGTTGGCCCGGTCATAGGCACGGGCCAGGGTTTCGCCATAGGCGGCGCCGCAGGGGTTGTTGTGCTTGAGGATCACCGCAGCCGGGCGGTCCATGAGATACTTGATGATGTTGAGACCGTTATCGATATCGGTGAGGTTAATCTTGCCGGGATGCTTGCCCACCTGGAGCATATCTTCAACATTGATTCCGCTCACCAGCCCCTTGCCCGGCTCGATGAAGCGGCAGTCACCCAGCACCAGATTCCCGTTGGTCAACTCGTAGAGGGCCGCCTCTTGATCCGGGTTCTCGCCATAGCGCACGCCCCGCTCATCAACGCTCCCGTCCTCAGCCACGATCTTCCAGGTCTTTTTCCGGTACTTAAGCTCCTGGTCGCCAAAGGTGATTTTCATCTCCATGGGAAAGTGGTCACCAAGAATGGTGGTGTACATTTTCTTCAGATCTGCCATTGGGTTCACCCCTCCTTCCTTTTGGTTGCCAATATCGTTCAGGCAGCCTGCTGCCTGTCTCCCTGCGCTTGAAAAACAGCATCCCAATCCTTGCGAACCGGATCAAAACCCTTCTGTTGGATGACACCGCTCACCTCGGCAAGGCTCCGATTATCCCCGACTTCAAACTGCTCCGTGCCCGCGTTTTCCTGGCCGTATCCGCCCGGCGCGGTGCAAGAACCTGCCGAATAACGCGTCGGGCCGAGGCCGATCATGCCGTCGCGGTACCGGGCCTCCTCTCTTGTCGACAGGTACAAGCCGACATCCGGATCAAAAATCCGCAGGGCAAAGATCATCTGGCTGAGATTTCTCTCGCTCACCGGCTGCAACGGCTTGAATTCCCCTTGCGCCGGACGCATGCGCGGGAAGGAAACGGTGAGCCCGGTCCGCCAGTAATGTTTTCTCAGCCAAGCGAGATGAAGGCCCAGGGCAAGCCCTTCCGCCCGCCAGTCCGCAAGACCCAGCAGAGCACCGATCCCGACCTCCCGCATCCCAGCGGCTGCTACCCTGGCAGGACTTTCCAGACGATAATCAAAATCCGCCTTTGGCCCGGCTAGATGCACTTGTTTATACACATCCCGATCATAGGTTTCCTGGTACACGGCCACGGAAGCTATCCCGGCGCGAAAAAGACGGGCATACTCTTCTGTTGCCAGAGGCTGCACCTCAATGGACAAGGCGGCAAATCGATCACGCAGACGCAGGGCCAACTCTTCGAGATAGTCCACGCCAACCTTGGCCGGAGCCTCTCCGGAAACGAGGAGAAGATGGCTAAAACCCCGATGGTGCAGGATCATAGCCTCGCTTTCCGCCTCGGCCATGGTCAGAACCCGTCTTTCAATGGTGTTGTCCGCAGAAAACCCGCAATAGACGCAGCGATTGGCACAGAAACTTGAAAGATAGACAGGCGCATACACCTGGATGGTCCGACCGAAACGCTGACTGGTAATAGCGGCAGAGCGTTTGGCCATGGCACCAAGATGCGGCTCCGCAACAGGCGACAAAAGCGCGGCAAGCCCTGCCAACCCAGGACGGTCTGAGTGCAGAGCCAGCAGAACCTCTGGCTCGGTGGCGCGGCTGATCACGGCCTGCAATGTTGAAAATTCCGGGATAGCAAACATAGTCTACCGCAAAAATCCAAGACCATCCTCGGGCGAGGAAGGCGCGGCATCCTTACGCACCGCGCCAAGACCTGATTCATAGGCGATTCGTCCCGCCTCCACTGCCATGGCAAAGGCCCGCGCCATCCTCACCGGATCTCCGGCCACAGCAATGGCCGTGTTAACCAGCACCGCATCGGCGCCCATCTCCATGGCCTCAGCCACGTGCGAAGGCGCGCCAAGCCCTGCGTCAACGATGACCGGCACCTGGGCCTGGGCAATGATGATCTCGATCTGGAACCGGGTCAGCACCCCCTGATTGGTGCCGATGGGCGAACCAAGGGGCATGACGGCAACCGCCCCGGCGTCCTGAAGGCGCAGGGCCAGAATTGGGTCGGCGTTCATATAGGGCAGCACCTTGAACCCCTCCTTGACCAATTCTTCCGTGGCCTTCAGGGTTTCGATGGGATCGGGGAGCAGAGTTCTCGGGTCGGGGGTTACCTCAAGCTTGAGCCATTCTCCCCCGCCGGACGCCCTGGCCAGCCGAGCCAGCCGGATCGCCTCAGCGGCATCCCGTGCCCCGGAGGTGTTGGGCAGAAACAGGTACCGCTCACGGTCCAGCACGCTCATGATATCATCGGCCGGATTATTAAGGTCAATGCGCCGCAGAGCCACGGTGACCATCTCACAACCCGAGGCGGCAAGCGCCTCCTTCATAACCTCAGGAGAGGAAAACTTCCCGGTGCCACCAAAGAGTCGTGAGCGAAATTTTCTGCCCGCAATGGTCAACATCTCAACCGCCCCCCACAAACCGTATCAATTCAAGGACAGAACCATCCTGCAATGCATGGCTCCCATATTCTTCCCGGGTCAGAATCTTCCCGTCACACTCGACCACCACCGATGAAGCATCTAGGCCGAGCTTATTGAGACAGTCAATGGCCCGAGATCCGGGTGCGATTTCCTGTGCTTCGCCGTTACAGAAGACCTTCATCTAACTCGCCTCATTTTCCGCGCCCAAGAGGAGGCGGACCACCTGATTCGCCTGGTGATGGGCGGCAATCCCGACCCGGGCGGCCATAAGCCCCTCTCCCGGCGCGGCAGCGCTCACCTCGTCGCCGACAAGATAGATTCGAGGGTACAACCGCCTGGTCTGAATCGCATTGTTCTCGCCATATCCGGCAAGGCCGGAGGCACAGACATAAAAAACCCCGGGAAGATGATGCAGAGCGGCCCGCAGGCCAGCGGCCTTCATGGCCGGATCATCGAAACACTCCACCAGAGCATGGACATCCTTGAACAATACGCCGATATCGTCTTCGGCAAGCCGCCGGTCGATCATGGTCACGGCCACATGGGGATTGACCCGCTGTAGGATATCCCGAAGCGCTGCGGTCTTTTTCTGACCGATCTGATCCACAAAATACTGCTGTCGATTGAGGTTGGTGGGCTCTACCACATCATAGTCGGCAAGAAGCAAGGAACCGATACCCATGCGCGTAAGGGCGATCGCCACCAGGGAGCCAAGGCCTCCCAGCCCCATAATCCCAACCATTCTTTCCTGAAGGCGGACCTGCACGCCGGGAGTGTGCCGGGCATACAGAAGATGCTGCATCTCTTCTGCAGAAGGCGCCTTACCACGCTTCCACAGCCAGCACTGATCCCCATCGGACAATACGGTTTGCAAGGTAGCCGGGTAGCCATTCACGAGCAGGATATCGACATCACCACCCTGTGCCCGCGCGAGGTCGGCAAGGGTCATTCCTGCATGAAAGGGAAACTCTTTTTCGTTTACCAGCAATGCCATGATGCCCTTTTATTCAACTCTACAAAAGGAGTAATACTAACCCACAGACACCAACGATGGTATATTTTTTTCCCACCCAAAACGTCACGCCGAAGAGCACCCCAACCAACATGCTATGTCCTCTCAGGGGTCGGCAGCCTGTTCGCGGCAAATTTTACGCATAAAAAAAGCTGGCCTGAACATACTGTTCAAGCCAGCTTTGACTTTTCGATACTGAAAAAAGAACTAGTTGTCCTCTTTGACCCCTTTGGCTTCGCTATAATTCACCAACTCAAGGATCGCCATCTCGGCCGCATCGCCAAGGCGATTCCCGGTTCTGATAATCCTGGTATAGCCGCCATTACGATCCATGTACTCGCCCTTAAGTACATCAAACAGCTTGGCCACAACCTTTTTATCCTGAATGAAGGATAAGGCCTGACGTCGGGCATGGAGGTCTCCACGCTTGGCCAAAGTTATCATCTGATCAGCCACCTTACGAACTTCCTTGGCCTTGGGGGTGGTGGTGACGATTCTCTCATGCTCTAAGAGAGAAGTAACCATATTGCGAACCATGGCCTGGCGGTTGGATGTTGTCCTGCCAAGTCTTTTGCCTGCATTTCTATGTCTCATAACTACCCTCTTCCCGGATTTATGACTGCTCTTCAGACACCTTGTCTGATACGACAGGAGGCTCCCAACCTTCTAATTTCATGCCCAGCGAAAGCTCCATCTCAGACAGCAGCTGCTTGATCTCATTAAGAGATTTACGGCCAAAGTTTTTGGTCTTCAGCATCTCAGCCTCGGATTTCTGCACCAACTCGCCGATATGACGAATATCCGCATTACGCAGGCAGTTCGCGGAACGGACTGAAAGTTCCAGATCCTCTACACTGCGATAGAGATTCTCATTAACTGGTGACACACGGTCTACACGGGTATCATCAATAGCTGGCTCAACAGATTCCTCGTCAAAGGCGATAAAAACCTGCAACTGCTCTTTCATTATTTTGGCGGCATAGGCCAAGGCATCTTCAGGCTTAACGCTACCATCAGTAGTGATTTCCAGAATCAATTTGTCATAATCGGTCTGTTGACCAACACGCGCTTGACTGACAAGGGATTTCACATTGACAATGGGCGTAAAAATAGCATCGATGGGAATTACCCCAATCACCTGCTCCTCAGTCTTATTTTTCTCTGCGGTGACATAGCCTTTTCCCCATTTCACCTCAAACTCAGCTTTAAACACCCCCTCGCCGGTGATGGTGCAAATTTCCTTATCAGGATTCATCACCTCCACCTTGCCTCCGGAGGTGATATCCCCGGCGGTAACAGTGCCAATCTTGTTCTTTTCAATCCTGACAATCTGCGAGCCGGGAGTATTCAGCTTCAGGCGCACTTCTTTGAGATTGAGGATGATCTGGGTCACATCCTCCTTAACCCCTGGAATAGTTGACAGCTCGTGAAGCGCGCCATCAATTTTCACTGAAGTAATAGCCGCGCCCTGAATGGAGGACAAAAGTATCCTGCGCAGGGAATTCCCGATAGTCGTGGCAAACCCCCGTTCCAACGGCTGACAGGTGAATTTGCCGAAACTTTTTGTATGGCTGTCCTGGTCTACTTCCAGTCTTTCAGGAATGATAAGCTCATGCCAATTTCTGTAAAACGGATCAGACTCAAGTGTCATAGTTTCCTATTGCTCCACGGTTGGCTAATTATTTGGAGTAAAGCTCTACAATCAACTGCTCCTGAATCGGCATGGTGATTTCCTGCCGAATCGGCAATGCTTTCACAGTTCCCTTGTAGTTATCTTTATCAAGCTCCAACCAGCTTGGCACACCACGACGCACAACGGCCTCAAGGCTCTCATTGATGGCGCCAACCTTGCGGCTTTTTTCTTTCAAAGTAATAACGTCATTCACGGAAACCCGGAAAGATGGGATGTTCACCTTCCTGCCGTTCACCTGAATATGATCGTGGCGCACCAACTGCCGTCCCTGATTCCGAGAGCTTGCATAACCAAGACGGTAAATCACATTATCAAGCCTGCTTTCCAGCAACATCAACAGGTTTTCGCCGGTAACGCCTTTGATCCGTTCGGCAATTTCAAAGTATTTCCGAAATTGCCCTTCCAGCATGCCATACATGCGACGGACTTTTTGTTTTTCCCGTAGCTGAATAGAATAGTCAGAAACTTTACGCACCCGAGCCTGACCATGCTGGCCGGGAGCAAAAGAACGCCTCTCAAAGGCACACTTGTCTGAATAGCATCTGTCGCCCTTCAAAAACAACTTGAGTTTTTCGCGCCGACACTGCCGGCATTCCGCGCCTGTATATCTGGCCAATTTGGACCTCCAGTCAATCTCACTCAATCATAACTTTAATTATCAAACGCTCTGCGACCCACCTTACTCCACTACACCCTTCTTCTCTTGGGGGGCTTGCAGCCATTATGCGGCACTGGGGTCACATCACGAATAACGCTCACATCAAATCCATTCGTCTGCAAAGCCCGGATAGCGGATTCCCGTCCCGGCCCAGGCCCATTGACCCTCACCTCGACTTTGCGCATGCCATGTTCCTGAGCTTTTTTTGCAGCGGCATCGACCGTATTTTGCGCAGCAAAAGGGGTGCTTTTCCGCGATCCCTTAAAGCCCAAGCAACCAGCACTCGACCAAGAAATAACATTCCCCTGCCTGTCAGCAAAAGTAACAAGAGTATTGTTGAAGGTTGAGTGAATAAAACATATCCCCTCGGGTACGTTTTTCTTTTCCTTGCGTTTCGGACGACTCGCTTTCGGACTAGCCATTATAACTCCTATAAACAATCCAGAATGATTATTTAATATCTACTTTTTACTTTTAATCGCTGACCGCCTCGGACCTTTTCTCGTCCTGGCATTGGTCTTGGTGCGCTGTCCACGACAAGGCAACCCTTTACGGTGACGGATTCCACGGTAACATCCCGCATCAGTCAACCGTTTAACATCCATGGCCACTTCCCTCCGACGATCGCCCTCGACAACAAACTCATCATCCATGATTTTTCTGATGTTGGTGACATCATTTTCAGACAAATCATCGCTGTTCGTTGTGTATGGCAAACCAACCGAATCCAGAATCTTACGGGCAGAAGTTCTACCTATCCCGTGGATGTAGGTCAAAGCAATAACCATGTGCTTATTTCTTGGTAAATCAACACCAGCTAAACGTGCCAAGGCATGCCTCCCTTGTTAGTCAAAATAAATTAAAAAATTATCCTTGCCGCTGTTTATGCTTCTTTATCTTACATGAAACACGTAAGACGCCTTTCCGTTTGAACACCCGGCAGTCACTACAAATTTTTTTCACAGAAGATCTTACTTTCATTACGCAACCCTTTTGTTATGCGGCAAAGAATGTTCTACTTCTTCTTTGCCCTGAATGTCACTCTTCCCCGTGTGAGATCATAAGGAGACAACTCAACAGTGACACGATCTCCCGGGAGAATCTTAATAAAATGCATCCTCATCTTTCCGGAAATATGGGCTAATATCCTGTGACCATTATCGAGCTCAACCCGGAACATTGCATTGGGGAGAGGCTCAACAATGGTCCCTTCAACCTGAATAGCTTCTTCTTTGGTCATAAACCCCTTATTTCCTACAATGCTCTCCTCTCCACCCAAATTTAAAGATGTGATATTCTGGCAGACGGAAAGCAGAGGATATTACCTTATTTATTTTTTTTCGCCTTCTTTTTTTTCACAAAGACAAAAAATCTATGCAGACAACTCGCTCAAAATTATGGGCACATCGTCTGTTACGGCAATAGAATGCTCGAAATGCGCCGAAATCTTCCTGTCCCTTGTCACAACCGTCCACCCATCCCGCAACACATCAACCGCATGTGTGCCAATATTTACCATGGGTTCAATGGCAAGAACCATACCCGGCATAAGCTTGGGTGTTCGTTCCGACCGGACATAATTTGGTATTTCCGGAGCCTCATGGAGTTGACTCCCAATGCCATGGCCCACAAACTGACGGACAACGGAAAAACCATGCTTTTCCACATGTTCCTGCACGGCTTGTGAGATATCGTTTATTCTCTTTCCGGGGATAGCCTGGGCAATTCCTTTATAAAGAGCTGCTCGCGTCACCTCAAGCAAGGAAAGCCTCTCTGGAGCAACCTTCCCCACAGGAATGCTCACAGCGGCATCCCCGTAATACCCTTTATATTTCACGCCAAAATCTATGCTGACTATGTCGCCATCCCTGACAATGACCTTCTTGGATGGAATCCCATGCACAACCTGTTCATTGATGGAAACACACAAACTGCCTGGAAAGCCGCGATATCCTTTAAAGGCCGGCTCGGCACCACAATCCCGGCAATATTTTTCTGCCAGCGTATCCAGAAAAAACGTTGTACAACCCACCTCAATTTTCTCGGTGAGCAAAGCCAAGGTCCTGGCAACGATTTGATTCGCCTCGCGCAATAACTCAATTTCTCGAGGCGACTTCAGAATAATTGCCATGCTCATGTCACGTTAAACGCTATCAACGTCCCTTGAAACCGCCTGATGACTTCATAAAACCATCATAGTTACGCATAACCGTGTGGGACTCAATCTGGGCTATTGTGTCAATCGCCACCCCGACAACAATCAGCAGGGCTGTGCCGCCAAAATAAAAAGGCACATGCAGCTTATTGATCAAAATAGTCGGCAGCACACAGATAACGCTGATATAAAAAGCACCGATTACCGTAATCCGCACCACAATTTTATCAATAAAATCGGAGGTCTTCTTCCCCGGCCTGATCCCAGGAACAAACCCGCCATGTTTTTTCAAGTTTTCCGCAATGTCAACCGGGTTAAACGTAACAGCCGTATAGAAAAAACAGAAAAACACAATAAAAGCGATAAAAAGCAAAGTATGAGGAATACTCCCCCAACTAAGGGCTGCGCTCATCTTCTGCACCCAATCAACTTTAATAAATTGCCCTATGGTGGCAGGAAACATCATGATTGAAGAGGCAAAAATGGGGGGAATAACCCCGGACATATTGATTTTTAGGGGAAGATGTGATTGCTGTCCGCCGTACATCTGACGACCGACCATCCGTTTCGCATATTGGATGGGGATACGCCGCTGAGCCGTTTCAAAAAATATAACAAACGCTATTACCGCAGCAATCATGGCCAACAAAACAGGCAACATGATATAGGCGATCTCCCCTGCGCTGGCCATCTTAAAGGTGTTTACAAGGGCAGCGGGCATTCTCGCCACAATCCCCGCAAAAATTATCAGGGAGATTCCATTGCCAATGCCCCGCTCGGTCATCTGCTCCCCGAGCCACATAATGAAAGCGGTGCCGGAAGTCAGAGTCAACATGGTCATCAACCGGAAATGCCAACCAGCGGCAATAACAACCATCTCACCGGTTCCAGGCGCACTCATACTTTCAAGGCCAATACTGATGAACAATCCCTGAATCAAGCTTAAAACGACCGTGGCGTAACGGGTGTACTGGGTAATTTTGCGGCGACCGGCTTCACCCTCTTTCGAGAGGGTCTCAAGCTGGGGCACGACCACGGTCAACAGTTGAAAGATGATCGAGGCGCTGATGTATGGCATTATGCCCAGGGCGAAGATGGAAAATTTCTCCAAAGCGCCGCCTGAAAACATGTTGAACATGTCAAAAAGGGAGCCAGCGCTTTTTTGAAAAAATTGATTCAGCGCCTCGCCGTTGATACCTGGCGTGGGAATCTGCACACCTGCTCTGTAAACGGCAAGCATTATCACCGTGAATAAAATCCGGCGCCGCAGTTCCGGGATATTTGCCGCATTCTGAACCCCAGCGCGCATCTATTTATTCCTCAACCTTGCCACCAACAGCTTCTATCTTCTGCCGCGCAGAATCACTCACCTTGTCGACAACAACGGTTATTGCATTCGTCAACTCGCCATTTCCAAGAATTTTCACAAGTTTGTCATTCTTGGAAACAAGTCCCGCGGCAATCAAGGCCTGCCTGTCAACCCTGGTATCAGCCGCAAACCGATCGAGTTCCTGGACATTAATAATGGTGTAAACTTTCTTGAAGATATTATTGAAGCCGCGCTTTGGCAACCGCCGCTGGAGAGGCATTTGTCCGCCTTCAAACCCCAACTTGATGCCGCCACCGGAACGAGCCTTATGTCCCTTGTGGCCACGGGTTGCTGTTTTACCATGACCAGAACCAAGGCCACGACCTATTCTCTTTCTCGGCTTTCTCGAACCTGGCTGCGGCGACAAATTACCTAATGTCAACATAAATTAATCCTCCACCTCAACCAGATGTTCGACTTTTTTAATCATCCCCCGAATTTCAGGAGTGTCCTGCCGAATAACCGTTTTATTGATCTTTGTCAGCCCCAGGCCGATCAACGTCGCATGTATTTTTTCAGTGCTCCCGATCTTGCTTTTCTTCAGGGTCACTTTGAGCTGATTTGCCATATAAATACCCATTTACTCTTCATTAAGGTCATGCTGTTTTCAGCACACAATTGAAAACCTGGATCAATCCCCTACAGATACTCGCATTACATAATCAGGGGGACTAACTGTTCAGGCGGAAATTTCTTCGACGGATTTTCCACGACTCAGCGCGATCTGCTGCGGAGTACGCAGTCTCCGCAAACCGTCCAGGGTCGCTTTGACCAGATTATGCGGGTTATGAGAGCCGATACACTTGGTCAGAATATTATGAACACCTACCGCTTCGAGTACGGCGCGGACAGCACCGCCGGCAATAACACCAGTTCCTTCCACCGCAGGTTTCAACATTACATTTCCGGCGCCGAATTTCCCAAAAACTTCGTGCGGGATACTCATGTCGGTTATGGAAACACTTTTCATATCCTTACGTGCCTGCTCAACCCCTTTCCTGATTGCCTCCGGAACCTGGTTGGCTTTGCCAAGACCGCAACCGACTTTTCCTTTTCCATCACCAACAACAACAATGGCGCTGAAGCTGAAACGACGTCCACCCTTGACCACTTTCGCAGTCCTGTTGATATGAACGATCTTTTCAATAAATTCATCGCCACTTGTGTTCTTATTAAAATCTGCCAAGGTTCACCCCCAAATTGCTTTGGATTTTTTTTTCAGGATAATTTTTTTTTCACACAGCCAATTAGAAATCAAGACCGCCTTCACGAGCTCCATCCGACAAAGCCTTGACCCGGCCATGATAGAGATAGCCACCCCGGTCGAAAACCACCTTTGCAATACCTTTGCCTTTGGCAAGTTCAGCGATCTTCAACCCGACCTGACGCGCCTTCTCGGCTTTCCCCTTGATATCAGCGGCAATCATCCCTTTATCCACAGTGGACATAGCAACCAGGGTGTTTCCGGCAACATCGTCTATAATCTGGCAATAGATATGTTTTGCGCTTTTAAAAACCCGCAGCCGAGGTCTTTCCGGAGTCCCGGCTATATTCTTCCTGATCCGTTTAACCCGCTTTTCACGAGCAATCTCTTTCGGATTTGTCTTACCCATTGTTTTGCCTTATAAATATTTATCTCTTGCAAGCCGCGTAAAAATTACGCGTATCCTCTACTTCTTAGAAGCAGATTTACCAGCTTTCCGGGCTATGTATTCATCCATGTAGCGAATCCCTTTCCCCTTATAGGGCTCGGGAGGACGCACAGCACGGATTTTGGCGGCAGTTTCACCAAGCAACTCTTTATCAATGCAATCCAAGGTAACATTATTTGCTTTGTCGACCTCAGCTGTAACCCCTTTCGGAAGGTCAAACGCCACCGGATTTGAATAACCAACGCTCAGGCTCAAAACAGATCCTTTAACTTCGGCCCGATAACCAACCCCTTCTATAGACAGTTTTTTCTGAAAGCCTTTGTCCACACCAATAATCATATTGCTGACTAAGGTCCGGGTAAGGCCAGAAAAAGCTCTGGTCCTTTTACTGTTGTCCTTCCGAACAACGATCAGGGTGTCACCTTCTGCCTGTAGACCGATCTCCGGGCGGATATTCCGCTCCAGCGTACCTTTGGGCCCGGCGACTTTAACGTACGATCCATTTATATCAAGCTTAATCCCTTTAGGTACAGGGATGGGTTGATTGCCAATCCTCGACATGACGACTCTCCGCTCGTTACAAAATACTCAATAGTTAGCAATTACAAATTCGATCTACCAAACTTCACAGAGAAGCTCTCCACCAATTTTCATGGCCCGTGCTTCTTTATCCGTAAAAATTCCTTTGGAAGTCGAGATAATCGCGATACCAAGGCCACTCATTACCTTGGGGATCTGGTCATGCTTCACATAAATGCGGCGACCAGGCTTACTGACACGTTTCAGGTTGGTGATAATCCGCTCATTGTTCTGGTCATATTTCATTTCAATACGCAAAACACCTTGCGTGTCCGTATCCAGGATCTGAAAGTCATTGATGAAGCCTTCCTTTTTCAGGATAGCTGCAACACCGGTTTTCACTTTCGAAAACGGCATTTCAACAGTCTCGAACTTGACCATACCGGCATTTCTTATCCTGGTCAGCATATCAGCCAGGGGGTCAGTCATGCACATAGTGCTTGCTCCCTATGATGTTTTTTAAAACAACCAATTTAACATATCTACAGCGATAACAATCAACGCTGTTACCAACTTGATTTGGTAACGCCGGTAATTTCACCACGATTAGCCAAGGAACGGAAACAGATACGGCATACGCCAAATTTCCGATAAACGGCTTTCGACCTACCACACAACCCGCAACGGTTATAAGCCCGTACTGCAAACTTCGGCGTCCGCTTGCACTTTGCTATCAAAGACTTTTTAGCCAACTTCTTCCTCCTTACCCTGTGCTATTTCCTGAAGGGCATTCCCATTACTTTCAAAAGAAACCGACCTTCATCATCTGACTCGGCGGTCGTAGTAATCGCAATATTGAGTCCCTTGATCTTGTCGATTTTGTCATAGTCAATTTCAGGGAAAATAATATGCTCCTTGATACCCATAGCATAATTCCCACGCCCATCAAACGCCTTCATGGACAACCCGCGGAAATCCCGGACTCGCGGCAAGGCAATGTGGACCAATTTGGCAAAAAAATCATACATCCGGTCGCCACGAAGTGTTACCCGGCAGCCAATGGGCACTCCGGCACGCAACTTGAACCCGGCGATTGATTTCTTCGCCTTGGTAACGACGGCCTTCTGCCCAGCGATCAAGGTCAGCTCCTGAACCGCACTGTCAATAATCTTTGGGTTCTGCACAGCCTCACCCAAACCCATATTCAGCACGATCTTGGTGATTTTCGGCACCTGCATGATGTTCTGGTAGCCAAATTCCTGCATAAGCTGCGGGACACACTCGCCCTGATATATCTCTTTTACCCCAGCCATTCTTGCCTCCAAAAAAAAAAATCAGAACCTATTAGGCTTTCGCCTCTACAGATTCAGCACATTTCTTACAAATGCGAACCTTAGATCCATCTTCCAGTATTTTTTTGCCTACGCGTGAAGTCTTTGAACATTTCGGACAAATCACCATCAAGTTAGAAGCATCAAGAGCCGCCTCCTTCTCAATGATCCCGCCCTGCTGATTCATTTGACTGGGCTTCGTGTGCCGCTTTATCATATTGATCTTTTCAACGATGGCTTTACCATCGGTGGCGTTAACCTTGATGACCTTGCCGACCCGACCTTTGTCCTTGCCAGCGATCACCTCAACCTGATCATTAATCTTCAGATGTGTTTTTGCTCTCATGCCTTCAGCCTCTCAACCGCCCACTAGTACCGACGGTGGAACTCTTTGAATATCCAGCTCTTCGTTTCAACCGCAAGTTACAGAACTTCGGGGGCCAACGAAATAATTTTCATATACCCCTTCGGACGCAACTCCCTCGCAACAGGCCCAAAAATGCGGCTGCCAATCGGTTCCCCTGAATTTGCCAGCAATACTGCTGAATTATCATCAAACCGAACAATCGTATCATCCGTGCGACGAATCTCCTTAACGGTCCTTACCACGACTGCCCTGAGAACATCGCCCTTCTTAACTTTCGCGTTCGGGATCGCCTCTTTGACTGTGACAACAATGACATCACCCACAGAGGCATACCGACGTCTGGTTCCACCCAAGACTCTTATGCAAAGAACTTTCTTGGCTCCTGAATTATCTGCTACATTAAGTACGGTTTCTGTTTGTATCATCTCTTCACCAACCGCAGAAAACTTTACAAGTACCCAAACAAGCCGCCTGGGACTTAGTTATCAAAAACCGCAAATTATACGGCCTTCTCGATGACTTCCATAATCCGCCACCGTTTATTCTTGCTCAGCGGACGGCACTCTTCAATCAGAACCCTGTCGCCAACGCTGCAGCTGTTTTCCGGATCATGGACCATGCATTTAGCATGCTGACGCATGAACTTCCCGTACAGTTTGTGGGGAACAAGGCGCTCGGTCTGCACAATAGCACTCTTGTCCATCTTGGTGCTGACAACAAAACCAACCCTTGTCTTCTTATTCGATTTTTCATCAACCATGAATGTATCCTACCAAATAGCGTTATCAATTGACGCAAGCACTAAAAACCACAAGTACTCTTAGCCAGAAACCACTTGTTACGCAGTATGCGCGGTAAGAGCGGTTTGCATCCGGGCAATCTCTTTACGCAACTGCCGCAGTTTTGCCGTATTTTCCAAGGGGCGGATGCCGTGTTGGAATTTCAATTTAAAATGCTCTTCCGACAATTCCCTCACCTTGACAACAAGCGCTTCTTGCCCAAGCTCACGTATATCCTTCATCTTCATAAAGTCGTCCCCACATAAATCACTTTCGTCGGGAAAGGCAATTTGTTGGCGGCCAACCGCAACGCCTCTCGGGCCAAATCGTCATCAACCCCGGCCAACTCGTACAGTATGCGCCCCGGCTTTACCTGGGCAACCCAATACTCGGGATTTCCCTTGCCTTTTCCCATTCTGGTTTCCGCAGGCTTCTTGGTTATTGGCTTATCCGGAAAAACACGAATCCACAGCTGCCCGGTTCTTTTGATCTTTCTATTAATTGCAATACGAGCCGCCTCAATCTGCTGGGCGGTCATCTTCCCACAGCCAACAGCCTTAAGTGCATATTCACCGAAAGAGAATCCAGACCCGCGATACGCTGCGCCAGTCAAGCGGCCCTTAAACATCTTTCTATGTTTTACTTTTTTTGGACTTAACATCTGTATATCCTATCTGTGACTGACTTTTTTAAAGCCGTTTTCCTCGGCAACGAGTTATTCGGCAATCTGGTCGGCAGCACTCAGAACTTCACCTTTGAAGATCCAAACCTTGACGCCGATTTTGCCATAGGTAGTATTCGCCTCAGCAATACCATAATCTATATCAGCACGAAGAGTATGCAGGGGAACACGACCCTCACGCACCCATTCCTGGCGAGCAATTTCCGCCCCGCCCAGCCGGCCTGAACATGAAATTTTAACACCTTTGGCACCGAACTTCAAGGCCATATTTACTGACTTCTTCATGGCACGACGGAAGGCAACACGTCTTTCAAGTTGCAAGGCAATATTTTCAGCAACCAACTGCGCATCAGCCTCAGGGCGTCGAACCTCCTGAATATCAAGCACACACTCTTTGCCCGTCAACTTATCAATTTCAGCCTTTAGAACTTCAATTTCTGTCCCTTTTTTGCCAATAACAATACCCGGTCTGGCAGTATGGAGCTTAATCCGGAGCTTATCGCCGGTTCTGGCTATCTGAATTTTAGAAATGCCCGCATGAAAAAGCCGTTTTTTGAGAAACTTCCTAAGGCTCTGATCCTCAAGAAACTTTTTGGCATAATCCTTGTCGGCGTACCAGATAGAGTCCCAGGTACGTATAATATTCAGTCGTAAACCTATCGGATTAACTTTCTGGCCCAAAACCTTCCTCCATTCTCATTGATATGCAACTCAAAGTACAAACGAATACCTTCTTGATTCTGTATTCAATTATTGCTCATCCAAAACAACAGTTATATGGCTCGTTCTCTTCAAAATCCTATTCGCACGCCCTTGAGCACGCGGCATGATTCTCTTCAACATGGGTCCGCCGTCTATAAAAATAGACTTCACATACAGGGTATCAACATCGATACTCTCATTCTGACTGGCGTTGGCCACCGCTGATTCGATTACCTTTTTCAGCAGCCGTGCACCTTTTTTAGGCAAAAAACGCAGGGCGTTGATTGCGTAATCGACACTCTTACCGCGCACCAAATCGGCAACCAATCTGGCTTTCTGCGGCGAAATCCTTATATAACGAGCAAGCGCTTTTGCTTCCATCGAATGAACTCCTTATCTTTACCTGACAACCGTGTCCGGCTTAGCAGCTTTTATTTCTTTTTCTTCCTGTCCGCTGCGTGACCATGGTAGGTGCGGGTGGGAGAAAACTCACCGAGCTTATGCCCTACCATATTTTCGGTCACGAAAACCGGGATGAACTTTTTGCCATTGTGCACGGCAAAGGTGAGCCCAACCATGTCCGGGATTACATCAGAACGACGGGACCAAGTCTGGATAACCTTTCTGGAGCCCTCGTCTTTGGCCTTCATGACCTTTGACATCAAATGGTCATCTACAAATGGACCTTTTTTAACTGAACGTCCCACTTGTATACCCCCTAATTATGATCTTTTCTTAACAATAAATTTGTCGGATGACTTCTTGCCACGTGTTTTATAGCCCTTGGTGGGAACACCCCACGGGGTACAAGGATGACGACCACCGGAGCTTTTACCCTCACCACCACCCATTGGATGATCAACCGGGTTCATGGCAACACCACGAACCTCGGGGCGTTTCCCTTTCCAGCGACTGCGGCCAGCCTTTCCAAGCTTCTGGCTTTCATGTTCCTTATTTCCAACCTGACCAATACAGGCCCGACATTTCCGGTGAAACTTGCGCACCTCGCCAGAGGGTAATTTTACCGTAACATACTCACCCTCCTTGGCCATAAGCTGTGCGGAAACACCAGCGCTTCTCACAAGCTGCGCGCCCTTGCCGATTTTCATCTCAAGATTGTGTATAATGCTGCCCAAAGGCATATTCCCCATGGGTAAACAGTTCCCTGGCTTGATATCAACCGTCTCACCCGCAATAACTGTATCACCAATCTTGATGCCCAACGGCGAAAGGATATAACATTTTTCACCATCGACATAGTTCAGCAGAGCCAAATTAGCCGAACGATTCGGATCGTATTCAATAGCCGCAACTTTTGCCGGAATATCCATTTTTTCACGCTTGAAATCGATCAAGCGATATTTCCGCTTATGACCTCCACCAATATGCCTGGATGTAATGCGGCCATTGTTATTCCGCCCCCCGGTCTTACTCAGAGGCCGAATCAATGATTTCTGCGGCTTATCCTTTGACAACTCGGGATTGACAACTGTAACCAGTGATCTTCTGCCCGGTGATGTAGGTTTATAGGTCTTTAATGCCATTTCAAACCCCGATAATATTTAAATTACGTATTCGTAACAAAAAATTACAACTCTTGCCGACAAGACTTCCCTAAATCTTCTCAAGGAAATCAATCTTATTCCCTTCTTCAAGAGTAACAATGGCCTTCTTCCAGTCAGACTGCTGTCCGAAGCTCTTGCCCACACGTTTTTTCTTGCCATGCATATTTGCAGTTCGCACCTTGGCGACCTTGACGCTGAACAATTTTTCAACAGCATCCTTGATCTCAATTTTATTGGCACGGGGATCAACCTTAACAACAACCTGATTGTTAGTTTCCTGCAATCCAAGAGCCTTTTCGGTCAGACACGGCTTCTTAATAATGCTGAACATATCTTTCATGACAACAACCTCTCTTCCAGCTGGCCAATGCAAGGCTGCAGTAAAACAATGTGCTTATGGAGCAAAATGTCATAAACATTCAACCCTGCCGTCGGAATAACCTTAAAGCCCTGCACATTGCGAGACGAACGCTCAAGATGATCATCGCGTTCAGGAATTACGATTAAGGCATTATCGATCTTCAGGTTGTTCATAACCCCGATAAATCTCTTGGTCTTGATTTCATCAATCTTAAAATTATCAAGGACCAACACAAGTTTATCGCCGAAGCGGGAACTCAAAGCCATGCGAAGCCCGAGCTTCTTAACCTTCTTGGGAACCTTGAAGGAATAATCGCGGGGCTTGGGGCCAAAAACTACGCCACCACCGCGCCACAGAGGAGAGGTGCGACTCCCTGCCCGTGCACGACCAGTACCTTTCTGCTTCCAAGGCTTCTTGCCGCCACCACGTACTTCGGTTCTGGTTTTAGTACAGGCAGTACCAGCCCGGCGGGCAGCACGCTGCATTCTTACAATTTCATGAATGATATGAGGATTGACTGGAACGGCAAACAGGTTGTCGTTCAACTCAAGATCACCCACTTTCACATTATCGACATTGTATATTTCAGTAACCGCCATTTCCGGCACCCCCAAAATAAATCTTAAGGCAACTAAGACTCATTATTTTGTGTAAATATGTAGCAAACCCTGCTTTGCGCCAGGCACGCCGCCTTTAACGACAAGCACATTTTGCTCAGGCCGGATATCCATAATGGTCACGCTTTTCTTGGTGACCATATTCGTGCCCATATGCCCAGGCATCTTCTTTCCCTTAATAACCCGGCTCGGCCAAGCGCTACAACCAACGGAACCGGGAGCACGATGGAACATGGAACCATGACCAGAGGGGCCACCCTTAAAGCCATGTCTTCGCATAACACCCTGAAAACCTCGCCCCTTGACAGCACCGCTCACATCAATGATGTCGCCGACCTTAAAAAGATCCGAAACCAAGAGTGCCTGACCCACCTCAAACTGACTGGGGTCCTCAACCCGGAACTCCTTAATGTGATAAAACCCGCCTTTTCCAGAAGCCTTGACATGACCAGCTTCCGGCTTATTCAAGCGGGACGCTCTCTTGGAGCCAAAACCAACCTGAATGGCATCATACCCTTCCCCGGCTATGGTTTTCTTCTGAAGTACCATACAGGGTCCAGTTTCAATGACCGTTACCGCAACGGCAGAGCCATTTTCGGTATAAATCCGGGTCATGCCAATCTTCTTCCCCAGTAATCCTAATTTTTTAGGCATTGTACCTACCTGTTTTTTTCTTCTCTAGACATCAACTGTACCGTTATCCGGTACAACCGTTTCATAATCCTAAAGCTTAATTTCCACATCAACTCCAGCAGAAAGCTCGAGTTTCATCAGTGCATCAATGGTCTGCTGCGTTGGCTCAAGGATGTCCAGAAGCCGTCTGTGGGTGCGCATTTCAAACTGCTCGCGGGATTTCTTATCCACATGCGGAGACCGCAACACACAAAATTTATTGATCGTGGTCGGCAGAGGAATCGGGCCAGCAACAGTAGCACCAGTACGCTTTGCCGTATCTACAATCTCAGAGGTGGATTGATCGATAAGCTTATGGTCGTAACCCTTCAGCCTGATGCGTATTTTCTGTGTCTGAATCATGCTCACTCCACCTTATTCGATAATTTTATTGATAACACCGGCGCCCACGGTACGACCGCCTTCACGAATCGCGAAACGAAGTCCTTCTTCCATCGCGATCGGAGTGATCAACTGACCTTCGATGGTCACATTGTCTCCGGGCATTACCATCTC
>CAIPYE010000011.1 GCA_903869265.1 uncultured delta proteobacterium
CCGTTCCCATTCCGCACACGGAAGTTAAGCCTCTCAGCGCCGATGGTACTGCCAGGGAAGCTTGGTGGGAGAGTAGGTCGCCGCCGATTCATTTTTTGTAGCAAAACCCTTCCCCTCAAAAGGAAGGGTTTTTTTTTGCCTTTTTTTTTACCCACCCAATTCTTCCCCCTCTTTCATCTCCTGTACAATTCTCAATTTTTTCAAAAAACTGATACGATATATGTGTCGGGATAATTAGAGAATATTCTTTAGTCTAAGAGGATATTCTCTAATCTGGCTCCTTTCGTCTCTCTGGGTTGTCAATAACTATTTGAAATTGCTAGGAACATTTTCGTGGCATGCTCCTTGCGTTCTTTACCTTCAAGCGTTAGGCCGGAACCTTGGAATATCAGGCTTCCCTTGATTTTTAGTAAAACCGTATCTTGCATGAGATACGCAACTTGAGGAGAAACAGATGAAAAAAATAGCGGTGTTTATCCTTATTCTGCTGCTGAGTGCCGGGCTTGTCTGGGCCAAGGATTATGAGATACAGAAAAAGGCCGGAAATCTGAGTGTGGTGGTAAAAATGGACAGAAATCCTGCGGTGATGGGAGAAAACGGGATTATCGTAACCATCAAGGACTCCACAGGCAAGGAAGTAACCGATGCCGGGGTGAAGGCCGAGTATTCCATGCCCGCCATGCCGGGAATGCCGGCCATGAATTACGGCTCCGTTTTTGCCTTGGAGAAAAATACTTACCAGGGGAAATTGAATTTTTCCATGTCCGGCCCCTGGAATGTGGTGCTGAAGATCGTGCGTGGCGGCAAGACCGTGTCGACAAAGTTCAGCGTGGATGTGCAGTAGGCTTTTGGACCAAGAGAGGGGACAGCTCATGGGATATGATTCCGGGTGGATGAAGAATTTTTTTATTCTGCTTGCCGCAGGTCTTTTGCTGTTTGTCCCGCAGGCAGCGGTATGGGGTGGGGAGTTGCAGCTTCAAGGCCTTATTGATGAGGCCTTGAAGGCCAGCCCCGCGATCCAGACGGCTCGCGCAAAGGCTTTGGCTTCCACCTTTCGGGTGCCCCAGACGATGAGTCTACCGGATCCGATGGTCATGGCTGGATACCAGAATGTGGGAACAAATCGTCTCACCTTTAACGAAGCGGCGGATTCCCAATTTGTTTTTTCCGCTTCCCAGCAGTTTTTCTTCCCCGGCAAACGGGCTTTGAAGGGTGAAGCTGCCACCAGGGAGGCAGAAAGTCTTTCCGCCTCATCAAAAGCGGTGCGGCTCAGGACGATCGCAACGATCAAGGAACTTTACTATGATCTGTTCCTTGCCCATCAGAGCATGGATTTGGTCAGGGAGAAGGGGGTTCTCCTCCGCAAGATCGAAGATGCTGCCCTGGCCCGCTATGCCTCTGGGGGAGGCATGCAGCAGGACGTCCTCATGGCGCAAACCGAAAAGTACATGCTTCTCGAGCGGGAGGAGATGCTCAAGCAGAGAATCAAAACCCTGGAGGCTGCGCTGAACTCCATTGTCGGGAGGGACCAGGCTGCGCCCTTGGACAGGCCTGTGGCACCAGTGTTCGCGCCGTATTCCAAACCCCTGCCCGATCTGATTGCCGCGGCCTACGAGAATTCTCCGGAGGTCAAGTCCAGGGGAAAAATGGTGGCCTCACTTGACGCCAAGGTCCGGGTGGCAGAAAGGGAGTATTATCCCGACATCACCGTGACCGGCAATTATGGGCTGAAAGGCACGAACTACGAAGACATGTGGAGTCTGAGCACCACCGTCAACATCCCTTTATACTACACCACCAAGCAGCGACCGGCTGTTCATGAAGCCGAGGCCTCACTGAGCGGGGCAAAAAACGAACTGCAAACAATCCGCCTGCAACTCTCCTCTGCCATCCAAGAGAATTATGCCTTGTTGCAGACCACGGAGCGGCTGATGGAGTTGTATCGCCAAGGTCTCAACAAGAAGATCCATCAGGATTTTCAAGCGGCTTTGGTCGCCTACGCCACAGGGAAAACCGATGCCTTGACCATGATCTCCCGGATCAAAACCATTACCGAGATAGAGACCTCCTATTGGGGGCAGTTGGTGGAGCGGGAGAAGGCCCTGGCCCGGCTTGAGGCCTTAACGGGGGGGGACAGATTCCCGCATGGAGGAAGAGCTACAATGAACAAGATGAACAGCATGATCCTGATAGTTCTTTTTATCGCAGTCGTAGTCTTTGTCGGGTTTGTCGGCAAAGAGGGCGGGATTTTTCGTAAAAAGAGCCAGCAGGCTGCGATGCAGCCTGCAGCGCAAAGGCAGGAGCAGGCTGCGCCCTCTGGGTCCCCGGAAACCGGCGGCGAGACAGCCCCTCCGGGAAAGCAGCCTTTTTCAGGCAATGGACAACCCGTTGCCGCTCCGGAGGAAGAAGCGCCAACCGTTGAGATTCCCGAGGCAGGACAGCGGTTCATCGGGGTAAAAACCACCGCTGTCGTGGAGAAAAAGCTCAACAAAACCATCAGGACCGTGGGCCGCGTTGAGTATGACGAAAGAAAGATCGCCACGGTCAACACCAAGATCGAGGGCTGGATCGAAAATCTTCGCGTTGATTACACGGGCAAATACGTGAAAAAGGGCGAAACGCTCGCCGAAATCTACAGCCCGGAATTGGTTGCCGCCCAGCAGGAATATCTCAATATTCTCAAGTGGTCGCACCAGGGTGCTACTTCCCCTGGAGTCGAGGATTCCTCTGGCATGAACCGCATGCTGGCGCAGGATGCCGAAGCCATGCGCCAAGCTACCCGGCAACGCCTGAGATTTTTTGATATCACCGAGGCCCAAATTCGCAAGATTGAGGAGACAGGCTCGCCCCTGCGGACCCTGGCGGTGTTTAGTCCGGTGAGCGGGTATGTGGTGCAGAAATCCGCCTTGCAGGGGATGAAGGTGCGGCCAGGCGAGAAGCTTTTTGATCTGGTGGATACCTCCACGGTCTGGGTGGTGTCCGATATCTACGAGTATGAACTTGCCTCCGTCAGAACCGGGCAGAAAGCGGAGATCACCGTGGGGTCATTGCCGGGTCGGGTGTTTGTCTCGGCAATCGAGTATGTGGCCCCGATTCTCGCCGGAGAGACCAGGACGGACAAGGTCCGTTTTACCTTGGAAAATAAGGGCGGACAGCTGAAACCCCAGATGTTTGCCAATGTGGAAATCAAGATTCCCCTGGGCAGCAGACTTGTCGTGCCGGATGCTGCGCTGATCAACACCGGCGCCAGGCAGCTTGTTTATGTGGACAAGGGCGATGGCTACTTTGAGCCCCGCGAGGTCACGGTGGGTGCCAAAGCCGAGGGGATGACGGAGATCATCCGTGGCTTGCAATCCGGGGAAAAAGTGGCCTCGGCCGCCACCTTCCTCATTGATTCCGAAGCCCGTCTCAAGGGAGTGGTGAAGCAATGATCGCCCGCGTCATTGATTTCAGCGCCCGGAACAGGTTCCTCGTTTTCCTCCTGATGTTTTCTCTCGTGGGCTGGGGAACCTGGGCCATTCGCAACACGCCTCTCGATGCGATCCCCGATTTGAGCGATACCCAGGTCATCATCTTTACCCAATGGGAAGGACGCAGCCCTGACCTGATCGAGGACCAGATCACCTACCCGATCACCTCGACCCTTCTTGCCGCACCGCAGGTTCAGGTGGTGCGCGGCTTTTCTTTTTTGGGCTCCTCATTTGTCTACGCTATTTTTAAGGAAGGCACCGACATCTATTGGGCCAGGAGTCGGGTGCTGGAATATCTCCAGGCGGTGAAGGACAAACTGCCCGCCGGAGTGAATCCTGTTCTAGGGCCGGACGCCACCAGCGTTGGCTGGGGATTTTCCTACGCCCTGGTGGACGAGGCCGGGCAGCAGAATCTTGCCGAGCTTCGCTCCATCCAGGATTGGAACATCAAGCTTGCCCTGGAGAGCGTGCCCGGGGTTTCTCAGGTCGCCAGCATCGGCGGCTTTGTGCGCCAGTATCAGGTGAGCATCGACCCCAACCGGCTCCAGGCCTACAACCTTCCCATTACTGCGATCATGGAGGCCATTCGCAAGAGCAACAAGGACGTGGAAGGCAGGGTGCTGGAGTTTTCCGGGTTCGAGTACATGGTGCGTGGCCGGGGATACCTCAAGGGGCTTAAAGATCTGGAGAATATCGTGGTGGGGGGCAACGGCAGAGGAACCCCTGTTTTTCTCAAGGATGTCGCCAGGATCCAGCTTGGCCCGGAGATCAGACGCGGGCTTGCCGAACTTGATGGAAAGGGAGAGGTTGTCGGCGGGATCGTGGTGGTTCGGTTCGGGGAGAATGTCCTCAATGTCATCGACCGGGTTAAGGAAAAGATCCGCGAGAGCGTTGAGCCGAGCCTGCCCAAGGGGGTGAAGCTTGTTGTCACCTATGACCGCTCCGACCTTATCCACCGCGCCATCGACACCCTGACCGAAGAACTGCTGAAGATTTCCCTGGCGGTGAGCGTGGTTTGCCTGGTGTTTTTGTTCCATCTGCCCAGCGCTCTGGTGGTTATCTTCACCCTGCCCATTGCGATCATCATCTCATTTATCTGCATGTACTACCTGGGGGTGACGGCGAACATCATGAGCCTGAGCGGCATCGCCATTGCCATCGGGGCCATGGTGGACGCCTCGATCATCATGGTGGAGAACGCCCATAAAAAGCTGGAGGAATGGGAAATCGCAGGCAAACCTGGCAGTCGAAACGAGGTGATCATCGAGGCGGCCAAGGAGGTGGGGCCATCCCTGTTCTTCTCCCTGCTGGTGATCACCGTGGCCTTCCTGCCGGTCTTTACTCTGCAGGCGCAGGCAGGGAGATTGTTCAAACCCCTGGCGTACACCAAAACCTTTGCCATGCTTTTTTCGGCCTTTCTCGCCATCACCCTGACCCCGGTTCTGATGACCATTTTCATCCGGGGCAAGATCATGGCCGAGGATAAAAATCCCATCAGCATCTTTCTCCATTGGCTGTATGCGCCCTTTGTGCGGTTTGTCCTGCATTTCAAGAGGACGGTAATCGTTGCGGCGCTCATCGTCATGGCTGTCAGTGTGTACCCGTTCCTGAAACTCGGCTCCGAATTTATGCCGCCGCTGTATGAAGGCGCGCTCTTCTATATGCCGGTAACCTCTCCAGGCGCAGCAATCTCCGAGGTTTCGAGGCTTCTTCAGCTCCAGGACAGGATTTTGAAGGAGATTCCTGAGGTGGCTCAGGTCTTCGGCAAGGCCGGGAGGGCGGAAACCGCCACCGACCCGGCTCCCATGGAGATGTTTGAAACCGTGATCAATCTCAAGCCCGAGTCACAATGGCGACCGGGCATGACGGTGGAACGCCTGAAAAACGAGATGAACGACGCCCTGTCCATCCCGGGGGTGGCCAATTCCTTTACCATGCCGATCAAGGCCCGGATCGACATGCTCTCCACCGGCATCAGAACCCCGGTGGGAATCAAGGTCATGGGGCCGAATCTTGAAGAGATTGAAAAGTTGGGAACCGCCATAGAGGCTCGGCTGAACGGCATGTCCGGCCTCAGGAGCGTCTACGCGGAGCGGGTAACCACCGGGTATTTCCTCGATTTTACCATCAAGCGGGAAGAGGCGGCCCGGTACGGTTTGTCCGTGGATGAGGTGCAGGAGGTTATCCAGTCTGCCATCGGCGGGATGAACCTCACCGTGACCGTCGAGGGCAGGGAGCGCTATCCGGTGAATGTCCGCTATGCCCGGGAATTGCGGGAAGACGTTGAACAGTTGAAAAGGGTGCTGGTCCCGGTGCCTAGTGTTATGGGGGCGTCGAGGCCGGGCGACATGTCGCCGACCCAGCCTGCTCCGCCGTCCACCGGCGATCTTCTCCAAATTCCCATGGGGGTTCTCGCCGACATCCGGATCATCAAGGGGCCGCCCATGATCAAGAGCGAGGCCGGTCTCCTGGCTTCCTATGTGTACATTGATTTTTCCGGCAGGGATGTGGGCGGATTCGTGGACGAGGCCAAGCAGCGGGTTGCCTCGCTGAAAATTCCCGAGGGCTACCGGTTGGAGTGGAGCGGGGAATACGAGCATCTGGTGAAGACCCATGAACGGCTGAAGCTCGTTATCCCGCTTACCCTATTGGTCATCTTTCTGCTCATTTTTTTAAACACCAAGTCGGTGATCAAGACGGCGATTGTCTTGCTTGCCGTGCCCTTCTCGCTGGTGGGTTCTTTCTGGCTGTTGTACATCCTGGGCTACAACATGAGCATCGCGGTCTGGGTGGGGATCATCGCCCTGGCCGGGATTGATGCGGAGACCGGGGTGGTCATGCTTCTCTATCTCGATCTTGCCTGCGAGAAATGGAAAAAGGAGGGGAAATTGCACACCCGTGACGATCTGAAGGAGGCGATCATGTTTGGGTCGGTGAAAAGGATTCGTCCCAAGCTCATGCTGGTATGCACCATGCTTCTCGGTCTGGTTCCCATCATGTTCAGCGCCGGCACCGGCGCCGATGTGATGAAAAGGATCGCCGCGCCTATGGTGGGAGGGATCGGCACCTCGGCCATTCTCGAGCTGCTCATCTATCCGGCGATTTATATGCTTTGGAAACAGAGGGATTTCAGAAAGAGGGCGGATGGCGTTCGGTAGGGGCAGGTCAAGCTGTCTCAGTGGGGATGCTCAGTCTTTGTGGAAGATGTTCGGCGATTTTGGCGTTGAGGTCGGCGATCTTCATCGGTTTGGAGAGATAGTCGTCAAGCCCCCGTTCCAGGCATTTTTCCCGGTATCCGTTGATGGCGTGGGCGGTGAGGGCGATGATGGGCGTGTGCCTGCCCGAGTCTTTTTCCAGGTCGCGGATTGCCTGGGTCGCTTCAAATCCATCCATCACCGGCATTTGGATATCCATCAGCACCAGATCAAAGGGCTGTAAGCTGAAGGCGGTAACAGCCTCTTGGCCATTGTCGGCAATAATCACCCGATGGCCAGACCGTTCCAGCATCTTTGTCGCAACCTTCTGGTTAACCAGATTGTCTTCTGCCAGAAGAATCTGTAGACGCGGGCCGACTTGCCCTTGGGCAGATTCCGTTGGCAGAAGAGACTCCCCCCCTTCGATTTGGCCAACATGTTCATCCGTCGCTTTTTTGAGCAGGGCAGTGAAGTGAAAAGTGGAGTCCTGCCCTTCGGCGCTTTCCAGCCAAATCTGGCCGTGCATCAGAGCAACCAGTCTTGCGCAGATGGCAAGTCCAAGGCCGGTGCCTTCATAGGGGCGGCTGTGGGACTCATCGGCTTGGGAAAAGGCCTCGAAGATCGAGGCCTGATATTCAGAGGAAATGCCAATACCGGTATCTTTGACGGAAAAATGTGCGATGATCTCATCGAGCTCGGCGTATTCTTTTGTAACCTGTACCGAGATTCCTCCCGTCTGGGTGAACTTGATAGCATTGCCAATGAGGTTGATGAGAATCTGGCTTAACCTGTCCGCATCCCCCATGAAGGTGTCCGGAATTTCGTCTGCAACGCTCCAGTCGAGGGCAAGGCCTTTCTCCTTGGCCTTGAAGGAGAATTCCCGGATTGTTGTGGCAATGGTGTCCCGCAGCGAAAAGCGCTCCTCTACCAGCGTAAGCTTGTTGGCCTCTATTTTCGAGAAATCCAGGATGTCATTGACCACCTTCAGGAGTCTATCGGAGGACTTTTCAATGAGCTCCAGGTATTCCTGCTGTTCCGGGGGCGGGGAGGCCAGCAGGGCAAGCTGGGTCATGCCGATCACCCCATTCATCGGGGTGCGGATTTCATGGCTCATGTTGGCGAGAAAATTGGATTTGGCCCGGTTGGCCGCTTCGGCTTTGTCCTTGGCGAGCATGAGTTCCCTGGTGCGGTCCATCACCCGTTTTTCCAGCAGAGTGTGGGCGTCAAGCAAGGCCTTGTTCTTTTCGTTGATCTGCAAAGCCATTTCGTTCATGGTTCTTGAGAGCAACCCCAGCTCATCCCGGCGGTTGAGGGAAAAGCGGAAGCCAAAATCGCCCTGGCCGATCCGTTGGGCGTAATGGGCCAGTTCCAGAACGGGGTTGCTCATGTTTTTTGCAAGAAAATAGGCGAGGATGACCCCGATGGCGATAAAGCCGGAGGAGAGAATAAAGAGCATGGTCAGGGCTTCATCGCGTTTCTTATGGCCCAGGTCATGAAAGGAAGATAGTCGTTCTTCCATCTCCTTGCTGATGTTTTTCAGGGAAAATCCGACCCTGACCTCGCCGAGGTAATTTTTCTTGGCAAAAACGGGCATGGACACAGCCATGGTCTCGTTTTCGATCTGTATCAAAGGAGTTTCCGTTGGCGTTGGCTGTTCCGACGCCGGGCTTGCAAGCCGTCTATCCGGGGCAGGGGGATTTTCCCCGTTAGAGTCAAGAATATCGCCTTGGGGAGAAACAACGGAGAAGTACAGGACATCTTTTTGTTCCAGGGTATCGACACCCACATTGTGGATTGTTTCCAGATCGGCATGGGAGAGGGGAATGGCAAGATTGTCGGCCAGCAGGTGGACCATGACCGCGCCACGATGTTTGAATTGGTCGAGCATGACTTCCCGGAGGGTGTCGATGCTCAGATGAGTGATTGAGCGGGTGGCGGAGCGCAGAGTCATGAAAAACACCCCGCCCAGGGCGAGGACAGCGCCAAGCACCAGGGCAAGCACTGTGGCGATGTAACGATGTTGCAGGCTGTATTTCATGGGGGGTGTACTTTTTTCTCGCATCTCTAATGGATACCAATTCCCGTGGCGGATGTAAATCATGGACTGGACCTGCAGCCGGTTCTTTTTGATGGAAAACTTGGTGGTTCTGCTTTAGGGTAGCCTGGAGTTGTTTTTCCCCAACCTTCACTTTTTCGGCCCGACACGTTCATGGCAGATTCCCTGATTCAGCAAACGGTTCTTGACGCAAACGCGCTTTTGGAAAGCAGGCAGGAGGGCATGGCCCTGCTTGATACCGAGGCGCGCTTTGTCTATGTGAATCCCGCCTATGTTCGTCTGCTGAAAGAGGTTTTTAATCTCACGGTGGGCCCGGGATCCCGCCACCAGTACGTTTTGCCCAACAGCCAGCGGGCCTGGGCCAGCGATCTGTACCAACGGGCGCTTTCCGGCAAGAAATTTACCGTGGATTTCAACCGGACTTGCCCGGAAGGCGGGGTCTGTACCTTTGAACGCTCATTTTCCCCAGTGCACCATAATGGTCGGTTGGCCGGATTTTCCGAGGTGATCCGGGATGTGACCGTGGAGCGAAAAAGGGAGGCCGAACTGCGCCAGGCCTATGACGCTCTGGAAAAGCAGTTTACCGTCCGGACCCGCAGCTATCAGGAATACAACGCGATTCTGGCCCAGGAGATCATTGAGCGGCAGCAGGCCGAGGAGGATCTTCTCGAAAGCGGGGAACGGCTGTCGCAGATTTTGCAGGGCAGTTCCATCCCGACCTTTGTTATCGACGAAAACCACACCATCACCCACTGGAATAAGGCCTGCGCCGTGATGACCGGGCTTACGGCCAGCGAGATGGTGGGCACCCAGAACCAGTGGAAGGCCTTTTATCTGTACCAGCGGCCCATTCTCGCCGACCTGGTGCTCAATGGTGCCGACGAGGCGCATATCGCCAAGTTTTACACCGGCAAGTACCGGCCTTCCTCTCTGATAAAGGGTGCCTATGAGGTGGAGGATTTTTTCGACTTCGGGCATGAGAGCAAGTGGCTTTTTTTCACAGCCGCGCCGATCAAGAACCTGGCCGGGGATATCATCGGCGCCATCGAAACCTTGCAAGACATCACCGACCGCAAGCGGATGGAGGCGGAGGTCCGGCGGATGAACGACGCTCTGGAGGCGCGGGTCGAGGAGCGGACCAACCAGTTGACCCGCACCTACGAACAATTGCTCCATGCCGAAAAATTCAGCGCGGTGGGCAAGCTGGCCGCCTCCATTGCCCATGAATTCGGCAATCCGATCATCGGCATCCGTAATTTTTTGCAGGGGCTGCGCAAGTATGTGAAGCTTGAGAAGGGCGATGCCGAGATGCTCGATGTGGCCATTGGCGAATGCGTGCGGGTAAAGGATCTGATCAGCACCTTGCAGGACTTCAACCGGCCCACCACCGGCAAGGTCGCCTCGGTTGACCTGCACCGGATCATCGAGGAGCTTCTCCTGCTTGGCAAAAAGAAGCTCAGCGACAAGCGCATTACGGTGGAGCGGCATTTTGCCCGGGAGCTGCCCATGATCCAGGCGGTGCCGGACCAGATCAAGCAGGTGCTCCTCAACGTGATTGGCAACGCCGAGGAGGCCATCCCGGAAACCGGCGGCGCCATCACCATCACCACCGAGGTGGCCGGAGACAATGTCCGGATTTTTATCCAGGATACGGGCAAGGGCATCCGGCCCAAGGACATGGGTTCGATCTTTGAACCGTTCTTCTCAACCAAGCCAGCGGTGGAGGGCACCGGCCTGGGATTGTCCGTGAGCTACGGCATTGTCAAGCGGCACGGCGGCGATATCACGGCCAAAAGCGCGCGCGGCAAAGGGACGCTTTTCACCATCACCCTACCCATCGACGGGGTTCCCGGAGAAGAGGATTTTTTGCCGATTTTCAAGTAGGTGCCAGCGGAGTTTTTGCGAAACATCGAAAAACCCTTCGACAAGCTCAGGGCGAACGGTGGTCACATTTGAAATCATAGACTTCTTCCGCTCGTGGTGAGCCTGTCGAACCACAAACAAGATTTTGCAAGAGGCTCAACGGGTCTTATTTGCTCCCACAGCCGCCATCACAGCCGCAGCCACTATCCGACCCATTAGCATCTTTCCTGAACCACCTTCGAATCATCGCAATCATCGGCTTGACTGACAGGGCAAGAATCACCAGGGCCGCAACCAGTTGCACCGGATAGGGCACAAGCTCCCCGGCCTGGCCGACCATGGCTTTTGCCGAGATGCCATTGATTGTGTAGACCCAGTCAAGGGTCAGGCCGAAGACAACGGCGGTAACGCCAATGCAGGTAAGATAGACCACAGTGGCGCGGCGGCCCAGCAGACCGACCAGTACCGAGATGGTGGCCATGTTGGTGGCCGGACCAGCGAGCATGAAGACCAGGGCCGCGCCGGGGCTGACGCCCTTGAGGATCATGGCTGCGGCAATGGGGGTGGAGGCGGTGGCGCAGATATAGAGCGGGATGCCGAAGGCCAGCATCAGGAGCATGGCAACAAAGCCCCCGCCCAGATAGCTGGTGATCAGGTCGTCGGGCACCAGGGCGGAGATCAGTCCGGCCAGCAGCAATCCGATGAAAAACCAGCCCGCCAGATCGCCCCAGAGTTCGCCAAAGGCATAACGCATTCCGGCCCGAATCTTTTCAAGCAAGCTGTGGTGCCTGGCATGTTCCGCAGGCGGGCAGTCTACCCCGTCGCAACAGCCGTCCACCGCGCAGGAAAGATCGGCAGCCATGGCCAACTGGGGCCTGGGCGGGTTGAAGGTGTTTTCGATGCACCCGGCAATGATGGCGGAGACAAAGGCGGCCAGGGGGCGGGTCACGGTCATGATCGGGTCCAGCAGGGCATAACTGACGCTGATGGAGTCGATGCCCGACTCCGGGGTGGAAATGAGAAAGGCGGTGGTGGCGCCGTTGTTGGCCCCCTGCCGTTTCAGGGCCGCCGCCGCAGGCAGCACCCCGCAGGAGCATAGGGGCAGGGGAATCCCGAACAGGGCCGCCTTGAACACCGAGCTGTAACACCCTTGGCCCAGATGGTGGGCCACATAGGCGGGCGAGAGAAAGACCTTGAGCAGGCCGCCAATGAGGATGCCGAAGAGGATGTAGACTCCGGCGTCCAGAAGGAGCTGCCAGGATTCGCTAAGAATGTTGACGAGAAGATGCATGGTTTACTCCCTGATATGATCCAGCGCCACAAGGACAAGCTGGCTGATATGCGCATCGGTGAGGTGATAATAAAGCACCGGCCCTTCGCGGCGATTGGCCACCAGGGCCATCTGCCGGAGCAGCCGTAGCTGATGGCTCACCGCTGATTCGCTTACCCCGAGAAAAGCGGCCAGATCGCAGACGCACATCTCCTCTTGGTTCAAGGCTTGAAGAATCTTGAGCCTGGTCGGGTCGGCAAAGGCCTTGAAAAATTGGGCGAGTTTGTCGATCTCCGCCGGAGGCAAGGCACCATTTCTGGCCTTTTCCACCTGTTGTTCGTGGACAATCCGGCATTGGCAGCGGTCGCTTGGCATATGTGGCTTCCGTTTTAATATATGAGCAGTTGCTCAGATATTAGGGTGATTGTGTCATGATGTCAAGGTCGTTTTTTATGAATGGCTTGCCAATCACCCACGGGATCGCCCGTTATAATTGGTCGTTTTTTTGCCCCGAACCGTATAGAATAGCGCTCCATTACACCAAAGCAAGGAGCGTTAGATGCACAATCTGATCAACTGGCTTGTGGAGAGTATCGGAGCCATGGGCTATCCGGGGATATTCATCCTGATGGCCATGGAGAGTTCGGTAATCCCGATCCCCAGCGAGGTCGTCATGCCTCCGGCCGGGTATCTTGTCCAGGCGGGGAAGATGGAGATGCTGCCGGTTATTCTCTGCGGCACCTTGGGCAGTCTCTTTGGCGCTTACCTCAATTACTTCGCCTCCCATTATCTGGGCAGGCCGCTTCTGTTGAAGTATGGCAAGTATGTCTGGATCACCGAGGAGAAGTTTGCCAAGGTCGAGACGTTTTTCCTGAAACACGGCGAGATTTCGACCTTCATCGGTCGCCTGCTGCCGGTGGTCCGCCACCTCATTTCGCTTCCGGCGGGCCTTGCCGGGATGAACCACCTGAAGTTTTCCCTCTACACCCTGCTTGGCGCGGGGATCTGGGTGACAGTCCTTACTTGGCTCGGCTATTTCATCGGCAGCAATCAGGAGCTGATCATGAAATACTCGCACCAGGCCCTCGGCGGGGTGCTTGTTCTTTCTGGCTTGATCGTGGTCATCTACATCAAGCTGCAGCCCAAGCGGGAAGACGAGCGGGGTTGAAAAAAAGGGGCAGCCAATATGGGTGCCCTCTTTCTTTGGTCGATCCTATTGTGCCGTTCGCAGTGAGCCCTTCGACTTTGCTCAGGAGAGCCCTGTCGGACCGTGGTTCTTCAGCCCCACTGTTGGCCTTCGACGGGCTCAGGCCGAACGGTACTTGGCGAAACGATCTACTAACGTCCCTTGACGAACATCTCGGCATAGGGCCAGTCCGCAATTCCCCCTTCCAAAATCTGTAGCCGGTTTTCAACCACCCCCTTGCTCTGCAAATAGTCGTAGCTGTTCTTCGCCCCGCTCTTGCCGCGGGGGCAGAGCACGATTACCGGGGCCTTGCTCCCGTTGATCGCTGGCAACGCCTTGTCCAGACGGGATTTTTCCTCGTCGGTTTTGCCGGGGAAGGCGTTGGTTTCAATGGAGCCAGGCAGGTGCTGCTTCTCGAAGTCGGCAGCGGGCTGGATATCCACCAGGATCACTTTCTGTTTTTCGTCCAGCATTTTCTTGAGATTTGCCGGGGTGATGTAGTTGGTAGCCAGAGCGGGACCGGCAGCCAGCAGGGTAAAGGCCAGGGACAGTGCGATTCGTTTGAACATGGTATTCCTCCGTGGGTGTTGTGAAATGTGAGAATTGCTTGTACCAGCACGGAGGACGCTTTTACCAATAGATAATAACGAAAGAGCACTCTGTTATTGATCGAGAAAAACAATGATTTTGATGGCTGGGCGAGGGGTGGTAGGATTGGATTGCCTGTGGCAGGATGTTCCTATATCTCGTGCGGGCAGCGGAAGTCCGGCAAGTTTAGGGGGGTCGGTCTCGTATGCTCACGGCAGAGATCGTGGCAGTACGCGCAGGCGCGGCAATTCTTGTCACAAGTCGTGAGTCGGGTAAAAAAATCCGCAGGCAATTTGTTGTTGTCCACATGCAGCCGCTTGGCCAGCCATTCCATGGTGTCCATCAACTCCAGCAGATTGCCCTCATACCGCCGGTTGGCATAGGCCCGTACCACCCGTTGCAAAAAACCGGATCCCAGGGTTCTGCCGCAGAGCTTGATCACCTCCACCATTTCTTTATAATAATGCAGATCTTCGGGCCGAATAAATGGGGATTTGAACAGTTCCGCCGGGTGCGCGGTGAGTTGTCGGATGCAGCCAAGGTCCTGGTTGGCGGCATGGGTTTCGTTTGCGGTCAGTCCCGTATTGGCAAAGGCGATCTGGGCGTCATGGGTCAGCTTGAAGGGACAGCAGTCAAGGCACCCTTCGTTGGCCAGCAGGGTCAGTTTGACTCCGGGGAAGTGTCGGCGGCATTGCTGGGAAATATCTGCAAGCTCGGGAAGATTGCGGTTGAGCGACCGGTCCAGATTGAGTTTGACCGGGGGCTTGAACGCGGTGTTGGCAACGGCTTGGCAGTAGGCCTGAATCCGCGCAAAGGAGTCCAGCATGCAGTTGACCCCAGGCACCGCCTCAAGCTGGGCGCAGGTTTCCTGGCTGGTGTCGCTCAGGGCCTGCAACAAGTAGAAATCGACAATGGTGATGCCGTGGAGGGTGCCTGCCGTGAGCAGGGTATCCAGTGCTGTGATGATTTTGATCAGGGCAGCCTTGTCGCCATAGAGTCGAGGATGGTGGAAACGGCTGTTCAGCAGTCCGTATTTTTTCGGGGTGGGCAGTTGGGCAAGAGCAGCGGCCAGGTCACCAAACTCCGGAATACCGCTGATGGGGCGATGGCGGCCATCGGGGATGTTGTCCAGAAAAAGGCTGAAATGGATGGAATGGAGCGAAGGCTGGAGATCGGCAAGAAATTCCACGTAATGGGGGTCTGGCAGGAATGGGACATCAAGCTGGAGCATAGGGGTTCTCCGGCGGGCATAGTGTTCTTGGTAATCAAAATTATAGTGTACACCATTGTCCCGGCAGAAGCCAGCAGAGCATGAAAGAGCAGTTTTCAGGCGGTGCCGACAATAGCCTGGATTTTTTACCCCCATTCCGGGTAAGCTGTACGGGAGGCCAGCCGTTCTGGCCTTTATCCTTGGGACGCGGAGGGGCAATGCAGGCAGAGAAATGGGAAGAGGCGTATCTGGCGCAGAGTCAGGATGCCGCGCTGGGGCGGATGTTCCGTGGGATCATTCATAATCTCAGCGGGACTATCCAGGTTTTTTCCCTGCACACGGATCTTTCCGGAATGATGCTGGACAAGGCAATGGCGGTGCTGGAGCAGATGCGCCAAGCCGGCCCAACGCCTGAGTTGGACACCCTGCACGATCTTCTCGCCCGGAGGGCCGATGCCCTTGCCCAAATGCAGGACAAGGTGCGGCAGAGTCAGCAGATTTTGCATCGGACCTTGATTCTGCCTGATTTTCCGCAGCTTCCTGGGGGCGTTCCCTATACGGTCAATTCCGTTATCGAGACCGAGGTGGAGTTTATGTCCGCCGATTCGTTTTTTAAGCACAAGGTGGGCAAGGAAATTACCCTGGCCGAACCGTTGCCGTCCCTGACACGTTTTCAACTGGAGTTGCACCAGATCATGCATATTCTGCTGACCAACGCCATGGAAGCCTTGCGGGGGAAGGAAGGAGCGGAGGTCGTGGTCGAATCCGTCAAAGAAGGCGAGGGCATCGGGGTGCGGGTGCAGGACAACGGCCCAGGGCTGACCACCGAGGCAGCGGCGCATCTCTACGAGCCGTTTTATTCGACAAAACAAGGGGAAGGGCATCTCGGCCTTGGGTTGTATCTGGCCAGGAAGCTTATTGCCCGTTGCGGGGGTGAAATTTCCTGCGAGAGCCGCCCCGGTTGCACCAGCTTCTGCCTGTTTGTTCCCCCGGAGGCCATGCAATCATGAAGCAGACCAGTGAAGGCAAGCCTGCCAGCGGAGGCAGCACCAAGCCGGGCGTCCTGTTTGTGGTGGCCACCCCCATCGGCAATCTGGAGGACATAACCCTTCGGGCCCTGCGCATCCTGCGGGAGGTGGACTTGATCGCCGCCGAGGATACCCGGCACACCCGAAAGCTCCTCAGCCATTTTGATATCCATACCCCGCTCATCAGTTATTATAAAGAAAAGGAGGCGAGCCGCGCCCAGGAAATTGTGGCCCGGCTCCTTTCCGGCCATCAGGTGGCTCTGGTTTCCGATGCCGGCACGCCGGGCATTTCCGATCCGGGCGGGATTCTGGTGCACAGCGCCCAGGCGCATGGCATCACCGTGGTGCCTGTTCCCGGGGTTTCCGCCCTGGCGACCCTCCTCAGCGTTGCCGGGTTGACCGAACCTTCCCATCTTTTTCTGGGATTTCTTCCAGCCAAGGGGACCGAGCGGCGCAAATTGCTGCAGGGTCTTAAAAATGACATCCATCCTCTGGTTTTTTATGAGTCGCCCCGGCGGATCACCGCAAGCCTTGGTGATTGCCTGGCGGAACTGGGGGACCGGCAGGCGGTGATCGGCAGGGAACTCACCAAGATGCATGAGGAGATTAGCGCAGGCGAGTTGGCGCAACTCCTGGCCGGGCTTAAGGCTCGGGAGGTTATCAAGGGAGAATTTGTGGTGCTCATCGAAGGGCTGCACGCCTCCGCGCCAGCGCGGCCGGATAATCTTGAAGACCTGCTGCGCTGGTATCGGGGGCAGGATGGGATCAGCCTGAAAGACGCGGTGGCGAATATTGCCAAGGATCTCGACCTGTCCCGCTCCGAGGTGTACCAGAAGGCCCTGGCGGTGTGGAAGGAATCGGCATAAGGATTATTTGCACAGAATTGGCGGGGACGCCTGAGCGGTAGGAGCAGAACAGATGTGGCAAAAATTGATCTATCTCGCCGTGGCCGGGGCCTGCGGCACCCTGGCCCGCTATGGTTTGGCCGGGCTGGTGCAGCGGGTGGCCGGGGCAAGTTTTCCCTGGGGTACTGCTTCGGTGAATGGTTTGGGGTGTCTGCTTTTTGGGCTGATCTGGACCCTGACCAGCGAGCGTTTCGTCGGTACCGGTGAGCTGCGGATTATCCTGCTCACCGGTTTCATGGGCGCTTTCACCACCTTTTCCACCTTTGTCGCCGAGAGCGGAAATCTTCTGGCCGACGGCCAGCATTGGTACGGACTTGGCAATATCCTGTTACAAAACGGGGTGGGGCTGGTGCTTTTTTTTGTGGGGATGGCCTTGGGCAGGTTGATTTAGGTAAAGTTTGCTTGCCAGGTAATCTCTGGAGTCAGAGGAATATGCTTTTTCCTTCTGTTCATTTCTTTGCGTGTCCAAAGAAACGAACCAAAGAAAGGGCACCCTGTGTCCCTTGTCCCGCCGAAGGCGGGATGCCCTGCGCTCCTCGATGCTGCCGGGGCTTTGCAAACTCGCTGCGCTCAAACAGTGCAAATCCCTTTTCGGCAGCCTCTCCGGTGCTCGGCTGCGGGCCAATGGGATTTTAACTGCATAGGAAAGCACAGAACTTGTCTGAGATTGCTTGGTAATCAGAAAAAAGGAGACATGGCTATGGAACTCCCATCGGAAGCGGAGCTGCTCCGCATCTTCATCGGCGAAACCAGTAAACTTGGCCAGCGGCCGCTGTATGAACTCATTGTCGAAGAGGCCCGGAAGCGCGGTCTGGCCGGGGCCACGGTCACTCGGGGGATCATGGGCTTTGGCAAGAACAGCCGCATCCATACCGCCAAGATCCTGCGGCTCTCGGAAGACCTGCCGCTGGTCATCGAGATCGTTGACAAGCCTGAACGGATCGCTGCCTTCCTGCCGGATCTGGATGTCATGATCGGCGAGGGGCTGGTTACCCTGGAAAAAATCCGGGTGATCTCCTACCGGAGTAAGGAAAAGAAGTAAGAGCGTGAGAGATTTTGCCGGAACGGAGGGGAGAAATGTCTCGTCAGGTTGATCCTGCCGCGCTCATGGAGTTCGTGCTCAAGCGGCGCAAGGCCACGGGCGGTTATGGCGCTACGCCGCGGCTGCCCGCCACCATTCAAGATACCTTTCAGGCAGTGGCCATCGGTCTTGTCTTGGGTCAAGACCAGCCCACCCTTCAATCAGAGTCTGCGCTGGGCGAATATCTCGCCCGGATGCTGGCCGTACCCTGGTTGGGGATCGACACCACTTTTCGTCTGCTGATTACCTGTCGCATCTGCGGGCTTGCCATGGATGGTGCGCGGGTGCGCTCCCATCTCGCCGCCTGTTTGGCCAGGGACGCTTCCCTTGCCGCCACCTATTATGTGAGTCGAATAGCCAGGGAGATTCTTGGGGAGGAGCCGGATTCTTTTGGCCCCGGACGGTCTTTGATGCTGCCTGCCCCCTGCGCGGTGGGGGATGTGGCCCGATATCTGTTCGTGAAAAAGATGGCTGGCCAGCCGGTGGCGGGTGCGGGGGAACTGGTTGCTTGGCTTCAGCGCTCGCAGAACGGCGATGGCGGGTTCGGCTTTTTTCCGGGAACCACATCGTTCATCGAGAACTGCCATGCCGGGCTTGCGGCCTTGAGTCTTTTGGGCGCAAGGCCCATTGAGTTGGACAGCGCCAGGGCGTTCATCGTCAGCTGCCAGACGAGAAGAGGCGGCTTTGGCCGGAGTCCGAGGGCCGCTCCCTTTCTTGACGCATCTTGGCATGGTGTCGCCAGTCTTTGTCTGCTTGAGGAGATGGAGCAGCGGTCTGCGGGGGTCTTGCCGGAGATTTCAAGCCAGCGGAGTCGCCTGATTTTTTCCGTTTAAGCGGTTGCCAAGGCTCCTAAAAAAGGAAATCCCGGATATACTTGCCTGCCGTGATCAGCAGGCACATCACCAGAATCCATTTGATGAATTTGGCAGGCACGAATTTTTGCAGCCGTGCCCCGCAATACATGCCAGCGAAGCCGCCGATCCCGAAGAGAAAGCCCAGAAACCAATCCGGGGCGATGACCATGCCGGGGTAGTGGGGGGCCAGAATCTGGTAAAAAATCACCCCGGCCACTGAGGTGACAAAGGTTCCCATCAATGAGGCTCCTGCCACGGTATAGATGGGCAGCCCGAAGAAACTGACCAAAAACGGGGCGATGATCGCCCCGCCGCCGATGCCATACACCCCCCCCACCATACCGACAACAAGACTTAAAGCCAGGAGGCCCATGGCGTTGACCGTGAAGGTTTCCCCGTAAAAATCGTAGACGATTCGGGTTGGGGTCCATTGCCGTACCGTGACGCAAGACAGGTGCTTGCAGGAGTCGGCTTCGATACCGGTTGTCTGGGGCTGCTTTTTGCCCTGTTGTTGAAACCGCTCCTCTGTCGTGGGCGTGTTCCCATTTTTTTTGGTAAAGGCCAAATCCTTGAGCAGCCTTCCGCCCATGTAGAGGAGAACCAGTCCGGCAAAGAGCTTGAAATTTTTTGGGTCGGGCAGGTATTTGATCCGGACGATGGCCCCGACCAGAACTCCAGGCAGGGTGCCGATAATCACGACCCAGGTCAGGGGCCAGAGCATCCGCCCTTCCTTGAGATACCGGTACACTCCGCTGGGGATGGCCACGATATTGAACAACTGGTTGGTGGAGCTGACCGCCGGACTGGTGAAGCCGAGCACGCTGACCTGAAAGGGCAGTAGCAGGAAAGCCCCGCTCACTCCGCCCATGGAGGTGAAAAAAGAGATCCCAAAGGCAACCAGCGGCGGCATCAGCGGGTTGACCTCGATATTGGCAACCGGGAAATACATCAGCGGTCCTATTTTTCGGAAATGCTTTTCAATGTGGCGTCCACCACCTGGCGGACCTCGGCCAGGCATCAGCGGCCTGCTGGGTTTTTCTCCGTGCATTGGCACTGGCCGTCTTTTTTCGCGGAGACAATGCGTTCCATGATCAGCGAGCGGCCATGCAGTAAGACATCCTGGCGCAAATCATCTTCGGTGTGGCCAAAACAGTAACAGATCAGGCGTGACATGAAATCCCTCCGATGGGATGTGTACAGGCAATGGCGACAGGTATCGGTCAACCTGGCAGGAAGGTTTTCTCTCTATACCCCATGGCAGATGATTTTGTCCAGGTCGGGATGCATAGTCTAGGCGCGTTCGGCACGCCATATCATATGCCGGTTGCCGCCCTTGGAGCCCAGTGCCCGGGATGTTCCTCGTCTGCAATTATTTTATTTGTCGGCGGATAACGTTATGAAACGCGGTGGATGGTGAGCTGCACGCTCCCATGATTGTTTCCGTACAGGCCCCAGGCATCGTTGGCAAAACAGTAGAGGTATCCTGGCGCGGCAACAGTCAGCGGGGTTGATTCGTGGGCCGCCAGTTCGACATATTGGTGTGGAACCGGGCTGCCATCGTTTTCCACCACCTGCTTCGACCCGGCGTCGTTGGTGATGGCGCCGACCAGGGTGAACCACTTGAGACTCTCAACGCGTTTGCTGCCAGGCAGATCCATGGATTCATTTTTTGTTAGTTTTTTGAGAGGTTTTTCAAGCTTGCCAAAGAGGGCGGCGGCGCCCCGAATGAGATCGCCAGTGGTTGCTTCTTTGTTTTCAGTGCCCCGCCAGTCACAGGTGTCCTTTAAGTCCTGCCACTGCCCTGTGGCGGAGAAGGTGAAGGAGTGGTCTTGGGGGAGGTAGACGCTGGAGTAGTTCCAGTGGGTGTCGGCGAAAACATCAACCGTATGGGATTCCCCCTTCGCGAGTATCTTGGTGGGGTGATAGGGTGGGTGGGTGATCGGCGAAACAAGCTGGCGGGTGATGGCACTGCTATGAAAGCGGGCATGATTTTCCGGAATCATTGCCTCGATGTTCCGCGGTCGGGAACGGAGTTTGGCAAAAGCGCCCTTGTAGGAATTGTGCATGGGGCCGAGCGGATTTGCTTTGATGGTATCCTGAATGCCGTCACGAAATACAAGTCCGGCTTTGGCGCTTTCTTCCATCATCCATAGCAGAGCACCGTTGGAGAGGTCGCAGTCCGCATAGCCGCCGCCCACGTCGGAATGTACTCCTGGAAACCAAAGCTCAATGGCATTCGGATGCTGGGCGGCATTTTGCCAGCGGGTGACGCAGAAGCAGGAACGGAGCTCGTCGAGCGCCATGGCGTGGCGGGCCATGGCGACGTTTGTTTCGATTTCGGTGTTGTGGAACTCCCATTTGGCTTTGTTGTCGAAGAAATTGAGAAATTCAAGATCGTCCGGCACTCCGAGGGCGCCAACGGTATCCCAGACGCCGATGAAACGGATGGGCGTGGGCTGGCCCTGGTGGAAGAACAGCCAGTGGGGTTCGGCCCAGTCCGTTAGTTTGGCGTTTTTGTTGCGGTAGCCTTTTTCGTAGGCACGGTGGACCCGGAGCCACGATTCTTCGGGCGAGAGATCCCGCAGATCGAGAAGGCCTTGGCCGAGAAAGCCGCCGAGGCTGCGGGCGGTGAAAGCCCCACGGCTGAAGCCGAAAAGGCAGATGTGGTCGCCTTCTTCATAATTACTGCCGAGCCAGTGGTAGGCGCTACAGATATGCCGACTGATGCCCGCGCCTACCGCCCCGCCAAGAATGGCGTTGAGCACCCCGCCTTCCCCGCCGACCCCAGGATGATAATACTTGCGTTGCTCGATTGCACTGTGGGAGTCATGCTCCGCCAGAGCGTTGTAAATCTTGAAGACGTTGGTGGGGGCAGGAACCCCATTATCTTCCTTGGCCGGATTGTTCCATGTGCCATCGCAGCAGACAATGAGACGTTTCATGGGCAATCCTCCCTTTATATGATTGGCAGAAAACTCCTTGTTTGTTAGGTAGTGGAATCCATCGCGATTGTCAATAGTCTCGAAGGATTTAGGCCAACGTCTTGAAATATTATAAAGTTCATTTTCTGAGGCTTGGTCTCCTTGGATCTTGCCGATATTATGGCTTTATTTGGTCTCTCGCTGGGAGTTTTTCTAGCGGCCGTAATAGGAAATCAGCGAGGCCTTGGCCAGGGCATTCTGGTTGAGGTTGTAGCCGACCATGGCTGGCGGTGAAGCAGCCTCCAGCTCCAATCTTTCCACCTTGAGCGCATAGACGGTGAAGATGTAACGGTGCGGTTTGTCGCCCACCGGCGGGCAGGCGCCGCCAAAGCCGGGCTTGCCGTAATCGGTGACGCTTTGGACGCTCCCCTTGGGCGCGATATTTTTGGCCGGGTTGCCTGCGTCTGCGGCCAATTGCGTGACCGTGGCCGGGACGTTGAATACTACCCAGTGCCACCAGCCGCTGCCGGTTGGGGCATCAGGGTCATACACGGTGATGGCGAAACTCTTTGTGCCGACCGGTGCATTTTTCCACAGGAGTTGGGGGGAGATGTTTTTGCCGGTGCAGCCAAAACCGGAAAAGACCTGCTGGTCTGAGAGCTGGCCGCCAAGATCTTTGCTGGTCAGGGTGAAGTTTTCCGCCCAGGCCAAGGGGGCGGTCAGCAGTATTGCCAGGGTTGCCAGGAAGAGCCGTTTTCTCAACGCGCCAGTAGCCATGGTTTCTCCTTGTTGTCAGTTGCTTGAGGAATTCTTGTCGGTTTGGGTAGTCGGTCCCGTTGTCGGGCGGCAATCGTACCGTCACCATTATGGGTTATTCGCATGCCGTTTGGCAATAATTTATGCGGCAACCGCCATTTCTCATCTGTCAGGTCGATGATGGTCTCCTTCGATGGCGACAGGAAGCGGATGGGCGGGTTCCAGGCGCCGACGCGCCATCTGGGAATACAGCCTGGGAATAGATATGATGTCTTCCTGTTTGGCGCGCGTGATTTTTTTTGAGGCGCTTGACATGCAAGAAAAATAAGAATATTTTTTAAAAAAGAACAACTACTAACAAGATACTGTGCAGGCCATGTCGAAAAAACTACAACAGGCAAATCTCGAAAAAAAATTGCGTGATTTTGAGCAGGCTTGTCGTGGCGCCGACCTTAAGCTGACCCATCAACGCTTGGAAATATTTCGGGAACTTGCCCTGGCTGTGGACCATCCTTCTGCGGAAACCATCCATAAAAGGTTAAAGAAAAGGCTTGCTACCTTGTCACTGGATACTGTGTATCGGACCCTGGCTACCCTTGAAAAACATCGCCTGATCACCAAGGTGGAAACGGTGGAAAGCCAGGCCCGCTTCGAGGCCGACATGGATCGCCACCATCATGCTATCTGTCGACAGTGCGGGGCCATCACTGATTTTAACTGGCGCTCCTTTGACGAGGTGCAACTGCCACAAGAAATTTCGGGCTGGGGCCGGATTGATAAGAAGAATATCACTCTGCATGGGATTTGTGAAAAGTGCGCAAATGCTGGACGGGCGAAATGAAATGTTTTTGTGGGCTTTCAAATAGGAATAATTCTGAGATAGTTTGTTTTATTAAAAGGCGTCTGGGAAATAAGTGGGACTTTCGGGGTTAAGCGTCACTGTAACAATCTGCTATAATATAATTTTAAAAACCAAAAGAGGAGGGCACCATGGCAAAGCGTAAAACCATCATGACCACCAGAGACACCAATTCCATGGCCGACAATAAGCATTCTCTGTCGGCTGGGACTCGGAAGCCGTTGTCGCTCCAAGACCAGCAACGGATTGAAAAACTGGCCTACGAGAAGTGGTAAACTAAAAAACACAAAGAGTAAATCCCAACAATAAAAGGGGGAAATTTTATGAGCGAAAACAGCAAGTGCCCGGTAACGGGCAGAATGAGCAGACAAGTAGCCGGCGGTGGCAGGTCGAACCGAGAATGGTGGCCGAATCAGTTGAACCTTCATATTCTGCACCAGCATTCCGCCAAGTCCAATCCGATGGGCGAGGATTTTAACTACGCAGCAGAATTCAAGAAGCTCAACCTGAAGGGGCTGAAGAAAGATCTGTACGCATTGATGACCGATTCGCAGAACTGGTGGCCGGCTGACTGGGGTCATTACGGCGGGCTCTTCATCCGGATGGCATGGCACAGCGCGGGCACCTACCGTATGGGCGACGGCCGCGGGGGCGCGGGTTCAGGTAATCAGCGCTTTGCGCCTCTCAACAGCTGGCCGGACAATGTGAACCTCGACAAGGCACGCCGTCTGCTCTGGCCGATCAAGCAGAAATACGGCAGGAAAATCTCCTGGGCCGATCTGATGATCCTCGCTGGCAATTGTGCGCTGGAGTCCATGGGATTCAAGACCTTCGGTTTCGGCGGCGGGCGCGAGGACATCTGGGAACCGGAAGAAGATGTCTATTGGGGCAGCGAGGAGGAATGGCTGGCTACGAGCGACAAGCCCAAGAGCCGGTATTCCGGCGATAGGGATCTGGAAAACCCCCTGGCAGCCGTGCAGATGGGGCTCATCTATGTGAACCCGGAAGGCCCGGACGGTAATCCTGACCCGGTTGCCTCCGGCCGTGACGTTCGCGTGACCTTCGCGCGCATGGCGATGGACGACGAAGAGACGCTCGCCCTGGTCGCTGGCGGCCATACGTTCGGCAAGTGTCACGGCGCCGGCCCTGCGTCGCATGTGGGGCCTGAGCCAGAAGCCGCTCCCATCGAAGAGCAGGGTCTCGGCTGGAAGAGCAGCTTCGGCAGCGGCAAGGGCGGTGATACGATCAGCAGCGGCATCGAGGGCGCCTGGAAGCCGAACCCGACCACATGGGACATGGGTTATCTGAAGGTGCTGCTCAAATACGACTATGAACTGGTCAAGAGCCCGGCTGGTGCGAATCAGTGGCTGGCCAAGGACGTGGACGAAGAGGACATGGTGGCTGACGCGGCCGACCCGTCCAAGAAGCACCGGCCGATGATGACCACGGCGGACCTCTCACTGAAGTTCGACCCGATCTACAAGCCGATCGCGCAGCGCTACCTGCGGAACCCTGCGGAGTTCGCAGATGCCTTTGCCCGGGCGTGGTTCAAGCTGACCCACCGCGACATGGGCCCGCGCTCGCGCTATCTCGGTCCGGAGGTCCCGGCGGAGGAACTGATCTGGCAAGACCCGGTGCCCGCAGTCAAACATAAACTGATCACCGCCAAGGACATTGCCGCCCTCAAGTCCAAGATTCTTGCTTCGGGGTTGTCGATCTCCCAACTGGTCTCTTGCGCCTGGGCGTCGGCCTCCACCTTCCGCGGTTCCGATATGCGCGGCGGGGCCAACGGGGCGCGCATTCGTCTTGCCCCGCAGAAGGATTGGGAGGTCAACCAGCCAGCCCAACTGACCAAGGTGCTGCAAGCCCTTGAGAAAATCCAAAATGAGTTTAACCGCGCACAGTCTGGCGGGAAGAAGGTATCGCTTGCCGACTTGATTGTCCTGGGCGGGTGCGCCGGTGTCGAACAGGCTGCGAAAAAGGCTGGCCACAAGGTGACCGTTCCCTTTACGCCGGGACGCACCGACGCGTCGCAGGAGCAGACTGATGCGAAGTCATTCGCTGTACTCGAGCCGAAAGCAGACGGCTTCCGCAACTACCAGAAAGCCAAGTACTCGGTAACGGCAGAGGAACTGCTGGTTGATCGGGCACAATTGCTGACCCTGACCGCTCCTGAGATGACGGCTCTCGTTGGCGGGATGCGCGTCTTGAATGCCAACTTCGGACAGTCCCGGCACGGCGTCTTTACCAAACGGCCAGAGACGCTCACCAATGACTTTTTTGTGAATCTGCTCGACATGGACACGACGTGGAAGCCAACCCCGAAAGACGAAAACGTGTTCGAGGGGCGTGACCGCGTGAGCGGTGAACTCAAGTGGACCGGCACCCGCGTGGACCTGGTTTTCGGCTCCAACTCGCAGCTGCGCGCCCTGGCCGAAGTCTATGCGCAGGACGATGCGGAGAAGAAGTTCGTGCGTGACTTCGTTGCGGCCTGGAACAAGGTCATGAACCTGGATCGCTTCGACCTCGTTTGACCGTGGCATAAAGGTCTGTATGGGCTTCTCGTCCGGAGAAAAAACAATAAGCAAGGAACCTCCGGTTCAGCACTCGGCATACCGCCGCCGCTGAACCGGAGCGATCCCAGCAAGGTCTCGTTCCATTCATCACCTCAAGCGTCAGAATGATATTCGTGTCAAGCATTGCCAACCGAATTGCCCGCCTCCGCGACCAGGGCGATGACGGTCCAGCCCGGTTGCGGGTTCAACCGTTCCTCCACGGTGAATACCTTGATTTTCCCCTTGGGGGTAATGGCAAAGAACGGGATTGCGTTTTGCCCATACTGCTGCTGATAGGCTGCAAAATCAAAGGTCTGGCTAAGCGTGGTGCTGCGCATTTTCCACTCTTCCTGGGTCAGGATTTTGGCCAGGCTGGAAAAGGTAATCTCCGGGCCAAAAAGAACCCGCCAGTGCCGCCGGGAGACAGCCTTGCGCTCGGCAGTCATCTCCAGATCAGCGGCGGTCTGAATCGCAAAGACAGCCTCTGCGCCCAATTCCATCCGATAGTGCATGCAGGAAAGGGTGTTAAGAGCACCTCGCGGTGAAAGGGCAAGCAATCTGCCGATTCCGACCAGATCGAGATTGCGGTCCGCATGCTCGGAAACTGGTTCGCCATAATAGGTTTCCAACCCATCCATTCTGGCATTGCTGATTTTTTCCCAATCACTGTCAATGAGCAATACTCTGAATCCTGCCTGCTGCAAGCTCTTGCCGATGGTTCTCGCCACCAGATTGGCACCGATGATCAGAAAACCCCTGGGTTCCGGTTCTGCCACACCGAGTCCTTTCGCAATGAGGCGGGCGGTAGCGCTCTGCAGGACAACGGTGCCGATGATCACCGAAAAGGTCAGCGGCACCAAGAGTTCCGCCTCGCTGTACCCCGCAGCCTGAAGCCTTATGGCAAAGAGGGCGGAGATGGCGGCGGACACGATGCCGCGGGGGGCGATCCAGGCCAGTAGATGCCGCTCCGGCCAGCTCAGCTTCGAGCCAAGGGCGGAGATCACCACACTTAAGGGCCTGGAGAGGAACTGGATGGAAAGAAAGATGAACGCCACCTGCCAGCCGAGATGGAAAAAGCGTTGAAAATTAAGGCGTGCGGCCAGGACGATAAACAGAACCGAGATGAGCAGGACGCTCAAGCTCTCCTTGAAATCTAGGATCTCTTCCAGGGATACCTCCCGCATGTTGGCAAGCCAGATGCCCATAACCGTGACGGTGAGCAACCCGGACTCATGTTGAATGCTGTTGGAAATGGCAAAAACAAAAATGACCAACCCCAGAGTGGCCACGTTGTGGAGAAATTCTGGGAGCCAATGATGCCGCAGGATAAGGCCATAGAGATAACCGGTTAAGGAGCCGAGGAAAAGCCCGATGCCGATGAGTCTTGCAAAGGCGAGTAGGGTGTGGCTCAAGGCGTTGCCGCTGCTGCCGGCCAGGATGAATTCATAGACCAAAACGGCCAGGGTTGCGCCGATGGGGTCGATGACAATCCCTTCCCAGCGCAGGATATTGGCCACGGCGGCAGTGGGCCTCACCGTGCGCAGCATGGGCACGATCACGGTGGGTCCGGTCACCGAGGTGATCGCCCCGAAGAGCAGGGCCATCCCCCAGGGGAAGTCAAAAACCAACCGGGTTGCGGTTGCGGTGATCAGGCAGGTGACCAATACTCCGAAGGTGATCATCCTGCGGATCACCTGCCCCAGTCCGGCAATCTGATGGAAGCGTAAGGTGAGGCTGCCTTCGAAAAGGATCACCGCAACGGAAAGGGAGATAAAGGGAAAGAGCAGATCGCCGAACAGGGCGTCGGAGTTGAGCCAGCCGGTGAGCGGCCCGGCGAGGATTCCGGCAAAAAGCAGAAAAAGAATGGCGGGTAGCTTTACCCGCCAGGCAAACCACTGACAGAGCATGCCGACAAAAACGACAGCGGCCAGGATGAAACCCTTATCAATCAGCATGTTGTCTTGCTTGCCTCAGCCTAGAGTTAGTCTGACAGCACCGATGGTAGAGAGACGGATGTTCTTCTTACTCTAAGGAAAAAAAAGGCAGGGAGTCAACAGATTCCGCTATTTTGCAGGCACCAGATCAATGATGGTCACCTCCGGCGGCGCCAGGAAGCGGATGGGCGGACCCCAGGTGCCGGTGCCCCGGCTCAGGTAGAGAAAACCGCTGCTCAGCGCGGTGAGCTGGCCTGCACGTTGGGGATAAAAAAACCAGGTGAGCAGGTTGAAAGGAAATATTTGCCCTTTGTGGGTGTGGCCGGAAAGCTGGAGATCGAAAAGTCCCAGACTGTTTGAGGCAATTGCAGGCCGGTGTTTGAGCAGGACTGTGAAATTTTCCTTGGGCTGGGCAGCAAGAAGATCGTGTTCCGACTCGGCATGTGTGTTGCCAAAGGCTTTGACCGTCGGGTCATCCACCCCGACAACATTGATGCCGCCGACCACCACCCCCTGCTGACGCAGAATGGAAAAGCCCGATGCTTTTGTAAAATTCAGGGCATCCTGTAGCCCGGCGTAGAATTCATGGTTGCCGGTGATGGCGAATTTTCCCAGAGGCGGCTTGATTGCCGCCAGCAGCTCAGCTTCTTGAGTGAGGTGGTTGAGCTGGCCGTCAACCAGATCGCCGGTGGATACCAGAATATCTGGTTTGGCTTCCCGTATCCGGCTAAGAATTTTCTTGAGCCTTTCCTCCCGGACAATGAGGCCCAGATGCACGTCCGAGATCTGGGCAATGCGTATCCTGCCCGTGCTTGCCGTAATCTTGGGACTGGCGATTTCGATGTGTTCAAGGCGGATATCCGCTGCCTCGAATAGGCCATAACCGTACACGGAAAGCACCAGCATCGCCTGTGCCGCAAACAGTTGCCGTGGTGATACCTGTGTCAGGGCAAGTTTTCGTTTCCGGATTTTTTCCGCCGCCAGGATAGCATAACGGAGCAGATCAACCGCAGCGGAAATGGTCGCAAAGAGGAAAAGCAGCCCCATCCAGCTGAAGCTGGCATAGGCCCAGAACCGGGCCCCTGTTTCTATCCCGGCCTGTTCGGCCAACCGGACCATGATCGGCGCCGCGATCATGAGTGCCATGAACAGGACTATGCCGAGATTGGCCCTCCTGCCGGGAAGAAAGGCCGCCCTGATCTTACGGAAGGCATAGTAGTGGACAAGGGGATAGACTGACAGATAAAGAAGCAGGAAACGGATCATGCTTTCTCACCCGGGTTGAGTTGCGCGGAGCTGCCAGGAAAAGTCGATGATACACGTTACCCTTTCTTTCCCTGGCAGCCAGAGCCTCACTTGCTGCCGATTACCTCGGCGTTTTCGATAATCACGTTGTAAAAGTACCCAGCGCCGAAGTCACGGTCCCGGGAAAGATTTCCCTTGATGGTGACCACATTCCCAACCTCCGACATCGCATCGGTGGTGACCACCAGATCGTTGGTCCCGGCGGCCTGGTTGCCGGTGCCGTCTTGCAGATGTAGCCAGTTTTTGCCCATGATGCCCTTGCTGAGCTTGACCACCTTGGCATGGACCGCCACCGGCTTATTCGCCAGGGCATCTTTCTTTTCAAAAATCTCGCCGACGGTATGGGCAGTGGCTCCCTTGGCCTTGCTTACCGTGATCGCCTCAGCCGGAGCGGAAGCAGCGGCTGGAGCTGAGGCAGTAGCAACGGTGCCATTGGCAGAGACCAGCCCTGTCGAAAAAACAATGCTTTCGAATGACCGATTCAGCGAAGTGCTTTTGAAGTTGTTCATCTCCATGCCCGGCTGACAGGCGATCTCACTGCCCACTGTGATCGTACTCTGGGGCAGGGCCACCCAGGTCTTGGTGCCGCCCTTGTCTACCAGGACATAGGTATAGCCGCCGCTATTCATGGTCTCGACCACCTTGCCGGATACCCCCTGCATTGCTTGGTCGCCCCCTCCGCCCATTCCAGCTCCGGCGCTGGCCTGAAGAGGATTCCATAGGAGCAGGGAGGCGGCGAGCACCAGACAGGTACGGAATGTTATTCTCTTGCTTGCATTCATCGGGTGATACCTCTTTAGATATTTTCATGGGGTTGCCCTGGCGGCGGCAACATGAGCCAATCCAGCAGGTGATTTTTTTAACTGTAAGGTATTTTACAGATTTTGCTCATAATAACGTCAGGGCCTGGCAATTTCCCTGATTTTACGAAGGCATAGTAGTGGATAAGGGGAGAGCGTGACAGATAAACAAGCAGGAACCGAGTTATGTTTTCACCCGGTTTGATTTTGGGAAAGGACAGCCAGGAAGAGAAGATTATAATCGGAGAGAATAAAGGAATAATCTCTTTTATCTTCAGAAATCGATCAACTTGAACAGGGTGAGCGTGGCCTTGCCCTTGGTGCCTGGGGCATTGAGCAGATGCCATGCGGTGTATTGTTCGGCATAGAGGGTGGCAGAGGTCATGCCGTCGAGCACTACCACCACTTGCAGGCCACGCATGACCGCCCCGGTGGCGGTATGCAGCACCGCGCCTTCCGCCGCAGTGCCGACGATGACCACGGTCTTGATCCCCCGGTCGCGCAGGATTTTTTCCAGCTCCGTGTTGTAGAACTTGTCTACCCCCGACTGGACGATGGGTGCATCATCCAGCGGCCGCACCTCGGGCAGGATGGTCTGCGGAGTTCCCTTGGACGTGATGCTGTAGATCACACCCATGCCCTTGGCCCTTGTCCGGTCAAGAAATACTTTGATCCGGGGGACAGAATCCGGGCAGCGCGGCCGACGTTCGGCATTGCAGGTCCATTCCTCGATGTCGAGGATCAGCAGGGCGCTGGTTTTGGGGTCGAGGTGGACAGGTTGCAGGGCAACAGGCGGTGGCGGCTTGATTTCGCTCCAGACATCCAGGAGATTTTTTTCTTCCGCCATGCTGGGCGTCGGACAAGAGAGCAGGGAGTAGAGGAGGGCGAGGAGTACTAGTGGAAGCAGTCGCATTTTTTGCCTGGGGCTGTTGACTCGCATGGCGGATTCTCCTGGTTGTCTCCGTGTTGAGGAAAATAAGATCCGGCTTATTATTTTTTTAGTTTTTGAATCATCTCTTCAACTTCCTCATAACCCTCTTGATAAAATTTCTCTTCATCGGGGGCGAGTTCGCGTAGCAGGCGGAGAAACTCTCCAGCGTGTTCTTTTTCTTCATTGGCTATGTCAATGAGCACTTCCTTTGCAAGTTCGTTATCCGTACTCTCCGCGGTTTGTTGATAAAGCTGTATTGCTTCGTATTCTGCGGCAATCATAAACCTGATCGTGCGGACCAGTTCTGCGTGGGTAAGGGTGCGATCGTTTTTGAGACCACTAAATGGGCTACTGAATTCTGGCATGTTCAACCTCCTTTTAGAGTTAACATCATGGAATGGTAAATTTACTTATCGAAATGAGACTGATGGTAATTTTTAAACAACGCATCTTTTTGCATCATTTTTATATCATTACCTTACATTAAATTTGACCTTTGCCATGGTGACGATTCGCTCTGCATCCGGGGGACAGATGTTGCCAATACCCTCATTGCATTGAACAGTTGATGCGGCCCAGTTGCAGCCGGTTCGGTCATCTATCTTCATTCGGACGATGGATTCAAAGTGGCAATTTTCATGTTGTCCGGCTTTTTGCAGCTCTTTGTTCAGGAAACATAAGAGTTCTTTTTCTGAAACAAGTTTTCTTTCCATGTTGTATCCCTCATTTTGCCTGTCCCGACAGTGCAGCTTAAAGTGATAAGACGTGTTGCCCATATATGAGTTATTGCATTTTCCTCATAAAAAAGCGGTGGCCTTCAAATTCGGTAAGGACAAGTTTGTTGCTCAATAATAACTCCTTGATTAGCTGTTGGCCATTTTTCCGCCCCTTGAGCAGGGCGGAAACGGTCTCCTCCCGCAATGGGTGTACCGCAGTAATGCCAAGAAGCTCCTCGGCAAGATCATCACCGGCAACAGCGCAACTCTCTTCAAAACCCAGGAGATACTCCACATGCGTCAATTTTTCCTTAAACAGTTGATAGGCCGTTGTCATAACGGATTCCGCGGGAGGCCTGACCCATTTTTCCGCCGGTGGGCGAATCGGTGCGGCAAGATAGGCCTTGGACGGTTGTATTTTGGTTAGAAAATGAGCAACCGCCTTTATGGCGTCCGGTTTGTCGTTGAGGCCGGCAACGAGCATGGTTTCGGTTGTCAACTCCCCCTCAAAATCCGAGGCAAACTCCTCTATCCCCTCCAGTACTTTCTTAAGCTGCAATCCCTGATGCGGTCGGTTGATCCTGTGCCAGCAGTGGGGATCGACCGAGTCTACCTTCACTGAGGCCCAATTTGCCTTGGCAGCGGCCCGTCGTACCTCCGGTCGCCAGAGAAGCGATCCGTTGGTGATGATGCCAATTTTCACCCCAAGGGCATGGAGTTGTTCGATGGTTTCTCCGATCCGGCTGTCCAGAGTGGGTTCGCCTTCGGGGACAAAGGTCAGGTAGTCCACCGCGACGTTTTGCCTGGTGAGGGTTGCTAAACGGCAAGCGGTCTGGGCGCGGATTTCTTCCGGTTCAAAAAAAATACGGGGCCGGGTTTCCAATTGCATGGTCCGGCCCACCTGACAGTAAACGCATGAGTAAGTGCAGACCTTGGGTCTTATATTGTTGATTCCGAGACTGCTGCCAAGCCGCCTGGAGGCAACGGGGCCAAAGGTTATCATGGATTCTTCCATAACTCCTCCTCTATTGTTTCACAGAGTCGCACTGAAAGAACACCGGATTTTTACCCGCCTGTCAGATAGCCGGGCAGGGTTCATGCTTTGTGGATTCAGGCCTAACATGGGGAGTTACCTCAATTCGTGATCAGTTTGGCTATCTCTTGAAAAATAGCCCCGGCCGACGATTTTGGCTCCGCCGCCATGAGAGGTAATCCTCGGTCTTCGCTGCTTCTGATCGTGAGATCAAGGGGGATTTTTCCCAGCAGGGGCAGTTGGTATTCGCGGCTGAGCTGCTCGCCGCCGCCTTGCCCAAAGATATTCAGGGGTACAGCCCCGGGCTCGCTGACAAAATAGGACATGTTCTCCACCAGGCCGATGATCTTGAGGTTGTACTTGCGGAAAAGGTCGATGGCCCGCTGGACATCGGCCAGAGAAACTTTTTGGGGCGTGGTGACCATCAGGATTTGGCAGCGGGGGATGGCTTGGGCGATGGTGATGGAGGGGTCGCCGGTGCCGGGTGGCAGGTCGATGACCAGAAAATCGAGGTCCCCCCACTGGACGTTGCCCAAAAGGTGGCCGATCATCTTCGCCACCAGAGGCCCGCGCCAGATAAATGCTTCGTTCTGTTGGGCCTTCATTCCGAGGGACATAATCTTGATGCCGAATTTTTCAAGAGGCAGGATCATTCCGTCCGGTGAAGATTCAGGCTCTCCGACCAGGTCCAACATAATCGGGACCGAAGGTCCATAGATATCGGCATCCAGCAGGCCGACCCGTAATCCCTGCCCAGCCAAGGCCAGGGCAATGTTGATTGCCACCGTGGTTTTGCCGACTCCGCCCTTGCCGCTGGCCACGGCCACGATTTCTTTGACCCGAGCGATACCCCTGTAAACCGGGGGCGGGAACATCTTCTCCCATTCCTCCCGGCTCAGTTCGCTCACCTCTATGTGGACCTTGCCCACGCCGGGCAGAGACTGCAGAGCCGAGTTGATCTGCTGCTGAAGACTCCTGCGCAGGGGAGATCGCTCACTTTTCAAGGCCAGGGTCAGGCTGACCGTATCGTTGTCAATTGCTATGTCGCGGATCATGCCCAGGTTGAGGAATGATTTTTGCGTTTTTGGGTGCTTCAGTGTCTGCAGTATTTTGCGTACCTGTTGTTCATTAACCATGTATTTTCCCCTTTTTTATGCATCCATGGGTATCTTGAGTTCCTTGCGGACTCCAGCCAATGCCTCATCCGCGTTCGATTCGGCGGTGAGCAGGATCTCCACCCCGGCGTTTCCGAAAACATAGCCCGGCCCTTTGCCCTCTTGGGGCTGTCGGGTCACCAGAATATCGAGTCTGTTTTGCAGCAGCCATTGGGCCACCTTGATACCTTTGCCCTTTATTTCAAGGAGGAAAGGGTTTGCGAGGAGACGCTCTTCGAGCACCTTGCCGTTTCTCGGCACAACGGTTATCAATTTGAAAATTGGTGCTTCACCGAAATGATCGGAGAGGCTTTGTCTGTCAGCACCCAGCGGGGCGCCAATGGTTAACAGTTGGCGTGGCCGACGTTCGGCATTGCAGGCCCATTCCTCGATGTCGAGGATCAGCAGGCCGCTGGTTTTGGGGTCGAGGTGGACAGGTTGCAGGGCAACAGGCGGTGGCGGCTTGATTTCGCTCCAGACATCCAGGAGGTTTTTTTCTTCTGCCAGGCTGGGGGTTGGACAGGAGAGTAAAGTGCAGAGGATGAGTAGGAGTAATAAAGAAGGCCGCTGTATTGTTTGGATGGGTTTGTTGACTTGCATGATAATGTTCTCCTGATTTCGTACAGACAAAAAACAGGAACGTTTCATAGGTTGTTATAACGTCACGCATGAGGTGCGGGACAGTGAGCTTGTCAGCGTCAGCCCCGTCGCGGTTTCCCCCCGCACTCTCAATGCGCTTGTTCTGTGATTCCACAAATCGATTCTAAAGTGATGGGCATTCGATCTACAAACATTTGGCCATTTGAAAATTTTTAGCTTGCCCGAGGAGTTCGTACAATGTGGACAAATAAATGCGAAGGTAATGGAAATTAGAACCAAACATTCTTTGTCCGCTTTAGCCACTCTTCACGGTCGGCAAGACCGATTAGTCCCCCGTTGATTTTCTTGGTAACGGATCTGATTAGGTCTTGATCAGCGAGTTCGTTGCAGCCTTTGGAGCGCCATTCGGCGGCGGCAACTTCGACACACCACTCTGAACTTATAGCCTGATCTGGATCCAAAACAAAATCCGGGGATTCTGGGTTATATTTTTTTAGTATTTCAGAGGCCTCGCGATAGCTGTCTTTGCCGGTTAGCTGCAATAAACCTCTGCCGCGGTATTTAAAGCCATCACCCGGATCGGTATTTCCCATGCGACCGCCATAGACAGAGTTTGCCAGTTTCTCCGGGTTGTGTGCATATTCCGCAGAGACGAGAGGCCCTTTCGGCTGGAATCGAATTGGCCAAACCTTGGCTAGCCGCTCTGGGCTATAGTTTAGGCTCTCAAACTGGATAGTCAGCCCACCGCTTTCGTGTAGGATCTGAGCCATGAAATGTGCCACCCGAAGTGGGGTGGATGTAATTTCGTATTGTTCAAGAATTGACTGCGCAGAGGAAAATGCGTCGCGATAACTTGACCTTGCGCTTGGAGCAAGTTTTGCTAGCTGGGATAAGGTGATTTGTACTGTCATGGCTAGGCTCCTTCTTCAATGTGATGAAGCCTGGTTAGTGTTTTGGTTCAATGCCGCAAAACGCTATCTCGCACCAGGGTCCATGCACGTATCATATTTGGATCTGACAGCCGCCAGGCAGTCGGCATGTTTACGGGTATCCTTGTGCTCTCGGAATTCCCGGTCGCAGGCCGTGACACCCCACTTCGATTCTTTGTTACAGGCGTCTGCCTGGACGGGGCTGCTCTTCGCTATAGCGTTATCAGTTGCGCCTGTTGCCAGGGGTAAAAAAATACCGCCCATGAAGCATCCCCAAAAAATAACCACTCCGACTGTTTTTGAATGTTTGATGTTCAAATCTTCCCCTCCCAAGTTATTTGTGAGAAATCAGGATCTTCGGTTTTGAGCAATAAATAAGGAGTGCCTAGGTTATTTGAGTGCGATGATGTCTCAGGACGAGAGCTCATTTTTGTCCTTTGACCATGCTCAAAAGGGTTTCCTCAATTGCCTCGATGCGAGCTCTTATACCCTTCGCTCCTTCGTCGGTGATGGCTGCCGCCGCCCCGATGCGATTCGTCCGAGTTTGAAGAGCGATTTCGAGCTGGAGTTTGTCTTGCTCAAGCTTGATTTTCTTTGATTCTGGATTGGGTTGCGCCCCTTCATCCAAGGCCTTTTGTAAGCCATACATGAACGCGCAGGTCTCATGATAACCGATGATATCATTAACGCTGCTTAATACAGAATAGGTGTCAATGTCGCTTGAAAACTTAGCTGAAATTGTTGCTTTAGAATTGGTTCTTGCCTCGCCGATTTTTTTTGTCACAGCCGTGACTAATAAGTTTTTGTAGACGGTTTCGTTCACGAGGGACCGTTCAGCGTTAGACAGGAAAGCCACGCTGGATAAAGCGGACTTTGCTGCAACTCCACCTGTAATCGTCGCTGCACCGGAGGCAATGTTAGTAACCGTACCCGTGAGAATGTTGAACGATGCCTCGTTGCCGAATATTGTTTTCAAGTGTTCTTGGCACATATTGTCCGATTCCGTAAGCAAGGCCATGATCGCAACATTCCTTTGCCGTTGACATGCAGCAGCTCTGGCTTTCGCAACTGGTACGTCCAGACAATCCGAATCTACTAGGCCTGGAGCGGAGGAGGATTCTTTGACGATCGCGGTAATGAGTTTAGCCCCTGCACTGTTCGCGTCGTACTTCAGTGGCATCACGGAGTAGTCACTGTAAACTTTCTCTTGTGGAAGAAAAGAGCATCCCGTGAGCCATAGCAAAGCACACGACCCAATTAAACTAAACCATCTTATGAAATTTAATTTTGTGCCTCCCATGACATTTTGATGTTTTTAATTACCTGGCTAAAACATTAAATGGCCATTTTTTGCAACTCGGCCGGGTGTGTTGCCTCGTGGAAAGATATTTCTGGCTAAAATTTCCGGGGTATTATACGGCTCCCTAAAAATAAAGACAAAATAGTCCATGTCTGATATTTAATTTTTGAGATGTTATCCAAACAACCTAAAGGAGTATCTCATATTCCCTGGCTGATCGTCAACCCAGGAAAAAAGGATCCCCGGTGTTACTTCAATCCCCGAGACTCCGTGCATCACCCCTTGCAAGTTCCGCAAAACCCATCCTCAATCGCCAGGGGATTATGCTTGTCAAGACGCGATAAACAGGCTAAATATAACCGCTTTTCAACGATGTTTTTGTGGCGCAGCACGGCAACCGTGCAGACCCCAACCAAGGTGGCAGGCCTGTGAAAGAAGTTCAGGACCACTACTTCAAAAAGGCCAAGAAGGAAGGCTATCCCGCCCGTTCGGTGTACAAGCTGGAGGAGGCCCAACAGAAGCACGGGCTGCTGAAGAAGGGCGACACGGTTCTCGATCTGGGTTGTCAGCCTGGCAGTTGGTCCATGTACGCGGCCCAGGCCGTTGGCCCGCAGGGGCTGGTGGTTGGGGTTGACCTCAACTTCGGGCAGATCAACACCAAGGGCAACAGCGCTAAGTTTTCCTTTCTGCACGGCGACATCATGAGTGCCGAGGTGTTGGACCGGGTGCGCGCCATCTGTCCGGAGTTTGCGGTGATCATCAGCGATATGGCTCCGCGCACCACCGGCAACAAATGGTCGGATCAGCAGCACTCGTTGGACCTTTCCCGGCGGGTTCTGGAAATCGCCCAGGAGATGTTGCAGCTAGGCGGCAATTTTTATTGCAAGGTGTTTGAGGGCGAGGATTTTAAGGCCTTTGTGGATGAGGTTCGCCCCCATTTCAATCTGACCAAGATCGTGAAGCCGAAAAGCTCCCGTCCGGAAAGCCGCGAGGTCTTTGTGCTGGGGATAGGATTTAAGAAAATGAATAGGGCAGAATGATCAATGCAGAGGGCGAAGGTAAGGTCGGTTTTTATAACTCTGCATTTTTAATTTTTAACCTCAAGGAGTAAATCATGTCCGGACATTCAAAATGGGCTAACACCAAGCATCGTAAAGGTGCCCAGGACGCCAAGCGCGGCAAAATGTTCACCAAGCTTACCAAGGAAATTGCCGTGGCTGCCCGCATGGGCGGCGGCGATCCCGAGGCCAATCCCCGGCTGCGCGCCGGCATTGTCTCAGCCAGAGCCGTGAACATGCCCAAGGACAATATCGATCGGGCCATCAAGAAGGGCGTCGGCGGGCTGGAAGGGGTGAACTACGAGGAGATCACCTATGAAGGCTACGGGCCGGGCGGAGTGGCTGTGCTGGTTGACTGTCTCACCGACAACCGGAATCGGACCGTGGGCGAGGTGCGCTTTTTCTTCGGCAAGTCCGGGGGGAACATGGGGGAGACCGGCTGTGTTTCCTACATGTTTGACAAAAAAGGCTCCCTCTTGGTGGAGAAGGGGTCGATGGATGAGGAAAAGCTTCTGGAGCTCGCTTTGGAGGCTGGAGCCGAGGATGTGGTCGAGGATGGCGATATTTTTCAGGTGCTGACCGCTCCCGAGGATTTTAATACGGTGCGTGAGGCGTTGGAAAAAGCCGGGGTTAGCTTTGTCGAGGCCTCCATCTCCATGATTCCCAAGAATACCGTTGAGGTTGCCGAGGAAAAAACGGCCATTCAGTTGATGAAACTCATCGACAATCTGGAGGATTTTGATGACGTGCAGAAGGTGCATGCCAACTTCGATATCCCCGATGAGTTGATGGAAAAGATTTCCTGAGATATGACCCCAGGCAAAGCCAAGGCCGGGGCGGAAGCCGTCCGCATCCTCGGGATTGATCCCGGCTCGCGCGCTACCGGTTATGGGGTGATCGACCGCCAGGGCCACGCCCTTACCTTTGTCACCTGCGGCGTGATCCGAACCTCAGAAAAAAAGCCATTTCCCGAGCGGATTGAAGAGATTTACGATGGCATCCGCGAGGTGATTGCTGCCTATAAGCCGCAACTGGTCGGGGTGGAGGATATTTTCACCGCCATCAATCCCCGCTCGGCTTTAAAGCTCGGCCATGCCCGAGGTGTGCTCATCCTGGCCGCCAGGCAGTATGGTCTGCTCCTGGAGGAATACAGCCCCACCGTGGTGAAACAGGCGGTGGCCGGCTATGGTCAGGCGCCGAAAGAGCAAGTGCAGCAGATGGTCCGGGTTCTTCTCAAGCTTGTCGCCTCGCCCAGCCATGACGCGGCTGATGCCCTGGCCGTGGCCATCTGCCGGGCAAACCACAGGTAAGCGTCCACCAGCACCGCATCTGCTTTGTCATCGGTCTGTTCGCATAGAGGGCTATGGCGAACAGCCCTTTTTCGCGCATCTGCGGCACTGGTGAACGCTTACCGGAAAAGATTGTTTAGGCGATTACCCGTTTTGCTGATCGGTTTTTGGTCAACAGGCTTTTTACTTCTCTTCTGGCTAAAATTCTTCCATAATAGACACCATAATGATTGTTGAAATCGCAAAAAAACTGCGATTACAACGGTTATTTTTTTGGAACTGTTTTATTCTGTGTTACGGACCTGTGACCTTTTTCTTTTTTACGAGCGCTTCATGATTGCCTGCCTACGAGGAATGCTGTTTAAAAAATTACCCGAATCCCTCATCGTTGATGTGGGTGGAGTGGGGTATGAGGTGTTCTTCCCCCAGAGCGGGCAGGGTCGGTTGCCGGGGGTGGGGGAGGAGGTTTTTCTCCACATCCAGACGGTGGTGCGTGAAGATGCTTTCAACCTCTATGGCTTTCTTGAAACCTCGGAAAAGGAGATGTTTCAGTTGCTGAACACGGTTTCCGGGATAGGGCCAAAGCTGGCCATGCATATCCTTGCCGGTATTGCTCCGGCAGAAATGGCCCGCGCTATCTTGCACGATGATCTGGCCCGCCTCACCAGGCTGCCGGGAGTGGGCAAGAAAACCGCGGAGCGTCTCTGTCTTGAGCTGAAAGACAAGGTGCAGTTTGTGCCCGAGGCGCTGTCCGCCTCTTCTCCAGGTCTTATTGTTCCGGGAGAAGACGAACGGGTGCACGATGCGATTTCCGCCCTGCTGAATCTCGGTTATCCCGTGGTTCGGGCCAGGGAGGCGCTGAATGCGGTTAGGCAGCGGGCAGGGGCTGAGGGTTTTGCCGCCATGCGACTGGAAGAACTGCTCCGGCAAACCTTGAGGGCCTTGGTGTGAATCACGAAGAACGGTTGGTTTCTCCCGTGGCCGAAGAGGTCGAGCCGGTAGATCATGCGCTGCGGCCCAAATTGCTTGACCAGTACATCGGCCAGGAGCAGCTGAAGAGCAATCTCTCCATTGCCCTCAAAGCCGCGCAGGCCAGGGGCGAGGCCCTGGACCATGTCCTGTTGCATGGCTTTCCCGGTCTGGGCAAGACCACCCTTGCCTACGTCATCGCCAACGAAATGGGCGCCAATATCCGGGTTACCTCCGGCCCGGTGATCGAGCGGGCCGGCGATCTGGCTGCCATCCTCACCAGTCTTCAGGAAGGCGATGTGCTTTTCATCGACGAGATCCACCGCCTCAATCATGTGGTGGAGGAGATTCTCTATCCGGCCATGGAGGATTATCAGCTGGATCTGATCATCGGCCAGGGGCCGGGGGCGCGCAGCGTCAAGATGGATCTGCCGCGCTTCACCCTGGTGGGGGCGACAACCCGCACCGGCCTTTTGACCCCGCCGTTGCGGGATCGGTTTGGCATGGTGCTGCGCCTAGATTTTTATACGCCGGACGAGTTGGTGACCATTGTCAAACGGTCGGCCAGCCTCCTGGGCGTGCCCATGGACGAGGGCGGGGCCTTGGAAATTGGCCGCCGTTCCCGGGGCACCCCGAGGATAGCCAACCGACTTCTTAAACGTCTGCGGGATTTTGCCGAGGTGAAGGCTCAAGGCAGCATCACGGCCCAGGTGGCGGACGAGGCGTTGAACATGCTGGGCGTGGATCAGGAAGGGTTGGACGAGATGGATCGGCGGATTCTTCTCACCATCATTGACAAGTTCCAGGGCGGCCCCATTGGTCTTGAAACCCTGGCCACCATGGCTTGCGAGGAGAAGACCACCCTGGAGGATGTCTACGAGCCCTTTCTCATCCAGATGGGTCTCTTGATGCGCACCCCCCGGGGCAGGATGGCGACCCAGGCGGCTTATGAGCATTTCGGCAGACCATTTACCAAAAGGCAGGATGTGGAATTAAGCAATGGCGAGGCCGCCTGTTTGCCTTTTTAGGTGTCGGCAGAGTGACAAGGACGTGAGTGTATGATCGGAAAAAAATTGACAGTCCGCGATATCATCGACTTGAAGGGAGCTGGGGACAAAATCGTCATGTTGACGGCCTATGACGCCAGCTTCGCTCGATTCTTGGATCGGAGTGGGGTTGAGATCGTCCTGGTCGGGGATTCCTTGGGCATGGTGGCCCTTGGCTATGAGTCCACGGTGGTGGTGACCATGGAGGAGATGCTGCACCATTCCCGGGCGGTAAAGCAGGGAGTGGAGCGGGCGCTGCTGGTCGGCGACATGCCGTTTCTCTCGTACCAGATTGAGGCGCGGGAGGCCATTGTCAACGGTGGTCGTTTTCTGAAAGAAGCGGGCTGTGATGCGGTGAAGCTCGAAGGCGGTCTTGAGATCTGCGCGACCGTGGCGGCCATGGTCCGGGCCGGTATTCCGGTGATGGGCCACATCGGCTTGACCCCGCAGACCGCGGGAGCGTTGGGAGGCTATAAGGTGCAGGGCCGCGACGCCCAATCAGCCCGGCGATTGTTGGCAGAGGCCAAGGGGCTGGCCGAGGCCGGGGCCTTCGCCATTGTGCTGGAGTGCATCCCCGACAAGCTGGCCGCAGCCATCACCGCAAGCATCGCCATCCCCACCATCGGCATCGGGGCCGGGGCGCAGTGCGACGGGCAGGTGTTGGTGAGCCACGATCTTCTGGGCATGTTTGAGAAATTCGTGCCCAGTTTCGTGAAACGGTATGCGGATCTGGCTCCCCAGATCGCCGGGGCCATCGCCGCTTTTCGGGATGATGTCAAGGCTGGCGTGTATCCAGATGCAGGGCACAGTTTTATCATGCAGGGCGAGGTGGAAGATTTGCTCAAACAGGACAAAGGGTGAAATAGATTTTTTTGTAGTTTTAAGGGATATCATTTGACGGGGTGGGGTGCAGAAATGACGGAATCTTTAAATCGCAGACAGTCGGTTCGGGTCACGGACAGGGTGATGCTGGCAATTCAGACGGCTTCCTCGGAAAAGATGCAGGCTGTTGCCAAGGATTTTCAGCAGGGGATTTCTCCGTACAATCAGGAAGGGCTCACAGATATCCAGCTGTTCATCGGCGCCCAGAGCGCCTTGGCTAATTTGCGGGAGCGGGATGCGGATCTGGCGGATTATTTACAGCATCTGGACAACAAGATGAACATGATGTTGAAGCAGGTCCGGGGGGGAGAGAGTCCCCTGGACGCACTGATCATGCGCAAGGCCAATATCAGCGCCAACGGCATCGCCTTTTTCACCGATACTCCGGCCAAGCTGGATGAGATTGTCGAGACCCATCTTGTCCTGCTCCCCACCTATATTTATGTGTATTCTTTTTGCAAGGTTATTGCCTGCGATTCTGCCTCCGAAAAGGAAGAGCCCGGCTCTAAATTTCGGGTTGCCCTGGAGTTTGCCTTCGTTCTCGATGAAGACCGGGAAAAAATCATCCAACATACCTTCAGGCAACAGAGTTTGGCCCTGCGCAACCGTCGGCTCAATCCGTAACGTTCAATCATGCGAGAGATTGACAGCAATGAAATCCGCAAGGCCGTCAGGGATATGGCCATTGCCGCAGCCCACGACCTGGAGCCGGATATCCTGGAGGCCCTGCTTGCTGCGCGCGACCGGGAAACCGGGGAGCTTGCCTGGAACATCTTAGACCTTCTGCTCACCAATGCCGATATCGCCAGTCGGGAGCGGATTCCGGTGTGCCAGGATACTGGCACCGGCATCCTCTTTCTTGAACTCGGCCAGGAGGTCCACATCCAGGGCGATCTGAACGAGGCATTGCAGGAGGGGGTGCGGCTTGGCTACGAGGAAGGCTATCTGCGGAAATCTGTCTGCGATCCGTTGACCCGCAAGAATACCGGGACCAACACCCCGGCCGTGGTGCATCTGGAGATTGTTCCGGGTGATCATCTCACCATCCGTTTTCTCCCCAAGGGCTGCGGCAGCGAGAACATGAGCAGTCTGGCGATGCTGCCGCCTGCCGCCGGCACGGAAGGTGTGGTTCGCCATGTGATCGACCGGGTGCTGGCCGCAGGCTCAAATCCCTGCCCGCCCATGATTGTCGGGGTTGGCCTTGGCGGTTCTTTTGAAAAGGCAGCCCTGCTGGCCAAAAAAGCCCTGCTCAGGCCGGTTGGCGAGAAAAGCGCCAGGCAGGATGTGGCTGTGCTTGAAGAGAGGTTGTTGCGGGAAATTAACGCCAAAGGCCAGGGGGTCCACGGCTTTGGCGGGATCACCACGGCTCTGGCCGTGCACATGGAAATCTTCCCCTGCCATATCGCCAGCCTGCCGGTGGCCATCAATATCCAGTGCCATGCCCATCGGCACAAAGAAATTGTTTTGTGAAAATTGATGGGCTCGCAAAAAAAAAAAGGAAAAGGTCACAGGTCGTAGCACAAAATTAAAGAGTTATAGGCCAATAACCGTTGAAATCGCGGCTTTTTGCGATTTCAACAAAACTGAACGCTGAAGGCAGAGGACTATACCCATTATGTCGTTGCTGCGCAGTGAACCTGCTTTTTTTGATAACCTGCCGGAGGTGCGGCTGCCTTTTTCCCCGGAGGCCCTGACCTCGCTTGAGGCCGGTCAGTTGGTAAGCCTGAGCGGGACGCTGTACACCGGGCGAGATCAGACCCATCGCCGGCTCTGCGCTTTGCTGGAAGATGGAAAGGAATTGCCGGTGGATTTGGTCGGGCAGTTGCTTTATTATGTCGGTCCGAGTCCGGCCCGGCCCGGCCGAGTAATCGGCGCGGCAGGCCCCACCACTAGCTACCGGATGGACAGCTACACCCCGCGCCTGCTTGCCCTTGGGCTTGCTGCGACCATGGGCAAGGGAGCCCGTTCCGCTGAGGTGCGTCAGGCGATGCTGGCGCATGGCGCAGTGTATCTCGCTGCCATTGGCGGGGCTGGGGCGTTTTTGTCCAGATGTATCAAGAAGTCCGAGTTGGTCGCCTTTGCCGAAGCCGGACCGGAGGCCCTGTTTCGGTTCGAGGTGGAAAACTTCCCGGCTGTGGTGATCAACGATCTCGCTGGTCGTGATTATTACGCGCTGGTTGCCGCAGCAAAGAAAAAAGGAGAGGGCTGAACCTCTCCTTTTTTTGCGTCAATGATCAGCCGTCAAGGTTGAGTCTCTGTCCTGTGTTTTACTTCTTGCCGAAAACGTTCAGACCCTTGAGTAGCGTGAGCGCGGTACTCAACTGCTGATCCTTGCTCAGATCCAGATCCTCGGGTTGCGGCTTTTCTTTTGTCGTAGGGGTTTTTCCTTTGGTTTTCAGCTTCTCCTCGGGTTTTGTCTTGTCCTCTTTTTGAGTCATGTCTTCTTTTAGGCCATTGCCGATGTGATGCTTCAGATCTTTTTCCCGCAGGTATTTTGGTTTTTTGTCCTGCTCATCATCCTTGTCGTCGTTTTCCACCGCCATGGTCGTGGGGGAGGGGACGATAATGTCCGGGGTAATGCCCGTTGCCTGGATCGAGCGGCCACTGGGGGTGTAATACCTCGCCGTGGTCAGCCTGAGGCCTGCTCCGTTGTCCATGGGGATGATGGTCTGCACCGAACCTTTGCCAAAGGTCTGGGCGCCGATGATCACCGCTTTCTTGTGATCCTGTAAGGCTCCGGCCACGATCTCCGAGGCGCTGGCGCTGCCTTCATTCACCAGCACCACCAGAGGAAAGGTGTATTTGGGATTATTGTCGCGGGCGTAGAACACGGAGTTCTGCTCCTTGATCCTCCCCCTGGTGGAAACAATCACTCCCTCGTCGACGAAGATATCGGCAATCTTCACGGACTGGTCGAGAAGTCCGCCCGGATTATTGCGAAGATCCACGATGAGTCCTTTTATCTTCCCCTGCTTTTCCAGGTCGGCGAACGCTTTCTTGAAATCAGCCGTGGTCTGCGCCTGGAAGTTGATGATGCGGATGTAAGGATATCCTGGTTCCAGCAGTTTCGATTTGACGCTGTGGATGGGGATAATATCGCGGACCAGGGTGATTTCCTTGACGTCGGACCACCCCTTGCGAAAGATGGAGATGGTCACTTCCGAGCCTTTCGGGCCACGGAGCCGTTTTACCGCCTCCATGAGGCTCAGGTCCTGGGTCTGTTCTTCGCCGATCTTGACGATTTTATCCCCGGCTTTGAGCCCTTTGGCAAAGGCCGGGGTTCCTTCGATGGGGGAAACAACCGTGAGGATGTTGTCCTTCATGGTTATTTCTATGCCGATGCCGGTGAAGCTGCCCTGGGTTTCTACCTGCAATTCCTTGAAATCATCAGGTTTCATATAGGAAGAGTGGGGGTCCAGGGTGTTGAGCATCCCCTTGATCGCCCCTTCAATGGCTTTTTGGCTGTCCACCTCTTCGACATAGTTTTCCTGCACCAGATTGAGCACGTTGGAAAAGGCCTCAAGACTTTCGTAGGTGTCCTGGGTTGTCGCGGTGACTGTTGAGTAATTCCAGGCCAGCAAGGAGCCGGCGGCTACACAGAGAGTGACAGCAATAATTTTTATAACCGACCGTTTTGTCGAGCTTTTCATGACTGGTCCTTAACCGGAAAATGCCAAAGGAGGCTTGTTTGTTGTCTGTAGTGGAGGTAATGCTTTTTATCCTAGCATGTTTCGTGCCGGGAAACAACGATTTATCTGGGTTGGCAAGGTGAGAATCAGCGGGGAGCTTTGGGGGTCGCCTTGATGGTGAGCTTGGCGTTGTTTACCCATTGCAGAGGATTTTCCGGCGTTGTTCCATGGCGGATCTCAAAATGGAGCCCTTCTCCCAACAATCCTTCCTGGTCGCTCATTACGCCAACCACCTCGCCCTTGGCGACCGTGTCGCCTTCTTCCTTGTAAAATTTCGCGGCCCGGGAAACAAGGCTGATATATTGCTGGCCATGGTCAATGATGAGCAGGTTGCCATAGCCGCGCAGGAATTTTGCGTAGATTACCTTGCCCTCGTAGATGGCGGTGATTTCCGTGCCCGGCGCTGTTTTGATGTCAATGCCGTTGGCAAAGGTGGTAATGCCGAATTTTGCTTGAACGCTCTTGCCGAACAGGGTTGTAACCGTTCCCGGCGCCGGAGGAGAAAGACGACCTTTCTGGGCGGCAAAGCCGAGATTGTCCGAACGGGATTTATGGGTGGTGGCCGACCGGGTCTCTTTGGGGCGCGTCTCTTTCTGGCGGGCTTTGGCTGCTTCGGTTTTGAGCTGTTCAAGGGTGTTGGTCAGCCTGTCTGCCGCCCCTTCGAGTTCATCCAATGCCATTTGGTACAGTTTTTTCTCGGTTTTTACTTTTTGCAACAACCGCATTCGCTCCTCGCGGGTGGAGGCCAGCTGCTCTTCCTGTCCCTTCACCTTGGAGATGGTTTCCACCAGGGCCTGCTTTTCCTGGTGGAGGCCGATCTGCGTTTTCTCAAGCGTCGCCACTTTTTCCCGGTATTCCCGGATAACGTCCTGGTCTCGCTTGAGCAGGGCGTCGAAATATTCGCGAAAGGCAAGAAGGTCTGGCAGCTCACTGGTGGAAAAGATGACATTCATCACGCCGATATCTCCCATCCGGTAAAAGGAGTTGAGTCGTTTTTTGATATGGCGTTTTGCCTGTTCCTTGGCTTCCTTCGCCTGAGCGGCCTCATCCTGTTTGGCAGCCATGAGTTGTTCGTGTTTGCTCAAATCCTTTTTGAGACGGGTGAGCTTGTCGCCTTCATTCTGGATATGTCCATTCAGCCGTTCCAGCTCTGTGAGCAGGGAGCTTTCCTGTTTTTTGGTGGTCTGCACCCTGGATTTCTGATCTTCGATGCCTTTTTTCAGGCGCTGGAATTTTTTTTGCTCCTCGATAATCTTGGAGTCCACGGGGGTGGTTTCTGCGGCCAGACACAGGCGTTGGCCGAGGCAGATGGCCAAGGTCAGAGTCAAGGCGCAGACAGGAAGATATGGGCGGCGAAAAAGAGAAATCATGCGTCAGATGCGGATAAATCTGCGGATTGAGAAAAGACTGCCCACCGTGCACAGCACGATGCCGGCCAGCAGGATTGAGGCCGTGAGTTCCGGGGGAAAGAAGGCAAAATCAAAAAGTTTCAGGAACCCTGGGCCGCTGAATCGGCTGGCAATATATTGATAGAGGAAGTATAGCGCGGCAAGTCCCAAGCTTGAGCCTAAAAACCCCTGCAACATGCCTTCGAGCAGAAGCGGCAGGCGGATATAGGCGCTGGTGGCGCCAAGCAGCCTGAGAATCTCAAGTTCGCCTTGCCTGGAAAGTACGGTGAGGCGAAGGGTGTACGAAACGATAAAGGTCATGCTGATAATGAGCAGGCCTCCGCTTAACAGCACCACAGCTCGGAGAAGATTGGTAAAGTAGCCGAAACGACGGAGCCAGTCGCTGCCGGACTGGACCTTGGCCGCGTGGGGCAGGGTCAGGAGGAAATCCGAAAATTGGCTGATCTTGGTCAGGTCATTAAGGGTTTTCAGGGGATACACTTCTATGGAGGGCGGAAGAAAGTCGGGCCCCAGATCGTTTAAGACATCCTTTTCTTTGCCCAGCTGGGCGCTGAGCCTGGCAAAGGCCTCGGTGCGGGAGACAAAAACGATTTTTTCTACCGGCCCGAAATCGCGGATCTTTTTTTCCAGCCCCGGGCGCATCTGTTCGGCAACCTCCTGGTCAAGATAGACAATGAGGCGTACATCATCGCCCAGCCGTGCGCTGGCCCTGAGCATGTTGGTGTAGATGAGAAAGAAAAAGGCAAAGAGCAGCACGGAGAGGGTCACGGTCAACAGGGTCATGACTTGTGTTCCCCAGGTTTGCCTGAGATTTTTCCCTGTTTGGCGTAAGATGTAGGCCAGAAACTGCATCGTTTGGTGCTCCTTGCAAAGGAAAGCGGTTGTGCCCCGAAGTTCTGAGCTTAGCGGCGGCTATGCTTCAAAAAGTTCGATTTGTCGTGGCGAACGGTTGGGGTGGGCGGAAAGCTGCCCCTTGTTAAGCGCCATGACCCGGTGCTCCGTGTCCGCGTAAATTGAGGGATCATGGGTGGCGACCACGATGGTTGAGCCATTTTTTTCGTTTAAGTGCCGGAAGAGATTGATGACCAGCTCTGTCGCCGTTGGGTCCAGGTTGCCGGTTGGCTCATCGGCCAGCAGCAGGCTCGGCCCATTGGCGGCGGCCCGCGCCAGGGCCACCCGTTGCTGTTCTCCGCGGGAGAGTTCGCCGGCAAGTTTGTCCCGTTTATCGGAGAGGTTGAGCAGGGCCAGCAATTCATCCACCCTTGCCCGAATGACTTTGGTGCTTGTGTAAGTCACCTCCATGGCCATGGCAATGTTTTGGAGAACGGTTTGTTTGTCCAGTAGCCTGAAATCTTGGTAGGCAACGCCGATTTTTTGACGCATGCGCTGGATGCCGGCCGAGCTGATCCGGGAGAGGTCGCGTCCGGCCACCTCGATGAGGCCGCGGGTGGGCGTTTCAAGGCAGCAGATCAGTTTGATCAAGGTCGTTTTGCCCGCCCCGCTCATGCCGGTGAGAAAAAGGATTTCTCCCTTGTAAATCCGCAGGGAAACGTCTTCTACGGCGACAACATCAGGCGGATAGATCTTGGTGACGTTCACCAGTTCAACCAGGGGTTTGTCCGTGCTTGCGTCTCTCGGCATGTGAAAACCTTTTTTAGTCGGACGGATGGAACGCCATCCGGATGGCGGCCAGGCCATACAATTGCATAACATTCCAATAATTAATGATAATTTATAGCATGTGAAAAAAAATTGACACTTTTTTTGTGAATAATGTATACAAAAGAACATAAGCTGTGAAATTTATTAAAAGAAAATAAGAAATTCATGATGGTGGTATGACGCACAATCCCCTGCTCCTTCTGCTTCTTGATTCTTCCGGTCGTTCTTCCGATCTGGTCAAGGCTCTGCAGAAAAAAGACCTGGCCTTAACTGTTGTCCGCTCCGAGGCGGAAGCCCGGCGCTGGCTTGAGGAAAATCAGTGTCAGGCGATCCTCTTGGCGGTGTCCTCGCTTCAGTCCCATGACTCTTTTCTTGGCGATCTCCAAGAGGTTGCTTCCCCGGTGGCGATAATCGTGGCGGCAAGTGAACCGTCGGTCAATGATGCGGTTGTCGCCTTGCAGGCCGGAGCCACCGATTACCTTGAGGCGCCGGTGAACGAAACCCGTCTTGACGCGGCTCTTGACAAGGCCGGGGTGAGCAGACGGAATTCTCCGGTCGTTCCGGCCCCGGCAAAGGCAGGGAAAGGGTGCGCCGCCATCATCGGCAACAGCAGCGTCATGCGGCAGGTTTTTTCCCTGATCAAAAAAGTCTGCGATGCCGAAACCACCGTGTTGGTTCGAGGCGAATCCGGCACCGGTAAAGAGCTTATCGCCCAAGCCCTCCATTATGAAGGGGTGCGCGGCGGAGGTCCTTTTGTGCCGGTGAATTGCGGGGCTATCCCAGGGGAATTGCTGGAAAGCGAGTTGTTCGGCCATGAAAAAGGGGCTTTCACCCACGCAATCCGGACCCGGCTCGGCCGTTTTGAACTGGCCAACGGGGGCACGGTTTTTCTGGATGAGATTTCCGAGATGAGTCCCATGCTCCAGGTGAAATTGTTGCGGGTACTTCAGGAAAAAGAGTTTGAGCGGATCGGGGGCACCAAGACCATCAGCTCGGATTTTCGGGTTGTTGCCGCGACCAATAGGGATCTTGAGCAGGAGGTCCAGGCCGGGCGTTTCCGGGAAGATCTTTATTATCGCCTTAATGTTATCCCCATTGAGGCGCCGCCCCTGCGGGAGCGGCTTCAGGACATCCCTCTGCTGGCCGAGCATTTCGTGGCCAGATTCAACCGACTCCGGAAGAAAAAAATCAAGGGGGGTGGCGGATGAAGTCATGCTCAGGTTTGCGCGCTACGCTTGGCCCGGCAATGTTCGGGAGCTTGAAAACATGCTGGAGCGTATGGTGATTCTCGCGGGCGGCGATGTGCTGTCCATGGCTGATCTGCCCGAACGGTTGCTGGAGGTGGGGGCCGCTCCGGTCGAGCGGTTTGAGGAACTTCCGGGGCAGGGTTTTTTCCTTAACGAGGTGCTGGCTGATTTTGAAAAACGCTTGATCCTGCAGGCCCTTGAGCAGACGGACTGGGTCAAGAACAGGGCTGCCAAACTTTTGAATGTGAACCGGACTACCCTCATTGAGAAGATGAAACGATTCAAGTTGGTTTCCTCTTCTGCCGAGGCGTAGAAATAGGGTGCGCCATTTCTCTCTGGTGGCGTGTCCTGGTAGGGGTCAACAACGCTGGGCCTTGATTCCCGTGAAAAAAATCATGAAAAACATCCAGTTACTCCATTCTCTTCGTGTCCTGCCGCTCTTCATTCTTTTCGGCGTTGGCCTTCTCGTGGGAGGGCTTCAGCCGGATCAGGGATGGGCCAAGGAAGTCGTGTTGCCGTCACGGCAAACGGGGCAGGCACCGGTGCCTGTGGAGACCCCGGCGGAGGTCTGGCAAGAGGCGGTGGAGGCGGCAAAGGGTGGGGATTTGGCAAAAGCCGCAGCCGCGTATCAACGGTATTACGAAAAATTTCGTGAGACGGATCAGGCGGAAGAGGCGCTCTGGCAGGCAGCCCAAAGCCTGAAGCAGCTGGCCATGAAAAGCGCAACGCCGGAGTGGGACAATGTTCGCGATATCTTCCGCAGGTATGGCGCTGATTTTCCAAAGGCAAAACGAGCGGCTGAGGCGTATTACGAGGTAGGCTATGCTCATTACCGCATGCGCTTCTACCGTGAGGCGCTCATCTATTTCAAACTTTTCCTCACGCGTTATCCCGATTCCCCCCCTGCGGGATCGAGCGCGACTCGCGCAGGCTGACACCCTTTCTGCCGTAGGCAGGGTGGCTGAAGCGCTGGATATCTATAAGAAGGTTTCCGAGTCCGGCAATGACGATATCAAGGCCCAGGCCTTGATGGGGCTTGGTGAGATCATGGCCGCCAACAAGGATCCTGTCGGTGCCTTGCAAGCATTTGCCACGCTTTTTGAAAAATATCCGGACTATCACTACCGGCACCCGGAACTCTTGCGCAAGCTCGGCTTTGTCTATCTGCGTTTGGGCAAGGAGGAGGATGCCAGGAAATCCCTGTTTAACTACCTGAACCTGGCGGATAACCCTCCTGATCGGAGAGAGATTCTTTTTGAATTGGGCGAGAGTTATCTGCGGGGAGGGGATGGGCGCACGGCCTTGAAGCTCTATGAACGAGTTCTCGAAGATGGCACCCGCGAAGACCGGGTAGCTATTTTGGCACGGTTCCGGCGGGCTGAATTTAGGGATAATCCAGAATGGAGAGCGGCCAAGGGGCAACCGGCCCCGGACCTGACCGACCCGGAGGGAGACAAGCCTTTTCTGGCGGTGGTTGAGGCGTATCCTGGCGAGCCCATTGCCCAGGACGCCAGGCGCGCCCTGTTTCTCCGTTATCAGGCCCGCAATAACACCGAGTCCGCCGCTGATATTGGCGGGAGCTATCTGCGTCATGACAAGCCGGGGCCTGTTTTTGGGAAAAAGGAAAATTTTTCCGGCAAGATTCTGCTCTATCTTGGGGAAGGATTTTTGGCCCGGAAAGAATACGAGAAGCTCTATCAGTTGTATGTCGCCGAATACCGCCATGTCAGCACCTTGGACAATGGGCGCTTTCTCTATTTGGTTGGGCAGGCGCTTGAGGCGTTGTCCCTGCTTGATCAAGCCTCGGTGGTCTATTTTCGGGCCCAGGGGTTGCCCTTGTCTGATGAAGATAAGGCCGACCTCTATAGCCGGAGGGCAGAGGTCTATCTTTTGCAGAAAAATTTGGCTGCCGCTGACAGGCTGCTTCGCTATGTATTGGATATCTATAAAGAGAGCGAATACATTGGGGAATTCTATTATTTGACCGGCAAGCTCAACGAGGCCCAAGGGAAAAAGAACGAGGCGCTTGTCTGGTATGCCAAGGCCACTACAGCTGCGCCTGTGCCGACAAAAATAAAAGTCTATGTGGAGGCGCGTCTGCGGATGCTGGCAGCTCTTGGCCTGTATCCCGAGGGGATCGAGGTTCTCTCGCGTTCTCGGCAGAATAAATGGTTGGGGCCGGAAGCCTTGCAGGGCTGGTACCGAGAGTTCGGCGACGGGTTGGCCGGACAAGGCGCCCGGGCGGCCATTGACGCCTACCTGGCGGGAGTCGACGGGGATATGCCCAAGGACAGTAAGGCTGCCCAGCAGATCCATCTGCAACTGGGCGATTTGTATCGCAAGGGTGGGGAGATGGAGAAGAGCCGCGGGCATCTCCAGAAGGCGCAAGCCGGGCCGGACGAGCTTCTCAAGAAAAAAGCGAAAACCACCCTGAACCAGATTGAGATTGATCAGGGGAGAAAATCAAGGAAGGGTGCCCGGTGAAAGTTGTGACGCATGCATGCTGTTTGAGCCGGAGCGTCTGATGGCGCAGGCGACATTCGATACCCCGGAGCATTTGCGGGAATTCTTTTTTGCCATGATCGAAAGCCTACCGGGCGGGATTCTGCTTGCCGACCGGCAGGGAAATCTGTTGGCGGTAAACCAGAAGGGTGCCCAGCTTCTCGATCTTGCCGGGTGTTCCCCCCAGAACAAAACTTGCTGGGGGGTGCTTTCCCAAAAATTCGGCCTGACACATGAGCTTGTGGCCCTGCATCATTCCGGCGGTCGGCTGCTTTGCGAGACGCAGGTTTCGACAGGCGGGGATGAAAAACGTTGCATCCTCATCAGCCGCAACGATTTGCAAAGCCCGTTCCTGCATGTGGCCGGATTTTTTCTCTCCCTGGAGGATGTGACTTTCCCGGCCATGATGGAAATGCATCTCGATCGGAGCAAGCGTTTTGCCGCCATGCAGGAGATGGCCGAGGCCATGAGCCAGGAATTGAAGAATCCCCTGGGCAGCCTTGAGCTGTATGCCTCGATTCTTAAGCGGGAGCTGGCGGGTGACCCTGACAACGAGCGGGTCGCAGCCCGGATGCTGGGAGCGGTGCGAACCATGCATCATCTGCTGGATAATTTCGTGACCTTTTCCGGGTTCCCGCTTCCGCAAATACAGAGACTGGAGATGGTCGCGGAACTCAAGAAAAGCATGGAAACTCTCCGTGAAATGGCCGGAGAGCATGGTATACTCTTGGAAAGCCGGATTGAGGCGGGGCAGGCATATCTTCTCGGGGATCAGGCCCTGCTGGGACAGCTTTTGCTCAATCTCGGCCTGAATGCCATTGAAAGCATGCCGAAGGGCGGGACGTTTTCCTTGGGTCTGCGAGCGTTGCCGTCGGACAGGGAGCATGGCGCCCTGGTGGAAATCAGGGTGCAGGACCGGGGGGTGGGGATCACCCAGGAAAACCTGCAAAAAATCTTTGATCCGTTTTTTTCGACCAAGGGTCGGAATCGCGGACTGGGTCTGGCCATCAGCCATGCCATTGCCGAGACGCATCACGGATTGATCGAAGTAGAGAGCGAGTTGGGCAAAGGCACCACCTTCAAGGTGCTGCTGCCAGCGAACTCCGGGGCTACAACAGAAATCAGTTGGGGAAAAGATGTCTGAACAGACCCATAAAATACTGATCGTGGATGACGAGCAGAACATGCGCGTTGCCCTTTTTGAAGCGTTGAGTCGCAATGGGCACGAAGTCGCGGTCGCGGAAAATGGGCAGATGGCCTTGGAGATGATTGCCAGGCAACCGCCTGAGTTGGTGATTACCGATATAAAAATGCCGGGTATGGACGGTCTTGAGCTTTTGCGGCAGGTAAAGGCGTTGCGTCCCGAGCTGCCGGTGGTGATCATGACGGGTTTCGCCACGGTGGACACGGCGGTGGAGGCCATGAAACAGGGGGCCTTTGATTATCTCTTAAAGCCGTTCCCGGTGGAGGTCATTGAAGAGACGGTGGCCAGGGTTTTTGCCCTTGCGCGCAGATTGCCGCAATCGGTCGATCGTCCGGGGGTGCAGAAAGCAGCGGAAACACCCGTTCTTGAAAAACCGATCGTCGGTCAGGACGGCAAACTATTGCAGCTCATGGCCCGGGCCAGAAGCGTGGCTTCCAGCAAGGCCACTGTGCTCATCCTCGGTGAATCCGGAACGGGCAAGGAGGTCTTTGCCCGCTTTATCCATCAGGAAAGTGGTCGAAGAAACGGGCCGTTCGTGGCCTTGAATTGCGCCGCCCTGCCGGAGGGGCTTTTGGAAAGCGAGTTGTTCGGCCATGAGAAAGGGGCGTTCACCGGGGCCATTGTCACCAAGAAAGGAAAATTCGAACTGGCTGACACCGGCACCCTGCTACTGGATGAGATCGGGGAGCTTCCCTTGCACCTCCAGGCCAAACTCCTGCGGGTGCTCCAGGAGGAAGAGGTGGATCGGCTGGGGGGAAGAGCCCCTTTCAAGATCGATGTGCATGTGCTGGCCACCACCAACCGCGATCTGGAGCAGGCGGTGAAGGAAGGCACTTTCCGGCAGGATCTGTACTACCGCTTGAACGTCATTCCCTTGAAGTTGCCGCCCTTGCGCGAACGGAGGGAGGATGTCGGTTTGCTGGTGGATTTTTTCATTTTGAAGTATGCGGCCCAATACGGTAAGCCGGTGAAAAAGCTTTCTTCCGCGGTCTGGGCCAGGTTTGCCGATTATGGCTGGCCAGGCAATGTGCGGGAGATGGAGAACCTGATCGAACGGGCCATGCTCCTTTCCCAGGGCCATGAGCTTGAGCTGTGGGATTTCTGGGATGATGTCGAGCCGCCGTCACGGATCGAACCTGCGGCGGCTGTTCCTCAAGCTTCCGGTCATTCCGCGGTGGCGGCGGCCAATACTTCGGCGGCCATGGACATCGGGATGCAGACCTTGCGAGAGGTGGAGCGTCAAATGATCCTACAGGTCTTGCAGGCAAACGACAATAATCGGACACATGCGGCCGAGATTCTCGGGATCAGTGTCCGCACCCTGCGCAACAAACTGCATGAATATCGCTCCCAAGGCATAATCGATTAAAGCCTCTGGTTTGGCCAGTGGTGGTATTTTTTAAATGCTGTTCTGTTTTTTTCTTATTTTATTCCAGTATGTTGCGTGTTTCACTTTTGCGTTGCGCTCTCAGTAGTTTCCTTTGTTCTCCCCCCCATTCTGCCGATCTTTTGTTTTTAGCGGCACTCTTGTTGAGAAAATATTGATCGGTGGCATTTTTTTTGCATGACTATCTGGCAGGTTGTTTGGCCCCCAAAAAGGAGAATGTCATGCCCATAAATAAGTTGTTCGACGGTAATATCGAAACCATGCGCCAGGCACTCAGCCTGCGTCAGGAGCGGCAGGGGCTGATTCAGTCCAATGTCGCAAACTGTGAAACTCCGGGTTATACGGAGCAGGATTTCAATTTTGCCAAGGTCATGCAGAGTGCGATGAGCGGCCAGGGGGAGTTGGCCAGAACCGACAAAGGGCACATGCAGCTTGACGTTATGGAAGCCAGCAAGACCAGGGAGTTTGCCAGTGAGAAAAGGCCGGTGGACCTGGATCAGGAGATGGTGAAAATGGCTGAAAACCAGTTGATGTTTCAGGTGATCGCCAAGAGCATCGGGAAAAAATTCGATACACTGCGCTATGCCATTGACGAGGGAGGCAAATAACAAATGGATACGTTAACAGCCATGCAGATCAGCGGTTCCGCGCTCAAGGCGGAGCGGGCTCGCCTCAACATCGCGGCCATGAACCTGGCCAACGCCAACACCACCCGCACCATCGAAGGCGGGCCGTACAAGGCAAAATCCGTGGTTTTTGCGGCCAAACCCTTGGATGGCGTGAATTTTCAGGATGCGCTCAACTCCACCACCGAGCGGCTTCGCAAGGTTGAAGTGGTGCAGGTAAGCGAAGACAAGGCCCCGTTCAAGGAGGTCTACGATCCTTCCCATCCGGACGCCGATGCCAATGGGGTGGTTCGTTTTCCCAATGTCAACGTGGCCGAGCAGATGGTGGACATGATGAGCGCCCGGCGTTCATATGAAGCCAATGTCACGGCTCTGGATGCTGCCAAAAATATGGCGCTTAAGGCTTTGGAGATATAGTAGCTGGCTGAAAAGGATGTGGGCTTATTTGTCAAGCAAACCGTGTGCAACTGGAGGTATATAGATGAAAGAGATAACCATGCAGCCGATCAGTCTGCCCGGAGCATCACCGCTCAAGTCCCCCGGAGCACCAGGCGCTGCGGCCACTGGGTTTTCCGAGATTCTCAGTCGCTCGATTGCCGAGGTGAACGGCCAGGACCAGGAGGCGAACCAGCTGATGAAAGGGCTTGCCGCAGGGGAACACGCCAATATCCATGAAACCATGATCGCCATGGAAAAGGCGGGCATCTCCTTTCGGATGATGACCCGGGTGCAGCAGAAGGTCATTGACGCGTACCGTGAAATCATGAGAATGCAGATTTAGTAGGTGCTGGGAAGCCGTGAACGGCAGCAGTGTTAACGGCTTCTAAACCTCTCAGGGAAAGGAACAGGACATGGCTACCCCAAAAGAAATTCTTGAGCAGATCGCTTCCATTGCCAAGGGGTTGAGTATGACCCAGAAAATACTCGGACTCGTGGTAATCGCCGTGGTGGTTGGCGGCCTGTTGAGCCTGACCACCGCCGGCAAGGAAACCTCCTACAAGGTTCTCTTTTCCGGGCTGAATCAGGAAGATGCCGGCGAGGTTTTGACGAAACTCAAGGACCAGCGCATCCCGTACAAGTTGTCCGATGATGGCGGAGCCATCCTGGTTCCTGCCTCGCAGGTGTACGAGGTCCGGTTGACCCTGGCAGGCGAGGGCTTGCCCAGAGGCGGCGGTGTTGGTTTTGAGATCTTCAACCAGACGAGCTTCGGACAGACCGATTTTGTCCAGCGTTTGAACTATCAGCGTGCCTTGCAGGGAGAGTTGGCAAGAACCATAAGGAATTTTCAGCAGGTCATTGAGGCCAGGGTCCATATCGCCACTCCCAAGGAGTCGGTGTTCGTCGAGGATGCAAAGCCCCCCACCGCCTCGATCAGCGTCAAGCTGCGGGGCCGGGAAAAACTCAGCCAGCACGAGATTCAAAGCATTGTCAACCTGGTGGCCAGCGCGGTCCCGGGTCTTACCACGGAAAATATCACCCTGGTGGATACCAGCGGTCGTCTGCTCTACCGGAAACAGGGCGATGGCGAGGGGGTGCTCACCGGGAATCAGTTGGAGTACCAGATAAAGATCGAAGATACCCTGCGGCAGAAGGTGGAAACCATGCTGGAGGAAGTGGTTGGCGTCAATCGGGCCAGGGCGCGGGTCACTGCGGAAATAGATTTCAACAAGATTGATCGGACCGAGGAAAGTTTCGACCCTGAGGCCCAGGTGGTGCGTAGCGAGCAGATGCTCACGGAAAACGATCAGCGGGGCGGCGCGACGGCCGAAGGGATTCCTGGGGTCAAGGGCGAGCTTGCCACCTTTGCCGAGGAGGGCGGGGAAGGAAAGGCCGCAGCCGGATACAATCGCAACAATGTCACCCGCAATTACGAGATCAGCAAGCAGACCAGGCACATTCAGGACAAGGGCGGGTCTGTCAAAAAACTGTCCATTGCCGTTATGGTCGATGGTTCCTACGAAAAGAGCGTTGACAAGGATGGAAAGACAAGTCTAAAATATCAGCCGCGCAGCCCTGAAGAAATGCGGAATTTGGAGAAGCTGGTTAAGAATGCCATTGGCTATAGCGAGGAGCGGGGCGATCAGGTGGAAGTGGCGAGCCTGCCCTTTGCCCTTTCCTCCGTTCCCGAACCGGAGGTGGATGCCATGGAGAAATATCGGGCAATGATGGAATGGCTGGCCATGCCCCTGATCTATCTGTTGGTTGCGGTCCTGGTGCTCCTCTTCGTCATCAAGCCGTTTTTGAAGATTCTTGCAACCAAACAGTTGGAAACCCGCACTGGCGGTGCCATGGGTAGGCCCGGTGCGCATGGTCCCGCAGTCGGCGGACTTGGGGCCGAGGAGGAAGACCTTACCCTTGCCCCGCGAGGACTCAGCGATCAGGAACGGATCTACCGCTTGGCCCAGAGCGATCCTGACCGGGCTGCCGATCTGGTGCGCCGCTGGTTACGTGAAGAGGCCTAATCCATGAGTAAAGCCGATAAAAAGAGCGGGGAAGCCCTCACCGGCCCAGAGAAAGCGGCAGTCTTTCTGCTCACCGTGGGCGAGGAGTTTGCCTCCCAGGTTTTCCAGAGGCTCGATGCCGAGGATATCAAGCAGGTTGGCCGGCAGATGGCCAGGATCGACAAGGTCGATAAAGAGGACCTGACTGCCCTGGTCAACGAGTTCAAGGCCGACACCGGTGACACCGACATTTTCCTTTCCGGCAACGAGATGCTGGAAGGCGCGCTGAAGCGGGCGCTTTCCAGTGACAAGGCCAGTGAGATACTTGAAGAGATCCGCTCCGACTGGAAGCTGACTCTTTTTCAGAAGGCGCGCAAGCTTGAACCCAAGGTGCTGGTCAACTTCCTGCGCAACGAACATCCCCAGACCGTGGCCTTGGTCCTCTCCGTTCTGGAGCCTGTCCAGTCGGCCCAGATCCTTATGGAGTTCAGCGAGGAGATTCAGGTGGAAGTCATGATGCGCATGGCGGAACTCGACAAGGTAAGCCCCGAGATTCTTGTGGATGTGGACCGCGTGTTGCAAGACGAACTCCTTTCCGTGGAAGGCATGGAGGGCCAGCGCCTTGGCGGGGTGGAGGCTGTGGCTGAAATCCTGAACAATGCCGATCGAGGGCTCGAGGCGTCAATTCTGGAAGGGATTGAAGAACAGCGCGAAACCCTGGCCGATGAAATCCGCCGACTCATGTTTGTCTTTGAAGATCTCATTGGCGTGGATGATCGTGGGGTCCAGTCCATTCTCAAGGAGGTCAGCACCGATGACCTGAAGCTGGCCCTCAAGCTCGCTTCCGAGGAACTCAAGGAAAAGATATTTGGGGCCATGTCTTCAAGGGCCGTGGAAATGCTCAAGGAGGACATGGAAATCATGGGGCCTACCAGGGTAAAGGATGTAGAGGCTGCCCAGCAGTCCATAATCAAGATCGCCAAGCGTTTGGAGCAGGAAGGCAAGATCCAGCTCATGAGCGGCGGCGGCGGCGAGGACGAATTTGTCTAAGATTATCAAACTGCAGCAGGATCGGGTGGTGCAGACCGCGCCAAGCCTGGAAACGGACGATTTCCTGTCCTTTGAGGATTTCTGGCAGGTCAAACCTGGCAGCGCCGAAGCCAAACGGCTTGCAAAGCATAGGTCTCCGCGGGAAATTGCCATGGAGGAGGCGGTGGAGATTGTTCGCCAGGCCGGGGATCAGGCGGAAAAACTCAAGCAGGAGGCCTATGCCGAGGGAAAGGCTGCGGGCGAGGCCGAGGGCAAGGCGGCTGGGTTGGCCCAATATGAGCAGCGGCTCCAAGAGTTTGATGCGTTGCTTGCCGCCCTGGATGGGGAACGGGAAGCGTTTTTGCGGCAGCATCAGGAGAGCATGCTCGCCCTGATCACCACCATGGTGGACCGGCTTGTGTACCATGAGGTCTCCGTGAATCCCCTGGCGATCCAGGCCTGCCTCAAAAAGGCCATGGAATTTGTGGTGGAAAACTCCACGGTGCAGATCCATTTGCATGGCGATGATTTCGCTCGGTTGAAAAAGGCGAGTCTTGAGGATTCCCGTTTGATCGAAGGCAAGAACCGGATCCAGCTTGTCGAGGATCCCAACATTGCCGAGGGCGGTTGCTTTCTGAAAACAGATTTCGGCGAGATCGACGCCACTTTGGAAACCTGCAAGGCAAGGCTGTATGCCGCGGTTGAGCAGGCCTTTCTTGCGGCCATGGCTGCGGATACTACTGACAGCTGATGGCTATAAGCTTGCAGCTGTCAGCTTTTTAAGGATAATCCCATGAATCTTTCCAACTGTCTCCAGGTTGCCCAGGACACCTCGCTGGTAAGCGTGGGCGGTCGGGTGAACCAGGTCATCGGCATGGTCCTGGAGAGTCTGGGGCCAGGAATCCCGGTGGGCAGCATCTGTGAAGTTTCGGTGTTCAAGGGTACGGGCACGGTGCTGGCCGAGGTGGTCGGTTTTCGGGAGGGCCGGGTGCTGCTCATGCCATTGGGCGAGATGCGCGGGGTTGAGCCGGGCAGCGCCATCCGGCTGGTGGGCGAGCAGGCCGGGGTGCCGGTGGCCGAATCCCTGTTGGGCCGGGTTATCGACGGCTTGGGCAATCCCATGGACGGCAAGGGCCCATTGCGGGCCGAGACGCAGTATCCCCTCTATGCCACGCCTCTAAACCCCATGGAGCGTGAGCGTATCCTTGAGCCGGTGGACGTTGGAGTGCGGGCGATCAACGGTCTGCTGACCCTGGGCAAGGGGCAGCGTATCGGGATTCTCGCCGGTTCCGGGGTGGGAAAAAGCACCTTGTTGGGCATGATCGCCAGGCACACGGCTGCCGACATCAGCGTCATCGCCCTGATCGGCGAGCGTGGCCGTGAGTTGAAGGACTTTATCGAACGGGATCTCGGCCCCGAGGGGCTGGCCCGTTCCGTGGTGGTGGTGGCTACTTCGGATCAGCCGCCCCTGGTGCGGATGCGCGGAGCCTATCTTGCCACGGCTATCTCCGAGTTTTTTCGCGACAAGGGCCGCGACGTGATCCTGATGATGGATTCCGTCACCCGTTTTGCCATGTCCAGCCGGGAGGTCGGCCTTGCCATCGGCGAGCCGCCCACCTCGCGCGGCTATACCCCCTCGGTGTTCGGGCAGCTCCCCAAACTGCTGGAGCGAGCCGGAACCTGCATGGGCAAGGGGAGTATCACCGGCATCTACACGGTGCTGGTGGAAGGCGATGACATGAACGAGCCCATTGCCGATGCGGTGCGCTCCATCGTGGATGGCCATATTATTCTGAGCCGGGACTTGGCGAGCCAGGGGCATTACCCGTCCATCGAGGTTATGGGCAGCATCAGCCGGTGCATGACCGATGTGGTGCCCAAGGAGCAGATGCGCTTCGCCCATAAATTTTTGGAGGTCATGTCCACCTACCGCCGTGCAGAAGACCTGATCAATATCGGCGCCTATGCCAAGGGCAGCAATCCGAAAATCGACATTGCCATTACCATGATCGACCGGTTGAACGGCTATCTCAGACAGCCGGTGGAAGAAAAGATTTCCTTTGCCGAAAGCGCCCGACAGCTTGTGGAAATTTTTGCCACGGATAGCCAAGGTGTATAGGCAAGAGGTGCTGAGAGGAAACAATGGCGTATCATTTCAAACTTGAAACAGTTCTCGGCCTGCGACGGAATCTGGAAGAGGTTGCCCAGCAGAAACTTGCCAGGGAGCTCACCCTGCTTGAACAGCATAAGCTGCGGCTTGCCGAGCTGAAGCAGCAACGGCAGGAACTGATTGCCGAATTTGAAGAAGAAAAGCGCCAACAGATGCTGGCCCCGGTTTTTGCTTTGTATGTGGAAGGCATCTTCCGTAAGGAGCAGGAGGTCGAGGATGGTCTTGCCCGGATAGAAGCCCAGCAGGGGGCGGTTGTCCAAGCTAGGGCGGAGCTTACCGTTAAGGTGCAGGATAAAAAGGTGATGGAAAAAGCCAGGGAGCGGGATTATCAGAAATTCCTCCTGGCTGGATTGAAGAAAGAGCAGAACGAGGCGGACGAGATGATGGTGCTTCGCTTCGGACGCAAGGGCAATCTTCACTAGGTAGGGACTGCTGGGTTTCACGACCCACTCCGGACGGGATTATGAAAAAACGCAATCGCAGATACGTCATCCAGTTGCTCACCGTGCTGTTGACCCTGGTGGTGACCATCCCCGCTTTCACCGAGGAGAAAACCCCGGTCAGACTCACGCCCCAGGAAATTTCCAGTGCTGCCGTGTTGAAGGAGCGTGAAGATGCCCTTGCCGCCAAGGAAAAGGCCATGGCCGAGAAGGAGAAGGAGCTTTCCGCCCTGAACAAGGAAGTGGACGAGAAGTACACCAAGCTCAATGCTCTACAGGAAGAACTCAAGGGTCAGCTTGGTGGGGCGGTTAAGGGCAAGGATCAGCAGTTTAAAAATCTGATCAAGATTTACAGCGCCATGAGCCCATCCAAGGTGGCTCCCCTGCTTGACAAGATGGAAGATGTCGAAGCTGTGGAGATTCTGCGAGCCATGAAGACGGAGGCGGTGGCCAAGATTATCCCCAAATTGAGTCAGGACAAGGCGGTGCGGGTGAGCAGGCTTCTTGGGTTGCCCTGATCTGAGTTGTGCGATTCACAGAGATCCTTTCACTTTTTTTAACTGCAGATCGAGAAAATAATTGGCTTCTCGAAAGCGCTCTTGCTTGGGATCAAAGGTATCACAAACCTCTTCCCTCAGAGGCGTAACGTCTTGTAGTTCACAGACTCGATCAACAGGGGATTTTCCACCCAGGCTGCCGTGAGGCCGTTGCCAGTTGTAGTAGAATTGCCATTCCTCAAGTCGATCTGGCAGCTCTGGGTCTGTGAAATCAGCCGTTGCCCAGAACTCAAACAAATCCGTCTTCTGGGAACGCTCCACCTTGCCATTAAGGTGCGGGGAGCGAGGCTTCACCGGCCTAAACTTGATTGCCCACTCCATCAGGCGTGCTTGGACGTTATAGGCAAAAAACTCTCGACCTCGGTCTGTCTGGATTCGCTGAATAGGGAACGGCATTTCTTCACAGACCCTCTCCAGGAAATTGAGTGTATTCTCTGCGGTGCGTCGAGGATACAGCCCAAGAACGCGCCAGCGCGAGCAATCATCCACAGCAGTATATTGGTAAAATCCAGGAGCAATTTTCATAGTATCCATCTGGACACGGTCTCCCGGAACTGGTCTTGAATATCGTTTTACAACTCGTTTCCTCTTCGGCAACCCTAAAGGTTTTACCTCGTTGCTCATCAAGATCTTATGAATTGTTGCCAGCGACAAGCGATAATCATGCATGCGGACCAGTTCATTCTGAATACGGCGGGCACCGAGATTGCGGGTTTTTCGGAGATCAAGAATCCACCCCTCTTCCAGGGACGTAACCTTCAAGGTTGGCAAAGACAGAGGACGGCGGCTAAGAGCTTTCAGACCGTCAACACCGTGAGTTTCAAAGCGACGCACCCACTTTCGCAACGTGGGTCTGGAAATGCCACAACGGCGGCAGGTCAAACCAGCATCCCCAAGTTTTTGATAAAGCTCAACCCACAACAATCTCATCCGAACATCGCGATCCATAAAGCACTCCTTTTTCAAAATCAGAATGCCATACGAGTGAAAGGATGTCTATGAATCACACATCTGAGTAGAGGTGTTTCGGTTTTGATTTTTTAGCCCTTCCGGTGGTTAGCCGGAGGGGCTTTTTTTGTTTATTTGAGAAGTTAGCGGATAACAACATTGCATCGGTGGTTCTTGCAAAATCCTTGCTTGTGGTTCGACCGGCTCACCACGAACGGAATGAGGTCAATGATTTCAAGACAACTACCGTTCGCCCTGAGCTTGTCGAAGGGGCTTTTATCTTTTTTCTGGCAGAATCGTATTGTTCTCCCCCTCCCTCGACGGGTGTATAGACCGGAGACATAGGTTACACCTGTTCGGGGAGATGGGTAACAGTTTTAAAACACATTATGAAACTCTCAGATCAATTTGTGCAATACATTGTTGGCAAAAAAAGACCTTCATCCGGCCATCTTCGCTGGCTGGC
>CAIPYE010000012.1 GCA_903869265.1 uncultured delta proteobacterium
CCTTGGCCAAACCCTTGGTAGCCAATACCCGGGTGATGGCTGCGGTCAGGGTAGTCTTGCCATGGTCGATGTGGCCGATCGTCCCGATATTTACATGCGGTTTCTTGCGCTCAAATTTCTCTTTTGCCATGTCTGTTCCTCTTTTCTTTGCTTGCGTCTCTCGACTTAAAGGCCTCGAATCCGCTTAATTATCTTTCCACTTATGTGATCCGGAACCCTGTCATATGCGGCAAATTGCATGGTGAAATTTGCTCGCCCCTGAGTTGCGGAACGTAAATCCGTTGAATAACCAAACATTTCTGCCAGCGGAACCTGCGCTTTCACCGCCTGCCTCGCACCGTCCCGGCTGTCCATCCCGTGTATTTTTGCCCGTTTGGCAGTCAAATCAGAAATCACCTCGCCGAGGTATGACTCAGGCAAGATTATTTCTACGTCCATGACGGGTTCCAACAAAACCGGACCCGCTTCCGAAACCGCCTTCCGGAAAGCCATGGCAGCGGCCACCCCAAAGGCTTGTTCGGTTGAATCCTCATCGCGGTAGGATCCATCAACCAAACTGACCTTAAGGTCAACAATCGGAAAACCGATCAAGGTTCCGGCATCCAGGCTATCGTGCACTGCCTTTTCTATGGCCGGAACAATTGCCGACGGGATAACATCCTCGGCAATACAACTTTCAAATCGGAAACCTTCGCCACGTTCAAGGGGCTCGATCTGCAACCAGACATGCCCATACTGGCTTTTGCCAGCGGTAGTCGGATGCTCAAACTTCCCTTCCGCCCGTCCCAGGCTGGTTACGGTTTCCTTATAAGCAACCTGTGGCTTACCTATATTTGCCCCGACCTTGAACTCCCGAATAAGCCGGTCAACAATAATTTCAAGGTGAAGCTCGCCCATCCCGGAAATAAGGGTCTGGCCCGAATCCGGATCAATATTCACAGAAAAGGAAGGATCTTCCAAGGCAATCTTGGCCAGACTGTCCCTCAACTTTTCTTCGTCAGCCTTTCCTTTGGGCTCAATGGCAACACTGATAACCGGCTCGGGGAAATCCATGGTGTCGAGAGTAAAGGAGTCTCCCGACTCACAAAGCGAATCCCCGGTGATGGAAAAACGCAACCCAACCACTGCCCCAATATCCCCGGTCTTCAGCTCACCAACTTCTTCCCTTTTGTTGGCGTGCATCTTGACAATTCGGCCAATCTTTTCCTTCTTTTTCTTCCCTGGGTTGTAAACCCTATCCCCGACTTTTATTACGCCGGAATAGACGCGCACATACGCAAGGATATCCACAAAAGGATCTGATGTCAGTTTGAAAACAAGAGCAGACAGATTCTCATCGTCACTTGCCCTTCTTGTTTCCGTCACACCATCTGCGTTCACCCCCTGCACCGGAGGCGCATCGACAGGCGAAGGCAGATATGCGACTACTGCGTCCAGCAATGGCTGCACCCCTTTATTTTTAAAGGAGCTGCCACACAGGACTGGCACCACATCAAGGTTCAAAGTTGCTGCCCTGATTGCCCGGTTGATCTCATCAACCGTTACAGGTTGCTCATTCAGAAATTTATCCATGACCCGATCATCGAAGTCGGCCAACTTCTCGATAAGGGCCATCCGTGCGGCCGTCGATTCTTTTTTGAATTCATCGGGGACAGGCTCGTACTCAACCTTGAATCCCTTTGTATCTTCATCAAAGCGCATCATCTTCTCTTCGACGAGATCAATGATACCACTAAATGTCTCTTCTTTCCCGACCGGGAGCTGGAGAGGCAAAGGATTTGCTCCCAACCTCTCCCTAAGCATCTCGACGCAACGCTGAAAATCTGCGCCGAGCCGGTCCATCTTGTTTATGTAGGCAATCCTGGGAATCTTGTAATGATCCGCCTGCCGCCACACCGTCTCAGACTGGGGCTCAACCCCTCCCACCGCACAAAAAATCGCGATGACACCATCCAAAACCCTGAGACATCGTTCCACCTCAACGGTGAAATCAACATGCCCCGGTGTATCTATTATATTGATGGTGTGGTCTTTCCATTCACAGGTTGTGGCCGCCGACGTAATGGTAATGCCGCGTTCCTGCTCCTGCTCCATCCAGTCCATAACGGCATTGCCATCATGGACCTCGCCCATCCTGTGAGAACGCCCCGTATAATAAAGAATGCGTTCCGTTGTTGTTGTCTTCCCTGCGTCGATATGGGCCATGATGCCTATATTGCGCAGATACCGCAGCGAATCTTTCCCAGCCACTCTTTTTCCCCTGGTCACTTATTTTACAGGCTGTTTCAACCCAGCCCGCCCGACAAGGATTGGTGTTAATACCTTCCCCCTGCCGTTTTGTCAACCAAGGAAAACCAAGAACCCAAGAATTACCAGCGGTAATGGGCAAATGCCTTGTTGGCATCGGCCATGCGGTGCGTATCCTCGCGTTTCTTCACTGCGGCGCCACGGTTGTTGTAGGCATCGGCAAGTTCACCGGCCAGTTTATCAGCCATGGTTTTCCCAGGTCTTTTCTGGGCGAAATTGACCAACCAGCGAATCGCCAGAGCGTTTCTCCTTTCAGGACGAACCTCGACCGGCACCTGATAGGTCGCACCACCCACCCGACGGGATTTTACCTCAAGTCGGGGACGCACTTTCTCCATGGCTTTTTCAAACACCACAATAGGATCAGCCTCAGTGATGCGGCTCTCGATCATATCCATGGCGCCGTAAAAAATGCCGCGGGCAATGCTCTTCTTACCACACTCCATCAAGGCGTTGACAAACTTCGAAACCAGCACACTATTAAAACGCGGGTCCGGCTCGATCCCTCGCCTTGCTACAAGTCTTTTTCTAGGCATCTTTAAAACTCCTTCTCACGCAGTAGGCAAAGCGCTTATTTCGGCCGCTTGGCTCCGTACTTGGAACGACCCTGCTTACGGTTAGCAACGCCAAGCGTGTCCAAGGTGCCGCGAATAATATGATAGCGGACACCGGGAAGATCCTTCACCCTGCCACCGCGAATCAGGACAACAGAATGCTCCTGAAGATTATGGCCAATACCGGGGATGTAAGAGGTAACCTCGATCCCGTTGGTCAGCCGCACCCTGGCAACCTTTCTCAAGGCCGAGTTTGGCTTCTTTGGGGTAGTGGTATACACACGGACGCAAACACCACGCTTCTGCGGAGAACCTTTCAACGCAGGCGTATTGGTCTTGCTCATTTTGCTTTTTCGTCCGTGCCGCACCAGCTGGTTAATGGTTGGCATTGAAATCGACTCCCCTATTACTGATATTAGTTAGTAGCATCTCCCACTGCCCGAAACTCACTGCACGGCATAGGAAAACGGCATATTTACTCGAAGGGAGAATGCTTGTCAAGGCAAATAATACTAATTGTCCTCGCCAATCGCATACTCATTAAAGCCTGTGCCTGCAGGAACCAAGCGGCCCATGATCACGTTCTCTTTCAGACCACGCAGGGTATCGATCTTTCCGGCCATGGCGGCATTGGTCAAGACCTTGGTGGTTTCCTGAAAGGAAGCCGCGGAAATGAAGCTGTCTGTGCTGAGGGAGGCTTTGGTCACACCCAGAAGCAACGGTTCCGCAGTGGCCGGGCGGCCATTTTCCTGGAGAAGTTTCTCATTCTCCTCCTTGAAACGCCACCACTCGACATGCTCACCCAGCATGAAGGTGGAATCGCCCACCCCGGTGATCTGAACCCGACGCAGCATCTGGCGGACGATAACCTCGATGTGCTTGTCGTTGATCTTTACACCCTGCAGTCGATACACCTCCTGGATTTCATTTACCAGAAACTTGGCCAGTTCCTTGACACCCATGACCCGGAGGATGTCATTGGGATCAGGAGAACCATCCATCAACGCCTCCCCGGCCTTAACATAGTCTCCCTCGTGGACGCTGACGTGCTTGCCTTTGGGAATAAGATATTCCTTGGCTTCACCCACCTCCGGGGTAATCACCACCCGTTTCTTGCCCTTGAGATCCTTGCCAAGGCTTACCTGACCATCAATCTCGGTAATGACCGCATATTCCTTTGGCTTACGGACCTCAAAGAGCTCGGCAATTCTGGGCAGACCGCCGGTAATATCCTTTGTTTTCGTGGTTTCCCGTGGAATCTTGCCGAGTACGGTCCCTGGTTCGATGACGGTATCTTCCGCCACCGCAATCAAGGCGCCAACCGGCAGGGAGTATCGAGCCGGAGAGCCTGTTTTCGGCAGTTTTGCCGTCTTCCCGGACTCATCCTTCAGGGTAATGCGGGGGTTATGCTGCCCTGAGCGGGAAGGCACGATGACATGGCTTGATTTCCCGGTAACAGGGTCAACACGCTCCTGCATGGTGACACCCTCGAGGATATCACCGAATTTGACCACACCGCCAATCTCGCTGACGATGGGAATGGTGTACGGGTCCCAATTGGCGATCAGGGTGTCGGGCTCAATGTCAGAACCCTCCTTGACAAAGATCTGCGCGCCATAGTTTATCTGATAGCGTTCCCGCTCCCGGCCCTGGGCGCCGATGACGGACACTGCCGCATTCCGGTTCATTACAATCATGGTCCCGGCGACATTCTGAACATAGTGCATGTTTTGAAACTGCACGGTCCCGCCGTGTTGGCAACGGACCTCGGCCTGTTCCACGCTCCGGCTTGCCGTACCACCGATATGGAAGGTTCGCATGGTAAGCTGGGTGCCGGGCTCGCCGATGGATTGCGCCGCGATAATGCCGACTGCTTCGCCCATGTTGACCATATGCCCACGGCCAAGATCCCGGCCATAACAAGAACTGCAGACCCCACGCCGAGCCTGGCAGGTGAGCACGGAGCGGATCATCACCCGATCAATCCCGGCTTGCTCAATAAGGTTGACCTTTTCTTCGGTGATCTCTTCGTTGGCCTCGACAAGAACCACTCCGTTAAAGGGATCGACCACGTCTTCCAGGGCAACCCGCCCCAAAATTCGATCGCCCACCCGCTGGATCACCTCGCCGCCTTCGAGCAGGGCTTCCATCAAAATTCCGTCCAGGGTTTCGCAATCCTTCTCGATGATTGTTGCATCCTGGGCCACGTCAACCAGCCGCCTGGTCAGATATCCGGAGTTTGCTGTTTTAAGAGCCGTATCCGCCAAACCTTTCCGGGCGCCATGGGTAGAAATGAAATATTCAAGAACGTTCAGCCCTTCCCGGAAATTTGCCTTGATCGGAGTCTCAATAATCGCGCCGGAGGGCTTGGCCATCAAGCCACGCATCCCGGCAAGCTGCCGAATCTGATCACGGCTGCCGCGGGCTCCGGAGTCGGCCATGATATAGATGGAATTGAAGCTGGGGGACTCAAACAGCTTTTTATTTTTGTCACGCAGATACTGGACGCTCATCTCCTTCATCATCTCGTTGGCCACATCATCCGTGGAACGCGACCAGATATCAACGATCTTGTTGTACTTTTCACCATCGGTGATTAACCCGTCGCGGTACTGCTGTTCAACTTCCATCACCGCGCTTTCGGCTTGTGCCAACCGGTCATCCTTGGTCACTGGAATCATCATGTCGTTGATGCAGATGGAGATGGACGCTCTGGTTGAAAACTCATAGCCCATGTCCTTGAGGCGATCGGCCAAAATAACCGTGGCCTTGGTGCCGGCGTGGCGATAGGTATGATCGATGAGCTTGGCCAGCTGTTTTTTCCCCATCACCTGATTAACATGGCTGAAGGGCACATTCTCCGGAAGAAGTTCGCCAAGCAGAACCCGTCCCACCGTGGTTTCCACGAACTCCCCCTGACGCCGCACTTTAATCTTGGCCTGGAGATGCACGGCTCCGTGATCATAGGCCATCCGCACTTCCGCCGGAGAGCTAAAAGCCTTGCCCTCGCCCTCGGCGAAATGACGGTCCCGGGTCATATAGTAAAGACCGAGAACAATGTCCTGAGATGGAATGATAACCGGCTCGCCATGGGCCGGAGAAAGGATGTTGTTGGTGGACATCATCAGAACCCGGGCTTCCATCTGCGCCTCAACCGTAAGAGGCACATGCACGGCCATCTGGTCGCCGTCAAAGTCTGCGTTGAATGCGGCGCAGACCAGCGGATGCAGCTGGATAGCCTTTCCTTCGATCAGCAACGGCTCAAAGGCCTGCATGCCGAGGCGATGCAGGGTGGGCGCACGGTTGAGCATAATGGGATATTCCTTGACCACATCGTCAAGGACGTCCCATACCTCTTTGGTCCCTTTTTCCACCATCTTCCGGGCGCTCTTGATGGTCGTGACGTAACCGAGCATCTCCAACTTATTGTAAATAAAGGGTTTGAAGAGCTCCAGCGCCATCTTCTTCGGCAGGCCGCACTGATGGAGCCTGAGATGCGGGCCAACCACGATGACGGTACGTCCGGAGTAGTCCACCCGCTTACCGAGCAGATTCTGGCGAAAACGTCCCTGTTTGCCCTTGAGCATATCGGAAAGGGATTTCAGCGGCCGCTTGTTGGGCCCGGTGATAACCTTGCCGCGCCGACCATTGTCAAAAAGAACGTCCACCGCCTCCTGCAACATCCGCTTCTCATTGCGGATGATGATTTCCGGGGCATCAAGCTCCAGCAGACGTTTCAATCGGTTGTTTCGGTTGATTACCCGGCGATACAGGTCGTTGAGGTCGGAAGTGGCAAAACGGCCGCCTTCCAGCGGCACCAACGGCCGCAAATCAGGGGGCAGAACCGGAATAACATCGAGAATCATCCAATCGGGCTTGTTGCCGGACTCATGAAATGCCTCAACCACATTGAGCCGCTTGGCCAGTTTCTTCCGTTTGGCCTCAGAACCTGTTTCCCGCATCTCCTGGCGCAGCACCTTGGATAACGGCTCAAGGTCGAGCTTCTGCATCATCTGCTGGATGGCTGCCGCGCCGATGCCAACGGTAAACTTGCCAGGGAAATCTTCCTTGGCCTGGCGGTAGCCTTCTTCGGTCAGCAATGAGCTGACGGCCAAGGACGGCTCATCGGAAGCGGTGATCACATAAGAATCAAAATAGAGGACCTTTTCCAGTTCCTTCAGGGTCATGTCGAGGATATTACCGATCTTGCTCGGCAAACTCTTGAGAAACCAAATATGGGCGACAGGCGCAGCCAGTTCGATATGTCCCAGCCGTTCTCGCCGGACCTTTGACTGGATAACCTCAACCCCGCATTTTTCACAAACAACCCCGCGGTGCTTCATGCGCTTGTACTTGCCGCAATTGCATTCGTAATCCTTAACCGGACCAAAGATCTTGGCGCAAAAAAGCCCTTCACGCTCCGGTTTAAAGGTCCGATAATTAATGGTCTCCGGTTTTTTCACCTCACCATGAGACCAGTCGCGAATTTTTTCCGGCGAAGCTAGGGAGATTCGCACGGCATTGAATTTTAACGGTCCTTTCGGATTGGAAAAAAAGCTGAAAAGTTCTTCCACGGCAGCACCCTTATCTATGTTGAATAATCAAATCACTTCGAACGGCAAGATACTCTGGACCTAATTTTCAGGTTTCTCGTCAAGCAGCTCCATATCAAGACAAAGCCCCTGGAGCTCTTTCACCAAAACATTGAAAGATTCCGGCAAGCCTGCCTCCAGAAAATTATTGCCTTTAACGATCCTCTCGTATGTCCTTGTTCTACCGCCAACATCGTCAGACTTGACTGTTAAAAATTCCTGTAAAGTATATGCCGCACCGTACGCCTCCAAGGCCCAGACCTCCATTTCGCCGAGACGCTGTCCACCAAACTGCGCCTTGCCGCCAAGGGGCTGCTGGGTAACCAGTGAATAGGGCCCTGTGGAGCGGGCATGGATCTTGTCATCAACCAGATGATGGAGTTTCAGGATATACATGGTGCCAACGGTTACCGGGTTGTCGAACTTTTCGCCGGTCAACCCGTCATACAACGTGGCCTGCCCAACCTCGTCCATGCCGGCCTCAACCAGGAGGCTCCGGATCTCACTTTCATGGGCCCCGTCAAATACCGGCGTGGCGATATGCAGCCCTGTGCCCATGCGTCTGGCAAGGGTCAACAGTTCCTCATCCGTGAGTCCTTCGGTCAACTGCCCATACTCATCTTCGGAATACACCGTTTTCAACTTTTTCTTCACCGCCGCAACCTGATGCTGCTCGGCAAGGAGTTGAATTTGCTGGCCAAGGCGTTTAGCCGCCAGACCAAGATGCACCTCCAGCAACTGCCCCACGTTCATGCGAGACGGAACACCCAGCGGGTTCAAAACAATATCCACGGTTGTGCCGTCGGCAAAATAGGGCATATCCTCTTCGGGCATGATCCGGGAAACAACACCCTTGTTTCCGTGCCGGCCCGCCATCTTGTCGCCCACGGACAGCTTGCGTTTGGTGGCAACATAGACCTTGACCATACGGATAACCCCGGGCGGCAGATCATCCCCTTTCTTAAGCCGCGTGATCCGCGCCTCATAACGGTCTCTCACCAGTTTAACCTGGCTTTCATATCGTTCGAAAAGAAGCGCCACCTCACCTTCAAACTTGGCTTTTTCAACATAATCAACCAACTTGATGGAGGAAAGAGACAACCGTTCAATCACTTCGCGGGAGATTTTCTTACCCTTGGCAAGCAAGGTTTCTCCTTTCTTGTCCTTGACCGCGTTTTTCACGGTCTTCCCGTCAAGAAGATCAGCCAGACTGTTGCGGACTCCCTTTTTCAGGCAATTGACCTCGTCCTCCATATCCCGCTCAAGGGTCTTGATCTCAAACTCATCAATGGCCAGGGTGCGTTCATCCTTTTCAACCCCCTTGCGAGAAAAGACCTTGGCGTCGATGACCACCCCTTCAGCACCGGGCGGAACCCGCAGGGAAGTATCTTTCACATCGCCGGCCTTCTCCCCAAAGATGGCGCGCAACAACTTTTCTTCAGGAGAAAGCTGGGTTTCTCCCTTGGGGGTTACCTTGCCCACCAGAATATCGCCAGACTTGATCTCAGCCCCAATACGGATAACCCCGGACTCGTCGAGATTGCGCAACGCTTCCTCACTCACATTGGGAATATCGCGGGTGATTTCTTCCTTGCCCAACTTGGTATCCCGGGCAACGGTTTCGAACACCTCGATATGCAAAGAGGTATAAGTATCCTTTTTCAGCATCTTCTCGCTGATCAGGATGGAGTCCTCAAAGTTGTAGCCCCGCCACGGCATGAAAGCGATGGTTACGTTCTTACCCAAGGCCAGTTCGCCCAGGTCACAGGCCGGCCCGTCGGCAAGAATGTCGCCTTTTTTCACCCGAAGCCCTGGATTTACCAGGGGGCGTTGGGTGAAGCAGGTGTTCTGGTTCGATTTCTTATATTTCTCAAGGCGATAGATGCCTATGCCGGTGGTAAAACCGTCTGTGCCAGGCTTGTCGTAGCGAACCACTACCCGGTTGGCATCGACCTCCTCCACAACCCCATCGCCGCCGGCCAGCAAGCAGACGCCGGAATCCTTGGCAACGGTTAATTCAAGACCAGTCCCGATCAAAGGGGCCTCCGGCCGCAAAAGAGGAACGCCTTGACGCTGCATGTTGGAACCCATCAGGGCTCGGTTCGCATCGTCATTTTCCAGAAAGGGAATAAGAGAAGCAGCAACACTCACCAACTGGTTGGGGGAAACATCCATCTGCGTCACGGCATCAGCCTCGGTGGAAAGCACCTCACCGTCCTGCCGGGCAATAAGGGTGTCCGGCACAATCTTGCCTTTCCCGTTCAGCTCGGTTTTAGCCTGGGCAATGACGTGCTCCTGTTCATCCAGGGCGGTCATGTACGAAATTTCTTTTGTCGCCTTCCTCCCCTTGACGTTCCGGTATGGGGTCTCGATAAAACCGAATTCATTGACCCGGGCATAGGTGGCGAGGGAAACAATAAGGCCGATATTCGGGCCTTCAGGTGTTTCAACAGGACAAATCCGCCCGTAGTGGGTCGGATGAACATCGCGCACCTCAAATCCCGCCCGCTCACGGGAAAGACCGCCCGGTCCAAGAGCACTCAACCGACGCTTATGCGTTACCTCGGACAAGGGGTTGGTCTGGTCCATGAACTGGGAAAGCTGGCTGGTGCCAAAAAATTCCTTGATCGCAGCGGTAATGGGCTTGGGATTGATCAGGTCATGGGGCATCAAAGCCTCAACCTCCTGAATGCTCATCCGCTCACGAATTGCGCGCTCCATGCGGACAAGTCCCATACGGTACTGGTTTTCCACCAGTTCACCCACCGTCCGGACCCGACGGTTGCCAAGATGGTCAATATCATCAATGGGGCCTTGGCTGTCTTTGAGGCGCGCCAGATACCTGACGGCCAGCATGATATCGTCCTTGGTCAGGGTGCGGTGCTCGATATCGGTGCTCAGTCCCAACCTGGCATTGATTTTAAAACGACCGACCTCGGAAAGATCATAGGTGTCGGCGCTGAAAAACAAATTCTCAAAAAAGGCCGAGGCAATCTCATGGGTTGGCGGGCTGCTGGGCCTCAGTCTGCGGTATATTTCAAGCAGAGCCTCTTCCGGGGTGTTGACCTTGTCCAGAGCCAGGGTCTTGCGGAAAGAATCAGAAACTTTGATGCCATCAATGAAGAGGAGTTCAAATTCAGGGATTTTCGCCGCGATAATCTCATCAAGCATGGTCTCGGTCAGTTCCGTATTGCAAGGGAAAATGACCTCGCCCGTCTTTGGGGCCACAATATCGCGGGCAAGAAACTTGCCGACCAGACTCTCGGCTTCGATGTCAAAATGGGTGACCCCTGCCTCAAAAATCTTCTTGGCCAGGACTTTGCCGATCTTGCGGCCTTCCTTGGCAATAACTTCTCCGCTTTTCGGGTCGACAATGTCATGAGTTACCTTTTGTCCAACCATGACATCGGGGGAGAATTCTTTCTTGAATTTCTTACGGCTCACGGAGATTTTTTCCGTGTCGTAATAGTAGCGCAACAATTCATCCCCGCTGTAGCCAAGGGCCTTGAGCAGGGTTGTCACCGGAAATTTGCGGCGCCGGTCGATGCGGACGTACAGGATGTCCTTGGCGTCAAACTCGAGATCAATCCAGGAACCACGCACCGGAATAATTCTGGCCGAATAGAGCAGCTTGCCGCCGGAATGGGTCTTGCCGCCGTCATGGCTATAGAAAAGACCGGGCGAACGCTGCAACTGGCTGACAATGACCCGCTCGGTTCCATTGACGACATAGACCCCGGTTTTGGTCATCAACGGCATGCTGCCCAGGTAGACCGCTTGCTCTTTGATGTCCCGGATATTCTGCACGCCGGTTTCGGCGTCGGTATCGTAGGAAACAAGACGCACCGTAATCTTGACGGGAACCTCGTAGGTCATCCCCCGCTGGATACACTCCTCCACGGAATATTTCGGCTCTCCAAAGTTATACCGCACAAACTCAAGAGAACAGGTTCCGTTGAAATCCTGAATGGGGAAAATATTTTTAAAAATCCCCTGCAGACCGCTGTCCGAGCGCTGATCTGGTTCAGTGTTCTTTTGCAGAAACTTTTCATAGGACAGCCCCTGCATCTCGATGAGATGCGGGATATCAACAATACTCTTGGTTTTGGCAAAACTTTTCCGAACTCGTTTGATAGTTTGCATGCAGCAATACCCTCATCAGTTTAGCGGTGGCGGATGGGAACGGGCTCCCCGGTGTGGAGCGTCAGAAGATGCATTGTGCCATAAATCATGGAGGCCAAATTCTCTCCCTTTGATAAGAACGCAAGAACGCTACGGGGATTCCCCCGTAGCGTCGCTGCATCTCTTGTTGATCCCTGGGGCTTGGTCAAGCCCCAGGAAATACTATATTTTTTTTGCTGATCTTGAGAAGATCAGCAAAAAAACAGGACCGTGTTCACACTACTTGATCTCTACAGTTCCGCCGGCAGCCTCGATCTTGGCTTTGATATCGGCAGCTTCATCCTTGGAAACACCTTCCTTGATCGGGCTGGGTGCGCCTTCGACCAGGTCTTTTGCTTCCTTAAGACCGAGAGAAGTAATAGCGCGAACCTCTTTGATAACCCCGATCTTCTTATCGCCAGCGGTGACAAGAATTACGTCAAACTCAGTTTTCTCTTCTGCGGCAGCCCCGGCATCACCACCAGCCGCAGGCGCAGCAGCCATTGCGACCGGAGCAGCAGCGGAAACGCCAAATTTATTTTCAAGTTCCTTGATGAGCTCGGAAAGCTCAAGAACTGTCATGTTAGAAATGAAATCGATTACATCTTCCTTTGATACTGCCATTGCTCTATCCTCCAAATACTATTCTAGTTTAGTTGTCGCCCTGACCTTTCTGGTCCTTTATTGCCTGCAATGCGTACAACGCCTTTTGCGGAACAGCGCTGAGCACCCGAACAAAACTGGTCGGAACAGCGAGCATAACTGCAAGCAGCTGCGCCCGGAGTTCATCCTTGCCAGGCAATGTGGACAATGCCTTCAGATCGTCTGCCGTAAGCAATTTGCCATCTAAAACTGCCGTCTTGATTTCAAGCTTTGGATTCGTCTTGATAAACTCAATCAAAACTTTAGCCGGCGCCACCGGATCTCCATCTGCAAAAGTAACAGCCGTAGTCCCGACAAGGTACTGATCCATTGCCTCAAAAGGGGTCCCTTTGATGGCCCGTCGCAACAAAGTGTTTTTTGCGACACGGATTTCGGCATTGCTCTGCTTGAGTTCACGGCGGAGTTGTGAGATGACAGGCACGGTCAGACCACGATAATCGGAAACAACGGCAAACTTGGCGTGTGCCAATCTGCTGGTGAGTTCCTCGATTACCGCAACCTTATCGTCTCGATTCAATTCCTCTACCTCCTTTAAACTAACAGAATATTAGGGTTAGCGAGAAGCAGCCGAGGTCGACCGGTACAGACGAATAAGTTGTTGCCATCTGATGGAAACAACTCATATGACGACACTGCGAAAAAGCAATGACATTTCGCCTCGGCAGGCCAGCGTATTGCGTTTCTTTTAGAGCAACACGCCGATTAAACCACTTGGTACCCACGGTCTTTGACGACTTAACTGCTTAATACAAAATATATAAACGCTGGATGCAACCAGCGGGATCAACGCCTATTAGGCATGCTTACAGAGAACTCGCAGCTCCATGGGATCAAGTTTTAACCCAGGCCCCATGGTGGTGGACAAATAGACCGCCTTCAAATAAACACCCTTACTGGAAGAAGGCTTGAGCTGGACAACCTTGTCGACAAAGGCCAGAATGTTTTCCTGCAATTTTTCAGTGCCGAATGACGACTTCCCAATCATGCAATGCAGAACCCCCGCCTTATCAACCTTAAAATCAACCTTACCGGATTTGATCTCCTTGACGACCCGACCGACATCAAAGGTAACCGTGCCCAGTTTCGCGTTAGGCATCAAGTTACGGGGTCCAAGAACCTTGCCGATCTTACCGACAGTACCCATCATGTCTGGGGTGGCAACTGTTTTGTCAAATTCCAGCCAACCGCCTTGAATTTTCTCAAGCAACTCATCGCCACCGGCATAATCCGCACCAGCGTCAAGAGCTTCTTGCACCTTCTCGCCCTTGGCAAAAACAAGAACGCGCTCTGTTTTCCCAGTGCCATTAGGGAGGACGACACTGCTCCGCACCATCTGCTCCGCATGGCGAGGATCAACGCCAAGGTTGAGAGCCAGATCCACCGACTCATCAAATTTTGCGAACTTGCCCTGCAACGCAAGAGCAACAGCCTCCTCCAGGTTATAAGCCTTCATCGGATCAAGCTGTGCTGCACTGTTTTTATATTGCTTGCCTTTCTTTGCCATGGCGCTCTCCAAACATTCAAGCCTTCCCACATCAGAAGTGCTACGGTTAACCCACTAATAAATCTATTGAAAAAAGGTTGGACTTACGATCAATCGACGATTGTGATCCCGCAACTCCTAGCAGTTCCTTCGATAATCCGCATTGCGGCATTGATATCGTAGGCGTTCAGATCGGGAAGTTTTCTCTCGGCAATCTCTTTAATCTTATCGCGGGTAATCTTGGCCACACGATCCTTCTTGGGATTGCTCGACCCCTTGCCAAGGCTGCATGCTTTAAAAAGCAGCGTTGATGCCGGCGGAGTCTTGGTAACAAAGGTAAATGAACGGTCGGCATATACGGTAATCACAACAGGGATAATCGTATCGCCCTCCGCCTGGGTTTTTGCATTAAACGCCTTGCAAAACTCCATGATGTTAACGCCACGCTGGCCAAGGGCCGGGCCAACTGGAGGCGACGGATTCGCTTTGCCGGCTGGAATCTGTAACTTTATGTATCCTTCAATCTTCTTAGCCATCGCTGGAACTCCCACATGTCGGAAACTGCATCCCTGGCTTTTTCTCTGCGAAAAAAACCAGACAGCCCGACATTATAAATTTAGTGGCCGTTGCGAAACAACCATTACATTTCAGTTCAATTCGCGACGGCCACTTATGCCGATCACGATCTTCCTTAATGCTAAGATTGTTTTTTAATAACGGCTTAGCGAAACAAACTACCTCTATATGCTACGCAATTTTTATCACAATTATAAAAAAAAGCGACTACCCTCTGCTCACCTGGATATATTCAAGCTCAACCGGGGTTTCTCTGCCAAAAATGGAAACCATCACCCGAACCCGACCTTTCTCCGGGAAAACCTCATCCACAACCCCTTGGAAATTATTGAATGGCCCATCGATAACCCGGACAACATCGCCATACTCAAACGAAACCTTTGGCTTCGGCTTGAGGGCGCCATCCTTGATCCGGCCAATAATCTTCATGGCCTCTTCATCGGACAGAGGCACCGGGTTCATGTCGTTTCCAACAAAACCAGTTACCTTTGGAGTATCACGGACTATATGCCAGGTCTCATCATTGAGATCGACATTCACCAGAATATATCCTGGGAAAAATTTGCGGGACGATGTTTTCCGTGCGCCCTTCACCATTTCAACAACTTGTTCTGTGGGAACAAGGATTTCCCCAAACATCTCTTCCTGGCCGGCATTCTTAACGCGCTCAAGCATGCCGGTCTTCACCTGCTCTTCAAAGCCGGAATATGTATGAACAATGTACCAATGACGTGCCATAATGCTGTCTCTCTCCCGGCTTACGCTGTCTTTCTACCGCAAAACATAACCGATTATTTTTCCCAGCAGCAAATCAACAGCTCCCAAATAAAAAGAGATGATCATCACCAGAACTACAACTACCGCCGTAGTACCAACAGTCTGTTTTTTGGCTGGCCAAACGATCTTGCCGAATTCATTTTTCACTTCGGCGGCAAATTCTTTAATCCGACCCGGGCTAAATAGATATCCCTGTTCAGGATCCTTACCAACAGCTTTTTTGCTTTTGGCCAATTGGTCTTCCTTGCTTGCCATAATGATCGTCTCTTCCTGCACAGGCTGATCGTTCTTACACTTAAGTTAAAAAAAGCGGTTACCAAAAAGGAAACCATGGAACCGATCATCCAAATAACTACTTCGCCCTCTCACATCAGAAAAAGGGCGAAGCAATCACAATCTCTCGTCTCTGGCAGGCCAGGAGGGACTCGAACCCCCAGCCCTCGGATTTGGAGTCCGATGCTCTACCATTAGAGCTACTGGCCTAAAAACTATTTCGTTTCCTTGTGCAGGGTATGTGATCTGCAAAAAGGGCAGAACTTCTTAAACTCCAGCTTGCTCGGAGTAGACCGTTTATTCTTGGTGGTGGTATAATTACGTCTTTTACAGGTCTGACAACCCAAAGTAATAATGTCTCGCATCTAGCTTCCTTTTTTTTCGTAGTCAAAACCGCGCAGGCGATTATTCGATAATTTTATTGATAACACCGGCGCCCACGGTACGACCGCCTTCACGAATCGCGAAACGAAGTCCTTCTTCCATCGCGATCGGAGTGATCAACTGACCTTCGATGGTCACATTGTCTCCGGGCATTACCATCTC
>CAIPYE010000013.1 GCA_903869265.1 uncultured delta proteobacterium
CAGCCACCGGTCCTTGGGGTGAAATTTTTTGGTGAGCAGATATGTAGCAATGGGGATAATCGCCAGTAAGATCAGTAATTGTGTCATGAGCGTTCTCCTGAAAATGTGTTGCCGGTTAAAATCTCAACAAGTATTTAGTTTTTTAGTAATTAGTTACATTGCATTTCCCATGCCGTTGCAGATGTGGATGCATAAGTTTGTATTTTTGTAATCATTATCAAGAGGTTGTCTGTTTTTTGTCGGGATGGTTGGTGTCTGGCTTGCATTGCATAAATGCAATATAAGCGTGCAAAATGCATTGCATTTATGCAATTATTGCACGGAGAAGCAGGTGCGGTTTTGTAGAGGGGGGCTTGCAGGTAGCGTGTGGATTTGCGGTAGCGGAAATGTGTTACTGCGTCATCTGTCCCAGAAGGGTGAGGCATCCTGCGGCAGAATCAAGTCGTGCCGCAACGCCCACGGGCAGGATGTGGTTTCTCTTGCCATGACCGCAGGGAAAATTGGCCCAGATGGGGATGGGGTGGTGGGCCAGCAGGTCAAGCACCCGCTGCCAGATGGTATCACGCTCTCCGCATTGGTCAAAATTTCCAAGGATAAGCCCGGCGATCTGCTCCAGCCGACCCGCAGCCCAAAGATGGGTGAGCAGCCGGTCGATGCGGTAGGGCGCTTCGCCGATATCCTCCAGCACGAGAATTGTATCCCGCCATTCCGGCTCCCAGGGGGTACCCAGCAGGTGGAGCAGGCTGGTCAGGTTGCCGGGCAAAAGTCTCCCGCTGGCCTTGCCGCCTTTGAGGATTTCCAACCCCTTTATCTTGATCTCCGGCCTCGGTTTGCCCGTGAGCAGATTGAAAAATGCCTCCTGTGAATCGCGGTCGCTTTTGGGCAGGGTGGTGAGCATGGGGCCGTGGAAGGTGATGAGTCCGGTTTTTTGCTGGATTGCGGAGAGCAGGACCGTGAGGTCGGAAAAACCGATGAGCATTTTCGGTTGCTGCCGGATAAGGTTTAGGTCCAGGTCCGGCAGGATCCGCAGGCAGCCATAGCCCCCGCGCACCGCCAGGATGGCTTTGACCTCCGGATCGCGCCAGAGTTCGTGCAGCTCGGCCAGACGCTCCTGGTCGGTTCCGGCCAGAAAATCGTTGTGGCGCAGGATGTCGCTTCGGTATCGGGTCTTGAATCCCAGCTCGGTGAGCATCTTCAGCCCAGCGCTGAAATCAGCTTCGTTGCGCACCGGCCCGGCCGGGGCGATGATACCGATGGTATCCCCTTTTTTCAGGGGGGCAGGGAGTGTGAGATTAAGTGTTGCGTTCATGGAGCAGCTGCAGTCCGTTGAGGGTGAGCATGGGATCAACGTGATCAATGCTGGTGGTGTACGGGGCGATGAGGGCGGCCATGCCGCCGGTCGCCACCGTCTGCGGCATGGTCGGGGCCATCTGCTCCCGCAGTCGGCGAATAAGACCGTCCACCATGCCGCCGTAACCGAAGAGGATGCCCGACTTGATCGCGGCCACGGTATTGGTGCCGATGGGTGCGGCGGGCGGGGTGGAGATGTCAACCTGGGGCAGCTTGGCTGTGCGGCTGCCCAAAGCCTCCATGGCAATGGACAACCCCGGGGCGATGGCGCCGCCCAGGTATTCGCCGGAGGCGGAAACGCAGTCCCAGGTGATGGCGGTGCCGAAATCAACGACAATGAGGGCGCATTTAAATTTTTCATAGGCAGCCACACCATTGACCAGACGGTCGGCGCCGATCTCCGCTGGGTTGTCGATAAGCACCTCCATGCCGGTCTGCACGGTATCCGTACCCACCACCAGCGGGGTGGTGTGTAGGTAGCGGGTGGCAAAGGCTGCCCAGGCGGCCTGCATCGTCGGCACCACGCTGGAGATGATCGTGTCGGATATATCGTTGAAGCGGAGGCCTTCCATGGTGAAAAGGGTATGGAAGATGGCGGCCAGTTCATCCACCGTGCTGCCCTTGTCGGTTTTCACCCGCCAGTGACAGCGCAGCGTCGGGCCGGTGAAAACGCCGATCACCATGTGGGTATTGCCGATGTCAACTGCCAGCAGCATAGCCGACTCCTTGGTTGTGGTGAGGAAAGCTGTTGCGAATTTTTTAAATGTACCAGAGATTGAGCCAGGCTGTCCATGCTCTTGGTAGCCTGGTAAAAACTTTGCTTATACAGTAATGATTGACAGATTCCGGTTTGGGAACAAGAATATACGGCATGCTGTCTGTTCCCTAAGGAGGGAGTCCAATGAGCGAATATATCCAGGTTGCCACCATGGTCGCCACCGAGAAGGAGGCCGGGGCCATTGCCGGATTGCTGGTCGAGCAGCGGCTGGCTGCCTGTGTTCAGGTGATCGGACCCATGACCAGCCATTACCGCTGGCAGGGAAAGATCGAAACGGCGGGGGAATATCTCTGTCTTGCCAAAAGCCGTGCAACGCTTTATCCTGAGATTGAGGCGGCGATTAAGTCGATCCATCCCTATGAGGTTGCCGAGATTATCGCCACGCCGATAATTGTCGGGAGTAAAGAGTATCTGTCCTGGCTGACCGCCGAAGTCAAGGAGCCTGCTTGAGTATGGATGGGGAGCAGCCGAAAAAGGCGGGTCGTCGTCGAAATCCCAAGGAGTTTCAGTGCCATTGCTGTCGGCAGAAATTGCCTTTTTGCTGGAACTGTCCCTGCGGCTTTCAGATCTGCGATGACTGTTTCAAGGAAAATATGTGGACCATCAGCAATGGCCCGACCTGGGTCTGCCCGGATTGCGGCAGGATACGGATGATGTGATTTGTGTCTGCACTTGAGTACGGAACAAGGGGTGTCCTGAAAAAAATGGGGGGATGAGCATGGAGAATCAGCGGGAAAGCAGGCGGTGCCGTAGGTTTCCGGTGAAGGATGGAGTGATTGCCCTCGATTCCGTGTATGGCGAGATCATCGACGTGAGCTTCGGCGGATTGTCCTTCAGGTACACGGCTTATGACGACATGACCACGGAGCCTGCGGAGTTCGGTATCATCTTTGGCGGGGAGGAACTCTTCTTTGACAATATCCCCCTCACCAATGTCTGTGACATTGTCATGGATGAAAAGGCTGGAGGAGGGGGTGAAGTCAGGCGACGGGGCATGGCCTTTGGCGATCTTGTCCCGGAGCAGGTAATAGTCCTGGCCCGGTTTATCAGGCAATTTTCCCTGGGAAAATAAAGAGAGAGATTGTTGGCGGCGAGACGCCATTCATCGAGATACGGCTTGCGGTACTCCAGTTGCATGCCTGGTCAGATATCGGTCCAGCTGATTGGCAAACGCCTGGAGATGCACCTTGCTCAAGGGGGATGGCCCGCCGGTAATGGCGCCGGTTGAGCGTATTTCATCCATGAAGTCCCGGCGCGCCAGGTGTTCCTGGATGGTGTCGGGCGTATAGAGTGTGCCCCGAGGATTCAGGGCGGTTGCCGAGGCCGCGACCACCTCGGCCGCAAGGGGAATATCTGCGGTGATCACCAGATCGCCTGGGGCAAGGCTGTCGATGATCCGGGCATCTGCGACATTGAAGCCTGACGCGACCTGCACCGTTTTGATAAAGGGTGAGCGCGGGATTTTTAGGCCGTGGTTTGCCACCAGAATACTCTCGATCCGCATCCGGTCTGCTGCTCGGAACAGAATCTCCTTTACTGGGCCGGGGCAGGCATCGGCGTCAATCCAAATGCGCATGGTCTAGGTCTGGCCCTTTTTCCCATGATGTCCGGGGCACCATTCCGTTTTGTGGAATATCGTCCCCGAACATCGTCCGTCTGGAATATCCCGCAGGGGATTATTTTTGAATCACCCACCTGCCGTCATTGTCTCTGCAAGCCGTGGAGACCACCTTTTCCGGGCGTCCGTCCACGGTGGCGAGAATTTCAGCCTCACGGCATACCTGGCCGGACGGCTGCGTGTAAGCAGGTTTGGGCGTTACGGAGTATGAGCGATTGGTGTCCGGGTTGACCCATTGGGTGCGCTGATGGGAAGGCGAACTCTCGTATACCTGATTGAGTTGCGCCTGGTCGTATTTGTCCATCTCGTTACCAATGATATAGCCGAGCATGCCGCCCACTGCCGCGCCGAGCAGGGTTCCTTTGGTGTTGTGGCCGATGGCCTGGCCGACGATGGCGCCAGTTGCCGCGCCGATGGCCCCACCGCTTGCTCCCTTCGAGGTATTGGTGGCGCACCCGGAGGTGATCAGCATGAAAATAATCGCCATTGCTGCCATCTGTAGTCCATGTTTTTTCTGCATTATGCTCTCCTTATCTTGTTGAGTTTTCTGTTTGGTTAAGGTCTCAAGCCGAAGCAGGGATAGTCTCCCGTTCGAGGCGCTTGCCTGTTTTGCACAGGAATAAGCAATAGAGGCTGTTGCTATGTTGTTAAAAGCATATAACGCTTAACGTCAAACGTCAATGGTGAGCGAGAGTCAAACCTTGCCCTGAAAGAGATGGTGGGCCAGCGGGCCTTTACCTCTGCCAAGGGTAAGGTTGGCGCTCTGCCGCAGGACGGTATCAATGAAGGCCACTGCCTTGAAAAAAGCATCTTGGTCGTTGCCGTGGAGCAGATGGTAGGCACCAAAGGCGGAGGCAAAGGTGCAGCCGGTGCCATGGGTGTTTTTGGTGGCGATCCGCGCATGTTTGGCCGTGGAAATCTCTTGGCCTGATCCTTGTCTGAGGATCAGGAAATCCTCCACCTCATCGGCCTGTTCCTGGATATGCCCTCCGGTGAGCGCAATGGCCCGCAGCTTAGGGTAGCAGGCAAGCAGGGCGGTTGCTGCTTCCACGGCTTCCTGGGGAGTTTCAAGACTTCGCTTGGTCAGGAGCGCCAGTTCAGGGAGGTTGGGGGTGAGGATCGTGGCAACGTTGAGCAGGGCTTGCAGGCCTGTATTTCGTGCCGTTTTTTGGAAAAGTTCATGCCCGTCGCTGGCCATAAACACTGGGTCGCAGATGATTTCTCCTGAAAAATCGTGCAGAGCTTCGGCTATTGCTCCGGCGATTTCGTCGGTGCCAAGCATCCCGGTTTTGATGTGGCTGACAGGCAGATCGGCCAGAACCAGTTGGATCTGGTTTTTGACAAACGCAGGAGCTATAGGCAGATAAGAGGAAACGCCGAAGCTGTTTTGGGCGGTGAGGCAGGTGATCGCCGCCCCACCATAAACCCCGATGGCGGTGAAGGTTTTTAGGTCCGCCTGGATGCCGGCGCCGCCCGAAGGATCGGAACCGGCAATGCTCAGGATCGCCCGCGAGGCATGCCGATCCGGGAGATTGACTTCCGTTGCCATGTGGAGAATGCCGTTCAGGCGCAACCGCAGCTGCGGTTCGGGGTGCAGCCGCCTGTGTTGCCTGTGCCGCAACCGCAGCCAGCGGTCTCGGTGACAGGGGTGTCGATGGAGAGCAGGGTGATCTGATAGGTGATATCCTGGCCTGCCAGCGGGTGATTGAAGTCAACGGTCATTGTGTCTGCATCAACCGCAAGCACCGTGGCCGGAACCTTGTGCTGCTGTCCATCATGTTCCATATCCATGCCGAGGATCATCCCCGGGGCGATGGGCTGGTCGGCAAACCCCTGACGGCTCACGGTCATGACCAGGTCTTCGTTTTTCAGGCCATAGGCGTCCTTGGCCGCAACGGTGAGGCTCTTGGTTTCCTTGACTGCCATGCCCAGCAACGCCTGCTCAAAGGCGGGCAGCACCCCGCCACTTCCCATCTGGAATTGCAGGGGGCCGGTATCCTGGGAGGAATCAAATTTTTCACCGGTGGACAGAAGTCCATCGTAGACAATGGTGACTGTGTCGTTTTCGGAAACTCGCTGCATGATGTGCTGCTCCTTACTCGTATATAGCGGTAATGTTGATGGCAGGGGGTGGATCAAGATTGACCATGGAACAGCCACCACTTGAGTCCAAGCAGCAGCAATGGAGCCAGATGAAACAGGAGGTCAAAGATGTCAATCGGCCGAGTGAGCTGACCGTTTTTCAGCATGAGGATTTTTTCCACCACATGCGGCATGGGGTGAAACGGTGCCAGCAGCATGAAGATCGCAAAAACGATCAGAACCGGAAATGGAAGTTGGTCGAGGAATTGGAACATGCTCAGCTTTTGTTGCTTTCCAGATTTGCGGTGCGCACTTCCAGCTTGGCGATAAGACGTCCCACCGTGGTCTTGTGTGCTGGGGAGGGCTTCTCGTCCTTGTCATCGGTGCTGCAATCGGTGGTCTCAAAGCCGTACAACAGCTTTTCGAGTCGGGAGCCGTAAGTGCCTATGGTTTCTTTGGCCGTAAGAAAGAGGCCTTCGTAGGGAAAGGGTTTTTCGAAATCGCAGAGTTTGGCGTCGATGAATTTGTGCAACCTGGCAACATCCTTCCTGGAGTTGCCATAGTAAATTTCGCAGGTGTTGAGAAGATCGATGAGGATTTGGTGCAGGTCTTCGGATTTTATGGCCTTTTGGCCTCCAGCGGCGCTGAAAAGCAGTTTGACGGCCCGCACAAAGCCCTTTAGCCCCATGAAAAAATCGGCGGTTTTTTCGGCGGCAATAGTGTTTGGGTTGATCGGTGAGCCTGGTGCGTTTATCTGGCGTTTCAGCTCAGGGAGGATGGTGTTTTTCATGGTGTAATGGAAGGTCCGCGTTTCCTCCAAGACGATGGGAAGAAACTGGATCTGCTTGAGGCTCTGCGCCTTGTTTCGAAGACCGACCAGATTTCTGGAAAGGCTGGCGGCAATGGCTTCAATTTGTGCCAAAATCACTGGGGCTGGTGTTTCCCGCAGGTCGGCCAATTCTTGTTGGGCCTTGTCCACCACAGAAATCTCTCCCGGAAGATTTTTCAGGAAAAATTCAATGAATTCCTTGAGCTGGTCGGTGGCGGCCATTGCTATCTGAAGATTGTGTTCGACGATGGCTCGGGCGAGTCCGGAGAGGCTGTTCAGGTCGATATGGCGGATTCGTTTTTCCAGATCAATGGCCTGAGTGTGATAGCCATGCAGGCTGGGCGTGTCGCCTTGGTCGCCTTCGTCTTTGACCATGCGGTAGAAATTATACCCCTCATCCACCATTGCTCCGGTTCGTCTGCCGAGTTCCCTGGCCAGGGGGAGGAGCCCACGCACCGAAAGCCTTTCTCGAAAGGCTTTGTCCGCGTCGAGCAAAAGGGTGGTCTGGTCTCGCCATTTTTTCACGGTGTTCTGATAAGTGGCACATTCCTGCACGATCTTTTGCGCCTGGCCGAGAGCCTTGTGGGGCTGGATGGTTTTGCGACGGATATCGATATCCAGGGCGCCCAGCTCGTTTTCACATTTTTCAATGTGCTTGAGGATTTTTGCTGCCTTTTGGGGGAGCTGATCCCTGACCTCGGCAATGGTGTCCGGCAGACCGAGAAAGCCCAGGATGTGGCCGTAATTGTTGAAATTGCAATCTTGCCACTGGGCCACGCGGGGATCGGCGGAGAGGGTGAGCGTCTCTTTTTTCTGCGCGGCCAGAGCCTCTTTTGCCTGACTGATAACGCTTTCGGCTTGGGCAAGCGTGGCAGGCGGGTTTTGGCCTGTCCCTGCGGGGGGCTGGTCAAGTTTTGGCTGTATGGAGACAAAGGGCTCGGGTGTGATCATGTCTTGCAGTTTTACCGGGGTTGAAAAATAAAGAAAAAGAAAGATTGCTGCACCCAATGGCGATCTTTCCGCACGGAGCAGGAAACCTAAAAAAATAGTCTTTTTTCTAAGGATATGCTACTTTATTTTTTTTCAATTTTTGGACCAGGTGTTTTGGGATGCCTGCCATTGCCGCAACCACTTGACAAGATAGAAAGATAGGCATATTTTGCGTGTTTTTCAGGTGGCGAAATGGAACTGGTCTGCGAAAAATACCAGGAAAAGGTTGATTCCGAAAAGGCTGTCTGTCGGAGGCCCACGGAATACTGTAAATTCAGAAATGGTTGCCTGCTTTATTTCCTATCCAGGGAAAAATCTGGGGATGAGAAAAAAGAGCCGGAGGACATGGACGGACAGGACAAGTAAGCAATGTCTGCCATTGTGGGAGAGTTATGAGTGTGCTGCGATTTGACAAGGGAGGCGGTCTGCTGCCCGCCATTGCCCAGGACCACCTGACCAAGGAGATCCTCATGCTTGCCTATATCAATGAAGAGTCTTGGCAGAAAACCCTGGAAACAGGCAAGGCCCATTACTGGAGCCGTTCCCGTAACCAGCTCTGGCTTAAGGGGGAGTCGTCCGGGCATGTGCAGCTGGTAAAAGAAATACTGGTTGACTGCGACGCCGACACCGTGGTCTTTTTGGTGGAACAGTTGGGCGGCGCTGCCTGTCACAAGGGGTATCGAAGCTGTTTTTTTCGAAAGATGCAGGGCAACGGGCTTGAGGTAAACGATACGCCGGTTTTTGATCCCGGGAAGGTTTATAAAAAATGAACATCTTGAAGCTGGGTATTCCCAAGGGCAGTCTGGAGAAAGCGACTGTTGAACTTTTTGAAAAGTCGGGTTGGCGGATCAAGCTCTCCTCCCGCAATTATTTCCCGGAGGTGGATGATCCCGAGCTCTCCTGCTCCATCTGCCGTCCCCAGGAAATGTCGAGCTATGTGGAAAAAGAGGTGCTCGACGCAGGCATCACCGGCAAGGACTGGACTCTGGAGAACGAATCCGACGTCGTGGTGGTGGCCGACCTGATCTATTCCAAGGTCAGCAGGCGGCCGACCCGCTGGGTGATCGCCGTGCCAGGGGACTCCAGTATCCAGCGGCTTGAAGATCTGGAAGGCAAGAAGATCGCCACCGAGCTGGTCGGCTATACCCGGAAATTCTTTGCCCAAAAGGGCATCAACGTTGATATTTCCTTTTCCTGGGGCGCCACCGAGGCCAAGGTCGTTTCCGGGCTGGCCGATGCCATCGTCGAGGTCACCGAAACGGAAAGCACCATCCGGGCCCATGGTCTGCGGATCATCCACGAGTTGATGACCTCCAATACCCAGTTCATCGCTTCCAAGGCTGCCTGGGCTGATCCCTGGAAGCGGGAGAAGATCGAGAACATCGCCCTGTTGCTACAGGGGGCTTTGCGGGCCGACAAGATCGTCGGCCTCAAGATGAACGTGCCCCAGACGCATCTAGATCAGGTGATCGGTATCCTGCCCAGTTTGAATGCACCCACGGTGGCGCACTTGTATCACTCGGATTGGTATTCGGTGGAGACGGTCATCTCCGAGCATGAGGTGCGGGATCTTATCCCGAGGCTTTTAAAAAACGGCGCCGAAGGCATCATCGAATACTCATTGAACAAGGTTATTTGAGTTGTAAACGTCCAGCAGCACCGCATCTGCTTCGCAGTCTCGCTGTGCTCGCTTAGCTGTCATCGGCCTGCTTGCATAGGCTGGCTATATAGCTCACAGGCCTCTTTCGCGCATCTGCGGCAGCAGCGAAGCGGCGCTGCTGAACGTTTACATTTTAGAGGTTGAGCCTGAGTTTTTTGTTTCTGCGGACAGGGCTGTCAAACAAAGACTGGGCGACTGTGTCGCCAGGGAGAAAATGTGACCGACTCTGCCGTGAATTACGCGAAGATCGAATTTGTGAAAAGCGCCTACAAGATGGCGCAGCTGCCCGAGGAACCCCTGCCGGAAATCGCCTTTGCCGGGCGTTCCAACGTGGGCAAGTCGAGCCTGATCAACCGGTTGGTGAACCGCAACGGGTTGGTCAAGGTCAGCGCCCGGCCGGGCAAAACCCAGAGCCTCAACTATTTTATAGTGGACGCCAAGCTCTACCTAGTCGATCTGCCTGGCTACGGTTTTGCCAAAGTCTCGAAAAAGCTTCAAGACGAATGGCAGGGGCTGGTTACCGAATACCTGTCCACCAGCCCGACCCTGCGTTGCGTGGTGGTGCTGATCGACATCCGGCATCTTCTCAAGGCCCAGGACCGGGAGTTGGTAGAATGGCTTCGGAGCCGGGGCCGTCCCTTTATCATCGTCTATACCAAACGGGACAAGCTGTCCAACAACGAGCAGGCCAAGCAGGCCGCGAACCTCGATGCCGCTCTCGGTCTGAGCAAGCATGAGCGGGTGTTGTTTTCCGCGAAAACAGGCGAAGGCAAGGCTGAGTTACTGGCTGCAATCGCCACCTTTTTGGGGTAGTCTTTTTGCTGGTCTTGATCGTGATGACAACGCCGTCGGCTCGGCCGGGGGCTTTTCTCTTTTCAGGAAGTGTGAGGACAAAGCAATGATGGCACAGGAAGAATGGCACTGTTGGCAGATTACCCTTTGCGGGAGCGAGGACAGCTGTGTTGCCTGGAAGCAGGGGCTTGAGGACAGGCCGTGCTGGGAGGTTGCCCAGGAACTGGACGATTACCGCAGCGCGCTCAATGTCTGTAAGGATTGCATCGTTTTTATCTCAAAAGAAAACAGCGCAGCCTTAAGCGAAGAAGAAGTCCAGGAAATCCTGGAGCGAAAAATTGAGTGCGTGCTTGCCACCCAATGCCCCAGACGAAGAACATGAGAAGCATCGCCGAAGACATGATTCCCGGCGGTTGTTCCGACCTCTTTATTGATCTGACTTGAGTACCGCCAGAAAGGCGCTCTGCGGAATCTCCACATTACCCACGGTTTTCATCCGCTTCTTGCCGGCTTTTTGTTTTTCCAACAGTTTTCTCTTGCGGCTGATATCGCCGCCATAGCATTTCGCCAGCACGTCCTTGCGCAGGGCGGAGATGGTTTCCCTGCCGATGATGTTGCCCCCCACCGCTGCCTGGATGGCGATCTTGAACATCTGCCGCGGGATTTCCTCTTTCAGCTTTTCGCAGGCATGGAGTCCGCGTGCCCTGGCATTGTTGCGGTGCACCAGTTGGGAAAGGGCGTCCACCCGCTCCCCGTTCACCAGGATATCCAGCTTGACCAGATCGCTTTCCCTATAATCCAGGAGATCATAATCAAAGGAGCCGTACCCCTGGGTGATGGATTTGAGTCGGTCGTAGAAATCGTAGATAATTTCCGCCAGGGGCAGCTCGCAGGTGAACTCGATCCGGCCGGGAATTGGGTAGTGGTAATGGGTGTTTTCGCCCCGCCGTTCCATGCACAGGGTCATCACCACCCCCATGTAGCGTTCCGGGATGAGGATGGTGGCCTTGATGAAGGGTTCCTCGATGCGCTCGATGGTGGTCGGGTCCGGGTAGTGGGCCGGGTTGTCCACCTCTTTCATGGTCCCGTCCTTGAGGAAGATTTTGTAGTTTACCGAAGGCACGGTGAGGATCAGCGAGAGGTCGAACTCCCGTTCCAACCGTTCCTGAACCACCTCCAGATGGAGCAACCCCAAGAATCCGCAGCGGAAGCCGAAGCCCAGGGCGGTGGAAGCGTCCTTCTGGAAGGAGAGGGAGGCGTCGTTGAGGGTAAGCTTTTCCAAGGCCGTGGCCAGAATTTCGTAGTCGTCGGTGGAAACGGGATAGATGGAGGAAAACACCACCTGTTTGATCTCTTGAAACCCAGGCAGGGGTTTGGCGCAGGGGTGATCCTTCAGGGTAATGGTGTCGCCGGGCCTGGTGTCGGTGATGTTTTTGATCCCGGCGATGATGTAGCCGACCTGGCCTGCGCTCAGTTCTTTTTGGGGTTCGCGGGTCAGGCGGAAAAAGCCGACCTCTTCGACCCGGTAGGCGGCATTGTTGGCCATGAAGAGCATGGTGTCCCCGGCTTTGATCCGTCCTTCAAAGATGCGGCAGGAGATGATGGTCCCCCGGAACGGGTCGTAGAAGGCGTCAAAGATCAGGGCCTCCAGGGGCTTTTCCGGGTCGCCTGTGGGCGGGGGCAGGAGATTGACCACTGCCTCCAACACGGCATCGACGCCCAGGCCTGATTTTGCCGAACAGAGCTGGATGTGGCTGGCGTCCAACCCAAGGTCTTCCTCGATTTGCAGGGCAACCCCCTCCGGGTCCGCGGAGGGGAGATCGATCTTGTTGATGACCGGGATTATTTCCAGGTTATGCTCCATGGCCAGGTAGAGATTGGCCAGGGTTTGGGCTTCAATGCCCTGGGCCGCGTCAACGAGGAGCAGCGCTCCCTCGCAGGAGGCAAGGGCCCGGGAGACCTCGTAGCTGAAATCGACGTGGCCAGGGGTGTCAACGAGGTTGAGGATGTAGTCCTTGCCGTTTTTGGCCCGGTAGGGAAGGCAGATCGCCTGGCTTTTGATGGTGATGCCGCGTTCCCGCTCGATATCCATGCTGTCAAGGAGTTGGTCGTGGAACTGGCGGTCGGTAACCATGCCGCAGAGTTGAATAAAGCGGTCGGCCAGGGTTGATTTTCCGTGGTCAATATGGGCGATGATGCTGAAGTTGCGAATGTTTTCCATGGATAATCCGGGATGTCCTGTTTTTTCGGGAAGACAGTTTTGTACTGTATCAGAATCATGCAAATGTGCGGAAAAATGTGCTGATTCCACAGAAGAGGCTATCTATCATAAAAAGATAGCCTTGCAAAGGCAATTCTAAAATGGGGGATCGGGTTCGCCGGTGAAATCGACGGGGTATGCGGCGGGAATCAGGGTGTTGTGGAAAGAGATTGACCTTTGACGTGGTTCTATTAATAATGGCAAACATGAAAGAAGACCCGGAAGTCCTAGAAATAGTCAATGATGATGAGGATGAGCAGGAAGCGCTGCATCCCCTTGTCGCCCTGCCGGATGACGATAATCTCCCGGCCCTGGGCAATGCGGGGCTCCATAGGTATCTGCAGGAAATCAGCCAATACAAGCTCATGACCCGTGAAGAGACCGATGAGTTGGCCCGCCATTTTCAGGAAACCGGCGACCCGGAAGCGGCCTACAAGCTGGTCACCTCCAATCTGCGGCTGGTGGTCAAGGTGGCCATGGATTTCCAGAAATACTGGATGCAGAACTTCCTCGATCTCATCCAGGAGGGCAATGTCGGCCTGGTGCAGGCGGTGAAAAAGTTCGATCCCTACCGGCAGGTGAAGTTTTCCTACTATGCCGCCTATTGGATACGGGCCTATATCCTCAAGTTCATCATGGATAACTGGCGGCTGGTCAAGATCGGCACCACCCAGGCCCAGCGCAAACTTTTTTTCAGCTTGAATAAAGAAAAAAAACTGCTAGAATCGCAGGGCTTTGCGCCGGAGGTTAAATTGCTGGCCCAGCGCCTCAATGTGAAGGAAAGCGAAGTCATTGAGATGAGCCAGCGCATGGACAATTGGGATGTTTCCCTGGAAAGTCCGGTGCGAGAAGGTTCCGACGAGGAGCAGAAGAATTTTCTGCCCATGGTCGGGCCCACCGTGGAAGAACGGGTGGCGGAAAAGGAAGTGAAAGAGTGGATGGGCACGGTTCTCGACAAGCTGCGCGAGACCTTAAACGACAAGGAAAAGGCCATCCTGTCCGGCCGGTTGCTCAGCGACGAGCCTCTCACTCTGCAGGATATTGCCGATAAGTTTGACATCTCCCGGGAACGGGTGCGTCAGATCGAGGCCAATCTTCTAAAAAAGATGCGGGAGTATTTTGAGAAGGAAGTCCCTGATATCAAGGATTTTCTTGCTGAATTTTTGAACCCTTGGCGTTCATGATCGTTGGATAATATTCCCCGCCGTTTTCGGCGATACCTGGAAAAACCTTATGCGAGTTCCTCTTTTAGATTTGCATGGCCAAATGGCTCCCCTGCGCGACGAGATTCTTGCCGCGGTGACCGAGGTCATTGATTCGACCCAGTACATCCTTGGCCCCAAGGTCGAACAGTTTGAGAAAAATGTTGCCGCGTACTGTGGCGCAGGCTATGGCATTGGTGTTGCCAGCGGCACCGACGCTCTGTTGGCCGCGCTCATGGCTCTGGGGATCGGCCCTGGCGATGCGGTCCTGACCACGCCCTATTCCTTTTTTGGCACCATGGGCTGCATTCTCAGGCTGGGGGCAAAGCCGGTTTTTGCCGATATCGATCCGGTGACGTACAATATCGACCCGGAGCGGATGGCCGAGGTGTTGGCCGAGGATGCCCGGACCGGCAAGCGGATCAAGGCGATTATTCCGGTGCATCTCTATGGTCAATGTGCGGACATGGGGGCGATTCTTGGCCTAGCCAGACAGTATAGTCTGCCGGTGGTAGAGGATGCCGCCCAGGCTATTGGCGCTGTGTATCCCATGAAAAATGGTGATCAGACCGTCTGGCATCGGGCAGGTTCCATGGGGGAGGCAGGGTGCTTTTCCTTTTTTCCCAGCAAAAATCTCGGCGGCATCGGTGACGGTGGGCTGATTACCTGCAATGATCCTCAGTTGGCCGAGCGCATCAGGATAATCCGGGTGCACGGCGGAGCGCCCAAGTACCATCACGGGGTGGTGGGAGGGAATTTCCGCATCGATCCCATCCAGACCGTGGTGCTGGATATAAAACTTGCCCATCTGCCCGAGTGGCACAAGGCAAGACGGCGCAATGCCGCAACCTATCGCCGACTCTTCGCCAAAACCGGCCTGCTGGAGAGCGGGGCGGTATCTCTGCCTGAAGCGGTGTATCAGGCAGAGGGGTTGACGGTGGGGGAAGAGTGCGACTATCATATCTACAATCAGTTTGTCATCAGGGCCAGGGACCGTGACGGGTTGCTTCGGCATCTTTTAAGCAATGAAGTCGGGGCGGAGATATATTATCCCATCCCTCTGCATCGGCAGGGATGTGTCGCTGGACTGGGGTACGAAGATGTGTCGTTTCCCGAAGCGGAACGGGCGGCGCTTGAGACCCTGGCGCTGCCTATTTTTCCAGAACTTACGGACGCGATGCAATGTTTTGTTGTTGAAAAGATTGCCGAATTTTATACACGGTAGACCTGTTTTCTCTTTTTTCAGCTTCTGAAGCCGGTCCTTTTCACGGTTGCCAAAAGGACACCTTTGCGGATGCGTATCAGATTGTCTATTCTCCTGCACCCCGTCTTGCCTTTCCCACGAGCGAGAAATCGCGTCCTCATTTTCGTGCCTGTTTTTTTCCTGTTTTCGTGGTTCTTTCTTTCTGCTTCGGGATATGCGGCAGAGTCTCCTGCGTCACAGGGAAAGCAGGTTGTTCCGGCGCGAACCATCCAGGTCAAGGAGGACAAGGATGTCGCCTGGAAGGCTCTCTGGGATCAGGGGCGAGAACTGGCGCGCAATGGCAAGCTTGCCGAGGCGGTTCCTGTTTACGAGGGGTTGCTGGCCATGCGGGAAGGCCTCGATGCTGCCCGTTGGGAGTTGGTTACCATCCTTCTGCAGTTGAAGAGAGAAGAGGGCGCCCTTGTCCATCTTGAATTGCTGGTTGAGGCTGCTCCCCGGAATCTGCAGTATCTGCAGGCCCTGGCAGAGGCGAGCAGGGGGCAGGGCAATGGTGCCCGGGCTGTGGAGTTGTACAAAAAGGTTCTCCAGCGGGAGCCGGACAATATTCCGGCCTTGCGTGGCGCGGCTTCGGCGTTTCTCGCTCAGCAGAAAAAGACCGAAGCGGCAGCAATGTTGGAGGCTTTGCTTCAACGGGATCCCGCGCGGCTGGCCTTGCGGGAAGAGTTGGGCAATCTCTATTACGATATGGGCGCCTACGATAAGGCCAGAGCGCATTTCACCGTTCTGGCCAGGGGAAATCAGGTCGACCCGGCAATCCTGCTCAAGACGGCCCAAGCCTATGACAAATCAGGGCTTGAGAGCCAGGCGGTGGAGTACTGGCAGCGCTTGGCGCGCACCTCCCAGAGCCCTGAGGCAAAAGAACGGTTGACCGCCTATTACCTTAAGAGTGGCAAGGGAGAGGATGCCTTGGCCTACCTTCTTCCTCTTGTTGAGAAGGAGCCCTCATCCCCCAGACTTCTCAAGCGGCTTGGCCAGATTTATTCCGGTCTTTCCCGTCTCCCTGAGGCCCTTGCCTATTTTGAACGGTATATTTCTTTCAAACCCGAGGATAAAGAGGTTCTGCGGCAGGTCATCGATATCCATGCCGCCCTGGGGAACAAAACCGAGATGGCGACCTTGGGGCATGGCCTTAGCCTTGAACCTGCGCCAAATCTTGAGAACCTGGCGCGCGGGGCCGGGCAGTATGAGGCCAATGGCGAGCTTCAGGAGGCTGTCGCCCTGTACGACCAGATCCTGGCGGTTACCCCTGACGATCCCAAAATTCTGGCCAAACGGGCCAAGGCTCTGTTGGCAGCCGGGAATGACGATGAGGCCAACGCCATGTGGGCGCATCTGGAGCGAAGGCAAAAGCTCCTCGAAGTGCTGGAGATTCTTTTCAAGATGGAGCCGGGAAACAGGACGGTTCTTAAAAAGCTGGCCCGCATGTACCTTGACCGTGGGGAGTTCTCCAAAAGTCTGGACATGTTTTCCCGTCTGGAGGTTCTTGGGGTAAGGACGCCTGATGTCTTGGCCGGACAGGCTTTGGTGAATGAGCGGCTTAGGTGTTCCGCCAAGGCGCTGGCCCTGTATGAGCAGCTGCTGGACGGGGCCGACGAAACCGGCATGTTCAGGTTGCGTTGCGTCCAGCTGGCAGGGGAGCTTGGTCTGCTCAGGAAAACCCAGGATCATCTTGCCCGGCTGCAGGAAAAATTTCCTGGGTTGTGCGAAACTCCGCAGACCCAGCTGCTCATCGCCAAAGCTCTGACTGAAACCGCTTCCTATGCCGCAGCCAGGGAATATTATGCCCGAATATTGGCAAACCACCAGGCCGATGGGGAGCTGGGCAAGGCTGCTTTTTTCGGCCTAGCCGAGGTATACGGGCAGAGCGGGCAGCTCTATGAGGCGGAGCAGGCCTTGCGGCAAGCTTATCTTTATAATCCTCGGGACGAGGAGATTTTGGGCCGCTTATTTGAATTGTCCCTTCAGGAAAAGCGTTTTGCCGAGGCTTGGGTCTGGCTTGGGCAACTGATGCAGCAAAATGGTAATGCTTTCCGCAAGCCAGGAGTTTTAGCGCAAGAAACCCTTGATCCCAGGTTGTTGCGGGTGCGGTTGCTGGCGGCTGAGGGCGAAACCGGGGACGCAGTCAAGGCTCTGGGGCAGCTGGCCCGTGAGTTGTCGGATGCGGCTGGGAGCGGACATCTGCCGCCGTTGCCACTGCTGCGTCGGGAGGTTGATCTGCTGCATGCACGGCTGTTGTTTGCTGATGTTCATTATGCCGAGGCCGAGCAGATGGCTGTGTCTTTGTTGGGTCAGCGTGGAAGGCTCGAGACAGAGTTGCTTCTGTGGCGTATTTATCGCGCGCAAGGGAAAAGCGGGGCGGAAAATGCGCTTTTTCAGCGAATGCTGGCGGAATCCACCCAGGATCAGGGCCTTGTTCTTGATCTTCTGAAGGCTCTAAAAAAGGAGGAGTTGGTTGTGGAACTGGGCGAACGGGCGGAGCTCGCCAGTCGGCAGTATCCCGAGTCCGTCACGATCCGCTCTTTGTCTGCCTCGGCCCGGGAGGCCAATGGCGAGATCGACGCGGCCATTGAGATTTGGCAGGGTATGCTCCGGGATTTCCCGGAGCAGGAATTTGCCGCCGTGCGTCTTGCTCAGCAGCTTTTTAGCCGTGGCCGTTTTGCCGAGGTCAGGGCGGTGGAAGAGCGCTTTCCGCACATTGCGGCGCGACCGGACATGATCCTGCTCAAGGCGCGGATTCTCTGGGCTGAGCATGAGTTGGAAAAGGCCGTGGCCATGTACGACGTTTTTCTGAAGCCCTCGGTGGCGGATAGTTTGGTGGCACAGAGCAGGGAGCGGGGCGTGACCCTGCCCCGAAACGAGGCGCCTGGCCTCTGGACCCAGTTGACCGTTGCCGAGGTTGACAGGCAAACGATGGTCGATGCGTTGATGGAGCCTGAGGCCTTGCTTGCGTCCGGGTCTGAGGCGGCTGCGCGTAATCAGCTGGCCGTGCCGTTTTATGCCCGATACCGCTGGCACAGACAGTTTGCCCTGGAAAGAACCGCCCGGCAGGCGGTGATGCAGCGAGAGTATCTTGCTGCCGAAAATTATTTTAGGACCTTGCTGCGGGAATATCCAGCGGATACCTCCCTACAGTTTGATCTTGCCGGCATTTACAGCAGGTTCGGGCAACTGGGGCATGAGGCGGCCCTCTATGAGGAGATACATACCGCCGGGGGCGACTTTCCGGGGTTAGCTGAGGCCAGGCAGAGAAACGAGCTGAAGCGGCAACCCCGGGTCGCCCTTGGGTATGGCTATCTCCGGGAGGAGGGCCGGGAGGGTTATACGGCGATTAGGAAAAGTTGGGAAGAGACCAGTCTGCAATACTCGCCCTATCTGCAACACGATTTGGGGGTGAAGCTTGCCCGGCTCGACTACCAGGATCCAGGCGGTAGTGGCAAGATCCGAGGAACCCGCGCTCTTGTTTCCTATGCGGCCAATATCAACGAGCAGCTTCTTGTGCGCGGCGGTGTAGGGTCGGAGTTGTTGGAAAACAGCCAGCCCGATACTGGTATTCTTGAGATGGCTGCGGAGGGCCGCTGGGGGGATCGGTTGACCGGCATTCTTTCCTATGACCGGGATGTCAAACATGATACCCTGGCCAGCCTCGGCCGGAATATCGTGCAGCAGGATTATAAGGCGAATTTTGTGCTGGACATGGTTCGCAGCGTCCAGGCGGGAGGGGGGTATCTCTACACCAGTTTTTCCGACGATAATACCATGCGGGGTTATGATTTATGGGCTGCCTACCTGCTTTTCTTTGAGCCGGCATTTTTGAAATTCAGCTATACGTACGATTTTAAGGACACTGCGGAGGGAAGGGGCGGCGGTCCTCTGCAGCCGGATGGGTTTGCCGCCTCTGACCATCCATACTGGACTCCGATGAATTACTGGCAGAACCGGTTCAGCGTATATTTCAAGCACCAGCTTTCCGACGATCAGTTCCGTCGCGGGGTTCCCAGGTATTATGATCTTGAGTATGCCGTGATCTATGATGAGATGGGATATGCCATGCAAACCTGGAAGGGCGGATTTTTTGTGGAGTGTGTCCCGCAGGTCATTCTTTCCGCAACCACCGAGCTGACTTCAGGCCCGGAGTACCGGGCCAAGGAGTTTTTTCTTTCGGCTGTTTACCGCTGGTAGGCGCGGGTTTTCCGGTGCGCTTTCCCTTGCAATCTTTTTTGCTGTGTGCTAATTGAAGGTCTTGTCGTTGTCTCGGCGCTCTTATTTCGGAGCGTACTGGGCAGTTGATGTGTTGAAAAGATTCCCGCCGTTTTGTCCGGGACAATCGCTGCTGTGATTGTCTGCCGGGAAAACGGCCATTTTTTTTATAGAGTTATTGTTTTGGCAAGGAGGGTGCTATGGTTGTGCGTATTCCCATGTCTCAGGAAGGACATGCCAGATTGCGTCAGGAGCTGGATCGGCTGTTGAAGAAGGAACGGCCCGCAGTCATTGAGGCGATTGAGGTGGCACGGGGGCACGGCGATTTGAAGGAAAACGCCGAATACCATGCGGCTAAGGAGCGTCAGGGGCACATCGAAGGGCGGATCATGGAGCTTAAAGACAAGCTCGGTCGAGCCGAGGTTATTGACTGCACGAACGTGAATTGTTCTCGGGTGGTTTTTGGCACGGTTGTCACCCTTGTTGATCTGGATACGGAAGATGAGATACGGTATCAGCTTCTGGGGCCGCTGGAGGCAGATGTGAGCACGGGCAGCATTTCCGTGCTTTCCCCGATTGGTCAAGCAATGATCGGGAAAAGCGTGGGCGACGAGATAACCGTGAAAACTCCGGGAGGGGTGCGGCAACTTGAGGTTATGGATATCAAGCCGCCGGAACGGGCTTGATGGGAACCGGATTCAGGTCTGATTGTCAGCCATGATTCCGGAAATGAAGATATCGCTGATCTGTCGGGCTGCTTCGTCAATGGTATAGCTGTGGTCCGGGGACAGAACCCAAAGCCTGGATGTCTCATCCAGAGCCCCGAAAAAGGCCCGCTTGAACACGCCCGGCAGGAGGCTTTTGCGAAAAACCCCCTTTTCCTGGCCTTTGTGGATAATGGCGGAAACCACATCCACATATTCAATAAACTTTGTATTTCTGTACTCTTTCATGAACTTGTTGCTCTGACGCAACTCCATCTGCAGAACCTCGGCCAGATCCCGCTTCTCTTCCATGAGCTGCATGTGGTGCAGGGCGAAAATCTGGAGCATTGTCCGGGGGTCGTTCTCTTTTTCTATGAGAAGCTTCACCTCCAGGATGATCTTGCCGATCTCTTCTTCGAACAACGAGATGAGAATATCGTATTTATTGTTGAAGTACAGATAGATGGTTCCGTCTGCAACCTGGGCTTCCTTGGCGATATCAGAAATGCGCGCGCTGAAGAAACCTTTTCTGGCAAAAACGGTGATGGCTGCTTCGATAATTTTTGTATGTTTGTCCGAGGTTCTCATGGATTCAGTAGATTGGGCAGAAGTGGAGGGGCAGGGGGTTGCTATCTTATGAATGCGTATTCATTCATTTTTCGGTCTATCATAGAAGGGGAAGAGGCGGGTGTCAAGGCAAAAAAATCTCTTCCGCCAGAAGAGATTTTGCTGGTAGGCGCAGGGAGTTGTTGGGCAATGGCGGGGGCGGCTGGATTTTTAATGCTTTCTTGGTTAGTGGTTTTAGGGTAAAATGCCTCACCCTGTTTTTTTGAGATTTTGTTAGTAACTCCAATGGGATAACAGGATATTTTAGAAAAAAGCCAAGGAGATTTTGATGAAGATTTTGGTTGTTGGTTCGGGGGGCCGGGAGCATGCCATGGTCTGGAAATTGCGGCAGAGTCCCAGGGTAACGAAGATTTTCTGCGCTCCGGGTAATGCCGGAATCAGCGGACTGGCAACCTGCGTCGAAATCAGCGCCACCGACATTGAAGGGCTTGCCGATTTTGCCCGGAGTGAAGGGATTAATCTCACCGTGGTCGGGCCGGAAGTTCCCCTTGCCCTGGGGATCGTCGATCATTTTGAAGAAAAAGGTCTGCGGGTATTCGGTCCGAGGAAAAACGCCGCCACCCTTGAAGGCAGCAAGGTTTTCATGAAGGATCTGCTTGAAAAATATCATATTCCCTCTGCTTTTTACGCGACCTTCACGGACCGGGAAAAGGCGCTTCGATATGTCGACAAGCAGGCTGCGCCGATGGTGGTCAAGACTGACGGCCTGGCTGCGGGCAAGGGTGTTGTCGTTGCCCAAACCATTGCCGAGGCCAAGGCGGCGGTGGATCTGTTCATGAAGGAAAAGGCATTCGGCGAGGCAGGCAACAGGGTGGTGGTCGAGGAGTTTCTTCGCGGGGAGGAGGCTTCTTTTCTGGCCTTTACCGACGGAGAGACGGTGCTGCCCCTGCCAACCTCCCAGGACCATAAGGCGATTTTTGATGGCGACAAAGGCCCAAACACCGGTGGCATGGGGGCCTATTCCCCGGCCCCGGTGGTGACCGAACCCCTGCACCGGCAGGTCATGGAAACGGTGATGTTGCCGACGGTCAAGGCCTTGGCAGCGGAAGGCTGCCCGTACAAGGGCGTGCTCTACGCCGGGTTGATGATTGACCAGGGGGTGGTCAAGGTGCTGGAGTTCAACTGCCGGTTTGGCGACCCCGAGGCCCAGCCTTTGCTCATGCGGCTGAAAACCGACCTGCTGGAGGTCATGGAGGCTGTGGTTGATGGCCGCCTTTCCGAGATTTCCCTGGAGATCGATCCGCGGCCCACCGTCTGTGTGGTCATGGCTGCCGGAGGGTATCCCGGGAGGTACGAAAACGGCAAGGTCATTGAAGGCCTTGCCAAGGCTGGGCAGCACAAGGATGTGGTGGTTTTTCACGCCGGCACCAAATTGCAGGACGATACCATTGTCACCAATGGCGGACGGGTGTTGGGAGTGACCGCCATCGGCGACACGGTGCAGGAGGCCATTGGTAAGGCATACAAGGCTGCAGAAGAAATCAGCTGGGACGGTTGCTATTACCGGAAGGATATCGGCCGTAAGGCCTTGGACCGAAAAGGAGAGTGAGCTATGGTTGGTATTGTCATGGGCAGTGATTCGGATTTGCCGGTTATGCAGGGTTGTGTCGATTTTTTAAAGAAGATGGGTATCCCGTACGAAATAACGGTGGCCTCGGCCCATCGCAGTCCGGCGCGGGCCATGGAATACGCCAGTAGCGCCAAGGACCGCGGCCTGAAAATAATCATTGCCGCAGCCGGAATGGCGGCCCACCTGGCCGGAGTTCTGGCTGCCCATACCACCCTGCCCGTTATCGGGGTGCCGGTGGACTCGTCCTCTTTAAACGGGCTTGATGCCCTGCTTTCCACAGTGCAGATGCCGCCTGGGGTGCCGGTGGCCACCATGGGCATCGGCAAGGCCGGGGCGAAAAACGGTGCTATTCTTGCGGCGCAGATTCTGGCGCTTGGGGATGAAAGCCTGGCCGGAAGGCTTGTCTCCTTCAAGGAAGATATGGCCCGCGAGGTTGAAGAGAAGGCGCAGCGGCTTGTCGGAAGCATGTGACAGGATAAGCCCTGGAGTGGAACCCAAAGTAACAGACAAAGCCCTGGCCCAAGCCTGTGCGGTCCTCCGGGCTGGCGGGGTTGTCGCCTTTCCCACGGAAACATATTACGGGCTGGCGGTTGATCCGTTTAACCAGGCGGCCCTCTCCCGTCTTTTTGTTTTGAAAGGACGCTCTCCCGACAAGCCGGTTTTGCTGATTATTGACAATCCGTCCCAGCTTGGCGGATTGGTCGAGGAGATTCCGCCTCCCTTCGTTAGCCTCATGGAGAAATTTTGGCCGGGGCCATTGACCCTTGTTTTTCCGGGGGCGGAGTCGTTGCCGGATTTGCTCACAGGACATCGGGGCACCATCGGGGTCCGGGTATCTTCCCACCCCGTGGCCCGGCAACTTGTCAGGGCCTTTGGTAGGCCGATAACCGCGACCAGCGCTAATTTTTCCGGACAGCTGGCAGCGGTGGCGGCCAGCGGCGTGCGGGATCAGTTGGGGCCGGAGGTGGATGCCGTTCTCGATGGCGGAGCAACGCCGGGTGGCCAGGGCTCTACTCTTTTGGGCTATCAAGAGGGCAAGGTGTGCCTGCTCAGGGCCGGAGTTATTCCTTTTGCCGAGATAGAGGCGGTGCTGGCCGGAGCATAATTTTTCCATTTATACATTTGCCGATCCGCAACGCTTTCGGTATGATAGATTCATTGATCGAGGAATTGATGTGATTGCTGTGGTCGTAGCCTTGTTTCTTGGGCTGTGGCGAACGCCAAATTCAGGATAAGGAACAGAGATGGCAGAGCTTGATTGGGACAGAAACTTCGCCCTGGAGCAGTCTGGCGACGACGAGGAGATGTTGGCGGAATTGCTGGTGTTGTTTCGCGATTCTTCCGCCTCGGATCTGGCGCGGATTACCGACGGTCTTGCCGCGGAAGACGCGGAGGCCGTGGCTGACGCCGCGCACAGCATCAAGGGAGCCTCGGCCAGTCTTGGGGTGGAGGGCGTGCGCAAGGTCGCGGCCGAGCTTGAAAAACAAGGGCGGGCAAAAGACCTGACCCAAGGGAAAGACCTCGTTGCCCAGCTTGCTGCCCTCCTCAAGGCTTTTGAAGGGGTGCAATGAAAGCGTTTGGGGCAGAAACAATACTGTACCGGGAAAGTTCTTTCCTGAACTTGCGTGCATGAGCCATGCCCAGCGCCAAAGATATACTGAAAAAATTTACTGAGCTTAAAACGCTCCCGCATGTGGCGATCAAAGTGACCCAACTGGTCAACGATGATCGCAGCACCATGCAGGATTTCGAGGAGATCATCAAGCTCGATCCCGTTCTGGTCACCCGGCTGTTGCGTCTGGTCAACAGCCCCTATTTCGGTTTATCCCAAAAAGTCGAATCCATTTCCAAGGCCGTGGTGTTTGCCGGCATGAAGCAGCTCCGCAATCTGGTTGCGGTTGAAGGGTTGCGCGGGATGTTCAAGGGCGACGACGCTGATTTTTCGGCCCAAAAACTCTGGCTGCATTCCGCCACCGTGGCCATCCTCTCGGGCATGATCGCCAAGCGTATTTTTGGCAAGGACGGCGAGGATGTCTTTCTGGCCGGCATCATCCACGACATCGGCCTCATCGTTGAAAATCAGATAGTCGGGGAGCAGCTGCGTGAAGCTTGCAAGGCTTTCAGGGAGGGGAAGGGAATCCTCACCGAGTGTGAGCGCAATGCCATTGGCACCGATCATACCGAGGTGGGCTATCTTCTTACCAAGGCATGGGGGTTGCCCCAGGAAGTGCTCAGCTCCATAAAATCGCACCATCTGGCCAAACAGGTGAAAGATGTTTCCAGCACTGGCAGCATTCTGCAACTGGCTGAATTCATGGCGGGAAAAATGCAGTACTGGGCCATTCCCGGACCCACCGAAACCCTGCCCCCCGAATTGACCGAGCATGTGAAAATGAAGGTGGCGGATTACAAGATTATCATCAGGGATCTGCCTGGGGAAATGGCCAAAGCCAAAGAGCTGTACGAATCGGACGAGTAAAGCGCTGATGACCGAACCCACTTTTGACGCCATATTCGATGACCTGCTCGACGCCAACGAGGAGTTGCAAGATTTTCTGGCAATTCTCGATGCGCTGCTACCGGAGGCATCGGTACTCCTGGTGAGCGAGACGGGTGCCCTGCTTGACGGGGCGCACCCCTTGACGCTTGCCCAGCCGGTGCGGGAAAAGTTGGTCCAAGAGGCGAGATCGACCGATGGTTTTGTCGCGGGAAAGGCGGATAACGGCGCCCGGTGCCATGCGGTGTATAATGCCAAACTTCCGGGGGTGCTGATCATTTCTTGCGCCGCCCCGAAAGATGACTGGCCGCCAGGCTCCGCGCTCACCACCCTGTTGCAGAACACCCTTGATCTTGCCCTGCACAGGCAGGAGCGGGAGATGCTTGTCGCCGATCACGAACAGTCGGTTCGGCAGATCAACATCCTGCAGCAACAGCATGGCAAGCTTATTGAAGACAACTATCGCCAGTACCGGCTCAACCAGGATCGGGAAAAAGAGTATGCCCGGAAGCTGGAAAGCGAAATAGCCAAGCAAACCGCCGAGTTGCGGGAAGCAAATGCGCGGCTTGAGGAGATCAGTCGGCTCAAGAGCGATTTCCTGGCCAATATGAGCCACGAGCTGCGGACCCCCATGAACGCCATCATCGGCTTCAGCGAACTTCTGTCCGAAACCCCCCTTGCCGAAGAGCAGCTCGATTACACCAGGACCATCGCCCAGTCCGCAGCAAGCCTGCTGAGCCTGATCAACGACATCCTTGATCTGGCAAAAATCGAGGCTGGAAAACTCGAACTCGAACGGTTACCCTTTAATCTTGCCGAGGTGGTGGACAACGTGGCCGCCATGTTCAAGATCCCTGCCAGGGAAAAGGGGGTTGTCTTCACCTGCAAGATCGACAGCCGTATCCCGAAAAGAGTTATGGGGGACAGCAACCGGCTGCGTCAGGTCTTGATAAATCTTTCCGGAAACGCCATGAAATTCACTGAGCGGGGCGGGATTGATATTACGGTCGACTATGAGCGTGAAGCTGCTGGTCAGATTGTCAGCCGTTTTTCAGTGCGCGACAGCGGCATAGGCATCCCTGCCGACAGGGTGGAGGCGATTTTTGAAAAATTTACCCAGGCCGACGGCTCGACCACCAGGAAATACGGGGGCACGGGTCTGGGGTTGGCCATTTGCCTCCAGCTCGTGGAGCTCATGGGTGGTCGTCTCACGGTGGACAGCGAGGTGGGCAAGGGCAGCACTTTTTATTTCGTGATTCCCCTGGAAGAGGCCCCGGCAGAAATCATCTCTTTGCAAGAGCACAAGGAAGCGGGTCGAGAAAAACTGGGCAGGGGCGGGAGGATTCTTTTGGTTGAGGATAATGCGGTCAACCAGCGATTGGCCAGCATTTTGATCGCCCGGCAAGGATATGAGGTCGAGGTGGCCTCCGATGGGGCCGAATCCTTGGAGCATCTTCGGCATCAGACCTTTGATCTTGTTTTGATGGATGTCCAGATGCCCAATATGGACGGCATGGAGGCCACCAGAAAAATCAGGGAGATTGAGGCTGATCCGGCCCTGCGGCAGGAATATGTCGGACTGCGCGCCCTGAAAGAGCCGCTGGCTATAGTCGGCCTCACGGCCCATGCCAGAAAAGAGGATGAGACCGCCTGCTATGCGGCAGGGATGAACGGCTTTCTCACCAAGCCTATTATCAAGGCGAAGCTGGCCTTGATTCTCAACGAGATGATGCCCCGGGTTTCCTGCCTGGAAACTAAAGACCCCTCCTGATCCTTTCCCATTCCCGTTTTCTCAGCCGTTCTTGTTTGGCCTCTGCCACTCCTGGTGGTTCTGCATTCCGGCTATTTTTTCCTCCCACGCCTTGCCATGACCGGTTAGCTCCGCCCGTCGCGCTGTTTCGCTCAGCAGTATCAGCTCGATCTGGAGCCGTTCCTCCGGCATAAGGTTGCCGAGTCTGTCCGGCCATTCGATCACGGAAAGTCCTGTTCCATAGAGGTACTCCAACAGGCCGAGATCCTCGATTTCCGTTTCATCGTTCAACCGGTAGAGATCCAGATGATAGAGGGGCAACCGTCCCGGATATTCGTGCAGAAGGCTGAAGGTGGGGCTGGTTATATAGCAGGACTCCTCCACCTGCAACCCCTGGCCGATTGCCTGGGTGAGGGTGGTTTTTCCGGCTCCCAGAGAACCGGCCAGGGTGATCACCTCGCCGGGGCGGGCGGTCTCTCCGAGGTAGCGGCCCAGGGCAAGGGTGGTGCGCAGATCCGGCAGGGAAAGGGAAATGGCGGTTGTCATGTTATTTAACTATCCCGCTAAAATCGAAAAACAGGCTGAAGCATCCAGCTGTAACTGTTCGGCGGCACCGCAGATGCGCGAAAGAGGCCTGCGACGTGTGCTATTGCCCATGAGCAGGCCGATGACAAAGCAGATGCGGTGCTGCTGGGCAGTTATCATCTTGTTTGTATTTTCTTATGGCAGAAGAGACACCGGTATTTCGGGGGATGGCCATCTGGCAGGGGTGCTTGGCCTTCTGGGGCATGGCAGGAGCCGCAATGTTTTTCCGCTTCTTTTTTCTCCATGGGGTAAAAAGGAAGGTGAATCTCATCCTGAGGCAGCTTGTGGGTTGATTCGGGCGGCGCTTTGAGTAAAAAAACAAGGATGGCTGCACAGCCAGCGATGAACAGAATATTGAACAGCCGGGTTTTGTTTTTTTTTGGCTCAGGGTTCACGGGCAAGTCCTTTATGAGGGTTGGTCGATTCCCATTTCCAGGGCGCTGAAAGGGATAAGGCCGGTGCGCAGGCAGAAAACCATGGTCTCCAAAATAAGTTTGCCAGCCAGTTTCCCGCCGGAGGCCAACTCGAGAAGGCGGGCATGCTGGTGGTGTTTTGCGATGAGTTGGGCCATTTTTTTGCCTTCATACTCTCCGTCCAAGATGGTGCGGGCGGCTTCTTCTCCGGAAACGATGGCGGAATAGATGCCCTCGCCGGTGAGGCCCGAGGCAAGGCCTGCCGCGTCGCCAATCAAAAAGCGGTTGTTGAATCGCCAGCCGCGAAAGTCGAAGTTGATCAGGGCTGCTTGCGGCTGGCGGGACTTGAGTTCATGGCCGTGGTTTGCGGCCCACTGGTGCAGGCTATCCAGCAGGAGTCCTGGTTTGCTGGTGCTGCGCCTGGCGTATACGCCAATGGAAGCCGTGTCCTGGTGGGGGAAAATCCAGGCGTAGCCATTGCCGAAAAGATCGGTGTTCAGGTGCCACTGCATCTCGGGGAAGTCCCCCGCGATCTGATAGTTGATGCCAACCCCAATTTTTTCGGTGGGAATCCCCATTTGACGCCGCACCAGGGAACTGCTGCCATCGGCCCCCACCAGAAAATCATAACCAAACTCTTCCCCCCCCCTGGTTCGCACTCGGTCTTCGCTAATTTTCAGAACAAGCGTGTTGGTGATGATGCTGACTCCGGCGGCTTGGGCACGTTCTGCCATCCAGCGTCCGAGCCGACCCCGGTCAACGGTGCGGATAATGGGCTTGTCGTCTTGGATTATGGTGTGCTGCCAATTGCTGTGGATGTGCTGGCGGGTGAAGGAACGTTCCCACAGGGTCTCCGGAAAGCCGAGACCGTGTGCCGCGGCGGGAATGCCTCCGGCGCAGACTTTGGGGCCGATGACGCTGTTGCGCTCAAGCACCAGGACCTCTTTGCCCTGCTGGGCAAGAAGAGTGGCGCAGGCCAGACCTCCAGGGCCTCCGCCCACAATGACAGTATGGAATTTTTTCATGGTCGTTGCCTCGATCCCCCAGAGAAAAACACCTCGCACACTATATGAGGATGGCTTTTCCTGTCAAGATATTAGGAGCCGTTGCGGAACAAAGATTTTGTCAGACTGTGCCGTTACGGCTCTTTATGCCGCCATTATTATTCAGACGGTGAGGTTGTTTTTTCACAACGGCTTAAGAGCTCTGGAATCATGGGACGGTTCATGGTATTATCGCGGAAATTTTAAGACGAGAGAAGGCCTGGGGATGTTCCCGCGAGGCCATCGTTGTCAGATCAAATAAGTCTCCTGTCGGGGACGCTTGTATACGAGGATGGACGCATGAAGCTTGACCCGTTTGCTAAAGTGAAAAAAAACAGGGGCGCACTTCCCGCGCTGGTCCTTGGGGGAGCAGGGTTGCTCGCCTTGGTTCTGGTGGCGTTCTTCTGGCTGGTGGGGGAGATGGAAAAGCCGCAGGTGGCGCTCAATGGGGAGAGTCCCCATATCGGCCTTGCCAAACAGCTAACCTTAACGGCCAGCGATGCCAAGAGCGGCTTGAGCTCCATTGAGGTTGCCCTGATTCAGGAGGGCAAAAAGGCGGTGCTGCTGGAAAAAACCTATCCCAGGGCCGGGTATTTTTCCGGGGCCGGGCCGCATAAAATCGAGGAGACCATCGAGATTACGCCCAAATCCCTTGGCTTGAAGGATGGCTCGGCGGAGTTGCTGGTGAAGGCGGTTGATTTCTCCTTGTGGAACTGGTTCAGGGGCAATGTCACCATCCATTCCTCAGCGGTCACCATCGATACCAAGCCGCCGGTGATCAGCGTGATGGAATCGCCCAAGTATATCAAGGGCGGCGGGGCCGGCGTGGTTGTCTACCGGGTCAGCGAGCCTGCTGGCAGGCACGGAGTAATGGTCAACGACATCTTCTACCCGGGATTTGCCATGCCCAAGCGGGGTGCGGGAATTTATGGCGCCTGCATGGGACTGCCCCACGATATCGCCAAGATAGAAAATGCCTTTGTGGTCGCGGCGGACCAGGCCGGAAACGAGGCCAAGGCCCCGTTCACCATGGATCTGCATGTGCGTAAGATTGTCAGTGACAAGATCACGGTCAGCGACGCATTTCTTTCCGCCAAGCTGCCGGAATTCGCCACCTATTATCCGGAGTTGAGCGGCACGCCCGTCGAGCAGTATATCAAGGTGAACAACGATATCCGGCAGGCGAATTATAAGAAGATTCAGGAGATCTGCGCGAAATTTCAGCCCGAGCGCCTTTGGGACGGCCGTTTCGGGATGATGGAAGGAAGCCCACGGGCCGGATACGCCGATCATCGGACCTACCTGTACAACAACGAGAAGATCGACGAGCAGGTCCATCTGGGGGTTGATATTGCTTCGCTTGAGCATGCCAATGTCGAGGCCGCCAACCGTGGGCTGGTGGTTTTTGCCGAGTATCTGGGAATTTACGGGAACACTGTTATCCTGGACCATGGCCAGGGAATTTTCAGCCTGTACTCCCACATGAGCCAGATCGACGTCTCGGTTGGGACCATGGTCGAAAAGGGCGCACTTTTGGGTCTTACCGGCACCACCGGCATGGCGGGGGGCGATCATCTCCACTTCAGCATGCTGGTCAACGGGATCTTTGTCGATCCACGGGAGTGGTGGGACGAGGAGTGGCTGAAAATTCACATGCTGAGCGTGCTCTAAGCCTTGTCCAGGATCAGGATTCTTCCGGAAAATCTGGCCAACCAGATCGCGGCCGGCGAGGTTGTCGAGCGGCCTGCCTCGGTGGTCAAGGAGCTGCTGGAGAACGCCATCGATGCTGGGGCCAGTCAGGTTTTCATCCAGGTGGAAGGCGACGGCACGCGGCTGATCCGGGTGATTGACGATGGCTCTGGCATGGATCAGGACGATGTGCTTCTCTGTCTGGAGCGCCATGCCACCAGCAAGATTACCAGCCTTGCCGAGCTTGGTTCCATCCGAACCCTGGGTTTCCGGGGCGAGGCCTTGCCCAGCATCGCCTCGGTGGCCAGGATGCGGATCACCTCGCGCCCTGCGGCCCAAACCCTGGGCACCCAGATTGATCTCCGTTTCGGCAAGGTTCTTAAGGTGCACGAGATGGGGGGCAGCCCAGGTACTGCCTTTGAGGTTACGGATCTTTTCGGCAATGTCCCTGCCCGGAAAAAATTTCTCAAATCCACCAGAACGGAACTGGCCCACATCGAAGAGGTGGTGAAGAATTATGCCCTGGCCCGCCCGGAGTTGGGGTTCGGTTTTACGGTGGATGGCCGCGAGGTTTTGCGGCTGCCAGCCGGGCTTGATACCCCCCGGAGCCGGGCGGAACGGATTTTTGGTAAGGGTGGTGGATCTCTGGTGGAGGTCGGTCGGCAGGCCTCAGCCGGGAACGAGGAGACTGAGCCCGGCGTTTCCGGGTTTCTTCTGCCGCCGGATTCCCCTGCCGCCGCTCGGCTCAGGATCTTTATCAATGGCAGGGCGATCCATGATCGGCTGATCAGCCATGCGGTGAGTGAGGGCCTTCAGAACTATCTCATGAAAGGGCGTGGGGTGGGCGGGGTGATTTTTCTGACCCTGCCGCTCGTCAGCGTTGATGTGAACGTTCATCCCACCAAGCAGGAAGTCAGGTTTAATAAACCTACAGCGGTGCATCAGGCCGTGGTCGCCGCAGTACAGGCCGCCATGGCGGATTATCAGCAGACCCTGAAACAGGAGATATTCCGGCCCGCTCCCGGTGGCTCAGGCACGGTGCAGGCAAAAGTTACCCCGGCCAAGGTCTATGCGCCGGTCTCCGCTCATCCGGCGCCTGCGGTGCAGGAGGTGTTGCCGCTGTTCAAGGCCACCGCCGTTGCTGTTGCGCCTTCTGTCCTTCAAGCTGGCTCGGACAGGGAGGCGGAGCAGGGCTGTGAGGCAGAGAAGTCTCAACCCCCGCCTTTGTCGGAGGACTCCGCCGCTCCGTCTGGCGGCTTGCGTTATCTCGGACAGCTGCTGGATACCTATCTGCTCTGCGCCACGGAAAACGGCCTGCTTGCCATTGACCAGCATGCCGCCCATGAGCGGCTGCTGTTTGAGGCGCTGAAGCGGCAGTTTGCCAGTAAAAAGATCGTCCGTCAGACCCTGCTGTTCTCAAAGGTGCTGGAGTGCACCCTGGAAGAGATTCAGATTCTCAAGCAGTACGCCGAGGAGATTGGAGCCCTCGGGGTTGAGATCGAGGATTTTGGGGGAGGCAGCCAGGTGGTGAAGGCCGTGCCTGCGGTGCTTGGCCGCTCTCCGGTTGAGGAGGTGATGGCTGGGATCTTTGCCCGGTTTGCTGAGGCAGGGTCGGGGAAAGGCGGGGTACGCGCCGAGGAAGTGCTTTCCGACATGGCCTGCAAGGCAGCCATCAGGGCAGGACAAAGACTGACATCAACAGAAGCCGAAGCCCTGTTGGCCGAGATGCAGCGGGCCGATGTTTTTTCCCATTGCCCCCATGGCCGTCCGGTGGCCAAGAGTTTTACCCCCCATGACATCAAAAAATGGTTTTATCGCGGCTGAGTCCGGCTAAAAAAATATCGCGCAAGCAGTCGGGAAAATGTATCCTTTTTAAAAAAGCATCCAGCATATCCAAGCCCTTCGCGGCTGTAATTTTTGATAAGGACAACCCCATGACAACACCGGTAAGCCAAACGAATTTTGCCAATCTCCATCTGCTGCACCGCGGCAAGGTCCGGGATCTCTACGAGGTGGAAGAGCATCTGCTGATGGTGGCCTCGGACCGGATCTCCGCCTTTGATGTGATCATGGACGATCCCATCCCCGACAAGGGCGCGATCCTGACCAAGCTTTCTCTATTCTGGTTTGATTATCTCAAAGACATTGTGCCCAATCATCTGATCACGGCAAATGTGGCGGAATATCCGGCGGTCTGCGCCCCGTATCGCGAGCAGTTGGCGGGTCGCAGCCTGCTGGTGAAAAAGGCCAAACCCTTGCCGGTGGAGTGTATTGTCCGCGGCTATCTCTCCGGTTCCTTCTGGCAGGCATATAAAAAAGACCCCACTGTCTGCGGCTTTGCCTTGCCCGCCGGGATGCGGGAGTCGGACAAGTTTCCTGAGCCGCTCTTCACCCCGTCCACCAAGGCGGCGCTTGGGTTGCACGATGAGAACATCTCCCTGGCCGAGATGGAGAACCTCCTGGGCAGGGAACAGACGGCCAAGATCAAGGATATCTGTGTGCGCCTGTACGTTAAGGCGGCGGATTACGCTCGGAGTAGGGGAATCATCATTGCCGACACCAAGTTTGAACTCGGCGTCTATAACGGCGAGATTATTCTCATCGATGAAGTGCTGACCCCGGATTCATCCCGTTTCTGGCCCCAGGATCAGTACCAGCCCGGCGCCGGACAGGCGAGTTTTGATAAACAGTATCTTCGGGACTATCTTTGCACCCTCAACTGGGGGAAAAATCCGCCGCCGCCCAAACTGCCGCGGGAAATCATCGAGAAAACCGCTTCCCGCTACCGAGAGGCGCTGGTCAAGATAACCGGCCAAGATATTTAAATCTTACGGCTTACAGATTAAAGCTGTAAGCCCCTGTGCCGCGAGGTGGTGTGATGTCGAGGCCCGTTGTCTGGGTCCTGTCTAAAGCCGTTGCCCTCATACCGATGGTCGTTGTTGTGCTCGGGTTTGCCGGCTGTGGGTTGTCCGGGAGCAGTGCCGGCGATGGCGTCAGGGAATTTTTCACCCCGACGGATGTCAGCATCATTCGCCATCATATGCAGCAGTATCGCAGTTCCTTGCGGAATTTTACCACACGTCTGTACGCCAAAAACCCCAAATACGAGAAAGATCCGGCCCAGCAGCAGAAAAAGATTGATTCCATCTATGGATCTCTGCCCACCGGGGAACAGGTCTATGCCTTCAAGCCTTCCCATGAGATACTCACTGCGGCGTTTCAAGGGGAGGTTGCCGAGCCGGACCGGGTATACCTGCTGAGCCTTGGGTTGTGGAAAAGCATCCAGGAAGCTTATAATATTAAAAATGGGGATCTTTTTCTGAGTGGTCTTCAGGTTTCCCTGGAGCGGTTGCAGCGGCTTCACTATAATGTCAGTCAGGTGAATTGGCGGCTGAAGACATACAAGGACAAGAACGGGAAGCTGCTGTTTATCACCAACCAAGCAGGGGAAGACGGCTACATCAATATGGGCTACGAGGTTATCATGACCCAGATTCTCACCCGCATTGAGGATGATATCATCATGCGGGGAGGGCTGCCGGGGCAATACATGTTCAAGATGTCCACCCTGTTCATCGGCATCATCATCTGAGCGCGGCAAGCTCTACAATCCGGATTCCTTCAATTTATCCACCAGCTCTTTCTGTTCATCCGACAGGGCTTTCGGCACCGCCACCAAGATTTTCACCAACAAATCTCCCCGCGCTCCTCCCTGGCTGTCCGGTAACCCGTGTTTGCGCAGGCGCAGTTTTGCTTGGGGCTGGCAGCCCGGCGGAACCTTGACTTTGAGCTGCTTTCCTTCCAGGGTCGGAACTTCCACCTCTGCGCCAAGTACGGCGGAGCTGTAAGGTATTTGCAGATCCATGCTGAGATGGGAGCCTTCCCGGACAAAGGTCGGGTGCGGCTCGACCCTGATCAGCAGATACAGGTCGCCCGACGGCCCGCCCATGGGGGAAGGGGATCCCTTGCCAGAAATCCGTAGTTTTTTGCCGGTCTCGATTCCGGCGGGGATTTTCACGGAAACCTTCTCTGCCGCACCGCCGCGGCCAAGGGAGATGGTTTTTTCTGCGCCGGTCAGCACTTCGCTAAGGGTGATCGGCAGTTCCAGGGAAAGATCATTGCCCTTCACCTGTTGCTGCTGGCGGAAATCCTGAAAGCCTTGGCTGGACCGTCCGCCTGCTCCTGGCTGGCGGAACATCTCCTCGAAGCCGCCCATCCCGCCGGAACTCCGAAAGGTGGCGCGGCCCCCGCCGAAGTTGATCCCGAATTCGCGCAGGATATCGCCCAGATCGGCGTTGCGGAAGATATCCTCCTGGGAATAGCGCTGCTGGAACCCGGCGGAGCCAACGGTGTCGTATTGCTGCCGCTTTTCCTTGTCGGAGAGAACGGCGTACGCCTCGCTGATTTTCTTAAACTGCTCCTCCGCGTCCTTATTTCCCTTGTTGCGGTCCGGGTGGTGCTTGAGGGCAAGTTTGCGGTAGGCTTTCTTGATTTCCTCCGGGGTAGCGTTTTTTTCTACACCGAGCAATTTATAGTAATCCATACCTGGCCTGCCTGCCTGTCTTGGCTTCTGTCATTGAATTGTCTTGCTGTAACGAGCTGCTAGAACGGAACGTCATCACCCATGACCGGCTCGGGAAAAGGCTGATCGTTGTACTGCTGAGACTGCGAAGAATCTCCGCTGCTGCCACGGGGAGAGAGCATTTTCATCTCCCTGGCCACGATCTCGGTGGTGTATTTGGTGTTGCCGTCTTTGTCCTCCCATTTGCGGGTTTGCAGCCTCCCTTCGATGAAAACCTTGGAGCCCTTTGACAGGTACTCGCCGCAAATCTCTCCCAAGCGGCCAAAAGCCACGATCCGGTGCCATTCGGTCAACTCTTCCTTGGTGCCGTCCTGTTTCTTCCAGGTTTCCGTTGTGGCGACATTGAAGCTGGCGATGGCGGCTCCTGCCTGCGAGTAACGGACTTCCGGGTCTTTGCCAAGGTTGCCGATGAGGATGACTTTATTGACCATTTCTTCTCCTTATATTCTCGATCAGATTTACAAAAAAAATGAGGCGTTGTCTTGAAAGCCCGCCCATCATAACGGCTATTGCCGGAGCCTGCACCAACCTTTTCCGGGGCACCCTGGTTTCCGTGCGTGATGGTCGCGGCACGATATCCCATAGTAAGGATCGCCTTGGTAAAAATCAACACCCAAAAGGTTGGGGCACGGAATTGGCATCAGTACGAATTATGGCGTTGTGCTCAGGGCTGTCCGCATTTTGTCCGGGCAGCCAGGTCGAGCATGGCGGGTAAGCCGCCTTTTTCTTCCGGGATGAAACCAAAGACATCCTGCCAAATCTCGTCGCTTTCCATGCAGAAATACAGGCAGGTGTCTGGGGCCAGGTGGCGGAAAAGATGGTGCGCCAGGTGTCGGTACATCTCCGTGCGCAGGGGTCGGAAATAACGGAATTTGTTGTCCAGTCCCAGAACAAACTCTTCATGGAAGAAACGGGATCTGGGGAACCGTCCGGTGGCAATGCCTTTCAGAGCGGGGAGAAAACGCAGTGCTCCCATGCTGATCCAGACGATGCTTGCCGCAGGAACCGTGGCAAAGAGCCGGTCAATGGTCTCTTTGTAGCCGTTTTCCCAGCCGGGATGATAGATGATCGGGTCAAAATGAAAGGCCAGTTTGTAGCCCCATTCGGCGCATTGGGCTGCCGCAGCCAGACGCTGGTCCAGGGTGGCGGTGCGCAGCTCTTCCTTGGCCATGATTTCCGTGCTGTTGAGCGACCAGGCCATGATGGTGCGACCGCCATGCTCGCAGTGCTGGAGGTTGTCCAGGGCAACGGCTTTGGATTTGAGCTCAAGCACCGCGTTGGGCTGGTCCTGGAAAAATTCAATGAGGATCCGGCTCAAACCCGTGACCCGGTCCAGGGCCATGCTGTCGGTGAATTCGCCGGTGCCGATGCGTCGAAAGGTCTGCGGGGTCTCGGTAAAGGTGGCGGTGAGTTCGGCCAGCAGATCATCGGTATTCACAAAAAAAGAAAGCCAGGGGTTGTTCAGATAGGCCTGCAGGATGCAGTACACGCAGTCCATGGGACAGTTCATGCCCACATTGAGCACCTGGTAGTCGCAGCAGCGGTATTCCCTGGTCGCCGGGCAGGGCTTGAGAAAGCGGCCCCGGTTTTTGCAAAGGACCAAGTGTTTTTTCCCGCTGGTGAGGCTGTTGGGTCCGTGTTTGGCTACGGAAAGGTCCGGGCCGGAGCGGGACGGAATAATCCGCGCATCCCGGCCCGGAAGATTGGCCAGGATATTTCTGGTAAGCGGCAGATCCCGGCAGTCCTCTTCCACATAGACATGCTGGATAATGCTGGCCGGATCGAGAAGGGCAGTCTGCGGCATGGTGTTGGCTTCCTTGTTTGCGTTTTGGTTGCGGCACCATACCGTAAAGAATCTGGGCGGCCAACGAGAAAATTCTTGACTGGTGGTCGGAAAGTGCACTACCATTTTATAGGTGTTTATACCTAGTCAATAGTGCTTGACTTGTGACGTACATTTATGATGCAATAATGGACAATCTTTTGAAGTTCCGCTGTTATTTGGTAAGGGGTTATACCCCACACACGTAAAGAGGCGAACGATGAAAGAGCAGGATTTTGCCAGGGTCAGTGAGCGTCTGAACGGGATATCCCGTCGTGATTTCATGAAGTTCTGCACGGTGATGGCCGCTGGCATGGGGCTGCCCCTTGAGTTTGCGCCGCAGATCGCGGCGGCGGTCACGGCTCCGCAACGTCCTCCGGTGATCTGGCTATCCGGCTCAGGTTGTACCGGTTGCACCGAATCGCTGCTGCGCCCCTCCCATCCCTCCCTTGAGCATCTTATTCTTGACCTTATCTCTCTGGATTACAATGAAACCCTCAATACCGGAGCCGGGCATCAGGCGGAAGCTGCCTTGCAGTCCTCGATTCAGAAGAATGCCGGCAAGTTCATCCTGGTGGTGGAAGGGGCCATTCCTGTAAAGGATAACGGCGTGTACTGCATGATCGGCGGCAAGCCTTTCACTGAAATCGTGCGCGATACCGCAGCCAAGGCCGCCGCCGTTATCGCCATTGGCTCGTGCGCCTCCTGGGGCGGGGTTGCCGCGGCAAAGCCAAACCCCACCGGCGCCATGGGTGCGCCGGAGTTTCTCAAGGGCAAGACCGTGGTGACGATTCCCGGATGTCCGCCCAATGCCTATAATTTTCTTTCCACCGTGATCCATTTTCTGACCTTTAAAAAATTGCCTGCTCTTGATGAAAAAGGGAGACCGAAATTCGCCTATGGCCGCCTCATTCACGAAAACTGCGAACGCAGACCCCATTTCGACGCGGGCCGTTTTGCCATCAAGTTCGGCGACGATGGGCATCGCAAAGGTTATTGTCTGTACAAGCTCGGTTGCAAGGGGCCGATGACCTTTGCCAATTGTCCGGCCATTCTTTTTAACGATGTGGGTCCAGGCGCCTGGCCCGTGGGCACCGGGCATCCCTGTTTCGGCTGCACCGAGGAAGGGGTTGGTTTTAATATCCCTCTGCATACCCAGGCCGACTTGAAATACATCACTCCTGGGGCTGCGTATCCGCACATTGTCTCCGAGCGGGGGGAGGGCGCCTCGGTGGGCGCGGTGGCCCTTGTTGCCGGGGTGGCTGGCGTGGCATTGGGAGCCGGGGTAGCGGTTGCCAAGAACCTTGGCAAGCCCGGGCAAGGGTCTTCCTCAGAGGGAGAATAGGGTTATGAAGATACGACGCAGGGATTTTTTAAAAGGGATCGCAGCCAGCGGTCTGTTGGTGGCTGCGGAGCAAAACCCGGCCCAGGCCAAACGGGCCCGGAAGGATCTTCCCCCCAATGCCGTTGGTATCCTGTACGATTCCACCCTCTGTATCGGCTGCAAGGTCTGTGTGTATGCCTGCAAACAGGCCAACAACATGCCGGCGGAACACACTAAGGCCAACGAGCCGATGTGGGATGACCCCCAGGATCTATCCGCCAAAACCCTGAATATCATCAAGCGCTACGGCGTTGAGGGGCCCAAAGACTCGGTCGCGGGGTTTGCCTTTATCAAACGGCACTGCATGCACTGCCTTGATCCCGCATGCGTTTCAGCCTGTCCGGCCTCGGCGCTGGTGAAAAATCCCGAGAACGGGGTGGTGACGTACAACAAAAAAGCCTGCATTGGTTGCCGCTACTGTCAGGTGGCCTGTCCCTATAATATCCCCAAATTTGAGTGGGATTCGCCTTTCCCGGAGATTGTCAAGTGCCAGATGTGCGCCCATATCCTGGCCAAGGGCGGGATTTCCGCCTGCTGTGCTGCCTGCCCCACCGGGGCTTCCCTGTTCGGGCCGGTGGAAAAGCTGCGGATAGAGGCCAAGCGGCGGCTGAGCATGACGCCTGGAGAGTATTACGATTTTCCGGTGGCCAATATCGAGTCCACCGAGGTGCAGCAGCACCGGGCAGGTGGATATGTTCAGCATGTGTATGGCGAGCGGGAGCTCGGCGGCTCTCAAGTTCTCTATCTGGCCGGAGTGCCGTTTGCCAATCTCGGCCTGCCCGATCTGCCCGAGGATTCCTATGTGGCCCTGGCGGACGGCATCCAGTACGCCATTTACAAGGGCATGGTCTATCCCCTCGTGGTCCTGGGCGGTTTGATCTATATCATCCGGAACAGGGAAGAGAAAAAAGAGTAGGGGCTTGAGGCTCTGACTTTTCAAGGAAAGGAGTGTTCCCATGCAGGAGAGACAAGCATTAGGAGGCAGGTTGCTGACCGTGCCCTTCAAGGTGTGCGCCGCTATCGTGCTCATAGGTCTTTTTTTCCTCGGCAAACGGTTCATCTTTGGCATCGGTTCGGTTACCAACTTGAACGACGGCTATCCATGGGGAATCTGGATCGCCTATGATGTGGTGGTGGGTACGGCCCTGGCCTGCGCTGGGTATTCCATCGCCTTGCTTGTTTATGTGTTCAATAAGGGTGAATATTCGCCCCTGGTGCGCCCCGCCTTGATGACCAGCATGTTCGGCTACACCCTGGCCGGGGTCTCGGTTATTTTCGACATTGGTCGGTATTGGCAGGGCTACAATATCTTCCTGCCCTGGCTCAGCAATCTGCATTCGGTCATGTTTGAGGTTGCGCTGTGCATCGGCACCTATATTCTGGTGCTGTGGATGGAGTTTGCCCCGACCATGCTGGAAAAATTCAAGGCGGATGAGTTGAAGGCCAGACTTAACAGGGTCATTTTCGTGTTCATCGCTTTGGGTGTTCTTCTGCCCACCATGCATCAGTCCTCGTTGGGCACTATGATGCTCATGGCCGGGCACAAACTTTCGCCCCTTTGGTGGAGCGGCTTTCTGCCCCTGCTTTTTCTCATCACCGCCGTGGTCATCGGCTATGCCGCAGTGATTTTTGAGTCGCTCGTATCCTCCATTGCTTTCAAGCGGCCGCTGGAGATGCACCTGCTGAGCAAGATCTCGGCGTTCATGCCTTGGATGCTTGGCCTCTATCTGGTGGTCCGGATCGAGGACGTGAACCTGCGTGGCTATCTGCCCCTGGCCTTTGACGGAGGACTTCTGGGCAACCTCTTCCTTCTGGAAAATTTATTGTTTCTGGCCGCCTTGCTGATTCTGGCCTATCCTAATAATCGGCAGAGTCCGCGCCTTTTGTTTATCGCTTCCTGTGCCATGCTGCTGGGTGGGGGCATGTACCGTTTCAACACCTACATTGTCGGTTTTGATCCCGGCACCGGCTGGCGGTATTTCCCCTCGGTGCCGGAACTGTTTATCACCTTCGGGATCATTGCTGCGGAAGTGATGGTCTATCTGTGGTTTGTCAAGAACTTGCCGGTATTGCCCAGACTCAAAAAAGCATAATAATATATACCCTGAAGGAGAGTGTTCATGGCTAAGAGAATCGTCGTTGATCCCATCACCAGAATCGAAGGGCATCTCCGGATTGATTGCGAGATTGACAATGGCCGGATAACCAAGGCCTGGTCCTCTGGCCAGATGTGGCGTGGAATCGAGTTGATCCTCCAGGGACGTGATCCGCGTGATGCCTGGATTTTCACCCAGCGGATCTGCGGAGTCTGCACCACCGTGCACGCCATTGCCTCGGTGCGGGCCGTGGAGAATGCCCTGAACCTGGAGGTGCCGCTCAACGCCCAGTACATCCGAAACATGATCGTCGGTGCCCACGGGATATTTGACCATATCGTGCACTTTTATCATCTTTCCGCCTTGGACTGGGTCGACATCGTTTCCGCCCTCAAGGGCAGTCCCAAGGGGGCCGCTGCCCTTGGTCAGCAGCTTTCCCCCTGGCCTCGCAACAGCGAACAGGAAATCAAGGCGGTGCAGGAAAAACTGAAAGGGTTTGTCGGCAGCGGCCAGCTTGGCATCTTTGCCAGTGGCTACTGGGGGCATCCGGCCATGAAGCTCTCCCCGGATGTCAATCTGCTCGCCGCCACTCATTATTTCCAGGCCCTGGAGTATCAGCGAAAGATTAACAAGGTCGTGGCCATTCTCGGCAGCAAGACCCCGCATATCCAGAACATGGCTGTGGGTGGGGTGGCTAACCCCATCAATCCGGACAGCCAGTCTACTCTGACCATTGAGCGGCTTCTCTACATCAAGACCCTGATCGATGAGGTCGGGGATTTCATCAAGAATGTCTACATGGTCGATGTTGCCGCCATCGGCGCTTTTTATGCCGACTGGACCAAGTATGGAGCCGGTGTGACCAATTATCTCTCGGTGCCGGATATGCCCCTGGACACCAAAGGGACCGTGTTTGACCTTCCCGGCGGGTACATTGGTGATGGAAAGGTGGGATCGTTTAAGCCGATCACGAGCTTCAACGACGATTTTTTCAAGCAGGGGGTAAAAGAGGGGATCAAGCATTCATGGTACAAGGGAGACTGGGACCGTCATCCCTGGGAAGAGGAGACCGTGCCCCAGCATACCGATTTTCAGGACAACGGCAAATATTCCTGGGTCAAGTCACCGACCTTCAATGGAAAACCGGCCCAGGTCGGGCCGCTGGCAAATGTATTGGGCATGTATGCCGCAGGGCATGGGCCTACTAAAAGGTATACCGACATTATGCTGGAAACAGTGAGTAAACTTGCCGGAGCCAAGGTCGGGATCGAGGCCCTCCATTCCACCATAGGCCGACATGCGGCAAGGTCGGTGCGCTGCGCCGTGCTGCACGACTCCCTGCTTGGCCAGTGGCAATCTCTGATGGACAACATTGGCCGGGGGGATTATGCAACCTTCAACCAGCCGGTGTTCCCGAAGGGCGAACAGCGTGGGATGGGTTTTCATGAGGCGCCGCGCGGAATGTTGTCTCACTGGGTCGTGATCCAGGATGGCAAGATCAAGAATTATCAGTGCGTTGTGCCCTCAACCTGGAACGCCGGGCCCAGAAATAACAATGATGCGCCTGGGCCATACGAAGCCTCGCTGGTGGGCAACCCGGTGGCTGATCCGGAAAAACCCCTTGAGGTGTTGCGCACGGTCCATTCCTTTGACCCGTGTCTTGCCTGCGCCATCCACCTTTTGGACCCGGAGAGCCGGGAAATCGTCACCGTCAGGACTGTAGCATAATTGTTGTTTGAAATATCTATTAAAAACAGGCCGTCCCGACAACCGGGACGGCCTGTTTTTTAAGGAGGCGTATGGCTGACAAGATTCTGGTGCTTGGCGTGGGGAACGTGCTGCTTTCCGACGAGGGGGCGGGAGTAAGAGCGGTGGAACAACTCCAGCGGAGCTATGTTTTTTCTCCCCAGGTGGAGCTTATCGACGGCGGCACCATGGGCCTTGACCTCCTGGGATATCTTGATGATACGAGCCATCTGTTCATTATCGATGCAATTGTCTCGAGCAAACCTCCCGGTTCGGTGGTCATTGAAAAATTGCTCGACCCTCCCGCCTATTTTCGGCAGAAGATTTCTCCCCACCAGATCGGGATTTCCGAGCTTCTGGCCGTAGCGGCCATGCAGGATTGCCTGCCCCCTTCCATCACTCTTTTCGGCATCGTTCCCCTTGATCTGTCCACCGGCATAGAGATGTCGCCTATGGTCAATGCCGCAGTTGAGCAAGTGGTTCTGGCCGTGGTAGAAGAACTTGACCTGATGGGGGTTAAGGTCGGAGCGGCAAGCTGTTGATCTGTTCTCCGTGATTGCCGGGTTGATCGTTGCCGGGTGTTGCCTTGTGAAAAAAACTTGATCCTGCCAGCCAAATAGTATTGTATTAAAGTTCCGCTTGTATCTGAAAGCGGGGGGCATGGCAGGCAAGCGGCTGTTTTTCTCAAGGAGAAAGGATGGCGAAGATCGGTGTTTTTGTGGCGGATGACCATTCTGTGGTCAGGGAAGGGCTGCGTCAGATGCTTGCCAAAAGCAAGGGTTTGGCGCTGGTTGGCGAGGCTGCGGACGGCGAGGTCGCCGTCAAGGAGATCCGCAGATTGCAGCCGGATGTGGCGATCCTTGATGTCGCCATGCCCATGGTCAGCGGTCTCGAATGCATTCCGCTTATCAAGAACGATTCTCCCGGCACGGCAATTGTGATCCTGTCGATGTTTGCCCGCGAAATGTATGTGCAGCAGGCCCTGGCAGCCGGAGCCCTTGGCTATGTTTTAAAAACCGCCCCTTGGCCAGAGGTTCTTGAGGCGGTGCAGATGGTGGCCCAGGGCAAGTATTTTTTAAGCAGGGAGATAAATTCCGATCTCATTCGCGGCTACCTCAACAATGAGGAGCAAAAATCAGCCGAGTCGAGCAGGTACGACCTGTTGTCTGTACGGGAACAGCAGATATTCAGGCTGGTCATTGAGGGCAACCCCACCAAAAACATAGCCGAAATCCTGTGTCTCAGCCCAAAAACCGTGGAAAAGCACCGCTCCAACATCAGCAAAAAGCTCGGGATGAGAGAGCCGCTGGCCATGCTCAAGTTTGCCATGAAGATCGGCGTGGCCAATCCCGATCTTTGGCCGGATTCATAAAGGGAGCAGGTTTTTTTCTGAGAATTCTTCCCGCGTCCTGGGTTTCTGTTGCCTGTCTGTAACAAAACACATCTCTGTTTTTTCTTATCTGGCCAAAGGGAATGTGGGTCGGTATAGTTGTCACAGTGTTACTGTGCAGGTGTTGAAAGCTTATTTGGCAACTTCATGGTGAGTGTGTGAACGATTTTGTAGGGTCGCATATTTCTTCAAAAATCATGCCCGTGCCTGTCCAACGGTTTACCTGGATTCTGGTCGGGGTATGGACCTTGTTCCTCACCGGTCTTACTTTGTACGCGATAAGTGATATCCGGCAGATCACCCGGGAAATAGCCATTAGCGAAATTCGGGCCTACTGCAACAAGGACCGCGCCATGCGCACCTGGGGGGCTTCCCATGGCGGGGTCTATGTTCCCCATCGATGAGCGGACGCCGGTGAATCCATATCTGGCGCATCTTCCAGAAAGGGATTTGGTGACGCCTTCCGGCAGGGCGCTAACCTTGATGAATCCCGCCTACATGATGCGGCAGATGGGCGAGGACTTTTCGAGTCTCTACGGGGTGGTCGCCAGGATGACAAGCCTTAATCCGCTACGGCCTGAGAATGGCCCGGATGCGTGGGAACGCCGGAGTCTTGAAGAGTTCGCACACTCCGCTCAGCGGGAAAAGATCGAATTCACCCAGATCAACGGAGTGCCCCACCTGCGTTTGATTCAGGCGGTGCTGGTTATTCCGGACTGTCTGCGTTGTCACGGCCATCAAGGGTATAAGGAAGGGGATATCCGGGGCGGTATCAGCATCAGTCTATCCATGGCAGGCGCGTTGGCTCTTCAGAAAAAGCAGATTTTGTCGACCGTGTTGCGCTCGGGGCTAATTTGGGGGCTCGGGCTAGCCGGACTGCTTATCGGCGGAGGCCTCCTGCGGCGGCGGGTTGCGGAGCGTGATGCGGCCCAGGAGGCGTTGCAGCAATCCAAAGACCGTCTTGCCAGCAAAAGCGAAGAGCTTGCGGAGGCCAACGCTGCCTTGCTCAACGAGATTGCCGAGCGGAAAAAGGTCGAAGCCGAGATTCTGGTCAGCGAGGAAAAGTTTCGCACTGTTGCGGATTTCACCTACGATTGGGAATACTGGAAGGATGCCGAAGGTAATTTCGTGTATGTCTCTCCCTCTTCCGAGCGGATCACAGGGTACAGGCCGGAGGAGTTCAAGGAAAATCCCGAGCTATTTATGGAGATCATCCATCCGGACCACAAGGATCAGATGAAAAGTCATTCCAGGCATGTCGTGTCCGAATACGGAGTGTGCATGCTGGAATTTCGGATCATTACCCGGGACGGAAAAGAACGCTGGATTGGCCATATCTGTCAGCCTGTGTATGGGCAGTCTGGTGAGTTTTTGGGGATCAGGGCAAGCAATCGTGACATCACCGGCAGCAAATGGAGCGAGAAAAACCTCAACAAGTTCGCCGTGGATCTGGCCCACAGCAACAGGGATCTTCAGGATTTTGCCTACATGGTCTCCCATGACCTGCGGGAACCGCTGGTTCTTGTTCAGGCATTTAGCGAGCGACTGCGAGCCCGCTATGGGGAAAACATCCCCGAAAAGGGGCTGGAATATATTAGGCGGATCGAAAGCGCGACTACGCGGATGCAGGAGCTGATCTCCGGGGTGCTGGCCTATTCGCAGGTTTCTGCCAAGGTTCAGTCCTTCGAGGAGATTGACCTGGAGAAGATTGTGCTACAGGTGATTTCCGATTTGGAGATGCGGATCGCCGAGACCGGCGGGCGGGTTGAGGTTGGCAGCCTGTGCCGGATCAAGGCGGACCCTCTCCAGATCAGGCAGCTCTTTCAGAACCTTATAGCCAACGGTCTTAAATATCGCAGGCAGGATGTACCCCCGCACGTTCTGGTCTCCAGCCGGATCATCCCCAGTTCGGAGGGCGACGGGACGGGGGAGTTCTGCTGCATTACCGTTGAGGATAACGGCATTGGCTTTGCCTCGGAGTTCGCCGACAGAATCTTCGGTCTTTTCCAGCGGTTGCATGGCCGGAGCCAGTACGAGGGTGCCGGTATCGGCCTTGCCGTATGCAAGCGGATTACAGAGCGGCATGGCGGAACCATCACTGCGGAATGCTCGCCAGGGAAGGGGGCGCGGTTTATCGTTACTCTGCCGGTGCAGGGCCCTGCGATTGATGATCTGGAGCAGCTTGACTCTCAGAAATAAGGCCGGAAAAAAAACGGAATCCTGCTCTTGTCTGGCACATGCCCCCGCCTTTGTGTATCATGAAACAATGCATGAGATGTCTCTGGCAATAAACATCGTCGAACTTGTTTCGGCAAAGGCGCAGGCCGCTGGGGGACAAAGGGTCACCTCGGTCGAACTTGAGGCTGGCAAGCTTTCCGGGGTAATGATCGAGGCGCTGGTCTTCTGTTTTGAAGCCGCCACCTGTAATACTCCGGCTGAAGGTGCTCGTCTTGAGGTCCGCGAGGTTGAAGGACGCGGCCGCTGTCTGGGCTGCGGTCATGCCTTTGCGCTTGATTCCCTGCTTGCCCAGTGCCCGCAGTGTGGCGGATACGCGGTGGAAATCGTACAGGGCAAGGAATTGAAGGTTGTAGCCCTCACCATTGACGAATAATAGGTGGATCCATGTGTGATTCCTGCGGTTGCAGTCGGCCGGAGAACAGCGTAACCATCACGAGGCCTGGGCAGGCTCTGTCCGGTCCCGGCTCGGCAGGGCACCACCATTCACATCAAGCCCGGCAGGGCCGGGTTGTGGAGGTGCGGGAGGCGGTGCTCGGTAAAAACGACGGGATTGCCGCGCACAACCGGGCTTTCTTTAAGGAGCGGCGGATCGTGGCCTTCAATCTGGTCAGTTCTCCAGGTTCGGGCAAAACCACGATTCTGGAGCGGACCATCCGGGAGCTGCGGCAAGAGATTCCCATGGCGGTCATCGAAGGGGATCAGCAGACCATGCTCGATGCCGAGCGGATCGATGCCACCGGGGTGCCTGTGGTGCAGGTGAACACCGGGGCGGGTTGCCATCTTGACGCGGACATGGTGCATCAGGCCCTGCACCAGATGGATCTGGCCGAGAACTCCCTGCTCTTTATTGAAAATGTTGGCAATCTGGTTTGTCCGGCCATGTTTGATCTGGGCGAGGCAGCCAAGGTTGTGATCATCAGCGTCACCGAGGGGGAAGACAAGCCCCTCAAGTATCCGGCCATGTTCGATGCGGCCAGCCTGTGTCTGATCAACAAGACCGACCTGCTGCCCCATGTGGATTTTGATGTGGCCCGCTGTCGGGAATATGGACTGCGAGTGAATCACCATCTGGAATTTTTTGAGATATCCGCCAAGACCGGCGAGGGCATGCCTGCCTGGCTGGACTGGCTGCGTAGTCAAATCTGAAGGATTTCATGCCAAGCGAGCGCTGGAAGATATCGGTTGGCGGCATTGTTCAGGGCGTCGGCTTCCGGCCCTTTGTCTATCGGCAGGCATTGGCGCATGGCCTGGCGGGTTTTGTGGCCAATACTTCGGAAGGGGTTGCCATCGAGGCCCAGGGGCAGGCTAGGCAACTTGAGGATTTTTTGGTTGCCCTGCGAAAAGAAGCGCCCCCCCTGGCCCAGGTCGGCAAGATCAGGTTTGCACCCATTCCTCTGAGCCAGGATGACGGATTTGTCCTTCACCATTCGGTGGCTTCCGGTCCGGTCTCCACTCTGATCTCCCCCGATGTTGCGGTATGCGAGGCTTGCCTGGCTGAGTTCTTCGACCCGGCTGATCGTCGGTTCCGCTATCCCTTTATCAACTGCACCAACTGCGGCCCCCGCTATACCATCGTGCAGCGCATCCCCTACGACCGTCCCCACACGACCATGCGGGGGTTTACCATGTGCGCGGCTTGCCAGCGGGAATACGATGATCCCTCCAACCGGCGTTTTCACGCCCAACCCAACTGCTGCCCGGATTGCGGGCCGCAGCTCCGCCTGGTTGCGATGGATGGGCGGCGGGTGGCTGAACGGGATGAGGCGCTCAGCGAGGCGGTCCGGCGGCTGGCGGCGGGCGAGATTGTGGCGGTCAAGGGGATTGGCGGGTTTCATCTGGCAGTGGATGCGACCAACGGCCAGGCGGTGAGCCGATTGCGGCAGAGGAAGGGGAGGGAGGCCAAGCCTCTGGCGGTCATGGTTCCCCATCTGTTCGCGGCCCGGAGAATCTGTCGGCTGGAACTCCTGGAAGAGCAGGCCCTTACGAGTCAGGCGCGGCCTATTGTTCTGGCTGCCAAAAAAGAGGGGCATGGGTTGGCGGAAGAGGTTGCGCCGGGATACGATCAGTTTGGCCTTATGCTGCCCTATGCGCCGCTCCACTTTCTTCTCTTGCAGGAGGGGGTGGTGCGGGCCTTGGTCATGACCAGCGGTAACCGCAGCGAAGAGCCGATCTGTATCGAAAATAATGAGGCTGTGCAGCGGTTGTCCGGAATTGCCGACTGTTTTCTTCTGCATGACCGGGACATTCACCTTCCCTGCGACGATTCGGTGGTTGGACTTCAGGCTGGAATGATTCGACAAATCCGGCGCAGCCGTGGCTTTGCCCCCAAGCCCATCGGTCTTGCGGAGACAGGGGGTATGGTTCTCGGGGTGGGGGCGGAACTCAAGAACACCGTCTGTCTGTTGAAAGGGGACCAGGCTTTTTGCAGCCAGCACATCGGGGATCTGAAAAATCTGGAGGGTTACCGGGTCTTTCAGCAAAGCATCGGCCAGTTGGGGGCTCTTTTTGAGATCAGCCCAACCCTGATCGTGCATGACCTGCACCCCCAGTATCTCTCCACTCGATGGGCCCAGGAACAGAGTGTGCCTACTCTGGCCGTGCAGCACCACCATGCCCATCTGGCCGCATGTCTGGCCGAGAACCACCAGGACGGCCCTGCCATCGGCATTATTCTCGATGGGACGGGGTACGGCCCGGATCAAACCATCTGGGGCGGCGAAGTTTTGCTGGGAGACGCCCGTGGCTACCAGCGGTTTTCCACCCTGGAATCCTTGCCCCTGCCGGGCGGGGATGCCGCGGTGCAGGCGCCCTGGCGGATTGCCTTGAGTTATCTCCATGCCGCCTATGGCACGGATCTGCCCGACCTGCCCTTTATGGAGGCCCATGAGTGCGGGGTGATTCTGACCATGGTGCAAAAAAGGGTGAACTCCCCTTTGACCAGCAGTTGCGGCAGGCTTTTTGATGCGGTGGCCGCCATGAGCGGAGGCAGGCAGATTATCCAATATGAGGCCCAGGGAGCCATTGAGCTGATGCAGGTGGCTGGCGACAGGCTTGACGAGGAGGGTTTTCCCTGCGAAGTTTACGCAGAAAATGATATGCTGAAAATCTCGGTGCGGTCTTTGATCCGGGCGGTGGCTCAAGCCGTGCAAGCCGGTATGGCGCAGAGCGAAATCAGCCGCAGGTTTCATGCCGGGTTGGTTGCGGTCTTTGCTCGGGTGGTTGAGGAGGCGCGACGCCGGGAGAAAATAAATACAGTGGTCTTGAGTGGCGGCGTTTTTCAGAACCGGCTGCTCCTGGAAGGGCTGGGTGCCTCCCTGGAACGTGCCGGGTTTCAGGTGCTGCTCCATAAAGAGCTTCCTTGCAATGATGGTTGCATTTCCCTGGGGCAGGCTGTGATCGGCCGTGCGGCTTTGAAAAAAAGGTGACATATGTGTCTGGCGATTCCCGGTAAAGTGGTGGAGATATTTAAGGAAAACGGCTTGCTCATGGGGCATGTGGATTACAGCGGCACGGTCAACAAGATTTGTCTCGAGTATGTGCCGGAGATCGTGGTGGGTCAGTATACCGTGGTGCATGCAGGGTTTGCCCTGTCGGTGCTTGACGAGGAAGAGGCGCAACAGAGCTTTGCGGCCTGGCAGGAACTGGTCCAGGCCGTGGCTGCTCAGGGCACGGATATCTTCGGCAATCCATTGGAAAAATAAAGAGGTTCTTGTCTCTCCATGAAATTTGTTGATGAATACCGCGACCCGGCCCTGGCCAAGCGTCTTCTTGAGGAAATTCGCCACACCGTGACCCGACCCTGGGTGATCATGGAGATCTGCGGCGGCCATACCCATGCCATCATGAAAAACGGGCTTGATCAGCTTCTTCCCGCCCAGGTGGAGCTGGTGCATGGGCCTGGTTGCCCGGTTTGCGTGACCGCGGTGGAAACCATTGACCGGGCCGTAGCCATCGCAGCCAGACCCGAGGTGATCTTTACCAGCTTCGGCGACATGCTCCGGGTGCCGGGCAGCGTCTCCAGCCTGTTCATGGCGAAATCATTTGGGGCCGATGTGCGCATGGTCTATTCGCCTCTGGAAGCCGTGGCCCTGGCCCGCCAGAATCCGGAGCGGGAGGTGGTTTTTCTGGCCGTTGGTTTTGAAACAACAGCGCCGGGCAATGGCATGGCCCTGTTGCAGGCCAAGCGGGAGGGGCTGACGAATTTCAGCCTGCTGGCCAGCCATGTTTTGGTGCCCCCTGCCATCCGGGGTTTGCTCTCCTCGCCCTCCAACCGGGTGCAGGGCTATCTGGCTCCTGGGCATGTCTGCACCATCATGGGCTGGCAGGAATACGAGCCGCTTGCCGAGGAATTTAAGGTGCCCATTGTGGTCACCGGCTTCGAACCTGTCGACATCCTTGCCGGGCTGCTCATGGTGCTCCGGCAGCTTGAGGCGGGTCGCCATGAGGTGGAGAACCAGTACGGCCGGTCGGTGAGCCGGGAAGGCAATGGGGCGGCGCAACGGATCATGGCTGAGGTGTTTGCGGTGAGCGATCGCGCCTGGCGGGGGATCGGAGTGCTGCCTGCCAGCGGGTTGGTGATCAGGGATCATCTCGCAGCCTATGACGCCGAGCGGAAGTTTGCCGTGGAGACCATCACTGTGCGGGAATCGGAGTTGTGCAGGAGCGGCGGCGTGTTGCAGGGTCTGCTCAAACCCGATGGCTGTCCGGCCTTTGGCCGGGAATGCACCCCGGAGCATCCCCTGGGGGCGACCATGGTCTCGGGCGAGGGAGCCTGCGCCGCCTACTACAAATACCACAGGACATCCCATGCCTAATCTGAATCCGGAAGATTTCAGCTGCCCTTTGCCCTTCATGGAGTATGAGACGATCCAATTGGCGCACGGCAGCGGCGGGCGTTTGTCCTCCGAGCTTGTCAGTCGCTTTTTTTTACCGCGTTTTGGCAACGAAACCTTGAACCGTCTGGAGGATCAGGCGGTGGTTGATTTTCCTCCGGGCCGTTTGGCCCTGACCACCGATTCCTTTGTGGTGGACCCTCTTTTCTTCCCCGGCGGCGATATCGGCGATCTGGCGATCAACGGGACCGTGAACGATGTCTGCATGAGCGGGGCCACACCGCTCTATCTGGCCGCGGCCTTTATCCTCGAAGAGGGGCTGCCCCTGGCCACCCTGCATCGGATTTTGCTCTCCATGGAAAAGGCGGCGAAAACCGCCGGGGTGCAGATCGTGACCGGGGACACCAAGGTGGTCAACCGGGGTTGCTGCGACAAGCTCTTCATCACCACCACCGGGGTGGGCCGGGTGCCGGAGGGGGTGGATATCTCCGCGGCCAATCTTAAGCTCGGGGACAAGGTCATCCTCTCCGGTTCCATCGCCGACCATGGCATGGCAATTTTGACTTCCCGAGAGGGGCTTTCCTTTGCCTCCCGGGTGCAGAGCGACACTGCGGCTTTGAACGGTCTGGTGGCGCAGATGCTGCACGCCTCTTCCCGCATCCATGCCATGCGCGATCCCACCCGGGGGGGGCTTGCCACCACGCTCAACGAGTTTGCCGCATCCTCCCAGGTTGGCATTGTCTTGGACGAGACAGCCGTTCCGGTGCGGCCCGAGGTGCGGGGCGCCTGCGAGGTGCTGGGCATCGACCCGATGTATGTCGCCAACGAGGGCAAGCTGGTGGCTGTGGTTCCGGCTGAGGCTGCCGACAGGGTGGTGGCTGCCATGCGCAGTCATTCCCTGGGCCGGGAGGCCGTGATCATCGGCGAGGTTGTTGCGGACAACCCAGGAATGGTGGCCATGCGCACCGCCCTTGGGGCGCACCGGATTGTCGATATGCCGGTGGGCGAACAGCTGCCCAGAATCTGCTGATTTGATAAAAAAACGGAACAAACCCTAGAGTGATCAAGGAGTAGTGGTAAGTTTAAAAGTGAATCAACATTCAGTTTATGTGTTGACTTTTTTTAAAGTAACCCTGTATAAACTCTCGAGAAACAGTATTTCTGTTATCAATTTTTACAAAGGGAGGTGAGTTGGTGCAGAAGCGAATCGTAACAATGCTGACAGCAATGTCGCTGATGCTTCCTGCTGTCGCCATGGCGGCCAGCGGGGACGCGCTCTTTTTACAGAGCTGTGGCGCATGTCACAAAAAGGGAGGCAAGGCTGCTATCGTAAACCCTGCCGACAAGGCCGGAACCGTGTGGTCTAACTATTTTGCCCGGGGACGTCATCCTGGTGATATGGGCATGAGTGATGCAGACCTGCAGGCGGTGATAAAATATTTGGTGGCGCATGCAGCCGACAGTGATCAACCTGCAGCCGCGGTTATCCCCAAATAATTCACTGGCAAAAACAGATATCCACTGGGAGGAGGAGAATAAGTGAAAAAAATATTATTGACTGCAGGTGCATTACTGGCCTGGACGGGCTGCGCCGTTGCAGGAGCGGGTGGTTCGGTTGTATCCATTCCGGCAGAAGACTATAAGGCGATTCTGGAACGTCTGGACACCTTGCAGAAGCGTGTTGACCAGATGGAGAAGGCCGAAAGCCCTTCCGGCAAGGCAAGTACCGCCGCCATGCCGAGCAAGCTGGCCAAGGATGTGGAAAACATCTATGACACCTTGGACAAGGTTGAAACCAAGTCCTTGAAAGACCGGATCAACTTGGGCGCGGAGTTGCGCACCAGAGTGGACAGTTTTAGATTGAAGGATGATGTCTCTGTTGACCACAATGATAATTTTTGGACCAACCGCTTTCGTCTGAATCTTGATTCGGAGATCCAGAAGAACCTGTTGTTCACCGGTCGTCTCACCGCCTACAAGAATTTTGCCAACACAGGGACTGACTCTACCGTTGATGCCAACCAAGCCCATGTGCTCGGCAGCTCCAGTATAAAACTGGACCGCGCCTATGTGGACTGGATTCCCGAGGGTATGCCCTTCCCGTTGGCCTTGACCTTTGGTCGGCATCCTTCTTCCGAGGGCCCTCCCTCCGAGTTGAAGGAGAACCGGCTCCGTCAGTCCACCTATCCGTCCCTCCTGTTTGACGGCGAGGCGGACGGTGTGGTGGCCACCGTTGGTTTGGAGCGGTATCTTGGCTGGAAAAATTCCGGCATCCGTTTTGCCTATGGCAAGGGATATCAGGACTCTGGCAATACAAGTTACTTGGATGACCCGACTCACCAGTATGAAGACATCAATGTCTATGCCATGTTTTTTGAAACCGAGATCCCTGGCGTGCGGGACAGCCTCCTGGTCTTGAGTGCCCTCCAGGCAACAGATATCAACTCAACAATGGCAATGGGAGCAGAGAAAATAGGCAACATGAGCCTGTACGGTGCCCATGTCCAGGCCAATAATGTTGCAGATTCCGGTTTTGATCTCTTCCTTTCCACGGGCCTGAACAAGACTGATCCCAATGGAAATGCGACTGGAGGGTTGGGCTTACTGAATAGTGATGGGACCAGCGAGCATACTGGTTGGTCGGTGTACACCGGTTTGCGCTACAATGTCCCCTACAAGCCCTGGAATAACCCCAAGGTCGGGTTTGAGTACAACCATGGCAGTGAATACTGGGCCAGCTTTACCTGGGGCGCGTCCGAACTGTACAATAAGCTCGCCACCCGTGGCGATGCCTATGACCTTTACTACATCCAGCCGTTCAACGATAACCTCTTTGGCCGTCTGGGCTACACCCGTATCAACTACGATCATGGGGGGTCAGGGGGACTGTTCGGCGAACCTGGCGATTCCAATGCCTCACTGGATAACGTTTACTTCCTGCTTGACTGCCGCTTCTAAGGCATAAGCATTAGGATGGTTGTTAAGGGTGGCCGAGTCGGCCACCCTTTTTTTTATGCCTTTTCTGGAAAAACAGGCGCTGCTTGCGTTTGGCCGCTGGATTGAATACAGTTGGCGGAACAATCTGCAACTCCTTGCAAGTGCTTCGTGCAATTATCCTGGCAGGTATCCTCTGATGCATCGTGTCCAATGGTTAAGTCTATTCCTTTTTGTCCTGGCTCAGGCCCTGCTCGCCGGCTGTGCCGTGAATCCCGTTACCGGCAAATCGGAGCTGGCCTTTTACAGCATGAGCGAACAGGAAGAAGTTTCCCTTGGCAAAAAAGCCTTTCCCGAGGCGATCCAGCGGATGCAGGGCGAATACGATGACCAGCACCTCAAGGAGTATGTCTCGGCGGTGGGGATGCGGTTGGCCAAGATCAGCCAGCGGCCCAATCTGGACTATACCTTCAAGGTCGTCAACGACTCCAGTCCCAATGCCTTTGCCATGCCCGGCGGCAATATCGCCATCACCCGCGGTCTGCTGGTTGCCCTGGAAAACGAGGCCCAGCTGGCGGCGGTGCTGGGGCATGAGCTTGGCCATGTCACGGCCAGGCATTCGGTGCAGAATCTGCAACGGGGCATGCTTCTCAATGTGGGGCTGCAGGTTTTGTCCGTTTCGAGCAGCGGCACCTCTTATAGCGGAGTGGCGCGACAGGCGGGGCAAATAGCCGGCTCGATTCTGGACAGCTCATACAGCCGGGAGCAGGAACGCGAGGCGGATCGGTTGGGCATCGACTATATGGTCAAGGGTCATTACAGCCCCAAGGGGGCGGTTGAGTTGCAGGAATTTTTAGCCAAAAAAGGTGGCGAGGGAGACTCCCAGTGGCTTCAGGGTCTGTTCCGCACCCATCCTTTTTCCAAGGAGCGGATGCTGGACAACCAGTACTACATCGACACCAGATACAGTTGGGCCATGAACAACGAGGAATATGCCTCCGGGGCCGGGGATTTCCAGCGGGCCATGGAGCCGTTGCGTAAAACCAAGGAGGCATACGGCGATTACGACAAGGCAAGGGAGAAAGAGCAGGCCAAGGATTTGGCCGGGGCCATTGCCCTGTATGAGCAGGCGGTTTACAAGGCCGCGGAGCAGGGCTTGCTGCAAAGTGCGTTGGGAATGGCGCATTTAAAAAACAACAACCAGGCCGAAGCCAAGAAATATTTGACCAAGGCCGTGCAGTTGGATGGGGATTATTATGAAAGCCATTTTGGCCTGGGGTATCTGTATCTGAAAGAGAACAACCCTGTTTTGGCCAAGGAGCATCTGCAAAAAAGCATGAAGCTCATGCCCACCCTGAACAGCGCTTTTTTTCTAGCGGAAAGCTATGAGAAAACAGGGGAGATTGCAAAGGCCCAGACCTTGTACGGACAGGTGGCTGCGGCCGATCCCGGCGGCAACCTGGGGAGGCCTGCGGCTTCCAGAGCCAGGGCTCTTGGGGATGGGGGGCGCCGCTAGTGTCTCGTTTTTCAAAAACAAGGACATGACTCCGTTCGGCCTGAGATTCTATGGTTTACGTCAAGCATTTTGTGAGCCGTTCGGGGTTAAATGTCGAGCGGTAATGATGAATAGACCAGGCGGCTCGGGCGATTTTTCGGGCGATGATCACCAGCGTTGCGGTCGTGCTCC
>CAIPYE010000014.1 GCA_903869265.1 uncultured delta proteobacterium
CTCCCTGGGACTCCTGACTGCGAAAGGCTTTCGTTGCTTGATAGCCATCCAGCACCGGCATCTGGCAATCCATGAGCACCAGATCGTAGCGCTTCTCTGCCAGCGCGGCCAAAGCCTTTTCCCCGTTCTCGGCAAGATCGAAGGTGAGTCCCATACCGACGAGCATCTTGCTGGCCACCATCTGATTGACCTTGTTATCCTCCACCAGCAAAATACGACCCTGCAAGGCATCCGCCTCCGCTTGGGGCGCGTTCTCTTTCTGCGCCTCGGTCTGCGTCCCCATGGCCGCCACGGGAAAATCCAGCTCGCACCAGAAAACGGAGCCCTGGCCCGGCTCGCTCTCCACCCCGATCTTGCCGCCCATCATCAGGACAAGCTGGCGGACAATGGCCAACCCCAAGCCGGTGCCGCCATACTTTCTGGTGGTGGAGCCGTCGGCCTGGGTAAAGCTCTGGAACAGGTCTTTCTGCTTTTCCGGGGAAATGCCGATGCCGGTATCACACACTTCAATGCGCAACATCACCCGGGAAGCAAAGGCGGACAGACACCGCACCCGAACCCGCACCTCGCCCTGATGGGTGAACTTGATGGCGTTGGTCATGAAATTGGTCAGCACTTGCCGCATCCGGGTCGGGTCGCCAAGAAGCACCTCGGGCAGCTGGGGATCGATCTCGGCAACCAAAGCGACACTCTTGGCCTGGGCCTGGCCGTTGAGCAGAGTCACCAGGTCTTCCACCAGTGTGCGCAGACTGAAGGGAATGTCCTCGAGCAGCAGTTTGTGCGCAGCAATCTTGGAAAAATCGAGGATATCGTTCAGAATGGACAGCAACGCTTCCGCTGAAGAATAGGCGGTTTTCACGTAGTCGATCTGGGCTGCATCCATTTTCGTGTCCTGCATGAGCTGCAGCATGCCGAGGATGCCGTTCATGGGCGTTCGGATCTCATGGCTCATGTTGGCGAGGAACTCGTCCTTGGCCCGGCTGGCTGCCTCGGCGGCGTCACGGGCATGAACCAACTCGTCTTCCGTGGCCTTGCGCCGTTCGTTTTCAGCAACAAGTTCCAGATTGAGGGATTCGCTTTCCTCGCTGGCTCGCCGGAGATCTGCCACCAGGGCCTCATTGGCAAACCGCGTCTCCAACGCCGAGACCAGGGCTTTCTGCATGTCGGTCCCGGAATTAACCAATACCAGAATGTAAAAAAGGACGATGATCCCCATAACCAGGTACATGGGGCCGCCCTGCTCAAAGAGCCGATACGCCAGGGGAAAGAGCGGCAGGCAGATGTAGCAGTAATAGAGCTTTCGCAGGGGAGACAGGATGGGGATGGACCCGGCGGTGACACCGGCCCCAATGAAAACAATGCCCAACTGCTCCAGCACCGCTCCGGGAGGAAAAAAGAAGAATACCGCCAGCCCCCAAAAAATTCCGGTGAGAAAAACCAGGCCGACATAGGCCTTCACACAGGATGAGGAAGTCAGGTCATAATCCCGGGCCTGTTTCCGGTAACAGCGGGTGGCTAGAAGCCTGAGGAAAAAAATAACCGTCGTGCCGAGCAGCCAGCCGATCAGCAGCTCAGGCGGGACAACCTTTTGCACCATGAGAAAAAGCGCCCAGGACAAAACGTAGGCGGCGGTGCTGCTGGAGTAACCAGAATCAAGCACCAGCCTGATCAGTTTGTCCGTCACCGGCCCGCTGCCGTCTTTTTCCTTGTGGCTTTGATCCAGAAAAAATTTGAACATGACTGATGCTATACCCTGTCTATCAGACGATTTCAATGGTTCCGGGTTTGCCCGCCACCACCTCGCCGATGATGCCGAAATCCAGGGGGTAATCCCGTTTGCCCAACCGCTCGGCAATGGAGTTGATCCCCTCGGCGGAGGCGGCGATGAGCAGACCGCCCGAGGTTTGCGGATCAAGCAGGACCATCTCCATGGGGTCCAGCTCCTCCAGGCTGCTTTGCATATGCGGGGCGTAGAAAGCCTTGTTTTTATGGGCCCCCTCCGGGATGATGCCCATGGACGCATGGTGCAGGGTCTCGGGCAGGATCGGCACGGCCCGCGACTCGATGCGGATGGCCACGCCCGAGGCCAAGGCCATTTCGTAGAGATGCCCCACCAAGCCGAAGCCGGTGATGTCGGTGCAGGCATGCGCGCCCACGGTCTGCATGAGCTGGGCCGCCTCGCGGTTCAGGGTGGCCATGACCTGGGTGATCATGGCCTCGGTGCCTCTTGCGGCCACGCCGCCTTTGAGAGCAGTGGAAAGAATGCCGGTGCCCAGGGGCTTGGTGAGCAGGAGGAGGTCGCCCACCCGGGCCCCGGCATTGAGGATCACCCGGTTGGGATGCACCACCCCGGTTACGGAGAGCCCGTACTTCAATTCAGGGTCTTCGATGGAGTGCCCGCCCACCAGCAACGCCCCGGCCTCCTTGATCTTGTCCAGTCCGCCGCGCAAAATCTCTTGCAGGACGGACCTGCCCAACTCCTTGATGGGAAAGGCCACCAGGTTCATGGCCAGAAGCGGTTTGCCGCCCATGGCGTAGACGTCGGAAAGCGCATTGGCCGCAGCCACCTGCCCGAACTGGTAGGGGTCGTCAACAATGGGGGTGAAAAAATCCACCGTCTGGATGAGGGCGGTATCGTCGTTGAGACGGTACACCCCGGCATCCTCGCCCGTTGCCGCGCCCGCGATCAGGTTCGCATCGGTGGGCAGGTCAAGGCCACACAATAATTGGTCCAGGTCCCCCGGACTCAATTTGGCGGCTCAACCAGCGGCTTTGACGGTGCTGGTCAGTTTCAGTTTGGTCATTGTTCCTTCCGTAAATTGGGGCGGCGCAAGCCGTCCCTCCGTTTTCCCCATTGTCACGCAGCCGAGCACCGGAGAGGCTGCCGAAAAGGGGATTTGCACTGTTTGAGGCGAAGCCGAGTTTGCAAAGCCCCGGCAGCATCGAGGAGCACAGGGCATCCCGCCTTAGGCGGGACAAGTGGCGGGGTTGCCCTTTCTTTGGTTCGTTTCTTTGGGCAAGCAAAGAAATGAACAGAAATAATATTGAAGCACAATCAGAGTTGTTACGAATCCACCTTCCACGGTATCTCGCGAAAAACCCCCTCCGCTTCCTTACAAAAAATCCGGGCAATGGCGATGTCGGCTGCGGTCAGAATGGCCACAACGTCTGTCAATTTTTGCGGAGAAAAGGTTATGGCCATGCCGCAATCCCCGCTGATTTCCCGGGGCACCGGCACCACATCCAGGGGGATGTTGCCAGCTTTCAACAACTGCTCCGCCTTGAGCACGTAGTGGATGGAAAAAAAAATAGCCACATACGATCCGGTCGGGTGGCACTCCTGAATTGCGGTTTTCATGGGTACACATCCAGACGCAGATACGTCAAACCTCTTCCATTTCCTCTTTCGAATCTCGGCCCAGCAGGGACTGAACCGCTTCGGCGCAGGGCTTATCCTCGTAGATCATGGCATACACCTGCTCCAGAATGGGCATTTCCACCCCGATCTTTTTGGCCAGGGCCATGGCGGAGCGGGTGGTTTTCACGCCCTCCGCAACCATCTTCATCTCGGCGAGGATCTGCTGCAAGGTCTTGCCCTGTCCGAGCTTGAGGCCGACCTGCCGGTTGCGGCTCAGATCCCCGGTGCAGGTAAGAACCAGATCGCCCATGCCCGCCAACCCGGAAAAGGTAAGGGGCTTGGCGCCCATGGCCACCCCAAGGCGGGTGATCTCGGCCAGCCCGCGGGTGATGAGGGCGGCACGGGTGTTGGTGCCGTAGCCCAGGCCGTCGCAGATGCCAGCGGCAATGGCGACGATGTTCTTGAGCGCCCCGCCCAGCTCCATGCCGATCACATCGGTGCCTGCGTAGACCCGGAACCGTTCGGTGTGAAAGATATCCTGAAAAAACCTGGCCCCCTCGATGGTGGGGGCGGCGACCGTCACTGCCGTGGGGATGCCTGCGGCAACCTCCTTGGCAAAGCTCGGCCCGGCCAGCACCCCGAGCTGTCCGCTGAACCCGGGATTTTCCTTAGCCAGTACCTCGGCCATCACCTGATTCATGGTGCGCAGGGTTTCGTTCTCGATGCCCTTGGTGGCGGAGATAATCGCGGCGTTCGGCGCCAGATGGGGGGCAAGGAGGGTGAACACCTCGCGGTAGACATGGGAGGGAACCACCATGACCACCACCGGCTTGCCGGAAACAGCCTGGGCCAGATCAGCGGTGGGACGCACCGCAGTGGGCAAGGGAAAGCCGGGGAGGTAGGCGGTGTTTTCCCGATCCCGCAGGAGTCCGGCCACATGGTCCGGCCGATGGGCCCAGAGATCCACGCTGAACCCCTTGTCGCCAAGGAGTTTAGCCAGAGCGGTTCCCCAACTGCCAGCGCCTATGACTGCAATCTTCTCTGGATGGGTCATGGATTTATCCTGGAAGTATTCGCCGTGTGTCTGTCAGCCGTCGGCAGTGACTATTGCCGGGATCGTATAACGTTGAGCTAACGCGCACCGCGCATTATGCCGAATCGTTGTTAAGCTTCTTGTTGTATCTTTCAATTATTTCGTCAATTCGGTGCTTCTGATCATCGGTGCATTTACTGTGTGTTTTTAGCTTTAGTAACCACTTTTTGTCGGATGGCCTATATTCAGAACGGCCAAATCTAAATTTATGCAGAATTTCATTTATGTCGTCTTCTCGAAGCCATTCAATATGCTTAACAAAAATATCCCATGTGCTCCAGCATTTACCAATTTCATTTGGTGAGGACCATCTCAATATCCCAATTATATGATCAAGGCGTTCGTCAAAAACTTCACTTTCTACTCCGGGCGAAATTTTTAATATATTCAAGAAAGGTTTGTCGGCAGTGTAAAAATCCCAGACACCATCTGATTTGGCACAAGATTTAACCACTGCTTTGTGGAAGGCTTCTTTCGTGTCGAAATTTGGGTAGCCGTCTTCATTAACCAGCGATATTACTGATCCAATAATTTGATCAATTTCCCTGTAAGATATTCTGCTTTCAGGTGATAACAGCTCCCCGCCAAATTCTTTATAGAGAATTTGGTTCTCTAGTACTTCAACCAGAGCTTTAACAGCTTGATTTCTAGAATCTTTTGTGTTGAATGATTTCAGGAGTTCTTTGCGGGATAGCGTCTTTTTATTAATAATCTTACTCGCGATATTCCTTAGCCTATCTTCAATGTTTGAATGTTCAACAAAAAATCTTTTAGTAGATTTCTTAAACTCTTTAAATTCATCATGCAAGTCATTAAGAAATTCACCTATATCTGCTTTTATTATATATATATTTTTGTTTTCAAATAAGAGTTTTGATTCACTTAAAACACTATCCTTAGTGCTTGAGTGAACAACCATATACGCTGGGGGCTTTTCTTCACCCATATGGGCATAAACTTCATCATAGATGAAGCCAATATTGGGGTCTGTCAAGCTGTATCCAACAAAAATTGGGGATGCTTCTGAAAAGAGAGTATATATTTTTCTATTTAGATACGTGTCTTCCCGTTGAAATTCAAAATATTGGCTCTGCGTTACAACAATGCTACTTGGTCTGCCTACATCTCCATGAATTTTAAATATATTTCTACCAGTATGAGAAACCTGTGGTCTTTGATCTTTCCTTACGATAACATTTGCTAGCCCATCAAAAATTTCTTCTAATAAATTGTCCCAATTTGTTGTAACCAACATATTAGGCGCAAATTCCATAAATCTTTTTTTCCAGTCTGGTTCAGATTTTTCTATTTTTAATGCAATCAGTGACTCGGCGACGACAGCATTAAATTTAACATCTGTATATCCTTTATTAATTCGCGCAAATGAACACAATAGCTCTGCTGCTTTTAGTGGATTAGAAACATCGATATCCATTTCATATTCAATTGTTTCCTTAACTTTTGTCAGCACCGCTTCCCAACTACCATAGCCAAAATTATAAGAAAAACCGGACCCAACCCATAAAAAATAGTTCTCCGAAAAAACGGAGGATAACAAATTTTGTTTTGCATTATCACTTAATTGATCAATACAGCTCATACTGTTCCTTGAAAACAGTTCTGGCTTTCACACCGAAAATCATGAAAACCAGAACCATATTTTATTCCTCAGAAGAGCCTTCCTCGTCTTCACCTTCCTCATCATCGGAAATAATCTCGGCCATGCGGTCAACCGCCATAACCTTTTCACCCTCGTCCAGCTTGAAAAGCCTTACCCCCTGGGTGTTGCGGCCAATAACCCGCAGATCGCGCATGGAGATGCGGATGATCTTGCCGCCGTTGGTGATCATCATCAGCTCGTCTTCATCGGTCACCTGCATGGCCCCGACCACCAGGCCGTTGCGCTCGCTGGCCTTGATGGCGAAGACCCCCTTGCCGCCGCGCTTGATCAACCGGTATTCATCCACCTCGCTCCGCTTGCCGTAGCCGTTTTCCGTGACCACGACCACCGAGGAGCCCTCGTGCACCACATCCACAGAGACCACCTCGTCGCCCTCGGCCAGGTTGATGCCCTTGACCCCGGTGGCGGTGCGGCCCATGCTGCGGACATTCTGCTCGTTGAAGCGGACCGACATGCCCTTACGGGTCACAACCAGAATATCGTTGGCGCCGTTGGTCAGTACCGCGCCGAGAATCTCGTCATCCTCGCGGATGGTGAGGGCGATCTTGCCGCGCCGGATGGGGCGGCGGAACTCGGAGAGCACGGTTTTCTTGACGATGCCCTTCTTGGTGATCATCATCACATGGCATTCCTCCCCCTCGGCTACATCAAAGGTCGAGACCGGCAGGATGGCGGCAACCTTCTCGCCCTCGGTGAGCTCCAGGAGATTGACAATGGCCTTGCCCCTGGCGATACGGCCAGCCTGCGGGATCTCGTACACCTTGCGCCAGAAGACCTTGCCGTGGTTGGTGAAGAAGAGGAAGGTGTCGTGGGTGGAGGCCGTGTACATGTTGGAGACAAAATCATCCTCGATGGTATTGGCGCCCTTGACCCCCTTGCCGCCGCGCCGCTGGGAGCGGTAGAGGTCAACCGGGTTGCGCTTGATGTAGCCCTCGTGCGTTACCGTAACCACCATCTCTTCCTGCATGATCATGTCTTCCGGCAAGATCTCGTCCGGGGCCTCGATGATCTCGGTGCGCCGCTCATCGCCGTACTGCTCGATGATCTCGGTGAACTCGTCGCGGATGATCTTCATCACCAGATGCTGATCAGCCAACACCTGTTTGAACCAGGTGATCTGCCGCATCAGCTCTTCGTATTCGCTGACGATCTTTTCCCGCTCCAACCCGGTAAGCCGGTGCAACCGCATCTCCAAGATCGACTGGGCCTGGATCTCGGAAAGGGAGAAGCGGGCGATCAGCCCAATCTTGGCTTCCTGCGGGTTGGCGGATTGCTTGATCAGCTCCACCACCTCGTCGAGGTTGGTGATGGCGATCTTGAGCCCTTCCAGGATATGGGCCTTTTCCTCGGCCTTCTTGAGGTCATAGGCGGTGCGGCGGTAGACAATGGTCTTCCGGTGCAGGAGGAAGTATTCCAGGATCTGCCGCAGATTCAAAATCTCGGGCCGGTTGTTGACAATGGAAAGCAGGATGATGCCCATGCTCCGCTGAAGCGGGGTCAACTTGTACAGCTGGTTGATCACCACCTCGGCAATGGCGTCTTTTTTCAGATCAAGCACGATGCGCATGCCGTGGCGGTCGGACTCGTCGCGCACCTCGGCGATGGTGTCGATCCGTTTTTCTTTTACCAACAAGACGATCTTTTCGATGAGGAACGCCTTGTTCTGCTGGTAGGGAATCTCGGTGATGATGATGGATTCCCGGCCGTTCTTGTTCTTCTCCACATCGGTCTTGGAGCGCATGAGGATGGAGCCGCGCCCTGTTTCATAAGCCTCGCGGATTCCGGCCCTCCCGCAGATATAAGCGCCGGTGGGGAGATCAGGACCGGTGATATGGTCCATCAACTGGTTGACCGTGATGTTGGGGTCGTCGATCATGGCGATGAGGCCGTTCATCACCTCCACCAGGTTATGGGGCGGGATATTGGTGGCCATACCTACGGCAATGCCCGACGAGCCGTTGATCAGCAGGTTGGGAATCCTGGAGGGGAAAACCACCGGCTCCATATGGGAGTTGTCGTAGGTGGGAATGAAATCAACGGTTTCCTTTTCCAGATCGGCGATGATCTCCTGGTCGATCTTGGTCATCCGCGCTTCGGTATACCGCATGGCCGCAGGGGAATCACCGTCCACCGAACCAAAGTTACCCTGGCCGTCCACCAGCGGGTAGCGCATGGAAAAATCCTGGGCCATGCGGACGATGGTGTCGTAGGCCGCAGTATCGCCGTGGGGATGGTATTTACCGATGACATCACCGACAATACGGGCTGATTTGAGGTGGGGCCGGTTGTGAAAGTTGCTCAGTTCCCGCATGGCAAAGAGGGCGCGGCGATGCACGGGTTTGAGGCCGTCGCGCACATCCGGTAGAGCCCGGCCGATGATGACGCTCATGGCGTAATCGAGGTAGGATTTCTTCAGTTCCTTTTCGATGGAAATAGAGGCAATCGGCAATTCTTGGGTCGTTTCTTCCGACATATTGAAAATCCTTGTTCAGCAGTTTTTACGGCGGTGGATGGAGACCATCCTGAATGTGTTTCAACCGAGCCATGTTGCAACAAGCCCTTTAAGTTCCCTCCCCCTTGGCGGGGGAGGGTTAGGGAGAGGGGGAACTAGCTATCACCTCGGTTGGTTGCAACTCCACCCTCCCCCGTGCCCCCTCCCGTCGAGGGAGGGGGAATATGCTAAATATCGAGGTCCGCAACCTCAAGGGCATGATTCTGAATAAACTCGCGCCTCGGCTCCACCTTGTCGCCCATCAGGCAGGTGAACATATCGTCGGCCAGGGCCGCATCGTCGATGGACACCCGCAGCAGGGTTCGTTTATCCGGGTTCATCGTGGTATCCCAGAGCTGTTCGGGGTTCATTTCACCAAGACCCTTGTAGCGCTGAAGGTTGCTGCCCCGGAAGGATTCCTGCCGAACCACGGTGAGCAGCTCCAGCCAGTTCGGCACCGCGATCTCCTTATTGGCGGTCTCCACTGTGAAACCGGTGGTGAGATACTGTTTGATCTGCCCATACTGGCGCATGGCGGAACGGAATTCGCCTATCAGCGGTATTTGCGGACCAACGGTTATCATCATGTGGGCCTTGTCCTTGATGGCCGCATCGAACTCCCAGCAACTCGGGCGCCAACGGCAGGGCCGGATATTTCCAAGGATAAGATCCTTGGTGTGCAGCTGTTCCCTGAGGTGCTCCACCAGGTTTTGGTCTTCAAACTGATCCGCCGAGCTGATGTCGTTGTCTAGAAGGAAATGGACCATCTCTTCCCAGAGATTGATGCGGGTAAGGTACTCGATGATCTTCTGGTAGCCGGAAAGGTTCTTCAGCAAGGTGATGAGATCCTCGCCCGCCATCTTCTCCTTGCTTGCGCCCACCGTCACCTGGACATTGGTGCTGGCTTGGGCGAAAAGATACTGGTTAAGCTCTTCCTCATCGGAAAAATACTGTTCCTTCTTGCCGCGGCCCAAACGAAACAGGGGCGGCTGGCCGATGTAGATATTGCCGTTTTCCACCAGGGGCAGCATCTGCCGGTAGAAAAAGGTGAGCAGCAGGGTGCGGATGTGGGCGCCGTCCACGTCCGCATCGGTCATGATGATGATCTTGTGGTACCTGAGTTTTTCCAGGTCGAATTCATCGCGGCCGATGCCGGTACCAAGCGCGGAAATGATCTGCTTGATCTCCTCACTGGAGAGGATTTTATCGAATCTGGCCTTTTCCACGTTCATGATCTTGCCGCGCAGGGGAAGGATCGCCTGTACAGACCTATCCCGTCCCTGTTTGGCCGAGCCGCCGGCGGAATCACCCTCGACCAGGAAGATCTCCCGGTCCTTTGGGTCTTTGGACTGACATTCCGCCAGCTTGCCCGCCATCAGCAGATCAAGGCCGGAGCCCTTCTTGCGGGAGAGTTCCTTGGCGCGCCGGGCCGCTTCACGGGCACGGGCCGCATCCACCACCTTGGTGAGGATCTTTCTTGCCACCTGGGGGTTCTGCTCAAGGTAGACGGTAAGCTTTTCATGGCAGACCGCTTCGACGATGGATTTAACCTCGCTGTTGCCCAGCTTGGTCTTGGTCTGCCCTTCGAACTGCGGGTCGGGAACCCGGACGGAAACCACGCAGGTCAAACCCTCGCGCACATCGTCCCCGCCCATCTTTTCCTTCATGTTCTTGGGCACCACATCGTCACTGGCGTAACGGTTGATGCACCGGGTCAACGCACCCCGGAAACCGGCGACATGGGTGCCGCCTTCCTTGGTGTTGATATTATTAACAAAGGAAAACAATCGCTCGGAGTAGCCGTCGAAATACTGAAAAGCTACCTCCACCTGGACATTGTCCCGCTCCCCGGAAATAAAGACCGGATCGGGATGGATGTGGGTCCGGTTGCGGTTAAGATATTCGATATAGGAGACGATCCCGCCTTCGAAATGAAAGATATCCTCGGCTCCGGTCCGTTCGTCGTGGAGGAGGATCTTGACCTCCTTGTTCAAAAAGGCCACTTCCCGCATGCGGGCCTGGATGATGTCGTATTTGAACTCTGTGGTTTCCTTGAAAATCTCCGGGTCCGGCATGAAGGTGATCTTGGTGCCGGTTTTGTCCGACTCTCCGAAGGTTTCCATGTCTCCCTGACGGATCCCGAGGTGGTACGTCTGGCGATGGATCTTGCCGTTTCTTTTAACCTCGGCCGTGGTCCATTTGCTCAGGGCGTTGACCACTGAGACGCCCACTCCGTGCAAACCACCGGAAACCTTGTAGGTGTCATGGTCAAACTTGCCGCCCGCATGCAGGGTGCACATGACCAATTCCAGAGCGGAAACCCCTTCTTCGTGCATCTCCACCGGGATGCCGCGCCCGTTGTCCTCGACGCTGCAGCTGCCGTCCCGGTGGAAAATCACTTTGATGTCCGTGCAATGCCCGGCCAAGGCCTCGTCGATGCTGTTGTCAACCACCTCGTAAATCAGATGGTGCAGACCCTCTTCCGCCGTGTTGCCAATATACATGGCCGGCCGCATCCGGACGCCCTCAAGGCCGGAAAGAACCTTGATCTGATCCGCTCCGTAATTTTTCTGTCCTTCAGTCAAAATATAATCCTCTTCTTTTTTTTCTTAAAATGGCTCTGTTGCTGGATGCTTATGACTATATTTTGTTGAAATCGCAAAAAAACGATTACAACGGTTGCTGCTATTTTACCTTTTTTTTTGTTTCATAAACTTGTGATATTTTTCCTTTTTACGAGTCCTTTATATTTTCATCGGCATGATGATGCTTAAAAAACCCGGGTCATCATCGCCTTGAATCATACAGGGGCTTTCTTCCGAATTTATATACGCCTTGATGGTGTCACTGGACATAACCTGCAGGGTTTCTATAAAATATTTTCCGTTGAAGCCAAGCTTTAAAGGAGAGTCATCGTAGTTGATTATAATTTCATCCTTGGCGCTTCCTATATCCATGCTTTGTGAAGAAAGAATGAGTTTATTTGTTTTTATATTGAATTGAACGGCGTTATAGCGATCTTCCGTAAACAAATTCATCTTTTTCATTGAATTCATAAATGGTTGTCTACTCAACTCAATATATTTTTCTTTTTTAATCATATTGATGATATTTTTATAATCCGGAAAATCTCCATTCATCAAACGCACAACGATGATGGAATGGTCTGTTTTTATAACTGCCTGTTTTTCTTCAAATGCTATTTTTATCTCTGCCGCCCCTTCTGTGAATTTTCTTATCTCCTGCATACCTTTGCGGGGTATAAGAATGATCTTCTCCATCTTCAACCCGCTCAGGTCGCTCTCCACGGTTTTTTCACACAGGGAAAGCCGATGACCGTCTGAAGAAACCATACGGAGCATATTCTTACCGTCGTCAACATCTTTTTCCACCAAAACACCGGTAAGGTTAAATTGGGATTCCCCCTCTTGGGCCACGGAATAAATCGTTTTATCGATGAGCTCTTTTATCCTGTCGCTTGCGAGGGTGGTGAGCGTGCTTTCATCATATTCAGGGAAAGCAGGGTATTCTTCGCTGGGCATGCCTGCCAGTTTGTAATTCGTTGAATCCGCGCTGATTTTAGCCCAATTATTTTCCAGTATTTCTATATGTATTTGATCTGCGTTGGATTCCCGCACTATTTCAAAGAGTTTTTTAGCAGGGAGGGTAATAGACCCATGAGAGAGTATTTCCGCCGGGAGGCTGTTTCGGATGCCTATTTCGAGATCCGTTGCGGTAAGAAGAAGGGAGTCTGTTTGTGATTCAATCAGGATATTTGAGAGAATAGCGATATTTCCCTTTTTACCGGTTACATTTTGCAGGGAAGCAAGGCCTGTTAAAAAATCATCCCGGGAGATATTAAAAATAAGGGACATAATGGGTACCCCACACAGTAGTAGTTGTTTTTTAAGTTTTTAAAAGATTATGGTTATTAGGGTTGTTGATATGTTGATAAACAATATAACACACTGAATAAATTATATTTTTTATAAATCAGAGAAGACTGAGAAAAACAGAAAGAAACTAAAAAACAAGTTATCAACAGATTTTAAAAACAGAGTAAACAAATCAGCGGGACATAGGGTTGAGAAGGTGTTGAAAAAAGAATATAAAGGCATTCTGTGAATCAAGAGAATAAAACCCCATCAATGTGTTGATTTTATTATAAATAATTAAAAACAAAACAAACTGCCTGTATTTTAAAAAAACAGCTACAAAAAGATAGTGTAAAATCAAAAAAAATTCAATGATAATAAATAAAAAGATACTGTATTACGGCAATTTTCTGGCCGAAAAAATAGTCCTATTTATGAGGCTGTCCCTTAGTGAAAAGGATGAATCCCAACCCAATGGAAAATAATAAAAATAAACAATTGATATCAGTATGTTATAAGATATTTTCAGCGGCGATCCACAACCGGACGTTTCCGGGGGCTGCCATGGGTGTTGTTTTGGGGCTTCCAGAGAAAAGAGAGCGGATAATTCAAACGTATGGCCACACCACATATAACCAGGAAAATCCGGTTAATGAGGGCACGGTGTACGACCTTGCCTCACTGACCAAACCCCTGGCCACAACCCTGGCTGTGCTTGTGTTGCTGAAAGAGGGGAAGATACAACTCTCCGAAAAGGTCTCGGACATCCTCCCCCAAACAGGAGCGTCCATGCGCGGGATATCCATCAAGGATATTCTCAGTCACAGCGCCGGGTTTCCAGCCCACAAGCCTTATTATCTCGAACTTTGCAGGCTGGAGGAGAAAAAAAGAAAGGACGCGCTTCTTGGTTTGCTTGCCAGGGAACCCTTGGTCTATGAACCAGGCAGTGCATCGATCTACAGCGATTTAGGCTTCATGTTGCTTGGCCTGATTGTGGAAAAGAAAAGCGGTCAGGAACTCGCCGATTTTTTCAAGGAACAAATTGCGGAGCCAATGGGGGTTGCAAAAGAAATATTTTATTGCAAGGCTGGGCCCCAGGACACGGAAAAATGTGCCCCCACGGAAGATTGCCCCCATCGCAAGCGCGTGCTCTGTGGCGAGGTGAGCGATGAAAACGCCCACGCTCTTGGCGGGGTGGCCGGGCACGCAGGGTTGTGTGGCACCATCAAAGGGGTGTTGGAGATCGGGGTGCATCTACTGGATCAATGGCAGGGGAGAGAGGAGCACCCAAACTACCTTGCAAACGATCTGCGCCGCTTTTTAACAAGGCAGGATATACCAGGGTCCACCTGGGCCTTGGGCTTTGATACGCCGGCACAGACTGGCTCAAGCGGGGGCAGATATCTGGCGCCCACCAGCGTGGGCCATCTCGGCTTTACCGGCACCTCCCTCTGGATAGACCCGACCCGTGATCTGGTCATGGTCCTGCTCAGCAACCGGGTCCATCCCAGTCGGGAGAACACCCAAATCAAACAGTTCCGGCCTCTTTTCCATGAAACGATTATGGAAAGCCTTGGCTTGGTCTAATTCAGATCTTTTTTACTTGTGCTCCGGGTACAGGCGCAGGATATCCTCTTCACTGGCCTTCATAACCCCGCGTTCGCTGATCAACCCCGTGATGAGACGGGCCTGGGTGACGTCAAAGCCATAGTTCAACGCGGCTGTATCCTGCGGGGCAATGGCGATGGTGGACATTTCCGCTGCCTCGTTCAATCCCCGGATATGGGTGATCTCCCGCCCGCTCCGCTGTTCAATGGGTATCTCGGCCAGACCGTCACAAATTTCCCAGTCAAAGGTGGAGGAGGGCAGGGCCACATAAAATGGCACCCCGTTGTCGTGGGCGGCCAGGGCCTTGAGATAGGTGCCGATCTTGTTTGCCACGTCGCCGCAACGGGTGGTGCGGTCCGTGCCGACGATAACCATATCCACCAGGCCGTGCTGCATGAGGTGGCCTCCGGTGTTGTCGGCGATCAGGGTATGGTCCACCCCTTCCTCTTTCAATTCCCAGGCGGTGAGTTTGGCCCCCTGTAGCCAGGGGCGGGTCTCATCCACCCAGACGTGCACCAGAATGTTATCTGCATGGGCGGCGTAGATGGGGGCGGTGGCGGAACCGTAATCCACAAAGGCCAGCCAGCCCGCATTGCAGTGGGTGAGGATATTCACCACCGCGCCGTTTTTCTTCCGGCTGATTGCGGCGATGATCTCCTTGCCGTGCTCCCCGATCCTGCGACAGAAATCCGCATCCTCATCAGCTATCTCGCAGGCAATGGCAAAAGCCTTGGCCCGTTTTGCCGTGATGGCGGTTTCCTGGGCGATGGCTTCAAGCTGCCGGTTCACAGCCCAGGCCAGGTTGCTGGCGGTGGGCCGGGTTTTGATCAAATCTTCCGCCGCCTTCTGCATAAACAAGGCAAAGTCATGCTCCGGAGCCCGCAGGGCGGCAAGGTGCATGCCAAACCCAGCTGTGGCGCCAATGAGCCCGGCCCCCCGCACATGCATCTCCCGGATGGCCGTGCAAACCTCGGCAACCGTGTGCAGCTCTTCGATGACAAAGCGGTGGGGCAGATGGCGTTGATCGATGATTTTGACTGTGGCAGGATCTTTATCAGACGGCCAGATGGTTCGGTACGGTTTTCCGGCAACACGCATATCTGCCTCAAGCAATTAGAGAAAAAAGGTGAATAAGTAATATGATATGAGACCCATACCAATGGTGGCGTAGATAAGCAGTCAAGACGGGCAGTCGATTTCCCGCTGTTTTTTAAGCATACAAGCAAAGGTCAGACCGGCGACAACAAGGGCGGCAAGGCTGGCAAGGGCATGCAGGTTCATGGGCATTTTTCCTCAGGTTACTATGACCACAGGGTAAACCGGAATTTTTCTGCTGCCAAGGATTTTAGTAATCCTCTTTTACCCTGGCAAGGGTCAGCACCATCACCTCGGATGCCCCTGCCTTTTTGAGAACCCTGGCGCATTCGTTCACCGTGGTGCCCGTGGTGAACACATCATCGACGAGAAGAATTTTTTTCCCGGCAAGTCGGTGCGGTTTCACAACATCAAAGGCGTTTTTAAGATTGGTGCGCCGGGCACCCCCGTTGAAACTGGTCTGCGGCTCGGTTGGCCGGGAACGGATGAGGAGGCTGGCCGTGACCCGGCTGTCTTTTGGGAAGAAGGCGCGGGCCAGGAGCAGGGCCTGGTTGAAGCCGCGCTCCCGCAGGCGTTTTGGATGCAGCGGCACTGGCACGATCCAATCCGCCCCCTCCAGCTCGGCCAGCTGGGGCAGATTGTGGGCAAACCTGGCAAAGCTCGGCAGGCAGGCGGTTTTTCCCTGGTATTTGAAGCGGTGGATCACCTCTTTCATTGGCTCTTCGTAGAGGAAGAGCGCCCTGGCCCGCGTGAAATGGTTCGGTTTGGCGAGACAGGGTCCGCAGTGATGGTCCCCGCCTGTTGCTTTGCAATAGACCCTGCCGCAACAAGGGCAGAGCGGGCTTGTGATGTAATGGAGCATCCCCAGGCAGTCCGGGCAAAAGAGCAGGTCCGGCGTGGGGCCAAGCGGCTTTTCGCAGGCCAGGCAGAACGAAGGCAGCAGGAGGTCGAGGAGGGCTTTAAGGAAGCGCTTCATTTTCGGCCATAAATCTTTTCAGCACCATCAGGCCATCCGGGGTAAACTGTTCCGTGGCCGCCAGGGCTTGCACCGCATCCAAGCCCAGGAAAAATCCATCCTCCACCTCTTCGGGCTGGAGGACAAACGGGCCTTCTGCCACGCAGGAGAAGACCCTGCCCCAAACCCGGTTGTTGTCGGCTGCATGGTAAAAATCGAAATGGCGGCTGAAAGCAACCTTGCGCACGCCCAACTCTTCGGCCAGTTCGCGTTTTGCGGAAAGCTCGTAGGATTCCCCGGCCAGGACCACGCCGCCGGTGGCGACATCCAGATAGCCGGGATAGATATCCTTGGTCATGGTCCGTTTCTGGACAAAAATTTCTTGGCTCCGGTTAAAGACCAGAATGTAGCAGGCCCGGTGGATGAGGCAGCCCTCCCGCATCACCCGCCGGGAAACCTGGGCCACCTCCTGGTTCTGCTCGTCAACAATCAGGACTATTTCATCTGCGGGATTCATTTTCTTAAGGGCCCCGGTCTGCTGCTTTGCAAAAAAAGTAAAACTCTTATACCATGGAAAGCGAGCCTGGGGCAGGGAAGAAGAATTTTTTCCACTGCCGGACCAGGCTGTAATTCAAAGAACAGGTTGGTCATGGAAAAAAAATTCCAGTTTTCTCTCAGCTATCTCTTTATCGCCCTAGCCATCTTTATACTCCTCCAGAACTGGCTTTCGCCGGATATCAACAATGTTTCCTACAGCCAGTTCAAGACGCATGTGGCGGAAAAAAAGATCAATTCCGTGGTCATTTCCTCAACCCTGCTCAAGGGGTATGAAAAGGTCGAGAGCGACAAGAAGGAGCCGATGTTTCCCAAGGCTCTCTATGTGACCCCGCGCATCGACGATCGTAACCTTGTGGAATTTCTTGAAAAATATAATGTGGATATCATCGCTGCCAACGAGAACACCTTTCTGCGCACCCTGTTGTCCTGGGTTCTGCCCACCCTGTTTTTTGTCGGAATCTGGATGTTCCTGATGAAGCGTATGGGCCAGGGCGCCGGCGGCATGATGACTCTGGGCAAGTCCAAGGCCAAGATCATTGCCCAGACCGATCTTGGGGTCAACTTTGAGTCGGTGGCGGGCCAGGAGGAGGCCAAGGTGGAGCTGGCCGAGGTGATCGAGTTTCTAAAAACCCCGGAAAAATTCACCCGGTTGGGCGCCAAGATTCCCAAGGGCATCCTTTTGGTCGGCCCTCCGGGCACGGGCAAGACCCTGCTGGCCAAGGCGGTGGCAGGGGAGTCCGGGGTGCCGTTTTTTTCCATCAGCGGCTCGGATTTTATCGAGATGTTCGTGGGGTTGGGCGCTGCCAGGGTGCGCGATCTCTTTGAGCAGGCCAACGCCAAGGCGCCCTGCATCGTGTTCATCGACGAGCTGGATTCCCTGGGTAAGGCCAGGGGCAGCGGCATGATGGGCGGCCACGATGAGCGGGAACAAACCCTCAACCAGCTGCTGGCCGAGATGGACGGCTTTGAGGTGAACAAGGGGGTGGTGATCCTCGCCGCCACCAATCGGCCCGAGATTTTGGATCCGGCCCTGCTCAGGCCTGGCCGCTTTGACCGGCACATTCTGGTGGACCGGCCCGACCTCAAGGAGCGGGTGGCCATTCTGGCGGTGCATGCCAAGGGAATCAAGCTGGACCTTGAGGTAGATCTGGAGATCATTGCCCGCCGCACCCCGGGGTTTACCGGGGCGGACCTGGCCAATCTGGTCAACGAGGCGACCTTGCTCGCGGTGCGCAAGGGCAAGGAGCAGGTGGAGGGTACGGAGTTTGAAGAGGCCATCGACAGGATCGTTGCCGGCCTGGAGAAGAAAAACCGGGTGCTCAACGAGACGGAGAAGAAGACTGTGGCCTACCACGAAACCGGGCACGCCCTGGTGGCCACCTTCCGCAAGACCGCGGAAAAGGTACACAAGATCAGCATCGTGCCCCGCGGCATCGGCGCCCTGGGTTACACCATGCAGCTGCCCACCGAGGACCGGTTTCTCATGTCCAAAACCGAGCTGCTGGAAAAAATCGACGTGCTACTGGGGGGCAGGGGTGCGGAAAAGATTGTCTTCGACGAGATCACCACCGGCGCCCAGAACGATCTGCAGCGGGCCACGGACATCGCCCGCAGCATGGTAACCATGTACGGGATGAATGAAAAATTAGGCCAGGTCACCTATCTGCAACAGGCAAACCAGTTTCTGCAGCAGGGATTGTTCCAGCAGAAGGAGTTCAGTGACCAGACCGCATTGCTCATCGACGAGGAGGTGCGCAAGATCATCGACGAACGCATGGTTGGAGTGAAAGAAACCCTGGTTGAACATCGCGAGCTTCTGGAAAAGATCGCGAAAGTGCTGCTCGAAAAAGAGGCCCTGGACGATGAGGAGTTCAAGGCGCTGCTTGGGGAAGGGGTCTGATCAGCGCAAGCCTACCTCGCCATTCCCGCCAGCACCTTTTTCACCACATTGCCGTCCGCGCTCTTGCCGAAATGCTTCATGATCGGGCCCATGGCCTGCATGGGGCTCTTGAACTGGGCAAGATCGATGTTTGCCTTGGCCCAGGCGGAGATCTCTTCTTCCGATGCCATCTTGGGCAGGTATGCCTCCAGAATCTCAAGGTACTCGGAGGTCGTTTCTTTTTTGTATTCCAGAGTCTGCCGTTCCGACTTGCACAACCCCATGATCAGGCTGATGATGTCGTCGTCGGTGATCTCGTCGTCCCGCTTGGCCCTTGTGCTCTTTTTGCCGCTCTCCAGGGTGATGGGTATGGTGATCTTGGTGGGGAATTCGCTGATGATGATCCGCAGGGCGCCCTTGACCGTTTCGTTTTTGCTCAGCATGGCACCCTTCAGGTCGCTTTTCAGTTTGGCCAGCAAGATCATGCCCATGGCTGCGTCCCAGCCGTATTTGCTCTCTGTGCTCATGAAGTTTCCTCGTTAATTTTTACAGATAAAATCAGCGCCGACCGGGGCCGAACCGAGACAGTCGATGACGGTATTTTTTCCGCATCGGAAAGCTTGGCGCCGAGGCGAATCATATGCGTGACGTACTTTTCCATTCCCAGTTGCTTTTATTGCCGAGCGCCTGGCAGATGCGGGATTTGTAGTGGCACTCCTGGCAGCGGCTGTTGATGAGTACGGCGCACTGTTCATTTTCGGCAAAGGCAAATCCGCTGTCAAGGCAGAGCAGGAGCAGGAAGATGATAAGGCTGAAAGTTTTCATGGTGGTTTTTTTGCTTAATGGAATTTCAAGGCCAGAATCAGGCCAAGGATCAGGAGTAGGGGGCCGTTGGCGACATAGACCACATAGACCACGGGGTATCTGGAACCGAGCATCTCCTTGAGCCGGGTCCGGTTGCAGAGCCTGGGAATCCAGAAAGCCACGGAGATGGAGAGCCCCACAATGGTGAGGACAAGCCCGGTGCTGGCAAGAAAGGTGTGCATGGCGCGCTCCCAGGCCTATTCCGTTTCAATTTCGGCGATGCGGTTGGTGATGATGGTCTGGCAGGCGGCAGCCCTTGCCATGCCTTGTTCGTTGCCCTTCTGCTCATAGTACATCTGGCTGAGCTCCAGGGATTCCAGGGCAAGTCTCAGATTTTTTAGCTGCGCTTTGGGCGGATCTGTTCGCCAGAGGGCGATGGTTTCATTAGCGTGGTCTTCGTTGTTGATATTCATAGCGCTTTGCATTGTACAGCTTTTTGTTGTTTGCGGAAATCGTAAAAAATACCCCCTGAAAACCGGGGAGGGAGGAGGTTTTCAGGGGGCGGGGTTGAGCGCTGGTGTCGCGGCTCGGGACGCTTACACCTTATAAAAACTTTCCTTTTCCGCCCCGCATTTTGGGCAGACCCAGTCGTCGGGCAGGTCGGCAAAGGCGGTGCCTGCCTCGATGCCGTGTTCGTAATCACCTTCCGCCGGGTCGTAGACATAACCGCAAGGGCATTCATACTTGTCCATCATAATCTCCTGTTGGGTTCTCTGATACTCATTGGGCGGATCAGTCCATGGTTTCCATGTCCCTGCCGCAGCATTTCGGAATCTCGCTCTCTTTTTTCACATTCATGTACTTGTTGCAGACTAAACAGTAATAGGTGCTGTCCGCCGGGGCCTTCAGGTCCGACCACTGGGTTATGCCGCCGGGAACCCCCTCGATGAGGAAGCGGGCCAGGTTTTCCTTGCTGGGGATGTACTCGCCTATGGGCACCAGTTTTTTGTTTTCCCGCAGGCAGTCCACAATAATCCGCCAGAGCAGTTCCATGGCCGCAGTTTCCTGGGCATTTCCAGGCTTGAACTCTACAACGTTTCTATCAACACTGATATCCATGAGCTCTCCTTCTCACAAGGTAAATGATAATTTTTACTATAATAAGCGTGGGGGGAAAAATCTACGGGAAAAAAAGCAAGGGAGAATTTTTTATGATGGTCTTGCAAAACAGCCGGTCCGCCGGGGAAAACAGGGATGACGGCCTCTTCGGAACTATTTTGGTGGGGGGCCGTCTTGGCGAGGGGCCTTCTTTTCTTCCTTGTTTTCGTACATGGCCTGGTCTGCCCGGCGGATCAGTTCGTCGATGGAGCAGGGCGCCAGATGTTCATAGCGGCCCACCCCGACACTGAGGGACAGCGGGTATTGCCGGGGGGTCAGTCTGTTGGCTTTTTCAATATTTTCGTTCAGGCGGCGGAGGATGGTTTCCTCGTTGCCCAGCGCCGAGTTGTCCGTGCAGAGGATGACAAATTCGTCTCCCCCCAGTCGTGCGACAACATCGGCCAGCCGGAAGGTATCCCCAAGCAGGGTCGCGGTTTCAACGAGGGCCTGGTCGCCCACGGTATGGCCGAGAGAGTCGTTGATCCATTTCATCTGGTCAAAATCAGCATAGACGAGCAGGAGATCGGTTTTGTCGCGTGCGCTGATCTTGATCAGCTTGTCAGCCAAGGTCATGAAGCCGCGGCGGTTGAGAAGGCCGGTAAGCTCATCGGTCAGGGCGGATTCCCGCAGCTTTTCTTCCATTTTTCTGCGTTCGGTGATATCGGCGAATGCGACCACCGCGCCCAGGAGTTCATAGTCTTCCACAATAGGGGTGGAGGTGTAGCGGACAGGGAAACCAGCGCCGTCCTTTCGCCAGAAGGTTTCGGTGCCTTTCCGGACAATGCCGTCCTGGCTGGCTGCGTAAATCGAACATTCTTCCAGGGGATATGCCGCTCTATCCTGTCGGTGGAAATGGATGATTTCATGCAGGTTGCCGCCTATCAGTTCATGCTGTTCATAGCCAAGCATGGCAAGGGCTGCCGGGTTGACAAAGGTGACGCGGTTTTGGCTGTCAAGGCCGACGATCCCTTCGCCAACGGCGTTGAGGATGCGTTCCTGCTGGCGGCGCAACAGTTCAACTTCCTGCGTTGCCGTGATTTTTTCAGTGAGATCCCGCATGATGGCGATGATAAAGGCGTGCGACTCATCGTTGCTGGGAAGAAAATGGATGGTGACCATTTTGCCGTTGAGCAGGATGGGCGCGGTTTCGTCGATGATCAGAGGGGTTTGGCCAGGGGTGTGCAGGAGGGTGCGCAAGCGTTCCCGGTCTTTCCCGCTGAAAAGATCAAAAAAACTGGAGGCCAGGAGGTGTTCTTCCCGCAGGTCGCACAGCGCAAGAGCGGCGGCGTTGGCATGGAAAATCGTGCCGTCCAAAGTGAATTCCATCACTCCTTCGGGCATGCTGTTGAAGATAATCTCATAGTGCCGCTTGGAAAACAGCAGCTCCGTGGTGATATGACGTTTGTACAGATCTTCGGCCCCGAGGATTCGGCCCTGCAATTCGTGGAGGGTGCCGTTGTCGATATGCTCGATGACCTTGGCGATATGTGCCTCGGTGTTCTTGAATGGTCCTTTGGCGATGCAGGCATCGGCTCCGAGGCGGAGGATATTGGTTTCATCCTCAAGCACCGTGGCTGAGTAGATGATGATATGGAGCTGCTTCAGCTCGGTTCGGCTGCGGATAACCTGGCAGAGTTTTTCCCCGTTGATGTTGGGCATGATCAGGTCGGTAAAAACGATGTCCGGCTTTACTTTTTTGAGAATCTCCAGGGCCACAAGCCCGTCTTCGGCAGGGATCACCTCATGGCCCTGTTTTTTCAGGAATTCCACCAGCAGCTTCAAGACAACCGGGTGGTTATCCACAACCAGAATTGTTTTCATGGGGTTTCGGTATCCAGTATCCGCAAGGTTTATCTGCCGGGCAGCAACGCATTTTATAATGGAAAAGCGGCAAAATTCAAGGGGTTTGATCTCCTCCGGACGCAGAAGACAGAGCACTCGGTATGCTGGGCATCAATGGCCCTGGAGGGCCAGGAGGATATCCACACCAACCGCGGCAATGGAGAGAACAAAGATGAACAGGTAGTTGAGGTTTTCCTTGGATTTGATGATGGAGGAGAGCACATAGGCGATGAGCGCCCGGTCTTCGCTGGTAATGTCGCTGCCGCCCTGAATTTTTTCCAGCAGCCGGTTGGCGCGGATGGCGTTCTTGCGTTTCTCGGAGATATGGTAGCGGTAGGCGAAAAAGAAGATGTAGCCGATGACCCCGAAATACCAGACCGGCCGCAGGAGAGAGGGGATAAAGGTGTTGATGATGGTTACGAGCCGAAAGGCCACGGCGGACAGCAGGCCGATCACGAGAAAGAGGTAAACGACAAAGGAGGGCACGGTTTTTGGTACGGTGGTCATGGCTGGATATTCCGAATCAGTGGTTTAAGGAGGGGAAAGCCTACTCCGTTTAGGTTGCAGTGTTGTCGGCCCCGGGTGGCGGTGAATCCGCGGGCTCGCCCGGTTTTTTGGCTGGCGCTATCCGGGAATCCTCGGTCAGGATATGTTCCAGCACCCAGGCGTTCATCAGCCGCTTGAATTTGTACACCAAGGTATCCAAATTGCCGCTGTGTTTCATGATCCCGTTCATTTCGGCGATGATTCCCTCGTGCAGTTTTTTGTGTTCTTCATACTGCGGGTAGCCAAGTTGAAGCATGTACTCTTCTTCGTGCTGGAAGTGGGTTTTCACATAGTCGTAGAGGGCGACAATGGCTCCCTTGATCCGGACCAGTTTTTCTCCGCTGCTGGAAAAGGCGGCGACATCGTTGGCCAGTTCAATCAGCCGCTGGTGTTCGGCGTCGATCATGCTGTTGCCGATGCTGTATTTGGCGTTCCAGATAAATTCGCTCATGAAGAAAGACTCCGGTGATTTGTTGCGCGCGAGATGCTTCATTGTATGGCGGCGAGACCAGGAAAACAACCAGTAAAATCATGGGAAGCTGCGGCAAAAGAGGAGTGAGCCGGACAAGATGCTATTTGCAATCCCAACCGGTATGTGCTAATTCTTTTGACTTTCCGGTGCAGTTTCCGCGCCCGCTTTCCAATCTCCAAGAGCGCTTTTTTGATGAAAAATACGATGCTTATTTCGTAACGGCTCCTAATAACGAAGGAAAAAATATGGCCACCCAAACGATTATCTATACAGAAGTTGACGAAGCCCCCGCACTGGCAACCTATTCCCTGCTCCCGATCCTCCAGGCCTATACCAAGGGTTCGGGCATTGCCGTTACCACAAAGGATATCTCCCTAGCCGGGAGAGTCATCGCCAACTTTCCGGAAAACCTGAGCGAGAGCCAGAGAATCCCCGACGATCTGGGGGAGCTGGGCAAGCTTGTCAAGCAGCCGGAGGCCAATATCATCAAGCAGCCCAATATCAGCGCCTCGGTTCCCCAGCTCAAGGAGGCGATCAAGGAGCTGCAGGAGAAAGGCTATGCGATCCCGGATTACCCCGAAGCGCCAAAAACCGAGGGTGAGAAGCAACTCCAGGCACGATTCGCCAAGGTCTTGGGCAGCGCGGTAAACCCGGTCCTGCGGGAAGGAAACTCCGACCGGCGGGCTGCGGCTTCGGTAAAACGGTTTGGCCAAAAAAATCCGCACCGGATGATGAAGCCGTGGCCCGCCGAGTCCAAAACCAGGGTGGCGCACATGACCGCCGGAGATTTTTACGGCAGCGAAAAATCGCTGACACTCAGCAAGGCCTGCGAGGCGCGGATCGAATTTGTCGGCGACGATGGCGGTGTCGCGGTGCTCAAGGCGAAGATGCCGTTGCTTGCAGGCGAGATTCTTGATGCCTCGGTCATGAATGTGGCCAGCCTACGGCGATTTTATGCGGCACAAATCTCGGCGGCGAAAAAGGATGGCGTGCTGTTGTCGCTCCATCTCAAGGCCACCATGATGAAGGTTTCGGACCCGGTGATGTTCGGCCACTGTGTTGCTGTTTTTTATCAGGATGTTTTCACCAAGCACGCCGCAGTCATCAAGGAGTTGGGGGTCAATGTCAACAACGGCCTGGGGGATCTGTACGCCAAGATCCAGAGCCTGCCGGAGGCGCAGCGCACGGCGATTGAGGCGGACATCCGGGCGACCTATACAACCAATTGCGAACTGGCCATGGTGGATTCCAGCAAGGGCATCACCAACCTGCATGTCCCCAACAACGTGATCGTCGATGCCTCCATGCCCGTGGTTATCCGGGACGGCGGCAGAATGTGGGGGGCTGACGACCAGCTGCACGACACCATCGCCATGGTGCCGGATCGCTGCTATGCCACGATCTACCAGGAGGTGATTGAAGATTGCAAAAGGCATGGAGCCTTTGATCCCGCCACCATGGGCACGGTGGCCAATGTCGGGTTGATGGCGCAAAAGGCCGAGGAATACGGCTCCCACGACAAGACCTTCATGGCGCCGGGCAAGGGGACGATTCGCGTGGTGGACAATGCCTCCGGGGAAACCCTGTTGGCGCAACAGGTGGAAGCGGGCGACATCTTTCGCGGCTGCCAGACCAAGGATGCGCCGATCCAGGACTGGGTCAAGCTGGCGGTGAACCGCGCCAGGGCCGCGGGCGCACCGGCCATCTTCTGGCTGGATGCCAACCGCGCCCACGATGCCCAGCTTATCGCCAAGGTGAAGACCTATCTGCCAAAACACGACACCGGCGGCCTGGATATCCGGATTCGGCAGCCGGTGGAGGCCATGCGTTTCTCGCTGGAAAGAACCCGCAAGGGCGAGGATACCATCTCCGTTACCGGCAATGTGCTGCGCGATTATCTCACCGACCTGTTCCCCATTCTGGAGCTGGGCACCAGCGCCAAGATGCTCTCCATCGTGCCCCTGATGAACGGCGGCGGCATGTTTGAGACCGGGGCGGGCGGCTCGGCGCCCAAGCATGTGGAGCAATTCTTGCGGGAAGGCCATCTGCGTTGGGATTCCCTTGGGGAATTCTGCGCGCTGGTGCCATCATTTGAGCATATCTATACGACCTTCAAGAACGAAAAGGCGCTGCTCTTTGCCGAGACGCTGGATGCTGCCATCGGCAAGTTTTTGGAAAACGAAAAATCTCCCTCCCGCAAGGTGGGGGAGCGGGATACCAGGGGCAGCCATTTTTATTTGGCCCTTTACTGGGCGCAGGCGCTGGCCGGGCAGAGCAAGGATGCAGAGGCGCAGGCCAGGTTTGCCAAGGTGGCGCAGGCGCTCGGCGACAACGAGGCGAAAATCATCGCCGAGTTGAATTCCGCCCAAGGGCACCCGGTGGATATCGGCGGATATTATCGCCCGGAGCGGGTAAAGGCCACCCAGGCCATGCGGCCCAGTACAACCTTTAATGCCATTGTGGACGCCATCTGAAGTATACTGAAACGGCAAGGGCTTTTCTCAACACGGCATACAGGAGGAAGCACCATGAAAAAGATTGTGCTGCTGATGGTAATCGCGCTGCTCTTTTTGGGCGCGGGGTCGGCCTTGGCCAATAAGGCGACTGTCCGTCTGGAAGCTCCGGCGAATGCAAGGCAAGGGGAGAAAATCACAATCACCCTTTTTGTCACGCACAGCGCCAACAATTTTTTCCATCACACAAAAATGGTGAATCTCATCATCAATGGCCAGGAGGCGGCTCGCTGGGAATTCAGCGGGATGAATCTTCCGGAGGCAGCCGAGTTCAGCCGCACCTTCGAGTATGTGCTGACCGGGCCAATTACCCTTGAATCGGCGGCATTCTGCAATATGCATGGCAGCGGCAATACGGCAACGGCGACTGTGGGTCTGCAATAGTTTCGGCTGGTGTTTTCAGCATTCTGAGGGGGGCTTGGTATGGAGACTGGCGGAATGTCCCTGGTGCAGATTCTCGGGGTCATCAATTTTATGCTGCTCATGTTTCAGCTGTTTTCCGGCCAACATTGGATCCAGGTCAAAATCGGCATCCACCGCAAGGTCGGCCTGGCGCTTGTTGCCACGGCAAGTCTGCATGGATTCTTAGCGATTCTGACCGCCAATTGAAAAGACAAGGCAGCCGCTCCTATGCCCGGATCAAGGAGAGCAGCTCCTCTGTCTTCGCGGCCAGCAGAGCCGGATCACCCTTGCTTTCCACATTGAGGCGCAGAACTGGCTCGGTGTTTGAGCTGCGGATGTTGAAGCGAAAGTTCTCTGCAGTAAAACTCAAGCCATCGGTGTAATCCTTCTCCCCTGGAGTTTCGGCATAAAACTCCTCCACCCTGGCAATCACCGCCGCAGGGTCCGCCACCCGGTTGTTGATCTCGCCGCTCACCGGAAAAGCGGACTGCATCTCCCGCACCAGATGGGAGAGCGGTTGGCCGCTTCTGGAGAGAATCTCGGCCACCAGCAGCCAGGGGATCATGCCGGAGTCGCAGTAGGCAAAGTCGCGGAAGTAGTGGTGGGCGCTCATCTCTCCGCCGTACACCGCATCCTCGGCCCGCATCCTTTCCTTGATAAAGGCGTGGCCGGTCTTGCTCATTACCGCAATCCCGCCCGCCTGCCGGACGATCTCCCGGGTGTTCCACACCAACCGCGGGTCGTGGATGATCTTCGCCCCTGGGTGCTTGGCCAGCATGGCCTGGGCCAGCAACCCCACCAGGTAGTAGCCCTCGATAAAGCCTCCCTGTTCGTCAAAGAAAAAGCAGCGGTCAAAATCGCCGTCCCAGGCAAGGCCGAAATCCGCCCCGTGTTCCCGCACTGCTTGGGCTGTGACCTCCCGGTTTTCCGGGAGCAGCGGGTTGGGTACCCCATTGGGAAAGGAGCCGTCCGGCTCCCACTGCAAGCGGATAAACTCGAAGGGCAGCTCTGCGGCCAAGCGGTCGATCACCGGTCCGGCGCAGCCGTTTCCCGCATTGACCACGATCTTGAGCGGCTTCAAACCTGATGTGTCGAGATAGCCCAGCAGGTGCTTGAGATAGGCGGGCTTGTTGTCCAGATGGGTCAGGGTGCCGGGGCTGCTCGCCGTCACCCGGTGCCCGGTTGCGGCCAGCCGTTCGATCTCCCGCAGGCCGGTGTCCCCGGAGATGGGCCTCGCCCCCTGCCGCACCAGCTTCATGCCGTTGTAATCCGCCGGGTTGTGGCTGGCGGTGACGATGACCCCGCCGTCCACCGCAAGATGGGCGGCGGCGAAGTAGATCTCCTCGGTGCCGACCATCCCCAGATCCACCACATCCACCCCGGCCGCAAGAAAGCCTTCGGTCAGAGCCTTGGCCAGCGCAGGGCTGGAGAGTCGGATGTCGTGGCCGATGGCCACTTTTTTCGGGGTAAACTGGGCGCTGTAGGCCTGGCCAATGTTAAAGGCCATGGAGTCGTTGAGTTCATCGGGCACCCGGCCGCGGATGTCGTAGGCCTTGAAGCAGGGGAGAAGAGAGGTCATGGGCGGATGTCTTTGAAGGAATGGTCGTTTTCTGGTAGATTGCTTCTTTTCAACACAACAAGGACAATTGATCATGGAAGCCTCGATTCTGCAACCGGAACTTGCCGCGAAAATCGCCGATCTGTACGACCGCATGGAAAAGGCCTACGACCTCGTGGCCCAACAGCTGGATTTCACCTGTAATGGCTGCCCGGATAACTGCTGCGACTCCTATTTTCAGCACCATACCTATGTGGAGTGGGCCTATCTTTGGCTGGGGTTGATGGAGCTTGCGCCGGAGCGGCGGGCGGCCATGGAGAGCCGGGCCGCCGCCTACGCCGCCGCCTGCGACAAGGCATTGGCCAGGGGCGAACGACCCCAGCTCATGTGCCCGCTCAACGAAAAGGGGCGCTGCGGCCTCTATCTCCATCGGCTGATGATCTGCCGGATGCACGGGGTGCCGTCCAGCCTTACTTTTCCCAATGGCAAGATGCAGAAATTTCCCGGCTGTTTTCGGTGCCAGGAAATCGTGGGGGATAGGCAGGCGGTGCCCACGGTGGAGCGGGCTTCCCTGTTCCGGGAGCTGGCGGCGCTTGAGCAGACGTTGCTCGGGGAGCAGCAGGGTCAACAGCCCAAGGTCAAGAAGACCATCGCGGAGATGATCCTGATAGGGCCGCCCAGATTGTAAGGTTTTCAGGCCTTCGATGCTTCAGGCGGATTTGAGTAAATCCTGAAGGGGTGAACCGATCAGGCAAAATCTTAACATGGAGGTCACCGGCCTGCGCGGCTTTTCGCGCAGGTCCGGTGGACCGCAGGGTTAGCCATCGGCGGCTCAAATATGCGGTTGTAGATCACGGTAGATTTTCTCGACGTTCTTCAGTGAAGTATCTATGAAGGGGAGAACTGACATCCCGTTTTCCTTGAAGCGGAAGTCCACCCAAGTAATGACTTGGGTCTGAGCCACATTATTCGGGACGGGCATTTGGGTTCTCGGGTCGATAGGCACGCCCATGACGTTGACACCGCCACCAAACGTCACGCCCGGCCCCCAAGAAACAGCCCCTCCATCCCGTGAAACAGTTACTTGCCGTGATTCCGTTCTGGTTTGCTCGACTAGGTCTTGGTGCTTGTTGTCATTGTTCAATCGATTGAACTGACCAAGCCACGGGTCACGGTATGGCTGAACACTTTCTAGGATGCCGCAGACGACCGCGCTTGTTGTTTGAAGGCCAGGATAGTCTCGACCTAAGGCTTGATTGAAGTCGGCAGCAGTAGCCCGAATAGGAAAGTAGAGCCTGTCGGGTGATTTCGCCGACGGACAATGCGTTTCAAAAATGTCATGCGCAAGATAGTCGAGGCAAGAGCGGAGATTCTCAAAGATGTTCTTGATATCGACCTTCAAATCTTTGCGCACCTGCTTGTCGTGAAGCGATGCGTCGTATGCCCGCTTGAGATCGGCGAACACGGTTTGAGATTTTCGCAGCAGTGCTTCAATGCTAGACGCGCGTTCCATCTGTGGTCTCCGATGGCTAACATTAAAATTATCCGGATTTTCGTTTTTGATACTTTTTCGCTATTTCCTTACAAAACGTCGAGAAGCCGGTTTGTTCAGGAAGGCGAGTAAACGCCCGGCGCATGGAAGCGCTTACTTTTCCCGCAGCAGTTCGGCGATCTGGAAGGCCAGCTCCAGGCTCTGCTCGGCGTTCAGGCGCGGATCGCAGTTGGTCAGGTAGTTTTGGGCCAGATGGTGGTCGAGAATCTTTCTCCCCCCGCCGGTGCATTCGGTCACGTTTTCCCCGGTCATTTCAAAATGGATGCCCCCGGGCACTGTGCCCTCGGCCCAGTGAATCTCGAAAAAGGAGCGGATCTCGCTCATGATTTCGTCAAAATTTCTGGTTTTGTGGCCGCTCGCCGCAGTGTAGGTGTTGCCGTGCATGGGATCGCAGCTCCAGACCAGGTTGAAGCCCTCCTCTTTCATGGCGCGGGCCAGACCGGGCAGGCTACCGCCGATTTTTGTCGCGCCGAAGCGGGTGATCAGGGTGAGCCGTCCCGGCTCGTTGTCCGGGTTGAGGATGGAGACCAGCTTTTTCACATCATCAAGATCGTGGTTGGGGCCGATCTTGACGCCGATGGGGTTATGCACCCCCCGGAAGAACTCCACATGCGCCCCGTCGATCTGGCGGGTGCGTTCGCCGATCCACAACATATGGGCCGAGCAGTCGTACCAGTCGCCGGTGGTTGAATCCTGGCGGGTCAGGGCCTGCTCGTAGCCCAGGAGCAGCGCTTCGTGGGAGGTGAAAAAGCTGGCTTGGTTGAGTTGGGGGATGTCGGTGTCGATACCCACGATGCGCATGAAGTTGATGGCTTGGTCGATCTGGCGGGCCAGTTTATCGTAGAGCTGCCCTTGGGGGGAGCGGCCCACGAACTCGTTGTTCCAGGAATGCACCCGCTCCAAAGAGGCATAGCCGCCCATGGTGAAGGCGCGCAGGATGTTCATGGTGGCGCAGGCCAGATGATAGCCCTTCAGCATCCGCTGCGGGTCGGGCCGCCGGGCCTCGGGGGTCGGATCGATGGCATTGACCATGTCGCCCCGGTAGCTGGGCATCTCCACGCCGTCTACCATCTCGGTGTCGGCGGAGCGGGGCTTGGCGTACTGTCCGGCCATGCGGCCCACCTTGATTACCGGCTTGCCGCCCGCGTAGCTCATGATTATCGCCATCTGCAGGATAACCTTCAAAAGCTCCCGGATGGAGGGGGCGGTGCACATGGAAAATTCCTCGGCGCAGTCGCCGCCCTGGAGCAGAAAGGCATTGCCTTCGGCGGCCATGGCCAGTTGTTTCTTCAGGGTGCGGATCTCTCCGGCAAAGACCAGGGGAGGCAGCTTGGAGATGGTCTGCACTGTCTCGGCAAATTCTTGTTTGTCCGGCCAGTTGGGCTGCTGCAGGGCGGTGAAATTCTGCCAGCTTGTCTTGCTCCAGGGCTGTGTCATGGTGCTGTCTCCAGTGATAACTTTGAGCCACGAAATCCACGAAAATTTTTATGGGTTCGCAGGTCGGGGCCGGTTTTTTTCGTATTAAGCCCCTCCCTTGACGGGTGTATAGACCGGGGACATGGGTACACCTGTTCGGGGAGAGGGGGTTTTTCAGCCTTCTTTCGCCCCTGGCAACGCGCAGGGACCGCCGGCGCAGCAGGTCTCCACATCAAAGGCGTTCAAAATCCTCAATTCCGGTTCCCGCCGCTTCGGGGCAACGGGGCTGAAATCCAGGCCGGGCAGCATATTCAGAACCGCCTCTCTGGTGGGGACGGCTTCAAGCCCGGTGGCCACCACCTTGCCGGTTCTCGCGTCCAGCAGTTCGGCGTCCTCGCCGTTGGTCACCACGACCAGGGGGATCATTTGGCTCTCTTCCAGTACTCTGGCTGCGGCAATGGCCGGACGCTCCCTGGTTACCAGCGAACCAGGGCCGTAGCGGAGCACCATTACCAGCTGGTCCGCAATCCTCACCACGATATCGATCTTCGAGACCACGAACTGGTGGGCGAACAGGGTTTCAATCCTGCGCCGCATGGTCAGCTCGCTTTTGGCAAACCCCCGTTCTTCCACGAGCAGCCGGGCCAGTTTTTGGCGGTAGCGCTCGTCGTCGGTGTCCACCAGCGGTTCGCCGGTGACGTAATCGCTGAGGCTGCCGTAGATCATGTGGTGCGAAGGGATGTCTGCCATAATTTTCCATACCCCAAACAAAAAAAGAGGAGGCCGTAGCCCCCTCTTTGAGAAAGGCCGTCCCGAATTCGAGAAAGCGGCCTTTATATACTACCGCTTTTTTACAGAGTCAGCCAGGACTCACTGAACACGTTCTGGCCGGAGAGAACCTTATAGGTTTTATAGTGCTCCAGCGCGGTGCCGGTCAACCCTGCGGGATCGGGGTCGTTGCCGTCCATCATATTGTGGACCATATCCACCAGATCCTGGCGTTCGCCCTTGCAGATAGCCATGAGCTCGGTGTCGTAGGAGTTGACGATGGCGGTGGTGATCCCGTGCTTCATCAGCATGATGAGGTAGGTGCGGTCCAGGTACTTGCGCAGATGCTCGGCCACGCCGTTGGAAACATTGGACAGACCCACGGTGGAGCCGGCGCCAGGGGCGATCTCCTGCAGCATGGACATGAACTCGAGGCCGGAGGCGATCTGGTCGGCGCCCAGGGTGATGGGGGTGCCGATCGGGTCGAAGAGCATTTTTTCGTTGGGGATGCCTGCCTCGGCCAGAGCCATCATCAGGTCAACGGCCATGGCGGCGCGCTCGTTGGAGTCGCGGGGCATGCCGTCCGGACCCCAGAGCAGGGCGATAACATTGCAGCCTGCTTCGGCGGCAACGGGGATGAGCTTCTGCATTCGCTCGGGCTGGGCGGAGATGGAGTTCATGATCGCGGCTTCGCGGTTTTTCACCACCTTGAACCCGGCGGCCATGGCGTCGGTGTTGGTGGTGTCCAGACAGAGGGGCAGAGAGCTGGCCGCTTCTACGGTCTGCACAACCCAAGGCATCAGCTCGATCCCGTCCTTGCGGGCCGGTCCGATGTTGAGATCCAGGTAGGAGGCGCCGGCGGCGGACTCTTCCTTGGCCATCTCCTGAACCGGGCCAGGATTCCGCTCTTTCATGGCGGTGCCGCTTCTTTTACCCATGATGTTGATGCTTTCCGCGATGGCTGCTACCTTCATTGTTTTCTCCCGTGCTGTGGTTTCAATCGTAACTATTTCTACCGCTCCCGACGGAAACGGCGGTTTTCCTGCGTGTTAAGAGTGCATGGTAACGTGGGAAAATAGCGTTTTACAAAACGGATGTCAACAGGCAACAGGGTGAAGTGGTGTAAAAAAGTGCCGGATTGGCGCGGAAATCGGTGGATATACCTATCGGAAGGAGGCTTTTCCATCGTTGTTAATCTTGCCCGTTAGCCCGTCGAATCACAAACAAAACTTTTATGCAGACGTGGCTGGAATGACCTAATCGGTCGACAGCTCCCGGCTGTGCTATCTTTTACAGCTTTCAACGGCATCCGCCTCTAAGGAAAAGACTTTGGTGATAGCCTCCTCAATGGCAACGGTGCGTGAAAACCAGAGGCGGAAGCACTGCGCTTCAAGGCCCCAGTCTTCATTGGCTTGTTCCAGTATCCCACGGACGTGTCCCAGAAAAACCTCGAGCTCTTTCTCGTTGTTTGCTTCGGCGTAGATCATATAATCGCAGTGTTTTTGGAACATCATGATGGAAGCAGTGTATTTATCCCGGGGCAATGCGTGGAGAGCAACGGTTTCCTTAAGCCGCAGGCCTATCTCGTCATGCACTTGGTTTGCCACAATAAAACCTATTTTCTGCTGGAATCTACTGAAGTCCTTGAAGTTGATGAGCAACAGAATATATCCTGCGGTGGCAGCCTCCCCAAGATATTGCAGGTCGTCCAGCACCAGGAGATAGCGGTAGCTGTAAAGTTCGCTCAGGGTGTCGCGAAAAAAGGTATCACGTCGGAAATGTTCTACTTCCTCCATAAATCCGGCAGTCGGGTAGAGCGGCACATGTTCCATAATCAGAGAAACTTCCAGTTGGTGCAGGGCATCGACTACTTCCCTGTCAAGATGATGATCCTGTGCCTCCATGTGTAGAATCTTCAGGGCCGTTTTGGGCGGGAGCGATTTTTTGTACGGCCGTTTGGCTGTAAGCGCTTCAAAAACGTCGGCAACCGCGGTAATGCGGGAAAGAGGGTCAATATCCGCAGCCAAAAGCCCCTGCGGGTATCCGCTGCCATCGAGACGTTCGTGGTGACGGAGGATTATGTTGGTGATTCGGTCATCCCCCAGTCTTTTTGCAAAGAATTTGGCGCCGATGAGCGGGTGAAACTCCATAATCCGCCGATCCTGGTCATTAAAGAGATCGGGTTTGAGCAAGATATCATCGGGAATCCCGGTCTTGCCAATATCATGGACAAGGCCAGCCAGTTCGAGAATTTCCAGTTCTTCCGAGCCGAGCCCCATTGCCTCCCCAATCCGCCGGGATATTCTGGCAACCCGGATTGTATGTTCATGGGTTGGATAGTCGCGATTTGCCAAGACCTCACCCATGACCTCGAAGAGATCTTTGATAAGCGCGTTCTTGTCTTCCGGCAAGACTGGGCTCATCAACCTTACCTTGCCCCTTCGCGCAAAGCCTTGTTACGGGCTTTCATGGCGTACATTTCTTTATCGGCAATCTTGAAGAGCGTGTTGATATCGGCGCTATCCTGAGGATACACGCTCATGCCAATGCTGAATTGGATGTTGATCTGAAATTTATCGCAGACAATCTCCGTGCCTATTTGCTCGAGGATTTTCTTTTTCAATGCGTCGACATCGGCACGGGAGCCGACATGAAAGAGGCCGACAAACTCATCGCCGCCGAATCTGGCGATGATGTCTTCCCGGCGCAGGGTCTTTTTAAGATCTCTGGCAACCCGTTTTAAGACATGGTCGCCTGCCTCGTGGCCGTATTTGTCATTAATTTGCTTGAAGCCGTCCAGATCGATGTAGACCAAGACCAGCGTCCAGTCCATCCGCGCAGCCTCGGCCATGCTGTGGGTGAGATGTTCTAAAAAAAGTGATCTGTTGGCAAGGCCGGTGAGTGGGTCATGGTCCGCCAGATGTTTGATCTTTTCCTGTAATGCTTTCAGGTCGGAAATATCCCGGTTGCTGCCCCGAACCCCGATATTTTCTCCAGCGCTGTTAAATACCGCCCGACAGACATGATGAATCCATTTTGTTTCTCCGTCCCTAGAGCGGATCTTGAATTCCAGCGGTTCAACCTTGCCGTTTTCGGCCATGGTGTGCCGGTGCTCCTTCCACTGCTGCCAGTCATCGGAAACAATAATCTCTTGGAGCAGCTTGGGATCTTGGTAAAAATCCGTGGGGGTATATCCGGTTATGCTTTCGCAAGAGGGGGAGACATACTTGTAATTTCCGGCACCATCCTGCCAATATTCCCAGTCATAGGCAAATTCGGAAATGACAAACAGGGCTTCCTCCTGGCTGAGAAACGACTCTTCGACCACCCGGAGTTTTTCGATCATTGCCTGAAGTTCCGCGATGGATGACCGGACCTGATTTTTGTGTATCTCAAACGGTTTCATCTTGTTTTCCCCCTGATTCAGTTTTTTCAGTCTCCACATTTTTGTCTGTCGAAGACAAGCTGCGGCAGGCGGTTGTGCCATGGAGGAGTTCGATGGCGCTGTCTGCAAATCTTAAATGAGAACCATTGCTGACAACATAAAATAAACGATGAAACGATACAAGGATACCCCCGGCTTCGCCTTCCGAAAGGGACCTATTTCTTTTTTTCCGCGACAATCAGCTTGAGCAATTCAAAAATATCCATGGGCGAGGTGTTGTTGGCCGCGGCAATATCCTTGATGGTCATGGTTTCGCTGGCTGTGGTGTTGTGGCTGGCAAACCCCGAACGGATCGCTTCTCCGTTCAGATCGTACTCGCGGCAGATATCGGCCAGCGGGCGTTGACCGAAACCTCCGGGCGGGTTGCTCGGCAGGCTCTTGATCTGTCCGGGTTGTGCCGGCGGCAGCATGGCCTCATACAACGCTTTGGGACTCAGATTGTTCATTTTGGCGATTTCGGCGATGGACTGGCTCGGATCGGTGACGAGGATTTTTGTTTTAGCCAGGCGGGTCAGGCTGGCATCCAGATCCAGCTCCACCTTTTTGTTGAAAGTGACCAGCGAGGAGAGTTCGGCATGGCCGTAAGGCGGCTCGCCATATTTTTTGGCCCCGGCCTCCTTGATCTGGTCGCTGATTTGGATGATGGTGGAAAACGGAGGCAGTTCAAGATAGGTGCCCAGAGTAAACGCCAGACAGAGGATGAGGGCGAGGGTGAAGTCCGTGGTAATGATCCGCAGTTTTGCCGCCCGGTTTTTCAGATAGGCGATAATGGGACCCCAGTTGTAAAAGGTGTGCAGGCAGATGGCGATCAGGAAAAGAATGCCCAGATTGACATGGAGGCTGCCCCACTGGGTTTTGTTCAAGCCCCATAACCGCCAGTCCGACCAGTAGGCCACCCGCCCCTGGGGGACGAGGTAGAGAATGACGCTGGTCAACATCTCCAGGACAAAAGAGACCAGGGCGGTGAGGGAGGCAATTTTGCGTATGTTCATTGGGCGTCTTCGTTTGGTTATTGTTTTCAATGCACTATTGTCTGTTCGTTGTATGGCCCGGATTAACGCCATCAGGACCCGGTCGCTTTTATTCTTCCCGGTCTTCCGGTTCTTTCAGAAAATTGATCAGGAACTGGACCAGAAAGACGAAGAGAAAAACAACGAGGAAAACAGCGAGCCAGTCGAGCAGGCCGCTTATATGCCGGAGCATCCAATGCACCATGTTACTTCAACCCTTGCGCTGGGTTTGGTAATGTAACAGAGAAGACAGCGCCTCTTCCTGGGCTATTTTTAAAGCTGATTTTTCCATTATGACATTCCAGAATGCTTTTTGCTATGGCAAGTCCGAGTCCGGAGCCTTTGGTGTCATGGACCCCCCGGTGAAAAGGCTCAAAGATATGGGGGATGTGTTCTTCGCTTATTCCTGGACCATCGTCGGCCACTTCCAGCGTTGTGCCATTTTTTTCACGAAGAATTGAAACGTTGATTTTCTCGTGGGTGTCACAGTAGCGGATAGCGTTTTCGATCAGGTTTGAAATGACGCGCTGGATCATGAGGATATCCGCAGAAACCGGGCAGGTTTCTCCCGGTTTCTGGTTAAAAGTAAGAAGAATTTCTTTTTTTTCTCTTTCAATTTCCAGGTTCCTGAGGACAGTGCCCACCAGCGTGGCAAGATCAAAGTGTGTGTACTGGGGAGCACATTCCTTCTGCTCCAACCGGGAAAAAACCAGAAAACCATCAATGAGTTCTTCCTGATTTTTCAAATTATCGGAAACCACCTCCAGATATTGTCTCTGCTTGTCATTTATCTTCCCGGTCTTTCCCTGTAAAATTCGCTCAATAAAGCCCGCTGAAGAGACAATGGGGTTTTTCATGTCATGGGCAAACATGGAAAGCATGTTTGCCCGCTCTCTTTTCAGTTTGTTTGCCTGGGTAATGTCCCGAAAAAGCCCCACCCCTCCCAAGAAAACGCCCTGTTCGTCGATCAGGGGCACGGTAGTCACCAGCACATCGATTTCACGGCCGTCTTTCCTGATGATCTTCGTCTCGCTCGCAACAGTTCCCTGCCGTTTTTCAAAGGTGTTTTCGTACACAGGACAGGCGTGGGTGTTTGTGGTGCCATGCAGCAATTCAGAGTGGGGTTTCCCGAGAACCTCATCCTGGCGGTAACCGGTAATTTCCGCGGCTTCCTTGTTGAAATCAATGATGATTCCTTCGGTGTTCACAACAGAGTAGCCGACCGGCAGATTATTTTTTATAATTTGCAAAATAAGCGCCTGATCCATAGTGTTTGGCATGGGCATCCTCTAGAAAAAGGTCATAATCGGGATGATTTTTTGATATACTTTACAAAAAAGAGCTTTCGAACCCTCGATAGAGGTACTGCGTGTGATGCGTAAAATCCTTGTCGCAGTTGAAAATACCGTATATTACCGGAAAATTCCCCAATATCTTCGCAGCCTTTTCAGCGGCCAACACGATGTGGTTTTTTATTTTCATACCGTAGTCCACCATTACGGAAGCCAGGCGTCCGCCGAATTGCTTGATCCACAGGATATTCTTGCAACTCTTGGCAACACCGAGAGAAAGAAGTTTTCCGGATGCAAAACCTATCTGCGCGAGCTGAAGGAAGAGTTTGTCAAACATGGCTTTGCAGAGAACCAGATAGAAACCGAAGTAAGCATCTCCTCGAGCGGGGTGGCGAACCAGATCATTCATACAGCCATCCACGGAAAATTTGATGCCATAGTCATGGGGAAAAAAAATCTGGGCCTCCTTGAAAAAGTCGTGTTGGGAAGCATTTCTTCCAATATTCTCGCCCAAAATGATCGCATCCCTGTCTGGGTGGTCAATGGTAACATCCAATCCGATAAAGTCCTGGTTCCGGTCGATTGCAGTCCTCACACCCTCGACGCCACAGATCATCTGGGCTTCATTTTAAAAAATAACCCCGTGGTGGATATAACCCTGTTCCATTCATGCTCCATGTTGGCCCAGGAGAAAATTTATCCCAAAGATCTTTTTTATGAAAAATGGGGCAAGGAGTGGGTGGACCAACACCTGCAAGGGGATGCGGATGGCCATTTTCATTTCCATGCCCCAGAGCAGATTCTGCGGGAACACGGTTTTCCCATGGAGCGGGTACATCGCCTGCAAACCGACAGTGGCATTGAACCGGGCCAGCAGATTGTTCGCTTGGTAAAGCACGAGGGGTACGGCACCGTGGTCATGGGCCGCCGCCATAAAGACATAAGCAAAGGCATCTTCCAGGGGGTGTCTGATCGGGTGCTGGCCAATGTGAGCGATGTGGCGCTCTGGGTTGTTGGCTAGAAAAAATATCTGAGACGCGCGTCCCTTTGTATCTTTGGTTCTGAGTTCCATAAGAGGCAGGGTGGGTTTGTTGACGGGAACCGAAACGGGCCGGGCCGGCAGTATCTGCCGGCCCAAGGGTGAAGAGGCTGCCTCTATCTGCGGCCGCCACCACCGCCTCGCCCGGAGCCCCCGCCCATGCCGGCGCCGGAGCCCATGCTTCCCCCACCCATACCTGAGCCCGATCCCATACTTCCACTCCCCATGCCGGATCCGTTGCCCATGCCCTGGCCGTTTTTCTGGCCGGATCCGTCACGCGGGGCATTCTCCGGCTGGCCCATGACTTTTTGTTTTTCCTCCGGGCTCATTTTTTGCACCCGGTTCTGCCATTCATTCTGGAAGGCGTTCCGTTCTTCCACCGTGGCCTGTTTCATACTGCCGCGCTTTGCCGCCAACTCCTCGGTGGTCATGGCGCTGTAGTCGGTGGCTGCCCAGGCCAGGGTGGCGGCGCTGAGCAGGGAGAACGCCAGGATGGCGCCGAGCTTTTTAGATCCGGTATTTCTCATGTCTGATGCCTCCGTTTTGGATAATAGAAAAGAGACCTGCCAGGTATTTCAAACCCGGCAGGTCAGGGTTGTGCTATTGCGCGGTGGTCGTGTTCAGGCGTGATCCGTCCTGAAGGCCTCTCCCGTTGCTGGGACGAGTGGTAGAGCCGTTGGTGGTTGTGCCGGTTGTCGAAAAGGTGCCGTCGCGGCGCTGTGAGTCTGCCGGGCGGGTGGCGCTGGATGTTCCGGTCCCACGACTAGCTCCGCCATTGCCTCTGCCCGCAGCGAAAACTTCGCCCACGCAGAGTGCTGCCACAATTGCCACTACTGCTGCCGATGTGATGATCCGTGATTTCATGACTTTGATTCTCCTTAGCGTTTTTCAAGTGTGTAGGCAGCGTGAGATGGAGAGCACGCTGTCCGGAATTATACTCTGTGCAGCCAGTAATTCACGAATCATGCCATTGCCTGCGGGCAGGGGGGCATTCCCCTGAATCAGCGTGGATAATTTCAGGCTTGGCCATTGACGATCTGTCGGGCCAGGGGGGGGCTAATCTTGAGTAAAATGTATCCATTCGAAGAGTAGCATATGGATAGTTTTTGCGCAGCGTGGCACTTTGTCGCGGCAAGACCTCAGGGTTTCACGTGAAACGTGTAAGAAATCAACAGGGAGCAGGCAAGCTGTCGACAGGAAGGTGAGGAGGACGAGCCTCAGTCCGGTCAAGGAATTTCGGGGAGAGCACGGATGGAATCAACAGGTTTTCAACAGCCAATCAACGGAAAGCGAACAATTTTTCAACAGGTGTTTTGGGGGGAGAATCAACCGGGCAACTGTGCGGGGCGCAGCCATTTTTTCAAAAGCAGACGGGTGCAGTCGCCCACCAGGCGCGGGGTGTTGTCGGCAGAGGATCGGGTCGGTGCAGGGGGTGTTTCCGACTCGCTCTGGATTGCCACGGCCTCGGTCAGATAGTGGAGATGCCAGCCAGCCTGTCGCGCCCGCAGGCAATAATCCGCATCGGCGTAGTGTGCGGCAAAGCCTTCGTCCAGGATGCCGATGTCTTCCACCACCTCCCTCCGGATCACCAAACAGGTGTCCAAAAGCCATTGGGCCTCGAAGGAACGCAGATGATCCTGCTCCAGAAGCAAATGCTGTTTGAGGATCAGCGGCGCGGTTGCGAGCAGTCGCCCCAGGGGAGTGTGCAGGCAGAGAATCGTGGCCAGTGAAGGGGCGGAGCGCACCGAAGGCTGGACCATGCCCAGGGTGTCAACAATCCGGGGTGCGGCAATGCCCGCTTCCGGGGTTTCATCGAGAAAGCGGATCAGGGTGGCCAGGCAGCCGGGCTGCGGGCGGAGGGTTTCATCCCAGAAAGAGAAATAGCGGGCTGCGGCCAGGCGGCAGACGTGGTTGCGGGCCTTGGCCGGGTGGTCGGCCCCGCTGTTTTCCAAAATGGTGATCTCCGGGAAAGCCCTTTCCAGCCGGGCAAGGGCGGGATGCTCCGGCTGGCTGGCCACGACGATGATCTCCAAGGCCACCTGATCGGCAAGGGCCAGGAGCGTGTCCAGAAAGGGGAAAAGCCCTTCGGGCTGGGCCGGGTTGTGGATCAGGCAGACTGCCAGGTCGGGTTCTATGTCTTCCATAACTTACTGCCGCGGCAGCTTGTCCCGCACCGTGGGGAAAAGCGCCATATCGGTGTGGGGCAGGAAGAGCGAGGCCATGTAGTGGTTCATAAACTGTCCGCTCTCCGAAAGCTCCAGGTTGGTCATCAGCGAGCTGACCATCATCCGTTCCCTAAAGCGGACATGGTCGGTGAGGCTGATCTGGCAGCCGAGCATGGAGGCGTTGCCCAGATAATAGAACTTGTCACGGTCGATGTCCGGCAGCAGACCGATGCAGATCGCCTGTTCCAAATCGATGTAAGCCCCGAAATTGCCCGCCATGATCACCCGGTCGAGATCACCGAAGGTCATGCCCACGGATTCCAGCAGGGTAACGTAGCCCGCGTACATGGCGCCCTTGGCCCGGGTCAGGTTGTCCATATCCACCTCGGTGATGGCGATGTCCTCGCCCATGAGGGTGTCCTTGGACCAGGCCAGGACATACTCGTAGCCGTCGATTCCTTCCCGGATGCGGGGATGATCCAGGGTGCGGTTGAATTTTCCCTGCTGGTCGATGACTCCGGCCTCCAGCAGCTCGGCCACGATGGCGATGAGCCCGGAGCCGCAGATGCCGCAGGGCTTGATCCGGTCGATGGTGATGATCATCGGTTCAAGCGTTTCGGGGTGGATGTGGAAGTTCTCAATGGCTCCGGCATTGGCCCGCATCCCGTGGCGGATGCCGCCACCCTCAAAGGCAGGGCCGGCAGAGCAGGCGGCGCAGACCATCCACTCCTCGTTGCCCACCACGATCTCGCCGTTGGTGCCGATGTCGATGAACAGGGTGAGCAACGGGCTCTTATACATCTGACAGGCATGGACCCCGGCGATGATGTCGCCGCCCACGTAGCTGGCCACCGAGGGGTAGAGGAAGAGGCGCACCGAAGGGTGGGCGTGGATGCCCAAGGCTGCGGCGCGGGTCAGGGGGAAATGGCTGCAGGTCGGCACATAGGGCGACTCGCGCAAATATTTTGGGTTTAGGCCCAGGAGCAGGTGGCTCATGATGGTGTTGCCCGCAGCCATGATGTAGCTGATGTTGCTGGGGCTGATCATCACCTTTTTGCACACCGTTTCGATTACCGAATTGATGGTGCGGACCACCTTTTCTTGCAGCCCCTTGAGCCCGCCGGGGCGTTGGGAATAGATGATTCGGGAGATGACGTCCTCGCCGCAGCCGATCTGGTCGTTGTAGGCCGAGGCCTCGGCGATTACCTCGCCGGAATTGAGATCGATCAATACCCCGCACACCGTGGTGGTGCCGATGTCCACCGCCAAGCCGTAGAGATTGCCCGTGGTGTCGCCCGGCTCCAAGGCGATGATCCGGTCCGGCTCCTCGGCCCTTTTACCGCGCAGCATGATCGCCGTCACCTGCCAGTTGGCCTCCCGCAGGATGACGGGCAATTCCATCAACAGCTCCGGGTGGTCGTAGGTGGGTTCGGCACAGTCATGGCATTTTTTCTTGATACCCCGCATCAACCGCTGGAGGTCGGGGACATTGTCTTCCAGGGTTGGCGGCTCCAGGGTGAGGAAGCGTTTCTCCACCGGCGGCGCCACCTGCCAGGTGCCGATGAGGTGGTCAAGCGAACGGGCGGAGATGGAGCGGGTGGTCTTGGGTTTGGCCTTGAGGGATTTGCCGTCCTTGCTGGTAGCGGCGGGGATGAAGACCACCAGATCCTGAATGACCGAAGACTGGCAGGCCAGACGGAAGCCTTCCGCGTGCTCCTCGTCCTTGAGCTGCATGGCCTTGTTGGCGGCAACCTCGCCCTGCTCGATCTTAACCTTGCACTTGCCGCAGACCCCGTCGCCGCCGCAGGAAGCCTGGATAAAGACCCCGGCCTTGGCCGCGGCGCTCAACAGGTTTTCGCCGTCATCCACCTCGATGGTGACGTTGTCGGGCAGGAAGGTAACGGTGTTTTTCATGGATCTCCGGTCTCCGGGGAAATATTGACAATGGATGTGATTGCCTCAAAGATAGCAGGAAGGCGGGGCTTGTCAAGCATCCTTTCCACGACTTTTCAGGAGAAGCCTTGGGAGCCTTCTTTCCGCCCGCAGGGATTCGGCTTGCTGTGGCTTGCGGGCGGAAATGTGGAAATAACCTCCCGATAGTCCGAGTGAATTGTCTTGGCAGTCCGCGGGAAAATGCGCTAAGAAGTTGTTATGTTCTAACCTGTGTTCAAGGCTCTGCCGAAAAAATCCTGACTACGAGAGGAGGCCCACCATGCTTGACTTTCGCATCGACGAGGAACGCTGCATCCAGTGCGGTGAATGTGTGCTTGAGTGTCCGGCGGGCGTGATCGCCATGGATGCTTATCCGGAAATGACCAATGAAGCCGGGTGTTTTCAGTGTCAGCACTGCCTGGCCGTCTGTCCCACCGCAGCGGTTTCGATCCTCGGCAAGGATCCCGACGCGAGCGCCGAGTTGAAAGGCAACTTGCCGGACCCGGCACACCTGGCGACCCTGATCAAGGGTAGGCGGGCGGTGCGCCGCTACCGCGACAAGGATTTGGCTCCGGAGCTGATCGACCATCTGCTGGAGGTTTCCTGCCATGCGCCCACCGGGGTCAATGCTCGGTCGGTGCTTTTTACCGTGGTCAGGGAGCGGGGTGTGATGAACCGGCTTCGGGAGCACCTGATGGACCGCCTCGCCAAAGCGAAGGATGGCGGCGGGCTGCCGGAAGGCTTGGCTGGCAAGTACCTCGGCTGGACGGTCAGCGCCTGGCAGGAGAAGGGTACGGATATTTTGTTTCGGGGAGCCCCGCATCTGCTCATCACCAGCGCCCCGGCAGATGCGCCCTGTCCGGTTCAGGATACCCACATCGCCCTGACCACCTTCCAGCTGCTCGCCCATGCCCACGGGATTGGCACGGTCTGGGACGGCATCTGCATGATGGCCCTTGGTGTCTGCCCCGAGGTGGTCGGCAAGTTGGGCATCCCAGAAAATCATACCCTGGGCTATGCCATTGCCTTTGGCGAGCCGGCGGTGGAATACCAGCGAACCGTGCAGCGGGGTCCGGCCTTGGTGAATGTGGTGAAGTGGTGACTTCAGATTCTGGGCAGGGCTGGTTAAGCGGGGAAAAAAACAAACAGGCAGGAGAAAGATCATGGAGAAAAAGATGCGGGTGATGACCGAAAATCCTCGTAATGCCGAAACCCCGGTGGAATTCTTGCGCTCTTGGATTACGGCCAATCCGGTCTTTTTCGATCGCAACCAGGGCCAGATTCCGGCCGAGCCGATCCCGCTTGCCGAGTGGGAGCTGACGGTGGAGGGGGAAGTGGAGCGGGTGCTGAGTTTTCGCTTTGCGGAAATCATCCGGCTGCCCAAGGCCATCGTTGCCAATACTCTGGAGTGCTCGGGCAATAGCCGGTCACTGCTGGCGGAAAAAGCCTCGGGCAACCCCTGGACCATCGGCGGGGTGGGCAATGCAGTTTGGGGCGGAATCTGGCTGCGGGAACTGCTCGACAAGGCGGGGCTCAAAAAAACTGCCCACCATGTAGCATTCGAGGGGTGGGAGGGTTCCGCCAAGGTCAAGTTCATCCGCAGCATTCCCGTGGATAAGGCCATGTCCTCCACTTTGCTGGCCTATGAAATGAACGGCGAGCCGCTGCCGCTCAAGCACGGCTATCCGTTACGGGCCTTGGCCTTGGGCTGGACCGGGGCCAATTGTGTCAAGTGGCTGACAAAGATTACGGTGCTGCCCGAGCCCTATAAAGGTTTTTTCATGGACAATGTGTACCGGGTATTCCCTGATGGGCAGGAACCCGCCAGCGGGGAGGTGGTAACCGGCTTGAAGCTCAAATCCATCATCACCCAGCCCCTGGCCGAGGAAAACCTACCCTCCGGACCGGTGGTTATCCTGGGCAGCGCCTACGCCGGAGAGGGCCGGGTGCAGGGGGTCGAGGTTTCCGTGGACGGAGGGCAAACCTGGCACGGCGCCGAATGCCTCGGGCCGGACGAGCCCTATGCCTGGCGGCAATGGCAGTATGTCTGGCAGGCGGAAGCACCGGGGCGATATACCATCATGGCCCGGGCCACGGCAACGGATGGCGCGCAGCAACCGCTCACAGCCGAAATGAACAAACTTGGGTATGGCAACAACGGCGTCCGGGAACATGCGGTTTCCGTGGTGATCGGCTAGCGGCCTGGCGACCGTTGTCTTTCCGAAGGAAAACCGGAATAGGGGAAGAATAAAGTGTTGCGTCCTTGACTCCAGAGTCTTGCAAAAGAATTACTCCTCTTGCGCGAGCCCAAAGAAACGCGCAGCCTTTTCGGCTAAACTGATCCCCTCGGTTTTCTGAATGGTGGCGCTGATGTGTTCGAGGCTATGGTCGGTGCCTTGCAGCCATTGAATGATGTATTTCCCGCCCGAACTTTCGAACATCGCTTTTGAGGTTGCCTCGGATTTGTAATCGATGTTGGTCACCCCCTTGGCGCCCTTGCCCCCGGCTGGCGGGACATTGGCGTCTTCGGCGCCGTGAATGGCGAGGATGGTTTTCCCCCGGGCTGCAGGGCAAACAGGCGCCTCCGCCATCATTCCGCCGGCAAAGGAGATTGCCGAGTGATACAAATTGGTTTCGCACATGATGGTTTGCGTCATCATCGCGCCGTTGGAATGGCCGAGGCCATAAACGCGGTCAGGGTTGACCCCGTATTTCTGCGCAAGATAATGAACAGCGCCGGAAATATAGCCCACATCATCCACCTTGTTCCGGTAAGGTTCGCCGCAACATCCGTTTCCCGCGTTCCATGTTCCATGCCTTCATTTTTCCAGGAAGCCTGGGCGCGGCATCCGTGCCATTGAGATAGGCGACAATAAAGCCGTATTTTTCGGCAACGCCATCCATCTTCAGATGGTCTTGAATGTACTGTGCATTGCCGCCTCCTCCGTGCAGAGCAACGACCATGCTGCGTTGTCCTTGCGGCGGCAGGTGTGATGGGACGTAGAGGATCATGTCGCGGCCATGAAAACTGTCCTGCCCGACATTTTCAGAGTGTGCGCCAAGGTCCTCTTCGCCGACCTTCAATGCAGCGTTTCCCCTTTTGTTCGCCATCATCTCCCGCAACGCCTGCAGCCGATGCCCCGGGCCATCGGAATCCTGTGCGTATGCCGGCAGGGAAAGCATAGCGGCAAGCGCAACACAAATGGCGGGAGAATAAAGAGAACAGTGAAATGCTTTCATGACTACCTAATTTCTCCCTTGTGGTCATTAGTTTTTCAGACGACACTGGCGTCCGGGAACATCCCGGGATCAACCGTCTCGGGATAGAAGGTTTTTTGGCCTGAGGTGGATCTACACTATTGCAAGCGGGTTGGGTGGTGTTGGCTGCTCCTGCTGTAGAAACCACTGCTGCAGTTGGTTGAGAAAGGCGGTTTTCAGGTCGCCCAGCGCCTTGGCGGGGTCCGGCAGACTCTGTTCGCTTTGGCGGACGGCTGTATCCATGGCCGTGGTTGCCAGAGTTTTGGCAAAGGGGGTCAGTTTCGGATGGTCGGTGAGGAGCTGTTCCATGTGGGGCAGCATCTGTCGGGCGGCCCGCTCCTCGGGCGGTAAGGCTGGCAGGGTCGGCGGCTCGGCGTTCACCCCTGCCGCCGGTAGCGGTTTGGGCTCCATCCTCCGGGCGAACAATCCATCCATCTCTTTTGCTTTCATTTCATCCAGGGTCTTGAGAATCTGCTGCCAGCGCGCTTCAAGCACCGTGGCGTAATCCGGCTCTCCGCTTTGTTCTGTTCCCAACTTATCGTAGAGATCCTTGAGTTTCAGGTCTTTGAGATCGGCCATGGCCGGCAGGGGCGAGTGGCTGCTGAGCCGGGTTTGGCTAACGGTTTGTCTGCTGAACGAGGCGGAAAGCGAGGAGACCGAGCCCATGGGCATGTTGCCGAAATCCATGGCCTTTGTTATGGCTCCCTGCTGATCGCCGGAAAAAAAGGTGGAGGCAATGGAGGTCAGTTCGGTCACCAGCCTGGTGATGTCGGCAAGCTCCTGCTCATTGAGGTCGCCCTGCACCGAGATACCCAGGGCTTTGGCAGAGGTAGAGCTGCTGGCATAATTCACTCCAGAGGAGGTGGGGGAAAACCAGCCGACTGCCTGGGTGTATTGGTAATTCTGGCTCAGGCCCGAGAGGGTGACCTGATCGCCTTCCGCAGTGGTCAGGGAGAAAGAGGTCGACTGGGCCTGGGCAAGGGTCTGCTCGAAGGCGCTCTTGCCGGAGCGGGCGGAATACAGGGATTGGTAGTCGTTGCTTGCGGCTGGTCCCTGGCTGGACTGGGCTGGAATGTTCATCGGTAAGCTCTCGGTACTGGTTGCGGTGTGACATGGCGGATGGAAAGTGCGCACGTGTTACTGTGCTTTTCGGGAGGTTCGTTGACAAACTTGAGGGGAAAGGCGGGCGGTTTTTGCGGAAGAACGGAGTAGTAGAGTGTGGTAAAAAACGTATAACGTCAAGACGCCCTGGATGGCCTCTGTCACTGATGTAGCGGAGACGGAGCAGGATATCTCCTTGTTTCAATGGGCAATGCGGGCGTTTTTCATCATTTTGTATCCGGCGGTCCGGCTGGGTTGCGGCGGGATATTGCGCGTTTCGAGTTGCTTGACCACGAAGGCAAAGGCTGCCTCTTTTTCCGCCGCACTCCACCAGCCGGGGGATGAGAGGATAAAGCGTTTATTGCTGCCCTGGAGCACCAGGGTGCCTTCCACTTCGCCAATCTCAACCCTGGTTATTTCGTCCCAGCGGATGTGCCATTTGCCAAACGATGACTGGTGGGTGAGGCCATGTGCGTCGATGTCGAAGCTGCCCGCACTCAGCACCGCATACACCCCAAAGAGCGAAGCAAGCGCTAACCCCGTGCCCGGCAAATAGAGCTGATCCAGGAAGGCGGCAATCATGCCGAGAGCACAGAGCACAAGCCAGGCCCAGCCGAGGAGCCGGTATGAGCGCATTTCGATGTGATACGTATGCATGATGGCAGGCACTTAATTCGACTCCGGCAGAGCTTGTTGCCTGCTATTCAGAAAGACACGACCAGACCCAAAGCTACCGAGCAATCATTCCATGTGCCTAACAGATTGTCAATGTTGAAAAAAACGGAGTGTTAAATGGTGTGGGAGTGTTGCCGGGAGATGCGGTCGGTCAGGACCTTGGCAGGATAGCCAAGGTCTGGCAAAAGGAGGGTGGCGGACCGCACTGTGAGGCCCGATCTTGGTGGATGTGCTCAAATGGTGGTTATCGTCTGCGTCTTCGGCCTGGTTTCGTGTCGCCGGTGAACTTCAACGACAACTGGAAGAAGTTCCTGTTGCAGATCGCAGTGGTCGTCCAAATTCCGACACAAGGCGGAACGCTTCCCGGTCGAATTGGGAGATGGTCAGATGGATCGAGGTATCCGGGCGAATGTCCTGACGGGGTTCTGACTTGTGATGCAGGACGACATTTTTTCCAAAATGTTTCGCTTGATACAGCGCTTTGTCGGCGCACTTGAATAACTCCTTGCTGCTCAAGGCGTCGTCGGGATAGGTGGCGACTCCTCCGCTGACCGTCAGGCGTATTTCACTGGTTTCAACAACAAACATTTCCCTGTTGATTTTGGTGCGTATTCTTTCCGCCAGCTCCAGGGCCTCATTTTTGTCGGTCTCGGGCAGGAGGATGACGAACTCATCCCCGCCGAAACGGGCGGCAGTGTCAAAGGAGCGGATGTTCTGCGCGAGGATGCTGCCGATATGCTGCAGCATCCTGTCGCCGGCCAGATGGCCATGGCGATCGTTGATTTCCTTGAAGCAATCCAAGTCCAGCACGAGGACGGAAAGCTTGGTGTGGTATCGTTCCGCTCGGCTGAATTCCAGGTTAAAAGCGGTTTCCAGGGTCTGCTTGTTGTGGAGGCCGGTGAGAAAATCGAACTGCCTCTCAACGTGCAAGGCTTCAAATTCATGCGCCTCGATGAGCTTGGGAAAGTGGATCCCTTTGCCGTGCAGAGAAAAATAATCGCAGACCGTAACGGAAAGCGCCACAGGCCGCGCGAGCGAGGCGGACATCACCCGGTGGTGGTCAACGATGCCCTTCCAGGAGAGCTCCGCTTCCTCGTAACCGAAAGCGCGGTGCATGAGTAGTTCCAGGATGACCTTGCAGGCCACGGTTCCCTCTTGCTGCACAAGGAAATTCAGGCTGTCCAGGAGGCCTTCCTCTTGGGGTTGGTTTTGCAAGGTGGTGAGCACCTTCTTTTTGATGCTGTTTTCGGAATCTGATTTCAGAACTTTTTTGGGTATCTTTTCCCCCATTTTTGGTCTCCCTGGGCCCTTAATCTCTAAATATCAGCAACAGGAGCGTGAGTCGGGCATACGCATGCCGGGAAAATCCGCACAACATTCCTGGATCAGAACCAGTCTGGCGCGCAACGGCATTCTAAAATAAACGGGGCTGAGCATCAGGATGCTCACAATGTTTCGGAGTGTCATGGTGGGTGCCTCCTTTTTGGTTGATCTGCTAACTCATGTAGCAACAACTGGGCCACGGCATTTGAGAAGAATTTTTTTTTAGCATTTCCGGCATATTGCTTGGCATAAAAAGAATTGTTACCAAAAATTCTGGAAATAAATGGGTGAAAGTTGGGGATTTCACCATATTAGGGGAAGGGGGTTGGGGAAAAAGCTAGGGACGGTTTTGACTGCCTAGAAAACAAGAGCAGGATGGCGAAAAATCCACAAAATTTCTGGAATAGCATCCATATTTTCCGCTGAGGCAGGCATCCCCGCCAACCTCATATTGACAAAAACAGCAGACCGGGTCATTCTCATTCCATGAAAAATACCAGCGAAACCACCTCTGTCCGTTACCATGCCGGCTTTCTCCAGTTTGACGTGCAGCTGGCCGAGCCGGAGGCGAATCTGGCTGCGCTCAGGGCGGGCTTGGCTCGTTTGGCCCCCAGCGGTCCTGGCATCATCGTGCTGCCCGAGCTGTGGAGCTGCGGCTTTGCCTACGAGCGGCTCCAGCATTTCGCCCTGCAGACGGTGGAGGTGTTGGAGGAGATGCAGCGGCTGGCCGGGCAGTACTCCATTCATCTGGCCGGGTCTCTGCCCGAGGAGGTGCTCACCGAGGTTGGCGGCGCTATCTATAATACCCTGTACATCGTAGGGCCCGATGGGGTTGCCGGGTCGATGCGCAAGCAGCACTTGTTTGCGCCCATGGCCGAGGATCGCTATTTCACCGCCGGAGACAATCCCCAGCCGGTGGATACCGGGCTTGGTCCGGTGGCCGGGTTGGTTTGTTACGACCTCCGTTTCCCGGAGTTGGCCAAGAGTCAAACTGCCAAAGGCGGGGGGTTGCTGGTGGTGAGTGCCCAATGGCCCGAGGCCCGGCGGGAGCAGTGGCGGACCCTGACCATGGCGCGGGCCATCGAAAACCAGATTTTTGTCGTGGCCTGCAACCGGTGCGGCATTACCGGGAAAACCGAGTTCGGCGGCCATTCCCTGGTCATCGGGCCGGATGGCGCGGTGCTGGCCGAGGGTGGAGCCGGAGAAGAGTCCGCCTGGGTCGGGATAGATCCGGCCCGGATGCAGGAGCTGCGGCAGCGCTTCAACACCGTGGGTCCGACCCCGCACCGGTTTTATGATCAGGACAAGATCATGGAGCTTGGGGAGCTGGCCGCACTGACAGCCAGGTACCGGGCGGTGGGCCGCAAGGTGGTATTCACCAACGGCTGTTTCGACATCCTGCATCAGGGGCATGTCACCTATCTGGAGCAGGCCCGCAGGGAAGGCGATTGCCTGGTGGTCGGGGTCAACAGCGACGCCTCGGTGCGGGCTTTGGGCAAGGGGGATGGTCGGCCGGTGAACAACGAGCAGAGCCGGGCCAGGATTCTCGCCGCCTTGGGCTGCGTGGACCATGTGGTGATCTTTGCCGAGGAAACGCCGCAAAACCTTATCGCCACCCTGATGCCGGAGGTTTTGGTCAAGGGCGGCGACTGGCCGGTGGAAAAGATTGTCGGTGGAACCGAGGTGCTGGGTGCAGGCGGCCGGGTGCTCTCCATTCCCTTGGTGGAAAACTATTCCACCACCTCCCTTATTAAAAAAATCCGCTCCTAACAAGTCAGCATTTGGCTCGGACAGGTGCTTCGACAGGCTCAGCACGAGCGGACTTTTTTACGTTATGAGAACAACCGTTCGCCCTGAGCCTGTCGAAGGGCCGTTGTTAGCAACCTCTAGTGTTCCGGGCAGAACAACTCCTTAATACCCTCCGGCAGCTCTTCCGGCAAGACCCCTATCTCTTTGGCAAAGGCGTCCAGTTCCTCCCTGGTGCAGTTGAGGCAGGACTGCCGCAGCCCTGCCCGGACCTCGTCTGCCTCCTGACGCAGGAAACAGCGCAAGGCTTCGGCAATCTCGAGGCGCAGCGCTGTCTCTATTTCCAACTCCTGTCGGACGCAGAACTTTCCCAGCCGTTCCCAATTGAAGATGCACCGTTTCAACCCCCGGTAGATGGTGGCGTCCCGGTTTTCCGGGTTGAGATCCCGGAGCAGGATTTCCCGGTAACGGGCCACAGCCTGTTGGCGCAAGCGATCCAGCTCTTTTTGGCTCAAGGTGAGTTGCGGCCCTGCCGGATCTTCGCAGAGGTAATACAGGGAGCTGTGGAAGGCAATTTCCGGAATCTCCCCGGAATGACGAACAATGAGCAGCTCTTCCGCGAGCAAGCTTTCGGTCTCGGTCATGGCCCAACCTTTAAGCGAAGGGCGGAAAAAAATTATGCCAAGAGGCGTTTTGATTTTCCGCAAGATATAGCTTCTCTGGCCGGCCAACATACCACATGTTGTTGCCAGTAAGCGAACCGGGCTCCGGCAGGCACGATCCGGACACCCAGAAAGCCTCTATCCTCTCAATCTGCAACGCATTTTTTGTTAAAGACAAAGTGTTATCCAACCGATGATTAAAGACAAACCGGGAACTCTTTTCCGCTTAGGGCGTCCGACGGCACGGCGGCGGTGAACCGGTGCCACATAATAAAGGAGAACGGCGACATATGCAATTCCCAAGGAAACAACAAAGCCCTGGCTGGCCGACCCCTTCTTCCCTGGCGAAAATAGCGGTGCTGGTTCTGCTGGTTTTGCCGGGCCAGGCCGCGGCCTTCTGGCCCTTCAGCCAGGAGGCGTCCCCGAAACCAAAAGTGGAAGCCGTTGCCCCGGCGGCGCCAGCGCTCACGGTAAACGAAGCCGCTGCCTTGCGCACCGAGATACAGGGGTTGGCCAACGAGCTGTTCCGCAATCTGGCGGATGCTGACCCGGAAAACGGTGATCTGGGCAAGGGTGTGCTGGTCTGCACCTTTGTCGAGCTGAAAAAATTGTCCCGCACCTCGTCATTGGGGCGGTATGTGGCGGAACAGTTGATGAACGAGATGCAGCAGCACCATTACGAGGTGGTGGAGATTCGGAAAAGCCAAGCGATCCTGCTCCAGGAAAAGCGCGGCGAGTTCGGCCTTTCCCGCAACCCAACCGAGGTCAGCCAGGCGGTGGCGGTGGGAGCAATGCTCACCGGCACCTACACTCCCAGTAAGGACAGCATTGTCATCAACGCCAGGATCATCGACAACCGGAGCGCCAAGCTCCTCTCCTCGGCCACAGCGATCATTCCGAGAAATCAACTGGCCGAGCAGCTGCTGGCTGACACCGCTTCGGTTCGGGAGGCAAAACCGGAGCCGCTCTATCTGAAAAAATTGGAATTATGATGGACTTGCACGACGGGAAAAAAGTCATAGGTCCGAACACACGATAAGACGGTACAGCAGCGAAGCGGCGAAGTAATAACCGTTGAAATCGCGGTGTTCTGCGATTTCAACAATTGTGATACGATATCCCCAGAAGTGCAAAAAACTGGGCTTTTCATGGAAAGAGAGCACAACGGTTCAGGGAGGAGAGGATGAATAAGGGAAGGAGAGAAGCAATACTCTGTTGCTTGGGGCTGGTTCTGTTTGCCGGGACGGCGTGTGTGAGTGCTAAGTCTGAAAGCAAGATGACGGATGCCACCTATACGCCAGCGGCAGAAGCTCCGAGTCAGGCTGCTGCCCCCGGCATAGTGGCTAATGTGCCGAAAGACAAGGGCAGCGTTCCGCCTCCGATGGAAGTGGTGCGCAGGGTGCCGACCAAATACAACGTTTATCAGTACATGCCGGACACCTCGAAAACCCTGGGCACGGAAATTCTCCTGTCGGAAATGTCCAAGGAAGTGGCCGGGAAGGTGTTCTATGAGATGCAGGCGGAAGGCGAAAAGAATTTCACCGCCAAGATCGCGGTGGTCAATGCCGTACCCCTTTCCGATCTCAAGCGTGACACCGAGTTTGGTCGGGTCATGGGCGAATACCTGCTTACCGATTTGGCGGACCGCGGCCTCAAGGTGACAGAGCTTCGCCTGGGCAAGGACATCACCATTCTTCCCCAGACCGGAGAGTTCATCCTTTCCCAGAACATCGGCGAGCTGGCCAACAAAACCCCAGAACTCGAGTATGTTGTGGTGACCACCTTTGCCAATACCCGCAAGACCCTGATCGTCCAAGGCCGTCTGGTGCGGCTTGCCGATGGGGCGGTCAAGACCTCCTGGCGTTATTCGATGCCGCTCAACCGGGAACTGCTTGGCCTGTTCCAGCCTGCGGAAGCACCCTATAAAATTGCCGTGAAGGGCATTGGCCGGTAAGAGGAGCATCGCGCATGAAGATATCCGGAGCCGTGAAAAAAATCGTTTTTACGACGCAGGTTGTGCTGCTTGTGCTACTCTGCGCCTTCTGGACAACCGGGGCCAGGGCCACGGAAAAAGAGGATGAGGGCGTGGGCGGCCCGAAAAACTATTCCTCGCTCACCGGCTTGGTGGCCATGGTTGGCAGCGACGCCATGGAGCACCTGCATGGTTTTTTTGCCGCCGAGCCGGTGGCGATAGAGCCTTTTATCGTGCTCAGTGAATTTTCCACCAGGCAGAGGATTTCCCTGCTTGGCGCGACCCTGGCCGAACAAATGGCTGCGGTGATCAGCAATGAGTCGCTGGCCGTGTGGCGGCCCGCGACGGCAGGAGAGAATGAACAGCGGGTTTCCGGGGTTCTTCAGGAAGTGGACGGGTATCTGCGCATCCATATTCTCGCGGCCAATACCAGGGGCGATCGCCGTTCCTATGTGGTGAATGTCGAGATGTCGGAACCCATTTATCGGGCGCTCCATAGCTATGTCTATATGCAGTAAGCAATTGTGTGAGCCGTTCACACGGGTGACGTTATGGCAGAAGAAAAATCAAGTCTTGAAATAGACGACTGGCTTACCGATCTGGCGGAAGACAAGCCTGCCCCGGCGGAAGAATCTCCGGGCGAGCTGGATCAGTCCGACATCGATTCCCTGCTGGGCGGAGGAGCGGCGGCCAGTGGCCCGTCTCCTGATGATGGTGGAGAGCTGGATCAGTCCGATATCGACGCCCTTCTGGGCGGTGGAGGCTCTGCTGCCCCAGCTTCCGCCGCAGGCGGAGGTGGCGAGGGTTTCGCCGAGCTTGACCAATCCGATATCGATTCCCTGCTTGGCGGCGGGGAAGGGCCTGCGGTAGCGGCTGCGCCTGCGGCAAGCGATGATTTTGATTTGGACCAGTCGGATATTGATGGTCTTTTTGCCAGCGCGGGAGACAAAAAAGACTCGGGCGAACCAGCTCTGGCCGATGGTATGGGCGCTCCCAGCAAGGATGATCTGGACAGTCTTTTTTCCGATCTCGGCGGCGAAGATTCAAGTCAACCGGAAACGGTGACTTTTGCCGAAGTGGCCCAGGACGGAGGCGGAAAAGCGGGGACTGCCGCCCCAGGAGAAGATAGTTTCAGTTTGCCGGATGATGGCGGGTTCAATGAGGATGAGTTTGATTTTGGCGACCTGCCCGATATTCCCGATGAAGCAACAAATGCCAGTGGCAAAGCGCCGCAGGGAGGCATGGGCGAAGAAGATATTTTTGCTTCGGCCTCTCCAGCTGCCGCTATGCCGGATTTTCTCGCGGAGGCCACTATGGATAACAGTCGGGGAAAGCCCCCTGCTTCGGGCTCAGATCACCCCTTTGCCCCGCCACCTAAAGCCGGGAAGACAAAAGGCATGGCTGTCGCGGCCTTTTGCCTCATCCTGCTGCTGGGGGGCGGGGGGTATTTTTACATGAAAAACAAGAAGGGCGTGATGCCGGTTCCCGTGGCGCCGGTCGTCCAGGAGAAGCCCGCCGCCGCCCCGGAAGGGCCGCCGGTTGTCGCCGCGCCCGTTGGCCCGCCCAATGTGGCGCCGGTGGCCAGCGAGTCCCGCTGGCGCATGACAAAACCCAACGAGGCTCTGCCCATCGAGCTTTCCGGCTCGGATGAAAACAACGATCCCCTGAAATTTGAAATTGTGACCCCCCCCAAGTTCGGCAGGCTCTCCGGCGATCTGCCCAAGGTCACCTATCTGCCCAACAAGGATTTCCCGGGGGAAGACAGCTTTGAATTCCGCGTTTCCGACGGGCAGCTGACCAGCGCCCCGGCCAAGGCTGTGGTCATGGGTCCGGAGGAAGTCAAGCCGGTGGTGGCGGAAGCCGCTGCGCCGCCGGAGGAGAAACCGGTGGTGGCGGCGAAGAATATGCACCTCAAGACCCTGAGCACCGCGCCGCTCACCATTAACTGGAAAAAGATTTGGGCTGGTGCCAACACGGAGCCTTTTGACGCCAAGGTGTCGGTGGAAATTCTCGGCGGGCCGCCCCTGCGTGGCGCCCTGCACCGTCTCGACCGCAGTCGGCATCTCTATGAGCCGAACAGGTATTTCGGCGGCAAGGAGGAGGTGCGGTACCGGTTCAAGGCAGCAGGGGTTTTCTCCAAGACCGCGAAACTGACCATCACGGTTAAGCCCAACGACAAGCCCCCCGTACTGGCCCTGAGACCGGTGGCTGATTCGTACAAGGTGGGGGAAAGCGTGGTGCTTGACGCAGGGCTTACCAAAGATGATTCTCCTGGCGGCGTGCGGTTTAACTGGGAGCAGGTGGCTGGCCCGTCGGTGCAGATGGAGAAGCTCCATGGGGAAGGTTCGGCGGTGTCCTTTGTGGTGCCCTCTTCCTTTCGCTCGGAGCAGAAAACAAGGATCGTCATCCGGGTGACAGCCACGGACCCAGGCGGCCAGCGGACAAGCAAAGAGATCGGCATTACCCCTGTATCCAAGCGGCAAACAGCCCTGTGGGGGATTTCCGAATAATTTTTCTTGTATTCTCGGTTTAAAAAGGCCTGCTTGCACAAAGCGGGCCTTTTTTTGTGGCAAGAGTTTGTCAAGATCCTGGTCAATGGTGTATATATTTTCATCGGGGCAACGCTCTGTTGTCCGACAGTTGACCATGGGAGGCGGATTGTGAACTGTCCAAAATGCGGCCATGCGCAAGCTGGCGAGAAAGAATGCGAACGGTGCGGGGTAATCTTTGCCCGGCTCCAGAAAAAGGAAGAGGACAAGGAGCTGCCGAGCCAGGGCGAAGTGGAGACCGCTCCCGTCGCACCGCCGAAGGCGTCATCTGGGTTTGGAGGCTGGGTCTTTGCCGTGCTGATTGGGGTGTTGGCGGGCTGGTATGTGTTTGCGCCGAAACAGTTGCCAGCGCCGGATGGTGGGCAGCCTGCGGTTGTTTCTTCCGCCGAGCAGGAGGGGAAAAGCGCTGTGCAGCAGTCGATGCCGCAGCAAGGGGGGTCGAATCAGGACGGCCTTGCCGGAAAACTGGCCGCCGCCTTTCCGGCTGGCAGCCCAGTGGAGCAGGCCCGCAATGCCACGGTTTATATTAAGACCCCCTGGGGGAGCGGCTCGGGTTTTTTTGTCACGGCCAACGGCTACATCGTCACCAACCGGCATGTGGTGGAAGTTGACGCCACCCAGCGCAAGGCGCTGAAGGACGACGTGGACAAGATGGCTGCTGAGTTGGAGCGGGACCAGCGGAACAGGGAGGTGCTGGAAAGACAGCTTGCCAGCATCCGGGACGTCGGGGTGCGGCGGCAGGTGGAAGAGTCGCTGCAGAAGGGACGGGAGGCGCGGGAGAAATACAGCGCCCTGCGTCAGGAGAAAATCGATCGGTTGCAGCGGATCGAACGGTCCTCATGGAGTTCCGATATCAAGGTTGTCCTGATCGACGGCAGCGAATTAGCCGTGCAAACTCTCAAGATGAGCGACCGTGCCGATCTGGCCCTGCTCTCGGTGGATTGCTACAACGCGCCTTTTATCCGGCCAGTAACGGACAATCACCATTTTGGCCAAGGCCAGAAGGTCTATTCCATCGGCAACCCCATGGGGTTACGGCATACCGTGACCAGCGGGATCATTTCCGGCTACCGGGAGCACAAGGGGAGGAATTTCATCCAGACCGATGCCCCGATCAACCCTGGCAACAGCGGCGGGCCGCTGATTGACGAGCAGGGCGGACTCATCGGCATCAACACCATGGTTCTCCGCGACGCCCAGGGAATCGGCTTTGCCGTGCCTTTCCAGGAGGTCAAGGCGGAATTCGGCCAGTATCTGGGGGAGATGTGAGACAGTCAACTGACGGGCGCACCCGGTTTTTGCTGGGCGACAAAGCCGTGCGCGGCGTGCTGGTGCGGGGCACCGATTTGGTCAACGAGATGCAGACCAGGCACGGGCTTGGGTTGCTGGAAACCCTGGTGCTGGGGCATGGTTGTCTGGCCGCGACCCTGCTGGCCACAAGCCTGAAAGGGGACAAGGATCGGCTTGCCCTGCGGGTTGAGTGTTCCGGCCCGATCAAGGGGCTGGTGGCAGAGGGTAACGCTGCGGGCGAGGTGCGCGGCTACCTGCGGCAGAACCCGATTCCCCTGGAAAAGCCCCTGGAATCGTTCGACCTGGCCCCGTTTTTCGGAGCGGGATTTCTCTCGGTGAGCACCCATCTGGAAGGCGGTAGCCAGCCGTTTACCGGCACTATCATGCTGGAGCACGGCAACCTGGCTCTGGATCTCAGCCAGTATTTCCAGACTTCGGAGCAGACCCCCACCGCCATAGCGCTGAGCATCCAGTTCGACAGCGATGGCCTGCCGGTTGGCGCTGGCGGTCTGTTGCTGCAGGCCATGCCCGGGGTTGAGCCTGTTCTGATGGGGGAATTGGAGGAATGCTTTGCGGGGTTGCCTTCCTTGGGGAGTTATTTTTCCGAAGGCGGCGGAGCGGAGGGCTTGCTTGCGGAACAGTTCGGCGCTTTTCAGCCGGAAATCCTTACCACCACGACGGTTGCCTTTGCCTGCCCCTGCTCCAAAGAAAATATCTCCGCCCGCCTCCTGACCCTGCCGGAAGAGGATCTCGATGAGTTGCGCAGCGGCCCGTTTCCCGTGGAGACCTGCTGCCATTACTGCAATACCACCTATCTTTTTAATCGAGAGGAGATGGAAGGGCGTGGTTGGAAAGACAAGGGGGGGAAACGTTCTTTCAGCAGGCACCCTTGAGTTCGGTTATCACCTTGGCATAGTCTTTCTGACCAAACACGGCGGAACCGGCCACGAAGATATTGGCCCCGGCTGCGGCAATGGGTCCGATGGTCTTCGGGCTCACTCCGCCGTCCACCTCGATGCCCACGCTCAGCCCCCGATCGTCGATCATCTTTTTAAGCTGCTTGATCTTGGCCAGGGAGCTTTCGATGAACGACTGTCCGCCAAAGCCGGGGTTGACAGTCATCAGCATGACCAGATCCAGATCGGGCAGGATCTCCTCCAGGCTGGTGAGCGGGGTGGCCGGGTTGAGCACCGCTCCTGCCTTCTTGCCCAGCTCCTTGATGCGGTGGATGGTCCGGTGCAGGTGATAGCCGGTTTCCACATGCACCGTGATCCAATCCGCCCCGGCATTGGCAAAATCCTCGAGATAGCGGTCGGCGTTTTCAATCATCAGGTGGACATCCAGCGGCAGGTCGGTGATCTTGCGCACCGCTTTGACCACCAAGGGGCCGATGGTGATGTTGGGCACGAAATGGCCGTCCATTACGTCGATGTGGATCACGTCCGCGCCACCCTTGGCCACAGCGGTTATTTCTTCTCCCAGCCGGGCGAAATCCGCGGAAAGGATGGAGGGGGCGATCATGGTTTTGAGCATATTATTCACCGATCTCTTCTGAAGGAATGTCTGAAGGAGTGGCCGCGGGGGCAACCTCGGGCTGCGCTTGAGGCGTTTCTTGGGGAGTCTCCTGGGGTTCTTGAGGCTCCGGAGCCGAAAGAAGGGGGGCGGCCGCCCCTACGGTAACCTGCACATAGTTATTAGGCCGGATATATTTACGTCCCATGGCCAGGACGGTTTGGGCATCGACCTGTTCGATGGCATGCACATACCGGTTGCCGAAATCCTGTCCCAAGCCGTAGGTTTCGTTCAGGGCCATTTCCAAGGCCTGATTGCCGCGGGTCTGCAATCCCAGCTCGTAATTGGAGATCAGGACGTTTTTGGCCTTGGCCAGCTCTTCCTCGCTGAGCACCTCTTCCATCACCCGATAGAGCTGTTGCCAGACCGCCTTGATAGCCTCGTCCTTCTTGTCCGGGCTGGTGCCGATGTAGATGCCAAACGAGCCGGTGTCCAACCCCAGCAGCGAGAAGGATGAAAGGCTGTAGGCCAGGCTCTGCTTGTCGCGCAGCTCGGTGAACAACCTGCCGCTCTGGCCGGAAAGGGCGGTGTCCAGCACCTCCAGGCCGTAGCGGTCTTCGCTGCTCAGGGTGGTGCCGACAAAACCGATGATGATATGCACCTGCTGCTTGTCCCGGGCAATGTTGACAATGTCCGGGCCTGAGGGCACATCGGGGGGCAGAGCGGTTTCCTCGATCAGCGGTTTTTCCGGCGGGCTTGAATGCCAGACGGAAAAAAGCTGCTCCACCGAATCCCTGACCTTTTCCGCATCCACGTCGCCTGCCACGGCCAGAACCAGGGCTTCGGGCCTGGCGTGCTCTTGGTACAACCGTTTGAGGTCGGCCACGGTGATGTTGCGGATGACAGCTTCGTCGCCCTGGGTATTGAGGCCATAGGGATGGTCCATGAACAAGCGTTTGTTGAATTCCCTGAAGGCCAGACTGGGGAGAGAGTCTTCCTGATTCTTGAGATGGGAGAGCAGTTCCGGCCGGATTTTCTCGGCCTCTGCCGGAGAGAAGGCGGGGGTAATGAGCACATCCCGGACCAGGGTCAACCCCTCCTTGGTGAAGCGGGATAAAAAGTCGCCTTTTACCCCGAAGGTGTTTTTGCCGTTGAAGCCGCCAAGAGATCCGGCCATATTGGCCACTTTCCTGGCCAGTTTCTCCGTGCCCAGCTGTTCCGTTCCCTTGGGCAGCAGCTCGCTGATAAAAGCGAAGGCGCCGTTGGTGGTCGCGGTCTCGCCGCGGAGCCCGCCGGGCAGGACGGCTCGGATGGAAATGGTGGGCACGTCATGACTTTCCCGGACCAGAAGCCGGATGCCGTTTTTCAGGACAAAACGATGGACGTCGGTCAGGTAGGCGTCGCTTATCTGCGAGGCGGGTTGGCCCAGCTTGGCGGCCGCCTCGGCCCTGGTGATAATCTGGGCCAGTTGCGCCTGCTTCAGGCTGAGGGCGCTGCCAAGCGGGGCAATAGTGCCCACGGTGAGATGCTCTCCCTTGAGGTAGAAGGCGGCAACCCGTTGGATGTCCTCCTTGCTCACCGCCCGGACCCGCTCGAGATATTTGTCCTCGCGAGGGTCGCCGGTCAGGAACTCGAAAGAGCCCAAGACCCTGGCCTGGCCTTCGGCCCGCTCCAAGTTGAAGATGAAATCACTTTCCAGATTGCGTTTTGCCCGGTCAAGCTCCTCATCGCTCACCTTGCTGTATTTCATCCGAAAGATCTCGGTGAGGGTTTCTTCGAGGGCGGGTGCGACCTTGTCCGCGTCCAGGGTGGCGGTGAATTCCAGCAACCCCGGGTCGCGTGGGGTAAAGGCCGAGCCGTCGATGCGATACACCAGCCCCTTGTCGTTACGCAGCCGGGTATAGAGGCGGGAGGTTTCGCCGCTGCCAAGAATGCTGGTCATGACATCGAGAACGGCAGCATCCTGCCCTTTGAACGAAGAGCCCGGAAAGGCCAGGGCCATCTGGGTCTGGTTGACGTCTTCGGTCAGGGCAAAGAAGCGGGTTGCCTTCTGGACAGGTTCCTTGGCAAGGATGGGAGACGGGGCATCGTTTTTGGGCAGATCCCCCATCAGCGTGTTCACCGTGTCCATCACCTGCTGTACCCGGACATCACCCACCACCACCACGGTGAAATTGCCGGGGTAATAATGTTTTTTCATGTAGTGGAGGATGTCGTCGCGGCTGATGTCGGTGACGCTTTTCGCTGTGCCGCTGATGGGCAGCCGGTAGGGATGTACCGTGTAGGCATGGGCCATGAGCTCCTGAAACAAGGCGATATTGGCCCGGTCCTTGCGCATGCGGATCTCTTCCAGCACCACCTTTTTTTCCCGCTCCAGTTCCCCTCCATCGAAATTCGAGTGCAGCACTGCGTCGGTGAGCACCTCCAAGGCATCCGCCCAGTTCCGGGAAGAGAGGGTGGCGTGGTAGACCGTGTATTCATAGGAGGTGTAGGCGTTGATCTGACCGCCCACCGCCTCGATGGACCCGGCCACCTCGCCGGGTCCGCGGGTGGGGGTGCCCTTGAAGATCATGTGCTCGATGAGATGGGTGATGCCCGCCTCATGCTTATCCTCGTAGACGCTCCCAGCTTTGACCCAGATCTGCACCGTGGCCACCTTGGTGCCGGGGGTCTCCTTGACCAAAATGGTCAGGCCGTTGGCGAGTTTATTTTTGTGCAAATGGGGGGCGAGTTCAACAGCTTCAACATAGGTGGAGGTCATGGTTATACACAGGAGAAAAAGGAAGAAAAAGAGTCGGTGCAGCCGGTGGCAGAACCCGGTTGTGCGCCGTGCGTCTGGCTGATGTGTGGGGCAGGTCATGGTCTTTGGCCGAGGGGTTGTAACAAGCGGCGGAAGTGTATTATTGTCTGGCACACGCAAGCCGGTGTTTTTATGTTGTCTGAGCAGTGTAAACATCTACGGATTCTGCGTCAAGAGATCAGGCAGCCCCAGCGCATTTTCGCCGGAAGAACAGGATGAGCAGGGCGGTGGCAATCATCAGGCTGCTCAGCAACTGACCCATGGTAAGCACATTGAAGAGAAAGCCGAGCTGAACGTCGGGCTGGCGAAAGAGTTCGACCACGGTGCGGAAGATTCCGTAGAACAGGAGAAACAGGGCCAGGAGCGAGCCGGTGGGCCAGCGGTGTTTCCAGTATTGGTTTTTTAAAAGCCAGAGCAGGGAGAAGAGCACGATCCCTTCAAGAAACGCTTCATAGAGCTGGGAGGGGTGGCGCGGGATTGGTCCGCCCGCCGGAAAGACCATGGCCCAGGGGACATCGCTCATCCGGCCATAGAGTTCGCCGTTGATGAAGTTGCCGATTCGTCCTAACCCCAGACCGATGGGGGTGGTGATGATGTAGACATCCGCGTTCTCCCAGAAGGGCAACCCTGTGAAGCGGCAGAAGAGCAGACCGCCCAGCAGCATGCCCACCAGCGCCCCGTGAAAGGACATACCGCCCTGCCAGGTGGCCAGGATATCCTGGGGGTTTGCCAGATAATAGCTGGGGTTGTAGAACAGGACATACCCCAACCGGGCGCCCAGCACCAGGCTGAGGATCAGCACCAGGTTAAGATTTTCAAAATGCTTGGCCAGTACGGTGAGGTTGTATCGCTTGATCTGATGGCGGACCAGCTGATAGGAGGCGATAAAGCCCAGGACATACATGAGGCCGTACCAGCGGACCTGGAGGGGGCCAAGGTGGAGGAGGACAGGGTCGATCTCAGGATAAGGAAGCATGATGGGCGGCACAAGGTTAGAAGGTATAAGGGAAAAACAGGCCAGTGACGGGAGCGCAAAAAACCGGTAGTATGGCACCGTTTCGTGTCCCGCTACTCTAACCGTTCCCGGCAGGTGAGACAATGCAAATCAGCCTGATCACCCTCAATGCCCGTTACTCCCATTCCTGCCCGGCGTTGTTCCATGTGCGCAACGCCCTGGCGCAGGCCATGCCGGGAAGCCGGCTGCTGCTGCGCCAGTTCACCATCAACGATCCCTATTACCAGACCCTGGTCCGGATCACCTCCGACCAGCCCCAGGCCATCTGTTTTTCCGTGTATATCTGGAACGCCGAGTACACCATGCGGCTGGTTGGTGACCTGCACCGGATTCTACCCAAAGTCCTGATCATCCTGGGCGGACCGGAGGCAACCTTCATGGCGGTGGAAAGTCTGCCCGCGGGTTGTACCGTGGTCCGGGGCGAGGTGGAGGGGTTGGGGGATGATTTTTTCCGTGATCTGGCGGCCGGGATCCTGCAGGCCGAATACCTGGCCGCCAGCGGCCCCTTGTTTGCCATGCCGTACCGGGAATCCGATTTTGCACCGCATCTTGAAAACCGCAATATCTACTACGAATCATCCCGTGGCTGCCCGTTTTCGTGCAGCTACTGTCTCTCCTCGGTGGGGCAGGGGGTGCGGTATCGGGAGCTGGGCGAGGTGGAACGGGATCTGGCCCAAATCCTTAGCCATGGCCCGAAGATTATCCGTTTCGTGGACCGGACCTTCAACGCCTTGCCCGAGCGGGCCCTGGCCATCTGGCGCTGGCTCCTTGCCCAACCGGGCGAGACCCTCTTTCATTTCGAGATCGCCCCGGATCTGTTCAGCGAAGAGATGCTCTCCTTTCTGGCCGAGGTGCCCCAAGGCCGCTTCCAGTTTGAAATCGGCTTGCAGTCCACCAACCCAGCCACCCTGGAGGCGGTGAACCGGAGGATGGATTTGGCCAGGGCTGGGGAGAACATCCGTCGTCTGGTGGCCGCAGGCAACATCCACCTGCATCTTGACCTGATCCTCGGGCTTCCCTGTGAAACCGAGGCAACTTTCCGCACCTCGCTGAACGAGGCCTTTGCCATGGCACCCCACCATCTCCAGATGGGGTTGCTCAAGGTTTTGCCAGGCACCGCGATCAGTCGGGCCGCGGAGGAATTTGGCCTCGTCAGCTCGGCCACCCCTCCTTATTCGGTGCTGGCCACCCGCTGGCTGGACCATGCGGACCTGCGCCGACTTTTTTGGCTGGGTGAGTGTTTGGAGGGTTTTTACAACAACCGGTTTTTTCGGAACATCTTGGAGTACATCAGAAAAACAGGAGAGGAGCCCTTCGGTTTTTTTGCGCAACTGCTCACCATCTGCCAGGGGGCGGATTTTTTCGCCTTGGCGAAAACTCAGGAGTTCATGACCAGGATGTTGGTTGAGCTTGCCCAGGATAGGACGGATGGCGAGCTGTTTTGCGAACTGGTGCGGTTTGACTGGCTGGTGAGCGGGCAGCGGCTGTCGGCGCCATTGCTGGATGCGGAGTCGTCCAAGGAGATCAGGGATCACCTCTGGCGCCGTCTGCCGGAAGAGCTGCCGCCCCATTATGCCCGGTTGACCAGAAACGAGTTTTTCAAGCGGGGGGTTTTTGCCCGTTTTTCCGCAGCACTGCTAAAGGCCGTGGGATTGGCGGATGGCGATTCGTCCGGCTACGTCTGCTTTCTCCCGGAGCAGGAGCACGTTGCCGGGCACCAACGCCAGCGGCACACGGTGTTTTTCCTGGAAGAGCAGCCAGGGCCAGGCATCGTTGCTTCGACAGGCTCAGCACGGGCGGATTTTACGTTATGAGAACAACCGTTCGCCCTGAGCCTGCCGAAGGGCTGTTTTTACGATTTTCTTATTTTTACACCGCCAGTCTTAAAATCTCGGCAATGGTTTCCCTGGGATAAAGCCCGCCTATTCCCCATTGCTGGGCAAGACCCTCGGCGTTTTCCGCGATTGCCCCGATGTCGGTTGCCGGAATCCCCACCTCACCCAACCGTACCGGCGATTTGATCGCGACAAACCACTGCTCCAGCGCGCCAATCCCTGCCTCGCCGGAATCCAGTCCGAAAATTTCCTTGGCAAACCGCGCAAACTGGCTGGGATTTTTTGGCAAATACCACTTCATCCAGGCAGGCATGACAATGGACAACCCCGCCCCGTGCGGGATATTGTAGATCCCGCTCATGGCATGCTCGATCATGTGGTTGGGAAAGCTGTATGGGCCGATCCCTGCCGGGGTCAACCCGTTGAGGGCCAGGGTGGCCGTCCACATGAAAGAGGCGCGGGCCTTGGCGTGGTTGGGCTCTGCCATGATCAGGTCGGTGGTTTCGATCACCGTTTTGACGATCCCTTCCACCAGCCGGTCCTGGAGATGGGTGCCGGGCTGCTTGGTGCAGTAGCCTTCGAGCACATGGGCGATGGCGTCCACCGCGCTGTAGGCCGTGTAATTGAGGGGTACGGAATGGGTCAGCTCCGGGTTGAGGATGGAGACCTTTGGGTAGACATGGGGCGAGGCGATATTGTATTTCTGGTGCGTTTCCGCATTGGTGATCACCGAGTTGCCGTTCATCTCGCTGCCGGTGGCGGCCAGGGTCAGGATGGTGAAGATGGGCAGGGCGCGTTCCACCTCCGTGCCGATAAAGAACTGCCAGACATCCGAATCGCTCAGGGCGCCCACCGCGATGGCCTTGGCCTCGTCCAGCACCGAACCGCCGCCCACTGCCAGGATCGCCTCGACCTTGTCCCGCTTGGCCAGGTTCACGCCTTCCCGGGTATGGGAAAGGAGCGGATTGGAAACCACCCCGCCAAATTGGGCGCACTCGATACCGCTTGCTGTAAGGCTGGCCAGAACCCGGTCGAGCAGACCGCTTTTGATCACCGAGTTGCGGCCATGGACCAGCAGCACCTTTTTGATTCCGGCGGTCTTGAGTTCCGAACCGATCAAGGTTTCCTTGCCGGCTCCGAAAATAATCTTGGTAGGGTTGTGAAAGGTGAAGTCAAACATGAGCCCTCCTTGTGCTGGGTGCCGAAACGATGGTTTTGCTACAAAGAACCTGTCACTGCTGTGGCTGTCAATCGGTATCATTAAACAATGAGAAGCGCGGGAAAGTCAAATTTCTTCGCGTCTTCCTGTTGTTGCGGCCTTTTCTATGTTGGGTGAAGATTCGACGGATGTCCCCAGGGGGGTGCTGGAAAAAGGCGCAAAAAAGGCCGCCTGTTTTATGCAGGCGGCCTTGAATTTTTCGTGGCTCCCGGGGAGGGATTCGAACCCCCGACAGGGTGATTAACAGTCACCTGCTCTACCGACTGAGCTACCCAGGAATAGATATTGAACTGAACGCGGGCAATATAGCAAGTGCGTATCGGGGCGTCAACAATTTTAGGAGCCGTGGCGAAATAACAGCTACGGTGGCCCTTTCGGTGTGGCTCCCTGTGCCGATCCCGGCGATGCAACGTCACCACTGGCGGTGCTTGTTTTGCACAATAGAAATCCATCCATCCTAAAAACAATTCTCTTGACCGGCCACGGGCAGAGTGCTAATAAAGCAACTTCCATCATCGTCCGTCGGGGCGTAGCGCAGTCTGGTTAGCGCGCCTGCCTTGGGAGCAGGAGGCCGGAGGTTCGAATCCTCTCGCCCCGACCATCTTTTTTCCTTCTCTTCCTCCCCCCCGAATACACACGTTTACCGCGGCGGCCTCAATAAGTTGTTTCAGCGAGGCGCATTATCATTTATATTTGTTGTCCTTGATCTTGTTTTTTCATCCGACACAGGTCTGTAAAGCCTTGCAATATGGCGGTACCGTGTCGAAGCTGAGAGTTTTTGTCTGAGGAAGAGAGCATGAAATTACACCTGGAAAAAGTCACGGAACACGAAGCAAAGCCCAAGCCGGACCAAAGCGCCCTGGGTTTTGGCAGATATTTCACCGATCATATGCTGGTCATGCCCTACACCGAAGGGAGGGGTTGGCACGATCTTTCGATCCAGCCGTACCGGAATTTTTCCCTGGACCCGGCAGCCATGGTGCTGCATTACGGCCAGGCCATTTTCGAAGGAATGAAGGCCTACCGGGGCAAGGACGGCGGCATCTATCTCTTTCGTCCGGCGGCGAACATCGAGCGGATGAATATTTCTGCGGCGCGGCTCTGTATGCCGCAGTTGCCGGTGGATGATGTGCTTGCCGCCTTGAAGGAACTGCTGCGCCTCGATCAGGATTGGATTCCCTCGGCCCAAGGCGCAACCCTCTACCTTCGACCCACCATGATCTCCACCGAGGCCGCCCTGGGTGTGCGGCCTGCCAAGGAATATCTGTTTTTTGTCATTATGAGTCCGGTGGGCGCCTACTACCCGGAAGGGTTCAACCCGGTCAAGATCTATGTCACCGACACCTATGTCCGCGCCGTGCCCGGCGGGGTAGGCCATATCAAGGCGGCGGGCAACTACGCGGCCAGTATCATGGCGGCGGAGGAAGCCAAGAAGAAAGGCTTTACCCAGGTGCTCTGGCTGGACGCCGTCGAACGGCGGTATATCGAGGAAGTCGGCACCATGAACATCTTCTTCGTGATCGGCGACGAGATCATCACTCCGCCCCTGGGCGGCAGCATTCTCCCTGGGGTTACCCGCGACTCGGTCATCCAGATGGCTAAAAGCTGGGGACTCACCGTGGTTGAACGCAGGATTTCCATCGATGAGGTTCTCGCGGCCCAGGAAAACGGTTCGCTCAAGGAAATTTTCGGCACCGGCACTGCGGCGGTGATCTCGCCGGTTGGCTCCCTGCACTACCAAGGGCGGGACTGTCTGATCAACAATGGGAAAATCGGTGCCTTGTCCCAGAGACTTTTTGATGAAATCCTGGCCATCCAGTATGGGGCCAAGGAAGACCCCTATGGCTGGGTGACGCGGCTTTGAGTTTTTTTCAGGGAAAACCGGTTGTAGCCAGAAATTTAATGCAACAATCTGATATTGTTTGATAAAAAAAGTAAACAACCACTCTTGATTTTTTAAGGCCCGATACATATTGTGTGCCATCAAGGCAGGAAAGCGCCGTGCAGAGCGGTCTTCCTGTCGCTTCATTTACGGGTCGGGAAACGCTTCGGGCACCTGTTGCCCGCTGTCGCGTTTCATGGTTAAACACAATACATTACCAAACACAATTGGAGGCATTACATGAAAATTCGTCCGTTGAATGATCGCATCCTGATCAAAAGACTGGAGGAAGAGCTGAAAACCAAGGGTGGGCTCTTTATCCCTGACAGCGCCAAGGAAAAACCAGCCGAGGGCAAAGTTGTCGCCGTGGGCAAGGGTCGCCTCAACGACAAGGGCGAGCGGGTGGCGGTGGATCTCAAGGCAGGCGACAGGGTTCTGTTTTCCAAGTATGGCGGCAACGAGATCAAGATCGATGGCGAGGATTACCTCATCATGCGTGAGGACGATGTTCTCGGGGTTCTGGAAGGAAAATAACCGTACCTCTATAAATCGCTACTCCGACAAGTTGTGTAATTTTTTGTGATTAGACGGAAAGGAGAATTATCACCATGGCTGCAAAAGATATCAAATATGGGGTGAAAGCCCGTGAGTCAATTTTAAATGGCGTAAACATCCTGGCCAATGCCGTGAAGGTTACCCTTGGTCCCAAGGGCCGCAATGTCCTGATCGAGAAATCCTACGGCGCGCCCATCATCACCAAGGACGGTGTTTCCGTTGCCAAGGAGATCGAGGTTAAGGACCGCTTCGAGAACATGGGCGCTCAGATGGTCAAGGAGGTTGCCTCCAAGACCTCCGACGTGGCCGGCGACGGCACCACCACCGCCACCATCCTGGCTCAGGCCATTTATGCCGAGGGTTCCAAGCTGGTTGCGGCCGGTAATAACCCCATGGACATCAAACGCGGCATCGACAGGGCTGTCGAGGCTGTGGTTGCGGAGTTGAAGAAAATAGCCAAGCCCACCAAGGAGCAGAAAGAAATTGCCCAGGTCGGCACCATCTCCGCCAACAATGATGCCACCATCGGCAACATCATCGCCGAGGCCATGGACAAGGTCGGCAAGGAAGGCGTTATCACCGTGGAAGAGGCCAAGGGCATGGAGACGACCCTGGACGTGGTTGAAGGCATGCAGTTCGACCGCGGCTACCTCTCTCCCTATTTTGTCACCGATGCAGAGAAGATGGAAGTGAACCTGGACGAGCCCTTCATCCTGATCAACGAGAAGAAGATCGGTAACATGAAGGATCTGCTCCCCATCCTTGAGCAGATCGCCAAGATGGGTCGGCCCCTGTGCATCATCGCCGAGGACGTGGACGGCGAGGCCCTGGCCACCCTGGTGGTCAACAAGCTGCGCGGCACCCTGAGCGTAGCGGCAGTCAAGGCCCCTGGCTTTGGCGACCGCCGTAAGGCCATGCTGGAAGATATCGCCACCCTCACCGGCGGCCAGGTGATCACCGAGGATCTCGGCATCAAGCTGGAGAACATCACCATCAAAGACCTCGGCACTGCCAAGCGCATTGTCATGGACAAGGACACCACCACCATCGTAGATGGCGCTGGTGACAAGAAGAATCTCGCCGCCCGGGTCAAGCAGATCCGTGCCCAGATCGACTCCTCCACCTCCGACTACGACCGTGAGAAGCTCCAGGAGCGTCTGGCCAAATTGATCGGCGGCGTTGCGGTGATCAATGTCGGTGCAGCCACCGAGATCGAGATGAAAGAGAAGAAGGCCCGGGTGGAAGATGCTCTGAACGCTACCCGCGCCGCAGTGGAAGAGGGTATTGTCCCCGGCGGCGGCGTTGCCTACCTGCGCTGCCTTGACGCTCTCAAGAAACTCAAGCTCTCCCCTGAGATGGAGCTTGGCAAGCAGATCGTGGCTCGGGCTCTCGAAGAGCCGGTACGTCAGATCGCCAACAACGCCGGTCTGGAAGGTTCGGTGATTGTTGAGCATGTCAAGAACATGAAGGGCTCCAAGGGCTTCAACGCCGATACCGAGAAGTTTGAAGACTTATTGGAGGCAGGGGTTATCGATCCTGCCAAGGTAACCCGTTTTGCCCTGCAGAACGCAGCCAGCGTTTCCGGCCTGCTGCTCACCACCGAGTGCATGATTGCCGAGCATCCCGAGGAAGACAAGGGTGGCGCGGGCGGTGGCATGCCTGGCGGCATGGGCGGCATGGGCGGCATGGGCGGCATGATGTAGAACCGTACCCAACGCTGTTTCCTTTTGCTACAAGTAGCCCTCGGTTTTTTCGTGCGCGGAAACTCCGGGGGCTTTTTTGTGGTTGACAATTGCCGCAAAATCTTGAATATAAGGACTTCTTTTTGTACGGCGATGTAGCTCAGTTGGTTAGAGCATACGGCTCATATCCGTAGTGTCCGGGGTTCAAGTCCCTGCATCGCCACCATTTAAAAGCATAACCCGTTTAAATTATTGCGGGGTGTAGTATAATAAAAAGCTCTCGCTTCGATCTGGCACATTCGCTGGCACGTCGGACGGGAGCTTTTTTTGTGTCCAATCCTGCGGTGTTGTTCAGACCTCGCACATACAAGGAGAGCGCTGTGTTCAAGAAAGCTATTCTCTGGGTAGTATTTTTTGCCGCCGTGGCCGCGCTGCTTTTTTATTATTTGGGCGCAGGCCAAGTTGATTATGCAATCACCGTGAATGGCGAACGGCTCGGCGGTCTGCAGGGAATTGCTGTTGCCACGGGCGGTTTGCTGATTGCCGGGCTCGCGGTGGTGGGGGCATTGGCTCTTGTGGCGCTGGTTCTTGCTGGCACCTCAATGGTCTTGCTGGGGGTGATGGCGTTTTTTTTCACGGCTCTGCTCTTTGCCTTTTCTCCCCTGTTGGCGCCTGTTGTCGGAATTGCGATTATTGTAGCGCTGGTTTTCAGAAAGCGTAAGGATAACCTTCCCCCACGATGAAGCGCGGCGGTTGGCGGGAAATGGGCAAATTTTCCCGCTTGCGGATGGTGGCAATTTTTGGCCAATAAAAAAGCGCCCCCTTGGGAGCGCTTTTTTATGTGTCTTGTGATCCGCCGGGGCGAGGAGTTTAGTCGTCATCCTCCAAATCGTCGTCCCCAAGCTCCTCGTCTTCCAGAGTCTCGGCGTCGTCATCGGTTTCCTCTTCCTCGGTTCCGGCATCATCATCTCCGGGCAAGTCATCGTCTGCGGAGGTGTCGGTTTCCTCTTCCGGTCCGGCGACAAGGGCGTCTTCATCCTCGGCGCTCGGTTTGCGGATTTTTGATGGGGGCAGGATGATGGCGGTGATTTTTATCACATCTTGTCGCACCAGCGGATCTGCAAGACAAAAGGCACATTCGGCAATGTGCTTTTCCATGAAGGAAGCCATGCGGGCGGGCGCCATGGACTCTTCCTGGACTTGGGCATACCATGATTTGACAAGCCTCTGTAAGCGCTCGCATTCCATCGTTACATACTCCTTTGTCTGTGCAACACCATCAAGAAGACAAGCCCCATGCATGCCCCAAGTCGAGCCATATGTACCGCATTTTTTTCCCGCTGCCCAGACTCTTTTGTCAAAAAAAGAAAAATGTTGTTTCCCTGCGGCCAACATTATATCTTGGCACAGCGGATGGAAGTGGAAAGGGCTCTGGTGGCTCTCCCGGACTTCAAATCCGGTGCACCGGGTTAACAGCCTGGTGGGTGGGTTCGATTCCCATGCACTTCCGCCAAAATCAACACAGATTTCAGGCTGTTGTCTTCAGCAACGGATATCCCATTTTCTCCCGCTGGGCCACGAATTTTTCCGCCACCTTCCTCGCAATATTCCTGATCCTGCCGATATACCGGGTCCGCTCCGCCACGCTGATGGCCTTTCTGGCGTCCAGCAGGTTGAAGGTGTGCGAGCACTTGAGGCAATAGTCGTACGCCGGCAGGATCAGCTCCGCATCCAGCAACCGGTGGGCCTCGGATTCAAAGGTGTCGAAAAACGAGAGCAGGGCCGTCACATTTGCCTGTTCGAAGTTGAAGGTGGAAAACTCCACCTCGGCCTGATGAAAGATGTTGCCGTAGGATACCTCGCGGTTCCAGGCGATATCGTAAACGCTGTCCACTTTTTGCAGATACATGGCGATGCGTTCCAGCCCGTAGGTCACCTCCACCGAGATCGGAGAAAGCTCCAGGCTGCCCGCCTGTTGGAAATAGGTGAACTGGGTGATCTCCATCCCGTCCAGCCACACCTCCCAGCCCAACCCCGAAGCGCCCAGGGTCGGGGATTCCCAGTCATCCTCGACAAAGCGGATGTCGTGCTCCAGCGGGTCCAGGCCAAAGCGGGTGAGGCTCTCGATATAGAGGTCCTGGATGTTGGGGGGCGACGGCTTGATCATCACCTGGAACTGGTAGTAATGCTGGAGCCGGTTGGGGTTTTCGCCATACCGGCCATCGGTGGGCCGCCGCGAGGGCTGGACATAGGCGACCTTCCACGGCTCCGGCCCCAAGGCCCGCAACAGGGTGGCGGGATGGAAGGTGCCAGCCCCCACTTCCATGTCGTACGGCTGTTGCAGCGCGCAACCCTGTTCTGCCCAGAATTTGCTGAGTTTGAGAATGATATCCTGAAAATACATGTGGTTTCCTTGTGTTTTCTACTCTCCCCTCCTCATGCGGGAGGGGGCAGGGTGGGGGGAAAACCCAGACCGTCTCCAACCAAACAGCACCGGGCATTTTTAACGCGAAAATGAAGACAAAAATCTCAGGCCTTCATCCTTTAATACATAGCACACAGGGCTGGCAAGATTTTTTTCGAAGAACAGGGGAGATAGCGCGGCAGAAGAGGAAACGCGCGGCGGGCGGGGGTGGCCGAACAAACGGTGTTAACATTGCTTCGGGTGTCAAAAGTGATGGTCGCCCTGCACAAATATCGGAACAATTGTGCGGGAAAATTCAAACACGCTGACTGCTACTCCTTGATAGTTTTCAATTTTTTCCTGAAGGGGGATTCATATTTTATGCATTTTTATTTTGACAACCGCGCCAGAGTGCGGTAACAAAGTACAATTCTTTGTATTTTTATGAGGAATTGTACTGATAGCCGCCAGCTTAAAGCTATCAGCTAAAAATTATTCACAATCTTGCTGCCTACCATTCGAGGGGGGAGCATGAACCATAGGGGGCATGTGGACGTCGCATGCCACCGAAGAGGGAGGGGATGGAGTTTTCATCCCGAATTACCAATATTTTCTTAAGGAGAAAGTGGGATGGTAAAGAAAATTTCTGTATTGGCACTGGCCGGTCTTTTGGCTCTACCTGCCATGGCTTCCGCGGGTGCGGGTGGCGCTGCTGCCACCGCGGACGTGCAGGCACAGGTGGATGCCCTGACCAAGCAACTCAATGCCCTCAAGGCACAGATGGCGGATATCAAAAACGCCCAGGACGCGAAGTTCGAGGATTTTGATGCAAAATCCGAAAAATGGGACCTGGCATCCCGCATCCAGTTTTCCGGCGATTTTCGTGCCCGCATGGACTATGTAAGCGCTGACACACCGGCGCATTACACCGCGTTGGATGTTGGTCAGGGTTTTTATAATGCCCTCGCCGTTGGTGGTATGTTAAACGCGGATAAATCTATTAATTATGCGAACGCGCAGGCATTGGCTGCGAATATGAAGACTTTCACCCCAGCTCAACGCGTAACAATGTTTAGTGGTCTGGGGTTTAACCCAACTCCTGCGATGGACTATAACAACGACACCATCTGGACCAATCGCTTCCGTCTGGACATGCGGGCCAAGGCTCTGGAGAATGTCGAGTTCAAGGGCCGGTTGGCCATGTACAAGGCCTGGGGCATGCAGAACAATCCGGAAGACAATTCCAATAACGGCATGGGCGGCGGGCCTTTCGCCCTGTCCGGCTACATGAGCAACTTTGACGGCGCCACCACCCGGACCCCCAGCGACTCCACCCTCAAGGTTGACCGCGCCTTTGTCAACTGGAACGCCATTGGCGGTTCGCCGGTATGGTTCTCCATCGGCCGTCGTCCCACCACCGATGGTCCTCCTGCCAACCTGAAGCTCGGTTCCGATGAGCGGATGGCCACCCCCAGTGCGGTTATGGACTATGCCTTTGACGGTATCTCCGTGGGCTATGCCTACAACAACCTGTTCGGCCTCGCCGACGCCCCTGGCCGGATTCGGGTCTGCTACGGTCGCGGTTTTGAGTCCGGCCCGCAGACCGATAACCTCCGCACCCTGAACGATGTGGATTTTGCCGGGGTGAGCTGGGACATCTACAAGAAGGGCAACCGCTTCCTCTACCTGCAGTCCTTTGGCGCCTTCAACCTCTTCAACGTGCCGGACAACGTCAACTTTGGCAACCCGTTGGAGTATGCAGCATGGGTAAGTGACCCCGGCACTCCAGGCACTAGCACTTATGACCCGATGGACCCCTCGAAAGACCTGAAGCTGGGCCGGGCCAATCTGGGCAACATCTACCACACCTCCGGTGTGTACATGGACAAGTATCAGGACCTGAACTACTTCCTGGCCGGAGCCTGGAGCCGGACCCAGGTTGATGGGCAGATGGATGAAATGGGCAACAGCCTGTTGGGTTCCTGGTGGGATACGCCGGAGAACCATAGCGGCTACAATGTTCATGCTGGCGTGCGTTACGACATCAACGACCGCGGCTTGAAGCTTGGCGCCGAGTACAACCATGGATCCAAGTACTGGATTTCCATGACCCCTGGCCATGACGATCTGTATGTCTCCAAGCTGGCCACTCGCGGTAACGTGTACGAGGTGTACGGAATCTACGACATCCCGGGCGGCGAGGCCATCTCCAAGTACGGCAAGGCCTGGATGCGTCTTGGCTTCCAGCATTACGACTATAACTACACCGGCAGCGGCTTTTGGCTGGGAGCTCCCCAGAAGATCGACGAGCTGGCCATGGATCCTTTGAGTGCCCAGTTCTACACCCCCATCGACAAGATGGACCAGGTGTACCTGACCTTCGAGGCTTCTTTCTAATCCGGTCTCTCGTGTAGTACTTGTTGTTTCTGTAATAACTGAAGAGGGAAGGGCGCAAGCCCTTCCCTCTTTTTGTTTGGTGTAGTGTGCGATCTGGGGATGTGATGTCGCTATGCCTGCAAGCATGTAATCTTTGGTTGACAACATGTAGTCCACGACTTACATTATTTCCATGCTCACGATCAGCGAAGCAGAGAATTTTTCCCGGTGGTTTACCGGACTGCGCGACACGATAGCAAAGGCCAGAATCAAGGCGCGACTGCGTTCTGTTGAGATGGGAAATTTCGGCGATTGCAAGCCGATGGGAGAAGGCGTGTCGGAGATGAGGATTCACTGTGGGCCTGGATATCGCGTGTATTTCGTCCAGCGAGGTCTTGAGGTGGTGATTCTGCTGGCGGGCGGTGACAAAGGAACGCAGGACAAGGACATCAAGACCGCGTTGAAGCTGGCGCGGCAGGTATAGGAGGGAAAAATGGGCACCAAGATCGCTTTGCGTAAATGGGATGTGCTTGATCATCTGAAGACAGAAGAGGACATCGAGCTGTACTTTGATGCCTGCGTGGAGGAAGACCCTGGAGACGGCAGCCTGATCCGCGCAGCCCTTGGCGATATCGCTCGCGCCCGTGGCATGAGCCAACTGGCCCGCGATACCGGTCTGGCGAGGGAAGGGCTGTACAAGGCGCTTTCCGCCGAGGGTAACCCTGAATTCGCCACGGTGATGAAGGTCATCAAGGCCTTGGGACTGAAGCTGCACGGCCATGCCACCACGACTTCCGCCGCGTAAATATGATTATGGACACCATGCGCGCCAAAAAACGCAGGCCCACTCACCCCGGTGAGGTGCTGCGGGAAGATGTTCTGCCAGCTCTGGGGCTGACGCAATTGGAGTTTGCCAATCGTCTTGGCGCATCCCGGCGAACCGTATCCGAGTTGCTACACGAACGTCGTCCAGTGACTCCGGATATGGCGATCCGGCTGGGAAAGTTGCTGGGCAATGGTCCCGAGATATGGTTGAGAATGCAACAAACCCTGGACATATGGGAACTGGAACGCGGACAGCGCTACAGCCATATCAAGCCAGTGGAAATGGCAGCTTATTGACCCGGCGATTAAATACGTCATGCCCGAATGCTTTCGTCGGGCATCCATCCCTCTGGACGCCCAGCCCTCACCGCTGCACACCTTGACTTTTTGTATTGCCCGTGTTACTTGTAATACAAAAGGAGATTGCTATGCTGACCGTTAGACTGCCAGACGACATTGAAGACAGGCTTAATGCTCTTGCCAAGACTACGAATAGGCCAAAGAGTTTTTATGTGCGCGAAGCACTTGAAAGGTCCCTTGAGGACATTGAGGACATCTACTTGGCCGAAAAACGGCTTGAAGACCTTCGCGCCGGGAAAAGCAAGACTGTACCGCTTGAAGAGATATTGAAACGCTATGGCATGGAAGGTTGAATTCGACACGGTAGCGGAACGCGACCTCGACAGGCTTGACCCCCAATATGCTCGGAAAATTCTGAAATTTCTTGCTCAGCGGATCGCCAAGGATGAAGACCCACGCCGGTTTGGCACCCCGTTACGCTCGAATCTTGCTGGACTGTGGAAATATCGCATCGAAGACTACCGCCTTATCTGTGAGATTCAAGACGAAAAAATTCTTGTTCTGGTGCTTCACGTTGGGCATAGAAGCACGGTGTATGGAGGACATTAGCTTTCGGTCGTCTACCCGGATCGAATTCGCATCAAGTTCAAGAGGGCGGCCAAAACAGCACTTTGTGGACGTCCACCGGTAGCGGCCCCCGCGTAAGGCGATCAATATCAGGCTGTCGCAGGTATTCTGGACACCTTCAAGGCGACCGGCAAGGGCTGGCAGACCCGTGTTAACGAAGCCCTGCGCGAATGGCTAAAAAAAACACACAATCCGGCATGATTGCGACACAATAGCAACCGGTAACGGTTGGAAAAATCACTCTTTGCGAAACACCCATGGTATGATAATATGTCATACTGGAGGTGGCATTATGGGACAGGCAAAGGTAGCAATAACCATGGATGAAATGCTCTTGGCCGAGCTTGACGCACTGGTCAAGAGGCATTTTTTCCCCAATCGTAGCAGGGCGATACAGATTGCTGTCGCTGAAAAACTGCAACGTCTTGCCAAAAAACGTCTTGCCGCGGAACTGGCCAAATTGGACATGGCGGAAGAGCGCTCTTTTGCGGAAGAAGGAATGGGGCTGGAGCATGATGCATGGCCCACATATTGAGAGGCGAAATCCGTTGGGCTGACCTGAATCCGGTGCGTGGTTCAGAGCAGGCCGGAACCCGGCCAGTCCTCGTCATCAGTAACGATATTTTCAATGCACGCGCGGGCGTCGTCATTGCCCTGGCTCTTACCAGTCAACCCCAGCGTGCCGGCTTTCCTCTTACCTTCGAGCTTGAGCATCCTGATCTCCCAAAGAAATCATGGGTTAAAATCAGCCAGATTCGCACCCTTGCCGTGGAGCGCATCGGGGCGCGGATATGCAGGCTTGCGCCTGAAACCCTTGGTCAGATCGTTGAGGGTTTGAATGAAATAGTTGGAGGTTAGGGTTTCAAAAAGAGAGATATCCCGTGTTTTTCATGTTGTATCCTGCCATGTTTTTTTGTGATTGCCAAAACCTTGGCCCAAGCTTATAGTGATCATGTGCAGCACATGTCCATATGATAAGGAGACACAATGGCAACCGCAACCGAACGCATACCTGTGTTGGTATCGAGGGAAGAAAAGATCAATCTTGCCCAAAAAGCCAGGCAGTCCCGTGTTTCACTGGGTGAATACTTGCGCAGGGCTGCCGCTGCATACCGAACGACAGACGATGATGCGGTGCTTGAAGGGATGATCTCGCAAATGCTCAAAACCACCGAACAGGCAGAGCACGCCATTGATAATGCCTTGGCGTTGGTTGAGGCATCCAATCAGCGAATTGCCGCCATGGAATCGAACAGGCGAGGATAGATAGCCATGGGCGTTACGGACAAAATGTGGGACGCGCTTACCACTGTTATCAAGATGAACGACAAGGTAGAACGGTTGGCCGGAACCGTTGTGGCTCAACAAGCCAAGATAGAAAACCTGACCGAACGGGTGATCCGTCTTGAAACAACCCTGGAAATCGCCCTTGCGCCGCGGCAATCCCCCTCTCGGCGTGTTGAGAAGCAATAGAATTTCCCTGCCACTATAGCCCCTCTCCGTGATTTTTTTCCCTCATCTTCCGACAGTTTCCAGTGCAACCTTTTCGCGCCATGGCGGCGCAAGTGAACCCCCATATCATTCGCGCAATGTCGGCCTGCATGTTGGCGACGATGAGGTGCGGGTTTTGCGAAACCGGGCGTTGATTAGGGAAGAGCTTGGGCTGGCGCGTCTGGTTTCGGCGCACCAGGTGCACGGGAACAGCATTCTCCTTGTGGACTGGCTGCCTAAAACGGATGAAGAGCATGCGGGGTATGACGCCCTCATGACAAACATCCCCGAGGTCGGCCTGATGATCCAGCAGGCCGATTGCCAGGCAATCATGCTGTATGATCCGGAACACGGGGCTGTGGCCAATATCCATTCCGGCTGGCGGGGCAGCGTGGCGAACATCATCGCTAAAACCGTGGTCGCCATGACCGCAGCCTACGGGACAAAACCTTCGGCGCTTGTTGCCGGGATCAGCCCATCGTTAGGGCCATGCTGCGGGGAATTTGTCAACTACCGCAGCGAATTGCCGCTCGCGTTTCATGTCTACCAGACGCAGCCCAATCATTTTGATTTTTGGGCCATCAGCCGCGATCAACTTCGCGACACCGGGGTGCGCCTCGAACAGATCGAGATCGCGGGGCGTTGCACGGTCTGCGGTGGGGATTATTTTTCCTATCGCCGCGACAAAGTTACCGGCCGTTTTGCCTCGGTAATAGGGATGGTTATTAGCTGATAGCCTTTAGGAGTCAGCTGTCAGCTAAAAGGAGGGGCGATGAGTAATTTTCGTGAGTTGGCAGTTTGGGAGAAAGCGCATGTTTTGGCTGTGCAAATCTACAAAATATCCCAAAAAATTCCGCAGACAGAGTTGTATGGACTGACCAGCCAGATGCGGCGTGCTTGTGTCTCCATCCCTGCTAATATTGCGGAAGGATGCGGGCGTGGAAGCGATGTCGATTTTGCGAGATTTTTATACATTGCTATGGGTTCGGCATGTGAGTTGGAATATCACCTGCTGCTTGCGTGTGAACTGAAATTCTTGGAAAAAGAGGCGGCTGATGCGGTGATAGCTGGACTCTCTGAAATAAAAAAGATGCTTTCCGGTCTTATAAAAAAGCTGAAAAATGTCAACTGCAAGCTGTCGGCTGATCCTTTATGCTAAATTCCCGCGCCATAGCCATGGACACGCTCCTTGCCTGGGAGAAATCGCAGGAGCCGTTGGACCAGGTGCTGGAAGCCATGCTGTCCGGGGCGGCTGCGGATGATTCGCGCGACAGGCAGCTTGTCATGGCCCTGGTCTACGGGGTTGTTCGCTGGCAGGGGTATCTGGATGCAACTATCCAGAAATTTTCCAGCCATCCCCTGCGGCAAATGAAGCCCCTTACTGTTGCGGCACTGCGGATTGGCCTGTATCAGCTTGTTTTCTTGGATCGGGTGCCGGAATCGGCTGCCATCAATGAAACGGTGCAGGCTTTGAAACTGGCCCGGCAACCGAAATGGCTTACCGGCTTTGTCAACGGGGTGCTCCGCGCCATGGTCCGGCAGAGAGCGGCCCTGGCCGCGCCCGATGAGGCGGCGGCGGTGCTGAGCCACCCGGCTTGGCTGGCGGCGCGCTGGGAAGCGCTTTTCGGCCCGGAACGGACCAGGCGGATCTGCTGGATAAACAACATCCTGCCGCTGCTGGTGGTGCGGGTGAACAGCCACCGTATCTCCGCAGACGATTGGATGAACCTTTTGCGGGAAAAGGGGATTGATTGCGAGCGCACCCTTTTTGCCCAGGAGGCGCTGCGGATCAATAATTTTCAGGGCAGCATCATCGCTCTGCCCGGCTATGGGGAGGGTTTTTTTGTGGTGCAGGATGAGGCGGCCCAGTTGGTCACGCAACTGCTGGCCCCATTTACCAGCGGCAGCTATCTTGACGCTTGCGCCGGGCTTGGCGGCAAGACCCTGCATCTGACCCAACTGCTGCCGGAAGGCGGTCGGGTGGTGGCGGTGGAGCCAAGCTTAAAACGGCAAGCCCTGCTCAAGGCCAACCTGCAGCGCCTTGGCGGGCCCGAGATAGAAATCCACGGCACGACACTCCAGGAGTTTGCCGCACAGCGCCAAGGTGCCTTTGCGGGCGTCCTCGTTGATGCGCCCTGTTCCGGCCTGGGCGTTGTCCGGCGGCAGCCCGATATCCGCTGGAAGAGAACGCTGGAGGCCCTGCAAGGGTATCAGGTTAAGCAACGGGAGTTGCTGGCATCTGCGGCAGGGCTTGTGGAACAAGGCGGCGTGCTCGTCTATGCGACCTGCAGCATTGATCCAAGAGAAAACGACGAGGTGATTGCTGTATTTTTGAGCGAGCATCCCGAATTTTCCATTGCCCCGGCGCAGGAGTATCTTCCCGAAGCAGCCAGGAGTTTGTGCGATGCAAAGGGATTTTTTAAAACCACGCCCGAGCAGGGGTTGGATGGTTTTTTTGCTGCGCGGATGGAGAGAAAGGGACAGGAGTTGTTGTGCGCTCGCGATTGATGCTTACAGTGAGTTATCGCGGCGCTCAAAAAGCAGCGCAATCCGTTGTGAACCGCTAACTGGTGTTCCATGGAACCAAAATACATCAGCATCCGTGGTGCGCGGATGCACAATTTGAAAAATATCAGTGTGGATCTGCCCCGCAACCGGCTGGTGGTTTTCACCGGCCTGAGCGGCTCGGGCAAATCCTCCCTGGCTTTTGACACCCTCTATGCCGAGGGGCAGCGCCGTTACGTGGAGTCGCTGTCCACCTACGCCAGGCAGTTTCTGGGGCAGATGGAAAAGCCCGAGGTGGATTCGCTGGAGGGGTTGAGCCCGGCGGTGTCCATCGAGCAGCGGACCACCAGCCGCAACCCCCGATCCACGGTGGGGACCATCACCGAGATTTACGATCATCTGCGCTTGCTCTTTGCCCGAGCGGGCAGGCCCTATTGCCCGGAGTGCGGCGAGGAGATTCGGCCCCAGTCCGTGCAGGACATGGTGGCAAGCCTGCTCGCCCTTGAGGAGGGGACCAAGATTGTCCTGCTGGCTCCGCTGCTGGACGGGAAAAAGGGCGAGCACCAGGCGGTGCTGCAGAAACTTCGGCGGGAGGGTTATGTCCGGGCGCGGATTGACGGCGAGATCCGCGATCTGGGTGAGGAGATTGTTTTGGAAAAGAACAAGCGCCATGCCATCCAGGCGGTGGTGGACCGGCTGGTGATAAAGCCCTCGGTTGCCAGGCGGTTGTCCGATTCGGTGGCCACCACCGTGCAGTTGGGTTTGGGTTTTTTGTTGGTGCAGCTGGTGGAGTCCGGAAAAGAGATTCTCTACAGCGAGCATGCCGCCTGTGTCCGTTGCGGCAAAAGTCTGCCGGAACTGAGTACCCAGCTGTTTTCCTTCAACAACCCCAAGGGCGCCTGCCCGGAATGCGGCGGCTTGGGGGTGAAACAGTTTTTTGATCCCGAGCTGGTGGTGCCCAACCCGCAGCTCAGCCTCAACCAGGGCGCCATCCTCCCCTGGCAGACCAACTCCCCATCCACCTATACCCAGGAACTCATGGCCGGGCTTGCCCGGCAATATGGCTTTTCGCTGGATACCCCGTTTGCCGAGCTGCCCGAACGGGCTCGTGAGGTTATTCTGCACGGGAGCGGGTTTGAGGATGTTGTCTTCGACTATGTGCGGTTCCGCAGGCTCCATACCCACCGCAAGCCCTTTGGAGGGATTCTTCCGCAGTTGGGTCGGCGGTACCTGGAGACCGGTTCCGGCTCGGTGCGGGAAGAGCTGGAACAGTACATGAACGAGCAGGACTGCCCGTCCTGCCATGGGGCGAGGCTTCGTCCCGAGGCCCTGGCCGTGCGGATTGGGGAATGGAATATCCATGGCTTGACCAGCCAGAGCATCGGGGGGCTGCTGGAAATCCTGCCAGCCCTTGCCTGGACGGATCAGGAGCTGTTCATTGCCGAGCGGATCCTCAAAGAGATTATGGATCGGCTCACATTTTTGCACGATGTGGGGCTGGGCTATATCTCGCTGGCCCGCAAGGCGGCAACCCTCTCCGGCGGCGAGGCCCAGCGGATTCGCCTGGCCTCCCAGATCGGCTCACGGTTGGCCGGGGTCTTGTACATTCTCGATGAGCCCAGCATCGGTCTGCACCAGCGGGACAATGCCCGGCTGATCAGCACCCTGAATCGGCTGCGGGATCTTGGCAATACCGTGCTGGTGGTGGAGCATGACGAGGACACCATCCGGGCGGCGGATCATGTGCTGGACATGGGGCCGGGCGCTGGGGTGCACGGCGGGGAGGTGGTTTACAACGGCGAGGTGGCTGGGCTCTTGCGCCACAAAGCGTCCATCACCGGCGGCTATCTCTCCGGGCGGTTGTCCATCCCGATTCCCAAGAAGCGGCGGAAACCTGCCTCGAAAAAGGGTTGGCTCACCATCCGGCAGGCCACGGCCAATAACCTGCAAAAAATCGATGTTCGCATCCCTCTTGGCCTGATGACCTGTGTCACCGGGGTTTCCGGCTCGGGCAAGAGCTCGCTGGTGATCGAAACCCTGTTCAAGGGGGCAATCAACTTCCTCGCACATCCACAGGGACAATCCGGTAAAGGCGGTGCCTTTGAAGGTTTGGAGCAGATCGACAAGGTGATCGACATCGACCAGAGTCCCATTGGCCGGACGCCCCGCTCCAATCCCGCCACCTATACCGGAGTGCTCACGCCGGTGCGCGAACTCCTGGCCCGTTTGCCCGAGGCGCGTGCCAGGGGGTATCAGCCGGGCCGCTTCAGCTTTAACCTGAAGGGGGGGCGGTGCGAGGCCTGCGAAGGCGAGGGCGTGATCAAGATTGCCATGCATTTTCTACCGGATATTTATGTGACCTGCGAGGCCTGCGGCGGCAAACGGTATAACCAGGACACCCTGGATATTGCCTATCGGGGCAAGAATATCGCCGAGATCCTGGCCATGAACGTGGAGGAGGCTCTGGCCTTTTTCGCCAAGGTCCCTCAGATCAAGGGCAAGCTGCAAACCTTGCTGGAGGTAGGGTTGTCGTATCTTGCCCTGGGCCAGTCCTCGGTGACCCTGTCCGGCGGCGAGGCGCAACGGATAAAGCTCGCCAAGGAGCTGAGCAAAAGAAGCACCGGCAGAACCCTGTACATCATGGACGAACCCACAACCGGGCTCCACCCGGCCGATATCCAGCATCTTCTCCATGTGCTGAACCGGCTGGTGGAGAGCGGCAATACCGTGGTTATCATTGAACATAATCTCGATGTGATCAAAACCGCTGACCACCTCATCGACCTCGGCCCAGAGGGCGGAGATCAGGGCGGCGCTATTGTCGCCCAAGGCACCCCGGAGGAGGTGGCCCGCGTTAAGGAATCGTACACCGGGCAATTTCTTAAGAAGATTCTGGCAAGACAGGGTTAGGTCGGAGGGCGAAGATTCGCACCGCAATGCTTCTGGGATTCGGCGAAAGCCGTTGTTAAAAATGTTGGTTATTGAGTATGGTCAAAAAGGTATAAGGGGCTGTAAAGGAACGACCAAAACTGGACAAGTTATTTTGTGACGGCTCCTAAATTGTAAAAGACCGTTGAAGTTTCGGCATATTTCATTATAAAGAATGAAGCGTAGTACTGAAAGCAGGTCGAACCGTGGCGTGTGCCATACAGAAACCCAAACAAGGAATTGCGAATCATGGCGGAAGAGAATAACGAGGGCGCTCAGGCGCCGCAGCCCCCTATTTTTCGGTTGCAGAAGATGTATCTCAAGGATTTGTCATTTGAAAATCCCGAGGCTCCCGATGTTTTTCTGGCTAAAGGCGAACCCAAGGTTGATGTGAATCTGGGCTTGAAGCACCGGAAGCTGGAGACGGAAGATCATTATGAGGTCACCCTGGCCATTACCGCCAAAGTGACCAACAGCCAGACCGAGAAAACGCTGTTTATCATCGAAATCGAGCATGCCGGGGTATTTTTGCTGAAAAATATTCCGGAGAAGCATATGGCACCGGTCTTGTCGGTGGAATGCGCGGCGCTGCTTTTCCCGTTTACTCGGCAGATAATCAGCCAGGTTTCGGTGGATGGCGGGTTTATTCCCTTCCTCATGGAGCCGATCAATTTTCATGCTCTGTATGAGAATTCAAAAAAGCAGAAGGCGACCGAACAGCAATAGATTTTTGGGAGAGTTGAGCAATAAAAAAGGCCCGGCATTCGCCGGGCCTTTTTTATTGCGCTAACGCCAGAAAAATTTAGAGAATTTTAGGCTGGAGCATGATGACCAGTTCGTTATTCTTGGTAGTCTTGGCAGAATGGGAGAAGAGTTTCCCAATTCCAGGGATGTCGCCCAAGAACGGAACTTTTGTGCTCGTATCGCTTTCGGCATTATCGATAAGCCCCCCGATAACCAAAACCTCTCCACTCTTGATCCGTACGGTGGTGTTCATCTCCCTAAGCTTTATTCTTGGCACGCCGACCGTACCCAGCCCAATAGGGATGTAATCTACAGTATTATTATTGAGTTTTGAGGTTACTGGGGTGAGGGTGAGGATTATCTCGTCGTTATCCATGATCACTGCAATTACCGACATGCCCAAGCCTGACATGAGGGTTGCCGTTGTCGCGCTATAGGTAACAGCGCCTGTGGTGCCGTCGGTGCGTGATTCTATTTTGTCGATATACTTGATACTATCACCCGCAGATATCAGGGCTGGTTGACCGTTCATCACGCTCAACTTGGGATTGGCCAGCACCTTGGAAGGGCCTTGGGTGTCTAGAAAATCGAGAGCGAGAGAGAAGGGGTTGGCCAGATCAAGGCTGATATTGCTTACCCCTCGGCCTCGCAGATCACGGTTGGGATCATAGATAATTCCGTTTGAGACGGAAGCAGCCCCTGCAGCCGCAGGGGTACCGAATAGGGTGAAATTAATCACCTTGCCGGAGCCGTCCTTGCTGGACAGAAATTTAGTCCAGTCGATTCCTCGGGTAGAGGTATCCTCGAAGCCAACTTCAACAATTTTTGCCTCAATGGAGATCTGCCGGTACACTTCTGATTTGAGATTGTCAATATAGGTGGCAATTTTTTCAACAAGGGGTCTCGGGGCTGTTACGGTGATCAGGCCGATGGGTTTGTCGATGCTATAATATCCCTTCCCTGCCTGGACATTGCGCTTGGTTGGTGTTGCTGCTGCAGGGGGAGGGGCGGGGGGGGCGGCGGCAGCGCCAGCCTGGGGCGCAGGGCCAGCTGCTCCAGCTGCCCCAACTGTTGGCGGAGAAGTGGTTTCCTCCCAGATTTCAAGCATCTGGTCGAGATTTTTCTTGATATTCTCCCATATATCAAATTGGTTATCAGCGCTGACGAGCTGGATGTTGCCTTTAACGCCGCTGGCAGCATTGGCCGCAGCGCTGCTTCCCAGGACATCGCCACCGACTCCGGTGTTATAGGTGGATTTTATAAATGGCATGGCCACATGGAATTTTCGGGTTTCCCGGTATTTGACCACGATGGTGTTGCCTTGGACTTCGTGGAAATAATCCTTCTGCCGGAGGATATTTTCCAGGGATTTGAAAAAGTCGTCCTCCGCCCGGATATCCACATCCACCTCGGCCATCTGATCAACATCGCTTGCCCAGCTGATGTTCATGCCTTTCAGAGCGGCCAGCCGTTTCATGATGTCGCGCAGCGCCACCGGGCCGGTATTGGAGGAAATATCGGCGCCAACCGGGATTGTAAGGCTTTCGGCATTCCCCGCCCCAATATTTTGGGCAGAAGTATCTCCCAGCATATAAGCCGGTTTCTGGAAGCGGACCGGCAACTGGCCAGCTTCCAGAGTCTTAGCCTGTTTTGCTGAGGCCGAAGCCTTTGTTGCAAGCGGATCTTGCGTGGCCGCAGTGTTGGCGGCAGGCGCGCAGGCAGAAATGAGCAGCAGACAGATCGCTGCACTGACAAAAAAGGTAACTAGGTTTCGAGTTTTCTTTTTCATGGTGGCAGTCTTTATACTTTTTTTGAGGTGAAAGAAATTTGTTGAAATCGCAAAAGTCGCGCTTGCAACAGTGGTCACTCTGTAACTTTTTGAATTATGTTACGGACCTGTGTCATCGTTACCTTTTTCACGAGACTATCAAAATTCAGGTAAAAACCGAAAACGTCCCAACCTGTATGTTAATTTGCCGCGGTAATTCGTCCTTTAATGAACTGCTGCAAATCTTCCGGCACCGTGTACCCGGAAAGCAGAACCGCGTTGTATGCCGTTACGGCCTGGGCGGAAAGGCCAAGCTTGTCAAGAATGCGGGCCTTGGCCACCAAGGTGTCAAGGGTATCGCCGAACAGGGCTTCATGTCTGGCAAGCAGGGCAAGGGCGCCATTATAACTCTGGTACTCTTCGGCAAAGGAAGCGTAGCTGATCAGCGCTTCGCTTGGAGGTGTTTCCCCGCTGATGGCCAAGTCAAAATATGCTTTGGCCGCTTCGGTTTTCTTCATGTTGGCCGAGCCAATGGCAGCCTGCAGGGCAGCTCCTGCGTTGGCTGGCTCAAGGGTTAGTGTTGCCTTGGCATAGTGTACGGCCTTGGCGTTCAGCCCTAACTGGGTAAGGCAGAGCGAGGCGATGCGGCTTGCGAGCTGGGCATTTTCTGGCCAGTTGCTGAAGGCTGTTTCGTAGAGAGACAAGGCCTTTTCGAGCTGGCCGCTTTTTTCGGCGGCAGTGGCTTGCTGGATGAGGGTTTTCGCTTCAATAACCCCTTTGGGCGTTTCCAAGCGCCGCTTTACGGAGATGGCTTCAAGCTTTTCGCCACCCGTGACGGCAACTGCATCCGTGGCGCCTTTCGGCCAGTGGAACTGTTTGGATTTTGGCGAGATGACTATGGTGTTGAAACGTTCTTCTTTCTGGAGGTCCTTGAGGTTGAGAATGATATCCAGGGCAAAATCCCAGGGGATATCGTTGAGCGCAAGAGTCAGGGTGCCGTTGACCCCCTCGTCCACAACAATATTCTGGCCGCTTATTTCGCCAAAAAGCCTGAACACGTTGTGGAGATCAATTTTAAAGAAATCCACGGTGATTTTTTGTTTTTCATATCCTGCGAAGGCAAAGGAGTCCGCCTTGCTGGTTTTCTCAGAAGCTTTCTGGGCAGAAGGCGCAGCTGCCTTGGCTGTCTTGGGCTCCTGGGCCAGCTTGGCTGCAACGGTTTTGGTTTTTGTCTTTGCGCTGGAGAACTTGGGAACGATCAGCTCCGGAGCGATTGTCTCGGGGGGAGCAGGGGGGGCGGCCATTTCCTCCGGAGGTGCTGCCGCCTCTACAGGCAGGGAAGGCGCAGGTTCTGGCTGCGAGGGAAGCATTGTTGCCGCCTGTTGCCGGGGCTCTGGTTTTTTGGCGGCATTTTGTTTGAGGAGACCTGCCACGATGGGCGCGGCCACGGAGGCCGACGGCTCCGCGATCTTGACCAGCAAGCCATCGGGTCTGTTTTCCACCTCATAGGTGAACAGCTCCTTGAGTCCGGAATCAAAAACGATGCGGACCGTTGAATTACGCTGGGCCGCACGAATTTTTGCCAAGGCAGTTCCAACCGAGTGCTGTAACATCTTTCCAGGGAGCGCGACGTTGGCAATATCAATATACATTCTGGCCGGGAGCCTGCCGCTTTTAGCGAGATGGGCTTTCTGGAATTTCGCGATCGGGCCGTTTGTTTGGATAAAGACGCGGGTCTCGGCCGGGTTGGTGGTGTCAATTTCAATGTCCTGAAGCAGTGAGGCCGGATGAGCAGCCGGGCTGGCAATGGTTGCGGAATGTTGTTCCGCTTCGGGTTCGGTTGCCGCCTCTACGAGTTGGGGGGGGGGTGGGCATTGTCTTTGCAAAACAGACGACAATATTGTTCCCCTTTCTTTCGATGGTATAGGCCGGGTCGTCGGTGAGGTAGATCTCCAGCCGGGCGATGGCCGGTTCCTGATCGGTCAAGGTGATATTTTTAATGTCCTGTACCGGCCCTTGCGGCAGATTTACCGGAATCGCCGTGGAGTCAAGGAGTTTGGCATCGGCAATGTCCAGTACGATCCGTAGGGGATCGAAGAGCTCGTACATCGTGTAGGTGGGTGGCGTGCGCCCTTGGATAACCAGTTGCAAGCCATCGGCTGTCTGGTCAAGGGTAATGCCTGATATTGTGTAGGTCGTTTTTGTCTGGGGGGCGGTTTTTTGGGCAAAAGTTGTCCCGGTCAAAAGAAAACAAAATATCATCAGCCCGGTAGAGATACATTTCAGGCGGGTAATAAGGGGTGTCATTATTTTTCTCCCTCTTTGCTTAAGATCATCTCAATTTTGCGGGATGTCCGTTCACCGGTCACACTTTTAAATGATTGCTCGATGATTACCTTGTCTTGGGCTATTTGTATCACTTCTCCCTTTTCCCCAATTTTAGTGCCCTTGCGGAGCACATAGCCAACGCCGGAGGAGTCCTGCACCATGGCCAGCAATCCGCGCTTGCCTGAAACGATGGCCACCAGGGTCAACTGGGCTGGCTCAAATTTTTGTGTTCCAGTGAGTTCTGCCTTGGCCTTGGCCTCGGCTTTCATAATTTCCTGGGTGAGAAACGGGAAAAAAGGATCTGGTCTTTCGCGATTATACACAAAAGGCGGCGTTTTTCCGCTTGCAAGGGTTGTTTCCAAAGCCTGGGCCGGGTTGATGGTGGCAACGTCTGGCGTGACAGCCTCGGGCTGGGCAGATGCCGCATCCCATGCGCCCATGCAGCAGATGCTTGTAACAAGGGCAATTGCGAGAAAAATATTCTTTGAGGACACGCTGTTCATCATGATGTGTGGTTCTCGTAATTTCGTGGTGCTCACCTGGTTACTTCTTACCTTTTGCATTTTTCTTCGCATTGGCTTCAATTTCAGCAGGATCGAGAAAGCGATAGGTGACAAGCTGAAATGTTGAATTCAGGATCATTTCCCCACCCATCTGCTTTGGGGAATCCATCTTGATGTTGCTCACGGAGACAATCCGGGGAAGCTTGCTTATCTTGTCAAGAAAGATGCCCACATTATGGTATGGCCCCTGTACTCCGATATCAACTGGAATTTCCGCATAAAATTGCTGCGGTTTTTCGGCAAGCGGTTTGAAGGAAAGAACATCCAGACCCGAAGCGGTGGCTTGCCCTGAAATGGTGGACAGGAGCGAGGGGATTTCTTTTTCATCGGGCAGCAACATGGATGCCTCGGCAAACTGCCGTTGCACTTCCGCCATTTCCGACTTGTGCTTGTCAAGGTCGCGGGCGATTTTTTCTACTTTCCGAAGTTCTTCTTCGATCCCGGACTTTTTTGTTTCAAGACCCTTTATTTCTTCATTTTTCGGGGAATAGGCAAGGAAAAAAAAGGCCACGCACGGCAGGATGCAGGCTGCGGCGGCGATCAGCATCTTTTGCTTCATGTCAAGCAGGCTTACCTTGCTGTCGAGAAATTTCTCGATGCTGGCCTGGATTTGTTTTACGTCAAGCGCCATGGCTTCTCCCGCCCAAGGTGTTAACTGTTCGGTGTGACAACATTTGTCGTGAGAGAAAAAGATTTCAGCTTCTGCTTGGCAACGTCCGTTTGCGCAGAACTGGTCAATTCCGTTTTTTCAAAATACTCCGAGGCTTCCAGCTGCTGCATGTACTGGGCAATGGTTTCGTTATCCAGGGCAATGCCTTGTAGTTGTAGGCGTCCGGTGGACTGTTGCAGGGAGTTGAGCCACATGCGACTTGTCGGGGTGCGTGACGCCACTTCATCGAGAACGCGCACCGTAACTTGGGCGCCGGCTTGGAGTTTTTTTATGGAGTCCAGTTTTTGCTCCACCAGCTGCTTCTCTTTTTTCAGGGTATCAATCTGCTTCAGGATGGGCTGGAATGACTGCTTTTTTTGTTCAAGCGCAACAAGCTTCTCCTGCAGGTTGTTGATTTTTCCTGCCAAGGCAAACCAGCCGACAACAAGAACGAGCAACACCAGAACAAGGGCGGCGGAAAACCCCAGAAGCTCGGTCTTCAGGCGCGCTCTTTTTTTTAGCTGCCTGATCGGCAGGAGGTTGATGCGGATCATGGCGGCTATACCTCCACCGGTCTTGTTGCCAGACCTGCGGCAAGGGTCATTTCCGGAGCAATGTTTTTCAGATAGGAGGGATCAATGGTTTTGCTATCCACCGATGCTTGCTTGAAAGGGTTGAAAATCTCCACAGGGATCTCTGTCTCTTTTTCGAAAAACTCGGTAAGACCCTGTATCTTTGCGCCGCCGCCGCTCAGGACAATTTTTGAAATTGTTTCGTCTGGATGATTGGAATAATAAAAATCAATGGCGCGCTTTACCTCTGTTACCCACTGGTTACAGGTATTCGCAAAAAGGCCTTCAAGCTCCGCCCGTTTTTCTTGAGAGACGATTTCTCCAGTTTTCAAGGCTTCAGCCTCTTCGAAACTGATCCCAAAAAGATTTTCTATCTGCTCGGTCAATTGCCGACTGCCAAGAACAACGTCCCGGGCCAGAATTGAAGAGCCATGGGAGATGATATTGATGTTCATTTTTGAGGCGCCAATATCCACCAGGGCGACATTGTCCGCCAGACTAAAATTTGCCTCAAAGGCGTTTTCCAGGGCAAAGGCATCCACGTCAACAACAACCGGTTGGAGGCCAGCCGTCCGCAACATGTTGAGATATCCGTCCACAACATCCCGTTTGGCCGCAACCAGCATGACATCCGTGCGGTCTTCGCTTGCGGTGTTGGTTTTCAAATCCTGAAAATCCAGATAGACGTCTTCAATATCAAAAGGGATATACTGTTCTGCCTCGGATTCGATATGTTTTTCAAGCTCCTCTTCGGTCATCACGGCCAGATTTATTTTTTTGACGATGACAGAGTATCCTGAAATGGAGATGGCGACCTTTTTATTCTTGATTTTCAGGTTGCTGACCAGGGCTGTGATGACTTTGCCCACGGCTGCCGGATCCTGCAAGGCACCGTCTTCAAGAGAATCGGGCGGGAGCAGAGCGCTTCCCAGGGCTACGAGTTGATAGCCGTTGCCTGTTTCCGCAAATTCACAGATCTTCACGGCATGGGAGCCAATATCAAGGCCGATGGAGAGTGTTTGTCTTTTGAAAAAAGGGATATGCAAGGATGGCAATTGTAATTTTTTAAAACCGGACTTGCCCATGAGCGCCCCGTGACCTAGACCTATTGGTTTCTAACGGCGTAACTTCGCAGGCCGACAGCGATTGCCGCGCGGAATACTTTCTAACTATGCTTAGTGATTATAATTTTATCTATTTTATTGCATTAGAGACACAAAAAAAACATGGTGTCAAGAATAAAGTAAGGGGTAGATCATGGATTTCTCTCATAAAAATTAAGTAATTGATCGGGTGGGGCTGAGGATGGCATGGTGAAAAACTTAAAAATAACGATATGTTGTGTTTTTCACAAATGCTTGTCACTACATGTGGTTGGTAGTTCTGGAAATAATTAAAGATATTATGGGGGGCGGGATTCAGACAATTTCTTGGCCAGATGCATTCCGCCCCTTGTATTTATTTCGGTCTTCGCTTATTTTGTGGCCACCTTTCCGGGAGATGGTCGCCACGGGGTGGCTCTTGTGTTCCTGGATGAACAGATTGTGAGACGAGGATTCAACGTGTTGAAGAAAAATCCTGGCAAGATCATGGAAAAATCTGTTGTGCGTGAATACGTTGAGGCAATCATTATTGCCTTGCTGCTTGCTTTTTTCATCCGGACTTTTGTGGTGCAGGCTTTCAAGATCCCTTCCGGGTCCATGATTCCCACTTTGTTGATCGGCGATCACATCCTGGTCAACAAATTTGTCTATGGCGTGAAAAATCCTTTGAATGGGACCGATTGGATCACAGTGGGAGATCCCCAGCGGCATGATGTCATTGTTTTCAAGTACCCGCAAAACCCTTCCCAGGATTTTATCAAGCGGGTTGTGGGGGTTCCCGGAGACCGGATTGAAGTTGTGCGTAAAAAGGTATTTGTCAATGGCGAGCCCTTTGTGGAGCCAAATGCTGTTAACATGGACCCGGAGATTATTCCTTCTCCCCGAGACAATATGGCACAGATAACCGTGCCGCCCGGTTCCGTCTTTGTCATGGGGGATAACCGCGACAATAGCCACGATAGCCGGTTTTGGGGTTTTGTCGATCTCAAGGCCATCAGGGGCAAAGCCTTTATGCTGTACTGGTCGTGGGACAGTGCGAATTTCACGGTGCGCTGGAGTCGAATCGGCAAAATAATTCCCTGATAAAAAAAGTTCTGGACCAAAGGCGACCGTTTTTTCTATTCTGAATTGATGCGGCGTTACTCCTCATATTTCAGTGCTGGTTCTCCCTTCGGGTGCGCTGATATTTTCACGGAAAGAATCGTATGAATCCTGAGTACCGATTCAGCCACAAACATGTTCTTGGGCTTGCCGATTTTTCCGTGGAAGATATTCAGTCCGTTTTGCAGACTGCAGAATCGTTCAAGGAAATTTCTTCCCGAGCCATAAAAAAAGTCCCAACCCTCCGTGGCAAAACCATTATCAATTTTTTCTTTGAGCCAAGCACCCGGACCCGTCTCTCTTTTGAGGTGGCCGCAAAGCGCATGAGCGCAGACACCTTCAACATCTCCAACTCGGGCAGCAGCACAGTGAAGGGGGAAACCCTCATTGACACTGCACGCAATCTCGCCGCCATGAATCCGGACTGCATCATCCTCCGGCATCCCCGCTCAGGCTCGGCTCGTCTGCTGGCCGATCATATCAACGCCTCCGTGATCAATGCCGGGGACGGAACCCACGAGCATCCAAGCCAGGGTCTTCTCGACCTGATGACGGTGCGGGAAGCCAAGGGTGGGATCGCAGGCCTCAAGATTGCCATTATCGGCGATATAGCCCACAGCCGGGTGGCGCACTCAAATATCATCGGGTTTTCCAAGATGGGGGCGTCTGTTACGGTGAGCGGCCCGGCGACGCTGATCCCGCCGGGTATTGCGGAATTGGGCGCCCAGGTCAGTCGGAGCGTGCTGGAGGCGGTTGACGGGGCCGATGTGATTATGGCCCTGCGGATTCAAAAAGAGCGGCAGCAGGATCCACTGTTCCCGTCCCTGCGGGAATATGCGAAATTTTTTGGAGTTTCGCAAAAGGTGGCGGACGCAGCCTCGCCCGAAGCGATCATCATGCACCCCGGCCCGATAAACCGGGGGGTTGAACTCGATCCGAAGCTTGCCGACGGCAGCCGTTCGGTGATTCTGGAACAGGTCACCAACGGGGTGGCGGTACGGATGGCCTTGTTGTATCTGATAATGGGAGGCGATTAGCATGCCCGGACTTATACTTTTAAAGAATGGGCGGGTGATTGATCCGGCAAACGGAATCGATCAGATCCAAGATGTGCTGATCGTCGATGGCAGAATAAGCGCGGTGGCCCAGCCAGGCACACTTTCCGAGCAGACAGAGGGCCTTGTTTTTGACTTGACGGGGAAGTGGGTGGTGCCGGGGCTGATCGACATGCATGTGCACTTGCGTGAACCAGGCCAAGAGTACAAGGAAACCATAGAAACGGGAACCCGTGCCGCTGCAGCCGGGGGCTTTACCGCTGTGGCTGCCATGCCGAACACCAAACCGGTCAATGATAACCAGACCGTGACCACATTTATTTTGGCAAAGGCGGCGGAAGCCGGTTTTGCCAGGGTCTACCCCGTGGGTGCAATCAGTAGCGGGAGTAACGGAGAGCATCTCGCCGAGTTTGGCGAATTGCGCCAAGCCGGGGCGGTTGCCGTAACCGACGACGGCTTGCCGGTGGGCAACAGCCAGCTCATGCGCCGCGCTCTCGAGTATGCGGGCAACCACGATTTGCTGGTTATTTCCCATGCCGAGGAGATGACACTCAGTCACAGTGGCGCAATGAACGATGGATCGCTGGCCACCCGGCTTGGTTTGCGGGGAATTCCCCATATCGCCGAAGAAATCATGGTGTATCGCGATCTGGCCCTGGCTGAATTTACCGGGCGGCCCATCCATATTGCCCACGTCAGCACCAGGGAATCGCTGGCTCTGATCAAAAGGGCCAAGGAAAAAGGCGTGGCCGTTACCGCGGAAACAGCGCCGCATTATTTTACCCTCACCGAGATGGCGGTGGATGGCTACAACACCCTGGCGAAAATGAACCCTCCCCTGCGAACCGAGGCGGATGTGGCTGCGGTCCGGGAGGCTTTGCGGGAGGGAACCCTCGACGCCATTGCCACGGATCATGCGCCGCACGGCGAGCTTGACAAGGATATGGAGTTTGACTTGGCGGCCAATGGCATAATCGGCTTGGAAACAGCAGTGCCGTTAACCTTGCGGCTTGTTCGGGAAAACCAGCTTGATGCCCGGAGGATGGTGGAGCTGCTGTCGGTGAATCCGGCCAGGATTCTCGGGGTGCCCGGCGGCACACTTTCCGTTGGCGCACCGGCGGATATAACGGTTATTGATCCGGAGAAAAAGTTTGTTTTCACCGAGGAGAGCATTCAGTCCAAGAGCAGAAATTCCCCGTTTCTTGGCTGGGAATTGCAGGGAAAGGCAGTGTTGACCATTCTGGCCGGCAGGATTACCTGGGGCCAGGAAACCTTCAGCTCTTGATGTCCAGTAGATTTCCAAGCATTTCATTTTGAACCTGCACGGTTTTCAGGTTGGCCTGAAAAAAGCGGCGGCTCAGCATCATATTGGGCAGCTCTTCGCTCAGTTCCACGTTTGATTTTTCAACCAGAGTCTCTCCCGCGGACGTTTGTTCATACACCATCGGTCCGGGCGTCTGAATCTGCTGCACAACCGCCTCTATGCCCTGCGGGTCTTGTTCGTGCAGGGTGACTCGCGTTTTTTTGTAGCCATCGGTATTGATGTTGGCCACATTATTGGCGTTTGATTCAATCTTTTTTTGGATGGCGATCAGGCCGGAAAGTGCCGAATGGATGCCGGAAATCATGGGAGCTCCTCCTGGTCTCTTTGCGCAATATATACCCTATCATATTTCCTTATCGGTCTTTTTTGCAAGCAGCTTTATTTTTGTTGCTGGCAATGGGCCGATTTTGCAGGTATATCTGATACGGTTCCTTACGCCGCGGCGCTGCTGCTGTTTTTGCTTAACCAAAAGGCCTAGTTCTCTTTGTTCAACGGCTTTCTTTGATGATGCACAATGAGGGTTGCTATGCCTTTTTATACCCCCCAGGATGTGGCCCGGTTTTTTCTTAACCCGCTCTTCCCGGTATTTTTTATCGGCCTGGTCCTGCTGCTCAAGAAAGAGCGAACCCGCTTTGGCCTGCTGTGGCTTTTGGTCTACCTCTATGGCGTTAGCATCCCTTATACTTCACAAATTGTCATGGGCAAATGGGCGGTGGCGGACACGGTGGACCGGCATAGCAGGTACGATGCCGCCGTGGTATTGGGGGGGATGGTTGATTATAAATGGTATGTGCGGCATGCGGCGGAGAATGAAGAAGAGATCTTCAAATATGTTTCCGACTACCAGCAGTTGGGGCAGAGTTCTGCGCGGATTCTCATGGGGGCTGCGGCGATAAAAAGCGGCCTGGCCGACACCTTGCTTCTCAGCGATGTGAGTATCAAAGGGGTCAACGAGACCAGAATCCTCCTTGATCTTTTGGAAAGGCAGGGGATTGATCCCGGAAAGATCGCAGTCCACGGCAAGGTTCGCAATACCCTGGCCGAGGCAAAAAGCGTCAAGGCATACTGCGAGAGCAAGGGGATCAAGCGGATTCTGCTCATTACCTCGGCCAGCCACATGCGGCGGGCGGCGGCGCTGTTCCAGAAGCAGGGGTTGAATCCGGACCTGCTGTCTGTTTCCAGGGACAACACACCCATAACCCGGGAGAGTTTTGTTCCTTCCGGAGATGGTTTGGAGGATACCTACGGGATGCTCTATGAGATTGTCGGCTACACCGCCTATTTGATCCAGGGCAAGCTGTAACCTTTTCTTTCCTTATTCTTCCTCGCCGATCTTCTTTGTATAGCCGCATTCCTTGTTCGGGCAATGCAGCTGTAGGCCGCTTTTTTTCGTTTCCCGTTCGAGAAGATAGGCAGCCCCGCACTGCGGACACGGTTCATTGACCGGCCGGTCCCACAGGGCGAAGGTGCATTTTGGATAGCGGTTGCAGCTGTAAAAGACCTTGCCGCGCTTGGATATCTTTTGGATGAGTTCTCCGGTGCACCCCTCTTCCGGGCAGGGAACCCCGGTGGTGGTGGCGCGGATGTTTTTACAGGCCGGATAGCCGGAACAGGCCAAAAATTTGCCATAGCGTCCATTTTTAAAGACCATGGGCTTGCCGCATTTTTCACAGAGTTCGCCTGATTCGGCTGGCTGCTCCCTTTCAACGGGCACGATCTTGCCCTCGTCGTTTCTGGTGAAATCCTGGGTGTGTTTGCACTCCGGATATTTCTCGCAGGCCAAAAAGTCGCCGTTTTTCCCCCACTTGATCACCATTGTTCCTGCACAAAGGGGGCAGGGGAGTTCGGTGGGAATGGCCATTTTCTTGACCGACTTCATCTCCTCCTTGGCTACGTCCAGGGTCTTGCTGAACGGGCCGTAAAAATCTCGCAGAACCTTCAGCCACTGGGTGTTTCCGGCCTCGACCTCATCAAGCTTTTCCTCCATGGAGGCGGTGAATTCTATGTCTAAAATATCCGGGAAATGGGCGACAAGCAGTTCGTTGACCAGCTTGCCCAGGTCGGTGGGCATGAATTTTCGCTGGACCAGGAGGGCGTATTCCTTGTCCTGGATGGTGGAAAGGATGGAGGCATAGGTGGAGGGGCGGCCCACCCCGTTTTCTTCCAGGGCTTTCACCAGGGTTGCCTCCGTATACCGGGGAGGGGGCTGGGTGAAATGCTGCTTTGGCTCAATGGCCAAGAGGGAGACGGTATCGCCTTTTTTCAGGTCCGGCAAAGTGGCATTATCGCCTTCCGCGCCATCCGGGGAGGTACTCTCATCCACCGCCTCTTCGTACAGAGCCATGAAGCCCTGAAAACGCATGATGGAGCCCACGGTCTTGAAAACAAAGTCTTTGGTCGCCACCAGGGTGATGGTGGTCTGATCATATTCCGCCGGGGCCATCTGACAGGCGAGAAAGCGCTTCCAGATCAGAGAGTACAGGGCCAACATGTCTTTTTCCAGAAAGGGCGCGAGTTTTTCCGGGGTGTTGCGCACATCGGTGGGGCGGATGGCTTCGTGGGCGTCCTGGGCGGATTTGCTGGTTTTGAAGATATTGGGTTTGGCAGGGAGGAATTGTTCCCCGAAGGTTTCGGTGATATATCCACGGGCCTCTTCCAGGGCCTCGTTGCTGATCCGGGTGGAGTCGGTTCGCATGTAGGTGATCAGGCCGGTGGGACCGTCGGCGCCCAATTCGATGCCCTCATAAAGCTTTTGGGCAAGGGTCATGGTTTTTTTTGCGGAAAAGCGGAGCTTGCGGTTGGCGTCCATCTGCATGGTGCTGGTGATGAACGGCGGGCTGGGGTTGCGTTTTTTCTTTTTCTTTTCCAGGCGTTCCACCAGAAAAGAAGCGTCCCGCACTGCTTTGACAATGGCTTGGGCCTCGGCATCGGTGCCGATCTTGTTTTTTTTGAGATCAATCTTTTTGCCGTACGCCTGGTCGAGCTGGGCGACAAAGGGCGGGGGCATTTTTCCTTCCAGGGTGGCGTGGATGGACCAGTACTCTTCCGAAACAAAGGCCTCGATGGCCTGCTCGCGCTCACAGACCATGCGGACCGCGACGGACTGCACCCTCCCTGCGCTCAAGCCCCGGCGGACCTTGTCCCACAGCAGCGGAGATATCTGGTAGCCCACCAGACGATCCAGGATACGGCGGGTCTGCTGGGCCTCGAAACGCTGCTGGTTGACCTCGCTGGCCTGCTCGATGGCGGCGAGGATGGCTTTTTTGGTGAGTTCATGGAAGAGCACCCGTTGGATGGGCTTGTGGGTGGATTGTAAAAATTCGGCGATATGGTGGGCAATGGCTTCCCCCTCGCGGTCCGGATCAGGGGCCAGGTATATCCTGTCCGCTTTCTCCGCTGCGCTTTTCAGGTCGCTGATGATTTTGCCCTTGCCCCGGATCGTGACGTATTGGGGGGCAAAATCATTGGCAATATCAACGCCCAGGGTTTTTACCGGCAGATCGATGATATGGCCGACCGAAGCCTTGACGGTAAAGGTTTTGCCGAGATATTTCTGCAAGGTCCGGGCTTTGGCCGGAGACTCAACAATGATAAGCGATTGTGACATGGTGTCCTGGTGGTCTGTTTTGGTAAGCTGGCGCAGCTGCGACCCTTTCTCTAGGGGCCTTATACACTGGACGCATGGGGTTCTGCAAGCCTTTGGTACTGATTGCCCGGCAAAGAGGCCACCAACCCCCGCAGTTCCAGGTGGAGCAGGATCTCGGTTATCCTCTGGGGTGGCAGTTGCGCCGCCTGGATAATTTCTTCGATGTTTCTGGGGTAGACCTCAAGCAGGGAGAAAACCTTGCCCTCTTCCGGGGGCAGCAGGGGCTGGGTCTGCGGTTTTGACTCTGTCGGGGAGGCAGCAGGGGCGCTCAGGGCCAGTTCCTCAAGGATGTCGGCGGCGCTGTGCACGAGTTTGGCTCCTTCCTGGATCAGGCGGTGGCAGCCTTCGCTTTTCGGGGAGTCGATCCTGCCGGGAACGGCAAAAACATCCCTCCCCTGCTCCAGGGCCTGGTGCGCGGTGATCAGGGTGCCGGAACGGTGGGCCGCTTCGACAACCACGACACCCAAAGATAAGCCGCTGATAATCCGGTTTCGGGCGGGGAAGCGAAACCCTTCTGGCGGGGTACCCAGAGGGCTTTCGCTGATTATCGCACCGTGGGCGACTATCTGCCCATGGAGTTTTTTGTTCTGGTTGGGATAGATTATATCCAGGCCGCAGCCCATGACCGCGATGGTCTTGCCCTCTGCCGCCAGCGCTCCTCTGTGGGCAACGGTGTCTATCCCCAGGGCGAAGCCGCTGGTGATGACAAGATCGTGGCGGGCCAGTTCTGTGGCCAACCGTTCCGCCACTTGCAATCCGTACGAGGAGGCGGCCCGTGCCCCGACCATGGCGATGCCTGGGGCGCTGAGGAGTTGCGGGGAGCCCAAGACATAGAGAATCGGCGGCGGGTCGTTTATTTCCTTGAGCAGGGGAGGAAAAAGCGGATCGTCCCAGCAGAGCAGGGATATACCGGCTTTATCCGCCAGGCGAAGTTCATGGTCTGCCGCCTTGGCAATCGTCCCCTGGTCGCAAAGGGAGGCGATGCTGTCTTTGCGCAAAAAAGGGCATTCTTCAAGAGCCTTGCGGTTGGCCGCGAGAATTTGCTGGGCGGAGCCGAACCGTTGGACAAGCTTTTTGAGGGTGGCGGGGCCAAGCCCCGGGGTAAGGGCGAGGGAGAGCCACTGGTTTCTGGTGTCCATGTCAACAAGACCGCAAGGAATGGATGGAGTGAACGGTGCGGAAAGTAGCTTGGTTTTGGCAAAAATATTGTCAGGCGCGGGCGCCGAAGAACAGGATCGGAGGCCCTGTTCTTCGGCTTGCAAGCCGTCTAATCGTTATAAAAGGCAAAAAGCAGATTGCGCCGGGTTGGGTGTTTGAGTTTTTTCAGCGCCTTGGCTTCGATCTGGCGAATCCGTTCCCTGGTTACGGCGAAGTTGTCGCCAACCTCCTCCAGAGTCAGGTCAACCGAGGTGTCGATACCAAAACGCATACGCAGGACCAGCTCCTCCCGCGGAGAGAGGGTGCGCAACACATTGCGGAGATTTTCCCGCAGGCTTTCCATGGCGGTGGCCTCGTCCGGCGACAGAGAGTCCACGTCTTCAATGAAATCGGAAAGATAGCTGTCTTCGCTGCTGCCGATGGGGGTGTCCAGGGACAGGGGCTCCTTGGCGATTTTCAGGATATTCTTGACCTTGCTCAGATCGACATCAAGGCGTTCGGCCATTTCCTCGGGGGTGGGTTCACGGCCTGTTTCCCGCAGGAAATCCTTGGCGCCCTTGAGAAGGCGGTTGATGGTGTCGATCATGTGTACGGGGATGCGGATGGTGCGGCCCTGGTCGGCAATGGCCCGGGTGATGGCCTGCCTGATCCACCAGGTGGCGTAGGTGCTGAATTTGTAGCCCCTCCGGTATTCGAATTTTTCTACGGCCTTCATCAGACCGATGTTGCCTTCCTGGATAAGGTCGAGCAGCTGCAACCCCCGATTGGCATACTTTTTCGCCACGCTGACCACGAGACGCAGATTGGCTTGCACCAGGGCGTTTTTTGATTCCCGGCTGACTTTTTCCCCATCGGTGATTTCGGCAAGCAGGATGGTCAGGGATTCAGTGTCGATGCCATGGGTTTTGACGCAGCCCTGCAAAAAGAGGGGATACTTGACAGTGTCTTCCCGGAGTTGGGCTGGCGGGGTGAGTTTTGCCCCTTGTTTGCGCAGTCTGGAGATGATGGCGGAGAGATGTTTGGCGCTGATACGATCGTGCTCAAAAAGCTTGGCGATCGCCTTGCCGTTACGCTTGACACGGATTCTGATTTTTTGGGCTTCCGCCTTGGTTATTGCGGGATCCATCAGGTCGAGACGGAAGGCCGAGAGCTCCTCGTTGAGCCGGTGCGCTTCGCTGATCTGCCAGAGGAAGCGCTCTTTTTTTTCTTCATTGACCTGGGTCTCTGTTTCATCCAGACCGCGGAGAATATCGGCGATGGAACGTTTTCCAGCGAGCATCTTGTTCGCCACTTCGCGCAGGTATTCAACGGCCATCGGCGTTGTCAGGAGGGTGTCCTGGATAAGTTTTTCCCCGTCTTCGATTTTTTTGGCGATCTCGGTTTCTTCGTCCGAGGAAAGCAGGCCGACGGAGCCCATTTCCTGGAGATACGCCTTGACCGGATCCAACTGGTTTCCGGAAAGATCCCGTGCCTTTGAAATCAAGCCACCGCCCGGGTTATCATCCTCAACCGGATGCAAGCTTTCCTCCAGATCTCCCTCGGTGTCCAGATCCAGATCAAAAATGGCGGTCAGATTACTCGGACGCTCAACCGACCAACTGCTTTCCTCTTCCCCCCCACTTTCCAGCAAGGCATCCTCGGCCAGCAGGACGCTGGTCATTTCTTTGGCTGCGGTTATCTGTGGTTGTTTGGATCCTTTCTCGTGCCTCGCCATAGCTTTTTCACCCTCCTAAGTTAATTCGCCCCACCTTTTTAACTTAACAAAAGCTGTCGATCAAAGTTCTGGTCCTAAGAATGCAACGCCTCGTCCATTTGGATTTTTTTGGTCATCAGCTCCTTCAGGAGCTGTTCATTCTTGCTGTGCTGCGCTTCCCTGATTTGCTGCGTAAGCCGTTCATGCTTCGCCTTCAGGCTGGTTGCTGTAAGCCACCCAAGCATTCCCTGAGCCATCTGCTCTCGCATCTCTTCGGAGTGCGAAGGCGCGGAGATAAGCGTTCTGGAAATAAAAGATCGTTCCTGGCCGGTGGCAAGCTCAAGGAGCTGCTCCGACCCGCCGGAGAGTTCCGGCTGCCTTTTGAGCAGATGGAGAATCGCCAAACCGAATTGATTCATGATAATTTCTTCAAGGCCCGCTTCCAGGAAGGCGGGCAGATACTCGGGGTAGGCCACCAGGAATTCAAGCAGCTGCCGTTGTTTCATCGGGAGCTGGGCCTCGCCCTTTCCCTGGGAGGCGGTGGGCTTTGGCGTCTGGCTGCTTGCTGCGGGAACGACTCCCTCAAGGAGCTGCTGCGGAGCAAGGCCAAGTTTTTTGGCAAAGTGCGAGACAAAAAGAGTGCGCTGGAGCTGCTGATTGCCAATGGCCTTGATCAGCTCCTGCAACTCTGCCACGATCTTGGTCTTGCCTGCCACGGTCAGGCCATACTGGGCAACGAGCTTGTCAAAAACAAACTCCGGCAGCGGCATGGCGGTTTCAAGGTGCTTGTATAATCCATCCCGGCCAAACTCCCGGACAAAGGTGTCCGGATCATGGGCTTCGGGCAGCACGGCGATTCTGGCCGTGACCTGTTCGCTCAAAAAGAGCGGGACCGAGCGCATGGCTGCCTTGAGTCCTGCCTGGTCGCCGTCAAAAAGGAGGATCACCTCATCGGTGTAGCCCTTGAGCGAGCGGACATGGGCCTGGGTCAGGGCGGTGCCCAGGGGGGCGACCACATTGCGCACTCCATGCACGACCAGGGACAACAGGTCGAAGTTGCCTTCAACCACCAGGCAGTTTTTTGCCTGTCGGATGTGCTCCCGGTTCTGGTAGAGGCCAAACAGAGTCCGACTTTTGTCAAAGACCGGGGATTCCGGCGAGTTCATGTACTTGGGCTGGCCATCGTCCAGAATCCGGCCGCCAAAGGCGACAACCCTGCCGGTCAGACCGATAATGGGAAACATGACCCGGTTGCGGAAGCGGTCATAAAAGCCGCCGTTATCCCGGGCTACGATCAGGCCGGCTTCCCTGGCCGTTTCGGTGGCGATCTTCTGCTTTGGCAGACCGTTGACGAGAAAATTCCAGCTGTCCGGGGCAAAGCCCAGGCGAAATTCGTTGATGATTTCTTCGGGGATGCCCCGTTTGCCAAGATACTCGCGGGCTTTGTGCGCGCCCGGATCGGAAAGCAGGAGCTGGTGGAAGAGCTCGGCCGCTTTTTCGTTGGCGAGATGCAACGCCTCCCGCTTCTGGGCTTTTTCCAGCTCCTGCGGATTCAGAGGTTTTTCCGGCATGGCGATCTGGTATTTGCGGGCCAGCTCCTTCAGCGCCTCGGCAAAGCTCAGGCGGTGAAAGTTCATCATGAAGCTGATGGCGTCTCCGCCCTCGCCGCAACCAAAGCAGTGGTATGTTTTGCGTTCTGGGTTGACGGTGAAGGACGGTGTTTTTTCGGAATGAAAGGGGCAGAGCCCCTTGAGATTGGTGCCTGCACGCTTGAGGGAGACATGTTCGCCGATGATTTCAGCGATGTCCGCGGCGTCCTTAATGAGCTGGACTGTATCTTCACCCTGATATACAGCCATACCGGCAAAAAGACTCCTTACTGCAAAAGGAAAGGTGCAAGATTCGCAACATCTGTTGTATGATAACAACTGTCTTTTCTGTGTAATCTATCTGGGGGGTGTGTCAAGGAAAAAACATAGAAAAGTCAGCTTTTTAGCTGCTTTTTCGCGTAAAGATTTTATTAAATAATTAAACCGTTGAAGACTTTGCCCTTGGCTTGCAGGCTGCCGCATTTTCAGGAGAAGCTGTTTTTATGAAGAATCGTTATGAGGAAAAAGAGGCCCAGGCCTTTGTGGGGGCCTATCCCCAGTGCTCGCCGGAACTTGCTCTCAGGGTTTATACCTCGCGGCTCCTTGGTGCCGAAGCCGATCTTGTTTTGCATGGCGGCGGCAATACCTCGGTGAAGTGCGTCATCACCAATTTGGTGGGGGAAGAGCAGGAGATTCTCTATATCAAGGGCAGCGGCTGGGATCTGGGGGTCATCGCGCCCCAGGGATTTCCCGGCCTTGATCTGGCCTATCTGCGCAAGCTCCGTCTGGTTCGGGATTTGAGCGATGCGGAGATGGTCAACCAGTTCCGCACCCATCTTCTCGACGCGGCCTCGCCCAATCCTTCCATCGAAACCCTGGTGCATGCTTTTCTGCCCCACCGGTTCATCGATCATACCCATGCCGACGCCATTGTTACCCTGACCAACCGGGAAGAGGCGGAAAAGCATCTGCACGAGGCCTTGGGCGAAAATATCGGCATCCTGCCCTTTATCATGCCTGGGTTGCCCCTGGCCCTGGCCATGGCCGAGCTCTATGAAAGCAGGCCCGGCATCGACTGCATCATTCTCAAAAATCATGGCATCTTCACCTTCGGCGATGACGCAAAAACCGCCTACGACAGGATGATCGATTACGTGGGCCGGGCCGAGGCCTATCTTGCCAGATGCGGTACCAAGGCAACGCCAGGCCCTGCGATTGATCCGGGGCTGGTGCAACCCTCGGTGGTGCTGCCTATCCTGCGGGGGGCTTTGAGTTTTGTCGAGGAATCGGGCCGCCGCCGCACCATGCAACTGGACGTCCGCCGGAATGAAGACATCCTCGCCGCCCTTGCCCGACCGGATGCCAAGGAGCTTCTCGTGGGCGGGGTGCTCACCCCGGACCATGTGATCCGCACCAAGAATTACCCCCTGTGGCTTGAGGCTGGGGGGTTGGATGAGGACGAGACCTTTGGGGCGGTGCGCAAGGCCCTTGCCCGATATCAGGAAGAGTATGACCGGTACTTCGCGGCCCAGGTGGCGGCGAAAAAGGTCGCCCGCACCATGCTCGATTCCATGCCGCGGGTTGTGCTGGTGCCGGGCCTGGGCCTGGTCGCGGCCGGTTTCACCCAGAAGGACGCCGGGATTGCCGCGGACATCGCCGAGCATACCATCGCGGCAAAACTGCGGGGCGCTGGCCTTGGCCCGTACCACGAGCTTGGCCAGGATTCTATTTTCGACATGGAATATTGGCCCCTGGAGCAGGCCAAGCTGGGCAAGACAAAGCCCAAGCCCCTTGAGGGGAGGACCGCTCTGGTGACCGGCGGGGGCGGGGCCATTGCCATGGGGATCGGCCGCAAGCTTCTGGAGGCCGGAGCCAGGGTCTTCATGACCGATATCAATCAGGAGCGGCTGGAAACCGTCTGCCATAACCTGGCCGACACCTTTGGCAGTCGTCTGGTTTCCCCGCTACTCATGGATGTGACCAACGAAGAATCGGTGCGGCTCGGCATGGAGCAACTGGTCATGGACTGCGGCGGCCTGGATATCCTGGTGCCCAACGCCGGCATCGCCCATGTGGCGAAGCTTGCCGACCTCAGCGAGGCGGCTTTCACGCAGGTCATGGAGGTCAACTGCCTCGGAGTGTTTCAGGTGATCAAGGGGGCGATTCCGATTTTCAAGCGCCAGACCACCGGCGGCTCCATCGTGATCAACAGCTCGAAAAATGTCTTTGCCCCGGGCGCGGCCTTTGGCGCCTACAGCGCCTCCAAGGCCGGGGCGCATCAGCTGGGCAAGGTTGCCGCCTTGGAGCTGGCGGAGTTCGGGGTGCGGGTCAACATGATCAATGCCGATGCGATCTTTGACGACGCCGGGGTTTCCTCGGGCCTCTGGGATGTGGTGGGGCCGGAGCGGATGCGTTCTCGCAATCTCAACCCCGAAGGGCTCAAGGATTATTACCGCCAGCGCAATCTGCTGAAGGTCACGGTGCATGCCGACCATGTCGGCAATGCGGTGGTTTTTTTCGCCAGCGAGCAGACACCCACCACCGGCGCCACCCTGCCGGTGGATGGCGGGATCATGGCCGCCTTCCCACGCTAAAGAAAAACACAGGGCTGGAAATGGTGCGTGCCTTGGTGTATGTTTGCCCCAAGGGACAAGCAAAAAAAGAAGAATCAAGGAGGATTTTTCCCATGGCGGAAATAAAGAGCACCATGGATATGGTGATGGAGCGGGCGGCACGGATGGCTGCCGGGGCCGAGGAAACCAATTATCTCGCCGACGAACAGCTTAAAGAAGGCATGCGTCTTGGCGCCGCCTACATGCGCGGGGAACCAGGCCTGGGAGAAAGGCTTACCGCCTTGCCGGAGGCGGAAAAAGGCCCGTTGCGGAAAGGCGCGGTGCAGGCCATGCTGCGCAATATCTTCTTGGCCCGCGAGTCGGAAAAGCAGGAGTTGGCTGAAAAGGCCATGCATGGTCTGGTTGAAATCGGGCAGGGGGATGGAGAGCTGCTCAAGATTTTGGCTGAAATGAAAAAGATTCTTGATGGCTACCGGCAGCATGGCGAGCAACTGAAAGAGCAGCTCGAGGCCCAGTTCAGCCAGCAGATGGCTTTGATGGAACAGAATCTGGCCAAGCAGACCGGCCAGGCCATGAAGCTGCAACCCTCTCAGCACCCCAAGTTTCAGGAGGAATGGGCCCGAATTCAAGGCCAGCTCAATGAGCAGTACGGCAAGGCCCTGCAACAGCTCAAAGATCTGGTCGAGCAGCATCTGGTCATGGAGGTTGCTCCGTAAGCGAGGGGCGATAGTTTCAGGAAAGGAGAGAGAGGCATGGAAGCAGAAATTTGGCTCGACGTGGAAGAGGCCGATCCCAAGGATCTGCCCGAGATTGAAAAAAGGTTCAAGGACTGGTACGCGACCGGGGCGGAGGCGCGCTACAACAAGCCGTGCTTTGCCTTTCTTTCGGTGTTGGACAAGCCATTTCGCTACCAGGTGGATTTCGGCCAGGCCGACCTTACCCTGGCTATTCAGGGCTTGCATGGCAAGCTTTTTCGGTATGGGGTAAAGGTTTTTGTCCACTTCATGCATTGAGCCCATGCCGGTGCCGGGGGTCGTTGATCGGATCAGACGCAGCCTCAAGCGCCGCCAGCTTGACGCCATCCTGGTGACCCAGCCGGAAAACCGCAGGTACCTGAGCGGCTATACGGCCAGGGACCATGCGATCAACGAAAGCGCTGGCGTCCTGCTCATCCCCTGCGAGGGCGAGCCCTATCTGCTCACCGACTCCCGGTTTCACTTGCAGGCGGAAGACGAGGCCAGGGAGTTTCGGGTCAAGCTCTATCCCCGTGGGCTGTTCCCCCTGTTGCGCTTGCTGCTCAAGAAGCTTCGCATCAAACGACTGGCCTTTGAGAGCCATTATTTTCTGCATTCCACCTCCCAGACTCTGACCAAGCTGGCTGGTGACCTTAAGGTGGAGCTTGAGCCGCTCACCGGGTTTATCGAGGAGCTGCGGCTGGAAAAAAATGCGGCGGAGCTGGCCAGGATTGAACGGGCGGTGCTCCTCAACGAAGCGGTATTTCAGGAGATCTACCCCACCCTGCGGCCCGGCCAGACCGAGAAAGAGGTGGCCTTAGCCATCGAAAACGGTATGCGGCTTAAGGGCGCGGAGCGGCCGAGTTTCGAGACCATCGTCGCTTCCGGACCCAACGCGGCCCTGCCCCACGCGACTCCCTCCGACCGTCCCCTGGCAACAGGGGAAACCATTGTCATCGACATGGGCCTCGTGTTGGACGGCTACTGTTCGGACATGACCCGCACCGTGGTGCTGGGAACCCCGGACGCCAAGACGGTTGCGCTGTTTCGTTTGGTGCGCAAGGCGCAACTGGCCGGGCTCAATAGCCTGCGGGCCGGGATAAGCGGGATGGTGGTGGACAAGATTGCCCGTAACGTGATAGAACGGGCGGGCTTAGGCGAGCGGTTCGGCCATGGCCTTGGCCACGGGGTGGGACTCAATGTCCACGAAGGCCCCTCGCTCAACTACCGCAACCGGAAGCCCCTTGCCGCAGGGATGGTGGTCACGGTGGAGCCGGGGGTGTATATTCCGGACTGGGGCGGGATTCGCTTGGAAAACATGGCGGTGGTTGAAGAAGACGGGTGTAGGGTGTTGAATCGGGACACCACCTTTTTGGATCTGTAAGCTACTCGGAATTTGCTCCAAGCAGGTGCTCAGCACGAGCGGAATATGATTACGTTAAGACAACTTCCGTTCGGCCTGAGCCTGTCGAAGGGCTGTTTTTGCGAGACCATCTAACAAGCACCATTTTTATTATTTCCAGGAAATCAATCATGCGAAACGATCAACGGGCCGCGGATGCGCTGCGGCCGGTAACTATTGAAAAGGGGTTCCAGCCCCAGGCCTATGCTTCGTTGTTGATAACCATGGGCGGCACCCAGGTGTGCTGCGCCATCACCATGGAGGCCAGCGTCCCGTCTTTTTTGCGGGGAACCGGCCAGGGATGGATCACGGCGGAGTACGGCATGCTGCCCTGTTCGACCAGCAGCCGCATGCAACGGGAGGCGGCCAAGGGCAGGTCTGGCCGCACTTATGAGATCCAGCGGTTGTTGGGCCGTTCGCTGCGGATCATGGTTGATCTTGCTTGCCTAGGCGAGGTGACCCTCCGGGTTGACTGCGACGTGCTCAAGGCCGACGGCGGCACTCGAACCGCCTCGATCACCGGTGCGGCCATTGCCATGCGGGATGCCATTGAGCGCATGCACCGGGAGGGGGTTTTGGCTACGATGCCGGAGATTCTGCCGGTGGCGGCCATCAGCGCTGGCATCGTTGACGGCAAACCCCTGCTCGATCTCGATTATGCCGAAGATTCCACCGCCGAGGTGGATGCGAATTTTGTCATGACCGGCGATGGCCGTTGGGTGGAAACCCAATGCACCGCCGAAGGCAAGCCCTTCTGGCCCGAAGATTTCGGCCGGATGGCAGTCCTGGCCCGCAAGGGCATCAATGAGTTGTTGGCCTTGTGGGCTCAAGGATGACCTCTCCTTTCACCCTGCACAGCCAAGCCAGCGACTGCGCGGCCCGGCGCGGCGAGGTGCGTACCCTGCACGGCACGGTGCAGACCCCGGTCTTCATGCCGGTGGGCACCCAGGCCACGGTCAAGGGGGTGACCCCGGAAAATCTTAAAGAGCTGGGCGCCCAGATCATCCTCGGCAACACCTACCATCTCTACATCCGGCCCGGCCATGAGCTGATCTGCAGTTTCGGCGGGTTGCATACATTCATGAACTGGGATAGGCCGATACTTACCGACAGCGGCGGCTTTCAGATCTTCAGCCTCAAGGATCTCACCAAGATCACCGAGGAAGGCGCAGCCTTCAAATCCCATCACGACGGCAGCAAGCTGTTTTTGAGCCCCGAGGATGCCGTGGCGGTGCAGGAGGCCCTGGGTAGCGACATCATGATGTGTCTGGACACCTGCATTCCCTACCCGGCCACCCGCGAGGAGGCCATTGCCTCCACCGATCTCACCTCCCGCTGGGCCAAACGGTCCCGCGCCGCCCATAAAGAACGTGGGCAGTTGCTCTTCGGCATCATTCAGGGCGGCATGTACTCCGACCTTCGAGCCCGCGCGGTGGAGGAGTTGGTGGAGATCGGCTTTGATGGCTATGCCCTGGGCGGCTTGAGTGTGGGCGAACCCGCCGAGCTGATGATGGAGATCACCGAAGAAACCGCGGCCCTCATGCCCGCCGATTATCCCCGCTATCTCATGGGGGTCGGAACCCCGGAAAATCTGGTGGAGGCGGTGTCTCGCGGCATCGACATGTTCGATTGCGTCATGCCCACGAGAAACGCCAGAAACGGAATGCTCTTTACTTCAAGCGGCAGGCTTGTTATAAAAAACGCTCGCCATGCCGATGACCACCGACCCGTGGAAGAGGAGTGCGACTGTTACACCTGCCGCAATTATTCCCGTGCCTATCTGCGGCATCTTTTCATGGCCAGGGAGATTCTCTCCTCGCAGTTGAACACCATTCACAACCTGCATTATTATGTGGGGCTCATGGCCCGGATGCGCAAGGCCATTGAAGAAGATCGTTTCAGCCAGTTCCGGCAGGAGTTTTATGCCAAGCGAACGGTAGAGTAATAAGGGAGCAGGCGGATTAAGGTCTGCCAGAGAAATTTAAACTGAATCGGAGGGGAATTATGGTTGGTTTAGCTTATGCCGCAGACGCTGCGGCTGGTGCAGGTGGGGCGCAAGGGTTGATGAGCTTCTTGCCGCTTGTTCTGATTTTTGTCGTGTTCTATTTCCTCCTGATCCGGCCTCAGCAAAAAAAGGCTAAGGAGCATCAGGAATTTATTAACAATCTCAAGAAGGGTGATGAGGTCCTCACCAGCGGCGGACTTCAGGGCAAGATCACCGGTCTGACCGACCGGGTGGCGACCCTTGAGATTGCCGACAACGTACGGGTGAAGATCGCCCGCCCCTATATCCTGGGCTCGGTTGCGGCCATGGAAGGTGGGGATAAAAAAGAGGGTGCGGCTTGCGCCATCGGTGGGAGCAAGGGCTGAGGTTGAGCTAACCCTTCACCGGGCGTGAAGCGAAAGATGAGATTTTCGGCCTGCCTGGGTTTTCCAGGCAGGCCTTTTTTTTTGCGGTTGGTAGGGGGAAACTTTTGGCAAGCGGACGTTTAGCGCGTCTTGCTTGATGGATTTACTTGTCTCCAACACAAGCTTCGCGAGCCTTGAGAGTGTTGTCGATTAGTTGTTTTGTTTCCTTGTCCGCTTTTGAATATCCAAGTTCATCTTTTGTGGTGGTAACTACCTTTACATAATCGGCAAAGTCAATGCCTATTGGCGATTGGTCACGTAAACATTGACAGAACGCATGGTTTCCGAATGCTTTGAGGCAGTCCGAATATTTTTTTTGCGCATTTCGCTCCGCCATTAATTTCATATCTTCAAGGAGTCCGCTTACCTTTTGCATAGTATCAATTTGTTGAAGAGTTTCAACCTGCGTGGGTTTCTGACTAGGTGCACTCTTTTCTCCTGCGACGGAAGAGTTGGACAGGAGGAGCAACGCGGCTAAAGAAATCAAAAATAATCGGATCATTGTGTTTTTCCTTTTTGTTATGGCCCGATTATTATCGGGAAAATTGGGAACATCCCCAGTTTCTTCGGCCTGCCTGACCTACGAGTGGGCATGCACAACTTTGGCAAGTGCGTCGGCTACCCATTTGTTGACGCTTTTCCCTGCATTGACGGCGGCAGCGACAATCTCGCCGTGCAGCGAGGACTCCACCCGGACGACAAATTTCCCGGAAAATGGCTTGTCGGGAACGCGTCCGGATTTCTCGCAACTTTCAAGGTAGAAATCAACCGCCTCGCGGAAGGCGTCTTTAAGTTCGGCCACTGTCTCACCATGAAAGCCAACCGTGTCACGGATGCCGACGATGTTGCCAAACAGAAGGTTGTCGTCGGGGTCAAATTCGATTTTGGCTGTATAACCCTTGTAACTGAGAGTGTTCATGGGGTGACTCCTGCTCTGGTTAGAAAATCCTTGGCGTTTCGCACTTGGTACCGCTTGGCGTCCTTGCCCGGATGGGGCCGGTGGAAGTCGGCCTTTTCGTTGTTGAGGATAAAAGAGACTCGTGATCCATCGCCTTCGATGAGCACTGAACCCAATGCCATCAACAGCGCCTCAATCCTCCGCCATTCAATAGCGGCAGGGGTGGGCTGGGAAAAGATAGCGGCAAGTGTCTTGCGGTGCGTGCTGTTCATATTTTATATTATGATACTGACTTGTAGTATCACTGTCAAGGGCGGGAAATTAAGTCGCCCTCTAGTTTTTTCGGAAGCGTTCCCGGTGCTCGGTTGCGTGCCAATGGGAAATCTCCCCCGTTCAGCCCCGCTCGTGGCCCAGGCAATGATGCACCGTCTTGATGCAGCGGTCCATCACCACCACCAGCCCTGCCGTCTTCGCGGTTCGGGCTGCCTCGGCGTGGATCACCCCTTCTTGCATCCAAATCATCCTGGCGCCGATGGCAATGGCCTCGGCCACGATTGGGGGCACATCCTCGGAGCGGCGGAAGATATCGACAATATCCACCGGGTCGGGGATTGCGCTCAGGTCGGGGTAGCATGGCAGGCCGAGGATTTCTTCCTGTCCGGGATTGACCGGGATAACGGTGTAGCCCGCCTCGATCAGGTAGCGGGCCACCATGTTGCTGGGCCTGGATTCCTTGGGGGAGAGGCCGACCACCGCGATGGTTTTGGCTGTGGCCAGCAGTTTTTTTATGGCCGGGAGGTCGTCAAGGAGCATGGGGGTGTCTCGCGCTGTGGGTGTGTGCTTCTGCAAATCTGCATGATAAAGCCGGGAAAAGGTATTATATTGTTTTTTCACCTGCGGCAAAGCGAAAAATATAACGAATGAGGCAGAGCATGTGCCAGATGAGCATAGTCCTTGAGCAGGACGGCAAGGAAGAGGTGATTTTGGAAAACGCCTCGTTGCTTGAGGTTGTCGATGATGGGGTGCGGGTTTCCGCCCTTTTTGAAGAACCGAAGCTTATCCTTCAAGCGTCGGTTCGCGCCATTGATTTTCTCCATGGCAAGGTAACCGTGACAAAAACAAAAGGAACAGCCTGAGATGGACCAGAAAACCACGATGGAAAAGCTGCAGATTCTTCTGCCCCACTGGATTGAACATAATCACAACCACGAGACCGAGTTCAAGAAATGGGCGGATCTGGCGCGGGCTGAGGGGCAGGATCCGCTGGCGGAGCTTTTAGATAAGGCCGTGGCCAGCATGGGTGAGACCGATACCATTCTGAAAAAGGCGCTGGCTGAGATCGGTGGCCCAGGCGAAGGCCATTGCCACGATCACCATCACCACCATCACGATTGAGCCCTATTTCTCAAAGGAGCGCAGACCGGCAATGGTTTGGTGCTTCAAGGATTCCAGGGTGGCCACCACCGTAATCAGCCAGAAGTCTTCCGGGTCTGTCTCAATCTGTCTTCGCAGGCTTGGTTCCAGCCAGTGGGAATCATCGGGCAAATTGTAAAACTGGCTGTCGATGCCGAAAAAGCCGTCGAGCAGATGGGCCATGGTGTGGAAGATCTTGCTTTGAAAGCCCTGCGGCATGGTGAGCAGGTCGCTGAACTCCTTGGTGCCTGCCGCCCGTAATTCCCCGGTTAATTGTGTCAGCACCTTTCGGTTGTCGGCCAGACCCTGTTCAAGCCAGGGCCAGAAGCGCGGATCCGCGCCGGAGCAGGATTGGTCCGCCACAATCCGCACCGCATCGTACTGCACCAGGGAGGTGTGGCCGAGAAAGCGCAGGACATGGGCGGAACTTTTTTCAAAGTCCGGCTCCATGGCCAGGATTTTGTGGGTCACTTCAAGTTTCATTTTCCTCCTTTTCCAACCTCACCAAATATCGGCAATCGGGTAATTTCCATGAAGCTCTGCACATGGTATTCCGCAGGCAGTGCCTGGTTTTTGAAGGCGATGAGCCGCATACCCAGGGCTGCGGTATGCTCCCGATCCACCATGGAGTCGCCGATGTACACCGCCTCGTCCACCTTGAAGCCGAAATGGGCCAGGATCTGCTCCAGCGCTTCGGGGTGGGGTTTGGACTGGGCCACATCAAAGGCGGTGACCACCTTGTCGAACCGGTCTGCCAGGGAAAACATTTGTAGCACCGGTGCCATGGTGGAGGTCCGGTTGGTGCTGATCGCGGTTTTGTAATCGGGCTGGAGAAAATCGAGAAACTCGAAAAGATCCGGTTCCATGAGCAGGTATTGCAGGTAGGGGGTGTAATCGAGAGTCTTGCGGTAGGCATCAGCCCGTTCCAGGTCCGCCGGGTAAGCGCGGAAAAGATGGCGGGTGGAATCCATGACATGGTGCATGTGGACGTATTCCAGCTCCTCCTCGTCCATGGGCGGGTGGCCAAAGGTCTCGCGGAGATGATTGTAGTAGACCCGGTTGGCGTTTTTGGAGTCGAACATCACGCCATCGCAGTCAAACACGACGAGTTTTAAAGGGGTCATGGTGAAGAATCCTTGCCATCTTCCCAGGTCCGCGCTATGTAAAATCCTTTACCAGGATGGGCGAATCAGGGCGTTGGGCAGATAAGGTTGCAGTGGATGCTGTGCTGATGAGCCTCATCTTTACTGAACAATGCCGGGTGATGTCAAGCTGTTAACCGCAGGGGCTGGGTGGCCATGAAACAGAGCACCGATTTTCTCGTGATTGGCAGCGGCATCTCCGGGCTTTCCTTTGCCATCAAGGCGGCGCGCTTGGGATCGGTGACCATTATCACCAAGAAGGCCAAGGTGGACACCGCCACCAATCTTGCCCAGGGCGGAATCGCCGCCGTGCTGTCGCCGGATGATTCCTTTGCCCTGCATATCGAGGACACCCTGCGTTCCGGGGCTGGGCTCTGCCACGAAGACATCGTCCAACTAGTGGTGGAGAACGGTCCGGCCCGCATCGAGGAGCTGATCCGCCTCGGGGTCCAATTCCAGAGCGAGGCCAGCGACCCCAGTCATCTTGATCTGGGCAAGGAGGGCGGCCACTCGGCCCGCCGCATCGCCCATGCCATGGATCTCACCGGCCGCAAGATCGAAGAGGGGCTCCTGGCCCAGGTGGCGGCGAACCCCAAGATCACGGTGCTGGAAAACCATCTGGCTGTGGACCTTCTGGTCAGTTCCAAAACCGGCACCCCGTACCAGCCCCACGACAGCTTCAGCGACCAGTGCCTGGGCGCCTATGTCTTTGACCGGGAAACCGGGCGGATCGACACCTACCAGGCCAAGGTGACTGTGCTCTGCACCGGCGGCACCGGCAAGGTCTATCTCTACACCACCAATCCCGATATTGCCACCGGCGACGGCATTGCCATGGCTTACCGGGCCGGGGGCAGGGTCGGGAACCTGGAGTTTGTCCAGTTTCACCCCACCTGCCTCTATCACCCCCAGGTGAAAAATTTCCTGATCTCGGAAGCGGTGCGCGGCGAAGGAGGACGGCTCATTGACCAGCGCGGCCAAGCCTTCATGCACAAGTATGACGCCCGGGGGGATCTGGCCACCCGCGACACCGTGGCCAGGGCCATTGACAGCGAGATGAAGGCGAGCGGCGATGATTGCGTCTATCTGGACATCACCCACCAGCCTGCGGAGTTTCTTAAGAACAGGTTCCCCACCATCTATAATAAATGCCTTTCCCTGGGGATCGACATGACCCAGGTGCCCATTCCGGTGGTGCCCGCGGCCCACTACATGTGCGGCGGGGTGGTCACGGACCAGTGGGGCAGAACTAACATCGAAGGCCTGTTTGCCTTTGGCGAGGCCGCCTGCACCGGGTTGCATGGTGGCAACCGGCTGGCCAGCAATTCCCTGCTCGAGGCGGTGGTCTTCGCCCATCAGGCCTATTTGGAGTGCGAACGGGAATGGCCCAAGCTGCGGGAAGCCACGCTGCCCGAGGTGGCGGAATGGTCGGCTGGTGAGGCCCAGCGCATCGAAGAGAATGTCCTGGTCAGCCATAACTGGGACCAGATCCGCCGTTTGATGTGGAACTACGTCGGCATTGTCCGCACCGAGAAGCGTCTTGCCCTGGTGCAGGAAAGGCTCCGGGTTATCGTAGGCGAGGTGAACCAGCATTATCACGACTATATCCTGACCCCGGATCTCATCGAGCTGCGCAACATCGCCCAGGTTGCCGAGCTTATCGTGCGCTGCGCCTGCATCCGCAAGGAGTCCCGCGGCCTCCACTATCTGGTGGATTTTCCCAAACCAGACGATGTGCACTGGAAAAAGGACACCATCCTCCAGCGGCAGGACGGGGAGCCTGGCCTGGCTGCCTGCTCCAAGTAGCCGGATAGGCGTTGTAACTTATCCCTCCGCAGCGCAAAACCCCTCAAAACGTAAGTTTTTCGTTAAGCGCTTTCGCTTCGCATTCCCTTGATTTTCCGCGCAAAAAACCCCATCAATTTTTCTTCTTCTTCGGTCCATTTTTGCTTGCATGTATACTACCGGTAGTGCGATAATGGCTTCCGAAACACAACCTGTCGTGTTTCAAGGGAAGCCAGAGGGGAAGGCTTTAATTAATATCTTAATCACCAACGAGGAGTAAGGGTATGGGAGTTGTGATGCCACTCAATGCGGAGACCGCCCAGGCCAGAACACAACGGGTTGTGAACGAGGACAGCACCGATATTGCCCTCTTTGTCCGTTCCTCCCAGGATGACATGACCGGCTGGAACCGGCAGCGCATCGTCGATGCCCTGCTGCGCGAGACCTTTATTGACCGCGGCACCGCAGAGAAGATCAGCCGGGATATCGAGGTGACCATCCAGGCCGGCAAGGTGAAAACCATCACCGGTCCGCTGATCCGCGAAATGGTAAACGCCAAGCTCCTGGAGATGGGGTTGGAGGAGGCCCGGCGCATGCACACCCGCCTCGGGGTGCCGCTGTACGACGTGGACCAGCTGCTGGTCCAGCATAACAAGGAAAACGCCAATGTTCCCCACGGGCCGGAGGCCACCAACCTCACCCTGGCCGAGGGGATTAAGAAGGAGTACGCCCTGCTCCATGTCTTTTCCCCGGATGTGGCCGATGCCCACTTAAGCGGCGATCTGCACCTGCATGACCTGGGCTTTATTGACCGGCCCTATTGTTCCGGACAGTCGCTGGAATATATCAAGAAATTCGGCCTCAACCTGCCCCACGCCCTGTCCATGGCCAAGCCGGCCAAGCATGCCGAGGTGCTCCTTGCCCATATGGTCAAGTTCGCCGCCTCCCTGCAGAGCCATTTTGCCGGGGCCATCGGTTGGGATGCGATCAACCTCTTTTACGCCCCTTATCTCGAAGAGCTTTCCGACGACGGGGTCAAGCAGCTGGCCCAGATGATGATCTACGAGTTTTCCCAGCAGGCCGTGGCCAGGGGCGGGCAGGCCATCTTTTCCGACGTCAATATCTACTGGGAGGTGCCCAAGCATTTCGTGGACGTGCCTGCCATCGGCCCGGGTGGGGTGTATACCGGCAAGACCTATGGCGAGTACGAAAAGCAGGCCCAGCGGTTCGCCTGGGCGTTGTTCGAGGTCTATAAAGAGGGCGATGCCGCGGGTCGGCCCTTCTTTTTCCCCAAACCGCTGGTCCACATCACTGAGAAGTTCTTCAAAACCGACGGCCACATGGACTTTCTGCACCATATCTGCGAAGTGGCTTCGGTGAAGGGCAACACCTATTTTGTCTTTGACCGGGGCGATACGGCCAAAATCTCCGAATGCTGCCGCTTGAGCTTCAAGCTGGAGGCTTCGGATATCGAAGACGCCAAGCAGCCCTGGAAGATGCGCTACTCGGCCCTGCAGAATGTCACTATCAATTTGCCGCGTCTTGCCTTCAAGGCCCAGGGCGATGACACCAAACTCTTTGCCCTGCTCACCGAAAAGATCCAACTTGCGGCCAAGGCCCACGGGCAGAAGAAGAAGTTCATCGAACGGCTGATGAGTCTGGGCAAGGGCGGGCCGCTCTCCCTGCTGGCCATGGACCTTGACGGCGAACCCTACCTCAAGCTGCACCGCTGCTCCTATCTCATCGGCATGGTGGGCCTCAACGAGTTGATCAGGGTGCATCTGGGCCAGGAACTGCACGATTCGGATGAATCCATCAAGTTCGGCCTCAAGGTCATTGCCCACATGAACATCGTCTGCAACAAGCTGGCCGAGTCCATGGACATGAAGTTTGTCCTGGAGCAGACTCCGGCCGAGTCCACCTCCTTCCGCTTTGCCAAGCTTGATCTTGCCCATTTTACCACGGACGCGGAGAAGGTTGTCCAGGGCAACCGGGAAAAGGGGGAGGTATACTACAGCAACTCCACCCTCTTTAACGTTGGCGCCACCATGAGTCCCATCGCCAGGGTGGAGAAGGAGGGCTTGTTCCATCCGCTCATCGAGGCGGGCTCCATCACCCATATCTGGTTGGGCGAGGCCCAGCCGGACAAGGAGGCCCTGGCCAGCTTTGTGATCAATGTATTCAAGTACACCCAGAACGACCAGATCGCTTTTTCTCCGGAGTTCACCGCCTGCCTTGCCTGCGGCAAGACGAGCAGGGGCTTGAGCGAGGTCTGTCCCTACTGTGAGTCGAAAGACGTGGATGGAATCACTCGAATCACCGGGTATTTCACCAAGATCTCGAGCTGGAACAAGGGCAAACTCGGCGAGTTGCACGACCGCTACCGGAATGTCGATCGCTTCAATCAATAAAAGGGGGGAGAACCTATGACATTATTTACCACGGATGACTGTGTGCTCTGCGCCCAGCTGAAAAAACAATTTGATCTCTCCGCCATGGATGTCCAGGTGGAGGTGCTCGGCAACAACGACGCCGGAGCCCTGGCCCACCTTGCCTGGCACGGCTTGGTGGAAAAGGCGCGGAAGGGACTGCCCATTCTGGTGCTGGATGATTCTTCCGCCCTGCATGAATTTCCCCATATCGAAAGCCATTTGCTGGACCGCGCCGCCCGTTGCGGGGTAGCGGCGAGGCATGCAGGCAACCAGGCAGGCTGCGAGTCCGGCAGCTGCGCCCTGCAGTAGTCTTGTCGTGGGAGCTGGTGTGCAGCAGTCTCAGGCAGTATCCGGCTCATGTGGTTCCGCAGCTTGCCTGCCGCCGATCAAGGGGTTTCTGGAAACCTCCTTTATCGATTGGCCCGGCAAGCTGTGCGCCATCCTCTTTGTGGGCGGCTGCAACTTCCGCTGCCCCTTCTGCCACAATCACCCGCTGGTCCTCGCCCCGGAAGGCATGGAAACCATTGCCTTCGAGGAGATCATGAGCCGCCTGGCAGCCCGGAAAAACTGGCTGGCAGGGGTCTGTATCTCCGGCGGCGAGCCGACCCTGTCCCCAGGTCTTCCCGCAATGATCACCCGGCTCAAGGCAGAGGGCTGGGCGATCAAACTCGACACCAACGGCAGCAGGCCTGCGGTACTGGCGCAGCTGCTTGCTGATAATCTTTTGGACATGGTGGCCATGGACGTCAAGACGGTGCTGGTGCAGGAAAAATACGAACGCTGCACCGGTGGGCCGGTGGATTTGGGGGAGATTCAAAAAAGCATTGACCTGTTGCGTCAGAGCGGTATCCCCCATGAGTTTCGCATGACCATTACCCCAAGCCTGCATACGGAAGAAGACATCGTTGCCTGGGGCAAACAGTTTGACCGCTCCTGTTCCCGCCTCACCCTGCAGAATTTTAATCCCAGGACCACCCTTGATGCATTGTTCGAGAAAAAGCAGGGTTTTGCTCCGGAAATATTTTCCCGCCTGTCGGCCCTGGTCGCCTGAGAAGGAAGCATTTCCCAAGGAAAAGATAGAGTTAAATCAGTAAGTTTTACAGAGCGACCATGTCGAATAAAAAAATAAAACCCTCTGCTTGACAAAGGGGAAAGCATATAGTAATAAGTGGCATCCTGAATTAGCGAATACGTTACATTTCATAATAATTTTAGTTCAAATTTTACTGCAAGGAGAACAGATATGCCTACAATCGAGCATAATGGTTCCGTTTTCACCGTTGACGAAGACGGCTTCCTCACTGGCAACATGGATGCCTGGGACCAGAACTGGGTTGACTACGTAAAGGGTGTTGAAGGTATCGGCGACATGACCGACGAGCATCACAAGGTTATCGATACCCTCCGCGACTACTACAAGAAGAACGGTATCGCTCCGATGGTTCGGATTCTTTCCAAGACCACCGGCTTCCCGTTGAAGCGGATTTACGAGCTGTTCCCCTCCGGTCCCGGCAAGGGCGCTTGCAAAATGGCAGGGCTGCCGAAACCGACCGGTTGTGTGTAATCACCACGACAGTCGATTTGTTCAGGGTTGAATGAAAAAAGGAGAAGGCATTTGCCTTCTCCTTTTTTTTTCGTCCAAAATCGCACCAGCCTCCCATCCCCAATCAAGCGGATGCTCGAAAAGTCTCCCCGTTAGAAAAGCATTTCCAGAAAGTGGTTGTGATACTCGGAAAGATCCTGGTTGCACTCGCCGCAAAAAAACTTGATCTCGCCCAGCACCTGGGATTCGTCGCCTTCCTGGATAAAGCTTCCATCTTCATTCTGAAGATAGCGGGTGGTCAGAACAACCCCGTCTGCGATCTCAAAGAAATCGGTGTCGTTGCCGCAGTGCGGACAACGGATGCGCGCCCGGCTTTTGGGGGGAACCCTGCGGGAGGTTTCCATTTCGGTTTCCATTCCATTCCTCGCCAGAAAAAAAGGGAGATTGTTTCCCTTATGATAAAAGGGCGGATTCTACGGCAGATGCCGGAAAATGTCAATTTAGAGCGTGTTTGGTAAAAAACTTTTCTGTTCGCCGGGCAATCTCTCCCGTATTCGGCTGGCGTGGCAATGGGGTTTGACTGCCATGAGAGCAAGGCCTCTGTTTCAGTTATACCGGATGGCAAAGGCGGTCTTGTCGTTCAGGGGTTGTTCCTCCGTCACCTGCACCTCTTGCACCTCGGCTTGGGGCGGACCGGTGTGCAGCCAGGCGATCATAGCCTCGACCTTTTCGGCCTCACCCTCAAGCACTGCCTCCACCGAGCCATCCGGCCGGTTCCGCACCCAGCCGCTCAATGCAAGGGCTCGCGCTTCTTTCTGGGCATAATCACGAAAATAGACGCCCTGCACCAACCCTTCAACCCTTGCCACTACACGTTTTCTTGCCATATACGGTTCCCCTCTCTTCTGTGCCAACAATCAGAGCATGGTCAGCGGCCAATAAGCCGCAGAAATTCGTCTTCGCTGATCACAGCCAAGCCCAATTCCAGGGCTTTTGTCAACTTGCTTCCGGGGCTATCCCCCAAGACAACATGGGTTACTTTGCGGCTGATGCCCGAGGCTACCTGGCCGCCCAGTTCCTTGATTCTGGACTTGGCCTCATGCCGGGAAAGTCGGGCAAGCGACCCGGTGAAAAGAAAGACACTGCCTGCCAGACCGCCTTGGGCGTTCGCATCCGGTTTTTCCTCCTGTACGCGGATGCCCAAGACCTCCAGTCGGGCGAGCATCTCCTGGACTGCCGGATCCTGAAAATAATCCACCAGGCTGGTGGCCACCTGTTCGCCAATGCCCTCGATTTGTAAAAAATCAGCTTCTCCGGCCAGCAAAAGGCGGGCGAGGGAAGAGAAGTGTCGGGCAAGAAGCTGGGCGGTTACTTCACCCACATGCCGGATGCCGAGGGCGGCGAGAAATTTGGCCAGGGTGGGGGTTCGGCTGGCCTCAATGGCGCGCACCGCATTCTCCGCCGATTTGTCACCCCAGCCGTCAAGAGCGGCCAGAGATTCGACCTTGAGCTGATAGATATCAGGGATATCCTGGATGAGCCCCTGGGTCACAAGCTGCTCCACCGCTTTTTTGCCCAGACCCTCAATATCCATGCCGCTCTTGCCGGTAAAGTGGATCAGACCCCGCACCCGCTGGGCAGGGCAATCGGGATTGGGGCAGCGGGTTATCGCCTCCTGTCCGGCCCGAACCAGGGGCTGGCTGCATTCGGGGCAGGTTGTGGGCATAATGATGGGTTGCTCCTGGCCGGTTCGGTTTTCGATCACCGGCTTGACCACTTCCGGGATAACATCACCTGCCCGCTGCACCAGGACGGTGTCGCCGAGCATCAGCCCCTTCCGGCGCAGTTCATCTTCGTTGTGCAGGGTGGCCCGGTGCACCGTGACCCCGCCGACTTGCACCGGTTCAAGGATGGCCACCGGGGTGATCGCCCCGGTCCGGCCCACTCCGAACTCGACCGCCACCAGGCGGGTGGTGGCCTGGGAGGCAGGGAATTTGGCGGCAATGGCCCAACGCGGGCTGCGGGCCTTGGCGCCCAACCGCTCTTGCAGGGCAAAGTCGTTGACCTTGACCACCATGCCGTCGATGTCATAGGCTAGCGCCGAACGTTGGCTCTGGAGTAGGGCGAACTGTTTGATCGCCTCGGCGATGCTCCGGCAGAGATGGACCAGGGGATTGACCTTGAAACCGAGGCTGCCGAGATGCTTGAGCAGCTCATGTTGCGTTGTGCAGGGCAGGGCCGTGGGATCGCTCACCCCATAGACATACAAATCAAGGGGCCGGGTTGCGGTTATTTTGGGATCAAGCTGGCGCAGGGAACCGGCTGCGGCATTCCGGGGGTTGGCAAAAAGGGGTTCCCCGGCCTTGCCCCGTTCTTCGTTGAGTATTCTGAACTCCGCCAACCCAATAAAGACCTCACCCCGCACCTCAAGCCGCTTGGGAGTCTCTCTATCCTGGTTCAAAAGCCGCAGAGGAATAGCCGGAATGGTCTTCAGGTTTTGGGTGATCTCCTCGCCGACCAACCCATCCCCACGGGTCGAGCCAAGGGTGAACAACCCGTTTTCGTAGACCAGTTCAACGGCCAGTCCGTCGAGCTTGGGTTCGGTCACATAGGCGATCGGCGCCCGATTCTGTAAAAACCGGAAGAGACGCTCTTCAAAATCCACCAGCTCTTCGGCAGCAAAGGCGTTTTCCAGGCTCAGCATGGGCACGGTATGCGGTACCGTGGCAAACTGGGCCAGCACCGCCCCGCCCACCCGCTGGCTGGGCGAGTCAGGGGTGATCAGCTCGGGATGCTGCTGCTCCAGCGCGACGAGTTCCTGAAAAAGGCGGTCGTACTCGGCATCGGCAAGGATGGGGTCATCCAGCACATAATAGCGGTGGGCATGGAGATTGATCTCCTGCCGCAGTACCTGCAACCGCTGTCGGACATCGTTTTTGCCGGAGATGTTCAGCAAGGAGCGCTGGGCCATCAGGCGGGTTTCTTGAGGAGTTTGCCGCCCTTGGCGATATTGTCGTGCTGTTCCTCGTCCACAAAGATCAGGATGGAATCCTCGGGTTTGTTGGTCACCTCGGCGATCACTCTTGTTACTCCGGCGCACATCTCTTCTTTTTGCTCCCTGCTCAACGTCCCTGCAAGGCGGATGCTGACATACGGCATGGCGATACCTCTTTTTGTGTTCTGGATGCTCCCCCGCAGGGGACAAGTTTCAGCCAATATACCGTACAAGTCATAAAAAATGAAGAAGGAGAGTGGAGTCAGCTTTTTTAAAGGCAGTGTTCAAGAAAAGCTCCCCCTTTCCGGAAAAGATGACTAGATTGTGGGCTGATGCGAGGATAAGAAAAATGACGCCACTGATACTTGTGACCAACGATGACGGGGTTCGTGCTCCTGGCCTTGCCATTCTCGCCCAGGCCTTGCAGGGTATAGGCCAGATCGTGATTGTCGCCCCGGATCAGGACAACAGCGCAGCCAGCCACTCGCTCACCATGAAGCGGCCGCTGAGGGTGAAAGACCTTGGCCAGGATCGGTATTCCGTGGACGGCACCCCCACCGATTGCGTGACCCTGGCCATGGGCAAGATTCTGCCGCACAAGCCGCAGCTGGTTGTTTCCGGCATCAATCCAGGGTCGAATCTGGGTGACGATGTCAGCTACTCCGGCACGGTTTCCGCTGCGGTGGAAGGCACCATGCTCGGCGCTCCCTCCCTGGCGGTTTCCCTGGCCGGAGAAGAGCCCTTCTGTTTTGAAACCGCTGCCGCCTTTGCCGCAAAACTGGCCCGGACCATTCTCGACAAGGGGTTGCCCAAGGACACCCTCCTCAACGTCAATGTCCCCAACCGCAGGCCGGAAGAAATACAGGGGGTGCGGTTTACCAGGCAGGGAAGGCGGGTCTATGATGGCGCGATCAAGGAGACCTTTGACCCGTGGGGCAGGCAGCATTACTGGATCGGCGGCGGCACCCCCTTCTGGGACGAGGGCGAAGATACCGATGCCCAGGCTGTTTTGGCGGGGTATGTCTCCGTCACCCCGCTGCATCTTGATCTCACCAACCACGCGGCCTTACGGAAACTCGGGGCGGAATGGAAGCTGAGTATCTGAGGCAAGAGTCTATCTCCGCAGCTCCCGCATCCATCTGAAATTCACGGCTATTTCCCTTCCGCTTGGTCAACCAGGGCGCATTGCTTCAAAAAAGGCTGGTCGCTTTCCGCATGGATTTCCTGGAGGAGGTGGTCCGGGGTATGCAGAAACTCTTCGGCCCGCCTGCGGGGGTCAAAAAACACCTTGTTGAACGGCTCGATGAGGTTCAGGTGCTCCCAACGGGTCACATAATATTCAATAAGCGCGGGGAGTTCGGTGAAGATCGTCGCCTCCGGGTCGGGATCGGAAAAGCTTGAGCGCCGCAATTTGTCGGCGGACAGGGTTTGGGTTTCGTAGAAGTTTTTCAAAAACATCAACTCGGCCGGCATGCGCGCTTCGATGCCGAGCCGGGTTATCAGCCGCACCAGTCGGGCCATGATCCCCATGCCGAATTTCGCCACAGGGTAAGGCAGGTATATCTCCCGTGGGGTTTTCAGTTCAAGATACGACTTGATGGTGAGGATGAGCTGGCTTAAGGACACAGGGTTGGGGTCGACGAAGTTGTAGGTCTGGCCGGAAAATTCGCGCCGGTTGGTCAAAACATGGTCGATGAAATAGGGCAGTTTCCAGGCGTTGGAATAGGAGTGTAAAGCTCCTTGTCTGGTAAAGAGCACTGGCATGGATCGATCGACAATGGCGAAGAATAACCGGTGGAAGCCCTGTATTTTATGGTCGTGGGCGCCATAGACGATGCCAAGCCGGATACAGGTGTAGTCAAGGCCTCCGATACTGCGCAGATGTTCAAGGGTCAGCTCGGCCATGAGCTTGGCCTTGGTGTAGTTGGGCAGGTCCGGGCGCAAAAGCAGGCGGTATTCTTCGTCCAGATTTTGGCCATTTGGCATGACTGCGGCCGAGCTCAGGTGGATGTAGGGGATGCCCAGCTCCTGGGCGGCCTTGGCAAGATAGACTGTGCCCTGATAGTTTATCTCGTAGGCAAGCTGCGGGTCGCTGTCGATGGCGGCAATGGCGCAGTTGATGACAAAGGCGGGTTTGGACCGTTCAAAATAGCGGCGGATGTCCTCGGGGTCGCGCAGGCTGAGCTTTTTGCTGTTGGGGGCAAGGACGTTGATCCTCCCTTCTGCCTGGGTTTTGAGATAGTGCAGCAGGGTACCGCCGATCAGGCCCGAGCCGCCGAGGAGCACCCCTGTTTTTTCAGATACGGATGGCGTCATGGCTGTTTTTTGTGGCGATCGCTTGTTGATAAAGGATGCCCGGTTTGTCAGGGATTTTTTCAGTGACAAGGGCAACGAGACACATTACTTACTATTGAGAGTAGCAATAAGGACCGGACCAGTCAACAGGAAGCGCGTTCGGCCCGTGGGCGTGTAAGGAAAAGGGATGGCGGTTTATAAACGACAGGAAGTGCATACGCTGCTCAAGGGGGTGGAGCGAGGGGAAACCGCGCCGGTCTATCTGCTGTTTGGCGAGCGCTATCTCTGCCAGGAGATCGCCAACGATTTGGTCTGCCGCCTACTGCCCGATGAAGTCCGCCGCCAGAGCAGCCTCAAGGGTATTGATGGCGACCAGGAAGAGATCGGCGCCACGGTGAACATGCTCAAAACCTACAGCCTGTTCGGTACCAGGCAGGTCATCCGGGTGATGGATTCCCAAATTCTCTTTTCCAAGGTTGTGGCCAGCGTCCTCTGGGACAAGGCGCGCAAGGCGTGGGAAGGAAAAGAGCTGAAAAAGACCCTGCGTTTTTTGACCCAGATGCTGGCCTTGGCCGAGCTTGTCCCGGCGGATTGGGAGAAAGAGGAGATGGCTGCCTGTGCGCCAAGCCGCTGGCAGGAGTTGTTCGGCTTTGCCAAGCCCGATGAGCTTGCCTGGGTGCAAGAGGTTTGTGCGGCAAGCGATGGCACGGTTTCCGTGGCCGCGCCCAAGGCTGATGGAGCAGAGCTGCTCATGGCTGCTCTGGAGACGGGGATTCCTGCGGGCAACACCCTGATTCTGGTGGCCGAAGCTGCGGATAAGCGCAAAAAGCTCTTCAAGTATCTGGAAAAAAATTGCGTGGTGGTTGATCTCTCGGTGGACACCGGGGGTAGTTCCGCCGCGCGCAAGGATCAGGAGGGACTGCTCAAGGATATTGTCCAGCAAAGTCTGGCCCGATTCGGCAAGAAACTGGAACCGCGGGCCTTGCCAGTGCTGCTCGAGCGGGTGGGTTTTCATCCGGTTGCCGTGGCCATGGAGGCGGAAAAACTGGCCCTCTCCGTGGGCGAGGCAGAGACCGTCACCATGGATGACCTTAACGCCATGGTCGGCCGAACCAGGGAAGAAGCCCTGTACGAGCTGAACGAGGCCTTTGGCAATCATGATTTGGCCGCCTCGCTGACCATTTCCCAGAGGTTACAGGAAAACGGGGTGCATCCCCTCATCGTGGTGGCGGGGTTGCGTAATTTCCTGCGCAAGTTGCTGCTGGTGCGGGCCATCATCGAGTACCCTGCTTTCGCCTATCCTGAAGGCATCTCCTATGCCGCTTTCCAAAAAGAGTTGTTGCCGCAACTGCAAGAGAGCCTTGGGCCGCAGCAGAAGGCGTTGGCGGGGCACCCATTTGCCGTGTACAAAAGTTTTCAGCAGGGTGAGCGCTTTACCCTGGCAGTCTTGAACCAGGCCCGAACCGCCCTGCTTGAAGCCGAATACCGGCTGAAAGGCTCCGGTCTGCCGGAATATTTGATTCTGGAAGATTTTCTGTTCTCCGTCTTGCAGGACCCGAAGCGGGCCAGGCAAGGCGTCGTGGCCGGATAAGACTGGGTCATTAAAAAGATGCGCGCCGAACGTGCGGATCAAAAAAAAATGATTATTTTTATCAAACGGAAATGACCGGAGTTGATTGGAAGGGAGCAGGGGAAGCATGGGCGGTGCAGGCAGGGAGAGTGAAGGTTCGGTCGTCACCGAAAAAAAACAGCAGACCAAGCATCCTTCCATGTACAAGGTGCTGCTGCACAATGACGACTATACCACCATGGATTTCGTGGTGATGGTGCTGGAAAAAATATTTCATAAGAGCGGGGAAGAGGCCACCCGGATCATGCTCAATGTCCACGAGCAGGGGGTGGGGGTGGCTGGAGTGTACTCCCGCGATGTTGCGGAAACCAAGGCGATTTTGGTGCATGACTTGGCCCGCAAGAACGAATATCCTTTAAAATGTTCTGTTGAAAAGGCGTAACGGGTTTCCCGGGAGGAGCGCGAGATGATAAATGCAAAATTGGAAATAGCCCTGGTGCGTGCCATCCGGGAGGCAAAGATTCGCAGGCACGAACATGTCACGGTGGAGCATATCCTGTACGGCCTGTTGGATGACGAGCTGGCCGCCCGAGCCATTGTGGTCTGCGGCGGCGATCCCGAGGGCATGAAGAAAAGGCTGGAGGAATTTTTTGCCTCCAACCTGCCCATGGTCAAGGAAGGCATTCCCCACGACCCCATCCAGACCCTCGGCTTCAATCGGGTGTTGCAGCGGGCCATCGCCCATGTGCAGAGCTGCGGCAAAAAAGAGGTGGATGCCGGGGATGTGCTTGCCGCCATTTTTGCCGAGGCAGAATCTTTTGCCGTGTACTTCCTCCATTCCGAAGGGATCAGCAAGCTTGACGTGACGGAATATCTCTCCCATGGCCTTGAAAAAGAGGAAAAGGTCCAGGAGGAAAAGAAACCGGACGAGAAGAGCACAGAAAAAACCAAGGAAAACGAGGCGCTGGAAAAATACACCGTCAACTTCAGCGAGCGGGCGGCCCAGGGGTTGATTGATCCTCTGATCGGCCGAACCACAGAATTGAAGCGGGTGATGCAGACCCTGTGCCGCCGGCGCAAAAACAATCCGTTGCTGGTGGGCGAGCCGGGCGTAGGGAAAACCGCCATTGCCGAAGGGCTTGCCCTCCAGGTGCATGAAGGCAAGGTGCCGGATCTGTTGCAGGGGGTGGAGATTCGCCTCCTCGACATGGGGGGGCTGCTTTCCGGCACCAAGTACCGGGGCGACTTTGAGCAGCGGCTCAAGGCGGTTATTTCCGCGGTGGAAAAGGAGCCCCACATCATCCTCTTCATCGACGAGATCCATACCATTGTCGGGGCCGGAGCAACCAGCGGCGGCAGCATGGATGCTTCCAATCTGCTCAAGCCCGCCCTCCAGGCTGGGACGCTGCGCTGCATCGGTTCGACGACCTATGAAGAATACAAGAACTACATCGAAAAGGACCGCGCCCTGTCCCGGCGCTTTCAGAAGATCGACATCGAGGAGCCCAGCGTGGCCGAAACCTACGCCATTCTGCAAGGGTTGCTGCCCCGTTACGAGGAGCATCACTCCATCACCTACTCGACTGCGGCGGTGAAGGCCACGGCGGAGCTGGCCAGCCGGTACATCTCCGACCGGTTTTTGCCGGACAAGGCCATTGATGTGCTGGACGAGATCGGCGCTGCCTTTCGTCTTGCCGCACACCCAACAGACAAGCGGCGGACGGTGACGGTGCGCGATGTGGAAAAGGTGGTCTCCCGCCTGGCCCGGATTCCGGCCAGAAGCCTCAGCGGCTCCGATCTGACCCATCTCAAGGAGCTGGACAAGGTTTTGCAGAAGAACATCTTTGGTCAGGATCAGGCGATCAACGCTTTGGTCACGGCGGTGAAGCGTTCTCGGGCCGGGCTGAAGCAAACGGAAGGCCCCACCGGCTCCTTCCTCTTTGCCGGACCCACCGGGGTCGGCAAGACCGAGGTCGCCAAGCAGCTGGCCGCCGCCATGTCCGTGCATTTTGAGCGCTTCGACATGAGCGAGTACATGGAAAAACATGCGGTTTCCCGGCTTATCGGCGCGCCTCCCGGCTATGTGGGTTTTGACCAGGGCGGGCTTTTGACCGACGCCATCCGCAAGCATCCGTACAGCGTGCTTCTGCTCGACGAGATTGAAAAGGCCCATCCGGACCTGTTCAGCATCCTGCTCCAGGTCATGGATCACTCGACTCTCACGGACAATGCCGGACGCAAGGCGGATTTCCGCAATGTAATCCTGATCATGACCACCAACGCCGGAGCCCGGGAGCTGAGCGAGCGGACCATCGGTTTTACCGGGGATAGCAGGGGGAGAAACGACCGCGCCTTGAAAAATCTTTTCTCCCCTGAGTTCAGAAACCGGCTGGACGCGACCATCACCTTCAACCCGCTGGATGGTGTGCTCATGGAACGGATCGTGGACAAGATGATCACGGAGCTGCAAGGGCAACTGGCCGAGCGGAAGGTAACGGTCAGCCTCAGCCCTGCGGCCCGGACCTGGCTGGCCACCAAAGGCTATGAGCCGGAATTCGGCGCGCGTCCGCTCCGGCGCCTTATCCTGCAAGAGGTGGGGGATGCCCTGACCGAAGAGCTGCTCTTTGGCCGACTGGTCAAGGGGGGCAAAGTGCAGATAGGGGTCAAGGGTAACAAACTGACCTATCTGTACGAGGGCAGAGGCAGGGAAGTGAAACAGGAGAAACCCCAAAAGGCTGCCAAGCGAAAATCAGGAGCCGTTACGAAATAACCTCTGCTTTCTTTATCCTTTTGTTACGGCTCGTTATGCCGTTCTGGTCATCCAAATGGCGACATTATTTTATTATTATAACGGCTAATACGAACTTTTTTTCAGGGAAGTTGTCTTGAAAAAAGGTTGGCGCACTGCAGAAAGGCTGCGGTGCGCTGTTTTCATATTCCAGAAAGAACGAGCAGAGGGAGGAGCGTTGAGCGTATGGGCGATGCATTGAAGTGGCGTAATGTTCTGGCGGGTGGCTTGTGTCTGGTGGCGCTTGTTGCCTGTAATAAGCAAAAGCCGGAAACCAAGGCTGTTGAGCAGCCTACGGCTGGGGCGGAAGGCGGAATCCAGCAGCCGGGCAACTCTGTTGGCTCGATCAAGGGAAAGGCCAAGGAGGTTCTCTCCGGCGGAGGGTTCACCTATGTGCTTATTGGTGCGGAAAAGGGAGATACCTGGGTGGCGGTGCCGCAGACCAAGGTTGAGATGGGCGAGGAGTGCAGCGTTATCGGGGCCGGAGGACAGGTCATGCAGAATTTCCCCAGCAAGAGCCTGAACCGTAACTTTGCCGAGATTGTTTTTGCCCCAGGCATTGAAGGGAAAAAAGCGGAGATGGGCGAGGCCCATGGTGGAGAAGTTGCAGGTGCCCCTGCCGCTGCTCCTGCCGGGAAATCTGCCGCGCCTGCTGGTGCTTTTGGTGCAGCCATGCAGAAGGAAGGCGGCGGTGCCCCAACCGCTTCTGCGCCAGCAGCCTCTGGCGAAACGGCCCCTGGCAGCGGCAAGGCCGTGGTGCCTTTTGTGGAATTGAAGATTGCCAAGGCCAGTGGCGAGAATGGCTGCACCGTTGCGGATGTTTTTAGCAAAGCTGCAAGCCTGAATGGCAAGAAGGTGAAGATCAAGGGGCAGGTGGTCAAGGTTTCTCCCCAGATCATGGGGAAAAATTGGCTGCACATACAGGATGGCACCGGCGATCCCTTGAAGAATACCCATGATCTGGTGGTCACCACGATGGGCAAGGCGGAAAAGGGCGATATCGTCACGGTGGAAGGCGTGCTTGCCGCGGATAAGGATTTCGGCGCCGGGTACAAGTATGCGGTCATTGTTGAAGACGTGGCCATCACCCGCTAATCGCCAAGCATGCGGGATTCCTCCCCCAAGAGGGTAGCCATAGTCGGTCCGGGCGCCTTGGGCTGCCTGCTGGCGGCTACCCTCTGCCGGATACATGAAAAAATCTGGGTGCTGGACCATGACAGCCAACGGGCTGCCTTGCTCCAGCACTCTGGTCTTACCCTTGAGTGCGCCGACCATCTCGAGCATTTTTCCATCCAGGCCACTGCCGATGCCCAGGAAATCGGGCCGGTGGACCTGGTCCTGCTCTGCGTCAAATCCCCGGCCCTTGGCCACACCCTCTCTTCCCTTCCCCCTCTGCTTAGGAAAAACACCCTGCTGCTTGCCTGGCAAAACGGCATCGGCCATCTGCCGGTCCTGCTCGGGGCAGAGCTTCCCGGTGCTTTGGCCCTGGCGGTTACCTCCCTGGGTGCGCATCTGGTGGGGGTGGGGCAGGTGCGGTTCGGTGGCGCGGGCGCAACCAGTTTGGGCTTTCTTGGCGCCCCCCCGCAATGGGCGGAATTGGCCTTGCTGGAGGCTGCGGAAGTTTTTCAAGCGGTAGGCCTGGAGGTGGGGGTTGAGGCCGACATCCTGGTTCAGGTCTGGAACAAGCTCCTGGTTAATGTGGGGATCAACGCCCTCACTGCCATCCATAACTGTGAAAACGGTGGATTGTTGAAAAATGGCGAGGCGCTTGCATTGCTGCAGGCGGCCGTGTTGGAGGCAGCCAGCGTCGCCCAAGCCAAAGGGATTGCCATTGCCCCTGAGCCGGTGGCCCGAACCATCGCGGTCTGCCAAGCCACGGCGTCCAATATTTCCTCCATGCTCCAGGATGTGCGGGCTAACAGGCAAACCGAAATCGAGGCCATCAACGGCGCCGTGCTGGAAGAGGCCCGGCGGCTGGGGATCCCGGCCCCGGTCAACGCGGAGCTTTTTAACGCGGTAAAGTGTTTGGAAAAAGGGTATCTGGTGGGATAAAGGTCGTCTTTTGCACTGCTTTTGTCGTGATTCTCCTTGACAACTTCCTGTATTTTAATAAAAATGTTAAGTTTCGTGGCTGCCGTGCAGTCTGTTTCTTTTCACCGAAAATCATGAGGAGTTGGAATGTCAAATTATCTCTTTACCTCGGAGTCTGTTTCAGAAGGCCATCCGGACAAGGTTGCCGACCAGATCTCGGATGCGGTCCTTGACGCCATCCTTGCCCAGGATCCAAAGGCCAGGGTCGCCTGTGAAACTTTGGTAACCACCGGTATGGCCCTTATTGCCGGCGAGATTACCACCACCGCTTGGGTGGATATGCCCGCCGTGGTGCGGGAGACCGTGCGGGAGATCGGCTACAACTCCTCCGAGATGGGTTTTGACTGGCAATCCTGCGCAGTGCTCACCAGCATCGGCAAGCAGTCCCCGGATATTGCCCAAGGCGTGAACGAAGGTTCCGGCCTTGACTTGGATCAGGGCGCCGGCGACCAAGGGTTGATGTTCGGCTATGCCTGTACCGAAACCAAGGTCTTGATGCCCATGCCCATCACCTATGCCCACCGGCTTATGAAGCGGCAGGCCGAGGTACGCAAGGCAGGCCTGCTGCCCTGGTTGCGGCCAGACGCCAAGAGCCAGGTCACCATTGAATACGAAAACAAGAAGCCCAAGCGGGTCGAGGCCATTGTCCTCTCTACCCAGCACTCCCCGGAGGTTGACTACGAAGATCTCAAGGCAGGGGTTATGGAGGAGATCATCAAGCCCATCATTCCGGCCGAGATGGTGGACAAGAACACCAAGTACTTCATCAACCCCACCGGACGTTTTGTCATCGGCGGGCCCGTGGGCGATTGCGGGGTGACCGGCCGCAAGATCATCGTTGATACCTATGGCGGCATGGGTTCCCACGGCGGCGGCGCTTTTTCCGGCAAGGATCCTTCCAAGGTTGACCGTTCTTCTTCTTACATGGGCCGTTATGTGGCCAAGAATCTGGTGGCCGCCGGGATCGCCACCGAGCTTGAGGTGCAGATCGCCTATGCCATCGGCATCTCCAAACCGGTATCCATCAATGTCAACTCCTTTGGCACCGGCAAGATCAGCGATGAGCGGATCAGACAGCTCATCAATGAACATTTTGACCTGCGGCCCAAGGCGATCATCCAGCACCTTGACCTGTTGCGGCCGATCTACAAAAAGACCGCAGCCTACGGCCACTTTGGCCGGGAGCGGGAAGAGTTCACCTGGGAGCGCACCGACAAGGCCGAAGCCTTGAAAGACGCCGCCGGAATCAAATGTAAATAATTATGACCACCCTGCGTCAAGACGCAGTCAGGAGAAAACAACGATGAAGGCACCAGCAAAGAAAGCACCAGCACAGAAGGGTCCGGCCCAAAAAGCTCCGGTAAAGAAACAGACCGATTTCAAGGTGGCGGATATGGGTCTGGCCGATTGGGGCCGCATGGAAATCAGGATTGCGGAAACCGAGATGCCCGGCCTCATGGCCCTGCGCGAGGAGTTTGGCAAAAAGAAGCCCCTCAAAGGCGCCCGGATCTCCGGCTCCCTGCACATGACCATCCAGACCGCGGTGCTGATCGAGACCCTGGTCGCGTTGGGCGCTCAGGTGCGTTGGGCCTCCTGCAACATCTTTTCCACCCAGGACCACGCCGCCGCCGCCATTGCCGCGACCGGCGTCCCGGTCTATGCCTGGAAAGGGGAAACCATCGAAGAATACTGGTGGTGTACGGAAAAGGCCCTTACCTGGCCTGACGGCAATCCGCCCAATATGATCCTGGATGACGGCGGCGACGCCACCTTGCTGGTGCATAAGGGGGCAGAGTTCGAAAAGGCTGGCAAGGTGCCTGTAGCCAAGAAGAGCGACAACGAGGAATGGCAGGCCGTGCTGGGTGTGCTCAAGCAGGATTTCGCCGCAGACAAGAAGAAATGGACTGCCGCCGCCAAGGCCATCCGCGGGGTGACCGAAGAGACCACCACCGGGGTGCATCGTCTCTACCAGATGGAGAAGGCTGGCGGGTTGTTGTTCCCGGCCATGAACGTCAATGACTCGGTGACCAAGTCCAAGTTCGACAACCTCTACGGCTGCCGCGAATCGTTGATGGACGGGATCAAGCGCGCCACCGACGTGATGGTGGCTGGCAAGCTTGCGGTGATCCTCGGTTACGGCGACGTGGGCAAGGGCTGCGCCCAGGCCTTCCGTGGCTTAGGGGCCCAAGTATGGGTCACCGAGATCGACCCGATCTGCGCGCTCCAGGCAGCCATGGAAGGCTATCGGGTGATGACCATGGAAGAGGCTGCATCCCATGGCGACATCTTCGTCACCTGCACCGGCAACGAGAAGGTCATCAATCACGCCCACATGAAGGCCATGAAGGACGAGGCCATTGTCTGCAATATAGGCCATTTCGATTCTGAGATTGATGTGGCCTCGGTGCGTAAGTACAAATGGGAGAACATCAAGCCCCAGGTGGATCACATCGTCTTCCCCGACGGCAAGAAGATCACCCTGCTGGCCGAAGGCCGTCTGGTGAATCTGGGTTGCGCCACCGGCCATCCGAGCTTCGTGATGTCCGCCTCCTTCACCAATCAGGTGCTGGCTCAGATCGAGCTTTTTGCCAACGGTAAGAAGTACCAGAAAAAAGTCTATGTGCTGCCCAAGGTGCTGGATGAGAAGGTGGCCCGTCTCCATCTCAAGAAGCTCGGCGTACATCTCACCGAGTTGTCCAAGGCACAGGCCGCGTACATCGATGTGCCGGTGGGTGGGCCTTACAAGGCGGACCATTACCGCTACTAAGAAGTCATCACTTTTTTTACAATCAAAATGGCGCCTCCCAACTGGGAAGGCGCCATTTTTGTTTCTGATTATTTAGAAATTTCTGCCGCGAAAGGAAAATGTTTTGCCTTTCTGTTCATTTCTTTGCTTGCCCAAAGAAACGAACCAAAGAAAGGGCCCCCTGTGTCCCTTGTCCCGCCGGTGGCGGGATGCCCTGTGCTCCTCGATGCTGCCGGGGCTTTGCAAACTCGCTACGCTCAAACAGTGCAAATCCCCTTTTCGGCAGCCTCTCCGGTGCTCGGCTGCGTGCCAATGGGATTTTCCCCTCCCCCATTTGTCCTGCCGCGCCTCGCAGGCGGGGGCGGAAAAGACGCGGGAACTGTTTGAGGGCGAAGCCCGAGTTTTTCCGCGTCCCGCCCTCGGCGAGAAGTAAGGGCAGCCCGCAGGGCCAGGACTGGCTGGGGTGCCTTTTTCTTGTTTCTTCTTTTGGGCACGCAAAAGAAGAAAGGAAAACACCGCCAGACAATGCGAGGGCCGGTTCAATCTTGGTTGGGCTATGATCGCGATATCTGAAGCCACTGGGCAAAGGTCTGGCCGTTGACCTCTTGAGCAAGCAACCCTTGGAGGAGCGGTTCGACCAGGGCGCGTTCGTCCGGGGCGATGAGGAAGCCGGGGATGGGTGCTGTTGGTTCTCCGCAGTTCTCAGTCTCGGTGTTCAGTCCTGCCAGCAGTTCCACCATGGTGCCCCAGCACCCGTTGTTATCCAGATGCTCGATGTATTGCAGCAGGGCGGTCGCCCCGGCGAGATAGCCCGGCGGCATATCCGCCACGCCGCTGGCAGCGCAGGGATCCAGGGAGGCAAAGAGTCGGCAGCCAAAGGGCCGCGCCGGGTATATGGAACAGCTTTCCTCCTTGAGAAACGGGCAGGGGCGCAGATCCCAATTTTCTGCTTCTTCCACGGACTCGCCTCGGAGATGGGCGGCGACAAAGGCGTTGGTGGTGCACTGTGCCATCCGGTTTGCCGTGGGTTGAAATGCAGGCGCAGCCAGTTCGGAGAGGCGACCGGCCTCGGCCAGAAAGGCAATAATCTCATCCCCTTCCAGGCTGGTCATGGTGACACTCCGGGTGCAGCAGGTGGCGCACCCCTTGCCGCAGGCAAAGGTGAAGGTGCCAGCCCACTGGGCAAAGGCGTCATAGAGCGTGGCCAGCAGCAGACGCTGGGTCGGGCGGGGAATCATGGCAGATATTTACTCCTGCGCCAGGGTGATGTCCCCGGAGATAACGGAATGGACCTGGCCCAAGGCATCCCGGATATGGAGGAACCCCTCTTCGTCCGGGCCAAGGGAGATGCCGGTGACGATGCGGCCCTGGGTGTTCACCCAGGAGACCTGCAGGCCGGCGTGGATATCCCGTTGCCGCCATTCGGCCAGGATGGTGGGAAAATCCCCCTGTTCCAGCCGGGCCACCACGAGGTCCAGCTCGGCAAGAATGGCAGCGAGCAGGGGGCCGCGTTCGTAGGTGACGCCGATTTCTGCCAGCAGCGAGGTGGCCTTGGCGCGCAGCTCGCCCGCAAATGCCTCCGGTGGGGTGTTCACGTTGAGGCCGATGCCGATCACCACTGCGGTCTGCCCGGCTCCTGCCACGGCTTGGGTTTCCGTGAGGATGCCGCCGCATTTTTTGCCGTGCAGAAAAAGATCGTTGGGCCATTTCAGTCCAGGCTGGCAACGGGTGTGGTTTTCCAGCCCCTTGCACAGGGCAAGACCAGCGGCCAGGGTGAGCTTGGGGAAATCCGCAGGGGAAAGCCGCGGGCGCAGAATCAGCGAGAAATAGAGGCCGGTACCGGGCGGCGAAAGCCAGGCCCGGCCTTCAAGGCGGCCCCGGCCTGCGCTCTGGCTGTCGGCCACGACCAAGGTGCCAGCATCCGCCCCGGTGTTGCTCAGGGCCAGGGCGAGATCGTTGGTTGAGCCGGTGTCGGTGAAAAAATGCACCGGGTGCCGGTTAAGCTCGCCGGTAAGGATCATGGTTTGCCACAGGTTGTCAGGCATAATGTCTTGGATTGTGGTGCTCAAGCCGCCAGCTTTTTGGCGATCTTGGCAACGTGTTGGCCCTGGAATCGTGCGCCTGCAAGCTCATTTTCACTGGGGGTACGGCTTCCGTCACCCCCTGCGATGGTGGAGGCGCCATAGGGGGAACAACCGCTGATCTCAGCCGATGTCATCTGGCCTTGGAAGGTGTAGGGCAGGCCGACGATGACCATGCCTTGATGGAGCAGGGTGTTGTGGAAACTCAGGATCGTGGATTCCTGTCCGCCGTGCTGGGTATTGGAACTGGTGAACACGCTGCCCGGTTTGCCGACCAGGGCACCGTTTAGCCACAGACTTCCAGTGGCATCAAGGAACTGCCGCATTTGCCCGCACATGTTGCCAAAGCGGGTGGGGGTGCCGAAGATGATCGCATCGGCTGCTCCCAGTTCTTCCACCGTGCAAATGGGTACTTGAGTTTGTTGCTTCTGCGCTCCTGCCGCGCCCATCTTCTCTAAAACTGTCTCGGGGAGTGTTTCCGGGACACGCCGCAGGTCGACGCTAACGCCCTCGACTAAGCGAACTCCTTCCGCGACAGCCTGCGCCATCTTGTAGATGTGTCCGTACATTGAGTAATAGACGATGAGTACCTTCATGGTGACCTCCTTTGTGCGTTGTGCAGCGTCTCCGATTGACATGGTTTAGACATTTGGAAGGGCGCTCCGGGAAACCATCACAGCCTCCGGCTGGATTCGGTGATAATTTTATCCAAAAACGCCTCTTCTCTACTCCCCTGTGGCGCTGTCTCTTTCATCTGCTCGGCCCAGCTGGCAATTTGACTCAAGGCCTCACGCTGTTCCAGGATGATGTTTTCCCATGCCCGCCGCTCATGAAAAAAGGAATCGATACTGTCCTGCACCACCTGTAAAAGCGCGGCTTTTGTTTCGGCGCCCAGGCACTGGCTCACCCCCTTCTTCTCCTCGATAATATTGAGAAATTTTGCCCGGAAGCTGTTATGGGAGGAAATGGTGTTTGCGGGGTTCAAGGTCTGTTGATAGGAAAGAATCCGTTCAAGTTTTGCCTTCAGCTGTTCAGGCAGGACAGGCTTAGCCAAATAGTCAAAGGCGCCAAGGCGCATGGCCTCAATGGCCGACTCCACTGTGCTAAAGGCGGTTACCATGACAACGGCGCAGGCAGGGTTGGACTCCTTGGCAAATTTGATGACATCCAGTCCCCCCTCCGTGGCATGCTCGGTCCCGGGCATGTTCTTGTCGGTCACCACGGCATGGAATTGCTGCTCGCTCAAAAGCGCGATGGCAGAGGCCGCATCACAGGCGGTCATGGTTTCGCAGTTCTGTCTTTCCAGCCCCAGTCGGATAACCTCGCGGGAAGTGGGTTCATCATCAACGACCAACACGCGTATTGTGAGACTCGTGTCCTTTGGCGCAACCATTGTTTTCTCCTTCCATGCACGGGCTACAAGGGGCTTTCTTGCGTACCCGGTGATGTAACCGAAACATCACCGCTCTCAATATATAACGATACGGTACGGGGGACAGTGCCGCCTGTAGCCTGTTTCACTACAGGTATTTGATAGCGATGAAGAGCCTGCTGTATCTCGCAGAGAAGCCTTTCTCCTATATGAAAAGGATTCTTGATTTTTATTACTGCGGCACCACCGACCAATTTGGCCACAATTCCAGAACCACTTGCCGAACGAAGGCCTGCTTTGGTAAGGACTTCATTCAGTAGCAGAGGGACAGCTGAAGTGGCATAATATCCTTCCCCCCGTTTTTTACCGGCATGGCAAAGTGGGTCTGGCAGTGCAATATGGACAAGCCCCATGGTTTTTGTAAGCGGATGGAGAAGTATCAAAGCAATGCAGGAGCCAAGGGCATAGGTGCGCAATATATCTTCAGGACTATTGGAGACGGCCCAGCCACCGATTTCCACCACTTTGAGGTTGCTCATGCCATTTTGCGCGTAAGAAAAAAAATTCCAAAGGAAAACATCTGGTTATCAATCTAATAACACGAAGTTATTAACGAAACCCGAGGAGAATTGGGCAATGATCCGATCCCATTATATCACTTAAAATAGCAGCCTCGGCTACTCGTTTTTTGCTCGCTTGATCCACACAGAAATAATCAATCCGCCACCCGATGTTTCTGGCTCTGGCGTTGAAGCGGTAACTCCACCAAGTGTACTGGCCCGGCTCTTGGTTGAACATCCGGAAGGTGTCCACGAACCCTGCGCCAAGAAACTGGTCCATCCAGGCCCGCTCTTCCGGGGCATAGCCCGGATTCTTCTCGTTCTGCTTGGGGTTGGTCAGGTCGATTTCCTTGTGCGCCACGTTGAAATCCCCGCAGATCACCACCGACTTTTTGGCGGCCAGCGTTTGGGCAAAGGCCAACAGGTCGTTGTTGAACTGAAGCTTGTAATCCATACGCAGCAGGCCGTGCTGGGCGTTGGGGAAGTAGGCGTTCACGAAGAAGAAGTCTCCAAACTCCAGGGTCAGCACCCTCCCCTCGTAATCGTGATCCTTGTGGTCTATGCCGTAGATCACCGAAAGGGGCTGCTCCTTGCTGTAGGTTGCCACCCCGGCGTACCCTTTTTTCTGGGCGGAAAACCAGTAGGCCGTATAGCCGGGGATGTTTTTGATCGATTCCGACAGCTGCTCCGGCAACGCCTTGATCTCTTGGAGAGCCACCAGATCGGCGTTCAAATCGGCGAGGATCTCGGCAAAGCCCTTTTTCTCCACGGCTCTGAGACCGTTGACATTCCACGACACGAATTTCCGCATGGCGGCCTCTCCGTTTGTTTTTTTGCTTATGCTTGGCATCTTTCTTGGCCGCACCCCGATCTGCGGGCAGTATTTGGCGATAACGCATCGGTCGCAGTGGGGAGCCACCGGCTTGCAGGTACCCTGGCCAAAGGCGACCAGGGTGGAGTTGATGGTCAGCCAGTACTGGGGCGGCAGCTTTTCCCTCAGCGCCATCTCGGTTTCCAGCGGACTCTTGGTTTTCACATAGCCCCAGATGTTCATGATCCGGTGCACATGGGTGTCCACGCAAATCGCCGGTTTCTTGAAGGCCACCGCCACCACCAGGTTAGCGGTTTTTCTCCCCACACCGGGCAACCGGGTGAGGGATTCGACCTCGTCGGGAATCCGGTTGTCAAACTCGCTGGCCAACACGCCGGGCAGCCGGGCGAGAAACCCGGCTTTGTTCTTGTAAAAGCCCACCGGGAAGATCAGCTTGGCCAACCGCTCTTCGCTGATCTCGGCCAAAGCGGCCAGGTTGGGCGCTTCCTTGAAGAGTCTGGCCGCAGCCGTGGCCGTGGTTTCATCCTTGGTCCGCGCAGAGAGGATGGTCGCTACCAGAATCTTGTACGGGTCGTTGGTTTGTACGGCAATGAGATCGACAATGGGCACCGCATACCCCGCGACCTCGGTGCTGAGTATTTGCAAAACCTCGGGTATTGAAAATTGCATCATTGGTTCCAGGGAAAATGTTGCACAATGCAGCGGGAAAAAGTGTTTGCGCATCATTTCTTATGCATGATGCACATTGCAATAGCCATGTTTCAAAGAGGAACAGTTTTTTCTTGACAGCACTTTTGGGGAGCAGTAAGCATACCGAAAATTTTAAGAAATAGCCATCGTCAGGGAGCAGGGAAAGACGGTTGTTTGCTGGCTTCAGCGAAGATCGTCTTCTTGGTTGTAGGCAAGCGTTCACAGTGCTGGTCCATTATTCATATATTTTTACTTTTTTGGCTTTAGGTTTAAGACAAGGAGGAAACAAGGATGCAAGGAAACATCAAGGAAAAGGCGGGGGTGCTGTTTGTCTCCTGCATGTGCGCCATTATGTTGAGCCCGGCCTGGGCTCTGGCAAGCGAAGCGGTTGACATGGCCCAGGTTCCGGCTGCAGGTGATCCGGGCTGGTGGAAATGGCCGGTGATTCTGTTGGTTGTCACCTTTTTCATGGGTATCATCGCGGTGCTTGGCGGCGTTGGCGGCGGGGTGCTGTTCGTGCCCATCATCGGCGGGTTTTTCCCGTTCCACCTTGATTTTGTTCGCGGCGCCGGTCTGTTGGTGGCTCTGTGCGGCTCCCTGGCTGCGGGTCCCGGCCTGTTGAAGGCCAATCTTGCCAGTCTGCGCCTGGCTTTGCCGGTGGCGCTCATCGCCTCCACTATGGCCATTATCGGCGCCATGGTCGGCTTGGCCCTGCCCACCCACATTGTCCAGCTTGCCTTGGGCGGCACCATCCTCGGCATCGTGGCCATCATGCTCACCGCCAAGAAATCAACAGTTCCGGTTGTTCCCCAGGCGGATGCGCTTTCCACCGCCCTGCGCATCACCGGTGTTTTTTATGAGCCGACCTCCAAGGAAGAGATCAACTGGAAGATCCATCGCACCATTCCCGGGTTGCTGACCTTCATCATCATCGGTTTCATGGCCGGCATGTTCGGTCTGGGCGCCGGATGGGCCAACGTCCCGGTGTTAAATTTAATGATGGGCGCGCCGCTCAAGATCAGCGTGGCCACCTCCAAGTTCCTGCTCTCCATCACCGATACCTCCGCGGCCTGGATTTACCTGAACAAGGGCTGCTTGATTCCCATGATCGTCGTGCCTTCGCTCATTGGCATCATGCTGGGGTCGTTTGTCGGAGTTCGCTTGCTCAAGGTTGCCAAGCCGACCTTTATCCGCTGGATGGTTATCGTCATTCTCCTCTTTGCCGGTCTGAAAGCTGTGCAAAAGGGATTGAGCACCATGGGCATTACCCTGTTTAACTTTTGCTAGGCCGTTTTCACGCCAATAATGTCATCATCTGGATGGGAAAAACAGCAGCGTTGCTTATGCTGCAGGTAACGCCCCATAAGCTATTTCACGGAGGATTGTATCATGTCACATCATAATACCCAAGCAACCGAAGAGCAGGTGCAGTACGCCGCTATTCTTGAAAAAGGCATGTACGCAGGCCTGGCCCTTATGATCATCGCTTTTGCCTTGTACGTGTTGGGCATCATGACGCCGGTCGTGCCGCTGAACGAGATCTCCACCTATTGGAGCACGCCGGTGCATGACTATCTGGTGGCGATCAACACCAATTTTCTCCACTGGGATCACCTGCCCATCGGCTGGTCCTGGATGAAGCTTCTCGGTTATGGCGATTTTCTGAATTTCCTGCCGGTGGCCATCCTGTCTGGAGTCACCATTCTTTGCTACCTCGTCATCACCCCGGGGCTGTTTGCCAGGGGTGACAGGGCTATGGCGTTTATGGCCATGGCCGAGGCGGTTATCTTGACTTTGGCAGCCAGCGGCGTGCTTTCCATCAGTGGCCATTGATTCTTAAAAAAAATCGGCTTTGAGACAAAAGCCATCCTGCCATGCGGCGGGGTGGCTTTTGTTGTTTCAGGTTTCAGGCCGTTGGCTCTCCCGATGAGCGATGGCGATTTTTTCCACCAGGGTTTCCAGGTCAATGGGCTTGAGGCAGTAGTCGCTGGCCCCGCATTCCAGGCCGTGCAGCCCTGCCTCCATGGAGGCATGGCCGGTCAGCATAATGACGGGCAGGGCGGGCCATTTTTCCTTGATCTCCCGCAGGCAGTCCATGCCGTCGCGGTCCGGGAGCATCACATCCAGCACCACCACCTCGGGCCAACCTGTGGCAATGATCGCAAGCCCATCGGCGCAGGTGAGGGCGGTTTTTGCCAAGCAGCCCCTCCGTATCAGTCTTTTCCCGGTTGTTTCCACGAAATCGAATTCATCGTCAATGAGCAGGATTTTAAGTTCCTGGGTCATGTCGTCCCTCCGTTTTGGTATCCATCAGGGTAAGCAGGTCGGCCATGATTTTTTGGCGGTAGCTTGCGGCCATGCCCTCGTCGGCCATGACCATGTCGATCTGGCGGGTGTGGATCAGCAGATAGCCGAGAACCCTCAAGCGCTCCAGCAGAAAGGGGGTGGGTTTTTTTTCGATCCGGGCGGTCATGGCGTCCACTTTCTGTTCCACCCGGAAGCCGGATTCGGTGAGAATCTCGCTGATCAGCCGGATGCGCAGCAACCGGCGGTTTTCGTCCGCAGCACCGCCCTTGAACTGAAAGCTCACATAGTTTTCCGTGAGAAACTCACCCAGATTCGCCTCCACCAGGGCAAAATGGTAGCCGAGCCGGACGCTGAGGTTGCAGAAGTTCTTGGAGATGAGGAAGTAATTTTTACTGGCCATGGCCGAGCGCACAGCCGGGTCGAGGCTTGGATTTTTCGTGGACTGGAAGATGATGGAGCCGAGCCCCCCCAGGCTGACCGGCGGCGGCCCACCCCAGGGAAAGGCGACCATCCCCTGCCAGATGGCCTGCATGGGTACGGAGGCGATGTGGCCGAGATAAACATAGCGGCTTTCCGGGTCGAAATCAGGGGCAAAGCCGTCGTCAAGATCGATCACCCACCATTGGGCCGGTGAATTTTCCACCACCAGTTGCTTGGCAGCCTTGTCGTCAAAGCCGTACCGCTCGCCAAAGGTGAACATCTCGACGACGGCCTTTTCGTGGCAGAAGCGGGTGAGATCGTGCAGGGTCTGGCAACCCTCGGCCCTAAAAAACGGGGAGGCCGGATCGGTAAGGTTGAGCGGGGTGATGTGGACCAGGGCCTGGGTAAGGATTTTGTACACCGGGCTTCCGGCCATGAGATTGGGCTTGGGTGCGGCCAGGGCCAGCAGGGATTCAACCCGACCACCGTATACCTTGCCCGCCGTGGCGTCCACCGTGATCAGGTGGCCATTTTTCAGGGTTGCCAGGGCCTGGTTCAGGCCGAAAATCGCCGGGATCCTGAATTCGCGAGCCACGGTGGCAAGGTGGGCGGCCATCTGGCCGGTTTCGCTGACCACGGCCACGGCCCGGTTGAGGAGGCTGGCCCAGTCAGGATATGGGGTCTCAATGACCAGCACCGCGCCCTTGGGAAAGCGCAAGAGATCGAGGCTGGAGCGCACCGTGAACACCGGGCCGTAGCCGACTCCTTGGCTGGCGCATACCCCGCCTCTAAGAATTGGGGGGGGCAGGCCATCCGTCGGTGCGCTGGTCTCAATGGTTTCCTGTGTTTCGCCTGAAAGGGTGCGGCCAAGAGGGCGGGATTGCAGGATGTAAAGCTGGCCGGATTGGTCGATGGACCATTCGATATCCTGGGGCGTGCCGAAATGCTCTTCCAGCCGCACCCCGGTTGTTGCCAACTCGGCACCCTGGTTATCGGTGAGGCTCTGGCTTTGCTCTGTGGCGGCCTGTCGGTGCAGGATGGAATGGGGCGCAGTCCGGCTGACCCGGAGTTGCTCGCTGGCCGCGCTACCATCCACCACTGTGCTGGCAAGGCCCGGTGCCGCCTGGATGATGACAAACGGGCTGCGCGGATCATCAGGGGCGCGGGAATAGAGAACCCCGCTAATGGCCGCATCCACCATGCGCAGGCAGCCGACGCACATCTGCACATCCTGGTTCCGGTAGCCCCGTTGCTGGCGGTAGACAATGGCCTGGCTTTTGTACTTGCCAGCCACGATTTCCTTGTAGGCCTGGGTGACAAATTCGCGGCTGACATTGAGCTGGGTCCGGTACTGGCCGGCAAAGGAGACGTTGGAGCTGTCCTCGCCCAGGGCGCTGGAACGCAGGGCGACGAGCAATTCGGTCTGGGTGCCGGTATCGAGCTGTTGGTGGTGGCTAAGGATCGCCTCTTCCAGTTCCGCAGGCAGCGGCGCGTTGCTGATCAGGCTTTGGATTCCGGCGCTGACGGTGTAGAGCGCTTCCAGGTTGTCGAGATCCAGCCCTTTGAGGCGGCGATTGATTTCCACCTGGAGATTATTGGCCTCGATGAACTGCCGGGCCGCCGAGGCTGTAATGACAAAGCCATCCGGGGTTCTGAGGCCGACCCGGTTTCTGACCTCGCCCAGGTTGGCCATTTTTTCTCCCACCTGGTCCACGGTGCTGGCATCCACCTCCGTCATGGGGAGGATCGTTCTGCCTTCCGTGCTGACCAAGCGGCTGGCGATGACCTGTTCGAGCTGTTTGGTGATGGCCCGGAATGGCTGGTCCAGTTCTGTATATTTGCCATCGGCCAGCCGGGTCAGGTGCTGGATCATCTTATAGATATTGACGGAAAGCGCTGTGCAGTTGCCCCGGACAAAGGCCATGCCAAAGGGGTGGCCCGCGGTGAGGGCCTGTTCCATTTCGGCCATCAGCTCCAGGGCGTTGTTGTTGGCGGTGAGCAGGGCGCGGAATTCCTTGTAATGGCCACGGAAAGCGGCCTGCAATTCGGCAGGCGTCAGCCTGGGCTTGCCATGGAAAAACGAGGTCAGTCGGTCAAGAAAGAAGGTCATGACATGGTCGCTGGCGTTGGGCTGAGGGCCGGTTCAAACACAATGGTGTCGAAGGAAAAATAGCTGCTTGTTCAGCATAATGGAAGCGGGGGGATGAAGGCAACGGAGAAAAGAAGGCGGGTCAAGAACACAGGATGTTCCCGGCCCGCGCCGGAAACATCCTGTGCGGGAAAGGGTATCAATGCTCCAGTTTGAGTCCCCAGCCCTCAAACATGAAGAGGATGGAGAAGCCGAACCACATGGTATAGACCACATAGCCAGCCAGGGAGAGCACGACGATGACCAGTTTGTCCTTGATGGACTGAGCCTCGATGCCGTAGTAGTTGTAGGCAGTTTCCACGGCCTTGGTCTTGGCTTTGTAGATGGTGGTGGATTCGCTGAATTTTTCCTGTTTGGTGAAGCTCTTTTCCATGGTGGAAAGAGTGTTCCACCAATCGAACATTACCTGTTTGGCCTCCGCGCCATGCCGCGCCATAAGCGCATCGCCGTTGTTGGCATAGGCCAGTTCCGTGTCCGCCATGGCACCGTTCAGAACCAGGCCCAGATCGCCGCTGACCTTGAGTTCGTTGGCCGCTTCAACCACAGTAGCGCCGGAGGTGCGGAGCATGGCCGCTATCCTGGGGGCGGAGTTTTTGTCCTCCACCTTCAGGGTGACGGAGAAGCTGCTGCCCCTCAGCTTGTCGGCTTTTTTGACTATTTCCGGGATGTAGTAGGCCGAGTTTTTGGAGATGGAGTTGTACAGGCTGTCCATATAGTCCAGCATGTTTACCTTCTTGCCTTGGCCTGGGTACAGCGGCGAGAGAAGAAGCGCGAAAACCACCCAGAAACCGGCCATCATCACCAGGCCGCCGCCGAATTCTTTTTTGTTGGCAATCATGCTGTCACCTCCTTGGCCCGCAGGACCGTTTTCGGCCCCTCCCCTTTGAGGGTGCGGATATTGGAAAAGAAGATATAGAAAACCCAGATTGCGAATGCGCCCAGCACCACGAAAAAGATGAGGTTGCCTACCAGGTCCAGCATCTTGCCGGTATCCTTGCTCATGGCAATGTAGCCCATCTTGGCCAGCTTGGGCGGCAGGGCAAAGGCCCGGTTGATAAAGCCCGCCGAGGTGGCGATGGCGTACAGGCCGCAAATGGTCTGGCCGGTGACCACCTTGGTCACCAGGGAACCGACCTGGATGCCCACCAGGGAGCCCAGGAGCATGCCCATGGCCAGGGTGTAGAAGATGAAGCCGTAGATGGCATACTGGCCGAGGCCAGCGTAGCCTGCGGTGAAGATGATCTGGAAGATGTCGGTGCCCACGGTGGTGGCAGAAGAAACGCCCAGCACGTAGACGAAGATGGGGAAGGTCAGAAAACCGCCGCCTACGCCCATGATGGCCGCGGCCAAGCCCACCAGCGCACCCGCCAGCACCAGAAAAAGCCAGGAGATTTTGCGTCCGCCCGGAGTGACACCCTCGTCGAAGGTGATCATGGGCGGGAGATTGACACCCTGGAGCTTCTGGGCCAGACCGGTCAAGGTGCTGGCGGCATGGATGGCAGGGCCGGAAGCGGTCTGTTTTACTGGCCTCGTGGAGCGGTACCAGTCATACAGGGCGTAAGAGCAGAGGAAGCCCAGCATGACTACGTAGATGGTGGTGATGAAGGCGTCGCTTAAAACCGGGTTGGTCTCATAAATGGTGCGGTTGATCCAGCCGCCCAGGGTGGCGCCGCCCACGGAGCCGAGCAAGAAGACCCCCGCCAGGGCCACGGAGACGTTGCCCAGCTTGCGGTGCAGAACGCTGCCCATGATCGCCTTGGCGAAGATATGGAACAGGTCGGTGCCCACGGCGAGGATACCCTTGACCCCGGCGCTCATCAGGGCCGGGGCGATGATGAAGCCGCCGCCCGCGCCGATGCAGCCGGTGATCAATCCTGCCACCACGCCCACGGCGATGGAGGCAAAGAAGATGGTGGGGGTGTAGAAGGCCGGGGTATAGGCGGTTTTGCCTCCCAGCATGGAGGGCATGACGCCTGCCACATCCTCGGCAAAGGCGATGCCGCCGAGGAGGATGGGGATGAGCAGCAGGCAGAGCATGCCTATCCGTTTTTTATCCCGCAGAATGGTGTTTGAGATGTCGAGCTCCCACTTCGCCTGGGCGCGGGCGCCCATGAGCAAGAACTGGTTGAACTGCTTGAAGAAATTCATGATTGTACTCCTCCCTTGTTGAATAATAAAAATACCTCGGTTCCCCTTGGTTGCAGTGTTCTTGATGTTTGACCCTATGGGCCGCGGTTCCTGGCGGCCTCAAGTTTTTCCAGCAGGGTTTCAAACTCCACCGGCTTGAGCAGGTAGTCGAAGGCCCCGTTTTTTATGCCTTCTTCGCCTTCACTGGCCGAGGCGTGGCCGGTGAGGATGACCACCCGGCTTGTGGGGCGGATTTTCTTTATCTCCTGAAGCACCTGGCCGCCGTCCATGTCCGGGAGGCGCATGTCCAAAAGGATCACACCGAAGTCGCTGGCCGCTACCCGAGCTATGGCCGCGCCGCCGCTCAATACGCCCTCGCTGGCCCAGCCCCGCTTGCGCAACCGTTGCACCAGGGTGGCGACAAATTCCTCTTCATCATCAACGACCAGGATGGAAAATTCGCTCATTTCGGTTCTCCTTTTTCCGGGTCCACTAAGCAGCGACCGGGAGAGTGACCCGGAAAACGCAGCCGCCCTGTTTGCCGTTTCGCACCTCGATGCTGCCGCCAAGCCGCTCGACAATGCTGTAGGAAATGGCCAGACCGATGCCGGTGCCGCTTCCCGCCTTTTTGGTGGTGAAGAACGGCTCGAAGATCTTTTTTAAGACCTCTTCCGGCAGCCCTGGTCCGCTGTCGGCAAATTCCACCGCCAGCTGCTTGCCGGTGAGGTGGGAGCTGATGGTGACCGCGCCGTCATTGCCGATGGCGTCAAAGGCGTTGTTCAAGAGGTTGAGAAACACCTGCTGCAACTGGGTGGAGTCGGAAGTGATCTCCGGCAGGCTGGGCGCCAGGTTGCGGCGGATGGTGATCCGGTGATTAGCCGCCTCTTTTTCAAGAAAAGAGACGGTTTCCTCCACCAGGGTGTTGATGTTGATCTTCGATTTCAGCCCGTCGGTGGAGCGGGAAAAACCCAGGAGCCGGTGGGTGATGGTGCTGGCCCGCTTGACCTGGGCTCGAATCTTGGCAAAGGCGGTCCGGTATTCCTCGGTGTTCTTCAGGCTTGCCGGGTCTTCCTCGCTGAGCAGTTCGTCCAGCCAGCCAGCCTGGTCGCCGATGATCTGGAGCGGGTTGTTGATTTCATGGGCCACATTGGCCGCCATCCTGCCGATCAGAGCCATTTTTTCCGAATAGCGGATGCGGTCGTAGAGCAGCATCCGCTGCTGGTCCGCGCCCTCCACCTTGTCCATCATGGAGCGGACCAGGAAGGTGGAAACACCAAGGATGAGCAGGGCCGCGCAGGCGATGATCAGGTGGTCGCGCTGCCTGGCCCGGTAAAAATCGGCCAGCGAGGTTCCGATGTCGGTTTTCAGCACCAGGGTCCAGGCGTTGTTTTTCATCCCGGCGGTGGCGTACAGGGAGCCTTGGGAGTGGTGGATGGTCAGGGTGCCTCCCGTGGCGAGAAGCCCTTTTTCTTCGGCAGGAAGAGCGGTGAGTCCCAACCGGCTTGGCGTCTGCAACTCGCCTTGTCGGTTGAGGATAAAGGCGTCCCCGCCAGGTCCGACCTCGGCGCTGGCCAGCAGGGAATTGAACAGTTCGGAATTGATGGTGGCCCGCAGAACCCAGGAGCGGGTGGGGTCGGTCACCGCCACGATGAAATGGGGCACGCCCCGGTAGCCGGTGAACACATCGCTGATGTATCTGCCGCTCTGCATGACCTCCGCGAACCAGCGGGTCTCGGCGTAATTTTTGTCCTTGAGGTTTTCGGCAAAAGGGCCGGTGTAGTTGCGGTGGCTGCCATCCTTGTCAATGAGGCCCAGGTCGACGATGACCCCCTGGTGGTTCATGGCTTTAAAAAGTTTTTCCAGGTTGCCGGGGGTGCTCAGCCAGGCAAGGTCATAGAGCTCGGCATACCCGACCAGGACATTTTCCTGGCTGTCGAGGAAGAGGTCGATGATCTCCCTGCGGCTGTTTGCCAGGCTGGTCAGCTCGACGGTGGTCTTGTCCAGCCATGATTTCTGATAAAAATGCGAGGCGGTCCAGCTGATGAACAACAGGGGGACGATGGCCATCAAGATGACCACCACAACAAAAAGCTGCTTCTGCCGCGCGTAATACGACTCACGCGAGCCAACCTTGAGGGCGCTGCCAGGGATGGTGGCGGTGTACATCTTCATAGTCGGTCGGAATATCCCTTACGCGGGGCAGCACCGGAGGGGGCGAGGCTTTCCAGTTTTTTCAGCTTTCGCCACAGGGAAACCCGGTCTATGCCCAAAACCTGGGCTGCCCGCGATTTGTTGCCCGCCACATGGGCAAGCACCCGTTGCACATATTCCTGCTCCACCTCCAGCAGGGTAGGGAATCTGCCTTCCGGCGGATATCCTGCGGCCATACCTGCGCCAGCCAGGGGGCGAATCTCGATGCCTTCGCCGCTGACGATGAAATGGCGGTTTATGGTTGCGGTCTGTTTGTGCATTCCTGTCTGGCCCTATTGCTTGAGGAGATCCCTGGCGGTGTCGTATTCCCCGGCTTCGGCAAAGGCTGCGGCAGTGGCGGAGCTGGCCAGCAGATTGTTTTTTGCCTGATGGGCTGCCTTGATCCGTTCCACCAGAATTTCGATGTCAACAGGCTTTTTCAGGTAATCAAATACCCCCAGCCGTCTCGCCTCTGCCTCGTCCAGATCGTTGCCGTGCCCGGTCTGGATAATGACCTGGATGTTGGGGTAAATCTTGCGCACCCGCCGCAGCACCTCCATGCCGTCGATGCCCGGCATCTTGAGATCAAGGACCATGACATCGGGCTCTTTCTCGCCCACATAGCTCAAGGCTTGTTCGCCGTTGAGTGCGGTCTTGCTGCCGAGATCGCGCAGATCAAGACGTTCTGATAAGGTACTGATGAAATCTTCCTCGTCGTCTACCAGCAGAATTTTGATGTCGTCCATAATGTCCTCGTGGGTCGGTTGGGGAGCAGCGCGCGGGGGCTGTCCTATGGGTTTTTCCGGTCGGAGGGGTGGGAAGCTTCCTCTTCGCCGTCCAGCATGGCAATGGCGGTGTCGAACTCTCCGGCCTGGGCAAAGGTTGCAGCAGCCATGGCGTTGCCGAATCTCTGGAGCAGCGATTTTTTCCCCTGCTGTTTTTTCCACCGCCGAAGGGCTGCGGAAATGGTGTTTTTCAGGGTGCTGGTGTCAAACGGGGCAATGAGTTCATCGGCAGCCCCGGCCTGCATCCCGGCGATGGACAGCGGGATATTGTCCGGTCGGTTGATGAGGATGATCTCGGCTGCGGGCATTTTTTCCCGGATGGCCAGCAGCGGGTGCACCCCCTCATTGCTGGCCATCCGGATATCGAGCAGCACAATTTCGGTTTTCGGGGGCGGCGGAGTCGATTCTCCGGACAGTGCAACCGTTATTCCCCAGCCTTGCAGCAGAACTTTCATCGTTTCCGCAAATCCTGCATCGCTTGAAACAATGAGTGCGGTTGCCTGCATGGTCGTTCCGCCCCAGGCCCTTCTTTATCGCGCAGACTCAGTGGCGAAAACGCCGTAGGTCATGCGGATTCCCCCCAGGCCCAGCGACAGGAGGAAATCCTCGGCACTCGGGGCCTGGAGGTTGGAGCATTCCGTCAAACTGATGGCCTCGGCATGGAGACCTTCTTCGGCAAAGGCCGCTGCCATGAAGATTTTCTGGAATTGATTGATCGCCCTGCTCCGGATGGTGACGGGCATCATGTTTTTGGCGGTTTCCCATTCCCCGGCCTCGGCAAAGGTGATGGCAGTCATCCATTTCTGAAAGGTGTTGAGTGATGTTTTCATGGCAACCTCCGCAAAGGGTGAGATGTTTCCCGCGCATCGGAACGGTCGTGCGCTGTTGTCTTGGTGTAATACAAGGATCGTGCCACGAGTGAATGTCTAGTAAATGCAATATGTTGACAAAATGCCTCCTTGGCTGAAACATCTGAAGAAAACATTATGAAACAATAGGGAACATACTGGGGGTCTTGGGTGAAACAATGGGGTTCCGAAGTGTGCCCGTTGTCCTGGCTTTGGGATGGATGGTAAGCAAGAATGATAGTGTTGTTTCCTTTGCGGCGGTGGGGGGGGGGGTGATCGGAGCAGGTTGCTAAAAAAAAGATTGACGTCCCGGTTCAGGGTGGTGTATCTGGAACATGTGGGGACAATGTGAAACACTTTGGGGCCTGTGTCCCAGAAATCATCGGCAAATGGTCTGAGGTCAATGCCAGAAAGCGAAGAAACCAACACCTTCAGTCCTGATCTTATTGATATCCTCAATGGGGTGCCGCACGGTATCGCCCTTGTTGACCAGGATCTCCGGATCATCATGATGAATCGTTTCCTTGAGGCGCTCACTGGGTATTCCGGCGAGGAGGCTCGGGGCATATACTGCGATCATGTGCTGCACAGCAGTTTTGGCAGAAACGACCAGGTCTTCCGCCAGGCTGTTGAGACCGGGGTTTCTTGCAGTGCCGAGGGCGATATCATCGGCCTGAATCGCAAGAAGATCCCCATGCGTTTTACAGCCACCCCACTGGTGGACCCCAGGCAAGGGCAGCAGGCGCTGGTTCTGGTTCTTGAAGACATCACCGTCTTTCAGGAGATCGACCGCAAGAAGGAGATGGGTCCGGCAAAGGGGCTTTTAGGCCATAGCCCGAAGATGCAGGAGGTCTTTGAGCTCCTGCCGGTGCTTGCCCATACCGACTCCTCGGTGCTGATCACCGGCGAGACCGGCACCGGCAAGGACATTCTGGCCGAGGCTGTCCATCAGGCATCCAAACGCTCCAAGTCTCCGTTCATCAAGGTCAATTGCGGGGCGCTTCCCGAAAGCCTGCTTGAGTCCGAGCTGTTCGGCCATATGCGGGGAGCCTTCACCGGGGCGCACGCCGACAAGCACGGCATGTTTCAGCTTGCCCAGGGCGGCACCATCTATCTTACCGAGATAGGCGATCTGCCCCTGCCGCTCCAAGTAAAGCTGCTCACCGTTCTCGACGACCGGGAATTTTTCCCCCTGGGCAGCCAGAAGAAGGTCCGGGTCGATGTGCGGCTGATCACCGGCACCCACCGCGACCTGAAACAGCTGGTTCAGGAGGGGAAATTTCGGGAAGACCTGTTTTTTCGCCTCAATGTCCTGCGGGTGCATCTGCCACCGCTTCGGGAGCGGGATGGCGATGTCAGGCTGCTCATCGATCATTTTCTCCAGATGTTTGCCACCAGCTTCGGCAAAAACGTGAAAAAGCTTTCCGTCCAAGCCTTGCGTTTGTTGAACAGCTACCACTACCCCGGCAACGTCCGCGAGCTGCGCAATATCATCGAATACGGGGTCAATATCTGCCGGGGCGAGGTCATCGAGGTGGAGCATCTGCCCCCCTATGTGCTGGCCGATGCAGGCAAGGCGCCCCGGGCGAAGGGTGCGGCGGCGCCACTGGAATCCATCGAAAAGACGGAGGCTGCGGCGGTGTCGGAGATACCGGACAATGCGTCGAGTTGGAGCGCCATTGAAAAGAAGAAGATCCTTAGCGCACTCATGCAGACCGGCGGCAGCCGCACCGGGGCGGCAAGGGAGCTTGGCTGGGGGCGCACCACCCTGTGGCGAAAAATGAAGGAATACCAACTTGCGTGAAACAGCATGAAAATACTGGCAACCCTACAGAACAACGATATTGCCCCGCGCTTCGATCTGGCCACCGAGGTGCTCATCGCCAAAATCGTCCGGGGCAAGATCTCGGGCGAGCCGCGCACGGTCCTGCTGCCTGGGCCGGGGAGCGATGAGCTGTGCAGCCTGATCATCCGGGAAGAGGCCACCCTGGTGATCTGCGGCGGCATTGAGGAGTCGCATTTTCAGTATCTGGCCTGGAAAAAAATCGAGGTGATCGACCGGGTGATCGGCCCCGCAGCCCAGGCCATCGATCTGGCCATGGCCAAACAATTGCGGCCGGGGGGTATTGTCCGGTCGGAAACCGAGAGGAGTGCACCGTCATGAGCAAGACCAAGTTTCCCCTGTTCTGCGGCCCGTCCAATAGGGATCTTTCTCCCAAGGCGCGGTACCGGTGCATGCGAAACAGCCTGCTCATCGTGATGCTGGCCATCACCCTGATCCCCCTGTCCATCACCTCGGGCCTCAATTTTATCCAATACCAGCAGCTCCTGCGGGAGGATTCCCAGGCCAATGCGCGCTGGAACGCGGAAAGCGCCAGGGCGACCATCAACGCCTATCTGGAAAAGCTGGAGGCGGCCATTACCGTGGTTATTGACACTTACTCCTTCGAGGATCTCTCCGACACCAGGAAGCTGGAGCAGATATTCCGGCAGCTCAAAAAAGAGCATCAGGGGTTGGTCGATCTGAGCGTGGTCGGGCCGGACGGCATCCAGAGCGGTTACGTCGGCCCATACGGCCTGGCGGGCAAGGATTACAGCGACAGCCTCTGGTTCCACAAGGCCCTGACCCGGCGGATGTATGTCAGCGAGGTGTTCACCGGTTTTCGCAATGTTCCCCATTTCGTGGTGGCAACCAGCCAAAAAGATCCGTATTCCGAGCAGTACTGGGTGCTGAGGGCGAGCATCGACACCGAAACCCTGGACCGGTTTTTGGCCCTGGCCGACACCGAGGCCCTGGAGGACATCTTTCTCATCAACGACAGCGGCGTCTTGCAAAGCGGTTCCCGCTACCATGGCGGGGCCATGCAGGATTTCCAGCTCACCCGCAAGCCCAAGCAGAATGACATTCTTATTTATGAGGAAACGCGCGGGGATAGCAACTTTTACCGGGCCGTGAGCCGGATACCGAACACGCCCTGGCTGCTGGTTCTTGACCAGCAGGGGGCCGAGGCGCGGAAAATCTGGCATGTATTCAAGGACAGGCTGCTGCTGACCCTGGTCTTGTGTTTTCTTGCCTCGGGCGGGATGGTTGTTTGGCTGTCGCGGTTTTTGGCGGGCAAATTCCGGGAGGCCGATGAAACGCGGGACGCGATCTTGAGCGAAACCGAACACTCCAATAAGCTGGCTTCCATCGGGCGGCTGGCCGCGGGCGTTGCCCACGAGATCAACAATCCCTTGGCGATTATCGGAGAAAAGGCCGGGCTGATGCAGGATCTGGTCGGCCTCGACCAGGATTTCCGCCACAAAGAGAAGTTTTTGTCCCAGCTGGACGCCCTGCAAAATGCGGTGGTTCGGGCGAGGACCATCACCCACCGGCTCTTGGGCTTTGCCCGGCGGATGGAAACCTCTCTGACTCTGGTGCAGCTCAATGAAATCCTTCAGGAGGTCTTGAGCTTTCTGGAAAAAGACGCAGCCTACCGCAACATCCATGTTATCCTGCAGCTCCAGGAAAATCTGCCGGTCATCCGGGCGGATCATGGCCAGTTGCAGCAGGTGTTTTTGAACGTGATCAACAACGCCATCGACGCGATCCGCAACGACGGGGAGATCCACATCACCTCGCGCCGTGAAAACCACAAGACGGTGATGGTGGCCATCTCCGACACCGGGCCGGGGATCGCCCCGGAAATCCTGAAGAATATCTTCGAGCCGTTTTTCACCACCAAGGGCAACGAAGAGAAAAAAGGCACTGGCCTTGGGTTGTCCATCACCTATGGCCTCGTGCAGAAATTGGGCGGCAAGATCGAGGTGAGCAGCGAGGTTGGGGTCGGCACCACCTTTATCATTACCTTCCCGGTGTACAACGAAGGCAGCGAGGGCGAAAGTAATGACCGCGCATAGAATTCTGATTGTTGACGATGAGCTTGATTTCGGGACCACTCTGGCGGAACGTTTGGAGCTGCGGGGGTTTGCCGCCAAGGCCGTGGGTGGGGCCCAGGAAGCGATGGAGGCTCTGGCTGCTGACTGGCGGCCGGACGTGGTGCTGCTCGATCTGATGATGCCGGGGGTGGACGGCCTTGCCACCCTGGATCTGATCAAACAGCACGACCCCAAAATCCAGGTGATCATCCTCACCGGACACGGCTCCACGGAAAGCGGCATCATCGGCATGCAGCGCGGTCTGTTCGATTATCTGATGAAGCCGGTGGACATCGGTGAACTGATCGCCAGGATCAACGAAGCAGGGGCCCAGTAAAGGTAGATTCCCCCTTGACCGGGGAGGGGTTTTTGGTATGGTTGATGGATGCGTGTAACCACGGCCCTTCGACAGGCTCAGGGCGAACGGATATTTTCTTAACGTATTGATTCCCGCTCGTGCTGAGCTTGTCGAAGCACCTGTTTGACGTAAATTCCGAGTTACCAGCCCAACAAAGGATGCATCGTGAAAAAACGTCTTAACCTGCTCCGGGAATTTTCCGTCCCGCTGCTTGTCGGGGTTGTGGTCGCCCTGGTCTGGGCAAACCTCTCGCCGGAAGGCTACCACAGTTTCAATCAGGCGCCCCTGCTCGGGGTGCTCAGTTTCCATTTCCTCACCAATGAACTGTTCATGGTGCTGTTTTTCGGCATGGCTGCGGCGGAGATCACCCAGAGCTGTCTGCCCGGCGGGGATCTCCATCCTCTGCGCAAGGCGGTGAACCCCCTGCTGGCAACGTGTGGCGGGGTGGTCGGCCCGGTGCTTGTCTACCTGGGTCTCAACGCGCTGATCGGCTCCGCCTCGCTCAACAGGGGCTGGGGTATTCCCACCGCCACCGACATTGCCCTGGCCTGGCTGGTCGCCAGCGTGGTTTTTGGCAGGCACCATCCTGCGGTTTCTTTCCTGCTGCTGCTGGCCATAGCCGACGACGCCATTGGTCTTGGCATCATTGCGGTCTTCTACCCGGACCCGCTGCATCCCATGGCCCCGCAATGGTTGGGGTTTACCTTGGCCGGTATGGGCGTCGCCTTCCTGCTGCGACGCAGCAAGGTCGCCACGTATTGGCCCTATCTCCTCCTTGGTGGCGGGCTCAGTTGGATCGGGTTGTTCAATGCCCATGTCCACCCGGCACTGGCTCTGGTTTTTATTGTTCCTTTCCTGCCCCACCCCCCAAGGGAACACAAACACCTCTTTGAGGAAGACCTTAGGGATCTGACTCCCCTTGCCAACTTTGAGCACGAGTGGAAGGTGGTGGTGGATTTCGGGCTGTTCATGTTCGGCTTGGCCAATGCGGGGGTGGAGTTCGCCGCCATGGGCGTCGCCACCTGGCTGGTCTTCGCCTCGCTGGCAATCGGCAAGACCGGCGGCATCTTCAGCATGGGAATGCTGGGCAAAAAGCTTGGCTACCCGTTGCCCGCCCAGGTCGGCAAAAAGGAGATGCTGCTGGTCGGGATGATCGGTGGACTCGGCCTGACCGTGGCCCTGTTCGTGGCGGGCGAGGCGTTCACCGATCCGCTCATTCAGGGCGCGGCCAAGATGGGGGCTTTGTTCAGCGGTGGGTGTGGCATCCTGGCCATTATCGGTGGGCGGCTGATGCGGGTGCGGCGTAGAATCTGATTTTCAACCTTTGCCAAAAAACACAACAGCGCTTTGGGTACAATCCCCCATTTTTTCTTGACACATTCGGTCCCGCCATTGTAAGCACAAAGGAGTTTTTTCCTGATTCGTCGCCTTGTTCCGGGTCGAAACGCACGGGGGCAAGGGTAACCTTCGCCAGACAGAAAGCACCCTTATGAGACAACGAAACCTGAAAAATCAACGCGGCTTTTCCCTGATGGAGTTATTGATCGTCATGGTCATTCTCGGGCTGATCGCCTCCTTGGTCGGGCCTAAGCTTTTTGGCAAACTGGGCAAGGCTCAGCAGAAGACGGCCAAGACCCAGATCGAAATGCTCATGTCATCTTTGGACGCCTTCCGGCTTGATGTGGGCCGCTACCCGACCCAGCAGGAAGGGTTGACCGCCCTGGTAACTAATCCTGGCACCGGCGGAGGGCTGGAAAAATGGGACGGGCCCTATCTGAAAAAGGCCGTGCCAAACGACCCGTGGGGCAATCCCTATCATTACCGCAGCCCCGGCGAACATGGAGAGGTGGATATCTATTCCTATGGGCAGGACAACCAGCCCGGCGGGGATAAAGAAAACGCCGACATTGGCAGCTGGGAATAGCTCCCCGCAGAGGCCTTTACTCTCCTACGCAATCTGTTTTCTTTCGTAAAAAAAGAAAAGATCGGTACGCTGCTGGTCACCAACGGCAGGTTGCAGCCCGCCCAGCTGGAGCGGGCCCTCGCCCATCTCCCAGCTTTTCTTGAAAGACCATCCCTTTCTCCTTTTCCGCCGAGGGGAGTCCGATTCTTTTCTCCTGACCAGCGACCCCTTGGACGGTGACATTCTTGCCTCCGCCCACATAACCCTGACCTCACCCTTCACCATCCAGGTCATCGGCGAGGGTCAGCTCAAAAAACTTATCCGCGAGCATTATCAACTGGGCCAGCAGGAGAACGAGACTGCGGTCATGCTCATCGACGAGGCGGATATTGACAAGCTCAAGGGCACGGCTTCCGAGGCGCCGGTCATCAAGTATGTCAACAACCTGATCGATACAGCGGTCACGCGGAGGGCCAGCGATATCAACCTGGAACCCTTTGGATACGGGTTGCGGATTCGGTTGCGCATCGACGGCATCCTCCACGATTACGAAATCCCGCCCCACGCCATGCAGCCTGCGATCATCTCCCGGACCAAGCTCCTGGCCGGGACTGGATATTGCCGAGCGCCGCCTGCCCCAGGACGGCAAGATCTCCATGCGGGTCTCGGGCCGCGAGATCGACCTGCGGGTTTCCCCCCCTGCCCACCATCTTCGGCGAGGGCGTGGTGATCCATATCCTGGGAAAGGCCTCCATCATTCTGGATCTGGTCAAACTCGGCATGGGCAGCCGGATTGAGGAGGAGTTCCGCCGCCTCATCGCCATGCCGGACGGGATCATCCTGGTCACCGGCCCGACGGGCATGCTGGGCGGCCTGATCAAAAAAGGCACCACCAACGAGGGAAATAAGATTCCCCTGCTGGGCGATATCCCGCTGCTGGGATGGGCGTTCAAGTACGGCAAAAAGAGCACTGCCAAGACCGAGCTCTTGGTGATGATCACCCCCTATCTCATCGAATCCGATGACGTGCTGGAGCAGTACATCAAGAAGTTCCAGGAAAAGATGCAGGGGTTGCGCCAGGGGCTTGGGGGGCGGCATGGCCAGCTGCCAGGGAAACGCTGGAGGATAAGCGGGAGAAGGATAGCTGAGGGGTTAAGGCGAACAGTGCAAGTTCGAGGATAGCGCGCCCTCTTTTAATAGTGCATGTAATTTTTAAACAGGGCTGGCAAAGAGTTCGGTGCGGATCAGATATCGTTGATGACATTCTACGCAAGAAAAATTTACTCCAGAATGAATTAGGTGTGTCCCAAGGAAGTTTGGTGTGTTGCAATGGGGACAGCCGAATTCTGTTTCTCGTAGTTTCCAAACAGCGCCATTTTCGCTATTTTTGACTAAGTCGAACGTTGCGCCACACTGATCATAAGGGCAACGGACGAATGATTTTTTTTAAAGTGCTTTTTCATTTCTCTTGATTGTACGGCCACACACACAGTTTATGGTGTGGAATATGGCAATGTTGCTGATAATTGTCGTTTCCCGACAGAACTCTTCTACGCGTGTAGTTGCTGAATCTAAGAAAGATCGCATTATAGTCAAGTCGTGGTGCTTTTGAGTAATTGACGCGTGTAAATATGATCCAATTTTGTGGTAGTATTGCTGCAACAATTTTCGAGTTACCGCCTTGTATCTTCCGATGTGAATTGTTTGCCCATGGCCGCCATTCGGCAACTCTTGTGCCATCGTAAGGGTAAAATCGCGCTCCACGTTAGGGTCGCAGTCTATGAGCGCATCGATAATTTTTTTTGGCTGCCAACGCTTTAACAGGTCATCTAGTAGCTCCTCGCGATATGATGGCAGCAATTTGTAGAACAGCTGCTCAATAGACATGCGAATCTCAAGCGCTGCATAACGCAAACTCGCTTCATCACCTATCGAGATTAATTTTTTAGCTAAAACCACATGGTTCATTGACTCATCAAGCAACATAGTTCTACCACTGAATAGGGCCGCAGTCCCGAGGAAGTAGTGGGGTTAGGCACAGATAGGTGATGTTGGCAATTTGTTGACTTAACGACGGGCGGCTGACGCGTTTGCTCCAGCCGCCCTTTTTTTTCACCGTGCGCTTATTTCCCCACCAATCGCTCCAAAATCCTGTAGCTCCGCGCCACCATGTTCCTGGGCTCCACCATGAGCCCGGCCTGGATCATGGCGTTGTCGAAGATCTGCTCCACCACGCTTGCAGCCACCTCACCATCCTTCTCTTTCAGGCCGACCAACCCCTTGATCAGGGGATGGGTGGTGTTGATTTCGAGGTTCTTGCCGCCAAACTGCTGGAGCCCCTGGCCGGAGGCGCGCATGATCCGTTCCATGCTGCTGGTGACAAAGCCGTCTGGGTTGACCACCATGGCCGGGCTGTCGGTGAGGCGGTTTGAGGCGATGACCTCCTTGACCTGTTTGCCCAGCACCTCCTTCATCCAGGCGGTAAGGGCTTTGGACTCCTTGGCGTCCATGGCCTCGCTCTGGGCTTTTTCCTTGTCCGCCTCGGTTTCTGCCGGAGCCTCGGGAAGATCGAGATCCCCGCGGTCGGCGGAAACCAGTTTCTTCTCATCGAACATGCTGAGGTGGCTCATGGCGAAATCATCGATGGGCTCCAGGGTGTAGATCACCTCGATATTGCGTTTCTTGAAGGCCTCGATGTAGGGGCCGTTTTCAATGGCCTCGCGGCTGGGGCCGTTGATGTAGAAGATCTCCTTCTGACCCTCGGGCATGCGTTCCACATACTCGGCCAGGGAGGTGAAAACCCCGTCTTCGGTTTTGGAAGACTCGAAGCGCAGGAGCTTGGCGGCTTCCTCGCGGTAGGCAAAGTCAGAGATCACCCCTTCCTTGATAAACATGCCGAAATTCTTCCAGAACTCCGTGTACTTCTCCGGCTCGCTCTTGGCCAGCTCTTCCAGGAATTTGAGCACCCGCTTGGTCACCACCTTGTTGATCTTGGCGACCAGGGCGCTGTCTTGCAAGGCCTGGCGGGAGATATTGAGGGGCAGGTCTTCGCTGTCGATGACTCCGAGCAGGAAGCGCAGCCATTCCGGGAGGATGGTTTTGCTGTGCTGCTCGATCAGCACTCGCTGGCAGTAGAGATTGACCCCCGGATCCATGCGACCGAAACCCATGGTCTCGAAATTCTCCTTGGGGATGAAGAGCAGGGTCTTGATGGCCAGGGGGGCGTCTGCGGAAAAGTGGAGCCGGGTCAGGGGCTCGTCATAGGCATTGGCGATGAATTTGTAAAACTCGGTGTAGGCGTCTTCGCTGATCTCGCTTTTGCCAAGGGTCCAGATGGCCTGCACCGTGTTGATCGGTTCGTCCTTGAGCTTGATGGGGAAGGGGACAAAGCTGGAGTACTGTTTGATGATCCTCCGGATGGTCTGCTCGTTGGCATACTCCTTGGCCTCGTCGGTGAGCTCGAGGACGATGCTGGTGCCGCGCCGGATGCCGGGGCACATGGCGATGGTGAAGGTGCCGCCGCCGTCGGAGATCCATTCATGGCCCATGTCGTCCATGCGAAAGGAGCGCGATTTGACCGTGACCTTTTTGGCGACCATGAAGGCGGCATAAAATCCTACGCCGAACTGGCCGATCAGGTTCACCTCCTTGCGGTCCGTCTCGGAAAGCTTGCTGAAAAAGGTCTTGGAGCCGGAATGGGCGATGGTGCCCAGGTTGGCCTCCAATTCGCCCCGGTCCATGCCGATGCCGCTATCGGTGATGGTCAGGGTGTTTGCCTTCTCGTCAACTTCAATGGTGATTTCCAGGGGCACGTGGCTGTCGAAGACCTCCTGCTCCACCACGCTCTGGTGCCGGAATTTTTCCAGGGCATCAGCGGCGTTGGAGATCAATTCGCGCAGGAATATCTCTTTTTCCGTGTAGAGCGAATGGATCACGATATCGAGCATCTTTTTTACTTCGGCCTGAAACTCCTTGGTCTCTGTCTGGGGGGTGGTTTTCTCTGGACTCATTTTTCTCTCTCTGAATAGTGATTCTTTGGGGCGTTGTCGGCGCTTGTGCCCGTTGCCCTGAATGATTTTCTTTCTGCCGGAAACGGCAAGGTGCGTCAAAAATAATCATCTCCATGGCTCTGTCAAGCGGCGGCAAGCCGTTGTTCGCAAATACCTGTCATGTCGCGATGCCGTGCGCGGCATAAGGAGCCGTAACGAAATGGGCATTTGAGGGTGATGTCAACGGCGGGGTGATTTCGTAACCGCTCCTAAATATTTACAACTTCGTTTGGATATGTGATAATCGCACCGTAAGTATCGTTTTCATGTGCCCGCCATGGGCCGAGCCAGACTTTGTGAATCGGGAGGGATGATGGATGTAGCCGCAGAGTATGTCAGGGATGTCGAAAAGATAGCTCCATGTCCGGAGGTGGCGTTGGATGTGCTGTCCATGGCCCATGCGGCGGATTGTTCCATTCCCCTGTTGTCGGAAAAAATAGAGCAGGATCCGGGGCTCACCGCCAACATGCTGCACATGGCCAACTCCGCCTACTTTGGCCACATGAAAAAAATCACCTCGGTCAAGGACATCATCGTCCGCATGGGGGTGGACGCGGTCAAGATTATCTCCATTACCAGCGCTTCGGTCGGGCTGCTCAGATTGCCGCAGGAGGCCTATGCCCTGGGGAGGGGCGAGCTCTGGCGCCACTCCTTCGCCGTTGCCATCCTGGCAAATATCATTGCCCGCTACGCCAAGGCCAGGGACACCGCTGCCATTTACACCGCAGGTCTGCTCCATGACGTGGGCAAGGTGATTCTGGATCGGCCCTTGCAGGTGGAGAGCTACAATCGGGATGAAAATGCCGGGCAGACAGATCTACTGGCTGTGGAACGCCGCCTGCTGCATACGGATCATGCCGAGGTGGGCATGGCCTTGCTGGGGAAATGGGGGTTGCCGGAGGCGGTCTGCGTTCCGGTTGGTCTGCACCACGACATGACCCAGGCCCAGTCAAAAAGGCTGGGAGTCAAAATCATCTATCTGGCCAATCGGCTGGTGCATCTTACCGAATACGAGACGGGCGGTTCCGAGGATTTCTTTTTTGACGTGCTGGCCTACGAGAGCATGAAAGAGGATCTGCCCGAGGTGCCGAATTTTGAAAGCAACATGCGCCTGATTATTGAAGAGTTTGTTGACAAATATCGGGACGCCGCCGCGGTGTTCAGCCTGTAGTAGATCGTTCCATCAAGGCAATTATCACAAGCCGTCGCTGCTGACGCTGCGACGGCTAAAGTAAAAAGCTCAGCCCTCTGCGGTCTCATCTCTTAGGCTGCTTCGCCGATCAGCGCCGCCTCCTGGGTATGCTGAGACAATCAATGTCCAGGAGAATGGTCACGCCCTCGGCGAGTTTTGCCATGCCCAGTAGGCACTGGCTGTCGACCACGCTGCCGAATTTTGGCGGATCTTCCACATCCTGTTCCCTGCCAGGGGTCTCCCGTAAAAAAATAATAAAATACTATGGAGGATAACCGTCGATATGCTATAGTCGCGGCTATGATCTTCTTGTTTCAGTGGTGGCCTGGATGCGTCGGCGTTGTAAGCATATAGCAACCCTGCTGTTGCTGTTGTTGCTGGTTTACGTCCCATCTTCTCGAGGGGCGCCATCTCAACTTCCCGTTTTTCTTTATTTCAATCCCGACTCCATCCACAACAACCTTTCCGGCCTCAAGGAGGCCATGGACTCCTTTTTGTCCACCTCGGGCTTTGCCTTTTCCTTTCAGCCTTTTGCCCGGTTCCACGATTTTGACCGCGAAGCGCGGAGTGAGAGCTCGGCTTTTCTTTTTATGCCGGAATGGTACCTCCATCAGGACGGCAATGATAAACGCTTCAAGCCGTTTCTGATTCCGGTCCGCCAAGGGATGACCACCTACCGCAAGGTTCTGCTCGTTGCGGCTGATTCGGCGTTGACAACGGAGAAGCTATCCGACACCACCATTGCCATGACGCCGGTGGGGAAGGTTGGGCTTGCCGTGTTGGACGAGGCCATCTTCAAGCGCATCGGCCTTCGGGGCAAAGACCTCAATTTCATCACCACTGCCAAGGATTCCGACGCTCTCTTTGCCCTGGCTTTGCGGCAGGTGCAGGCGGCCCTTGTTTCCCAGGACAACCTTGTGCATGTCGGTAACATTAATCCCCGTCTTCTCAAGACGGTAAAAATCCTTGCCGTTTCGGAGCCTATTTCCCTGCCGCTGCTCTGCTATGTTAAAGGTGCGGTTCCGGGCGAAGAGGTCGAAAGGATGCGGAAGCTTCTGCTTGCCGGCAAAGAGGGAGGAAAAGCGGCCCATGTTATGGAGATGCTACAAATCGATGCATGGCGGATTCCCAATGCTGAATAACCGGATACACCAAAAGCTACTCTTTCTGTTTCTTCCGCTCATGGCGCTTGGCCTCTGGATCAGCACCCCGGTGCCGGCCACCGCAGCCGAGGGCTCGGTCGCTATCCTCCTCTCGGACAGCGAAGCAGTCTATGAACAGCAAGCTTCTCTCTTTAACGAGGAATTGGGGCTACCAGTGCAGGTTTTCAACCTGCATGGCGATCTTGCCCATGATCCGAACCTGAAGAAAAAGCTTTTTGCCGTCAGGCCATCCCTGATTTTCGCTCTGGGTGCCAAGGCAGCCTATGCCGCAAAGCTATGGACTCAGGATCACCAGGACATTCCGGTCCTTTTCGCAATGGTGTTGAACTGGCAACATTATAAATTGCTGACCGGCAGCAGCAATATTGCCGGTGTTGCTGCCGAAATTTCGCCCGGCGTCCAGTTTGTCAACATGACCCTGTTTTTGCCCTCCATACGGCGTATCGGTCTTCTCTACAGCCCTCTTTCTGAAACTATTTTCGCCCAGGCCAGGGAGGCGGCCGCCGTGCTCGATTTGGATCTGGTGGCCGAGTCCGTTGACCGTTCGGAAGATTTCCAGCGCGCCTTCAAGCGGCTCGAAGGCAGGGTGGATGCCTTCTGGCTGCTGAACGACCCTGTTGTCTATACTCTGGAGAATGTAAGCTGGCTTGAGGGGCGTTGTCTGAAGGAGAAGCTCCTCTGCGTCGGACAAACTCAGAATCTGGCCAAGATGGGGCTGGCTCTTACAGTCAACCCGGATCTCAGCCAGATTGGCGGCCAGGTTGCTGCCATGGCTCGCAACATCCTGCTGCATGGTCAAAAGCCCGGAGAGATTGGGGTGATGGAGCCCATCGGCACCCAGCTCTTGGTCAATAGCAAAACCGTAGAGCGCATTGAGTTGCCCATCCCGCCCCAGGTGCTGGATATGGCCACCTCCATTAGCCGGTGAGCGGAAACCGGCATTGCCGGATCTTCTTGCATCTTGCTATTGCTTCGGTGGTTAAATCTGCACATGCAACCAGCATGTCGTTATTGTAACGTCTTGTTTTTCGAAGAATATTGCTCGGCAAGGGAAGAATCTGCTTTGAATAGTTGTCCGCCGGAGCGATAACCAGATGAAGTCAAAAGGTTTTTCTCTTTTTTCCCGTCGAATGTTTCCTTGATTTTTTTTGCCTCTCCCCATAAGCTGGAAATGATAACCAGGGATTTTTTCAACAGCGGAAGGGAGAAGAGTGGGTGCATAAAAAACGGGTTATGACCGCAGCGGCTTTATTGTGTTTGTCCTTCGCCACCGTGGCCATGGCAACGGATTTTCCACCTGCTTCCACCGACAAGACCGAAGTTGAGGCCTTTGAAAAGATGTTCGGCCAGGGGCCGCAGGAGGAGGATGTCTACCGCACCGACCGGCTGCTGCTCACCGCCACCGGCTCGCTCAAGCCGGTGCATCTGGCCCCCTCGGTGGCCTCGGTCATCACCGCCGAGGACATCAAGGGCATGGGCGCCACCACTCTGGACGAGGTGCTGGAATCGGTGCCGGGGTTGCATGTTGAGCCGTCGGGAGCCCAGTGGTTCAGCTCCGTTTGGTCGATCCGCGGGGTGCAAACCAGCCTCAATTCCCAGGTGCTGCTCTTGATCAACGGCGTGCCCTTCACCTCCAACTACCAGGGCAGCCGTTTTATAAACTACCAGATGCCGGTGGCCATGATCTCCAGGGTGGAGGTGGTGCGGGGGCCGGGCTCGGCCCTGCACGGCGCGGATGCATTCAGCGGCACGGTCAACGTCATCACCAAGGACAATTTCGAGATCAACGGCACTGAGGCCGGGGCGCGTTACGGCTCCTTCGATACCTCCGATGTCTGGGCCCAGCACGGCGGCCAGTACAACGGCTTTGATGTTGCCTTTGGCGTGGAACGGCGCAAGACCGGCGGAGACATGGACCGGGTCATCGAACGGGACTACCTGTACGCAGTGGGTGCGGGCGCCCTCTCCAATGCCCCCGGCCACATGGACACCTGGAACGAGCAACTGGACAGCCACCTCAACCTGCGCAAGGAGAATTGGAACCTTCACCTCTATTCGACCTTGCAGGATTCCAGTCTCGGGCCTGGCGGCTTCCAGGCCATCACCTATGGCAACGACGTGGACTCCAAGTCCCTGCTTGTCGACTTGTCCTACCACAACGACAAGCTGGTGGAGAATTGGGAGCTGGAGAACAGGATTTATTACTCCTACCTCCATCAGGATGTTTTCATCCAGTACTTTCCCGTCGGCTTCCTCAATATGTTGGGTAATCCCATCTATACCTCACAGGACGGTGGGGTGGAGGCGGCTGGCGTATACAAGGGTTTCAACAACCACCAGCTCCGCATCGGCGCCGGAGCCAAATCTTACAACCTTGGCCGGGACCAGTATAAGAATTTCGGCCCGGCAGCAGGAGCCAACCAGTTCGGCGACTTGGTGCAGGTGACCGATCCGACCCAAATCTATATCGATGAGGCGAGCCGGACCCTGTTCTACACTCTGGTGCAGGATGAATGGCAACTGGCCCGGGCCTGGGCCCTCACCGCCGGCGCGCGTTATGACAAGTACTCCGACTTCGGCTCCACCGTCAACCCCAGGGTGGCCCTGGTCTGGGAGACCCGCTACGACCTCACCACCAAGCTCATGTACGGCCAGGCCTTCCGTGCCCCTTCCTTTGGCGAGCAGTATGTCAAAAACAACCCGGTGGTGATCGGCAACTCAAACCTTACCCCGGAGGAGATCGAAAGCATCGAGCTGGCTTTTGACTACCAGCCCACCAAGGATCTCCGGTTGATCCTCAGCCTGTTCAATTATAAGGCCAAAGATCTCATCGAGGCTACCGGCGCCACCCTGCCCCAAGTGTATACCAACTACGGCGAGCAGGAGGGCAACGGCTTCGAGGTGGAGATGGACTGGCGGCTGCTCCGCGATTTCCGGCTGCGTTCCAACTTTGCCTACCAGCGTTCGGAAAACAAGAAATTGGACAACGCGGTGGTGCCGGATGCGCCGGAGATGCAGCTCTACCTGAACCCCTCCTGGACCTTCCTGCCGAATTGGTCCCTGGACGGCCAGCTCTACTGGATCGGCGACCGCCACCGGGCCAAGGGAGACCCGCGCGGCGACATCGCCGATTACGAGGTGGTCAACCTTACCCTGCGGCGCAAGAATATCGCCAACCACTGGGAGGCGGCCGTCTCGGTGCGCAACCTTTTTGCCGAGGATGGCCGGATTCCCAGCCCCTATGCGGCGTCCGCTCCCGGCGGCGCGTACATCCCCTACGATTACCCCATCGAAGGCCGCGCCATCTGGGGGGAGATCAGCTATCGGTTTTAGGGAGGTGTTGTCGGGTTACGGCGTTGCCGCGCAACCCGCCTTCCGCAGAATTCGTTGATGGATTGGGAGCCAATGCGATGCCCGACCAACCCAGGCAGGTCCGCAAGCGGAACATGACCTTTGCCAGCCGCACCGTAACCCGGATCTGGCAGGAAACCCCCTCGGAGAAGAATCCCTACCTGGCCGAGCAGTGCCGCTGCCATGGCTATGACATCTTGGAGCTTGCCCAAAAGAGGAGCTTCGCGGATGTCCTCTTTCTGCTCTTCCAGGGTGAGCTGCCAACACCGGAGCAGGCCAGGATGCTGGAGACTCTGCTCATCGTCCTGATCAATCCCGGCCCCCGCCATCCGGCCACGCGGGCGGCCATGAACGCCGCAGTGAGCAAGACCCACACTCAGCACCTGCTGCCCATCGGCCTTTCGGTGTTGGGCGGTGCGCATCTGGGTGCTGCCGAGGTGCTGGCTTCCATGCGGTGCCTGGCCGAGAATCTGAAGCGTTTGCCTGCGGAAGTGGCGCGGGAGTGTCTTTTCGCTCCTCGGCCTGCCGAGGGGGACTTCCATCCAATCCCTGGCTTTGGCAGTCGTTTTGGCGGCATCGATCCCATGCCACGGCAGATGGCAACCCTACTCGTTTCCTTGCCTGGTGCTGGCAGGGCGTTGGCCTGGGGTGAAGGGTTCACTGAGGCATTGGCCCCGTATGACATGGGCTGGTTGGCTCCTGGGGTCGCCGCCGCCGTCCTCCATGACTTGGGATTTTCTCCATGGGCCGGGGGCGGCTTGTTTCAGCTTGCCTGTGCGCCGGGCATCTTGGCCCACGGACTGGAGCTTGCCGACAAGCCCATCACCGCCATGCCCTTCTTGGACGAGGAGCACTATGTCATTGCAGCCGAAGCAAGGAAGTGACACCTCTTTTTGGGATCACCATCGGGGGAGGATTTTTACCCGAAAAGGGGGGCTCGTCTTTGGGAAGGGGGTTTTTTGTCATGGCTATGACATGATGGAAAAACTGGTTGGAAAGGCCTCCTATTTTCAGGTATTGGTCCTGAACGTAACTGGACACCTACCGGAGCGGCGTCTGTCTGAATGGTTGGAGGCCCTTTTCATCTGCCTTAGTTACCCAGATGCTCGCATCTGGTGCAATCAGATCGGCAGCTTGGCCGGTACGGCGCAGGCTTCGCCTGTGGCTGCTGTCAGCGGAGGAATTTTGGCGTCCGATTCTCGTTTGTATGGGCCAGGGGCGACGTTGGCCGCATTTTCTTTTATGAATGAAGCATTGAAACAGAAACAACAGGGCGTCGAGGTTCAAGAAATAGTGAAATCCCATCCTAACCGGCGCAATGATGGCGTTCCTGTTATTGCTGGTTATGCTCGGCCGGTTGCCCAAGGCGATGAACGAATTTCCAGCATGGTATTGGTTGCTGAGCGTCTCGGCCTTGTCAGCGGTGAGCATCTCGTATTGGCCTATGAACTCGATGCCGTGCTTACTGCGGAATATGGAGAGACCATGAACTTACTTGGTTATGCGACGGCCTTTTTGCTTGATCAGGGATTCACATATCAAGATGTATACCGTCTACTGAGTTGTTGGGTCAACTCAGGCGTACACGCCTGCTACGCCGAGGCCGCCGACCAGCCGCCGGAATCGTTCTTTCCGCTGCACTGCGAGGATATCGACTACCAGGGCAAGGCGCCTCGGCCTGTTCCTGCGTGAGAAGATTTTGCAAAACCAAGAGCACATAATCAAAAACAACCTCGTCTGGCACATGGCTACGGTAACCCGCCAACGGCGGGAGGGGGCGAACCGCCATCGTAGCCTGGCCCTGTGGTTTACCGGCCTTTCCGGGGCAGGCAAATCAACCCTGGCCCACGCGGTGGAGGAGCGGCTTTTCTCCATGAATGCCCACACCTATGTCTTTGATGGGGACAATGTCCGCCATGGCCTGTGCCGGGATTTGGGATTCGGCAGGGAGGAGCGGCGCGAGAACATCCGGCGGATCGCGGAGATGGTCAAGCTCTTTCTTGATGCCGGGATCATCGCGCTTACCGCCTTTATCTCGCCCTTTCGTGAGGATCGGCAACGGGTGCGGGAGATTCTCGGCGCGGAAAATTTTTTTGAAATCTACTGCCGTTGCTCCCTGGAAACCTGCGAGCAGCGGGACGTGAAAGGGATATACCGCAAGGCCCGACTTGGTGAGGTGGCGCATTTCACCGGGATCACCGCACCCTATGAGGAGCCGGAGCATCCGGAACTGGTTTTGGATACGGACAGGCAATCCCCTGCGGAGTGCGTGGATGCGGTGGTGAAGGCAATCGGGGAGCGTGTCTTTCTTGACGGCTGATTACTCTCCCGTTTCCTCCATGCCGTAGCGCTCAAAGACAAAAGCAAACTCTTTTGAGATGCGCTCCCGGCTCAGGCCAAATTCCGCCAGCTCTTTCACCTTGTGTTTCCGCTGATATGCCCCCTGTTTTTCAGCACGTTCCTGTATCGCCCGCCGCAGCCCCTCGCTGGCTGCAAGGCCGGTGAATTCCATGATCCGGGCAAAGGCGTTGTTCAGGTCATTGCGCAATTGCTCGTAAGGCAGGATCATCACTCGGTCCGGCGGCAGTTCATTCCTTACATCCATCTCGTAAAAGTAGCGATACAGGTCCACCATGCCCTGGAAGCGGTGTTCGTTGTAGCGCTGCAGCAGCTCCGGCCGGATCTGCTTGATGCCCCAGCGGAACTCGATGCTGTTGTGCAGCAGGGAGAGGAAAGACGGCACCACATGGTGGGGGCTGCGCATGATGAAGATGAATCGGGCGTCCGGGTAGAACTCCAGCATGGTCTTGAGGCGGAAGGTGGAAAAGTGGGTCTGGGCGATGATTTGGCTTTTGCCGGTGTAGTAGAGGTGGCGCCGGAAGCAGCCATCCAGGAAGCGCATGGAACGCAGCCGCTCCTTCCGGGGCTGGCGATCGTGGTATTGCAATTCCGGGTAGGTCCGTTCGTCGAAGGAGAGCATGCCGATGGCGATGAAGTTGGTGTCGTAGTTATGCAGGAAGAGCATCTCCTCTTCCTCGGTCTTGTCCAGCGCCATGCGGTGGCCGGTCCATGCCGGCATCACTTCGCTTTTGCCTTTTTTGATCAGCGTCTGCACCAGGGGCCGGAACAGGGCCCGGGCGGTGAGGGCAGGGAAGAAGAGGTGCCAGGTGTGGAAGGGGGCCGCCTCTTCGTGGCGGGTCAGCAGGTGGTGGAGAAAGGTGGTGCCGCTTCTGGGGTGGCCGAGGATGAAGATGGGTTTTTCCACCCTGACCCTGCGGAAGCCGGGGAAAAAGAGGTGGTCCAGGGCCAGGGTCAGGGCGGTGAGGATTTTCATCGCGGGTTCGACCAGAAGCCAGGTAAGAAAAACCGGGCCGAATCCGTATACCCGCCAGGTGACACGAAGGATTCGCAGATAGGTTTTCAGCATGAAAACGAAGCGCATTTTTTTATTCCTCTCGACAAGAATGGATATCTCTTCTTTACTGCCTGGAACAGCATGGTATTTCCATACTGGAAAATAGAGGAAAGCCGCAAGGTGTTTTGCGGTTTTTTGTGTCGCACGGTTGATGCGGCGAGTCCGCTACGCAAATCCATCCTGGGGGGGAGAGAATGAATACTGCGGAATTAATGGTCGGTCTGTTGGCCCATATCGGAGTCGAGTATATTTTTGGCGTGCCGGGAGGTGCCATTGAGGATCTGAATACCGCGATCCATCACAACGGGAAGGGAGTCAAGCCCATCGTCACCAAGCATGAGTCCGGCGCCGCCTTCATGGCCGACGGCTATGCCCGAGTTTCCCGGAGGCTCGGCGTGTGCTGCTCCACGGCCGGCCCGGGCGCCTCGAACCTGATCACCGGCTTGGCCTCTTCCTCTGCCGATCAGATTCCGGTTCTGGCCCTTACCGGTCAGGTGGCCACCTCGGTGTTCGGCAAGGGGGCCATCCAAGAGTCCGGCTCCGAGGGGGTGAACATCACCAACATCTTCCGTAATTTTACCAAGTACAGCGGCATGCTGATCACGGAAAACCGCGCGCAGTACATGCTGCAAAAGGCGGTACGGCTCGCCATGAGTGGCCCCACAGGCCCGACCCATCTCAATCTGCCCACCGACATAATGAAGCGTGAAGTGGAGCAGCAAGAGTTCTGTTCGCCCAAGATTGAGGTCCGGCTCTTTGACGAGGAAAGCGTCAAACGGGCCGCCAAGTATCTGGTGGCGGCAAAGCGGCCGGTGGTGATCGCCGGTTGGGGAGTCGTGCTTTCCCGTGCCGCCAATGAGTTGCTTGAGCTTGCCCAGCTCCTGCAGATACCGGTAGCAACCTCTCCCAAGGCCAAGGGGGTTTTTCCGGAATCGCACCCATTGTCGCTGGGGGTATTGGGCTTTGCCGGTAGCCCTGCGGCCAAGGAGTACGTTATCGAAAACGAGGTGGATGTGGTGCTCGGGGTCGGCACCAGCTTTTCGGAGATGATGACCAGCGGCTGGGATCCCCGCATCCATCCCACCGAGCACCTGATCCATGTCGATATCGATCCGGAGAAAATCGGCAGGAATTACTGCGTCTCGGTAGGATTGGCAGGAGATGCCCGAATGAACCTCAAGGAGCTGTGCAAGGCTATTGTGGAAGAGCGCTCGCAACAGTATTCTTCGGTCCATGGTAATGCGGTGATGGAGGGCCTCGCTGCCCTGCGGCGGAAACACCAGGATGTTCCAGAGGATTTCAGCAGCCGAGAAAACCTTTACCATCCGCAGAAGCTGGTGCTGGACATTCAGCGCGCCTTCCCTGCCGATACCGTTTACTTTGCCGATATCGGCACTTCCATGGCCTGGGCAATACGGCACATGACCATTGACCGGCCATACTGTTTTTATGTCGCCCTGGGCTTCGGCTCCATGGGCTATGCGGTGGCGGCGCCGGTGGGCGCCAAGCTGGCGATGCCGGAGCGGCCGGTGGTGGCCATGGTTGGGGACGGCTCTTTTCTGATGAACGGATTTGAAGTTGCCACCGCAGTGGATAATGATATTCCCGTGATCTGGGTGGTCTTTAATAATGCCATGCTGGGCATGGTCTACCATGGCCGGCGGCTTTTCAAGACCCCAATCCCGGACGGGCTGTCGCCTCGTTTCAAACGAGTGGACTTTGTCCAGATCGCCGAAGGCCTGGGAGCCCAGGGTGTCCGACTTGATGGAGCCAACCCGCTTACCCCGGAGCTGGCCCGCGATATCCTTGCGCAGGGGCGGCCCACTGTTCTGGATGTCTGGATCGACGAGGAGGTTGTTCCGCCCATTCATAGCCGGATCGCCACCGTGGATAAGCATTTCGGCTGAAAGACCATAGGGGCCGCAGGTCTGTTTTTTGCCAATTTCTTCTTGCCTTTTCGTTTTCCCCGCGGCTACCCTAAAAGGACCAGGTTGAGAAATCCTGTTTTTACAGCCTGGGCGCTATGCAGAGGGGGCGGGAATCCGGAAGGAAAATTTGTTCTCCCGGCCGCCCTGACGGGCAAAACAGTTTTCGGAACTACGGCAGAGACACCATGCGGATGCGACCGACAATCAGCGTATACCTGCTGGGCATGAACATGGTCCTGCTTTGCGTGCTCTTTCCGGCCTTCAGTTATTTTATCCTCCGGGAAACCGTTCAGCTTCGCGACATTCAGCTCGACCGCAACATCGCTATGATCCGGCAGGGCCTGGTAATCCGGAGCGCCTCCTTGGCCAGAAATACGGCCATGAGCGCCAGAGAGGCCGTGGCCGGTTTTGATTTCACCTTTTTGCAAAACCTGGTTGCCGAGGTGGTCAGGGACGATCCCGAAATTCTTTACTGTATGATCATGGACCGGTCACGGACCGTTGTCGCGCATAACGACAGCAGTCTGGTCGGCAGCCGTTTGACCGGTGCGCTTGATAATAAGGTCGGCCTATTGATGAAGAAGACGTTTCCCGCGAAGAGGCCGAGCGGGAAAATCCCGGTGGAATATTTCTGGCCTGAAAAAGGAAAGGGCGGCGACAAGGTTTTGGAGGCGGTTTTCCCTGTCTATAGCGGTGACGCGCTTTGGGGGGTGATACGTTGCGGCTACACGCTGGCGCCTCTGGAGGAGGAAATTGTCAGGGCGCAGTCGGAATGGACCGCGCAGATGCGACAGGTTACCATCAATTTTCTTTGGATCCTGCTTCTTTTCTTCCTTGTAGGACTGGCGGTGGTCACCCTCCTGACCCGCTCCTTTGTGCGGGCTACCAAAGCACTGCATGACGGTGTCCGGCAAGTCGCGGCAGGGGATCTTGATAGGGAAATAGCCTTGCAGGGCATAGTTTGCGAGGAATTCGCCGGTCTGGCTTCCTCGTTCAACAGTATGACCGAAAGATTGCGCTTGATGCGGCAACAGCTTGACGAGTACGCCCATTCTCTGGAGCGAAAAGTGGAGGAAAGAACGCAGGAACTTCAGGAGACGCAGGGCATCATGGTCCGCCAGGCCCACGAAGCTGGCATGGCCGAGATGGCGGTGGGCGTGCTGCACAACATCGGCAACGCCATTACTCCGGCTCAGGTGGGGGCCACGGCGCTGTGCAACCATCTGGCCGAAAGCCCCTTTCGTTCCAAGTTGGAGGAAGCCCTTGCGCCGTTGCGCGATTTTCTTGAGGGAAAGCGGGCACTCCCCCAGGCGGAGAAAGAACATTGCCTCGACATTATCCGGTATCTGCCCGCCGGGGTCGCCGAGGAGTTTGACCGCACCGTCAACGAACTTCGTTCAATCATCGGGAAATATCGACACATAGAAAGCATTATCCGGCTGCAGATGCGCTATGCCAGGCCCATAGACAACTCCGAGAAACTCGATATCAACACCCTCGTGAAAGATGCGCTGAAAATTTTGGCGGATGATATCGGCAAGCGTCATATAACCGTCGAAGTACACCTTGGGGAGGTGCCCCCGGTGAGGGCCGAAGGGGCCAAGCTTCTCCAGGTTCTGGTGAATCTGATCAAAAACGGCTATGAGGCCATGGATGGCTGCGTCGGGGAAGAGCGGAAATTAACCATCACCACGAAGACCCGGGAGGACAACGGACAACTCCTGGTCCTCTTTTCCGTAACGGATACCGGGTGCGGATTTACGGAGGAGGAAAAGAAGCGTTTTTTCAGCTTCGGTTATTCTACAAAGGCTCGGGGTAGCGGGTTCGGGTTGCATGCCTGTGCTAACTACATGATTGCCAATAACGGCGTTATTGAGGCTGAGAGTGAAGGGCCGGGGAAAGGGGCGCGCTTTAGTGTGCTGTTGCCTGCTGCTGCATCGGGGTGACAGAATGTGTTATAAGGAAGAGAGAAGGTTGCGGGACAGGGTGTCGAGCAGAAAAAGGAGCTGAACAAGGCAATGACAAGAAAGATGATGCGGCAACCCCAGCGTATTCTGGTAATTGACGACGATCAGGATGTTTGGAGGGCATATCAACTGGTTTTGACCCCGGAAACGGTTTCATCCGGAATTTCCGCCGAGAAAATAAACCGCCTTCTCTCTCCCGGGATGGACCATGATCCGGCCACCGCGAATTTTTCCCTTTCCTTCGCGACTCAGGGTCAGGAAGGTTACCTCATGGTGGAGGAGGCAGCGCGCAAAAAAGATCCTTTTTCCCTCGCTTTTATAGATGTTCGGATGCCGCCCGGCTGGAACGGAATGGAGACGGCAAAGCGAATTAGTGCGCTGGACCCGGAGATCGAGCTGGTTATTGTCACGGCCTATTCCGATCATAGTATCGAGGAGATTGTCCGGGCCGTGGGCTCGTCGGAAAAGCTGCTCTTTCTGCGCAAACCTTTCGACCCAGATGAACTCAGGCAGCTTGCCCTCTCGCTCACGGCCAAATGGCATCTCGCCCGGATGGCGGAACAGCAGCGTAAGGATCTGATCGCCTCGGAGCATCGTTTTCGCTCCTTGGTGGAGACAACCAGCGATTTTGTCTGGGAGGTCGACCGCGAAGGACTTTTTTCCTACTGTTCACCGATGAGTTGGGATCTGTACGGGTATGCCCCCGAGGAACTGGTGGGCAGAATCTTTTTCGAGGTGCTCTCCGAGCCGGAGAGCCGGGATAAGTTCCGGCAGGTTTTTGCCTCCTGCGTGGAGTCTGGCAATCGGTGGTGGGCGGTGGAGCGGCGCTGTCTCACCAAGGAGGGACGGTTGATCGTCGTGGAGTCCAGCGGCATGCCGGTGTATGATGCCCAGGGCCAGGTTAGCGGCTATCGCGGGATCGACCGGGATATCACGGCACGGAATGAGAACGAAGCCGAGCGGCTACGGCTGGAAGAACGATTCCGGCAGACCCAGAAACTGGAGGCCCTGGGAACCCTGGCCGGCGGCATCGCCCATGACCTGAACAACATTTTGACCCCGATCCTCACCTATTCTAAGCTTGGGAAGATGCAGACCGCCGAGAATCAAGAACTCCACGTCATGTTTGAAACCATCGAGAACTGCAGCCAGCGGGCGGCGGACCTGATCCGCCGGATTCTTTCCTTTTCCAGGAAACAAAAAATTGATATGCGGCCTCTTGATCTGCATCAGTTGATTCAGGAACTCAGCAAGATATTGCGCCGGCTGATTCGAGAGGATATCACCTTCTCTGTCGTGCTTCCGGAGAAATTGTGGCCCGTGCTGACGGATCGCAATCAGATGGAGCAGGTGCTCATCAATTTGGTGGTCAATGCCAGGGATGCCATGGAGAATGGCGGCGAACTCAAGATCAGTGCGGAAAATATAAGCGTAGCACCGCATTCGCTCTACGATATCGATTTACGGGAGATTTGTGGAGATTTTGTTCTGCTCACGGTCAGCGACCAGGGCTGCGGCATCGATGCGAAAAAAATAGCCCTGGTCTTTGATCCCTTTTTTACCACCAAGGAGGTGGGCAAGGGCACCGGGCTTGGCCTTGCCTCGGTGCATGGCATTGTTGCCCAGCATGGCGGCCATATTCTTGTGGAATCAACGGAGGGAAAGGGCAGCAGCTTCAAGATCTTCCTGCCGAAAAGCGAAGGAACCTCTTCGGAGGAAAATGTGTCGGTTGCCCCACTCCGCTTCCAGAAAGGAACGGAAAGCATTCTTCTGGTGGAGGATGACACCGAAGTGTTGCAGGTTTTGGCCGCAACCCTGGAAGACCTCGGCTACCGGATTCTGACGGCGGCCAACGGAAAGGCTGCCCTGGATCTCTTTGCGGAGCAGGGCGAGAAAATCGATATGCTCGTGACCGATTTGATCATGCCGGGCCTGGGCGGTAAAGCCTTGGGCAGGGCGATCCGGAAACGGAGACCCGGTTTGCCGATTCTCTATATGACCGGTTACGACTTTGATGTTGCGACACAGGAGTTGGAGGAGGAGCGAGGCGCCGCCCTGTTGCAAAAACCTATTGCCCTTAATCATTTTACCGAAGTGGTGCGGAAGTTACTTGACTCCCGCCAATAACGGCGAGCTCCTAAAAATGAGAGGATTTATAATGGGACTGCAAATGGCCACATAACGCTCTTTGTGGTGACGGTTTTTTATGCGAAACGGCATGTCCGCCGGTTTTCTAAAAAACGGAGCTGAGGACCACCTCCTCCTGGACATGCATGAGACGGTCAATGTCCAGGAGAATGGTCACGCCCTCGGCGAGTTTTGCCATGCCCAGTAGGCACTGGCTGTCGACCACGCTGCCGAATTTTGGCGGATCTTCCACATCCTGCTCTTTGATGAAGACCACCTCGGACACCGCATCGACAATGATGCCGATGAGCCGGGAGCCGGTGAGGCCGGAAACTTCCACCACGATGATGCAGGTGCGGGCATCGTATTCCGCGCTCTCCATGCCGAACTTGCCCCGCATGTCCATGACCGGGATGATTTTATCCCGCAGGTTGATAACCCCTTTGAAGAAAGGCGGCATTTGCGGCAACTCGTGGACGGTCATCAGGCCGATGATTTCCCGGACATCAAGGATGCCGAGGCCGTAACGTTCGTTGCCCAGGGTGAAAATAAGATACTTGCCCTCCCGGGAGGCAAGGGCCTGGTCGATGCCCAGCTTTTTGGCTGCGCCCCGTGGTCGGGCCGCGCCCTGTTCTGCTCCCGCCGCAGTCGGCAGATTTTTGCAGGCGATGTCGGCAAAGCGGGTATCAACAAACTCGGCGAGATTGATGCGCCGTCCGATCTCCATCTTGGTGGTCATGTAATCCTGGATGGCCTCCAGATCTTCACTCACAGGATAGAGGTTGTCCGTGGTGATTCCCTGGGGGTCGGAGAGCACGTTGCGTAACAGGGCGGGTTCGAGACCGATTTTTTTCTGCGGGTCGAGAAAAGCCACGGCGATCTCCGCCGCCTCGTCCACATGATCCCGGATATAGAGGCCGGATTCCACCAGCATGGTGGTGAATTCCTGCACCGCCTCCGGGTATTTCTTGAGGATATCCTCCCGGAAGACCACGACGCAGCAGGGGTGATCCTGCCAGACCTCGCTTGAGAGGAACTGGCGCTCGGCAATGCCTGCGGTAATGGCCCGGGAGCCGATGGGCTCGGCCACCAGGAAACCGCTGGCTTCGGGATTTTCCTTTAAGAATTCCGGCATGGCCACCGGCGGCACCACGTCAAAAAGGACGTTGACCGCTTCCTTGCCCACCACCCCTGGCCGCAAACCCATCTGGGTGAAGTACATGTGGGCCAGCATGTTGTGGACCGACATCTTGTGGGGAATATAGAAGGTCTTGTGCTTGAAAAACTGCTGGTATGGCTTGGCATACTTGCCGGTTTTGTTGCGCACGCAGATGCTGCCGTTGCGGTGGGCAAAGAGCACCAGCTTGATGGGCACCCCGTAGCTGAACAGATCCATGGCCATGGGCGCCAGGATAAAGGCCCCATCCACCTCGCCGTTTTCCAGGGCGTTCTGCACCGGGTTCCAGCCCGGCATGCAGAGGGTGTCCAGGCTGAAGTGCTGCGGTTTTTTTTGGCCCGAAGCCACCTGGTGCTTGAGCACGCCCAAGGCCAGATGGTCGGTGATCTGGATATGGGCCATCTTGAGATGCACCTTGCCCTCGGCGCTCATCTTGGGGCCTTCTTCCTTTTTTGGGGCAACCGTTTTTTTCAGGCCAAAAATTTCATCGATGAGGACCTTGAGTTCGTCCGGGGTAAAGGGCTTAGCCACCACGCCGTTGGCTCCGGCCTCCTTGGCCTTGGCCACATAGGCCTTGTCGCCGTGGCCGGTGGCCATGAGAAAGGGAAGGCTCTTGAAGGTGTCTTGCTCGCGCATCCATTGCAGCAACTGGTAGCCGTCGCAGTTGGGCATGGACCAATCGCTGATGACCAGGGCAATGTCCGCTTCGGCGCCAAGTTTTTCCTTGGCATCGTTGCCATCCACCGCCTCGACGATGTTGGTGAAACCGACTTGGCCGAGAATCCGGGCTTCCATTTTGCGCATGGTCCCGGCGTCTTCAACGAGTAAGATTTTCATCTGTGGATCAAGAGCCATTGTGGTACCTCCTCGTTTCAATATAGATGAAGAAAAATGTTTCAACAAGTTCGGAAAAAAAGGAAAAGGGCCCAGGGGGCAAGAAGAGGGCAGGCTGGAGAATTTTTCCGGGCGGTCCCTGCGCGAAGGTCTTATAATAAATATTTAGGTGGATAGTGCGGTTATTTTTTTACCGAGGGATAAGCCAAGCATGACGGAAAAAATTCTCTACACTCTCCATGAAACCCAGGCGTTGCTTGATGAGGGTTCGGTGCTGCTGGTGGATATCCGCGATCAGGACACCTTTGCCGAGGGGCATATTCCCGGAGCAGTGAATCTGCCGGAGATCTTCTCCTTTTTAAGCGAGAGCAGCCCGGAAGGGCTGGCGGCCTTGCAGAACACCTTTGCCGCGAGTTTCTCCCGCGTTGGTGTCTCCCATGACCGGAAGGTTGTTTTTTACGAAGACAGCTTTGACACCCGTTATGGCGCTTCCTGTCGGGGCTACTGGCTGGCTTGCTATCTCGGCCACCGGGATTGCGGCATTCTTGACGGCGGCTTTTGGGCTTGGCAGCAGTACGGGCTACCCGAAGAAACCGGTGATACGTCGCCCAGCCCCAGCCGGTTTTTCCCCCAACCAAACCACGCCCTGATGGCCACCAGGGAAGATGTTCTTCAGGCCATGGGCGACCCGAAGACCATTCTCCTCGACAACCGGGATGCCAACGAATGGCTGGGCCAGACCTCATCGCCCTATGGCTTCGACTTTGCCCCTCGGCGGGGGAGGATTCCCGGCGCGAAGTGGATTGAGTGGTACAGCTTCCTGAGCAGGGAGGCGATCCCGGCCTTCCGGCCTGCCCATGAAATCCGGGCCCTGTGCGCCAGCCAGCAGATCTACCCGGACAGCGACATCATCATCTTTTGTTTCAAGGGCTCGCGGGCGGCCAATACCTATGTGGCCCTGAAGCTGGCCGGTTTTACCAGGCTGCGGGTCTATTTTGCCTCCTGGAACGAATGGGCCAGGGATCCGAGCCTGCCCATTGAGAGCGGTGAGCCTCAAGCCGCAAACGTCTAGCTGAGCACCGTTTCCGCGCTTTTCCGGCAACAGGGCAAGGAGAGCCAGGATGCCATTTGTCGATCTTCCCGATGGAACAGGCAAGGTCTACGTCCCTGAAAAAAAACAGGACTTTCGGCAAAAACACCCATGCCCCGATTGTTTCTCCTGTCAGATGTGCAGTGATGACCGCTGCCAACGGTGTTTGGGGCGGGGGAAAAATGGAGGATGCTGTTGCCGAAGGACTGGGCCGGAAACAGGGGAAGATGGCGAAGTGGGGGAGTCTTAAGGATTCAGCCCGCTTTCACCAGCCCGGTTCGGATGGCGAATTTTACCAGTTCCGCAGTGGAGTGCAGATTGAGTTTGTTCATGATCCGTTCCCGGTGCCGGGAGATGGTCTTTGGGCTTAAGGTGAGGATTTCCCCAATCCGTGGGGTGGTGTTACCTTCGGCCACCAGCTCCAGCACCTCCCGCTCTCGCATCGTCAGGGCATTGAGGCCGGTGTGGTCCGCGCCACTTGAGGAAAATTGGGACTGGCTGGCCAGTTCGTTGTAATCATCGAGAAGCCAGCGGGCCAGGGCTGGCTGCAGATAGACATTGCCGGCGGCCACGGAACGGATGGCGGCCACCAGTTCGTCGGCCGCAGCCTCCTTGGTGAGATAGCCCTTGGCCCCGGCTTGGAGCATCTGGAAGAAATACTGTTTGTCCTCATGCACCGTGAGGGCGAGGATAAGGCAATCCGGGCGCAGCTCGATAAGTTTCTTGGTTGCCTCAATGCCGTCCATCAGCGGCATGCTGATATCCATCACCACCACGTCCGGTGCCAGCGCGGCAATCTTGCTTAAGGCATCAATCCCGTTTCCGGCCTCGCCGACCACCTGAAAATCAGGCTGGGTTCCCAGCAGGGATTTCAGGCCCGTTCTGACCATTTCGTGGTCATCGACCAGCATTATCTTAATCATTCTCACAACCTCTATGGGCGCCGCTGTTTTTATGAGGCCAGGCCGAGAAAGCATGGCTGTTTGCGTAATGATACCAAACCTTGAAGGGAATTCCGCTTTTTTTGTCGCGGGCTTTTTTCTTGCCAGCCTCAGGGAAAAATGGTCAATTGGCGGCGCACCCAAAACCATTCTCCCCATAACTCATATCCGCGCAGCCCATTTCATGGAATTTTCCACCATTTTGCTCATCGCCTTGGCCTTGGCCGTGGACGCTTTTGCCGTGGCCTTGGCCGCCGGGGTCAGCCTGTGCCAGGTCAATTCCCGGCAGGTGTTCCGTCTGGCCTTCCATTTCGGGTTTTTCCAGGCCGGGATGAACATCCTCGGCTGGCTGGGCGGGATCACGGTCCGTTCGTGGATCGAGAGCTTTGACCATTGGCTCGCCTTTGGGTTGTTGGCCTTTGTGGGTGGCAAGATGATCTGGGAGGCGATCCGGGAGGCAAAGGAAGAGGGGGAGGGAACGGACCCCACCCGGGGGCGGATGCTTCTTACCCTCTCGATTGCCACCAGTATTGACTCCCTGGCCGTGGGGTTGAGTTTCGCCGTGCTTGGGATCAGTGTCTGGCTTCCGGCCCTGATCATCGGCCTGGTTGCCGCAGGACTCACCGCGCTGGGTTTGCGGCTGGGCTGTCTGCTGGGTGCGACCTCGCGGTTGGGTTCCCGGGCCGAGATTGTCGGCGGTCTGGTTCTTATCGGGATGGGGATAAAAATTCTCCATGAACACGGGGTGTTATAGTTATTTTCCCTCTGTGTCCTCCTACATTTCCGTTGCATTCTCCAGGGGCCGCTGGTATGTTTTTGCGTCTTAAACTTCCTTTAATTTTACTGTGAATACCCTGCGGCCTGCGCCGCCGGTTATCGGAGAATCTGTGATGAGTATTCGAGAAGACGCGATCAGGGGCACGTGTACCCCTCTTTTTGAGAATTGTGCCGCCAACGAGAACATCACGGTTCAGGCCCTGATGCAGGGGGTGGCCGAGGGGACAATCTGCATCCCCAAGAATAAAAATCACAAGTTCGATAGGATTATGGGTGTGGGCAAGGGTCTGTCCACCAAGGTCAACGCCAACATCGGCTCCTCCAAGGATTACCCCGAGGTGAGCCAGGAGCTGCAAAAGCTCTGCGTCTGCCTCAAGGCCGGGGCCGATACGGTGATGGATCTGTCCATGGGCGGCGAGCTGGATGCCATCCGTCGCGAGATTCTGGCAAGTTGCCCCATCCCTCTGGGCACCGTACCCATCTACCAGAGTATCGCCGAGGTGGTGGAGAAGCAGAAGCGCAAGATCGGCGAGGTCAGCGTGGATCATATGTTCAAGGTCATTGAGCAGCAGGCCCAGGACGGGGTCGATTTCATGACCATCCATTCCGGCATCACCAGAAGCACCCTGGACCGGGTCCGCAACCATCAGCGGCTCATGGGCGTGGTCAGCCGGGGCGGCTCCTTCACCATCGAGTGGATGAGCTACAACAACAAAGAAAATCCCATGTACGAACATTTCGATGATCTGCTGGCCATCCTCAAGGAGCACGAAGTCACCCTGAGCCTGGGCGACGGCATCCGGCCCGGGTGCCTGGCCGACGCCACAGACCGAGGGCAGATCCAAGAGCTGATCCACCTGGGTGAGCTGACCCAGCGCGCCTGGGAGGCCGGGGTGCAGGTGATGGTCGAGGGGCCGGGTCACATGCCGCTCAACCAGATCCAGGCCAATATCTTGCTCCAGAAACAGCTCTGCCACGGAGCGCCCTTTTATGTCTTGGGGCCGCTGGTTACGGACATCGCGCCGGGCTACGACCATATCACCGGCGCCATCGGCGGGGCCATTGCCGGGGCGGCAGGCGCCGATTTTCTCTGCTACGTCACCCCGGCCGAGCATCTCAAGCTGCCCAGCGCCGAGGATGTGCACGAGGGGGTCATGGCCTCCCGTATTGCCGCCCATGCGGCGGACATTGCCAAGGGGTTGCCCGGCGCCATCGACAAGGACATCGCCATGGCCAAGTGCCGCAACAATCTGGATTGGAAAGGCCAGATCGAGCTGTCCATCGACCCGGACAAGGCCCGACGTTTCCGGGAGGAGGGGAGTTCCTACAAGGGCGACGCTTGCAGCATGTGCGGCTCGTACTGCGCCATCAAGGTGTACAAGCAGGCCACCGCGCCGGACCGGCAGCAGAAATAAGTTCGTAATCACCACAGAGGGAGGACGCACCGTATGACCGAATTTCTGGGGCAGATTGTCGATTTCTTGAACAGCACCAATGTGCCGCAACAGTTTCGCGAGGTGGACGCCAAGGCATTGTTCACCAATGCCTGGTTTCTGGCCCCCTTTATCGCCTTTATCTGTTACAACCTCTACAAGCAGGCGACGAATACCCTGGTCATGACCGGCCTTGGCTTCGGCCTCTGGCTTTTCACCGGGAGCCGCTACATGGAGGGCTTGGTGATTGGCGGTAAGCTCCAATTGGACAAGGTGTTGCCCGTGGCCGGGGTCTTTATCGGGGCCATTGCCGTTGCCGTGTATTTTCTCTTCATGCGTTCCGAATGATTTGTCCTAGGCCGCCAGGATATCGTGACCAACCGGATTGAGGAAATCCATACCCGTCTTTTGGAGCATTTCGGTCCCCAGCGCTGGTGGCCCGGCGAAACCCCCTTCGAGGTCATGCTCGGCGCGGTCCTGACCCAGAACACCAGCTGGCGCAACGTGAGCATGGTCATCGAGGCCTTGCGCCAGGAAGGGCTGCTCTCCTTTGATGCCCTGGAAGCCCTGCCCTTGGAGGTGCTGGCCGAAAATATCCGGCCTTCCGGGTATTACAACCAAAAAGCCAAACGCCTCAAGGGGCTTTTTGCCGCCATCCGTGAAGACAGCGGAAATCTCGAGACATTTTTCGATCAGGACACCCATACCCTCCGAGAAAAGCTGTTGGCCATCAAGGGCATCGGCCCGGAAACCGCCGATTCCATCGCCCTCTATGCCGCAGGCAAGCCAGTGTTTGTGGTGGATGCCTACACCTACCGGATCCTGCTCCGCCATGACCTCATTGGTGAAGACGCCGGGTATGAAGAAATCCAGGATCTGTTCCTGGGCAAGCTGCCCAGCGACGCCCATCTCTTCAACGAGTACCACGCCCTGTTGGTCCGTCTTGCCAAGGAACACTGCAAAAAATCCAATCCGCTCTGCGACACCTGCCCCCTGCATGGCTTCTAGCGCCGTCTTGTCCTGCAAACTTCCATTGTCATGATCAGCTGAATATCGTGCTTACGGATATCCTGCCCCTGGATATACACGGCAATTTTTACCCCTGTGGTTTACATGTAACTATTTGATTTTATGTAAAAAAATATCTTGACCAGAAGCTGAAAGTCCTTATATTAGAAATCAAGAACACTACTTTTTTTCAGGAGGCCTGATATGAAAAATGCACAGTTGGTCAAAACCAGAACTAGAAGCAATGCGTTGGTAACAGACGGAGTAGGCACCGATACAATGCAGGGCGCAGTAGTTGGCCTGGGGGCAATGGCAGCTGGCTTGGTGGGTGCTTGGTCTCTAAGTTGTCTCGTTGCCGGAGTCATCGTAGCGGGTGGACCCATAGCAATTGTCGCCAGCTGGTTTGGTGCTGTAACCGGCATATAAGCAAGCTGACGGGATTGTGAAGTTTTGCGGGGCGGACTTCCGCCCCGTTTCCTGGGCGGTCGGAAAAGCAGGACAGTGTGAGCAGGTAGTATTATACAGGTAGAAAATGTAAGAGGATTGCCTGTCGCCCGACACAAAAGGGCAGACAAAACGCCTCCTGTCTGTCACGGAGTTGTCCGGGAAGAGCCTCATTCCGACCGCCGTTTTTTAATGCGCCCCTGCAAAGGGGCGTTTGTGTGTCTAGAGATTGCTGCTCCTGTGTCTTCAGTGAGTTCCCGAAACGTTGCCTCCCTTCTTCGTTGCCCCCCCTTTTCCTGGCAGATCATGCCCCATCTCGCCTCATCCTGCGACAATTTGCCGCATTTTTCCTTGTGGCACATTGTGGTAGGGTATCCCCTCAATTTTTTCCATCTGCAAACAAAAAAAGTAAAGGGGCGGCAATGATAAAGCAATATGGAGTGATTCTGGCGGCGGCGGTCATGCTGGCCTCGGCGGCGCACGCCGGAGAGCGCGAGGGCTGTCGCCTGTGCGGCATGTACATCGATCAATATCAGGGCACAAGCGCCATTGTCACCAGCAAGGATGGCCGGGTTGAAAAAACCTGCGGCGGAGCCGATATGCTGCGGTTGGTTGCGGACGCGGGTGGGCTCGATGCCTTTGCCTCCGTGGTTGTACATGACTGGCCAAGCGGCAAGGAGATCAGCGCAGCCGGGGCCACCTATGTGATTGGCAGCGATCTGGTGCCGGACATGATTCCCAATATCATCGCCTTTGCCGACCAGGACGGAGCAAAAAAATTCATCTCCGAGCATGGCGGGCAACCGCTGACCTTTTCCCAGGCCCTGCTTGCGGTCTCACCCATGGGCATGACCATGCCCAATCGGGTCAACTCGGCGGTGCCGCCGCCAAAGGGCTCTGTGAGCGGGGGGGCTGGCTATATGGCCATGGTCAAGGATGATCTGATGATGGGCTCAAGCAATGTCTCAACCGGCCAATACTTGGCAGCCACCGCAGGGATCACCCCGACAGCACCGATGATTCCCAAGAAGATGGAGGGTTCCGGCCCCATGTTGATGGCCAACTACGGCATCACGGACCGGTTGTCGGTTACGGCCAAGATCTCGGATCTCGACAAGATCATGACTTCGACCATGCGGATGGGCGGCGTTGAGAAAGTCACCAAGCACAAGGGAATCAGCGATCTTGAACTGAAGGCGGTCTATAATCTGTGGCGGGACGATTACTACAGCAAGTTTGTCAGCCTGATGGGCAACATGACCCTGCCCACCGGCGATTTCGATACCACCTTCCGCACCATGCCTGGGCTGCAACTGGGCACCGGCAGTGTCGATCTCGGCGGCGGTCTGCTGGGTTCGATCCGTTTCGGGGATTTCTGGCTGCATGGCGAAGCGAGCTATCTGGTCAACCGGGAAAACGGGGATGATTACAAGTTCGGCGATGTCGGTAAGCTTGGCGCGGCCCTGCATTACACCCCGAATTACGACCTGATGCTGGGGTTGGAGCTGGACGCCACCGATACCGCTAAAAACGAAAATTCCGGGGTCAAGGTCCAAAACAGCGGGGGCCGGGCAATCATGCTGACCGGCGTGGCCAGTTGGCGGTTCCTCTCAGCCTTTGGCGGCAACTTCAGCCTCAACGGCAGCTATGGCCTTCCCCTGTATGAAGATGTCAACCTCTATGGGCTGGGCACCGAGTATGTGGCCACAGGGATGCTGAATTTCAAGCACCGGTTTAATTATTGATGGCCGGCTAGATTCATCAAGTCAAGGCGAAGAAGGTATTTTCCTCTGCGGTGAGAAAAAACCTTCTTCGCCTTTTTTGTAACAGCAAGTCAGCAATACAGATGTTTCTGTCTCCCCCCTGTGCCCGCAGAACCGTATGCATATCCAAAAAATATTTACGAAGAAATCCGCGGTGATTGTCCGAGACATCCTCTCCTTTTTTCCTTGATCATTTTTTTCTCCCCTGCCAGCTCAAGGCCTGTCGGAAACCATTGCGACCAACTGGTTCCGCAACAAACTGTTTTTCCCAAGTGTTCCTTATAGAACGATCCCCATTTTTACCTCCCGGGTTCCGTGCAGTCCTAATCAAAAATTAATGAAATCCTAATCAATTCATGCAGAACGTGCTGCTACCATAATAAAATACATGGCGCATTGGGCGCTTGCCATCATCCACTCACAACAGGGGGAACAAGTCATGTCCGGTAAAGAGATGAAATTCGAGAAAGTGATGCCCTTCCAGACTTCCGAAATGGTGCCCTTCAAAAATGTCGCGGATTTTCTTCGCGGCTTGGCCCAGATGATCGAACAGGGCAACATGGATGAGTTGAAGGAGTTTGATCTTACCTTCGGTGACATCAAGAAGATGAAGCTTGAACTGAAGCGAGAGGGCGACCAACTCCACCTCAAGGCCAAGGTTAAAGTAGTCACGGCTGGGGCGGTATGCTGCGAGACGACAGGCGAAGAGACGGAAGCCGATGGCAAACCCAGATACAAAACAATAAAGAAGCGGATGGACAAGTGCTTCAAATCCATGGGCGACGCCCTCAAGAAAGGACTCGTGCCCGAGAAAGCCGATGTGAACGCCTTTATTGCCGACTCGGAACTCATGGTGGGATATGCGGGACACGGTGACGAGCACTATGACCAATACTCCAAGCTCTGTGTTCAGCTCAACGTGGCCTGCGAAAATGACGACCTTGTCGCCATGCAGGAAAAATACGCCGAACTCAAGGCTATGAAGAAGCTCTGCCACGACCAGTACAAATAACACTCCAAGGCGAAATCCTTGGGGACCCTCGCAGGCAGTACCCGCCGGCGCTGCGGATATTTTTTCTGCGCTGGCACAGCCAAGCCACGGAGCAGCCATCGCCAATGAAACTGGTCAAACCGAAACACAAATCGGAAGTGGTTCCCCACGACCTGCCGGATATGATCCCGGAGGAGATCACCGAGAGCGATGAGCAGAATTTTTTTGCCATCATCTCCACGGAACTCTCCCCTGAACAAATCCGGCTGGTGCTTACCCCGGAAAAAGTCTACCCCCGGCAGCAGGGGGTCATGGCGCTCCATTGGCATCCCGAATTCGTGCCCATGGAGCTGATCGCGCAACGCATCAACGCCACCTTCCCCAACCGGAAGGAGGAGCTGATCATCCCCACCCAGCACAATATGCTGATGAGCTACGGGGATTACAGCGGGGTCGAGGTGGACTGTTATTCCCGGGGATTCAACCGCAAGGTGCAGCTGCTGCTCCACTTCGAAAAGAGCAGGCTCGAGCGGGCCGGAGTCCTCAAGGCGCAATTGGCCCATACCCGCCAGTACCGGGCCTCCCAGCTCTTTGACTTCATCCACACCATCACCACCCCGGTGGAGGAACGGCTCGATGAGGCTGCCGGAGAAACCGGAGCTGACGCTGAGCTGGTCGGCTTTGTCCGCATCTATGTGCGCAAGCTTAACGATCTGCTGGATCGCCACATGGATCAAGTGCCGCAGGACAGCATCAAGAACAAGCTGATTCGCGACTTCTTCGACACCCTGCGCCCGGAGTATGGCGACACGGTAATCAACCGGGCTCAGGCCTTTCTCAAGGCGGTCAAGGAGATCGTCAAACGAAACTTCTCCCCCAAGTATTTCTACCGCACCTCGGAGATCATCGAAGAAGCCCGCGGGCTGGGGGCGGGGGTGGTCATTCCCCATCCGGAGCAGTTCTGGCCCATCCTCCTGGCCGACTATGACGTGGATGGCTATGAGGTCTGGAACCCCCAGTCCTGGGAGTACACTGATTTTCTCATCACCGTGCTCAACCGGAAAAATCGGGAGGCCGGCCCATCGACAAAACGTCTGCTGGTTTTCATGGGGGACGACACCCACATGAGCGAGAAGACCCGATCTCCGCATGAACGCGATCACTTCAAGGCCTCCCGGGAGATCGGGGTGCAACCGCCCTGGAGTGACCAGGCCATCCGCAAGAAGCTGGTGGTGGCCCACATGGACAAACACGATGTAATGGAGGAATACAGGACGAGACTGGCAGGATGACCCAGGATTGTATCTGTTGAGGCTTTTCAGGAAACCACTAAACCGTTCGAGGTATGAATATGTCCACCAAGAAATTTGACTACGAATCATTGCAGGACGGCCACTCCATCAAGACCTATCTGGTCTCCCTGATCGACTCCATCGAGAAGGGACGCATCATCCTCAAGTCCAACGGGGACGAAATGGCCATGCGGGTAGGGGATCTGATGAAATTTTCAGTCCAGGCCAAGAACAAGGACGGGCAAAACAAGCTTTCCATAAAACTATCCTGGTCGGAGATCAAGCCTGTCATCAAAGACGAACGCTCTTCCTCCATGAGCATCGGATCATAGTGGTGCAAGAACCATGCTGACGGCTGCACTCAAGGAAAACTTAAGTTTTATGGTTGTCGAGGTTGCCCGGCAACTCGACGATACCGCCGGTGTCCTGACCAGCGGCGAAGTCTCGGCCTTCCCGAAAATCAACAGCCGGGACGACTACATCGACAATCTGAAAACAGTGATCGAGAACCGCTGTTTCAGCACCTTGAGCGAGGCGAGATCCATTACCCAGCGCGAGAGAGATCGCATCCAGGCAACCCACACCATCTGCGTCAACCTGGAACGCATCGGCGATTTCGCCGTCAGCGCGGTGGACCAGCTCCATTACCTCAAGAAACAGACCATTCTCCAGCATTTCGATTATCAGCAGATCTTCGATATTCTCGCCGAGCACCTGCATGTGGTCATCCCGGTGCTCGAAAGCGGCAACATGGGCCAGGCCCTCGCCATCTGCCGGGCCGAGAACCAGATCGACGCCATCTATAAGGAAAATTTCGACAAGATCATGGAGGAACTCCGGGGCGGCAAGGAGATCGAAAACCTGATTACCGTGCTGTTCATCTTCCGGTACCTGGAGCGAATGGGTGACTCGCTGCTCAATATCGGCGAGGCCTTGCTCCTTTCCATTCTGGGAGAGAAGATCAAGATCGAGCAATTCCAGGCCCTGGAAGAAACCCTGAGCAGATCCGGCGTGCGCACCAATCTGTCTGAAGTGGAGTTTTCCTCCATCCTGGGCAGCCGTTCAGGATGCCGCATCCGCAAGGTCCAAGGGCCTAATGAGCAACCGCTGATCGCCCCCCAGACGCAGAGCAGCATCTTCAAAGAGGGCAACAAAGAAAAAATCCTGGCCGAAAAAAACAATCTGGAGCGCTGGAACGAGATATTTCCTGATTTAACCCCCAGACTGTTCAGCCATCAGGAATCGGAGGAGACAGCCTCCCTGCTGGTGGAATTTCTCCCCGGCCAAACCCTTGAAGCCATAATTCTCAAGGGCGACCCCGACGAGTTGGACATGGTGTGCAAACTGCTGCATGCCACTGTTCTGGAGATATGGCAACGGACCAAAAAAAAGGTCCCGGTCAAGGCCAACTTCATCCCGCAAATCATGTCCCGGATGCACAGCGTTCTCAGTGTGCATCCCGATTTTCACCGGGTCCGCCAGGATATTGGTTCCTCGGAGGTCATGCCCACCGAGGAGTTGCTTGAGAAATGCCAGCGCATCGAAGAAAATCTGGCAGCCCCCTTCTCTGTCTTCATTCACGGCGATTTTAATGTCAACAACATCATCTACAACGCGGTCAAGGGGCGCATACAGCTGATTGATCTCTATCGATCCCGCGAGTCGGACTATGTTCAGGATGTGTCGGTATTCATCGTCTCCAACTTTAGACAGCCGGTTTTTAAAACGCACCTGCGTGACCGGCTCAACTGGATCACCCGGGACATGTACGAATTAGCCAAGGAATTTGCCGCCCAGCAAGGCGACGAAACCTTCGAGGTGCGCATGGCCCTGGCCCTGGCCCGCTCCTTCTACACCTCAACCCGCTTTGAGTGGAACAACGATTTTGCCCATGAAATGTTCATGCGTTCCCACTTTCTGCTGGAAAAGGTGCTGGCGCATCAGGACAGCCCATGGCGCACCTTTTCCCTCCCTTCCAGCATCATGTACTATTGACATTCTCCTAAAGAGGTCTTTCCTTGAAAAAAATTGGCGTTGTTGGCATTCCTGGCGGCTGGTCCTCCGAAAAGCTCGCCGATGCGGTTGCGGAACGCACCGGTTTCCGCCTGCTGGTGGATCCGGGTGCATTGCGGCTCGATTTGCCTTCGGGCCGGATCCTGTTCGGCGAGGTGGAACTCAACTCCCTGGACGGCCTGATCATCAAAAAAATCGGCAAGTACTACTCCCCGGATCTGCTTGACCGGCTGGAGGTCTTCCGTTTTTTGTCCGGGCAGGGACTGCCGATATTTTCCAACCCCTTGAATATCATCCGGGTGCTGGACCGGCTCACCTGCACCATTACCCTGCAGCTCGCCAACATTCCCATGCCGCCGCTGACCATCACCGAGGATGTGGATGTGGCCCTTGACGCGGTGGCTCTCTATGGCGAGGCGGTATTCAAGCCCCTTTACTCCACCAAGGCGCGGGGAATGATCGTGTTGCGGCCCGACGAGGATACCCGCGCAATCATCGAAGACTATAAAGCCGAGCACCGAATCATGTACATTCAAAAAAAGATCGATCTGAACGGCCGCGACCTGGGCGTGGTGTTTCTTGGCGGCCAGTACCTCACCACCTACGCCAGAACCACCCGCAACGACTCGTGGAACACCACCACCGCCTCCGGCGGCAAATATCAGCCCTACGACCCGCCGGAGGAGATCATCGCCTTGGCCCGCAAGGCCCAGGCTCCCTTTGGCCTCGATTTCACCTGCGTCGATGTGGTGGAAACCGTCGACGGGCTGCGGGTGTTCGAAGTCTCCGCCTTTGGCGGTTTCCGTGGCATTCAAGAGGCAAGCGGCATTGATGCAGCCCAACACTATGCGGACTATGTCTGCGGGAAGGTGGGGGCATGAAGGTGACACCCATGGCCCGCCAACAACTGGTGCAGCACATCCGCTCGGAGTTCCCCGCAACCGAACAGCTCATTCTCGCCTTTGACGACTGCCGGATCGGGGTGCAGACCAATTCCCCCGACCTGACGGATAATCTGCGGGAGTACTTCAGCGATTTTATTTCGGACGGTTCGGCATGGGACATGCTGATCACTGCCCATGAAGCGCTGCCGTTGGAACTTCCCCATGTTTTCATGACCAAAGAGCCGGACCCTGGCAAGAACAAGATCAAGGAGGAGTTTATCGATCTGCCCGACGGTCGTATTGTGCGCAAACGGCTCACCGGCATGGTTTTCGTCTTCGGTAGCGATGACAGCGTGGCCGTCGGACCCTGCCTGGCAAACGCCAATCAGGTGATCAACTTCATCAACAACCGTTTTATCAGCTGGAAACTCCGGCAGGGCTGCCTGCTGGGCCATGCTGCCGGCATTACTTTGCATGGCCGTGGCTTGGCCCTAGCCGGGTTCTCGGGCATGGGCAAATCCACCCTGGCCCTACATCTGATGAGCCGTGGCGTGAATTTTATCAGCAATGACCGGGTGATGATCCGGGAGGATGGCGATGGGCTTTTCATGTACGGGATAGCTAAGCTTCCCCGCATCAATCCCGGCACGGCACTCAACAACCCCGACCTGGCCAAGGTAATCCCGCCCCAGGACCGGGAGCGCTTTGCCAACCTCGCCACGGAGGAACTCTGGAATTTGGAACACAAATACGACGTGTTCCTCGACCATTGCTTTGGTCCTGGTCGATTCTCCCTGGCAGCCCCCATGGAGGGGTTGGTGATCCTTAATTGGCAGCGAAACCAGGCACCCACTGTGATTCGTGAGGTGGACATCCGGCACCGGCGTGATCTTCTGCCTGCTTTCATGAAATCCGCCGGCCTTTTTTTCCTGCCCGAACATGGCGAGGAGATCGATCATTCCGAGGATGCCTATCTGGAGCTTCTCGCAAAAACACGGGTGTTCGAAATCAGCGGCGGCATAAATTTCGAACGGGCCTGCGATGCGTGCCTGGCGATTCTAAGCGAAGGTTGCGAGCAATGACGGACGGATTGTCGGGTCTCATCTCATGAAAATCAAGGTACAGAGGGAGATTACCCTGCCGGATCCCGTGAGGGTGGAACTCTACCGCCGCACCCCCGAACTGGGGCCGCGGCTTCTCTTCTTCAGTGGCGGCAGCGCTCTGCGCGGGGTGAGTCGGGAACTGATCCGCTATACCCACAACTCCTGCCATATCATGACCGCTGTTGATTCCGGGGGCAGCTCGGCCACCCTGCGGAAAGCCTTTTCCATGCCCTCCATCGGCGACATCCGGGCCCGTCTCATGGATCTAGCCGATCAGAGCGTGCAGGGCAACCCGGAAATGTATCGGCTCTTTGCCTATCGCTTCTCCAAAGAAACGGAACAAGACCCGCTCCTTGAGGAACTACGGACCATGGTGACCGGCAGGCACCGGTTGGTATCGGCCATACCCAATCCCTTGCGCAAGATTGTCCGCCATCACCTGAAAATCTTTCTCACCCGGATGCCTCAAGACTTTGACCTGCGAGGGGCCAGTATCGGGAATCTGGTGCTTACTGCCGGGTATCTGGACAATGGCCGGCACCTCGACCCAGTGATCTTTCTCTTTTCGAAACTAGTCGAGGCGCGGGGCACGGTCCGGCCGGTACTCAACCGCTATCTTCACTTGGGAGCGATGCTTGCCGACGGTCAGGTGGTGGTGGGACAGCACCTGCTTACCGGCAAGGAAGTTCCTCCCCTGGACCAAAAGATCGTCCACCTCTTTCTGACCATGACAACCTCGGCTACCACCAAGGGCGAGGTATGGCCAAGGGTACGCGACAAGCTCCCCGAACTGATCCTTTCCGCCCAGCTGATCTGCTATCCCATGGGGAGCTTCTATTCCAGCGTCATCGTCAGCCTGTTGCCGGAGGGGGTGACCGAGGCCATCCAGGGAAACGTCTGTCCAAAAGTCTATATTCCCAGCATGGGTAAAGACCCGGAGGCAGTTGGTCTGAATCTCATGGATCAGATCGAAACCCTGCTGCGCTACCTGAAGAAAAACAGGCCTGAGATCCCAACCCAGCAGGTGCTGAACTGTGTCCTCATTGACTCAAAGAATGGAGGATACTCAGGAGAAGTGGAGCAAGAAAGGCTTGCGGAACTGGGAATTCAGTTGATCGATTGCCCGCTGGTCAGCGAGGAAAGCGCGCCCTATTGCGAGCCCAAGCTGCTGGTCCCCCTGCTGCTTTCGTTGTCCTAACGTGGCCTTAGCCGAAGGGGAAGGGATGGATAAGCAGCACAGCGGGCAAGAACCTGATTTAAAAAGCCTGGAGCGCATCGTCATTGATCTGGCCGCGCAGTTCCGGGTGGAGCCGGAAACTGTCAGGCCGTTATTGATGCGCGCCTACCAGGATATCAGGGCAGTGGCGGTGGTCAAGGATTTTGTCTCCATTTTTGCCATGCGCTTGGTGCGTGACCGGTTTTATGGGGATAAGGGGCAGAACAACCGACAAGGGGAACGAGGATTTTGTGATTGAAAGATTCCAGATAAAAGGGTATGAGCTTTCCATGTAAATGGTGGAGCTGTCCGCCTGTTTGTTGTTAAATCTTGGAGGAATTATGAGTAGCCCCGATGGCAGTAGTAGCCCGACAGTGAGTCAACCCGTAGCTCAAAACGAAGACGAAGACCCTGGCTCGTGTTGTTGTAGTTGCGTGGCTGTTTTGACGAATCGTTCCCTCCTCATGATCATCTGAACGACGGTTCGCCTTCAGCCGCCTTCTTTCCTCGCGGCCTTCATGAGGTGAACCATGAAAATCCCTGCCTTTCTCAAGGGGGTTCCCCAAACCCCCACCAAAGAGACGCGCGTCGTCAACCACGACGAACGCGGACTCATCGAGATATGTGTACTTTCCCAACAGGAAGCGCCGACAAGACTCGGCGTCACTGCCCAAGGACTTGATTCGGAAGAGGCGGCCCGCCGTCTGGACGAATACGGCCCCAATGAGCTGGCCTACGCCGAGCGCTTGGGTTTCTGGGCGGATATCTTCCGTCGCCTGCGCAACCCCCTGAATGTTCAATTGTTTCTGATCGCCGGTATATCGGGAGCGATCGGCGAACTCAAGTCGACGTTTATCGTCAGCGCCATGATCGTTTTGAGTATCGGCTTGTCCTACATCCTGGATCGGCGTTCCGGCCATGCCGTGGAGACGCTGGGCAAGCGGGTGCAATCGCGCAGCATCGTGCTCCGGGATGGCAAACAAACCGAGATCCCAATCTCGGAGATTGTTCCGGGCGACATCGTCTTGCTCCAGGCCGGCTCCATCGTTCCGGCTGACCTGCGGTTGCTTTCGGCCAAGGATTTTTTTGTCAGCGAATCGGCGCTGACCGGAGAATCCATGGCCGTGGAAAAGTCCGCTGCCGCCGAAACCTTTCATGGGCAAAACGTCACGGAATTGGCCAACATCTGTTTCTACGGCACTAATGTCACCAGTGGCACGGCCCACGGCCTGGTGGTCAACACCGGGATGCGGACCGCCTTTGGGTCAATCGCCGAAAGCCTTGCCGGACGCCGCGAAGAGACCAGCTTCGACCAAGGGGTGCGTTCCTTCACCTGGCTCATGATCAAATTCATGGTGGTTATGGTCTCCGCCGTGTTTTTCATTGTCGGGCTGACCAAGGGAAATTGGACCGAGGCCCTGCTCTTCGGCCTGTCCATCGCCGTGGGCCTCACTCCGGAAATGCTGCCGATGATTGTCACCGTGAATCTGGCCAAGGGCGCGTTGACCATGGCCAGGAAGAAGGTTATCGTCAAGCGTCTTCCCTCCATCCAGAACCTCGGAGCCATCGACATCCTGTGTACGGATAAGACCGGTACCCTTACCCAGGATCGGGTTGTTCTCGAGCAGCATTTGGACATCACCGGGCACAACAGCGAAGATGTCCTGACCTATGCCTATTTGAACAGCCATTATCAGACAGGGTTGCGCAGCCTGATCGACCGGGCTATCCTCGACTATGCCGTGTTGGACGCCGAGGCCAACTGCAGGCTGGTGGACGAGTTGCCCTTTGATTTTCAGCGGCGCCGCATGTCTGTGGTGGTGGACTACGAGGACGACCATGTCCTGATCTGCAAGGGTGCGGTGGAGGAGATTTACGAATGCTGCGGCCACTACCAGATCGGCGATGAGGTTTTTCCTCTCATCCCCATGATCCGCGACAACCTTTTTGAGGAGGTGGATCGTCTCAACAAGGACGGCTTCCGCGTGCTGGGGGTTGCCTACCAGGAGTTTCCCAGGGCAAAGGCCATCTTTGCCACCACGGACGAGCGTAATCTGATCCTGCTGGGCTACATCGCCTTCTACGATCCGCCCAAGACTTCGGCCTTGGAGGCCATCGGGCAGTTGCGGGACGCCGGGGTCAAGGTCAAGGTGCTTACCGGCGACAACGCCCTGGTCACACGGAAGGTCTGCCGTGACGTATCCTTTGAGGTTGGGAAGATTGTCTCGGGCGCGGAACTGTCCGCGCTGTCCGATCTTGATTTCAAACGGGTGGTCGAAGAGGTGGACGTCTTCGTCAAGCTCAGCCCGGCGCAAAAAGAACAGATTGTGCGGCAACTGCGCGGCAACGGCCATGTGGTGGGCTTCATGGGAGACGGCATTAACGATGCCCCGGCCCTCAAAGCCGCCGACGTTGGCATCTCCGTGGATTCCGCGGTGGACGTGGCCAAGGAAGCCGCGGATATCATTCTTCTCGAAAAAAGTCTCCTGGTTCTGGAAGAGGGGATCATCGAGGGCAGGCGGGTTTTTGCCAACATCGTCAAATATATCCGGATGGGGGCCAGCTCCAACTTCGGCAATATGTTCAGCGTGGTCGGCGCGAGTTACCTCTTCCCCTTCCTGCCCATGCTGCCGGTGCAGATACTGGTCAACAATTTGCTCTATGATTTTTCGCAAACCGGCATCCCCACCGACAATGTGGACCCAGAACTGGTCGCGAAACCCCTGAAGTGGGACATCACCAATATCAAGCGGTTTATGGTGTTTATCGGACCGATCAGCTCCATTTTCGACTATGCCACCTTTGCCTTGATGTGGTTTTTCTTCGGGTGCAGCGGTTTCAGCAATCCCACGGTTGCGGCGGCCTCCAAGGAGGGGTTGGCCCAGCTCTTCCAGACCGGCTGGTTTGTGGAATCCCTGCTGACCCAGACCTTGATTGTGCATATCATCCGAACCAAGCGGATTCCATTTTTCGGCAGCCAGGCCTCCCTGCACATGACGCTGACCACGCTCATCATCATGGCTGTCGCCGTGTGGCTTCCGTATTCGCCGTTCGCCGAAGGGCTGGGCATGGTGCCGCTCCCGCCTGTGTATTGGCTCTGGATCACGGGGTTCCTGCTGAGCTACTCGGTTATGACCCATTATGTAAAAACGTGGTTTTTTAATCGCTACGGAGGTGAATAGCTATGGACAGCTTGCTGGATGCTTTGCAGGAAGGGCGCTTGATCGAGCTGCCCGACAACGACAAGATGGATGCCCTGCAGTTTCTCGCCCACATTATCGAAGCGATTCCGTCGCTGCCAGCCGGAACCGATGTGGCCGGGTTGATTCTGGCCAAGGAGCAAACCAGCCAAACCGCCCTTGGCATGGGTTGGGCTTGCCCCGATGCCAGAATGCCCTTTGATGAAGATCTGGTCTGCGTTGTCGGCTGGAGTCCGCAGGGGATCAACTACGGCGCCCCGGATGGCATCCCTGTCTCCATCATTGCCATGTATCTGGTGCCGGAGAATCAGCGCAATCACTACCTGCGCGAGGTTTCCTTGCTGGCAAAGGCCCTGGCTGTCTACCCCGGGGCGGAGGGATTGCGGAAGGCCAAGGAACTGAACGAAATTCGAGACCATCTCCTCGACCTCATCACCTCGACCAAGGAAACCATCGGGCCAGACAGCCGGGCAAGGATGATCCGGCTCCAGGCCAGGCCAACCCTGGAGGCCTTGCCTGCCGGGGACCTCTCGAGCCTGATTGTGGAACCGGTAACCTTGGTCGGCGCCCCAGGCGTCAAGCACATTGTGCTCACCCAAAACGCTGGCCTGGCGCAGAGCCTGGAGGCTGCAGCCGGACTGCTGGAGAAGATCGAAGCCGATGGGGTATTCCAAGCTGGCGCATGGCGGGTTGCCAAACGGGGGAAGGTTGCCTATCAGAATGGCCGGTTCACCTACGATTGCCTCGCCATCGCAATTTCTGATGTGGGTCGGAAAGGCAACCGCTAAGTCCGCTTCTGGGGGCGCTGGCCGTCCCGCCAGAGCAACTGTCCACAGACCCCCCGGATAATCTTGATTTCCTTTGACTTCAAGCCGATCCGTCCCAGAAACTGGCGGATGCTCTGCATCCAGTAATCATCATCCCCTTTTTTAAAAAAGCCGATAGCCTGCAGGGCCTCTTCCACATGGGTGAACATGGCCTCCAGCTCCTGCTTGTTTCCCTGGCGGGGAACCGCCTTGGGGAAGGTGCTGCGGCTCACCGCGTCCAGAACGCTGTAATGGAGTTCGTGGCAGAGGATGGCCACGGCCTGGGCCAGGTTGAGGGAGGAAAAATCCACCGTGGGGATGGTGGTGATCTGATTGCAGTAGCGGAGCTCTTCGTTGGCCAACCCCCGGTCTTCCGGACCGAAGAGCAGGGCGACCCGGTTGTTTTTGAGCTGGGGCAAAATCTCACCCATGAGTTGCCTGGGGCTGTTGACCGTGGTCCGCTTTCTGCCCTGACGGGCGGAGGTGCCCAGCACCCAGCCGAAGGGGGCCAGAGCCTCACCCAGCTCTTGATAGCATTCCAGAGTCTCGACGAGATGGGCCGCCTTGGCGGTGGCGAGCCGGTCCATCTTCTCGCGGTCGGGCATTTCCCGGCAGACGAGGATGAGCCGGTTGATCCCCATGTTCGCTGCGATTCTCGCCGCCGAGCCGACATTTTCGGCAAACTTAGGCGAGACCAGGACGATGGCCGCTTGGGCCATCAGCTCCCGCACCGTATCCCGCCTTGCCTGGGTCATTTGTTGGCAATTTTGCGTTTTCTTGTTGGTGGGGCGGTTTGTTTGCGGCCAGTGGAGTCGGCTTTTACCCGCTTGCCTGCGACCGGTTTCGCCAGGATGTCCGTGGCGCGGGCCAGCTTTTCCTCCACAGTGAAATTGATCCGCCGCCTGGGGATCTCCACGCTGGTCAAGCGTACCCGCACCAAGTCGCCGATCTGGTAGACGGTTTTGCTTCGCTGGCCGATGAGCCGGTGGCGGCCCTCCTCCAGTTCGTAATAATCGTCGCGCATCTCGGTGATGGGCACGGCGCCGTTGACAAAGATCTCGGTCAGCTCGACAAACAACCCGAAGGCCGTGACCCCGGAGATAATGGCTTCAAAGGTTTCGTCGATCTTGTCGGCCATGAAGTGAACCTGGAGCCGCTCCACCATCTCCCGGTCCGCCTCCACCGCCACCCGCTCCCGCTTGGAGAGAAACCCGCCGGATTCTTCGGTGGATACTGCCTCGTTGGCGGGAATACCCTTCCCTTTTTTTTGCAGGCTTGCGGCCAGGGCCCGGTGGACCATGAGATCCGGATACCTGCGGATGGGTGAGGTGAAGTGGGTATAGTGGGTGGCGGCCAACCCGAAATGGCCGAGATTGTGCGGGGAGTAGCGCGCCTGCTGCATAGTGCGCAGCAAAAGATTGCTGATGATGTACTCCTGGGGGGTGCCCGCAGCCATGGCCAGCACCTTGCCGAACCACTGAGGCGAGCCGCCACCGTCATCGACCGGAAGCCCCATGCTCTGGGCAAACTCGGTGAACTCGGCCACCTTGAGCTGGTCGGGCGGTTCGTGGATGCGGTAAAGGGAGTCGATCTTGCCCTGGTCCAGGGTCAAGGCCACCGCTTCGTTGGCCGCGAGCATGAACTCCTCGATGAGCTTGTGGGCCTGATTGCGCTCGCTCCGCTTGATGGTCTGCACGGTGTTGTCCTCGCCCAGCACTACGAGGGGTTCCGGAAGTTCAAAGCCGATGCTCCCCCGCTTGACCCGCTGCTTTTCGAGATTCAGGGCCAGTTGGCCCATGCGTTCCAGATCCTCCACCATGTCGGCATACTGGCTGCGCACGGCGGCATCCTTGTCTGCCAGAATCTGTTTGACGATGGTGTAGGTGAGGCGATACTTGCTGCGGATGATGCTTTTTGTGAAGCGTTTGGCCAGCCGGTTGCCTTGGGCATCAAAATCAAGCACGGCGGTGAAGGTGTAGCGGTCCTCGTTGGGCACCAGGCTGCAGAGGTTGTTGGAGAGACGCTCCGGCAGCATGGGGATGACCCGGGTGGGGAAGTAAACGCTGGTGCCGCGCTGGTAGGCCTCGACATCCACCGGGGTTTGCGGCTGCACATAATGGCTGACATCGGCGATGGAGACATAGAGGCGATAGCCGTTTTTCAGCGGCGCTATGGCCACGGCGTCGTCAAAATCGCGGGCTGTTTCCCCGTCGATGGTCACATGGACCACATTCCGCAGATCGGTGCGTCCACCACCCATTTTCACCTCAGAATCCAGCCCCTCCACCTGGGAGATCACCTCCTGGGTAAAGACGTGGGGCAGATCGAACTTGCGGATGACCATCTCGGTCTGGACCTGGATATCCTTGGGGTTGCCCAGCACTTCGAGGATGATGCCGTCCAGATTGCGCTGGCCGGCGGCAAAGGAGGTGACCTCGGCCAAGACCGCGTCGCCGTTCTTGGCCCCCCGGCTGTCCTCCTTGCGGATGATCAGATTGTAGGGGAAACGGCTGTCCTCCGGGGTCACCAAGCCGGTGTTGCCCCCGGCCATGTAAACCCCGACCAGCCGGGTGGTGGCTCGGTTCAGGACCGCGATCACCCGTCCCTCGTAACGGCCCTGGCGGCGGCTCATCAACTGGACCAGCACCTTGTCGTTGTGGGCAGAGCCGCCCAGCATGCCGGGCGGGATAAAGACGTCCTGGTCGATCTCCAGCTCGACCGGGGCCTCGGCGGGCGAAACAAAGCCATAGCCCTTGGTGGTCACGCTGATCGGGCCGGCAAAGAGTTCCGCGCTCTTGCGCAGGGCAAAGGTGTCCCGTTTGCAGGCAAGCACCTTGCGCTGGCAAAGGTCATCCAGCACCCCCAACACCTCCTGGCGGTGGCTCTTGCTTAACCCCAGCGCTTCAAAGATATCCTTGGCCGAAAGCGGCATGTCCGCCGTGTAGAGCTGGCCCAGGATTTCGCCTTCAAAGCGTGCGTCCTGGTGTTGGCGCGTTGGCCTGCCACCCTCGCGCTGGCGTTTTCCCGGTCGGCCCTGCTTGCTGTGGAAAACCTTTCTTCTGTGTGTCACAGGTCTGCCTCTCTTGGGCTATTTTTTTTGTAGAAATGGAAAATCATTGCACAAGGGCTGAGAACGAAATACCCTTACAACATACTCTGATAACAGTGATTGTACCTTATTTGCGGGGACAGATCATCCATATTACCCATAACCGAACAAGAAAGACCACGATCAATCATGGCTCCTTCCAAAAAATTTAACATAGCCGCCTATTGTGAGCGCATGGAGCAGATCCTCGGCGGGCAGGAAGGTCCGGCCAAGGTTTTCTGGGAGGCGGTGTCCTTTGCTGTTTCCGCCCATCAGGACCAGCGGCGCAAGTCAGGCGAGGCCTATGTCAGCCATCCCCTCCAGGTGGCGAAGATCCTGGTGGAGGAGCTGGACATCCGCGACCCGGAGCTGCTGGCTGCCGCCGTGCTCCACGACACGGTGGAGGATGTGCCCGAAGTGACCAGCGAGGTGATCGGCGAGATATTTGGCAAGAATATCGAGATCATCGTCGATGCCTGCACCAAGATCGCCAACTTCGCCGGCAACAAGCAGACCTTTTACAAATTGGTCCACCGCAAGCTTTTTTCCGGGGCTGCAGCCCATCTTGAAGTTTTATTGATCAAGCTGGCCGACCGGTTGCACAACCTGCGCACCATGGGTTCCATGCCCAAGGACAAGCGGCAGAAAATCGCCGAGGAAACCCTGGACATCTATGCGCCCCTGGCCAAGGTCATGGGCTTGAACTCCATCAAGCGCGAGCTGTACACCCTGGCCCTGATGTATAAATTTCCGCGCCAGAGCCAGAAGGTGCTGGCCGGGATCAAACGGCTCCAGGACAGCGAAGAGGTGTTGGCCATCAAGCGCACCCTTGAGGAGCGGATGCAGGAGGCGTGGATCACCCACGAAATCCGCCTCAACCCCAAGGGGCTTTGGTCCTATTTTGATCCGGCCCAGAAGGTGCTGCACAAAACCATTGCCAACCCCCTGGAATTCATCATCGTCACCAATGACATCCAGACCTGCTACCGGGTTCTCGGAGTCATCCACCAGAACTATCCGCCCATCCCCAGAACCATCCGGGATTTCATCGCCAACCCCAAAGCCACCGGCTATCAGAGCCTGCATACCCGCGCCAACATCAAGGGGCGCAACTACCTGTTCAAGATTCGCACCGCCGAGATGACCACCTCCTCCCGCACCGGGTTGGTGCGGCAATGGTTTGCCCACAAGCAGGTGCCCAGCAGTTTCGAGGTGGAACTGCGGGAGATGCTGGATATCCTGGGAACGGACGAGGATCTCTCCTACCGGGAGATGATCGCGGTCAGCGGCAAAAAGGCCATCTACACTTACACCCCCAAGGGCGACCCCATTGAGCTGCCCGCCCGCAGCATTGTGCTTGATTTCGCCTTTAAGGTGCACACGGATGTGGGCAAGCGCTGCATCAAGGCCAAGATCGGCAAGCGCCAGGTGGAGCCGGACGCGCTTCTCGAAGACGGCGATCAGGTGGAGATCATCTGCCAAAAAGAGCCGGTGCGTTTCGAACCGGAAATCCAGCAGCGTTGCCAGACCCCCAGGGCAAGGGCGGAGCTTTCCAAGCTCTTTCGCCAGCGGCGGGAGGCCCTGGCCGCCATGATCGGCGAGAGCATCCTCCGCCAGGAACTCAAACATTATGGGTTGCCCTACGATATCCTGGAAAAATCGGGCATGGGAACCATCCTGGCACCCCTTGAGGCAAAGGAACTGCCGGATCTTTTCCTCGGCCTGGGCGAGGGCAGATTTCGGTTGCGGGAACTCATCACCGACATTAAAAACCGGCTGTACGCAGGCGGGGAAACCCTGCAGCCCCCCACCGGCAGTCTGAACCGCATCGAGCTTGCCACCCTGGACCCGGCCTGTATCAAATTTTCCCGCTGCTGCAACCCTACCCCCACGGAAAAAGGGCTGTACGGCCTGCTCAGCGAGCGGGGGCTTTCCGTCCATCAGAAGGAATGCGCCACCTTCACCTCCCTCCATGTCCAACGGGAGGATGTGGTGGAGGTGCGCTGGCGGCTCAAGGAAACCCAGGTGCCCAAGATGCAGACCATCCTCGTGCTGCAGGCCCCGTCCCGCAACCGGGTTTTGATGATGTTGGGGGTGGCCCCGGAAGAGATGAAGATTACAGAGATCGATCTGCTTTCCAGCCAGCCCTCGCGCACCTCTGCCTGGCAGATCAACTTTCAGGTGGACACCCTGCAAGGTTTGAAAAATATCCTCGTCCACCTGGACAAGACCGGGATGGCCTTTGAGTTCGTGCTGGAGCAGTAAACTGTCCAGCAGCACTACATCTGCGTTGTCATCGGCCTGCTCGTGGGCGACAGCACACTTCGCAGACCTCTTCCTAGCATCTGCGGCAGCAGCGAAGCGGCGCTGCTGAACAGTTTCCTCCATTTTCGGCACCAAGCAGGTCGTTTGCGTGTCTCTTCCCTGCCTACAGCTTTTCTCCCATGGCCAGATCCTCAAGACCGTCGCGGTCCAGAATGGTGATCTGCGCGCCTTCGCTGCTGATCAACCCCTGTTTGGCGAGCTTGGTCAAGATACGGGAGAGGGTTTCCGGGATGGTGCCCAGCAGACTGGCCAGCTGAGCCTTGCCGATGTTGAGCTTGACGGTGTCGCTGTCCCCCTGCTGGGTGCTGAGAAAGAGAAGATGCGCAGCCACCCTCCCCGGCACCTCCTTGAGGGAGAGATCCTCGATCAGATGGGCAAATTTTTTGAGCCGCATGGACAGAGCCGCCAGCATGTTCATGGCCAGGGCCGGATTGGTCTGGATCAGCTCGATGAAAGCGCGGCGGGGGATGAAGATGGTCCGACTTTTTTCGAGAGCCAGGGCGTGGGCCGGGAAGGTCGAGCCGGTAAAGACGGCGGCTTCGGCAAAGGGCTCGCCCGGCCCGAAGATGTGGAGGATCTGCTCCTTGCCTTCCATGGACAGCTTGTAGATCTTAACCAAACCCTCCATGACCACATAGAACCCGGTGCCTGGATCGCCTTCGGCAAAAATGCTTTGTCCCCGGCCATAGTCCTGGAGGGTGACGATCATGGCCAGCTCGTCGTACTGCTCATTGGTCAGGCCGCCAAAGAGCGGGACCTGTTTGAGAAAAGACATGAGTTCCATGGGTTACTCCTTGGGTATTGGCAGACAAGCCATGGCCCAGGCCAGATTGTCTGCAAAAAAACAGAGCACGGAAATGTTTGGCGGGCAATCATCCTGCTTTCTGCCCGAGGCAAAGGTCAACGCCAGCGGTGCTTGCGGAGCGCCGCAGCCGCCATGCCCGGAAATCAAGCGAATCTCCAACAGACCGAGCAGGGGATGGGCCCGGACCGCTTTGCGGATCGCCTCCTTAGCCGCCCACAGCATGGTGAGCCGTTTTGTTTCGGTAAAAGCCTCCGGCAGCGAGGCGGTCAGGATATCTTCTTCTTCCCGCAGGGCAAAGCGTTTTTTCACCCTGAGGATATTGGCGCCCGGCTGCTGAATGTCAAACCCGCAGGGGAGATTTGCCGCCAGGGCCGCCGCCAGCGGCCCACTGTGGGAGATGGAGATGAGCGGGACAACGGATTGAGTCTCCGTCGCGACATAGGGGCGGCCATCTTCTTCGTTCCGGATCGACAGCCCTTGCCAGTCCACCGTTGTCTCGCCCAGAAGCTCCGCAGCCGCCCATTTGGCGGCCAGTCGTCCGCCCAGCCACTCGCTGCGTCTCTTTTTTTGGCTGAACCCGGTCCATCGGCCCAGCTCGTCCGAGCCCAGATAAATGCTTGCCATCTCGGGCGTGCAGTCGGCCAGATCGGCAAGCCATATTCCGCCAAGCCGCAACCGGGGTTCCGGGCTAAAATGCTGTTGCCAGCGCGGCCAGCATTCCTCAAAAATGGCTTGGGCAAACGCCATTGTGCTCTCCTTTCATAAAAATCCTTGCCCTTGGCCGCAAGTTTTTGTAAGCCGTATAAAAATAAGCACCAGAGATCAACCATGATGGACTTGTAACAGCGGCCCTTCGACAAGCTCAGGGCGAACGGAAAGTATTTAACGTATTGATCCGCTCGTGCTGAGCTTGTCGAAGCACCTGTTTGAAGCAAGTTCTGAGTTATTAAGAGGTTGTCAACCATGACTGCAATTGATTTCGGCGTCATCGCCATCATACTCATTTTTCTTGTCCGTGGCATCTGGATCGGCTTTGTCCGGCAGTTGGCCTCCCTGGCCGCGCTCATCCTCGGCTACCTCTTTGCCGGCCGCTATTATGAGCAGATCAGTCCGCGTCTTTCTTCGGTGATCTCCTCGCCCAAGCTCTGTTTTCTCGTTACCTACGGACTGCTTTTTCTTGCGGTTTTTCTCGGGGTCATGGCCCTGGGCTTTGTGCTCAATAAGGTCATGAGCCTCTCGCTTCTCGGCTGGTTTGATCGGTTCATGGGCGGGATGTTCGGTCTGGTCAAGGCGGGGGTGATTGCCTCCGTTCTCTTCATGGTGATGTCCGGACTGTTGACAGATTCCAACCCGCTCATGACCGGCTCCCTTGCCGCACCGTATCTGTCCAAAAGTTCCGGGTTTCTGCTTTCCTTTGTCCCGGACCAAAATCTGCACCGCCAACTACTTCCCAAGGAGCCCGCCATTGTCCTTCCGGTCTCCACAGTACCAGCGGGCCAGCCGGTTCGGACTGATCCCGCAAAAAAAACCAAGCACAATCAGTTGATTGATAACGGTCGTACGCACAAGTCCCAACCGTTGCCAGCGGCGGGGTGAGGTGAGGGCCGGTGTTGCGAGCAGGGCGATCTGCCCCATTTTGCGCAAGCGGCGCACCAACTCAAGATCCTCCAGCAGGGCAATCTCCTTAAAGCCACCCATTGCCTGAAAGCGGGCGGCAGGCAGAAACAGGGCCTGATCGCCATAGGGCAGCCCCAACCAGGCACCCCGCCAATTGGCGCAATATTCAAGGAACCGAAAGCGCCAGCCTGTGGCATCAATGGCAAAGCGGAAACCCCCTGCCACGATGCCTGGCTGGTCGAGGGCGTCGCGGATGTTCGCAGCAAAGCCTTCGGGTAGCGTGGTGTCGGCATGGAGAAAGAGTAAAATCCTTCCTTGCGCAGCCCGCGCCCCAACGTTTTGCTGGCTTCCGCGTCCCAGCGGCGTGGCGACCACTGTGGCTCCGGCTGCTGCGGCCAGGGGTACGGTTTGGTCATGGCTACCACCATCGGCGACGATCACCTCCACCCCCGGCTGGCCGACCAAGTCGGCCACGGTTTGGCCGATGTAGCTCGCCTCATTGAGAGTCGGGATGATAATCGAAATGTCGTAGATCTTCCGGTCGGTCAACATCGGCAAGGGGTTCCAGAAGGTGAGTGGAAAGAGCCATGGCCTGCGCCTGTTCCAGGGTTGCGGTGAGCACCTTTTCACTGCCCCAGGGGATATCCGCAAAAAGAGCGGGGGCCGGCTGGTTGAGGCCAATGAGATAATAGCCGCCGTCCATGGCCGGGCCGAGCACCAGATCTTCTCGCTCCAGGGCACCGAAGGCCTGGGCAAACAGGGCCGGCCCGAGGCCGGGGCAATCGGCGCCAATCACCACGACCCGCCTTGCGCCTTGGGCAAAGGCTTGGGCAAAAGCCCGGCGCAACCGGTCGCCCAAGTCTCCCTCGCCCTGATCCAGGCAGGGGATATCGCTGGAAAGCCAATCCTCCATGGCCTGCTGGTTCCCGTCGGTATAGCGGATTTCCGGGCTCACCGGATAGTTGGCCGCAAACTGCACCATTTGGCTGATAACCGTCTCGCTCATCCGCTGCTGGAGCGCAGCCGCTCCCTGGACTCCCAAGGCCGGGATCAGCCGGGTTTTCGTCCGGCCCGGCTCGGGATACCGGGTGAAAAGAATGAGCCGTGCCTGGTTGTCTCTGTCCATCCTTGCCGCCCGCCGTATTCTCCGCTATACTTCAGCCAAGGTTATTCTCCATAAAACTCCATTACCATACCAGCCATGCCGTGACCGTCAAAAGAAAAAAAAAGCTCCCGGACCCCTGCTCCTACCGCAAAAGAACCTACCGGAACCGTGTTGATCACGGCGAGCTGGTCAGCTTCGAGGTGCGGATCAGGGAAACGGACCTGCATATCCTTGCCGGCAAAGACCTGCGCGATGCAGCCAGCGCTGCGGTTTTTCAATACCGTAGCCAGCTGGAAGGCTACATCGCCCGCCATCCTGAATTTGCCACAGCCCTCACCCCCCTGCCGCTCGACCCCACGGCTCCCGCGATTGTCAAGTCCATGCTCGTCGCAGGCATCGCGGCGGAGGTCGGCCCAATGGCTGCGGTGGCCGGGGCGATGGCCGAATATGTCGGGCTGGATCTTCTCGCTGCGGGAGCAGGAGAGGTGGTGGTGGAAAACGGCGGCGACATCTATTTCTGCCGCAACCAGGAGAGCGTGGTTGGCATCTTTGCCGGGGTCTCGCCGCTCAGCAACCGGGTGGGGTTGAAGATTGCCGCCAGCCTCATGCCCCTTGGCATCTGCACCTCATCGGGCACCGTGGGGCATTCTCTGAGCCTGGGCGAGGCCGACGCCGTAACCGTCCTGGCCAAGGATACCGCCCTGGCCGACGCAGTGGCCACCCTGGTCGGCAATGCGGTGCAGCCTGGGCAGAGCCTTGAGCCCGCGTTGGCCAAAGGGCCAACCGTGCCAGGGGTTCTGGGCGTGGTCATCATCCGGGGCGAGGAGTTGGGCGCCTGGGGGGAGGTGGAGCTGGTGCCGCTGGTGGGGAGATGAGTTCTTTTTTCTTTCCTGCCCGTTTGGCTATGATATCCTAAATCAGGATACTGTCTGCATCTCCGGTCAGCAGATGTCTTCCTCCCAAGGAAAAGGGCATAGGCATGCGTGAATTTCTGGAGCAATTTTCCCAGGCAACGGATTTTATGCCGCATGGGTATTGCCTTGTCTGGGACCCGGCCCTGCTCTGGCTCCATGTCGGTTCGGATGTTCTCACCGGCCTGGCCTATTTTGTGATCGCCGGAGCGCTCTTTTATCTGGTTTTCAAGCGGCGGGATCTGCCCTTTTTCTGGATGTTTTTCCTGTTCGGCGCCTTTATCCTTGCCTGCGGCACCACGCATTTCTTTGCCGCCTGGACGATCTATGTGCCCTCCTATTGGCAGGAGGGAGTGGTCAAGGCGGTCACTGGCCTGGTATCCATTGCCACCGCCCTGTTTTTGCTGCCGCTTCTGCCCCGGATGCTCAACCTGCCCAATCTTTCAAGAACCTTGGAGGAAAACAGGCGCTTGAACCGCGAACTGGAGCAGCAGGTCGAAACCTTGCAGAAATCCGAGGAGCGGTTCCGCTCCCTCATCGAAGCCTCCCATGATGGAATCGTGATAACCAACACCCAAGGGGAAATCCTTACGGCCAACCGCGCGGCGGAGAAGATGTTCGGCTATTGCGAAAAGGAGCTTGAAGGCAAGCCGATCATCACGCTCATGCCCCAGCGGTATCAGGAGCAACATCTTCGGGGGATGCGGAATTTTGTCGCCACGGGCGTGTCCCAGTGCCTTGGCAAGGCGTTTGCCTTTGAGGGCAGGCGCAAGGACGGGAGCGAGTTTGCCTTGGAACTCAATATTTCCAGCTGGATTTCGGAGGGACAAGTCAATTTCGGCGGCATCATCAGGGATATAACCGAACGCGCCCGTATGGAGAAGGAAACCCTCACCGCCCAGAAACGGTTCAAGACCCTGGTGGACAGCCTGGACGGCCTTGTCTACGTTGCCGATTTTGAAACCTATGAGCTTTTATTTGTGAACAAGTATGGCCGGGATATCTGGGGGGATATCGCCGGGAAGATCTGTTGGCAGACCCTGCAAACCGGGCAGACCGGGCCGTGTTCCTTCTGCACCAATGAGCGTTTGCGGGACGCAGCCGGACAGCCGACCGGCGTGTATGTCTGGGAGTTTCAGAACACGGTGAACAACGAGTGGTACGAGTGCCGGGATCAGGCCATCGAGTGGGCCGACGGCAGATATGTTCGGATGGAGATCGCCACCAATATCACACCCCGCAAACGATCGGAGCAGGAAAAGACCGATCTGGAAACGCAGATCCGCACGACCCAGAAGATGGAGGCCATCGGCACCCTGGCCGGCGGCATCGCCCACGACTTCAACAACATCCTGGTGCCGATCATTGCCTACACCGACATGATCATGTCCACGGAAGATCCAGGCAGCGCCACCTGGCAAAACCTGCAGGAGGTGTACAAGGCTGCCAACCGGGCCAAGGAGCTGGTGAAACAGATTCTGACCTTCAGCCGGGAGCGGGAGCAGGAGACCTGCCCTGTGCAGCTCGTCCCGGTGGTCAAGGAATCCCTCAAGCTTCTGAAGGCCTCGCTGCCCAGCACCATTGAGGTCTCCCAGCGGCTGGAGGGGGAGGGCGTCACCATCCTTGCGGACCCGACCCAGATCCACCAGATTGTCATGAATCTCTGCACCAACGCCTACCATGCCATGCGGGAACAGGGCGGGATCATGGAGGTGACCTTGTCTGAGGTGGAAATCGGCGCCCACGATGACCCTCTGGACCGCAGTCTGCCTCCTGGCCCCTATCTTGTCCTCTCGGTGAGCGATACCGGACCAGGCATGGACCCGGCGACCATGGAGCGGATATTTGATCCCTACTTCACCACGAGAAAACATGGGGAGGGCACCGGGCTCGGCCTTGCCGTTGTTCTGGGCATCGTGAAAAAATACGGCGGGGATATCCGGGTGTACAGTGAGCCAGGCCAGGGGGCGTCATTTCAGGTCTATTTTCCCGTGTTTGGCAAGGCGGAGGAAGGTTTGGCCGTTATCCTGCGCACGCCGCTGGTGGTAGGGGATGAGCGGATTCTGCTGGTGGATGACGAGTCGCCCATTGCCGAGTCCATGCAGAAGATGCTGGAATTCCATGGCTACCATGTCACCGCGAAAACCAGCAGCGTTGAGGCTCTGGAGACCTTTCGCCTTGCGCCCCGGGATTTTGATCTGGTCCTCACCGATCAGACCATGCCGCATCTGACCGGCGATCAACTGGTGCTGGAGATGAAAAAAATACGACCGGATATCCCGATCATTCTCTGCACGGGATTCAGCAACACGATTGATGAGGTAAAAGCCAGGATCCTGGAAATCGACGCCTTTCTCATGAAGCCGGTTCTGCGGAAAGAGCTGGTGGAGACAATCAGAAATGTGCTCGATAAACCGCGAGGCAATGGCCTCTCGGCTTGAAGGGGTTTTCCTTTTTTGAACGATGGGAATATTTGGAGCGTGTGGACATGGGGGATTTTGGTCGCGCGTCATGGTTGGCCGAGGAGGCGTTGCGGATTGATGCCGCAATCCTGGCCAGCACCCGCGATGCGGTGATCTGCCCCTAAGATGCTTGGTAAAAGCCCGAGCATTGTCAGCTCCGGGCGTCACGACCGCACCGCCGTTTGTGATTATATTCAGCCTTGTTGAGTTTGTGATAACAACGCCTGGAGGTTTTGTGACCAGAAAGAAAATATTTCTCTATTTCGTTCTTTTTTTCTGCATCGAGGCCGTGTTCATCGGTCTGCTCTCCTGGGGAAAACAGCGCGCCGAACAGCAGTATATCGAGAGCGTGCTTGTCCATCACCAGGGGGAATACAATTCCATCGTCGCGTCCTTTGGTCGGTTGGCCCGCGTTACGGCCCAGGAAATCTTTATGCGGCCCGAGGCCGTTGCCATTTTTTCCAAGGCCACCCAGGCCGGCGGGCATGAGCGCGATCGTCTGCGCACCCAGTTGTACGATCTGCTGCTCCCATCCTACAACAATCTCGGCCAGGAATATTTCCGGCAGGTGCACTACAATTTTGCCGACGGGATCAGCTTTTTGCGGATGCATCTGCCGGAGCGCTTCGGCGACAATTTGTTCGCGGCCCGACCTTCCGTGCGCATTGCCAACATCGAACAGCGCCTTGTGGAAGGTTTTGAGGTGGGCCGCGACTACCATGCCTTCCGCCATGTCTTTCCGTTGCAAAAAGACGGGATTCATCTGGGCACCGTGGAGGTGAGCGAGCCCTTTTACGTGCTCAGCAAAGCCTTGCGGCAGGTCTATCCGGAAGAATATTATCTTGTTCTCAAAAAAGACCTTCTGGTGGAAAGGCTCACCCCGCAGGGGTTGGAAAATTATGAGGGCTCCACCCTGGTGGAGGGCTATCTCCAGGAAAAAGCCGATTTTGTGGCGGGCCCCAAGGACCATGCCCATGACGGACATCTGGATTCCGGCCTCATTGCTCGGCTGAACAAGGCTATCAGAGCGAAGATTTCTGGCCGTCTGGCAGCGGGCAAGCCCTTTGCCCAAGACGTTCTGCTTGACGGGCAGAAGTATCTGATCGTCTTTTTGCCGGTTGTCGAGGTCGACGGTCGGATAGCGGGCTTTCTGATTTCCTACGGGGCGGAACCCGCCCTGAGTTCCATCCTGCATGCCTATGTCTTTGCCGATTTCCTGGCCACGGTGCTGCTTTTGTTGCTGTTTGGCCTGCATCTTCGGGACACCCGGAAGATCTCCGGACAGCTCAGTTTCCAGCAGCAGCTCATGGAGACCATCCCCATCCCCATCTGCCTGAAAGACCTGCACGGAGTATTCACCAGTTGCAACCAAGCCTTTGTCGAGATGTTCCGTCTGCCCAGGGAAAGGATCATCGGCCAGCGTAACGCCGACCTCATTGATCCGCAGGCTGCCGCGCAGCAGGAGGCTCTGGATGCAAAGGTCATCGCCTCAGGGGAGAGGCAGCAGGAAGAGTTGCACCTACTCCATCCGGACGGAACCACTCTTGACCTGCTGGTGGTCAAGGGGCCGTTTGTTGACGCGCACGACAGGATTGACGGGGTCATCGGTTCCGCCGTTGACATTACCGAGCAGAAACGGAGCGCGGCGAAAATTCAGCAGGCTTATGCCGAGCTGGACCAGATCTTCAATACTGCGGCCAACGGCATGCGGGTGGTGGACAGGAATCATATCGTCCTGCGGGCCAATCAGACCTTCTGCACCCTCACTGGTCTGACCGAGCAGGAGGTTGTCGGCAGGGAATGTTCCGACGCCTTTGGCGGTTCAGCCTGCCAGACCGAACAGTGCCCCCTGACCCGGATCCTTGAAAAGCCCCAGCGCTTGGAATCCGAGCTGATCAAAATTCTGCCATCGGGCCGCAGGATTGAATGCGCCGTCACCGCCACCCCCTATTTCGGCGTCAACGGAGAGCTTGTTGGGATTATTGAGGATTTCAAAGATATCACCCATCACAAGGAGCTGGAGCAGCATCTTCGGGAGATCGCCATCACCGATGAGTTGACCGGGCTTTTCAACCGGCGTGGTTTCCTGACTCTGGCGGAGAAGCAAATGGGCAACGCCCTGCGGGCCGAGTACGATATGTTTTTGATCTTTGCCGACCTGGACAACATGAAGATGATCAACGATACCTTGGGCCATGAAACCGGGGATCTGGCCCTTGCCACGGTCGGTTCGATCTTGCGCGCCACCTTCCGTCAGGCCGATATCCTTGCCCGTCTGGGCGGGGATGAGTTTGCCGTCTTCATCTCCTGCAAGCCTGGAACGGAGAGCGAACAGGCCATTCTCTCCAGGCTGGAGGCCAATATCACCCAGGAAAACCGGGACGGAGAACTGCCGTTTACCATTGCCGTCAGCTTTGGCGTGGTGCGGCTTGAAAAGGACGAAACCCTGGGGCAGGTTATGATCCGAGCCGATGGGCTGATGTACGACAGCAAGCTCAGGAAAAAAGAGGCTGCGCGGAACAACGGGAAAACTACCTCTTCCCTCGGAGCCTAACGCTTACCTGCGGGAGAGGGGTGGGGTGAGGGGGACATTGCCGAATAATGGTGTTTGGGTTGACCTTCCCCCACCCCCTCAGCCCCCTCCCGTCATGGGAGGGGGGATCTCGCTCCGACCAGGGCACACGCCTCAATTTTCAAGTTTTTCTCCCCGCAAGCCGAAACGTATCCTGAAGAGGCAACATTCTCTTCAGGGAGGGTTTCGCCATGAAAATCGCCACTGCTGTCGTCAGTTTGACAAGCACCCACGCGCTGCACGAAGAACACACCAAGGAAGAATCGCTCCGCCTCTGGGTGGGCGATACACGGCCTGTTTTTGCCGGGGAAGAAGAGCCAGCCGCCGCCGCGCAGGTGCTGATCTCCCCGGAGGGTCGGCAGCTCCAGCAGGCCGCGGGTCAGTCGCTGGTGGCCGATGCTGTCGCCACGCCGCCTGATGCCTTTCCGTCGGAAGACCCGAAGCTCAAAGCCATGCGTCTTATTCTTGAAGCGCTCACCGGTCGGAAGATCCGCATCGCCAGTTTTGAGTCGCTCTCCGTTGACAATGGCGGCCCCTCTTCTGGCGCCACTCAGGGAGCAAACCCGGCAGAATCCCCGCCTGCCCGCCAGGGCTGGGGCCTTGAATACGATCTGAAAGAAACGGTGAACGAGCAGGAAGCCTTGAATTTTTCCGCCACCGGCAAGGTCGTCACCGCAGACGGGCAGACCATTGATTTCCAGATTCAGGTGGCCATGCAGCGGGAATTCGTGTCCGCGACCAATGTGCAGGTCCGGGCCGGAGACGCCAAGTTGGTTGATCCGCTGGTCATCAATTTCAACGGTAAGGCTGCGGAGTTGAGCGGTGGTCGCTTTGCCTTTGATCTTGATGGGGACGGCAAGAGCGAGCAGATTTCCGGACTTGCCCCAGGCAGCGGCTTTCTTGCCTTGGACCGCAACCAAGACGGCAAGATCAACAACGGCCTGGAGCTTTTCGGCCCGGCCACCGGCCAGGGATTTGGAGAATTGGCCAAGCTGGACAGCGACGGCAATGGCTGGCTTGATGAAAACGACCCGTTGTATACCCAACTGCGGGTATGGATGCGGGACCAAGCCGGAAACGAGTCGCTGACCAGCCTTGCCCAAAATAATGTCGGCGCGATCTTTCTCAGTCCCGCCAAAACAGCCTTTGCTCTGAAAGACAGCAACAATGGTTTGCAGGGTCAGCTCCGGGAAAGCTCGATCTTTTTGGGGGAAAACGGTGGAACCGGGACGGTGCAGGAGGTTGATCTTGCGGTGTGATGCGGGCGAGGGGTTTGTTTCGCCAAATAACTGTAGCAAGCTCCGTTCGGCCTGAGCCTGTCGAAGGCCAGTAGTGGCAATGGAACCGCGGTTCGACAGGCTCACCGCGAACGGGGTAACTGTTTTGTGACAAAACGAGGATAAACCTGCACTTCATAATTTGTAAACGACCACAGGGTGGTGCAGATGCGCGAAAGAGATTTGTCCGCCAGACATCAGGTATGCGAACAGACCGATGACAGGTACGCGAGCGAAGCGAGACTCCGAGGCAGATGCGCCGTCTTGTGGTCGTTTAGACTTAGGCCCCAGGCAGGCTGAAGGTGAAGCACGACCCTTTGTCCGGGGTTGACTGCACCGTTATCACGCCGCGATGGGCTTGGGCCACGGTCTGACACAGGCTCAAGCCCAGGCCAACCCCGGAAACGGATGCTTGCACCGAGCCAGGCGCGGCCTGGACGCCCTTGGTGGTGAAAAACGGGTCGAAGATCTTGGGCAGATATTTCTTGGGGATGCCGCAGCCGTTATCCGTGACCCGGACAAAAATATTTTTGTCCTGCCTTCCGGTTTCGATAAGCACGGTGCGCGCCTCTTTTCCCAGGGTGGCGTGGGCGGCATTGCGGATCAGGTTCATGATCAGCTGTTTGGCCAGGCCGAAATTGAGCACCGCGTTGCAGTCCGTGGCAAACCCGGTTTCGATCTGGATTCCTGCCTTCTCCATCTCTTTGCGGCAGAAGGAAAGGGCCTCGACCACCGTATCCGTCAGGCTGCCGTGGGCAAAACCCCACTGGGCGCTCTGGTCGCTGAAGGTGGACAACTCCCTGACGATTTCCGTGCCGCGCTTGCTAAATACCCTGACCTGTTCCAGCTGTTCACGGACCTCGTCCGGCAGATCCTTGTGGAGCAGGGCCATCTGCACATAGCCCAGGATGCCCACATCGATATTGTTGAACTGATGGGCAATCCCGGCCACGAGATGGCCCAGGGCTGCGAGGCGTTCCGCCCGATGGAGCTGCTCTTCGGCCTGGCGACGGCAGGCCATGGCCTCGTGGTACTGGAAACCGTTGCGCACGGCCATGACCAGTTCCCGGTTGTCCTGCCAGGGTTTGGTGATGTAGCGCCAGACCGCTTCTTCGCTCACCGCTTGCATGATGCTGTCGATGTCCAGATACGCGGTGAAGATCATGCCGACAAAGAAATGGTTTTTCTGGCGGGCTCGGTGGAGAAGCTCCAGACCGTTCATGCCGGGCATGCGCAAATCGCTGACAATGACCTGGGGAGTATCCTCTTCCACCAGCCGCAGGGCTTCTTCGCCGCTGCTGGCCAGCAGCACACCGTATTCTTCCTTGGCAAAGGCCAGTTCAATGGTTTTAAGAATTACCGGATTGTCATCCACGAAGAGTACGGTCTGACGCATGAAGGCTCCCTGCCTGCGGAATTTGGGTGGCTGCTACTTCTGTGTATCAGGATATGACGAAAGGGCGAGTGCTGTCAAGCACGCCCGCAACTTTCCGTCAGCCTGACCCTGGCGATGGTGGCGGAATTTCAGTGGAGTTCCTCGCCGGTGGTGGTCATGACCAGTTGGCCATGCTTGACCCCCTTCACCCCGATGAGTTCGTTGGCGATCCGTTTCACCTCTCCCACCGGTCCCCGCACCACCAGAACCTCCAGGCAGTTATGCGCGTCGAGATGCACATGGAGGGCGGAGATGACCCGGTCGTGGTGGGCGTGCTGGTGCTCGGTCAGCTTGTCGGAAAGATCCCGGACATGGTGGTTGTACACCAGGGTTACGGTGCCGACCACTTCCGCATCTCCGGCGGCAGCCCATTTCTCCTCCACCAGGGCCGAGCGGATCAGGTCGCGGATCGCTTCGGAGCGGTTCATGTAGCCCTTGGCCTCGATGTGCTGGTCATAGCTTTCCAGCAGTTTTTCATCCAGCGAGATTCCGAAACGGATTGTTTTTCCCATGGGGCTTCTCCTTGCAAAAAGTGTTGACGCCTATTTCTGAATATTGTATTGAATCCGTGTTACTAAACAAAATCCCGTGCTACTTGTCGCTGGATATGCTCCCTGTCGCGATGGATTTTGTTTTTTGGAAAAATACCCGGCATGGCGTCAGGGAACACGCTAATTATTAAGGGAAGACCGAAGGAGCGTAGAAAATGAAATTATCCCCTGTATCAAGGAAGCAACACCTGTCTGTCCCCCTTGCTTTTATGAGCCTCCTCTCCTGCGCGACAGCTGCTTTTGCCATGCACCCCCTGATCACGGACGATGCCGGCACCATGGGCACAGGCAAGTCCCAGCTCGAACTGACCGGTGAATATGGGCATGATAAGGAAGATGGCATCACCACGAAAACACGGCAGGGGGCCGCGTGCTTAACATACGGGCTTGGCGAATCGGTGGATCTTGTTGCCGGAATTCCCTATCTGCATGTCAGAACCAGCGACGACACGGGCAACAACACCGAAAACGGCTTCTCCGACACCTCCCTTGCCGTGAAATGGAGGTTCTATGAGCACGATGGCTTAAGCCTTGCCATTAAACCAGGGCTCACCTTGCCCACCGGGGATGATGAAAAAGAGTTGGGCTCGGGCAAGGCCACCTACAGTCTCTTTTTTATTACTTCAAAGGAAATGGACCCGTGGGGCTTCCATCTCAACCTCGGCTATATCCGAAACGAAAACAGCCTGGATGAAGAAAAGAACATCTGGCATGCGTCCATCGCTTCCACCTTTGCCTTGACCGAAAATCTCAAGGCGGTCGCGAACCTTGGCGTTGAAAGTGATCCGGACAAACTCGGGAGCACCGATCCCGCCTTTCTCCTTGGCGGGCTCATCTATTCCCTGTCTGAGAATGTTGATCTCGATTGCGGGATCAAGTACGGACTCAGTAATTCCGAGACCGACCGCACCGTGCTTGCTGGGATCACCTGGAAATTTTAGCGGATAATCGCTAACTCCCTCTCAATATTAAGGAGAAAACACCATGCATATGGCTGACGCGTTGTTATCCCCCGCTGTCGGCGGGGCCATGTGGGCCGTTTCCGCTGGCGCCATCATATACTGTTCCAGAAAGTTGCGCAAAGAAATGGACGGGGGCAAGGCGCCGCTCATGGGGGTACTGGGCGCCTTTCTCTTTGCCGCGCAGATGATCAACTTTACCATTCCGGCCACCGGCTCCAGCGGCCATCTTGGCGGCGGCCTGCTCCTGGCGGTTTTGCTTGGGCCGGCGGCCGCCTTCATCACCATTGCCTCGGTGCTGGTGGTGCAGGCGTTGTTTTTTGCCGACGGGGGGTTGCTGGCCCTGGGTTGCAATATCTTCAACCTCGGTTTTCTGCCTGCCTTTCTCGCCTATCCCCTGATCTACAAGCCGTTGGCGGGCAACGCTCCGAACAAGCCCCGGATAGCCGTGGCCGCCATGGTTGCCGCCATCGTCGGCCTTCAGTTGGGAGCCTTTGCCGTGGTGCTTGAGACCGTGGCCTCGGGGATTTCCTCCCTGCCCTTTGCCACCTTTGTCAGCCTCATGCAGCCGATTCATCTGGCCATCGGCGTGGTGGAGGGGCTGGTGACCGGGGCGGTGATTTCCTTTGTCCATCAAGCCCGCCCGGAAATTATCCGGAGCGTCCAGGAGGACCGCCCCCTTGGCGCAACCCCATTGCGCAACGTCCTGGTGGCCTTTCTTGCCGCCGCCTTGCTGACCGGCGGGTTTGTTTCCTGGTTTGCCTCGAAAAACCCCGATGGTCTGGAATGGGCCATTGCCAAGGTCACTGGCGGGGAAGAATCCGCCGAGGTGCGGGCGGGGTCTGGCCTGCACGCTCGCCTCGCTGCGCTGCAGGAAGCGATTGCCTTCCTGCCGGAGTATACGTTCAAAAAATCCGAGCAACAACCGGAAAACGTGGCTGGGCAGGAATCCCCTCTGGGAACCAGCGTGGCCGGAATTGTCGGCGGCTTGCTGACCCTGGCCATCGCTTTCCTGAGCGGGAAATTCTTAAGGAAACAGGGCAGGGTGGCTTGAAGCAGCACGGGAGTATGGGGATTGCTGAACACGGGAAGGAGGTTGAACGCCTCTTCCCCTCTTTTTTTTGGAGAGGCGGATGGCATCCATTGGCGGAGCGGTAAAGGATTTTAGACAGCTCGACCTGATGGCCACCGGGAATACGGGGGTGCATCGGCTCGATGCCAGGGCCAAGGTGCTGGTGACCCTGGTCTTCATTCTGGCCGTGGTTTCCCTGGGTAAATACGAACTGGCTGCGCTATTCCCCTTTTTTTTCTACCCGGCGGTTATCATGGCGCTGGGCAATCTGCCGGCCCGCCATATTGCCGGGAAGGTCGTGGTTGTCCTGCCCTTTGCCCTGATGGTGGGGCTGTTCAATCCCCTATTCGACCAAACAGTGCTGGTTCGCCTCGGCCCCCTTGCCATCAGCGGCGGCTGGCTCTCCTGCGCCTCCATCCTGGTTCGGGCGACGCTCACCGTCGGCGCTGCCCTCATCCTGGTCGGCATAACCGGCTTTCCCGCGATCTGCCAAGCCCTTGATCAGTTGGGCATGCCCCGAATCTTTACCGTGCAGCTTCTCTTTCTCTACCGCTATCTTTTTGTGCTCAGCGAAGAAGGCACCCGGACGGCGCGGGCCCGCGAGCTCCGGGCTTTTGGTAACAAAGGCTTGGGCTTAAGCTCCTACGGTTCGTTGATCAGCCATCTCCTGCTGCGCACCTGGCTGCGGGCGGAGCGGATTCACCTCGCCATGCTGGCCAGGGGGTTTACCGGGGATTTCCACCCACGCCGGACAACCCGGTTCGGGGTCTGGGAGTTTCTCTTTCTTGCGGGCTGGTCGGGGTTGTTTCTGTTTTTTCGTCTGGTTAATGTTTCCCAGCTTTTGGGATCCATTGTTACAGGGAGGCTGGGATGAGCCATCATATTGTCGAGGTCAAGGATCTGCGCCACGTCTATCCCGACGGAACCGAGGCTCTGCGGTCCGTCTCCTTTCGGATCACCCATGGCGAATCGGTGGCGATCATCGGCGCCAACGGGGCGGGAAAATCCACTTTGCTCCTGCATCTGAATGGATATCTGGCAACCAGCCAGGGCGCGATCCGCATCGGCGATTTTCCTCTGAATAAAGCCACCCTGCCCGAGATTCGGCGCACGGTGGGCATGGTTTTTCAGGACCCGGACGATCAGCTGTTCATGCCCACCGTGTTTGACGATGTGGCCTTTGGCCCGCAGAATCTGGGGTTGGATGGGGATGAGCTGGAAGAGCGGGTGCGGCAGGCCTTGGCACGGGTCGGGGCGGAGCATCTGCGCGACAAGCCGCCTTACCGGCTTTCCGGCGGGGAAAAAAAGCGGGTGGCCATTGCCACGGTGTTGGCCATGTCGCCGGATATCCTGGTCATGGATGAGCCGACCAGCGGGCTTGATCCCTTTGCCCGACGACAACTCATGGCATTGTTGAAAGATTTTCACCACACCCGAATTTTCACCAGTCACGATCTGGATATGGTGCTGGAACTGTGCGAGCGGACCATTGTTCTGCACGAGGGGGAGGTCAGGGCCGATGGCCCGACCCTGGATATCTTTCGAAACGAACCGCTGCTTGCCGCTTGCAGGTTGGAAAAGCCCTTTGCTATGCAGGGCTGCCCGGTCTGCAATCGCTAACCGTCCAGCAGCACCGCATCTGCTTCGCAGTCTCGTTCCACTCGCTTAGCTGTCATCGGCCTGCTCATGTGCAATAGCACACTTCGCAGACCTCTTGGTCTGCACTGCTGCCGACAATTGACACGCGCATCTGCGGCAGCAGCGAAGCGGCGCTGCTGAACGGTTATGACAGCCGGTCACCCCTTCCTTATTCTTCAGCCAGACAGGGATAGCGGCTTACGGGCAGCGCACCACCAGGACATTGCAGTGGGCATGTCCGATGACCCGCGCCGTGGTGCTGCCCATGAGCAGCCGCATGAGTCCGGTGCGGCCATGGGTGCCGAGCACGATCAGGTCCACCTTGCTTTTTTTTGCAGTTTCCACCAGTGATTCTTGGGCAGAAGCGGTGACGACGATTTTTGCCTCACAGGTGAGCCCGGCCTTTTTCACCTTGGCCGCCGCCAGATCCAGATCGGTGCGGGCCTTTTTTTCCATCAACTCATTTGCCTCCGGCGCCATGGCCTGGAGTTCGACATTGATTTCCGGGGCGGTCACCAGCAGGAGTTTCGCGCCCGAGTCTTTTGCCAGGGCCATCGCCTCCTTCAGCGCGCAATCACTGAATTTTGTGCCATCATAGCCAACCATGATTTTTTTATACATAGCATTCTCCCATGTAGATGTTTACCAACAGGACCGGTAGTGGTATTTTGCCGGGCTGGCAAAGCGGATGTCTTATAGTCATTATCTGTAATCGTCAGGGCTTTTGTCAAAACAAATATAAAAATGGGCCAGATCCTGGCCCTTGTTCATGGGATCCAGCACGGACTGATAGCCTGACTCAAGGTCCAGTTTCAGCATCCGGCCTCTGGGTCTTCTCCGATGCCGGATGCTTCTCGATGGCGCGCCTGGTAAGAACCGCCTTGAGGAGATCGTTTGGGCCGAGCACGAGTACCCCGGCGCAAACGACAATCATCGCGCTTTCGGCCAGCGGCAGCGGTCGCAATTCCCCCAGGCCAAAGAGGCCCACCAGTATCCCTGCCAACGCATCCGCCGCGATCGCCGTGGCAAACGTCCTGCTTGGTCGAGAGGCCCAGAACAGGCGCCGTTCCCGGACAGAGATAATCGAAAAAAGCGCGAAGAACAGCAGGATTTGAAAGGTAAAGGTTTGCAGACGTCCGTCGCCGTTGTCAAGCGCAAGGCGGTTCCAGCTGAAGGCAAGCAGGCCGAGCGCCTCGACGAGCATCAAGAGCCCCAGGATGACCGAGACTCCCACCAGCGGGGCGATATCCCAGGTTTCCGGCGTTCGGGACGGATGCACCCGGTCGGTCGCCAACGCTATTTTCACGAAATCGGTCATGAATACCAGCAGAACCATGCCCAGCGCGGAGATGACAAACTTGCCGCTGACCAGGAAGGCGATAACAACAAGGCCCGCCTTCAGGATGGTGCGGCTGACCTTGTTGATGACCCAGGTGAGCACGCGCTGGTAGATGGCTCGTCCGATTTTGACCAGATCGATGATGTTCGCAAGCCCTTCGGTGGTGAGAACGGCGCTTGCCGCTCCTTTGGCCACGTCGGATGCACCGCTGACCGCGATGCCGACTTCCGCCTGACGCAGGGCGGGCGCATCGTTCACGCCATCGCCCGTCATTCCCACTACGTGTCCGGCTGCTTGCAGGCTCTTGACCACAAGGAACTTGTCTTCGGGGAACACTTCGGCGAAGCCATCCGCGCTGACGGCCAGCTCGGACGCCCGTGACGCGGCGTCGTGCTGCATGGCGCGTAAATCCGGAGCGCGCGCTATCTCGCCCAGGCCCAGCAAGCGTGCAATCTCACGGCCGACAGGCAGCGCGTCCCCCGTGAGCATCTTCACCTGGATACCGAGGGAGCGCAGTTCCTCAATGAGGCGCTTGGAGTCGGGACGTGGCGCGTCGTAGAGATAGGCCAGGCCAACCAGCTTCAATGGGGCATCGCCATCCGCCCGGGCGACCGCGAGGGTGCGCACTCCCTTCACCGCTTGCGCGGCGGCGGGTTCTTCCAGTCTGGCGATTGCCGCGGTATCGAGGCCCGCGAGTTCCGCAACGGTGCGCAAGGCTCCCTTTACATAGCGGCCTTCACGTCCCTCGAATTCGACAACCGCCTCGGTACGTCGCGTGGCGGCGGAAAAGGGCAGAAAGGAGAGGAGCCGCGTCCCTTGTGACGCGAAGCCATGCTCCTCCGCTGTGCGCAGGAAAGCAAGATCAATGGGGTCGGCGTTGGCCTTGTTGGACGCCAGGGAGCCTCCCTGCATGACGTCGTTCTCGGAAAAACCGGGCAAGGGCAAAACCCCGGCAAGGGAGAGCCGGTTCATGGTGAGGGTGCCGGTTTTATCGGCGCACAGCACATCCATGGTGGCCGCGTCCTCAACCGCATTCAGCCGGGTGATCAGAACCCCGTGGCGCGACAACTCCATGGAGCCCAGAGCCATGCTCACCGTGAACATCACCGGCAAGGCCACCGGGATCGCGCTCATCAGCACCACCAAGGCGATGGGCAGGGTGTCCAGCAGCGGCAGGCCGTTCATGATCGACACGGCAAGCGTCAGCGCCACCAGCGAGCCGACAATGATAAACAGCCACCTGACCACGCGGGCGATGACCTCTTCGACATGCAGTTTCGGCCGCGCGCCCTCGACGAGCTGCGTGGTGCGCCCGAAATAAGTATCCACTCCTGTCGCCACCACGACGCCGGTCGCCTCGCCTTGGCGCATGGTCGAACCCGAGTACAGCACTTCACCGATGCCTTTCCCGATCGCCTGCGATTCGCCGGTGAGCATGGACTGGTCGATCTCCACCTCGCCCTCGATAACCTGCAGATCAGCGGGAACGAAATCCCCCATCCGAACCCGCACCACGTCGCCCTTCACGAGAGAGTGTGCCGGGACGGCTGACCAGGTCCCGTCGCGCAACACCTTGGCCAGCACATTGAGTTGACGGCGGAGCGCCGCCACCGCCAGGGAGGCGCGCTGTTCCTGAATGAAGCTGAGGATGGCGTTGACCACCAGCAGGGATAAGGCGACCCAGAAATCGGCGCGTTTATGGAGGATGAAGGAGAGCAGGACGATCAGTTCGAGCATCCACGCGGAGAGTCCCCAGAATTTTCGGAGAAAAAGGAGGAGGGGATGTCGTTTCTTTTCCGGAACTTCGTTGGGGCCGTGACGCCGCAGTCGAGCATCGACTTCCATAGTGGAAAGCCCGACCTCACGACTGGTGCCAAGCGTATGAAGCGTATCTGCGACTATCGCCGCAAGGGGAAGGTCTCCAGCCTCTGTGCTCCCTCTCCTGGCCATGGTGGATTGCCTCCAGTGGGATAAATTTGGGCGCGACCCGGATTTGGCAAGGTCCGCCCCCCAGGATATTTCCACGAATCCATGTCCGGCGGTGAATTCCCAACACACGAGACGTTTGCAACGGCAACGGTCCCGTTACAGGCAGCGGACCACCAGGACATTGCAGGGGGCATGGCCGATGACCCGTGCCGTGGTGCCGCCCATGTCCAGACGCAAGAGAGCGGTACGGCCATAGGTGCCGACCACAATCAGATCCACTTTGTTTTTCTCGGCCGTATCCACCAGTCCTGCATGGGCGGAGTCGGCCATCACGATTTCCGTCTTGCAGGCAACCCCTGCACTCTTCGCTTTTGTCGCGGCCTGTTCCAGGGCGGCAAATGCATTTTCCACCAGCATGTTGTTGATCTCTTGGGCTGTCTCCCTGATCATTGGGTTGATTTCAGGGACTGTCACCAACAGGATTTCGGTGCCGAACACCTTTGCCAGTCTGATCGCCTCACCCAGGGCGCAATCGCTGAATCGTGTACCATCGTAACCAACCATGATTTTTTTATACATAGCATTCTCCCTTTATTATTATCTGTAATCGGTGAGGATTTTGTCAAAACAAATAAAAGAAGGGTTGGGGCTTTGCAGTGTTCAGCAGAAAAAAGCGGCATGATTGGAGGTGAAAATGGGCGGATCGCGGTGGAGAATTTGGGCAATGGCCGGATGACGCTTGAACTCCTGGTCGAGAAATTTCCTGATTTCCTTGCGTGACCAGCCTTTGGGATGTTCGAAATCGGTGTACAGGGAGAGATCGCCCCCGTAAAATTCGCTGCGTGTCACCAAGGGCGCTTCCGGGCTGCCGAGGGGCATGTTGAACACGGCCAGATTGAGGAAGGTGATGGCTGCATGGTGGTGGACCACGAAAGCCAGGGTTCGCCTTGCTTCGGCAAGGGATTCCGAGGGGGTGCCGAACAGCAGATAGATGTAGGTGGCGATCCCGGCCTTGGCCAAGGTGTGGAGCACCTTTTCGCTCAGGGGTAGATCCTGGCCCTTGTTCATGGCGTCCAGCACGGACTGATCCCCTGACTCAAGACCCAGCTTCAGCATTCGGCAGCCGGATCGACGCAAGGCGCGGCAAAAATCAATGTCGGCCAGCAGAGGGCTGATCCGGGCAAAGCCGTACCAATCGAGGCCCGGCGGTTCGGCGGCCAGGGCCTGCATCAGGGGTGGGCTCACCGCGTTGTCGAGAAAATGGAGCAGGGTCGGTTGGATAGGCTGGATGGCGGCTTTGAGGCTGGCTATATCCGCCAGCACCGTGGCCGGAGGAATCTGGAGGTAGGGGTTGCCTTCGGCCTTTTCCGGGCAGAACAGGCAGCGGTTCCAGTAGCAGCCCGAAGAGGCCGCGTAGGGCAGGATCAGGCCGGGGGCCAGGTACTCGGCCAGGGGCAAGCCGAGGTAGGAAGGCGTTTGAAGGCGCGGGGAAAAATCGCCGGAAAGGAGCCGAACCAGCGCTTCTTCTCCAGGCCCGGCCAGGCAATGGTCGATCAACCCGGCAAAGGGGTTGCTCCAACTCGGGCTGCGTAGCCAGGAGGTGACCAGCCCGCCTCCCAGAACCACAGGCAGCCCCGGATAGCGTTTTTTAAGAAAGCCGACCATGGCAAAGGTGGTGGGGGCCTGGCTCAGGTAGTTCAGGGAGATGCCAACAAGTGTTGGTCGGGTCTCTTCGATGAGGGTGGGAAGCCGGGCCGCAAAGTAGGGAAAGAAGATGTTTGCCTTTGGGTTCTCGGCAGCCTGGAGAAGATCGGCACTGCTCAAGGGCGAGACCCCCTGTTCCTGGTAGTTGGCAAGGCTGAGGGTCAGGTGGTGGCGCTTGCCGGTCTGCTCCAGCACCCGGTTGACATCCGCCACTGCCCGCCGGTAGCGGGAAGGGTTTTGGTACAACTCCGGGGTGCGCAAGGCTGCCAGATTATCTTTGAGATTCCTGCCCGCGCGGAGACTCCAGGTATCTGTGCCGAGGGATGGGGCGGCGAGCAGGAACAGCTGGCCTTCCAGGTTGGCGTCCAGCAGGGTGCAGTCCAGACCATGACCACGGAGGGTCCCGGCCAGGCGGGCAATCCCGGCTGGAGGTTCGCAGGCTTTGGCGGCAGGGGGGTGGATGAGAAGCATGGGAGTGAAGATACCCGAATGCGTGCGGGAATGCGATGGGCAAGAGAGTTTGGCGCAAAGCCATCGCTGAAAAAAAACGGGCGCTCAAATGAGCGCCCGCGGAAAATACTGTTGGTGGAGCAAAGCTTTTGATTACAGGTGGCAGACCAGGACCGGGCAGTCTGCATAGCCGATAACCCGTTCGGTGACGCTGCCCATGAGCAGTCTGGTCAAGCCTTTGCGTCCATGGGAACCCATGACGATAAGGCTGGCGGACATTTCCGCCGCCATGGCGGTGATGGCTTGATGGGGCTCTCCATCCCGTACGAACAGCTCCGTCTGGACGCCGAGATCACCGGCCCATTTCCGGACCTTGTCCAGAACCTTGTCCGCTTCCTGGTACAGTCCCTTCATAACTTCCTGGCCAAGGGCATAAAATTCGTCATTGGTATACACCACGGAAACGGCAGAGAGTTTTGCTTTCCGTTCCTGGGCTATTTCCAAGGCCCGGGCCAGGGCGTTGTCGCAGCAGGTTGAGCCGTCCGTGGCCAGCAGGATATTCTCCCAGGAGAGCTTGGCGGTTTCCGGAATAACCAGGACATCCTTGTTGGTATGTCCGATGACCCGGGCGGTGACGCTGCCGATCAGTGCCCGCTCCATCTTGCCCTTGCCCCGGCGGCCCATGACAATGAGATCGCAGCTCTCTTCTTCGGCGACATGGACAATCTGCTCATAGGGTTCACCCTGTTCCAGATTGGTCAGGATGTGGATTCCTTCGCGATCCGCCAGTTGTTTGGCTTCCGCCAGCAGATCCTGGCCGGAGCCGGCAATGGTTGCCTTGATATCCGTAACTCCGAGGAGTTCTAAATCTCCAAGGTAGGGGGGGACAACGGCCAGAACCTTGATCCAGCTCTTATCCTCCCTGGCAAGGTGGCTTGCCAGGGAGAGAGCGTTTTGAGCCGAGGGGGAACCGTCGTACGCAACGAGGATCTTTCGGTATTTGGCCATTGCTTATGCTCCAGCCAGGGCCTTTTTGCTCTGGCGGTCGGCGCTCATGCCTTTCACCATGGCAACGACGATGATGAGACCGGCGGAGCCAAGGGCGAGGATCAGGGACCAGAAGCTGATGCTTTCGAACAGGGCGATGGTGCCCGGATCAATGGGGCTCGTCAGTTCAAGATCGACCAAGTAGCCGGGGATCTTGACGCCGCGGCTGACCGCAACGATGAGCATGGTGGTGGCCATAACCACCTTGATGATATAGTCCTTGACATAGGTGGTGCCCAGGGCGCCGAGCTGCACGCCGATGAGGGAGGTGGCCAGGAGCAGCAGGGAGAGGCGGATGTCGATAAGGCCGGAGAGGCCCCACTGTACGGAACCCCAAGCGCCCATGACAAAGGCGATGATCAACTCGGTGGCGCTGGCTACTATTGCAGAGGCGCCGACCACATAAATCATGCCGGGAACGCCGATGAAGCCGCCCACCGCGATGGTGGCCGCGAGCATGCCGGTGAGCACGCCGACCGGAACGGTGATCCAGGCGGAGATGGTCACTTTGGCGGTTTTGAAGTGCATCATGGGTGCGAGCTGGATCTTCTGCATGCGCAGGGCCAGTTTGCTCACGGTCTCTTTCCCGTCGCCCTTTGCGAGTTTCATGGCGTCATAGAAAACATAGCCGCCGACAAAAACGAGAACAATCATGAAAACCGTGCTGATATAGAGGTTGGAGCCTGCGCTGCCAAAGTGATCCATGATGTATTTCTGGATCTCGATGCCGATCTGCACGCCTATGATGGCGGTGCCGGCCATGACCATGCCGAGCTTGATGTCAGCCTGTCCGTATTTCCAGCGCTTGTAGGCGCCGATCATGGCCTTGGGGAACTTGTGGCACATGTTGCTGGCTACAGCCACCGCGCCGGGTACGCCCAGAGACATCATGGCCGGGGTCATGACAAAGGCGCCGCCGGAGCCGATGAAACCGGAGAGCAGGCCGCCGATCAGGCCGATGACGAGCAGGGCGAGGAGCTTGCTGCCGGTCAGGTTCATGAACATGACGGAGACCTCTTTCATCACATTACCAGCCGCGGCATGTTTGTCCAGGCTGATCAGGACCTTTTTGTTCAACCGGATATCCTCGGGCTTCATATTCTCGCCCAAGACAAGGGTCGTCATCTCCTCCGTGCCATCCTTCTGGAAGACAACGGTGCGTTCCGCAACATTCATTTCGGTAATCTTGCCTTTGAGGATGTCCTTGGGGGGGCCGCCAGCAGCAAGGGCCGACTGGGCAACCAGGGACAGGGGGAGAAGGGCGAACATGAGTATAATCAGTAACTTCTTCATTGTGGGTAAATCTCCTTTCAACAGGGTTGTGCGCCTGAATTATTTTTTTGCTTCGATGCCGATGCTGCTCAACAGATTGCTGGCAAAGGCTCCGTGGATGAAGGAAAAGAAGAAGGCTGCCCCCACCGGGAACACCCAGTGCCAGCCGCCCATGGTGAAGACCTGGGTGACCAATTTTTCGTTGGTGAAGAGCAGGTAATAGGCGGAAAGCGACATCGAACCGAAGATGATGGTCTTCAGGTAGGGCTTGCTTTTTGCCGCCGGAACCGGAGATTTAGCGTGCTGCTTTTTTGCATTCTCGCCCAGGATCTGGCGGGCGGTGTCGTGTTCGCCTGCCTCGGCAAAGGCGATCGCCGACATGTTTTTGTCAAAGGCTGTGATGTTCATCTTTTCTCCCTTGTTGGTATGAATTTAGTTATAGAAGTCAGGCTTTGACAGATGCTCCTGCGTACATCACGACAGGGCAGTGCAGAGCCTGAAATTTTGCAATCATGTTTTCTTTTGCCTTGCGGCAGTTCGTGCCGTTTGGATCCAGCACATCGAAGACAACGCAGAGGATATCTCTGCGGCCACCGGCATGCCGGAGTACTTCGTCCGCCAGGCAGCCAAGCCCGTTGAACGGTTGATAGATGACGCCTTTTTCTTGCAGCGAGGTGTTCAGGGCGGCAATGGGCTCGTTTTCCTGACTCATGCCAGAAGCGATTTCGTTTTCCGGCATGTTCAGCATGTGGAAGATTTCCAGGCCGCCGCCCAAGCGTTGACAGAGGTGCAGGGCGTAGTTGATGGTCCTGGGAGCGATCTCAGGTTTGTCGGTTCCCAGGAGCACCCGTTTGTGTGCATTCTTGTTTGTCTTGAGGATCTGGCGAGCCGTCTCGAACTCGCCAGCTTCGGCAAAGGTCGCCGCGGTCATGGCTTCTTCAAGTTTTTTGAACATCGTCGTCAGGGCGCTCATGGCAGTTCCAAGGTGAAGAGTATTCGGTTCAGTGGGCGGTGTGGTGAGCTACGACATGGCCGCCAGTCATCTTTGTGGTCTGTTTCGTCTGTTTGGTTAGCGTCGGCTTCCTGTTGCCAAGGCATTCTTGTGCCAGTTCGGGTTCGTTGGCCTCGGCAAAGGTAATGGCCATCATCAGGCGGTCGATTCGATTCAGGATGGTGTTCATGGCGTTTCTCCTTTGTATATGCATGTTGCTTGAACAGGTTGAATGCTCGTTGCTGTTGTCTTGTTCATAAAGCAACAAGCGTGCCAATATCTGATTTATTTTTTATCTTGTTATTCCAGTATGTTGGATTATTTGTCATCGTCTTGCTTTTGTTGCGGTTTTGCAACGTCAATTTTATTAAAAAAATAATAATGAGTTAAAACAACAAGATGAGCATGTGTTACAACAGGAAATGCGGTGTTGCCAAATGCAACCTCTGGACTTTGTTTTTCACTGGGGGTATTGTGTTTTCGAACAGGAAACGGACGGGGAGAATCGGCGCCCCGGCGGGAAAGGACGGCGGATTATGTTCGATCTTGGCATACGAAAGAAGATCACCTATGGCTTTAACCTGTTGCTCATCCTTATGATGAGTTCCGCCGTTCTGACCTATGCCATTGTCAAGCGGGTGGAAGATCAGGTTGCCTTTGGCGAGGTCATCGAGGATTTTTTCAATACAACCCTGGAGGTGCGCAGGTTCGAGAAGAATTATTTTCTCTACCGACAGGAAAAGGATTTTCAGGAGAATCAGTTCTACTGGGGGAAAGTCAGGGACATCTTTGGAAATAACGCGGCGGCCCTGCACCTGGTTGTCTCGTCCTCCGAGATCCAGCATCTGGCAGGGGTAATCGACACCTACAACGGGTTCATGGGGCAACTCCATGCGCACTACCAGGAAGTTGCCCGGGGGGCAGACTACACGGGTATGGCCCGGACCCAGGAAAAGCTGGAAGAACAGGTCCGCTCCTCGGGCAAGGAGCTCACCGAATTTGGCGAAAAGACTCGGGATGCCGTAAAGAGGAAAGTCAAGGCGCTCCTGAAAACGACCCAGAACATTCTCCTTGCCTCCATGGTCTGCCTGTTTGTTTCCGCCCTAACCATTGCCGCCCTTTTGGGGAGGAAAGTTGTGAATTCCTTGAAGATTCTTGAGGGATACACCAAGAGGATTTCCCAGGGTGATTTTGTCGAGGTCGCGGTGGGCGAAGGGGAACAGGAGATCCGCTCGTTGCTCACGGCGTTCAACCGGATGACCAAGGAATTGCAGATGCGACAGCATCAATTGGTGCAATCGGAAAAACTGGCAGCGCTGGGCACCCTGTTGTCCGGGGTGGCCCATGAATTGAACAACCCTTTGTCCAATATTTCCAGTTCGGCCCAGATTCTCGGCGAGGAGCTTGAAGAGGACGATGTGGAGTTCAAGAAGAATCTCATCGACCAGATAGAGACCCAGTCGGACAAGGCCCGCGATATAGTGCGAACCCTGCTGGATTTTTCCCGAATCAAGGAATGCAAAAAGGAGAAGGTGCTCCTCAGGAAGCTGATGGATGAAACAATTTTGCTTCTTCGCGGGACTGCGCCCAGCGAGGTGGTTATCGCCGTGGACATCCCGGAGGATCTTTCTATTATTGTCGATAAGCAGCGGATGCAGCAGGTTCTGCTCAACCTGATCAAAAATGCCATCGACGCAGTGCAGGGCAACGGGCATATCTGGGTTTCCGCCCTTGGCACGGGGTGCGGCTCAGGGCTTGATGAGGTGGAAATTCTTATCGAGGATGACGGGCCGGGGATCGACGCGGAGCATGTCAACAGGATTTTCGACCCATTTTTCACCACCAAGGATGTAGGCAAGGGCTCCGGCCTTGGGCTGTTTATTGTTCACGACATAATAGAGTGGCATGGAGGGTCCATCACCGTGGAAAGCAGACCCGGCCTTGGCACTACCTTCATTATCTGGTTGCCGGCAGCGCAACAGGAACATGGTTATGAATGACGCACCCGAAAGAATATTGGTCGTTGACGACGAAGAAATAGCCCTGAATAACCTCAAGCATGTTTTGAAAAAAGAGGGTTATGAGGTTACCGCCTCCCAAAGTGGTCCACGGGCCCTGCATTTGCTGGAGGAGAATGTCTTCGACCTTGTCCTGACCGATTTGAAGATGGAAAAGGTCGGCGGTATGCAGATACTGAAGCGCGTTAGAGAGCTGTATCCCGATACCGAGGTGATCATGATCACCGGTTACGCCACGGTGGATTCCGCCATAGATGCCATGAAGGGAGGAGCCTACCATTATATAGCCAAGCCATACAAACTGGATGAGGTTCGCAAGGTTGTGCGGGAAGCCCTGGAGAAAACAAGGCTCAAACGCGAAAACAGCAGGTTGCGGGAGCATCTCAAGGCTTTTCAGGGAGAAGCCAGGATTATCACAGATAACCCCGGCATGAAAAGATTGTTGGCCACGGCCGGGCAGGTTGCCACCTCGGACAGCAATGTTGTGATCTGCGGGGAGTCAGGCACTGGCAAGGAATTGTTGGCCCGTTTTGTCCATACATGCAGCAATCGACGGAACGGCCCCATGCTTTCCGTGAATTGCGGGGCCTTTCAGGAGGATCTCTTGGCCAATGAGCTTTTTGGTCATGAAAGAGGGGCTTTTACCGGGGCGGTGGAGATGAAGAAGGGGCTGGTGGAGATGGCCGATGGCGGCACTCTTTTTCTCGATGAGATCACCGAGATGTCTCCGGCCATGCAGGTGAAGCTCCTCCGGGTGATCCAGGAAAAAGAGGTGATGCATCTCGGCGGAGTAACGCCGATCAAGGTCAATGTCCGCTTTCTCGCGGCAACCAACCGAAACCTGCCTGAAGAGGTGAAGCTGGGGAACTTTCGGCAGGATCTGTTCTTTAGGATCAATGTGGTGGCGCTCCAGATTCCGCCCCTGGCCGAGCGCAAGGATGACCTGCCCCTTTTGATTCAGCATTTTATCAGGAAATACGGGGTGTTGATGCACAAGGAGGTGCGCAATATCGACCCGGAGGTGGTGGATATTCTGTTGCGTTACGATTTTCCGGGCAATGTCCGGGAGCTGGAAAACATCATCGAACGGGGGGTGGCTCTGGCCAGCGGCGATACCATCGAGGTCGGGCATCTGCCCGAAGACCTGCGTGGCGCCTCGTTCCAAACCTTCCGTCGGAAAAGCGGCGGAATCCCGAACCTTGCCGAACAGGAACGGGCTTATATCGAGTGGGTATTAAAGGAACACGGGGATAACAAGAGCCTGGCCGCCCAGGTTCTGGGCATTGACCGGGTCTCCCTCTGGCGTAAGATCAAGAAATACGAGCTCGAAGGCTGAGTAGACTTTAATGCGTTGTTGCCTTTTCGGTGCTGGGCACAGGCGGCAGCAGCAAGCCAAAACCGCTGCCCAGCCTGCGGACCAGCTCAATGAAGCTGTGGGGCATCGGCAGGTCGCGATCGGCCAGGAGGATTCCCAGATTCTGCGCCTGCTGGAGGGTGGCGGTGCTGTCCTGGCCCTCCTGGTGGTCGCACAGGGCTTGAATGCGGAGAGCATCGGTGAGAGGAATCCGCAGCTCCTCAAGCATGGTGCCGACCTTGGCCTGCTCGTGGGCAATGAGGTTCGCGTGGCTCCGGGCGAAGACGGCAAAGGGCTCCTCGTAGGCCGGAGCACCGAAGATCGTATTGATCAGCGCCCCGGTAATCTTGGCGATGAATGCGGCCTCCCGGTCGGGATGTTTCTTTGCCAGGGCTTCTTTCAACTTCTTGAAAGAAATCATCTTCACGATCTCGACCCCCTCGCGCAGAATGGGAATCAGCTTGCTCTCAAAGTCCATGGGCGGAATCCTCTCCGGTCCTGTACGGCAGCACCGGCTGGGTGTTGTTGGGATGGAGTGGGCTCAGGTGAAAAGATCAGGTTCGCCGGTGACCTTGCGGACAAGCTCGCGGTAATCCTGGGCTCCGTTGGATCCGGGGGCAAATTCAAAAATGGTCTGGCCATAGGCCGGAGCCTCGGACAGACGGACGTTGTAACGGATCGGGGCACAGACCTTCTCGCCGTAAATCTTTTCAATCTCCTCCAGAAACTCGGTCCCCCTCTTTATCCGCATGTCGCGGAAGGTGGGCAGGATGTATTGGAGCTGAACCTCCTTGCGGAACTTCTGGATGGAGGCGATGCTTTTCAGGAATTCGCCAAACCCCTGGATGGACATGACCTCCAGGGAGACAGGGGTCATCAGTTCGTTGACATAAAAAAGAACATTGACGGTGAGCGGATCCCATCCCGGCGAGGTGTCCACCACCACGTAATCGTAGTCTTTTTCCAGCGGGGTCAGGGCCTCGGCAATGGTCAGCTCGCCGCCGTAGTCCTTGCGGTCGATGAGGCGTTTGAGGCCGGCCAGGGATTTGCCTCCGGCCAGGATCCAGAGATTTTTGCGGGCCTGAATGATTGCCTCCTCGGGAGGCAGCTCGCCGGTCACCAGCTCGGTAAGTCCGCCCTTGGGTTTTACGCCCAGCATGAAGCTCGACTGCCCCTGAGTATCGGTGTCAACCAGAAGAACCCTTTTTCCCGCCAATGCTAGCCCGGCCGCGAGATTCACCGAGGTGGTGGTTTTGCCGACCCCGCCTTTGCTCAGGGAGACGCCGATTCTTCTGGTTTCCTGGCTGGGTGGAGCTGCGGGGCCGGGAGCAGGAACCGCAGCCACAGCAGCCTCGATTATCGCGGGTTGTGGCAGAGGGGGTTGCGGTTCTTCGCGGGGAATATCGAGAGGAAACTGTTGCCCGCAGCCCTGGCAGCGAGCCATCTTGACATTGGGCGGGATTCTCTTTTCATCGATATTGTGTTGTTTTTTGCAATGGGGGCAAGTGATTATCATTGTGAAGTCTCCGGGCCTGATCGGGCCAACTTCTTGTTATTTCCGACGAATATCTTTCAATATCTCTGTGATCAGGTGGCTTTTTTCGCCCTTTTCCTCAAATTCCTTGAGGATCATTCTGAGCGCCTGATCGACAATGCGGGACTTTGAAACACGGGATTTCAACCGCTGGTGCACAAGTTCGTTTATTTTATCCCTCGCCTCATCCAGATCAGCGAAAATCTCTCCGGAAAGATAGTGCGTGGATTTTTTCTTGCTTTTGTCCCCAGGTTTTTTTTCCCGCTCCGCGCCTGAGGCGCTTCCGTCAGGATGCTGTGAGCTGGCTTTTTCTCCGGTGCGATGAATCAGTCTGGCAAGGGAGGAAGTATCATGCGCCGTGTCCTCCGATGAGCCTTTCAGAAGGGCATCCATGATGTCGTCTTTATTTTTTGCCGCCATTCTTTCCCGGGTCCACGATGAGATTGCGGTTCAATCCATGCCAAGATCGGCAGGGCGGCTTGTCCCACCAAAAAGTCTGGCGTGGTGGGTGGTTAGAAAATGCTGCAGGGTGTGCTCGTCATTTTTGCTCAGGTCGATGAATTCGATGCCGCAGTGGCACTCGCCGGAGATTTCGCTCGGAGAAATATGGGTGACTTTTCCCCGGAGGGAAATGGTGCTGTCACCGACATGCAGCCTGACGCTGTAGGGTGCACCTGTCACAAAACCGCCAAGGGATGGGACGATGAGACCCAGGCCGCGACTGCCGACATCGCAGACCCGGTGGATGTGGCCATCGATTTCGGCGCAGACCGTATCATCATCGAGAATGGGTTCCCGATAGTTCTCACGTATGATTTTTTTAAGATCGGCATCCGCAGGTTTGGCGCCGACTGGAGCGACAGGCAGGGACTTAAGCTCCCAGACCGCTGTTTCTTCGGGGCTGCTTTTTTTCTTGGTCATCACCGGCTCCTAAGATTTTCCGCTTGCAGCTTTTTGTCGGCAGGGCGGGACGAAGCACTCAGCCCAACTCGGGAAATTTCACCTTGAGTGTTTCCTTGTCTGCGGTGCGCTCGATTTTTACCTGGACCTCGATCTGGTCGTTTTTAAGACCAAGGGTCAGCGGCAGGCCTCCCTTGTCTTCATCCAGATGGAGGATGCCGCGCATAATGGCGATGATTTTGTCGAAAACAGGTTTTGCTGGCGGGCGCAGGGCGGTCTTCTCATCATCGTGCTTGATGGTGACGGTAATCTTGTTTTTCTTCCGTTTGAGGGAAAGCTGCCGGGCTTGCTCGGTCAGGGTGAAGAGAAGGGCAAGAGCCAGATAGCGGAGGGCGTCCTCCTGGATGTCGGCGGAAGGGGCATCCGCAACCTTCTGGATGGTGGCGGCATAGTCTGTGCCAAGATAACAGTCGCACATTTCCATAAGTTTCAGATGAAGATTCGGGTCATGTATTTCCATGGCTCCTCCTGGCATGGTTCTGTCTGGTGGAATAATCGTTCCGCTTGCTTACTCCTGCCCTTCATATTGCTATGAACAGCTTTGTCGTGTCAAGGGAAAGGATGCTGAAAAGCACAGGGTTTTTCGGCGCGGTGTTTTTTTGTCCCTGAAAGAATTTTGACAGCGTGGCGGCAGCCTGCTATATTTTCCGCTCGCTGGAGACAGGTGGCGTATGTCGTAGGCGTTGCAGTATTGTCATTGACATGTGTCCGCGTTTTTTTCGCGGGACCATCCAACCATTGAGAAGTCAAGGAGGCCAGGAGCATGAAGACCGACTTATCGCATACCTTGTTTGCAAAGGCGCAGCAGCTTATCCCCGGCGGAGTGAACAGCCCGGTGCGGGCCTGTAAATCCGTGGGTTGTGAGCCTCTTTTTGTCAAAAGAGCCGTTGGCTCCAAGATTTATGATGTGGATGGCAACGAGTTTCTCGATTTTGTCTGCTCCTGGGGACCGATGATCCTTGGGCATAATCATCCGGCCGTGGTCGAGGCCATTGAAAGAACTCTGCGGGACGGCACCAGCTTTGGTGCGCCCTGCCCCCTGGAGATCGAGCTGGCCGAGTTGGTGATCAAGGCCCTGCCTTCGGTGGAAAAGGTGCGTTTTGTCAGTTCCGGCACCGAGGCGACCATGAGCGCCATTCGGTTGGCCAGGGGCTATACCGGTCGCAATGTGGTGGTGAAGTTTGACGGCTGCTACCACGGTCATGCCGACAGTTTCTTGGTCAAGGCGGGCTCTGGGGTGATCACCCTCGGCATTCCTGGCAGCCCTGGGGTGCCCGAGGATATTGTCAAAAATACGGTGTCCATTCCTTATAATAATACGGAGATTCTGGAAAAGACCCTGCGGGATGAAAAATTGGACATTGCCTGCGTGATCATCGAGGCGGTGGCCGGCAATATGGGGGTTGTCGCGCCGCAGCCCGGATTTTTACAAAAGCTGCGAGCCCTGACCACCGAACTGGGCATCGTTCTGATTTTCGACGAGGTGATCACCGGCTTGCGTCTGGCTCTGGGTGGAGCGCAGGAGTACTTTGGCGTCATGCCGGATCTCACCTGCCTGGGCAAGATCATCGGCGGCGGCCTGCCGGTTGGGGCCTATGGCGGCAAAAAGGAACTCATGGACACCATCTCACCGGTCGGCCCGGTGTATCAGGCCGGAACTCTATCCGGAAATCCCTTGGCCATGGCTGCGGGCGTCGCCACAATGCGGCAGTTGGCTCAGCCCGGCTTTTATGCGGCGCTGGAGGAAAAATCGGCCCGCTTTGCCCAGAGCCTGACCGGGCTGGCCGAAAAATACCTGCCCGGCCAGACCACCCTGAATCGGGTGGGTTCGATGATGACCGCGTTTTTTACTGCCGGGCCGGTGGTGGATTTCGACTCCGCCATGCAGGCGGATACGGGCAGATATGGCCAGCATTTCCGGCAGATGCAGGCCCAGGGCATCTGGCTGGCGCCCTCCCAGTTCGAGGCCCTTTTCATCTCCGCCGCCCAGAGCGAGGCCGAACTGGCCATGGCCCTTGAGAAAACTGAATGCTCATTCAAAAAGTTGGCCAAATGAGAAAAAAGCCGTTGACTTTGGGGGGAGGCAATGATAGTAATCCTATCGGTCGTAAATCAATGGATTCTTTGTCCGAGCAGCGGCAAAGAGGCTGAAGATGTCCAATAACCGAAAGGATGCGCTGCGGTTGCTGGCCCAGTTCAGCACTGTAGGGATGTCCGTGGCCTTCTCCATCTTTATCGGAGTCGGTATCGGTTATTATCTGGACCATAAGGTGTTTGATGGCAGAACATCGCCTTGGTTGACCTTGATTTTTCTCGGCTTCGGGGTGGTAGCGGCCTTCAAAAATCTGTATGACGTGGCCAACAGAAAGGATCTCTGATGGTGGCCAGTGGTTCGAAAGCATCAGCGGGCGAGGTGTCGCTCACCAAGATCATGGCGCTTAACTGGCTGTTGCTTGCGGTGCTTACCGGTTTGGGATGGTGGGGTTATTCAGGCTTTCATGCCCGTTCCGTTTTTATCGGCGGAGCGATTGCCAACCTGAGTTTCCTGCTGTTGAAAAGGGACTTGCTCAGGTTGTTTGGCGGACCGCTTGAGGCGGTCAAGCCTTTGTTTTTTATGCGATATTATCTGCGTCTGTCCGTGGTCGTGGGTGTTCTTTTCCTTCTGGTCAAGTATCAGTTGGTTCACATCCTCGCTCTGCTGGTTGGCTTGTCCACCGTGCTCTTGGGCATCGGGCTTGCCGTCATGGTCGCAGCAAGAAGTATTTATTCGACAAAGTAGTACAAGGTTAAGGAGGCTCGTGCGGTCCATGGAACATCCAATACTGTTTATCTCGTTGATTCTGCAAAGTCTGGGGATGCCCGTTCCCCACGGTCCGGTTGGTGATACGCTGCTGGCCAAGCTGGTTTCTCCCCACATGACCTACACCTGGCTGGTCATGCTCTTTTTGATCATCGTCCCGAAACTGACCCTGGGCAAGATGTCCCTGGTGCCGGGCAAGGGCCAGAATTTTTGGGAGGTCGTCATCGGCGGTCTTGAGGGGTTCATGGCGGACAACATGGGCAAGGAAGGGGCTCGGATGATGTTCCCCATGCTGGCCACTTTTGCCCTCTATATCCTGGTGGCGAACATGATCGGCCTGATGCCGGGCTTCATGTCTCCGACCTCCAATCTCAACATCACCCTGGCCTGTACCCTGATTGTGTTTTTCACGACCCACATTCTGGGCATCAAGTTCCACGGCATCGGCTATATCAAGCATTTCCTCGGACCCATTCCCTGGTTGATTCCCCTCATGCTCCCCATCGAGCTCATCAGCCATTTTGCCCGTATTTTGTCTCTCTCCATCCGTCTTTTCGGTAACATCATGGCTAAGGAAACCCTGCTGGGCATCCTGTTCATGCTTGCGGGCGCGTATTTTGCCCCGCTACCGATCCTGTGTCTGGGCGTGTTTGTTTCCATCGTGCAGGCACTGGTTTTTCTGCTGCTCTCGATTCTCTATTTTTCCGCCGCCATGGAGCATGCCCATTAATGAGTGTATCCGGTTCTTTGTGAACTAATGAAGAAGGCCAATTATAAAAAATTTTTTGGAGGAAGTATGATGAAGAAAGCAGGAATTTTGTCTGTATTGATGGTTTTGGCTCTGGCCACCGTTGCCATGGCTTCTGAGGCTGGTGCTGAGGCTGTAGCTCCCGCTGCAAACCTTGCCCTGATCTGCCTTGCAGCTGCTCTGTCCGTTGGCGTTGCCGCCCTCGGCTGCGGTATCGGCATGGGCGCAGGTATCGGTGGCGCTTGCTCCGGTATCGCTCGTAACCCTGAGGCTTCCGGCAAGATCACCGTAACCATGATCATCGGTCTGGCTCTGATCGAGTCTCTGACCATTTACGGTCTGGTTATCTCCCTGATCCTGCTGTTCGCGAATCCGCTGCTGAAGTAATTTTTTCGCGATATTTCAGTTGTGTAAGGCCGCAGGGGAAACCCTTGCGGCCTTTTCCGTTTTTTGGGGTCTGCCGGCCATGAGCGAAGTCGTTGTCCATCCCAGTCGTAGCAAAACCGAGCCGCAGCTCCCACCCTGGGGGATTCTGTTGGTTAATCCCGCCGAGGCGCGACAGGCGGCGCAGATCTCAGGCCAGGAAGGCTGGACCCGGCATTTTTTGTTTCACAGCAACCTCCATCTCGGTCAGTCTCCTCCCATGTTCTTGGCAGGGCCAGCGGTTGGCGCGCCCATGGCCGTGATCTGTCTGGAAAAGCTTATCGCTCTTGGTGCCAGCCGGATCATCGTCTGCGGCTGGTGCGGCTCGCTCCAGCCGGACCTTGGCGTGGGCGAACTGGTGTTGCCGACCTGGGCCATCAGCGAGGAGGGAACCTCCGCCCATTACCCCGTGGCGGGCAAAGTTGAATCCTCTGTCCGCTTGCGTCAGGCTCTGAAGGATTCTTTTGTCGTTAAGGAAGGGCCGATCTGGACCACCGACGCCCTGTACCGCGAGACCAGGGAAAAGGTTGTCCGTTATGGCCAAGAGGGCATTCTTGCCGTTGACATGGAGTGTTCCGCGCTCATGCAGGTCGCGGCCTTTCGTGGGGTTGAACTGGCCGCAGTCTTGATGGTTTCGGACCTGTTATGGCAGAACCCCTGGCAACCTGGTTTTCAGGGCAATGACTTCCGCAACCGTTCCCAAGAATTGGTGGCCGACCTTCTGCGCTGTGTCGGCGGTTTGGCTGCCGTATAAAAAAAATGAGGCGATGATGCGTAGAGTCTTTACTGTCAGTCTGGGCTGTCCTAAAAATCTGGTGGATACGGAACTCATGCTCGGACTGCTGGTCGAGGCTGGTTACGCGCCCTGCGAGGAATCGGATGAGGCTGACCTGCTGCTGGTCAATACCTGCGGCTTCATTCAATCCGCCGTGGAAGAGGGGATTGAGGAGATTCTGACTCTGGCCGAGATCAAGATGAAGTACCCTGAAAAAAAGCTGGTGGTGGTCGGCTGCATGGTGCAACGCTACGGCGCGGATCTTGCCAAGGAACTCCCCGAGGTCGACCTCTTCATCGGCACCGAGGGAACCCAGGATATAGTCAGCAGGCTCAAGGAGCTTGCCCACGCGGATACACCGCTGGTGCACCTTGCCCCGCCGACATTTTTGCTGGACTCCACTTGGCCGCGAAAGCTTTCTTCTCCGGCGCATCGGGCCTATATGAAGGTGACCGAAGGCTGCTCCAACCGGTGCGCTTATTGCCTGATCCCCTCCCTGCGCGGGGACCTGCGCAGCCGGCCTCTTGCCGACCTGGTGAACGAGGCCGGGATGCTGGCGGAAAACGGGGTGCGGGAGTTGACCTTTGTGGCCCAGGATCTTACCGCTTACGGCCTTGACTTAGGCCCCGGCGCTCCCCGCCTGGTGGATATGCTTTGCGAAATGCTTACGGCCTGCGATATTCCCTGGTTCCGCCTGCTCTATCTTTATCCCACCCGCGTCAACACCGAGCTTCTTGAGTTCATGGCTACCAATTCCCGGGTTGTCCCGTATCTGGATATCCCGCTCCAGCATGTGTCGGATTCGGTGCTGAAAGCCATGAACCGGCCCTATGGCCGCAAACAGATCGAGTCGCTTTTGGGGAAGATTCGTTCGATCCTGCCCCAGGCTGCCATTCGAACTACCTTCATGGTTGGGTTTCCCGGCGAAACCGAGGAGGATGTACAACAGCTCGGCGAATTTATGCGGGAGCAGGAACTGGCGCATGTCGGGATCTTCGGGTACTCAAACGAAGAGGGCTGCGCCGCCTACGATCTGCCCAAGCAGTGCAGCGAAGAGGAAAAGAACGAGCGCCGACAGCGGCTCATGGAGCTACAGGGCGAGATATCCCTTGTCAGAAATCAGGCAATGGTCGGCAAGGTGGAAAAGGTGCTGGTGGAAGGCTGGAGCCGGGAAACCGATCTCCTGCTGGAAGGGCGGACCCGTTTTCAGGCCCCGGAGATCGATGGCTGTGTCTACATCAATGATGGCGTGGCTAATCCGGGTGATCTAGTTGATGTCAGGATCACCGAGGCCCATCCCTATGATCTTGTTGGCGAGATTGTCGCGATGGACCCGGAGGAAAACGGCGATTAATCAGCAGATTCGTTGACCCGTTCTTTTAGTTCCTTGCCGACCTTGAAGAAAGGCAGCTTTTTCGGCTTGACCTTGATTTTTTCTCCGGTTTTCGGGTTGCGGCCGAAATACGAGTCGTACTCTTTGACCACAAAACTGCCGAAGCCACGGATTTCAATACTCTCTCCCTTTGCCAGGGCATCGCCCATGGCATCGAGAATGGTGGTGACGGCTGAGCTCGCGTCCCGCAAGGGAACCCGCATCTCTTCAGCAAGCGCTTCGATCAACTCCGATTTGTTCATCGTCCTTACTCCGATATATTCCCAGTAAAAAAGAATATTAAATACAGCAAGATAAAACATCTTAAACAGCTAACTATTCAATTGTAAAGAAGATTTTTTTTATGAGAAAATAAGGGCCAAATCCGCAGGGACGAGACGGCGGTATTTGCCGGTTGGCAGGGCGCCAAGCCGTAGGCCGCCGTAGGCGATGCGCTTGAGCGTGAGAACCCTGTGGCCGATGGCCGCAAACATCATGCGGACCTGTCGTTTGCGCCCTTCGTGGATGGTGATTTCCAGGGTTGTTGTCGCGGGGGCCTTTTCGATGATTCTGACCTTTGCCGGCCAGGTTTTTTTCCCTTCCAGCTCAAGCCCTTCTTCAAGCAGGCGGATTTCTTGAGGTGCTGGCAGGCCGCGCACTTCTGCCTGGTAGGTTCGTTTTATTTCAAAACGGGGGTGGAGGATGCGTTCGGCAAAATCGCCGTCATTGGTGAGGATGAGGGCGCCTTCGGTGTCAAAATCAAGGCGGCCCACGGGAAAGACTCGGCTGGTGATGCCGGTGAGCAGGGAGGAGACAATGGGCCTGCCCTGGGGGTCATGGAGGGTCGTGACATAGCCCCGTGGTTTGTTGAGCAGGAGGTATATTTTTTCTTCTTCCAGGCGCAGGGGGCGTCCTTCAAAGGCGACAACCTGCCTGTCCGGGTCGACCTTGCAGCCCATTTCGGTGACGACCGAGCCGTCCACCGTTACTTTTCCCTGGCGGATCAGCCCCTCGGCATTACGTCGGGAGGCGATACCGGCCTTGGCCAGGATTTTTTGCAGCCGTTCTTCGGGCATGGAAATGTGCTTTGGGGATCAGACGCGGAAGGATGCGGCAACGGAGCGGCAAGAAAACAGGCGCTCAAGGAAGGGATATTCGGTGGATGACCGCAATGGCTCAGGCATGGTAGTCGCCACGCCTGAGTTTTGCGGCCTCGACATATGACGCGGTTGCCACCCGCTCAAGCAGGGAGGAGAGAGGGTTGCTTTCTGGGAGCTGATTTTTTAGGCTGACCAGGGCTGCGGTGTCATTTTCAAGGGCTGAGGCAAAAGGCTCAAGATCCTGGGCGGAAAAAGAGCGATTGCCCAAGGCGGCGCCGAATTTTTCCAGGGTGTTGATGGTGTCTTCAGTCAGGGTAAGGCCATCCAGCCTCAACGCTGCGGGGATTGGCGCGGCGGCGGAAGCGGCGGCTATGGCTGTGGTGGCTGGGCTTTTGGCTACAGCCAGTTCCTGCGCGAGGATATCCTGAAAAGAAGATCCCGTGGCCGAAACCGAGCCCTTGCCTGTGGCTGAAGCATCCTGCTGGCCAGGAGTAATCGCGCTAATTTTCATGATGTACGTCCCCATGCTTATTGACTGCCTTGCCTATACCATAGCTATTCGGCAGAAGGATCGTCAATCTTTAAGAGAAAGAATGTTTAAAATTTTTCTGTTCAGCGGTAGCGGGGCGGCAGGATATCGCTGATTTTTCCGTCCACCAACCGTTTGGTTTTTTCGTCCACAGCAAGAACCTCCGGGTACCATGGCTTCAGTCGACAGTCAAAAATAATGGGCGGGGTCAGGGTGGGGTGGAAGCGGCGTAATTCGGTTGCGGCTGCATGGATATCGGCCGCCGGTTCGAAACGGGTGAAAACGGTCCAGAGAAATTCCTGGAGATTCTCCGTGGCTGCTTTTGCGTCGTCAACCAGCACCACCACCTGCCAGTCGGCCAGCGCCGGACAGTGGGCTAAACGGGCGGGAAGATCCTGTTGTGAGGCAAAAGCCTCCCCTTGAACCACCAGGGTGCCAGGGAGAAAGACCTCTGCCCGGTCGCAGCCCTGGGGCAGTTCGCTGTGAAAGGACTCTGGTAGGATGCGGCGGGGATCCTTGCCAAGCCCCATCATCATGGCCTTGGAGCCGTTGTTCACCGAGGGGCCGGTGTAATCCAGGGTGTCCTGGGAGACATTGGCAAAGACGAAGAGATCGGTCTGCCAGTTGATCCGTTCCAGCACATGGACCCACAGTTTTTTGAAGCCCGTTACTTCGATCTCGCCGTCGGTCAGGATCAGAAATTTGGTGAGCGAGAGCTGCCCTTCGCCCAGGATGCGGAGACCCGAGGCAAAGGCCTCGCGGGGGTAGCGGTTGGTGACCTTGGCTGCGGCCAGACAGTGGAAGCCGGTCTCGCCAAAGGTTTTGAGCTGGCGCACCCCGTTCATCACCAAGGGGAAGAGCGGGGAGAGCAGATCCTGGAGATAGTCGCCGATGTAAAAATCTTCTTGTCTGGGGCGGCCCACCACGGTGGCCGGATAGATGGCGTCGCGGCGGTGGTAGAGCCGTTCCACATGGAAAACCGGGTAGTCGTGGGTGAGCGAATTGTAGCCGTAATGGTCGCCGAATGGGCCTTCGGGCCGCCGCATGTGGGGCGGGACAAAGCCCTTGGCCGCGAATTCCGCGTGGGCGACCAGGGGATGGCCGCCGGCCGGATCGCGGGTGACGGGCAGCTTTTCCCCGAGGAGCAGGGAGGCCAGCATAAGCTCCGGGATGTTTTCCGGCAAAGGGGCAATGGCGGCCAGCATCAAGGCAGGCGGCCCCCCGATGAACAGGGTCATGGGCAGGGATTCATTGCGGCTTTCCGCGGCATGGTAATGGTAGCCGCCGCCCTTGTGGATTTGCCAGTGGATGCCGGTGGTGCGGTCATCGTAGCGCTGGATGCGGTACATCCCCAGGTTGTGGCCCCGGCCGTCCGGGTGCTCGGTGTAGACCAGGGGCAGGGTGACGAAAGGGCCTCCGTCCGTGGCCCAGGAGGTGAGCAGGGGCAGCTCGCTCAGCCGGGCCGGGGTCTGGCAGACCTCAAGAATCGGTGCCTTGTCCGCAGGGACCTTTTTTAAGCCCACCTTGGTGGCTTGCCCCAGCAGGGAGCGCATCTCCCATATCTTGCCCAGGCTGGGGGGCATCAGGGTTTCCGCCGCCCGGACCAGATCGGTCACGAATTGTTGGGGGCGTTTACCAAAGGCAAGCTCCAGCCTGGGCGCCGTGCCGAAGAGGTTGGTGACCACCGGAAAACTGCTGCCCTTGACATTGGTGAACAGCAGGGCAGGGCCGCCCTGGGCGATCACCCGGCGATGGATCTCGGCAATCTCCAGATGCGGGTCAACCGGGGTGGAAACCTCGAGCAGGGAATCTTCCCGGCGCAGGATTTCGAGAAAGGCCCGGAGATCTCTGATAATATTCTGGCTCACCTTTGCGCTCTCCTTGATGATATGCTATTTTGTGAGTATAAATGAGAGGTTAATTCTTGGTGACGGGCTTACGCGCCGCCATCAATCCTTGAGGAACAGACGGTGGTACTCCTTTTCGCTACAATGCTTATGCATCAGGCGGGAAAGAAAATCAAGGAGCGAGGTGATTTCATCTTCTTCCAGTCGAGGGATGAGGGTCTGGAGGAAAGCTGGTTCGGCGAATCGTTGCAGAAATGCCGCCAGGGAAAGTTCATCGGTTTCCCGGTTCAGGCCAAAGCAGATGCTTGCTGCCTTCAGTGAAGTGGGGGGTGTTTTTCTCGTATTCATGGCAGATTCCGGTAATTTTAGGTTAAAAAATGATCGCTTTTAAAAGTAATGATGGAAAAAGGTCAAGGCAATGGATAACCTTGGAAAATGGGACGCAATCCACCGAGTCTCCGGAGCTGATCCGGATGGCCCTTGACCGGTTGCGGGAAAAAAGGGAGCTTGTTTCCCTGGTGCACAAAGGCTATCAGTCTCCCAAGACGGTCATTGTCAGCTACGATGACCGGATGCTTGAGATTGACAAGCCCATTGACTGGCCTGGAACCCAGGAGAGTATCCATATCCTGTTCAAAGACGAAACCATGGTCTGGAACAAGGTGCGGGTCCAGGTGACGCGCACCACCGAAAGCAGCATCTTTACCGAGTTTCCCTCAACCCTGTTCCGCCTACAGCGCCGGACCAATTATCGGGTTGGCGTGCCCCACGGCAGCACGGTCATGTTCATGCATAAAAACGAAATGCGTCAGGGGTTCCAGGTCATTGATGTCAGTGCCAACGGTATTTTTGTCTGCACGGACAGGTTTGCTCCCCTTGAGCCAGGGGATATTCTCCTTGATCTGGCCGTATTTTTCCCTGGGGCTGGAACCGGGCTGAGCGCAGGCACTTATATGAACATCAGCAAGGCAAAGGTAATGCGGGCAACCCGGGGAGACAATAAAAAATATTGTTACGGTATCCTTTTTGACCTTACCAAGGGAGAAGAGGAAACGCTTCTTCAGTATGTGCGTTTGCGAGAGCGGGATCTGTTGCGCAAAGGGATGTTTTGATTTTTTCCCCGTGCGCCTTGGCGAGAACGGCTAGACAACGCGCCAGAAGACCTTGCGGGAGCGGGGCCCGTCAAACTCGCAGAAGAAGATTTTTTGCCAAGTGCCGAGTAGCAGACAGCCATTTTCAATAAAGATCGTTACCGAACTCCCGACAAGCGAGGCCATGACATGGGCCGGAGAATTGCCCTCCAGATGCTGGTAAGCGTGGTTCATCGGCACGATTTTTTGCAGGGCGGCAAGGATGTCGGTCTGCACGGCGGGGTCTGCCCCTTCGTTGATGGTCAGTCCGGCGGTGGTGTGCGGATTGTACACATGGCAGACCCCATCGGCAATGCCGCATGTAGCCACGGCCTTTTGCACCTGGGCGGTGATATCGGAAAACTGCATGGTCTTCGAGGTGGAAACGGCAAAGGTTCCCGCTGGCATGGAAGATCTCCCGGTCCGAAATGATGGGTCAAATACCCCTAAGCAGTTGCTGAAAATGTTGGTCATTTTCGTATGGGCAAGACGGCAGCAGTGTAAGCGGCGTAAGGAGCCGTAAAGGAACAGTCAGAATTGTACAAGTTGTTTTGTGACGGCTCCTAAGTTCTGCAAGAAAACTGTACGGTTATGACTATAATAGATTGCGGAACGTGTCAAATTGATTATAGAGCGAATTGGGTAAAAATATGGAAGGGGGGATATGGTAGAGAAAGTTTTCAAAAATCTTCGCTGGCTCGGCCATGACGCTTTTCTTTTGCGGGCCGGGGGCAAGATTATCTATTTCGATCCCTTTCAGCTTGGTCCGGGGCTGCCGCCCGCCGATATCATCTGTATTTCCCATGCGCATTACGACCATTGTTCTCCCGCAGATGTGCTTGCGATCCAGCACCCCTCCACCCTTATTGTCACCGAAGTGCAGGCTGCGGCAAAACTTAAAGGGAAGATCATAACCCTTGTCCCGGGCGAGCGGTGCGAAGCGGAGGGCATTACCATCGAGACGGTTCCAGCCTACAACACCAACAAACAGTTTCATCCCCAGTCCAACGGCTGGCTGGGATTTATCCTTACCGTTGACGGGGTGCGGGTGTACCATGCGGGCGACACCGATTATATTTCGGAGATGAACAATATCCGGGCAGATATTGCCCTGCTGCCTGTTTCCGGCACCTATGTGATGACCGCCGAGGAAGCGGCGCAGGCGGCCCTTGCCATCGAGCCAAAGATCGCGGTGCCCATGCATTATGGTGCCATTGTCGGAACAAACGATGATGCGAAGCGGTTTGCCGCAGCACTTGCCGACAAGGTCCGGGTGGAAATCCTTGGCCGCGGATAATTTGCAATATTTCCCGGTCTGTCTGAAGATCGATGGCCGGCAATGTCTGGTCATCGGCGGCGGGCGGGTTGGCGAGCGCAAGGTGCAAGGGCTGCTGGCCCATGGCGCCTTGGTCACGGTGATCAGCCCCGAGTTGAGCAAGGCGCTGTCCGCCTTGCAACAGGCCGGGACGATTGCCTGGCTGCCCCGCCCGTATCAGGAAGGGGATCTGGCAGGAATGTTTTTGGTTATTGCCGCCACCGACGACCCTGCTGTACAGGAGCGGGTCCATGCCGAGGCAGAAGAGCGGAACATTCTGCTCAATGTGGCGGATGTGCCGAAATGGTGTAATTTCATTCTTCCGGCCACGGCGCGACGGGGAGACTTGGCCATTTCCGTTTCCACTGCAGGCAAAAGCCCCGCTCTGGCCAGCACTCTGCGCCAAGCCCTGGAGGTTCAGTTTGGCCCGGAATATGGGGTTTTGGTGGATATCCTCGGGGCTCTGCGGGACACTGTTTTGGCCAGCGGCAGGCCGCATGCGGAAAACAAAGTGATTTTTGCCCGGCTGGCCGACCCGGAGATGGCGATTTGGATTAAGGATGCTCTCTGGCAGAAGCTTGCCGAGCATATTCAGGAAGTCCTGGGCCCGGATGTCCCCCTTGACTGCCTGGAGGCGGCCAGGCAGGAATACCAACGATCTTCAGGAGCGATGCGATGACCCTGTTTTTTCAACTCACCCTGTATCTGTACCTCCTGGCCACCGCAGTGTATGTGGCCCATTTTCTCTCCCAGCACAAACAGGTGCGGACGGTTGCCCGGGCGATTCTTCTTGCCGGCGGCATCCTGCATACCGTGTATTTTGTTGCCCGGTATGTCGCCGCAGGGCATACCCCCCTGACCAGCAACCATGAAACGGTTTCCTTTTTCGCCTGGTCCATGACCTGGGCCTTTTTGTCTTTTTGGTGGCGGTATCGGGTGAAAAATTTCGGCGTTTTTGTTACGCCGCTTATTTCTCTGCTGATGCTGATCGCCGCCTTTTCCTCACAGGAGATGGCGCCGTTGCCCCCGGCCCTCAAGAGCAACTGGCTCCCGATCCATGCCAGCATAGCCATCATGGCCAACGGCTTCATGGCCATGGCGTTTTGTGGCGGGGTCATGTACCTTCTCCAGGAGCGGGAGATCAAGAAGAAAAAATTCGGAATATTTTACAGCCGGTTGCCTTCTCTGGAGGCGCTTGACAACCTGAATCAGCATTGCCTCGCCTTTGGCTTTCTGCTGCTGACTTTGGGGATCATCACCGGTTCCGTCTGGGCAAAGCAGGCCTGGGGGGCATACTGGCAGTGGGATCCCAAGGAGACCTGGTCGCTCGTCACCTGGCTCATCTACGCGGCCATCCTGCACCAGCGGCTGACCATGGGTTGGCGGCGTAGGCGGGCGGCAATCATGGCCATTGCCGGGTTTGCCGCGGTCCTTTTTACCCTGTGGGGGGTAACATATCTCTTGGGGGGAGTGCATTCCTATGTTGGCTGAGAGCATCGTCATCATTGGCGTGAATCATAAGACCGCTCCGGTGGCGGTGCGGGAGAAGCTGGCTTTTTCCGGGGATTGCGCCGGGCCGTTGCTGACGCTGATGAGTATCGAGGGTTGCCGGGAATGCTGTTTTCTCTCAACCTGCAACCGGGTGGAGGTTATCTTTGTGGCAAGCGACCCGGCCGCGGCAGCGGTGGCTGTGCGCGGTTTTCTTTTTGCCAAGAGCGGGCTTGCCGACGCCGAAGCCCAGCAGTACAGCTACATGTATCATGGCAAGGATGCGGTTGAGCATCTGTACCATGTGGCGGCCAGCCTTGATTCCATGGTGGTGGGGGAGCCTCAGATCCTGGGGCAGTTGAAGCAGGCTTACCGCGAGGCCCTGGAGCAGAAGACCACCGGCGTCATCTTGAACCGGCTGCTGCATAAATCCTTTTCCGTGGCAAAAAGGGTGCGCACCGAAACAAATATCGGCGGCAGTGCGGTTTCCATCAGTTACGCGGCAGTAGAGCTGGCAAAAAAGATCTTCGGAAGCCTGCGGGACAAGGCCGTTCTCTTGGTGGGGGCCGGGGAGATGGCCGAACTGGCGGCCGAGCATCTGGTTAGGCAGGGGATAGGCCGGGTAATCGTGGCAAACCGGACTGTGGAGCGGGCGGTCAAGCTGGCCCTCCGATTTAACGGCACCGCCGTGGGCTTAGCCGAATTGACCACCCAGCTGGCGGAGGTTGATATCCTGGTCAGTTCCACCGGGGCTACTGACCTGATTCTCACCAAAGATCAGGTGAAGCCGCTCATGCGGCAGCGGAGAAACAGGCCGCTTTTTCTTATCGATATCGCGGTGCCGCGCGACCTTGACCCGGAACTCAATGACCTGGACAATGTTTACCTCTATGATATCGACGACCTGAAAAACGTGGTCGACGTGAACAAGGCAGAGCGGGAAAAAGAGGCGCTGCGGGCGGAAGGCATTGTCGCCGAGGAGGTGGTCAAGTTCGGGCAGTGGCTGGAAGGCATGGATTTGGCCCCCACCATCACGGCCATACGGCAAAAGGCCAATGGTATCCGCGAGGCTGAAGTCGCGAAAACCCTGGGCATGCTGAAATCTCTTTCGGAAAATGAACGGCGTTCGGTGGAGATGCTGGCCAACGCCATTGTCAATAAATTGCTCCATGAACCCATGGTATTTCTCAAAAACAGCGACCCCCACGACAATCCCCAGCTCAAGCTGGCTTTTGTCCGGCAACTGTTCGGTCTTGACAAGGATTCTTCGGAACAGTAGCCGCCTCGGGAAAACGTTTGACATGTCGCATGGCTCTGGGTAATATAGCGAGCTTTATTGCTGGGCGGATTTTTGCGCTTTCGGGGTTGTTTCCGCAAGGGCGCGTGACGCAAGGGTCCAGCTGCTGCAAGACAGCAAAACTTGAAGGAAGGCCAACGAGAGGCCGTAACAGAAGAGAAAAAGGAAGACGATCATGAGCAAGAGAACTTTTCAGCCCAGCAATCTCAAAAGGCACCGCACCCATGGCTTCAGGGCCAGAATGCAGACAAAGAACGGCAGGGCCGTTATCAATCGTCGTCGGGCCAAGGGCCGGAAACGGCTGACTGTTTAGTCCCCTGGCTGACGAGAGCACTCGCGCAGCATGAGAGCCCAGGCCCTGTCCAAGGCCATGTTGTTGGTCAAGCCCTGGCAGTATAGGTTGGTTTATGAGCAGGGGAAAAGGGTGCGTGGGCAGAATTTTACTCTGCTCCATGTGCCAAACCGGACCACGGGCACCAGGCTGGGAATAAGTATCCACGGAGTGAGGCAGGCGGTTCAGCGGAACAGGATCAAAAGAATCATTCGGGAATTTTTTCGCCAGAACCAAGGGTTTATCGAGCCTTTTTCCGACGTGGTTTTTGCCGTGCGGCCAGGGTTTGCTCCAGACTCTCCAGCGGAGGTTGAGGTCGCTGTTCGAGTAGCTCTTGCCCGGCGTAAGGCTGGCGGGCGGGAAACAGGTCCAGATGAAGAGGCGTTGGAAGTTCCGTGATATCTTCCGGGTGTCAGGGCTTTAGGATGTGGCAGGGCCGCCCCCCCCAGAAAAGGATTTGGATGTGAAAAGAATTTTCATTGCCCTGATACGGTGTTACCAGCTCTGTATCTCCCCACTTTTTGCGCCGACCTGCCGTTTTTCTCCCACCTGTTCACAGTATGCCATAGAGGCTCTTGCCCACCACGGAACAGCTCGTGGTCTATACCTCGCCGCCCGTCGCCTTCTCCGATGCCATCCTTTTCATCCCGGTGGATTTGATCCGGTGAACAAATCTTTTTGAGGCAGCCGAAGGTGGCGTTGTCCGGGTGCTTCAGGCCTGCATCCAAAACTTAATAAGCCTGACAAGGATTGATTTCATGGACACACAGAGAATGTTTTTGGCCATTTTCCTTTCGTTGGCCATCTTGCTTGGGTATCAGTATTTTTTTGTTCCCCCTACCCCTCCGGTCACGGAAAGCAGTGTTGCATCCTCTCCCCAAAACGGCAAGACTGAAGAGAAAAGCGTTGCTAGCGCGCCAGCTCCCGTTGCCGCAGCCAGCCTGTTGGCTGCCCAGCCTGCTGGGTCGGCCATCAAGCAAGGCCGCGAGATTCCGGTGACAACCAGCCTATACTCCGCAGTGGTGATGGAGTCTGGCGGCATGGTGAAAAGCTTTCAATTGAAGAATTACCGGGAAGCTTTGCCCAAGGATTCCGGCAATAAAGAGCTTTTCCAGCCAAAAGCCGACGACAATCTGCCCCTGAATTTTTCCTGGGGGACCGAACCGGGCAGCATCCCTCCGCTGATGTATGAGGCCGCCCCGATCAAGGAGGAGCAAGGTAGCGCGGTCCTGACCCTGCGGGGCAAGTTGCCCTCGGGTCTTGAGATTGTTCGCACCATGCGGTTTCTTGACCAGCAGTATCTGGTGGAGCTGACCATCGATGTGGTCAATCATACGGCCACTCCCCTACAGGGCGCACCGTATCTGACTCTTGACAACCGGCCGTTTTCCCATGAGAAACAGATGGTTTTTGTTGGACCCGCTGTTTTGCACGATGGGGTGCTGGAGGAAATCAAGGCCGCCGACTTGAAAAAGGGGGGCAGAAGCTTCACCGGCAAGATCGGTTGGGCGGCCTACGAGGATAATTATTTCCTGTGTGGCATTGTCCCGCGCACCGGCGAGCAGCACACGGCCCATTTTTCCTTGCAGGATGAAAACAGGGTGACCACGGTGTTGGCCGGGGCCAGCGATGTCATTCAGCCTGGACAGCGGCAGCAATATACCTATTCGGTGTATTTCGGACCGAAGACCATGGAGGCTCTCAAGTCAGTCGGTCACGAACTGGAACGCAGCATCAATTTCGGTTGGTTTGACGTGATGGCTAAGCCGACGCTCTATATGCTCAAATTTCTCCATAAATATGTGGGCAACTATGGTGTGGCCATTATTTTGGTGACTGTGCTCATCAAGCTGCTTTTTTGGCCGGTTTCCCAGAAAGGCATGAAGTCCATGAAGACCATGCAGAAGCTGCAGCCCAAGATGGCCAAGCTGCGGGAGAAATACAAAGACGACAAGCAACTGCAGCAGCAGGAAATGATCAAACTGTACCAGACTTACAAGGTGAATCCGGTGGGCGGCTGTCTGCCCATGGTCATACAGATTCCGGTATTTTTTGCGCTGTACAAGGTGCTGCTCCAGACCATCGAGCTACGGCACGCACCTTTTTTTCTTTGGATTACGGATCTGTCCGCGCCGGACCGGTTGTTCATCGGCTTTGATCTTCCGTTTGTCGGGGGAATCCCGGTGTTGACCCTGCTGATGGGGGCAACCATGTTCCTGCAGCAGAAGATGACCCCGGCCACAGGGGATCCCACCCAGCAGAAGGTCATGATGTTCATGCCGGTGATCTTTACCTTCATGTTTCTCAATTTTGCTTCGGGGCTGGTCTTGTACTGGTTTGTCAACAACCTGCTGTCCATTGGCCAGCAGTATCTCGTGAATCGGCATGAGGTCGCGTAGAACGGGTTGAAAGAGGGGATCGTGCCCCTGGGGCCACAATTGCCAAGAAAAGACAAAGACGCCGGGCTGCCAGAGAATGGCCTGAGACGGAGGAATCACACCATGTCTGCCAAGATGGAATATAAGGGTACGGATGTTGAAGAGGCGATCGGCAATGCCTGCGCCGCGCTTAATGTGGTGCGGGAAGAGCTAGATATCCGCATAATCTCCACCGGTTCCACAGGTATTTTCGGCTTGGGACGGAAAAAGGCGGCGGTGCAGGTGTCTCTCAAAAAAGAGGGCGGACGCGAGCAGAGGCGACCGGTTCAGGAGAAAAAAACAAGCACGCCAAGGGGCAATTCTGAAAAGCCTGCTTCGGACAGGCAACCGAGTCCGCCGAAAGCCAGGGCAGAACAGCCTGCGGACAGCGAGGAGTTGACAGAGGAGGTGGTGGGGGATCCTGTCAGCCCAGAAGAGATGGAGGCGATCCGGGCGGATATCGCCAAGATTCTGCAACTCATGGGCTGCCCATCGGAAATAAGCATGGAGCAGGATCAGAACAACAAGGTCCATGCCAAGATCACCGGGGAATTTGTCGATATTCTTGTCGGGCCTGAGGGGCAGACCCTTGACGGCTTGCAATATGTGTTGCGCAAGATTATTACCAGAAAATTTCCGCAGAAGGTTCTTTTTGCCCTTGATGCCGCAGGGTTTAGGGAAAACAGGATGGGTGAGCTCCAGGAGCGGGCCTTGCGCCTGGCTCAGGAAGTCAAGGAAACCGGCAAGACCCGAACCATTCCGGCCATCAATCCTGCGGAAAGACGCATGGTGCATATGGCCTTGCAGGACGATACCGAGATCAGAAGCCGTAGCGTTGGAGAGGGGTTGTTTAAAAAAGTCCTTATCTATTTGCCAGGCAAAGGGCGACGCCGTTCTCCCCGGAAAAAGAAAAGCGGAGAAAAGAGCCCGGAGTAATAGGCCTGGAAAAGGGCAAGAAGGCGCCGGTTCGGAACAGGCACTCAGCAGCGCAACAGCCTTTGTGATCGTGGGTTGTCGAAGTCTGCGCGGATCTGCCATTGCAGCAAGAATAGTTTTTTGGGTCGGCTAGGCATCGGTGTCGCCGCCGGATTTTACAAGGCAAGAAACCTATGGTAATGCCGGATTTCCCGGATTTCAACGAGGCGACCATTGCCGCCATAGCGACGCCGCCCGGTGCTGGCGGCATCGGCATCATCCGGGTGAGCGGCCCCCAGTCCCACGTAATCCTCCAGCAGTTTTTTCAACCGAAGAATCCTCCGCACAAGTTTATCAGTCACCGGCTTTATTTTGGCGCCATTGTCCATCCGAAAACCAGAGTGGTCATTGACGAGGTGCTCGCCGTGTACATGCGGGCCCCGCAGACCTACACCAGGGAAGATGTGGTGGAAATCCACGGTCACGGCAGTTACTTGCTGTTGCAGGAAATCCTTGCCCAAATCGTGACCTTTCCGGCCACCCGTTTGGCAGAGCCTGGAGAGTTCACCAAGCGGGCCTTTCTCAATGGCCGGATCGATTTGACCCAGGCGGAGGCGGTTGCCGAGCTGCTGGGCGCCAAAACCAAAGAGGGCGCTAGTCTTGCGGTGAGTCAGCTCCGTGGGGGATTGCACGGAGAAATCTGGAAAATTCGTGACGCGCTGGTCGCGGTTCGTGCTATCATGGAGGTGGCCATCGATTTTCCCGATGAGGATGTGGATATTCTCGACACCCCCGCGCTCACGGCCAGACTGGCGCGGGAGGTGCAGGAGCCCTTGATCCGATTGCTGGCCAGGGCGGACGGGGGGAAAATCATTCGAGAAGGGATCTCCGTGGTCATCCTCGGCAGGCCCAATGTCGGCAAATCCAGTCTGCTCAACTGTCTTCTTCGGGAAGAACGGGCCATTGTCACGGATCTTCCCGGAACAACCAGGGACACCATTGAGGAGTGTCTGGACATCAAGGGGGTTCCGGTGCGCATTGTCGATACGGCGGGCATCCGGGAAACCATCGAAGCGGTGGAAGAGATCGGCATCCGCCGCGCCCGGCAAAAACTGGGAGAGGCGGATCTGGTTTTGCTGGTGCTTGACGGGGCGGAAGGTTTACAGGCTGAAGACCGCGTCCTGTTTGAGGTGGCTGCGGACAAGAAGGTCGTGGTGGTGGTCAACAAGATCGACCGGGCGACCTCCTTGGATATTGGTTTGTGTGCAGAGGCCTTCCCTGGGGTGCCCATTGTCGCCATTTCCGCCACAACCGGCGAGGGCATCCACAGCCTGGAGGATGCGGTGTACGATGCGGCCACCGGCGGGCATGGCCTTCAGGAACCTGGAGTCGCCGCGCCGAATGTCCGTCATGTCGCAGCCTTACAGCGTGCCCTTGCCGCAGTGCAACAGGTTGGCGAGGGGCTGGCCGCAGATCTGCCGCCGGACCTTTTGGCCATTGATCTTCAAGCCGCGCTGGCTTTTTTGGGAGACATCATCGGGGAAACAACCACAGATGATGTGCTGGATATGATTTTTGCGGAGTTTTGTCTCGGAAAATAGTTGGCAGTGCAACGGCGACAGTGAAACGGCGAAGGAAAAGGCATGACTTCAGGGAAGAAACACAAAGAGATCGATCTTGACGAGCAGATTGAATTCTTGAAAAAGGTAAGTTTTTTTCATGGATTCGATGATCATGAACTCAAGCAGTTCCTCCAGGTGAGCAAATGGCTCCGGGTTCCTCCCAATACGGTGATCATCAAGGAAAACACGACCGAACGGGCTTTTTACATTCTGGTCAGGGGCGAGGTCCGGGTTGAAAAACAGCTGCCCGGAAAAGCAAAGCCCATCCAACTCACCACTCTTGTCACCGGGGATTGTTTCGGAGAAATGGCCCTGGTCACTGAAATAAAACGAACCGCCGATGTGGTGGCAAGCACGGAATCCTTTATTCTGCGGGTTGAGCCCGAGATTGTCAGTACTTCAAATGTTTTTCTGCAACTGAAATTTTATAAGCGGTTCTGTGAACGGCTGGTCAGCAGGCTGGATCTGGCCAATAAAAAAGTTGCCGGGCGCGATGGCGAAGAGGCGAATCCTTCTATTTTGCAGAAGGTGCTTTCCGATGGCGACCTGCCTGAAGCAGAAGAGAAACCGCGCAAGCCTTCCGTCAAGCCGGATTTGGGTATGGAACGGCCCGCGAAACCGGAAAAAGCCAGAATATCCATTTCTCTTCCCCCCCTGCCAGACAAGGATTTCCGGCAGACTCCCGCCAAGCTCCATCATCGGGTGCATCCAGAGGCTGTTTTGCCGGTGAACCCTGCGGTTGCCACCGAGTTGAGCGCCATGATGAAGAGCGGCGGGGGCATTGACAATACCCGGCGGCTGGCCGACTTGATCTCCCTTGATCCTGTGCTGAGTTGCCGAGTGATCCAGACCGCTAATTCGCCATTCTACAGAAGGGCCAACACGGTGGGGACAGTTCCGCTGGCCATGGTTATTGTCGGAGTCAAGCAGGTCCAAGAGGTGCTGGTCAATACCATCAGGGCGGCCAGGTCAACCCAGGCCTTCAGCGGTTTTGGTGCGGTCTCCAGGGATTTTTGGCAACATGCGGTGGTGGTGGGCAGAATTGCCGAAATGCTGCGGGATGTGATTCGGATAAACACCTCAGCCGATCTTTATTTATGTGGTCTTCTCCATGATCTTGGCATGCTGGTGCTGGATGGCATGTCGCCGAATTTTTACCCACAGTGCGCTCAGCCGTCCGAGGAGATGCAGGATATTGTCAGGGCAGAAAAAGAGTATATCGGCGTGGATCATGGTCAGGCGGGTGTCTGGCTTGCCGAAGGCATTGGCCTGCCGCAGCCCTATCTGGACGTGATGCGCTTCCATCATCAGCCGGAGAAGGCGACGACCAATCCGGTGCCCGTGGCCCTGGTGAATCTGGCGAATATTTTCGCCTCAATGAAGGGGGCGTGCATGGGGCAGCCCCAAGTGACAAAGCGGGAGGCCCTGCACTCTTTTTCCTGGGCGTTGATCGAAGAACACCACCGCCCGTTCCAGGAGGTCAATGTGCCGCAGTTTGTCGATTCGTTTTCCGCAGAGCTTGACAAAACCTGGGCCAGCATCACAGGAGATATTCTGCTCTAGCTTTCAGTCGATGGGGGTGAACTGATCCTTGCTGGCTCCGCAGATGGGGCAGGCCCAGTTGTCTGGCAGATCCTCAAAAGGAGTGCCCGGGGCGATGCCTGAGTCCGGGTCTCCGTCCGTCGGATCGTAGATATAACCACAGACCGAACATTCATAGCGTTTCATGCGGGGCTCCTTTTTCTATTTTGGCAAGCGAGGCTACACCATTATTTATAGGTGTTCCCCTTGGCCAGCGTCAATGATTTTTATCGACAATGTCCGAAGCCTTTCGGCATGGAGCTTGTTTTGTGTGGGTGTAGAAAAAGAGGGAGAGATGATCGAAAAGGAAGAGGTAGTTTCTAGAAAAGAAATCGCCAAGAGAGTCAAAGAGCTTGGCCAGGCCATTACCCGTGAGTATTCCGGGCGCCAGTTGGTTGTGATCGGCATTTTAAACGGGGCCTTCATCTTTCTCGCCGATCTGGTCCGGGAAATCGAGCTGCCCATTGAGATAGACTTTATTCGGGTGTCGAGTTACGGCTCGTCCACTTGCTCTTCCGGCGCCGTCCAGTGTGCCAAGGACACCGAGCTTGATTTGGCCGGGAAGGATGTTATTCTGGTGGAGGATATTGTCGATACCGGGAGAACTCTTGCCTGCCTTAAGGAACATCTGGCAGCCCGGAAGACCAAATCCGTGCGGATCTGTGCCCTGATCGACAAGAAGGAACGGCGAGAGGTCGAGGTGACGGTGGATTATGCAGGGTTTGTGGTGGCGGAGGGTTTTTTGGTTGGCTATGGCCTTGATTACGCGGAACAGCACCGCCAGTATCCGGCAATTTATAAGATTGTCAGCGGCGTGTGAGCCATGCCTTCCCTGCAGGAAAAAGACAAACGGTTCCTCTGGCATCCTTACACCCAGATGCAGGATTATGCCCAGCGCGATCTGCTCCTGATCGACAGGGCGGAAGGTCTTTGCCTGTTCGATCAGCAGGGTAAAAAGTATTTCGACACTATTTCCTCCTGGTGGTGCATTGTCCACGGGCATAACCATCCAACCATAACCGAAAAAATTCGTTTGCAGCTGGCACGGCTTGATCAGGTGCTGCTGGCCGGCACCAGCCATGAGGGGGCGATCCTGCTGGCGGAGGAGTTGGTGCGCCTCACGCCGCCCGAACTTTCCAGGGTGTTTTATTCGGATAATGGCTCCACGGCCTGCGAGATCGCGATCAAGATGTCGCTCCAGTACTGGCGGCAGATCGGACAGCCGAGCCGCTGCCAACTGGTGGGAATAGAGCGCGGCTATCATGGCGACACCATCGGCACCATGAGCTTGGGCGGGGTGCCGGAATTTCACGGCCCTTTTTCCCAACTGCTTTTTCCCTCGCATCGGCTGCCGTCCCCTTATTGTTACCGATGTCCGGTCGGCCTGAGACAAGACTCCTGCGACTGCCAGTGTCTACAGCCGTTTGTTGAACTTCTGACCGGGCAAGGAACGCAAATTGCCGCCTTGATCATCGAGCCGCTTATCCAGGCAGCCGGAGGCATGATCGTCTATCCCGCGAAGTACCTGCGCAAGTTGGCCGCCTTGGCCAGGGAATATGGGGTGCATCTGATTTTTGACGAAGTGGCCACCGGCTTTGGCCGCACCGGGACCATGTTTGCCCTGGAGCAGGCCGGGGTGGCGCCTGATTTTCTCTGTTTGTCAAAGGGGTTGACTGCTGGTATGTTGCCCATGGCTGCGACGCTGACCAGCGAGGAGATTTTTCAGGCCTTTTATGCCGACTATGGCGCGGGAAAAACCTTTTTCCATGGCCATACCTTCAGCGGCAATCCCTTGGCTGCTGCTGCGGCCCTTGGTTCGTTGCAGGTCTTTGCCGAAGAGCAGACCATGGCCGGGCTACCGAACAAGATCAGCCATCTCCAGGTGCGGATGCGCCGTTTTGCCGACCTGCCATGGGTCGGGGATCTCAGGCAGATTGGCTTGGTCTGCGCTATGGAGCTGGTGAAGGATAGGGAAACCAAGGCCGCCTATGGGTTGCACGAACGGGTCGGCTGGCCGATCTATCTGGCCGGGCTTGAGCAGGGGCTTTTGTTGCGGCCCATTGGCAATGTCATTTATCTTTGGTTGCCGCTTTCCGTGACTCTGGCCGAGATAGACGAGATCACGGAACGGGCTTGGCAGGTGCTTTCCGATCCGCGGAATATTGCGGGGTGGTAGACTGTCTGTTTACAAGAATGGCGTGTGTGCGCCTGTAGCTCAGCTGGATAGAGCATCGGCCTTCGAAGCCGAGAGTCGGGGGTTCGAATCCCTCCGGGCGCACCAATAAAATCAAGGGGTTAGCGATATTCCGCTCACCCCTTTTTCTATGCAAAACCCCCCATTTTTGTCCCATACTAATAAGTTCATAAATTACTAGACATTACCTGGGGCCACTTCTCTTGTCTGGGCGAATCTCAAGAGGAATATCGGACGACGGGTGCTCAAGGGCAAAGGAAATTTAAAGGCTCGTGTCATAAGCCACCCCCGATCGCTCCAGAACATGGCGGATAAGATCGCCAAGTTTTTCCATCATCCGCTCGTTAAATATGCCTTCACTGTGTCTAGTATCTTATGAACTTATTAATAAGTCTTTATGGCCTGTCACTGTTGCTACCTCCACCTGATTCCAGCCCCTTTCAAAAAGTCGGCTGGTGGCCTCATGTCTCAGGTCATGCTGGCTATTTCGCCACATCGTGCGGCAGTCTCGAGAGCTATTATGATAATAGCTCTAATATCCTCCCTTTTAGAGTTCTTCCCGGCGGCTAAGAGTAGCTCTTCTTCGTTGTCTTCCAAGCGCTGGTCCCGACCAGGCGGAAGGGACGGTTTCCGAACCAGTGCTGTGGCGATCCCGCGAGGGAGGGGGATGCCCCAATCCATCACGCAATGCTTGAGTACTCGGTTGAGTAAACCGATTTCATGCTTGACGGTTTGCGGGGCAGCTCCGGTTTTCAGTCAGAGATAGCGAATCAGAAATCTTTTTGCGCCTCAAATATATCAGCAAAGATATTTACTGATTTTTTAAAGGCCGACAGTATCTCCGGATCAAAATGATAAGGCATGGTCCGCCCATCGCCCTTGGTGATAATTGACACGGCTTTTTCATGATCAAAAGAGGGTTTATAGGGTCTTTTGCTGCGTAAGGCATCATACTGATCAGCAATATTCATGATTCGGGAAGTGATTGGACTTTCCTCACCCCTGAGCCCCCTTGGATACCCACTTCCATCCCATCGTTCATGGTGACATTTGGCAATATCGACAGCCATTTGGAGTAATGGAGATTCGGACCCCTCGAGAATTTTTGCGCCAATTTCGGCATGGGTTTTCATGGTCTTCCATTCGGCATCACCAAGTGGCCCATTTTTAAGTAAAATAGAATCAAGAATTGCTATCTTGCCGATATCATGCATAGGAGAGGCATAAAAGATGGAATCGCAAAAATCACCATCCATCCCCATCTGCTGAGACAGTTCCCTGGTGTAGTAGCTGATACGTTTGATGTGCGCGCCAGTTTCTTCATCTTTGTATTCCGAAGCTAGGGTCAATCGATACACTGTGTCGATGTATCCAACACGAAGTTGTTTGGTTCGTTGAGATACCAGGTCTTCTAAATGTTCCTGGTAGAGATGAAGTTTTATGTGATTCCTTACCCTGGCAAGGATAATGGCGGAACTGATTGGCTTGGCAATGTAATCTACAGCACCCAGATTCAAGCCCTTTTTTTCATCTTCAATTTCATTCTTTGCAGTGACAAAAATAATTGGAATGTTCTTTGTCTTCTCATATTCTTTCAAACTTTTACACACATCATATCCGTCTATTTCAGGCATCATTATATCGAGAAGGATAAGATCAATACGTTCACTATTGCAAATTTCTATTGCCTTAACACTGTCAGTAGTTGTGAATACTTTGTATTCTTTGCGTAAAATTATCTCAAGAAGCTTAAGGTTGGTGGGATTGTCATCTACGACTAAAATTACGTGTTTTTCGTTCATAAAAGGCCCCCTGCCAAAGGCTGTGGAAATAATATTTCACCCTCTCTCAGGAGAGCATTTCAATATTAAGAGGACAGCAAAAAAACGGCTAGTCGTTCACATGCGCCTCTGCGAACTGGGCCAGCATCTCATGAATCTTGTAGGGAGGACGGACCTGAAAATAGTGGTCGACAACAATATGGCCGACCTCATGGGCCAGCACGCTTAAGTTCACATCCCTTACCGACAGGTAAATGGTTTTTTCGCCCAGGGAATAATAGGCAACGTGATCGACGCGTTTGCCGTACTTCTGAAAGTAGACTTCTTGTACTTCCTTAGATGAGGGTAGAAGGACTATTGTGACGTAAAGTTTGGCTGGAAACATGTCGAGCACCGTTTCCACTTTTTCCACAATGATATTCAGTTTGTTTTGCAGTTCATCCTGGATGGTGAAAGCCTTCTGCTGGCGGACTTGTAAACTAAGCTGGCGGCCCAGGTAGAGCTCGTCGTTGAACTTTTGCAGAAGAGCAATGTCATCATACTGCACCGTTGCATAACGTGTTTTCAATTCCTCGCACAGGGAGGGGGATACGGTCCCGACAAGCAGGAAAAATAATATAACCAGACTGGCACATACTCTACTGGTCATTCACCACCGTGAAAAATCTGGCTGATTGTTGCAAGTTTTTATTTAAGGCTTCTATCTTCTGTAGCTTTATCTCAAGGGGTTCCGCTCCTTGCGCAGTATCGTCGATTTGCTGCGCAAGAAGGGATATGTTACTGATTTTTTTCGCATAAATTGTGTTTAATATATTAATTTTTTCGGCCAGAGCCTTACAATGGTCCTTTTGGCGCAGATAAATTCGATCTCCAATTTTCCCCAGGCACATCTCGTCTAGGTTTTTTTCAAGCTTGAAGAGAGGTCCTGCCATTCTGTGGGATACCAAGATGGTTCGCACGGTAATCCAGATGCCGCCAGGAATCAAAAGAATCCAGGCAATCAGGAGAATCTTTTTTAAAAGAATCAGCGGGGTGCGCTCAAGCTGTAGGTCGTTCTGGGCATAGACGATGGTCAAGGCATCGGAGGTGAGAAAAGTGAATAGGCCTATAAAAAGGATGATTACCATCAGTGCCAGGATGTAACTATTAAATACGTGCTGTCCCTGAAAATTGCGGTCGATGAAATAGTGCTTTCTTGTGTACTTTGGCTTCATTGGGGGACCTCTATTGTGTGAGTGTTTACCTCAACGTGAGCTTTTTGCACAAGTTCGGCTATCCATTTTCGCAACAACTGTTCCCGATTGAAGTCCTCGATGAGGGCCGCAACTTTTTCGTGGTTTTCCGGGGAACCATTTTGGGCGGTCTTTGATACTGTGTCAAGCCTGATGGTGTAGCTACAACCCATAAAGTCTATTTTATCCGACACGTCTCCCTCGTGCAGGTGGAGTAAATTCATGCGTAAGGAGAATGCAAGATTCTGGAAAAGAGATTCAATCGTTTCAGCCTGGCATACCTCACTGCTTCCTTGAGAAGAAGCGCTGACTGGCTGTAAGCGGATCTTCACCTTTTTGTTGTGGAGATTCAGGTACGCGGAAATGTCCGCCTCTGTCGGCTTGGGGGGGGGTTTTTCCAGCTGGCGGTCCAGCAGGGTCTTTACCAGGGACTGCTCGTAAAAGTTTTTGATGGACTGCCGGAACGCTTCTTCTTGGTCGATTTTCCTCTCCATCGCTTCGTGAATTAATACTTCTTTGGTAATCAACGAGTTGATAAACTCATACTTGATATCATGTGAGTCCAAAGAAACATTCCGTCCCTTGGTAAGGTCCGATTTTAGAATATACCGGTCATTTACCTTGGCGATATAGTCGCCAGGAGGTTGCTTCCCGTCACGGGCTGTGAGGGTTATTACCCCTGCGGTCAGAAGCAGCATAAAGATAATAATATAAAACAAGTAACGCATGGTAGATTTCCCTCCCCCTAAAGGTGAATCAAGCTTGGCCGAAATTTTTCAGCTTAATTTCACATCTGATTGATCAACTGGGCAAGATGCTGGCTGGCACCCTTGTCTTCCGGATCCAATAAAAGTGCCTGTTCGAATTCTTCCTTGGCCCGATAGTAGATGCCGAGTTCTTGATATGCCAACCCGGACATCGTCCTGAGATGGCTGTCTTTTGGCAGGAGAGCCGATCCTTTCAGGGATACGGCCAAGGCATCTTCCGTTTTTTTGTGCTTGAGCAGCGCCCAAAACACCTTGGAAAAAAGCCAGGGGGTAATTTTTGCTTCGTTCTCAATATAGCGCAGAGAGTTTTTATATGTGGACAAGGCTTCTTCCGTGTTGCCAAACTCCATAAGTATATCGCCGTAGGCTTGATGTGCTTCTACCCTGTCCGGCAGCAAAGTAACGAGTTCTTTACTTTTCAGGCCATGGCCCATGGCAAGGGCAAAATATGTTTTTGTTTCGGCCGGTTCCATGGCAATGGCGATCTTGAGGTAGGCAAGGGCCTCTTCTTTTTTCCCTCCGGCAAGAAGCCACGAGCCATATGCGCGCATGGGAACAGGGTCATTTGGCGCAAGCCTTTTTGCGGCCAGTAGTATTTTCTGGGCCCGCTCCGGGGCGGCAGACGAGGTGTATAGGGCATATTGTCCGAGAAACTTGCCGTTTGTTGGGGACAGTAAGATTGCCCGCTCATAATTCTGCTGTGCCGCAGGGAAATTGTTGGAAAAGGCCTCAATATTGGCCAGCGCGAACCAATATTCTCCCTCCAGCGGATCGGAGGCGGCAGCTGCCTCGGCCGTGTCTCTAATCTCCTGCATTTTTTTCTGGGGGATATTTTTGTTCAGGTACAGAGAGCTGATCTGGCCGTATAGGTATCTGCCTCTGGCAATGTCGAAGTTGTGTGTTGTTCCGACAATGAGTAGCAACAGGGCGGCTAGCGCGCACCAGTGTTTATGCCAGAGGTTGCTTGGGGGCAGAAGGCTTTCTTGGGCTGTGGCCTGTCTTCGGGTATGGCTTGCCGAAACAAGGAGTCCGCAGAGCAGAAAAAAGTAGAGGCCATTGGCGCCGTTGTATATGTTGAAGTCGGTTACTGAGTGGAAAAAAATTGCGACAATTCCCGACATGCTGCCGAGGGTAAGCAAGGTTGCAAAATGATCGCGCCTTTTGGCCAGAACCTTCAGGGTATCTCGGAAAAGAACAGCGATGAAGAGGGCGATCAGCAAAAAGCCGACCAGCCCGCCGTCTGTCAGGATTTCAATGTAGTCGTTATGGGCGTGGTCATAAATAAAATTGCCGGGAACGGTACGGTAGGCAGGATAGGTCGTGAGGAAAGAGCCGAAGCCGCTGCCGAAAAGGGGGAAGTCCTTGATCATCTGCCAGGAGTCATGCCAAACCGTGAAGCGGGATTCCTGGATTTCACCGGCGGCGTTGGCGAAGCGATCAAAGCGGCCAAAGATCGGCTCCCAGCCGAACCAGGAGACAGTGGCAACGCTCACCAGGAGGAAAAGCAGGAGATATTTCCCCTTTGTTGAGTGGGAAAAGCTGCCCTTGCTTCTGGTCAGAAGGAAAAAGAAAAAGAGCAGGGAAAGGGTCGAGCTTATGATGCCGCCCCGGGACAGACTCACGAAGATGGAAGCGTACATCAGAATGGCGCACAGGCCCAGGATGATGTGTATATTGGCCTTGGGCAAAGTGAAAACCGAGACAACCTTTTCCCGCAAGGGCAAGTTGTAGGAGAAGGTGGGTCGGTAGTAGAGAAACAGGGCCAAACAGATGGGGAGCAGCATCTCCATGTAACCGGCAAAATGGTTATGGTACACCCAGGGTCCGGTCGGTATAGCGTTGTCGGGGGTTATGAGAAACCAATAGATCTTGGCGGGTGAGCCGAATTTTTGAATGATCCCCTCAAAGGCGATGAATCCAGCGAGAAGGCAGAGAGTCAGCAGGACTTTTTTGAAATACCGGTAGCGGCTCAGCAGTTGGACTGCGGCTATGTAGCACAGGCCATAGGTGGTAAAACGAAAAAACTCATCGAGGGTGGCTTTGGGGTTCAGGGTGAGGGGATGCCAGGCACTGTCTCCTGCGCCTGTTGTTATCGAATAAACGGTAAAAGTTTGCGGCGAGAGCAGTTTGAGAAGAAACGGCGGCAGGGGCAGCAGTTGGAAAAGCATATACCCCAGCAGGGCAAAAAGGGGGACGAGTCCAGGCACGGTGTACCAGCAGGCTTCTTTCCTTTGAGTCCCCCAGAAAAAGGCCAACACGGCCAGGCAGATGAGAACAGTATTGGTGGCCTGGGACCACAGTTCGACACTGCCGAAGGCCAGGGGGGCAAAGATCAGGGTGGTGAGGAAAATATACAGGGCCGACTTGGACATACTCTTCTCACCGTTTAGATTGGTCGGTTTTCCAGCACAGCGGCCGGGTTATTTTTCACTAGAGATTCGCCGTTGCCCTTGCCCAGGATTTTTTCCGCCGTTTTCAGACCGGCAGCAAGGCGCGGCTGGCGATTGGGCATGGGATGGCCGTCCGTGGCAATGAAATGGACCAGGTTGCGACGCAGCAGGTAGTGGGCACATTGCTGGATGGCAGGCCCGAAGGTGCCGGTGATGCTATCTGCGGTGATCTGGGTTTTGACCCCCATTTTGATCAGAGGTTCGAGCAGGTCCGGATTGCGTATCACCCCAGGGTTTCTTTCCGGATGGGCAATGATCGGCCAAAAGTCCAGTTTCAACCCCTCTTTGAGAAGTCGGGTGGACATGGAGGGAAAATGGCTGTGTGGAAATTCGATCAGGATGTACTTGCCGTTATTGATGGTAAAGTCGCCCCACGCCCCAAGGTCATAATGGCTGGGAAGCTCAGCGCCGGAATAGATGGTAAGAGGGATTCCTTCCTGTTTCAGTGCCTGATTGAGATCCTTGGTGCGTTTGACAATTTCCTCGGCATTCTGGAAGGAGTCTGAAATGTGCGGGGTGGCGATCATGTCAGTAATGCCATCCTTGACTGCCGTTCTGGCCATGGCAAGGGCCTGTTCTGTGTCGACAGGGCCGTCGTCCACCCCTGGCAGGATGTGGCAATGGATGTCGATCATGCCGCAGACTGTTCCTGCGGTTCAGGTTCAGGAGCAGCATAGTAATGCTGATAGTACCCGCCGTAGTAATAGTCGCCACTTACCTTTTCGTTCATACCGTTGATCACGACGCCAAGCAGAGAGGCATGGATTGACTGAAGCATCTTGAGCCCGCGGCCCAGCAATTCATAGTTTGTCTTCCCAGCTCTGGTAACCATGACCACTCCGGCAACAAGATGGCTTAAAACTAAACTGTCCGTCACACTCAAGATTGGCGGGGTATCCATGATAATGTAGTCAAACTTCACAGCCAGCCCTTTGAGCAGGTTGGCCATCCGCTCAGAGCCCAGCAACTCGGAGGGATTGGGCGGAATAGGGCCAGCGGGGATGACGGTCACATGACCCTCTTCGAGTTTGGCCGCAATTTCCTTGTCTGTGTTTCCGGACAGATAGGTAGACAACCCTACACGGTTGGAGATGCCTAGAAGGGTGTGCAGTCGTGGCTTGCGCATGTCGCAGTCCAGCAGAATGACCTTGCTGCCGGTCTGGGCTAGGGTGCGGGCAATGTTGAGGGAGGTGGTAGTCTTGCCTTCCTGTGGCTCCACACTGGTTATCAGTAAGGTTTTGGGTGGATGATCTGGAGAGGAAAGCAACAGCGAAGAGCGGATGGATTTGTAACACTCTGCGGTTGGTGATCGTGGATCATCAATGATGATGCTCTCAATGGACTTGCCTTTCTCGTCCAGCTGTCCCACCGCTCCGAGCACCGGAACCTTGAAGCGGCGTTCCACCTCTTCACTGCTCTTGACCGTATTGTCCAGATATTCGATGAAAAAAGCACAGCCAATTCCCCCAAACAGCCCCAACACCAGGCCGAGCAGGATGTTGCGGATTTTCTTTGGAGTAGCCGGGGATCCAGGGGGCTGCGCCTGTTTGACCACCCAGACATTGACCATCTGCGACTGTTCGGTGGCCCCTTGTTGTTTTATGTTTTTTATCAGGGCGTCATAGAGGGCACGGTTCGTTTCGGATTCCCGTTGCATGATGTCGTACTGGATCATTTTTTCATTGACGGCGAGCATCTCCTGTTTGGACCCCTCCAACAGGTTTGCGATATTCTGTTCCTGGGATCTGGCCAGGGTGTATTGATTTTTGATGGTTTGAACAATGCGTTTGATTTCTCTTCCTTTTTCCTGGTTCAGAATTTCCTTATCGCTAAGAGCCTTGATCATCACTGGATGTTTGGCCCCATATTTAGCGGTAAGTTCGGCGATTTTCTGGTCTGCTAAGAGTATTTGGTCGCGGATGCGTTGCAGGGCCAGATTGCTTGCCAATAAAGGATGCGACTCAATGGCTTCAGGATTGTTCTCCTGGACGTGCAGCTGGTTGTAAAGATCTTCGGATTCCTTCCGCAAGGCTTGTGCCTTGGAGAGCTGGACGGAAAATTCGGCAAGCTTTCCGGGCACAACCACCTGTTTGTTTTCAACGGTCACAATGTTATTGTCTTGCCGATATTTTTGCAGGGTCATTTCTGATTTTTGGAGTTTTTTCCTTTCCTCCTCTGCCTTGGCGGTCATCCACTGTAATGCGTAGTTGCTGGCATGCATTTTTATTTCCAGCAACTCGGCCATGTAAGAGTCAACCATGGCATTCACCACCATGCTGGACATGATCGGGTTAGGATCCCGGTAGGTCACCGAAACAATCTTGGTGTTGCGCAGAGGTGTGGTCTGGATTCTCTTCTGGATAATCGCGGCGATGCGATCGGCATCGGTTTGTTCTTTTCCTTGCAGGGAGAGATTTTCGCCCTTGCCACTGCTGGAGAAGAAACCCTTGATGTCGGCCATGGCAGCAGAGAGAAAGCCCTCCTTATCACCAAGAAAGTACCGGCGGTATTTGGTGTCGAGTTTGAGCCGATCTATGACCCGGTATACCACGTTGTTGCTCTTGATGATCTCAAATTGGGTCTGGAGAAATTCGGGGTCATAGCTGAGCATTCCCGTTGTCACGGTCAGGTCGTTGTCCTTGGTTTTCTCGATAAGAACCTGGGTATCTGCCTCATAGAGCGGAGTCACGGCAAAGGTGCCAAGAAAAACAAGGGTGAAGGTGATGGCGGCAAAGAGACCGATCACCTGTCTGCGTTTTTTGATAACATGGTAGTAATCGCGAAGGTGGATTTCCTGGTCAATGGTTTCAAGCTGTTGTTCTTGCATAGTGATGGTTTCTTTGCTCTTTGATTAATTAATGAGTTAGGGGAGGGAGATAACAGGAAAAGGTTGAAGGCTAAAGGATTCAATAATTTCTCTCGCGGCAGCACATGGGGCCTTGGTCTTACACTTCTGCCTTCAACCTGTAACCGTTCTTTCAGTTGCCCCACCTTCTTTAAAAGAAACTTTCCAGCACAACCACCACATCGTTTTTTTGCACAAATGTATCCAGGGGGACGTCTTTCATGATGATCTCCTTTTCGCCAGCCTTGCGAATGATTGTGACGCCACCCTTGGCAGCCTTGCCGTTGAAGCCGCCGGCAAGGGTGATTGCCTTGATCACCGTTGTGTCATCACTGATGACGTATGCATCAGGTTTCATCACCTCGCCGGTTACATAGCATTTGCTGCCATAAGCCTCGATGAAAACGTTGATCTGGGGGGCAACTATATAGCCATCCGCCAGCTTTGCCGCGAGAAGGTCCGAGATTTCCCCGATGGTTTTGCCTTTCACTGCAACAGGGCCCAAAAGTGGCATTAGAATATGACCGGTATCATTGACATTGACCTTGGTTTCAAGATCCGGGTGGTCATAGACTGTGATTCTGAGCACGTCACCGTATCCCACCGTGTAGGAGTCAGCATTGGCGGAAAAGGGGAGGACAAGAAGGGAGAGCAAGGCGAGGCAGAAAAAAGAGAATTGTTTCTTCACTGCAAATTACCTGTAGGTAAATAGAATGGTGGAAGAACAACCATCTTTGCCGGTTTGCAGATCGGCAAAGATGGTTGCGAGAAGCCACAAAATAATACGGCAAACGGCTAAAATCCAGAGCTCAGTCGGATGAATACCTTGTTTGCTGCGTAATCATAAACGTCCTGGTTGGAATTGCGCTCCGAATACTCATAGCCGAGGTCGGCCATGAGCCATTCTTTGAACATGTACCTCAGGGAGGGACTCAGCGAGTACATGTTGTCGGTTCTTCCCGGTTCCCCTGCATTTTCCTGGAAGTCCATTTTGGTATAGGAAAGGCGAAGGGATGCCCCGATCTTTTCAGTGAACTGCTCCAGCACAGTGAAGGCAACGTTGGAGTCGTTAGAGTAGGACGCTGTGGACACCGTGGACTCGCTGACCTTCTGGGAGGCAACAAGCTGAAGTCCGGTTTTCTCCGTGAGCTGATGGGTTGCGGAGAGTTCGATCACGGGTTCCGTCGTATCGCCGACGGTGGTGTTGTCGCTGTTGCGCTCCACCACGCCAACCTTGGCTCTGAGGCTGGTTTTCTCGGTGGGTTTCCATTGGATGCCGAGGCTGTAGTGGTGCTGCTCATTGTTTTCTCTGGTGTTGATGTCGTAGTTGACGTTGACAAACTCGTATTGGGCAAAGAGATTGGTTTTTTGCGAGTATTTGTAGAAGAGATAGCCGCTGTATGAGTTGTCGTCGCGGTTCTTGCCAAGGCTATCCGCCAGATTGTAGCTCAGGTGGAACTTGGTGTAATCAAACCGGATATTGAATTTTGTGCCGAGATCGTAGTCGATCATCGTGCCGGTGAGATTGCTTTTGAATTTGTCAAGCTCAGTGGTGTCGCCGGTGCCGAGGGGGTCTGCTGAGCTGATATACTTGTCAAACACATCAATGGAAAGCCCGCCGCGCAGGTTGTATTGGAAATAGCCCACGCCTGCCTGTTTTACAGTGTTTAGCTCGGTATGGGTATGGTACTCCTCTATGTCCGCGCCGTAAAAGGCATAGCCCTGGTAGCGGTTGAAGGATTTCGGCTTGTCCATGAACATCTGGCGACCACCGGGAGCGGTGTTTGAGGAAACAATCTCCAATTGGGTCTGCTGACTTCTCGGCAGTGCCAGCCAGATGCTGGGGGAGTAAATGGTGCTCCAATCGCCGATTTTGTCATTTTTTGTATTGTTGATGTTGTCCGAGGTAACTCCGGAGACGGACATGGAGGGATGGATAAAACCGCCCCTGGAGCCAAAAATTTCGCTGGTTGAAGATGAAGAAGCCGCGGGTGTGGTTGCTTGGGCAGTACTGTTTGCCACTGGTTGGTTGTCCTCTGCGGAAAAAGCAAGCGGTGGTGAGAGCAGGCAGACCCCTGTGCTAAAGGCCAACGCGGTGAGTTTGTAAACATTCTTGTTCATTTTGGCTTCCTGTTGAAAAATTAAGCAAAAAGGGGGAAATACAAAAAAGAGGCATGCTCGTGAAGGCCGCATGCCTCTTATGCAAATTTAATATTTATCTCAAGCGAGAAGGGCTTGCGTAGCGCCCTGCCGGAGCGCCACCGCCACTGCCGCCAGGAACTCCGGACACAGGGATACTTGCCACGAAGGAGGCCGGGCGTGCTGCCGGGGTGTAGGCTTGGGTGTCCGTGGTTCCTTTGCTGACAAACTGCTGGGTAGCCCGGGCGATAATCTGGGCGCTCACGCCGTTATTTGCCGCGACTGTAGCTACTGCGCCGACATCCGCCCCAGCAGTGAGCAGGGCGATGATCACCGCCTGGGGGTTCATTCCCTCAATGGCCAAGGCTTGTGTCATAATTACATCAAGGCTGGTTCCTTCAGCCATTGCCTCGACTACAGCCTGGTCCAGGCCCTGGGTGTTGAGCGTGTTTTCAAACCTTGCTGTATTTGCTGCAAAGGCAACGTTACAGAACAATACGGAAACCGCGAGGACAGACATGATTTTTTTCATTTTCGTTCTCCTTTTGATTTTTCAATTGCCCATTTTTTTTATTATATATCATCTATATCATCTAATGCAAATCGTGCTGCATTTTACTGGTTTGGTTGCGAATAGCACTCGGTTCTTTCAAACACATGCAGGGTCGGTTGGCAGAGTTGCCCCATCCTTTCAAACTGCTGACAGATATAGTTGCTTAAGGTATGCATGACATTGCCTCTTATGCCTTGGAAAGAAACACCGATGTCGTATTTTCCGTTTTCCAGTTTTTCAACCCGGACTACTTTGCCATACAGCGACAAGGGTGATCCAGCGTCAAGGTCAATCTTGATTTCAAGGTAGGTGTCGATCTCTATCGCCGCATTGCTTTCAAAGAGGATGCCGCCGATACAGAGATTCTTGCCTTGCGAGGCAAAGGTCTGCGCGTTGTTGTTCTTTTCTTTCCCGGTGATTTTCACCTCCAGGGACCGCATGAAGTCGATCCGCAGATATCTGCGCTTTTCCGCTTGGTAGAGAGAGGCAAGATTTTTACCGTTCCGTTTTGCCGAATACAGCGCATGGTCGGCACTGCTGATCAGTGCGGTTCTGCCCACGGCATCTATCGGGTATGCGGCGATACCTGCGCTAATGGTTATCCGAATTTCGTGTTCTGCAAAGTTGATCCGCGCTTTTTCAACCTGGGTTCGGATATGTTCGGCAAGAATCAAGGCCTGGTATTTGTCTGTATCCGGCAGGACGATGGCGATTTCTTCCCCACCGTATCGAGATGCCGTATCCTCAACCCGTTTCAGGGTCTCAATAATACTACTTACCCGTTTCAGGACCAAGTCTCCGGCCTGGTGGCCAAAGGTGTCGTTAACGTGCTTGAAGTCGTCTAGGTCCAGAAAGATCAGAGCGAGGGGCCGCCCACGTCTTTCCGCCTTGGCGAACTCCTGCTGCAGATGGCGTTCAAACTCTTTCCTGTTTGAGAGGCCGGTAAGGTAGTCAATGGAGAGATCCTGCAGCGCCTTTTCAAAGAAATGCGCTTCAACGATTTTGGGATGCTTGATGTACTTGTTGGCAGAGCTGAAATAGTCGCACATGGCGGTCTGCAGGCTGAGAGGTCGGCCGACCAGGTCGGATAGTTCGCCGTGATGCTGGGCAATCTCTTTCCAGCAGGTTTCCGCCTCTTCACTGGAAAGATCCAGATGGGACAAGACACGAAAAATGACCTTGTAGAAATGCTTTCCCTCTTGCTTGATCAGTTCGTTGAGCGAGGCTATCTGCTGGCTAGGAAAAGAACAGTCCTGCAGGTGGTCCAATATTGTGTGTTGCGACTGATCCATTTGATCTGTTGGTCATCCCCGGAGAAGCAGTGCCGATAATCGGATTCCTACACAATCCAGTAATTTTTGTAGTTTTTATAATTTTATAACTGGGCGATCTCACATTTATCTGACATCTCTTTAAAAGAAGGCGTCGCCATAGCTGGCACCGGATCATCAGGCCGAGGCCTGCCCTCTACCCCCCAGATGCTCTCCAGAAGTAGGTGGATGCCATCACTTGGCCTGCAGTGCCGCCTTATAAACATTGATAGTTTGCTGCGCGATTCGGTGCCAATCGTATTGCGCACCAACCCAGCATCGCCGCGTTTCCCGATCTTCAGCTGTAAGTGGTCTTGCGGCGAATTCTGTAAGGCGAGCCGCAAGTGCGTCCATGTTCCCAAGCGGGAAATAGCTTTCCGTCGGCAAACCGACTTCCAGATTTGCAGGGATGTCACTGGCAATCACCGGCAGACCGTAACTCAAGGCCTCCAGTAAAGAAATCGGCAAGCCTTCGTGAGACGAAGGCAAAACGAACAGCCCTGCGTGTCCGAAAAGCTCCGCGAGTTGCTTCCCACCTTGAAAACCAGTGCAAACCACCCCCGGCGTTTCTTTTGCCGCATCCAGCACACTTTGCACATAGGTGTCCGGATGATCCGATGCACCAACGATAGCCAGCTTCCAACCCGGCAAATTGGTCTTGCGAAAAGCCGCGATCAAATCCAGATGTCGTTTCTCTGGCACCAGGCGGCTGATCAATACAACGTAACGGCCCGGCTCAAGACCAAACGCACCCAACGCCTCGTGACTGTCAGGCAGCGACGGCAAGACCACGCCATTAGGAATCAGCACCGATTCACAACCGTGCTTCTCACGTACCAAGCAGCGAATCACCTCCGAGATCACGATACGGCCGTTGGACCAACGCATGCCAAAGCGTTCGCCAAGCCTCAGCATTAACCTCGCGAAACGCCCCCACTTCTGCCGGTCATAATCTGGCCCGTGGTGGGTCACCACAACCTTGAGGCCAAGCAACCGAGCCAATGGCACCATTAGAGCCGGCCCGATGGCTTGAATATGCAAAATATCCGGCCGTCGCACTGCGGCCAGCAGCACCCCGAAAAAGGTGTGAATTATCGCTTCCAGCCCTTTAGATTTCGGCGCCCACACACGCACAAAGTGTACCCCGCGCCATGCCTTACCCTTCGCAACTGGCAGGTAGGGTGACCGCACAATCACCTCGACCGTGCAGCCCAATTCAACCAGCAGCGGGCATAAATGCTCGGCATGGGTCTCGACGCCCCCCTGCACTTTTGGAAAACCACGCAACCCAAGAAACATGACGCGCATTGGCTTATCCCCCAGATGACTCAATCTGTTCGCAGCATGTCGGACATATCCGCCTCTGTGAGGGCGGCGACCTCCAGCTGCTTCATCACGCGATTCTGACGCGCCCCAGGTATTTCCCGCAAATCGCCTTGTCTTGAATCCTGTCCGACATCGCACTTTGGGATATCGTCAATGCAGACGGGTTTACCAAGGAGCGAGTTGAGTTTGTTCCTTACCACCCAGCGTAGCGGATGTTTAATGTACTTCTTCATCACCGGCGCAGCGGTGCCGACCATCCAGCAATTCTTCGGGCAGGTGCGTACCAGACTGCGCACTTTTTGTGCCTGCTCACTACACCAGAGATCGTCGAAACTGTCAGCCGCCCGGATATTACCCATCGACTCTTTCCAGTACCGATCTTCAAGCCCGTTGCACGGATACACCTCGCCATAGGGGTCGATAAAGAAATTGGTCGATCCTGCCTCGCAAGGCAGCATGCGTGGATTACCGCGGATGTAATTGATCAACCCCAGGTTGAAAAACGCTCGGAACCAGCTTTTCGGGGTGTTTTCTTTTAACAGCAGTTCGATCAGTTTGTGGAAGTTGCCGATTACCTCGTCTTTGTTGGTGATCTCGTTGTCATCCTTGTGAAAATAATAGGAATTGTGAAATGCCGCCGTCGCAAATTCCATTCCCAATTCGCGCGAAAGCTTGTATAGCCAAAGCATATCGGCAGAATTGTGATTTGAAACGGTGCAACCGTATCCAATATCCTTGATGCCCATTTCCTTGAGGGTGAGCAGCACCCGCAGACCCCGATCAAAACTCCCCTCCCTGCCGCGCAAATCGTCATTCTTTTCCGAAAGCCCCTCGATGCTGACGCGAATACCGATATCAGGAAATCTCTCCGCCAGACGGAAGATCCGCTCGGTATGCCAGCCCGAGGTTGAAATCACGATGCGCGGCGATTTGCGCATCATCACCTCGACAATATCTTCCAGATCGTGCCGGACGAACGACTCTCCGCCGGTGATATTTACGAACTTGAAATTGGGCAGAATTTCCAATTCCTTGGCCGTAATTTCCTGTTGTTTGTCGGTAGGGTTTTTCCAGATGTTGCACATCTTGCAACGCATCTGGCAACGATACGTTGTAATAATCGATACGTCGGTTGGCACCGGTGGCGCGCCGCCTGATAAAGATTTTTCTTGTTCTGACATCATTGTTTCTTCCTTGTCTGTTCGGGGAGGTCAAATTCGATTACGGAAAACGAATGGGGCGGAAGCACCGCCCGCAGCGCATCACCAGTCGTCTCTACGGCGAGACCATCAACTTTCACGTTTACGGGATCTGTTTCATTGGTTGCATCGACGGAGGGGCCACTGAGTGACCATCCCCTGGCCTGGATGCCTTTCGTGATATCGATGCGTACCGGACTCGTCCCATCGATGCGCCGATTGACGAGGAACAGCGCAATCCTGTTGCCCTTTCGCGTTGCAATAGCTCCGACGAAGGGGATTTTCGGCAAGGTAAATGGTTGAAAGCGCTGTACCCGCACGTTGCGAATCCAGAACCTGCCCCGCTCGGGCGAGCTTCCCAGCCGGCGCGCCATGATCTGGATCTCCTTCGTGTCCGGCAAGGTTACGTAATCAGCGTGGACTTCCGTCCATCGATCGTCGTTGACCATGTTCGACAAAGTGGACGATTTGGTCGCCCCCCAGCCGCGCGCATCGCCCACCTGCAACTGTGCGCCGAGTCGTGTCAGTCCCACCGCTCGAATTTCCGCAGTTATGCGATAGCCGGTGTTTGGTTGGGCTGGCATCGTCATCTGTGCAGCATGGTAGTTGAGATCACCATCCGTCGTGATCTCAACTCCGAGCGTACCATCTGCTTCTTGCTTCGCATTAGCCCCAATCACCCAACCGAATTTCCAGTTCGGCACAAGCAACTGCTGAGTCCCGAGTAACTCGAAGCTGGAACCTTTGCCACGCGCCGGAACGACGCGAAAGCCACCGCCCTGCTCATACCCCACGCCGTCGATTTTTGTTTCCAGCAACCGGTCGCCAAGATGATCATGATAAAGTCGGAACACATGATAAGCGGGACGCAGCGTATACGGCGCGGTATAGCCTTTAATCATGCCCCAGTACTCGTTGGCAAATTGCCAGTATTGTGCATGGGCGATGTTGTTGCGTGGATCGAGCAAGACCTGAACGAGATCGGCTACCTGGACCGCTGTGCCCAAGCTCAACCGGTAAGGTACAGGCTTGTCCTGAACGAAAAGGCTGTTGTACTCCGTGGCCGCCAGGGGAATATGCCGCCCGGTTTCGTTCAGTATATATTCGTTCAGACGCTTGAAAACCGCATCGAACTGGCGAGATGATGCGAAAGCGATCCTGAACAATTCTGTTGCGTTCGGCTTCCCATCATTCCCCGAATAGACGGGCAGATATGGATGCTGGATGAAAAAATCTGCCACATCACCCGTTTGCTTGATCACCGTCTCGGTCCATCGTGAAAAGACTGGCGTTTCATCGTTATTCAATACAGCGCCTAACCGAATCGAAGAATCCACCGCCTTCATCGCCGTACGGAAGGCTCGATAGCGTAGTGCATACTCGTCCGCAGCATACCGACGCGTGCCGCTATACGTTGCTGCTCCAACACGATGCGTACCATGCGCCGTTTCATTGCCGTACTCGAACCACACCACCCGATATGGCTCAGGGTGGCCATCGGAGGCGCGTACAGCCGCCCAGTCTCTGCTGCCGTTGGGGTTCTTGCCCAGCGGACCGTTTAGGTACTCCACAAGGTCGGCCGCATCCTCGGGTTCGCCCCAATAATCGGCAAGGGTAATGACCGGCTCAGCCCCGATTTCCTCGGCAACCCGCAAAAATTCTGGCAGGCCGAATGGCTGTTGGGGACGATTTTCCTTGGGGCCGACAGTCAACTTCCAGTTGTATTCATGAACCCCACAGCCGCCGGGCCAGCGCAGCGTGGAAACGCCACTCTCACGTGCCAAGCGAATCATTTCCGGAACGCTACGGTTTTCCTTTGGGTTCCACATGCCTGCGCCTTCGGCTGAATAATGCGGATCCGCATACAGGTAGGCCAGCGCATTGCTGCCGAGCACACGTCTATTCACCGCACCAATATCCGAAGCAGCGCTGCTGACATGAATGACAGTCTCCGCAGCCAAGCCAGCCTTGCCGTATGGCAACACCAACAAGCTCGCCGCTACAGTGAGAGACGAGACAGTCAACCAGTGGCCAAGACGTTTCATCTGGTCGACTCCAGAGGGGCAGCCCAGGCGGCCGAAAGAGGGCGGGATTGAGTTAATTCTCCGAACAAAGCCTCAAGAGCCGGAACATGTTCCGGCTCCGAGTACTGGGTCTCGGCAACCCGCCTTGCCTCGCTGGACATTGCCGCGATTAATTCCGGGTGATCCCACGCCTTGGCAAGTCGATCAGCCAGGGCCTGCGGGTTGCCTGCCTCGAACCGATATCCGGTGATGTCGTCAACAACAGCACCGTCAAGCGACCCAATCGCAGAGGCCATGACTGGCGTTCCGCACGCATAGCTTTCGAGCAGCACATTCGGCAGATTCTCATAGCAAAGTGAGGGGATAACCGTCAGCCGCGCCCGTGCTAAAAACTCGGCGAGAGCGGACGTGTTCAGATCGCCGACAAAGTCCACGGAGTCCTGAATGCCTAGATCCTGCGTTCTTTGCCTGAGCGACTTCATGTAGCACTCATCCCCAGAACCGGCGAGCTTAAGAACCCAGTTCACATCCGCTCGCGTCTGCCGCAAGTTAGCAAAGGCTTCTAGAAGCACATGCGCGCCCTTGATGAACTCCAGACGCCCGGCAAAAGCAATATAGTTTCCCCGGGCCGAGGCCGGTACCGGTCGAAACGTCTCCGTATCGACAAACGTTGGAATCAGCCGCAGCCGTTTTTCCGGGTATCCCGCCGACAACATCATATGTTTCATAAAAGGGTTTGTAACGACGAACACATCGATCAGGTCGAAATAGCCGCGCATCCGATGAAACCATGTCGCTGCGGCATTGATCGCAGACGCGGCGAAACTGCCTTGAACGCAGCGATGGCGGATACTGGGCAGCAGATTCCCACCCATGCACAACCGACAGGGCTTGGAATCCTTGAGCAAATGCGCTTGCGGACACAGCATCTGGTAGTCGGAAAGCCTGACCACAATGGGCAGGCCGGCCTTCTTCAAGCCGACTAGCAACGAGGGTGAAAGCTTGCGGAGGTAATGCAGGACATAAGCCACGTCCGGTTGTGTTTCATGGACAAGTCGTGTCACCGCGCGTTCGACGTCCGGTGCATAGAAAACCCGCGATAGAGTTTTCAGGACTGTCTTTGGCGTATTCCGTTGCTCCTTGAAATAGACTGCATCGCGGCCACCGGACGGATCAACGAAATACCTTGAGTACGGTGTGGCGACATTGCGCGTGTAATCCACGGAGAAGGGAATCAGCTCATGCCCGCGCGCCTCCAGCGCAGCGCTTGCATTGAAGAGGTAACGCTCCGGGCCACCGGAAACGAAATAGCGATAGTTGGCGAAAAGAATACGCATTGCCTCACTGCCCCTTTGCCACCAGTTTGCCCCGGAAAGCGAATAAGAGAAAAAAGAACACGACGACATGACTCGTTGCGTAAGCCGCCGGGGCCGCTTGTGTTCCGAATAAGGGCAGCCAGACATGAGCAAGGAGGGCAAAGAGCGTCGGCCCACCTGCCGCCTGCGTGATGTACCAAGACATCCTCCGCTGGGAAACAAGCGCCATCTGAAGCGGATAATCCATCATCTTGAAGACATCGCCAAGCAAATGCAGCGGAAGCAGGTCGCCCATTGGCAGGAACTTCGGCGTCAGTACCACCCGAATGATCATTTCCCGCAGCACATAGATCGACGAAGCAGCCACGGCAGTCATGGCCAGTAACTGCAGCACGGTACGGCGCAGCATCGTAGCGCGATCGGCGTCATTCGGCAGGGACGCATAATGCGCCATGAAATAAAACCCCAAAGCTGTTGTCATCACCCCGCTATACATATTCGAGAGGCGCCAGGTCGCTTGTAGGTAACCAGCCGCCTCCAACCCCAGGCCATTGATGACGCTGTCGCGCACCAGAATTTCCGCCAGTGTAGGAACGATGGCATTCACCAACAACATCGGATAGAAGTGCGCGATCTCGCGGGCCGTGCCGGAATCGAAGGTACCCGTGAGCATGCGCGGCGTAACGAGCCCGGATCGTATGGCGACGATACAAGTAATCGTCAACTTGACGGCGCAGATGGCTGCCATACCCAATAGTCCGCCCCAGAGACCAAAGGTGTAAACCAATGATGCAAACGCACAAACCTCGAAGACCGCCGATCCGATTCCGGTTTTCGCGATGAGGTTGACCTGTTTGAGCCCGTTCAGTGCGCCAAGAATCACCCTGTCTGCCACAGCCATTATGATTGCCAGTCCTGCGACGATGATCACCGGCCAGTATTTTTTGTCCGCCAGCAGCCAAGCGGCCAAGGGCGCGGATGCCAACGTGACCACGAGCGCGAGCGCACCGGCCAGCACCAAAACTAGGTGCATCGCCGTGCCCCAGAGCACGGGCAACCCGCCCCGAGCGGTTCGCTTTTCGGCGGTCAGGCTAACCACAGCCGTATCAGCCCCGCTGCCTATGGCCCCCGCTGTCATTTGAATGAAACTGTTGATCTGGCCAACCAAGGCCATGCCGGCCGGTCCGAGGTAGACCGCAGAGATCTTCGCGCTGAAAAAAGCAAGTACCATGCGCGTGCTCGTCTGCGCGCCGGCCCAGCCAAGCGCCCTTCGCAGTGCCATCAGTCGCGCCCTCCCGATCCAACGAGTTGCCCGATCAGCCGACCATAGCGTGCCATCACAATGTCGACGGTGTGGTGGGCCAGGAAATGCTGGCGCGCACGGGCTCCTTCTTGGGCCCATACCGCATCGTCCTCGCACAAACGCGAAACAACCTTCTTCATCTCCGCTAGATCGCCACACACGTAACCCACCTGCCTGTCTCCTTCCCTCGCACCGCAATCGACGAACGACACCGTCGGAATTCCCCGCGCCCACGATTGCAAAAATGTATTCGGAAAACCCTCGTATTCCGAGGTATTGACGAACAATCGCGCATCATTGAAATGTGCTTCCACCTCGGGAAAAGGAACAAAGCCGACAAATTCCACGTTTGGCAGTTTGGCGGCGGCCTGCCTGATCCTCATAAACACGTCAGCTTCTTTCTCCGGGCCAACCCCACCAACCATCCTGAAGCGCAGGTGTGGAAGTGCGCGCGCCAAGTCGAGGAACAACTCGGGGCGCTTCAGCGACTTCACCGAGGAGACCCACAGCACGACCCCTTCCCGAGTAGCTACCGCATCCGGCGGTAGCGTGTAACAGTTTGGAATTTCCATCGCCTCGCGCCAGTACCAGCGTCGACAGGCATCCACCTGTCCCGCATGCTGCGCCACGATCGCATCCGCCAGCCTCAGGCCCCATTGGTACATCACCCGATTACGCCAACCACCACGTCCTTGGAATTTCTTCCAAAGCTGGTCGCGCTGGAAATCCGGATCGCTCGCGCCGGAGTAAATGAACCGCCGCCCGTAACGACGGGAGAACAAACCAACAACCAGGGTATTCGCTCCAGCGCAGCGTTGATAATAGATATCCGCATCGGCACGGTACAACGCGTTCCATATACTCGTCAAACGCGGATGGATATTGCGGAGAAGAGGAATTTCCTTGCCGCTTCGGTCGATCCTGACGATACGGATGCCGTCGAGGTCGAATTCGTCAGGTTGCCCGGCGGCATGGGTAATGACCGTGACCGGAAAACCAGCGTCGAGCAATCCGCGCGCAACAAAACTCTGCTGCACCTCGGCGCCGCCGGCGGACTGGACCGGCGCATTGCGAGCCACCACGGAAAAAAAATCGGGCGCCACGAAACAAATATGCGGTTTGCCGCAGAATATCCGATGCCGTAGTGCCATCAGTCGTGCCTTCCTGAACCGACTAACTGGTCGATCAGCCTGCTATAGCGTGCCACGACAGTATCGACGGTATGATGGGCCAGAAAATGTCGTCGCGCTCGATCACCCTCCTGTGCCGACAATACGTCGTCCTCACACAAACGCGAAACAACCTCCTTCATCTCTGCGATATCCCGGCACACGTAACCTACCGGCCGGTCACCTTCGCGCGCGCCGCAATCGACGAACGATACCGTTGGAATCCCGCGCGCCCACGATTGCAGAAACGTGTTCGGAAATCCCTCGTATTCCGAGGTGTTGACGAACAATCGCGCATCATTGAAATGTGCCTCCACCTCGACAAAGGGAACGAAGCCAACGAATTCCACGTTCGGTAGCCCCGCGGCGACCTGCCGCATTAATTCAAACACTTCGGCTTCATTTCCCCGAGCCGGCCCGCCCACCATTCGAAAACGCTGGCGGGGGAGCGCACGCGCTAATTCCAGGAACAGCTCCGGACGCTTTAGCGCCCTCATTGTGGCTACCCACAACACGACACCATCCGAAGATGCTTTTGCTCCTGCCGGGGGCGCGTAACAATTGGCAATCTCCACCGCCTCGCGGCCGTACCAGCGCCGACAGGCCTCTACCTGGCCCGCATGCTGCGCCACGATCGCGTCCGCCCGTTCGAGGCCCCAAAGGTACATGGGTTGGTCACGCCAGCGGCTACGCCGCCGAAACTTTTTCCAAAGCTGGTCGCGCTGGAAATCCGGATTGCTCGCGCCCGAGTAGATGAAACATCGTCCCTGGCTGCGGCAAAATGCGCCGACGACTGCGGTCAGATAAGCCGCCGTGCTCTGCAAATAAATGTCAGCATTGGCACGTTTCATGGCTCGCCACCAGGAAGTCAAGCGAGGATGAAAAAAACGCAGAACCGGAAGACCACCGTTTGGCTTGTGTGCGCGCAAAATGGTGACACCATCCACCTCCACACCTTCGGGCTGCCCAAAATCCAGCGTAATGACGGACACGCGAAAGCCGGCGCGAACAAGGGCACGGGCCAGGATGGCTTGTCGCATTTCGGCGCCACCGACGGATCGAATCACCCTGTCACCCGATAGAGTGGGCCAGATGTAGGGAGCAACAAAACAAATGTGCTTACTCATCGTTTGCCTGCCCGAGTTTGCTGCCACATGGTTTTCATCTGTTTCGCATATAACATCAATTGGCCTTTGGCAGACGTAGGATAGGTACAGTTGAATTCACTCACCAAACGCCCGCCAAATCCCTCTTTGAAGGCATTGATGCGTAGTTTTTCAACGTCGCCGAGTTCTGGTGAACTCCAGCCACCGAAATCATAGAGACGATAGCCGCGATCCTTAAACGCCAGAATATCCAGCCAATGCAGGTATCGGTTAGCCCGGCCGATCAGATTGCGTCGGGCGTTGTCTTGTTCCCTGAACAGTGAGGCCGAGTGCAATAGGCGAGCCCGGCCCGCCGCGCATATGTAGGCATGCCAGACAAGAGGCTCGTCATCCTTGACGATTCTGGTCAGCAACAAGTGCCCGGCATCGGCATATCGCCAAAAATGTTCTACGCGCGCAGGAGAAAGCCCCTTCATCTTGGCGAAGGCATCGTAAAAAATACAGAATGCGTTGAGGTGCATCTGGGGTTCAATGTCAAATTCAAATGCCAGGCCATCACTTTTTTCTGCCCGCCTCACCTCATAACGGGTGCCTTCATTGAAAGCCTTGAATATGTCCTCCGGAGGAAGTCCCAGATCGATAACCAAGGTATGGAAAGGTGTTAATTTAGCTCCTTGCGGGCACCCAATCCGCTGGCAACCAACGACGATGTCCTGTCCACCCGTCACCAGCTCGTCGAACCAGACTTCCCGATAGCGGATACCCCACCTGTTCGAAAAAACGATCATTCGTTACTCCCCCCGCGTCTTCATTTCAAGAATTCGCTAAACATCTTTGTAAGGACGACCTTCTTATCTTGCGGTGGGACACGCTGTCCCTCGGTAACGCATTTTTCGATATATTCTTGGCGTGTCATAAGCACACGCGCCGGGACTCCAGCAGCAACTGAGTCTGGAGGAATATCGCGGACAACGACCGACCCGGCACCTATTAAACTGCGTTCCCCGATGCGCACGCCGGGCAGAATGATGGATCGTGCGCCGATAAAACAACCATCATCGATCCGAATCGGGGCATAACGAGTAATACCACGATATTCGGCTTCATCGCGAAAGATCCAAGTGCCGCCATCGTGGGTGATACATACAACGCCGGAAGAGATGGTGACGTTGTTCCCGATACGAATCAAATAGGGCTCACTGCCGAAAGTAGACCCCCCCCATAATGCGGACGTTGCGGCCAAGGCGAAGGCCGTTCTTGACGGCGCGCCGAATGTACAGACGGTTGCGTAAGTTAGCCAGCCAATTCAGCATGATTCATCTCCTGTTGTTTGGGCCCGATTTTCTGCAACCGGCGCTCGAAACTTGCCGCGATACTCCGCGAGAGTAACGCCGGTGAAACAGGTGGCGATCCCCTCAAACACGCACTCTAAATCATCGAAAAGCCTTTCGATGGCATCCCCATCAGGAAATGCCGGGCTCCCGCCCGGCATGAACTCGGAAGAGTGCAGCATGAATTCGATGTAAGGTTGCGTGCGCCGGGATGCCTCTCGAACGATTTCCAACATCGCTGGCCGATCCCAACCATTCCTCGGTAACAGCCGTAGCCAAACTGGCGGCGGGTCCAACCTGTTGGCAATTTTCGTAACAAGTCCTCGTTCGTATAGCCAAGGCAAAGCCCGACGAAGTCGTGAGCGAGAAATGGTCATCGGCAGTTCCAGCAAGGGCGAGTTCCCGGGCCGCGAGATATCGTCGAGGTCGAGAAAATATGCGCCGTCGGGAAAACGACGGTAATCCGAGCCGCCATTGCCGCCCGGCACACCCGCCTGCTTCCGCCAGGAAACGCCCGGCGTAACCGAGCAGTCGACCGTGTAACCATGCTTCACCAGAAGACGGGCATAGCGCTCATCGAAAGCCCATCGACCAGCGCGATGGCTCACCATCTTGACGCCAAACTGCTCCTCGAGAAGCTCCGTCATGAACGAGATTTTCTCGTCCATAATCGAGTCAGGATATTCGATCAGATAAGGGTGATGCGACAGGTCATCGGTAGTCAGCGGTACGAGCGGCGGGCTGTTCCATGCATGCAGATGCATACCGATTTCCCCAGTTCCGCGCCGAACGATATCCCGGCCGAAATCAAGGAAAAAGGGATCCACGGCCATCTCGTAGTTGGTCAAGTAAGTCGGCTTGAAATTATAACGCTCACACAGGCTCTGAAAGCGCGGCAGAAAACGTGAGTTCTCGGTTGAAATTTCCCTCGGGCTAGCCCAAAGATTGTCGCCTTCGGTGTCGATGGTTATTAGGAAAGCCGGAGTCGTTAGCATGGCGGTATTCCTTTGAAAACGTGGGGCGTTTTTTTAAAAATGATGCACATTCTTCACCCCCACCGCCGCAGCCACATGTGAAACGTGAGCAGGGACCAGACCATTTCGGCCGCGTCGGGATCACCCGCCCGAAATGTACGGACGACCATCTCCACCCCACGGGGGTCGAGCAATCCTTGGTTCCGGATAGCCTGCGGATCGAGATACTCGTCAAGCAGATGAGCGAGATCGCCACGCAGCCATTCCGACTGCGGGAGCCCGAATCCCATCTTGGGCCGATCAACGAGTTCCCGCGGGACGTATTTGTAAAGCACCTTGCGCAACAAATGTTTAGGACCCAACGTGCCCCGCCGCAAGTCAAGCGGAAGACGAAAGGCGAATTCGACAAGGCGGTGATCGAGTAGCGGCTCGCGCCCTTCTATGCTAGCAGCCATCGTTGCTCGATCCACCTTGGCGAGGATGCAACCGGGCAGATAATTGTGTAAATCCCACAGGCACATCTGCTCGGCGAAGGTCCCAGGGTAAGCATCCGCGAGCTCGCGCACCCGTTCGGGGGCATGGCCAAGAATTGCCGCCAGATGATGGTTACCGTGCGAGAGAGAGACCCCGGTCTCGTAGAACAGGCCCTGGCCCTTGTCGGTAAAATAATAGTCGCGCGCACGTCTTGCGCGGAGGGTCACCTTGTTCCGTACCCAAGTTCGCAAACCCGCCGGGAGTGCCGCCAGCGGGGGGAAGGAATCAATGCGATCGACCGGCAGCAAACGCAACAACGTAGCCCCCGCTCCGCGAAGCGGCGATGGAATCCGTTCCCTTTTGTTCAATAGCTCCAACATGCTGGCGTATGCCCGATAGCCGGAAAAAAGCTCGTCACCTCCATCCGCAGACAAGACAACCTTAACCTGCTCTCCGGCGATCTTAGAGACGAGATATGTCGGAATGCCGGATGAATCGGCGAACGGTTCGTCATAAAGTGCCGCCCATTCCGGCAGGATGCGCTTGGCCTCGCCGACGTCCAGAATCCGTTCGGTATGATTCGTTCCCAGATATTCGGCCACCTGGCGCGCATGGGGCGCCTCGTTGTACTTGGGCTCGTTGAAGCCGATAGTGAAGGTATGAATGTTGCCGTGGTGTTTTTGAAGCAGCGCCGTCACCAGCGAGGAATCGATGCCACCGGAAAGAAATACGCCAACCGGAACATCCGACACCATGCGCAGGCGAAAGGCATCGACCATCTGTGTTTCGAGCTGTTCGGCGAGTTCGTCTTCGCTGCCGGAGAACGGCGTGTCAAGCACATCGAGTACGGACCAGTAGCGGCGGACAACGGGTTCGCCACCGCTTTTTAGTTCCAGCCAGTGACCGGGCAGCAGCTTGAATACTTGGCAGTAGATGCTGCGCGGGGCGTTGATGTAACCAAATTGGAAATATTCGGCCAGCGCGGTTCGGTCGATTTCCGGCTGCCAGTGGCGATAGGCGCGCAGTGCCTTGAGCTCCGAGCCGAAACAAAGCGTCTTGCCATCCCATCCGTAATAGAGCGGCTTGACTCCCAGTCGGTCGCGAATCAACATCAGACGACGATCCAGCTTGTCCCAGATTGCGATCGCGAACATGCCGATGAAGCGCCGCACCGCATCTTCGACACCCCATTGTTCGATTGCGGCCAGCACAACTTCGGAGTCGCTACTCGTATGAAACTGCAGACCTCTGGCTTCCAGTTCGCGTCGAATATCGTGAAAGTTGTAAACCTCGCCATTGAAAATCATGGCAAAGCGGCCGCTCTGTGAATGCATGGGCTGGTGACCACCCGGCGAGAGATCGAGGATGGACAAGCGTCGATGGGCCAAGCCAACGCCTTCGCCCAGCCAGATACCTTCATCGTCGGGGCCACGGTGGGTCAGTGAGCGAACCGCCTGCTCGATATTGTGCCGCAGTTGATCTGCGACGGCAGACTCACGTGTATGGAATCCGGTAATGCCGCACATTATGTTCGGGATCTCATTCCGGAAACGGCAGCGTGTCCAGATTTTGCATTCCGCTTCTTTAGCCAATGGATTCGGCCAAGCATTACGCCGGCGACAATCCAAAAAAGGGCTTGGCTTGAGGTCGGTGTCAACCGCTCATTGGTTAGTCCAGTCAAGGCCATTGAAATTAAGGCGAGTTGGCCTCCATAGCATAGACCGCGATATTTGGGCTCAGGATCAATTTTGGACAAGAGCTTGAAGCCCCGCCAGAGATATACATAGAACGCGAGTACGAACAAAGTGCCGATGATGCCAACATCGAGCATCAAATCGAGGTAGGCATTGTGTGCCTGCCCCACCGGGAAAATCTTCATATATTGCTGAGCTTCGGACCACATGATGGATTGAATGCCATTACCCAAAACGATGTGATTAAACATATCCGGTAACAAGGGCAACCAGATGCGTTCTATTCTTCCTGCGGAAATATCATTGCCCACAGCACCTGTCCCATAGCTGAGCCGCTGGATGAGTGCGTCCTGAAAAACAAACAACACAACAAGAAGCACAATGCCTTGTATGATCTTTATTTTAATTGATCCGCGCAGGGCAAATATCCCGGTACATATCACCAGCGGAAGTAAGGCCCCGCGTGAAAACGTCAATATGGTAGCCAAAAATGTCAGCGCAATCATAACCCACAGCATTGAGTGTGCCTTTCTGATCTCAGTTCCCTGCCACATTCCAAGCAGCAGTGCGTAACCCGTAGTCAGCATCGCAGCAAGCGTATTGGAGTGAAAACCGGAAGCTGTCAGATGTTCGTTTCGATCAGCCAACGCTAGACCTGATAACGACTGCCCAGACACCACGGCCATGCCAATAACAGCCAAATCAATACACAGCAGTAGCGCAACAATTGCGGTGTTAACCGAAGGGACCGTGTATCCTTCGGCGTAAACGGCTGCGATCAGCGAGCTCAATAGCAACAGCAATATACCCGGAAGGATAAAAGTCCTGAAATATACCCAACTTTGCCTGTAGTCGGCTTCCGGAGGTGCAAGCCATGGGGGAATTTCAGCCGAAGACATTGCCCCATGAATACCTGCTATCACGAAGATGCCCATGAACAGCCAGATCCAATTGCCGCCAAGAAAACCACTGCCAGCGTAACTTGGCTTAATTACCCGCCGCAATAGGTGCATTGCCAAACAAATGCCAATGCTTGCATAAACAACGTAGCTGAACTTGGAGAAGTCAAATAACAGCACAAAAATGCGTGACATCCAGATCAGGGTCGCCCATGCAGCCACGGCCACGGCAATTCGAAAATCTTGTGACATGCTCCGAAGATCGCTCAAAATGCCGTTGCAGCTTCGGACAGATCTGGGGTCAGGCTTGACTGACTGACATTTTCGGAGAAACTCTGGGCTTGACTGACTGACATTCCCGCGAACCTCATGGTTTAAATGTAACTGGTTAGGCATGAAAGCTGAAGCATATCAACCACTACGCATCACTCGGATCAAGAACTTTATGGCCGTCTTGATATTTCTAGACCACTACCTTGTCAACCTTATTCTCTGAAAAGCTTTAACTGGTCAAGCGTGAACGGGGAGTGGAGGGGAGATCGGAACCATTGGGGTCAAGGTTTGGCATTCAGATATTCCCCTCATACCATTCCAACGCCTCACCCAGACCCTGCCTGATCGTATGAGTCGGCTGATACCCAAGTAACTTTACGGCCTTGCTGATATCCGCCTGGGAATGCATGACATCACCGGCCCGAAAATCGCGGTACACCGGTTGGACATTTTCCAGAGAAGGGTGTCTGGCAGCTAGCCCATCCCGCAGGAGGGCAAAGAGTTCGTTTAAGTCGGTGCGATCGCCGACCGCGACGTTATAGACCTGATTGACGGCTTCTGGATTTTCCGAGGTGGCGGCTAGCAGGTTGATCTGGCGCACATTTTCGATGTAACAGAAGTCGCGGCTGGTTTCTCCTGTCCCATTGATATATACGGGCTCGTTCTTGATCAGGGCCGCGATCCACTTGGGGATAACCGCCGCGTAGGCACCGTTGGGATCTTGCCGCTGGCCGAAGATATTGAAATAGCGCAGGCCGATGGTCTTGAAGCCATAAGTGCGGGCAAAGACGTCGGCGTAGAGTTCGTTGACCAGTTTGGTAACCGCGTAAGGGGAGAGAGGCTTGCCGATTCGCTCTTCCACTTTGGGCAGGCCGGGGTGGTCGCCATAAGTGGAACTGCTGGCGGCGTAAACGAAGCGCTTGACCTTGGCATCGCGGGCGGCAACGAGCATGTTGAGAAAACCGTCGATATTGTTCTGGTTGGTGGTGATTGGATCTTCCAGCGAGCGGGGGACTGAGCCAAGGGCAGCCTGGTGGAGGACGTAATCGACTGCCCCCTCAACCCGGCCCTCTGATGGAACTACCAAGCGAACGTCTACGCCAGCAAGCTGGCAAGACGCTGCTTGTCTCGTGAGGGGGGAGGGAGCAAAGTGCATGGCAGTGCGACAATCATCCAGGTTGCAGATGTCGCCTTTGATGAAATTGAAGTTGGCCCATTGTTCGGGGGTGACGAGGGTTTGGACTTCATCGAGGTTGTGCTGATGGCCGGTGGCGAAGTTGTCGAGCCCAACCACGCGCTGGTTGAGCTTGAGCAGGGTTTCAAGCAGATTGCTGCCGATAAAACCAGCCACCCCGGTGATGAGCCAGGTTTTAGGGATGGAGCGCAGTTGTTCCTGTACTTGTTGAAAAGATTTTGTACTCATGCTTTGTATACCTTATCGGAAGTATTCTGCAGATTTGCAAAAAGGTTGCGGGGGTCTACGATCAGCCGGGCGTGTTGAAGGATAAACGCAGGATTGTAGGCATCGTGGTCGGTGGCAATCAGCACGCAATCGGCCTGGGTCAGATTGGCCTCGGTAAGGGGCGTACTTGTCAGGCCAAAATTATACTTTCTGCCCGGTCGCAGAGCTGGGATGTGGGGATCGTTATAACTGACTGTAGCACCCTTGGCGCTTAATAGTTCCATCAGCTTATAGGAAGGAGACTCCCGGTCGTCATCGACATTCTTTTTGTAGGCCGCGCCCAACACCAGTATCTTGGCCCCTTTCAGGGGTTTACCGTGGTCATTCAGGGCCTCCATGACCCGTTGCACCACGAAATAGGGCATGGCGGCATTTACTTCTCCAGCCAGCTCGATAAAACGGGTAGAGATATCGTATTCGCGGGCCTTGAAGGTGAGATAAAAAGGGTCGATGGGAATACAATGACCGCCAAGACCGGGGCCGGGATAAAAGGGCATGAATCCAAAAGGTTTGGTAGCGGCGGCGCGGATAACCTCATGAATGTCGATGCCCATCCGAAGGCAGAGAACCTTCAACTCGTTGACCAGGGCGATATTGACGCTACGGAAAATATTTTCCAGCAGTTTGGTCATCTCCGCCGCTCCGGTTGAACTGACCGGCACCAGAAGCTCAATAGCCCCGGAATAGAGGGCCTTTCCCACTTCAAGACAAGCGGGAGTATGACCGCCGATCACCTTGGGGATATTGCCGGGATTGAAGTCCTTACTGCCGGGGTCTTCCCGCTCCGGGGAATAGACCAAGAAAAAGTTCTCTCCAACCTTGAGTCCGGTCTTTTCGACGCGGGGTAGCAGTTCTTCCTTTGTGGTGCCGGGATAGGTGGTACTCTCCAGCGAAAGCACCTGGCCCGGACGGAGATGCGGGGCTAAGCCCTCGACGGTGCCGGTGACGTAGGAGAGGTCCGGCTCGCGATTTTTGTTGAGGGGGGTGGGGACACAAATGATCAGTGCGTCTGCTTCGGCAGCCCGGCTGAAATTCGTTGTGGCTTCAAAGCCGCGTTGAAGCGCCTCTCTAATTTTTTCAGAAGAAATATGTTCGATGTAGGTCTTGCCGGAACTCAGCTTGTCCACTTTATTCTGGTCAATATCGATGCCCAACACCCGGAAGCCCGCAGATTGAAAGCGCAACATGAGGGGGAGGCCGACGTAGCCCAGGCCGACAATACCAATCACCGCTTGACGGCTTGTAAAGCGCTGAATCAATGTGTTCTGAATGCTCATTTTCTCTTTTCCTTTAGGTATGCTTCAGTGATGGACCTCATCAAGCTCATCAAAGGGGGTCTGGCCAAACTAACCTGGTGATTATTCTTGATATGTATCCGTAAGCAACCCTCTCTAATGCTGGAATCAGAGCGTTAAGAGTAGGCTGGCCCTCGCAAAACGTACCTTATCAAAGTGTTATGGAAATGATATTTGACTCTCTCTCGGAAGAACATTTCAATTAGATATTCCCACTTGCGTCTGTTTTTTGACGACCGAAAAGGTACCCTTAATATCTCGGTTTTTGGTGCCAGTTCCAAGCGGTGCTAATGATTTCCTCAATTCCTGTGTACTGAGTCTTCCAGCCAAGAAGCCTTCTAGTGAGGGAGCTGTCTGCAACCAGGCGGGCTGGGTCTCCTTCCCGTGGAGGAGCATATTCAAATTTTATTTTATGGCCTGTGACCTGTTCGGCAGCGGCGATGACTTCTAAAATGGAGAAGCCATTGCCATTGCCAAGGTTGAAACCAAAGACCCCGTCATTATTATCCAAAAAGTTCAGGGCTAAGAGATGGGCGCTGCACAGATCGTTGATGTGGATATAGTCTCGGATACAGGTGCCATCGGGTGTTTCGTAAGAGTTGCCGAAAATTTTCAGACCGCCATGTCCGTTTATCAGAGATTTTAAAATGTTGGGGATAAGATGAGTTTCCGGGGTGTGGGACTCGCCTAATTTCCCTTCAGGGTCGGCGCCTGCAGCATTAAAATATCGAAGGCTTACCGAGCGGATGCCATACGCATGGTGGTAGTCCTTGAGGATGTGTTCTACCATAAGTTTTGTCCGGCCGTAGGGGTTTATCGGCCGGCAGGGATGTTCTTCATTGATTGTCTTCTGCTGGGGGGGGCCGAAAATGGCGGCAGAAGAGGAAAAGATAAAGCGGTGGACCTGGTGAGCCTGCATGGCATCAAGCAGGTTGATGGTGCCGATGACATTATTTGTGTAATAGGCGGAGGGGTTGGTCATGGACTCGCCTACCAGTGATTTGGCGGAAAAATGCATGACTGCCTCAAAGTTGTGGGCCTTGAAAAGTCTGGCTAGAGATTCTTTGTCCAGGAGATCACCGGCGAAAAGTTGGGCGGCTGGGGCAGCCTGGGCATGGCCGGTGGAAAGATTATCAAAAATTGTAACCGTGTGACCCTGGCTGTTAAGTATTTTGACCATATGTGAGCCAATATAACCGGCCCCGCCGCAAACAAGAATCCGCATCAATATTTCCTTATGATTCTGATAAGTCAATGGGGGCAGCAGAGAAGCAGACCGATTTTCTGCTGCCTTTTTTTGTTTTATACTCTTAATGCTGGTGGAGGGGGAAGATCCAGATGAAGAAATCTAAAACAAACAGTTTCCCTAAAGATATATAGCGCAGTTCTGTTGAGCTAAACAGCTCTAAATTTTTAAAAATCAGTGCCCGGTACCCATCACCACCGCCCGCACCGTCTGGACAAGCAGTTTGCAATCGAGCCAGAGGGACCAGTTGTCTATATATTTAAGATCAAGCTTCATCCACTGTTCAAAGCTGGTGTTATTGCGGCCACTCACCTGCCAGATACAGGTTATGCCGGGCTTCATTGAGAGGCGGCGGCGTTGGCTGGGCTGATATTTTTCTACTTCGCCGGGCAATGGCGGGCGGGGGCCGACCAGACTCATCTCGCCCTTCAAAACGTTGAAGAGTTGCGGCAGCTCGTCGAGGCTGGTTTTGCGCAGGAATCTGCCGAGGGCGGTGACGCGCGGGTCATTCTTGATTTTAAACACCGGTCCGTCCATCTCGTTGGCCGCCTTGAGCTGGGCTTTCAGATCTTCGGCATTTTCAATCATAGTACTGAACTTGTAGACTTGGAAGCGTCTGCCATTGACCCCGCATCGGGTCTGTTTGAAAAAAACAGGCCCATTTGCGCTAACCTTTATGGCAAGGATTATGAGGAGAAAAAGTGGGGAAAGAATGATCAGCCCGGCCAGCGAGAGGGTGAAATCCATAATCCCTTTGATCAAAAGACAGAGATCCTTTGGGGGGGATGAAGAGAGAATGAGGGTGGGCCGCCCCATGAAATTTTCAAAAGAGAGGCTGGCAGTCTCGGGCCGGAACATGATCTTCTGAATCTGCCAGTCTGGCATGATGCGTATCCCTACGCCAAGTTCTTCGGCAAAGGAGATCTGTTCCGCGGCATTGTGGATTTCATTGAGAGGGATGGCAAAAATCACCTCGTCAATGACCTGGTTGAGGAGCATATTTTTAAAATCTTTCATCCCGCCGATTATCGAAACATTCCGGTATACGGTTTTGCCGATGTCTGCACCGGTTACTTCAAGGCAGCCGATTACCTTGTAAAATTTATTGTGACTGGCATAGATGGCCTTGATGGTATCTTTGGCCCTTTCTCGGCTGCCGATCACCAAGAGCTTTAGCGCTTTTTCTTGCAGGTTGGAACTCCGGGAGATCATGTGGCGCATAACCAGATAGCGGCCCAGGATGAGAGTTGTTGCAAGGCCGCAGGACAGGAAAAGAAAAATTCGGCTTACGTTTTGGATGTGAAAGATATACAGGCCGACAATGAGCAGTCCCAACGCGGAAAGATTGGCAATAATGATTTGGGAAGCTTTTTTGCTGAATTTTCCCTGATCGTAAAGCACATGGGTTTTGAGGGAGTCGAAGGTAAAAAAGCTGACAAAGAGCAGTAGCAGAAAAACAATATAATAGTTGGGCGCAGTGGCAAGACCTTGGATGGGACTGGGTAAAAACTTTTTTAGGCCGTAGGCGGCGATGAAACCCGTCGCCACGAGGAGCAAGTCCAGAGTCATGATGGCCTGTTTTAGGTTTCTGTTGTGCCAGACGTTCATAGCGTCTCTCCCCGGAGGGCAAATAGCGGACATGGATGTTATTTAGTTTAAAGATTCTTTATGGTTAAAATGTACAAAAAAAGTCTCACTTTTTTCTCACAGAAATCATTTGACGTTGAATTTTTGTGAGAAAATATAATACGGGAAAATACCTAATTGTTTTTTGCGGATTGATTTTGTCCCTAATTAATATTTAGGTGTAAAGTATGAGAAAAGAAGTTCCTTCGGCTCTCTGGCGCGTCTTGGGGGAAGTTATTGATGGGTATGGACAAAAAGAGCAAAGAAAGGCGGCATGATTTTGTGTCGCGGCTTCATTATACGGTTTCAATTAACAAATTTTCCCCACCCCGTGTAACATCATCGCACCATTTGTTTCGTGCCAATTTGATCCGTGAAGTTCTTCAGGCACGGGGGCAGGCGAAAAAGGTGCTTTTGTTAGAAGCTCAGGGCGGCCAAGGGAAAACGACTCTTGCTGCTCAATTTTTGGGTGATTCTCACCACAGTTTTGCCTGGTATCAGTTGGGTCCGGAAGACAACGATCCTATTTTTTTTCTCACTTCAATCCTGGTATGCTTGAAGGAGGCTGTTCCATCTTTTTCCTCCCTCCTTCTCGAAGATATGGTTGTTAATGGCGAACTTAATGCCAACGATCTGTCTCATCTTGTCAATTTCCTGTTTGTCGATTTGTTGAAATATCTGTCCAGTGATTTCTTTATGGTTTTTGATGATATTCATCTCCTGGAAAATGGGGGGAGTAGTTTTAATTTGTTGAACTTTTTTATCGAATCATCTCCACCTCAGCTCCGTTTCATTTTATTATCCCGTCGTCCGGTAGGGCTGCAGAGCAGACAGTTCCGTTATGGCAATGATGTGCTGCGGTTGGACAATAAAGATCTTTCTCTTTCTGTCGATGAAACGGAAGCACTCATGATGGATATCTTTGGTTTGCAGCTTCAGAGAGATGCCGTCGTGGAAATTAATCAAATCACGGATGGCTGGCTCATGGGACTGTTAATGGCTGCCCATGTCTTGGGTTTAAATAAAAATAACCCGTTGAGCAGGGAAGAAGTCAGGCAGTGCTTTAGCAATCAGACCATCTTGGATTTTTTTCAGGAAGAGGTTTTCGCTCAAATACCTGCTGATTATAGAAATTCGATCATGAAACTTTCGCTCCTTGAAGAGGTGCCCCTTGATCTTGCGGTGAAAATTTCCGGAGACAGCGACATTGGAACAAAATTGTGTCTGTTGGCTGATGGAAATTATTTTGCTTTAAACTGTGATAAAGATACCCAGGTTTTTGGCTTTCATCATCTTTTCAGGGAATTTTTACGCAAAGAAGCCAACAAGGTGTTCACTGCTCAGGAGAAATTACAAATATACCAGACGGCTATTGAGCACAGCATGTCCCAAAAACGTATAGCTGAAGCATTGCGGTATTGTTTGAATGCTGAAAACTATACGGCCATGGAACAAATTCTGATGACCGATGGAATTGGTTTTTTGGCCACGAATCGGGGCGCAACCCTGCTCTCTATCCTGTTGGCAGTGCCCCGTGAAATTCAGTTTAGTAATGGTTGGGTGGCTCTGTTTATAGGACTAGCTTACAGCGAACTTTATCCGGATCAATGCTATGAGCATCTTGAGCAGTCGCGTAAGATTTTTGTGGCCAGCCAGGAGGAGATGGGGGAACTCCTAGCATTGAGTCAGCTTATCTTTTTTTATTGGGTTGTAGCGGCTAGCCCCAAAACAGGCGGTGTCCTACTTGCCCGTGCTGAAGAAATTTACCCAAGTGCAGAGGCTAAATTGCCTGTCTTCGCCAAGGTGGTTGTCGCAAAAAACATTGCGGCCGGATATTGCTACTTTCGCTGTGACATGATTACAGCACACCGCTACTCTTCCCAGGCATATGAACTTGCCAAAAAAATTAAAAGCAAAGGGCTTGAAGCCTCTGTGATTTTGGTTCAGAATTACGAAAATTTTCTCCTGGGGCGGAAAAAATTGAATCTTGGTGAACTTGAAAAAGCTTACCGACTGCTATTTGATCCGCAAGTGGCCACTGTTTACAAAATGGCTCTTGTCACCATGCATATAGATGACCTGCAGCTCCACGGAGACTTTGCAAACTATTTTGTCCAGAAAGAGCAATTGTTTGCCCTGATAAACACAGAAACACTTTTCCAGACCATAGTGGGGCCCTTTCTCTATGTCTGGGACATTGGAATTCTCGTCTCTCTGGGCAAGCTCCGTGATGCGCTTGCCAAAATGGATGAGGGCATCCGAAGCGGGCCTGTAGCAGGGACTCCCCATATGCTGAGTCAGTTTCTGCACTGGAAGGCATATATCCTCGCGTATCTTGATGAACCGGAGGCGGCCCTGAAGGCAGCTAGAAAGTCCCTGCTTCTCCGGGGGGGATGCCGGCGGGCCTTTTTATGAGATACTCAACGGTATTTTGCTGGGGACTATGTATGGTTGTGTCGGTATGCCTGATAAAGCCGAAGAATTATTGACCCAGGCTTTATCAGAGGCAAAAAGATATAAGATAAATTATTTAATAGCGGCTAGCTTTTTGCACCGGGCAAATGCTTACAGCCGTGCAGGGAAGATTGAGGCTGCGGTGTTTGATGTAGGGGAAGGTCTCCGTTGTATGCGGGAGAATGACTACCAGTATGTGCTTGGGTTGACGCCGGAGAAATTGGAGCATGTTCTGCAGATAGCGGCTCAACATAATATCGAAGCTGAATATGTCCGTGTCATGGCCCAGGAGCGGTTAAAAATTACATTTGTGAAAAAGGGGCGTGTTGTGCCGCTGCTCTCTGTTCATATGCTTGGCGGATGTCATCTTGAGCTTGGCGGACAGGTTGTTCTGATGGAAGAGGAAATGACTCCTTTGCAATGTCGCCTGTTGAAACTCCTTCTCACCTCAAATAATATGAAAATGGAGCAGGAGGCAATACAGCTTGCTTTCTGGCCGGAAAGCCCACCAGAAAAGGCACGATCCAATTTCGATAGCCTGGTTTCACGTTTAAGGAAAACTCTGCGCAGTGCCATGAGGCAATATCCTGTCGGGGATTATCTTGTTTTGCGGCAGGGCATTCTCTGCCTACAGAACTGTGTGCTGGATGCAAAAATTTTTCAGCAGGTGGCCGCAGAAGGCTTGCGGCATGCCAAGAAAAATGAGTGGTGGCAAGCGGGTAACTGTTTTCATGTTGCGGTGGGTCTCTGGCATGATTGTGTGGATGCAGAGGCGATTGTAGATGATCAAGTGCACAATTTTGTCTGGGACGTTCAACTCCTAATGATTAAGATTGCCTCTGTTTGGGGCGAACACCTGATCTCTGCATCCCGCGCTGAGCAGGCCCTGGCTATTTTGCAGAGGGGGCTGAGGCTTGATCCGACTGATGTAACCTTGCTTCGGCTGACATATCGTCTCCATTGCGGGAGGGGAGACCGGACTAAGGCGAAAATGCTGTTGAAGGAATATGAGAAAAAACTTGTTGCGGAAGGCCTCGATTCTTCGGAACTGCAGTTGATGATAAGCGAGGTTGTTGCTTGAGGGCGGTTGTGAATAAGCAGGATCATCTCCGGGCGCACCAATAAAAACATAAAAAAAACCCGATCAGCTATATTGCTTGTCGGGTTTTTTCATGATCTGAATTCTCAGGCTATTCCCTTTTCCTGTTATTCCCGTAATAGTTCAGGCAGGTCACTGCTGAAGCACCCGTTCGGCAAGGGTGTGGATGAATCCTCTCAATTCAGAGTAAGTGGTGGTGGCGTCGATCTGTTTGCGGAGGGCGGCGCCAGTGGTTGTACCGCGAAAGTATTTCCAGGCATGATTTCTGATTTTGGAGAGGTTTGGTTGTGGGGCAAGATGGATCTCGGCGAGTTCAAGGTGGCGCAGTAGGGCTTTGATTCTGTAGGCCATGGAGGGATGCTGATTCACACCCCCGGAAAAGATCCAGGGCGCGCCCAAGGCGGCCCTGCCAATCATCACTCCGGCGCAGCCGATTTTTTTAAGCAGAGTCTGGCCTTGCTCGTGCGTGGTGATGTCGCCATTTGCAAAAACAGGGATGGAAACGCTTTCCATGGTTTGCAGGATTATCCTGTGGTCAACGGGGCCGGTGAAGCCGTCGCTCCAGGTGCGGGCATGTATGGCAATGGCTTGCGCGCCTGCACCTTCCGCTATCTTGGCAATCTTCGGCGCGGTAATGGTGTGCTGGTTCCAGCCCGAGCGGATCTTGACAGTTACCGGCTTTGTTGAATTTTTGCAGATGGCGGTGATAATTTTTTCAGCCAGCCGCGGGTTTTTCATCAACGCGGCTCCGGCGCCTGTCTGGACGATTTTTTCCATGGGGCAGCCCATATTGATATCGATACAGGCAATGGGGTATTCACTCAGGATTGCCGCGGCTTTTCCCATGGCGCCGGGATCACTGCCGTAAAGTTGCATGATCACTGGTTGCTCTTCGGTGTTGGTGAGGAGCAGTTCCAGGCAGTCTTGCTGTTGTGATACCAGGCCATGGCAGTCGATCATCTCGGAATAGCAGAGACCAGCACCATGCTCTCTACAAAGCAGACGGAAGGGCAGGTCGGTGCAACCGGCCATGGGCGCTAAAATAAAGGGGGATTTTATGGGGATTGGCCCCAAGGAAAAGGTCATCGTGGGTTCACGGTTTCGGATGGTCTTATTAAAGAGGAAAGAACGGGTTGAAGGGGTAAATGGCGAGTAAACCAAACCCCCTTGCCGGGTTCGGGAGGGTTGGCTGTGGAGTCTTTATTGACGGGCAAGGCGCCGACGACCACAGGGTTCGCACTATATCGGGCTTTGCCGCAGAGTGCAAACAGCAAAAAAAATTGTGGGGGAAATGTTTGGCCGGGGAAAAAGCGTGTCGGGATTTTTCTGGTTCGCCAGGTCTGGGCAAAAAAAAAGAAGACCGACTCTGCGGGGAGTCGGTCTTCTTTTAAGGAGAAAGGAGATAAGAGTTGTTTTACTGTCTTGGTGTTAAAGCAACAAGCGTGCCAGTGATTTTGTTTTTAATGTAATTGTGTTTTTCGTTGTGATCATGGGCTGTTCAGGGCGATGGCGACAGGAGTGAAAAAACAGGTGGGGTACAAAATTTTGAACGGAGGGGGAGGGGTTGAACTGATGGGTATGAGTTTTGCGTTGTTATTTTAAGGCGTTGTATGGACGCAAGTTTTTTTTACCCGTGGAGAAGGGATTTTTTTTGAGGGTCTTTAGGTTGGGAGGGGTATTCTGCCGGAGGGGGTACAAAAAATTATATTTTTCTGGGGAAAATATCAGTCACAAGCCAAGGAGGCTTTCCGCCGATTTTCTTGCCTGTGAAATGCTTGTTGCTCTTCTTTTTTTGCAACCAGCTGGAATGTGAGAAAAATATATGGTAAAAAAAACGAGAGTATACAATATAATGAAACATCGTTGGATATGGTTTGAACGATTTGCGCATGAAGGGAGAGGCTATGAAAGATTGGTTTGACGGCTTGAGTCTGCGGGTAAAGCTTTTTCTTATCGTTGGTTTTGTCGCCTTGTCCATGGTTTCAAGCGTTGCCATTGGGCAGTTCATTATCCACCGGGTGCAGATCGGGGGCAAGTTGTACACCGGCATCGAACTCAAGATGGACTACATCGACAAGGTTGCCCGGATCCGCCTCAATCTCAATCTCCTCAACAGTATCCTCAAGGGCCAGATCATGGATTATGATCCGGAAACCTTGAGCGGCTTGAAAACCACCACTAAGAAGTTTGACGAGGCCATTGCCGAAATGCGGGAAAGCCTCAACAATCCCGGAGGTAAAAAACTGTACTGCGGGTCATGCCATGCAGTGGATCATGCTCAGGCGGTGGTGGCCTCCTATGACGAGCTGGCCGCCTCCTGGCCGAAGATGGACGAGATGATCAATAAAAAAATTCTGCCCGCTCTGGCAAAAGGGGATAAAGCCACGGCCCTGGAGGCCTTTGACGGGGAATTTTTTGAAAAGTATTACAGCCTGATGGCAAGCACCAAGGCTGCGGTTGACGAGTTGCGCGCGGGGCAGGAGGCGACCAAGGAAAAGGCCATGCGCGAGGTGAAAAATTTTGGCCTGTTCTTCATCATTGGCGGGATCATCTCTCTTATTGCCGTGGGTCTGTTCGCCTTTCTTGTCGTACAGATGCTCGTTCGGTCCATCAATACCATTGTCAGTGATCTGGACGAGAGTGCCGATCGCATCTCCGCAGAGGCCCAGGCCACGGCCAGCACCTCCCAGATGGTGGCGGAAATGGCTTCGGAGATGTCGGCATCGTTGGAGGAGACCAGCGCCTCCCTTGAAGAGATCACCGCCATGGTCCAGCAGAACGACACCAACTCCGCCGAGGCCAATTCCGGGATGAAACAGAATGAGGCGATTGGCTCCAGGGCAAACGTCAATGTTGCGGCCATGCAGCTTTCCATGCAGAATATCAAAAAGGACAGCGACGCCATCGCCACCATCATTCGCGAGATCGAGGCGATCGCTTTTCAGACCAATCTCCTCGCCTTGAATGCGGCGGTGGAAGCGGCCAGGGCTGGGGAACAGGGCGCGGGTTTTGCCGTGGTTGCCGATGAGGTGCGCAATCTTGCGCAACGCACCGCCCAATCGGCAAGAAACTCCAGTGATCTGATTGAGCGGGCCATCGGCAATGTCAATGACGGCCTGAAAAAGGTGAATGAGGTTGTGGCGGAATCCACGGATGTGGTGGAGGGCTCACGGAAGGTGGCGATTCTGGTGGAAGAGATTTCCACCGCCTCCCATGAGCAGACCCAGGGTGTTATCCAGATCAACAAGGCAGTAACCGAGATGGATACCGGCACGCAGCAGATGGCGGCCAATGCCGAGGAACTGGCCGCAGCCTCCGAGGCGGTCACCTCCCAAACCATGATGCTCCGTGACAATATTGGGCATCTTACCCGGCTGGTTGAGGGGAGAAAGAATTGAAATAGGTAAAGGGGGCTGAGCTTCCTTGCCTGAAGATATCCTGAAATTGTAAGCTTATGAAGAGGCCGCACCCTGCATGGATGCGGCCTCTTCTGCTAGGGCAAAGTCGGTTTTGGCTAAAAAGGATTTCCACCCCATGTTCGGGAGAGGATAATGGGCTATTTTCTGGCAGGAGATCTGGGCGGGACAAAAGCCCTCCTTGCCCTGTATGCCACAATAGGGCAGGGGTATGCCCTGGTCCGGGAGCAGCGCTTTGCCTGTGGCGGCTATGACGATTTCTCCGCAATAATTGCTGATTTTTTGAGCGATTCTTCGGAGCAGCCCCAAATGGCCGCCTTTGGCGTGGCCGGGCCAGTCGCCGACGGGCGGGTCTGGATGACCAACCTGGGTTGGCTCATTGACCAGGAGGCATTGCGGGAGCAATTTCAGCTGGCCGAGGTACTCGTGCTGAACGACCTGGTGGCTGTGGCCCAGGCAGTGTCAATCTTGCCGCCGGAAGACCTTCTGGTGATAAATGCCGGAACGCCGGTTCCTCACGGGAGCATGGCGGTTCTTGCCCCTGGGACAGGGCTGGGCGAGGCGTATCTCTGCTGGAATGGTAGGGACTATACACCGTTTCCCTCGGAAGGCGGGCATGCCGATTTTGCGCCAACCTCTGAGGTGGAGCAGGGGCTGCTTTCCTTTTTGCGGGCGGAACACGGCCATGTGAGCTACGAGTTGGTCTGCTCTGGAAAAGGAATCCCCAATATTTATCGGTATCTGACTGAAGGGGCAGGCATGAAGGTTCCTTCTGGTTTACAGGGGGCGTTGGACGCGGCCATGGATATTACCCCGGTTCTCATGGGCCAGGCCCTGGAAAAAGAGGGCGAAGTCGCCCGTCTGACCCTGGAGATATTTTTCTCTGTCCTGGCGGCCGAGGCCGGAAACATGGCGCTCAAGTTCCTCTCCACTGGAGGGCTCTATCTGGGCGGCGGCATGCTTCCCAGGCTCCTTGCCGTCTTTGCCCCCAAGGTATTCATGGAGCGCTTTATCGGCAAAGGGCGCATGGCCGGGATACTTTCCGCCATCCCGATCAGAATGATCACGACAGACAGGGCGGGGCTCAATGGCGCGGCCTTGAGCGCCTTTCGGGCAATGCAGAAACAGCAGGCAAACAGGTAGCACATGTCTTTACGGGATCTGGCACGGGAACTCTATCGGGCGCAGCAGCAGGTTGAACGCTTGGAAAAGTTGCTGCTCGCCGCAGCGCCGGAGGAGGAGACGGCGATCCAGAGCGAGCTGCAGGATGCGCGGGCTGCACGCCAGCAACTCCAGAAGATGATCGATGGCCGCAAGGATTCCTCCTCTCTGCCGCGAAGATTCTGAAAACTCCGATTGGCTGGCGGATGGCATCAGAAATCCGAAAACAAGTTAAGAAAAATAGAGGAACCAGATGTGCATCGATGTGCGAAAAACCTGTGAATGCGGCGCTAGAACCGTCCAGTTTCATCTGCGTGACAACCTTCTGCAATCAGACGTTATCCAGCGGGTGTTCTGTCCGAAATGTCCAGGGGATGCGGGGTTTGATGCACGCTCCATGCTCAACGACAATGGCTGGGTGGTTGAGTATGACATGATCCTCGCCACCATGCTGCTCACGGCCAAATTGCAGGTGGACCCCGAGGCGGTGCACCCGGAATTTCTCTTTGATCAGGGCTATGCCTGCTGGCTGGAGATGTATCCCGGCGAACGGGAGGAAATCCGGGAAGAGAAGGAAAAGATCATGGCCCTTTTGCGTGAGGACCAGCGGAAGTATCTTCAGGCAATCCAGAGCTGGAATATCGAGCGCATTAACCGCCTCAAGGCGGCGGGGTGGCGTAAGGCTCAGCAGGCCTAAGGTCTGGCAAGGCGCTCATTGCGGCAGCCATTTCTTGAGGAGTCTCTCCAGGGTGCCATCTTCTTTCCAGGCGGCAAGAGCGGAGTTCACTTCATCGAGCAGGGCTGGATCATCCCGGCGGACCGCCCAGGCAAGCTCTTCGCTGGTCAAAGGGGTCTGGAGCAGCACCAGATCGTCCGCACCGGTTGCATAGGCGCGGAGCACCGGGTCATCGTGGATGAAGAGGTCGATGCGTTTGTCACGGAGTGCTTGCACGGCGGCATCCGGAGACGAGAAAAAAAGCGGTTCGGCCGCAAGGCAATAGCGCTGGACAAAGATATCCCCGGTGGTTCCCTTTTCCACGCCGATGGCCTTGCCGGTGGCAATAATTTCCTGGGCGGACGTGAATTTCTCTGCCCCGGCCTTGGTGGTCAGGGCCATCTGGCTGATGGTGAGATATGGCTCGCTGAAGGCCACCTGGAGCTTGCGCATCTCGGTGATGGACATGGCGGACATGATGATGTCAACCTTCTTGCGCTCCAGGGCGGGGATCTGATCTTCCCAGTCCAACTCAACAAACTGAAGCCGGCTCTGGAGGCGTTTGGCAAGCAGGGCGGCGCATTCGGCTTCAAAGCCGCAAATCTGGCCAGTTCCTGTCTCTTTATCGATGAGGCAGGGATAATTCGGCGTAACCCCCACCCGCAGCACCCCGTTTTCCCAAGAGGGACGTACGCTTCTTTCCTTGAGGATACAGGCCGCGAGGCTCAGCAGCAGGCAGCCGCCCAGAACGGCCATGATTTTTTTTGCCATTGTTTTGGTAGACATAATGCGCTCCTTGACTAATCAGCCTCCAGACAGGCTACCGTCTGTTCGGCAATCTCCAGCTCTTCGTTGGTGGGAATAACCAGGATTTTCACCCGGCTTGCTCCGCTCTCGATAGCGGAACAGCCTTCCCGTTGCCCACGGTTTTTTCCAGTATCCATCTCCAGGCCCAAATGGGCAAGGCCTTGGCAGCACCCTGCCCGGATAAAGTCGGCGTTCTCCCCGATGCCGCCGGTGAAGATCAGCCCGTCCAACCCTCCCAGCGCCGCATGGTAGGCGCCGATGTATTTTTTGATCCGGTAGCAGTACATATCGATGGCAAGTTGCGCCTCCGGATCGTCCGCCTGGGCCATCTCCCCCACGGTGCGCATGTCGTTGGCCCCGCAGATTCCCTTGAGGCCGCTTTCCTTGTTGAGGATCGATTCGATCTCTCCGGAGGAAAGCCCGGTTTCCCGCCCAAGATAAAAGATGATTGCCGGGTCGAGATCCCCGCAGCGGGTGCCCATGATCAGCCCCTCCAGCGGGGTCAGGCCCATGGAGGTGTCGATGCAGCGCCCCTGCTGGATGGCGGCGGCGCTGGCCCCGTTGCCCAGGTGCAGGCTGATCAGGTTGAGCGAATCCAGCGGTTTTTTAAGAAACTCGGCACCCTTTTTTGCCACATAGCGGTGCGAGGTGCCGTGGAAGCCGTAGCGGCGGACCTGATGCGCCTCGTACAGCCTTTTGGGAATGGCGTAGTGGTAGGCGTGGGGTGGAATGGATTGGTGGAAGGCAGTGTCGAACACCGCCACCTGGGGTACGGCAGGAGCGCTCTCCATGGCCACCTCCATGCCGAGGAGATTGGCTGGATTGTGCAGGGGTGCCAATGGGATCAGCGCTCGGATCGCGGCCAGAACCTCGGGGGTAATCCGGGCGGGTTCCTTGAATTTTTCGCCGCCATGCACCACCCGGTGGCCAATGCCCTTGAGTTCGCCAGTGTTGGCAAGCGCTCCTGTTTCCCGGAGGACCGAGGCGATGAGTTGAAAGCCCTGCCGGTGATCACCAATGGCCAGGGTGCGCACCGTTTCTTCCGTTCCGCCCTGGGGTGTCCGGATGCGGTGGCTGAGGTGGCTGCCCGGTTCGCCGATTTGCTCGATGCTGCCCGCAGCCAGCACCGATTCATTCCGCATGTCGAACAGCTGGTACTTGATGGACGAACTGCCGGAGTTGAGCACCAGAACCTTCATGGGTTGTTTCCTTTGCTTGTTCCGGCGGCCTGGGCCTGGATGGCGGTGATGGCCACGGTGTTGACGATGTCGGGCACGGTGCAGCCCCGGCTCAGGTCATTGACCGGTTTGTTCAGACCCTGGAGCACCGGGCCGATGGCCACGGCGTTGGCCGAACGCTGTACGGCCTTGTACAGGTTGTTGCCGGTGTTCAGGTCCGGGAAGATGAACACCGTGGCCTTGCCCGCCACCTGGCTGTCCGGCAGCTTGGTTTTCGCCACCCCGGCGTCCACCGCCGCGTCGTACTGGATCGGGCCTTCAATCATGAGATCGGGCCGGAGTTCTTTTGCGATCCGGGTCGCCTCGCGCACCTTGTCCACATCGGCGCCCTTGCCCGAGGAGCCGGTGGCATAGGAGCACATGGCGACCAAGGGCTCGATGCCGTAGAGCTTGGCGGTTTGTGCCGAGCTTATGGCGATCTCCGCCAGCTGCTGGGCGTTGGGGTCGGGGTTCACCGCGCAGTCGCCGTAGACCAGGACCCGGTCGGCCAGGCACATCAAAAAAACGCTGGAAACAATGGAAACTCCCGGTTGGGTGCGGATGATCTGCAGGGCCGGGCGAATGGTGTCCCCGGTTGTGTGCACCGACCCGGAAACCATGCCGTCGGCCAACCCCTTGTGGATCATCATGGTGCCGAAGTAGTTGACATCGGCCACCGTGTCAAAGGCGGTCTTCTCGGTGATCCCCTTGTGCTGACGGAGCGCGAAGTAGGTCTGGGCAAAATCCTGGCGCAAGGCGGAGGTTGCCGGATCGATGATCTCGATGCCTTTGAGATCAAGGCCGAAGTTGCTGGCCGCGCCGCGAATTTCGGCCGGATCGCCCAGCAGGGTGATCTCCGCCACGCCGCGTCGGATAAGGATTTCACTGGCCCGTAGAATTCGTTCCTCTGCGCCTTCGGGCAGAACGATGTGCTGTCGGTGCCTTTGGGCCATCTCCACCAGGTTGTATTCGAACATCATCGGGGTGACCCGTATGGATTTCACAAAGGAAATGCGGGTTTCCAGCTCGGGCAGGTTGACGTGCGCCTCAAAAAGCCCCAGGGCGGTGGCGATCTTGCGGTCGTTTTCCGGGGTGAGCATGGGGGGCACACCGCTGGCGTTCATGGCGGTGGTAAAGGTATCTGTCTGCACGCTGACAATGGGCAAGGTTCCCCGGTAACTCAAGCCTTGGAGAAGCAGGGATATTTGGGGGTCCGGGACGAAGCCGCCCGAAAGCAGCAGCCCGGCGATGCTCGGATAGGTGGAGGAGAAGTTGGCGGCCAGGCTGCCGAGGATGATTTCCGAGCGGTCGCCCGGCGCGATGATCAGGTCGCCTTCCACCAGATGGTCGAGAAAATGCGGCAGGCTCATGGCCGCCACCTTGAAGTCCGCCACCCCTCGGTTCATCTCCTCGGGGTCGCCCATGATGATCGTTGCGCCCAGGGCCTTGGCGATCTCGCCCACCGTTGGTTTGCCCAGAAACGGTTCCTCCGGCAGGACATAGATCGGTCCGCATTCCGTGCCGCATTCCGTGAGTTTTTCCCGCACCGTCTCCATGAGCTCGGGTTCCACCCGGTTGACCACGCTGGCCAGGATGGTGCAGCCCTTCTTGAGGAAGGATTCCTGGGCCACATGCAGGGAGTCGAGGATATCCTCCGGGGATTTGCCATGGCAGTTTAAAAGCAGCAGGATGGGGGAGCCCAGGTTGTTGACCACCTCGGCGTTGAACTCGAACTCAAAGGGAAGGGAAAGTCCACTGAAATCGGTGCCCTCGCAGAGGACAAAATCGCACTTGCTTTCCAGGTGCTTGTACTTGTCGAGGATGGTTTTGAGGATCTGGTCGGTGGAGCCTTCGGCGGAAAGATGCTGCGCCTCGTCGTGGGACATGGCGAACATCTCGTCGTAGTCAAAATCAAGGCGGTAGCGGGTTTTGATCAATTGCAGGTTGTTGTCCACCACCGTATGCGAGGGAATGATGGGACGGAAATAGCCGACCCTGCGCATACGGCGGGACAGCAGCTCCATGAGGCCCAGAGCGACCACCGATTTGCCGCTCTGGGGTCCGATTGCCACGATATACATGCTTTGTGCCATGGGGATGTTCCTCGTGGTGTTCGTTTTGTTGCTCTGGGATTATACCTTTGGCTCCAGCAGCACCAGGATCTCGAGATTGGCCGAGCCTGGAAACATGTCCAGAGGGGCGATGCGCCGCGCCTGGTAGCCGTTGGCCTGCCACTCCTTGAGGGAGGGCGGAATCTGGTCCACCCCGCAGAAGATATGGAGGACCTTTTTCGGTTTCCGCCGGGCCAGCGAGGCGATCACCCCTGGCAGCGTGCCCTGGCGGGGCGGGTCAAGGAGCATCACCTCGTTTGGGGCTGGCGGCGGCAGGGTTTTTTCCAGATACCCGACGGTGATCCGGTGGGCGAGAAACTTGGTTTGGCCGCCCCGGTGCTTGTTCAAACGGCTGTTGGCCTCGGCGGCCCGGATGGACGGGCCTTCGCCGTCAACGGCCAGCACCTGCCGATACGCGGGAGCGAGATAATGGCTGAACAACCCGTAGCCGCAGTAGAGATCAAGGAGCGACTGGTCCGGGGTCGGAGCCAGCAACTCCTTGGCCCGCATTAGCATGGTTTCCACCATGGATTCGTTGATCTGGGAAAACGAGGTCGGATGGAATTGGTAGCGGCAGTCGCCGTAGGTGGCCCCCAACTGGTCCGGGCCGAAGAGCTTTTTGAAATGCAGGGTCTCCGCCGGGCGCTTGGTTTCCAGATAGTAGTCGGATTGGCTTGGGTCAAGGTAGACAAAAGCCGCAGTGACTGCAACGGGGAGCTTCTGGAGATGACCGCTGAGCAGTTTCATCTTGCGGACCAGTGGCCCGTTCATCAGGTCCACATTGAAGATCACCGCCTGTTCCGCGTAGCCGCCGCGGATGATGAGGTAGTTCAGATGCCCGGCGATCAGCCTAAAGGCTGGATCGCTGAGCTTTTGTTGGAGAAAGCGGTAGATAATCTCGTGCTCTTTGGGCTCCAGCGGCGAGGCGGTGAAATACTGTCGGTTCTTGGGCAGGGCACCCTTGTCTCCCAACAGCAGATACAGGGTGGAGCCGTGGAGGAAACCCTTGCGTTTTGAGGTGGTGCGGTATCCCCGGGCCTTGGGGGAGCGGATTACCGCTTCCGGCAGTCCGGGCAGCCGGTGCTGTTTCCAGAAACCCATCAGCCCCTGGTCCTTTATCTGCAGCTCCATGGAATAATCGAGATGGGCCAGGGGAGAGCTGTAGAGGATGGCTTGGCCTTCCGGGCCAATGGTTGAGGGGATGAGCGGTTTGAGAAAGCTGGCAAAGGAGCGATCAGTTGCCGAAGCAGGCGCCCAGAATATCTCCTCCTCGGATTGTTCCTCCTGGGGTTTCCTGGCGCTTTTAAAGCCACGGTCGGGAGAGGCATCAGCGGCAGTCCTGCGGGTTTTTGGCCCGAAGGTTTTTTCTGGCCCTGATTTTCTCCTGCGGCTGGGTGGGCGGTCGGGTGACGAAGCAGGCGCCCGGCAGGGTTCCTCCTCAAACTCGCATCTTCCCGCCCGCGGTTTTCTGCTGCCGGTAAAACCACGACCGGGAGTGGGAGCAGCCCCTGGCCTGCGGGTCTTCTTGTCGAAGGGTCTTTCTGATGGGGATTTTCTCTTGCTGCTGGATGGGCGATCGGTTGCCGAAGCAGGTGCCCGGAAGGTGTCTTCCTCGGATCGTTCCGCCCGAGGTTTTCTGGTGCCGGGAAACGCAAGACCGGGAGCAGAATCAGCACCAGGTCTGCGGGTCTTTCTGCCCACGGGGTTTTCTTGTGGGGATTTGCTTTTACCGCGAGAAGGGCGACGGGCAGCCGAGGGCGTTTCCGGGCTGCTGTTTCGTGTGTGGGCTGGTTTTCGGGAAGGATTTTTTTTGCTTACAGACAAGGGGTCACCAAGAGAAAAGAAGGGAAAGAAATAAAAAAGTATACACTCCAGCAGGCAATGCATAAAGCAAATTCGTCCCAAGACCCTGGGGTGCAGGGGAGGACACGTGGTCTTGCTTGTGGTGCGATTGCGCTGGGGAGGGGTGCCAGGCGGCGGTTTTCGCCGGGACTGTGGTGTGGAACTTGCTGACAAACTGCGTTTTTTGCGGTATATACGCTGTTCCGTGGGCCGAATTCCGGTCTGGAAAGCATACAGGAAAGGATCAGATGAGCAGTATATTGGAAAAAGAAATCAAGCGCCGCCGCACCTTCGGCATCATCAGCCACCCCGACGCGGGCAAGACCACCCTCACCGAAAAGCTCCTGCTCTTCGGCGGGGCCATCCAGATGGCCGGGGCGGTCAAGTCGCGCAAGACCGATCACCATGCGGTCAGCGACTGGATGGCCATCGAGAAGGAGCGCGGCATCTCGGTGACCACCTCGGTGATGCAGTTCAACTACCGGGATTTTGAGGTCAATCTGCTGGATACCCCAGGGCATAAGGATTTTTCCGAGGACACCTACCGGGTGCTCACCGCAGTGGACAGCGCGCTCATGGTCATCGACAGCGCCAAGGGGGTCGAGGCCCAGACCGAGAAGCTCATGGAAATTTGCCGGATGCGCAACACGCCGGTGATCACCTTCATCAACAAGCTGGACCGCGAGGGCCTTGAGCCCCTGGATATCTTAAGCGAGATCGAGGAGAAGCTGCAGATCGAGTGCACCCCGCTTTCCTGGCCCATCGGCATGGGCAAACGCTTCAAGGGGGTCTACAATATCATGCGCCAGGAGCTGAACCTTTTTACCCCCAGCAAGGACAGGCGGCCCCAGGAATCCATCATGGTCAAGAGCCTGGACGATCCGCTTTTGGATCAGATGCTGGGCAGCCAGGCAGACCGGCTCCGTGAGGATCTCGAACTCCTGGCCGGGGCGGCCAGCCCCTTTGACCATGCCGAGTATCTCAAGGCCAGCCAGAGCCCGGTGTTCTTCGGCAGCGCGGTCAACAACTTCGGGGTGAAAGAGTTGCTGGACGCCTTTGTCGAGCTGGCTCCGCCGCCCGGGCCCCGCGCCACCACCACCCGCATGGTTTCCCCGGAGGAGGAGGCATTTTCCGGCTTCACCTTTAAGATCCAGGCCAACATGAATCCGGCCCACCGCGACCGCATCGCCTTTTTCCGCATCTGCTCCGGTAAATTCACCCGGGGGATGAAGGTCATGCACCATCGGTTGGGCAAGGAGGTTTCCCTGGCCAACGCCACCATCTTCATGGCCCAGGACCGCACCAACGTGGAGGAGGCCTGGCCCGGTGACATCATCGGCATCCACAACCACGGGACGATCAAGATCGGCGACACCTTCTCCGACAAGGAACCCCTCAAGTTCACCGGCATCCCCAACTTCGCGCCCGAGCATTTCCGGAGGGTGCTGATCAAAAACCCGCTCAAAATCAAGCAGCTGAACAAGGGGCTGGTGCAGCTGGCCGAGGAAGGCGCGGTCCAGCTCTTTCGACCGACCATGGGCAGCGACTACATTTTGGGTGCGGTGGGCGTGCTCCAGTTTGAGGTGACCATGTCCCGGCTCAAGGCGGAATACGGGGTGGACGCGGTGTACGAAGGGGTCAGCTACGCCACGGCCCGCTGGATCGACTGCGAGGACCGCAAGAAGCTCGATGAGTTCAAGAGCAAGAATCAGGCCCATCTCGCCCTGGATGCCGAGGGGCATCTGGCCTATCTGGCGGAAAGCGAGTGGCGGCTGGGCAGGGTGCAGGAATTGTTTCCGGATATAGTCTTTCGCAAGACCCGCGAGCATAGCTGAGCGGGCAAAAGGAAGCCCCGATGAGGCTTCGCCGCTGAGAAGTTGTGGGGACTTCAGGGTGGTGAAAAGCGGCCATCGGGGCGTGTCTATATTGTCGGTGAAAGCGGCAGGGAAAAGCAAGCGGAAAAAATGATTTTTTCCGGTGGGTGGGCAGGGCAAAAAAAGGTATGGTTAACACCGCATCCGGGTTGGTTTTTGAGAGGGCCGGATCCGCAGGAATTGTATAAATAATGGAAGATTCTGACGTTGAGATTGTTCGGGATCCGGGCGCGGTCAGCCGAATCTTCGAACTGATGCTGGAGCGGCGCAAAGCCCTGAGCATTGTCCAGCACGGGTATCGCAGTGATGCCTGGGTTGTCAAGGTCTCGCCTTCGCGTCTGATCCTGGCCAAACGGGATAAAGCCTCGAAATTCACCCCCGCTGAGGTGGAGTTTCAGTTCCGCTGCGTGTTTGGCCGCAATATCGTGGGCAAGAGCAGGATTTTGCGGCTCAAGGATGACTACCTGGAGCTCGCGCTCCCGGCGGAGGTTATGATCATCCAGCGTCGGCATGCGTACCGGGTTGTGCCGACGGCCGACAGTGTCGCCATCTTCCAGACCGCCACGAAATGGATTCTCTCCGGCCGGATTGAAGATCTCAGCGGCAAGGGGGTCCTTGTTCGACTGCCCCAGGCAACCCCGGTTGTTGTGCCCTGCGATATCCAGGCGGTCTGCCTCCAGCTCAACCATGCGGTGCCTGCCAGCGACTTCGTAGCTGCGGGAACAGTGGAAAGCGTTCTGGTCATGCTCAAGACCGCAAGCCTTGTCCGAAAAGCCGATAACGGGACAACGAAGTTCGCGACCTATGGCATGCTCTTTGAGCCACCCCTTGAGGTGGAACGGCAGTTGGCTCAAGTCATTTTGAGCTTTGAACGGGCCGCCCGTCTGAAAGGGCTCACCTCCTAGATAAGCGTTGTTCCTTCCTGCTCAGGCGGCCTGATAGCCCGCCTTGCGCAGGTAGTATTCGTAATCCCCCCCGTAGGACCGCATTTCCCCGTGATCCACCTCCATCACCCGGTTCACCAGGGAGCGGAGAAAGTGCCGGTCATGGCTGACCAGCACCACGGTGCCGGTGAATTTTTGCAGCGCTCCCAGCAATATTTCCCGGGATTGGATGTCGAGATGGTTGGTGGGCTCGTCCAGAATCAGGAAATTGAGCGGCTTGGCCAGGAGGGTGGCCAGCACCACCCTGCTCTTTTCCCCGCCGGAAAGGAGCTTGATCTGCTTGTCCACCGTATCGCCCTGAAAGAGAAAGGCGGCGCAGAGGTTGCGGATGGTGCCGATGTTGGCCTGGGGCAGAGCGTCCTGCACGGTTTCAAACACCGTTCTTTCCGGAATCAAAACATCCATGGCATGCTGGCTGAAATACCCCAGGCTGACGTTGGCCCCGATGGTGGCGCAGCCGGAGGTGGGCTCGGTCTGGCCGGCCAGGACTTTAAGCAAGGTGGACTTGCCCGCGCCGTTGACTCCAACCACCGCCACCTTTTCTCCCCGCTGGATCACCCCGGAGATGGAGCCAAACACCGGCCTTTCCCCGCCCCCGTCCAGGGTCCAGGATTTGGCCAGACCCTCCATCCGCACCACGTCATCGCCGCTGCGGGGCGGCTCGCTGAATTCGAAGCTGATCAGCCGTTGTTCCGGGGGCAGCTCGATGCGCTCGATCTTTTCCAGCTTCTTGACCCGGGACTGCACCTGGGAGGCGTGGGAGGCGCGGGCCGCGAAGCGGGCGATGAAATCCTCCTCCTTGGCCAGCATCTCCTGCTGACGGCGGAAGCTGGCTGCCAGCTGTTCCCGCCGGATCTCCCGCTCGCGGAGATAAAAATCGTAATTGCCGCTGTAGGTGGTGATGGTCCCGTTGGCCACCTCGATGATCCGGGAAACCAACCGGTTCATGAAATCACGGTCATGGCAGGTCATGAGCACCGCGCCCTTGAACTCCTTGGCCAGCCATTCCTCCAGCCAGACGATGGACTCCACGTCCAGATGGTTGGTGGGCTCGTCCAGCAGCAGGACATCGGGGTTCATGGTCAAGATGCGGGCCAGGGCGATGCGCATCTTCCAGCCGCCGCTGAATGATTCCACCGGCCGGTTGAAATCCTCCGGCCCGATGCCAAGCCCGGTGAGCACCGCCTGGGCGCGGGATTCCAGGTCGTAGCCGCCGCGATGCTCGAACTCCTCCATGGCGTCGCCGTACCGCTCAAGCAACGCGGTCATGGCGTCGTCCTCCATGGGCAGGGCCATGGCCGCCTCCATAACTTTGAGCTCTTCGCCCAAGCGCACCACCTCGCCCACCGCGGCCATGGTCTCCTCCAGGGCCGAGTGGCCGGACATCTCGCCCACTTCCTGGGAGAAATAGCCGATCACTGTTTTCTTGGCGCAGGAAATCTCGCCCTTGTCCGCTTCTTCCTCGCCGGTGATCAGACGGAAGACGGTGGACTTGCCCGCGCCGTTGGGGCCGACCAGGCCGGTGCGCTGGCCGGGAAGTATCTGAAGGCTGGCATTGGCAAAAAGGATCTGCGAGCCATGCTGTTTGCTGATGTTGCTGAGGTGTATCATCTTGCTTGGTATCTCCACGAAAAAACGTCTTTTATAGCATGATGGCCAAGGCGGTGCAACCCTATTCTCTTGCAATCATCAAGTCCGGCAGCCCTGGCATTGTCAAGGGCTGGCCTGTCTGCTATGATGCGCGAAAGGATCAGGGCGCAATGCGTCGCAGAGCAAAGCGAGAAGGTGGGAGTTTTCATGCAACGAAGCACAGCCCGGGTGATTGGTGAAATTTTTCTTTGCGTCCTGCTTGTTTCCGGCTGCGCCCGGCATGAACCCGTGGCAGATGTCCACTCGGATCGGGCAACGAGGCAGGAGAAAATGATTTCGGCGCCCGGTCCAAACCAGAGCAGCATCTCCGTTGCCTCGGCAAACGAAGCGCTTCCCGACCAGACCGCTGTGCCGGAGGATTTCATCACAGCCCTTGCCAGGCAGGGACGCGCCACGGGAGAGTGCTTTCAGCTGCGTCCTGGTGGCAAGAGCAACAAGCGAGGAAAGGCGAGCCGCTGCGAACCGCAGAGCCTTCCCTTTGCCCGTTGCCGGAGCGGAATCGACAGTTGTCGTATTGGTCACGAAAACGGCCCTCTTACCTGGTTTGCCTGTGAAAAGCAACGTGGCAACACCTCGCTTGAGCCCCGGCCCGGCAGTATCCTCATCCTCGCCGCCAACGGCCGAAGAAAAATGCCCACCGGGCATGTCGCCTATGTGGAGGGGGTTGTCGCCCAAAGCGCCACGTCCTACCGGCTGATCTTTACGCACACCAACTATGATCGGAAATGCAGTCTGGAGTCGAACATCGAAGCCACTTACGACAGCGTCGCCCGGACCGTGGACATCCACGGCGGCGCTTGGCAGGCCTGGGGAAAAGGGCTGCCGGTGGCCGGGTTTATCCTCGATTGACAGCCAACAAGGAGGAATATATGGGAAGGGTCGAAGCGGTCTGTGTTAGTGATAAAAAAGGCATGGTCAAAAAAGAGGTGCCTGAGATTATTCTGAAGGAAAATTGGGGGATCGAAGGGGACGCCCATGCCGGGGATTGGCACCGGCAGGTCTCCCTGCTTGCCGGGGAAAGCATCGATGCGGTGAAGGAAAAGATGCCCCATTTGAAGCACGGGGTGTTTGCGGAGAATATCGTCATCCGGGGGTTGGAGCTGACTGCGCTGGCCATCGGCGACCGCTTGGTTATCGACGGCCAGGTGGTGTTGGAAGTCACCCAGATCGGCAAGGAATGCCACAACGCCGGCTGTGCCATCAAAAAGGCCACCGGGGATTGCATCATGCCCAAGGAAGGGATCTTTGCCAAGGTCGTCCACGGCGGGGTTGTCAAGGCGGGCTTTGCCATTGCCAGAGAAGAAAGATCGCTGGCCGGGTCGTGAGGCAGTCAGCCCCATGTCCCACTTGCAGTTTCCTCTCTTCAGGGAAAGACAATGAACCGTACCGTCGCGCCACACGCACATTCCGCCTTTCACCGCCTGACCCCGGACATGGTCCTCGGCTTGGTGGAAAAGGCCTTGGATATTCGTTGCACCAATCTCTGTCGCCCCTTGGCCAGCTACATCAACCGGGTTTACGAGCTGGAGGGGGAGGACGGCGAAGGGTTGGTGGTCAAGTTCTACCGGCCCGGGCGCTGGACCCGCGCCGCGCTCCAGGACGAACATGAGTTTCTCCTTGAGCTTGCCAGCCGGGAGATTCCGGTCATCGCGCCTCTGGTGTTGCAGGGCAATGGCAGCCTGGGCGAGCATGAGGGGATGTATTTCACCGTGTTTCCCAAATGCGGCGGCCGCAGCTCGGATGAATTCAGCGAGGAGCAGTGGCTGGAGATTGGCCGCTTGCTTGGCCGCACCCATGCCGTGGGCGCGGGGCGGATTCCCGAGGGGCGGATCACCATGAGCCCGGACAAGTCAACCCGGCAACAGGCGGACTATCTCCTGGCCGGCAAGTTCCTGCCCGCAGACCTTGCCCCGCAATTCGGTGAGCTGGCCTCAGCTTTGATTGCCGAAATCAGCCCGCTGTTTGAGGGCACCGAGATGATCCGCATCCACGGCGACTGCCATTTCTCCAACCTCATCTACCGGCCCGGCGAATCCTTCTATCTCATCGATTTTGACGATATGGCTCTCGGCCCACCGGTGCAGGATTTCTGGATGCTGCTGCCCGGCTACCGGGAAGAGGCATTTGCCGAGATCGATCTCTTTCTCGAGGGGTACGAGACCTTCCGGGATTTCGACCGACGGAGTCTGCGGCTGATCGAGCCGCTGAGGGCCATGCGCTATATCCACTATACGGCCTGGTGCGCCTATCAGGTGGAGGAAGAAGGTTTAAGCCGGGTGGTGCCCGATTTCGGCACCCGTGAGTATTGGCAGCGGGAGTTGCGCGACCTTGCCGAGCAGCTGGAGCGGATCAAAACGGCGATTGAACCCCAGGGGAACTGGCTCTGAGGCTTGTTGGCGGGTTTGGCAGGCGGAGTAGTTTGCGAGAAATTCTAGTATTTCCCCCGGAAACATGATTTTTCTTTCTGTGATCCCCCGGCGTTGCTGCGGGGAATCACCCATGCATATCTCTGCGCTCCTTTTGCCGCAGGTTTCTCCGGAACTCTCCGGCCCATCAAATTAGAAAATATAATTTCCATCTAGTCACCAGCCTCTTTTTCCTATATCATATCTAGTAATTATTCCTATAAACGAGAGGATGTTATTAATCCATAGCGTAAGTGGAGTTAGTATGTCGAAAAAAATAATGAGTTATTCTATGGCGTTGGGAGGGGTTTCCCTGGGCGCGCTCCTGCTGGTTGGCATGGGAAATGCCATGGATACGCCTGATCCCAAGGTTTATCCCTATGCACCCTCCTTGTTACAGTATCAAAAGAGTTCGGCGGGGTTTACCCCGCCCGAGACCTGTGCCGAGTGCCATCCACAGCAATACAAGGAGTGGCGCGGATCCATGCATGCCCTGGCCTTTACGGATCCGGTCTACCAGGGGGAGCTGAACAAGGCGGTCAAGGCTGTTGGTCATGATATTGCCAGGCAATGCGAAGGGTGCCATACCCCGGCCGGGGTCGTGACCCAGGAGATCAAGGGGCCTGGGGTGAGCGGCTTGAGTGATGTTGCGGTCAGCGGCGTTTCCTGCGACATGTGTCACTCGGTAAGCGGTCATAGCGGTTGGGAAACCCCATATCATCAACCGGAGAACGGTTCGCTCATCCTTTCTCCGGGCAAGGACACTGCTGCCGGGCCAGTGCTTACCAAATATGGGCCCAACAGGCCGACTGAAGAGTGTGGCGGGGGCTTCCATGAATGTGTGGAGCAGCCGCTCCATACCAAGAGTGAACTCTGCGCAAATTGTCATCAGGTGAATCATTTCGAGACCCATACCCCCCTGGAGTCCACGTATAGAGAGTGGAAGGATGGCCCCTATGCGGTAAAGGGCATTGGGTGTCAGGATTGCCATATGGTGGATTTCAATACTTTTGTCCGCTCTGCCGATACCTTCAAGAAGCCGGAGCGCGGCGAGTTCCGCCATTATTTCAACGGCGCCAATTTCCTGGTCTATGCCCTGGCTGAACAGGCGGCGAAGAAATCCGGCGATGCGGAGCTGGCCAAGAGTGTGCGCGAGAAATATGCCATGGCCGTTGCCCGGTTGCAGGCGGCGGCGGACCTGGAGGTGACCCCGGTATATCGTGACCAGCGGCTGGCCGAGATCAAGGTCCGGGTGAAAAACCTGCGCGCCGGCCATAATCTGCCGACCTCGCTCACCAATGTGCGCCAGCTCTGGCTTGAGATGACGGTGAAGGATCAGAGCGGCAAGGTGGTGATGACCACGGGCACGGTCAATAAAAAAGGCGAACTGCCCAAGGAGGCGCGCCTCTTCAACTCCGAGGGCATGGAAAAGGGCTTCCATTTTGCCGTGAATCCCTGGGAGGTGATCGCTTTTGCCCGGCATGACAGCATTCCGCCCAAGGGGTATAAGGATGTCTATTACGGGGTGCCTGCCGGATCCAGTAAGGGTTCCCTAGCCATCGAGGTGAAGCTGCGATACCGGCAGGCGGATCAGGAGCTTGCCCATGCGCTGCTTGGTGCGGTGCCCAAGGATATCGATCTGGCCGCGACCTACGGCCTGACCGCCATGCCGGATTTGCCCATTGTCGACATGGTCAGCAAGTCCGTGAAGCTGAAGCCTGTTTTGTAGGGATAATCGCGGCAAATTGTTGCCGCGGAGGATGGTTGTTGTCAATCACTCAACAAAAGGAGGTGCCTATGGCAGAAGAGGTCAGCGCCGGATGCGCCCGTCCCACAGGCGGGCCGGTTGGTGAGGAGCCAGTCGCAGAGGAAAAACAGGAAACAAAAAAAATGGAGGAACGGCAGATGATCATGGTCGGGCAGAAGGCGCCGGATTTTCAGGCCCCCGGGTATCATAACGGCAAATTTATCAACCTGAAGCTCTCGGAATTTTTGGGACAGTGGACGCTGCTCTGTTTCTATCCCGGGGATTTCACCTTTGTCTGAGCAACCGAGATTTCCGCAGTTGCGGAAAAATATTCGGAGTTTCAGAAGCTTGGCGTCAACGTTATTTCCATGAGTATTGACTCCATGTTTGTCCACAAGATGTGGAACGATGACGAGTTGAGCAAGATGGCCAAGGGCGGCGTCCCCTTTCCCATGCTTTCAGACGCCGGTGGCAGGGTAGGCAAGGTGTACGGGGTGTATGACGAAAATGCCGGGGTGGAAACCCGCGGGCGTTTTATCATCGATCCGGACGGCGTGGTGCAGGGCTATGAGGTGCTCACCCCGCCCGTGGGTCGCAATGTTTCCGAAACTCTGCGTCAGGTGCAGGCTTTTCAACTGGTCCGCGCCAGCAAAGGCGGCGAGGCGACCCCCTCCGGCTGGCGGCCGGGCAAGAAAACCCTCAAGCCGGGTATCGATCTGGTGGGCAAGGTCTGGCAGGAGTGGACCACCGATCAGGCCTTTGATTAGAGAATCACAGGCCCTAGGAGCAGTTGCACCCTGGCCTTGCAACGCCACGAGTTATCGTATTGATGCAACTCTGGCGTTGCAAGGCCAGGCATTTCCTGGCAACCGCTCTTCCCTCGCCTCATTTCCCTTTTTTCAACCTTATTCGGCACCCGTGAGTCCTGGCAACGGGAGCTTCGTGATCTTGCCGATCAGCTGGAGCGGACCAGAACCGCGCCAAAACCCCAGGGGAACTGACTCTGAGGTGTGGCGAGAATGTCTCGCGGGAGACACACGAAAACAGCGTGCGGTGTGAACGACGTGGTTCCCTCAACCCAAGAAAAAATGGTCTTCGAGAAAATACGCCTTCTTAACTTCAAAGGGTTCCGTGAATTTTCGCCTTTCATGCCGATAGCGGCATTGACTCTTCCTGCAGTTCAAACTTGTACCCCACCCCATAAATGGAGTGGATGACCTCGGCGTTGGCGTTGGCCAGGGCGATCTTTTTGCGTAGTTTCTTGATATGGCTGTCGATGGTTCGGTCAGACACGATTCGCTCATCGGGATAGATGCTGTCCATCAACTGCTGGCGGGTGCAGACCTGTCCTGTTTTTGAGGAAAGGAATTGCAGCAAGTTAAATTCAACAGCGGTGAGCCCGAGGTCGTGGCCGTTCAGGGTGGCCTGGTAGCGGGATTGATCCATGATTAGGCCGACGGGCGGGGAGGAGGCGCCCCCCTCGGTTCGCCTGAGTACCGCCCTGACCCTGGCGACCACCTCTCGAGGGCTGAACGGTTTGCAGATATAGTCGTCCGCCCCCGATTCCAACCCCTGGAGTCTGTCGATCTCCTCAATCCGTGCGGTGATCATGATGATCGGCACGGATGAGAAGGTGCGAATATCCCGGCAGATTTCCAGGCCGTTACGTTCGGGGAGCATCAGGTCCAGCAGGATCAGGGCAGGGGCGTGCTCCCGTACCCAGGGAACCGCCGCGGATCCGCTGACGATCCAGAAGGTCTTGAACCCCGCATGCCGCAGATAGTCGCGTAATACCTCAGCCAGTTTCGGCTCATCCTCCACGATCAGGATCGTTTGCATCATTTACCCTTACCCTCAGCCAGTGGCAGTTCAACCTGCACCCACAGCCCGCCCAAGGCGGAGTGGCGGACCAATATCTTTCCCTGGTGGGCCTCAACGATATTTCGGCAGATGGCCAGACCGAGGCCGGCGCCGCCGGTCGCGCGGTTACGGGAGGCCTCCACCCTGTAAAGGCGCTCAAACAAGCGCTCCATGTCCGCCTCGGTAACGCCGGGGGCGGAGTCCTGGAAGTCAATGGTCACGGTGCGCTCATCACAGGTCATGGCGATACGCAGCGCACCGGCAGTGTCGGTGTATTTCAGGGAATTATTGAGCAGGTTGGTGAAGAGTTGGCGCACCCGCTCGGGATCGCCGAATATTGTCGCCGGGTTTTCTGAGGGAAGATTGGTGGCGATGGTGATTCCCTTTGCGGAGAATTCCGCATCATAGGTGGCCACCGTTTCCTTGAGCACCTGGGTCAGATCCAATTTTTCCTTCCGGTAGGTGAGCGCCCCCAGATCGGACATGGCCAGTTGATAGAGATCGTCCACCAGGCGGGCCAACCGGATTGCCTCATTGTGCAGGGAACGGAGAGAGTCGGGCCCAGTCTGACGGATACCGTCCTGCAGCGCTTCAATTTCCCCACGCAGGATCGACACCGGGGTACGCAGTTCGTGGGAAATATCCGCCACCCACTGTCGGCGGGCCTGTTCGTTTTTTTCCAGAGTTGTGGCCAGAAGGTTAAAGTTCCCGGCTAACTGCCCCAGTTCATCGTTAGAGACGACCTCCACTCTGGTGGAAAATTTACCCGCAGCCAGATGGTGGGTTGCCTCAGCGAGACTGCGTAATGGTCGGACAAGCCGTCTGGACAAAAGCAGTGAGAGTCCGGTGGCTAACAAGAGGACGATCCCCGCCACCATGGCGAACGCCAGGGTTTGCTCCCTGAGGAAACGCTGCTGGTGGGGCTCGGATAGTTCTTTGCGGGGCAATAGTCCCAGATATCCCACAATCTTTCCATCATGGAACAATGGTGTTGCTTCACTGTCCGCAGGCACCTCCACCCGGCTGATCAGTACTTTTTTGTCCGCATCCAGAAGAAAAAGGTGCTGGGCAAAGTAGTGGGCCAGGCGTGGAGGGAGCGGTTTGGGCGAAGGACCTTCGCCCAAAACTGGTTCTTGGGCGGGGCCGGGCAGAGCTCCCGGCGGTGGAGGCGGGACGTTTCCAGGCATGGAGGCAATGACCAGCCGATGCCATTGGGCGGGATAGTGCAGGACGAAATCCCAGCTGGCCTCACGGAGATATCCCTCTTCCAGCGAACTGGCCAGGCGGGAAACCCCGCCCTTTTCCATGGTGTTGACATAGCGAAGAAACCCCTGTTGCACGCTCCATTGCATGATAAGAACCATGCTGACCACTGCCATCACGGCAGCCAGAGCGATCGCTAGAAAAAGCCTCTGGGTGATGCTAATCTTCATGTGTTTTTCCTCGGACTGTCGAATTTAATCCTGATGGGATCGCACACAGGAAAAACTGCCCAAGAGTCAAAGGGGGAACTTTTCGTTTCCCCCTTTGACTTTACTTATCATGGATGGCCATAGGATTTCAACTTGCATCGGGTGCCTTTGCGCGTCGGCAAATTTTTCGATGACGCTATGGTTCAGCGCGGCGGTGGAGGTGGATATGTTCCTGGGACCATCTGGGGTGGGGGTGGTGGCGCTGCTGAAGGAACCTGGATCACCGTTACCGGTGGCTGATGGGATGATGTCCCGCTGGGCAGTTGGTTTCCTTTGGCGTACATACACTGTTCATAAGCCAGATCGTACCGCCATTGCAGGTCGTGGACACTCTCGCTTCCATGGCCTGCTCCGGCCAGCGCGCCACCGGCAAGACCGATGCCGGCGCCGGTGGCAGCGCCGCGATGACCACCCATCGCGGCTCCGGCAGCCGCTCCAATGGCAGTGCCGATCAAAGCGCCCGCCGCAATATCTTGCGCGTTGGCATCCGCAGGAGATATTCCCACCGACTGTTCAGCGTAGCTCCGGCACAGGCGGTCTTCTGCGGCAAATTGTTCAAACGTTTTGCCCGGCGGGGGCATTACCGCAACTCGGGGACCAGCGGGCAGGGTGGCACATCCTGTCAGGACGGAACCCAACATAACCATGCTAAAAAATTTTTGATATTTCATAGTATTTCTCCGTTAACGGGGCATATCGGAGGGGGTGGCAGGCACCACCCGCCAACCTTTGGCACAGCTCGGCACATAGGGGTAATATCCCTTGGGCTCTTCGCAATAATACCAAACTTGGGTGGGGGGGGCCGCGTTACTCACTGATGGTGCGGATGGCGTTTGCTGGAGAATCACAGCAGGCGGCGGAGCCTGTTGCACCACCACCGGCGGGGCATAGGGGTCTGGATAGGGGTAGATCGGCGCGGCATAGGGATACCAGAGTCCGCCCACGACCCACCACCAGCCCAGTCGGCCATCGTACCATCCATGGTGCCACGAGCCGCCCCCCCAATGGCGTATGTCACCGCGCCCTTCCCAGTGACCGCGGTCTGCCTGAGCAGGAGCGACGGAAGCGACGAATGCCAGTGCCGCAAGAAATGTGTAGAGAATGTTTTTTTTCATGAGTTACCTCCTATTGTTATGAGGGCCGGGGAGAAGAGCCCACACCTCCCCCGCATGTGAAGGCGGTAGAGGTGTGGGAGCCCCGATCTTCTGCTGCGAGATTGTTCGCAGGGCAGGAAGTCGGGGTGAGCCAGGGGACTTGAGGTTACCATTCGCGTGGCGCATGAGAGAAGCGTTTTTTCTCGTTGGTTTGACGAAGATTCTTTTTAAGCTCACGCTGCTCCGGGGTCAAAAGAGCGTTCATTTGATGGAACAGCCGTGCCCGGGCCATGGCCATTTCGACATGTAAATTCCCCTGCTCCGTTGCCAGCGCCTTGACCGCTGCTTCATCGAGGGTATTTGCCTCGATCAACTCCCGCATCTGCTTATGGGTCGCTGCCAGTTTTTCCCGCAGCGGCTGGTTTTGCTCACGCGCTTCTTTGAAGAGGGTTTTGATCTGTTCTTTTTGTACACTGGTAAGCTTCAGTTGTGTTGCCATTTTTTGGAAATGTTTGTCCTTGCCCTGAGCAGACCACTCTTTTGCAGAAGCGTTCTCGTGCATGTCCCCTGCAGCGTGGGCCACACCTCCTCCAACCAGCATCATGGAAAGCATCAGGGATAACGCGGGGATCAGTCGTCGTTTCATAGCATTCTCCTTCTGTTTTTTGAAATTAATGTCACCGCAACTTTGTGACGTTAATTTTTTTGCGCGGGGCAATCCCGTTGTTCAAGGCGAAGATATAAGGCGCAAAGGATTAGGGGGCTTATTACTGTTCAAACGTTTTTATCTTTACCATTTTTTCCGGCTGCACACATGAGATATTGTTAGTTGATTACATCTTTCCTTATTGTTTACACATTCTTTTGTCTTTATTGGGACGATATGCAGATCATAAGCATCATAACGATGTATGAACAGATCACATAATAGGAGGACATGGTTATGGTTAATTGTTTTTGGTTGTCAATCTGGAGTTTATTCTACAGTGTACATGCAAAGCAGGCTGTTTTCTGGAAGGAGAATATGATGCAAAAGTGCAAACAGATGGTTGTTTCAGTATGATTTGCACATTATTTGCACATTGTTTTTGTGAAGAGTACAAAAACATCTACCGATAAGGAGCAAATAAGAATGCCGATACATGGCAATCTGGATAGTCAGGCAATTGAAGGGTAAAGAAAAACCAGCAAGTTATGATGGGGCCAGGACTACGGCATGTCGCCCGCTGTTCTTGGTATAGATGCAATCCCAATGAAACAGGGAGATTTCGATAATGACAACTTCGGGAATTTCAAGCAGCACCAGCAGTTTGCAGGCTTGGCAGGCCATGATGCAGCAACGCAAACAAGATTTGAGCCAGATTGCAACGGCGCTTCAGGGCGGGGACCTTGCCTCGGCACAAAAATCATTTGCTGACCTGCAAAGTCTCAACCAAGACAGCGGCCAAGCCCAAAATAACACCGTCAGTTCCATTGCCAACAGCGGCGAAACAGTTGGGAATGATTTTTCTTCATTGGGACAGGCGCTTAATTCCGGCAATCTTACGGATGCACAAAGTGCCTTCAGTAAAGTCCTGGCCGACATGCAGACGCAAAAGGCGGGTCATCATGGCCACCATGGTCATGCCATGATGCAGCAGCGCGAACAGGATTTCAGTCAGCTTGGCGCCGCACTCCAGAGTGGAGACCTTGCTTCCGCACAAAAAGCTTTTGCTGATCTCCAAAGCCTCAAGCCTGGCGGTCAAGCCCAAGACAGTACCGGAAGCTCTACCAGCAACAGCGGAAATGCAATCGCAAACGATTTCGCTTCATTGGGGCAGGCACTTGGCGCTGGAAATCTCACAGATGCACAAAGTGTTTTCAAGAATATGCAATCAGACATGCAAGCGCAAAAGGATAAGGCTGCGGCGGCCTATGCCGCCAATTCCGGCGGGGATTCTCTGACCTCTCTTATCGCCGGGTTGCAAAAGCTGGTGGAGCAGTTGCAGGCCGGGGGTGATGGCCAAGGCACTTCCACGGCAACGGCGTCAGTCGGCCACCATCATGGCGGCCACCACGGCGCAGAGGAATTTTTTAAGAAGGTGGATACGGACGGCAGCGGTGGAGTTTCCATGGATGAACTGTCAGCCATGGCCAAGAAGATGCAGGACAAGACAGGTCAATCCATTACTGTTAACCAAGACACCTTTGCGGCGGCCGATGGCAACGGCGATGGCTCGCTCAATGCCGATGAGCTGAAAGCTTTTATGACCCAGAGCGGACTTACCCCGCCACCTCACCAAAAAGGCATGGCCATGACAACCTCAAGTGATGCCACACAAGCCGGATCTTCAGAGACCAAGAATTACAGCCAGCAACAGATCGATCTCTTAAAAATCATGCTGGAGAAATTGACAGAACTCAGCAGCGCGGGGGCAGGATCGACAACGTCTGCTTCTTTGCTGGATGTTACCGCCTGAGCGGCGCACATGTGGCCAGCTGTCTTCCGAGTTGAAGGCAGCTGGCCGCGAGAAAGATCTGAAAAACACGAAATCCGTATGGCAAACAAAAAGTACATAGTGCGCCCTCTAAGTTGTGGAGTCCTGAGCGTAGTCTTTTCATTTCCCTGGCTTCCTTGCACCTCGAGGCGCAGGCATTTTCCGGACATTTTCCAAGGTTTTCCGAAAATTCTCAAGCAGCGGGCCGCCAAGCTCCACGGCTCGCTGCGCCGCAGCCAGAGCCTCTTTTCGCTTGCCCTGTTCGGCCAATACCTGGGCCAGATTGTTGAAAGCCATACCGTTTTTTGGCTCAAGCAGAGTGGCTCTGCGAAAGGCCTCGGCAGCTCCGGCAAGATCGTGCAGGCTGTAGCGGCTGTTGCCCAACCCCATGGAGGCGCCAAAGCTTTGCGGCCATCGTTTCATGGCCGTGGCATAACCGATTGCCGCCCCCCGCCACTGGCCGGTCTTTTCCAGGCCGGCAACAGCCTCAAGCCAATCCCCTTCTTCAACTTTACTTGGTAGCCGATTTGGCGGCAGGACCAGGAGCCCCCAGTATTCACTCCGTTGCCAGATATTCAGGAAAACTCCCGAGCTGAGATGTTCGTTGGCAATGAGTCCTGAGTGGAGGATGACCTCGTCGTGCTCCTGGTCAAAGCCGATCACCACACCATAGTGCCATTTCGGGTACCAGGAGAGACCGAGATTGACCAGGACGATGACCGGATGGCCTGCCGCGACCTCGGCCAGCAGGGGTTCGCTGCCGGTGATGGGGTAAGCGACCCGGCCATGCCTGCGGGCTGCGCCGATCAGTCCGCTTTGTAGGCTGCCATTGAGGCCGGGGGTAAAGACTTCTGGGGTGAGCTCGGAGGGCTGGATGGCAACCCCGCTCCAGTTAAGGGCCATGGCCAGGGCTGCGGGGCCGCACTGCAATTCTTCCTGAGGGAAAAGCGGCACTTTGGCAATCATGGCTTTGGCAGGCCCGCCCGGCGTCTGGGGCAGCCGTTCCGTTGACAGGAGGCCGCAGCCGGAGAGAAAAATGGGCAGCGCTAAAAACAGCAGGCCGACAATCATCCGACTGTCGGCCTGAAGAAAACGCGCTGGCGCCTGGCGCTTAGCGCTTGTGGTTAACAAAGGAAAAGACATGGGTGAGACCGACGATGTCGGTGATCAGCAACACCACAAAGATGAAAACCGCAGCGCCGATGATCGTTCCGATGCCGCCATCGCCACCGGCTGGCAACTGGTCCATGGCCTGAGAAATCTTCGCCAGCTCCGCATCGGAAAGGCTGGCCACCCGTTTCTGCGCCTCGGCAGCATCAACGCCGTGCTGCACCATGACTTGCTGCACATCGTCACGACCCAGGAAGGTCGCAACCCGCTCCCGGCTCGCGTCCTGTTTCTGCGCCGCGATCACGGTATTGGTGTCGATCATCTGCGCCTTTGCCGTCTGCACGGAAAAATCGAGGAGAAGAAAGGAAAAAACCAAAAAGAAACTCATGGGCTTGATCATTTTTTGCAGCATGGATACGCTTCCTTATCTTGAAAGTTAGTGAAAATCATCCTCAACAAAAAAATACCCTTACTATATAAATAATAGGGGCAGACACTGCAATGGCTTTCCTGCTTTTTGCCTTTCGCTTGCTAAATTTTGGGCTCTTGAAAGGTTGCCTCGATGGGTGATAGAATATTGCAAGCGTCTTGCCGGGCATAGGTGTTTCAGACACAACCGTTGACTATAGAGGAGAACGCATCATGGCACGGGAAAAACGATCCATCGAAGAGAAGTCCATCTGGCCCGACGCCAGGCAAATGCTTGCCAAGGCCGAGCGCGACGGGGTGGAGACGGCTTGGGACCGGCTGGAGCAGCAGACCCCGCATTGTAAATTCTGCGAGTTGGGCACCACCTGCCGCAACTGTGTCATGGGGCCGTGCCGGATCAGCGACAAGATGAAACGCGGGGTCTGCGGGGCCGACGGTGATGTGGTTGTGGCCAGGAACTTCGGCCGCTTCATCGCTGGAGGTTCCGCAGGACACTCCGATCACGGCCGTGATCTGGTCGAGGTGCTGGAGGCCATTGTCGAGGGCACCACCAAGGATTACCGGATCAAGGACGAAGCAAAGCTGATCCGCATCGCCGGGGAGATCGGGATCAAAACGGAGGGTCGTAAGGTTCTCGAAATCGCCCGAGATGTCTTGGATGTTTTTTACGCAGACTTTGGCAGCCGCAAGAAAGAAGTCTCCTTCCTGTGCCGGGTGCCTGCCAAGCGCCGCGAAATCTGGAAAAAGCTCGGCATGACCCCGCGCGGCGTGGACCGGGAGATCGTCGAGATGATGCACCGCACCCACATGGGCTGCGACAACGACGCCCCCAATACCCTGATCCATGCGGCCCGCACCGCCCTGGCCGATGGCTGGGCCGGTTCGATGATCGGCACCGAACTCTCCGATGTGATCTTCGGCACCCCGACTCCCAAGCGGGCGAAGGTGAATCTGGCGGTAATCCGGAAGGACCAGGTGAATATCCTGGTCCACGGCCACAATCCGGTGGTGAGCGAGATGATCGTTGCCGCAGCCCAGGATCCGGCCCTGCTGGCCAAGGCCAAGGCAATGGGCGCCACCGGCATCAATATCGCCGGGCTCTGCTGCACCGGCAACGAGATTCTGGCCCGCCAGGGCATTCCCATGGCAGGCAATCACCTGATGACCGAACTGGCCGTGGTCACCGGCGCGGTGGAGGCCATCGTCGTCGATTACCAGTGCATCATGCCGAGCTTGGTGCAGGCGGCAGGCTGCTACCACACCAAGTTCATCACCACCGCCAACAAGGCCAGGTTCACCGGAGCCATCCATTTCAACGTCCGACCGGAGAGTGCCCTGGCCCAGGCCAAGGAGATCGTCTCCCTGGCGGTGGATGGCTTTAGCAAGCGCGATCCCAAGCGGGTGGAGATTCCGGGCGAACCGGTGGAGATCATGACCGGCTTTAGCAACGAGGCGATCCTCTCCGCTTTAGGCGGCAGCCTCACCCCGCTGCTCGATGCGGTCAAGGCTGGCAAGGTGCGCGGCTTTGTCGGGATTGTCGGCTGCAACAACCCTAAATTGCAGCAGGATTCCTGTAACGTTGGGTTGGCCAAGGCGTTGATTAAAAAGGACATCCTGGTGCTGGTCACCGGCTGCGTGACCACTGCCGCTGGCAAGGCGGGGCTGCTGGTGCCCGAGGCGATTTCCATGGCCGGGCCGGGTCTCAAGGCGGTCTGCGGTGCGTTGGGCATCCCGCCGGTTCTGCACATGGGCAGCTGTGTGGACAATGCGCGGATCATCCAGCTTTGCGCCCTGATTGCCAACGAACTGGGGGTGGATATCTCCGACCTGCCGGTGTGCGCCTCCTCGCCCGAGTGGTATTCGGAAAAGGCGGCGGCCATCGGCCTCTATGCGGTGGCTTGCGGCATCTATACCCATCTGGGATTGCCGCCCAATATCCTTGGTTCCAAGGTGGTTACCGATCTGGCCCTAAACGGTCTCGAAGGGTTGGTGGGTGCCAGCTTTGTTGTTGAGTCAGATCCCCTCAAAGCGGCGGAGTTGCTCGACCAACGGATCATCAGTAAGCGCAAGGCTCTGGGGCTTTCCTGATCCGAATAACCAGCCAAGCCAGCGGGCGGCACAAAACGCCGCCGCGGGCTTCCGTGTTCGCACGAGGAAGTAGACTCTATGGCCGATGAAGAACTCGACAACTTGCTCCGGGAGAACCGCGAAATCATCGATGCTCTTAGCGAGGTGGCAATCCAGCAGGGCAAGGAACAAAAAGACGAGCTGAAGGTGCTGTTCACCTTGATCCATCGAGACATTACGCAAGAAATCATTCGTGCGGTGGGTCTGGAGGCGTTTGATAATCCCAAGTCTCTTCTCAAGTTCAACAAACATTTCGCCAATGCTTACCTGCAAGCGGTCAGGGATCCGGCGTCCTCGCCAAAGTGGAAAAAAGCTTTTGATGAATGCGAGCTTCAGAGTGGTATTGTTCGGCAGGCTTTGGCGAATTGGACGTCGAACGATCTGTCGCCGCCGTCTCCGCTCATGACACAGATGCTCGCCCAGCGGCGGTGCACCGAAGCAGAAGGCGACGTCCATATCAACAATGACATGATGGAGGCGCTCATTGCGACCCGTGAAAACAGCGATTACCCTGTGTCGATGCGTGACTTTGCGAACATGCTCGAACTGGTGCAACGCGGAACAAAGAGTGGCATCAAGGATGTGGCGCCATCCGTTATCGGCCATTTCGAGGCCTTTGTGAAACAGTACCTGCTGCCCTGTGTCGAGGAAACCTGGCGGAACAATGTTTTCAAGCAGGTCTGCGGGGAGGAGGTTGGAAAACCAGACCGGCAGTTCAAGAGACTGATCGGGCAGACGGATATGACCGTGAAATAAGGGGCGAGGAAATACGGTGCCCCTGTAACTCCTCGTGTCTGTCAGTCGGAAATCGGTAAGACTCGAATTCGAACTTTCACCAGTTTGCTGCCGCAGCGGGCACAGTAGCGCGGTCGACGAGACGGATGGCCTCGTGCTGGCAGGCGGGGCGGCAGATGCCGCAGCCATAGCAGACGCTGGCATCGATCACGCATTTCTTGTTGTCGCGGTCAACAGCTATGGCCTCAAAAAAACAGCGTTTTCGGCAGAGGTTGCAGCCGGTGCAGCGCAGCGGGTCGATCTCAGCCACGTACTCCGCCTTCCACATGGTGCGCGTTACCCCCAGAGTTATCTGGGCCCGGTAGGCCATGCAGTCCTGGTCGCAATTGCAGATCGCGCCGATGAACGGGGTGTTGAAGGTCCAGACGCTGTGGGTCTTGCCCTCCTGATCGAGCTGGCGGATGAAAGTGATGGCCTGTTCCCTGGTCCAGTATTCAAAAGCGGCAAAATCCGGCACCTGGGCCAGGATCGGGGTCAGGTCCATGCCCACCCCGAAGCAGTAGCGTTTTTCCGTGCCCAGGGATACCCTCCGGCAGACGCAGGGCAGCCGCACAATGTGCTCCATCTGCGAGAGGATCGCCTCCACGTCCTCCAACGGCACGATCTGGCCGAAGTGGGTTTTTTCCATCTTGCGGGAGATAAGCGGATAGACAATGAAGCGGTAGATGCGCGGAAAGCGGCGCTGCCAGCGGGCGGCTGTGGCGAGATCATCCCGCAACGACTTGGTAAAGGTGCGCAGGAAGCGGGTGAGGTTCTGCTCGGAATTGACCTGGCGGAACATCTCGGCCGTGTAGTTGGCCATGTTCTCATACCATTTTTTCCCTTCCCCATGCTGGGTGCAGAACTGGCACATTATTATTGCTGTCCTGGATCAGCTTCCGGCTGAGGCGCCAAGGGAGAATAGGTTGTTTTCTGGGCGGAAACCCCGCCGGAGATGATGAGCTTCATGACCGCGCCGGGATCGGCGGTAAGGGGCGAGACTCGGCTCCGGTCGACAATGATGAGGTTGCCGGCAAAATTGTAGGCCTGGGGCAGGTAGACGGCGACACTGTTTGCAACACCAAAAGCAGAGAGATCGTCTCGGGTAATGAACCCCAGCAGATGGATCTTGTTGTCCGCATCAATGGCAACCTGAACCGGCTTGTTGAAGCTTTTTTTATCTCCCACAAAGGCATGGGTCAGATCCTTGATGGAGCTATAGATCATGGTAACCAACGGCAGCTTGGCAAAAAGCCGATCCACCAGGAGAACAACCCGGTTGGCCAGCAGGTTGGAGGTCATAAATCCCATGACCAGGATGAGACCGATGGTGAAGAGAAAGCCGGCTCCTGGTATAGCAAAGGAGAACATCCCGTCGATTTTGGTAAAAATGATATAAATCACATAGGCTGTGGCCACCACCGGTACGAGAACGGCAAGGCCCTGCAGGAAATACTGGCTGATTTTTTTCATGATTCGGTCCTGTGTGTTTTTCTGCTTGCTTTGGAAGCCTGGTTTCCTTGGAGAATTTAAGATTGGTGCAACGGAAAAAGTCCGGAATCATAATACCGCTGCTGGGGGAAATAGCCACAACACTGTTGATCCGGAACCCCATGCTATCAGGCAATGCTGAAAACGAGCGGGACTCACGGGGACGAGGGGCAGTAAGGCCGGCAATTTAATACTTGAAAAACCCGGGAAAGACTATAAGTTGGGGGAGTCTGACTGTGCAGCGCACCCGCAACGGGCAACCGTTGCCGACGAAATAAAAAATACCCCCAGGAGGAAGCCAACATGAGTGGACATGACGAACATCACGACGACCCGCACGGATACGGCCACGATGAACCGGACGTTGCCGCAAAGATAGGGATCATTTTTATCTGCGTTGCCGCAGCGCTCTATTTCATTTCTCGGTTTTAGCTTACGGCAAAAGGGGGTAGTGGCGGCAGAAGACTGCCAGGGCCATTACCCTTCCTTTTCGTGTCGCCCCAGACCTTGCCCCCTGACGGCGAAGTTGCGCGCCCGTTGCCCCGGGTGAGGTTTCCATGCCCATTTCCCGTTTTTATTACCCTCCAGCTTTTTTTCTCGGGCTTTCCCTGTGCCTGTCCTGCCTCGCGGCTCCAACCCCTTCCCAGGCCGAAGAAGAAGTGGAACTGCCGTGGACCATGCACGTCTATTTTGAAAATGATCTGTTCACCGGCACGGATCGCAACTACACCAACGGCGTCAAGATCTCCCTCATCTCTCCAGACCTTGTCAGCTTTGTGAAAAGCGGCAAGCTGCCGAAGTGGAGTCTGGAATACATCTACCGATTGCCCTTTATCAACGATCCTGACCCGACCTTGAAGCACAAGGTGGAATTTTCCATTGGCCAGAACATGTACACCCCAGCCGACACCTCCTGTAGCGAGCTGATTGATACTGATCGCCCCTATGCCGGTTGGACCTATGGTGCCGTGGCATTTCACACCAGAAGCAGCGAGCGGATGGACACCATCGAGCTGCAGTTGGGCTTGGTGGGGCCGCAGTCCTATGCCAAGGAAGCGCAGAATATGGTGCACGACCTCCGCGATCTGCCGCGGGCAAATGGCTGGGAGCATCAGCTGAAAAACGAGCCGGGGTTGGCCGCGATTTACGAACGCAAGTGGCAGATTGATCCCTTCTTCAGCAGGGGCGACTTTGCCATGGATGCCATCACCCATCTGGGCTGCTCTTTGGGCAATGTCGCCACCTATGCCAATACCGGCTTTGAAACCAGGCTGGGTTGGAACCTGCCCGACGATTTTGGGGTAAGCCTGATCCGGCCGGCAGGCAACACCGGGTTTTCCGCACACCAGCAGCCGGGCGGCTACCTCTTCGCTGCGGTCAACGGTCGCGCTGTGCTGCGGGATATCTTTCTGGACGGCAATACCTTTGCCGACAGTTACAGTATCAGCAAGAAGCCCTTTGTTGCCGACCTGGCAGGCGGGGCAGCCCTCTACCTCAAGCAGTACAAGTTGACCTGGACCCAGGTGCTTCGCACCAAGGAATTCGTCGGCCAGTCCGACAGCCACAGCTTCGGATCCCTCATTTTTTCCTTCTTTTTTTAGCCTTTTCCCTCACCGGCACGGGTGCAGGATAAAGAATGCCGCCATTCGTCCATCCCATGGTTTTCTAACTCTGCTAGGTTGTGAGCGCCCTGCGACCATAAATAAAAAACACAAGAATAATCAAGGTTACCAGCCATGCCAGGATGTAGATGACCATGGCGCGTTTCGCCTTCTTTTTTTGCCACCAGGTGCGCGGTCGGATGTCTTTGACGAAGAAGACCACCTTGCTGGCCAGGTTGACGCAGACCAGGTTGATGGCCAGGAGTAAGCCTGCGCCCAATGCCAGGTCAATTTTCCCGTGGCCCAGCATGAGGCCGAGGGTCACAGCCGGAGGGAGCAAGGCCACCGCCACCATCACCCCGACCAGGACGCTGGACAAACCGGTGGTCATGGAGAGGGCTGCCGCCGCGCCCGAGGCCAGGGCAAGGGCAACGGAGTCGAGTCCCACCTGGGTGCGGGCGATAAGCTCCGGGCTTTTGCCCGCAAACGGCCAAGAAACACCGATCACAACAGAGAGGGTTATGGCCAGCACGATTCCCACGGAGTTGGTCAGCGCCGATTTGCGCATCAGGGCGATGTCGCCCAGGGCGGTGCCGAGACCAAAGGCGAGATTGGGGCCGAGCAAGGGGGCAATCACCATGGCGCCGATCACCACGGCCACGTTGTTCTCGATGATTCCGATGGCCGCAACGATTGTTGAGAGGAAGACTAAGACGAGGAAATTAAGGTCCAGCCGGGAATTTTTTTCGACTTCTTCATAGAGGGCTTCCCTGGCTGTGGTGGCCGCATCTTCCTCTTTAAGCTCCTCTTCCGTTGGTTTGGGCAGAGAAATTTCAACGGGCAGGACCACGATTCTGGCGGCTGGATGCTTGTCAAGGAGCATCTGCAGGGCATCGAGCACAGATTGAAGCTTGTCTTCGGTTACCAGCAGGCGCATGGGCTGCATGTTGTCCTTGCCCACCACCCCGAGGCGGAAATCGGCAATTTCGTGTTTTTCCGCGATGGCTGAAACTTTCTCGGCGCTCTCTGCGTCGGTGAGCATCTCAACGTACTTCATTTTTCCTCTCTTTTTTGTTTGGTCGCGCCTTGTGCGCGAACGAAGTTGCTCCTGTGCGGACGGACACCAGATAATCCTTGTTGCATCAAGGCGTTGGCCCCACAGCGTTCTTATTTTTGTGCCGCATGTCTTTAAAGCGTTTTAAGCGAAAATAATCCTCCCGCTCCCGCTCTCCGATATATTGGCTCACCATGTGGATCCTGCCAGCCATCTGCGGCAGGATGCGTTCCTCAAGAACTCGCGACTTCCGGGAGGTATTCTGAATCGTTTCGCCGAGATTTTTGAGCTTGCTCTCATGGCCGGCAACCTCCAGCATCTCCTCCACCAGCTGTTCAAAAAAGGAAAAAGTCTCCTCAAGAAATGGGGTGGTCGGGCCAAAATCATACTGGCGTTCAGCGGGGGAGCGTCGGATGGGGTCAAGAATTTTGGCACTCCGGTATTTTGCGCCCAGGGCATTCTTTTCTTCAATTTCAACCCCTGGATCATGCCGGTTTATTGCGGCCAGGGAGGAAATAGACGGCTCTCCTTCCAGCCCCCGGCTCACCGCAAGATACTGTCTCGCCTGCCAGTAAAGCGACATGATTTTTTTACGTTTTTCAATAAAGGGGCGGGCTGAGGCCAGGAACTCCACCACCAGGGCCTGCCGCCTGGCTTTGAGGATATTCAGGCTGTTGGCGATAATCTTCTTTTTTTCTTTGAGCTTCAGGAGGTAGGTGCGATTAGGGTGCATCATGGTGGTGTGTACCTGGCCAGTAGTTCTTTCCCGAGATCAAGTGTCTCCAGCACGGAACGCCTGCCCACCTGATGATGGACGAATTCCTTTTCAAAACCATCGCAAAAATCAAGAATACGGCGGTCCGTTTCGGTCATGCCCTCGCGGCCGACGATTGCCGCCAGCCCCCGCAGATCGCGGCCTCGGGCATATTGCCGATACAGATCATTGGCCACCGTGCGATGGTCCTTTCTGGTCAAGCCCTCGCCAATACCGTGCTGCATCAGCCGTGAAAGGCTCGGCAGAACATCGATCGGCGGATAAATCCCCTGCTGGTGCATCTCGCGGCTCAAAACAATCTGGCCCTCGGTGATATAGCCGGTGAGGTCGGGAATGGGATGGGTGATGTCATCCTCGGGCATGGTCACCACAGGGAGCATGGTCACGGAGCCGGGGCGGCCCTTGATGCGTCCGGCCCGTTCAAAGAGCAGAGCCAGGTCGGAATACATGTAGCCCGGATAGCCCCGCCGCCCGGGCAGTTCTTCCCGGGCCGAGGAGATTTCCCGCAGGGCGTCGCAGTAGTTGGTCATGTCCGTGACAACCGCCAGGGCATCCATGCCATGCTGGAAGGCGAAATATTCGGCCACCGTCAACCCGAATCTGGGGGCCAGCAGCCGCTCCAGCACCGAATCACTGGCCAGATTGACGATGGCCACATAATGGGTGTTCAGCTCTTCCAGGGTGCGCATGTAAAAAGCATAATCATGGTGGGTGAGACCCAGGGCCACAAAAATCACCACGAAATTGCCCTGAGGCGTTCGGGAATATTTGAGGATATCGGCCACCATCTGCCGCGAGGGCAGACCGGCGCAGGAAAAGATGGGCAGCTTCTGACCCTTGACCAGGGTGGTGAGGCCGTCAATGGCGGAAATGCCGGTTTCGATGAACTCCCGCGGACTTTCCCGGAGGGTGGGATTGAGAGGGAAGCCGCCGGTTGGCCACCAGCGGTCGGGCACAAACATGGGTTTATTGTCCAGGGGGTGCATGGAGCCGCTGAACACCCGGTTGAGCATGGTGGGAGAGAGGGGCGTTTGCTTGATGGCGTCGGTGAAGACAACGGTGGTGTTTTGTATGTCAAGACCGCGGCATTCGCCAAACACCTGAATGAGCACATCGTTTTTATGCACGGTCAGGACCTCGCCTTCCAGCTCGTGCCCGTCCGGGGCGATCACCCGGACCACCTCGCCCATGCGGACCGCCTCCACCTGCCCTACAAACAACAGCTGGCTGCGTATCCCCTGCAGCGTGGAGTACCGATATTCGGCAAGCCGCATTATTGCATCTCCTTGAGAAGAACGGACAGCTCCTCGCCCTGGGCCAGACGTGTGGTTGCTTCCTCATACTGCCGGACAATGAGATCCATCAGGCGGACTGTTTGCTCCGGGGTGGAAAAACCATCATCGCTGAAGGAGTTCTGGCAGAGAAAACGATCGCGGAGTTCGCCTGCGGTGTGGAGCAGCAGATGGTCTTCATCCTGCAACTCTTCGGCCCCCACGATTTCAGAAACCTCGCGCAGCTTTTCCTCCTTTTGCAATAAGGCCAACCCTTTTTGCTTGAGCGTAGCCCATGCCGGGGAGACGGCCTCGCTGAAGTGCTTGTCCACATCCTCCGCATACAGGGAATAGCTTTGCACCCAGTTTATCGCGGGAAAGTGGCGGCGGTGGGCCAGGCTGGTGTCCAGCATGTAAAAGGCGCCGCTGGCCCGGAGACAGGCCTGGGTTGTCGGTTCGGTGAAATCGCCCCCCGGCGGGGAAACGGAAAGAATCATGCTCAAGGAACCCATCTTGCCGTTGATTGTTTCCACCACCCCGGCCCTGGAAAAGTACCCGGAAAGGCGGGAGGCGAGATAGGTGGGGTAGCCCTCTTCGCCGGGCATCTCCTCCAGGGCCGAGGAAACCTCGCGCAGGGCCTCGGCCCAACGGGAAATACTGTCTGCCAGAAGGAGAACGTGGCAACCCATGTCCCGGTAATATTCCGCCATGGAGACTGCGGTATAGATGGAGGCCTCCCGGGCGGCCACCGACATGTTGGAGGTGTTGGCCACCATGATGGTCCTTTCCGCCAGCGGTCTCCCGGACCAGGGGTCGTTCAGGGAGGCAAATTCTTCAAGCATCTCCGCCATTTCGTTGCCGCGCTCGCCGCAGCCCACATAGACAACGACATCAACCGCGGCATGCTTGGCAATGGCTTGTTCCAGAATGGTTTTTCCGGTGCCGAAGCCGCCGGGGATAATGGCAGTGCCGCCCAGGGAAAGGGGGAAGAAGAAATCAAGGACCCGCTGGCCGGTGATCAGCGGGGAGGTGGGCGGCAGCTTCCTGCGAAAGGGCCTGGGCGTGCGGATGGGCCAATCGTGGGCGGGATGAAGCAGGGTGGTGTCTTCCAGCGTGGCCACAGGGGTTTGCAGATTTATTTCGCCAAGGGCAATGGTGGAGATAACGCCGCCTGTCTGCGCAAAAATATAGTGATCAAAAGAATTTTCCCGGACAAATCCGAGGGCGCCGCCTGCCTCAATCCTGTCCCCTGCCTTTTTCAGGGGGGTGAAAAGCCAGGTGCTGTCTTCGGGCAGACTCGGCAGCTCGCAGCCCGGTCGGATAAAAGGGCCGAATTTCTCACCCATCAAGGGCAGGGGCCGCTGCAAGCCATCGTAAACCTGGCCCATCAAGCCGGGGCCGAGCCGCACGGAAAGCGGCACCCCAAGAGGCTGGGCAGGTTCGCCAACTCCCAACCCTTTGGTTTCCTCATACACCTGCACCACGGCATGATCACTGGCAAGGCGCACCACCTCGCCCTGCAGACCTCCATGCCCAACCTTGAGCCGGTCGTAGAGCTTGAGGTCCGCCAGATCCACCGTGACGGTGGGGCCGGTTATGCCGATAATGCGGCCGGTCATATCTCCAGCCTCACATGGTAGCCGATGGCCTTTTTAATGAGTTGCATGGCATAATCCTCGTGTACAACCTCTTCCGCAGCGGGCGCGGGCAGGACGAGAAGGAGGCCGCTCCAGTTTTTGCCCAAAACATGCAGGTCTTCCGCGCCGCTCCGGGCCAGCAGCCTTTCGTCGACAACAATGAGGGAGATCTGCTCCTCGCCCATCAATTCCCGGACAGTCTGCGCAAGCTCGGCCGGAGAGCAGACCAGTTCACGGATACCGGCCAGATTGAAGCCGAGTCGCACATCCTCGGGGATAACAAAGACCATGTGCTTCACTGGATCACCTTTGCCGCCAGAAGCTCCCCGCCCACCAGTCGACCGTGCAAGAGCAGCCCCATGTTTCTGGCATGGATATCCTGCTGCCAGAGATAATGGATGATCCGCTCCTTCGTGCCGTTTCTGGCCTGCCGTTGCAAGATGCGGCATAGGCGGTGCAGGAGAAAATCCTCCAGGGCCGAAAGCTCTTGCGCCTCTCTCGGCAGCCCGCTCTCCCACTGGAGTCTGGCAAGCACCCTGTCTGCCCGCTTCGGTTCAGCCAGCACCCTTTCCCAGTTTACGGCAAGATATCCGCCGTCCACAAAAGTCATTTTCTCCTGCCAGAGGTTGGCCTTGGCCAGGGCGAGAATATTGCGCTGGTCAACAAGACCCTTAAAAAACGAACGCACCGTTGCTTCCGGGGCAGCCAAGCCTATGCGTTCAAAATAAAGCTGATACAGCTGCCCTTCAAAAGCCAGGAGACCTTTTTTTTTGTAACCCTCGGCTAGGCCTGAAAAACCTGGGTCAAGGCGGGTGCAGAGAAATTTTTCCAGCCTTTCCGCCAACGCCTTCGGTTCCTCCTCGTCTTGCAGCGCTTTGAGCAATTCCGGGCAGAGCAGCGACTGGGGCAGAAAAGAATGAAGCAGGGCTCCCGATGCCCGTGCCTGACGAACCCGCAGCCAGTTGACCAGGGTTTTCAGTTCAAAAAAAAGAAAAAGCGGGCCAAGATCGCACCGCAACCGGCTGTGCAACTGGTGGTACAGCCAGAAACGCTCCGCCTGCAACTGTCCGGCTATATCCTGATCCGTGGCCCAGGGCACAGGGTTATCCCCGTCAAGGCAACCCTGAACGCTTGCGGCAGCGGCAGCATTTCGTGCCAGAAGGCGCGGGAGAAGATATTCGGAAGGAAATTCCGACTGCGGCAGGTTACGAAGCAGCATTCTTCTTCTCCTCCTGCAGAGTGCGGAAAAATCCCGGCAGGATCCGGGGCCAGGCCCGTTCAAGCCGTTTTTCCAGGGTGTTGACCACGCTGACCCGGCCATCCACGGATTCGGCGACAAGGCCGCCGGAAATATTTTTGTCACCTGCAACCTCTGCTTGTGGAAAAAGCGCGCGGGCAAGCTCGACGTCGCTTTCGTTTACGCGGAGCTGCTTCCATTCCACCTGGGGCAGCTCCTTGGCACAGGCGGAAAGCAGCCGGTGCCCGCATTGCTCGCGCAACCAGTGCAGCTCTTTTTGGGCCAGATCGTACAAACGTTCGGCAAGCCGTGTTTCCGCTTCCGATTGGCGCAGCCAGGCTTTTTCTTCCGCTTCCACCATCAAGCCGCGGCCAAACTCCGCGAGGGCCTGCTGACCCAGGAGCTGACACCGCTTTCTTTCCTCTGCCAGAGCTGCCTCTTTCTCTTGCTGATAGTCGCGCACCTCTGCCTCCGCCTGCTGCCAGATAGCTCTGACTTTTTCTTCCCCCACGGTGCGCAGATGCTCGAAAAGCGTATCCATTTTCCCAACCCTATTTCAAAAGAATCATGGCCGCGATGACAAAGCCCAGAATCACCATGGTTTCTGGGATCGCCACCAGGATAATGATTGTCGCGGTCAGTTCCGGTTTTTCGGCAAGGGCTCCGGCGCCGGCCGCGCCTATCTTGGCTTGGGCCCAGGCCGTGGCCAGGGCGCTTAACCCCAATGCCATGGCTGCGGCAAAGGCCATCAGAATTTTATCCAGACCGATTACTCCATCCATATGCTCCTCCTTTTTTAGTTGCCATGCATCAGCATGGTCGTGCTTCCCAGAAAAACATTACGCACTGTTTCCCTTTTTTCCCAAAGGGGCAAATTCGCGACCGCCCCTTTCCGTGGTTTTGCTGAAAAATTCAACATAGTGCAGCCGCAAGGCGTGAATGGTGGGGGCAAAGATGCCCAGCAGCACGTTAAAGCCATGCAGCAGGATGCCAACCAGCACACCCAGCCAGATACTGCCGGTCATGCCGGCAAGGTGATTGGCAACGTAAGCAAGCAGGACCGAGGTAAGGCCGATGGCCATGATCCTGGCGTAGGAAATGATGTTTCCCAGGTGTTTCAGGGCCTCCAGCGGGGCAAGCAGTCCGCCGGTGAGGAAAAGCAGCAGGGAGATGATGAAGAGTCCGGTGAGCAGAGGCTTGTGCAGCAGTTTCGAGATGGGAAAGATATAGGTGGCAACAAGCAGGGAGACAAAAAGAATAAACAGGATGCTGATGAATTTGAACAGCGCTTCCCTTGGTTCCCCCTTGCGGCGAGCGCTTAATCCCCCGAGCAGCAGGGCCAGGGAGATGTGGACAACCCCCGCGCCGATGGCAAAATAAAACATGGGCAAGATGGTTTCATGCCGATCAAACAATAGGGGTTTGAGTCCCACCAGAACCGTGCCCATGGTTCCGAGGAATTCCCCATACAGCATCCCGAAAATAATGGCATAGACACCGCAGACCACCATGATCTTACCACCATCGCTCACCAGTTTCTTTTTTCGGTAACGGAACAGGAGAAACAGCCCCAGGCAGGAGACAATAAACCCATAGCCCATATCCCCGAGCATCATGCCGAAAAAAAGCGGGAAGAAAATGCCAAGATAGGGAGTCAGATCAAAGGAGCTGTAACCGGGCACGGGCAGAATCCTTGAGAAAATCTCAAAGGGCTTGAAGTAAGCGGGATTATGCAGGGCCGTGGGCACCCGGTCGAGTTCCTGCACCAGGATCTCTTTTTCCTCCACCGTCACCTTGCCGGCAAATTCAGCGGTCAATTTTCGACTGAAACGTTCAACCTCTTCCTGTGGGATCCAGCCAAAGATAAAGAAACACATCTTTGTCTGGTAGACCGAGGCGGTGGCATTGAGAAGGCTGAGCTGAACCACAAGCCAGCCGCGCACATGCGAATACACCCCCTGCCAGCGATGGGCAAAGGTTGCAAGCTGCGCCGTGATTTGTTGTTGCCGGTCATGCAATGCCGCACGCTTTGCGGCAAGAGCAGTGATTTTCTCCGGCACGGGCAGGCCTGCCAGCTCTTTGGGCAACTGGTGTTCTGCAACCAGATCCCTGCTGAGTTTTTTTCGGATGAGGTCGGCAGCATCGTGCTCCGCGCTGATGACGCCGAGCAACTCGGCGTGCGGTCCTTTCACCGTGTCAATGGCAACCGGCTTGCCGGTCTCCTGCTGCAGATGCTGCTGAAGCTCGGTCAGCGCCTGTGGGTCACGGATGGAAATCCCGATATAATCGAGGATCGGCTTTCCGTTGTTCTTCGGAAACAGAGGGGATATTGCCTCCAGAAACAGCCGGGCGGCCTCTAGCTCCTTCTGCGTCTGACCAAGTTGCTTTTGCTCCTGATCAAGCCCTCGCAGGGTTTCCAGGTGCTTGCCGATCACCTCTGATAAAAACTGGGCGATGCTGGCATTGTCCAGATAATATTCTCGCCCTACTCCGGGGGGAAGGTACGCCAGCAGTCCATCGATCTTTTGCAGGAGGTTTTCATACAAAAAGCGCTGGCCCAAAGACTCTCTGTCAAGGACGACGCTTTGCAGCACCGTCTCAATTTCTTTGAGCTGCCCAGGTTTGCTTTCCCGGTCTATCTGGAGAATACCCAGGTGTTCTATGTGTGCAAGAACATCCAGGAGCAATTCCCTGGGACCCATTACGGCTATTTTCGCCATACGGACGATCATGGGTCAAACCCGGGGAGTGTTGCAAGGAGTGCTTTCCGGACCAGGGGCTTTAGGGCGGAGTCAGCGATTGTTTCAAGAAAGAGAGCCCGATCTTCGGCCCGGCGCAGATGGGCGGCGGCTTTCTCGGCAAACTCTTTGCGGATGCGCTCTTCGGTCTGCTCGGCCTTGCCGCATAGATCGCGCTGCTCTGCCGCAATCTTTTGCTCCAAAGCGGCTTTCTGTTCTCGCACCCAGAGAGCGGCCTTTTTTTGCTCTGCCGCTATACGCGCTTGAACTTCCTGCTCGACCCGGATAGTCGCCTCCAGAACATTGGGGGACATGACAGCCTCCTTTCTGAACAGATACAGGGGGCGCAACTTTCTTTCCGTAGCAGGCGCCCGGAAATCCTTCTATGATTATTACAGCGGCGGAGGCTCAGAATGTCAAGAAATCACGAAATGTCAGGCAAAAAAAGAAAACTGTTTTGGCCACAGTCTGGAGAGGGAAACAACAATCCCGCATTGGGAATCCGAGACCAGTGGGCAGGCGTATCCCGCCATCACGGATATTATTTGAGCAAACTCCTCAGCAGATTCAGATTTTCCCGGTCTTCGTGGAGATCATCCGACTTGGGGGTTTCCAGGACCATGGGGTGGTCGGCAAAGCGCGGGTCGTTGATGAGGTTGCAGAACCCCTCGACGGTGATCTCGCCTTGGCCGATGTGGGTGTGGCGGTCGATCCGGCTGCCCAAGCCCTTGCTGGCGTCGTTGAGGTGGAAGAACTTGAGCCGCTCCAAGCCGAGCAAGCGGTCGAATGTGGCCATGGTTTGGGCATAACTCTTCAGGGTGCGGATGTCATAGCCCGCGGCGAAGGTATGGCAGGTGTCGTAGCAGACGCCCAGTTGCTTTGGGTAGGCCGATGCTGCGATGATCGCTGCCAGCTCCTCGAAGCTTGCCCCCAGGTTGGTGCCCTGTCCGGCGGTGGTTTCAAGGAGCACCATGACCTGGTGGCCGGTGTCGGCCTGGTTGATGGCCCGGTCCAGGTTGGCGGTGAATCTTTTCAAACCTGGTTCGACCCCCTCGCCGAGATGGGAGCCGGGATGAATGACCAGATATTCGATGGCCAGGGCGGCGCAGCGGCGCAACTCATCGGCAAAAGCGGTGATCGATTTAGCCGCTATCTCCGGCTTGGGCGAGGCGAGATTGATGAGATACGAATCGTGGGAGGCAACAGGCACCCCGGGCGACTTGCGCCGCCGGGCCTTGAATGCCTCGATCTCCGCCGGGCTCGGGGTCTTGGGCTGCCATTGCCGCTGGTTGGCGGTGAAGATCTGCAACGCCTCACCCCCCACCTCGGCCAGTCGGTCAAAGGCCAGGGCGATCCCGCCGCTGATGGACATGTGGGCGCCAAATCGGGGCATTTTTTACTCCTCCAGTTCGGGAAATTGGCTCATGCTGTGGTGTGTCTCAGCGCTTCTCAAATAGAGCCGCATGGCTCAATGATATTACAGGGGAATCGATGGGTTGGAAGCCTGCTTCCTGGGCGAGGGAGACTGTTTTTTTAAATTCGGCGCCGGTGACATGTCCCCTGGGTTCTGCCAAGAGGAGCTTGCCCGATTTTTTGAGGATCGCATGGACCTGCGTGAGAAAGGTACATTCATCCGGGGTTTCGTGGGCCATCCAGAACGCCAAGGCGAAATCCACTTCTTCGTGGATGCCGATACTGTTTTCATCGCACAGCAAGGTGGTGATGCGGTTGGATACGCCCGCTTTCTGGGCGCGTTTTTTCAGGGTCTCCAGCATTTTTTGTTGCAGATCAACGGAGATGATTCTTCCGGTGCCGCCAACCATCTTGGCCATGGAGATGGAGAAGTAGCCCATGCCGCAGCCAAGATCGATGGCGGTCATCCCATCGGTGAGGTACGGGGAAAATATCTCCTCCGGCTTGTGGAAGATTCGCCGCAGCGGATTGTCAAAGGTGTAGGCTAGCCACCAGGGACAGACGTGTTTTGCCATTGTGACAACCTACGCTATCGGTTCGGCTTACACGGAAGAAGCCGGATCATACGGCACATAATCCGTATATCCCTTGGCTCCCGAAGTATACCACAGGGTCATGTCTTCGGCCGGGTTGAGCGGGTAGTTGTTCTTGAAGCGTTGGGGCAGGTCGGGGTTGGTGATAAAAGGGCGGCCAAAGGCGATCATGTCCGCAGTCCCCTCGGCCAATCGCTGTTCGGCCAGTTCCAAGGTATAGCCGCAATTGCCGATGATCTTGCCTTGAACAATCGGTCTGAACTCCGCCAGGGTCATGGGCTCGCCCTTGCCGTGAAAGCCAAAGGCCAGCCCGTCCATGATATGGAGATAGCCGAGGTTGAATCTGTTGAGTTCCTTGGCCGCGTAGAGATACGTTTCCCGGAAGTCCTCGCTGCCCATATCGTTGAAAACCCCGTTGGGTGAGATGCGGGCGCCTACCTGCTCGGCGGGCCAGACCTCAAGTACCGCTTCCAGCACCTCTTTAAAAAAACGGAATCTGTTTTCCAGGCTGCCGCCGTATTGATCCGCGCGGAGATTGGTTTTCGAATCGAGAAATTGATTGATCAGGTAGCCGTTGGCGCCATGCACTTCAACCCCGGAAAAACCGGCATCCTTGGCATTGATCGCACCCCGGTGGTAATCGGCCACGGTTGCCTTGATTTCCTCAACCGTCAAGGCGCGGGGAATCTCGTATGGCTTTTTGCCCAGCGGGGTGTGGATGGAGTCGCCCCTTAGTTGCACCGCCGAGGCGGAAACCGGCAGCTTGCCATCATGGTAATCGCTGTGCGAGGCGCGGCCGCAATGCCAAAGCTGCAAGAACATGTGCGCGCCTGTCGGTTTGATTTTGTCGGTGACTTTCCGCCAGCCCGCAACCATCTCCTCGGTGTAGATGCCTGGCGTATCATGCCAGCCGATGCCCTGCTCTGACACCACGGTCGCCTCGGTGATGAGCAGCCCGGCCGAGGAACGCTGGTGATAATATTCGGCCATCAAATCATTGGCTATGCGCGCCGAGTCGGCCCGGGATCTGGTCATGGGCGCCAGGGCGATTCTGTTTTTGAAGTGGAGATTTCCCATGGAGAGGGGTTCGAACAGCCTGTTTGTTTTCATGGTATTTCCTTGGATAATTATTTGCGATCTGAGTCCTTGGTGGGCTGAAATTACATTGCATTTATTGTGGGCGAGAGGGCAATCCCGATTGTAAGGAAAAGCGAATAGAGAAGGGAAAGACGGGATGTTTTGGGTGTCATTGTTTGGAGATTATTGGATTGGTTACAGGTCAACACGGCATGCAGGGTGCTATAGGCCATGGGAAGCGTGCAGAGCGGGAGGAGTATCCAAGCAGTGAATCCCATTTTTAACCAGAAGAAGAACGGGGCAACATAGGCGAAGACCATCAGGATGGAGAATCGTATTCGGCTCCAGCCAACGCCAAAACGAACCGTGCCAGTGCGCCAGCCCTTTTTGGCGTCGAAGGTATGATCCCGAATATCGTCGATGATAAGGACATTCGTCACCAGAGCGCCGATCGGCAAGCCAAGGATAAAAACGTCCATCGGCAGGGTTTGAAGGATGAAAAGCCAGTTGGCAGCGGGTCCATAATGTGATGCGGCCTGAATATAGTAGGTTCCGACTTCGGCAACGACTCCGAACATGATTAAAAAAAATGGTTCAGCCAGACCGAGTCTGGCGTATGGCCAGGGTCCACCGGCGTAACAGAAACTTGCCAGCATACCGATGGTGCCGATCACAAGAACTGGGAGTCCGCCTATGGCGATCAGATAGGGGCTGACAAAGGCCGCAAGTCCGAAACAGAGAAAGATGGCAATTCGTAAGGCGGAAAGCTGCAAGGTGCCGTTTTGGACGGCCTGGATCAATTCAGGATGTTCGGGTAGGTCTGGATGGCGGCACAGGAGTATATAATTATCGGTAAATACCCCGCCGAGGTGAATGAGCCAACTGCCAAGAAAGGCAAGCAAAACCGGCAAAGGGGTAAACAGGTGGTCGCGAAGGGCAAGGCCTATGCCAACAATAACCGGCGCTGCAGCGGTAGGCAGGGTGTGGCTCGGATACAGCAATAGGCTGATCCATATTTTGCGGGAGGACAGCGGCAAAGGAGTATTCAAGGTGCTGACACCATGTGAAATTTCTGAATTTCCACTCTTGTTTTCAGGATAATGCAATCAAGCAAACTCTCCAGAAAAATACGTCGGCCAGAATATCGTCGGAAATTCGCCTTTTTTTGATTCATTACAGCCCTTCAATGAGCTTGTAACTCTCCTTGAGAGTATGAATGGATTCCATCGTGGCTTGAAAAATGAACCAGCTGAGCGCAAGGATTCCTATGGTGAGGCCGATCTTCCACGCACGCGTTGTATGCGGCCGCCACCAGATCAGGGGCAAGGCCAAAGGCCCTATGGAACAAACGGCGACAACAATAAAGGATTTTCGGAAATACCATGGCCTCTTTGCCTCTAAAAGGCGGGACCGGTGGGCACCCTCCAGAAATTCTCCGCAGTGTTTGCACTTTACAGCGTTGTTTTGAATTTCTTCAGCACAGCCGGGACACTTTTTCACGATCATCTCTCCTGCGTAGAGTGAAACACGCAACGGAGTGAGGAAAGGGCGTTGGGTGGATTGGCTTGTTGAGGGAGCATTTTTATTCTAAGTGAGTTTTAGCCGTTTGGATAGTGGCTAAGATAGAAAAGTGAAAACGGGGCGATGGTGAGAGCGATTTTTAGAAGAAGAGGGGTACCACCGGTTTCCGTGTGGCTGATTTCCACATAGAGCGATATCTGCCTGATAGGGGATGGAATTAAAGAAAAAATAAACCGATATCTATTCCAGTAGTTCCTGAAGCGCAGGTGGCAATGGAGAGGAAAACTCCAACTCCCTGCCGGTTGTCGGATGCCAGAGGCGCAGGCGGGCTGCATGCAGGGCCTGGCGGGGAAGGCGGAGCAGGGCGTGGTCGTGGGCGTTCAGGCGGTCTTCTTGGAAACGGAGGAAAAGCTGTTCGTCCACGCCATAGAGTTTGTCGCCCGCCACCGGAAAGCCCAGGTGCAGCAGGCTGGCCCGGATTTGATGGCAGCGGCCGGTGTGCGGTCGTGCTTCCAGCAGACTCAGGCTGGGGTTGCCTGCGTAGGAGAGTCGCCGGAAGGTGGTGCTGCATTCCACGGCTCCAGGCGGGGCATCGTTTTGGGCCGGATAGAACCGCATCTTTTTGCGGATCGCGCTGTTCGGGTCCACCCCCAGCCAGCCTGTGGCTTCCATCGGATCGGGCGTGCCCGGAAAATCCCCTTCCACCAACACCAGATAGACCTTCTCCACCCGGTGTTGGGCAAACTGCTCCTGGCACAGGCGGGCAGCATCCTTGTTCTTGGCCACCAGTACGATGCCGGAGGTCTCCCGGTCCAGCCGGTTGACGAGCCGCGGATTGTCTAAGCCGTGCTTTTCCTTGAGCAGGGCCCAGAGGGTGTGGGCGAAGAAGCGGCCGCCGGGGTGGCAGGGCAGGGGGGCGGGTTTGTCGATCACCAGCAGGTCGGCATCCTCGTACAGGACGGTGTAGTTGGTAGCAACCTTGGGTTCGACCAGGGCGTCCATCAGGTAGACGAGGCGGTCGCCCTTGGCCAGGATGCAATCACCCCGCGCCTCGGTATCGTTGAGCAGGAAGCGGTGGGCTGCCAGTTCCGCCTGCCATTCCTCCCGGCTCCGGTAGGTGAAGCGCTGGCTGACAAAATCCAGGAGCTGCTGACCGGCCTGTTGGGGCTGGATGAGTACCGAGGTTGTGCGCTGGAGCATCGAAGGTTACTTGGTTTCCGTGGGGCTGGAAGGAACAGCATCTTCTTGCTTCCAGCCGCCCCCCAGCGCCTTGACCAGTTGCACACTGGCCACGAGGCGTCGCCCCAGGATGGCGATTGCCGTGCGGCGGTTGGCAAGCTCCGTTGCCTGGGCGGTGATGACATTCAAAGAACTGACGATTCCTGCCCGGTACTGGTTGGTCGTGATGGCAGTGGTTTGGCTTGCCGCCTGTACGGCCTCATCCTGCACCTTGAATTCCGTTTCGAGAATACGCAAGGTTGCCAGATTGTCCTCAACCTCCTGGAACCCGGTCAACACGGTCTGACGGTAGGCGGCCACGGTTGCGTCGAAGGCGGCCCGGGCCTGGGCATTCTGGGCCTGGCGGAGCCCGCCGTCGAAAAGGTTTTGGGAAAGAGACGGCCCCACGGACCAGAAACGGCTCGGCCAGGTAAGCCAGTTGGAGGTTGCGGAGGAGTCAAACCCGCCCAGGGCGGAAAGACTCAAGGTGGGGAAATAGGCGGCCTTTGCCACGCCGATCTGGGCGTTGGCCGCTGCCATGCGCCGCTCTGCCGCCGCGATGTCTGGCCGACGCTCGAGAAATTCGGACGGAATAGCGAGCGGAATCTCCGGCGGCGGCGTCATTAACGGGAGTCGCGGCAGGGAGAAGCTTGAGGCCGGCTTGCCGACCAAGAGGGCAATGGCATGTTCCAACTGGGCGCGTTGGGTATCGAGATCAATCGCCTGGGCCTCGGTCCCTTTCAGCTGGGCCTCGGCCTGGAGCAGGTCGGACTTGGCCGCGACCCCGCTTTGGTAGCGATTTCTGGTCAGTTCCAGATACTTGGCATAGTTGGCCACGGTTTCGTCAAATAAAGCCTTTTGGGCATCCACCGCCCGCAGTTGGAAGTAGTTGGAGGCCAGGGCCGCCTGCATGCTGAGTCGCACTGCTGCCAGGTCGTCATTGCTGGCCGCAGACGACGCCTGGCTGGCCTCGACGCTTCTGCGAATTCTGCCCCACAGATCAATCTCCCACGGCAGTGCCACTGGCATCTGGAAATCCCAGACTGGGTCGGCGGCTGCCGCCGCTGCACTGCCTGGGGCGTTGGGGGAGCGTTGGGAGCGGATTGCCGAGGCCCCCAGGTTGAGGTTGGGGAAATAGCCTGCCCGGGCCGACTGCACCAAGGCCTGTGCCTGACGGAACTGGGCCTCGGCCTGACGGATGCTCTGGTTGGCAGCCAGCAGCTCCTTCTCAAGTTGGTTGAGTTGGGGATCAGCATACAGCTCCCACCACATTTCCGGCAGGGGATTGTTTCCTGGTTCGGCAATCTTCCACCCTTCCGTTTCCTTGAAATGGTCCGGCATTTCCGTCAGCGGTTGCGGTCTGACGTAATCGGGGCCCACGGAACAGGCGGCAAGCAATGCGCACACAACAGCGCAGACAATAGAGACGGCGTAACGGACCATCATTTTTCCTCCAGTCTTTAGTGTGTTGCCGTGGTTTTGGCCCGGCGTCTGCCTTCATGCCAGAGCCGCACGCGGTCCATATAGAGATAGACCACCGGCGTGGTGTACAGGGTCAGCATCTGACTGAAGATGAGCCCTCCGACAATGGATACTCCCAGAGGACGCCGCAACTCCGCGCCTACCCCCATCCCAAACGCCAGGGGCAGCGCCCCGAAAAGCGCCGCCATGGTGGTCATCATGATCGGTCTGAAGCGCAGGAGGCAGGCCTGAAAAATAGCTTCCTCCGCGCTCTTTCCCTCATGCCTATGCACGGAAATGGCAAAGTCCACCATCATGATCCCGTTTTTCTTGACGATGCCGATCAAAAGAATCACGCCGATGATGGCGATCAGATTCAGGTCAATGCCGAACAGCATCAAGGCCACAACCGCTCCCACCCCTGCCGACGGCAGCGTTGAGAGGATGGTCAGGGGATGGATGTAGCTCTCGTAGAGGATGCCCAGCACGATATAGACCGCTGCCAGGGCAGCGAGAATCAGGAGGGACTGGTTGTCCAGCGAATCCTGAAATGCTTGGGCTGTGCCGGCGAATTTGCCTCTGATCCGTGCCGGCATCCCGATGTCGCGGGCGGCCTTCTGGATGGCTTCGACCGCATCTCCCAGCGAGGTGTCCGGTGCCAGGTTGAAGGAGATGGTCACTGCCGGAAACTGCGCCTGGTGATTGACCGCCAGGGCGCTGGCGCCGGGACGGAAGGAGGTGACGGCATCCAGCGGCACCAGGGATCCGCCCGAAGACTGAACCTGGAGGGCATGCAGGGTGTCGGGGCGCTGCCAGAATTGCGGGGCGACCTCCATGACCACATGGTACTGGTTGAGCTGGGTGTAGGTGATGGCAACCTGGCGCTGGCCAAAGGCATCGTACAGGGTTTCGTCTATCTGCTGCGGGGAGATCCCCAGCCGTGAGGCAGTGGGCCGGTCAATATTGACCAATGCCTCAAGCCCCCGGTTCTGCTGGTCGCTGTTCAGATCCACCAGGGCTGGCATGGTCCGCAGTTTCTGGAGCAGCTTGAGGCCCCAGGCGTTCAGCTCGGTCACGTTTTCCCCTTGCAGGGTGTACTGGTAAAGGGAGCTGCTGATCCGACCGCCAACCCGCAGGTCCTGCACCGGCTGGAGAATCGCCGGAGCGCCGGGCACCTGGGCCAGTTTCGGCCGCAGACGTCCGATCACCTGGGCAATCGTGGACTTCCGCTCTGCAAACGGTTTTAAGGAAATGAACATGCGACCGGTGTTGACTGTGGAACCACCGCCGCCGCCACCGCCGGTAAAACCGGCGACAAACGCTACCTCGGGGTCTTGCCGGATGATATCGACAATCCGGGAGAGCTTTTCCCGCATCGACTGGAAAGAGATGTCCTGACTGGCCTGAATGCTGCCGGACAAGCGCCCTGTATCCTGCTCCGGGAAAAAGCCCTTGGGAACCAGGATGAACAAAATGACCGTCAGGACCACGGTGAGCAGAGTCAGGCCGAGCATGGTGCGCGTATGGAGCAAAGCCCAGCGCAGTGTCTGTTCGTAGGTGGTGTGCATCCAGGTGAAGACCTGCTCGCTGGTGCGATAGAGGCGTCCGTGCGGTTTTGCCTTTTCATCCTTGAGCAGAAAGGCGCACATCATCGGGGTGACGCTCAGCGACACCACCAGCGAAACCATGATGGCCGCCGAGAGGGTGACGGCAAATTCCCGGAACAGGCGACCCACCACCCCGCCCATCAGCAGGATCGGGATGAAGACCGCCACCAGCGAGACGCTCATGGAGAGCACCGTGAAGGCGATCTCCTTTGAGCCGTTAAGCGCCGCCTGAAGCGGATTTTGTCCCATCTCCCGATAGCGGGTGATATTCTCCAGCACCACGATGGCGTCATCCACCACGAAACCGGTGGCGATGGTCAGCGCCATCAGGGAGAGGTTGTCCAGTGAATAGCCGCACAGGTACATGATCCCGAAGGTGCCGATGATGGAGGTTGCCACCGCCACCGCCGGGATCAGGGTGGCCCGGAAGTTGCGCAGAAACCAGAAAACCACCAGGATTACCAGCAGGCCGGAAAGGAGCAGCGAGATTTCCACATGGTGCAGGGAGCCGCGGATCGGCGGGGTGCGATCCACAACCACCGAAAGGGCCACATCGCCCGGCAGGGCCGCCTGCAGTTGCGGCAGGAGACTCCGCACGCTGTCCACCGTCTCAATGATGTTGGCCCCTGGCTGGCGGAAAATGATGACCATCACCGCCGGTTTGCCGTTCACTATTCCCGCAACCCGCAGATCCTCCACCGAATCCTTCACCGTGGCCACATCCGTCAGCCTGACCGCCGCGCCGTTGCGGTAGCTGACCACCAGCGGTCGGTATTGGGCGGCATTTTTGAGCTGGTCGTTGGCGTGCAGTTCCCAGGAGCTGGTACTGTTGGCAAGCATCCCCTTGGGGTGGTTTACGTTGGTGTTTGCCAGCATGTTCCGCACCTGCGCCAGGCTGATCCCGTAGCTGTTCAGGGCCAGGGGATTGAGATCCACCCTGACCGCGGGCAGGGAACTCCCTCCCAGGATGACCTGTCCCACTCCTGGGACCTGGGAGAGCTTTTGCTGCAGGATGGAGGCGGCGGCATCATACATATGGGAGGTGTCCACCGTTTCGGAGGTCAACGACAGCACCAGGATAGGGGCATCGGCGGGGTTGACCTTCCGGTAGGTCGGGTTGCTGGGGAGGTTGTTCGGCAGGTCACCCCTGGCCGCATTGATGGCTGCCTGCACGTCGCGGGCGGCACCGTCGATGTTTCGGTCAAGGTCGAACTGCAGGGTGATGGAGGTGATTCCTCGATAACTGGTGGAGGTCATCTCGGTCACCCCGGCGATGCGGCCGAACTGCCGCTCAAGGGGAGCGGCCACCGAGGTGGACATGGTCTGCGGGTCGGCGCCGGGCAGGGCTGCGGAGACTGAGATGGTGGGAAAATCCACCTGAGGCAGCGGTGAGACCGGCAGCAACCGGAAGGCGACCGCCCCTGCCAGGACCAGGCCGATGGTGAGAAGCGTGGTGGCGACCGGTCGCCGGATGAAGGTGGCGGAGATGCTCATGCGTCTTCCGTCATGGGCATGCGCCCTTCATGCAGCACATGCATCCGCATTGCCAATTGCCACGGATTGGACAATGGATATTTTTCAGTTGAATTCGATCGCATAGGTAATGAATCCGCAGACGACAACCATCAATAACAAGCCAAGGATAAACATGCTGTCGGCGAGACGTTCGATTCGATGCATTCTGCGCGTTGCGCGCGTACGCAACGCCCAATAGGACAAGAGGCACGAGACAAGGAACACAACCGCATCCATGGCGAGAATATCGTCGGCAATTGTATCGAACTTCCGGATGGTGATTATTACCCGGAGCAAACCGATTACCGTCAGGCAGACGCCAACCATTGCCGCCGAAACGGTGAAGATATGGATGCAGATATCTTCTTCAAGATGGGTTTTTGAATCCTGATTTGCCATGGTGAACACCTCTTTGCCAATGGACGGAACGGGATATTTCAACACACTGAACGTATGCAGATTATGGCTTACTCTGCATGCCACGTCGGCGGGCGGCGAGACGGTCAAACCATAGGTAGATCACCGGGGTGGTATAGAGGGTCAGAATCTGGCTGATGACCAGGCCGCCGATGATGGAGATGCCCAGAGGCCGCCGCAGCTCCGAGCCGACCCCGGTTCCCAGGGCAAGGGGCAGCGCCCCCAAAAGCGCGGCCAGGGTGGTCATCATGATCGGACGAAAACGCAGCAGGCAGGCCTGAAAGATCGCCTCTTCCGGCGACTTGCCTTCGGTGCGTTCGGCATCCAAGGCGAAGTCCACCATCATGATGCCGTTCTTCTTGACGATGCCGATCAGCAGGATGATGCCGATGATGGCGATGACGGTCAGATCCTGGCCGCAGAGCATCAGCGAGAGCACCGCCCCCACCCCGGCCGAGGGCAGGGTGGAAAGGATGGTGACCGGGTGGATATAGCTTTCGTAGAGAATGCCGAGGACGAGATATACGGTTATCAGGGCAGCCAGGATCAGAATCGGCTCGTTTGCCAGCGAGGATTTAAAGGCTTGGGCAGTTCCCTGAAAGGTTCCCCTGATGCTGTCCGGCAGACCAAGGTTGCGGGTAATCTTTTCGATGGCATCAACCGCATCTCCCAGTGAGGATCCGGGCGCCAGGTTGAAGGAGGCGGTTACGGCCGGGAACTGGCCCTGGCGGTTGATTACCAGCGGACCATGGGTTTCGCTGGCCGAGGCAACGGCGGAGAGCGGCACCTGGCCGCCGCCTGCGGCCCGGAGATAAAGGGAGTTCAGCCCCCGCGGGCTGTTGGCGAATTCCGGCTTGACCGCCAGGACCACCCGGTACTGGTTCAGTTCGGTGAAGATGGTGGAAACCTGGCGTTGGCCAAAGGCATCGTACAGGGCGTCGTCGATATTCTGGGGAGTCAGGCCAAAGCGGGCCGCGGTGACCCGGTCGATGTTCAGCATCACCCGCAACCCTTGGTCCTGTTGATCGCTCCCCACATCCCGCAACTCAGGCTGCTGTTTCAGGGCGTCCACCACCTTGGGCCCCCAGGTGGCCAGCTCTTCGCTGGAAGGGGTCTCCAGGGTGTACTGGTATTGGGTGCGGCTGACCCGGGCATCGACGGTCAGGTCCTGCACCGGCTGCATATAGAGGGTAATCCCGCTTACCGCGGCCAGTTTCGGTTGCAGCCGCCGGATCACCTCGCTTGCCGAGGCATCGCGCTGGGCCTGCGGTTTCAAGTTGATCAGGATGCGGCCGCTGTTGAGGGTGGTATTGGTGCCGTCCACCCCGATAAAGGAGGTGAGGCTCTCCACCGCCGGATCTTGCAGGATAGCTTTGGCCAGCGTTTGCTGCCGTTCGGCCATGGCTGTGAAGGAGATGGTTTGGGAGGCCTCGGAGATGCCCTGGATGGCGCCGGTGTCCTGCACCGGAAAGAATCCTTTGGGGATCAGCAGGTAGAGCAGCACCGTCAGCGCCAGGGTCCCCACCGCCACGGTCAGGGTGGCCGTCTGATGGCGCAGCACCCATTGCAGGGAGCGGCCGTAGGAGGCGATCACCTGGTCGAAGAAGCGTTGGGAGGCATGGTAGAAGCGGCCCTGGCGCTCCTCGGGAACGTGTTTTAGAATCCGGGCGCACATCATCGGGGTCAGGGTCAGCGAGACCACGGCCGAGATCAGGATGGTGACCCCCAGGGTCACGGCGAATTCTCGAAACAGCCGCCCCACCACATCTCCCATGAAGAGCAGCGGAATCAGCACGGCGATCAGCGACACGGTCAGCGAGAGGATGGTGAAGCCGATCTGCTGCGCCCCCTTGAGGGCCGCCTCCATTGGGGTCTCCCCTTGTTCCACATAACGGGAGATGTTTTCGATCATCACGATGGCGTCGTCCACCACAAAACCGGTGGAGATGGTCAGCGCCATGAGCGTGAGGTTGTTGAGGCTGAAGCCCAAGAGGTGCATCACCCCAAAGGTTCCCACCAGGGAGAGCGGCACCGCCACGCTGGGGATGGTGGTGGCCGGCAGGTTGCGCAGGAAGAGAAAGATCACCAGGATTACCAGGACCACCGCCAGCAGCAGCTCGAACTGGACATCCTGGACCGACTCGCGGATGGTGATGGTGCGGTCGGTGAGCACCGTCACCTTGACCGAATTCGGCAGAGCGCTGCGCAGTTGCGGCAGCAGCTGCTTGATCCGGTCCACCACTTCGATCACGTTGGCTCCGGGCTGCCGCTGGATGTTGACGACCACCGCCGGGGTGGTGTTCATCCAGGCCGCCTGGTTGATGTTTTCCGTGTCGTCCACCGCCTCGGCCACATCCCTGAGAAAGACCGGGGCGTTGTTTTTGTAGGCGATTACCAACCGCTGGTATTCTTTGCTGGAAAAAAGCTGATCATTGGCGCTGATGATCGCGGATTGGCGCGGACCGTCGAAGCTCCCCTTGGCCTGGTTGACGTTGGCCGCAGCAAGGGCGGTGCGGAGATCCTCCAGAGTGAGGCCATAGGATGCCAGGGCCATGGGGTTGGCATGAATCCGGACGGCCGGACGCTGGCCGCCGCTGATGCTCACCAGGCCGACCCCTGGCAACTGGGAAATCTTCTGGGCAAAGCGGGTGTCGGCCATATCCTCCACCTTGGGCAGGGGCAGGGAGTCGGAGGTGAGGGCCAGGGTCATGATCGGGGTATCGGCCGGGTTGACCTTGCTGTAAACCGGCGGGGAGGGCAGATCCTTGGGAAGAAGGTTGCCGGAGGCATTGATGGCGGCCTGGACCTGCTGTTCCGCCACATCAAGGGCAAGGTTGAGGGAAAACTGGAGGATGATGACCGAACAGCCGTGGGAGCTCGACGAGGTCATCTGGGTCAGTCCGGGCATCTGGCCGAATTGCCGTTCCAGCGGCGCGGTCACCGAGGTGGCCATTACGTTGGAGCTGGCGCCGGGATACAGGGTCCGCACCTGGATGGTGGGGTAATCCACCTGGGGCAGGGCCGAAACCGGCAACTGGCGATAGGCCACCGCCCCGGCCAGGATGATGGCGATCATCAGCAGAGTGGTCGCAACCGGCCGCAGGATAAAGGGGCGGGAGATGTTCATTTGGCGGTGCCCGGGCGTCCTTCCCCAGCTTTTGCCGGCTCCTTCGGCTCCACCTTGCCGCCGTCACGCAGCCGTTCCGCGCCTTCAACAACCACCCGGTCTCCGGGCGACAAACCGTCATCAATGGTGATATCGTCCCCTTGCGTCACGCCGGGTTTGACCGGTCGCATGGCCACGGTCTTATCGGTGGTGTTTAACAGGAAAACAAAGGCGCCTTGGGGGCCCCTCTGAACAGCGGCCGCCGGAATGATCACCGCCTCCCGCTTTGTTTCCACCAGGAGTTTGGCGTTCACAAACTGGTTGGGGAACAGTTCGTTGCCGTTGTTGGGGAAGGTCGCCTTGAACTTCACAGTGCCGGTGGCAGGATCGATCTGGTTGTCCACGGTCAGGAGCGTGCCCATTGCCAGTTTTTGTTTCATCTCCCGGTCCCAGGCCTCCACTGCCACCGGCTCGCGGGTGCGCATCCGGGCAAGCACCTTGGGCAGACTGTCCTCGGGCAAGGGAAACACGACCGTGATCGGTCGATCCTGGGTGATCATCACCAGGCCGCCGGCATCGCTTGCATGCACCATATTGCCGGGGTCCACCAGACGCAACCCCACCCGCCCGCTGACCGGCGCCGTGATCTGGCAGTAAGTCAGGTTCAGCTTGGCGCTGTCGATCTGGCCCTGGTCGATCTTGACTGCGCCTTCATATTGACGCATCAGGGCCTGCTGGGTGTCCAGCTGCTGCCTGGGGATAGAATCCTGTTCCCAGAGGGTTTTGTACCGTTCAAGGTCGAGCTGTGCATTGCGCAGTAATTCCTGATCACGGAGCAGCTGTCCTTCTGCCTGGGTCAGCTGAACCTGGAAGGGGCGTGGATCGATCACAGCCAGCAGACTTCCTTTGGTTATGTCCTGTCCTTCAGCAAAGCGGACTTCCAAAAGCTGCCCGTCAACCCTGCTTTTCACGGTGACAGCATTGACCGGCACCACCGAACCGAGACCGTTCAGGTAGACCGGGACGTCCTCTTTGCGTGCCGGCACGGCAACCACCGGAGTGGCCCGGGCGCTTTTGGCATCCGGGGCGTGGGAGGCGACGATGCGTCGGATTACAATCAGACCGGCAACGATCAGAATGACAGCGATGAGCCAGACCCAGCGACGCTTGCCTTTTCCTGAGAGGGGCGTCTGCTGCGGAGAGTTATGCTGTTGTGGAGTATCTGATTGCGGCATCGCGCCACCTCGTTTTGATCAGGGGGGATTTTTTTAATGGTGAGCGGTTACCGTTTAAGAACTCAGGGGCCGGTCACGTTGTTTGTTGTCGCCGGTTGTGGTTCTCCCGTATTCCAGCCGCCGCCCAACGCCTTGTACAGGGCGACGAGATTGGTGGACACGGTGCGGCTGGACTGGGCCAGGGCATCCTCGGCGGCATAGAGGGAGCGCTGCGCGTCGAGCACGGCGAGGAAATCGGTCTGGCCTGCGGTATAAAGGGCCGTGGCCAGCTCCACTGCGGTGCGGTTGGCCGCCACAGCCTTGGCCATGGCCTGGCGATGCTCTTCCTCCTTGGTCGAGGCGATCAAGGCGTTTTCCACCTCCTGGAGGGCAGTGAGCACGGTCTGCTCATAGGACAGAAGTTGTTCTTCCTGAACGGCTTTTGTCAGTTCGACATTGGCGCGGGTGCGGCCCATGTCAAAGAGCGGCCAGTTCAGCGCGGGGCCGAGGGACCAGAAGCTGCTGGCAGGGTTGAAGAGGGCATTGGATTTGGTGTTCTGGTAGCCCAGGGCGCCGGAGATGGTGAATTTGGGAAAGAGGTCGGCCTTGGCTACCCCGATTCGGGCGGTGGCTCCATGGAGCTTTGCGACCGCCACGCGGATGTCCGGCCTCCGCAGAAGCAGGTCGGAAGGCAACCCCACCGGAACCGTGGCCTGCGCCGTGGGCAGCGGACCGTCAGGGGTCAGTTCTTCCAGCAGGGCGGATGGTTCCCCGCCGAGCAGCAGACTGAGGCTGTAAATTGTTTGCCGGGCTTGTGACTCAAGCAATGGGATCTGTCCTGCCGTAGTGGCGGCCAGCGATTCCGCCTGCACCAGATCGAGCTTGCTGGCAAAGCCTGCGTTGAAGCGCTGGCGGGTCAGTTCGGCGGTGTGTTCCTGGGCCGTAAGATTCTGGTGGGCAATGGTGAGCCGCTGTTGCAGGGAGCGCAGATTGAGATAGTCGCTGGCAATCTCAGCGCTCAAGCTCACCAGGAGATCGCCGCGGCTTTCCACCGCCGCTTCATAGTCCGCACCTGCCGCCTCGACTCCGCGCCGCAAGCCGCCGAAGAGATCGATCTCCCAACCGGCATCAAAGCCCATCTGATACAGATTCCCTGTTACCACCCCGGAACTTGATGATGCCGGATTCCGGCTGCGGGTGAGGGAGGCCGCGGTATTGACGCTCGGGCCGAGGTCTGCTCCGGCGATGCCCATGGAAGCTCGGGCCTGGCGGATTCGACTTTCAGCCATGCGCAGATTCAGATTGGCCTGCATGCCCCGCTCCACCAGGGAGGTGAGCTGGGGATCGTTGAAAGCCGTCCACCACAGGGCCAGATCCTGCTCCGCTGCGGGTGCGGCTTGGGAGGCCATGGAGGGGTTCCCCAACCACTGTGAAGAAACCTTGGCCTCCGGTCGTTGAAAATCAGGCCCCACCATGCAGCTGGTCAAAAGTGGCAGGCAGAAGCAGAGTGCCAGACTGGTCCGGTATGTTATACGTTGCGGGCGAGGGTTCATGGGGTTACTCCTTATAAAGGTGGACCGAGATTCCGGCCCGGATGTTTTTTTATTCATAGCGTAGCGCCTCGATGGGGTCAAGTCGTGAGGCTTTCCAGGCCGGATAAAATCCGAAGATGATGCCCACCCCCGCCGAAACCAGCACTGCGGCGATAATAGCCGTGGGTGAGGTCTCCACCGGCCAATGGAGCAGGAGCCTCACCAGCAGAGAGCCGCCATGGCCAAGGACGATGCCCATGGCCCCGCCGGTGAGGCAGAGCACCACCGCCTCTACCAGAAATTGGCGAAGGATGTCGCTCCCCCTGGCCCCGACGGCCATGCGCAACCCGATCTCCCGGGTGCGTTCGGTCACGGAAACCAGCATGATGTTCATGATCCCCACCCCGCCCACCACCAGGGAGATCATGGCCACGGCCAGCAGCAGGTTGGTCATCAGGGCGGTGGTGGTGGAGAGGGTTTTGGTGAGTTCGGACATGTCGCGGATGTTGAAATCGTCCGGGTCATCGGGGCGAATGCGATGTCGCTCCCGGAGAACCCCGGTTATCTGCTCGATGGCCATGGAGATCTCCCCGGAATTGTTGGCTGCGGCCATGATATAATCAATGTTGGCGAAGCGCACCGGCATGGGGTTGTCTGTCTGCTGGACGCTGTTTTGCGCGGGATAAAGGGTGCCCTGGATCGCCGGGTAGAGATTGCTCAGGGTGTTCACCGCAGTGCTGGCAGTGGAATCGGTGCTCTGGTTGCTGGTGGAAAGGCTCGCGCCGGTGACCCGGTATTTGACCGTGGTCCAGGGCGCGAGAATGACGTCGTCCTGATCCATGCCCATCATGTTGGCGCCCTTGGAGGAAAGGACCCCGATCACCCGGAAGGCGATGTTCTTGATCCGGATATTCTTGCCCACCGGGGATGCGCCCTCGAACAGCTCCCGGACCAGGGTCTGGCCCAGGAGGCAGACCCGGTTGCCGTTCAAGACATCCCGTTCGCTGAAAGGCTCGCCCTCGGCCAGGAGGCTCCAGTTCTGCACTTCAAGATATGCTGGCGTGGTGCCGTAAATGGCATTGGGCACCCAGTTGCGGTTGCCGTATACCACCTGGGTCCGGGCGCGGACCATGGGCGTGGCGTTGTGGATGGCCGGGCATTCCCGGAGAATGGCCTGGCCGTCTTCCGGGGTCAGGTTGGTGGTGCTGCCCGCCCCGAAGGAGATCCCGCCGCTTGCGGCGGTGCCGGGCTGGATCACCAGGACATTGGCACCCATGCTGGCGATGGTTTTTTTGAGGGCTGCCGAGGCACCCGCGCCGATCTCCATCATGGCGATGACCGCGCCAACCCCGATGACGATGCCCAAGGTGGTGAGCATGGCCCGCATGGGATTGCGGCGCAAAGCTTTAAAAGCGGTGCGGGCGGTGGCGTAGACCCTCATGACGCGTCCCCCGAGGTTTTCGGGCTTGATCCGGCGGCGGGGGCGTCAGCGAGAATGAGTCCGTCGTGGAGGCGGATTACCCGTTTGGCGTGGCCTGCCACCTGGGGATCGTGGGTCACCATGATGATGGTGATGCCGTCCTCGGTGTTGAGTCGCGTAAACATCTGCAACACCTCTTCGCTGGTTTTTGAATCCAGGTTGCCGGTGGGCTCATCGGCGAAAAGCACCGGCGGACGGTTGATCAGCGCTCTGGCGATGGCCACCCGCTGTTGCTGGCCGCCGGAGAGCTGAGAGGGGTAATGGTCCATCCGGTCGGCAAGGCCCACCCGCGCGAGCATCTCCGCGGCCCGCTCCCTGGCCTCGCGGTCGTTCAAGTTTTCAGCGCTGTAGGCAAGCGGCATGGCCACATTGTCGATGGCGCTGGTTCTGGCCAGAAGATTGAAGCTCTGGAAGACGAAGCCCAGTTTGCGGTTGCGGAGCAAGGCCCGTTCATCGGTGGAGAGCGTGGATGTCTCCTGGCCCTCAAGCCAGTACTCGCCGGCGGTCGGGCGATCCAGGCAGCCCAGGATGTTCATCAGCGTTGATTTCCCGGAGCCGGACGAGCCGGTGAGCGCGAGCAATTCCCCCTGCTGGATGCTCAGGGAGATGCCTCTCAGCACGGGTACGGAAATATCGCCCATCTGATAGGTCTTTTCAATGGAGCGCAATTTGATGAGTTCCATGGCTGTTTTACTTGGCTCCGGCGCTGCCCTTGCTGCGGCCCAGTTTCGGGGTGAAGGGGTTGGTTCCCCCCATGTCCTTGCCAGAGGCCGACAGGCGAATCCCGGTGATTACCTGCATCCCTTCGTGCAGATCAGCACCTTCCACCACGGTGTTGGTGCCGTCGCTGGCCCCGGTTTGGACCTCGATCCGGCTGGGTTTTTGGTTCTCATCAAGCACCCAGAGGATGCCAATGGTCTTATCGCTGCCCGGCGCTTGGGATGCGGCCTGTTTCTTGTCCCCTTTCTCCCCTGGTTTTTTTGTCCCGCTTTCTGCCTCGCCCTCCTTGGCTGGCGGGCTCCAGCGCAGGGCCGCATTGGGCGCCTGCAACACGTTGGTGAAACGCAGCAGCTGAAACTGGACATTGGCGGTGAGATACGGCAGAAGGCGGCCATCAGCGTTGTCGGTGGTGATTTCCACCGTGTAGGTCACCACGTTCTGGGTCATGGAAGCATTGAGCCGGATCTTGCCCACCGTGCCCTGGAAGGTCTCTCCGGGGAAGGCGTCCACCATGAAGGTCACCGGCAGGCCGGGATGGATTCTGCCGATATCCGCTTCGTTTACCGCCACCCAGACCTGGATGCGGGTGAGATCCTTTGCCAGCAAGAAGAGGCTCGGGGCGTTGAGGCTTGCCACCACGGTCTGGCCGGTGTTGACCCTCCGGTCGATGATAATGCCCTTGACCGGCGAGCTGATGGTGCAGTATCCGAGATTGCGTTGGGCGCGGGTCAATGCTGCTTCAGCCTGGTGGATTGCTGCCTCGCTCACCGCCACTTGGGCCAGGGCGGTTTTATACGCCGATTCGTAGGCCTCGAAACTCGATTGCGCCAAGGCTTGGGAGGAGCCGAGCACTTGGGCCCGCTTCCAGTTGAGTTCTGCCTGGTTCAAATCAGCCTTGGCCTTCTGCAGTCCGGCCTTGTTGGACAGGAGTTGGGCCTCGGCCTGGGCCAAGTCCGCAGCATAGAGCGAATCATCGATCCGGGCCAGCACCGTGCCTGCCTCAACCACGGAGCCGTAGTCCACGGTTTTTCCTTTGGCATCCTTGCCAAAGGAAACGATCCGTCCGGCCACCTGGGCGCCCACATCGATCACCTCTTCCGGCTCCACGGTGCCGGTGGCGCTGATGGAAACCAGCAGGTCCCCGCGCTTGAGCTCGGCGGTCCGGTAGGCTGCGTCCTTGTTTTTGTTGCGGGTAAGCTGCCAGGTAGTCAGGCTGCCGAGAAGAAGTACGGCGATCAGCGCAACAAGAGCTTTCTTGCCCGGGTGTTTCATGAGCCAACCTCGTTTTTTGATTGTTGCATATGTTGGGGGCGAAGCGCCTGGATACCGGCCATGCTGAAGCGGGTGACATGGTCCGCCAATCGTTCCACATCATCGAGAAGCGGCTCAAGGCCGGTTGGCGGGAGTCCCTTGTCTGCCTTGCGGCGGCGGGCATGCGCCAGCGGGCCGAAACATTGGGCCCGGATACTCATGGCGCAGAGCTGCACCTCGTGTTCTTGGGGTTCTTTGTCCAGCAATTCGCCGACCAGGAGGACAAGTCTTTTAAAGATCGGTTCCACTGATTCCTGTATGGCCTTGGCCAGCAGGCCCGTGGGGCTTGCCATTTCCTTGTGGAAGATGTCGAATTCATGACTTTGCGGGTCGATGATCCTCCGCATGATCGCCAGTATCCACCCCCGCAATCGTTCTTCCGCCGGGGCTTCGGGCGGAATTCCTCCGTCCAGAGGGTAGGTCTTTAATGACTGGGTGAAGGAATAGCGCCAGCTTTCCACATACAGGGCTTCCTTGCTGCCGAAATGGTAGTTGATCGCGGCGGTGTTGGCTGTTGCCTGCTGGCAGATCTCGGCGATGGTTGTCTGGCGGAAGCCTTTGCTGGCGAAAACCTTGCCTGCGGCCACCAGTAGGTTCTGGCGGGTTTCCTGGCCGTCGCTTCGCTGTTTTCTCATGGGTCGTTCCCTGCTGAAATAAGTTAAATGTATATTTGACTTATTTGTTTGGCCGCGTCAAGGGGTTTTTGGGGCGGGCTTCTCCTCGGCTATACTTTGAAACAGGAAGGGGAATGTGTTACAGAGGGTGGATGAATATGCATCCAGAACAACCGACGGCAAGGAACGGGCAACCCGATCTGCGCGATCTCACCCCAGACCAATTGCGCGAGTATGTCGTGGGTCTGGGGCTGCCGACCAAGCGGGGGCGGCAGATCTTTGCCCGGTTGCACCGACCCGGCGTCCTCGATTTTTCCCAGCTTGGGATCAGCCGGGAGGTGACGGCGCAACTGGCCAGCCACGCCACCATGAGCAGCCTTACCCCTGCCACGGTGGAAAAATCAGCGGACACCACCGAGAAATTCGCTTTCCGGCTGGCAGACGGAGCCATGATCGAGAGCGTGCTCATTCCCGAGGACGGCCGCCATACCCTGTGCATCTCCTCCCAGGTGGGTTGCGCCATGGGCTGCGGCTTCTGCCTCACCGGGGGTCAGGGCTTTACCCGCAACCTGCGCCCCGCCGAAATCGTAAACCAGGTGCTGGCGGTGATGACCCACATGCTCGCCAACGGAATCAAGCGGGCCACACCGCGAGAGCTGCTCAACAATCTGGTTTTCATGGGCATGGGCGAGCCCCTGGCCAATTACGACAACCTCCTGGCTGCGCTGACGATCCTCATGGACGACCACGGCCTGGGCTTTTCCGAGCGGCGGATCACGGTGTCCACCTGCGGGATCGTGCCGAGAATGGACGATTTGGGGCGGGATATTAGGGTCAATCTGGCCGTGTCACTGCACGCCGCCGATGATGCGGTCCGCAGCAGCCTGATGCCGGTGAACAAAACCCACGGTCTGGAATCGCTGCTCGCCGCCTGCCGCAGGTATCCGCTGGGAAAAAAGAAGGTGATTCTTTTCGAGTACATCATGCTCAAGGGGATCAACGATTCGCTGGATGATGCACGACTGTTGGCGGAAAAGCTGCAATCCATCCCCAGCCGGATCAACCTGCTGCCGTACAACGGTTCCGGGGATACCGGGTACGCCTGCCCGGACGAGGCGCAAACCCTGGCCTTTCAGAAGGTGCTGCGCGAGGCGGGTTTCAACACCTTTATCCGCCAGAGCCGAGGCGCGGATATCTCCGCCGCCTGCGGCCAGCTGGCAGGCAAGGGCTAGAACGCTTGCCGGAAGGTGCACCGCCGGCAGAGGGATTCTGTCAGCCGACGTTGGGAAAAACCGGTGCGGATGGTGGTGGCGCGGGGGCTGTTGCAGATATCGTCCAGGGATTGTTCGTGGATATTGCCCAGGGGAATATCTGCCTCACCATCAAGACAGCAGGGCACCACGGTGCCGTCCACCAGAATGGCGACATGATCCCGCAGCCCCCGGCAGGTGCCCTTGTCGCCCAGATCGGGAGCCGGACCATGGGGCCAGGTGAAGCGACCGTTTTGGCTCAGGAATATTCTGGGGGCCAGGGTGAGGCCGTGGCCGGGGGTTGGACCGGAGTCAAGGGATTTGGGCAGGGCGAAAAAGTCGGTGATCCGGTTGAGGATGCGCTGATTGTGGCCGTTGTCTTTTGCAGAAAGATTCCAGAGCCGCAGGCTGAGGAAGAGGGGTGTGTGCATGGCCCTTTGGATAAAGGCAAAGACCCCGGCCAGTGCGATTTCCTGATCCGGGCCATGGGGCAGCTCGGCAAGACCGTGCAGGGAGATGTTCACCTGGCGCAGGGCTGGGCTGGCCAGTAAAAGTCCCTGGCGCTGGGGGAGCAGGGTGCCATTGGTGGTCAGGTTGACCTTAAGATTGTGCTCCCGGCAGAGGGCGAGGAGTTCGTCAAGCTCCGGGTGCAGCAGGGGTTCGCCCAGCACATGCAGGGCAAGATGGTCGGTATGGGCCTCGATTTTGCCAAGGATGACGCGGAAATCCTCCGTCCGCATGAAGGATTTGGCCCGTCCGCTCCGAAGGCAGAAGCTGCAGGAAAGGTTGCAGCGGTTGGTGATCTCGAGGTATATTTTCTTGAATTTTTTCAATGATTGCGGGATCAATCAAAGATTTCGATGTCGCCGTGTTTGCATTCCGAGCAGCGGAGCATGGGGTCGATTTTTTCAAAGGCCACCCGCCAGCCCTGCTCGCTGATGGTCTCAGCAAAGTCTTCTTCACATTCGGAGCAGAGCCAACGGTCACCCTTGGGTGTAACAAATAGTTTCATTTTTCTTAACCTGCATGCGAGGGGTAATGAAATTATCGCCATTTGCGGCTTTGTGGCGATGGTGTATTCTTGTTTCGGCAACATAGTTGAAATTGGGGAATGCGGCAAGAAGTCAGTATGTTCATTTCTTTGCGTGCCCAAAGAAATGAACCAGCAGCGAAGCGGCGAAGAAAGGGCCCCCTGTGTCTCTTGTCCCGCCGAAGGCGGGATGCCCTGTGCTCCTCGATGTTGCCGGGGCTTTGCAAACTCGGCTTTCGCCTCAAACAGTGCAAATCCCTTTTTGGCAGCCTCTCCGGTGCTCGGCTGCGTGCCAGTAGGATTTTTCTCCCCTCCCCATTTGTTCTGCCGCGCCTCGCAGACGGGGGCGGAAAAGACGCGGGAACTGTTTGAGGGCGAAGCCCGAGTTTTTCCGCGTCCCGCCCTCGGCGAGAAGTAATGGAAGCCCGCAGGGCCAGGACTGGCTGGGGTGCCTTTTTCTTGTTTCTTCTTTTGGGCACGCAAAAGAAGAAAGAAAAAACCACGGAAGGAAGATGTTTCTCGCTGGCTTCTCCGGATTTCCGGGCTGAATCAAAAAAGGACAAATTTTAGACATGGCAGCAAAGAAATTCTACGCAATCCTGGCCGGGCGGGTGCCTGGCATTTATGATAACTGGCCCAAGGCCCAGGCCCAGGTCATCGGCTTTCAGGGCGCCAGATTCAAGGGCTTTGCCACCCGACCCGAGGCCGAGGCCTGGCTGAAGAATCCCACCTCGGGCCAGGGTGGTCCGGGCAGCGCCAAATGTGCGGGTAAAACGGCGTCGACTTCAGACACGGATACCTCTCCCAAGGAGGGCGTGGTCTGCATCTATACCGACGGCGGCGCCCGCTACAATCCTGGGCCCGGCGGCTACGGCATCGTCCAGGTCTACAATGGTGAGCGCAAGGAGCTGTGCGGCGGCTTCCGCTTGACCACCAATAACCGGATGGAGCTGATGGGTTGCATCGTGGCCCTGCGCGAGTTGGAGCACCGCGACAAGCCGGTGGCCCTGTATTCCGATTCCAGCTATGTGGTGAACGGGATCAGCAAGGGTTGGGCCAAGGGGTGGCGGAAAAGGGGTTGGGTCAAGGCGGACAGGCAGCCGGCGGTTAATCCCGATCTCTGGGGCCAGTTGCTGGATCTCATCGAGGGGTTGGATATCACCTTCAACTGGGTCAAGGGCCACAACGGCAATCCCTTTAACGAGCGTTGCGATGAGTTGGCCGTGGCCTCGTCCCGGCAGGATGATCTGCCGGTGGATGCTGGGTACAAGGGCTGAAGGCTGTGAGCGAAAAGGAAAACCAACTCATGGAGGCTTGGCGCAGGCAGTTGGCCCAGGAATACCGGCATCTCTGCTGGCTGTATCGGGTGCGCCTGAGAGTGCCGCTCTTTGAGATCCACGAGGGCCAGAGCAGGGCCGGGTCCTGGGCGCCGGGGCTGGACACCCTCAGTTTGGCCTCCTGGCTGATCCGGGATCATTCCTGGGATGTAGTGCTGGAGGTTTTAAAGCATGAGATGAGCCACCAGTATGTCCAGCAGATCATGGGTCGGGGGGATGAGTTGCCGCACGGACCGGCCTTTCAGGAGGCCTGCGACCGGCTGGGGGTGCATCCCGAGTTCCGCACCGCCCAGGGGGCAATCCCGCGTCTGCTCAGGGGGGAGCGCCAGAGGACCGGGGGCATGCTGGCCAGGGTGGAGAAGCTTTTTGCCCTGGCCCAGAGCGCAAACGAGCATGAGGCCGCCCTGGCCATGCAGAAGGCCAACGCCATCCTGCGTCGGTACAACCTGGAGCGGCTCGACCGCCGAACGGCAGCGGACTATGACTACCTGATCATCAATCCAGGCGCCAAGCGGATCGGTGCCCACCAGCGGCTCATTGCCGCGATCCTCAAGGATTTCTTTTATGTCAACGTGGTCATCGCCCGGCAGTTTGAGGCACACAGTGGCGAAACCCTGCGGGTGATCGAGCTGACCGGGGCCAAGGAAAACCTGGCTGTGGCCGACCACGTCTATCATTTTCTCAGCCACCGGCTGGACTATCTCTGGCAGGAGTACCGGAAAAGCACGGGGGCCATGGGCCGGGAGAAAAATTCCTATTGGCTCGGGGTGCTCAACGGCTTTCGGGAAAAGCTCGTCCTCCAAGACCGGGAGGCCATGCGGACAACTGGCAACAACACGGACTCCAGCCTGATCTGCGCCTCCGATCCGGGGCTGATCCGCTACTATCATGCCCGCTACCCTCGCCTCCGCACCGTGCAGCATAACGGACCTCGGGTGCATGGAGACACCTATCAGGCCGGGCAGCAGGAGGGGAAACAGCTGGTGATCCACAAGGGGGTTGGCACCGATGGCGGCAATGCGGGTTTGTTGCTGGCGGAGGGCTAGTCTCCGTTCGCGGTGAGCCCTTCGGCTTTGCTCAGGAGAACCCCTGTCGAACCGCAGTTCCCTCACCACAGCGGGCCTTCGACAGGCTCAGGCCGAACGGTTTATTGATCTGGTGAAATGATCTGTTAGCGGGCGGCGGCCTCTCGATAGCGAAGCGCCAATCCTTTGAGAAAATTGCGGAGAAACTGGTCGCCGCATTCCTTGTAGTTTTTATTTCCGGCCTTGCGGAACAAGGCGGACAGCTCGGATTTCGAGACCGGATTGCCAGCCTGCTGCAAAATGTCGAGCATGTCGCTTTCCTGGAGTATCATGGCGATGCGGAGCTTTTTCAGGATGGAGTTGTTGGTGAGCGGTTCGACCGCTTGTGCAGGTCGCGCAGGCTTGCCTTCCTGCCTGCCTCGTTTGTAAATAATGAGGCCACTCAAGAAATTTTCCATAAGCGCATCAGTACAGGATACAAAGCCTTCTTCCTCTTCTTTTTTCAGGAGATGGAGGATTGTGTTTGGGGCAAGCGGATGCCCAGACAGGGCGAATATCTCAGCCATGGCCGCAGTGGGGAGAGCCAGTCCATACCGCACCCCGCGCAACACATCGTTGTTTGTCATTTTTTATCCTTCAGCAAAGCCCCGAGGGCGGCAAAGGGATTCGAGGTGGCAATCGCCTCCTGTTTTTCCCCAGGTTTCAGCGCACCATAGGCGTCGGCAACGCTCTCGCGATCGTGTTCGTTGTCGTGGCAGTAGATGCACAACAACTCCCAATTGCTGCCGTCCGGCGGATTGTTTTCGTGGTTGTGGTCCTTGTGGTGGACCGTGAGGTCGCGCAACGCTTTGCCGCTGAATTCGCGGCCGCATCTGCCGCAGACCCAGGGGTACATCTTGAGCGCTTTTTCCCGATAGGTCTGCGCCCGTTTCTCCTGCGCGCGCTGGGCCTCGGACAGCATATCGGGTTTGGTTGGTGGGGTCATGGGTGTTCGATCCTGTGGTGGAAAAGGATTTTTTGTTTCAAACCGGTTGGGGGGTGCCGTGCTTCTGGGTTTGTCCGCAGATTATATCCACCTACAGCTCGTCAATCCGTGATTTAAAAGCATCATATTCCGCCTTGATAAGTTTTCTGTCCAGCGCCGAGACCTTGGCGCAATAGGCGGCAATATCGTGATCTTGCTGGCAGAATTCCTCAATCTCTTTTTCCTGTTTTGCTGAAAGCATTTTATGGTCATGGAGTTTTTCGGCGAAATAGAAAAACGCCAAGCCTGGCCCCACGAAAAGAACAAGCGCGGTGTTTTCAATGAGGTCGCCATGGGCCGAATCAGAAAAAACCAGGAAAAGAGCAAGCAGGATGGCGGAGAATATCAGGGCCAGAAGATACGGGATGATGCGCAGGTATTTTCTCTTGATCTCTACGACATCGCTCGGTGGGTCTTGGGTGATATTGATGTACATTGTTTTCCTTAAATTCCAGGCGGGGGATTGCCTGGGTAACGTGATTATTCCAGTGGGAAGTTCTGAAAAGCAGGCTTCCCTCGTCAGCGTGGCTCCCCTGGCTTTGGCGATCTCTCGGATCGCATCGAAGAGCGTGACCATTCCTAGTTGAAGATTCCCTTGAAGGTCTTCCCCAGTTCCTCGAACGATTTTTGCAGATCCTCGACATTTTTTTTCAGGTCGTTGCCAGGCTGTGCAGGGGTGGGGTTAGGAGCAGGGCTAGGCGTAGACGTGGAAGCAGGTGGGGGCGGTTGTTTGGCCGCAGGTTGTTCCGTCCGGCTGTTTCTGAACCGTTCGCCAGCCGCGCCGATCCATTTATCGCGTTCCTCGCCTTTTTTGTGCTCGTCCAGCTTGTCGTAGGCTTTTTTAGCCAGTTTGGCCGCGCTCTGCTGCTTGGGCGTCAGCTTGGTCAGAATCTCAGGCTGGTTGAGATGGTCCAGGTACTTGCCGCCCACGATAGTCCCGAGATCATAGAAAAGCGACTCATATTCGCCCTTGCCGAACTTGCACATCAGTCCGGTGGCCGAGGTCAGGGCGTCCACCACATCGCCACCGGGCAACATCTTGGCGGTTTCGAGCATCGCATACTGCACCTCGTCCTGGGTCTCCAGGGAGCAGACCAGGCTGGTGAGCCAATGCTCCGGGGTGTCGCGGGAAACGAGGGCCAGGGCCTGTCCCTGCTGCATGCCTTCCTGGATGAATTCGCTGAAGGCATCGTTTTTGTCGAGCAGGACAATGCCGCCGTTGATCTGGTAGGCGTGCTTGCCGTCGCTTTTCATCACTACTGCCGGATAGAGATTTTTGCCGAAATAGTATTGCGGCTCGCCTGGGGCCTCATTCTTGCCCACCACCAGCACGCTTTCTCCGACAGGGGTAGTGACGATTTTCGTGGTGCCGACAAAGGCTTGGTCCGGCGATGCGCCTTCGGGAGCATTGACCCAGGAGGTTTTGAGCTTGATCCCGACCTGCTTGTCGCCCCAGATTCCGGCTTGTTGGGCGCTATACAGATACTGGCCAAGGTTGAGCTTGGGGTGAAAACGGCTTTTGACCCCAAGGGTGAAGGCATGGGTGTCCAGCACATCCCCTTTGATGGCCTGGATGCGGTCGAAGGCCAGGCCCAGACCAACATTCACGGTGGCCGTCTCCCTGCGGCCCGGCGTGGAGATACGCACCTCATAGGCCAGCGGGGCCTTGATGTTGGCGCCGGTATAGAAAAAGAGGGCCTCGGCCACCCCGTTGCCGTCGGCCTTGATTGTCAGGCGGGTACCCTTGCTGGCGCCTGCCTGCAACTGGGCCTGTTTGCCGGAGAGGATTTCAAAGGTCGTCGCGGTGCCCGGTTTTGTTTTGGCCACCAGCTTGGCAGGCAGCTTGGTCGAGGCGGGAAGATAGGCGGTGCGGCCGACCTGTGCCGAAGAGGGCGCGGGGTAGGCCTCAACCATCAAGTCGGGGTTCTCGACGGGCGGCGCTTCCTCAACTTCCCTGGCGGCTGTGGCATCAACCTGCCCGGTGCGCGGCAGCCTACTCACAATCTCGTTGGCCATTTCATATGCCGCCTGCTGCTGTTCCCCAAAATTGCAATCGCCATTGGCTGTGCTGTTTAAGTCTATAAAGACATTGCCAGCGTGTACCTGGTAATGATATTCGCAGACATTGGTATCGCTGTGTAAAAAGGTGAGTTCCAGCACATGATAGGTGGCAAAGGCGTTTTTGGGTGCGGATTTGCGGAAGAGCTTGTATTCAGGCTTGCTGATATTGGTCTGCATGAACTTTTGCTCCCCGATCAGGTGGACTTTGCCGGGTTCGAAATAATTGGTGACTCGGTAGAGCATTTCGTATTCCAAGGCGCAGCGGTTCATGTCGCCATTGGCGATACTGATTTGAGGCCGGTTGCATTGGTCTTGCGCCGATTTGCTTCGGGAATTGAAGACATCGATGCCGAAATGGACAGTTTTGTAGTTGCCGCTCGCCTTGCGTGCGTCCTTGAAACCGAGAATTAGGTCACCGTAAGCATGATTCGAGTATTCGTTGTATTTGACTGCGGAGTTTTGTTGGATTACCGCCGAGGGTACCAGTTGTCGGGCGTCGCCTTCATAATGGCCATACTGCACGGCAGCACGGGCTGTGGGTGGTAAGGCCAGAGCCATCAATCCGAGCAACAGTGCGTGACTCCACAGGAGCAAATTCCGTATGGCAGCGGCCCGTGGGCGGGAGGTCTGTGCCTGCGGAAGCGACTCGGAATGGCGGCTGGTTTCGGTGCAAACATCTTCGGCGGTGGTCATGGTGTTCCCTTTGGCTGCAATGCCGGACGATTTTTTTTGTGGTGCCTCCCCAGTGTAACGGATTCATCCAGGCCATTCAAGCAGGATGCCCCTTTTCCTTGTTTTTTCCCCACTCAGGGCACCAGGAGCGCAAAGCGCAAGCCAGGGCTTGACGGCCAGACCTTGGGCAGGGTATTCAGCGATATTGATTCGTGGGTTTTTACATTGAGGAGTTCTTCGTTGATGCAAGAGCAACACCATAACGCCAAACTGCCCTGGGCGGCGGGGAGCTTGCCCTTGATGCTGGCCCCGATGCAGGGCCTTACCAACCGGGCCCTGCGCGCTCTTTTTATCGACCGGGTTCGGCCCGATGTGGTCTTCACTGAATTTGTTCGGGTAAAGGCCAGCGCCAAAAAGAATATCACCGAGAACGATCGGCAGGAGGTGGTCAGCACCGTAGGCGGGGTGCCGCTGGTGGTGCAGCTCATCGGCACCGACATCGAGGCTTTGCTTGCTGCCGCCAACACCGTGCAGGAGCTGGGGGCTGAACATCTCAACATAAACCTCGGCTGCCCCTATGGCCGGATGACCAGCCAGACTGCGGGCGGCGCCCTGTTGCGCGAGCCGGTTTCCCTGGCCCGGATGCTTGCGCGCTTGCGCCGGGAGATTCGGGGCAGTTTTTCCGTCAAGGTGCGCTCCGGCTTTGACGACCCGGCCCAGATTTTTTCCCTGCTGACCCTTTTTGGTGACAGCGGCATCGATTTTCTCGTGGTTCACCCGCGCACCGTGAAGCAGCTGTATACCGGTCCGGCGGACCACGGGATCACCGCCGAAGTTGTCCGGCAAACCCTGTTGCCGGTTATTGCCAACGGGGATATTTTCAGCGAGGCCATTGGTCAGCGGGTTCTGACCGAGACCGGGGCCGCCGGGTTGATGCTGGGGCGGGGCGCCATTGCCGACCCCCTGTTGTTTGAACGGTTGCGGGGCAGATGCCCCAGCGAACCGACACCGGCCACCAAGGTTGCCGAGCTGCGGGAGTATCTGCAAGAACTGCTGGTCCGTTACCAGTCGCTGTTCTGCGGCGAACACCAGATCCTCTGCAAGATGAAGGAGGTGCTCTGCCATGTCCACGACCCAGAGGTGTTGCCTCTGGCGCGGCAACTCAAGCGCAGCAAAAGCCTGGCTCAGTTCGGGGAGCTGACCGCTGATGGCTGATAGCCGCCGAAATATGCAGGAGATACGCATGAAAGATGTGAATTTTATTTCCAGGCACTGGCATCATTTGCCAATCTACGAGGTCACGGAGCTGCTGGAATCAAACCGGGAGCAGGGGCTTGACCGGTTCGCGGTGGAGCACCGGTTGGAGGCGTTTGGCCCCAATACCATCACCGCCCAGAAAGGCCAGGGGAAGCTGATCCGTTTTCTGCTCCAGTTCCATCAGCCCCTGATCTATATTCTTATCGCTTCGGGGGTGATCACTGCTTTCTTACAGGAGTGGGTGGATTCCGGGGTTATTTTCGGGGTGGTGCTGGTCAACGCCTTTGTCGGCTATCTCCAGGAGGCCAAGGCGGTCAACGCCCTGGACGCATTGGCCCGGACCATGACCACCGAGGCCACGGTCTTGCGGCAGGGGGAGAAGCGGCGGATCCCGGCCACGGAACTGGTGGTCGGCGACATCGTTTTCCTGCAGAGCGGCGACAAGGTTCCCGCGGACCTGCGGCTGTTTCAGGTGCGTGATCTCCAGATCGCCGAAGCACCCCTCACCGGCGAGTCGGCCCCCGTGGCCAAGGATCATGGTCTGCATGGCCGCGACACCGCCTTGGCCGACCGGCGGAACATGGCCTATGCCTCGACCTTGGTCACCTACGGACAGGGGCGAGGCATTGTAACGGGCACCGGGGACGCAACCGAGGTGGGACGCATCTCCCAGCTGATCTCGGCGGCCGAGGCGCTGGCAACCCCGCTCACCCGCAAGATCAGCGAGTTCAGCAATGTGCTGCTCTACGTGATCCTGGGTCTGGCTGGGCTGACCATTATTGTCGGGCTTCTCCGGGGCCAGACCTTTGTCGACATGTTCATGGCCGCAGTGGCCCTGGCCGTGGGCGCCATCCCCGAAGGTCTGCCCGCGGCAGTCACCATCACCCTGGCCATCGGCGTTTCGCGCATGGCCCAAAAACGGGCCATTATCCGTAAACTGCCTGCGGTGGAGACCTTGGGCTCCACCACGGTGATCTGTACGGATAAAACCGGCACCCTCACCGAAAACCAGATGACCGTCCAGGAGATCGTGGCCGGCGGGTTATCGTACACGGTGACCGGCACCGGTTACAACCCCATGCAGGGCAGGATCGAAAGCCCGGTAGTGGCGTCCGGCAGCACCTCTCCGACGCTGCTGGAATGTTTGCGGGCCGGGTTTCTCTGCAATGACAGCCAGCTTGTCGAAGAGGAGGGGATCTGGCAGGTGCATGGCGACCCCACCGAAGGGGCGCTGCTGACCTCGGCCCGCAAAGGCGGCCTCGGTTCGGAAACCCTGGGTGCAAGCCCTCGCTTGGACACGGTGCCCTTTGAGTCGGAACACCAATACATGGCCAGCCTGCACGATATTGGCCCTGGCGGACCCCGGCTGGTTTACCTCAAAGGCGGGGTGGAGGCTCTCCTGTCCAGATGCGCAAGTCAGTTGGACGCGCTGGGCAACCCGGTTCCTTTGCGGGCCGCCGAGATCCAGTCTGCGGTGGAGGATATGGCCGCCAAGGGGCTGCGGGTGCTGGCCATGGCCAGCAAGGAGATGACCCCTACGACCTCGGAGATCCACCATGGTGATCTGATCACAGGCCTGATCTTTCTCGGTCTGCAGGGGATGATCGATCCGCCCCGACCGGAAGCGATTGCCGCAGTCGCAACCTGCCAGGCCGCGGGCATCCGGGTCAAGATGATCACCGGCGATCATCCCCTCACCGCTGCGGCCATTGCCAACCAGGTTGGGCTTTGCGACCGGACCTCGATCCAGAACATTCCGGTGCTCACCGGCCCGGAGCTGGAAAAACTCTCGGACAGCCAGCTCATTGCCAGGGCCGAAGACACCGCGGTTTTTGCCAGGGTGAGCCCGGAGCAGAAGTTCCGGTTGGTGGAGGCTCTCCAGGCCAGGGGTCAGGTGGTGGCCATGACCGGCGATGGCGTCAACGACGCCCCGGCCCTGAAACGGGCGGATATCGGGGTGGCCATGGGCATCACCGGCACCGAGGTGGCCAAAGAAGCAGCGGACATGGTCCTCACCGATGACAATTTCAGCTCCATCGAGGCGGCGGTGGAAGAGGGGCGGGGCGTGTTCGACAACCTGGTCAAGTTCATTGCCTGGGCCCTGCCCACCAACCTTGGCGAAGGGTTGGTCATCCTCACCGCTATTTTTCTGGGCGTCACCCTGCCCATCCTGCCCGTGCAGATTCTCTGGATCAACATGACCACCGCCGGATTTCTCGGTCTGGCCCTGGCCTTTGAACCCAAGGAGCCTGGCATCATGCTGCGGCCGCCCAGGCAGCCCAATGCGCCGATTCTGAGCCGCAGCATGATTTTCCGGATTACCCTGGTGAGCTTCCTGATGCTGGGCGCGGCGTTCTGGCTCTTTGCCTGGGAGCAGAGGATTGGTGCCACCCTTGCCGAAGCGCGTACCGCCGCGGTCAATGCCTTTGTCATGGTGGAGCTGTTCTACCTGTTCAACTGCCGCTCCCTGGAAAAATCGATTTTTCAGCTCGGGTTTTTTTCAAACCCCTGGGTGCTTGGCGGTTCTATTGCCATGTTCCTGCTGCAAATTGCCTATACCTATCTGCCGGTGATGAATCGTTTGTTCCAGAGCGCGCCCATTGATCTTGCTGTCTGGGGCCGGACGGTGGTGGCGGGGGTACTGGTTTTTGTGGTTATCGAGATCGAGAAGAAACTGTGGAACAAAAAGGGAAGGGTTTCTGTCTGACGTTTACTCCCTGTCCGACTGTAATCTGAGATACAACTCCCGCCCCACCCAGGCGTCGGTGGCGGCGTACTGGATCTGGGCCGGGGCCAGGATATCCCTGGACCAGTTCGAGGTTTGCGCCCCCTTGGCGATGCGAAAGCCCAGCAACACCGCGGCCAGCCCCCGCAGGCCGTGGTTTTTTATCTCCGCCTGCTTGGCGAGGTTGCCGAGATCCACAAAGCCTGCCGGTTTGAAATGGCCCAGATGGTGCAGCTCCTGGAGATCATAGGCCAGGGCCACCCCTGCCTTGACCACCGTTGGGTTGGCCAGGATTTCCCGAAGCGGGCCGGGCAGGCCGAGATGTTTCAACTGAAAGATGTACACCTCGTTTTCCCCGGCCAGTTGCAGAAGCGAGGGCAGGTAGCTCTCGCCCTTGTGGTAGGCGGGCCGGGTTTCCGTGTCAAAGCCGAGGATGGTCTCCGCAGCCAGGGAGCGGACCGCCCGGCTCAGTTCCGCTGCGGTGCGGACCACGTGGGTCACCCCTTCCCATCGCCGTATGGGGCAGGCGTTGATTTCTTCCTTGGTCATCCGTTGGGCAAAGCCAGGGCGAGGGTCGTTGGTGTGCATGGAGTCTATATACGGGAACCAGCGTTGGTTTGGGAAGGATTTTATTTGTCCTCGGCAATGCCTCCTCGCTGTGCAGACAGATAGCTTTTTCGTGGCGATTGGCGTATAATCCGCACGATGAAATATCTCCAGCCCCCTGTACACATCCCCTTGCCGAATAACGAACCGACCAGCGCTTGGCAGATTGTGGGTGAATGAAAATGACCGATAACCCTCGCCAGCCGGGGAGCCCTTCCCATCCCCCTGCCGTCAACATGGAGTCCTTTGTTTTTCTGGATGCACGGGGGAAACGCTGGCCCAGGCTCCGGCTTGTCATGTTTGTCGCGGGGCTTCTCTTTTTTGTCGGGGTGATCCTGTTTGCGCAAACCCTGTTTCTCCCCTCGCAGCTTACCCTCCCGCCTGCGGTCCAGCAGCTCAAGTCCCGGCTGAAGACCCTCCAGAACAAAGAACACCAGGCCAGGCAATTGGCGACCAGGCCGTTGTGGCTGAATTTTTCCAAGGGCAATAGCAGCCCTGCCGCCACCTTTCCTTTTTTTGCCAATCAATCCAGCGCTGTCTCGCCTTTTAAAAAAGGGGGGGGGCGGCAATTCGCGCCTCTCCAGGAGATCCGCCTGGGGTTTTATGAAAGTTTTGACCCGGACAGCTTTGATTCCCTCAAGGCCAATGCCGATAAACTGACCCATCTTTGTCCGGACTGGCTCACCGTTGAGGATGGCCGCGGGGCTATCAAGGTGGCCATAGAGCAGAAGGCGCTTGACCTGGTAAAGGATCGGGGCCTTATTCTGCTGCCTCTTCTCCGCAATGTGGGCGGGGAAGGGGGGTGGCGGCCCGAGGCGGTGGAAGGGCTTATCAATGGGCCAGCCGCCAGGCAGGACCAGTTCATCGCCGATCTCAAGGGGCGCTTGAAGGGTATGGGCGCGGGTGGAGTCATCATCGATTGGGAGCAGGTTGATCCAACCTATCGGGGCGCCATGACCGCTTTGCTGAACAAACTTGCTTCGGCGCTCCATGCCGAGGCCATGGAACTGTGGCTGTGCGTGCCCATGGGCAGGGAGTTGAAGGTTCTTGACCTGGATACCCTTGCCGAGCATGTCGACCATTTTGTCGCCATGCTCCATGACGAGAATTCCGAGTCCGACCCGCCGGGGCCCATTGCCTCGCAGGAATGGTTCGATGGCTGGCTCGAGACCATTATTGAATATGGGGAATCGCCGCAGTGGGTGCTGGCTCTTGGCTCCTATGGCTATGATTGGGCCGAGGGGGAAAAGGAGGCGGAGACCGTCAGCTTTCAGGACGTGATGAGCCGGGCGGGCCACTCCTCGCTCAGTTCTTGTGATTTTGAGGCGCCAACCTATAATCCGCATTTTGTCTATGAGGATTCCGGTGCGGTCCATACCCTTTGGTTTCTGGACACGGTTACCTTCTTGAACCAGCTCAAGGCCGGAAGATCGTATCATGTCGGCGGTGTTGCTATATCGCGGCTTGGCACGGAGGATCCCGGCATCTGGCAGGCGCTGAAGCTGGATACCGCCAAACCCCTTACCCCCGCAAATATTGCGCCTCTGGAGACCCTCAAGCCCGGCGCGGCCATAGCCCATATCGGCAGGGGAAATTTCATCACCATGGCGGACGAGCGCGGTGATGGGGCGCGACGGATTATGCTCGATAAAGACGGTGACCCTGAGGATCCGGTGATTGAGCGCTATGAGAAATTTCCAAGCTACCTCACCATTGTGCATCAGGGCAACGGGGCAAAGGATTCTGTCGTCCTCACCTTTGATGACGGCCCTGATCCCAAGTGGACCCCGAAGATCCTCGATATTCTGAAAGCCAAGGGGGTGAGCGCCACGTTCTTCATGGTTGGCACGAACATGGAGAAATATCCCGACCTTGTCCGGCGCATCGTCCGCGAGGGGCACACAGTTGGCGTCCATACCTATTCCCACCCGAATATCGCCCTGGTCTCCGAGGAGCGGGCCTACCTGGAATTCAATGCGACCCAGCGGTTGATCGAGGCCATCACCAAGCATTCCACCATTCTTTTCAGGCCGCCCTATAATGCCGACACCAACCCCCATGATCCGGAAGAGCTGGTCCCCATCAAGCTTGCCCAGAAACTTGGCTACATCACGGTGACCGAGGATATCGATCCGGAGGACTGGTCCCAGCCAGGGGTTGACGCCATGGTGGAGAATATTAAAAAAGGCCGCCAGCAGGGCGGGAATATTGTGTTGCTCCATGATGCGGGCGGGGATCGGAGCCAGACCATCGAGGCGTTGCCCAAGATCATCGATTACCTGCAGGCAAGGGGGGACAACATCCTTTCCCTCTCCGCACTGCTTGGCATTCCGCTGGAGCAGCTGATGCCGCCGGTTCTCAGGAGTCAGCGGTCCATGGCCAGGGTGGTGAGCGAAAGCGGGTTTGCGGCCATCCATGCGACGGCGCAATTTTTCTGGGCCTTCATGATCGTGGCCACCACCCTGGTGGTGGTGAGGACGTTAACTGTGGCCTGGCTGGCGATTAGGAGCCGAAGGGCGGGCGAGTCTGGGTTGCCAATTTCGGCCCCTGGCCCGTGTCCGCCGGTAAGCGTCCTGATCGCCGCCTATAACGAGGAAAAGGTTATCGAGCAAACTCTGCGGGCGGTATTGAACAGCGTCTACCCCGGCGAGATCGAGGTGGTGGTGGTCGATGACGGCTCACAAGACACAACCGCCGAGGTCGTGGCTGGGATGGCGCATAACGATGACCGCATCCATCTGCTCAGACAAATCAATCTTGGCAAGGCCACGGCCTTGAAAACCGGGTTTGACGCGGTTCGCCACGAAATTGTGATCAGTCTGGATGCTGACACCCAATTCACCCCCGCCACCATTGGCGAGCTTGTCCCGCCCTTTGCCGATCCTAACGTGGCGGCGGTTTCCGGGCGGGCCAGGGTCGGCAATCCCAAGACCTTTGTCGCCAAGTTCCAGTCCCTCGAATATACCTGCGGCTTCAATCTGGATCGGAGGGCCTATCACCTGCTCAATTGCATCACCGTGGTGCCGGGGGCGGTCAGCGCCTTTAAGAAAAGCGCGGTCTTCGCTGCTGGCGGGATCAGCACCGACACCCTGGCGGAGGACACCGACCTGACTTTAACCCTGCACAAATGTGGGCTTAAAATCTGTTATGCCCCCCGCGCCGTGGCCTGGACCGAGGCTCCCGAAACCATCCGGGCCTTTGCCAAGCAGCGGTTCCGCTGGGCCTTCGGCACCTTGCAGTGTCTCTGGAAACATCGGGAGATGTTGTTTGATGTAAAGTACAGGGCGCTGGGCTGGTTCAGTCTGCCGAGCGCCTGGTTTTTCAACATCCTGTTGGTGGCCCTCGGGCCGATTATCGATGCCATTCTTCTGGTCTCATTGCTGATGAGTCCTGCCAACAGCATTCTCTATTTTTATTTTTTGGTCTTTCTCGGTGCCGACCTGCTGCTGGCAGCGGTTGCCTGCCTCATCGAGAGGGAGCCGTTGTCCCAGATCTGGCTGGTTCTGCCCATGCGGTTTGTCTACCGGCCCGTGCTGAGTTATGCCGTAATAAAGGCCATTGTCAAAGCGAGCAAAGGGGTGCTGGTCGGTTGGGGCAAACTCGACCGCACCGCCTCGGTCACTTATAAAGCTTGAGGAAAAAACAGGAACCATGAAGGCAATGATTACGAAAGGTTCGGTCGCCGGAACGAAAACCGTTTTTGGTTGTGTCGCAGTGTTGCTCTGTGTTGTGCTCCTATGCGCTGGCTGTCGGCACGAGGAGGGTGCCAAGGCCAAGGACCAGGGCTTGCAGGAACTCATGATGCCGAGCAAGGGGGCCTACACCGGAGCGTATGTGGATTTTGGCGAGGGTGAGGACCATGTCACCTACGATGCGATAACAGCCTTTGAGAAGATGACCGGCAAGCATCTTGCCGTTGTGGGTTTTGGTAATTTCTGGGGTGAACAGGCCTTTCCCGCCAAAAAGGTGCGCATCATTTCGGGATACGGAGCGATCCCGCTGATCTACTGGTCGCCATGGGACCGGCCCTACGTGGAAAATCATGGGCCGGACCGTTTTAATCTGCCTGATATCGTGGCGGGCAAATGGGACGCCTATATCGACCAGTGGGCGGATGCGGCGCGGAACTATGGGAAACCCCTTCTGGTGTCCTGGGGGGATGAGATGAACGGCACCTGGTTTCCCTGGTCAGGCGTCTATTATGGCGGGGGCAAGGTTATAGGCAAGAAAAACGGCCAGCCCCTGTATGCCGGGCCTGAATTGGTGAAGCAGGCTTACCGGCATGTGGTTGATCGGGTAAGGGCACGGAAGGCGACCAATGTCCTTTGGGGGTTTCATGCCAACCATTACACCATGCCCCATGCGCCATGGAACATGATGGCCAATTACTATCCTGGGGCGGACTACGTGGACTGGCTGGGGTTGAGCGTTTACGGAAAGATGCTCAAATCCGAGGACTGGAACTTGTTTGATAAGGTGATGGACGCCCCGTATCAGGAAATCTGCCAGTTGGACCCGCACAAACCTCTAATCCTGGCGGAATGGGGCGTTGCTGAATCCCCGTCGGACAGCAAGGCGGAATTCATCGCCAAGGCATTTACCGATTTGCAGACGAAATACCCCAGGGTAAAGGGGGCGGTCTATTGGCATGAACGCTGGGAAAACACGGACGGAAGCTACAGCAATCTTCGGGTCAATTCTTCCCCCGAGACCCTTGACGCCTACCGAGGCGGGGTGGCCGGTTCGTACTGGCTCGACCGTCCGCAATTTCGTTCGCGCTAAAAATCTCTCGCTATCCCCTGGCGGGCAGGGAATGCCCGTCCGCCACTCCAGCGCCCCCTCTTTGTGCGCGACCGGAATGCGCGTCGGGTTGTGCCGCTATCCCCATATTTTCCTTGACTTCATTTTTGAAACAGCCGTAGGCTTTTGAGAGAGCGGGTGTCTGTCGGCTTCATCCAATTGAAAAGCGACGGGAAGATCAGGGAGAAAAAAATGCAACCATGTGATTTTGTCGTCTTCGGAGCCCATGGCGATCTGGCCACCCGCAAGCTGGTGCCGTCGCTCTACCAGTTGGACAAGGCCGGGCTTCTTGAACCGGGCCTGCGGATTGTCGGGGTGGCGCGCCGGGAGATGACCTCGGAAGAATATGTCGCCATGGCCAGGGAAAGTCTGGCCACCTTCATGAAGGAAGAGGTGGATGCTCAGGCCTGGGAGCGGTTTGCCGGGCGTCTGCGCTATGTGCAGATCGATCTTGCCAGCCATGACCAGTACAGCAAGCTCTGTGAGATAATCGATCCGGGCCAGCGGGTTATGGTCAACTACTGCGCCGTGCCGCCTTCCATCTATGGCGACATCTGCAAGGGCTTGGCCCGGGCCGGGCTGATCACCGAACAGACCCGAGTGGTGCTGGAAAAACCCCTGGGCACTGATCTTGCCTCCTCAAAGGTCATAAACGATGCGGTGGCCAAGTTTTTCCAGGAAAAGCAGGTCTACCGGATCGACCATTACCTGGGCAAGGAAACAGTACTCAACCTGGTGGCGCTGCGCTTTGCCAACTCCATCTTCACCACCAACTGGGACAACACCACCATCGACCATGTACAGATCACCGTGGCCGAAGAGGTTGGCATCGAGGGGCGCTGGGGGTATTTCGACAAGTCCGGCCAGCTCCGCGACATGGTGCAGAACCATCTTTTGCAGATCCTTTCCCTGGTTGCCATGGAGCCGCCGGTCACCCTTGGCAGCGAGAGCATCCGCAACGAAAAGCTTAAAGTGCTCAAGGCCCTGCGCCCCATCACCCGCGACAACGTCGAGGAGAAAACCGTCCGGGGCCAGTACTCCGCCGGGTTTCTCAAGGGCGGATCGGTGCCGGGCTACCATGAGGAAGAAGGGGGCAACCCCCGGAGTTTTACGGAGACCTTTGTCGCCCTGAGGGTGGACATCGACAACTGGCGTTGGGCCGGAGTGCCTTTCTATCTGCGCACCGGCAAGCGTATGACCCAAAAGCTCTCCGAGGTGGTGATCTATTTCAAGCGGCTGCCCCACAATATCTTTCGGGAAAGCTACAAGAACCTCCCTTCCAACAAGCTGATCATCCGCCTCCAGCCCAACGAGGGGGTGGAAATCGAGATGCTGAACAAGGTGCCGGGCATTGCCTCGGGGGTTAAGCTGCAACGGACCACCCTCGATTTGAGTTTTTCCGAGGCCTTTCAGGCGGAGCATGTTGCCGATGCCTACGAGCGACTGCTCCTTGCGGCTCTGGAGGGGAGCCAGTCCCTCTTTATCCGCCGCGACGAGGTGGAGCAGGCCTGGACCTGGGTCGACTCCATCCAGGATGCCTGGCAGGCCAGCAACGAGGCCCCAATGCCGTATCCGGCAGGGACCTGGGGGCCGGTGGCCTCGGTGGCGCTGATGGCACGGGATGGCCGGGCTTGGGATGAGTAAGGGCGTGGCAAAAAGTCCGAAATTGCTTCACGCCGGTGCTTCGACAGGCTCAGCACGAGCGGAAAATAATCCATTAAGACAACATCCGTTCGCCCTGAGCCTGTCGAAGGGCAGTTGTTCCGAGTCCACCATGAAGAAGAGAATGGATATGAATCATGCCTGCATTCAAGGAATTTAAGGATTCCGCCACCTTGGTGGCGGCGCTGGGCGATCAGGTTGCCGAATTGCTGCGGGCTGGAATCAGGGCACGGGGTCGGGCCAGTCTGGTGGTGTCCGGCGGTTCCACCCCGGTGCCGTTTTTCGCCGTCCTCTCGGAGCGTGCACTTGACTGGGAGAAGGTGTCGATCACCCTGGCGGACGAACGTTGGGTGGATCCGGCAGATGCGGCCAGCAATGAACATCTGGTGCGGCTCCATCTTTTGCAAAACCGGGCGGCTGCGGCCAGTTTTGTGGGTCTCAAAACCGAGGCTCCCACCGCCGTCCAAGGTGAGAAAGAGTGCGGTGAGCATCTTGCGTTGCTGCCCAGGCCCTTTGATGTGTTGATCCTGGGCATGGGCAACGACGGTCATACCGCCTCGCTGTTTCCGCAGGCGGCGCGGCTTGACGAAGCCCTTGCCCTGGACTCCGGCCAGCTTTGTATGGCCATCACTCCGCCAGCTGCGCCCCATGAGCGGATGACCCTCACCCTGCCCGCCCTGTTGCAAAGCCGTCAGATTATTTTGCACCTTGTCGGGCCGGGCAAGCGAGAGGTGTACGAGAAGGCGCTGGCCAAGGGGCCGGTGGTGGAGATGCCCATTCGGGCGGTGCTGGGCCAGGCAACCGCGCCGGTTACGGTTTTCTGGGCACCATGAACAAGGAGCAGCCATGAACAGCATCGTCGAGAAAGTCACCGACCGGATCATCAACCGCAGCCTGGCCCATCGTGAAAGCTATCTGCGCCATATGGAGCACGCCAGGGTGGCCGGACCGTTTCGCCACCATTTGCCCAGCAGCAATCTGGCCCATGGCCTGGCGGTTTGCCAGGGCGGAGAATGCCAAACCCTGCGCGGCGGGTTGGCCCCCAATATCGGGATTATCACCTCGTACAACGACATGCTCTCAGCCCACCACACCTACGAGCACTACCCGGCCATGATCAAGAAGGCAGTGGCCGCAGCGGGCGGCACGGCCCAGGTGGCCGCAGGAGTCCCCGCCATGTGCGACGGTGTCACGCAGGGGGAGCCGGGCATGGATTTGAGCCTGATCAGCCGGGACGTCATCGCCATGGCCACGGTGATCGGGTTGTCGCACAACGTGTTCGACGGCGCCCTGCTCCTAGGGATCTGCGACAAGATCATGCCCGGTCTCTTGATGGGGGGGTTGCAGTTCGGGCATCTGCCCATGATCCTGGTGCCGGGCGGGCCCATGCGCTCCGGGCTTCCCAACCGGGAAAAGGCCCAGGCCAGGGAGCAGTTTGTCCAGGGCAAGATCAGCAAGGAGGAGATGCTAGGGGTGGAGTGCGCCTCCTACCACGGAAACGGGACCTGCACCTTCTACGGCACGGCCAACAGCAACCAGTTGATCGCCGAGATCATGGGGTTGCACCTGCCCGGCGCCTCCTTTGTCAATCCGGACGACCCGCTGCGCGAGGCGCTGACCAATGCGGCCTCGGCCAGGGTCTGCGAGCTGACCCATCTGGGCGGCAACTATACCCCCATCGGGAAGGTGGTGAGTGAACGCTCCGTGGTCAACGGTATCGTGGGCCTTTTGGCCACGGGCGGTTCCACCAACCAGACCATGCATCTGGTTGCCATTGCCAGGGCCGCAGGCATCCGCATCAACTGGGACGATTTTTCCGAACTCTCCGAGGCGGTGCCGATGCTGGTGCGGATTTATCCCAACGGACCCGGCGATATCAACAGCTTTCAGCAGGCAGGCGGCATGGCGGTGCTGATCGGTGAATTGCTGGCTGGCGGATTTCTGCACAACGAGGTGATGACCGTGGCCGGGGAGGGGTTGGAGCGATACACCCAGCGTCCCACTCTGGTGGCTGCTAAGGCCCAATGGTCCGATGGTCCTGGGCACTCGCTGGAGCCCGAGGTTATTGCTTCGGTGTCCCAGCCGTTTTCCCCCACCGGCGGACTCAAGGTGCTGGACGGCAATCTCGGAAGGGCGGTGATCAAGGTCTCCTCCCTGGCAAACGGCGCGGCGACCTGCATCGAGGCCCCGGCCATGGTTTTCCATACCCAGGCCGGACTGGAAGAGGCCTTCCGGGCGGGCAAACTGGACCGCGATCTCGTGGCGGTCATCCGCTTTCAGGGTCCGCAGGCCACGGGCATGCCCGAGCTGCACAAGCTGATCACCCCGCTGGCCGTGGTTATGGGCCGGGGATACCGGGTGGCCATGGTCACCGACGGCAGGCTCTCCGGGGCGTCGGGCAAGGTGTCGGCTGCCATCCATGTGACCCCGGAGGCCTTGTGCGGCGGCTTGCTGGCCAAGGTGCAGGATGGGGATCTGATCCGGATCGATGTGGGGGCTGGGAGCCTGGAGTTGCTGGTGGATGCGGCGGAGCTTGCCAGGCGGGAGTATGCCGAGGCTGAGCTCGGGGAGCAGCGGTACGGGGTGGGGAGGCAGATATTTGCCGCCCTGCGCAGTGATCTGTTGGGGGCCGAGGAAGGGGCGAGTTCGTTGTTCACCTATGTGAATGAGAAATGTAAGGTGAATTTTTCGACAGAGACGTAGTCTGATGATGGATATCCCTGTTTTTTTAGCATTGACCAGACAACCAATAGTTAGGCGGTGTATACGCAAATGGAATTCCGTTTAGATCGTCCCCGTACAAATCAATACCCAACCGAGGCAATCCTCGACGAACTGCGCCGGGTCGCCGCTGTATTCGAAAACCGCAGGTTCACACGCCACGAATTTGACGCCGAATCCAAATACTGCAAGGGCTCAGTGGTTCTCGCGAGATTTGGTTCTTGGCAAGCAGCTCTTGATGCTACGGGCCTTGAATTGGCGGCTCCGGTTAAGAAAGATCGATCTTTTATTTCAAACGAAGAACTGTTTTTGGAGTTGGGTCGAGTTTGGCGCCTCATTGGACACCGACCATCGAAAGATGAATGGGATCATTCAGAACCACGCTATTCATACACTACTTACAAAACGCGCTTCGGAGGCTGGGTCAACGCTTGCGCGGCATTTATTGAGCACACCTCAGAATCTGCTAATCCGTTGGCCGTAGGTGTTGTTTCAACGCAGCTTCCACCAATATCCAAATCCACCGTCACGCCTATCGATGCTTCCGAAAAACGCGGCATTCCAATGAAGCTTCGGTATCAGGTCCTCATGCGAGATTGCTTTAAATGTGTCAGTTGCGGGCGAAGTCCGGTCACACATGTTGGTGTTGTTCTGCACATTGACCATATCACTCCGTTTTCAAAAGGTGGCAAGACTGTGCGAGAGAATCTGCGCTCTCTTTGTCAGGACTGTAATTGGGGTAAAGGCGGTGATCATGAACCACAGCCTAACCTCGCGCTCAACAAGGGCGCGCCGACAAGCGGCGCGATTTAATTCAAACGATGGGCATAGAATAATCCGGAATAATCAGGGACACTCCCCGTTTTTTGACCGGGGCGGGGCGGCACACCTCTGCGGTTAGATGCCGAAGGAAGGAGACGATGAACATCGAAGTCATCCAAAATTTTCTTTTGTGGTGTACGGCCATCAACTATGGAGTATTGCTGGTGTGGTTTCTGGTCTTCGTGTTCGCGCATGATTGGATTCAGCGCATCCACGGCAAATGGTTTCATCTGTCCCGTGACCAGTTTGACGCCGTTCACTACGCCGGGATGAGCATATATAAAATAGGAATCATTCTGTTCAATCTGGTGCCTTTTGTCGTTCTGTCTCTCCTCTGCTGAGGGGAACATCACAGGGACGTCTTAACATTTCACCGGTGCGACGCGTGTTGCGAGGGAATCAGGAATGGCGCTGACAAGAAACTGGAAGATGGAGCCTGCCGAGGTTTTTGCCCAGGGACCGGTGGTGCCGGTCATGGTGATCAAGGATCTCGCCCATGCGGTGCCCTTGGCCCGTGCGCTGGTGGCTGGCGGGATCAGGGTGTTGGAGATTACCCTGCGGACCCCTGTTGCTGTTGAGGCTATTCGGGAGATTGCCCGTGCGGTGCCGGAGGCGGTGGTGGGGGCTGGGACCGTGACCACGGCGGAGGATCTTGCGGCGGTGAGCGAGGTCGGGGCGGTTTTTGCCATCAGCCCAGGGCTAACCCCGGAGCTGCTGGACGCTGCCAACCAAGGGGATATTGCCCTGATCCCTGGCATTGCCACGATTTCCGAACTGATGACCGGGTTGCGCCGGGGGTATGATCATTTCAAGTTTTTTCCCGCCGAAGCGGCGGGGGGCATCCCCATGCTCAAGGCCATTGCCGGGCCGTTTCCCAAGGTGGTTTTCTGCCCGACTGGCGGAATTGGTGTGGAGAATTATCGCGACTATCTTGCCTTGGGCAATGTGGCCTGTGTGGGTGGTTCTTGGGTGGCGCCTGCTGAGGCGGTGGCCCGGGGGGATTGGGAGCTTATCACTCAACTTGCCCGTGATGCAGTTCTGGGCGCTGGGAAATAGAATTTGTTCATTTCTTTGCTTGCCCAAAGAAACGAACCAAAGAAAGGGCACCCTGTGTCCCTTGCCCCGCCGAAGGCGGGGTGCCCTGTACTCCTCGATGCTGCCGGGGCTTTGCAAACTCGGCTGCGCCTCAAACAGTGCAAATCCCCTTTTCGGCAGCCTCTCCGGTGCTCGGCTGCGTGCCAATGGGATTTTGACTGCTAACCGCTACAGACTGAGTGTCACCTCTCCATTGCTGAGCGATTCCCGCAGCTCCATCACCTCCTGGCTTTCCAGATAATCATCAAAATCCATCCTTTTGTCGATGATCCCGTTGGGGAGGATTTCGATGATCCGGTTGGCGGTGGTGGCCACCATCTGGTGGTCGTGGGTGGCGAACAGGATCACCTCCGGGAAGGCGATGAGCCCGTTGTTCAGGGCGGTGATCGATTCCAGGTCCAGATGGTTGGTGGGCTCGTCCAGGATCAGGGCGTTGGCCCCGGTGAGCATCATCCGGGAAAGCATGCAACGCACTTTCTCGCCGCCCGAGAGCACGCTGGTTTTTTTCAGGGCCTCTTCTCCGGAGAACAGCATCTTGCCTAAAAATCCTCGGGCAAAGTTTTCCCCCTCGCTGGGCGGGGTGTACTGGCTCAGCCACTCCACCAGGGTCATCTCCTTGTCGAAAAAACTGCTGTTTTCCTTGGGGAAGTAGGAGGTGGACATGGTGATTCCCCAGCGGAAGCTGCCGCGGTCTGGGGTCATCCCCTCGGTGAGAATTTCAAAAAGGGTGGTCTTGGGCACGGAGTTGGCGCCGATGAAGGCGATCTTGTCGCCCTTGTGGACCGTGAGGTTGAAGTCGTTGAGGACCGTGACCCCGTCCAGTTCCTTGCCCAACCCGATAACTTCCAGGATGATGTCGCCGCAGGGCCGTTCTGGCTTGAAGACCACGAAGGGGTATTTGCGCGACGAGGATGGCATGTCCTCGATGGTCAGCTTGTCCAGCAGCTTTTTGCGCGAGGTGGCCTGCTTGGCCTTGGAGGCGTTGGAGGAAAAGCGCTGGATGAAGTCGGTGAGCTCCTTGGCCTTGGCCGTGGTCTTCTTGTTTTCGTCCTGCTTTTGCTTCACAAACAACTGGCTGGCCTGGTACCAGAAATCGTAGTTGCCCACGTAGACCCGGATCTCGCCAAAGTCGATGTCCGCAATATGGGTGCAGGCCTGGTTGAGGAAGTGGCGGTCATGGGAGACGATGATCACCGTGTTCTGGAAGCGGAAGAGAAAATCCTCCAGCCAGGCGATGGACTTGAGGTCCAGATGGTTGGTGGGCTCGTCCAGCAGCAGGATGTCCGGGTTGCCGAACAGGGCTTGGGCGAGCAGAACCCGCACCTTGTCGCCGCCTTCCAGTTCCTTCATCTTTTTGTCGCGGAACTCCTCGGGGATGCCGAGGCCCTTGAGTAAAACAGCCGCCTCGGATTCCACCTCGTAGCCGTTCATCTCGGCAAACTCCGCTTCGAGATCCCCGGCTCGGAGGCCGTCCGCTTCGCTGAGCTCCGGTTTGGCGTAGAGTGCTTCCCGCTCATGCATCAGCTCGTACAGCCGCTTATGGCCCATGACCACCGTATCGAATACGGTTTCTTCATCAAAGGCGAAATGGTCCTGGCGCAGCATGGCGATCCGCTCTTTGGGGCCGACCACGATCTCGCCCTTGTCCGCCTCTTTTTCCCCGGCCAGGATCTTGAGGAAGGTGGATTTGCCGGAGCCGTTGGCGCCGATGAGCCCGTAGCAGTTGCCAGGGGTGAACTTGATGTTGACGTCCTTGAAGATAATTCGCTTCCCGTAGGAGAGGGCGATATTGACTGCGCTGATCATGGTGTTTCCTTAGGATGCAAGAGGAAGCAGGGAATGTTTTCGGCACCCTTCATGGAGATGAGGGGACGGAGGCTACTGTAAACCTCGCAATATACTGTAGATGGGTGAAAATAACAATGGGTGGCGTGTTTTTTCCGGGATCGAAAGAACGCGGAACTGGTTCAACGAAGTTGCTCGTTTTCGGCCGGGCACTACACCCGTCAACTCCCAGGGTGACTGTTACTGCCTAGGAGATCACCAGTTTTTCAAGTTTATCAAGGGTGTATGTTTTGTTTTTTTGTAGGTCAATATGTTGGAGTTCAACCAATATTTCCAGGCCTGCCAGGCTGGTGAAGGAGTCAAAGGTGTTGGCTTCAAGATCAAAATGTTTTCTGGTGAGAATGGCAAAATCATTTCCGTAGGCCCTGAAAAGCTGGGCATCAGGATAATGTGCCTGTAGTTCGATGGCGAACTCCTGGAAGAGGTGATTCCCTCGCGCCCATCCCTCTCGTTTATTGTATTCCAGAACATTTTTCAGATGCAGGATATGGAGGCATGGATATTCCTGGAGATTCTGGTTGTTCTGCAGGAAAATTCTCAGATAATCTTCATTGAACAGCCCGGTCAGCCGGTCATTAAAGAAATAGGAAAATCGTTTTTTCTCAATATCCGTGGTTGGTTCCTGGGTGACGGCCACCGGGCTGGTTGTATCCTTGAGCGCTTTCATGGCCGCAGTGACAACTTCAGGGTGAAACTGGCTGCCGCTGAGAGATTCAAGTTCAGCCAAGGCTTCCGGGATCTGTTTTCTTGCTTTATAAATACGATTGGTGGTCATGGCGTCGAAGGCGTCGGCCACGGTCAGTATGCGGGAGAGCGGGGGGATATCATTACCCTTCAGTCCGGTGGGATAGCCCAGCCCATCATGCCGTTCATGATGATAGCGGATAATCTCAGCCAGCTCTTTGTACATCTCAATGTTGGAAAGCATTTCATAGCCGGCCGAGGCGTGGAGTTTGATCAGGTCATAGTCCAGACTATTGAGTTTTCCTGGTTTGAGCAGTACCGAATCCGGGGTGGCTATCTTGCCGATATCATGGAGGATGGCCGCCTTATAAAGGCTCTCTATGTCTCGTTCCGCAAGGCCCATTGTCTTGGCTATCTTCTGACAATACTTGGCCACGCGCTCGGTATGGCCTGCTGTATAGGTATCCCTTTGCTCAATCATGTTCACAAAGGTGAAGATGGTTTCTTGGTAATTGGCCGTTCGTTCGAAGGTCAGTCTGGCGACTTCCTCCCTGTGGCGAAAGGAACCAATGGCGAAACCGAGATCCCCGGCAAGCTCTTCAAGCATGGCGATCTCTTCCTGCTCAAATCCCTCATGCAGCCAGGTATAGATCGTGAGCGCACCAAGCGGTTCAACCGACGCCCTGGTCCGAAGAGGGAGGGCGACGACAGACTGAAAGCCCTTCATTTCAAGCTGATCCCGCCAAGGGGTAAGATCCTTGCCTTGGCTGGAGTCATGGATCACCGTGGTGTCTTCCCGGATGCATCTGGCGGTGGGGCTTTGATAAAATGGTAATTCCGGGGTATCGACAGCATATGGCGGTTCTGCCAGATATTTTTCGACCTCGTCGGAACTGTATATTGTCTTGATTTCTTTTTGATCCAGAAGGCCAATCCAACAGAAACCATAGTGTCCATGTTGGACGAATCGTTCACAAGAGTTTTTCAGCAGGACCACCAGGTTCGGGGAGGTGATCAATAATTTGTTGATATCGGCCACGGTCTGCAAGATACCCTTGAGATAGATCTGTTGATCGAGAAGGGCGTTGATCTTTTCTGTCCGTTGTGCCACCTTGCTTTCAAGGCTGACGTTGAGTCTGTCCACCTCAAGTTTTTTCTTCCGCAGAGTTCGATTCAGGAGAAGGATATACCAGGCGACGGAGATCACCAGAAAGACCCCCACGCCCAACAGGGTAAATTGCCGCCAATAGCGGGTAAGAACATCCCTGAGGGAGAACTTGCCATAGTCTTTATAGGGGCCGATCTTCAGGTCAAACAGGCAGTCATGCACGGGTTGATAATTAAGGGGGATGGTCCAGCCTGCCGATTGACTAGCCAGGGCCGCAGGATGACTGCTTTCCATGGTCATCAGGGCGCCGGCAACCAGGCGGGAAAGCCTGTTCGGCGTGGTCTTGATTGCGGCCATGGGCCATTCCGGATAGAGCGCGGTGCTGAGAAGAAAGGGGAAGCCGCTTTCTCGCTGCTGATTGAGAATTTTAATCTCTTTCAGGCGGATACCCCCTTTCTCCGCCATTCGTTCAAGAGTATCGGTGCGCGCTGTGCCAGCGTCAACCGTACCTGCAAGCACGGCCAGGACGACACCTTCGTGGGTTCCGGCATAGCGTAGGGATGAAAAATCAGTGAACGGGTCAATATTTTTTTTGTAGAACTCCCTCCAGGCCACGATCCAGCCCCCGAGAGAAAGCGAATCAACAGCCATGAAGGACTTTCCCTTGAGGTCGGCGAGGGTATTGATGTCGTTGCGGTTGGCTTTCGTGAAAATTACGCCGCCAAAGGTGGTGGTCTGCTGGCCGGGGAGATTCTGGTTGATCAGGGTGGCAATCCGGCTGACCCCATAGAGCTGCTCGAGTTCCACATAAAAAGCGGGATTGGTCAGTACAAAATCGACCCGGCCCTGTTGTACTGCCTGGTGAATCTCTTTAAATCCCAGAGGGGTTATGGTGAAATGGTAACCGGGGAGTGCGGAGGAGAGATAGTCGGCGGTTGCGGACCATTTTTCTACGGCGATTCCCTCTCCGCTTTTGGCGAGGACGCCTATGGAAATGGTCTGGGGGGCTGCCCATAGCAGTTGCGACGGGATCAGGAGAAACAAAAACAAACAGGTCGTCCGGAGAATCACATTCATAGTTTGCCAGAGAAACCGTGATAAGACGAGAAGCGTTCGGGCTCTAGGGGTGAGCGCCTCGGTTGTGTGCAGGGATCTTCGCGGAAGCGTCGCTCCAGTGTTGTTATACCCTAACACCAGGGGTGTCAGGGAGTCAAGTCGCTGTCAGCCGTGCGGATTCCCCTTGACAGTCTCAAGAAATTTTTTGTATTATTTCGGGACGATCCAGCCTGGGGCAGGTGTTTTCTCAAGGGGCGCAGCGCCACTGCCAAAGCAGGTGACGGTCGGTGTCTATTTCCCTTAAATCTCCCAACGGGCTTGCCCTGTTCCCATCCTGCCGACTACGGACCCGAGAGCGCAGTGACTATCTTGCCAACCACCCCCCCCACGCAGAAATGGCTTTTTCGCGGCGCTGTACTTCTGCTCGCCGCCACCATCGGCACCCTAGGATTTTATATCTTTTGTTCGTACCAGGCGTTTTTTAACTCCGACGCAGCCGTTGCCAATATCTTGGCCGAAGAAATCGTCCGCTCCGGGGAGTTTTTTCCGAAAACCTGGTGGTATGTCAACAACGATCTTTGGGTGTTTTACAAGCATCTGCTGCTGATCCCCTGGGTCATGGCCGGGGAAAACAGCTTCTTTGCCCATGGGGTTTCCGTTGCCCTGGTAGTCGGGACCACCATGATGCTGCTTGCCCTGCTGCTTCGAGCATTGGGGCTTTCACGAACCGCCGCGGTGATGGGGTGTGTCGTCGTTGGTTTGGGGTATTCCCCCATGTATCTGCGGGAGGTTTATGGCGAGGCGGCCTACACTTGGTATTTTGCTTTCATCCTCTCCTTCTTGCTCCTCTGGCTCCGCGTCAACAGGCCGGGAGCCGGAAGGTTTGTGAGACCGGCGCTGTTCTCCCTTCTGCTCGTTTTGCTGTATCTGGTGGTGATCGAAAATCCGGTGCGGTTTCTGGTGTACTACATGGTGCCGTTTTTCTGTGCTTTTTTGGTGCTTCTCTATCCGGAACGGGAGGCGCTGCTCGGGCACGGAAAAACAGGCTGGCGGACAGTGCTTCTTCCTAAAAGCATATCTGCGGCAGCCATTGCCGGGGTGTTCCTGCTGGCGGCGGTCTCCCACAAGTTGCTGTTTGCCGGACTTCACCTTGCCGGGGGCGCCAACAATGCGCTTCTGATTCCGCTTGAGAAACTGCTGTTTCATCTCGGTTATTCGCTGTTGGGGCTGCTGAATTTTATCGGCGCGGAGTGGGGGGACAATGTGGTGATGGACTCCGTGGAAGGTGTGGCTTCCCTGCTGAAGCTGGGCATCTACCCCGTGGCCCTGGTCATTCCCGCCTATTATGCCAGGAAGAATTTTCCGCGTATGGAGCAGGGACAAAGGTATTTTGTGGCGCTCTCCTATCTCGGCTTTGGTCTGATCTTTTTTCTGTTTTCGGTGAGCACCCTGCACGGCGGAGAGGCTTACGGTGCTCGCAACAACATCCGCTACATCATCCCGTATCTGATGATGATCCTGGTCTGCCCGGTGATAATGTGGCGTTTTTTCCCCCCGGTTGCCAAGGCGGTGCTGGTCGTGGCCTTTGTACTCGCCCTCGGCGGTATCTGGAAAAATATCTCCACTGAGGGTTGGCGGGATACTGTCAAGGCACGAACGGAAGTGATCGCTACCCTCAAAGGACGCGGGCTTACCTGCGGCTATGCCCCATACTGGGATTCGCACATCTACACCGTGCTGAGCAAGGGCGAGGTGTGCGTTCGTCCCATTGACATCGACTGGCGCGGGGTCGGCCTGTGCTTGTGGCTAACAAGCGATCGGTGGTACGATAAGGGATACGCCGACTGCAAGGTTTTCTTTCTGGTGCCCAACGACAAGCTCGACAACTGGAGTGGCGGACTCAAAAGTCATTCCATGCCAAAAGCCGCCGAGGAATTTCCCCTTGGCGGCTACACGGTGTTTGTCTTTGCCGAAAACCCGATTCGCCTGCTCGGAGAAGAACGATGCTCCTTGAAAGAGAGATGAGTGCCATGATTATCCCCACATCAGGCCGCACCGCGCAGGGGGCATAGCAATGGCTGCCCCCGTAAAAATCAGCGTCGTTTCGCCTGTCTACGGATGCAGGGAGTGTCTGGGTGCGCTCTGTGAAAGGGTCGCCGCTACGCTTGAACCCATCACCGATGATTTTGAAATCATTCTGGTCAACGATGCTTGCCCTCAGGGTTCCTGGGAGAGTATCCAGGCGCTTGCCCGGCAGGATGGCAGGATCAAGGGCATCAACCTCTCGCGCAATTTCGGTCAGCATTACGCCATCACCGCTGGGCTCGACCATGCCCAGGGTGATTGGGTGGTGGTGATGGACTGTGATCTGCAGGACAAACCCGAGGAGATCGCCAAGCTGTATGCCAAGGCCATGGAAGGCTATGACATTGTTTTTGGGCAACGGGTGGAGCGGCAGGACAGCTTTTTTAAAAAACTCGCCTCCCGGATGTTTTACGGGGTGTTGGAATATTTCACCGACACGGAGCATGACAATACCATTGCCAATTTCGGCATCTTTTCACGCCAGGTGATCGCGACGGTCAATCGCTACCGGGAGCAGAACCGCTCCTTCCCCCTGTTTGTGAAAATAGCAGGATTCAAGAGAACCCAAATCCCGGTGCAGCACGATGACCGGTTGTACGGCAAATCGTCCTATAATTTTGCAAAGCTGATCAATCTCGCCATAGACTCCATCGTGGCCCACTCCAACAAGCCATTGCGGCTCTTCATCCAGTTTGGCTTCTTTATTTCCCTGGGCAGTATGCTCTATGCTTTCTGGCTTTTCCTGAGATTTTTTCTCTACGGCGACGTCACGGAGGGGTGGACCAGCCTGATGGTCTCGATGTTTTTCATGTTCGGGCTTCTTTTCGGAATTCTGGGTATCCTGGGGTTGTATATCGGCAAGATCTTTGACGAGGCCAAGAATCGGCCGCTCTACATCATCCAGGAAGCCGTCAATATCGAGCCAAACCCATGAAGAAAATAGCCATTCTCCAGTCCAACTATATCCCCTGGAAGGGATATTTCGATATCATCCGCAGCGTTGACGAGTTCGTGCTCTACGACGACATGCAGTACACCAAAAACGACTGGCGCAACCGCAACAAGATCAAGACCCGAGAAGGCCTTGCCTGGCTGACGATTCCCGTGCGACAGGAGACGCTGAACCAGACGATCCGGGAGACCAAAATCAGCAACCCCGTCTGGCACAAGCAGCATTGGAAGACCCTGGCCCAAAACTACGCCAAGGCTGCGCATTTCAAGGAGTACAAGGATGTTTTCGAGGAGCTGTACCTGGGGGCCACCGAGGAATACTTAAGCGAGATAAACCGCAAGTTCCTGCTGGCCATCAATGCGATGCTGGGGATCACCACCATCATCCGTTGCTCCAGCGAGTTCCCCCTGGCACCGGGCAAGAGCGAACGGCTCCTGGAACTCTGTCAGAAACTGGGGGGTACCACCTACCTGAGCGGCCCCGCTGCGGCCACATATCTCGAGGTCCCGATCTTCACCGCAGCAGGAATAGAGGTGGAATGGATGGATTACAGTGGCTACCCGGAATACACCCAGCTCTTTCCGCCCTTTGAGCACGGGGTGTCCATTGTGGATCTGTTGTTCAACGAGGGCAAGAACGCCATCAATTTCATGAAGCGAGTGCAACGATGATCCCCTTCAACAAGCCCCCGCACACCGGCAACGAAGAGCAGTACGTCCTCGAGGCCATGAAGAGTGCGCAGATCTCCGGCGACGGCCCGTTCGGCAAGCGGTGCCAGCGCTGGTTCGAAGAGCAGCTCGGCTGTAGGAAAACCCTGCTCACTCCCTCCTGCACCCATGCCCTGGAGATGGCGGCGATTCTTATCGGCATTGAGCCAGGCGATGAAGTGATCATGCCCAGCTATACCTTTGTCAGCACCGCCAATGCCTTTGCCCTGCGCGGGGCGCGCATCGTTTTTGTCGATATCCGCCCCGACACCATGAACATCGACGAGACCCGGATCGAGGCGGCAATCACCCCGCAAACCAAGGCCATCGTCCCGGTGCACTACGCTGGAGTGGGCTGCGAGATGGACGTGATCATGACCCTGGCTGAAAAATACAGCCTGTTTGTCATCGAGGATGCGGCCCAAGGCATGATGAGCCGCTACAAAGGCAGGCCGCTTGGGACCATCGGCCATCTCGGCGCCTACAGCTTCCACGAAACCAAGAACTACACCAGCGGCGGCGAGGGCGGTCTGCTGATCATCAACGACGGGCGGTTTGCCGAGCGGGCCGAGATCATCCGCGAGAAAGGGACCAACCGCAGTCAGTTCTTCCGCGGCATGGTGGACAAGTACAGTTGGGTGGACATCGGCAGCAGTTACCTGCCTTCCGAACTTCAGGCGGCCTATCTCTGGGGACAGTTGGAAATGGCGGAGGGGATCAACTCTGACCGGCTCACCAGCTGGCTGGCCTACCGCAACAAACTTGCGCCCCTCGCGGCGGCTGGGGTCATCGAGCTTCCGGTGGTCGCGGAAACCTGCCAGCACAATGCCCATATGTTCTATATCAAGGTTAAGGATCTGGAGGAGCGCACCGCGCTTTTGGAGCATTTTAAAAAGTATGTCATCTGGGCGGTGTTCCATTATGTGCCGTTGCACAGCGCGGTGGCCGGTCTGAAATACGGGCGTTTTTCCGGCAGGGATATCTACACCACCAGTCAGAGCGAACGGCTCATCCGGTTGCCCCTGTATTATGGTATTACCGGGGAAGAGATTGACACGGTCTGTGAAAAGATCAAGGAATGGAGCGAGAAAAACTGATGGCGCATCTCTATATCTTCGGCACGATACTCTTTACCGTTTACGGCCAGTTGATCATCAAGTGGCGGATCCCGTTTCACGGGGCTTTGCCCGGCGAGATGTTCCCCAAGCTGATCTTTTTGCTCAAACTGTTTTTCGACCCCTTTATCATGAGCGGTTTCGTCGCAGCCTTTCTCGCCTCGCTTTGCTGGATGGCGGCCATGACCGCGTTTGACCTCAGCTATGCCTATCCGTTTATGGGCCTCAACTTTGTCCTGGTCTTCCTGGCCTCCGCAATCCTGCTCAGCGAACAGATCACCATGTACAAGGTGGTCGGCCTGATCCTCATCGTGCTGGGGATCGTCATCTCAAGCCGGGGTTGAAAAGTAGCCCCACCTCGTCTTTTCCGCGATTTTTCAAATTACAGAGCCGGATCCCGGTTGTAGATATCGGATCGGAATTGGACAATCCCATCCGGATCAACCCAGGCGGTCATGTAGACGATATGGACCGCGATGGGCGAGGGGATAACGATCTGCTGCGTCTTGCCGCGGGCGATCGCCTCGGTCAGGGCATCCATGGAATTGAGCTTGGTGCCTTGCAGGAGGTACACGGCCAGATCTAGAGGCTTTGCGATGCGGATGCAGCCGGAGCTGAAGGTGCGTGCGTCTTTTTGAAACAGCTCCCGGGCCGGGGTGTCGTGCAGGTAGACATCGTAGGGGTTGGGAAAGAGGAACTTCACGCGGCCCAGGGCGTTGGTTGGTCCGGGGTCCTGGCGAAGCCGGTAAGGAAAGTGCGTCGTAGAGAGATTCTTCCAGTCGATGGAGGCCGGGTCGATCTCTGCGGCACCCTTCCAACCTTGGAACACCCGGAGGTGCAACTGGCTCAGGTAGTTAGGATTTTTTTTGATCTTCGGAAGAATATCCTTGGTGGCGATGCTGTGCGGCACCTCCCAGTTCGGATTGAGCACCAGGGAAGAGATGCGTCCGTTGAACACCGGGGTTTGCCGGTAGGTTTTACCGACAATCACGGGCATGGAGAGCAGGAGGTTGCCATCCTCGTACAGCTTGAGGGTAAAATCGGCGATGTTCACCAGGATATGACGCGGCTCCAGAAGAGGCGGCAGCGGCTGGCAGCGTTCGAGGCTTGCGGCGAGTTGTCGGATGCGTTGGTTGATGGGCACGTTGAGCTCTGTCAGGGTTTTGACCCCGACGGCCCCATCGGCTGTAAGGCCATGGCGGGTCTGGAATTTCTGTATTGCCTCCTTGAGGGTCCCGTCGAAACGATCTCCCTGGCTCGCTGATGCGGCCAGATCTCCGCTTACGACAAGGCGTTGTCTTAGAAGAGGGATGCGTGCATTGCGGTCGTCTTCGTGCAGGGTGGGGCCGTCAGGAACCTGGGGCCAGCCGCCGTGCGCGGCAAGTTGCCGATACTGGGAGAGGGCGTTTTCCAGTGCGGGCAGCACGCAGAGCTCTCCTGTCGCCGGGGTGACGTCGGGTGCTGCCATTGCGGGAACAGAAAGCAGGGCTGCGATAAGGGCGTAGCAGAAAAAACGGAAGAGGTTCAGCACAATCGGCAAGGGGGCAGATAATTTTTTCAGACAGACTACCAAGTGCGAAATGCTCCAGAGTCGATATGGACGAAATCCTCGCTTGGGTAATAGCCGACCCCGCCAACGCGGAGCGAAAGGGCGGTGCGGTGCAGCGTGGCCAGGGCTGTACCTGGGATGCGGATGTCGATGGCGCGGCCTTCCAAATGCAGGCTGTGTTTTGCCACTTTGTGACCCTGGCTGATGAGGTACTCGTTGTATTTCGGCGAACGGTAGCCGGAGATGACATGGATTTCGTTGGTGCAGCCCAGCCGGGTGTTTACCTGGTCGAGAAAATCCAGGGTCTGGAGAGCAATGGGGTGCTGCTCATTCGTATAATGGCAGCGCAACAGCCAGTTCAGTTCGTTGATGGCTTGAGTATTGTATTGACCGTCCTGGCCGCGATAGATGGTGCTGATTTTTTCGCCGGTATGGATGTTGTACAGATTCAGTCGGCCTGACGGTTGGTTTTCCGCGGGGAAATTGGCCAGCGCCTTTCCGGGGCGGAGAAAAGCAAGGGTTGTCAGCAGCGAGACTTTGAGGAAAGAGCGTCGGCTGGAGGGACGATGCATGGAACAATTCTCCTGGGTTATTGAGGGGGGAGTTTGTGCGTTTGCAGAGAGACTGCACCGCGGAACCCGTCACCATGCCTGGCATTTTAACCGTATTTGTCTGGAATTGCCCATTTTTTTCACACATGAGGGCCGGGCGGCGATCGGAGAACGAAAAAAAGGGCCTAGAGGATTTCCTAGGCCCTTGCTATTTCTGGTGCGCCCGGCACGATTCGAACGTGCGACCTGCGGATTCGTAGTCCGACACTCTATCCAGCTGAGCTACGGGCGCATAAATGAGATGGGATTTATAACGCACATTGTCCTGTTCGGCAACAAGTTTATAAGAAAGCTTTTGCTGAAATTTTTTTCAGATATTCAGGCGGTCTTGAGGGTGTACGGGACGAGAAAGGCAAATCCGGTGCGGTTGAGCACATCCCCAAACCGTTCCCCCTGGCTGTTCTCCGCCTTGAAATGGGCGAGGCAGGTGTCGATGATGGCCAGGGTGGTTTCCGCGCAAAATATCCCGGAAAGCTCTTGGCCAAACTGCGGGTGGCGGCCCAGTTTGCCGCCCAACAGGATGCGGTAGCCGGTAAGCCCTTGGGTGATGGTCCCGGTTGGGCAGACCCTGGCGCATTGGCCGCAGGCCAGGCAGCGTTGCCAGTCGAACTGTGGGCCGGGTTCCGGACCGGCAAGGGTGATGGCCTCCTCTTTACAGGCGGCAAGGCAGTCCCCGCATTCCGAACAGGGGGCATCGCTTAGCCTGGGGAGAGAGGCGCTGATCAGGCCGATATCGACAATCTGGGGACGGGAGCAGGAATTAGGGCAGTCGGCCAGGGTTACCCGGAACTCGTGGTGCAGTTTGAGCGGGCCGGACACCCGGCCTTGCATGAATTTCTTCAGGTTGTGGGCACGCAGCAGGGTCTCAAGCCGTTTGGTTAGATCCTTCCCGGTGCCGATGCGGTTTGGGCAGCCGCTCTGTCCGAAACAGGATTCCACGGTAAAGCCTTGCATCTCGTCCTCCTGGTGGTGCAGATAGTGTTGCCGACAGGCTGCAACATGCTCCATTGTTACCTTGTCGGCTCCAGCCTGTTGCGCCTCGGTCTCCACCCTTTTCTGCACACGCTTGCGAACAAAAAAAGGCACCTTGGCCACCGCTTGTTCCGCATCTTTTTCCCACTGCATGGCTCACCTTAAATATGCTTGTCTAAAAATAATAGCGCGGAAAGCGGCGAGGGGCCTTGATCCAAGTCAAGGACGGAGAATTAATCTGGCGTTTGTTGTAAAAAATCGAGAAAGGTTGCGCAAATGGGGGAAGGCTGCCGATTTTTCCGGGTTATCAGATAAAATGGACGGGAGAGGCGGATGTTGTTCAAGGGGACCGCCACCAGGGAACGGCGTTCGATATCCTCGGCCACGGCCCGGCTTGAGAGTATGGCGATGCCGACCTCTGCCTTGACGCCTTGGCGGACCGCCTCCGTGCTGCCCATCTCGGCAACGATCTGGAGCCGGCTGAGATCCAGGTGTTTTTCGAGCAACTGGGTCACGACCCGGCGGGTGCCGGAGTCCCGTTCCCGGATGATCATCGGCTCGTTGAGCAGCTGGGCGGGTTCCACGGTCTTTTTTTTGGCAAAAGGATGGGTGGGATACACAGCCAGGACCAGTTCATCTTCAAGTATCTCGATCCACTCTAGGGCCGGGTCGCTCCAGCGGGCGCCGACCACGCCGAATTCGGTGTCGCCGGCCAGAACTCCGTCCGCCACCGTGCGGGAGTTGCCGATGGAGAGGGTGATCTGGATGGCGGGATGGAGTTTTTTGAAGGCGCCGATCCGTTGCGGCAGGACATAGGCGCCGGGGATGGTGCTGGCCCCGAGGGAGAGATGTCCGGCCAGGGTACCGCGGTAGCTGGCCATGGCCTGCATGGTCTCCTGGCGAAGGCGGATGATCTTTTTGGCGTATTTGTAAAGAATCTGTCCTGCCTGGGTTGGCAGAGCCTCGCGGCCCAGGCGGTCCACCAACCGTTCCCCGAGAATCTCTTCCAGGCTGCGGATATGTTCGCTCACCGTGGGTTGGGAAAGAAAACTTGCCTCTGCGGCCTTGGTAAAACTCTTCAGATCAACGACCTTGCAAAAGACCTCGAGACGATGAATATCCATGGGGAAACTGGCCCTCGCGACTATAGGTTTGGATAGTTATAGCCGATATAGATCATTCATCATCTTAATGCAAGGTGTGTGTGATTTTTGTCTCGCAATCTTTTGTTTTTGCGGAGGGATCATCGCAGCCAGTGCAGCCGCCGCAGGTTGGTTTGCTTCCGCTGAGCTGGCGGCGGATGCGACGACCGAGGAAAAACATGCAGGCCACGATGATGAAAAGGATGATGATGTTCTGCCACATGACGCTCCTCCTTGGTTTCGGTTGGTTTATCCGGCAAACCCCATCAGCCGACCGCCCTGATAGACCAGGGTGGCCAGCAAAAAGGCGAAGGTGGTGTTGAAACAGATGGAAAACAGCCCCCACTTCCAGGAGCCGGATTCCTTTGAGATGCACACCACCGTGACAAAGCAGGGTGCGTAAAACATGACAAAGACGATGAGGGCCAGGGCCACCACTGGGTTCCAGTGCGGGTCTTTTGCCAGGGTTTCGGAAAGGGAGGCATTGTTTTCCGGGTCGGTCTCGCCTAGGGAGTAGGCTGTACCCAGGGTGGTGACAATGACCTCCTTGGCCGCAAAGCCGCCCACCAGGGCAATATTGGTCCGCCAGTCAAAGCCGGGCAGCCAGCTGACCGATTCCATGGTGATGCCGATCCTGCCAGCGAGGGAGTGGCGCAGAGTGCTGCCCGCCTGGGCGGTGTCGATGGCGGCAAGTTTTTCTTTGAGTTGTTGATTGTCCACGGTCTGTGCGGTAGAGGCGGTTACCTCTTGGCGTTGCCGGGCGAAGTTTTGCTCTTCCGATTGCGGCAGGCCTGGAAAGGTCATCATGGCCCAGATCAGGATGGAGATGGCCAGAATGGTGGTACCCGCCTTCTTGATATACTGCCAGGTCCGTTCCCAGGTATGGATCAGCAGCCCCCGAAAGGTGGGAAAGCGGTAAGGCGGCAGCTCCATGACAAAGGGGGTGGATTCGCCGCGCAACACGGTGAGCCGCAGGATCTTGGCGGCGGTGAGCGCCACGACCCAGGCCAGCAGGGTAAGGAGGAACATGAGCTGGGCCTGGCTGCGGGAAAAGAAAGTGGCGGTGAGCAGGGCAAGCACCGGCAGCTTGGCGCCGCAGTTCATGAAGGAGACGGTGAGCAGGGTGGCCAGCCGCTCGCGGGGGGAGCGTAGCGTGCGTGCGGCCATGACGCCGGGCACGGCACAACCCCCGGCAATGCCGCCGGAAACGATGTAGGCCATGACAGAACTCCCGTGCAGCCCGAAGATGCGAAAGACCCGGTCCATCATGAAGGCGACCCGGGCAAGGTAGCCGGAGTCCTCAAGGATGGCGATGCCGAAAAACATGAACATGATCAGCGGTACAAAGCCAAGTACCCCGCCCATTCCGTGGATAACTCCGGAGATGAGCATGGACTTCAGGTGGCCGTCCGGCAGGATGGTGGACAGGTGGGCGCTTAGCCAGCCGAAAAATGCCGCAAACCAGGCGACGGGCAGTTGACTGTAAGTGAAGGTGAATTTGTAGAGGCCCAAAAGAATTGCCAGCATGATGAGCGGCCCCATAAATCGGTTGGTCAGAACCTTGTCGATCCGGTCCGAGGCATGGAGCCGGTCGATGTCGAATTTATGGGCGATCACCTCCTGCCGGAGCACGGACTTGATGTAGCCGTACCGGTGGTCGGCGATGATGGCCTCGGGATAGGTTTCCATGGTTTTATGCAGATGCTCGCCGACTTTGGCCACGATCTCCTGGAGTTCCTTGTCCACAGCAGGATTGTTCCGGCGGCCCTTTTCCTGGATCTGGCTGTCGCCCTCCAGGTACTTGAGCGCCAGCCAGCGCGGAGTATAGCTGTCTTGCAGGAATCCGGCGGTGGTGATGCATTGCGCCATGGTTTGCAAGGCGAGGTCAACATCTTCGCCGTAGGAGATGTGCAGGGGATTCCAGGGGGATTTCCGGCGGGCCAGTTCCAGGGCTGCGGCCATCAGCTCGGCCGTACCCTTGCCGGAGCGGGCGATGATGGGGATAACCGGCACCTTGAGCAGGGCTGAGAGCCTGTGCGCATCAAGGCTGATGCCGCGATCCCGAGCCACATCGATCATGTTGAGGGCGATGACCATGGGCACGCCAAGCTCAAGAAGCTGGGCGGAAAGATAGAGGTTACGCTCCAGGTTGGAGGCGTCGGTGATGTTGATGACCACATCGGGCTTTTCCTGCACCAGATAGTCGCGGGCCACCACCTCTTCCACCGAATAGGCGGTGAGGGAATAGGTGCCTGGCAGATCGATGATCGTTGCTTCCTCGCCGGAGGGAAAGGTGTAGGCACCTGCTTTTTTCTCAACGGTGACGCCGGGGTAGTTGCCCACATGCTGGCGGGCGCCGGTCAGGGTGTTGAACAGGGTGGTCTTGCCCGCATTGGGATTGCCTGCCAGGGCGAAGGTGATGGGGTTTGACATGATCTGCCTCGTTACGGGAAATCAGGCGATTTCCACTTCGATGTGGTCTGCTTCGCTGTTGCGCAGGGTCAGGGTGCCGCCCATGATCCTGATTGCCACCGGATCGAAGAGGGGAGCACGGCCCATGATGGTGATGCGGGTGCCGGGGACAATGCCCATGTCGCGGATGCGGCGGCCAAGCTCGCCACCGACCTTGACCGCAGTAATGGTGCCTGACTGGTCTTTTTGCATTTGGCGGAGAGGAACTGTTGGCATGCGCGGTCTCCAGGGTGCTGGGGGGTGAGTGCTGATGAGGGGCAATAATAAAAAGTGGCGATTAAGATGTCAATATCTTTTTTAGGCTATAGAATAAAATTATGTAACCCAAACTTTTTAACTAAACGTGACCTCGCGTTGACAATAACTGGGTGCGGGCGGAGTTTTCGGCCCTGGCAAGGGAGTTTCAGAAGAGATGATGCCTGGAGAATGCAGCGCCCCACTCTCAGGTGCAAGAGAGTGGGGCGCGTTGGTGCTACTCCCGGGTGTTGCGCATCATACCCAGGGAGTTGGGGTGGTGCATGTCCGTATTCATGTCAATGGTGTGGCAGACCTTGCAGTTGCGGTTGGCTCCCAGCGGGTATGGATTGCCCTGGTACTGTCGGGGGCCGAAGTTGTCCCGCTCTTTTTCGTAGGGGTTGGTGGCAGGATACTCGGCATGGGGGCTGCCGTGACAGGCAGCGCAATGGATGCTGCCCGAGTCATCATGCCGGTTGCGGTAAAGGGTGTCGTTCCCGGTGGTCCAGACGCCAAAGGCGCTGTCTACCTCTGGCGGGGCAAAATTTACATGGCAGGTAAGGCAGTCCGGTTGCAGCCGCCATGGGGTGCGGGGTTGTATTCCGGCAAGATCAGCCGCCAGCCGCGGTTTGAGGTGCTGCATCAGTCGGTCCGCCCCGGCCTTGCCTGCCTTTTTCTCGGCCAAAAGCAGCGCCAGGGCGTGGTCTTCCAGGGCGCCGTGGCAGTTGGTGCAGTCAAGCCCGGCATCGTGATGGATGCCGCGTAAAAAACGGGTGACGCCCTGCGGGTTGCTTGGGTGACAGAGGGCGCAAGCCTCGGCACCACGCCCGCCGAGGAAGTTGGCATGGAAGCCATGGATGGAGGCGGAGAGGTTGAGAAGTCCGGGCTTGCCGGGGGCCTTCAGCAGCGGGTCCGGGTGGCAGCTCTGGCAGAGGACGGGCTTGCCAGCTTTGGCCAGGGCCACCAGTGTGGTCTTGTTGAACCGGTCGTGCATGGTCAGGATGTCTCGGGCCGTGGCGACAGAAAGTCCAGTCGTTTCCCTGCGCCAACCCCCGCCATGGCAGGTCTTGCAGCCCATCTCGGTTGAGACCGGAGCCACCATGCGGGTGGTGGCGAGAAGGGCGTTGGTACCCTTGTCCCGGGCCTCGATGGTAAAAGTCGGATAGGGATGATAACCTCCTTGCGCGGGATAGGGAACCACCGGAACCTTCTCCGCAACAAAGGCCTTGCCGCCTTTTTGGAGCAGCATGGCGCCGGAAAGCCCCTGGCCGGAAAGGCCTATATTGTCGGGCAGGCTGATGCCGAACAGGGACGGCGCTTTCCAGAAGTTCACCTGCCGGGCGGGTTTTTCAAACCCCGGCCCCACACGGAAGGAAAGAACCACGCCCCCGGTGACCACCTCCGGGGTTGGCCCGCGTTTGATGAGCTGGGCAAAGAGATCGTTTCCTGGTGGCATGAGGCTGAACGAGCCGTCCGCGTCGCTTATGCTGTGCATGCCAAGGTTGTTCCAGGCAAGGAGAACGTAACCGCTCTGCTCCGGGTCAAAGGGTAAAGGGGACAGGGGGGGGGCGCTGAGTTTTGTTGGGGGAGCTGGCAACTTTTTGCCCTGCAACCCTTCGATCAGAAATGTGGCCAAAGCATTGCGCTCTGCCTCGGTGCCGGGGAATGGCGGCATGCAGCCGCTGATGAGTTTGCCCTGGCCGCTGATCTCGCTCTCCATCACGTAGACGGATTCGTATTTGAGGCTCAATTTTCGGATGTCGCGAATGGGCCCGCCGATGGAATGGCAGGAGGAGCACATGATATTGAAGAGCTGCCGGCCCACCACCAGTCGGTTTTCCCCGGTGATCTCCTTGTTGGCCCATTTGGCCGAGGCCAGGATGCCCTGGGCCTGGACCGTATTGAGATTCTTTGCCAGGATGGAATTGGCGTAGATGTGACCGTAGAGGGTAAAGGGTCGGCGGCTGCCTTCCCGGATGTATTCAAAGGAACCCATGTAGGTGATGCCGAGAAGCAGAAGGACCACGGCCAGGGAGCGTGTGGCTGTCTGCGGTAGCCGGATCACCATGAGAAGGCCGCCGAGAAAAAGAAGCGGGGACGCCCAGAGAAAGAGGGTGAGAAAGGGGGCCAGTTCCGGGCTGAAGTTTGCAATCCAACCCCTTTGCGGCTCTGGCAGGGCCTGGATATACCACCAGGCCGAGGCCAGGAACAGCAGAAAGGGGGCAAGGAGCCAGGTGGCACAATAGCGGACCATGCGCAGGCGCAGGGTTTGTTCCTTGATGGCGGTGGAGGTCAGGAAGCCGTAAATGCCTGCCAGCATCAGACAGAGGAAGGTCCGGAAAAAGAGGGCTGGCCAGAAGGTGGGATTGAAGAACCCGTCCCAGAAGTTGTGAGTGCGCAGCCACTCGCCGGGGGTGAGCATGAAGCCGATGATCCCGTTGATGGCAAAGAGGGAGAGCCAGGCAAAGATGAAATAGAGCCAGCCGATGATCAGATGGTTCCGCCGTTCCATGCGGCCAAAGGTCTGATAATAGATGAGGATGGAAACGATCTCCGCGAGAAAAAAGACCCATTCAATGGCCCAGGCGAAAACAAAATTGTGGATGAGGATGGAGGTGGCGGCCGGGGCGATGAGGGCGATGGTGAACCAGATGCCCACTCCGGTGATGGCGCCCAGCACCAGGGTGAGAAGCAGAAAGAATTTGGTGTGTTTCCGGGTGTAATCGAGAATGGGCTGCGAACCTTCCCGGTAGCCCTTCATCTCGGTGAGTACGAGAAAGAGGCCGCCGCCGATGGCGAAATGGGAGATGTAGACATGGAGGATGGCGATGCAGGCGATGAGCAGACCGCCGCCGGAAAAATCCAACTGCCAGACCGGATAATTCATCAGCGCACCTCCTCAGGTACCCGTGCCGCGAGTCTGAGCATGTAAATGACCACCGCAACCCCAATCACCAGGATTGCCACAAAAAGAAGCATCGGCGACCATTGTGGCACGAGCTGCAGGTCGGCGGGATGGAAGTATCTGGCCAAATAGGCCTGCCGGGCCAGATCCCGCACCAGAACCATAAAGAGGACGGTTATGGCCATGGCGGCGGTGGTCGGCCAGACCCGCTCCTTGTTTCCATAGTAAAGGCAGAAAACGGCCGCGACCAGGGCCGCCACGAAAAGAGCGGTATGCAGAGCCGAGCCGCCAACAAAGAGGCGGTGCACGTTTTTAGGCAGGGAAAAAAGAAAGGGGATGCCCGTGCCGATTTCAACCACCGTGGCGTAGGTAAACCATTTCATTCCAGTACTCAGACGTTTTGCGGCCTCGGGGGCACCCTTTTTTTGTTGAAAAAAGGCGAGGATCGCCAGAAAAATGCCGCCTGCGGCCACAGAAGCCACCACAAAATGCAGGTAGCGGGGGAGGAGAGTGGGGTCGGCAAGGTTTAGGAAGGTTCCATCGGGGCTGTGAAAATAGACGCTCCATATGTGCGGCGTCTGCATCAGGGTTATATTGTTGACAAAGAGAAAGGCGATTGCCAGCAGGAGCAAGAGGCTTGTGGCCAGTGCTCGTTTTCTGGCGGTGGCGGGCAGGTCGGCAGCCATTTTATAGAGATAGGCGCTGTAATAGGCAAGAATGAGCAGACCGACAACGGAAAGCCAGTAAGCCCCCATGAGGATGGAGCTGGTATAGATGAAATGGCCGTAGAGTACCTGGAGAAAAAGAAGGGGCGCCACCCCGAAGTTTACGGCAAAGGCGATGGTGTATGGCAGTTTGGAGGCAATATCCTGGCAGGGGGGCGGGTCGGTGGGTTTGGTTCGTATCTCCCTGACCAGGGCGATTATGGCGCTGCCCAGCATGGCGTTCATGAAAACAAGGTGGCAAAAAAAGGTCAGGATAAGGAGAAGCTCGAAAAAACCCCAGGGCGCCGGAATGGTGTCGGGAGTTGGGATAAGATAGGCTGGGTCCATGGCTGGTCTCCGTATGGATAAAATTTTCTTAAGTATAGCATAAAAAGGATTTGCAGGAAAAAAATCCGACAGAACAGGGGCATGCCGAGAACAGAAAAAATGGCTGGAGTTGCAAAGAAGATAAAATGAGATAATAGCAGTAATATGGAGATATGAAGAGAAAAACATGATATTTAGTGGTTAATGAAATGATATGTTGCTCTTGTGTTTCGGGTGTAACCGCATGGAATTTTGCGCTTTTTGAAGCGGATTGCAAAAGGAGCGAAATATCCAGTTGTTAGAGGGTTTTCAGGATATTTTCGCCCGTTTTCCTGGGGTTGTGGGCTGTTGAAAACTTGCGCGGCAACGGGAGGAAAATTCGGCGAGACCGGTTTTGACAGGGGGCATGGTTTCTTTTAAAAAAACGGGCAGAAATTATCTTATCGGTCTCAATTCGCTTTAATCGGTTGTTTTTTCGTGACTGCACCAGGGGAAAAAGATGCTTTGGCAGCGAGTTAAGAGTGTTTTGTCGCAAAAAATTTCGGATCAGGATTTCAAGCTGTGGATCGAACCCTTGCAATGTGTGCATGACGATGCGCAGAGCATTGAACTGGCGGGGCCGGATCCGTATTTCTGTTCCTGGATCAGGGAGAACTATCTGACCGATATTCAGGGTGCCTTGCAGGAGGTTGGTTTTACCGGGAAGGCGGTGCGGCTTTCGGTGAGCGAGACCAGGCCCAAGCAGCCGCTTTTGCCGCAACAGGCAAAGAAACAGAGCCAACTTCGGCTGCCCAGCATGCCCGTGGCGCGCTCCACGGTGCGGACCCTGCATCCGCGCTATACCTTTTCCGAGTTCATGGTTGGCGAGTCCAACGCCCTGGCCTATTCGGCTTGCGAGGCCATTGCCAACGGCGATTCATCCCTGAGCCCCTGTCTATTTATTGAAGCGGGCACAGGTTTGGGCAAAAGCCATCTGACCCATGCAGTGGCCCACCATATCACCAGCCACTCCCCCGGCACCCGGCTGCATTATGTGACTTCCCAGCAGCTCACCTCAGAAATGGTGCGCAGCATCAAGAACAACACCATGGAGCAGTTCAAGGAAAAATATCATAACCAATGTGACGTGCTGTTGATGGAGGATGTGCAGTCCTTGGCCGGTCGGACCAAGACCCAGGCCGAGTTGGCTGAGGCCCTCGATGTCCTGATGGATTGCGGGAAAAGGGTTATTTTTACCGGGGCTGTGTCCCCGCGCAATATCCCGGATATCGATGACGGCGTGCGTTCCCGGCTCTCTTCCGGGTTGGTTACCACCATCAATCCTCCGGACCGGCGGACCCGTTGCCTGATCATCGAGCGTAAAGCCCGCAACAGCAAGCTGGATCTTTCCGGGGAGATCGTCGAGTTTCTGGCCGACCGAATCCAGGGCGATATCCGGCGGGTGGAAAGCGCCATCATCGGCCTGAAGGCCAAGGCCTCCCTGCACAAGACCGTGCCGGATATGGACATGGTCAAGGAGATCGTCACTGCGATCATCGGGCAGCGACAGGAGTTGTCAGCCGTGCTGATCCGTAATTTCGTGGCCGGTCAGTTCAATGTCTCCAGCGAAGACCTGCAGTCAAAGGGGAGGAAAAAAACGATCGCCTTTCCCAGGCAGGTTTCCATGTATCTGGCCAGGAAACTCACCGAGGAGGCCCTGTCCGAGATCGGCAAGGCCTTTAATCGGGATCATTCAACAGTGGTGCATTCCATCCGAGTCATTACCGAAGCCATTGTCCGCAGCGGCAGCATTCGGGGGCAGGTGGAGCATCTGGTGGAACGTTTAAAAAATCAGGGTTGAGAAAAAATGGGTATCAGATTCCGCGCGGGGGCGGTTTCAGTGATACGCACAGGGGGGGGAAATATGCGTACGGTCTGTTGCGTGTGTCGCCGGGTAAAGTGCAAAGGGGACTGGCTTGAGCAGATGCTTGAGTCCGAGGTTCGGGTATCCCATGGTTTCTGTCCGGAATGCTTTGACAAAACCATGGCGCAGTTTGCCCGCTCCTGGTCAACCGAGCGAGCGGCACAGCCCGCGTTTAAGCCGTCGCCGCTAATCGCTGTTGGGGGAAAGTCATGACGTCTCCGGGCGGTCAAAACGGCATGAAGTGCCGTAACGAAAAGGCTCAGAACGCAAGGTTACTTCGTCGCCGTTAACACTTTCGGCTCTAAAAATAGACCGGCCTGACCTCGGGCGCTTGCCTCTTTCCGCCTACCCGGTGCACTATCCTGTCGGCCACTGTCTTGGCCGTCTTCATCATGTCGTTCATACCGATTCCTTCCCAACCAAAACCGCAGAGATGCAAGCCGTCCAGGCCCTGTTCCAGGGATTCCTTCCAGCTCAAAAGCGCGGGGTAGCCCATTTCCAGTTGGGGGATAGAGCCGTCGCCGCGCAGCACCCTGCTGAAACAGGGGGGCTCGGGCAGGGGGATCAGTTGCCGGAGATCATCATAGATGCGGCTGATCAGCTCTTCGTCGGAGAGCTCCAGCCGTTCGGGATGGCGGCGGCCTCCGACCAGCCCCTCCATCAGCACCGAGCCTTTGGGGGCGCGGCCAGGAAACATATGGGTGGAAAAAAGCGCGCCCATGGCGAAGCGGTTTTCCCGCTCCGGGGCCAGATAGCCAAAGCCAAAGGGCACCTGCGCCTTGTCCGTGAAGCCCAGGGCCACGGTGGCGATGCGCGCCGTGGGGATGGCGGCCAGGGGTGGGGCATGGTCGGCCAGCAACGCCAAGGCGCGGTTGACCGGCAGGGCGACAATGACGGTGGCTGCCCGGTAGGTTTTGGCTTCGGTGTGTATCTTCCAGATCTCGTTTTCGCGGGTGATTGCCCGCACCGGGCTCTGATAGAGGATGTTCGGTCCGGTTGCCAGGGTGGTGACGAGCTGCTCCATTCCTTGGGGAAAGCTGGTCATGGCGGGCAACATCCCGGCGCCCGCCCCTTTCTTTTTTCTAAGCAGTCCTTTAAGCACCGAGCCTGCTTCCTTTTCCAGGGCGCGCACCCCCGGCATCACCGCATCGATACTGATCCGTTCATAATCTCCGGCAAAGGTGCCGGTGATCGCAGCATCCACCAGGGGCAAGATCTCAGGACCGAAGCGGTATGCGGCCCACTGCCCGACGCTTTGCTCTTCGGCCCGAGGCTTTTTGAAAAGATCGCCCAGCAGCCGCAATTTTCCCAGCGGGGACAACAGCGGGGTCGTGAGCAGGGCCTGCGGACTCTGCGGCAACTGCACCAGTCTCCCTTCATGGCAGACATAACGGACAAAGTTGCCCAGAGGGGCTTTCTGGGCAATGCGATCCAAGCCGGTTTGGCTGAGCAGGGCGCGGCTGGCCTCGTTGTTGTCCAGAAAGCCGTGCGGCCCCCATTCTGCCAGGTATCCATGCTCCTGAAAGGAGCGCACTGCGCCGCCAGGGCGGGTGTCCTGCTCAAGAATGAGGATGTCCAGGTCCGGTGCGCTTGTGTGCAGGAAATGGGCGGCGCTCAAACCGGAAAGGCCTGCGCCGACAATGATTATTTCGTGTGTTTCAGGCATGGATCGCGCATCCGGGGTTGAAGGAATCGGGGGGAGGTGGCTTTTGAGAATCGCCTTGTGCCGGGCTGGTTTCTCTCTTCAGGGTTGCCCGCATATATGGTATAAGGGATTTTACCCGATATCGTCCGGGCCTGTAATGAAAAAGTGTAAACGTCCAGCAGCACCGCATCTGCTTCGCAGTTTCGCTGCGCTCGCTTAGCTGTCATCAGTCTGTTTATGTGCAATAGCACACTTCGCAGACCTCTTCCGCGCATCTACGGCAGTAGCGAAACTGCGCTGCTGAACGTTTATATTTCAGAGATTGAGTTCCGTTTTTTGTTCCTGGTAAACGATTACAAAAAAGAGCAACCGCAAGGCGGGGGGCGAAGGAGTCCTCGGCTTTTCCATCAATGGTGCCGTGAAAAAGAATGCAGCCTGCAGATTCCCAGCCGAAGAAGATCCTTATCCTCTATTATTCGCTCAGCGCCCAGACCAGCGGCCTTGTGCACCGGCTCGGCGCCGGTCTTGAGGAGCAGGGGGTGCATCTGGTCTGCGAGCGGCTCCAGCCCCTGGCCCCCCGCCATTTTCCCATCGGCACCGTGCCCGCCACCCTGTTCATGATGCTCATCACCTTTTTGCGGACACGGATGCCCATCCAGCCGCTGCCGCCCAGCTGCTGGGAGCACTATGATCTGATTGTCCTGGCCGGACCTACCTGGTCCTATAATCCCAGCGGCCCGGTTCTTTCCCTCCTTGACCGGGAGGGGGCAAGGCTTTTTGCCGGCCAGCAGGTTCTGCCGTTGATTTCCTGCCGGGGCTACTGGCGGATGCACTGGCTGAGCCTGCGCTGGCAGCTTGCCCGTTGCGGGGGCAAGGTGGTGGGCAGGATGATCTTTGCCCATCCCAGCAAGGAGCCCTGGCGGACCATCGGGGTATTTTTGAAGCTTGCCGGGCGGGTGCCGGAACGGTCCAGATGGCTTGGGCAACATTATTCCCGCTACGGTCATAGCCGGGAGCAGCAGGATCAAGCCTTCGCCTTTGGCCAAGCCATCGGTCAGGCCCTGAAGTGCGGGAGTTCCCTGGCGGAGCTTTCGTTTGTCTCAAGGCCTGGGCAGGGTGGAGCATAGCCAGCCCGGTCAACCCTCAGAATTCAATGCCTTTCTGGGCCTTGATCCCCTTTTGAAAGGGATGCTTTATGGCCCGCATCTCGGTGACCAGATCCGCGTAGTCGATGAGTCCCTGGCTGGCGTCGCGGCCGGTGATCACCAGGTGCAGTCGTTTGGGCCGCCTGCGAAACAGACCGATGACCTCCTCTTGCGAAACAATGCCGAAGCCGATCAGGTAAGTGAGCTCGTCGAGAACGATTAGGTCATAGGCGGCGCTTAAAATCTTTTCCTTGGCGAGTTCCCATCCTGTTAGGGCCGCCGCTTTTACGGTTTCCTTGTCCTCTTGCCAGGTAAAGCCGGTGCCGACGAGATGCAACTCAACCTGGCCGGGAAAAGCGGAGGTAAAGGCCAGTGCCTCGCCGGTGTCGCTCTGCCCCTTGATGAATTGAATGATGCAGACCCTCAGGCCATGGCCCGCCGCCCGGACCGCCTGCCCGAAAGCCGCCGTGCTTTTTCCCTTGCCGTGCCCCGTGTTGATGATAACCAAGCCCTGTGTCGTCATGTTCCCCCCAAGCCTCAAGGAATATCGGTGCTCTGCCCTGCTTCCGGGAAGCGGGTGAAGGCTGAATATTGGGTGGTGCGGAATTTTTCCATCTGACTGCGGTAAAAATCCTTGTGTGCGCCCGCCCTGGCGAAGGCCTTCGCTTCAAGAGCCAGAGCTTCTTTGCGGTTGTCATTTGCCCAGTATGCCGTGGCCAGGGTGTCAAGCACATGCGGCGTTCTTGTTCCCTCCGCTGCTTTGTGGGCGAGGAGCAGCGCTCTTTCCGGGTCGCGCAGCGTTGGTTCCTGGGCGGTGAGCAGGAGCCAGGCCAGATTGTTCAGGGCTTCCGTGTTGGCGGGGGCAAGGAGCAGCGCCTGCTCGTAGGAATTGCGGGCACCCTGCTCTTGGTTGAGAGTGTATTGCAGATCGCCCAAGAGTTGGAGCCAAAGGCCATTGTCCGGTTGCTCCCGTATTTTTTGCCGGATAAGCGCCTCGGCGAATCGGGCTTTTGGCGCTTCGCCGAGAAGGTCTGGGGGCATGTGCCAGGCGGCAAGGGCACCGGTGAACATGACAAGAGCGTAGAGAAGCAAGGCTAGATGGACTTTGCGGTGATGGCGGGGGATCAAGACAGGATTTTCTTCGCAGCGGCGCAGGTAGTCGATGCGCTGCCCCAGGCCGAAATGGTGCCAACTGGGCAGATCCCTGATGTTCCCGCTGAGCAGGGCGATTTTTTCAAAGACTCGGATCAGGGGGGAGGCGTGGCCCATGGCCTTCAGGGCATGGAGATCGGCTTGGCGCTCAAAATTGCGCATGAAAAAACCAAAGATGAAACGGAAATAGCCCAGCATCAGGGCGAAAAGAATGCAGGCGCTGGCCAGGGCAAGGATGGTGTCCGGAGATTTTCCGGTCAGGGCGACCAGTTGGTAAAAAAAATCCGAATTGAGCAGGAGCAGAAGAAGAGGGGCACCGCCCACCTGGCTCAGCAGGCCAAAGCCGAGAAAGAGAAAGAGGTAGAGCTGGAGATGGTAGCGTTTGACATGCCCCAGCTCATGGGCCAAGACCGCTTCGATTTCTTCAGGGGTCGTGGCTTCGAGCAGGGCGGGGGTAATCAGGATGTAGCGGAAGCGGCGGTTGATGCCCATGACCCCGGCGGTGAGCATGCGGCCCTCAAAGAGTGGCCAGAGCAGGATGTCGGCAAATCGTAACCGCTGGCTGCGGCAGAATTCCTCCAGGCGTTGTCGTGTCGGGCCCGGCGGGAGTGGGGTGCAGCCCCAGAGGCGGACAATGGCCAGGGGGAGAAAAAAGAGCAGGCCAAAAAGAGAGAGCAGCACCAAGAGGGGTTCGCCCCATGGTGAGGCAAGGAATTCTTTGAGTCGGGGAAAGGGGACAAGCTGGATAAGGTCGAAGAGGACGGAGATGATGAGCCAGGGCAGAAGAATGGCGAGATTGATCTTGAGGTTTGCCGCGAGAAAAGAACGGGTGGTAAGGGTTCTGGCGAAGATGCTCTGGTAGCTGGGGCGAGCAGCAAGCCAGAGGAGGCAGAGATAACCGAAGAAGATGGCGATTCCCGCAAGATGGGCAAGAACCGGGATTTCTTGGGTAAGCGGCAGCCTGTTCAGGTAGTAGCGGCCCTCCAGCAGGAAGATATCCACGGCCAGAAAAACGATGGCCAGGATGGAGAGGCGCTGTTCCACGGCAAAATAGCGGGCTGCCGTGTTGTCGGGATTGCGCCGGAAAAAATAACGGGCCAAAAGGCTAAAGAAAACGCCCTTGCCGCAAAAGAGTAACAGGGCGACAGGCCATGGGATCTGGGGCTGCTCGGGAATGGACCCGGTGGTGAGAATCAGGATGACTACCAGGAGATACAGGAGGTTGTTGTACATTTGAGTCGGGTCAGAGGATGGCGCTATTGCGCCGGAATGAAAGGGGTAAGAGCATCAGCGGCGGGAAGCTGATCCATATATCTGAGCGGAGATGCTGGCGTTGTGCTCCTGATATTGCTGGAGCAGGATGCGCAACTCGTTGGCTTCGAGGAGCTGTTTTTCCAGAAAAAATTCGCCGAACTTTTTCTGCAGCCGTTTTTGGTGGGCAACGAGCATCTGGAGCTGCGGCTGTGACAGCAGGCCCAGATCCATGGCGGTCTGGCCAAATGGCTGTAATATCGGGCGGTTGCGGAGGATATGGATAACGTCCGCCTCGTTGAGCAGGCCAAAGCGCTGGCCGATTTCTCCCAGGCGCGGGCGTTCGGTGCGTTGCCAGATCAGGGCCTGGATGATGGTCCGCCAGTTGATCAGACCGGAGTAGTAGAGGAAATGGCCAAGCAGCAGGCGGCGGTTCGGCAGGGGGCCCTGGTAGAGGCTTTCCGTATCCCAGAAAACAGAGGGCTGGCTGGAGGTGTTCCGAAAACCGGCTTTTGTCTGGGCTCCGGCCCTGGTATGCTGGCGGGGTCCGGCTTTGCCCTGGTTTGGTTTTGCCGGTCGGACTCTCTGGGGTGTGGCTGGGGCCGGGCGGGGAGGCTGGGTGCGAGGCTGCGTCTGGCGGGCAGGGGGAGGCAGGCAGTAGCCTTTTTCCTTGGCGTCAAGAAAGGTGATCAGGTTTTCGTAAGCCTCCTGCACGGAGTGGAACAGGTCGTGACGTTGTCGTTGCACCCGCTCATTTTCCAAGGCGGCTCGATCCGGGTGGGTTTCCATGGCCCGCTTGCGGTAGGCGCTTTTGATGCCGGAGTGTTGGAGATAGTCGAGAAATTCGCGGGAGATGGTGAGCTCGGGTCCAAAAATGATCTCGCAGGAGCGAAAGAGTTCCTTTTCAGCGGCAACTGTTTCCATGGCGTGTATCGTGCTCCCTGGAGATTAGAGTGAAAAAGGAAAACCGTGCTACAGTCAACGCTCTTGGGTTGGTGGAAGGCGGGACCCTTTTGCTGGCTCCCGCAGGAAAAAAAATACGTTGCCGTGTTAAGTCTTATGCAATGATATGACCCGGTTGTGATAAGATACACTCGCAAACGGGCAGTCAGCATCAGATAATAAATAATTAACGTTATTATATAGCAGATAACATCTTATTTTTTAACATATTTTAAACGTATCTCCATGAAATTCTGAAGTGAACGGGGATTTTTTTTATGGAACAGCCAGCCGGAACCAGGGACCAACGCGATGTTTCGCCTTATTTTTCTCGTGATTTCAATGGGTTGTCAGCATGGGCAGAACTCGGGGAGCTCGCCCGCGCGCCCTATGACTTAACCGCGTCCGGCGCCCTTTCTCCGACACGAATCCGCAGTTACCGGACCCAGGCTGCCGGGTTTGATCTGTTGTATTCCACCCAGCGGGTGGATGAGGCGGTGCTTGCGGCTCTGCAAAGACTTGCCGAGGAAAGCGGGGCAGTGGCCCAGTTTCTGCTGATGAAAAAGGGTGCAGTGCTGAACAGGATCGAGGGGTATGCCAGCGAGGATCGACAGGTGCTGCACACCGCCTGCCGCGATATCTTTGGGCCGGTCAGTCTGGCGCCCGAGGCTTCGGCCCAGGCCAAAGGTGAGCTGGAAAAACTGGCCGATTTTCTCGCTGCCCTTGAGGCGGGGGATATTGTCAATGCGGCGGGGGAGCCGTTCACCGATCTGGTCCAGATTGGGATCGGCGGGTCCGATCTTGGCCCCCGGGCCTTGTATCTGGCCCTGGCTGCCTATAAAATCCCAGGACGGCGGGTACATTTTATCAGCAACGTGGATCCTGACGACGCCGCCGCTATCCTGAGCGGGCTTGATCTTGCTAAGACCCTGGTAAATGTGGTGTCGAAAAGCGGCTCCACCCTGGAAACCATGACCAACGAGGAATTGGTGCGCAAGGCCTTTGCCGAGGCGGGGCTGGAGCCAAACCTCCATTTTCTCGCCGTTACCGGCAAGGGCTCGCCCATGGACAATCCTGCCCGGTATCTCCGCTCTTTTTATATGTTCGACTCCATCGGCGGGCGTTACAGCGCCACCTCCATGGTCGGCGCGGTGATGCTCGGCTTTGGTCTGGGATATGCACATCTTATGGATATACTCCGGGGAGCCAATGCCATGGATCTGGCTGCGGAGGAACCGGATATCCGGTGTAATCCTGCCTTGCTCCTGGCCCTGTTGGGCATCTGGAACCATAATTTCCTTGGCTGCGAAACCCTGGCCATCCTGCCATACAGCCAGGCGCTGGTCCGTTTTACTGCCCATCTCCAGCAATGCGATATGGAAAGCAACGGCAAATCCGTGACCAGACAGGGCAAGCCCCTTGCCTGGGAAAGCGGCCCCATCATCTGGGGCGAGCCGGGCACCAATGGCCAGCATGCCTTTTATCAACTAATTCACCAGGGAACCGCCATTGTTCCCGCCGAATTCATCGGCTTTCGCACCAGCCAGTATGGCCGCGACCTGCTCATTGAGCAGACCACCTCCCAGGAAAAACTGGTGGCAAACCTCCTGGCCCAGGCTCTTGCCCTGGCCACCGGTCAGCCCAACGAAAATCCCAACCGACGTTTTGCCGGAAACCGTCCCAGCGCCGTGCTCCTGGCAGATCGGTTGACGCCCTACACCATGGGAGCCCTGCTGGCCCTGTATGAGGCCAAGGTGGTGTTTCAGGGCTTTATCTGGAACATCAACTCCTTTGACCAGGAAGGCGTGCAGCTGGGGAAAAAACTGGCAACCCGCCTGCTGACCCATTATGCTGGCCAGCGGCGGGACCCCGGTTACAGCGGGGAAGCGTCGGATGACCCCGGCAGGGCCTTGCTTGCCGCCGCGGGGATGCTGGCCAAGGGAGAGTCGGGATAATAATGTTGAGGAGTACAGGCGCAGGCAAGGCCACAGACCGACAAGGTGTGCCCTTTACCAATCAGCGTATTTCGAGAGCAAGAACATGCCTTCTCTGAGACAATGGAAAGCCACCCTGACAGTGCTGGGGACGATTTTCTGCCTGGCAGGGGTGTTTTTGTTTTGGGGAACCAGAACCCGGTATCATGATCTTGAAACACGGATTACCGTTGAGCAGGAACATTTACACACGCTTTTTGACCTGACGACCACGCAGGCCTTTGCGCCTTACCGTTTAAGGCTCCACAGTCTTACAGCCACCCGGCCCCAGCTGACCGCTGATTTGGCCAAAGGCGACCGGGCCGCCTTGCTTGCCCAGTGTCTTCCCTTGCTTGAGGTCTTGCAGAGAGAAAATCCCCTGCTTATCGATTTTCATTTTTACACGCCGGACAACCGCTCCTTTTTGCGGGTACAACAGCCCGAGCGGTATGGCGATAGCCTTTCCTCCCAGCCAATGGTTGCGGAGGTGAACAGTCGGCATAAACCTCTGGCCGGGTATGAAACAGGGCACGGGGGTTTATTGTACCGGATCATCCAGCCGATTTTTGATGGGGAGCGCTACATTGGCGCCGCAGAGCTGGGTTTTAAGTCGGACCGGCTTGCGGAGCTTCTGGTGCCTGGGCATGGGGTACAGATGGCTCTGCTGTTTGACAAGGCAGTCTGGCAAGGGACGAAGTCTTCGTCGAGCTATCCAGTGCAGGAGTTGGGAAACCAGATTCTGGTGCAGTGCTGTGATAATGTCTTCCGGCACCTGCCGCGAGATTTTCGTTTTTCAGAAAAAAAATTCGTCCCGCAGCAAATCCAAGGACGTTGGTATGTTTTTGATACCAGCCTGGGCCTGTCGGATTTTAAGGGGGAGACCCTGGGCCAGGTAGTCCTGGCCATTGAAGTGACCCAATTTGTCGAGGAATTTAACACTTTTGTCGGCGTAAGCATTGTTCTGACTCTTGTGGGGGGGCTCATCGCTTTTCTGGTGCTGCATTTCACCTTTGCCGCGGCACACCGGGAATTGCACACGGCAAATGTGGCCCTTTCCTCTTCCAAGGACGAAATTGGCAAGAATTATGCGGAACTTGAAAAATACCGGCATAACCTTGAGGAAATCATTGTTGAACGGACGGTGGACCTGGTCAAGACCAATGAGGATCTCAATCTGGAGATTCTCGAACGGGGACGCATCGAAGAAAGCCTGCGGCGCAGCGAGAAAAGCCTGGCCAGGGCCCAGAATATCGCCAGGCTCGGGTACTGGGAGTGGGATATCGTCTCCAATAATCTCGTCTGTTCCGAACAGGCCTATCGTCTCTTCGGGGTGGGCAAGGAGAACAGAACTTACAGTTATGAAGGGTTTTTTCATTACGTTCATCTCGAAGATCAACCCCTGGTGCATAGCTGGTTACAGGCCTTGTTGGCAGGCGACGCTGTTGGGAACCTGGATTTTCGCATAGTCCGGTCGGATGGCGCGGAGCGGGATATCCACACGGAAGCCGAGGTCAAGCGGGACGAGCATGGCCGGGCGGTCCAGCTCATGGGTATTGTCCAGGACATCACCGAGGCGAAGCATGCCACCCGGCAGATGGTGCTGTCGGACAATGTTTTTGAAAACAGCATCGAAGGCATTGTGATCACCGACGCCGATGGCATTATCCAGCGAATAAACCCGGCATTCTCGAATATCACCGGCTATGGGGAACAGGAGGCGATCGGACAGAATCCCAGAATTCTCAAGTCGGATCGGCATGAAAATGATTTTTTTGCCGAGATGTGGCGTGCGCTGGTGGAGAATGGCCAGTGGCAGGGAGAGATATGGAATAGGCGTAAGGACGGGGAGGTCTATCCCCAATGGCTGACCATCACCTCCATTCGGGACGCACAGGGAGCTATCGTCAACTATGTCGGCGTGTTCCATGACATGACCGAGATCAAGCTGCACGAAGAGCAGCTGCGTTATCAGGCGCACCATGACGCCTTGACCGGCCTGCCCAACAGGGTGCTGTTCCATGATCGGCTTGGGGTGGCCATGGCCCATGCCCGGCGGGGTGAAAATAAGGTGGCGGTCCTGTTTCTCGACCTGGACAATTTCAAACGGATCAACGACAGTTTGGGGCACACGGTTGGCGATCTCCTGCTCAAAGAGGTGGCGGTCCGGCTTGTTGGTTGCCTGCGGGAGATTGACAGCGTGGCCCGCTACGGAGGCGATGAATTCATCGTCCTTTTGGAGGGGGTGGATCAGGAGGAGGATGTGCTGCTGGCTGCGCAGAGAATCGTTGAGGGCATGGCCCCGGTGATCAGCATCCAGGGGCAGGACTTCTATCTCACCGTCAGTCTGGGGATCGCCTTTTACCCGGAGGACGGGCAGGATCAGGACACCCTGATCAAGAATGCGGATACCGCCATGTACCGTGCCAAGGAAAGCGGGAAGAACACCTATCGGGTTTTCACTCAGGCCATGAACAAGCGGGTCACCGAATGGCTGACCGTGGAAAACAGCTTGCGCAAGGCCTTGGATCGGAAGGAATTTTTTCTTCATTACCAGCCCAAGTTGGATCTGGGCACGGGTGCGATTGTGGGGGTGGAGGCTCTTATCCGTTGGCGTCGTGGGGATGGAGAGATAGTCAGTCCGGTTGATTTCATTCCCATGGCCGAAGACACCGGGCTTATTGTGGAGATCGGCGACTGGGTGCTTGCACAGGCCTGCACGGATCTTGGCGAAATTCTCGGAAAAGGCTACGGGATCAAGATGTCGGTGAATCTTTCTCCGCGGCAGTTCCGGCAGGAGGACTTGCTGGGCAAGATCAGGGCGACCTTGGCGGCGACCGGGATAGGTCCGGAGGGATTGATCTTTGAGATTACCGAGGGGTCGGTCATGGAAAACGAGCAGAAGGCCATTGTCCTGCTCGGCGCGTTGCGGGGGATGGGGGCGGAGATTTCCATTGATGACTTCGGGACCGGGTATTCCTCTCTGTATTACCTAAAGCAACTGCCCATCGGCGAACTGAAGATAGATCGGAGATTTGTCAAGGATATCATGGGGCGTGGCGATAACGTGGCCATTGTCGAGGCCATAATCGCCATGGCTAAGAGTCTGGGCATGCGGGTGGTGGCTGAGGGGGTGGAAACCGGGGAGCAGCTGCATTTCCTCCGACGGCATGGATGTGATCAGATGCAGGGATTTTTGTTCAGCAAGCCGGTGGCCAAGGAGCAGCTGCTGGAAATGCTCGGCTGTGGCGTACAGCTTGATGTAGCGGCTTATGATAACAGCCAACAGCCGCTGCCCTTTGCCGCCAAGACGGAGGGCGAGACAGCCGTCGTTTAGTGCGACCCGCGTTATCGGTACAGCAGTTCGAACCGTTTCCAGAAATCCGGGAATGATTTTACCACGCATTTTTCTTCCTTGATCCGGACACCCGGCACCACCAGCCCGGCCACAGCAAAGCTCATGGCGATGCGGTGGTCGTTGTAGGTGTCAATCTCGGCGCCAAGCAGGGGGCTGTTTGCCTCCCGGCCCTCGATGATTATGGCGTCGGGCCGTTCCTCTGCCTTGATCCCCAGCTTGGCCAACTCCGTGACCATGACATGGAGCCGGTCGCACTCCTTGATCCGCAGATGGGCGATATTTTTGATCACTGTCCGTCCCTTGGCGAAACTGGCGACCACGGCCAGGGTCGGGACCACGTCCGGGCAGTCGCCCATGTCCACCTCAATCCCGCGCAGCTCCTTGCTGCCGGTCACGGTGATGCCCGCAGCAGAACGCTCCACCGTGCAGCCCATCCGGGCCAGGATATCCACCAGCACGGCATCCCCCTGTAACGATGGCGACGGCACGTTGGCCACGGTCACCCGTCCGCCGGTAACGGCGGCGGCGGCCCAGAAATAGGAGGCGCTGGAGGCGTCGCCTTCCACCGCATAGTTTCTGGCCTGGTAGCAGCCTTGGGGAATAATGAAGTGGTTGAGCTCGGTATTGGCGGTTACCGCAATGCCGAAATCCTTCATCACGGCCAGGGTCATGGTCACATAGGGCTTGGACAAGACTTCGCCTGCCACTGTGAGTTCGGCGGGTTGCGCGGCATAGGGCGCGACCAGGAGCAGAGAGGAGAGATACTGGCTGCTCTTGCCTTCGGGTAGCAGAGTTTTCCCGCCCTTGATGCCGTGGGCGGCGATGGCAACCGGCGGGCAGCCCGTGTTGTGGACGCTGCGGATATCGACCCCCCAGCCGGACAGGGCTTTCATCAGGGGCTTGATCGGCCGCTCGTGCATGCGCGCATCCCCGTTGATGGTAAAGTCTCCGTGCCCCAGCGCCGCCACCGAGGTGAGAAAGCGGGTGGCCGTGCCGTTGTTGCCCAGAAATATCTCCCGGGCCGGGGTGGCGATTGCCCCGCCTTTGCCTTGCACCCGCCATTGCTCCTGGCCGGGTTCGACGGTGATGCCCATGGCAGCCAGGGCATGGGAGGTGTATTCGGTGTCCTCACTGGCCAGGGGGTATTGCAAAATGCTTTCCCCGTTTGCCAGGGCCGCGGCAATGAGGGCCCGCTGGGTCAGGCTTTTTGAGCCGGGCACGGTGAGGGTGGTATCGGTGGAACCAAGGGGGCGGATTTCTTTCATGATTTGGCAATCGTTAGGGGTTGCAGCCTAAGCTGGTGAGCAGGCTCTGGCGCATCACTTCCACCGGGGCCTGCTGGCCGGTCCAGAGTTCAAATTGGGCCGCTCCCTGATAGAGCAGCATGGCAAGGCCGTTGATGGTCTGGCAGCCAGCCTGCTCTGCCGCCTGCAATAAGCGGGTGGCTAAGGGGGCATAGACAATATCCATAACCACTTGGAAGTTGACCAGGGCTTCTTTGGCGATGGGCAGCAGGTCTTGCTGGGAGCCCATGCCCATGGAGGTGGCGTTTATGAGGATGTCGGCCTTGACGGTGGCTGTCTCGGCCAGGGGCAGCCAGGGGCAGCCGAGTAGCCCGGCCAGGGCTTGGCCTTTTTCAGGGGTGCGACTGGCAATGGTGAGCGAGGCCCCGGCCTCAAGCAAGCCAAAGCCGATGGCTCGTGCCGAGCCTCCTGCGCCCAGGAGCAGGACCGAAGCGCCTTTGAGTTTGATCTTTTCGCTCAAGGCCCGGTTGGCCCCGATCCAGTCGGTGTTTGCCCCGTGGATGGCGTTGTTGGCGATGACCAGGGTGTTCACCGCGCCGATTTTTTCGGCAACCGGGTCGATGGTGTCAAGGTATGGGATCACCGCCTGCTTGTGGGGGATGGTGACGCTCACTCCCTTGACGCCCAGGGCCCGGAAGCCTGTCAGAGCCTGGGCCACGTCCTGCACAACAAAGGGGAGATAGGCCTTGTTCAGACCCAGGGCTCCAAAGGCTCCATTGTGCATGACCGGGCTCAGGCTGTGGGCAACGGGATTGCCCATGATGCCGTAGAGTTCGGTGGCGCCGTTAATTGCCATGGCCAAGTTCCGTGAAGATACGGCGCAGGGATGAGGCGGGCAGCTGGCCGGGCGCGGTGACCGGGCCGTTGTCCGGGGCGGCGTAGGTCATGTAGCCGCCCAGATCGGTGGTGGCCACCCGGCTGATCATGCCGAGCGGTCCCATGCAGAAGGCGATGAGGGGAAAGCCCAGCTCGGCGGCCTGTTCCTGTAGGGCAAGAACCCGGAACACGTCTTGAAAGCAGCGGGCCGTGGTGACGATCTTGCCGATGTTGGCTCCGCTTCTGCATTGGCGCTGGAAGATTTCGGTCAAGGCCTGCCTGGATGCGGTGCACTTGAAATCGTGCCAGGAGACAATGGTCTGGCAGTTGTTCGCCCGGGCTGCCCCGATGAGTTCGGTGGCCAGGATGGGGTCGGAGTTGAGTTCGATATCCACATAGGCAGCCCCGGCTGCGACAGCCTTTCCGAGCAGGGCGAGGCGAGCCTTTTCCTCATCCGCGCAGCTGCCGCCTTCCCAGGTGGGCCGGTTGGTGAACAGCAGGGGCTTGCTCAGACCATCGAGAAAAAGCGGGATGTCCGGGTCTGTCATGCTGTCCAACCGGATCTCGATGACATCGGCGACCGGTTCGGAATTTTTGGCCATGCTTAGCGCTTCGGCCTGGGTGGCGGCGGCGATGGAGACGCAGAGGCGGCGCAGTGCACTGGGCGTGGCGTTTGGCATGGTTTGCTCCGGGAAAAAAGACTGAAAAAAACTATAAAATAACGAATAATAAACGCATAATAATGAAAAGCAAAACTATTCCATCGCGGATCGCTTGTCAACAGGCATGAGCAGGGCGGGCTTGTCTTGGGCCTTGGGAGGAGAAGCATGTACCGATTGTTTGTCGCCATTGATCTGCCGCCGGATATCGCGGCCCGGCTACAGAACCTTTGCTATGGGGTGCCCGGCGCCAGATGGGTGCAACCGGAGCAGATGCACCTGACCCTGCGCTTCATCGGCGAGGTGGACGGCGGCATCTTCCGGGATGTCAAGGAGGGGCTTGCCGACATCAAATCGCCGCCCTTTTCGTTGCAGGTCAAGGGCTTGGGCTTTTTCCCGCCCAGGAAGACCCCCAGGGTGCTCTGGGCTGGGCTTGCGCCGGTGGAGCAGGTGAGCGGGCTGCGCAACAGGATCGAAAACCTTCTTGTCGGCATGGGGCTTTCCCCGGAGGGCCGCAAATTCTCTCCGCACATCACCCTGGCCAGGCTGCACGACACGCCGCTTGCCAGACTGGGCCGCTTTCTGGCCGGCAACAGCCTCTTTGCCACGGAGCCGTTTCCAGTTTCCGAGTTTCACCTCTATTCCAGCCAACTGACCTCCAAGGGCGCTGTTCACACCATTGAGGCGTCCTACTCTCTCCAGGCGGGTTAGGCGAGGGGGTGGCTCGCCATCAGCACCACGGCATGGGCGCTGATCCCTTCTTCCCGGCCGGTGTAGCCCATCTGTTCCGTGGTGGAGGCCTTGAGGTTGATGGCTGCGGGGTCCACCTGGCAGGCCTCGGCAAGGATCTTTTGCATGGTTGGAAAATGGGAGGCGAGCTTGGGGCGTTGGGCCACCACGGTGATGTCACCGTTGGCCAGGCGGAAATGTTTTTCCGCCGCCAAGCCGATCACATGGGCTAGCAGTTTGATGCTGGAGATCCCCTTGTACTGCGGGTCGCTGTCCGGGAAATGGCGGCCGATGTCGCCTGCGCCGATGGCTCCCAGGATGGCGTCGCACAGGGCATGGGTGAGGACATCGGCGTCCGAGTGGCCCAGTAGCCCCAGTTCGTGGGGGATTTCCAGGCCGCCCAAGATAAGCGGTCTGTCCGCGACCAGACGGTGGGCGTCAAAGCCATGGCCGATTCGCATTTGCTGGGTTGGTTGTTGCTGCATGAGGATGGCCTCCGCCATGGGCAGATCATCCGGGCGGGTGATCTTGAGGTTGGTTTCCGAGCCTTGCACCACCACAACCTGCCAGCCTCCGTGCTCAAGGAGCGAGGCTTCGTCCGTGCCGACAAAGGAGTCTTGATCCGCCTTGGCAAAGGCTGCTTTCAAAAGATCGGTTCGGGCGACCTGGGGGGTTTGCGCCTGCCAGAGCCCGTCCCGTTCCACGGTGTGGCGGATGGCGGTGTCCGCACTCACGGCCTTGAGGGTGTCCTTCACCGGCACAGCCATGATCGCGGCGCCATGGGTTGCGGCAGCATCGAGGCAACGCTGGATATTTTCGGGGGTGATGAGGGGCCGGGCGCCGTCGTGCACCGCCACCAGGGGCGAATCGTCGGCCACCAGGGCCAGGCCGATGCGCACCGAGTCCTGGCGGAGCTTGCCGCCGCTCACCACCGTGCAGTGGTCATCAAGCTGGTACTGGCTCAAGAGGGCAAGAGTGTGTTCCCGGTGTTGGGGTGGGGCCACCACGATGATGGCGCCAATGGCGGGAACCTGACGAAAGGCGCGGATGGCGTGGATCAGGATGGGAACGCCAAGCAGTTCGCTGAATTGCTTGGGGGTGGAGGTTCCCATGCGTAACCCTGCGCCGCCTGCGGCAATGATCGCTGTTGCTTTCTGCATGGTGTCAAAAATAAAAAAAGGGAGTGGGCTATAAGCCGGATTCTGTACCCCTTTGCAGGGGCCATGATCATTTCTCTATGGATGCCGGTTGCCCGGCATCTCCTGCAACCTACCCGGAAGCTTCGGGCGGGCCGCCCTCAAACGCTTCCCTATTTGGTTTTGCTCCAGGAGGGGTTTGCCGTGCCTTGCGTGTCGCCACGCAAGCGGTGGGCTCTTACCCCACCTTTTCACCCTTACCGGCTGCCCGGCGGTTTGTTTTCTGTGGCACTTTCCTCGGGGTCGCCCCCAGTTCGCGTTACGAACCTCCTTGCCCTGCGGAGTCCGGACTTTCCTCTGGCGGCCAAAACCGCCAGCGATCATGCACCCACTCCCCACACTGACACAACTATAAGCAGGACTGGTAAAGGTCAAGGGTTTTCAGCGAGTTGCCCTTTCTTGATCCTGCGGTTTTCCCTGTTGATTGCAGCCTGCCTTATTCTTCTTCTGTTTCGGTCTCGTGGAACATGATGCGGTGACAGGTGGGGCAGGAAATGAGTTTATCTTCCTTCATCAGATCATTGTACAGCTGCGGCGGGATGTTCATGAAGCAGCCCCGGCAGACGCCGCCGGTCACCGGCACGATTGCCAGGCCGTTGCGCTTGTCACGGATGGCGGTGTATTTTTTCAGCAAACTGGCAGATACGGCGCTGGCCTTGCTTTCGCGGGTTTTCAGAATTTTGTTTTTTTCCGCGTTGAATTGGCTGATTTTTTTCTCAACTGCGGCGACATCCTCGGCAAGCATTTTTTCATCTTCGGCGCAAATCTTGGTTTCTTCCTCGATCTGTGCGGTCAAGGCCTCGATCTGTTCCATGAGCTGAACAACAGCCTCTTCCCGCAGGGTATTTGCTTTTTTGCCGTCTTCCGTTTCCTTGAGAATGCTCTGATATTCACGGTTGGTCTGGACATTCATCAGTTTGGCCTGCCGGTCTTTGATCTTGACCCCTTCATCTTCGAGTTCGGCTTCGAGTTCCCGGCGACGTTGTTCGTTAGCAGCGATTTTTTCCGCTAATTTGGCAAGGGTTTCTTTGTGGCCGTCAAGACTGCGGCGGCGGCTGTCAATTTCGACGGATCCGGCCGAAATTCCTTTGTCCAGCGTGCTGATTTTTTGATCGATGGCCTGGAGTTCCCTGAGATGCGAGATGTTTGCTTTCAATTGTGCTTCCTCAATGGTTCTATTGGTTGACAGAATCTGGGTTTGTTATCGTCTAAGACAACCCATTGCATGGGATTGTCCTGTTGGACGGTGGTTGTAATGGTCGGGGTGAACCCTCGGTCTGCGCAGGATTTTTTAAGAATCTCCGCCAGAACCGGCACGATGAGGTTTTCGGTTGGGTAATGGCCGGCGTCAATCACGCAAAAACCTGCATCCTCGGCCCAACGGGCCACGCTGTGTTTCACCTCGCCGGTAATATAGACTTGCGCGCCCATGCGCCAGGCTGTTTCGGCCAGGTCGGAGCCGCTACCTCCGCAGAGGGCCACGGTGTGGATGGTTTCCGGCAGGGTGCCCGCAATCTGTATTCCCGGAGCAGCAAGGGTGGCCAGCAGGCGGTTCAGAAAAAGCCCGGAAGACAGAGGGGCGGGCAGGGCGCCGATTTTGCCAAAGCCAGGGCCTTGTTCTTGCGCGGCAGACTCCTGGCCGGTGAGCGGCCTGGTGTCGCGCAAACCAAGTTTTTCCGCCAGGGCGTTGGAGACTCCGGCGGCCACAAGATCGAGGTTGCTGTGGCAGGCAATAAGGGTAAGATCGTGGCCCAGGGCAATTTTTAGCATGCGGCCCATGGAGGTGTTGCTGGGGATTGTTTTTAAGGGATGGAAGATCAGGGGGTGGTGGGTGAGGATGGTGTTCAGGTTCTGCGAGAGGGCTTCTTGGATAAGAGCCTCTGTTGGGTCGAGGGCGAGGAGAATCCCGTTGACCTGCTGGTCCGGATCCCCCACCATGAGCCCGACGTTGTCCCATGGTTCAGCCATGGCGAACGGGGCAATGGAGTTGAGAATCGAGAGAAGTGTGGTGGTGGAAAATGTTTTTTCCGGCATCCTTTGTTGGTGTCCGTGGCAGCCTAAAATAAAAAAAAGGCGCTAACCGTGTATGGTCGCACCTTGTATCTGGAAACATGCCTTGGTTTTTCCAAAACATGTTCCTGAATGAATTGATTTTCGTTGCGCGTACAATGCATTACCTGCTCAGTCGGTTCTGGCTTGGTGTGGTGGGCCTACCTGGATTCGAACCAGGGACCGACCGGTTATGAGCCGGTGGCTCTAGCCAGTTGAGCTATAGGCCCATATCTCTAACGAAGAAAGAATCACATAAAATAGCCGATACTTCAAGATTGTCAATACTATTTGTGGCTGGCGCGGGGCTGCTCCGGAGAGAATGCAAGAGGTGCGGCCCTGATACGCCAGGGAAAATAAACCGTTGGCGTATCGGGAAACAGAGTTTATCAGGCAAGCACGGCAGCCTTGAAGGTCTCGAAACCGACCCTGTCCATGAACCGGCCCATACGCTCACCCTTCTTGCCGTTTTCCTTGAAATAGGCGATGATCCGTGCACAGGTGGCCAGGGCCTCTTCGTTGGAAAGATTCTCGCAGAGGGTGACGCCGATTCTGGCCCGGGAAGCGGCATTGCCCCCGACCAAAATGGTCCAGCCCTTGGCCTTGCCGACCAACCCCAGATCTTTCACCGAGGTTTCGGCGCACTGGTTGGGGCAGCCGGAGACCCCCATCTTCAGCTTGCCGGGCAATTCGAGACCGTGGTAGCGCGAGTCAAGCTCAGTGCCCATGGTCAAGGCGTCCTGCTGGCCAAGGCGGCAGAGGGTGTTGCCGGGGCAGGCCTTGATGCTGCGGACGCAGAGACCAATGGCTGCTCCGGGATTCATGCCCAGATCCTGCCAGGCCTGGTCGATGTCCTCTTCTTTGAGGCCGACCATGGCGATGCGGGCCGCGCTGGTGATCTTGAGGGCGGCTGTTTTGTATTTTTCCGCAACATCGGCAATTTTTCGCAGTTGCGCCGGGGTGATGAGGCCGAGTGGGAGATGGGGGACAATGGCATAAGTTTCTTTGTCGCGTTGGAGCACTGCCCCTTTTTCGCCGTCGTTCAACATGGGTTTCTCCTTGGGAAATATCTTGCATTAAAAAAAGAAAAGGACTCAACAGGTGAGCCCTTTCGGTGTCTGTGTTACAGTATGGGCAGGACGATATGGCTTGGTCTTTCGTTTGAAAAGGCCAAGACTGCCGTGGCTTGATTGCGTCGGCATGGTCATTTTTGTAAAAATAATAAGTTCCTTGAAAAAGTCAATCTTCATAATGTTCGAGCAGGTGCTCTGTGTATTGAGTTGAGCGGTGGTAAGGTTGCGGTAAAAGCCAAGTTTCAGAAGATAGCGGCTCGGTTAAATTCTGTATGCTTTTGAGGGATATGCCGGTGGATACATCTTTTCTTTTTTTTCTCGCAGGGGCGGGGCTGGCCGGGGTGTGTTGCGGCGGCATCTCGGTTTGGCTGCTCATGCGGGGCCGTTTGGCTGGGCAACGCGCCTTGGCCGACGAGCGAGTGCAGTTGCGGGAGGCGCAGCTTGTTGATTTGGAAAGGCGGTTGGCTGTAGGGGAGGATGAGTGTGCCGGGCTGCGGCGGGATAACGGACTGTTGCAGGCCAGAGCTGCGGAGCTTGCGGCAAGGCTTGAGGCGGAACAGCGGCAACTCCAGGAAAAACAGGAGCTTTTGCAGGAAGCCAGGCTGGAGCTGGCCAACGCCTTCAAGGCCATTTCCGCCGATATTTTTCAAAGCAACAGCCAGCGTTTTCTGGAGCTTGCCCAGCAGACCCTGGCGAAGTTTCAGGAAAGGGGCATGGCCGACATGGAGACCAGAAAACGGTCCATCCAGGAGCTGCTCCTGCCCATGCATGAATCATTAAAAAAGGTCGATGACCAGATTCGGCAGGTGGAAAAAGAGCGGGTCGAGGCGTACGCAGGGCTCACCGAGCAGGTCAAATCCCTGGCCACCAGTCAGGTTCGGCTCCACGGGGAAACGGCGAACCTGGTCAATGCCCTGCGGAAACCCTCGGTGCGTGGCCGGTGGGGAGAGATGCAGCTGCGGCGGGTGGTCGAGATGGCCGGGATGGTGGAGTATTGCGATTTTGTCGAGCAGGGGTCGGTGGACACCGAGGCTGGCAAGTTGAGGCCGGATCTGATTGTCCGTTTGCCCAACGGGAGGAATATCGTAGTCGATTCCAAGACTGCGCTGTCCGCCTATCTTGAGGCCATGGAGGCGGAGGATGACGCCACCCGTCAGGAGCGGCTCAAGGAGCACGCCCGTCAGGTGCGCACCCATCTGGGTCAGCTGGCCAGCAAGTCGTACTGGGAGCAGTTCGGGCCCTCGCCGGAATTTGTGGTTCTGTTTCTGCCCGGAGAGAATTTTTTCAGTGCGGCTCTCGAGCAGGACCCGCAATTGATCGAATACGGGGTGGCGCAAAAGGTGATTCTTGCCACGCCCACCACCCTGATCGCCCTGTTGCGGGCGGTTTCCTACGGCTGGCGGCAGGAAAAGATCGCCGAACACGCCCAGGTCATCGGCGAGCTCGGGCGGACGCTTTATGAGCGGCTGGGGGTGCTGGGCGATCATTTTCATGATATGCGCAAGGGGCTGGACCGGGCGGTGGAATCGTACAATAAGGCGGTGGGCTCCTTTGAGGGGCGGGTGCTGGTCACCGCCCGGAAGTTGCAGGACATGGACCCGGCTCTGGCCAAGGATATCGCGCCCATGGAGCCCCTGCACAAGATTGCCCGTCCTCCCCTGGCGCCGGAGAGCGACTAGGTTCTTTTACCTATGCGGCCAATGGCTGCCGGGTTGTGGTTGCAAAGTTTTCCTTGCCGGAAGCAGGCCCCTTTCGTATAATCGACGGATTGTATCGCAGGCAAGATTGTGCCTGTTCAATCAAAGCGATGTGCGCGTAAAAATTAGGGAAAAAGGTCACAGGTCCGTAACACAGGTAAGCGAGCCCGCGAGACTCCGAAATCAAAAAGAGCAAAGCAATAACCGTTGTAATCGCGGCTTGTTGCGATTTCAACAATCAAAGCGTAGAAGGAGATGTATCCCCATGAAATTAGGCATTAACGGCCTGGGTCGGATCGGTAAGCTTTCACTCTGGCACCATGTTTCCCGCAAGCATTTTTCCGAGATTGTGGTCAATGTGGGTCGGCAGGTGGGCACGGGGCTTCAGGATATAGCAAGTTCCATCGACCGGGACAGCTCTTACGGGCGGCTCGGCATGTACCTCCATGGCTGCAAGGGTTCCCAGGTTATTGAAAATCTCAATGACGCAGACGGCACCATGACCATCAATGGGGTGCCGGTGAAGATTCTGCGCGAGGCCAGAAATCCTGCCGGGATCCAGTGGAAGGAAAACGGGGTGCGGCTGGTTGTTGACACCACCGGCGCTTTTACCGATCCCACCGCAGACGCCGACAGTCCCAAGGGCGCCTTGCGGGGCCATGTCCAGGCCGGGGCCGAAAAGGTGCTCCTCTCCGCTCCTTTCAAAATCAAGAACAAGGGTTTGGAGATGCCCGCCGATGCCGTAACTACGGTGATGGGCATCAACGACGGCGATTTCAATCCGTCCCAGCACACCTTGATTTCCGCAGCCTCTTGCACCACCACCTGTCTGTCCTTCATGATCAAGCCCCTGCTGGATCATTTTGGCGCGGAGAATTTTTTGAGCGCCTCCATGGTCACGGTCCATGCCGCCACAGGCAGTCAGCAGGTGCTTGACCGGTTGCCCAATGCCGGAGCCACTGATCTTAGGAAAAGCCGCAGCATCTTCAATAATATCATCCTGACCACCACCGGCGCGGCAAAGGCTCTGCCCCTGGTCATCCCGGAGATGAAAAGCATCGGCTTCATTGCCGAATCGGTGCGGATTCCCACCAATACCGGTTCTCTGATTATCCTGGTGCTCAACCTGCAGGATGAGAGTTTGGAAAACCCCATCAAACGGAAGCTGGTGAACTCCATCTATCGGGATTACGGCAAGAACAACCGTTATCTGGAGTACAGCGACGAGCAGCACGTTTCCACGGATATCATTGGGATGCCTTTTGCCGCGGCGGTTATTGAGGGCTCGGAGACCCACACCCGCACGGGCAGCCTCAAGGTGAATCTCGCCAAGCTCGGCTGTAACGGTGGACCTGCCAAGTTGGAAGTGCCGGTGACCCAGGTGGTGGTGTATGGCTGGTACGACAACGAGCTGGGCAGCTATACCAATATGCTGGGCGACAGGACTGTTACCATTGCCGAGCAGATGATCTAGTCAAGGCAGGCTCAAGGTGAAAGGCGAAAGGTCCAAGGAGGAACGCGAGCCTCCCGCCTTTTTCGTTCGGCCCATGACCGTTGCCGATCTTGGGGCGGTGACGGCCATCGAGTCTGAAAATCCTTCGCCATGGACAGCCGGACAGCTGGCCAGCGAGCGTGACCAGGACACCGGCTGGCAGTTCGTTGCCGAGGTTGGCGCTTCGGGGCTGGTGTGCGGCTTTGTTTGTGGTCGGAGCTGCGGAGGGGAAGGGGAGCTGTTGAAAATCTCGGTGGCTCTTGAACACCGGCGGCAGGGGATAGCGGCGCAGCTTGTGGAGTACACCCTTTGTTATCTGGGGGAACAAGGTGTGGACCGTTGTTTTCTGGAGCTGCGCGCTGCCAATCTTCCTGCCTTTGCCTTGTACGAACGATTCGGTTTTCGCCGAGTGGGGCTGAGAAAAAATTACTACGCCTCGCCGTTGGAAGATGCGATACTCATGGAAAAGAAAATTCTGGTCGGCGCATAATAAAGTTTGAGGGAGGGAAGCTCCATGAAGAATATCCGGGATCTTGACATCAAGGGGAAGAAGCTGCTCATTCGCGTTGATTTCAACGTGCCCCTGGATGAGCAGCTGAACATTACCGATGATATCCGGATTCGCGGGGTGTTGCCCACCCTCAACTATGCCCTGGATGAAAATGCCAAGGTCATCATCATGTCCCACCTGGGACGGCCAAAGGGAGAGCGAAAACCTCAGTTCAGTCTGGCCCCTGCGGCCAAGCGCCTTTCCCGGTTGCTGAACAAGGAGGTTGTTCTGGCTCCTGATTGCATCGGCGCGGAAACCAAGGCCATTGTCGAGGCCATGCAGCCCGGCAACGTGGTTCTCTTGGAAAATCTCCGCTTTCATGCGGAGGAACAGCAGAATGACGATGGGTTTGCCAGCCAGCTCGCCAGCCTGTGCGATATCTATATCAACGACGCCTTTGCCGTGGCGCATCGGGCCCATGCCTCCGTGGTGGGGGTGACCCAATTCGTCGAGCAATGCGCGGCCGGATTTCTGCTGCAAAAGGAGATGGATTATTTTCACCGCTCGGTGAGCAACCCCATGCGGCCCCTGGTGGCTGTAGTGGGCGGGGCCAAGGTGTCGAGCAAGCTCGGCGCCCTGGACAACCTCATGGACCGGGTGGACAAGATGGTCATCGGCGGGGCCATGGCCAATACCTTTCTGAAAAGCATCGGCCATGACATGGGCAAGTCCAAGGTCGAGGATGAATTGCTCGATACGGCGCGGGAGTTGCTCAACAAGGCCAAACGCCTTGGGGTCAAGCTCTATCTGCCGGTGGACTGCATCGTTGCGGACAGGTTCGAGGCCCGGGCCGAATCCAAGCGGGTAACGGTGCAGGAGGTGCCGCCCGACTGGATGGTGCTCGACATCGGCCCGGCCACCACGGTTCTTTTTTCCGAGGCCATGGAGTCTGCCAAGACCATCATCTGGAATGGTCCCATGGGCGCTTTCGAGATGGACGCCTTTTCCCGAGGCACCATGGCCATGGTGCAGCATGTGGCCCGCTCCCATGCCCTGACTATTGTCGGCGGAGGCGACACCGATGTGGCGGTGCACAAGGCCGGGGAGTCGAGCAACATTTCCTACATCTCCACGGGTGGCGGCGCATTCCTCATGCTGATGGAAGGCAAGGAACTTCCCGGAGTTGCAGCCCTGGAAGCAAAGGAATAAGGAGCAGTCCATGCAGCGCATCCCTTTGATTGCCGGGAACTGGAAGATGCATACCTCGCTTGCCGAGGCCAGGGCCCTTGCCGGTGCCGTGGTCTCTGCCTGCAAGGGGCTGACTGACCGGGAGATTATGATCGCCCCGCCCTTTACCGCTTTGGCGACGGTGGCCGAGGTGGTGCGTGGTTCACAGGTCCGGCTGGCCGCTCAGAATGTCTGCTGGGAAGAGCAGGGCGCCTTTACCGGGGAGATAGCCCCTTCCATGTTGCGGGAACTGGGTTGCAGCATGGCCATCATCGGTCATTCGGAGCGAAGGCAGATCTTCGGGGAAACCGATGCGCTCATCAACCAGCGGGTGGCCGGGGCCATGCGTTTTGGCATAACCCCGGTCCTCTGTTTTGGTGAAACCCTGTCCGAGCGTGAGGCAGGGCAGACCATGGCCGTGCTTGAGCGTCAGGTTCGGGCCGGGCTTTCCGGCATTAACGTGGTTGAACCGGCCAGCATGGTGCTTGCCTATGAGCCGGTCTGGGCCATCGGTACGGGCAAAACCGCCAGCGAGGAACAGGCCCAGGAAGCCCATGAATTCGTGCGGAATCTGCTGCTTACGATGTACGAGAAAAGTATTGCCCAGCAAATGAGAATACTGTATGGTGGCAGCGTTAATTCAGGGAATGTGGATGCCCTGTTGCACCAGCCCGATATAGACGGGGCCTTGGTTGGCGGGGCATCGCTCAAGGCCGATTCCTTTGAACGCATCATCCACTTTCGGCAATAACGGTAACCAAGAGAGAATGACCACTTTACTGACTGTTGTTCATGTATTTGTCTGCCTGTTCCTCATCGTGATCGTGCTGTTGCAGCACGGCAAGGGCGCCGACATGGGCGCGGCATTCGGCGGCTCCAGCCAGACCGTGTTCGGCACGGAAGGTCCTGTGCCCCTGTTGAACAAGATCACGACCTGGGCAGCGGTTGTTTTCATGTTGACCTCCATTTCCTTGGCCTATGTGTCAACCAGAGTCGGGGATGGTTCGGTCATGAAAGAGATCGCCCCGATTACCGAGCCACAAAGTACGGCGATCCCACTTCCCGCTGCGGACGGAGCCGTTCCCCAACCGCCGGTGCAGGGCAAGTAGCAGTTTTTGTTGTCTGATCTGAGAAAATAAGGATTGCCGAAGTGGTGGAATTGGTAGACACGCAGGCTTGAGGTGTCTGTGGGGCAACCCATGCCGGTTCGAGTCCGGCCTTCGGTACCATATTTATATAAGGCCCTGTAACCGGCAACGGTTACGGGGCCTTTCTTTTTTTAGAATACTTTCCAGGCAAATCTGAACAAGGGCTTAAATCACTAAAGCAGGAACGTCCCCCGGCTCACCCTTAACACAGTATTTTTTTGACATTTTTAATTTATTTTCTAATATATATAGAAAATAAATTAAAAATGTTTACACAATAAGTTGACAATATGTGCGACTATATATAAAAAATATAGTCATACTTTCGCACTTATTTTTGTGATTTTTTTAAAAAATTTCCACAAAAAAAATCGTAAAAACGGAGGGGCACATGTCTGAAAAACTAGAGAAATTTGAAAGGCTAGCTGAGAGAAGAGTAAACGAGGCCATGAAAAAGATTAGGCTGATCGGTAATTTGGCGAACAGAAACAATTATGAATATACCGAGAAGCACGCAAAAAAAATAATTGACGCATTGGAAGCTGAGCTCAGGACTTTGAAGTCCAGATTTAAGGATGAGGATGGCGAATGCGGAACGTTTACTTTCAGCAGCAAATAGGAGAAGCCTTGCGCTTTTTTGTATGATTGACAGCACCAATTCGATAAAGCAACTGACTGTTGCAAGTCTCTTTGCTGGGATAGGAGGCTTTTCACGGCCTTCAAGCAAGCTGGCTTCAAGGTGCTTTGGGCAAACGAGAATAATCAGTTCGCTGCGGAGACATATAGGCACAATTTCAAGGAAGTGAAGCTGTTCACGGATTCGGTTCGCGATCTCTCTGTCGTTCGCGACAATCTTGAGGAAGTGGACGTAATGACGGCGGGTTTTCCTTGTCAGCCTTTTTCTGTGGCAGGGCCGAAGCAAGGCTTCAATGATCCTCGCGGGATGCTGTTTTTCGAGATAATGCGCCTCATAAGGGAATTCGGCATAAAAAAGCCGAAGCTGCTGGTGTTGGAAAACGTGAGAAACTTGTTGGACCATAATGGAGGAAAGACATTTGCTCGAATGTCTGAAGAGATCCAATTTGCAGGCTATTGGTTTCAGAGAAGCAATGTGGCCGTTTTGAACACCAAGGAGCATACGGATATTCCTCAGAATAGGGAGCGCGCCTATATGGTTGCCTTCTCGTGGGACCATTTTCCCACCGCAGATTTTGATTTTCCCCTTCCTGTGTTGGAAAAGCGTCCGGTCCGAGAATTTCTGGATTTGGACAAGAAGGCCTTGGACGATCTTTACTTTCCGGAAGACTCGAAGTACGGCCGACTGTTTGCCGATTCGATGGAAAAAGGCAATGCCGATTCGACTTATTTGCTACGGCGATACTATGTTCGCGAAAACAAGAACGACGAAGTGTTCACCTTGACTGCGAACATGGGGGATGGTGGCCATAACGTGCCCGTTATTCGCGACTCGTGGGGCATCAGGAAGTTGACGCCGGAGGAATGCCTGCGGCTTCAGGGCTTTCCCTCTGAGAGCTATTTCTTCCCCCCTACGATGTCGAGATCGCAACGCTACAAGCAGGTGGGAAATGCTGTGACTGTGCCGCTGGTCGAGAAGATTGCGGCTGAATGCGCAAGGCAACTGCGCCAAGGGAGGTTTTGATGATTGCATGGAAGTTTCCTTCAAACAATTACGGCGAGGTGATGGGCGTCGACAATCCCGGAATTCAGACATTTCGGGGTGATCCGCTTTTGTCGCTTGCGCGGGAAGTTAACCAAAACTCTCTTGATGCTGCAGATCATGAATCCGGGCGTCCAGTTGAGGTCCATTTCACGCTTGACGAGATGGATGCGGATTTTTTTCCTGGTCGCGACAAATTCATGGAGGTACTACATTCCTGCCACGAATATTGGAAAGACAACAAGAAGGCGAAGCATTTTTTTGATCAAGCAATCAGTGTTCTGGGCGCACCCCGAGTCAAGGTGCTCAAAATCAGCGATTTCTCTACGACGGGCCTCAGGGGTTCTGACCGAATCAAGGGCAGTGATTGGGCCAACTTGATCAAGGCTGTCGGAGCATCCGACAAGGAAGGAGGGGCAGGCGGATCGTTCGGTATCGGCAAGCACGCCTCTTTTGTTTGCACGCCTCTCAGGACCGTTTTCTACAGCACGCTTGACATTGACGGCAATCTGGCCTTGCAAGGTGTTTCCAAGCTGGTCGCCCATGAGGACTCTGACGGGGAGATCACTCAAGGCACAGGCTATTATGGCAAGACCCACAGGAATGAGCCGATCACGTCGAAAGATGAAATACCGGAATCTTTTCGCTGAACTCGTGTAGGCACAGATTTGTTCGTCTTCGGATTTGAGGATGGTGAGGCTTGGAAGGAAAAGATCATTCAGTCCGTGCTGGAGAACTTCTTTGTGGCAATCCACGAGCACAGGCTGATTGTTGTAGTGGATGGAACGCGCATCGACAACATGAGTCTTTCCGACCTGATGCGGGAGCATTTCGGCGATGATGGGGCCAATTCGGACTGCGCCAAATATTACGAATCCTTCACGTCTGATGATTCAAAATTTTATTCGCTTGAAGACTTCGAGGGTCTCGGCGAAGTTGAGTTGCATATACTTCCTGGCCATAAATTTCCTAAGCGGGTTGCAATGGTTCGGCAGACGGGAATGCTTGTCTTCTACAAAGGGCACTTCCAAACGCCTATGAAATTTGCAGGGGTCATGCGCGCGAAAGGAAAGGAAATCAATGAGCTACTGCGTTCGCTGGAGAACCCGAGCCACAACAGCTGGGAGGTGGAGCGCCACGAGAATCCCGCTTACGCAAAGAGAATAGTGCAGAATCTGTACGCATGGGTGCGCGATTGCGTCAGAAAAACTTCGCAAGAAGGTGGCGTGGAGGCGGAATACGATTTTGAAGGCATGCAGCAATTTCTTCCTGATGATGTTGAGGAAGAGCAGGCCAAGCCAAGCGATTCTGAGGGACTGAAGACAACACCTCAAGAGGTCGAGCTTGTCATTCGTAATACCAAAAAAGCTGCTCAGCCAGGGGCTCACCAGCCCAGCCAGGAATCTGGAGGTGAAGATGGCGAGGGTACTGCAGCTACTGAACCTGGAGATTCTGAGGGAGGAGGCTCAACGAAGTCGGGGGGCGGAAATGCAGGAGGTGTCGGTGGAGGCCCAGGCAATGACGGGACAGTGGGGCAGGACGGAGGTTCTGGCGCGCCGACTCGCGTCGACGTGTGCCTTAAAAAGATCAGGGCATTTTGCAGCAATCCGTCCGCAGGAGAATACCGAGTGCTTTTCCAGCCGGAGAAAAGTGGAGAAGGTTTCATCCAGCTACGAATAATCGGAGAAGTGGAAGAGTCGGTTGCGCCGGTGGCTAGCGCCAGTTGCGAAGGCGTTTCCGTTGCCGTAAGCAAGGGAGGCGTGATCGGTCCCTTTTCTTTTCAGGAAGGCGCAAGACAAGAGCTTTCTGTGATTTTGGCAAATCAGTTTCACTGTGCCTTGGAGGTGGCTGCATATGAAAATCAATGAGCGCTTGTACCCCCATCCGGTTCTTGCGCATTTTTCGGATGACCTGACGGGTTGCGTGTTCCAGATTACCCCCAAAGTCCATCCGACAAAAAATGCCTACAAGCTCCGCGTGCGCGCCCGGACAAGCAGTAGCGACCTCGCAGCATTAGTGGCCGACGGCAAGGCTGCTTATGGCATCCATGTCGAATGCGCAACGACCCGTTTCCGGAAGCTGTTCACCTCAAAGGATGTGGAATTTTTTGATGAGATTCCAGGAGAGAGCTTGGATGGCCGGGTCGAAATTTGTACGTTGATCGTTGCTACGGATGATATTCCCGCCTACAAGAACAGCAACTTTCATCAAGATTATGGAGATATAGCCTTCTTTGTAAAGAAGGGCGACGTGCTTGCGGTCGGCAATGACATTTTTTTTGACGCGACCAAAGATATCGACCCGCTCCAGAATGTCGCCTCCATCTTCCGTGTTCGTCCCAATCCGCTAGCGGATGCTCCTCCGTTTGCCATTGATTTGCAGGATCATTACGTGGTCATCCTGCTGTCTCAGCAGAACTTTCATGCCTATTCGCAGTTGCGCGTGGATCAGGACAAGCAGGCCACATTGGCTTCGATGATTGTGACCCCCGCATTGGTGCATGTCATCGAAGAAATCAAGGCTGGCGACGAAAATGCATTTTTCGACCTGCGGTGGTTTAAAGTTATTTCTCGCAAGCTCAAGGCGTTGGATTGCGATCCTGCCGACCCGTCGGCTTGGAGCGAAGATTCGCCTCTGGTGTTGGCGCAGAAGCTTGTCGGAGACCCCTTGTCTTCTTCGCTTCAGGCTATGCTGGATGCGGAAGACGAATGGGCGGATGAATGATGGGAGAGGGTGGCGCAATGGCAAAAATCAAATACTTGAAGCAAGACCGTATTTCTGAGCTGAAGGCGAACCTGAAAGCTATTGCAGAGAGATACGGCGAATCAGCCCCTTGGCTTGACACTTATTTTGGCGCCTCGTCCTGGTATGGCGCAACGAAAGGCGAAATGCCGGAAGGAATCGAGCTGATGATCCCTGACGGCAAACAGCATTTTGACTTGGAGAACACGAAGGCCGTCTATTCCGCGTTGCGCGATCTTCCGCTTTCCCTGGCCATCGACGAGAGATTTTGGGCCTATCTGACGCATGTCGATTATTGGGACTACATGCGGGTCCGTTGGCCGCTCGAAAATGGAGTCAAGACCACAAAAGGGCCAGCGAACTATATTCGGGAACATTATTTTTTCATGCCCAATCGAGATCGCGCGCTCATCCGAAACGGCATCTCTCGATTGTGGTGGTATGGTTACATTTCCTACGATGACAGTAGGAGCAACCCTTTTGAGCTGACAGAGGTCCTTCTCGAAAAGCTCGACATTGCTCAACAGTTGCTGGAGCGAAGCTATTCGCGCAATACGACCATCACCAAGACCATCCTCTCGATGCTTGTTGAAAAGAAAGCCGCCGGTACTCCTTTCTCGCACAGGGGAAAACAATTCAGACCCTTGATCATGCACTTGAACGCCATAGGAGGCGTTACGATTCTTGACGTTCTGGCAGAGACAGATATTCGCAATATTGTCGAAGGGAAGCTTGCTTTGTTGGATGCTGATTTAGAAGAGGTGGAGGACGGTGCCGAAGAAGAGTCCGAAACTGAAGGCGAAATGGCATAGCCGCTACCTGCAATAAAGGCAAAGAAGCAGCTCCTTGAGGGCAAGCCGACCCGTAGCGAATTGATGGCCAGGGTTCGCTCGAAGGACACTTCCCCTGAAAGGCGCAGGTGCTCCGGGTGCTGTTTGCGATGGGCTATCGCTTCCGTATTCACAGGAGGGACCTGCCAGGCTACCCTGATATTGCATTCCTTGCCCGACGGGAGCCACCCTGAGTGCATCCGAGGGACGTTGCTTGCTAATTAGCTATTTTTTAATTCCAGCGCCCATGTCGTTAAAAAGATGGTTGGACATGTACCCTTATCTCTATTGACACCTGACCCGTTACAGGTTACACTCTGCCATGATCAAAAGTTTCAATCATAAGGGTTTGCGCGATTTTTTCATGAATGGCAGCAGGAAAGGGATAATCGCCGAGCATGAAAAGAGGCTGAAGCTGATTTTGATCCGTCTGCATGCGAGCATTTCGCCTGACGATATGATTCTTCCTGGTTTCAAGCTGCATGCCTTGAAAGGGGAGAGACAAGGGTATTATGCGGTGGCGGTTTCCGGTAACTGGAGAGTGATTTTCAGGTTTGAAGGGAATGACGCCGTGAATGTCGATTATCTTGACTACCATTAATGAGGGTAACTATGTTGATGCACGATCCCCCACATCCCGGTGAACTGATCCGGGACATATGCCTTGAACCTTTGGGGCTTACCGTTACCGAGGCCGCAACTGGGCTTGGCGTAACCAGGAAAACACTGTCCAGCCTTTTGAACGGGCATTCCTGTGTGACGCCGGTTATGGCTATCCGTTTGTCCAAAGCCTTTGGTGGCAGCCCTGAAAGTTGGTTAAATCACCAGATGCAGTTCGACCTGTGGCATGCTCAACAAAAGGCAACAAGTTTGAAAGTGAAAGATTTTTGCCATGCCGCTTGAGCCCTATAGCATGCGCCCTCCTTTGGCATGCTATAGGGACTCCTCCCCCTTTTTTTACTGATCCTCCGCCTCCGTTTCCGGGCTACCCGGCAACTGCGCGCCATGCCACACAGCCACGATCCAGACAACATTCTCTTTAACCCTGTAGAAAAAGCGATACGGGGGAACAATCACCTCTCGGTAGTGAATGTCGGGGAACTCTGGGAGAGTGCGCCCGGACTCCGGGAAGTTCTGGAGCCGCGAGAGCGCTTTTTCCGCCTGGTTGCGAAACGAAACCGCCGCTGACGGCTTGTCGCGGCGGATGTAAGCAAGTGCGCGTAAAAATTGATCGCGCGCTGATGGGGTAAAAACGATCTTCACGGTTGTTCCGCCAGCAGGGCGTCCGCTTCTGCCAGCACGGTTTTTAGGTCGAAACCGGTTCCGGCCTCGATTTCTTTTTCGCCACGGGCCAGTAACCGTAAAATTTCAAGCTCGTGTTGTGTGTGTTCGTACTCTTTCATGCTGACCATCACGGCAGTCGCACGGCCACGCTGGGTGATGAACAGAGGATCGCGTGAAGCCGTCATGCGCTTGAGGATGCCGCTTGCATCCTGACGGAAGTCTGAGATGGGAATGATCTGAGGTGATTTTGACATTGTCTGTACCTCCTATTGTATTTCAAGAAGTACCACTGGTGGTCAGTGATGGCAAGATGAAAAAAACAGAGGGGTAGTAGATTTTATTCTGGCTGGTTAAAAACCCTCTTTTCTCCCCGGACACAAGACACCCTCATTCCTGTTGTGACCTCCTGGCCTATTCTGTGGGCGATGGGGCGATAATTTTTAAACAGCGGCCCCGTATTTTTTCAGTATTGTGTTGGGCGAGGAAATCCCGCACCATGGAAGAGAGCCCTGGTCAAGCGTGAGCATCTTCCCTTGCTGCTTTTCGCACTACCCCCAAATTCTGGTGCTCAGGTTATGGACCGGGGCTTTTTCTGAGAATCAACAGCAGCAATAAAAAAAGGCGGAACGCTCATTGCGCTCCGCCTTTTTTTGTCAGTGGGTCGAAAAAAACAGATCAGACAGTCAGATCGTTGCGCATGGTCTTGCGCGGGCCGCCGTGCCCAGCCGTGCTCCAGTCCCGGATCGGCGCAATGGCCGCAAGCTGGTCCGCCTTATCGATGCGGACCAGCTTGTCGTGGATGGCCTGCCAGATGCAGGGAACCTCCTTGTGGATCTCGCATCGCCCGTCCACTGAACCGCCGCAAGGGCCGTTCATCAGGCTTTTGGCGCAGCGGGCCACCGGGCAGAGGCCGCCGGTAAGATGGAGGATGCAGTTGCCGCACCCGGCGCATTGCTCGCTCCACACGCCCTGTTCGGCGGAGCCGCCGAAGGATGAGGTGTTCACCCCAGGATACACCTTGACCATGGGCCGCAGATTGGCGATGAAGTTGACCCCCACCCCGCAGGCCATGGAAACGATGGCGTCGTACTGGCCGTCCCACTGGTCGATGGAATCGATGTATTCCTTGTCGCACTGGCGGACCAGGGTGGCCTCGATGGTTGAAACCTCCTGGCCTGCCTTCTGCTTGCCCAGACGGATCAGGGAGGCAAGGATCTCCACCTCGCGTTCGCCTCCGGCGGAACAGACCGTTACGCAGCCGCGGCAGCCCAGAACCAAGATGCGCTTGGCGTCCTGGACCATGTTCATGATTTCATTGAGTGGTTTTCTTTCGGCAATAATCATTTCGTGCCTCCCTGAAACGGGCTCGGGCCCAAGGTCGTAATCCGTTCATCCATCTCCTGGGCAGCCTTGACAAAATCGGGGTGGAAGCCGCGCTCCAGGTGATACATCTCGATGCGTTCCGGCTCGACTCCGAGTTCGGCCAGGGCCTTCTTGATGGCCCCGACCCGCTTGGCGGCCCGCTGGCTGCCCATGAGGTTGTGGCATTTGTCCGCCGGGCATCCGGCCACATACACGCCATCGGCTCCGTCTTCAAAGGCCTTGAGCAGGGTGGAGACCTCAAGCTTGCCGGTGCAGACCAACCGGTGGATGGTCACGCTTTTGGGGAAGCCATCGGCCAGCAATCCTTGCGGCCCTTCGGCCAGGGTCTGCTGGGAGGTGTAATGGCAACAGAATGCTTGGATATTGGGGGTAAAAGACATGGGGATCACCGTGCTACTGATTTGCGCCGCAGGCGGCGATCAAACGCTCGTCCTCGGACTCGTTTAAGCGGATGGCCTGGGCTGGGCACTCGGAGGGGCAGATGCCGCAGCCCCGGCACTCCTGGGGATCAATGGCAGCCTTGCCCTGGTCGTCGATCTTGGGAATCCGCCAGGGGCAGACCCGGACACAGGTGAGGCAGGAAACGCAGAGATCGCGTTCAACCCAGGCGGCCTTGCCCTTGTCCAGCAGATCCTGCTCGGTAATGTAGCCTGCTTTCATGGCCAGTTGGCGCAGGGCGACCATAATTTCGGCAAAACGGACGTCCTGGGGGCAGACAAAGATGCAGCTGCGGCACCGGGAGCAGAACCAGAGCAGATCGGATTTGAGCAGCGCGTCTTTGAGACCCATTCGGATCATGTGGATGATCTTACGGGGGTCGAAATCGGGGATTGCCTGACTGACCGGGCAGATACCGCTACAGGCGCCGCAGGAAAAACAGCGGTTCAGGAATTCGCCTCCTGGAATCGCCGTTACCTCGGCGCTGAAGGCTGAATTGATATCCTTGCTGGAGATTGCCATAACAAAGCCTCATGTATCGTGTAAGATATGAAACCCGGCAATGGGCGCCGGGTAATTTTTTATCCGGTTGGTTCGGGGCCGCAACCCGGTGAACCAAGACAGCGTCGGGTACTCTAGCACAAAAAACAAGCCCGCCCAATAGGTATATCTACTGGAATAAACGGTTTTTCTGGGGTGGACATGGTGAAGCGGCATCTACACCTATACCAGAAACCGGAACTCTCCCTTGCCCAGCAAATCCTGAAGATGGAGTACGCCCGCCAGCTTGCCTTTGTGATCGGTCACCGGCAGGAAGGTTATTTCGTGGCGCTGCATGATGCTCAAGGCGTCGGCGGCCAGGAGATCCGTGGTAATGGTTTTGGGCGCCTTGGTTATGGTGTCCGCCAGGGTGAGGTCGCTCAGGCTGCCGCCTTTCTGGCTGATAAAGCGGCGCAGATCGCCATCGGTCAGGATGCCGGTAATGGTTTCTTCCTGCATGATCAGGACCGCGCCCAGGTTCTTGGCGTTCAGTTCGGCAATGGCCGCAGCTAAGGTGCTGGTTTGGGCAACCTTGGGAACCGCCGTGCCGGTGAGCATTACCTCCGCCACGTTTACCTTGAGGCGTTCCCCAAGGCTGCCGGCCGGATGGTTGCGCCGAAAATCGCTTTCCTTGAACTGCTTGAGATTCAGGAGGACTACGGCCAGGGCATCGCCCATGGCCAGGGCGGCAGTGGTGCTGGCCGTGGGGGCCAACCCCATCGGGCAGGCCTCCCGCGGCACTGCGACCTTGAGCACTGCATCGGCGCCTTGGGCCAGGCTGGAGGAGGGGCTGCCGGTCATGGCAATGATTTTGGCTCCGCGCTTTTTGAGGTTGGGGAGCAGGAGGCTGAGCTCCGCGGTTTCACCGCTGTAGGAGATGGCAAGAATGACGTCCTGGGGGTCCACCATGCCCAGATCGCCGTGCATGGCCTCCACCGGGTGGAGAAACAGGGCCGGGGTGCCGGTGCTGTTCATGGTGGCGGCGATTTTCTGGCCGATGATCCCTGATTTGCCGATGCCGGTGATCACCACTCGGGCCGGGCAGGCCATGATCATGGCCACCGCTTTCTCAAAATCGGCGTCTATCTGCTCAAGCAGGGCGGTGATGCCTTCCGCTTCAATCCTGAGAACTTCCTTGGCCTGTTCAATGCTCATTGGTCTTCCGGTGTTTTTGCGGTGGGGAATTTTATTTTTTGCCCGTGGACTGGCAGGCGTTTCTGGTGCCAAGGAGGAGCTTGCAGAACTCCTTGTCCGGCTCCACCGGATAATTTCCGTCAAAGCAGGCTTTGCAATAGCCGTCCGGCGGGCCGCCGCAGGCTTCCAGCAATCCCTCAAGGCTGAGGTAGTAGAGGGAGTCAAGACCCAGGTAATCGCGGATTTCATCGACGCTTTTCTTGTTGGCGATGAGCTCGCCGCCCGAGGGAAAGTCGATTCCGTAGTAGCAGGGGTTCCGGGTGGGCGGGCAGCTGATCAGCATGTGTATCTCTTTTACCCCGGTTTCGCGCAGAGACTTGACCCTGGAACGGCCGGTGGTGCCCCGGATGATGGAGTCGTCCAGGATGATGACCCGTTTGTCTTTTAAAAAAGAGCGGATGGGGTTCAGTTTGACCCGTACCGAGAAATCGCGCATGGACTGGGTGGGCTGGATAAAGGTGCGGCCCACATAGTGGTTGCGGATCACCGCCATTTCAAGGGGGATGCCCGAGGCCTGCGAAAAACCGATGGCCGCGTAGTTGCCCGAGTCGGGAAAGGGCATGACGAAATCCGCCTGGATTTTGCATTCGCGGGCCAGAATCTCGCCCATGCGTTTGCGGCTTTGGTAGACGTTTATGCCGAAGATGTCGCTGTCGGGCCGGGCAAAATACACCTGCTCGAAGATGCAGAAGCTGCGTTGTTGGCTGGTGTCGAGGCGGAGGGAACGCTGGCCATCGCGGTCGATGATCAGGATTTCGCCGGGCTCGATGTCGCGGACATACTGGGCCTCGACCAGGTCGAGGGCGCAGGTTTCCGAGGCGACGATGAAGCCGCCGTTGTTGAGCTTGCCCAGACAGAGCGGCCTGAAGCCTCCGGCATCGCGCACGGCGATGAGCTTGTCTTCGGTCAAGAGCAGGATGGAGTACGCGCCCTTGATGCTCTCGAAGGTGTCGATAAGCGCCTTGTCCAGGCCAAGGTGGGAGCAGCGGGCGAGCAGATGGACCACCACCTCGCTGTCCATGGTGGACTGGAAGATCGACCCCTTTTTTTCCAGCTCGTTGCGCAGGGAGCGGATATTGACCAGGTTGCCGTTATGGGCCACGGCCACGGTGCAGCCCTGGTGGGTGGCGGTGAACGGCTGGGCGTTGACGATGTTGGAGGCGCCGGTGGTTGAGTAGCGGACATGGCCCACGGTGAGGTGGCCTTTCAGTCCTTGCAGGTCGGCTTCGCTGAAAACATCGTGCACCAACCCCATTCCCTTGTGCTGGGAGATCCGACTGCCGTCGCTGGCCACGATACCGGCGCTCTCCTGACCCCGATGCTGGAGGGCGTAAAGGCCGAAGTAGGTGAGCTTGGCCGCATCCTCATGGCCGAAAATCCCACAAACGCCGCATTCGTCCTTGGGGCGTGATGCGTCTGAGTATGTCATGGTGTCTTGTTCCTCATGATGTTCCTTGCCGTCCACCTGGAAAAAAGGAGAAAATATACCCCCTTTTATATGGATGGGAAATGTTTTTTTCTCATAACGGTTCAGCAGCACCACATCTGCTTCGCAGTCTAGCAGGCTCGCTTAGCTGTCATCGGCCTGCTCGCGTGCAATAGCACACTTCGCAGACCTCTTCCGCGCATCTGCGGCAGCAGCGAAGCGGCGCTGCTGACCCGTTAGGTTATTTCTGGGGCGGATTTTTTTCTTTTTCTGTCCCGGCGTGGTCCAACCCCCGGAAAAAATTAAGCCAGGAGGAGGTGTTATTGAGCGCCCAGTTGCGCGGGGGGACAAAGCCATGGTGCATGGATTCCGGCAGGCCTCGGGCGGCAAGGCGTTCGTAGATCCGCACATAGAGGCAGCGCTTCTTGCCGGGATACACCTCGCACCAGCCGTCGCGGCTGCCGCCGCAGGGGCCGTTCAACAGGTATTTGGCGCAGCCGGATTGCGGACAGACAAAGGCGAGATCGCCCAGGGTGCAGTCCCCGCAGTTCTGGCAGCCGAAAAGGAGAAACTTGGTCACATGTTCCAGGTGGGTGAGGGTGTTATCCAGCTTGCCGCCTTCCAGGGCAAGACAGATTTTTTTGCACACCGGGTAGAGCGGCGCCTCCTGGGTAAAGGCCAGGTTGTGGACGAGTCTGGCCAAGCGGTAGTTGACCTGCAAGCCTGTTTGTCCTTCCGCGCAGGGCGCGGGTTCGCTGGTGTTGAGGCCGGTTTTTTCGTCTTTTTTATAGAGATAAAAGCCGTCTTCGTGCCAGTAGGCCATCTCCTGCGCCAATTCGTGCCAGTTTTCGGCAAAGGAATCGGCGGTGGTGAGGAGAAAGTCGATGTTGTCATAGGTGAGCCCCGGCCCGCCGAGATGGGCGCCCGCATAACCCAACCCCTTGAGGATGGCCAGCAGCTTCGCCCCCCGCAGCAGTCGGGCCTGTTTGCCCTTGTCCGGGTTGGCCGCCTCGCTCCGGATTTCAGTGTACAGCGTATCGGTGATGATGCAGCCTGGGATTTTCCCGGTGTGCATGAGATTGGCCACCGTGAGGTTGGGAACAAAGACATTGCCCAGTACCGGCAGGTTCAAGTTATTCTGGCGGACATACTGGAGCACCTCGTGGAATTTGCGGGCATCGTAGCCGACCTGGGTAATGATGTAGTTTGCGCCCCGCTCAGTCTTGCGGTGAAGCTTTGCGTACTGCATCAGTAACTCCGATTCAAGCCGTTTGAAGGGGGAGAGGGCCACGCCCATGAGAAACGAGGTGGGCTGGATGGCGCCCCGGCCCCGGTCCGGACCGTAGTTGCCTTGATTCATCCGGGAGATGAGATCCAGAACATGCACCGAGCCAAGGTCGAAAACCGGCTTGGGGAATCCCTGGTAGCCTTCCTGGGGATAATCGCCGGTGATCACCAGCAGATCGCGGATGCCCAAGCGGTCCCAGGCAAAGAGCAGGCTTTCCATCTGGTTGCGGTTCTTGTCCTTGCTGGAAAAATGGACGATCACGTCAAGGCCCATTTTCTGGATCTCGCGGCCCAGAACTTCCGGGGACAGGGCGGCCTGGCCTCCGGCATTTTCGGTGATGCTCACCGCCTGGATGCGCGGGTCGCGGGCCAATTTTTCCGCCAGTTCCAAGGTGCGGTCGTGCTCCCGGCTGTGCCCTCCCCGGCTTGGCACCAGTTCCAGGGTGATGGTGAATTGATCGGGGTTAACGAGCGATTGGCGGAAAGGGGATTTTTTCTCAGCCTGCATGGATGCGGTATCCGGGGTGTGGGGTTGGATGATTTTTTCCTTGCTCATCAGGAGAATGCAAGTAACCATAACCATTATTTATGGAAAAGGAAACAATCGGGCTGGGAGTTGACAGCTTATGACCGAGGGCTACAAAATGGGGAAGGAGACGTTTTGGCGGCAGGCAGCCGGGGTTTTTGACGAGCGGGCCGCGGAATATGATGGTTGGTTTGAGAACAGCCTGCTCTTTGCCATTGAGCGTGTTGCTCTGCAAGAGCTGACCACGCCGCTTCTGGGGCCGAAGCTTGAGATCGGTGTCGGTCCGGGTCGCTTTGCCGAGGCATTGGGCGTGGAGTTTGGGATTGATCCGGCCTTGGCCCCGCTGGCGTTTGCCAGAAAACGGGGGGTGCGGGTGAGTCAGGCGGTGGGGGAGGCTCTGCCCTATGCCGGGCAAAGCATGCAAACGGTGTTGCTGCTCTTTACCTTCTGTTTTCTCGTTGATCCCCGCCCGGTGCTGTGGGAGTGCCGGAGGGTGCTCAAGCCCGGCGGGCATCTGGTGCTGGGGCTCATTGTGGCGGATAGCCCCTGGGGCAGAATGCTCCAGCAAAAGAAGGAGGGCGGGCATCCATTCTACCAACAGGCCCGGTTTTATGAGCCGAGCGAGGTGGAGCAATGCCTGGCTGGTTGCGGTTTTGTCGTGGAGGAAATACGCTCCAGCCTGATCCAGCCGCCGGAGGCGTTGCGGGAGAGGGAGCGCTCCCGGGCTGGGCTGGTCAGTCAGGCGGGTTTCGCGATTCTGGTTGCCGGGGCGGGTCCGTGAGCCAGTTTTTTCGCTCCCGAAGGAACTCGGCGGCGAGGAAGGCCGCACCGCTCACAATGATGCCTGCGGCGGTGATCACCGCCAGCCAGGCGTGGGAGTGGTTCCTCCGAGGCTGCTCCATTGGGGGCAGGTCGCGTCTGCAATACCGGCAGACCAAGGCTTGGCTGTGGATGTCTTCCTTGCAGAATGGGCAGATTCGAGTACGCATGTCGATAACCATATCGTGAGTGCCTGAGGGTTGTCAAGAAGGAGGTTCGGCGTTTTTTGCGTTTGCCTTTCTCTCTTTGGTCAAGGCGGAGACCACAAGATTTTCCTTGTCAGCGCAGGGTTCCCTTTGTTAAGATAAATCAATTATACTCTGAATACAATTATCCCCATGAAATACAAGGAGAAAATTATGGCGAGCGACAAAGTTATCCAGGTTTCCGACACCGATTTCGGCGTAAAGGTCATACAGTCCGAGGTTCCTTTTCTCTTGGATTTTTGGGCGCCCTGGTGTGGCCCCTGCAAGGCGATTGGTCCGGTTATCGACGAGCTGGCCGCCGAGTTTGACGGCAAGCTCAAGGTTGGGAAGATGAATGTCGATGACAACCCCGTCACCCCCGGAAAATACGGGATTCGGGCCATTCCCACCCTGATTCTCTTCAAGGGCGGGGAGGTTGCCGATCAGGTGACCGGGGCGGTGGGAAAACAGCAGCTCAAGGCTATGATCGAAAAGGCTTTATAGTCTCTGGTTTTATTGGTGATGGCTTCGAGGCCCCGGTTTTTGTGCGCCAGGCCTTTTTCTTTTTGCTGAAATGGATGAGCGGGACATGATTTTTTCAAAACAGAATCGTCGATTTTTTCGGGCCTGTGTCCTGGCTCTTGCCATGATGACCTTAGCCACCGGACTCAGCGGGTGCGCGACCCTTGACACCATGCTGGGCTGGGTGGGCCTCGGCTCCGAGGCAGCGCCGGAAACCCCGGAAGCCCTGGCCATGGAGGGGATGACCGACTTCAACCGCGGAAAATACAGCGCGGCCTTGAAGCGTTTTGTGGAGATAAAAGACCGGTTTCCTTTCAGCGAAGTGGCGCTCTTGGCTGAGCTGAAGGCCGCTGATTCCAATTACTACATGGACAAGTTCAGCGAGGCCAAGACCATGTATGAGGAGTTCGAGGCCAACCATCCGACCAATGAGGCTGTTCCCTATGTTCTGTTCCAGGTCGGCATGTGCTATTATTCGCAGATCGGCACCCATGACCGTGATCCGGGCAATGCCCAGAACGCGGTGCAGGCCTTTGAGCGCCTGAATCGCTCCTTTCCCAAATCGCCCTATTTTGTCGAGGCCTCGGCCAGAACCCAGGCTGCCAAGGATTTCCTGGCTCAGCATGAGTTTTCCGTCGCCACCTTCTATGTGCGCACCGACGAAGATGCGCAGGCCCAGGGACGGCTTGAGTATCTGCTTGCTATCTACCCCCAGTCCAGCGTTTCGCCCCAGGCCACGGAGCTGCTGGCCCAGTTGAAATCCGGCAAGGGCATCGAGAAAACCTGGCGTCGGTATGTGCCCACGATTTCCCTGCCGGACTGGAAGTCCTTGCCCTCCGCCTTCGGCATCATGCCCGGCGGCAGCGGTGCTGGTGCTGCCAAGGAGTAGGACTTCTGGCTTACATGCTGTTTATCTTGATGGGCCTTCCCTGTTTTTTTGCGGGTAAGGCCCATTGTTGTTTATTCCCCCGTCGTTAGTGCTGCTGTGTTCTTTCCTTTTCGAAACTTCTTATCGTAGCGTTCCTGTTCGCTGTAGATGCAACCGCAATAAGGTTGCCGGTAGAGCCCCATCTCCAGGCTGGCGTCGATCCCTTCCTGCCAGCCGACTCGAAAATCCTCGTAGTAAAACGGTACCCCGAATTGTGTCGCCAGCTCTTCGCCCACGGCGCGGATGGTTTCGTGACGCTGGTAACGACTGTACAGCAGGGTGGTGCTGAAGGCGTCCGCCCCGATCTCCTTGGCTTTTTTCGCCGTCGCTTCAAGGCGCATCCGATAGCAGAGGGGGCAGCGGTCCTCCTCGTGAAACACCACCCGGCGCAGGTATTCCTTAAGGCCGTATTCCCGCTCGTACTCCACGTCCAAGGCCATCCGGTGCGCCAGATCTTCCACCGTGGTGATCCGTTGGCGGAATTCCCGGAAGGGATGGATGTTGGGATTATGGAAATATCCGCGCACCGTTAGGCCCTGGGCGCGCAGGGCGGTGAGCGGAAAAATGGTGCAGGGGCCGCAGCAGAGATGCAGGAGAACGGTCATCTTCCACCCTAAGACTTATTGAGCTTGAACTGGCGTGGGCTGATGTTGAGCTTGGCGATCTTGTAGTTGATGATCCTGAGGCTGGTGTCCAGCAGCTGGGCGGCCTTGGTTTGGTTGCCCTGGCTTTTTTTCAGGCTGTCGATGATCAGCTCCCGCTCGAAATTATCCACCGCCGCGGCAAAGGAAACCGGATTGCGCTCGCTCACCGATTCCGAGGTTTGCAGCGACGGCGGCAGGTGATAGCTCTTGATGGAATCCTCGTCGCAGATCAGCACCGCACGCTCGATGCAGTTTTGCAGCTCCCGCACATTGCCCGGCCAGTGGTACTGGACCAGCAGGTCAATGGCCGGGGTGGAGATGCGGCGGATCTGCTTGTTGTTTTCCTCGTTGTACTTCTGGAGGAAGAAATCGGCTAGGAGCATGACGTCGGTGCGCCGTTCCCGCAAGGGCGGCAGGTAGATGGGAAAGACATTGAGCCGGTAGTAGAGGTCTTCCCGGAAAGAGCCTTCTTCCACGGCCTTTTCCAGGTCCTTGTTGGTGGCGGTGATCAACCGGACGTTGCATTTGATGGGGGCGATGCCGCCCAACCGCTGGAATTCGCGGTCCTGGACCACGTTGAGCAGCTTGATCTGCACGGCCTGGCTCAGTTCGCCGATTTCGTCAAGAAACAGGGTGCCGCCTTCGGCCAGTTCGAAGCGGCCCTTCTTGGCGGCCTGCGCTCCGGTGAAGGCTCCTTTTTCGTGGCCGAACAGCTCGCTTTCCAGCAGGGTTTCCGGCAGGGCCGAGCAATTGACCACCACGAACGGCGCCTTAGCGCGCTTGCTGTTGTGGTGGACGGCCTTGGCCACCATGGTCTTGCCGGTGCCGGATTCGCCGCGGAGCAGGATAGTGGCGTTGGAGTCCGCCACCCGGTGGATCATTTCGAACACTTCCTGCATCCGGCTTGAATTGCTGACGATGCTGGCCACCCGGTATTTTTCCGAAAGTTCCCGCCTCAGCTGGGTGTTTTCCTGAACCAGCCGCTCCCGTTCCTGGTTCACCGCCTGGATGCGGACCACGGTTTGGGCGATGAGTCCGGAGAGCACGGTGAGAAACTGGAGATCCTTTTCAAAATCGATGCCTTCCTGGTAGTTGCGGTCCACGCTCAGAGCGCCGATGGTGGTGGCTCCGTGTTTGATGGGCACGCAGAGAAAGGAGAGGGCCTCCTGGTTTTTTTCGGCCCTGGCCCTGGTTTTGTTCAAAAAAAGTGGTTCCTGGCTGATCTGGGGCACCACGATGGGGGAGCCGCTGGCCACCACCCGGCCGGTGATGCCTTCGCCGAATTTATAGATCCCGCGCTTCCGGGCTTCCGCAGTCATGCCGGGGGCCACCTCGGTTTCGATCTGGCCGGTGAGCGGGTTGGCGATGGTCACCGCGCCGTTGCCCAATTTGGTGCGCTCGGCCAGCACGGTGAGGCTTTCCTCCAGGCATTTGCGCAGGTCGTCCGACGAGGCCAGGGCCCTGGTTATTTCGTACAGGGTGGCCAGATCGATGGGTTGGTTGTTCTCGGACATGTGCTTCCCTCGGGTCTTTCTTACGGTTTGGTATGCATCGTTTTGTAACGCGCAGGCATTGTAACAAATTTGTCTGATATTGCACCTGAAAATGTGGGTGAGGAGGCAGGCGCCGAGGTCTTTGCTACAGGCTGCGGGCAAGGCAGGCAGACCAGATTGTGTAGCCAAGATCGCTGAGATGCACGCCATCGTCGGTGAAGCAGGCGGCAACGGACTGGGCCTCCGTGTTGAAAGTTGCGAACAGGTCGAGAAACGCGGTTTTTTTCTGTAGGCTGAGCTGGAGCAACCCTTGGTTCACGCGGGGAACGGTGGAGGGGGCAAGGTGGGCGACCCGGAGGGGCGGCAGGCCGGTGATGGTAATGCGTTCCGGTGGGAGTAAGCTGACCAAAACGGCCAGAATTTTTTCGTAGTCTGGCAGAAAGGCAAAGTCTTCCATGAGCAGATTATTGGTGCCGATCATGATCAACACGCGCTCCGGGTCGGGGCAGCGGCGCAGAAGTCGGGGAAGGTTGGCAAGCAGGCCAGCCACGGTTTCTCCGGCCATTCCGGCGTTGATTACCGTGTGCGCGGGAAAGCAGGTCTGCCAGTTGTGAAATTCAACGAGAGAATCGCCAAGGAACAGGAGCTTCATGGTTGGCTCAGCAGGGTTTGGAGACAAAGACCGCTGCGGCCAGATTCTCGACAGCAACTGAGGCTCCGCGTACCGACTGCCCCTTGGTTTCATTCACGATATCTTTCGGGGATGCGGCGGCGGTGTCGATGAGCCTGTGCCAGAGTCGGCCTGTGGGCGGCGCCGGGATAATAAATTTCTCGGAAGTGTGCCCGCCATTGAGCATTACGAAAAAGTCATCGTCGTGCCGGACCCCGGCTGCGGTTCCATGCAGGACAAAGGCCAGAGTCCTACAGTCCGCCGACCAGTCCGGTCGGCCAGGGGTGGTGGACTGCCACTCGATTTCCGGGTTTTTTTCATCGGCAGAGAAAAAATCAGTGCGCTGAAAGACCGGGTGTTTTTTCCGTAAGGCGATGAGCTGGGTGAAGAATCGGAGCAGGCCGTGGTTTTGCTCTGCCAGCTCCCAGTTGAGCCAGCTTATCTCGTTGTCTTGGCAGTAGGCGTTGTTGTTGCCATGCTGGGTCCGCCCGAATTCATCGCCCGCCACCAGCATGGGCACGCCCTGGGAAAGCATGAGGAGGGTGGCAAAGGTCTTGATCCGCCGCTTCCGCAGTCTTTCGATGGCCGCATTGTCTGTGGGGCCTTCGCTGCCGCTGTTCCAGCTCATGTTGTCGTTGCTGCCGTCCCGATTGTCTTCGCCGTTGGCCAGGTTGTGCTTTTCGTTGTAGCTGACCTGGTCGTACAGGGTGAAGCCGTCGTGGCTGGTGATGAAATTGATGGAGTTGCAGGGCCTGCGGCCGTCGTCCTGGTAGAGGTCGGCGCTGCCGGCAATGCGGGTGGCAAGCGGCGCCACCATGTTCTCGTGTCCGCAGAGGAAGCGGCGGACATCATCGCGGAATTTGCCGTTCCATTCTGCCCAGCGCCGGTTGGTGGAAAAGCTTCCCACCTGATAAAGACCCGCGGCATCCCAGGCCTCGGCAATGATCTTGGTGTGGGCGAGGATGGGGTCTTCGGCGATCTTCTCCACCATGGGTGGATTGCTCAGCACGTTGCCCTGCTGATCGCGGCCCAGCACGCTGGCCAGGTCGAAGCGGAAGCCGTCCACGTGCATCTCAATCACCCAGTAGCGCAGGCAGTCCATGATCAGATGCCGGACCAGGGGATGGTTGCAGTTCACCGTGTTGCCGCAGCCGGAGAAATTGAGGTACTCGCGGCTCTGCGGATCCAAAAGGTAGTAGATGACATTGTCCAGCCCCCGGAAGCTGATGACCGGCCCGTCGCTGCCGCCTTCCGCCGTGTGGTTGAAGACCACGTCGAGAATCACCTCAATCCCGTCCCGGTGCAACGCCTTGACCATTTCCTTGAACTCCCGGACCTGGTTGCCGTTGCGGCCATTGACCGCATAGGCCGCCTTGGGGGCGAAAAAGGAAATGGGGCTGTAGCCCCAGAAATTCTTCAGCCTTTTCCCGGTGAAGGGATTTTTGTTGGTGAGCTCTTGCTCGTTGAATTCGGTGACGGGTAGAAGCTCTACTGCGGTAATGCCAAGCTTCCTGAGGTAGGGGATCTTTTCTACTACGCCCTGATAGGTGCCGGGATGGGTCACGCCGGAACTCGCATGACGGGTGAAGCCCCGGATATGGAGTTCGTAGATGATACTCTCTTCCAGGGGGATATTGAGGGGCCTGTCGCCTTCCCAATCAAAGTCATCGCCGATGATGCAGCAGCGCCGTTGGAAGGAACTCAGTGGGGTGCAGAGGCCGGTGCGGCAATAAGGTACCCCCCACTCGGAGCCTCCGGTGAGGGCCTTGGCATAGGGGTCGAGCAGCAGCTTTTCTTTGGAGAAAAAATGTCCCGCTCCCTTGGGGTCGAAGGGGCCGGACATGCGGTAGCCATAGCGGAGATTGGTGTTAAGGTCGTGGAGCAGGATGTGCCAGATGTGGCCGGTCCGGTTGATCTTTGGATTAAGGCTAATCTCGGCGCAGGGATCTTCGGTACCGGATTTGAACAGAACCAGGGTGACGGTTTCGGCATGCCTGGAGAACACGGCGAAATTGACTCCCTCCGGCTTGAGGAATGCGCCCATGGGCAGCGGGTATCCGGCGCTTGTGGTAAATTTTTCTTTGCTCATGGCATGATTCCCCTTGCGTGGAAAGAAAACCGTAATTAATATTAGTAATAATTACTAGTTCAAGCAACAGCTGTTTCATTATATCGTTTTCCGCAAAAGGAAGTAAGCCGTTCTTCGAAAATAACCGTACCATTTAAATGACGTGATCGGCATAAGGGGCCGTAACGAAAGGTCAAAAATGTAGCAGGCCAGCGGCGATGGTTCTTCCGTAACGGCCCCTAAATAAAACAGAGGAGGTGTGCTATGGGATTAGCGGACAGGTTGGGCATGGCTGGGAATCATCTGGCGATTGACTGGGATCTCACCCCGTCGGATACCTTCGCCATGTTTGAAAGCTGGGGCGGCAAGGATCAGGAGCGGATTCGCAGCAACGCCGAGCTTCACTATTATTTTTATATCGATAACTGGAGTTCGCCGGCCAAGCTCTGTCTGATGGAGCGGGGCGTCAAGCACGCCAAGATTCTTGCCCATATCGACTGCCCGCAGGAGATGCTGGAAAAATGCGTGGCCCGGCAGGGCACGGATATGCGCGACAAGAGTTACGCCATTGACGAGGGGATCAAGCAGTGGCTGCTGGAAAAAATCATCGAAAGCGAAGATTCCTCCCGGATCGAGCTGGTGGACAACTCCGTGAAGCCGGAGGGTATGGAGACCGGGCTGCCCAAGAAAGGCATCCCTCTGCCAGCTGTGGAAAAAGTCAGCCTGCGTGCTGCCAGTGTCGTGCTTACTGAGCAGGAAGTGGCCGACTTGGCCGCGCAGCATAATTTTTACGACAGTCGTCACAACCCCCAGGGCAATTTCGGCAACGTCTTGGTGGATAACGGCGATACCCTCACCGTTATCGACCACGCCACAGGGCTTATGTGGCAACGGGGCGGCTGTGATCTCACCGCCATCCGTAACGTGCAGAAATATGTGGCCGAGCTCAATCGCCAGCGCTTTGCCGGATTTGCTGATTGGCGGCTGCCCACCATGGAAGAGGCTTTCTCCCTTCTGGCGCCGCAGGTGAATGCAAAGGGCGTCCATCTCCATCCTTGTTTTTCCAGAGAGCAGCCCTTTATTTTTCTCGCTGACCAGCGCAAACCCGGCGGGTATTGGTTTATGGATTTCAAACAGGGGACAGCGTTTTGGGCCTCGGGCTCCATCCCCGGTGGGTTCGGCAGGGTGTGTCGATCCGTCTGAAACAGGAAAGTGCGATGACGCAGAAAAAGGGCTGCCCATCTGGTGGCCCTTTTCTTTTGTCGGTATCGAGGCAGGTTGGAGCAACAAATTCTTGCAATTTATTCGGGGCGGTTATAAAGAACCTACGAGGTTGCACTGTGCAGCAAGTCTTTCCGCCTGTGTGTTGGCGCGGGAATTTTTAGCGAAAAACCGATTGAGAGGAAACGCCCATGTCCGAGTTCAACAATGTCACCATCGTGAAAAATGCCAATGTTTATTTCGACGGCAAGGTCACCAGCCGCAGCGTGATTTTTGCCGACGGCGCCAAAAAGACCCTGGGCATCATGCTGCCCGGAGACTACGAATTCAACACGGGGGACAAGGAACTCATGGAGATTTTGGCCGGAGAGCTTGATGTCATGTTGCCAGGGGCATCGGCCTGGAAAACGGTCAAGGGCGGCGAGTCCTTTGAGGTTCCGGCCCACTCCAAGTTTGGGCTGCGGGTGAAAACCCTTACGGATTACTGCTGTTCCTTCCTCAAATAAAGCGGTTCGGCAGAGGTCCGTTCTTCGGAATTGGCACTGCGGATCATGGGCGGTAAATGATGCGGCCAGCGCGGTTCATGCCAGGGGGTGATGCGTGACACAGCAGCAGCCAGGGGCGGCGACAGGTGCGTCTGCCCTGGGGCTTATCCGCCCCTTTGTCCGGCAATATTCCTCCCGCCTCATCGGCGGGCTTGGCGCTCTGTTGGCCGTTGATCTTCTCCAGCTGGGCATCCCCCGCTTGGTGAAACGGGCTGTGGATTTCCTGGCCCACGGCACGGCCAGCCAGATTGCCCTGGCCCAAAGCGCTTTTTCCATCTTCCTGCTTGCCGTGGGCATTGCCGGTTGCCGGTTTGTTTGGCGCTATCTGATCCTTGGCTTTTCCCGCCTGGTGGAACGCGACCTGCGCGATGATTTTTTCCGCCATCTCCTCACCCTGGATCGTCCCTTCTTCCAAAAAAAGCCGGTGGGCGCGATCATGGCCCTGGCCACCAATGATCTGGGTGCGGTGCAACTGGCCGGGGGCATGGGTCTGGTGGCCTGCGCCGATGCCGCGATCATGGGCATCGCTGCCATGGCCTGCATGGCCTATATCAGCCCGCGCCTCACCCTGATCGCTGTCATCCCCATGCCTCTGCTGGCGCTATTGACCAGGGTGCTCTCCGCTCGGCTGCACCGCCGTTTTCTCAAGGTGCAGGAGCAGTTTTCCCACCTCACCGAATTTGCCCGCAGCACCATCACCTCCATCCGTCTGCTCAAGGCTTACACCCAGGAAGGATCGCAAGCCGAGAGCTTCAATCGCCTCGGGCGTCAGTACCAGCAGGACAACATTCGTCTGGCCAGGGTGCATGGCACCCTGTTTCCCATCTCCGGGCTGGTGGGTAATATCAGCCTGCTGCTGACGATATTTTTCGGCGGGCGTCTGGTGATCGGCGGCGCGATCACGGTGGGGGATTTTGTCGCCTTTATTTCCTATCTCTACATGCTGACCTGGCCCATGATGGCGGTTGGCTGGGTGGCCAATCTGTTCCAGCGCGGGCTTACCTCTCTGGGGCGGCTTGACGAGGTCATGAAAGCCAACCCGACCCTGGCGGACCCTGCGCAACCCCTCGCTTTTCCCGTCGGGCAAACAGAGATCAGCCTGCGCAATCTTCATTTCCGGTACGATGGGCAGGAGCAACCAGCCCTTGCCGAGGTGAGCTGCGTCATCCGGGGTGGGGAGATTGTCGGTCTGGTTGGGAGAAGCGGCTCGGGGAAATCCACCCTCTGCCATCTCCTGGCCCGGCAGTATCCCGTGGAAGACGGGGTGATTTTTCTCAATGGCGTTGATATCAATCGGCTGTCTTTGGCTGCGGTGCGTGAGCGGGTTGCCTATGTGCCCCAGGACGTGCTGCTTTTTTCCGATACCGTGGCAGCCAACATCGGTTTTGGCAATCCAGAGGCCAGCCAAGAGCAGATCGAGGCGGCGGCCAGGATTTGCCGCATCCACGAGGAAATCCTCGGTTTCAGCGAGGGGTATCAGACCCGGATCGGCGAGCGCGGGGTCAAGCTTTCCGGCGGTCAGCGTCAGCGCATCGCCTTGGCCCGGGCCATTCTCCTCGACCGGCCCATGCTGATCATCGATGATAGCCTCTCTGCTGTCGATCTGGAAACCGAGCAGGAGATCATCTCCGGCCTGGCCACCTTTCTGCCGGGGCGGACCTGCCTCATCGTTTCCCACCGGATCGCTCCCCTGCGGGACACGGTACGGATCATGGTGTTGGAGGAAGGGCGGTTGCTGGCCCAGGGCAACCATGCCGAGCTGCTGGCAACCAGCCCGTTTTACCGCACCATGTATCACCAGCAGCAGATGCACCGCCACCGGGAAGAGGAGCTGTAACTGTGCATGATAATTACGGCTATTTTGAAGAAGACCACCTGGGCAAGTTCGGCGATCTCAGCCTGTGGCGGCGGATCGTCTTTTTGGGCAGGCCATACTGGCTGGGGGCCTTGCTGTCCGTGCTGCTTTCCTTTGTCGTGGTGGGCTGCGGACTCTCCCTGCCCTATCTGATCCGTTTGGCGGTGGATGATTTCATCCTTAACACCACCCCTGGTGTCGAGATTCGCCTTGCAGGCCTCAAGCGTCTGGCTCTGGTCTTTTGCACCCTCATGGCCTTCGAGTTTTTCGGCAACTTTGTTCAGGTGTTGATCCTGGAGTGGACAGGGCAGAGGATCATGCACCGGATGCGGCAGATGATGTTTGTCCATCTCCTGCATCTTGATCTGAAGTTTTTTCACCGCAACCCCGCAGGCCGTCTGGTAACGAGGCTTACCAACGACATCCAGAACATGCACGAGATGTTTACCTCGGTGATCGTCACCCTGTTCAACGACGGGGTCAAGCTCCTCGGCATCCTGGGGATTCTGTTCTGGATGAACTGGCGGCTGACCCTATGCATCTGTCTGCTTCTTCCACTGATGGTGGGCAACACCCTTTGGTTCAGCCGGTTGGCCCGCGATGCCTTCCGGCAGATCCGGACCCATCTTGCCCAGATCAACTCATTCTTGCAGGAGTCGTTGTCCGGCGTGTCGCTCATCCAGCTTTTCCTGCGGGAGCGGACCAGCAAGGCGCAATTTTCCCAGCTCAACCAAGCCTTTTTTGAAAAGGCCCTCTATCAGATCAGGGTGTTTGCCGTGTTTCTGCCGCTGACCGAACTGATGAGCGCCATAACCATCGGCACCATCCTCTGGTACGGCGGCAGCCAGGTCATGGCCGGGAAGATGACCATAGGGATGCTGGTGGCCTTTCTCTCCTACATGCGCCTCTTTTTTCAGCCCATGCGCGAGCTGTCGCAGAAGTATTCCATTGTCCAGTCGGCCCTGGCCTCGGCGGAACGCATTTTTCAGTTACTTGATTCCCGCGAGACCCTGCCGCTGGCGGCTTTCCCCTTAAGGCCCGCTTCCGGCAAGGGCGAGATCGAGTTCAGAAAGGTGCGTTTCGGCTATGAGCCCGAGCACCTGGTGCTGGAGGAGTTTTCTTTAAGGATTCCGCCCGGCCAGACTCTTGCCATTGTCGGCGCCACCGGCAGCGGCAAGTCCACGATCATCAACCTGCTGGAGCGGTTCTACGACCCGGATGCAGGGGAGATTCTTCTCGACGGCATCGATCTGCGCGATCTTGATCCAAACTGGCTGCGGAGTCAGGTGGGGCTGGTGATGCAGGATGTGCTGCTCATGCCCGGCACTATTCGGGAGAATGTCCTGCTCGATGTCGAAAAAACCGACGAGGCGCTGTGGGAGATTTTAGAAAAAGCGCAACTGGCCCGCTTTATCCGCCAGTTGCCCGATGGGCTTGCGACCCGAGTGGGAGAGGGCGGCATGGATCTGTCTGCCGGGCAGCGGCAACTGCTGGCCTTTGCCAGGATTCTCGCCAGGGAGCCGCGCATCCTGGTGCTGGACGAGGCCACCGCCAGCGTGGACCCGGAAAGCGAGATGCTCACCGAACAGGCCATTGGTGCGACCTTTGCCGGACGGACCAATATCGTCATCGCCCATCGGCTTTCCACCATCCGCAGGGCGGACCACATTTTGGTTATGGCCGAGGGCAAGATTATCGAGCAGGGGAGCCATGCGGAGTTGGCGGTGGCCAATGGGGCGTATCGGAGGCTGCTGACTATTTTCAGCGCCGGGTCAGGGGCATGATCATGGTTTCATGGTATAATTAAAAATTCAGAACGACCCATAACAGAAGGAGGTGCTACATGGAGCTAGAGGGCAAGAAGGTAATACTGCTGGTGGAAGAGACCTATAACGACCGGGAATTCTGGTACCCTTACTACCGCCTCAAGGAGGCCGGCGCCCAGGTGACGGTGGTCGGACCTGAGGGAGGCATGAGCTATAGTGGCGCAGCCGGAATCAAGGCCACCGCCGATGTGGGCATCAAAGAGGTGCGGGTCGATGATTTCGACGGTTTGGTCATACCCGGCGGCTACGCCCCGGATCACATGCGCCGCCACCCGGCCATGGTCAAACTGGTCAAGGATATGGCGGAAGCCGGCAAGATTGTCGCCGCCATCTGCCATGCCGGCTGGATGCTGGCCTCAGCCGAGGTGCTTAACGGCAGGAGCGTCACCGGCTTCTTTGCCATCAAGGATGATCTGGTGCATGCCGGCGCCAAATATCTGGACCAGGAGGTGGTGGTGGACGGCAACCTTATCACCAGCCGCACGCCCGACGACCTGCCCGCCTTCCTGCGGGCCATCATCAAGGGGCTGGCCGCTTGAGTCGATGCAGCCGCCACCGCTTCGCTACATAACCTTCTGGTAAGGGACTGTTTCTGTCAAAATAACTAGGGAGACTCCATGCATATTCTCGAAAAATAGGGGAGTGTCCCTGGTTTTTTCTGCGTGACGAGCCTAATTAGGTATGGTGTCCCCCGTAATCCCCCGTAATCTTGACCGAAACATTGCGGGAGCAAGCTCTCATCCGGGAGATAGCCCTATTTCCTCTAAGACCGTTCTTTCTTCTCTTCGATTACTTGCTTGCATAACGCTAGCACGATATTTAATTGGCCAAGGTCTAATTTGTTAAGACTGGCGTGTGTAGCCTCTTCAAACGAGACCTCAATCTTGTTTTCAATAGTACCCCAAATAGTAGCGATTTTTTCTGTAGTTGTTTTTTTGGCCTTTTCGATTTTATGGGTGAACCCTATCCGTAACGCCGCTTGCAAACGATTGTATCCAACGGCTAAAGGGTAATTTTGATCTTTCGCCGCACCGACGCCCAAGGGTGTCCCATCATCCTTTGTCGGCCATGCTTTATCGCCTTGACATTGTGTACGCACTTTTTCAAGAAAAGTGTTTAGTTCCTCTCTGGTATCTATTTTCGCCAGTAGTTGCGCGGAGATGGAGTTTTCCTCCAGTTTTTCCCTGGTTTTTGCGCTAAGTATAAAATTTACTGCTTCATCTTCTTCTGTTTTTTTGAGTTTCGTCTTGCCGAGAGATAAAAGTATCGGTTTATGTTGCATAAATGGTTCCTTTTGTCGGCTTGCTGACTTTTCGAGTTTACTTCGGAGTTATAGTGATAGCTTCTGGAATTAGCTAGATAGCTAAGGCCGCTACGCATGTTGTCGATATGCCCGCCCCCTATGCCGCGTGCGAAAATGGATGGACCTCTGTATCCAGCCGATCTGCCAGGGCTTCCTTGGCTAGGCGATACTGGGTGATACCCTTTGGTTCCAGGAACTCGGTAACCAGTATCTCGCCAGGGTGAATGGGAGAAAAATTTCGTTTGCTCATATTTTCATCTTTGGAGGTCTTGATCATGATTTCCTGATATCCAGGGAAAATAATATCGTCAATGGATATTATGCGCGTGTCACAACAGACTATTCTTGAGCGTGCCGATATCCCGTTGTTCCGTGATGTACCGGGTGATGGTGTTGAAGTTTTTGGTGTCCCCCACCATGATGCAGCCGATGATGCGGTTGTTCTCAATGACCAGTTTTTTGTAGACGCTCCCTGAGCTGACCACCTGCGATTCAAACTTTCCTTCCGCGTCGATGTTGCCTGCGGCGGCGACGTCGATACCTGCCACCTTGAGGATATTGCTCATGGTGGTGCCGTTGTATCGCACTTCGCCGCCTGCCATGTTGGCGCCCGCCACCTTGCCTTGCTGCATGGCCGCGGGCCAGATGCCGGAGACCACCCCCTGATGTTCGGCCACGTCGCCTGCCGCATAGATACCCTCGACGCTGGTTTCCAGGCGGGCGTTCACCTTGACCCCCTTATCGCAATCAAGCCCGCCGCTTTTGGCCAGTTCCAGATTGGGCCTCACCCCGGCGGAGACGATGATCATCTGACCGGGCAGGGTGTCGCCGCCTTCAAGGACTATGCCGTCGGCCTGTCCGTTATTGCCGGTGATGGTCTTGGTGATGGCTGAAAGGCGGAAGCTGAAGCCCATTTTCTCCATGAGCTTCTGGAGCCGTTTGGCCCCCTTATCGTCGAGTTGCCGGGGCAGGAGGCGCGGGAAAAATTCCACCACCGTGACCTTCTTGCCCAGCTTGCGCAGGGCATTGCCTGCTTCTAAGCCGAGCAGTCCGCCGCCGATGAGGATCACCGCCTCGCTTTTTGCGGCCTGGGCCAGGATGGATCGGGCGTCTTTGATGTGGCGGAGGGCAAAGACCCCCTGTTGGCCGATGCCCTCGATGGGCGGCAGGAAGGAATGGCTGCCCGTGGCGAGGAGCAATCGGTCAAAAGGCAGCGTCTCCCCGCTGTCGGTGGTCAGCTTTTTAGCAACGGCATCGAGCTTGGTGATCCGGGTATTGATCCGCAGGTCGATTTGCTGCTCCTGGTACCAGGCCGCTTTCTTGGCGATGAGCTTTTCTTCGCCCACATCCCCGGCAATGAAATCGTTGAGCCTGATCCGATAGTAAAAGGGGATGTCTTCTTCGCTGAGGATGGCGATGCGGCCTTTTGGGTCTTGCTGGCGGATGGCTTCCGCGGCAGAGGTTCCGGCTACGCCGTTGCCGATGATCAGATAGGCTGTCGTTTTCATGGCGCTCATCTCAGAAGGAGGTTGAAGGGAGGGGAGAATAGAGATATTGTGGCACAGTCCGAACGGGATGTGCAAGTATTCCCGGATCGGGACCAGCAAATATACGAATAAGGAAGGTGTGGGATGAGCGAAAAAGAGAAGAAGAGCCTTTGCCCGTGCGGCACGGGTCTGAAATTTGCCAAATGCTGCGGACCGTTTATTGAGGGCGGTCAGCTTGCCCCGACCGCGGAGGCGTTGATGCGCTCACGCTATTCCGCTTTTGCCGTGCAGGATGTCCCCTATCTTCTGCGTTCCTGGCACCGGAGCACCCGTCCACCCAGTCTTGATCTGAGCGACGAAGCTGGTTTTGTCTGGCACGGCATCGAGGTGCTGGAGACCGAGGGTGGCGGGGTAGAGGATAAGGCCGGAGTGGTGGAGTTCATCGCCAATTTTTCAGGGCATGGCCAGAAGCATCGGTTGCATGAGCGGGCCAAGTTTGTCTGCGAAGAGGGACAGTGGCTGTACGTGGACGGCAAGGTGAATCCGGGCCGGGTTCCGGTGACCAGCGAAAAGATCGGCCGCAACGAGCCCTGCCCTTGCGGGAGCGGTAAAAAGTACAAGAAGTGCTGCCAGGCTAAGTAGCTTAGCCTCTGGTGATTGGATAGTTCAGCTAAACCGTTGCCGTTCGCGGTGAGCCTGTCGAACCGCAGGTGCATTCCTAATGCGGGCCTTCGACAGGCTTGTATGGTTTTTACATCTCATTTTTGAGAAGCTCTAAGAAGAAGAGCCGGGGTGGAGGGACTTCGACTGGCATCTGCCGCGTTGCGGACAGTCTTACTGTGAAATCTCCCAACCACACCCCAAAAGTCGATGAAGATTCTAGCGGCATATATATTGACCGCAGATTTGAACGCAAGCTAAC
>CAIPYE010000015.1 GCA_903869265.1 uncultured delta proteobacterium
CAAGGGCTACACCATGTACTTCACCAACTACCTGGCTACCTTGCCACCCGAAGACCGCGACCTCATCGTCGCGCAGTTGCCTAATCTGCTCGACTGGTACATCCAGGCAGGCACCCAGGCCATGGAGGCCACGGCAGGAACACAGCGTGCCTTCATGCTGGGCGGCAGCGGTAATGATACCCTGTCCGGCGGCAGCCAGGCCGATCTGCTGGTGGGCAATGGCGGACAGCGGGACACCCTGTACGGCATGGGCGGCAATGACATTTTGAAGGGCGGCTCTGGCAACGACGTCCTGGACGGCGGCGCGGGCGCCGACCTGATGATCGGCGGCGATGGAATCGACACCTACACCATCGAAGGCAACGACACCATCCGGGATACGGGCCGCAACATCATTGTCTACCAGGGCCAGGCGATCGCCGGGGCCTTTCTGCGGGAGGGCAGAAGCAACACCTACAGCTTTCTGGGCGACAACAACATCACCCTGACCTTCAACTCCCCCGGCCACATGGTGCTGAATGGGACGGACAGCGTCACCTTTGAAAACCAGACCAGCGCGGCTGATTTTGAGAACGGGGATTTCGGGATAACGCTGTACGACAAAGTGGAGCCAGGAGGAACACTGCTTGGGACTAACGTCGCTGATTATACTTATCTGTATTCTGACAGTTATAATGATGATCAATGTACGTATGAGTTCGTGTCTGGAGTTAATTATGAGCATGACTTTCAGCTCACCGATACTGGTATTCCCAGCTTCAGTATTTATGGCTACGGCGGCAACGATATGCTCTTTGGCCTTTCAGACCAGGATTATATCAGTGGCGGTGCAGGCAACGACGTGATTGATGGCGATGTAATTCTTCTTGTCGATGGCGGGAAACCTTATGGGGTTCCTTCGTGGATGAATACGACGGGAGCCGGAGACATGCTGTATGGGGACGCTGGCAGGGATTGGATTTGTGGCGAATTCGGCAACGATCTGATTTCTGGCGGTGAGGACGGAGATTTTCTGTCGGGAGATAGCGAAAATGATGTCGTCTACGGTGACGGCGGCGATGATATAGTCCTCGGCGGGGATGGTGACGATCTGCTTTCTGGGGGTGATGGCAATGATGTCATCTACGGCGACAGCGCTTTTTATTTACAGCCTCCTGAGTGGGATGAGTTTTGTTATAGAGACAGCTCTGCCTTGGATTTTCAGGTGACTTACGACAATAAAGGCTACTCCTCTGAGATTGTCTTTCAGGGGTTTAATCCAGTTGTGGTTGGAATAGGATCTGACCAGCTTTTCGGGGGTAACGGCAATGACACCCTGATTGGCAGTGGAGGTAACGACCTGCTAATGGGCGAGGCAGACCATGATCGTCTGGAGGGAGGGGATGGTGACGATTACCTAAATGGGGGGGACGGCAACGATTGGAACTGGAGGATGACGGCATGAAAAACAGGATGATGTTCGGGATAGTCAAAGGAGTTGTACTCACGGTTTTGTTTGCCGCTCTTGCTGGCTGCATGACTCTGGCCAAGAATAACCCGCTTGGGATCGGTAAAAGCTGGAAGGAAGAGGTTTTGCTGCACGACGGCACAACCTTGACCGCGAAACGGTCTCATAGCTATGGCGGGTATCCGGAAATTGTCAGTACCTCCCGGTCGTTGCTGAAGGAGGAGTGCAAGTTTACCATTCCGGGCACGAATCAGGACGTGACCTGGAAAAGCGATTTCGGTCGTGAGCAGCAAGACAACCTGACGTTGTTGGCGCTCGATATCTTCAACGGCACGCCATACATCGTGACCAATCCGGCGGGATGCCTGGCCTATAACCACTGGGGCCGCCCCAATCCGCCCTACGTTTTTTTCAGGTATGACGGCAGCGCCTGGCAGCGGATACCGCTGGAGGAACTTCCAAAGGAGATGAAGGCAGCGAATGTCATCGTCGGCGGCTACAGCGAACAGTGGGACCGCGAACGCCGCTGGAGCTCGGAACCGGTTTCGGTTGAGGAAGTCAAGAAGATCAATAAATCCATAGGGAAATATAATCAACACCTGCAAGTCTTTGTAAGGGAGCCGCTTGATTCGAAGAAGACGCAGTCAAGTGTGAACTGCCCTGACTACAACTCCCAGCAATACCGAAGTTTCAAGGCACCGCTTCCGATGAAGCCATCCACGGAGAAATAACAAACTGGTTATCAGGTAATAGTAAAATTGATTAAGTTGGGGTGAATTATGACTACGGACATTGAATATGCGTTGATGGCAGGTCGAGCGTATCAGATAACTCGCGACCAGATAAATCAATTTCCAACTCCGCAGGGTTGGCTGGAACTTGCGCATGTGCCAAAAAATCCAGACTATCCGATGTTCACAGAGACATCAGGTTTTGAAGCGGTATCTTTCCAAAATATTGCCAACCCGAACGAAATCGTCATCTCCTTTGCCGGGACTAACCCAAGCAGCATGGTAGACCCCGACTGGATTGCCAACCTTGATCTGACCACAAGCCTTGTCTGTGCGCAGCAGTTGAAGGAGGCGGCAGCCTATTACCTGGAGATTAAAAAGGCCAACAAGGATAACCCCGACGTCACCATCAGCTTCACCGGTCATTCCCTGGGCGGAGGTCTGGCTGCCCTGTTGGGGGTGTTCTTCGATAAAAAGGCTGTCACCTTTGACCAAGCGCCGTTTGCCAACTCCGCCAAGGAATCGATCCGCAACGAGCTGGTCACCTATCTTAATGGTCTTTACTCTCCCGAAGAACTCGCCACCCTGACGCCGGAGCTGTTTTTCTTCACTAACAGCGACCTTGCCACCCGAGCGGGAAATGTCAGCGGGTTCTACGTGAAAGGCGAGGTGCTTTCCTCGTCCCTAGTGCTCAAACCATTCTCGACAATCGGTGACCAAAAACCGCTCATCCAAGGCGCAGCGCCAGACAATCTTGCTTTCCAGATATCTCTGCACTCACAAACCCTGCTCACCGCCTTTTTGCAGAACGACGCTTTCCTGAAGGTAACCGACAAGCTGCCGGACATGGTGAAGATGCTCTTTGACGAGCGGTTGTTCGCCCATGACCCGAGCAAGTTGGTTGATGTTCAGCGCAACTTCCTCGAAGGCCTGATCCAGCATCAAACTGGCGCTTCTGGGGATAACATGCTCGACCGCTTTACCGCTGATCTGCAACTGATCGCCCAAGACGGCGGCCTGAGCCTGACCAATAACAACATCACCAAGGCGCTCACCGCCTTTGCCATGCAGAAATATGACAATGAGTTGGAAACCGGTGCAGGCGTGGGGATAAGGCTTTTCAGCAGCGACGGCATGACCGGCGGTATCCATCTCGATATGTCGAACGTGGCGGCAACTCTTGCCGATGCCAAGGGCTTTACCGGCACCGACATGGACAAGATGTTCACCTCCTACCTGAACAGCTTGGCATTCAGCGAGGCAACCACTGCCCTGAAGGAAAAGTTGCCCGACCTGCTTGACTGGTATATCCAGGCAGCAGGCAGCCAGGCCATGAACGCCACGGCAGGAACACAACGCGCTTTCATGCTGGGCGGCAGCGGCGACGATATCCTGACCGGCGGCAGTCAGGCCGATGTGCTGGTGGGCAACATGGGTCAGGACACACTGAATGGCGGTGCAGGGGATGACGTGCTGATGGCGGGCTGGAAGAGCGACGGTTTTTCGGACAACACCGGCGATAGCCTCAATGGCGGCATAGGCAACGATACCCTGTATGGTGGGTACGGCGCCGATACCCTGGACGGCGGCGCGGATGCCGACCTGATGATCGGCGGCGATGGGATCGACACCTACTACATCGAAGGCAACGACACCATCCGGGACACGGGCCGCAACATCATTGTCTACCAGGGCCAGGCGATCGCCGGGGCCTTTCTGCGGGAGGGCACAAGCAACACCTACAGCTTCTTGGGCGACAACAACATCACCCTCACCTTCAATTCCCCCGGCCACCTGGTATTGAACGGCACGGACAGCATCACCTTTGAAAACCAGACCAGCGCGGCTGATTTTGAGAACGGGGATTTCGGGATAAGCCTGTACGATTCGGTGGATGCTGACAGTACCCTGAACGGGACGGGATATAGTGATGTTTCTGATGTGGCATTCCACCGTGTTGACGGTATCACATATGATTTTGGCAATTTTGGCTATGATAACGCGGGTGGATGGATCACTGCCGCTAAGTTTGTGATCACTGATGCCTTTCCGCCCAGGCTCCACATTGATGGTCGCGGAGGTAACGACTGGCTTATTGGTCTCGCTAGTCAGGATTACATCAACGGTGGCAGTGGGGACGATATAATCCAAGGTGATCTCGATAGGTATTATTATTCGGAATCTGATGCGCCGTATACACATTTGTCTTGGTTAAAGACAGGCACAGGCGATCTGCTTTATGGGGACGCAGGCAGGGATAGAATTCGGGGCATGTACGGCGATGATCTGATCTCCGGCGGCGATGATGGGGACTTTCTCTCTGGGGACAGCGGAAACGACTTCGTCAGCGGCGACAACGGAGATGACCTGGTGCTTGGTGGGGATGGCAACGATCTGCTTTTTGGAGGAAGTGGCAATGATTGCCTTATGGGCGATATGGCTTTTTCAGTAGCTGACTACACAGCATGGGTCACGGTTTACGATTGTCCATTAGATTTTCAAGTGATTTACGACAGCAATGGATACTCCATTGAGATTGACTTTCAGGGTTTTGGGTTGACGGTGAATGGGGCAGGCGATGACCAGCTTTTCGGGGGTAACGGCAATGACACCCTGATTGGCGGTGGCGGTAACGACCTGCTAATGGGCGAGGCAGACCATGATCGTCTGGAGGGAGGGGATGGTGACGATTACCTAAATGGGGGGGACGGCAACGATTTCCTGATGGGAGGGGATGGTAACGATTTACTGGATGGCGGTGACGGTCAGGATCAACTGCAAGGTGGCAGCGGGAACGACACTCTTTTTGGCGGCGCTGACGATGACGTGCTGCTTGGTGAAGCGGGCAACGATATTCTGGATGGCGGTAGCGGAAATGATTTGCTGAAAGGCGGTAGCGGGAATGACCGCCTTTTTGGCGGCGCTGGCAATGATGATATGGATGGTGAAGAAGGCAACGATTTTCTGGAGGGTGGTGCCGGCGACGATCGTCTGTTTGGCGGAGATGGCGACGACACGCTCTCCGGGGGGGCAGGCAACGATTACCTTATTGGCGGCAATGGCAACGATGTGTATCAGTACGGCCGTGGTTTCGGGCATGACACTATTTATGATTCCGGCTCGGCGGGTGGCGGGGATACGATTCTGTTCAACGCTGATGTTGCGCCCAGCGATGTCATTGTTTTGCGGCAAGACAACCACCTTGTTCTTTTATTTGACGGCGGCGATCAATTGGACGTCGTTGACTGGTTCGCGTCTGGAAGCAACAAGGTTGAGCGGGTGGAGTTTGCCGACGGCACGGTGTGGGATGTGGGAGCACTCACGGACAGGGCGAATAACCCTCTTTTCAACACACCGACCGGCGATATCATTCAGGGTGCGCAGACTACTGACGATATTATCCTGGGCACGGGCGGCAATGATGTGCTTGTCGCTGGTCCTGGCGATGACGCCCTTATCGGTGGGGCGGGCAATGATGCCTATTTTCTGGACAGGGGCTTCGGCTATGACCTTGTGCAGGAAACCGATGGCCATAGCGATATGGATACGGTTTTTTTCGGCGAGGGGATTGCGCCTTCCGATGTCCTTATTTCCCAGGATGGCAGGAATCTCTATCTTTCCGTCAACGGGTCGGGCGATGTGTTGATGTTGGCCAACTGGATGCAGGATTACACTTATTCGACCGGCTCCACCATAGAAACTTTTGAATCTGTATCGGTACGCTCCGGTCAGGCTGTGGAGAAAGTAGCCTTTAAGGACGGCACCTGGTGGGATGCGAACTATCTTTTGTCGCATGCCGCTGCTTCGCCCTACGTGTTTGGCAGCAAAGGGGAAGATATTTTATCGGGAAAGTCTGGGGCTGAAATTCTATTGGGCAGAGGCGGCAATGACTCCCTGAATGGCGCAGCTGGCAACGATATTCTGGATGGCGGCAGCGGCAACGATCATCTGTATGGCGGCGATGGAAATGACATCCTCGATGGTGGTATCGGGAACGATTATCTGGACGGTGGCGCCGGGAATGATGTGTATCTTTTTGGCCGCGGGTTTGGCCAGGATCATATAGAAAATTCGGGCCAGACCCCCGGCAAGGTGGATACAGTCCGTTTAGCTGCGGGAATTGCCCCCGCCGATGTTTCCATGTTTCGAGGCTCTGATGGAAGCCTGTACCTCTCCATCAACGGCACCTCCGATCGTCTGGCTCTGGGGCAGTGGTGGGGATGGGATGATCCATCTGAACAGTGGGCGGTGGAGAGGATCGAATTCGCCGGTGGCACAGTATGGGATGCGGCAACCATGCTGGCCTCCATCGTGAGTCCTTCTCCAACGGAAGGCTCGGATTTTATTTATGGTTGGCGAGATGGCCGTGGTGCGGACTACTTGACCGGTTCGGGCGGCGATGATGTCCTCGCCGGTTTTGGCGGTAACGATATTTTGTCCGGGGAAGCGGGCAACGATGATCTGAGCGGCGGCAGCGGCAATGATTTTCTTGATGGCGGCAGCGGCAATGATTCGCTTGATGGCGGCAGCGGCGACAACACTCTCTCTGGCGGTGATGGCAATGATCATCTGTACGGTGGAGATGGAAAAAACTTTCTTGATGGTGGAAGCGACAACGATTTTCTTTATGGCGGAAGCGGCGACGATCACCTGTATGGCGGCGATGGTAACGATGTGCTGTGGGGCGACATCAGTGGGGAAGAGGGAGGCAACGACCTGCTCTCCGGTGGGGCAGGCGACGATTACCTGAACGCAGGGGCAGGAGCCGATGCGTACCTTTTTGGCCGTGGCTTTGGCAGGGATGTGGTGCAGGAGTATTTCGAACTGGAGGAGTGGGATGATAACCCCAGCAATCTGGATGCAATTCGGTTCAACGATGACGTTGCGCCTTTTGACCTGACGGTTTATCGGGATAACTACGATCTCTGCCTTTCCATCAACGGGACAGAGGATCTGTTGACCGTCAAGCAGTGGTTTTTAACGGAGTATGCCCGGATTGAACGGGTGGAGTTTGCCGATGGCACGGTGTGGGACGAGGCGCGGCTGGAGGAAACCCCGATTCTTGGTACGGAACTGGACGACTATTTAGTCGGCCGCGACTTGAAGGATGTGTTGGAAGGCAAGGCTGGCAACGATACCCTGATTGGCCGTTTCGGTGATGACATCCTGGATGGGGGCGCAGGGGATGACTATCTTGAGGGTGACGCAGGGAGCGATACCTATCTGTTCAATCTGGGTGGAGGGCAGGACACGATTTCCGACTATGATGAAGATGTCCATACTTACCTGTACAACTGGGGGGGCACCCAACACACTGTTTACGACGAGAATTACAATGCAGGTTCCCTGGATACCCTCCGCTTTGGAGAAGGGATTGCCACAGGCGACATCACCTTTACCCGTGCCGGAGATGATCTGGTCTTAGGCATCAACGGCACCAGCGATCAGGTGACGATCCAGGGCTGGGGATATGGAGACGACAACCGCATTGAGCGGGTGGAGTTTGCCGATGGCACTGTCTGGGATGCGGCTCAAATTCAGATGTGGATGTCCGACTTGTTTACCCTATCAATTGTGGGTACGGAAGCTAATGATTATCTCTACTCCTCATCAGATGAAGACGTCATCATTCAAGGTTTGGGTGGAGGCGACTGGATTTATGGAAACAACGGCAATGACATTCTTTACGGCGGTGCCGGGGATGACGAACTTTACGCCGGAGAGGGGAACGACATTCTGGCTGGGGGGACGGGAGATGACTATCTTGAAGGAGAAGGTGGCAACGACACCTACCTGTTTAACCTGGGCGACGGCCAGGACACAATTTATGATGAGGATTACAATGTAGGCAATCTGGATACGATCCGCTTTGGAGAAGGGATCGTTGCGAGCGACATCACCTTTTTCCGCAGCGACAATGATCTGGTTCTCGGCATCAACGGCACCAGCGATCAGGTGAAGATCGAAGACTGGGGATATGGGGATGCCAACCGTATCGAACGTGTGGAATTTGCCGATGGCACGGTCTGGGATGCAGCAGATATACAGACGCAGACTGCCGCGTTGCTTGGTCTGCCTATTGTGGGAACGGATGATAGCGATTCCCTGTCGGCCTGGTCAGGAGAAAATGCCATCCTTCAGGGGGGCGATGGCGATGATGAACTGTATGCTTATTTCAACTCTGTCGATACCGCGAACAACGCCCTTCTGGATGCGGGCACCGGCGATGATTACATTGAATCCGGTTATGCCAATAATTTGATCATTGGCGGCACGGGCTCTGACTATATCTATGCCGTTGAGGATAACGGCGTGGTGTTGTTTAATCGTGGTGACGGTCAGGATGGCTATGAATTGTATTCAGACGGTGAACAACGTACGGTTTCCTTAGGTGGAGGCATTGCGTACACGGATTTGAGGTTCTCCCGGGAAGGTGATGACCTGATTTTGGAAATCGGCGATACCGACAGCATGACTTTCTATTATTGGTTTGATACGTACTGGGGGGATAGCAAGACGATCAAGACATTGCAGATCATCGCCGAGGCAATGCCCGATTATAACCCCCAGTCTGCGGACCAGTTGTTGAACAAGCGCATCCAGCAATTCGACTTCCTGGCCCTGGCGAATCAATTCGAGGAAGCTGTTGCTGCCGACCCTGCGATTACCTCATGGGAACTCGCTCCGCATCTGGCGGATGCCTATCTGGCCGGTTCCGATACGGAGGCTCTGGGCGGCGAGATGGCCTACCAATATGGCATTACCGGCTCGCTGGATCAATTGTCTGCAACGGAAATACGGAAACAGTTGGGTAATGCGCAATTTGGTGTGGCAGCCCAAGCAATAGCCACCACTGAGATAAATAATGCCCCGGTATTAGCCATTCCTCTTAACGATATGAGCGTAGCCCAAGGAGAGGTATTCACCTTCCGGGTTGCAAGCGATGCGTTTACAGACCCGGATGCGGGTGACACGCTCACCTTGAGTGCGAGCCTGGCCAATGGCGATCTGCTGCCGGATTGGCTTACTTTTGATGCAGCCACAGGCAGTTTCAGCGGCACGCCGACCTCGACTTCCGCCGGGCTGTGGAATGTGCGCGTCACTGCCACGGACAATGGCGGAGTCAGTGTCAGCGATGAATTTGTCCTTGATGTGGCCGATTCCCTTGTCGGCACCGCCGGAGCCGACATCCTGACTGGCACCGCAGACAACGACACTCTTCAGGGCGGGGCAGGCAATGACCTGCTGGCCGGTGGTGATGGCAACGACACCTACATCTTTAATCCCGGCGATGGTGTGGACCAGATCGTGGATACCTCCGGCACGGATACCATCCTGTTCGGGGCCGGGATCACACCCGATTCGCTTTCCCTCGGTCTTGGCTCCCTGCTGGTGCGGGTAGGGGATCAGGGCGAAGCCATTCACATCGAAGACTTCAATCCCGAAGACCCGTTCAACTCCTCGGTCATAGAGCAATTTCAATTCGCCGACGGCACCGTGCTGGGGATCGGTGAACTGCTCGCGCGCGGCTTTGATATCCAAGGTTCAGATGGCGACGACCTGCTGACCGGCACAGCCATTACTGATCGGATCAGCGGAGGAGAAGGCAATGATACCCTGGATGGCGGGAAAGACGATGACCTGCTCGCCGGAGGTGGCGGCAACGACACCTATATCTTCAATCTCGGCGACGGGGTGGATACCATCGCGGATGTATCGAGTGCCACAGAAGGAAATCTCATTGCATTCGGCGCGGGCATCGCACAGGGGGATCTCACTTTCGAACGGGATGGCAGTGATCTCCTGATCCGGGTGGGCTTGCAGGGTGATGCTTTGCGGCTCAAGGATTTCGATCGCTTCGGCAATAATGGTTCCCTGGTGGCGGATACCCTGCAATTTGCAGACGGCAGTGAGGCCAGCCTGTTTGCGCTCACCAATAGCGTGCCGGTAGTCGGCGTGATGCCGGATAATCAAACAGTCCTTGAAGATGCGGCATACAGCTTCACGATTCCCGCAGAGACCTTTACCGATGGGGATGGTGGCGACTCACTGATCTACTCCGCAACCCTTGGGAACGGCAACTCTCTGCCAGCCTGGCTCATCTTTAATCCCGTCACCCGTACCTTCAGCGGTACTCCGGAAAATGAGGATGTCGGAATACTGGATGTGAGCGTGATGGCCACCGATACGGCGGGTGCTGCCGCACTCGCCAGCTTTGCCCTGAACATCGTTAATGTCAATGACGCACCTCTGGTCGCAGCCCAAATCCCGACACAATCGGCAACGGAGGATGCTGCCTTCAGCTTTACGATTCCGGCCGAGGCGTTCACGGATGTTGACGCAGGGGATTCGCTTACCTATAGCGCAAGCTTGGCCGATGCCTCAGCATTGCCGTCTTGGTTGAGTTTCGATGCCGCGACTCGCACCTTCAGCGGTACTCCGGCAAACGATGATGTCACCACCCTGGATATTACGGTGACCGCAACCGACAGCACCGGCGCCAGCACCGCTGAGATTTTCGCGGTGGATGTGGTCAACACCAATGATGCCCCAATGACCATGGCCGATGCCGGGTTCGTGGGTGAGGACCAAGCTTTATTGTATTCCGGCAACGTGCTCAATAACGATAGCGACGTGGATAGCGGAACCATCCTCAGCGTAACAGCTCCGGGCGAGTATGTCGGCAGGTACGGCACCCTGTCCATTGCGGCGGATGGCGGCTACACCTACCGTCTCGATAACGCAAGTGGAGATGTCCAGTCCCTGGCCCAAGGCAGCACAGTGGTCGATCAGTTCACCTACAACGTAACCGACGGGATCGTCGCGGTTTCCGGACAACTGGACATCACGGTGACCGGCAGCAACGACGCGCCGGTGGTGGCGGGTGACAGTGCCTTCCTGATCGAAGACCTGATGGCTTCCGCTAGCGGCAATGTGCTGGCTAACGATACTGACGCGGATGCCGGAACTACCCTTGCCGTGGCAGATCCTTCTAATCAACAGGGCAAGTATGGCACCCTGAGCTTGGCAACTGACGGCAGCTATGCCTACAGCCTTGATAACGCAAACGGTGCGGTGCAGTCCCTTGGCCGGGGAGCGGTGCTGGCCGAACATTTCGGCTACACCGCCACGGACGGGATCGCGAGTGTTGCTTCTGCCCTGGATATAACCTTGATCGGCAGCAACGATGCGCCGATTCTTATCGCCCCCCTGGCAGATCAGCAGGTGAAGTTCAACAAGGACTTTTCCTGGCAGCTGCCGACCGGAAGCTTTGTGGACCCGGACCAGGGAGATACCCTGAACTACCGCGCTACCCTGGCCGATGGTTCTCCGCTGCCCTCCTGGCTCTCCTTTGATGCGGCAACCCAGACCTTTTCCGGCCGCGCCCCCAAGCAGGTGGGCTCGGTGGAGGTGAGGGTGACAGCCACCGACAAAGTAGCAGCCACTGGCAGTACCGAGGGGAGCCTTGCGAACTCGGATGTTTTTCAGGTTACGATAAGCCATGAGAACAACGGGGAAGACAACTGTAATGACGATCCTGATCATGGCACCCCAGGCATACACGGAAGCCACGATGGCCATTGGTCGAATGATCGGGATGATAATCGTTCAAAAGTGTCGGATAAAGCCCGCCAGGGCGGGGACGATACCTGGGGGCAGCCCCGGCGTGAGCAAGCAGTCTATCTTAATGCCAGCCATTGGGACGATACACACGCCCAGGAAACGGAGAAGAGCGGGGCGCAAGTGGACTCATCGGTGGTGTTTGGCCGCTGGCTGGCCATGGACCTGGCGGTCTCTAAGGCCTTGGCGGATAAGAAAACCCTCTCCTGGCTCGACGAGCGACTGGGGGCGGATACTACCGCTTTGAGCAAGGCAAGCGCCGGGTTTCTGGGTTCCACGACACCGTTCGCCTCGGATCTTTTCTCCCTGCAGGCCGGCCATGGCCAGGAGCTGAAGGGATTCAAGGGCCTGAGCGAGGGGCTTCGGAAGGTCGCGTAATAATCAGATCAGTGCGTGTAGCCGGGATCGAGCCATGAGCTGGTCCCGGCGTCTCGTATGCGCAGTATTGGGGAGAGCATGAAAGTTAATATGAAAGAAGCTTTTGCAAAGCTCTTGTCTGAGATTAGACACGCTTACCAGACTCGGAAAAAGGGCAATGATCTCAATGCGACGTCCGGTTGCTCTGAGCCTGCCGAAGGGAGTTTCCGGAGTTTTGTGAGAAATTCGCAAGATATTTTACAACGATTACTGCCCGAACCCGAGCCCGATCAACTTGCCTTTGCCCCGCCACTTTTGCGCTTGCAGGAGGTGCCCCCCAACCCCTTGGGGCGATGGGTACTCAAGGCGGCTTTGATCCTGTTGGGGTGTTTATTTATTTGGGCGATCTTTGGCAGATTGGATATCATTGCCGTGGCCGAAGGCAAGCTGGTCCCGCAAAGTTATGTAAAGATCGTCCAACCGTCAGAGGCTGGCATTATCAAGGAAATTCTGGTAGGGGAGGGAATGACGGTAAAGGCTGGACAGACGCTCATGCGTATGGACGCTCTTATCACCGATGCGGACTCTAATACCATTCATGCGGAATTTGCGCGCAAACGCCTTACGCTGCAACGGATCGACGCTGAACTCTCAGGGGGAGATTTTCGAGCCGACCTCGGAGCGCCCGCGCTTGTGGCAAAAGAGGTTGAGGCGCAGTTCAGGGCCAATCGAGCGGCGATGGGTGCCGCGCTGGCCGAGGAGCAATCCCGTCTGCTTAAGGCCAAGCATGATCTGGCCGCGGCTGAGCAGGTTCGCCTCAAACTTGAAAATACCCTGCCCCATTATGTGGATACCGAAAAGATGTTTGACAAACTGGCTGCGCAGGGTGCGGTGGCCCAAATTTCAGCCAGCGATAAACGGCGGGAACGTATCGAGAAGGAGCAGGAACTGAAGACCCAGGAGTATGTGGTTAATTCCGCACGGGCTGGGGTTTTGCAATCTGAAAAAACCATTGCCCAAACCGAGTCAGATTATCGGCGGCAGTTATATACCGAACGCAATGAGGTGGCAAACGCCCTGGATCGGCTCACCCAGGAAATCGCTAAGCAGAACCACCGCAAGGATTTGCTTGATCTTAAGGCCTCGCAAGATGGTGTGGTAAAGGATCTGGCCACCCATACCATCGGAACTGTGGTGCAGCCCGGCACGGTTTTGCTCACTTTGGTGCCGATGAATGAAACCTTGCGCGCCGAGGTGTGGGTTTCCAACGAAGATATCGGCTTTGTACGGCCAGGGCAACCGGTCAAGCTGAAGTTCGCCGCCTTTCCCTTCCAGAAATACGGAATGGTCGAGGGGGTCGTCGAGCACATCAGCGCCGATGCGGCGGACCCTTCCGCCAACAACAGCGCACCTCCCAGTGATGGAACCGGAAAACCCATGCCCTACGTGTACAAGGCGTTGGTGACCTTGAACTCCATGTCATTGGAAACGGGCGGTGAACATTTTCAATTGACCACCGGGATGCGAACCAATGCCGAGATCCTGCTCGGTGTCCGAACTGTTGCGGAGTATCTTCTCTCTCCGGTACAGAAGGCTTGGCATGAGTCGGGTAGGGAACGATAAAAAAAACTGAGCTATGCAGCGAGGCTTACCCTGTCCGCATGTTCAGATGAAAGATTTTCCCTTGATCCTGTTCCTCAAGACCCACAATCTGCCGCAGTTTTTTGGCCCAGTGCTCAAGGGACTGCCGCTTTTCGGTGTCGTAACCGTGCCGATTATAGACGGCCATGATGCCCTGTAGTTTGTGCCCCAGGACACGCTCGGCAACCACGTCATCAATGCCTATCTCCGCCAGCCGGGTGCGAAGTGTCCGGCGCAGGTCGTGGGGAGTCCATTTTGTACCGAAGCCCAGCTCTTGCCAATGTCGGGCAATGGCACGGGAAAGGGCGTGGGCCGTCATGGGTTCGTTGTCCTTGTGGGATGATCGGAACACGAATTGACCTTCCCCGGAATATATTTTGGCCTGCTTGATGACCTCCCACGCCATATCGGTGAGCGGTACACGTTGTGCCTCTCTGCCTTTCGTTCGCTCGGCGGGGATATTCCAGAAGCCTTCCGGGTCGATCTCGTCCCAGGCCATACCGCAACCTCACCCGGTCTCTGGTCGGTGAGCAGGATCATTTTCAGGGCCAGTTTTGAAACCCGGTAAATATCCATCGTCATGTTGTCCAGGTCAAGAGCCTGCCATAACAGCTTGATTTCTTCATCGGTTAAAACACGGGTGCAGGCTTTTTTCGGTTTTTTCTTCATGCCGGCTAAAGGGGAGTGCTCCAAGATGCCCCGCTCTGCCGCAAAGTTGAACATCCGCACCAGAACACCCTGGAGCCGGTGATATCGGTCGGAAATAGTGGAGACCAAATCATTCGTGTATCTTCCGTTGGGAATCCTCTCCATTTTGACACCTCCGCTTTCTGTTTAAAAAAACGGCGCTTTGATGCCCACTTTTTTCAACCTACCTCAGTAGCTGAAGATCAGTGATAATCAGATTTTTCTTTTGCGATTTATCCCCGGGTTGGGTGGGTGGTTTTGTTAGTTTTTTCTCGACGTGGACAGAATCATTCGGGCCATGTTTTTTTCACCTCGCAGTCAATCCCGCCCTGGGCGAGAGTGATGCTGATATTTTCCCCTAGCTGCACATCTGTGCTGTCTCGAACAATATCCCCATTTTTCTGCTGCACAATGGCGTAGCCTCTGCCCAGAACCGCCAGTGGACTCACGGCATGCAGTAGCCCTGCGTTTTTGCCCAAAGCTGTCCGTTTGCGCTCCTGCTGCCGAAGCATGGCCTGGGCCAACCGTCTGCGCCGTTCGTTGACCCATTGTTGTAGATGTGTCAAGCGTTGTTGGGGGCTATGGCTGGCAAGGATTTGGCTGAGCCTGGCCAGAGCGAGCTGACGTTTATGGAGGGAGCTGGAAAAGGCGAATTGCAGGGAGGCTAGCGCATGGTCGGTTTTTAATCGAAACTGGTCAAGCAGCGAGGTGGGGTCGCCTAGTACTTTTCTGTGGGCCTCAACAGTGCGACGGAAAACTGCCAACTTGTCCACAATCGTTTTTACGAGCCGGTTGTTGCAATTGTGTAGTTGGGCGTATAGTTGGCCACGGTTGGGGATAACCGCTTCGGCTGCGGCGGTGGGGGTGGGTGCCCGGAGATCCGCGACCAGATCGGCAATGGTGAAATCAATCTCATGACCGATGGCCGAGACAACGGGGATGCGCGAACCGGCAATGGCTCTGGCGAGGTTTTCTTCGTTAAAGGTCCACAGGTCTTCCAGGGAGCCGCCCCCACGGCAGAGAACGATCACATCATTTTGCTCCCTTTCGTTACAGAGGGTGATGGCTTCGATGATGTCTTCCATGGCTCCGGCCCCTTGCACCCTGACCGGGATAATCTCCACGGGAATAGCGGCAAATCTTTTTTCGGCCATGGTGAGGAAATCATGCACCGCAGCGCCGCTGGGCGAGGTGATAAGGGCTATTCTTTCGGGCAGCAGCGGCAGGGGTCTTTTTCGTTCTCCGGCAAAAAGGCCTTCGGCGGCCAATTTGCGTTTGAGAAGGTCAAAGGCAAGCTGCAACGCCCCCGCGCCCTTTGTCGCAAGGACATCGATAATGAGCTGATATTCGCCGCGTGCTTCATACAGCGAGACTCGGCCCCGGCAGACCACCTCCATGCCGTCTTCGGGGGTGCAGTCGAGATAGCGCTGCTGGGGCTTGAAGAGTACCGCTTTTATCTGGGCGGTCTTATCCTTGAGGGTAAAATAGAGGTGCCCGGAGTGAGGACAGCGCAGGTTGGATATCTCGCCAACTACGGTGACAAAAGGAAAGGAAACTTCGAGCACCCCCCGGATCGACTGGGTAAGTTCGCTGACTGTTTGTATCTGGTCGCTGGTCATGGTGTACATGTTCACTACCTAGCATGCGCGACATGGCTGGGACAAGTATTTTGTTCTCTTATCCTGGCCTTGCGCCGCCGCTACAGGCATGGGCGGCAGTGAACCTCGGCTAAAATGACGGATGCTTTTTTCGAGGGGAAAAGGTATAGTGTCGGCAAAATTTACTGTTTCAGGGATAAAACGTAAGCAGTGTAACGACAAGGGGTTGAGGCATGTCTGAGCAAAATACCTATTTTCAACAAGAGATACTGAATAAGCCGTTACAGAAGCACGGATTGCTTGAAGAACTCAACCTGCCTCCCAAGGCAATCCGGTTTATCCGGAACAACAGGCGGAATATAATCATCGGCCTGTTGTGTTGCGGCTTGGCAATTGTGGGTTGGTCTTCTCTTAGCTATTACCTGGCCAGGCAAAATGATCGGGCCGCCGTTCTGCTGGCCGAAGCGGTTGGGCAAGGTGCGCTTGAAAAACGCAAGGTGCTCTTGCAAAAGGTTCTTGATGACTATGGACGCACCGGGTCTGCCATGTGGGCAAAGGTTGAGATGGGACATCTTGCTTTTGACGCCCAGCAGTATGATGAGGCCATCAAGGTGTACCTGAGCGTTCGTGATGACCTTGCCAAGTCGAGTCCTGTTTTTCCGCTGGTGCAGATGAATCTGGCCCAGGCCTATGAAAATAAAAATGCCCTGCCCGAGGCTCTTGCCGCCTATCAGCGCTTGGCGGAGATCAAGGGCTTTGCCGGGCAGTCCTATCTGGCCATGGCGAGAATTTATGAGTTGCAGAAGGCCGTGCCCCAAGCAAAAGAGATGTATGCCAAGGTGCTGACTGAGGAAGGAGTTTCTCCCGCAGTCAAGGAGAAGGTGCAGGCCAAATTGGACCGGTTTTGATCTTCCGGTTTTTGCGGGATAATCCGGATAAATCTGACACGGCGCATATCAAGCAATGGAGATCATCCGCACGCCCGTCGAGATGACAGCCTGGGCAAACAGAACTCTTGCTGGCGGGCAGACAATCGGGCTGGTGCCCACCATGGGCTTTTTCCATGAGGGCCATCTGCGCTTGATGCGCAAGGCCAGGGAAAAGGCCAAGCGCACGGTGGTGAGCCTGTTTGTAAACCCAATCCAGTTTGGGGCCAATGAAGACCTTGGCAGATACCCCCGTGATTTTGTCCGGGATTGCCAGCTTGCTGAGGGCGAAGGGGTGGATGTTCTTTTTGCCCCTGAAGTTCAGGCCATGTATCCGGCAGAGGCCAGCACCCGGGTGGTTGTCTCCAGGTTGACAGATGGGCTGTGCGGCGCAAGTCGTCCGGGCCACTTTGCCGGAGTGACCACCGTTGTTGCCAAGCTTTTCCATATCATCAAGCCGCATTGTGCTGTGTTTGGCAGAAAGGATTTCCAGCAACTGGCGGTGATTGAGAGAATGGTGGCGGATCTCAACTGGGATATTGAGATCATCGGGCACCCCATTGTTCGGGAGGCGGACGGCCTCGCCATGAGTTCCCGGAATGTCTATCTTTCTGCTTCGGAGCGGCAGGCGGCGCTCTGTCTCTTCCGAGCCATTGGCCACGCCAGAAGACGGGTGCGCACCGGGCCTGTTGAGGCAAAGGTTCTGCTGCAGGAGGTGGAGGAATTGTTGCAGCAGGAGGCGGTGGCCATTGAGTATGTAAGTCTTGTCGATCAGACAACCTTGCAGCCGCAAGCCGTGTTTCGAAAAGGTGCGGTGTTGGCCATGGCCATAAGGGTCGGGGCAACACGCTTGATCGACAACGATAATCTTTTTGAGGAAAACTGAGAGAACGACAATGTTGCAATACATGCTGAAATCAAAGATTCACCGGGCCACGGTGATTGAGGCGGATCTTAACTATGAGGGCAGCCTCACGGTGGACAGGAATCTGATGGACGCCGTTGGTCTGTATCCTTATGAGCGGGTCAATATCTATAACATCAACAACGGTGAGCGGTTTGACACCTATGTGATCGAAGGAGAGGCCGGTTCCGGGATGATCGGCTTAAACGGCGCGGCTGCTCGCAAGGGGCTGCCCGGCGATCTGATTATCATTGTCAGCTATGCCCTATATAGCCCGGAGGAACTGGCCGGATACAAGCCAAGGATTGTCGTGCTTGATAAGGGCAATCTGATCAAGAGCGTGATGCATGTCGAGGAGGCGCAACATCCGTATCGTGGGTAGTTTTCCCGTGTTGCTGTTCTCTGTAATTTCATCTTCAATAGACGTCCATGATTCTTCTCGTTGTCGCCACTGAGATGGAAGCCATGCCTCTGGCCGGAGAAAAGACCGGTCAGCCCCATGAGCTTTTGGTCGCGGGGGTTGGGCCGCTTGAAACCGCGGTCCGGCTCACCCGGCGGCTGTGCGAAGGGGGGGCTGTTTCCTTGGTGCTCAATTTTGGCGTGGCTGGGGCCTATGCCGGTTCCGGCGCACGTCTGCTCGATATCTGTCTGGCCGAGAGCGAGGTTATGGGTGATTTCGGGATCTGCCACGGAGAAAGAGTTGAGCCCCTTGGCGGGCAATTGGCAAGCAGGGATTTTTTTACCCTGGACCCGCAATATGTTGCCCAGGCAAGTGAAATCCTTGACAACCAGGCTTGCCGCTGTAAAAAAGGCGCGTTCGTTACGGTCAACGGAGTCAGTGCCACGGCAGGGCGTGGCGCCCAGTTGCGCGCTGCCTATAACGGCCTGTGCGAGAACATGGAAGGCGGGGCAGTGGCCAGGGTTTGCGAGGAATTTGTCGTTCCTTGTCTGGAAGTGCGCTGCGTCAGCAACATGGTGGAAGACCGCAACCCCGGCAACTGGCAGCTTGCCGCTGCCGTGCAAAAATGCGGAGAGGCTGTTTCCTTGCTCATCAATTATATAGTCCTCATCTGAATCAGGCAGAAGATCCGTGCCCATTCTTTCAGAAAAAAACAAGCTCTCTCTGGGCTTTTCCCCGTGTCCCAACGATACGTTCATATTTCATGACTTAGTGCATGGGCAGGCGTGCGCCGAACTTCCCAATTTTGCGGAGGCGGCGCTTGCCGATGTCGAAACCCTGAATGAGTGGGCGCTTGCCGGGCGACTTGATGTCACCAAGCTTTCGTTTCACGCTTTGGGGCATGTCCTTGATCAATATGTTTTGCTCATGGCAGGAAGTGCCCTCGGTCGCGGCTGCGGCCCCCTGCTGGTGTCGCGGGAAGATTTTTCCCCGGCGGCGCTGCCTCGTCTGACCATCGCCATTCCAGGCGGATACACCACGGCGGCTCTGCTGCTGCGGATGTATTCCCCTGTCGCTTTAACGACCAAGGTGATGCGTTTTGACGAGATCATGCCAGCCATTGTTGCAGGCGAGGTCGATGCCGGGGTGATCATCCACGAGAGTAGGTTTACCTTTCAGGCGCATGGCCTGTGGTTGCTTCAGGATTTGGGTGTTTGGTGGGAGCAAGAGACCGGTTTTCCCATCCCGTTGGGCGGCATCGCGGCAAAGCGCTCCTTGGGCAAGGAGAAAATCCTGGCAATCGACCGATGCCTCCGGGCCAGTGTTTCCTCCGCCTTTGCCAATCCGGAGGCGTCCATGCCTTATATCCGAAAACATGCCCAGGAGCTTGACGACAAGGTCATCAAGGATCACATTGGGTTGTACGTGAATCCTTTTTCCCTTGATCTGGGAGAGGAAGGGGTTGCCGCGGTGCGGGAATTTCTGGAGCGGGGGCGACAACTTGGGGCTTTTCCTCGAGATTCTTTTACAAGGCCCTTAACCAGCAAGGAATTATAAGGCTCGATGTCTTTTGATAATTGAACGGGGAAATTTTTTCTTTTGTTGTCCTCTTTCGGGCTTAAGCCAGAAACGTGCTTGACAAGAAATATATTCAGAATATATTTCAAAATTCCCTGTTTTGTAAGGTTTTGGCCAGTGCACGGCTGGGCATGGCATATTTCTGGTATACAAGCCGATCTTTTTTCGGAAGACGAGTTGAATTCAAAGGTAAGGAATAGAGCATGAAACTCACAGGAGCACAGGCATTCCTCAAGTGCCTGGAAGAACATGGCGTCGAGATTATCTTCGGCTATCCCGGCGGGGCACTCATCGACGTCTATGACGAGTTGATGAAAAATGATAAAATCCATCACGTGTTAACCCGGCACGAGCAGGCCGCAGTCCATGCCGCCGATGCTTACGGGCGCATTAAGGGCAGCGTTGGGGTTGCCCTGGTGACTTCCGGCCCTGGCGCCACCAATGCGGTTACCGGAATTGCCTCGGCCTATCTGGACTCGATCCCCCTGGTTGTTTTTACCGGGCAGGTCCCGACCAAGCTGATTGGCAACGATGCCTTCCAGGAGGTCGATATTGTCGGGATTACCCGTCCGATCACCAAGCATAATTATTTGGTGAAAGATGCCGAGGAGCTGATTCCGATTATTCGGGAGGCTTTCCATCTTGCCAAGACCGGTCGTCCGGGTCCCGTGTTGGTTGACCTGCCCAAGGATGTTCTGGCCACCCGGATAACCTATCCCGAGCTGAAACCCATCAGCATGCGGACGTACAAGCCCACCTACGAGCCGCATCCAGGTCAGATCGAGAAGGCTTGTCAGGCAATGCTCAAGGCCAAAAAACCGGTGATCTACGCGGGTGGAGGTGTTATTCTCTCCGACTCCAACGTGGAGTTGACCGAACTTGCCAGAAAGCTGAACATCCCTGTCACCATGACCCTCATGGGACTGGGTGGTTTTCCTGGTACGGATCCTTTGTCCATGGGCATGCTGGGCATGCACGGAACCTATTACGCCAACATGGCCGTTGCCAACTGTGATCTGTTGATTGCGGTGGGAGCCCGTTTTGATGATCGTGTTACCGGTCGGGTTGATGCCTTTGCCCCCCATGCCCAGATCATTCATATTGATATTGATCCTTCTTCAATCAGCAAGAACGTTCGGGTGGACATCCCCATCGTGGCCGACTGCAAGCATGCACTTCTCGCCATCAATTCTTGGTTCGGCCGGAGCAAAGAGTTCAACGGTGACGAGTGCATGGAAAAAAATCGTCCCTGGCATGAGCAGATTCGGGAGTGGAAAATTAAGCATCCCCTGGGCTATGTCGAAGAAACCGACATCATTAAGCCCCAGTTTGTTATTCAGAAACTCAATGAATTGACCGGTGGCGATGCGATCATTACCACCGAGGTCGGCCAGCACCAGATGTGGACCGCCCAGTTCTATCATTTCAACAAGCCCCGCCAGTTTGCTACTTCAGGCGGTCTCGGTGTCATGGGCTACGGCTTTCCTGCGGCCATCGGCGCTCAGATGGCCGCACCGGACAAGGTTGTTATCGACATTGCCGGCGATGGTTCCATCCAGATGAACATTCAGGAACTGGCCACCTGCAGGCAGGAGAAACTGCCGGTTAAGGTAGCGATTCTGAATAACGGCTACCTGGGCATGGTTCGTCAGTGGCAGGAGCTGTTTTATAATAAGCAGTATTCCTCGACGGTTATGGAAGTTGCCCCTGATTTTGTCAAGGTGGCCGAGGCCTATGGCGCGGTGGGATTGCGGGCGCTCAAGCCCAGCGATGTCGAGCCGGTTATCAAGGAGGCCTTGAAGATTAACAATACCGTGTTCATGGATTTCGTCATTGCCAGGGAAGAAGGTGTCTACCCCATGGTTCCAGCTGGTAAGGCCACAACAGAGATGTTGTTGGTTTAATAAGGATAGCCGCGATGAAACATACCATTTCCGTACTGTTGCAAAATAAACCCGGAGTGTTGTCCCGAGTCACGGGCCTTTTCAGTGGCCGGGGCTTCAACATCGAAAGCCTGTCCGTGGCCCAGACCCTTGAGCAGGATGTTTCCTGCCTGACCCTGGTGACCTCCGGCGAGGATACCATTATTGAGCAGATCACCAAACAGCTCCATAAGCTCATTGACGTTATCAAGGTCACCGATATGTGTGAGCATGATAATGTGGAGCGGGAGATGGCCCTGATCCGGGTAAAGGCCGAGGCGCACACCAGGGCCGAAGTTCTGCGGATAATCGATATCTTCCGGGGCAAGGTTATTGACGTCGGGCCAAAGAGTTATGTCGTGGAAGTTACCGGCAAGGCGAGTAAGCTCCAGGCGGTGATTGATATCCTGCGGCCCATTGGCATTCAGGAGATTGTCCGTTCCGGAACCATTGCCATGACACGGGCGCAAAAATCATAATGATTTTGAGCAGACAGGGTTCACAGATAAACTGACAGACTGCAAGCGCGGTCTGTCAGTTTATTTTATATGGGCCGAAACGATCCGGGCCTTTTAGAAAACCATTTTGCACTGAGACAGGAAACGTATGAAAAAACCACAAATTCCTGTGGCCCTCGAAGGATATCCGTTCATCGGTTTTGCGGCCTTGACAACCCTGGTCCTTGCCATTCTGGGCCACGGTTTCAGCGCCCTGCTGGCCTTGTTCGCCACGGCCTTTGTCCTGTATTTTTTTCGGGACCCGGAGCGGATATGCCCGGACGATGAGGATGTGCTGGTTTCGCCGGCAGACGGCAAGGTGATCCTCATCGAAAAGGTCTTTGATGACAAATTCGTGAAGGAACATGTCTACAAGGTGAGCATCTTCATGAATGTCTTTAATGTGCATGTGAACAGAGCCCCATGCCCGGGCACCGTGACCCAAGTGCAGTATTTCCCGGGGATGTTTTTTTCGGCCAATACCGAACGCGGAGCCTTGGAGAACGAGGCCTGTGGTCTTACCATTGAAACAAGGAACAACCGCAAAATTGCGGTGGTGCAGGTGGCTGGCCTCATTGCCCGGCGGATTGTCTGTTGGGCGGGCAAGGGGGACAGATTGATGCGTGGAGAGCGCTTCGGCTTGATTCGCTTTGGATCACGGGTTGATCTGTATCTACCGCAGCAAATTCAACTGGAAGTCGCAGTCGGTCAGAAAGTAAGGGCCGGCGAGACCATTCTTGGCTACCTGCCCTGATACTTCTAGGCAGCGTACTGTTTTTTCAATATACTGTCTGGAATAAGGGCTCGAGCATTGCGCTGTTTGCGAAGAATATCAGGAGGAGAAGCACATGGAGAGGCACCATAAAGCCGAAGATGTAATTTCCTCAAAGGGAAAAATCTGCCTGTTGCCGAGCGTCATAACCACGGCTAGTCTTTTTAGCGGATTTTACGCTATAATTGCGGCAATCAACGGCGATTTTTTCCATGCAGCCGTGGCGATTCTTGTTTCCGGGGTTTTTGATGGACTTGATGGCAGGGTTGCCAGACTTACCGGCACGACCAGTAAATTTGGCATGGAGTACGACTCCCTCTGCGACTTGGTGGCTTTTGGCGTAGCCCCTGGGCTATTGGCCTATGAGTGGGTGCTGCGGCCTTATGGCCGTTATGGCTGGTTGGCGGCTTTTCTCTATGTGGCGACCACGGCCTTGCGTTTGGCCCGTTTCAATTCCCAGGACACCACTTCGACTAAAAACGAATTTACGGGTTTGCCCTGTCCTGCCGCCGGAGGCATGATTGCCTCTTCCGTTATGTTTTGTGGTTTTTTTGATATCAACGGCACCTTGAGAAATTTTATTGTGCTGGGGACCGTGTACGGCCTTTCCTATCTCATGGTCAGTTCCGTTAAATATCAAAGTTTCAAGCATGCGGAAACCGATCGGGCCAAAAAATTTCAGGTTCTGGTTGGTCTGGTTGTTCTTATTATAGTGTTGGCCACCGAGCCACAGATTACCATCTTTGTTCTGGGGGCGGCCTACGTTCTATCCGGGCCGCTGGCGGCGGGATACCGTTTGGTGGTGAAGGGCAGGAAACCTGCCGGAAAAGAGCAGGAACATTCGGTATAAGCTCGGGTTTAAGGCGGCATTCTTCTTGCGCTGCCTGGGCTGAGAGGAGTGACGAAGCGATGTCGGAAAAAATAATTATTTTTGATACCACCTTGCGCGATGGTGAACAGTCGCCCGGCGCAAGCATGAATATGCAGGAAAAATTTCGTCTGGCCCAGCAGTTGGTTAAACTGAAGGTGGACGTGATTGAAGCCGGGTTTCCCGTGGCCTCGCCCGGTGATTTTGAATGCGTGCGCAATATCGCCGAGCATGTCCGGGGTGCGCAGATCGCGGCTCTCGCCCGCTGTAACATCAAAGATATCGATCGGGCCTGGGAGGCGCTCAAGACTGGGGAAAACCCCAGGATTCACACCTTCTTGGCCACCTCGGACATCCATCTGAAGCACAAACTGAAGATGGACCGGGATCAGGTGCTGGAACTGGCCGTGGCCTCGGTTCGCCATGCCGCCAAATACACGAGTAACGTGGAGTTCTCCGCCGAGGATGCCTCGCGCAGTGACCTGGATTTTGTTTGTAAGGTTTTTAGCGCAGTAATCGAGGCCGGAGCCACGACCCTGAATTTTCCGGATACAACCGGGTATGCCCTGCCCGATGAGTTTGGCCGTAAAATCGCGTATCTCAATGAGAACATCCCCAATATTCACAAGGCTGTCCTCAGTGTCCATTGTCATAACGATCTTGGTCTGGCTGTGGCCAATTCCTTGGCCGCCATCAACCACGGGGCCCGACAGGTCGAGTCGACCATCAATGGCCTTGGGGAAAGGGCCGGCAATACGGCCATGGAAGAGCTGGTTATGGTCATTCGCACCCGCGCCGACCAGATGCAGGTGCATACCGATATTGTCACCGAGCACATCTATCCCACGAGTCGTCTGGTCACCACCATCACCGGGATGCCGGTGCAGCCGAACAAGGCCATTGTCGGGGCCAACGCCTTTGCCCATGAATCGGGAATCCACCAGGATGGGGTGCTCAAGGAGCGAACCACCTACGAGATCATGAATCCCGCGGATATCGGGATTTCCACCGGCAACATCGTCCTGGGCAAACATTCCGGCAGGCACGCCCTGAAGGACCGCATTGCGGCCATGGGTTACAGTCTCAAGGACGATGAGCTGGATCGGGTTTTTACCCGGTTCAAAGAGGTGGCCGACGTCAAGAAGGAGATGTTTGACGAGGATCTCGAGGCCATTCTCATGGACGAGGTGCTGCGGATTACCGAAACTTTCTCCCTGGTGCATCTGGGAGCGATGAGCGGGAATAAGAGCCTGCCCACCGCAGCGGTGCGGTTGCTCATCGACGGCAAGGAGCAGGAGATGGCCTGCATCGGGATCGGTCCCATCGACGCCTGCTTCCGGGCCATTGCCGAACTGACCCAGACCAAGAGCAAGCTCCTGTATTTCTCGGTAAGTTCCATCACCGGCGGCACCGACGCCCAGGGCGAGGTGTTGGTTCGCATTGAGGATGACGGTAAGGTTGTGGTGGGGCAGGGGGCGGACCCGGATATCATCACCGCTGCGGCAAAGGCATATCTCAACGGCCTGAACCGGTTGGTGTTTTTAAAAAGGGAAACCACGCGGTAGGGAAGCTAACGTTTCATATGTGTATTTTTCTAACCTGCTGATATTTTAATTGCCGGGTCATGCCTGGCCGACGTCTGTAAGGGATTTTTGACAATGACTGCTGCAAAAAAGAAATTCAATGTTGCTGTTGCTGGGGCCACCGGCGCTGTTGGCGGCGCCATGCTTGATGTCCTGGCGCGAAGGGATTTTCCTTTGGACGAGCTGCGGTTGCTTGCCTCGGAGCGATCCGTGGGGAAAACGCTTACCTTCAAGGGTAAGGAGATTCCGGTGCAGTTGTTGAGCAAGGATGCTTTTGCCGGGATCGACATCGCTCTCTTTTCCGCAGGCGCAACTCGGTCCTTTGATTTTGCTCCGGCAGCGGCTGCGGCAGGGGCCGTGGTTGTCGATAACTCCAGCGCCTACCGGATGGACCCGGAAATCCCTCTGGTGGTGCCCGAGGTGAATGCCCACGCCATTGCCCAGTACAAAAAACGGGGCATTATCGCCAATCCGAACTGTTCCACCATCCAGATGCTGGTGGCCCTGAAACCCATCCACGACAAGGTGCGGATCAAGCGGATCGTGGTCTCCACCTATCAGGCGGTTTCCGGTACCGGGGCCAAGGCCATTGACGAACTCAAACAGCAGATTCTTGATTATGCGGCGGGCAAACCCATGGCGCATAGCGTGTACCCGCACCAGATCGCCTTCAACTGCCTGCCCCAGATCGACAGCTTCCTCGATAATGGGTACACCAAGGAAGAGATGAAGATGGTCAACGAAACCCGTAAAATGTTTGAAGACCCGACCATCGGCGTCACCGCAACCACGGTGCGGGTTCCGGTTTTCTACGGCCATTCCGAGTCGGTCAATATCGAGACCGAGAAGAAGATCACCGCCGCCGAGGTCAAGGCCCTGCTGAAGAATGCTCCTGGCGTGCAGTTGGTTGACGAGCCGACCCTGGGCCAATATCCCATGGCCATTGATTGCGCGGGCAAGTTCGAGACTCTGGTGGGCAGGATCCGAGAGGATGAATCCATTCCCAACGGGATCAACCTCTGGGTGGTGTCCGACAATATCCTCAAAGGAGCGGCGCTCAACGCGGTGCAGATTGCCGAGGTACTCATCCGGGATTATCTGTAATTTGCGGATCATCAGCGGCAGCGCCCGGGGGCGCAAGCTGCTGGCCCCGGGCCAGCGTTTTGGCGATCTGATTCGTCCCACTTCTGATCGGGCCCGGGAGGCGATCTTCAGCATCTTGGCCGCTAAGGTTGTGGGTGTCGGGGTGTTGGATCTTTTTGCCGGCACCGGTGCTATGGGGCTTGAGGCCTTGAGTCGGGGGGCGTTGTCGGCGGTTTTTGTTGATGGTCAGCGTTCCGTGGTCGAGCTGATTGCCAGGAATATCGCCCTCTGCGGTTTTGCCGAGCGTGCCACGGTGTTGCAGAAGGATTTGGCCAGGGGGCTTGCTTTTCTTTCAGCCAAGCAGCCGGTGGGTGGATTTGATCTTGTTTTTCTCGATCCGCCCTATGGAGGCATGCTTGCCTTGCGCGGGCTTGAGTCTTTGGCGGGCGGAAATTTTCTTGCCGCCAAGGGTATTGTTGTTCTCGAAGATGCGGCGGAAGCGCAGTACCCGGAAAATATGGGGGTGCTTGCCTGTTTTGACCAACGCCGATACGGAGAGGCCGGTTTCTGGCTCTACCAGTACACTTAAGGCAGGGTGCAATGACTGACTACGAGCCGTTTGTCTCTAAAAGCACATCCGAATCAGTCGCCGTGTATCCCGGCACCTTTGATCCCATAACCAACGGCCACCTCGATATCGTTCACCGGGGACTGCACCTGTTTGATCGGATCATCATCGCCGTTGCCAGCAATCCCTCCAAGCAACCGCTTTTTTCCTTGGAAGAAAGATTGAAGATGATCCGGGATTGTTTTCCCGGCGAAGAAATCCGGATTACGGTTGAGGATGTTTCCGGGCTTCTAGTGGATTTTGCCTATAGACGCGGGGCAAAGGCGATTATCCGTGGCTTGCGGGTCGTGTCGGATTTTGATTACGAGTTTCAGCTGGCCCTGATGAACCGCCGGATTGAGCGGGAGGTGGAAACGGTTTTCCTGATGACCGGCTTCCGCTGGATTTTTATCAGTTCCAGCATTATTAAGGACGCGGCCAGGCATGGCGGGGATGTGAGCGGACTGGTGCCGGACCATGTTTGTGAGAAGCTGCGGGCGCGGTATCTGCAACCATGATTACCGGAGCGTTGATTGTCAGGACAGATGCACCCGCTCGTATCCCTGTAGTTCAGTGCCAAGGAAGGATGTTTTCCTGTAATGGCTGATGGGGCCGAAAAAGGGAAGCCTTTAACCCGGCGGATATTCCTGGCTGGTTCCTGGTCCTGGCTACGCTGGGCAGCAGGTGCATTGCTTTTGTATCCTCTTTTCCGTTTTCTTGGCTATCGTACCCCCAAGCAGCCACGAATTGTGAAAGTGCAGAAGGTTGTTCCGGTGGGAGGGTTTGTGCTGGAGCACGATTTTATCCTCTTTGTCGGGCAAAACGGGCCGTGGGCCGTGTCGAGAAAATGCACCCATCTTGGCTGTCGGCTTAATTTCCAGGAAAAGGAAGGCATCCTCGTCTGCCCCTGTCATCACAGCCGATTTAGCAAGGAAGGCGTCAGGCTCAGCGGCCCCGCCCAAAAAAATCTTCCCCGTTTTCAGGTGACGACGGTGCGGGAGGACAAGGACGGAAAAGGATACCTTGTTACCTTCTAAGGGTATGAACATCCGCACGCGTATCATCGAGACGAAATGGGGCGGTCTGAGCCTGGTCTCGCTCTACCTTTCTGTTTTGTCCGGAATGGTGGTGGCCCTCCAGTACGACCCCGCCACCCCATTTTTTTCCTCCAGCTCCCTTGATCTGCTGACGCCGTTTGGCCAATTTTTCCGGGCCTGTCATTTTTATTCCAGCCAGTTGTTCTTCCTCTTTTCCTTGTGCCATCTGGCTGCGGTTATTTTGGCAAAGGCCGATCAGCAACTGCGCTTTGGCAAATGGCTCCTGCTGATCGGTTCTGTGCTTGCCGCACTGTTGCTGCTCTTTACCGGCTATGTCCTGCGGGCGGATGCAACCGGGGAGGCTGCCGGGGTCATTGCCGAAAATATCACCCTGTCCATTCCCTATCTGGGAACGGTGCTGAACTCGCTGCTTTTTTCCATTGAGGCCGAGGGCATGAAGCGGGTCTACGCCAACCATCTCATCGGCTTGGGGCTTGTCTGGGGGGTCTGTTGCTGGGATCATCTCCGCCGCTACCGGGTTGGCTTTGGCCAGCATAGCCTGTTGCTGTTCGCCACGGTGGTGGTCAGTCTTTTTCTGACGGCGCCCATGGAGCCAGCCCGCCTCGGGCTGTTTCATATCCAGGGGCCATGGTTTCTGCTCGGCTTGCAGGAATTGTTGCGCTACATCCAGCCATTTTGGGCCGGGGTAATCTTCCCCAGCACCGTGGTCGTCGCCCTGATCTGCGTGGGCACAAAGGCTCCATGGCGACGGAGAGCGTTGCTTTTCATCGCGGGCTGGCTCTTCGTCTACCTTATCCTTTCCATACTTGCCGCCTTCAGATAATCAATAATTGAACAAACAAAGACCTTCTTCTCTTCGCTCTCCACGCGTCATTTTCACTCCAGAGGCAGGCTTACAGTAAAAATCGTACCCTGAGGTTGGCAATCGCGCAGGGAAATCACCCCGCCATGGCTGTGCACGATCTGACGGACAATGGCCAGTCCCAGCCCTGTTCCTGTTTCCCGGGTTGTAAAAAAAGGATCGAAGATCCTGTCTCGGATGTTTTCCGGAATGCCATGGCCGTTGTCTGCGATTTTCAGGATAATGAAGGCTTCTGGTGTTTCCTCATCCTCGGTGGTGGTTGTTTCGGCCCGCAGCACAATTTTTCCTTTCTCCATATTCCGGCAGGCATTGGCGCTGTTTGTAATCAGATTGAGAAGCACCTGCCGGATCATCTGTGGGTCGGCCCAGCATTCAAGATTGGGGGGAATTTCCAGGTCAAGGCTCAGGGCCGGGTTCCAGCCGGGGTCTTGCTTCAGGGTTTCCACGGCCTCCCGCACCAGAGCCTGCAAGGAAAACCACTCCTTCTCCGGGTTGACCGGTTTGGAAAAGAGGAGAAATTCATGGATCGTTGCATCAAGCCGGTCTGATTCCCGCATGATTATGCCAAACAGCCGTTTGTTCACGGAGTCTTCTCGGGTTTCCCTGTCCAGCAGTTGCACGGCCCCGGAAATGGCGGCCAGGGGATTCCTGAGTTCATGGGCAATGCCTGCGGCCATTTCGCCGATAGTTGCCATTTTTTCAGCCTGCTGTACCTGGGCCTCCATCTTTTTTATCTGACTGAGATCCTGCAAGGTATACACATAACCGTTTTCATTGTCGTCCTGGGCATTGAGTCTGGAGCAGGAATATCCCACAGGGATCGTTTCTCCGCTTTTGCGGGGGATGGTTACCATGTGCCGCCGTTCGTCATAGAGTAGGGCGGTTTCCAGGCCGGGAAACGCTCGGGGGAGTTCCTGACCGATGATTTCGTCGGCGCTGTACCCTGTTATGAGTTCTGCCGCCCGGTTGAAGGAGGTTACCCGGTTGTCGGCGGCAACGGTGATAATACCTGTATTGATGTCATCAAATATCTGCTTATACAGAAAGGAGAGCCGGTCATAATTGCTCACGGTCTGGAACAGTTCCGCTTCTGTCTTCTGGAGCCGGGTTGACAGCATGGAGCTTAGGATGGCAACCAGGAAAAAAGTGAGGCTGTAAATGGTGAAATAATGGAGAAGCATTTGGAAGTTGGCCAACTGGCTTGGGTAGGCCGGAACAAAACGGGAAGCATGCCCGCCATACTCGACAAGGAGCAGGGCGCCGAAGAGCAGGGTGCTCAGCGCGGCAAACAGCAGACTTCCCCGCCGAAACAGCATGAATGCCCCCATGACGATGGGGAAAAAATACACCACCGTGAACACGGACTGACTGCCGCCGGTGGAAAAAACCAGAAGCGTTACCAGGAGGGCGTCAAGGGTAATCTGCAAATAGCCGAAGCGGGAATAGCACTGGATCATCCTCAAAACCAGAGCGGAGAGGATGGTGAACAAATAGAGTCCGGCGATGAAATAGGCAAGATAGTGCAGGGGCGGAAGAAAAATGGAAGGGGTTTTTGCCTGGAGAAGAACGCTGATCCCCAGCATCAGAGAAAGAAAAAGCACCCTGAAAAACAGCAGCCATTGGATCTGTTTTTTAAGATGATCATTGGCGGCAGGTGAGCCGGTATGCGGACAGAGGGCGGAAAATATCATATGGCCTTTAGGAAATTGGCTTAAGTGCAGGGACTGTGCCCAGTATCTCTGAGTATGCGCGCCTTGGGGCAGGCCTCAGAGGTTATATTTTTTTGCCTTGTAACGGAAGGAGCGGAAGCTCATCTTAAGGAGATCCGCCGCTTTCATTCTGGAGTTCTTTGTCCGGGCCAAGGCCATTTGGATCAGTCTTTTTTCGATGTCGGTGATGTACTGCTCAAGCCCGAGGTCAAAGGCGATTTCATCCGTTGCCTCGGAATCACTCTCTCCGGATTGATCGGGGCCAGGGGTGCGGCCAGGCCGGTGTCCTGAAAGGGTGAGGCTTTCCGGCAGGATGATGTTGGAGGATTCCAGGGCGACTCCCCGCTCGACGATATTTTCCAGTTCGCGGACATTGCCGGGAAAATCATAGTCCATCAGAACCTTCAGGGCATAGGAGGATATCTGCTGCACCTCCTTGCCGAACAGGGCGGAGTATTTCTTCAGAAAATGCTCGACCAAGAGCGGTACATCCCCCTTGCGTTCGCGCAGCGGCGGCATGCGGATGGGGACAACGGCCAGACGGTAAAAAAGATCCTCCCGGAAGCGACCGGCCATGACCTCTTCTTCCAAATTCTTGTTGGTGGCGGAGATGATCCGTACCTTGACCTTGATGGTCTCCGTGCCGCCTACTTTTTTGAATTCCCGCTCCTGCAAGACCCGCAGGAGCTTGGTCTGGATAAGCGGGGAGAGTTCGCCGATTTCATCAAGAAAGGCGCTGCCGTTGTTGGCCAGTTCGAACAGCCCGGTCTTGTTGGCAATCGCCCCGGTGAACGAACCCTTGGCGTGGCCGAACAGCTCGGATTCAATGAGGTTTTCCGGGATGGCGCTACAGGTGATGGGGACAAAACCATTTTCCTCCACCTTGCTGTGCTGGTGAATGGCTTGGGCCACCAGTTCCTTGCCGGTCCCGGATTCGCCGTAGATGAGGACATTGGCCTGGGTCGGGCCGATGCGCTGGATGAGATCGTAAATCTTGAGCATCTCAGCGCTGTTGCCGATGATGCCGGCAAAAGAATCACGATCCTTGGGTGGGGCTTTCTCTTGTTTGCTTTCCAGGGCGGCCTTGATTACCGAAAGAATGTCATCCACCTTGAACGGCTTGGTGATGTAGTCGTACGCGCCGTTTTTCATGGCCAGCACCGCATCTTCCGGGGAGGCGTAAGCGGTGATCAGCACCACCGGGATGGAAAGATCCTGTTGTTTGATGTTTTCCAGGAGGGCGAGGCCGCTGAGGTCCGGCATGCGGATGTCCGAGATGATCAGATCGAAATGGCGCTGTTGCAGAAGGGCGAGAGCCTCAGCGCCGCTTGCCGCAGTTTGGGTTGCATATCCATTTTTGTCCAGAAGAATAGCGAGAAACTCCCGCATGCTTGGTTCGTCGTCAACAACAAGGATCTCGGGATTTTCGGCCATGGTTTGCGCTCAGGCTGGGGTGGTTACTGGAGTATGATCGAGTTTATCTTAACAGAAAATGTCCCCCCTGAAACAACAAAAACGCGCAGGGCTTGAAAGCCCTGCGCGTTTTTGGGTGGTGCGGAAAAAGCCGGAAACCGGCGCTTGGGAAATTATTCGGCCCCGACGCCGAGATAAGTCCGGAGTTTTTCATCCTCAAATTTTTGCTCGGCAGTTTCATCCTTAGTTAGGAGGGAAACGACATAGCCGACAAGAAAAGAGGCGGTCATGGAGACAATGGCCGGGTTTTTCAAGGCGAAAAGTGCAGAGCCTTTTGGGTTGCCCAAAACATCCACCCAGACGGTGGGGCTGATGATGATGAGGCCCACGGCCAAAAATGCGCCGGTCAGGATGGCCCAAACCGCACCAGCGGTGGTGAATTTTTTCCAGAAGATCGAGAGGATCAGGGCAGGGAAATTGGCGCTGCAGGCGATGGCAAAGGCAAGACCCACCATGAAGGCGACGTTCTGTCCTTTAAAGAGAATGCCCAACCCGACAGCGACTGTGCCGAACAGCAGGGTGGCGATCTTGCTGGCTCGCACTTCTTCCTGCTCGGTGGCATTGCCCTTCTTGATGACATGCACGTAAATATCATGGGAAAAGGAGGAGGCCGCAGCCAGGGTGAGTCCCGCCACCACCGCGAGAATGGTGGCGAAGGCCACCGCGGCGATGAAACCCAGGAACGGGGTGCCGCCGAGGAACTCGGCCAGGAGCGGAGCAGCCATGTTGCCGCCCTTGTCGATATTGGCGATGACTTCACGACCGATGAGGGCTGCGGCGCCGAAACCGACAATGGGGATGATGATGTAGAAGTAACCGATGAAGCCGGTGGCGTAGAGTACGGAGATCCGGGCAGCCTTGGCATCGGGTACGGTGAAGAAACGCTGGAGAATGTGGGGAAGTCCCAGCAGGCCGAACATCAGGGCCAGGCCGAGGGAAATTGCGTCGATGGGGCTGGTGATCAAGCCGCCAGGTTCAAGCGCTGCCTGGCCATACTGGGTGGCCACGGCGGCATAGAGATCTCCGGGGTTGAAGTTGAACTTGGCCAGCACCATGAGCATCATTGCGGAGACACCGCAGAGCAACATGACCGCCTTGATGATCTGTACCCAAGTGGTGGCCAGCATGCCGCCGAAGAGTACGTAGGCCAGCATGATGCAGCCCACCATGATCTCCGCGTACTCGTAGGGAATGCCGAACATCAGTTTGACCAGGCTGCCGGAACCCACCATCTGAGCGATGGTGTAGAAGAGCACGGTGAGGATGCCGCCGATGGCCGAGGCGATGCGCACCGGGGTCTGTTTGAGCCGGAAGGCGACCACGTCGGCAAAGGTGAACTTGCCTAAGTTGCGCAGGGGTTCGGCGATGAGGAACATCAGCGCAGGCCAGCCAACCAGCCAGCCCACCGCGTAGATCATGCCGTCGTAGCCCTTGAGGGCCACCATTCCGGCGATGCCCAGGAAGGAGGCGGCTGACATGTAGTCACCCGACAGGGCCAGGCCATTCTGAAAGGCACTGACGCTGCGCCCGGCTGCGTAAAACTCCTTGGTGGTCTTGGTGCGTTTTGCTGCCCAATAGGTGATCGCCAGAGTGATGGCAACGATGATCAAAAAGAAAACAATGGCGGGCAAAGTGGGTGTGCCCAGAGTGGTCTGGATGGCGCCCGCCGCCTGTTCGGTTACTGGTGGCATGGTGAATTCTCCTTGGATTATGGGATAAAGATAAAGATAAGGAAAAGGCGTTTATTTTCCGAACAGCTTTGCCCGCAGTCTTTTGACCTCGGGGTCGTAAACGGCATTGGCCCAAACAACATAGATAACGGTGAGCAGCCAGGAGGCGAGGATGACCGCTACGGCCAAGGGAATCCCCAAAGTGGTTGCTGTTGTCTCGTTGAGCTTCTGGGCCAGAAAGGACTTGTTGAAGCCAATCAGGAGAACGAAACCATAGTAGGAGAGGAAGAGCAGGATCGTCAGCAGGATTGAGATTTTTGCCCGTTTTGCCACGAGGGATTTGAATTCACTCGATTCGAGCAGACTGTGGACGTCTTTTTGCATTGCGGCCTCCTTTGGTTAATTGTATGACAGCAGTGATGTGTTCTATGCCTGAAAAGGTAATAGTTCCGGCATGTTGCTCTGTTTGCTCCCCACGGTCACTTCGCAGAGAAATTAGGTATAAATACCCTGAGTGTGAGGGGGTGTCAACTTTTTTGGGAATTTTTTATCCGGGTTGAAAAAAAAGCCATTGCTGGGTTGCTGGAAGTGCAAGCTGGATTCACAGCGCCCAGCGTGAACCCTCGCCCGCCCGAAAGATTTCCCGTAGGGTGCGGTACCCTTCCCCCTGGAATTTCTTGATGAGAAAGAGAAAGAGATAGGCGGTTTGCAGGGCATCTTGCAGGGCGTCGTGGGGAACAAAGGCAGGCAGCCCGTATTGGCGGCTGAGTTCGCTGAGATTGTATGAATGGCCGCCGTCGATCTTGTTCCGATAAGGGACTCCGAAGCGTTCCATGTGAATCTGGGCAAGCCGCAGGGTGTCGACGCAGGGATTGTGAAGGGGTGAACCGAAGAGCTTTTTGCAGGCGCGGTTCAGAAAGGCGATATCCAGATCCACAAAATGCCCGACCAGGAGGGATTTGCCGCAATAGTCGATGAAGCGGGGAAGCACCTCGTGTAGCGGCGGGGCCGCCTCCAATTGCTGCGGGGTGAGTCGGTGGACAAGGGTGCTGTTTTTTGGCAGCGGTTTTTTCGGTTTCACCTGGGCGTAAAAGGTTTCTCCGGCCATGATTTGCATGTGTTTGATCCGCACCGCGCCGATGGAGACGATTTCGTCTTGCCGCTCATGGAGTCCGGTCAGTTCGGTATCTAAAACCACGAACTCATATTCTTCCACCGGCTGGAACTGGTCAAGAGTCTGGAAATAGCGTTTGTTCGCGGCAAATAGAGGATGGGCGGGCCGGAGCAGTTCGGTGATGGAGAAAAAAGACATCGCTACCCCTCGCCAAGCCGGTATTCCTGCCGAATATGGCTTTGCAGGCGGCGGACCACCTCGAAGGCCTCCTTGAGCGTCTGTTTTTCAAGCTCGGAGAGATCCGCGGGGTTGAGGTGGTTGTCTGGAGGCAGGTTAAGTTCAATCTTTCGTAGTTGATGGATAAGCCGCAACTGCATGAGAAACTCATAGGCCTTCACGGTTTCGCTGTACAACTCATGGGAAAGATGGCCATCCTCATGGAGAATTTGCAGTCGGCCCAGGGTGTTGTTTTCCGGGATTCCGTGTTTCAGGGCAAAGAGACGGGCGAAATCGACAAAAGGAACAAGTCCTTTTGTTTTGAGATCAAGGGAGTTTTTGTGCTCCCCGTCTTTTTCCACGATGAGGTTTCTGAAAAAAGAAAGTGGCGGGCGCGCCTCCAGGGCATTTTTGGCAAGGTGGAGCAGAAAGATTTCCTGCTGCGGCACGTTGCGCACCAGATATTGTCGGAGGGTTTCCGCCAGGGTAGCGTCGCCATATGCGGCCCGGAAATCAAAGAAGATGGTGGAATGCATGACCTCAAGCGGTTCGGGCCTGTGCAGCCAGCGATCAAAGTATCCGCGCCAGCCTGTGATCGGCTGCCGCCATTTTGGATTGGAGGCCATGATCTCGCCTGGGCAAGGAGGATATCCGCAGCCGATCAGATGTCCGATCGCTTTTTCTCCCAGAATTTTGAAATATGCCGTAGCCAGTTCGGCCTGCGCTTCATTTTCCGGCTGGGCGTAGAGCAGGGCATTGTCCTGGTCTGTCATGAAGGTCTGCTCTCTGCGGCCTTCGCTGCCCATGACCAGCCAACAGAAGGGTAGGGGCGGGGGGCCGAGTTCTTCGACAAGCAGGGTGAGCAGCCGGTCAAGAATGTGGTCGTTGAGCACCGTGATCATCCGGGTGATGTTGTTGGCCTTGGCTCCTTCCTCGATGAGGGTGCGGATGACCGCCGGGACTTTTTTGGCCAAGGGGTAGAGTCCCTCGATGGTTCGTTGCGCCCCGATTTCCCTGAAAAGATAGAGAGGGGAGGTGCCCTGGAGGAGCATGATGTCGTGGGTGGTGATCACCCCGATAATGGCTCCCTGCTGCTCCACGGCCAGATGGTGGATGGAGAGGTGCATCATTTGCAGCATGGCGTCGAAGCACACCTGGTGGGAGGGGATGGTTTTGAGCGGCGTCGCCATGATCTGGCTTACCGGGGTCTGGTAGTCGAGTCCTGCTGCGACCACCTTGGTGCGCAGATCTCTATCGGTGATGATGCCGACGATCTTTTTTCCCTGGTCGTGGACCAGCAGTGAGCCGATATGCAGCTCCGCCATCCGGGCAGCGGCCATCTGGACGTTGTCTGTCGCGGCAATGGTTTTTGGGGCGCCCTTGACGATATCGCCAACCTGGGCCGTGAAAAGAAACAGGGCGCTTTCAGTGCGTGGGGCAATTTTATGTTGCCGCAACTGGGCATAAGCGGTTTTTACCAGTTTTTCGGACATGCTGCGGAGAAAATAATGCGTGACCTTGGGCGATGACTGGATAAGGCCGAGAAATGCCTCCTTGGGAAAGAGAAAGCAGAAGGTGTCCTCAACGGTTTCGACGTTGAGGTTCGCCATGTTGGTACCCTGGATAATGGGTAGGGCGCCGAAATATTCCCCTTCGCCGCGAAAATCCTTGAGGGTTATGTTTCCTTCTTCGTCTTTGAGGTAGATTTTGACTCCGCCCTTTTGAATGAGATAAAAATAACGGATCTGGGTCTGGTCCTGTCTGAAGATAACGGTGCCTTTTGGGAAAAAATCGATGATGCAACTGGTGGCCAGATTTCCCAGCGTCTCCGCATCGAGTTCGTTAAAGGGGAGAGTGTGGGCCAGGAATTCAAGGACGATTTCCGGGGCCACGGCATGGATATTGTTTTTGGATGATGCGTTCATGGGGGCCTCATTTTTGAGTATGTTCCTTACGTTAGGACTACACAAAGGTGTACCCGTGGTCAAGAGATAATGAGAAAAGGGTTACGCATGGTCCCTTGACATGCCGTTGTGTAACATAGTAAAAACTCAAGAGAAAATTCTTGCGCAAACAAGCAGGCCCTGAAGGGGAAACCAATTTCATGAAAAGAGAAAACGCGGTCATTATTCCGGTCATCCTTGCCGGAGGATCCGGCACCCGGTTGTGGCCTTTGTCCCGGGAGTGTCATCCCAAGCAGCTTCTTCCCCTGGTCAACGACAGGACCATGCTCCAGAACACGCTGCTGCGGGTCCAGGGGTTGAAAGGGGTTGCCGCGCCCATTGTCGTTTGCACGGAAGAGCACCGGTTTTTGGTGGCCGAGCAGGTCCGCGCCATCGGCACCACGGCGACGATCATCATCGAACCTGTGGGGCGGGATACCGCCCCGGCTGTTGCCGTCGCGGCTTTGGAGGCGAGGAGGCAGGATGAGGATGCGGTTCTCCTCGTTTTGCCTGCAGACCATGTCATCGGCAACGAGGGGAATTTTGCCGAGGCAGTGGCCAGGGGGGTAGCCTGTGCCGCTCAGGGGCATCCTGTCACCTTTGGCATTGTTCCGCAGAGTCCGCACACCGGATATGGCTACATCAAAAAAGGAGCTGCGCTCAGCGGGGAGGGGTCGGCAGTTTTTACGGTGGATTGCTTTGTGGAAAAGCCTTCCCTTGAAAAAGCCAGGCAGTATCTGGCAGAGGGATATCTCTGGAACAGCGGCATGTTTCTTTTTCAGGCGGCGGGATTTTTGGCAACGCTTATGGAGTTTGAACCGGTCATGTCCGATTGCGTGGCGCAGGCTTACGCCGCCCGCACCCATGATCTGGATTTTACCCGCCTTGATGCCGGAGCCTTTTTTGCAAGCCCAGCCAGCTCCGTTGACTATGCGGTGATGGAGCGGGTTCGGGATACGGTGGTGGTGCCTCTGGATTGTGCCTGGAGTGATGTGGGCTCCTGGGAAGCCCTCTGGGAGATCGGCAAGCAGGACGAGAAAGGCAATATCTTCATCGGCAATGTTCTGGCCGAGGATGTGACTGGTTCTTATATCCATGCCGGAGACAGCCTTGTCGGGGCAATCGGGCTCACTAATCTTATTATTGTCGAGACCAAGGACGCGCTGCTGGTCGCCTCAAGGGACCGGACCCAGGAGGTGAAGGCTATTGTCACGCGCTTGAAGCTGGAGAAGCGGGAGGAGGTCCGGCTGCACAAGAAGGTCTTCCGTCCCTGGGGCTCTTACGAATGTGTGGATAGCGGGGAACGATTCCAGGTGAAACGGATCATGGTGAACTCCGGCGCCACCCTGTCGCTGCAACGGCATTTTCACCGGGCCGAGCACTGGGTGGTGGTAAAGGGCACGGCCCATATCACCAATGGCGATCAGGCTATTATTCTGACGGAGAATCAATCCACCTATATCCCGCTGGGAGCAAAACACCGACTGGAAAATCCCGGCACCATCCCCCTTGAGATTATCGAGATACAGACCGGCAGTTATCTGGGAGAGGACGACATCGAAAGATTTGAGGATTTGTACGGTCGGTGAATTGAGTTGTTTTTGTTGATCTGGAATATGTCGCTCTTCTTCCGGAAAAGAATTTTAAAAACAGCAAGTTGCCCACATTATTTTATTTGCACTTTACAGATAATGGGTATAACAACGTATGTGTTGCATGCGAGGCGTTTGGGGAGCCGTGTAGAGGAAGTGTTCATCTTCGCGAAAAGGTGAGAGGGAATGCAGCGTGTGGTGGTGCTTGGCGGGAGTGGTTTTGTCGGCAGAGCGGTGGTTCAACGCCTTGTGGCTGACGGTATTGAAACCGCCGTGGTCGCCCGGAATGCTTTTCCCGAAGCAGAGGGTTTGGGCGTTCGCTTTCTTTCTGGCGATATCGGCGATGTGGATTTTTTGAAAAATTCCCTGGCCGGGTATGACACCGTTATCCATCTCGCCTCAAAAACCGGCATCTGGGGGAACAAAGAGGAGTATCGCAGAACCAATGTCATCGGCACCCAGAACGTCTTAGACGCCTGTCGCGCAAATAATATCCCTGCCTTGGTCTATGCCAGTACGCCGGCGGTTGTTTATCAGAAAGACGACCTGTGCGGGGTGAACGAACGCACTCCCTACGCCCGAAATTTCCTCTGTGATTACGCCCAGAGCAAGGCCGTTGCCGAGAAAATGGTCCTTGCGGCAAATTCCGACGTCCTGAAAACCATATCCCTGCGTCCTCACCTTGTTTGGGGGCCGGGAGACACGCACCATATCCCTCGTCTTCTGGGCCAGGCCAGATGCCGACAGTTGAAACGGGTCGGAGAGGGCCACAATCTTGTTGATGTCACCTACATTGACAATGCTGCGGATGCCTTTATTTTGGCGGCGAAAAATCTGCATGGCCCTGCCTCCGGAGCGGGAAAGCCCTATTTTATCTCCCAGGGCGAGCCGGTCAATCTCTGGAATTGGCTCAACAAGTTTTTCAGACGACTTGATATCCCCATTGTCGAGGAAAGTATTCCTTTTCAAAAGGCGTATTTGATGGGGGCGTTCATGGAAAAGGCTTTTCCCCTTGCACGGATCAAGAGGGAGCCCTGCATGACGCGCTTCCTCGCCGTGCAACTGGCGAAATCCCATTGGTTCTCCATCGAGAACGCCAACCGCGACCTTGGCTATTTCCCCAAGGTTTCTACGGCAGAGGGAATCAACACCATTTTGCAATGGGTTAACAAAAGCGAACTTTGATTGCCCTCCCCCTTGTGTCTCGTTTATCCCCCATCAATATTCCGAAAGCTCTGTTAAAAATATATTGCAGAGAAGTTCTATTTTTCATAATGTGACCGCCTGGTCATATTATGGATACCCTTCTTGCTCAGCCAAAACAAACCTTTGTGAATCTGCCGCCGGAAAAGCGCGAAAGCATCGTGCGTGCGGCGGTTTCCGAGTTTGCTGAACACGGCTACCAGCGGGCAAGCCTCAATAATATCGTCAAGCGGTTGGGGATATCCAAGGGTTCGCTCTACCAGTATTTCGACAATAAAGAAGCTTTGTTCCTGCATGTCTTTGACCACTTTACCTTACAGGTGAAATGGTATGTCAAGGCGTCGGTTACGGGCAGTGGCCGGGATGATTTTTTTGGTGTGGCCAGACAGGTATTGCTGGCAGGAATTGCCTTTATCGACAGCCACCCGGAATATTTCCAGGTCTATCTCAAGGTGCTGTTTGAGCGGGATGTGCCCCGCCGTGAGGAATTGGTGGCCAGGGTCCGGCTCTTTTCCCTGGAATATTTTGGGCCGCTTGCGGACCGGGCCATGGGGCAAGGTTTGTTGCGCAACGATATCCCGGCGCACAAGGTGGTGTTTATCCTGGATGCGATGCTGGACCGCTTTCTGCAGGGATATGCCCAGCCGTATCTTGATGGCGGCCTGGCGCTGGCCGGGATGTCCGCCGGGCGGCTGGATGATGAGATTGACAGTATGGTTGCGGTGTTGCGCACCGGGTTGCAGCCGTCAGGAACTGGAGAATAAGCAATGGAACAGATGGTGGTTGCGGCAGGGTTTGGAGATATCCTGGAGAAGGTTAAGACAGGGGAACGTTTGAGCGTCGAGGATGGCATCCGGTTGTACAAGACGAATGATATTCTGGCGCTTGGCTATCTGGCCAATCTCGTGCGGGAACGGATCAACGGCGACCGCGCCTATTTTATCTACAATCAGCACATCAACTACTCGAACATCTGCACCAATCTTTGCAAGTTCTGCGCATTCGGCAAGGACAAGGAATCGCCCCAGGCCTACGAGATGACGGTGGATCAGGTCAAGGCCAAGGTGCGGGAGCGTCTGGCCGAGCCCATCAGCGAGGTGCATGTGGTGGGCGGCATCCACCCGGATCTGCCCTATCAGTACTATCTGGACATGCTGCGCGGCATCAAGGAGGTGCGGCCGGAGATCCACATCCAGGCCTTTACCTGTGTGGAGATCGCCCATCTGGCCGAACTTGCCGGGAAATCCGTGACCGAAACCCTGAAAGAGTTGGTTGCCGCCGGGCTTGGCTCGATCCCCGGCGGCGGGGCCGAGGTGTTCAGCCCCAGGATCAGGCAGCGGACCTGCGAAAAGAAGCTTTCCGGCGAGGGCTGGCTTGAGGTTGCCAAGTCGGCACACCGCATCGGGCTCAAGAGCAACGCCACCATGCTTTACGGCCATATCGAAACCATGGAGGAACGGGTCGAGCATCTGGCGGCCCTCCGTGCGGCCCAGGACGAAACCGGCGGCTTTCTCACCTTCATCCCCCTGGCTTTTCATCCCAAGAACACCGAGATGCACGAACTGACCAAGACCAGCGGCATCGACGATCTCAAGAATATCGCGGTGGCCCGCTGTTTTCTCGACAACTTCCCGCACATCAAGGCCTACTGGGTGATGATCGGTCCCAAGCTGGCCCAAGTCGCCCTCTCCTTCGGGGCGGACGACGTGGACGGCACGGTGAAAGAAGAGCTGATCACCCACATGGCGGGCGGGGAAACCAGCGGCGCCATGGCCGACACCGAGTTGATCCGGCTGATCCGCGATGCCGGGCGGCAGCCGGTGGAACGGGATACTTTGTATAACGTGATCAGGGAGTATTGAGCAGCATGGATATCAAGCGGATTACGGAAAAGTCTCTGGCAGGCGAGCGGATTACGGCGGGTGAGGGCTTGGCGCTTTTGGAACACGGTGATCTCTACCAACTGGGCTTTCTGGCCAATGCCATCCGCAGGCAAAAGCACCCGGAGCCGGTGGTCACCTATGTGATCGACCGCAACATCAACTACACCGACATCTGCATCTCCGCCTGCAAATTCTGCGCGTTTTTCAAAGCGCCGGAAGACCCGGACGGCTCGGTGCTCTCTTTTGCTGAGCTTGGCGAGAAGATTGAGGAAACCAAAACCCTGGGCGGCGCCCAGATTCTCCTACAGGGAGGGCTCCACCCGGACAAGCCCCTGGAGTTTTACGAGGAGATGCTCCGTTTTATCAAGGGACATGGCATCCACATCCACGGCTTTTCTCCGCCGGAGGTCTGCCATTTTGCCTCCCTGTCCGGCCTGCCAATCCGGGAGGTGCTGATCCGTCTGCAACAAGCAGGGCTCGATTCCATCCCCGGCGGTGGGGCGGAGATCCTCTGCGACCGGGTGCGGCAGGAAACCGCGCCGCGCAAATGTCTAACCGATGCCTGGCTTGGGGTCATGGAAGAGGCGCACCACCTCGGGATGCGCACCACCGCGACCATGATGTTCGGGCATCTTGAGACCTTGGCCGAGCGGGTCGAGCATCTTGCCAGGGTACGCGAGCTGCAAGACAAAACCGGCGGTTTCACCGCTTTTATCCCTTGGCCGTTTCAGCCGGACAACACGGTGCTCTCCCATCTTCCCAAGACCACAGCTTTTCAGTATCTGAAGATGCTGGCGCTGTCGCGGATTTTTCTGGACAACATCGACAATATCCAAGCATCCTGGGTGACCCAGGGTCCGAAGATCGCGCAGCTCTCGCTCTTTTTCGGGGCCAATGATTTCGGCAGTACCATGATTGAGGAGAATGTGGTGGCTGCGGCCGGGGTGGGTTTTCGCCTCTCCGAGCAGGAGATTCGGGCGTTGGTTGAAGGCGCTGGCTGTGTGCCCAGGCAGCGCAGAATGGATTACTCTCTGGTGTAAGATGCAGGAATTTCCTCGTTATCTCTACCGGGCTCCCTTTGTGGTAACGGGCAATGGCCCGGTCATCAACGACGGCGCGGTGCTCACCGAAAACGGGCTGGTTGCGGCGGTGGGTTTGTATGCCGAGTTGAAAGACGTTGACGCCCAAGTGGAGGACTATGAGGACCATGTCATTACGCCTTCATTGGTGAATTGTCATGCTCATCTCGAACTCTCGTATCTGGCTGGATTGGCCGAGGATTGCCCCGCCCCCGGCGACATGGTCGGCTGGATCAGGGAGTTGCTTGCCGCCCGGGCTGTCCATGGGGATGTGGCTGCGCAGAACGACGCCTCGCTCATGGCTCTGGCCCGGCTGTATGCAGGAGGTTGTCGGGCGGTCGCCGATATCGGCAACCGGAAGGAGAGCGGCCTGATTGGCGGCGGTTTCAAAACGGAGGTGCTCTTTTTTCTTGAGTTGCTGGGGCTGTGCGGCGAGTCCGAGGAAGCGGCCCTAACTGCCTTGGCCGGGATCGATGCCGATGTCCGTTGCACCGCCCATGCCCCCTATTCTTCTGGGTCAGCGTTGATCCGGGCTTTGAAAAAGCGGGCAGGCGGCGCTCTGTTCCCATTGCACGTGGCCGAGTCTGCCCAGGAGATCGAATTTTTGCGCACCGGCAGCGGTCCGTTTGCCGATTTTCTTTGGGAGCGGGGTGTGACGGTGGCGGATTTTAACCCGCCAGGCATGGGCGCGGTTCGCTATCTGGATTCCCTCGGGGTGCTTGATAAGCAAACCCTCTGTGTTCATGGTGTACATGTCGAAGATGAGGAGATTTCCCTCCTGGCCGCCCGCGGGGCCGCAGTGTGCCTCTGTCCTGGCAGTAACCGCTTCATGGGGGTGGGGATTGCGCCGGTGCAAAAGATGCTCCTCCATGGCATTCCGCTGGTGCTGGGCACGGACAGCCTGGTCAGCAATCCCCATTTGAGTCTGTGGCGGGAAATGCAAGTGTTGCGTGAAGACAATCCGGATCTTCGGCCCGAGGCGGTCTTTGCCATGGCTTCGGGCAATGGCGCGCGTCTTCTCGGGATTGAAGACAGGATTGGCGCCATCGCCCCTGGGGTTTCTTCCTCGTTGCTTGCGGTGCGCTGCCCCTTGAAGACTGAGGCAGAGGTTTTTGAGTACCTGACTTCTACGGGTACGGATATCAGCCTGGAGTGGCTTGAGTGACCGCATGAAAATCACAGCCAGAATCGGGATGGTGAATTACATCAACACCGCGCCTTTGTACGAGGTGTGGCGGCAGACCGTGCATCGGGCGGACTGGCAGGTCACCGAGGCATCGCCCGCGGTGCTTAACCGCATGCTCCATGAAAACCGGCTTGATCTCGGCTTTGTCTCCTCCCACGAATATGCCCTGCATCCCGACCAGTACCGAATAATGAGCGACCTGTCCATCTCGGCCACCGGCACGGTGGGCAGCGTTTTTCTTTTTTCGAAACTGCCCATTGCCAGCCTGGACAATCAGCCAGTTTTGCTCAGTTCCCAGTCCCAGACCTCGGTGAGCCTGGTAAAGATTATTCTTGAGGAATTTTACCAGGTCCGGCCCCGATACAGTCTCGGTTCGGCTGAGGATATCGGCACAGGCATGGAAAGACCCGCTGCGGTTCTGGCCATCGGCGACGAGGCCTTGCGGCTGGCTGTGGCAGGAAGATATCCCCATCGGTTGGATCTGGGGGAGGCATGGCAGGCAAAAACAGGTCTGCCTTTTGTTTTTGCGGTTTGGGCTGTGCGCGAGGATTTTTGCCGCGATGAGCCGGACACGGTCCTGGCTATTTATCAGGAGTTGCATCGTTGCCTGCGACAGGGCAAGGAACGTCTGCGTGAGATCAGCGCCACGGTGGCAGGGCGGGTTCCCATGGACGAGGATGCCTGTTACCAGTATCTCCAGGGCATTGAATATGACTTGAGTACGGAAAAGCAGGAGGCGCTTGCGCGATTTTTCGAGTATCTTATTGCGCGTGGCGAGGTTCCAGCTGCTGCGCTTCCCTTCAAGGTTTGCGGAACACATTAACTATATGAAAACTCCAGACGAAAAGAAAAAATTTGTTCAGGAAAAGTTCTCCTCAATCAGCGGGAAATACGATTTTCTCAATTCGGTGCTGAGTTTCCAGATCGACCGCTACTGGCGCTGGGTCACCACCCGGGAATTGAAGGAGTTTCCAGACGGTGTGGTGCTTGACCTCTGCGCCGGCACCCTGCCCCTGTCCTTGGAGTTGACCCGGCAGGCCAGGCAACGCCAGGTGCTGGCCGTGGATTTTTGTGAGGACATGCTGCGGGCCGGGATGCAGCATCTTCCCGGCGATGATCGGAAAGGACGAATCGGGCCGGTGTGCGGCGACGGGGAGCAGATTCCCGTGAAAACCGCTACGGTCTGGGGAGTCACCGTGGCCTTCGGGGTCAGGAATCTGGCGAGAACCCAGCAGGGCTTGAATGAAATGCACCGGGTACTGAAACCCGGCGGCAAGCTGCTGATTCTGGAATTTTCAAGACCCCAGAATCCGGTGGTCAAGCCGCTCTATAATTTTTATCTCAACCGGGTGTTGCCAAAGATTGCCGGGTTTGTTTCCGGCGACACGGAGGCCTACGAGTATCTGGCCAGTTCCATCGCGGAATTTTATGCGCCCGAAGAACTGTTGGCCATGATGCAACAGGCCGGGTTTGCCAGAACCTACCATCGACCGCTGACCTTTGGGGTGGTGACGGTCTATGTGGGGGTGAAATGAAAAAAATCGTCCTGGCCATAACCGGAGCTACCGGAGCGGTGTATGCCTTGGAGTTTCTCAAAATTTGCGAAGGCCTTGAAGTTGAGGTGCATGGACTTTTGTCCGAGGCTGGCGAACAGGTGCTGGGGCTGGAACTAGGCATGTCCCGCACGGATCTTGACCCCTATATCGCCAGATGGCATGATGTGCACGATTTCGCCGCGCCCATGTCCAGCGGCTCCAGCGATTTTTCCGGCATGGCTGTCCTGCCTTGCACCATGGGAAGTCTTGCCGCCATTGCCAACGGCGTCTGCGGGAACCTGATCCATCGGGCTGCGGATGTCATGCTCAAGGAGCGACGCCCTCTGGTGCTGGCAGTTCGGGAAACCCCTTTGAACAGAACGCACCTTACCAATATGCTCAAGGCGCATGAGGCCGGGGCCATTATCTGTCCGCCCATGCCCGCGCTGTATCATAGGCCACAGAGCATCGAAGAGATGGCCCATCTCTTTGCGGGCCGGGTGGCAGGGTTGCTCGGGCTTGAGGTCGCGAATCTGCCCAGATGGCAGGGACTTGTCCCGGAGGAAGAGGCATGATAGTGGGCGCAACCATCGCATTGTTGAAGAGGGACGGCGATGTTGCGTAAGGTGAAGGCCCTGCTTGAGATGATCAAGTTCGGCCATACCATTTTTGCCCTGCCTTTTGCCCTGATCGGCGCGTTTTTGGCGAAACGAGGGGTCCCAGAGGTCGCCACCTTTGGCTGGATCATCCTAGCCATGGTTGGAGCTCGGACCGCGGCCATGGGCTTCAACCGTATCGCCGATCGGAAGTTCGACGCCGCCAATCCCCGTACCGCCGATCGGGCTATACCGGCGGGGACAGTGCGTCTGGTGGAAGCCTGGGCCATGGTTTTGCTTTTCACCCTGCTGTATTTTTTTGCCTGCTATCAGCTCAACCCGCTTACCTTGAAACTGTCGCCCTTTGCGCTGGGGTTGACGTTTCTCTATTCCCTGACCAAGCGGTTTACCTGGCTTTGCCATGTGGTTCTCGGTATTGCCCTGGCTTTTTCGCCCCTGGGTGGCTGGGTCGCAGTTAAAGGGAACCTTTTTGATTTCCCCGTTGTCCTTTCACTGGGAGTGCTTTTCTGGGTCGCAGGGTTTGATACGGTATATGCCTGTCTTGATGCTGAGTTTGATAGGCAAGCCGGACTTTACTCCTTGCCTTCACGTTTTGGCCGGGAAAAGGCTTTCAAACTAGCGGTTTTTTTTCATGCTCTGGCCTTTCTTTTGTTTGTTCTCACGGGTATAGTGTCGGGGTTGAATGTGTATTATTACCTGGGAATTGTTCTCACGGCTGGAGCCCTTTTTTATCAGCATATTGCCGTCAACCCGAAGGATTTGTCCCGGATTCAGCTTTCGTTTTTTGCCATGAACGGTCTTATCAGTCTTACCTTGTTTGTTGCAACCTGGCTTTCGTTAGTCGTTTGACCAGAAAAACTCATAATAAAAGGAACTGTCATGCAATTTGGAAAATTTCATAAAGCCGTTCTTCTATCGTTCGCCCTCGGGGCAACCGTTGTCTTTGCCTCCAGCGTCTGGTCCAAGCCGGAAAAGAAGGCAGCGGAAGTGGCGGCCCTTGTCAATGGCGAACCCATTGCTGCCGCAGCCGTGCAGGGGGAGATAAAAGGGATTCTGAGCCGTTTTCAGGAGCAGGGTCGCAAGCCCAGCGATGCAGAGATGGTCTCGCTCCGTGAATCGGTTCTCGAAAAGATGATCAAGCTCGAACTGTTGAGTCAGGAGAGCAAAAAAGCCGGAATTTCCGTCAGCAGTGCCGACATTGACAACGAGTTGAAGGGGTACAAAAAAGGTTTTGCCGATGACAAGGCCTTTGCCAAGGCCCTCAGCGGAGCAGGCATCACTGAGGCTGAGTTGCGCAAGCAGATTGGCAAAAATCTGACTATCCAGAAATTCATCGACACCAAATTTAAGGGCAAGGTTCAGGTGACTGAGCAGGAAGCCAAGGATTTCTTTAACAGCAATCAGGATAAGTTCAATTTGCCGGAAATGGCGCATGCCCGACATATCCTTATTACGGCAAAAGAAACAGAGCCCAAGGCGGATAAGGATCGCAAGCGGGCAAAACTTGTCCAGATCAAAAAACAGCTGAAGGACGGCGCTGATTTTGCCGAGTTGGCCAAGCAGTTTTCAGATTGTCCGAGCAAGGAGCGGGGCGGGGATCTGGGCTTTTTCCCCAGAGGCCAGATGGTGAAACCTTTTGACCAGGCAGTGTTCAAAATGATGCCCGGTGACATCAGTGACATCGTAGAGACGGAATTCGGCTATCACCTGATCAAGCTTGAAGAGAAAAAGCCTGCCAAGACGGTGAGCTTTGATGAGGCTAAAGCCAAGATTACCGCTTATCTGACTCAGGAAAAGATCACGGCCAATATCGAGGCCTTTATTGCAGAGACCAAAGCCAAGGCGACCATCAAGATTCTGAGTCCCCAGGCGAAAAAATAAGTTCTGTCTGGAGTTCATTGGAGTTGGGGCCATGGTTTGCAGCAAACCATGGCCCTTTTTGTTTGTGCTTTTTCGGAGAGAACGGATGCGGGGGAAGCGGTTCTTCAACGCTGGTGGAGTCCAGTCCGCGCTGATACTGTTTCGTGCATCCCCCTAAAAAGAGGGATCGCTACAGTAAAGCTCGCGAAATTTTTTCATTTCCCGCTGTACTTCCGGAGCAAGCTCGAGGTCATAGCGGGCGACATATTCCGCTGTCATGCGGTGGGTGTTGAATATGGGACAGTTGAGGGTGAGGTTGGCGATGCATTTGTCAATATACTGGCCATGCAGGGCAGGGTCGTAAAACAACCGCAGCATTTCCGGAAAAACAGTATAGAACGATGCCGAGTCTTCGTTGTAGAGAAGGGATGAGGGCTGCTCGCTGAAATGTTCCGAAGAAATGGACTCTTCATAGCCGAATTTCCAGCCGGTCCGGCCTTCATGGTAGCCTTCAACCCACCAGCCATCCATGATGCTGACATTGGGCACGCCGTTCATGGCGGCTTTCATTCCGCTGGTGCCGCTGGCTTCCAGGGGGCGTTTGGGGCTGTTTAGCCAAGCGTGGGATCCTGCCACCATCATTTTGGCGAGGCGCATGTCGTAGCCAGGAATGAAGACCAGTTTGGCCAAGCCATTGCTTTTCAGGTACAGCTCTTCCTGAACAGCCAGGATGTTTCTGATCAGGTCCTGTCCAGGTTCGTCCGAGGGATGGGCCTTGCCCGCATAGATAAAATTCACCGGCCAGTTGTTTGCCGTAATCATTGCCGTCAGTCGGTCCAGATCTTCAAAGATCAGATCAGCCCGTTTGTAGGTGGAAAAGCGCCGGGCAAACCCCAAGGTGAAGGTCGTGTGCTCAAGGGGCGCTTCCCCTTCGCTGCGGTAGGAAAGATAATTGGGCGGATCAATCCAGGTCGCAAGGCGCTGGTTGCGATGGGTGATGAGCATCCGGTTTACATAATCCACCAGTATTTTTGTGTCCGTGCGCCAGACCTGCTCAAAATAGGTGCGGAACTTGTTGTTTCGGTGCAGGGCTTCTGCCCCGGCAAAAACGCTGGGATCTCTTCGCCAGTTGTGCAATTCGGGAAAGGAGTCGTACAGTTCTGCCTTGGCATCGCTGGTCCAGGTGAGATGATGCACCCCGTTGGTGATTGCCGTGATTTTGTTGGCATATTGCGGGAACTGTTTTTGGGTTACTTCCTTGTGGAGTCGGCTCACGCTGTTGGTGGCCCTATTGAGCTTCATGGCCATGGCGGTGAAGTTGTAGACGGATGGGTTGTGCTCGTCCAGGGCCAGGAGACTCAGTATGCGTTTGCAGAACGGGTTGATCAAGTTTTCATACACGGAAATGTTAAAACGGTCATGTCCGGCCATGACCGGGGTGTGGATGGTAAAGACAAGGCGTTTGGCGACCTCTGCTGCGGCAGAGAGAATGTCGCGATCCGTGGTCTTTTTTTCATACTGGGCTCCATGTTTTTTCTGGATGAGCTGGGTGATCAGGGCGAGAACCACGCTCACGCCGTGCTGTTCGTTTAAGTGAATGGTGCGGGAAGTGAGGCCCAGGGCTTCCATGACCGGAATAACCCCGGTACCCAGGAGTCGACGCTGGGTTGCTTTTACCTTTTCGGAGCTGCTGTCGTAGAGGTGTTGTGCGGCATCCCGAATCCAGGGGGGGGTTTGCGGCGTCTGATAATCAAGAAGAATTTCCGGCACAAAGGAGTCAAGTCCCTCGCTTATTTCCATTTTGAGCCACAAGTGGGCATGGGCCACGGAACGTATACCCTGAAGATCATAAAAAGGCACCTCGATGGTGAGAGGTTGTGTAGGGGATTTCTGGTCGTGCAACAGATACAGCCCCGGAGTATTTTCAGGTTCCCATTGGGAGGCCCAGGCCACCTGGCCTATTTTTGAATCGACCATCTGGGAAAAATATCCTTTTCGGTATAGCAGTGAAATCCCGACCACTGGAATTTTGCAGTCCGCGAAACTTTTCAGGGTGTCTCCGGCAAGGATGCCGAGACCGCCGCTGTAGTTGGGAATCTTGACCGGGCCCTGCAAGAATAACTGTAGAAAACGGTTGATGGATTCATCAGGATGTTCTGTTATCTCAAGTTGAAGGAGTTTGTTGCGCACCGGATGAAAAACATCCAAATCCGCCCCTATTTCCATGGAAATGTAGGTGACGGATTCGCCGGTCGGGGAGGTGAGGGCCTGCCAAGTTGAGTCAAGAACTTCCTGGGATACACCGAAAAAAGTACCGAACCTGTTTGTGGCGATCATGTCGTGGAGACGATGCTTGCCGTCTGACAACATCGGAGCCTTCTTTGCTTCTTTGGGATTGAGTCTGCTGGGCGAAGGGCGGGAAGATTTCATCGGTCAACGAGGGCTCTTTCTTGGAAATAAATTGGGTTAAGAATTTCTTAGCGTTGAGTGCACAGGAGAACAGAAAGGCAAACAACTGCGCTTTGTTTGATAAAATTTTATGATATAACGTGTTCTCTTGACCATGCAAGCGAATTATGTTGGTCGGCGTTGCCGGAGCTTTTTCCTGGCTCGAAAAGGCGGGGGTGTCCCCTCTATTTTAGCCCTGCAAGAAGCGAAAAAACACATAAAAAAACACATTGAAATTTAACAAAAAGTTCTGTATGATCTTCATGATTATTGAATTATGCTTACTTGTATAAGGGGTTGTTTTCATATAAAAATCTGTTACAAGATGTATCAGGAGGAAGGAGAGAAATGAAAAGAGGAATTTTGCAGTACCTGGCAATGGCATGTGTTGTTGTTTCCCTTTCCCTTATGGCTGGTGGTTGCGCCAAGCAAAAGGTGCAGAGCGATAAGGACATGGCTGGCGGCGTAAAGGCTGATACCGGCGCTGGCATGGGACAGGAAGAGTCTCTTGCTTCAAAATGGATTGGTGGCGACAGTGGTGCGGTCTTGGAAGGACGGACCACCGCTCCGATGCTTCCCATCTATTTTGACTTTGACAAGTCCGATATCAGAGCAGATCAGAAGGATCGGATCAAGAAAGATGGTGACCTCCTGATTGGTTCCGCTCAGGTTCGTGTTCGGGTGGAAGGTAACACCGATGAGCGTGGCACCAACGAGTACAACATGGCTCTTGGCGAGAGACGCGCCGTGGCCGCAGTGAAGTATCTTGTCAATATGGGCGTTGCGGAAAGCCGGATCGACACCCTGAGCTTTGGTGAAGAAAAGCCCCTCAACCTTGGCCATGATGAAATGGCTTGGTCACAGAATCGTCGTGACGACTTTGTTATCGTCAAGTAAGCTTCTTTTCTAAGAAGATTGTTATAATCTGAGATGGGAGCATGTTTATGTTCCCATCTCTTTTTTTTGTTTTGTAGGACTGCTGGTTATGAAGCGACACCTGGAAATTTTCTGCTGATAACAAACCGGAGATATGTATGAAGATGAAATTCCTTAGGGGACTGTTTTTTGTGTGTGTGGCGTTGTGCGCCTCCTCGGTGCTTGCCCTTGCGGCCCCGGAACGTGGGAAGATCGCCACCATTAGTATCCAGAAAATTCTTGGCAACTCCAAAGCGGCGCTGGATGCTCAGAAAGTCTTGCAGGCGGAGGTTGATAAATTTCAAGCAAAGTTCAAGGCGGATGAAGATGCCCTCACCGCCATGAAGAATGACATTGAAAAGAAAGGTTCTGCTTGGAGCGAAGAGGTTCGCGCAGAGAAAGAGCGTGAGTACCAGAAGAAACTTCGCGACTATGGACTGAAAACCGAAGATGCGAAACTTGAGATGCAGCAGCTGGAGAAACGGTACATGGAGCCGATCTTGAAACAGCTCAATGATATCATTGCGGAGATCGGTAAGAAAAATGGTTATTCCCTGATTCTCGAGAATACCATGAAGGGTCTGCGTAATCGCACAGGATTACTTTATGCTGATGATGCCCTTGATATCAGCGATCAGGCTCAGAAGGAGCTTGACAGTCGTTTGAAAAAGTAAAATTCTTCTTAAGAAGTCACCAAACAAAAAGAGGCGCTGCGGTAATCCCGCAGCGCCTCTTTTTGTTTGGTCTCTGCCAGGGGAATGAAAAAGAATAACCCCATGCCTGGAAGCGAGAGCAGGAAACTGATCCCGAAAAAATAACCATACTCTGGCCATGCAGCGAGAAAGCCGCTCAATACCCCGGCATACAGGCCGCTGAAACCCATCAGCCCTGTACCTCTTGCATAATGGGCCGCTTTGAACCGCGGCTGAAATAAACGCATGGGGAAAATCATGAGCACCGCAGTGCCAATGCCTCCGGCGAACTGATCAAAGACATGCGCGCAGACAACGGCAAGGAGGTTGTGTCAGCCGATTGGAGTGGGAACGGGATTGCCGGTGTTGAGGAGAATGAAGCCATTGAGTTTCAGTGCCAGAAACATATAGGCCAGATTTATAAAATTTTGGGCAAGTAAAAATGATCGGATCATTTTTCTAAACGAATATTTCGAGATAATCCATCCACCGAGCAATGCGCCGATTATGGAAAATGGCAGGCCAACCCCGCCGGAAATCCGACCGTAGTACAGTTTTATGCCCAGATCGATCAGGACCGGGGCAACCATGCTGGAGACATGTATTCCCCGGTCCTGATCGGAGGATAAAGGCCAGAATGGGGCCATTTTTTTCACGATCCATAAAAGAAAAGAAGGCTTCGCTGAAAAAGGCGTTGCCTTGTGCCGCAGCCATTTTTTTTATGTTTCTTCGCTTAAAGCCGATAATTATGAGTGCGGTGATTAAGAGCATGCTGATCGGGGCGGCCAGGTCGATATTGAGCAAAAAATAGAGGCACGGCAGCAGGTCTTTCCCTGTGATTGCCTGAGTCAGCAGACGCAAGGCGACTGTCGCAAGTGCGGCAACAATGGCACAAGCATGAGCAGGTTCGCCTGTTTTTGGTTTTGCTAGCAGCAGGGACAGGGGGAGGGGGCTGCTTCGCTAAGGGGCAAATCTCGCAGATGGTAGGAGAAAAAAAATGCCAGAACGAGAGCGGATCCTCCAAAGGCAATAGGCTATCAAGAGGGTGTCCCAACAGTTGCGATAATTCCGGTCGGCCATCATGGCAACACGATAGGCCATTACTCGATAGCCGACAAACAAGCCTGTCTGGGAGTGTCCAGGGTTTTCAGGTAGTAGCCGTCAATGGCGATGTCGTGTGTGGCGGCCAGAAAACTCCTGATAAAAAAAGGCTATGCCGATGAGGGGCATGGCTTGTGCAGAGGGGCAAGAATCGCGGCAGTCCCGCCAGCAGAATCTGCATGATAAGAAGCATCTGGCGCTTGGTGCCATATCGGTCAAGGTGCGGCGCCCAAAACAACTTCAATGCCCAGGGCAAGCCTTCGCAGAAATTAGGTGGTAAAGGTCCATACGTGGGGAATGGCGGGTTTGGGTCTGGATATCTTTGTGATTGCTGTCATGGTGAAGATATATAGGTGAGAAAATATTTTCTGTTATACCGATCGATTTATGTATATAATTTTTTATGTGGCGATGCGCCAGGGAATAACAGCGCGTTGCCATTTGGAGACCTTGGCGGATTGTTTACAATACTGAAAGGGGATGAGGAAAAAATCGGCTGAGTCTTTCGCTTTTTATACGGGTATCAATTTTTCCAAGGAGTGAATCATGGCAAGAAATATTATTATCATGGACAGCTCAGCCAGCATGCGGCGCATAATCAGGACCATGATTCAGGCCACGGTAAATGACGCGGTTGTCTCTGAGGCTCAAAATGCTAAGGAGGCTCAGGGCCTCATCGAAGATGCTCATTATCATCTGGTAATTTTTTCCAGGGAATCCTCCGATAAAAAATGGCTCGAATTCGCCCAAAAACGACTCGCTTTGCCAGAGGCACAAAGAACAAATTTCATCCTGTTTACCTCAAGAAAAAAACAGGATTATATTGAAGAGATCAAGCGTTATGGCATCAAGGAGTATATCGTCATTCCCTGCGAGCCCTACGCCCTTGGGGAACTGATTATAAGAACCTGCACCCATTTTTCCATGCGGGCGACCAGGCGTTACAGTATTCATGACACCCGCGCCACTCTGGAGCAGGGGAGCAACAATTTTTCCGCCGAGGTCCTCAATTTTAGTGAGGGTGGGATGCTGTGCGAACTTGATGCCCCTGCGCAGCTACACTGGTTTCTGCCGACAATGATCAGCATGGAGTTTAGCCTTGATGGCACAACGCTGAAAGTCGCCGGGTTGTATTCCGTAGTCAGGCGTCTCATTGTGCTTGAATCGAATTCTGATTATTCGCCAAGGCGTATCCGCATGGCCTGTAGATTTATCAGTGTCTCGGAGGAAAGCAAAAAACAATTGGCCCAGGTTTTCAAAATGATTGAGCACCAGGAAGGCCTGCTCGTGCATGAAGTTTAAAACCTGTGTCATTCTGCTTCATTGATTATCGCCGTTAACGCTGCTTCCCACAGAGGGCAAGGGCCTCGACGATGATCGCCGGGACATCGATATTTCCCTTATGGCGAAGCTGGGCCTGGGTGCCGTGTTCCATGAATTTGTCTGGCAACCCCAATATCTTTGTTTGAATGGACCAGAGATTTTTCTGGGCAAAAAGTTCAAGAATGGCGCTGCCAAAGCCGCCCTTCTTCACGTTGTCTTCAATGGTTATCACCCTGCCGGTCCGGCTGGCCCATTCACAGATCAGCGCATCGTCCAGGGGTCTGACAAAGCGCGGGTTGATCACAGCCGCCTCCAACCCTAATTTTTTCAGGCCAGTTGCCGCTTCCAGGGCAGCAGGAACTCTGTTGCCGATGGGGAGCAAGAGGATGTCCTTTCCTTCCCGGAGAAGCTCGCCTGTTCCCAAAGGGATGCGTTGCAGGATATCGTCCAGGGCAACGCCTTCGCCGTTGCCACGCGGATAACGGACTGCCGCTGGGCCGGGGTGCAGGATGGCCGTGTGGAGCATGTGCCGCAGTTCGTTTTCGTCCTTGGGAGCCATGATCACCAAATTTGGGATGAAGCGCAGGAAGGAAAGGTCAAACACCCCGTGGTGGGTCGGGCCGTCGTCGCCGACCAGGCCGCCCCGGTCAATGGCCAGGGTTACAGGCAGATTGGGCAGGCAGACATCGTGGATTATCTGGTCAAGGGCGCGCTGGAAGAAGGTGGAGTAGATCGCCACCACCGGCAGCAATCCTTCCGTGGCCATGCCTGCCGCATAGGTTACAGCATGTTGTTCGGCAATCCCCACATCAAAGAAACGTTCGGGAAACCGTTGAGAAAAATCGCTTAGGCCTGTGCCAGCGGGCATGGCGGCCGTGATGGCGACAACGCGTGGGTCCTGTTCTGCGATCTGCACCAGGGTTTCACCAAAGACTTTGGTATAGCTGGGCGGAGCAGGAGGGGAGGGGACGGGTAGGCCGGTTTCAATGCAAAATGGCCCAACCCCGTGAAAATCGCCGGGATTTTTCTCTGCTGGTTCGTAGCCCTTGCCCTTGGTGGTCAGCACATGGATGAGCGTGGGGCCGGTGCTGAAATCGCGGACATTGCGCAGGGTCTCAATGAGGTTTTCCAGCTTGTGGCCGGGGATGGGGCCAATGTATTCAAACTTGAGGGCTTCGAAAAGCATGCCGGGTGTAAAGAAGCCCTTGAAGCTCTCCTCGCTTTTTTTGAGCACAGAGAGGATGTTTTCCCCCACGTTGGAAAAGGACTTGAGGAAATGCTCCATCTCCTTCTTGACCCGCACCGCGGTCTTGCTGGTCAGTTTTCTGCTTAAAAAACTGGAAAGCGCCCCCACATTTGGGGAAATGGACATCTCGTTATCATTGAGGATAACAATCATATCCTTGTGGAGATGTCCGGCCTGATTGAGGGCCTCAAAGGCCATACCTCCGGTCATGGAGCCATCCCCGATTACGGCGATACTCTTGTGGGGGTCGCCCTTCAGATCCTTGGCCGTGGCAATGCCCAGGCTGGCAGAGATCGAGGTGCTGCTGTGGCCAGTATCAAAGGCGTCATAAGGGCTTTCCGCTCTTTTGGGGAAGCCGCTGATCCCCTGGTACTGGCGTAGGGTATGGAACTGGTCCCTCCGGCCGGTGATCAGCTTGTGGGTATAAGCCTGATGGCCAACGTCCCAGACCACCTTGTCTTCCGGGGTATCGAAAACATAGTGGATGGCCAGGGTGAGTTCGACCACCCCCAGGCAGGGAGCCAGGTGTCCGCCGGTCTTCGAAACAGTCTGGATGATCGTTTCTCTGATTTCCGCAGCCAGCGTCTCGAGTTGTTCCACGGAGAGCTTTCTAAGGTCAGCCGGGGAATTGATGGTATCTAGCAATGGGGTATGGCTCATTGTGGCCTTTTCCTCCGGGTTTTACCCTGATGGGTGTCCGGTTAGTTGTTCCGTTCGTAAATGTATCGGGCAAGGGCGCGGAGCGGCTCGGCTTTGGCGTCAAAAATTTCCAGGGCGGTCAAAGCCGCCTCAACAGCATCCTGGGCCATGACCTTTGTTTTCGCCACGCCGAAGAAGGCCGGGTAAGTTGCCTTGTTCCGCTGGGCATCGGCTCCGGCGGTCTTGCCGAGATCTGCCGTGGTTCCCTCAACATCCAGCAGATCGTCAACTATTTGGAAGGCAAGGCCGATCTGTGCGCCGTATCGGCTTAAAGCCGCAAATTGTGTCTCGTCACCCTTGCCGAAGATTGCTCCGGCCTGCACGGAAGCAGTGATAAGGGCACCGGTTTTGTAGCCATGGATCAGCCTTAGGTGCTCAAAGGAGATCGCCTGGCCTTCTGCGGCAAGGTCAAGGGATTGGCCACCGACCATGCCCACCGGGCCAATGGCTTTGGCGATGGTCCGAACCATCCGAAGCTGGGCGTCCGGAGCCATACCCTGTTGCACATCAGGATGGCTCAACAGCTCAAAGGCAAAGCTGAGCAGCCCGTCCCCGGCCAGAATGGCTTCTGCTTCACCAAACACCACATGGCAGGTAGGTTTGCCACGGCGGAGTTCGTCATCGTCCATGGCTGGCAGATCGTCATGGATAAGGGAATAGGTGTGGATGCATTCCAGGGCGCAGGCAACGGGGAAAAGATGTTCGGTGGAGGCGGCGTGCAAGGCCTCTGCCGCGGCCAGGGCAAGGATGGGACGGATTCTTTTGCCTCCGGCAAAAAGACTGTAGCGCATGGCCTTGATATGGTTGGCGAGCGGCCCTTCTTCTGTAAGCATATAGCGCGCCAGAGCCTGTTCGACAACCGCGCATTGTTGCGTCAGATATTTTTTAATTTCCATGGCTGAAAAATGATACCCTCGAAAAAGGGAAAAAAGGTCACAGGTCCGCGATACAAGATTAAAGAGTTACCCTAGGATAACTGTTGTAATCGCGGCTTTATGCGATTTCAACAAAAAATCTCGGTGGTCGTTAGTGTGACAAGGTTTAGGCGTCGTTTTCATCGGGAGCCGCGCCAGAGGCAATAAAGGGAACGCTGATGAGCTTGCCGTCTTTTTTCAAAAGGAGGTCGACTTTTTGCTGTGCTTCTTCCAGCTTGTGGTTGCACAGCTCGGCAAGTTTGATTCCCTCGTCGAATTTTTTCAGGGACGTCTCCAGGCTCAGGTCGCCATTTTCCAGCTCTCGGGTGATCTGCTCAAGCGACTCAAGGGCTTCTTCAAAAGATTTTTTGGACATACTCCCTCCTGAGCTTTTCAAAAAGAATGGTCCTAGCCTGTCGGTAAGTTATGAATGGAATTGTTTAAAATAAATGAAGTTGTGGTTATGGGCAATGTCTTTCCAAAAAAACATGAGTATGGTAGGTTAAGGGGGCATCGCATGATCATGCCCGCGTGGGAAAAACGCTTTTTTGAAGAAAGACTTTCATGCCACACTCCCTGCACAATCTTCTCCCTCTATTCAGTCGCTGGCTTTCCGTGGAAAAGGGCTATTCCCTCAAGACTGTTGAAAGCTATGGGAGAGATCTTGCTGAATTTGCATCGTTTGTCGAGCCTGGTATGGATGTCCGCCAGATTGAACCCCGTGTCGTCCGTTCCTATGTCTATGCCTTAAATGGCAAAAACAAGGGCAGCTCCGTGGCCAGAAAGCTTTCCTCGTTGCGCACCTTTTTTCGCCATCTTCTCCGCGAAGGGGTTATCACCCATGACCCTGTCGCGCCCATTGCCACGCCGAAACAGGAAAAACACATGCCTGTTTTTCTCACAGTGGACGAGGTCTTTACCCTGCTGGAGATGCCTGGAGCTGGGGATGCCTTTGCCGCCCGCGACCGGGCGATTCTGGAGATTCTCTATTCCACGGGGCTACGGGTTGCCGAGCTTGCGGCCCTCGACCTGGAGCGTCTTGATGCGGAAGAGGGAATGCTCCGGGTTACCGGCAAGGGCAACCGGGAACGGTTAGTGCCGGTGGGCAGTCCGGCCCTGGAAGCCCTGAGTCAATACCTGCCCCAGCGGACCCTGCTGATCCGCGAACGGATAGCCCGTGGGGAGGCGCCGGAAAACAAGGCGGTTTTTTTGAACCACCGTGGGTTGCGGCTTACCACCCGAAGCATTGAACGGCTGGTGAAGCTCTATGCCCTGCGGGCCGGAATTGCCGCCCGGGTAACGCCCCATGCCCTGCGCCATTCCTTTGCCACCCATCTTCTGGAAATGGGGGCGGATCTGCGGACGGTGCAGGAATTGCTGGGGCACGTCAGCCTCTCAACCACCCAGCGGTACACCCATCTGAATATGGACCATCTGAATGAGGTCTATGATCGGGCCCATCCAAAGGCGAGGCGGTAATTACGCCTTCGACCATTGTCCATAACTCTTTTTTTAGGCTCCCATTATGATTGAACACGATTTGAAGTACTGCCCCAAGTGCCGGGACGAGTATCGGGAGGAGATTGAACAGTGTGCTACCTGTGCAATTCCGCTTGTCTGGGGGAGAGAACTGGCAGCGAGTGTGGCTGGAGGCCGCTCCCGCAAGAACCGGAAAGGACCGTTGATCCCCGATGACCATCTGGTTGTCATTTTTCAGGGTTCTTTAGCGGACCTCAAGCACCTCAAGGCGTTGCTCGAGGCCGAACAGATAGGCGTCATGATCAGCAAGGAAGGCGGGGGGTGCGCCAGTGGCGGTTGTGCGCCCAAGTTTCAGCTTCAGGTCCGGCAGGAAGAGGTTCGGGATGCCTTGCAGGTGCTTGCCGAGGAGCATCGCCGGGCAACCGCCCTGGCCGAGCATGATGCAACCCATGCCGGGTCGGTTTTTAATACGGAGGCCGAGGAGGCAGTCTGTCCGGCCTGCGGCTTTGCTTTTGCCACCACGACCACGACCTGCCCGGACTGCGGGCTCTGTTTCGGCTGAGAGAGGCTACGGAATAATCCGGGTAATAAGTTCCCCTGCCGCCTCTTCCACCTCCCCCAACGCCCCGGTAATCGCCAGGCCCGCCCGTTCGGTTTTCCGGATCGCGGTTGAGTCGGGGAAGCAGGCCAGGGGAGGCTGGCCTAGGGCCTCGGCCAGAAAGGCCCGGTCGTCATCATCCGTCACCAGATTGCCGACAAAGGAGATGCGGGGGATGCCCGAGTCCTCGGCGAGCTTCTTGATTTTGAGGGCGGTGCGCACCCCGGATTTAGAGGGAATCACCACGATCAGCAGTTGATCCACCCCGGCGATGGTGCCCCTTCCCAGGTGTTCCACCCCGGCCTCCATGTCGAGCAGCACCACCTGCGAGGGGGAGAGCAGCAGTTTGGTGAGCATCCGTTTGAGCACGTTGCTTTCCGGGCAGGCGCAGCCGCCCTTGGCGGTCTGGATAGCGCCCAGGACCATGAGCTTTATCCCGTCCTTTTCCACAATAAAACGAGCCAGCAAGTCGTCCACCTGGGGGTTGATGTTGTAAAAGGGCGAGCCGTCCACCTTGCCAGAGCGCTCCACCAGCAGATCCTTCATCTCGGCGATGGGAGTAATTTTTTCGTCCTCGGCAAAGCCAAGGCTCTGGGCCATGTGCGGGCTGGGGTCCGCATCGATGACCAGCACCTCCCTGCCGTGTTTCTGGAGATATTTGGCCAGCATGGCCATGATCGTGGTTTTGCCCACGCCGCCCTTGCCGCTGATTGCAATCTTCATTGTTAAGAACCCTCTCTATTTCAGATCATGTCGTGCGCCTGTCTCCTTTTTGATGCAAGAAGGCGGCTGGTTCGATTATATTCCATTGACCCACATGGCTAAACTAATCAGCCGTGGGCAAAGTGCAAAGAAAAAAATGGTGTCCGTTGACGTTGCCGGTCATTCCCTTCATACTCTGAAACTGGAGAATCATGGTTACCCTCGGAATTGAGAACTTCTTGGCTTCCCCCCCCGCGTATCTTGCCGGAAAACGTTTGGCTCTGCTCTGTAATCAGGCCTCCACCGACCGGAACCTCCGCCACAGCCGGGATCTGATCATGGCCGCCTTTCCGGGCCAGCTCACCTGCCTGTTCACCCCCCAGCATGGGTTTTTCGCGGAAAAGCAGGACAACATGATCGAATCCGACCACATGACCGATCCGGTCAGCGACCTGCCGGTGTTCAGCCTCTACGGCGATGTGCGTAGGCCCACTGCGGCCATGTACGAGCATTTTGACGTGCTGCTCGTTGATATCGTTGATGTGGGGACCAGGGTGTACACCTTTCTCTATACCCTGGCCTACTGCATGGAGGAGGCAGCCCGCCACGGCAAGAAGGTGGTGGTGCTGGATCGACCCAACCCTGTGGGCGGGGAGGCGGTGGAAGGCAACCTGTTGCAAGATGATTGCCGCTCCTTTGTTGGGTTGTATCCTCTGCCCATGCGCCACGGCCTCACCTTTGGCGAGCTGGCTCGGCTGCTGAACGCAGAGTACGGAATCGGTGCGGATCTTGAGGTGGTGGCCATGGACGGCTGGCGGCGGCGGATGCTCTTTGCCGACACTAAGCTTCCCTGGGTGTTCCCCTCGCCCAATATGCCGAACCCCACCACGGCCCTGGTCTATCCGGGGCAGGTGATTTTTGAAGGTACCAACATCTCAGAAGGCAGGGGCACTTCCTTGCCCTTTGAGCTGTTCGGCGCCCCGTTTCTTGATTGGCAGACGGTTCTTGACAGCATGCAGGTGCTCCTGCCGGGTTGTTTTCTGCGCCCTCTGGCCTTTGAGCCCACGGCCAACAAGTGGGCCGGGCAGACCTGTAAGGGGTTCCAGCTCCATGTCACAAATCCGATCGACTTTTTGCCCTATCGCACCTCGCTGGCGCTGCTTCAGGCCTTCATGAGGTGCTATCCGGAGCAGTTCGCCCTGAAAGCCCCGCCCTACGAGTACGAATTCGAGCGTACCCCCCTTGATCTGATCCTGGGCGACAGCGATCTCCGGTATCAACTGGCGGAAGGCGCGGACATTCTTGAGCTTGAGTCGGCCTGGCAGCCGGGGATTGACGGGTTCAATGAGATGCGGCAACGATATTTCCTTTACCGATAAAAATTGCCTCATAACAACAGTGCTTCGACAGGCTCAGCACGAACGGAATATCAATGCATTACATCAATAACATCCGTTCGTGCTGAGCCTGTCGAAGCACCTATTTGCAACCAGCGTGAGACATGACCTCCGTGGATGTTCGGGATATCAGCCGGTTTATCGACAAGCTCTCCCCATATTTTGTGGATACCCCGGCGGATTGTCCCTACGGCCTCGACTGTCTGGCAGTTTATCATCAGGCAGGTTTCAGTTTTTTGCCTCCGGTCGTGTTGGATGAGTTTCTTGCCGCCGGATACCGGCGCAACGGCAACACCATCTATGCCATGCGTTGCCCGGACTGTACGGCCTGTGTGCCCATCCGGCTTGCGATGGAAACCTTCCGCCCCTCCCGGAATATGCGGCGTATCCGCCTGCGGAATCAGGATATCGAGATCAGCCTGGGGCCGCTTGAGGTGACGCCGGAAAAGCTTCAATTGCTGGATCGCTTTTTAAACAGCCGCTATCCTGGCCGGGCCAGCACGGCCCTGGACTATTACAGCGGTTTTTTTGTCAACTCCCTCGCCCCGAGCATGGAAATATCCTTCCGAGTCTCTGGAAAGCTGGTGGGGGTGTCCATTGTCGATCTGGCCGAGCGCAGCCTGAGCGCGGTGTATTTTTATTTTGACCCGGCTTTTGAGAAAAGAAGCCTGGGGACCTTCAATATTCTGTATCTGGCCGAGTTTGCCAGCCGCGAAGATTGCGACTATCTCTATCTTGGTTATTGGATTGAGCCGGTGGCTGCCATGACCTATAAGGCCCGTTTTCGGCCCCATTATCTCTTGATAAACGGCGAATGGGTGCAGGTGGATTGATGCACAACACAAGGAGCAGGTAAATGTTTGGTTTTTTTCGATCAGCAAAAAGCAAGGGCGGCCAAACCGTTGGTTCGGAAGGGCTTGATCCCCAAACCCAGCACCAGCAGGAGCGGGAACAGTTTCAGGAGGTGCTGGAATCCTTCAATGCCTCCCGCATCGAAGAGCGGTTGAAAGTGCTGGACATTTTTCTTTCCGTGGAAGAGCATCTGACCCTGACCGGGCTGGAGGGGATCATCAGGGAAAAAAGACCGGAGTTGCTGGACCGGGAGTTTCTTAAGGAAACCATGGAGATGTTCTGCCAGTTCGGCTTTGCCCAGAAACAACTGTTTGTAACCCAGGAACCGGTGTACGAACACCACCACCTCGGCATGCACCATGACCATTTCATCTGCACCCGCTGTGGCAAGATTCAGGAGTTTGCCAACCACGATCTTGAAAGGCTCCAGCACGAAATAGCTCGGCAGTTCCAATTCCACCCGCTACAGCACAAGATGGAGATCTACGGCCTCTGCGCCTTATGTATGGCGCAACGGGAACCGGCCCTGTCCTTGCAGTATGCCGCCAACGGCGAACGGGTGCGGATCGTCACCATCTTGGGCGGCAGGGAGGTGCAGGCCCGGCTGAGCGATATGGGCCTTGCGGTGGGGACATGCCTGGAGATCGTCAGCAATCATTCCGCCGGACCGCTCATCGTGGCAAGCAAGGGGACGCGCCTGGCCATCAATGCCGGTCTGGCCAAAAAGGTCATGGTGGCGCATGCTTGCCGACAGGCCGATGAATTGTAAGGGTGTCATGCCTGTTGATTCAGTCCCTTGACATCTCCCCTGAACGGTCCCATACTTTTCACATGGGGTGCGAAGCAATACGTCTCAGTCACGCTGGCGGGCTCTTCAATTTTTGGACGAGGAGGGGTGTTATGAACGGTGCGGATAAAAAGGTGTGTCCTGAATGCAACGGCGAAAAGGTGATCCGGGGAACCTGCGAATGCAACAGTGAGTGGCGCGGGTCCAAGGTCGGCGATGACTGGAACGATTGCCAGTGCGTGCCGCAGGTGACATGCCCCGTGTGCAAGGGGACCGGGTTTGTCGAACATCCTTAGTCGGGGTTGTCTTCCGCAAAAAGCGAGGGAAAGGAAGAAAGGCCATGGATCACTCCAGAAAAAAGCATTTCTTTGGCACAACGCTCAACGGATTTTCGCAGAGCATGACCCTGCGAGGCGTGGGCTTCATGTTTCATGCCGGGAACTGGTTCCCTGCCGCGGATGTGTATGAGACCGCATCGGCGATCATCGTTTGCATTGATATCTCCGGCATGGAGCCGGAGAGCCTTGCCGTGATGGTCGAGGAGTCGCAGGTCACTGTTTCCGGAAGGCGGGGATATGAGCCGCAGGACCAGGTAGCGAATATTCATCAATTGGAGATTGAGCGGGGGTTTTTCGAGCGGTCCATCTCCTTGCCCAAAATGGTTGATGTTTCCAGGGTGGTTTCTGAAAGCAGGAACGGCTTTCTTCTGATTACCCTGCCTTTGCGGCGCAGCACTGGAAAAATCAGGATTACCGTGGGATAAGGCTGGAAATCGGCGGGTTTTCTTTTACCTGAACACAAAACGATGCAGGTTGAAAATCATGGGCGAAGACGACAAGCAAAAAGAAACGGAAGCTTCGGAGCCAAAAACTGAACATCGCGGGAATCCCAGCGATTTGCCGGTGCCGGAGATTCTGCCGGTGCTGCCCCTGCACGGCTTTGTTTTTTTCCCTGGCATGGGTTTCCCGATGAATATCCTGCATCCGGCCTCCCAGAAGCTCATCGACGATGCGGTTCTGAAAGACCGTTTGGTGGCCATTGTCAGCCACAGGGAGCCTGCCGAGGAAAAGCAGGAAAAGGTCGAGCCCCAGCACCTCTACAAGATAGGGGTGTTGGGCTACATCCACAAACTGGTCAAGGTCAAGGAGGGCGGCGGCTATCAGGTTTTGATCAGCGCCATCAAAAAACTGGAGCTGGTCGAGTTTGTCCAGCAAGAACCCTACCTGACAGCCAAGGTTGCCGTTATCCCCATGGAGGTGGAAGAGGACAAGGAGGTTGAGGCGCTGGTGCTCAACCTACGCACCCAGTTTAAAAAACTGGCGGAGTTGTTGTCGCTGCCGGTTGAACTTGTCGCCACCATCGAATCTCTGTCCGATCCTTTTTATATCTCCTATCTGGTGATTTCCCAGCTCAACCTCACCCCGGTGGAGGAACAGGAAATCCTTGAGATTCAGCCGGGCAAGGGACTGATGCACCGGACCGCCCGCGAACTCAACAAGCGGCTGGAAACGGCCCAGATGAGCCAGGATATCCAGAAGAGCATCAAGGAGGATACGGATCAGAAGCAGCGGGATTTTTTTCTGCACCAGCAGCTCAATGCCATCCGCAAGGAGCTTGGCGAGGATGAGGAAAATCTCGATCTCAAGGAGTTGCGGGAAAAATTTGCTCAGATCGAGTTGCCTTCGGAGGCCAAAAAGACTGCGGAAAAGGAACTTGACCGCTTGGCCCGCATCTCGCCGTCCTCGCCGGAATACACGGTTTCCCGGACCTATCTTGACTGGCTTCTTGATCTGCCCTGGCTGACATCCACCCACGATTCCCTGGATATCGTCAAGGCCCAGCAGGTGATGGACGAAGACCATTACGGCCTGGCTGAGATCAAAAAGCGGATCATCGAGTTTCTCGCGGTGCGCAAGCTCAAGCAGGACATGCACGGGCCGATTCTCTGCTTTGTCGGCCCGCCGGGCGTGGGCAAGACCTCGCTCGGCCAATCCATCGCCCGGTCCATGGGCCGCAAGTTCATCCGCATTTCCCTGGGCGGAGTGCGGGACGAGGCGGAGATCCGCGGGCATCGGCGCACCTATATCGGCGCCCTGCCAGGCCGCATCATTCAGAGCCTGCGCAAGGCCGGGGCCAACAACCCGCTCTTCATGCTGGATGAGATTGACAAGCTGGGCATGGATTTTCGGGGCGATCCCTCTTCGGCCCTGCTGGAGGTGCTGGACCCGGAGCAGAACTTCACCTTTGCCGATCACTACCTGGAGATACCCTTTGATCTCTCCAAGGTGATGTTCATCACCACGGCCAATCTCCTCGACAATATCCCCGGCCCTTTACGCGACCGGATGGAGGTCATCGAGCTGTCCGGCTATACCCAGGATGAAAAACTCAACATTGCCAAGCGCCACCTCCTGCCCAAGCAGTTGGAGGCCCATGCCATCAGCGGGGATGACCTGAAGATCGATGATCAGGCAATCCGCATGGTGATCCGCTCGTATACCCGAGAGGCTGGGGTCAGAAACCTGGAGCGCAAGCTTGCCGCGATCTGCCGGGGGGTTGCCAAGGAGATTGTCACCGGCAAGACCGGCGCCACCCTGATCAATGCGGCCAATCTTGTCACCTATCTCGGACCCATCCAGTTTTTCCCCGAGACCAAGGCCCGGTCTTGGGGGCCTGGGCTGGCCACCGGGCTGGCCTGGACTCCTGTGGGCGGCGAGCTGTTGTTCATCGAGGTGGCCAAGATGAAGGGCAAGGGCAATCTCACCATGACCGGCAAACTGGGGGATGTGATGAAGGAGTCGGCCACTGCCGCCCTGACCTATATCCGCTCCCATGCCAAGGAGCTGGGGGTTGACGAAGCAATCTTTGCCAAGATCGACCTGCACATCCATGTGCCGGAGGGCGCCATCCCCAAGGACGGGCCTTCAGCCGGGGTGGCCATGGTCACCGCCCTGACCTCGCTGCTCACCGGGCGAACGGTGAGCAAGGACATGGCCATGACCGGCGAGATCACCCTGCGCGGCGATGTGCTGCCGGTGGGCGGGATCAAGGAAAAGGTTCTGGCCGCGGTGCGGGCCGGGATCAAGGAGATTGTTTTGCCTGCGCTTAATGAGAAGGATGTGGTGGAGATTCCGGATAATGTGAAAGAGGATGTCCGGTTCCATCTGGTGCAGGACATCAAGGAGGCCTTGGCTCTGACGTTGGAGGGGTAGGGGCATGGCCAAGAAATCCTTTCCCCTCTTCAAAAAGGCACCTCCATGTTCGCTGGCGAACGCATCAAGATGCGGTTTAAAGATGGCGTAGGGGCAAAATGCTTCTCCTGCTTGGAAAACCGTTCAGGACGAATTCTTTTTTTCTTCCCCCATTGCCTCTGCAACCTTTGTGGCAAGATCGTTCATGGTGAAGGGTTTCTGGATAAAATTCACGCCCTCCTCAAGCACGCCATGTTGCCCGATGACGCTTGCAGTGTAACCGGACATGAAAAGCACCCGTACACCAGGCATGATTACCCGAATTTTTCCCCGCAGTTGTGCGCCGTTCATCTCCGGCATCACCACATCGGTCATCAGCAGAGTGATCTGTCGGGACTCCTCCTCGCAGAGAGCCAAGGCCATGGTGGGTGTTTCTGCAACCAGCACGGTGTGGCCTAGGGTTTTAAGCATTTGGGTGGTCATCTCCCGCACCATGGCATCGTCTTCGACCAAGAGGATGGTGGCTTGCTGAACGCAAGAGGGGGGCGGAGCCGCAACCGAGTCTTTTTTTATTTGCTGTTCCCCCATATATCGCGGGAGGTAGATTTGGAAAGTACTCCCGGCACCGGGTTTGCTGGTGGCCCTGATTTGGCCGTTGTGCTGCTTGACGATTCCATAGACCGTGGCCAAACCGAGTCCGGTGCCCTGTCCTGTTCCCTTGGTGGTAAAAAAAGGTTCAAATATATGGGCCAGAATTTCCGGTTCTATGCCGGAGCCGTTGTCGCTGACCTCCAGAAGGACGTAGTTGCCGTGAGCGCAATCCGTCCAATACCGGCAGCTGTCCGAATCAAGTATGGTGTTGCGGAGTTCAATCGCTATCTTGCCGCAGCCAGGGCAGGCATCTCGTGCATTGACCACCAAGTTGATGAGAATCTGGTCCAACTGGGAGGGGTCGAATTTCACCGGCCAGAGATCATCAGTGCCCTGGAGGATGAGTTCGATGTCTTCCCCAATCAGGCGGAGCAGGGTCTTCTGCAGGGATTGAAGGTGGTCATTCAGGTTGATGGGGACGGGCATGATCGTTTGCTGCCGCGAAAAGGCAAGAAGTTGGCGGGCGATATCCCGGGAGCGAAGAGCCGCATTTTTGATCTGACCAACATTTTCGCGTATCGGGTCTGACTGCGATATTTTGACTTCCATCATCTCTGCATAACCAAGGATGACGCTCAGCATGTTGTTGAAGTCGTGGGCGACCCCTCCAGCGAGACGGCCGACGGATTCCATTTTCTGGGCTTGATGCAATTGGGCTTGCAACCGCTCCCGTTCCTTCTCCTCGCTCTTCTGGTCGGTTAGGTCGCGAACATAGGCGATAAAATACGCCTCATTCTCAAATTTGAGATAGTTGACAGTGATTTCCACCGGCAGGGTGTTGCCGTTCTTCCTTCGGTGAACCCCTTCGAATGCCTTGGGAGTTTCGATTTCGACGTAGTTCGCGGCGTGCCTTTGCCATCCTTCCTTGGTGAGGCCCGGATTAATGTCGAACACGGTCATGGTGCAGAGTTCCTCGCGGGTATAGCCGAGATTCTTGCAGAGCTGTTCGTTGACGCTCTGGATACTGCCGTCCATGGCAATTCGCAGCATGGCGATCGAGGAATGATCGAGGCTGAATTGGATCAATTTCAGTTCTTTTTCAGACTTTTTGCGTTCGATGGTATCGCGGACAAAAACTACACGGAAGTCGGTGGATCCGAGGCTGATCTTTTTGGCTGAAACCTCTACAGGGATGAGTGTGCCGTCTTTATGGCGATGAAAGGTCTCGGTAAAGAGTTCGCAAAAGTGGTTCTTGTCCTGTGCTGGGCGTAGCCAAGCAGTGTACCACTGCTCCTGTGAATATCCCGGCTCTATCTCCCACGGATGCAGCTGTTTGAGCTCGTCGTGGCTATAGCCGAGCAACCTACAGGCCTGTTGGTTAACATAGGAAAAATTACCATCCTTGTTGACCCAGAAGACGGCATAAGGAGCCTGATCAAGGGAGAGGTACAGTAACTGCTGCAAAGGGACATCATGTCCGTTCTCGAGAGACAGTCCGATCATTGCGGGATATTATCTCCCCATGGTGTTGGATTGGACCCAGGTGAAAAGGGTTTCTTTCTCTCCCTACATAGAAAGCGTATCTGTTTCAGGGGTTGTCGTCAAGCGGGACTCATTCCGTCATCTTTTGGGAAGAACCGTATATTTCTCCACCAGATGGTCGGGAAAGTAGCTCTCCTTGGCCTGGCGCAGGCCTGGGATGCCGAGGTCCTGTTCCCTGTTCACATAGGTGAATCCGGTGAGGGCCTCTCGGGCGAACCAGTGGGTAATGAGCTGGCCGAGGCCAGAAATATTCGGCATCGCTTTTTCAAAATGCCATACCGCGGTGTCGAGGCTGAGTGGCTCGGCCACGGCATAGGCAGCGATCTTGCCATCCACCCGGATGGCGCCGCCAAGGCACTCGAATGCCTCGAAGTGTTCCAAGGTCTCACGGATCGACGCATCCTCGCCCGCAAGATCTAGGTTGATTGCGCATTCGCGTATCTCGCACCAGTGGCTCTGCATGGCCAAACATTCGGCGAGGATTGGAGGCGAGAAAGGTTCGTACTCGCAGCGGTACTGCTCCAAGCAGCTCTTTATGTGGTTACGCTTCTTTGAATAGTTGCGGCCAGCAAGCTCGGCTAGATCTCGCACCCTGTAGACGTAATCGGCATTGTCCCGATCTGTTGCCACTACATAGCCGATTTGGCGCAATTGTTCCGCTTCAGGGGCGGGAATTCTCACCATCCGGGAGAAGGTGTACGTGGCCGCAACCTCTTCAATGGACAGGGGGCCGATTGGCGAGCCGAAGAGTACCGTGGGTTCGCGGCCCCCCTTCTCTGTCACCCAGAAGATCAGGGTGTCATCCACCACATGGAACCATACTGGCCGGGTGTGTCGCCAGGCAAAGAGATTGGTGAAGGTCAGCTCTGAGATCGTAGGGGGAAATTTTTGGAGATATTCCGTAATGGATAGTCTGTCATCAAGGGTAAGTCGGCGCAGGTTCATGGGGCTCCTGTGAAGGTGTGGGGTAGGATCAGTATAGAGGCGTCGCAGGATTCTCGCAATTGATTCCCTTGCCAAAGGTGCGTTGCTTTTCTTGCAAATACGGAGAAATCCGTATAGATTGTGCCTCTTGCAAAAAAACAGAAAAACGCCCTTCGACAGGCTCAGGGCGAACGGTAGCTATCTTGCATTATAGTTTCTTCCGTTCATGCTGAGTCCTTCGACGTTGCTCAGGAGAGCCTTGTCGAAGCGCCATAGAAAAAAGGTGAACAGATGGAAGTGGTGCTTGCCAAGAACGCAGGCTTTTGCATGGGGGTGCGGAGGGCGGTCGATACCACCCTCGGCATGGTCCAGAAGGGCGAAACCACCATTGCCACCTTTGGCCCGCTGATCCACAACCCGCAGGTTTTGAAACTGCTTGAGGAGCAGGGGGTGCGGATTCTCACCGAGATTCCGGTCCAGGCAACCGGGTCCATTATCATCCGGGCTCACGGCATTCCCCCTGATGAGAAAAAGAAACTGGAAGCCACCGGCGCCAGGGTGGAGGATGCCACCTGCCCGCGGGTGCTCAAGGTGCAGGCCATCATCGCCAGATACAAGAAAGAGGGCTTTGCCACGGTGATTATCGGCGACCGCGACCATGCCGAGGTGGAAGGGCTCATGGGCTATGCCGGCAACACCGGGCAGGTGGTGAACAGCGAGGCGGATGTCGCGGCCCTGCGGCTTGATGGCCCGTACATCATCGTCAGCCAGACCACCCAGGACGAGCATCTTTTTGAAAGGCTCAAAGAGTTGATCCTGCAAAAATATCCCAGGGGTGAAGTGTTCAACACCATCTGCGACTCCACCCATAAGCGGCAGGAGGAGGTCCGCCAGCTCTGCCAGGAGGTTGAAGCCCTGGTGGTTGTGGGTGGAAAGACCAGCGCCAACACCAAGCGACTGGGAGAGATTGCCGAAAGCCTGGGCTGTCCAGTGTTCATGGTAGAATCGGAAACGGATCTTGAGCCTCAGGCCTTGGCAGGCTATGGCCGGGTAGGGGTTACGGCCGGGGCCTCCACCCCGAACTGGGTGATCGGTCGGATTGTGGAAGTGTTGGAGAATATAACGGCGAAGACGCCTTGAGAGGGATGAAGCATGTTGAGTTGGTTTAAGAAGAAGATCGGCGGCGCGCAAGCACTGCCGCCTGAACAGGGTGCAGGATCAGAGGTCGCTGCATCTGCCGCAGAAGCCTTAGCGCCACAGGAGAATGGGGCCAACTTCTTCCTGCGGCTTAAAGATGGTTTGTCACGAACCCGGAAAACCTTTGTCCGCCAGATCGATGCGCTTTTCCTTGGCAAGAGGCAGATCGACGCCGAGCTGCTTGAGGATCTTGAAGAGATTCTGATCATGGCCGATATCGGCGCCAACACCACCCAGGAACTCCTTGAGAAAACCCGGGAGCAGGTGCGGCGAAACGAATTGGCGGATGGGCAGGCTCTCAAAAAAGCACTCAAGGAGATGATCCTCGGCTATCTGCGCAATGCGGACCACCCTGCGGATCTTGCCCTGCCTGCGCAAACCCCCTTTGTCGTCATGGTGCTGGGGGTCAACGGTGTAGGCAAGACCACCACCATCGGCAAGCTGGCCTACAAGTTCACCCAAGCAGGGCAGAAGGTTCTGCTGGTGGCGGCTGATACCTTTCGGGCCGCGGCCAGCGAGCAGTTGCAGATATGGGCCAAACGGGTCGGGGTGGAGGTTGTGGCCCAGCAGGCCGGGGCTGACCCATCCTCGGTGGTGTTCGATGCCCTGGATTATGCCAAGCCGCGCAATTTTGACGTGGTGCTGGTGGACACGGCAGGGAGGTTGCACACCAAGGTCAATCTCATGGAAGAGCTGAAGAAGATCAAGCGGGTCATGGATAAAAAGATTCCCGGCGCGCCCCATGAAATTCTGTTGGTGCTTGACGCCACCACCGGGCAGAACGCCATTTCCCAGGCGCGGCTTTTCAACGAGGCCGTGGACGTCACCGGTCTGGCCCTGACCAAGCTGGACGGGACCGCCAAGGGCGGCATTGTGATCAACATCTGTCACGAGTTCAATATCCCCATCCGTTTCATCGGCATCGGAGAACAGATGGAGGACCTGCGCGATTTCGAGCCAGGCGAGTTTGTCGAGGCCCTGTTTGCCGAGGGTGAGGCATGATCGTGTACCGTCAGCGTAAACCACCTGGCTGTGGCGGTTTTTTATTGGTTGTGGCCCTGATCCTGTTTGCCATGGGCGGCGCCCCGCTTATCCTTGATGTGCTGGGGTTTCTCTTTTTCACCGGGGTCTTTTTGGTCCTCATGGTCTTTGTTGGAATTTGGGGGTTTTCCCAGTATATCCGGCGCATGGCGGTTCGCTATGAGCGATCGCAAACTGAAAGCCACAACCAGTTTGTCTTTCTGCTGATCAATATTCTGATCCGCATTGCCCAGGCGGACGGGGTGGTCACCAAGGCAGAACTGGGTCCCATCGAGAATTTCTTCCGCGTGCATCTGCACTACAACCAGAGCCAGATGTACTGGGTGCGCGACCTGATCCAGGATGCGCTTGCCTCCCAGGCCTCGCTTGAAGCCATGCTGGCCGAGTTCAAAAATCATTTCGCCTACGAGCCCAGGTTGATCCTGGTGGAGCTTATCTATCAGGTGCTCTACACCAATGCCCAGGTTTCCCCCCAGGAACTGGCCATGGTGCAGACCATTGCCGATTTCCTCGGGATTTCTGCCTATGACCACCATGCCATCCGGAGCAAATATGTCGGCTCTAGCGGTGGTCGGGCCTTTCCCGGCCAGGGAAAGAGCGAGACCCAGTATTATGAAATCCTCGGGCTGGCGCCGGGGGCTTCGCCTGAACAGATCAAGAGCGCCTACCGGAAACTGAGCATGCAGTATCACCCGGATAAGGTGGCGCATCTGGGCGAGGAGTTTCGGCGGGTGGCAGAGGAGAAGATGAAGGAGCTGAACGAGGCGTACCAACATCTTAAGAAAACAGCCTGAGCAGGGCGGGGCAGGCATGAACATTCTTGTCCTTGAACCCTATTACGGCGGATCGCATAAGGCGTTTCTTGCCGGGCTGATCCACCATCTTCCCTATGCGTTTGATCTGTTGACCCTGCCAGCGCACAGCTGGAAATGGCGGATGCGTCTTGCGGCCCCGCATTTTGCCGGGGTTCTTGCCAGCGATCCGCGCTACAAAGTCAAGACCTTTGATCGGATTCTCTGTTCCTCCCTGGTCGATGTCGCTGCCCTGCGCGGCCTGTTGCCGCCGCACCTGCGCGGTATTCCGGTTCTGACCTATTTCCACGAAAACCAGTTTGCCTACCCGATGCAGGTGTCTGAGGCGCGGGATGTGCATTTTGGTCTGACCAATCTCACCACGGCCCTGGCTTCGGACAGGCTTGCCTTCAATTCACAATATAATCTGGATTCTTTCCTGGCGGGTTGCCGGGAGCTTTTGGCAAAGATGTCGGATATGTCCTTGAGTGGTTATGAGGAGGCGATCCGCGCCAAGGCGACCATCCTCAATCCGGGGTTGGATTTCAGCGGGATTGACGCTTGCGCGGGCGAGAGGCTTACGGGCAGACCGCCGGTTATTGTCTGGAACCATCGTTGGGAACACGACAAAAACCCGGAACTGTTCTTCAGCACCCTTTACGGATTCGCGGAGCAGGGGGTTTATTTTGGCTTGATCGTGCTGGGTGAATCCTTTAGAAATCAGCCGCCGATTTTTGCCCAGGCAGCCGAGAGGCTTGCCCCGCATATTGTTCATTTCGGCTATGCGGCAGATCGGCAGGAGTATCGCAGGTTGCTCTGTCAGGGGGATGTTGTCGTTTCCACGGCCAACCACGAGTTTTATGGCATGGCGATGCTTGAGGCGGTGCGCTCCGGCTGTCGCCCCTTGGTGCCGGATCGGTTGTCGTATCGGGAGCTTTTTGCCCCTGTTTTCCGCTATGAGGATGTTGATTTTTCCCGGAAATTGATGGCGGCCATGGAGGCGGGAAGGCTTGCGACGCATGAGGCGCAGAGCCTGACCAGCCGGTTTTCCTGGCCGGAAATGGCCGACAGATTCAGGCAGTGGCTTGAATTGTAGAAGAAACAGGGGGCAGGCGGGTCAGGGTGCGGATTCGCCAAAGTTTTTTGAGAGGAATTCACATTCCGCCGGAGAGAGATCGAAGCGGATCTCAGCGTCCTTAATGACCGTGTCCCGTTTTTTTTGCGGATGAGCGAGCAGTTCTTCGCTCATCCAACGGATGGCTTTTTTCATCTTGTCGCTGCCGGTCGGCAGTTTGCTGTTGCAACCCATCTGTGTTCTCCTTTTACACCGGTTTTACCATGATGCCGCCAAGGGGCGGAACCGAGACCAGGATATGGCACGGGGCCTCGCCGTAAGGCTCGGCAATGGCCTGCTTGTGGTCGGGATTATGTACGCCGCTGCCGCCGAAGTCGGTTCCATCCGTGGAGAGGATTTCCTGGTACCAGCCCGGTGCAGGCACCCCGAGTTTATAGTCGTGTAGAACCTGGGGGGTGAAATTGAGCAGGCAGACCACATGATCCTTTTGTTTTTTGCCCTGGCGACAGAAGGCGATGATGCTGTTGTCCACGTCTTTGAAATCGATCCAGCGAAAGCCGTCGTAGGAAAAATCAATCTCCCAGAGGGGTCGGGTATCCTTGTAGACCGCATTCAGCTGTTGGACGAATTTCTGTAGCTGCTGGTGCATGGTGTTTTGTTCGGTAAGGTGCCAGTCCAGGCTCACCTTGCAGTACCATTCGGAGATCTGGCCGAATTCACCGCCCATGAACAGGAGCTTCTTGCCCGGATGGGTCCAGAGGAAAAAGAAGAGCAACCGCAGATTGGCGAATTTCTGCCACATGTCGCCGGGCATCTTGAAGAGCAGGGAGCGCTTGCCGTGCACCACCTCGTCGTGGGACATGGGCAGGATGAAGTTCTCGGTGAATGCGTAGAGCAGCGAGAAGGTGAGGGCGTTGTGGTGGTATTTGCGGAAGATCGGCTCCTTGCTGAAATAGCCCAGGATGTCGTTCATCCAGCCCATGTTCCACTTGTAGCCGAAGCCCAGGCCGCCCCAGTCCAGGGGCTTGGAAACCCCGTAGAAGCTGGTTGACTCCTCGGCGATCATCAGGGTGTCGGGGAAGCGGCTGTAGATGATGGCGTTCATGTGCTTGATGAACTCGATGGCGTCGATGTTTTCCCTGCCGCCGTAGATATTGGGCACCCAGTCCCCTTCATTGCGGGCATAGTCAAGGTAGAGCATGGAAGCCACTGCATCTACCCGTAACCCGTCGATGTGGAATTTGTCCATCCAGAAGAGGGCGTTGGCAATGAGGAAATTCTGGACCTCCTTGCGTCCGTAGTTGAAAACCAGGGTGCCCCACTCCTGATGTATGCCCTGCCTCGGGTCTTCGTGCTCGTAGAGCGCGGTGCCGTCAAAGCGGCTCAGGGCATGGCCGTCGGAGGGGAAATGCGACGGCACCCAGTCGAGGATCACGCCGATGCCGTGTTGATGGCACTGGTCCACGAAGTACATGAAATCCTGGGGCGTGCCGTGGCGGCTGGTCACGGCAAAATACCCGGTGACCTGATACCCCCACGATTCGTCAAGGGGATGCTCCATGATGGGCATCAGCTCGATATGGGTAAAGCCCATCTCCTTGACATACGGGATCAGGGAGCCGGCCAGCTCCTGATAGGAAAGTATCCGCGAGGGGTCTGCCGGGTCGCGCCGCCAGGAGCCCAGATGGACCTCGTAGGTGGACATGGGGCGCTCATAGCTTCTTAGACTTTTTCGCTCCTTGAGCCAGGTTGCGTCATTCCAGGCATAGCCATCTAGCTCCCAGACAATCGAGGCGGTTTTGGGCCGGATCTCCGAGAAAAACTGAAAAGGGTCGGCCTTTTCAAGCAAAGCGTCGGTTTGGGTTTTGACCTCGAATTTGTAGGGTTCGCCCTGGCCGATGTCCGGGATAAACAGCTCCCAGATGCCGGAGTTGCCTAAAACCCGCATCTGATGCACTCTGCCGTCCCAGTAATTGAAGTTGCCCAAGATGCTGACCCTTTTGGCGCTTGGTGCCCAGACGCGGAAGATTGTTCCGAATACGCCGTCGATGGTTACAAGCTGTGCGCCAAGGGTGTTGTAGATTTCGTAGTTGGTGCCGTTGTTGAAGAGATAGCGATCGTATTCCGACATCTGTGGCAGGAATCGATATGGATCCTTGAAGACGTGGCGATTTTCATCGTAGTAGGCAGCTTCGAGTTCATAGGGGAAAGGCTCGGTGCAATTGGTGATGACAATCTCGAAAAAGCCTTCCGGCCTTGTCTTGTACATCTCCTTTTTTTCCCCGTTGGCTATCAGCCAGCAGGCGTTGGCGTTGGGCTGGAAGGTTCTGATAACCGAGGAGGCACCATCGTGGTCCAGAACGTGGAAGCCCAGAACCTGAAAAGGATCATGGTGTTCGGAGGCAATGATCCGGCTGATTTCGGAATTTATATCGGAGGTCATATGGGCTTTTTGTCATCTTGTGTGGGTTGTTGGGGACTTTGCAGGTTGCTGCAAGATGTAAGTATGAAATTCTAGCACGGATCGGATGAAAAACTCCAACTCTTTTCCTGGGAGGGATTAAAATGTTGCCTTTGCATGATTTCTTGACTGACAGCCTGGACAAATGCTAAGTTGCAGGCGGATTTGTTTCGGTCGCCAATGGCGATCAACGGCAGAAAACGCAAACATGGGGCCTCCTCCCGGATGATCGAAACCCTGCAAGGCTATTTCCTCATTGCCACCCCCCAGATGCCCGACCCCCGTTTTGCCGGAAAGGTGGTCTATCTCTGTGCCCACAACGACGAGGGGGCCATGGGGCTGGTGGTGAACGAGCCCATTGCCGATGTCAGCCTGGCGGATGTTTTCAAAAGCGCTGATATTCCGGTGCCCTCCGGGCTATTACCGACGGTGTATATGGGCGGACCGGTGGAGGTGGCAAACGCCTTTTTCCTATACAGCTCCGAGTACAGGACAGAGCATTTTCTTGCGGTGAGCAAGACCGTTCATCTGACCAGCGACCCGCGGTTGCTCTATGATCTTGCCTCGGGCCAAGGTCCGCAGAATCTGCTGGTGGCCCTGGGTTATTCCGGCTGGGGGCCAGGGCAACTGGAGGCCGAACTCACCGTGGACGGCTGGCTCACCCTGCCTGGGGATGACGACATCATTTTTCATACGCCGGACAGGTTGCGCTGGCAGAAGGCGGCGCAACGCCACGGCATCGATATCTCCCTGTTCGGGGACGTGGTGGGCACGGCCTGAATGGCCGGGAATTTGACCAAGGATTACTAAAAAGACAATGACCCATATTTCACAATTTTTAGGGGAAGAAGCCAATCTTGGCCCGGAGAAGCGCATCGCCATCCTCTCGGCGCCGCTTGCCTCCTCGCTGAGCTGGATGGGCGGCACCGAGCTTGGGCCGCAGGCGATCATCGACGCCTCTCCGGCCCTGGAGGTGTTTGACGACGAGCTTTTATCCGAGACCGTGCGGCTCGGGATCGCCACCAGACCGGTGCCGAATTTTACGGCAATAACCGCAGCAGAGGCCTGCCGACAAATAGAAACCGCCGTGGCCGAGGAATTGGCCGGGGGGATGTTTCCGGTTCTGCTGGGCGGAGAGCACACCGTGACCGTGCCTGCGGTTCAGGCTTGCCTGGCGGACTACCCGGACCTGCATGTGGTGCAGATCGACGCCCATCTTGACCTGCGTGACCAGTACGAAGACAACCCCAACAGCCATGCCTGCGTGATGCGGCGGCTCGATGATCTGGGTGTTCCTTTCACCCAGGTCGGTATCCGCTCGTTTTCCGAGGAGGAATACGAACTTGTCCAGGCCAAGGGCTGGCGACCATTTTTCATGCACCGTATCCATGCCGAGACGGACTGGATCGAACAGGTCTGCGCCGGAATCAAGGGGCCGGTCTACCTCACCTGCGACGTGGACGGGCTGGACCCGGCGATCATGCCAGCCACCGGCACTCCGGAACCGGATGGCCTGACCTGGCGTCAGACCATCGGCCTGTTGCGCGGGATTGCCCGGCGGCACCGCATTGTAGGCATGGATTTTGTCGAGTTTTCCCCGCGTCCTGGCGCGGAACATGCCGCCTTTACCGTGGCCAAGCTGATCTACCGAACCCTGGGCTATATCTTTCAGGGAAATACTGCTGCAAGGAAGTGACGAGAATGAACTACCAGTATGAAGATATTTACAATGAGCAACGGATATTCGACTGTCGCCAATGCGGCCATTGTTGCCATGGAGAAACCACGGTCTCTTTAACCCCGGATGACCTTGCGCGGTTGGTCGCCTATCTCCATCTGCCGGTTGAGCAGGTGAAGGAGCGGTATCTGCGGATCACCGGCGAGGTGGTGCAGATGAAAACCATGGACGGCCATTGCATCTTTTTCAACGAAGGGTGCACAGTGCATCCCGGCAAGCCGTGGCGTTGCACGCAATGGCCCCTGCATCCGAGCATCCTTGAAGATCAGGCCAATTTCGAGGCGATCAGGCAGTCCTGCCCAGGCATCAAGGGGGAGATGGGCTACGAGGAGTTCAGGGCCAGGCTTGCGGCTATCCTTGCCCGGAAGCAGGCAGGGCGGTGAAGATCATCCTTCCGTTCCTGGGTAAGACCAAGGAACAGTACCTTGGTGCCGGAATTGATGATTATGCCGGGCGGCTCAGGCATTTTGCCCAGCTTGACCTGCCGGTCTTGAAAGAAAAGAAAAACGGGGCCAAGGAAGATACGGCGCGGCAGCAAACCGAGGAGGCACAGATACTTCTTGGCAGTGTGCCGCAGTCTGCAAAGGTAGTGGCCCTAGCACCCACAGGCCAACAGCTCAGCTCGGAGGATCTGGCTGATCTGCTCAGTCGCTGGGAGGATCAGGGGGTGCGGGAGATTGGATTTTTGATCGGCGGCCCCACCGGGCTTGCTCCGGAGCTGGTCCAGAAAGCGGATTATGTGCTGTCGCTCTCGCGGATGACCTTTACCCACGAGATGGCCCGTTTGCTGGTGCTTGAACAGTTGTACCGGGCGTTTTCCATCAAGGCCGGGACCGGGTATCACAAGTAGCAACAACCCGTTCAGGTCAAACGGACTCCACGGAACGCACCTCGGGAACCTCGCCTTTTAAGAATTTTTCAATCCCGTTTTTAAGGGTGTTCCTGGACATGGGACATTCCTTGCACGCGCCGGTCAGCTGGACCGTGACCACCCCATCCTCGCTCACATCAACCAGGGCCACATCGCCGCCGTCTGCCTGTAATGTAGGGCGAATCTTTGCCAGAGCCGCCAGAATCCTATCGCGCATGGTTGTTCCTCAAGCTGGAGTGTCGGGGGGGGGAAACGTAGACCAATCTAACACAGCTCGTCTTTGTCGACAACCTTTGCCGGCACCCAAGGAACTAACCGATTGCCAGATTGCCCGTTGTTGTAGTATTATAGCGCTCCCGTTTTGTTCATGGCGAGCAACGGGTTTTATCCCAACAAGGAGTCATAATGAAAAAGGTCCATAAGGATTTTCAGGATGTGTCAAGTCTGGAGTTGGCTCGTTTTGCCGCCCTGGCAGCCCTGGATAAAAAAGCGGAGGATCTGGTCGTTCTTGATGTGCGGGGCCTGTCTTCATTCACCGATTTTTTTGTCATCATGAGCGGACGTTCCACCAGGCATGTGCAGGGTTTGGCCCAGGCGGTGGATGCGGCCTTGCGGCATAAAAATGTCAAGGACGGCAACACCGAGGGCTTGGGCGAGGGTCATTGGGTTCTGCTCGATTATAACGATGTGATCGTGCATATTTTTTACAGCGAAGACCGCAGCTTTTACGACATTGAAGGTCTGTGGCACGACGCCCCCAGGGTGGAGATAGAGCCCGAAGCATCCTGAACACGCTCTAAGAAGCCCAGGAGAAACGATGAAGAAGATCACACCGGTATTGTTGGCCATTCTCGATGGTTGGGGGATTGGGGAGCCGTGGGAGGGCAACGCGATCTATCTTGCCAGAACGCTCAACATGGATCGCTGGCAGGCCAACCAACCCGCCACCACCCTGGTTGCCCATAATGGCGCGGTGGGGCTGCCGGAAGGGCAGATGGGCAATTCCGAGGTGGGGCATCTCAATATCGGCGCCGGTCGCATAGTCTATCAGGATTTCACCCGGATCAACCGGGACATTGAAACCGGGGATTTTTTCAAAAATGAAGCGCTGGCCGGGGTTCTTGGCCGTGCCGCCGGGCAGGGGACAGCGGTGCATCTGTTGGGTCTTGTTTCCGATGGCGGGGTGCACAGCCATATCCGCCATCTCATCGCCCTGCTGGAAATGGCTAAACAAATGGGCCTTGCCAAGGTGTATGTCCATGCCTTCATGGATGGTCGCGACACCCCGCCCCAGAGCGGGGCAGGGTACATGGCCGAGCTTGCCGAGGCCATTAAACGTATCGGCGTGGGCCGGATCGCTTCGGTCTGCGGTCGTTATTATGCCATGGACCGCGACAACCGCTGGGATCGGGTTTCCCTGGCCTGGCAGGCCATGGTGGATGGCCGGAGCCAGCATGTGGCCACCGATGCCAGCGAGGCTATGATTGCGGCCTATGGGCGCGGCGAAAACGATGAGTTTGTCAAGCCCACGGTTATCATGGATAGTGGGCAGCCGGAGGGTACCATCAACGATGGGGATTCGGTCATTTTTTTCAATTTTCGGGCCGACCGGTCCAGACAGATGACCCATGCCTTTATCGACCGGGAATTTACCGGTTTCCCCGTGGAGCACCGGCCACATCTGGCCGACTATCTTACCTTTACCGTATATGAGAAGGATTTTGATCTGGTCGTGGCCTTTCCGCCGGTACCCCTCACCCATATCCTGGGGGAAGAGGTCAGCAGCCAGGATTTAAGGCAGCTCCGTATCGCTGAAACGGAAAAATACGCCCACGTCACCTACTTTTTTAATGGCGGCCGAGAAGCCCCGTACCCTCTGGAAGACAGGGCGTTGCTCCCATCCCCCCGCGAGGTGGCCACCTACGACAAAAAACCGGAGATGAGCGCGGATGCGGTGACCGAGGAGTTGCTGCGCCGTCTTGTGGACAATCCCTACAGCCTGGTGGTGCTCAATTTCGCCAACTGCGACATGGTGGGGCATAGCGGGATCATGGCCGCAGCTATCACCGCAGTGGAAACCGTGGACCGGTGCATCGGTCGGGTGGCGGAGCGTTTCACCGAACTCGGCGGAGTGGTGCTCATCACCGCAGACCACGGCAACGCCGAGGTCATGATCAACAAGAAAACCGGCGGCCCGGTGACGGCGCACTCCACCAACCCGGTGCCCCTGGTCATGTTGGGAGCCAAGCCCGGCTTTGGCCTTAAGGACGGCGGCACCCTGACCAACATCGCCCCCACCATCCTCGAGCTGATGGGGCTGCCCATTCCGGCGGAGATGGAAAGCGCCAGCCTGCTTGTACAGAATAAAGCTGTGAGCTGGTAGCTGACAGCTGATAACCAAGGAATAATCTCTCATGCAATACATCAGCACCAGGGGCGGCATTGCCCCCGTATCCTTCAAGCAGGCCGTGATGATGGGCCTTGCCACCGATGGTGGCCTGCTGCTGCCCACTTCAATTCCCGAGATTCCCGCCGAGACCGTGGCCCAGTGGCGGCAGCTCAGATATCCTGAGTTGGCTTCTGCTGTGCTCAGCCGCTTTATCGACGATATCCCTCTGGAGGATCTGCGCGACCTTGTCGAAAAATCGTATCGCACCTTCAACCACCCGGAGATCACCCCGTTGGTCAAGCAGGGCGACTGCTATATCTTAGAGTTGTTCCACGGACCGACCCTGGCCTTCAAGGACGTGGCCCTGCAGTTTTTGGGCAATGTCTTTGAGTATCTGCTCAAGGAATCCGGCGGCAAGATGAACATCCTCGGCGCCACCTCCGGCGATACCGGGAGCGCAGCGATCTATGGGGTGCGGGGCAAGGAGCGGATCAACATCTTCATCCTCCACCCCCACAAGCGGGTAAGTCCCATCCAGGAATTGCAGATGACCACCGTCACCGACGCCAACGTTTTTAATTTGGCGGTGCGCGGCACCTTTGACGATGGGCAGGCAATAGTCAAGACCATATTCAACGATCTTGGTTTCAAGGAAAAGCATCAGTTGGGCGCGGTGAATTCCATCAACTGGGCGCGGATTGTGGCCCAGGTTGTTTACTATATCTATGGTGCGCTCAGAGTTACGGAAAGCGAAGGCGTGGACCAGGTGGATTTTTCAGTGCCCACCGGCAATTTCGGCGATATTTTTGCCGGGTATGTGGCTCGCCGCATGCTGCCTCAGCAAATCCGCAACCTGATTCTGGCCACCAACGAGAACAACCTGCTGACCCGTTTTGTCCTAAACGGCGATTATTCCCTGGGCGCGGTGGCGCAAACTTCAAGCCCTTCCATGGACATCCAGGTGGCCAGCAATTTCGAACGGTATCTCTACTACCTGAATGGCGAGGATGCCGAGCGGACCCGCCGGGACATGGACCGTTTTGGTGCCAGCGGCAGCCTCCAGTTTGATGAACTTGCCCAGGAACGGGTGCGGGCGGATTTTGCCTCGCGCAGCGTGAACGAAGCGGAAACCATCGCCACCATCCATGATTTTTACAAGCTGCATGGCTATGTCCTTGATCCGCATACTGCGGTGGGAGTCAAGGCCGGCCTCGCGGGCCGGGAACCGGGAGTGCCGATGATCTGTCTGGCCACCGCCCATCCAGCCAAGTTCGGCGCGGCGGTTAAGAGTGCCATAGGCCATGAGCCTGACCTGCCGGAAAGCCTTGCCGCGCTGGCTGGCAAGGAGACCCGCTGCGAGGTGGTGGCGGCCGAGGTCGGAGCGGTGCAAACGTTTGTCGAGCAGCACGCTCTATAGTTTCGGGGAGATATTCTTGCCTTAAAAACAGCGATCGGCGTATTTCTCTTGGGAGTACGCGGGGTTTTTTGCTATGCTATAACATGTCGATGGAGTGGTCGCGGCAAGAAAGATTCTGGACGTCTGCTGAACGGGGCCTTAATGAACCAAACTGAACTCCTGCAATTTCTGAGTACGATAGACCTGTTTCATTTCTTTTCCAGCAAAGAGCTTGCGGCTTTTTTGGAAAATGCTACGGAAGTTCAGCTCGCCAAGGGAGCTGTTCTTTTTCGCGAAGGCGACCCTGGCCAGGAGATGTATATCGTGTTGCGAGGAATGATCAAGATTCTGCGCGGCAGTCGGGTGATTGATATCGTCAAGCCCGGCGAATATTTCGGCGAAATGGCCATCATTGAGAATCAGCCCCGCTCCGCAAGCGTGGCAGCCCTGGAAGACGCCGTTCTGCTTCAGGTTCCCCTCGCTGTCTTCTACGAGTATTTTTCCCGGCAGCCAAAATCGTTGGTTTCCATGATGCGAACCTTGAGCCAGCGGGTCCGGCGTGATCTTGAAATCCTTGGTAAGGAGTATGAGCAGATCAATATCATGGTCCATGATATGAAAAATCTGCTCACCCCCTTTCACCTGCTGGAGGTCATGGAGCGAACCGTGCCAGGGCTGGCCGGGAACCGATACCTCGCCTGTATGGTCAAGGCGCGGGGGGATCTTCTTGTTCTCATGGAAAACGCCCTGGCCCAGGCCAAACGGCTCCAGATAGCCCCCGCGATCCATACCGAATCCCTGGATCAACTGCTCGTTGATCTGCAAGAATCGTCCTGGACGGTTCATTCGGAGATCGGCGGTCGGGGGGTCCGGGTAGAGGTTACAGGCAGTCTGCCGGATTTCCCTTTTTCGTCTCTCGGCCTTTGCCGGGTGCTTTCAAACCTGGTGCTCAATGCAGCCCAGGCCAGCGAAGCAGGAGGGCGCATTACCATTGCCCTTTCCCGCGAGGGCGACGCGGCGGTGGTCAAGGTCATTGACCAGGGACACGGCATCCCCGATGGGATGCGGGAGAAAATCTTCCAGCCCCATTTTACCACCAAGGCCGATGGAAACGGGATCGGCCTCATCTCCTGCAAGCAGATCATTGAAGAAACCCATGGCGGGAGTCTCACCTTCGAGTCCACGCCCGGTCAGGGCACGACCTTTACCATCCGGATTCCCTTCTCTGCTTGAATCTGGTAAACAATTGCGAGCAAACGCGTTTGGCCATGGAGTGGAGGTCTGGCTTTTGCTCTAAGTCTAACGTTTCAATGAACCAGGGCGGATGGTGATGGAAAGTTTTAAGCAGAGGGTTGCTGAGGCTGTCGTTTTTTTGCGGGATCGGATGGTGGAGGTGCCGGAGATTGTCCTGGTGCTTGGCACCGGCCTGAGTGGTTTGGCGGAGCGGATCGAATCGCCGGTTGTTCTGCCCTATGCGGAGATTCCCAACTTCCCGGAAGCAACCGTGGCCAGCCATGCCGGAAATCTTATCTTTGGCAGGCTCTGCGGCAGGCCGGTGGCGGTGTTGCAGGGCAGGTTCCATTATTATGAAGGCTATTCCTCCCGCGAGTTGACCATGCCGATAAGGGTTCTCGCCCTGCTCGGGGCGAAAATCCTTATCGTTTCCAACTCGGCAGGCGGCCTCAACCCGGCCTTTGCCCCTGGCACCTTGATGGTGTTGCGCGACCATCTGAACTTCATCCCGGACAATCCCCTGCGCGGTCCCAATGTCGAGGCTTGGGGCCCCCGTTTTCCCGATCTTTCCGCCCCCTATGACCGGCGTCTGATCGACACGACTCTGGCCTGCGTGGCCCGTCAGCAGATATCCCAGGTTGCCACCGGCGTCTATGTGGCCATTCCCGGCCCCAGCCTGGAAACTCCGGCAGAAACTAGGTATCTCCGGCAATGCGGCGCCGATGCCGTTGGCATGTCCACTGTGCCCGAGGTGATTGTGGCCATCCATGCTGGAATGCGGGTGCTGGGGTTGTCGGTGGTGGCAAACGTCAACGATCCAGACAATCTTAAACCCATCATCCTGGAAGAGATTATCGAGGAAACCAAAAGGGCGGAAGAGCGTCTGTCGCGGCTGCTCCTCGCCGTGCTGCCTGAGATTTAGAAGAGGAAACCATGAACGCCAATGCAACCCTGCTGGTCTGCGGCCAGATTCTGACTTTGGACCCCAACAACACCGTGATCGAAGACGGGGCCGTGGCCATTGCCGGAGATGCCATTGTCGAGGTGGGGGAGCGGGCTCTCCTGTTGTCCAAGTACCCCGGCGTGGAGCAGCTTATTAAGCCCCACGGCCTGGTCATGCCCGGTCTGGTCAATACCCATACCCATGCGGCCATGGCCTGCTTCCGGGGGCTGGCCGACGATCTGCCCCTGATGACCTGGCTCAGCGAATATATCTTTCCGGCGGAGGGTAATCTTAACCCCGAGATGGTGTATCAGTCCTCCCTGCTCTCCATGGCTGAGATGATCAAGTCCGGCACCACCAGCTTCTGCGACATGTATCTCTTTGCCAAGGAGGTGGCCCGCGCCACAGCGGATTCCGGGATGCGCGGCTGGCTGGGGGAGGTGCTGTACGATTTTCCCTCGCCCAACTACGGCGCGCCGGAAAACGGCATCGCCTATCTGGAGGAGCTGATGGCCGAATACCGCAACCATCCGCTCATCTCCATCACCGTTGATCCCCATGCCGTGTACACTTGCTCCCCGGATCTGCTCAAACGCCTCAAGGGCGTGGCGGAAAAACACGGGGTTGCCTATGTGATTCATCTCTCCGAAACCAGGGATGAGGTGGAGGGCTGTCGTGCCAAGTACGACCACACCCCGGTGATGCACCTTGATGGACTGGGGATTCTCGACAGCCAGGTGGTGGCCGACCATTGCGTGGTGCTGACCGAACCGGAGATCGCTTTGTTGGCCGAGCGGGGCGTTAAGGTGGCCCATTGCCCGGAAAGCAACATGAAGCTTGCCTCGGGCGTGGCTCCGGTGGTGGAGCTGCTGGCGGCCGGAGTCACGGTGGGGCTGGGCACCGACGGCGCGGCCAGCAACAACGATGTGGATATGTTCGGCGAGATGGACTCTGCTGCCAAACTGCACAAGGTGCATCGCCTCGACCCCACGGCGATGAGCGCCGAAACCACCCTGCGGATGGCCACTCTGGGCGGCGCGAAGCTGCTGGGGGCGGAGACCCGCATGGGCAGCCTGGAACCGGGGAAAAAGGGTGATCTCATCGTCTTGGATATGAACAAGCCGCATCTGACCCCGATGTACAACATCCCCTCGCATCTGGTCTACGCGGCGACAGGTTCGGATGTGGTGCATTCGGTGATCAATGGCAGGGTGGTGATGCGGGATCGACGGCTGCTCACCATGGATGAGGATGCGGTATTGGACAGGCTGCGCGAGATTGGCGCGCAGATTTCCGGGCTTGTCAGGCCGGGGCAGAGATGATCTCCGTCCGGAGAAATTGAGAGGGGTCAGTGGGCCTGTAAGAATTTTTTTCGGGTACAGGATGCGGGTTGAGCGTTTTCAATGGCGGTTTCGGCGAGTTGTGCAGCGAAGGGTGCTTTTCTAGAAAGCACCCTTCGCTTCGCTTTAAAAAGTTTTCAGGATATATTCGGCGATCGCCTTTGCGTCAGCATCGGGCAGGAAATTGGCATCGAACTTCGACATGCCCGGACCGGGATTGCGCATCTTGCCGATGATTGCCTCAACGCTGTTAACCTTATTGGCCTCCCGGGCCGATTTCAGCAGAGTATCATGGGGCTCAATAATGTTGCCGCCGTTCGGATGACAGGCGCTGCAGTGTTGGGTGAAAAGCTCTTTTCCGCTGGCAGCAGCCTGGGCGGTGTCCGTGGTTGATAGCCACAGGCAGGTGGCTGACAGGGTAAGCGCAAGGGTAACGATCTTTTTCATTTTCAGGGGTCTCATTTCGTAAAGATCTATTTTTTATCGGTGCCGTACTGGGCGGCAAGATAGCTGCTGATGGTCTTGGCATCCTCTTCGCTGATGGGGGCGCCAAACACCTTGATCATCTTCTGGACAAGGGCATCCCAGTTTTTTGCAGGCAAATGGGGCTGCATGGAGATGTAATCAACGGAGTGGCAGATGGCGCAGAAGACCATCACCTTGTCTTTGCCTGCCCCCTCTTTCAAGTCGGGCGGAATCGTCGGCAGGGTGATGGTGTGAACCGTGGCCATTTCCTCGGCCTGCGATACCGGGGCAGGATGCTGCACAAAAAAAGCAACGGCTGCTGTCAGCATGGCGAACACAATGATTTTTTTCATATCTCCTCCTATCCGACGGTGACGTCGACTTTTTCGATAGTATTGAGCATGTAGCCGGACGGGTTCCACAGATGGTCAAAGGGCTGGGACTCTCCGATGCTGTTGGTTGCGCGCGCCATCAGGGTGTATTGCCCTTTTTGCGTGGGCTTCCATGGCAGCGTAAACTGAATCCAGGAGTACTTGCCGAGATCCTTGCCCAGCTTGGCCTCCTTCCAGGTCTTGCCGCCATCCACCGAAACGATGACATCCTTGATGCCGTACCCGCCGGAGAAGGCGAGCCCGGAGATGGCCACCTCCTTGCCCATGGGCAACCGGTTGCCTTGGGAAGGTTCGATGATCAGGGAGCGGGTGTTCATCCGGTTGATCGGCACAGTCTTGCCAGGCTGCGTGCCGGGGGGGATGCAGGCACACGGGTTGTCCGGAATGCGATAGGCCGGCTTCATCCAGAATTCTTCCAGCGTCTTTGAGAGTACGGTCACATCGCTGATCGCCTTTACCCAGTATGTGCCATACCAGCCGGGGACCACCAACCGGGCGGGAAAGCCGTTGAGCATGGTCAGCGGTTTGCCGTTCATTTCGTAGGCAACGATGATATCTTCTTCCAGGGCCTTGTCCACCGGCAACGATTTGACAAAGTCCGGCACCGTGGGGAGCGGTCCGGAGTCCAGCCCGTTGAAGGCCACCTCCACCGAATCGCCCTTGACCCCTGCCTTGGCAAGAATATCTTTCAAGCGTGCGCCAGTCCAAGTGACATTGCCCATGGCCCCGTTGCCCCATTGCCCGCCGAAAACCCGCGGGTTAAACAGGCTGCGGCCGTTGCCGGCACATTGGAGAACGGCGGTGTCGCTGACCTTGGGGAGCCCTTTCAGGTCGTCCATGGAGAGTTCCAGAGGATGTTCGATGTTGCCGCCGATTTTGAGCCGCCAGGTCCGCAGGTCCACCGAGGTGGGGATGTTGGCGATATGCCAGCGGACAAAGAGCGCCTCATTCGGCGTGATCAGTTCTTTGAAAAAATGTTTGGGGGTTTCCAGCTGGGGCGGTCGTGAGGTGAGGAGGATCAGGTCCGTTTTTTCTGGGAAACGGACCAGTTTTCCCTCGCTGGCAAAAAGATCGACCGGTATGCCTCCAAAAGCGGTCACCATACTGATGGTACTTGCGGTTTTCAGGAAATCCCGACGTGAAAATACTCTGCTTTTCATGGACCCCTCCGACAGAATTGTTTGAAAGAAACTGACGCCTTCCTCACATGAAGAATAGCATGGGAACTAGGATGAGCTATTCGTCTGCATGCAAATAAGTATACTATAATGGATATCAAAATATTATTTTTTTTTGGTTAAATAATTCGGAGAGAGATACGGGAAAATACATGGATATTGTTAGGAAGGAGTGGGCGCCATATTTTAAAAATGTTGAAGAATCACGCGGTGTCGAGTCAAGGGGCTAGGACCATCGGCTCATGCGGAACGTACCTCCTATGACTTTCCTTTCCGCAGTCAATTCGATTGACAGCCTGATGGTTTGCCCCTAATCTGAAAAATATTGGTTTTAGGCCCCATTGTCAGTCGTTAGTTTTTCTTTTGTGCTTCTAAATTAGGGGAGAATGCTAAGGTTGGATGCCAACAGCGTGTACCCCCTTCTCCGCTCAAAAAAAACAAGGCGCTTGCCATGACTCAGCTCATTGTCCGAATCTTTAAAGTTGCCCTGCTGCTTTCCCTGTTGTCGGTCGGCACTTATGCTGCGGCTGAGCAATTGCCGGTGCATCACCATGCTGGTATGGCCCCGCCGACCGCGACAGTTGCTCAGATCGGTTTAACCGAGCGACTGGGAGAAAAAATTCCTCTCGACCTAATTTTTCGGGATGAAAACGATAAACCGGTCCGCCTTGGCGAACTGATCACAGGGCCGACCATTATCCTGCCTGTCTATTACAAATGCACCAATGTCTGCAATTTTCTCCAAGGCGGGCTGGCTGGCATTTTACCGGCAGTGAAGCGCAAGCCGGCGGAGGAATACCGGGTGCTTTCGATAAGTTTCGATGAAACCGAGACCCCAGCCCTGGCCGCCAAATATAAACGGATATATCTTGATGCCATAGGCGCCCCCTTCCCGGACGAGGGCTGGCGTTTCCTGACCGGCGACAAGGGCAATATCCACGGGCTGACCGATGCCATCGGCTACCGCTTTGTTCGTCAGGGCGAGGAATTCATCCATCCGGTGGCGAGCGTGGTTGTTGCCCGGGACGGCACGATCATCCGCTACTTCTACGGCACGACCTTTCTTCCCAAGGACATCGCCTTGGCCTTGTTGGAGGCGGGCGAGGGAAAAGTTGGCGCTTCCATCCGCACGGTGGTTGGGTATTGCTTCAGTTTTGATCCAACTGGCAAGACCTATGTCTTTAATCTGATGCGGGTCAGCGCCACGGTGGTGATTCTCTGCGTAGGAGCCTTTCTGCTCTATCTGATCTTGACCGGCAGAAAACGCAAACAGCCTTCGCCAGGAAATAAAAAACCATGACGCCGATTGTTCGGCCCGTTACGGTTCCCAGCTTCTGGAACGACACCGGCAAAAGCGGAGTCGCGGCCTGGATTTTCTCGACCGACCACAAGCGGATCGGCCTGCTCTATTTATATTCGGTCCTCGCCTTTTTCCTCGTCGGCATGACCCTGGGAGGACTGCTGCGCATTGAACTCATGGCGCCGGGGCGGACCATTGTCGGTCCGCAAACCTACAACGCCCTGTTCACCGTGCATGGAGTGGTGATGATCTTTTTGTTCATCATCCCGGCCTTTCCCGGAGCCTTCGGAAATATGGTAATGCCGATCCAGATCGGCGCCAGGGACGTAGCCTTTCCCCGGCTGAACCTGCTTTCCTGGTGGCTCTATGTCCTCGGCGCAACGATTATCATTGTTTCGCTCTTTACCGGGGACGGCCCTCCTGACACCGGCTGGACCTTTTATCTGCCCTTCAGCGAACGGACAGGCACCAATGTCTCGTTGGCGGTGTTCGGCGTTTTCATCGTCGGTTTTTCGTCGATTCTGACCGGGATCAATTTCGTGACCACCATCCACCAGTTGCGGGCCGAGGGCATGAGCTGGGGGCGGCTGCCGCTCTTTGTCTGGTCCCTCTATGCCACTGCCTGGGTGCAGATCCTGGCGACCCCCATCCTCGGCATCACCTTGGTTCTGATCATCGCCGAACGGCTCCTCGGCACCGGGTTGTTTGATCCCGGCCGCGGCGGTGATCCGCTCATGTACCAGCATCTCTTCTGGATCTATTCGCACCCGGCGGTGTACATCATGATTTTGCCGGCAATGGGTGCAATCACCGAAATCATTCCGGTGTTTTCCCGCAAGCCGATCTTTGGCTACAAAATGATCGCTTTTTCCAGCATCGCCATCGCCTCCGCCGGCTCCCTGGTTTGGGGGCATCACATGTTCACCAGCGGCATGAGCGACCGGGCGATTTTGATTTTTTCCTTCCTCACTTTTGTGGTCGCCATTCCTTCGGCAATCAAGGTCTTCAACTGGGTTTCCACCCTGTACAAGGGGTCGATTTCGCTGGAGGCTCCCATGCTCTTTGCCCTTTCCTTTATCCTGCTCTTCTCCATCGGCGGGCTGACCGGTTTGATTCTCGGTGCGGCCGCCACCAATATCCATGTCCACGATACCCACTTCGTGGTCGGCCACTTCCACTACGTGATGTTCGGCGGCGCAGGCTTTGCCTTCTTTGGGGCCATGCACTACTGGCTGCCCAAATTCTATGGCCGGCGGTACGCCGAAAAACCGGCATTGGCCGCCTGGGTGCTGATGTTCATCGGCTTTAACATCACCTATTTTTCCATGATGCTTCTGGGGGTAAAGGGCATGCCCCGCCGTTACTACGATTATCTTCCGGAATTCGCCCCGCTCAATTTGGTTTCCACCGTTGGCAGTTGGATACTGATCAGCGGGGTCATCCTGCTGCTGATCAATCTCTTCCGCGGCCTCTGGAAGGGAGAGCCTATCGGAAACAACCCTTGGGGTGGGGCCACCTTGGAATGGACCATTCCCTCGCCTCCGCCCACGGAAAATTTCGACGCCGATCCGGTCGTAACCCATGGCCCTTACGATTTCAGGAAGACAGGGATGCCATGACCGGGCCGCATCATCAGGACCACGCTGGAGCCAAACTCGGCATGTGGCTTTTTCTGGCCACCGAGGTGATCCTTTTTGGCGGGCTGTTTTTGCTCTATGCTGTGTATCTCGCGCGCTATCCGCACGAGTTCGCCACCGCCGGCCGGGAGATGCACCTGGTTTTCGGGACGGTCAACACGGTGATCCTCATTACCAGCAGCCTGCTGGCAGCCATGGCGGTCACCGCCATCCAGCGGGACGAAAGCAAAACAGCGGTACGGTGTCTCGGAGGAACCGTTTTTTGCGGGGCGTTTTTTCTCTGCAATAAGTATTTCGAATGGAGCGCTGAGATCGGCCATGGCATTTATCCCAATTCCTCCCGGCTGGCAACAGGCTCTCCCGGTGAATCTGTTTTTTTCAGCCTCTACTACCTTACCCTTGGCCTTCACGGCCTGCATGTGCTGATCGGCACCGCGCTGCTGGCCGTTGTCGCAGTGCGGGTGCAGCAGCGTACCATCCATGCCAGCAACTATGCGCTGCTTGAAAACAGCGCCCTGTACTGGCATCTGGTTGATCTGATCTGGATTTTCATCTTTCCCTTGTACTATTTGCTGCTCTAGGAGGCGTCATGGCAGCGGAACAAAACGAACAGCATATCGTCAGCTACGGCAAACTGATCGCGGTCTGGGCAGTACTTCTGGCGCTGACCTCCCTCACGGTCTGGATATCCCGGCTTCACTTGGGGGTGAACCGGGTCTGGGGCTCGCTGGCTATTGCCTCGTGTAAGGGCGGGCTGGTCATCGCCTTTTTCATGCACATGCGTTACGAGGGACGCCTCTTGCGCTGGGTGCTGTTCGTCACCCTCGCCACCCTGTCCATTTTTATCGGAGTTACCTTTTTTGATGTGCTCTACAGGTAGGAACGCGACGTGAATCCACTGCTCATTACCACAACGCAAGCGGTTGACCCGGTCTTCCTCTTCATTTTCTGGATATGTCTCGTGCTGCTGATCGGCATCACGGCGACCATGGTGTTTTTCGTTATCCGTTATCACCGTTCCCGGGCTCCGCAGCCGACTTCCCAGGCGGATGGCAATCTCTGGCTGGAGATCATCTGGACGGCGCTGCCCGCCGTGCTGGTGTTGGCGATGTTCTATTATGGCTGGTCAGGGTATCTGTCGCTGAGGGATGTTCCCAAAGACGCCATGCCAGTGACGGCCACTGCCCGCATGTGGTCCTGGAGCTTCACCTACGCCAACGGCAAAACCAGCCCCAAACTGTATGTCCCGGTGGGCAAGCCGATCCGGGTCGAGCTTGTTTCCCAGGATGTGTTGCACGGCTTTTATATTCCCGCCTTCCGGGTCAAGCGGGACGTGGTGCCTGGCATGAAGAACTATGCCTGGTTCGTGGCGACCCGGGCCGGTTCGTACGATCTCTTCTGCTCGCAATATTGCGGGGTCGGGCACTCGAAAATGATCACCACCGTTGAGGCGATCCCTCCGGCGGAATTTTCCGTCTGGCTCGACCAGGGCGGCAGCGGGGCAGGCGGCAAGAAGTTGCTCGAAAAATACGGCTGCCTTGGCTGTCACTCTCTGGACGGAACCACCAAGGTAGGGCCGAGCCTAAAGGGAGTCTGGGGGCGAAAGGAGATTGTCGTAACCAATGGGGCAGAGCGCTCGATCACCGAGGGAGAACCCTATCTCCGGCAATCGATCCTCGACCCGAAGGCCGATGTGGTGAAAGGCTTTCCGCCGATCATGCCCGCTTTTGCCGGAACCATCACCCAGGAAGAGATTGCCGTGATCATCGACTTTTTCCGTTCCGACGCGGCGTCTGCATCGAAGCCGGATGGGGAGCAGCTGGCCAAGGAGAAGGGCTGTCTCGCCTGTCACTCCCTGGATGGGACACGGGGCGTTGGTCCAACTTTCAAAGGGCTTGCCGGGAGCAGGGTCACGGTGCTGAAGGATGGGGTGACGCGAACGGTCACTGCGGATGATGCCTATCTGCGGGAGTCGATTCGTATGCCAGCGGCCGAGGTCGTGGAAGGATTCCAGCCGATCATGCCGACCTTTCCGGAGTTGCAGGATGATCAGGTCGCTGCGTTGGTGGAATTTATCAAGGGGCATAAATGAGCAAAATTCTATGCCGCCTATTGCGCTGGCGTCTCTCTTTGTTGAACGGGATTGTCGCCTTGGGCGGTTTTGTCCTTTTTTCGAACGAACCGGCCAAGGTCCCGATGGTTGAGGTCTTGCTTGGGGTCACCCTGCTGGCCGCGGCAGGCTCGGCCTTCAATCAGGTCCAGGAGCGGGAGATAGATCGGCTCATGGACCGGACCTGTGATCGTCCCATCCCCTGCGGCGACCTGACACCGGCCACGGCATCTGCCATCGGTGGTGTTTGTCTGCTGGCCGGCCTGCTGGCGTTGGAACTTGGCGGAGGGCTGCTCCCAATGCTGTTGGGTATCGGTGCCCTGGCATGGTACCTCGGGGTCTATACGCCACTCAAGCGACGGACCCCCCTCGCCTTGGCTGTCGGTGGATTCTGCGGGGCGCTGCCGCCGATCATCGGTTGGGTCAGCGCCGGAGGCGAGCCCACCGATTATCGGGTCATGTTGCTTGCCGGTCTTTTGTATCTCTGGCAAGTTCCCCATTTCTGGCTGCTTCAGCATCGCCATGCCAAGGATTACCGTCGTGCCGGGCTACCGCTTTTCAACCCCCGCCTCAAGGGAATAAGCCCCTCTGGACTCTGGTATATTTGGATCATCGCGCTTGTTGCCTGCGCTCTCCTGTTTCCTGCCCTCGGCATCATAAGTTCGCCCATTGCTCCCTGGTATGCTGCGGTCATGCTCCTGCTTGGTCTGCTTGCCTTAAGCCGAAGCGAAACGCTCCGCTACGCTGGTCTGTATTGTTTCCCCTTACTGGTGACATTGGCTTTGTTTCTTTAGAACTGACAGCGAACACTTGGAGCAAAGGTGGTCAGCAACGGCTCCAGCGGGGATGTTCTGTCTTGTTTTGGAAATCTGTCAGAAAAGGGGACTTGGAGAGTTGTTCATCTGCGGAAAAAGGCTCAGTTTCTTCGGCTCTTGCGGAATTGTTGCAAGGCGGTGGCGGTCAGGTAGGCTAAGCCCGCGATTACAATGATGGTCGGGCCGCTGGGCAGATCGTTGTTGTAGCTGATTGCCAGGCCCGAACCGATAAAGGAGATGCAGAACAGGGTGGCCATCACCATCATCTGCCAGAGGCCCTTGGCAAAGTTGCTCGCCACCGCGGCGGGCAGGGTCAGCAGGGCAATGACCATCACAATTCCCACCACCCGGACCAGCAGCACCACGGTCAGGGCCGTCAGACAGAGCAGGAGCAGGTAGTACAGGTCGGTGCGGACCCCTCGCAGCCTGGCATACTCCTCGTCAAAACAGACGGCCAGAAATTTATGGTAAAACAGGGTGGCGGTTCCCACCACCAAGGTGTCCAGCACCAGCACCATCCAGAGATCAAACTTCGAGATCAGCAGAATATTGCCGAATAGGTAGCTCATCGGCTCGATGTAGCCCGGGGTTTTGGCGATGAACAGCAACCCGATGGCCATGCCGATGGCCCAGAGGGCGCCGATGGCCGTGTCTTCCCGCTGGTTGGCGTGAATGCTCACCAACCCGATGATGATCGCCGCCAAAAGCGCCGCGACGATGGCCCCGGAAAGAGGCCCGAACCAGGTGATCCCCAGCTTGTGCTCGCAGTAAAGCCCTGCTCCGATGCCGCCCAGCACGCAATGGGCGATGGCCCCGGCAATATAGGTGATGCGGCGGGCCACCACGTAGGTGCCGATGATGCCGAAGGCCAGGCTGGCCATGATGCCTGCGGCGAAGGCGTAGCGCAGAAAGGGGATGGCCGGGTCGGCCAGGGCGTTAAGAAATTCCATGGGTGCAGTGCCCCTCCGGCGAGCAGCGGTGATCGTGGCGGATCATGCGGATGTCGCCGCCGTACATGTTGCGGATCAGCTCGCCGGTTAGTTCGCTGGTGGGGTGGAGCACGACCTGGCGGTTGACGCAGACGATGCTTTTAAAGAACTTCGAGGCAAAGCCGACATCGTGGGTAACCAGCATGACGGTGAGCCGTTCGTTGAGTTTGCCCAGCACCTCAAAGAGATGCTCCTCCGAGGCGGCATCGATGTTGGCCGTGGGTTCGTCCAGGATCAGCAGCTCTCCTTCGGCGGCCAGTGCCCTGGCAATGAGAACCCGCTGTCTTTGTCCGCCGGAGATCTCGGCAAACAGACGGCCTGCCAGATCCGCCAGGTCCATTTCCGCAAGGGCTGCCATGGCGGCCTCATGATCTGGCTTGGCGTATGCTCCGCAAAAGATCCGGTCCAACCTACCCATGAGCACCACATTGAGCACCGTCACCGGAAACTGGGGATCGTAGCGGGCATACTGCGGCACATAGCCGATGCGCAGACGGCTTTTCTCCGGCGTTTGCCCCAGTACTTCAATCTCGCCCCGGTTGGGTTTGAGCAACCCGAGGATGAGCTTGAGCAGGGTGGTTTTGCCGCCGCCGTTGGGCCCCACGATACAGAGGGAATCGCGGGCCATGATCTCTAGGTTGACGCCTTCGAGAATGGGCGTGCCATTGTAGGCGAAATCAAGATCCCGGATGCGGATGGCTGTTTCCTGGGTGCTGGTGGCGGTCATTGCCTGTTCCTTCACGGTTTCAGGGATTGTTCGATGGCGGTGGCGATGGTGGCGAGATTGCGCAGCACCTCCCGGTCCAGGGGGTCGATGGGGACCACTGCCCCATTGATGGCCTGGGCCACGGTGTCGGCGCTCTTGCTGTCGAATTGCGGCTGGACAAAGATGGTTCGCACCCGATCCTCCCTGGCCTGGCGGATAAGGGCGGAAAGTTGCCTTGGGGTGGGGGATTTGCCGCTGATTTCCACAGCCTTTTGTCTCAGGCCGTAGGCGTTGGCAAAATAGCCAAAGGCCGGATGGAACACATAAAAGGTTTTGCCACGGTGCGGGGCCAGGGTGGCGCTCAACCGTGTGTCCAGGGCGCTGATTTCCTTTTGGAGGGAGGCGAGATTTTTGTGCAGGGCCTCTTTGCGCTCGGGCATCGCGGTGCTCAGGGCTGTTGCCATGTTGTCGGCCATGGTCCGCAGATTGTCCGGGGCCAGCCAGAGATGGGGGTCTGCCTCATTGCCGTGTGCTTCATGGTGGTCGGGTTCGGTAAGCGGCAGCCTGACGATACCCCTGGTGGAGTCCACAACCCGCAATCTACGATTGCTGGACGTGACCTTGGCCACCAGTTGTTTCTCAAAGGGGATATCCACGGTGAAAAACAGGCTGGCCCCGGCCAAGGCGGCTGCCTGGCGCGGGGTTGGCTCAAAGGTGTGCGGGTCTTGCCCTTTGCCCACCAGGGTGTGTACCTCCACCGCATCGCCGCCTATTCTTTCGGCAAGATATGCCTGGGGCGGCACAGTGACAAAGATTTGCGCCTTTGTCGCGGCTGTCGCAGCAAGGGTGGTGGCTGTCCAGCCGGTGATGACCAGAAAAAAGACAGCGGCGGGCAGAATTTTGGAAAACTTCAGTGTCGGCATGGGGTTTCCTCGGTTCCGCAGACCAGATGCACGGCCTTGCACTCGTCGCATTTTTGCAGGGAATGGGTGTTGAGGAATTTTGCCCAGTGCCTGCGTTGCTCCGAGGTGAGGATGCCGGTGCCCTGGCAAAGCGGGCAGCCGTTTTCCAGGGCGTTCAGAATGGCGTTTCTGATGAATTCGGATTTGTTGGGCACCCTGAGCAGGGCTTGGGCCAGCGTTTCATCGGCCTTGAAGGTGATGGTTTCCGGTTTTTTGTTGCGCATGGTTTTTCTCTGAATTGATACATGGTATTCACTGATTGTAATACAAAGTATTACCTGTGTAAACGGGAATTTTCTTCAGGGCGCATTCACAGGGGAGAATACCCCGGATAAAAATGAGGGTTGCTTCTTCGCTTCCGCGTGGTATATATAAGCAATTGCTTTTTTTTGGCTGGCATTGTCGGGCCAAGCCATCTAAACGCCGTCACCTGAAAGAGGTTCTCATGTTTGGACTAGGAATGCCGGAGCTTTTGGTTATTCTGGTGATCGTTGTCATCGTTTTCGGAGCTGGCAAGCTGCCGGAGATCGGCTCGGGAATCGGGCAGGGCATCAAGAACTTTAAAAAAGCCACCCGCGATGCTGACAAGCAGGGAAAAGTAGAAGAAAAAAACAAGGAAGAGGGCTCCGGCTCCGCCTGAGAAGATACTGCACGTTTGTTTGTAATGATTTCATAAAAGGAGAATGAATATGTTTGGCTTGGGTACTCCGGAATTGATTGTTATCTTGGGGATCGCCTTTCTGGTTTTTGGCGGGAAAAAGCTGCCGGAAATCGGCTCAGGCCTTGGGCAGGCCATATCTTCATTTAAAAAAGGATTGCGCGAGGCGGAAGAAACCGTGCCCGGCGTGAAAGAGGTCGCCTCTCTCAAGGAGGAAGTCAACAAGGTTAAGGATTTGGCCAACCCGTTGTCCAAATAAGCGAAGACGATTGTTGCAGTCGCAAGGCAGGCGGATACCAGTGGTATCCGCCTGCCTTTTTTATGTCCGGCGCTGAAAGCGCGCCAGCCGAGCTCTATCTTATTTTGCCTGGGGAAGAGTGGGAAACCGCATGCTGATCGCGAGATTCCATGCCTTGAGCTGGTCCTTGGCTTTTTCAAACAGTTCGGTCACATCGCCATCGATGGTTACACTGGTGATGGTGTCGCCCTGTTTGATGCTGTCGATCACCTCCTGGTCGTTTTCCCCGGCGATTTCTCCGAAAACCGTGTGCTTGCCGTCCAGCCAGGGGCAGGGGACATGGGTGATGAAGAACTGGCTGCCGTTGGTGCCAGGTCCGGCATTGGCCATGGAAAGGATGCCCGGTTTGGTGTGCCCGAGGCTTGCATCGAATTCGTCTTCAAAGTCATAGCCGGGGCCGCTGGTGCCGGTGCCCTTGGGGCAGCCGCCCTGCACCATGAAATCCGGGATGACCCGGTGGAATTTGAGGCCGTTGTAGAAGCCGCGTTGGGCGAGATTGGCAAAGTTTGCCACGGTTAAGGGAGTTTTCTCGGCGAACAGCCTGAGGGTGATGGTGCCTTTGCTCGTTGTCATTGTGGCGGTCAAGTCGCTCATGATGATCCTCTGTAATGGTTTTTCGTAACATTTATCAGGCCAGAGTTGTTTGGCCTGGTTTTTCTCTATTCTACTGTTGCAATTCTTTGACGATGGCATCGCCCATGGCCGCGGTGGTGATGGCCTTGCTCTTGTCCACGGCAATGTCCGGGGTATGTACGCCCTTGTCCAGCACTGCGGCAACGGCCTTTTCAATGGCGTCCGCCGCTGCGCCCTGATCCAGACTGAAACGCAGCATCATGGCTGCGGAAAGGATCTGGGCGATGGGGTTGGCGATGCCTTTGCCCGCGATGTCCGGAGCGGAGCCGCCCGCAGGCTCATAGAGGCCGAAGCCTTTTTCGTTGAGGCTGGCCGAGGCCAACAGCCCCATGGAGCCGGTGATCATGGCGCATTCGTCGGAGATGATGTCGCCGAACATATTGCCGCAGAGCATGACGTCGAACTGGTGGGGGTTTCTGACCAGTTGCATGGTGGCGTTGTCCACGTAGATATGGTTGAGGCTGACATCCGGGTATTCCTTGGCGATCTCGATGACCACCTCCCGCCAGAGCACCATGGTGGTGAGCACATTGGCCTTGTCCACCGAGGTGACGATCTTGCGGCGCAACCGGGCGGCGTCAAAGGCGCGCCGGGCAATGCGCTCGATCTCCCAGCGGTGGTAGACCATGGTGTCATAGGCCTTCTCGTTGGGGCCGGAACCTTCCCTCCCCTTCGGCTGACCAAAGTAGATGTCGCCGGTGAGTTCCCGCACGCAGAGGATGTCAAAGCCGTCCCCCACGATGTCAGCCCGTAGCGGGCTGGCTGCGGCCAGGGATTTAAAGATTCTGGCCGGCCGGAAGTTGCAGAACAGCTCGAAATGTTTGCGCAGCGGCAAAAGAGCGGCGCGTTCCGGCTGCTGGGCCGGGGGCAACGATTCCCATTTGGGGCCGCCCACCGAGCCAAAGAGGATGGCGTCGCTACCCTCGCATACGGCAAGGGTCGAGGCGGGCAGGGCCTCGCCGTGGCGGTCGATGGCACAGCCGCCCACATCCGCATGTTCGTAGGCAAGGCTGAAACCGAATTTCTTCTGCACTGCGTCCAGAACCTTGATTGCTTCCTGCATCACTTCCGGGCCGATGCCGTCACCGGCCAATACTGCTATCTTTTTCATCTGGCGTATCCTTGGTGTGTTGATTGTAAAAGGCAACCCTCCGGCAAGGGAAAGTACGGGGCAACACCATACCTGATCAGGGCAAAGATGCGCAAGATCAATGTGGTTGTCCCCTCTAAAGCTTTGCCTGCGCGGTCAACTCAAAGGGTAGGCGATATGGACCCGGTTGGCGATCAATTGGGCAGGGTAGCTTGGCAGATTGCTTTTGGGCGGGCCAGACAACAGTTGGCCAGTGAGGGAAAAGGCCCCGCCGTGCCCGCTTGAACAGGTCAGTACCCCCTGTTCCGGCAGCAGAATTTCGTAACCGGCATGGGTGCATTGCGAGGAAAAGGCCGCGACCTGTGTTGCCGAGACCCTGGTGACGAGGAGCGGTTTTTCCTGCCGGGTAATCTCGATTTTCAGGCCGTTGCCAATGGTGTTGAGCGGTTGGTAGCGGCTCTCGTTCAGGTCAAGGACTATTCTGCCGTGTTCAATCGCAAGTTCACCGAGCCGATTTTCCCCTTCTTTTTTGCAGGCGCAGGCCAGGGCGCTGACGGAGGAGATCATGACCAGCAGCCTTGCTGAGTCAAAGAGAAATTTTCGGCGATTCAGCAAGTCGTCAGGTATCACATTTTTCATTTTTCCTTGACCTCCAAAGGACTATGGCGCGTTTTGCCCTTGACATCGGGGGGCTGATTGTATGCAATAAAAATGTCGATGCATGCATGCGTTCCACCCGGATTCCGTCTGTATCTTTTTTTGCGCAGATCCTGGGGTGATTTTGCACGCACGGGCGGGCACCTCCTTGTTAATACAGAGAATACCATGACCGAAACGCAGAAAAACAGAGAAAGTATCACCCTGCCGCTGATTTTTCCCTTGGCTATCGCCCTGTTACTCAGCCTTGCCGCCTCGTTGTATGGGATGCGTTGGGTGCAGCAACAGAACACCAATCGGCAGATCTATGATGTGGCGCTCAGCGGACAGCAGTTGTTCCGTTCTCTGCTGGCGACGCAAGTGAGGCAGTTGCAGAAGCGGATCGAAATCCTTCAGGCGGATCCGGCCTTGCAAGAGGCTTTCTTGGCCAAAGACCGTTCGCGGCTTAGAAAGGCTCTTTCCCGCCCTGCTCCCATGGTGGTAGGCGCTTCCGGCATGGGACAGCTGTTCTTCGTGGATGCGGGGAGAAGGCTTGTTTTTTCTGCGGACAATCACGCGGTTGTGGGCGAGATGTTGGCACACCAGACTCTCAGGCAGGCTTCCAGGACGCACGAGATGGCCCATGGTCTGGAACTTGAACGGGATGGCCGGTTTCTCCTGCGGGTGGTTGTTCCGTGGAGTATTGCAGGCGGTGACGCGGGCTACGTGGAGATGAGTCATGATTTAGGCCTGTTGGCGCCTAAGCTGAAGGAGGTTCTTGGGTACGAAATCTTCATTACAGCGAAAAAAGCCGGGCTTGACCAGAAACAGTGGGCTGCGGAGGCGGAGGCAGGCCGCAGGGCCGGAAGCTGGCAGGAGCTGGCGGAGTGTGTGGTTCTGGCGCGGACCATGCCCGCTGTGCCAGGGAAGTTATGCGCGGTTCTCATGGATGGGGGCGAATCCCCGCAGGGGTTTGTCAGAACCCTTGATTTCAGCATGGGGGAACGGCATTTTCGGGGCGGTTTTATCGATCTTCTCGATCCGGCGCAGCAGAATATCGGCGCCCTGGTGATGTTGCAGGACGTTACCCATGAGGTGGTTTCCCTCTGGGCCATGGCCTTCTATCTTGGCGGGGTGGGCCTTGCCATTGCGGTCTTGTTTTTCCTGTTTTTCTACTTTTACATTTCCAGGCTTGACCGCAGGTTGGCCAAGAATCAGGCAATTCTCCGGGAGACCATTGACAGCAAAGATGTTGCCTTGTTCCACACCTCAACCCTGCTCCAGCAAGACATTACCCGGCGTGAAGAGGTGGAGCACGAGTTTCAACGGGCCTGCCGACGGAACCAGTTGATCCTCGACGCCATTGACGAGGGAGTCTTTGGTCTTGATTCCCTGGGCAATCACACCTTTGTTAACCCGCAGGCCCTGAAAATGTTGGGATATGAGTCCGGAGAGCTTGTGGGCCAGCCAAGCCACACCATCTGGCACCACAGCCGTCAAGGCGGCTCCCATTTTCCGGATATCGAATGCCCGATCTACCAGACCCTGACCGATGGCAAGATCCATCACGTTGAGGATGATTTTTTCTGGCGCAAGGATGGCACGGGCTTTCCCGTTGAATACACCAGCACTCCTATTTTGGAAGAGGGGCGGCTGGCCGGGGCCGTAGTCAGTTTCAAGGACATCTCCGACAAGAAAAAGGCCATGCGCGATTTTTTTTCCAGCGAAAACCGCTACCGAACCATCGCCAGCACGGCTCAGGACGCCATTATTCTCATGGACGATCATGGTCGGATTGCTTATTGGAATCCGGCTGCTGAGCGGATATTCGGCTACGCCGAAGGAGAGGCCCTGGGGTGTGATCTCCACGAACTGATCATGCCTGCGCGATTTGCTCTGGAGTTAAAAGATGGGCTGGCCCGGTTTTGGACCAGCGGCGAGGGAAAGGCCATTGGCCAGGTTATTGAAATGACCGCCCTGCGCAAGGGAGGCACGGAGTTTCCCGTGGAACTCGCTCTTTCCGGCCTGCGTCAGGATGGGGGGTGGTGGGCCGTTGGCATTGTCCGGGACATCTCGGAGCGGGTGCGGGAAAGAACAGAGCGGGAGGATTTGCAGGCCCAACTGCGCCACTCCCAGAAGATGGAGGCCATCGGCACCTTGGCTGGCGGGATTGCCCACGATTTCAACAATATCCTTGCCGCCATCATGGGCTACACCGAGCTGGCCCTGCTCGAGGTCGGGGAAGGAAGTCTTCGGTCTACTCTGGCCGAGGTGCGCAGGGCCAGCGGCAGGGCCAAGGATCTGGTCGCCCATATTCTTGCTTTCAGCAGGCAGGGAGAGATGACCAGGACTCCGGTCAATGTGGCGCCCATCATCAAGGAGACCCTTAAGATGCTGCGGGCCTCCTTGCCTGCGACCATTGAGATCAAACAGACCATGGGCCAGGATCTTGGCAAGATCCTGGCCGACCCCACCCAGATTCATCAGGTGCTCATGAATCTTTGCACCAATGCGTCCCATGCCATGCGGGAGAACGGGGGCGTGCTTGAGATCGGGCTTGCCCAGGTGCATCTAAAGGATGAGCCGGTTCTGCGCACCTTTGCCCTTGAGCCCGGCAACTATCTCAGGCTTACGGTGCGTGACACCGGGCCAGGCATTGATCCTGCCATCCTTGACAAAATCTTTGACCCGTTTTTCACCACCAAGAACCGGGGCGAAGGCACCGGCCTGGGTCTGTCCGTGGTCCATGGCATTGTCACCAGCCATGGCGGAGCCATTGAGGTGCAGAGCGCGTTGGGGCAGGGGACGAGTTTTGCCCTCTATTTTCCAGTGCTGGAAAACGTTTCGGAAACTGTGGAGGCTGCGGTGGTTGATGCACCGCCAACCGGCAAGGAGCGGGTGTTGTTTGTTGATGACGAGATCGCCCTGATCGAGCTGGGGGCAAGGATTCTTGTCTATCTCGGCTATCAGGTGACCACCAGCACCAGCAGCGTCGAGGCGCTGGAGCTGTTCCGGGATCAGCCGGACAATTTTGATCTGGTTGTCACCGATTACACCATGCCCAACATGACCGGCGGCGAACTGGCCAAGCATATCCTTGCCATACGGCCGGAAATGCCCATTGTTCTCTGCACGGGTTTCAGCGAGGTGTTCACCGAGGAGAAAGCCGGGGCTTTGGGGATTCAGGGCTATATAATGAAACCCATTTCCATCCATGATCTGGCCCACATCTGCCGCAGCGTGCTTGATCAGGCAAGGAAATAAGCGCCGGATTCAGTTCATGGCCGGACCGGCAGATTTGTCAACCGTCCGCTGGCAGGATCCTTGTAGCGGATCTCTCCGCTGATTCCTCCAGAAGGCAAGGGGAGTGGCAGATGCAGGCTCAAGTTATAGCTGCCCTGACTGACATGGGTCAGCAGCCATTTCACCTCGCCCTTGCCCGCATTGTACTGGTTGAACGCAGGCGAGGCGGATTCGATCACTGTGCCGGCCGGCAGATTCTGGATTACGATCAGGGTGGTGGGGGCTGGGCTGGCAACGGTGACCCGCAGTTGGATGTCCTGACCGGCTCCGCTCAGGTATTGGCCGCTGACCACCCCCCTCACCCGCTCGCAGATTTGCCGGCAGGGCGAGAAGCACAAGCAGCGTCAGCAACAGCAGGCCTGGCGCCTGAGCATGGATTTTATCAGCTGTCATTTTCTGTTCCTCCTCTTGGGTGATCACTGGAGAATTTCATAGCTGCGCGTCTCCGGATTCCAGCGGTAGCCCTTGGCCGACCAGATTTCTTCGATCAGTTTTTTGCCGAAATGCAGCCCTTCAATCCCGCCGTAGATTTCGTACACGGAAAGCAGCTCTTCATCGTCTATCCGGCCGTCGCTGTTGCGGTCCGCCCAATGAAAGGGGCTTGCTTGCAGGGAGTCGGTCCCGGACACCGGGATGCTGGGGTTGTCGTCCGAGCGGACCGTGACGCCCCCGGTAATTTGGTGGACGGTTTCCATCTTTGTCTCGGGCTTAAGCTTGGCGAGATAGCTGTATACGGTATGCTCGCCGGTGATCTTGCCAATCCATTTGAGTGCAGGGGGATCGCTTTCCTGGTTGACAAACTGCGGCTTGCCCTGGGCCGGGATGCAGTCCGGGGGCAGGGTTTCCTTGAGGATCAGGGAAAAGGGCCTGGCGGCGCTGGTTGTCACTTCAATGACCACTGGAAAGGGGATGCCGGGGGTTGCGTGTGCGGGCAGGATTCTGGAGGCCGTCACCTGGCCTTCTCCATCGTTTCCAGTATACCACCAGATCAGGGCGAAACCGGCAAGGGCGAGCAGCAGAAAACTCCTGAACAGGACGACCATGGTCCGTGGCGTAAGCCGGGAACCGAGGGTTGGGACTATGGGCGATGCGGCTGATTCTGGCACGGGCGGGGCAACCGGTTCGGCTGCATCGGGGGCCGTATCTGGCTGCGCCGTCGGTTCTTCCTGGCTGGGGGGCTCACTGGGTTGGGCAGACGGTGGCTCTGGCGGGGGCGCGGGCTGGCCGTGATCAATAATATCGGTCATCTGGATTTCCAGGGCCTCGGCTAGTTTGACACCGTTCTCTTTTTTGATGGTGGGATAGCGGCGGTTTTCCCAACGGGAAATGGTGTCGGTGGTGACTCCGACCACCGTGGCGACATAGAGCTGGGTCAACCCTTTTTCTTCCCTGATCCGGCGAATCTTGGCGCCGTCTATGTTGACCATGGGGATGCCGCCAGCCAGGGGCTTATCTGAATCCATACCGGGTGTCCTGCGGGTTGAATTTCTGGTACTATAATTACATGCTGATAGTACTAAATCTGCTCGCCAAGGGAAAGCAATCTGTTTGTTGTCGGGCAAGTTGCCGAGCATGCCACTTCGATCATCTGCAAGGAACAGGGCACGGCTCTTGATTCCTGCTTTATACCATATCGGGATTCGATTATAAGCCAGGTTGAATTTCAGTACTTTCGTTTTGTCCGCAAAAGGAGAAAAAGACTTGGCCCACGAGAAAACAGGACACTTTCTCCCTGCCTCTGGGGCGGAGATGGCAGCCCGAGGCTGGAAATACGTTGATGTGGTCTTGGTCACCGGGGATGCCTACGTGGATCACCCCTCCTTTGGCGTGGCCCTGATCGGCCGGTTGCTGGAGGCCAACGGCTACCGGGTGGCCGTGCTCTCCCAGCCCCGCCACCATAATCCAGATGATTTCCTCCAGTTCGGCCAGCCGCGTCTTTTTTTCGGCATCACCGCAGGCAACCTGGACTCCATCGTGGCCAATTACAGCGGCAATGCCAAGGTTCGGGACCGCGACGACTATTCTCCCGGTGGCAATCCTTATTTCGGTGATCAGGCGGAAAAGAAGCTGCGGCGCAGGCCGGATCGGGCCACCATCCTCTACGCCAACCTTGCGCACGCGGCCTACCCTGCGACCCCGGTGGTCTTGGGCGGGTTGGAAGCGTCCTTGCGCCGGTTTGTGCATTATGATTATCAGCAGCAGCGGCTTCGGGGTTCGGTGTTGACCGATGCCAAGGCTGATCTGTTGATCTATGGCATGGGGGAAAGGGCAGTGCTGGAGACGGCGGCCCGGCTGGCCAAGGGCCAGGGCTTGGCCGGGATTCCCGGGACCTGCGAACGGTTGACCGAAAAGGAGCTGGAGGCGCGGGGGATTTCCGCGCCCGTGGTTCTCCCTTCCTGGACGGAAATTCAGGCGGATCTGCCCCTGTTTTTGGAGGCCGAACTTACGGTGGACCGTCAGGCCAGGGGGTATGCCCCTGAGCCCTTGTTGCAGCGCCAGCAGGCCGCCTGGGTGGTGCAGCACCAGCCTGCCGCGCCGCTCAATACGGCGGAACTGGACGGGCTGTACAGCCTGCCCTTTACCCGCAAACCCCATCCAGCCTGTAACGATGTCCCGGCCTGCCGGATGATCCGGGATTCCATCACCATTGTCCGCGGCTGTTGCGGCAATTGCTCCTTCTGCGCCATCTCCCGGCACCAGGGGCCAAAGATTATCAGCCGGAGCAGGGATTCTGTGGTTCAGGAGGCGCAGCGCCTTGCCAAGCAGCAGGATTTCTCCGGCACCATCAGCGATTTGGGCGGCCCCACCGCCAACCTGTACGGCGCAGGCTGCGCCAGTCCGCAGCCCTGCAAGCGCCATGACTGCCTGTACCCAAAAATCTGTAAATTTTTCAAGATCGACGAGCAGGCCATGCTCGGCCTGCTGGACGCGGTGGCAGACTGTGACGGGGTAAAACATCTTTTTGTCTCCTCCGGGCTGCGGATGGAGCTGTTGATCAGAACTCCGCTGCTGCTGCGCAAACTCCTGCTGCACCATACTCCGGGGGCGATGAAGATTGCGCCGGAACATACCGAGGACAGGGTGCTGCACCTCATGCACAAGCCTGGGGTGGCTGTGCTGGAGGAATTTCTTACCCTGTGCCGGGAGATTGGCAAAACGGCGGGGAAGAATTTTCATTTCACCCCCTATCTGATTGCCTCGCACCCAGGCTGCACCCTGACGGACATGGAGAAGATGGCGGCGCGCCTCAGTAATTTGGGGCTTGCGGTCCGGCAGTTTCAGGATTTCACCCCCACGCCGGGGACGATCTCCACGGCCATGTATGTCACGGAATTGGATCGGGAGAAAAAAGAGCGGCTTTTCGTAGCCAAGAAGGATAACGAACGGCGCAGTCAGCGTCAGGCCTTGGATTTCGGAGATGTTGGCCCGGAAGCGGTCAGGCGGAAGAGCAAGGGGGTAAGCGCGGGCCGTGGGCAGAAAGAAGGAGCCGGTTGGATGCGCTCAGAGAAGGTGGGAGAGCAGCGGCAGGGTAATAAAGGAAAGCACGATGCCAAGGCCAATCAGGGCCGCGATAAGTTTCGGAGATAATCCGGCCATGATGGCCAGGGCGCCTGCGGAAACCATGGGCGGCATTCCGGCCTCAAATATGGCCACCTGGGCGGCAAGGCTGCTAAGACCAAGGATACGACAGAAAACAAGAGCGAGCAACGGGGCAACGATGAGTTTGATGATGAGTCCCGCGCCCAAAGGCCGCATGACTTCCGGGCTGAGGCGCAGGCTGAGCTGAAAACCAACCGCGACCATGACCACCGGGACAAGGGTCGCAGCCAGGGCATTGAGCAAGGCCAGCAGCGGCGCGGGAAAGGTCAGGGACCGGCAGGCAAGGGCCAGGATCAGCGCAATGAAGGGCGGAAAGCTGACAACCCGGGTGAGCACCGAGGCTGCGGCCGGTTTGGTCCCGCTGCCATACAGGGCTAGGACGACGGCCCCATAGGTGGCCAGGGCCAGGAACGAACCCAACTGGTCGTAGAGTACAGCATAGGGGATGCCGCTCTCTCCGAAAAAAGACTGGACCATGGGAATGCCGAAAAATGAGGTGTTGCCCAGGGGAATCAAGAGCAGCAGGACGCCGATGATCTCTTTTTCCCAGCCAAGAATCTTGCCCAGGATGATGATCATCAGGGCGGAAACCGCGAGCATGGCCCAGGCCATGACAACCGGCACAAGGACGTCGGAGGAAAAGTGCAACTGCGGAACCTTGAGCAGAACCAGGGCCGGGAGGGAAAGGTATATGGCAAACAGGTTGAGCGCCTGCGAGGTTTCCTTGGGGAAATGTGACAGACGACGCAAGCCCGTGCCCATAAGAAGGAAGGAGATGGTGAGGATGAAATTTTCCATGGCCAAGCATATTTTGAAAACTGACCGGTGTCAATTCCCATGAAACAGGTAATCACCACAGAGAAACAACCGATCAAGCTCTGGCTCGACGATATGGATGCCGGGGCCTTTGCCCAAGCAAGAAATCTCGCCAATCTCCCCTTTGTCTTCCACCATGTGGCGGTGATGCCCGATGCCCACCAGGGCTACGGCATGCCCATCGGCGGGGTCATGGCCTCGGAAGAGGTGGTGATTCCCAATGCGGTTGGCGTGGATATCGGCTGCGGTATGTGTGCGGTGAGAACATCCCTGACCACCATCTCCCAGGAAAAGCTGAAAGCGGTGCTCGCGGAGATCAGAAGAACCGTCCCCCTTGGTTTCAAACACCACCTGCACAAGCAAAAAACAAGCCTGATGCCGCAGACGGATCTCCCCTTGGCCGATCTCCCCATGGTTGCCAGGGAGTATCAAAGCGCCCTGACCCAGCTTGGCACTCTGGGGGGCGGGAATCATTTCATCGAGATCCAGAAGGGCAATGACGGCCATGTCTGGCTGATGGTCCATTCCGGCAGCCGCAATCTCGGCTTCAAGGTGGCCAATTATTATAACCGGTTGGCCATGGAGCTGAACAAGCGGTGGGGCTCAAAGATCCCCTCGAACTGGCAGCTGGCCTATCTGCCCATTGACAGCAAGGCTGGGCAGACCTACCTCCAGGAGATGCGCTACTGCGTCGACTTCGCCTATGCCAATCGGAAGATGATGATGGAGCGGATCAAGGATGCTGTCTTGGCCGTGGCGGGGCCGGTATTCTTTGAGCCGATGATCAACATTGCCCATAACTATGCGGCCATGGAAATGCATTTTGACAGAAATGTCATGGTTCATCGCAAGGGGGCAACCAGGGCTCAAGCAGGGGAGATCGGCATCATCCCCGGCTCCCAGGGGACTCCCAGCTATATCGTGCGGGGTTTGGGCAACAGGGAGAGTTTTGCCTCCTGCGCCCATGGGGCGGGCAGGAAGATGGGACGCAAGCAGGCCCAGCGGCAATTGAACCTGGACCAGGAAAAAAAACGGCTGGATGACCAGGGAATCATCCACGCCATTCGTTCGGTGGGGGATCTGGAAGAGGCGGCCGGCGCCTACAAGGACATTGATCAGGTGATCGACAACCAGCTGGATCTGGTGGAGGTGTTGGTGGAACTCCACCCCTTGGCGGTGATCAAGGGGTGAGCTGCCAATCTTTTGGGCAAGGATATTTTTTCGCTCGAGCCAAGAGTTCTTGACAATGGGCTTCGGGAATTTGATACTTTAAATGTTGTTACGGAAGAAAAGCATCGGCACTCCAGTTGAGAAGGGGGGTATATGGAAAATGTGAATCCGAACCTGATAACCTGCATCGTGCAGCGGGGTGAGGCAGACCGGGTGGTGGATGCGGCGATGCAGGCCGGCGCGGAAGGGGCCACGCTTTATTATGGGCGGGGGCGGGGCATCCGCGAAAAACTTGGCTTTGCCGGGATGTTCATCAAGCCGGAAAAAGAGATCATCCTGATCATTACCAAGAATGAACAGACCGATGCGGTGTTTGACGCGGTGGTCAAGGCGGCTCGGCTTGAGAAAAAGGGGCAGGGGTTCGCTTTTCTCCATAAACTTGACCGCGCCATCGGTTTCGTGAGCAAATGACCACCCGGCGAACGGAATCTTTGTATATGGAATCTGTATAGATGGGCCGATATCTTTTCTTCGCCGGCTGCGCGGTTGTGGCCTTCCATTTTGCCGGGTTTACCTCTGGGGAGGTGCTTGCCGCGGTGGTCGGCTTTCTTGCCGCCAACCGGACGGCGCTTCTGATTTCAGGCCTGGTCGGGGCCTTCGCCTTGGTCTGCGCTTCGCTGCTTTTTGGCGGGATTGGCTTTTTCAATATCCTCTATGTGATGGCCAAGGCGATTTATGAGCTGGTTCAACTCCTGCTCTGCGCCATGGTTCTGGCTGCCCTGGTTTTCTGGTTTGATCTCGGGGTTAATTTCTGGCTGGAGGGCGGACAAACCCTGGCGATTGTTTTGTACGCCTGGCTTTATGGCGCAGCTTTCAGCCTGCGGGTCTTTGATTTCAACTATCCGGTGCGGGATGCGTTGCTTGCCTACAGCGCTCTTCCTTTTGTCTGTATGGCGGTGATCTGGGGCAGCGGCCTGATTCGGTAGGCGGTCTTTAAAAAAAACGCCGCCGGTCACCAGACCAGCGGCGGCAAGTGGAATAAAGATGGTTTTGTCCGGGGCAAGCCGTCAATCGTCAAAATCACCTGCCGAGCCTTTGTCGCTGCCGAGGCTGGCAGCCCTTCGGGCGATCTTTTCTCCGGTCCACTGGGCCGGATCCTCAATGCGGCCAACCTTGGGCCCCATGTCGTAGGAATTCTTCTCCAGGATGGCTTTGATCCCTAAGGGCGCGCTGTCCTGGGCGTTGAACACCGTGACCAGCAGATTGTAGACAAAATCCTCCACCCGTTTCACCATCCGTTCCCGGATCGCTTTGGGCTGTCCCATCAGTTTCGGTTCAAAGGGCAGGTTCAGGCTCTTGTAGTTGCCTTTTTTCCAGCCGTTTGCCTCGGCATATGCCACCATCTGCTGCCACATGTTTTCGGTGACTCCGGCATCCTTCACCTTGATGAAGTTGCCGTCTGCATCCAGGATGGCGTTGCCGTAGTCGTTCACCTGCAAGCCCCAGGAAATCATCTGCAGGGCCGTGGCCACATTGGCCTTGGTGGTGGAGGTTTGGGCGGCGATCTCCCGCAGCCGCTCCGAGCTGTTGCCCGAGGTGCCGTGCTGGGCGCCGGAAACATGGTATCGCGCCAGGCCGGCGTGGACTTCGGCGGTGAGTCCCACCTGGATGCCCTGGCCGCTTTCTTCAATGCCGTGGGTGGTGCCGTTGTTCAAGGCGATCCAGTCGGGGAAGATGTTGTGGGCGTTGAGGCCCTGGATCAGGAAAAGGGCCTCCGCCGGGGTGGAAAGCCCCTGGTCGCCCTTGATCTCGCCGATCTCCGTTTCCAGCCCGGCCCAGGCGGGGACCAACTGGGTCAGGGCCAGGTTGGTTAGAAGATTCTTGTCGTCCGGCAGATGGGAGGCGTCGATGGCGATGGAGGTGATACCCGCCTCGAAGATGGTGGGAATCTCCACCTTGGCGAAATCAAGATCGGATTCCTTCTTGATCCCGTAATGGTCGGCATGGATGGCCACCGGCACGGTGATGCCCAGCTCGTTCATGGCCTGATCCACCTGCATGGCCATGTTCCAGTAATTTGTCGGGCAATAGGCGCTTGCCCCGCCTTCGGAGCGGGCGATCTCGATGATGATCGCGGCATTGGCCCGTTGCGCGGCCAGCAGAGCCCCGCGGATGATGAAGTTGTTGCGGCCGTTGGCGGCGATGGTCATACCCTTGCCTTTGGCCCGCAAGGCCCGGTCAATCACCTTGCCGCTGACGATCAGGGCGCGGGAGTTGGGGAATAGCTTAACGATATTGGGCGGCCGGCCCACGGCGAGAGCCTTTTTGAAATCTGCCTGGGAGACAGACATAATGGAACCTCCTTGGTATGCGGGTAGTCTGTTGGGTTGCCTGCCGCTATTATAGTGGAAACAGGGAATGCGTCATCAAAAAAAACAAGAAGGGTCGATTGGGAAAGAAAATAGGGTAGCAGGCATTTTTTGTTGAAAAATTGAGGGTTCAGGCGGGCACGTTGCTGACGGTTCGTCGATGTTTTTTTTCGCCAGCGGCAAACCAGCCCTGAATTCCCTTTCGCATTGCTTCAACGCCGGTTGTATTGGGGATGGGCGCGGCGCGGCGGCCTTACAGCAGAACCTTTAGCCGTTCGATGGTGGCCTGGGTGATGGGCTTGGGGATGACCGTTTCCACCGATGGCCTGCCGGACACCTCAAGGAGTTTGCCTGGATCGTCAAAGCTGGTGATGACGATGACCTTCGGTTCTTTCTTAAGGAAACCCTTTTGGAAAGCATCCTCAATGATGTTGAGAAAGGTTTCTCCATCCACCACCGGCATGATAAGATCGAGGAGAACGACATCCGGCTGGTATTTCAGGTAGCGGAAAATAGCCTCGGTGCCGTTTGCCGCCTCAAAGAGTTCGCATCCCGGCACATTGTTCGTGAGATGGTTTTTGAGAATGGTTCGGGCTGTTAGTTCATCATCGACAATGAGTATCTTCATTCATTTTCCTTCAGGGGCGTTATGATCACTGGTGCGAAAGCGGTAACCGGAACTGTTTCATCTGGCACTATAATACATATCGGCAGATTTTTAAATGAACTGTGTTATTTTTGTTGATGAGATAAATGGCTAGCCAGTTCCGGAAACCAGGCGCTGATGATGTCTGTCTGGGTCCAGTTTTCCCTGAGCCTGGTTTTGGGAATAATCGGGATATCCAGCCCGGTCTTGGTCAACGCCGCTGTGATCTTTGCCAGGGGGGTGCCGCTGAACAGGACAAAACGGAGATCCCGGCGCTGCTCCGCAATGAGGAGTTTGGCTGCAAGCGCTATTCCATCCATAACCTCCATCTCATAATCGCATAGGATGTTGGGTATCCCTTTGGCGACCAGCAGATCGTAGGCCTCCTGCCCGTTTTCCGCCTCGTGGATATTTTTGGGCACCACTCCGGCTCCCTCCAAACGCAAGCGGACAACCATGCGGATAAATTCCGCATTATCGACAATCAGAATGGTTGAGTAGTCAGGAGGCATACATGCTTTTAGTATTCTTCCATGGCGGGAAGCAAAAAAATATCGGTTGAAAATTGGGGCTGGCGCTCGGCCTGTTCGTTTTACAGCGAGAGGTTGAGTCGGCTTGTCACAGACCCGCGCAGTGATTCATGGGCGGCCAGCACTCTGTGCCAGGCTGCCTCGGCCTTATTTTTTTCCCCCTGGCGGATACAGGTATCCAGCTCTTGTGCCTCCATGCCCAATTTTTTGGCGGTGAAAATCGCGGACGAACCCCGGAGGCCGTGGCAACAGGCCAGTATTCCTGCCTGATCGCCTGCGGCCAATGCTTTGCCAAGCAGGATGATCTGTTTGTCGGTATCGGCAAAGAAGGCCTTGGCTATCCGGCAGAGGGTCTCCTCGTTGGTGTAGGTGGCGAGCAGGGCCTTGAAATCCAGATCTAAATGCTCCGCAGTGTCCGTCACGGTTGGCCCCGCTTCGTGCCGAGTTCTGTCGGCGGGGGAAAGATGTTTTTCAATCGCGGCAAACAGCTGGTCCGGGTCGAAATTTTTCTCCGCATACCCGTCAAGGCCCGCAGCTAAAAGACGTTCTTGTTCTGCTGTGGTCTCGGCGGTAAGGGCGATGATAGGTATGGCGCGACACGCCGGGTTTTCCTTGACCTTGCGTGTGGTTTCCACACCGTCAATACCGGGCAGGCCGATATCCATCAGGATGAGTTGGAAATCCGTATCTCGGGCAAGGATATCCAGCGCTGCTTCGCCGCTGGTGGCGGTAACGGCCTGCCAGCCTCGTTCGGCAAGGATGGAGGTGAGGATCGCGAGGTTGAAATCCACATCCTCGACCACCATGATTCTCATAGTTTTTTGGGAAACATCGTTTGCAACAGTGGAAACCATCCCTCCCTCCGTGGCCTGAAATTTTAATCCCCACGGAGAGGATAGCAGATTAAAAATCAATCTGGAAGCTGTAAACGTCTTCCTCCAGGCTGCTCTTCACGGTGAAGCCGCAATGGAGGAAGATGGCCTGCATGCGTTTGTTCTCCCGTAGCACCTCGGCGGAAAAACCTCCAATGCCGTTTTTCTTGGCGATGGTGACCAGATGTTTGAAAAGAAAAGTGCCGATTCGTTTGTTTTGCCATTCGTCCCGGACGATAAAAGCCACCTCGGCCCGGTTGGTTTTTTCGTCCAGATAGTAGCGGCCGATGGCGATGATCTCCTCGCCATGCGCCTCCGGCAAGGTGCCGACAATGGCTGCGTCCTTGCGGTGGTCGATGTAGACAAAGTTCTGGATCTGCTTATGGCCGAAGCGCTGGCTGTGGGTCATGAAGCGGTAATAGAGGGTTTCCTGGGAAAGGGCGTAGAGAATATCCCGCATCCGGGGCTCATCGGTGAGATGCACCGGCCGGAAATTGATCTGGGTGCCGTCTTCCAGGAGCATGGTGGTGTTCATCTCCTTGGAGGCGATCATGAAGCGGCCCTCCACATCGCCGAGATCCTGGCGGAGATACTTGGCCTCGATGGCTTCCTTGAACAGCTGTTCCCGGAACTTGGGATGGGCGATGCTGATCAGGGCCAGGGCCCGTTCCTGCACGCTTTTCCCGTGCAGATACGCAACGCCGTACTCGGTGGTTACGTAATGCACCTCGCCCCTGGTGGTGACCACTCCGGCCCCAGGGGTCAGACGGGTGACGATGCGGGAAATGGTTTTGTCTTTGGCCGTTGATTCCATGGCGATGATTGCTTTGCCCCCGATGGAGCGGGCAGCGCCCCGGTTGAAATCCACCTGGCCGCCGATGCCGGAATAGAAGAGGGAGCCTAGGGAATCGGCGCAGACCTGCCCGGTGAGATCGATCTCGAGAGCCATGTTGATGGCCACCATCTTGTGCTGCCTGCCGATGATGTGGGTGTCGTTTACGTATTCCGTGGGCCGGAAGCAGAACAGGGGGTTGTTGTCGATGTAGTCGTAGAGCCGCTGGGTGCCCATGCAGAAGCTGGCCGTGATCCTTCCTTTGTCCGTGGTTTTCCGCTGGCCGGTCACCGCGCCCGATTCAATGAGGTCGATGATGGAGTCGGTGAGCATCTCCGTGTGGATGCCAAGATCCTTTTTGTGGTGCAGGAATTCCACCAGGGCGTGGGGGATGCGGCCGATGCCGAATTCGATGGTCGAGCCGTCTTCGATCAGGGCGGCGATGTGCTCTCCGATGCGGCGGGTATCCGCGGACACCGGCGTGGATTCCCGTTCGATGATGGGGCTTGCCGCCGGGACCAGAATGTCGAGATCGTAGATGTCAAGAAAGCTGTCGCCCAGGGTCTTGGGCATCATGGGGTTTACCTGGGCGATCACCAGCGAGGCGTTTTCTGCCGCACTTTTCACGATGTCCACCGAAACGCCAAGGCTCACCTTGCCGCGCTCGTCCGGCGGCGTCACCTGGATGAGGGCGACATCGATGGGAAGCTGGCCGGAGTTGAACAGCATGGGGATGTCGGAGAGCAGGGTGGGGGTGTAGTTGCCCAGTCCCTGCTGGATATGCTCTCGGATGTTGGCGCCGATGAAAAAGCTGTTCACCGAGAAGCAGTCAACCAGGCTGATGCTGGCGTAAGGAGCGTCGCCCTTGGTAAGCAGCTGGATGATCTCCACATCGGCCAGTTCGCGGGCCCGTTCGGTCAGGGCCTTGACCAGCAGCACCGGCTCGGCGCAGGCCGTGCCGATGAAGACCCGCTGGCCCGGCTTGATTTTGGCCGCAGCCTGATACGGCGTGGCGATCATGTCGCTGTATTTTTCCTGCCAGTCGGGATCAAAGGTATTCGGGCTGCTCATCGTGCCACCCCCGTGATCTGCAAGGTCATTCTCGCGTCCGCCACCACCGGCTCGGTGCCTGTTTCCCCAACAATGAAGGGGTTGATGTCCAGCTCGCCGATTTGCGGAAAATCGGTGGTCAGCTGGCTGATCCGCTGCAACCCGTTGGCAATGCCCGCCAGATCGACGCCCTTGTGCCCCCGTTTTCCTTTGAGGATTTCGTAGGAGCGAGTGGACATCAGCATCTGGACAGCCTCGTCGTTGGTGATGGGTGCCAGGTAGAAGGTGACATCTTTCATGACCTCGACAAAGATGCCTCCCAGGCCGAACATCAGCATGGGACCGAACTGCGGGTCGCGGCTCATGCCGATGATCACCTCCAGGCCGCGGGAGAGCATTTTCTCCACGTAGATTCCTTCAATCCAGGCCTCCGGCGCTCGCTGGGCAATGCGGAGCATCATGAGATCGTAGGCGTCCTCCACGGCCTCGCCACTGGTCACGTTGAGCCGCACCCCGCCGAGATCGGACTTGTGGATGATGTCCGGGGAGACGATCTTCATGGCCACGGGATAGCCGATGCGTTCGGCGATTTCCACCGCCTCGCCGACATTGGTGGCCAGATACCCTTGGGGAATCTGGAAACCGTAGGCCTGCAAGATGCTCTTTGCCTTGACCTCGCCGATTTGCAACCGGTTGGTCCGCAACCGTCTGGTGATGATGCGCTCAACCCGGCGGCGGTTCACCGGGAAACGGGCCACCATCCGGGGCGGGCGCTTGCGCCAGGCCGCGTATTCCACCATGGCCTTGAGTGCGGCCACGGCTCGTTCCGGGGATGGGTAATCGGGCAGACCCGCGTCCACCAGCTCCTCTCGGCCCGGCATAACATCGGCCCCGCCCATGAAAGCGACAACCACGGGCTTTTCCCCCTTGTTGCAGGCGGCAATGGCTCGGGCGGTTTCCGCCGGCCTGGTCATGGCTTGCGGGGTGAGGATGATGACCACCGCGTCCACGGATTCGTCTTCCTGGGCCGCTTCCAAGGCGGCCACATAGCGGGCCGGTTCGGCATCGCCCAGCACGTCGATGGGATTGCCGATGCTGGCCGCACGGGGGAGTTTTTGGCGCAGGGCCGAGGCGGTGTTGCGGTCCAGAGTGGCCACAATCATCCCGGATTTTTCCACGGCATCGGCGGCCATGGTGCCAGGCCCCCCGGCGTTGGTGATGATCAGCACCCGTTTGCCTTTGGGCAGCGGCTGCATGGAAAAGAGGGCGGCATAGTCGGCCAGGGCCTCGAAGTTGTCGGCCCGGATGACCCCCGAGCGCATGAAGGCCGCGCCGTAGGCGATCTCCGCTCCGGCCAAGACCCCGGTGTGTGAGGAGGCTGCCTTCTGCCCGGCCACGGTGGTGCCGGACTTGAGGATGATCACCGGTTTTTTGCTCGAGGCCTCGGTGGCGGCCTTAACAAACTCGTCCCCGCAAGCGATGTCTTCCAGATAGGCGACAATCACCTTGGTCTGTGCGTCACCGGCCAGGGCGACCAACAAATCGCCCTCGTTGAGGTCTGCCTTGTTGCCCATGCTCACCATTTTGGCGATGCCGGTGTGGCGGGCGGCGGCCAGGTCCAGGAGGGCGGTGCAGATGGCCCCGGACTGGGAGATCACCGAGATGCAGCCCGGTTGCGGCATGTGGCTGGCAAAGGAACCGTTCATCCGGTGTTCGGTGTTGATAAGCCCCAGGCAGTTGGGGCCAAGGAGAGGCACCTTGTGACTCTGGCAGAGCTCGGCGATTCGGTGTTCTATTTCCGCGCCTTCCTTTCCTGTTTCCTTGAAGCCGGAGCTGATAACAATGATAGCCTTGGTCTGGGCTTCGAGACAATCCCGCACCGCCTCCAGAACCAAACCGCTGGGAAGGGCGATGATGCAGAGATCGATTTTTCCTTTTGTCTTTTTGATCTCGGTCAGGCAGGGCAACCCCAGTACCTCCGGGGTTGCTGGATTCACCGGAATGATTCGCCCACCATAGCCGCTGCTCAGCAGGTTGGCGACAATATCGTGGCCGACCTTGCCGGGCGTGCGGGAAGCGCCGAGCACGGCAATGGATTCCGGGAAAAAAAGCGGTGTGAGCATGGCGTTTTCCTATAAGGGTTGAATGACTTGTAACAACTGGCCTTCGACAGGGCTCTCCTGAGCTTGCCGAAGGGCTCAGGCCGAACGAATATTGTCTTAACGTATTGATATTCCGTTCGTGCGGAGCCTGTCGAAGCACTTGTTTGAAGCAAATTCCGAGTTGTTACGAGTTTACCAGGTCTGCTACCCAAAAATTTCGGGAAGTTCCGGCAGAACAAGGGCAAAGCCTGCCTCCTTGAGGGCCTGGTGTACGGCGCTGATATTGTAGGTGTTGACCCGCAGATAGATGCGTTCCGGCATAGCTTCTTCCGCCTCGGTGCGGATGAGCCGGGTGAAACGGATGTTGTGTTCTTCGAGCACCTTGGCGATGCGGGAAAGCGGTTTGCGCTTGCCGTCATGTTCCACCACGATCATGGCGCTTCCTCGTTCGCCAAGGCCGAAAAGGCGACGGTAGGCACCCATGAGATCGCGCATGGAAAACATGCCGATGACCCGTTGCTCTTCGTCCACCACGGGCAGAGCCCCGATTTTTTCCCTGTCGAGGAGGATCAGGGCGTCATCCAGAGTGGATATGGGGTTTAGGGTGAAAAAGGCGCGGCTCATGATGGCGCTGACCGGGGTCTGGTCAAGTTCCGAAAGACAAGCCTTGATCCGTTCTTCGGAGAGCACCGAGGAAGGGGAGGCTGAGCGCAGGTCCCGGTCGGTGACAATGCCGACCAGGTGGTTTTCCCCATCTACCACCGGCAGGTGGCGGAATTTGCCGCTTTTTAGAATTTCCCGTACTGCGGGGAGCAGGGTTTCCGGGGAAACGGTCACCGGGTTTCTGGTCATGTGTTGGGTGATGAACATGGTTATTCCTCTGTACTATGGTTGCTTAAGGCGGTGAGATAGGTGGCCGCGCTGTCACCCAGGCTTTCCAGATGGTAGCCGCCCTCAAGAATGGATAACAGCTTGCCGTGGCAGAATCTTTCCGCCCAGGCAGCCAGGTATTGGCCAAACTTGCCGTAGAGTTCCGTGGAATAGGCAAGCCCGGACATGTCGTCATCGCGGTGTCCGTCAAAGCCTGCGGCGACGATGATCCGTTCCGGGGCGAAGGTTACAAGAGCCGGTTCAACCCTTTTGCTCAAGGCATTGAGCACTATCTGGTCGTCCGCCCCGGGCGGCAAGGGGATATTCAGGGTGGCCCCGCGGCCTGGGCCGGTGCCGGTCTCTTCCGCATAGCCGCTGCCTGGGAAGCTGAAGGTGGGATGCTCATGCAGGCTAAGATAAAAGACCTCCGGGTCTTCCTCAAAGGCGCTCTGGATGCCGTTGCCGTGATGGGCGTCAAAATCGATGATCAAAATCTTTTGGCGGCCATACTGCTGCTGCCAGTAGCGGGCAGCCAGCACGCAGTTGTTTAAAAAACAAAAACCCAGGGCCAGATTGCTTTCAGCGTGATGTCCAGGCGGCCGCACCGCGCAGAAAACCAGATTTTCGTTGCCTTCCAGCAGATCGATGCCGGTGAGCCCTGCGCCCGCGGAAAGCAGGGCTGCTTCGTAGGAATCAAAGCAGAGCTGGTTGTCCGGATGGTCAAGATAGGTTTTCCCTGAAAGGGCGCATTCTTCCAGGCGGAAGAGGTAATGCTCGTCATGAAAGGTTGTCAGCCAGCGCCGTTCCGCTTTGCGGGGTTCAAACGTGGTGATCTGGTCCCTGAGCGAAGAACCATGCAGTTTTGCCAGCAACGAGGTGAGACGGCTTGGCGCTTCCGGATGTTCACCGCCGCCGGTGTCGTGGGCAAGATACAGGGGATGGGTGACAATGGCTATTTGGCGGGAGACAGGCACCGGGCATCCTTATCAGGGAGAAGATTGCAGAGTATCCGTTAGACTTCTGTCTAGGTATTGTTACCTAATTATTTGAAAATCGCACGGGGAAAATGATACAGTGAGCTTGGCAGGGTGATTCTTGCCAAAATACGACAAAGCATTGTATGGATGGGATTGCTGGGATATACTTTATTTTTGCGTCACCCACTATATTATCACCGGACCATAACGCCATGCGCCATGCGACCACTCCCCATTTGCTTGCCTTGAAAGACCAGCTGGAAGCCCTTGAGGCAGAGCGTTTGTCGCCGCTTGCCAGCTTAAGCAGGGAGGGAGTCAGGCGGCGGCTTGAGGACGGGCATGACGAGGATCACCGTCAGTCTTTTGCCGTGGATGGCGACAGGATACTGCATTCGCGGGCCTATACGCGGTACATCGATAAAACCCAGGTGTTTTACATGGTCAAGAACGACCATATCACCCATCGGGTTTTGCATGTGCAGTTGGTCTCAAAGATCGCCCGGACCATCGGGCGCTATCTGCGCTTGAACGAGGATCTCATCGAGGCCATCGCCCTGGGCCATGATATCGGGCATCCGCCCTTTGGCCACGACGGGGAGAAGGTTCTGGACGCACTCTGTCGCGGGTATGGGCTGCCCTCGTTTCAGCATAACCTGCAAAGTGTCCGGTTTCTGGAAGGCATCGAACGGCAGGGGAGGGGTTGGAATCTGACCCTGCAAACCCTGGATGGCATCATGTGCCATGACGGGGAGATCCACAATCGCAGCCTCGCGCCCCTGGGCGGCAAGACCTTTGCCGACTTTGACCGTGAGACTCAGGCCAAGGGGGTTGACCATCGTCTGGAGCTGGTTCCCATGACCATGGAGGGTTGCGTTGTCCGTTTTGCCGACACCATTGCCTATATCGGCAGGGACATTGAAGATGCCATTGAGCTGAAGCTCATCGGTCGGGATGATATCCCTGCTCGCTGCCAGGAGCTGTTTGGCAGAACCAATGGCAGCATGGTGTACCGCCTGGTAACGGACCTGATTGCCAACGGCTTGGAAGATGGGGGTATCGCCTTCAGCGAGGAGGTCTCAGCGGGACTGAAAGAGCTGAAGGCGTTCAACTACGAACGAATTTATCTGAACCCGGCCATCAAGCAGGGGCTCGCCAAGATCACCGATTGTTACCGGGTGCTGTTCGCCTCCTGCCTTGACCAGTTCGCCAAACAGGAGCGTCAGGCGGAAATGTATGCGAATTTTTTAAATGAACAAGGGCAGGAGTATGTCACGGGCCAGCAACCGGCTGAAATGGCCCGTAATTTTATTGCCGGGATGACCGATGCGTATTTTCTGCGACAGGCAAGGCTATTGGGCTGCGAGACCCCGCAAAAGATATGAAGACAAAGATCAGAAGAATCCTGCCAGGCGAGAATTTCCGGGTGACCGCCATTGCCGCCTGTATCGGGTTGATGGCCGGAGCGACCAATATCCTCTTTCGTACCACCGTCTCTCTGGTTCATGATACTATCTTTGTCGGCGGCTCTGCGCTGCTCGGTCTGGAAAAAGGAGGATTGCACCTTCTGCTCCTGCCCCTGATCCCCATTTGCGGCATGGTGCTGCTCATCCCCCTTTCCCTGCTTTTTCCCGGCGAGATCAACGGCTACGGCTTCCCGAAATTTTTACGCCAGGTCAATCTGGAAGGCGGTATCGTCCGGTTTCGGACCATCATCCTCAAGATCCTTTCCTGCGCCCTGACCATCGGCACCGGCGGCTCTGCCGGGGTAGAAGGGCCCATTGCCCAGGTGGGCGGGGCTGTGGGCTCGCAGGTCGGACAGTTTTTCCGGGTTTCCGGCAGCAGGATGAAGATTTTCATCGCCGCCGGGTGCGCCGGCGGGGTGGCGGCCATGTTCAACGCCCCCATTGCCGGGGTCTTTTTTGCCGCCGAGATCGTCCTGCTGGGCACCTATGAAATCGGGTCCTTTGCCGCCCTGGTCATCTCCTCGGCCATGGCCACCGTTGTCTCCCGCGGCTACTATGGCGTTTCTCCGGCCTTTCCTATCCCAGCCTATGAGATTGTCAATTCCTTCGTCGAGATTCCGCTCTATTCGCTGATGGGCGTGCTCGTGGGCTTGATCGCAGTGCTGCATATCGACGTATTTTATAAAATCCGGGACCGCTTTGGTGCCTTCGGCTTGCATACGCAACTCAAGCCCCTGCTTGGCGCCCTGGTTCTTGGCGTGCTGGCCATGGGTTTCCCTCAGATCATGGGGGACGGCTATCATTATCTGGGAGAGGTGCTGGCCGGGCGCGGCGTGCTCTGGGTGATGGCAGCGCTGGTTTTTCTCAAGATAGCGGCAACCGCCCTGACTCTTGGCTCCGGCGGAGCGGGCGGGGTGTTTGCCCCGGCCCTTTTCATCGGCGCCGTGACCGGTGGGGCATTCGGCGACCTGGCCCATACCCTGTTGCCCAGGTATACCGCCAATTCAAGCGCCTATGCCGCAGTGGGCATCGGCGCCTTTCTTGCTGCTTCCACCCATGCGCCGCTTACTGCCATCTTTCTTCTTTTTGAGATGACCGGAAACTATCGCATTATCATCCCCATCATGCTTTCAAGCATCATCGGCACGGTGGTGGCTGCCCATTTGAATCCGGATTCCATCGACACCGTGGATTTCAGCCGGGACGGCATTGACCTCCATGAAGGTCGGGAAATTTCGGTGATGAAGTCCATCAAGGTCGGCAGGGTTATCAGCGAGGATGTGGATTTTATCAGCGAGCAGGCCAATGTGGACCAGTTGCTGACCATCTTCAGCATGGCCAGGGACAGCTTTTATTTCCCGGTGGTGGATGAAAGCGGCAGGATGACCGGGATTGTCTCGCTGCAGGACGTAAAAAGCATCCTCCACGACGAGGAACTCCGACTTTCTGCCCGGGTTGGCAACATCTGCACCCGCAAGGTTGTGGTGCTCACCCCGGAAGACAACCTCTACACTGCCATGGCCCTTTTCGATGCCAAAGGTCTGGAGCAGATTCCGGTGGTGGAGGACACCAACGATCGTTGGGTGGTGGGAATGCTCAAACGCGGAGATGCCATCGCCGCATACAACAAGGAGGTGATCAGGCGGGGGATCTGCGAGAGGAGCGAAGGCGCCCCATTTTGCTCTATTTCCGGGGAGCAGTGATGTCTGGTGATGCGTTTTTTTTTAGGTTTGACTTTCGGGAGACTTAAACTATAAGAGAAGTCTTCATCCTCTTACTTTATCCAAAGAGGGAAGGCCGTTCTCGGTGTTTGTCACAGGAGGGAGGTGCCCGTGCCAAAAAAAATCCTGGTGGTGGACAATCATCCCCTTATCCTCGAGCTTATCTCCAGCTTCCTGGAAAAAGAGGGGCATGAAGTGCGCGTTGCTCAGGATGGCCTTTCGGCCCTTGATGTCCTTGAGGGATTTGTCCCGGATATCATGTTTGTCGACTTGGTCATGCCCAATATCAGCGGGGACAAGCTCTGCCGCATTGTCCGCAGCATGCCCCACCTGCACGGGGTGTTTATTGTAATCCTTTCCGCCATTGTCAGCGAAGGCGAAAATGATTTTCTTTCCTACGGCGCCGACGCCTGCATTGCCAAAGGCTCATTCAAGAATATCTTTCTCCATGTCCAAGAGCTTATCGCGGATTCCGACAAACGGGGAGCACGCGGGTGGCAGCCTCGTACCCTCGGGCTCGAAGGTATCTGTCAGCGTGAAATCACCAAAGAGTTGTTGCACTCGCAAAGGCATCTTGAGCTGGTGCTTGACCATATGTCCGAAGGGGTGGTCCGTTTTACCCGCGAGCAGAAGATTATTTATGTGAATGCCAGCGCCATCGCCTTGTTCGGCCAGCCTGAGGAGAAACTTCTTGGCGCGGGTTTTTTCGGCCTCTTTGAGGAACCGTACGCCTCGGCGCTGCGTCCTCTTGCCGAAGCGGTCAGCCAGCACCCCGTGCATGTTGGGGAGGATGAGGGGATTTTTCTTGGCGAGAAGCGATTGCTGCTCAATTTTTTGTCCATTCCTGAAGACGAAAGCGGCACGATCCTTGCCCTGGTTTGCGATATCACCAAGCGCAAGGAGGATGAGCTTCGAGAGCGCGAGTATGGCGAGCATCTCTCCAAGCTGGTCGAGGAGCGAACCATTAGCCTGACCCAGGCAAACCGGCAGCTGCACAAGGAGATTGCCGAACGGGCCAAGATTGAAAAGAGTCTGGCCAGGGCGCACCGACGTCTGCTCACCGTGCTCGACAGCCTTGACGCGATTATTTATGTGGTCAACATGGCCAACTATGAGCTTCTCTTTATGAACCGTCATGCCCGGGAGGTTTTTGGGGAAGGCATCGGCCGGAAATGCTGGACAGTCATGCAGTGCGGGCAGGAGGGTCCTTGTGCTTTTTGCACCAACGATGCGGTGAGGGAGCTCAACAGCGTCAAGCGAGGCCAGGGCAGCGTGTATGTCTGGGAAAATCATAACACGGTGAACGGGTGTTGGTATGAGCACCATGAGCGGTCCATCAAATGGATGGGAGAAGTTCGGGCCAAGCTCAGCATCGCCACGGACATCACCGAGCGGAAAAATGACGAGGCCCGCGAGCGGGAAGCGCGGGAGTTTCTGGAGCAGCGGGTCAATGAGCGCACCGTGGAATTGGAAAAGATCCACCGGCAGTTGCTGCATGCCGGGAAATTGAGCGCGGTCGGCAAGCTGGCCGCCTCCATTGCCCATGAATTCAACAATCCGATCTGCGGCATCCGCAATGTGTTGGATGGGCTGAAGCGGCGGGCCATTTTCGGGGGAGAGGATCTCCAGATGGTCGAGCTTGCCATTCGGGAGTGCGAGCGCATTGCCAGGCTTACCAAGGATCTGCAAAGTTTTAATCGTCCGACCACAGGAAAAGAAACGCAGGTTGACGTGCATGTTGCCCTGGAAGATATTCTGCTGCTTTGCCGAAAGAATCTGAAGAACAAAAATATCTCCCTGGTCAAAGAATTCGCTCCCTCATTGCCAGTGATCCAAGCGGTGGAGGATCAGCTCAAACAGGTTTTTCTCAATCTTCTCACCAACGCCGAGGAGGCGATCACTGCGGAGACCGGCGTGATAAGCATAAGGACGGAGTTGAGGCAGGGCTATGTCGCGGTGCAGTTTCAGGACAACGGCCAGGGGATTGTTCCGGAAAATAAGGAACGAATTTTTGAGCCCTTTTTCTCCACAAAGTCAGCGGCCAAGGGCACGGGTCTTGGCTTGGCGGTAAGCTACGGCATCGTGACCAGGCATGGCGGCACAATCGAGGTGGAGAGCACCCCCGGCATCGGCTCTACCGTTACGGTTCTTTTGCCGGTGGAGGGGCGGGTATGATGGCAGAAGCGGGCCGGTGGCGCAAAAGCATCCTTGTGGTCGACGATGAAGAGATCATCCGCCGCACCCTGCTCCGGGATATCGAGGAAATGGGGTATGGCGCCACCGCTGTTGGCGATGGGGAAACAGCGCTTGCCGTCTTGCAGGAGCATTATTACGATCTGGTGTTGACGGATCTGCGCATGGAGGGGATTTCGGGGTTGGAAGTGCTGAAGGGGGCAAAGGCGAGGAGCCCGGAAATCGGGGTGATCATCCTCACGGGGTTTGGCGACATCTCTTCCGCCATCGAGGCCTTGCGCAGCGGCGCCGATGATTATCTGCTCAAACCCTATGTCTATGAAGATCTGGCCTTGCGTCTTGGGAATTGTCTTGAAAAGCAGGAGATGAAAAAACGGCTGAAGGTCTATGAAGATATTCTCTCCATCTGTTCGGTCTGCAAAAAAATCAGAAACGACACAGGGCAAGAGCCTGGCAGCGGGGATTGGGTGAGTATTGATGAATATATGCGCAGAGCGGCAGGGTTGCGCATGTCGCATGGCTATTGTCCGGTCTGCTATGAGAAATTCATGCGGGACATGGAAACGTTCACCCCTGTTTGTAAGGAGTAGACCGCACGAACCCAGTATTTTTTCCGTATTGTATGTTGTGCCTGTTACATGATAGGGTTGGTTCCTTTACCATCTTCATGCGGCAGGAAAAACTCAATGATTGTCAAGAAGAACATCCTGGCCCCGCTATGCAAAAAAGCTTACGCCTGCCGCGAGGCGCATACCTATTGCCGACCGGCTTTTCCCATTGATGGGGATTATTTTTATTTCGTTAGCCTGGATCAGGTGGATAGAGATTGTCCCTACATGAAAGAATACGGCAGTCTGCACACCTGTGATTGTCCGGTCCGCCTGGAAATTTATCAGCGTTATAAAATCTGAACGCCTTCCCCGTCGAATCCTGCTTTGTTTCCTCGTGAACGCAACTAAAAATTTCCTGTAATCCTCGCGGGGTGGGGAGTTGCGCGCTTATGGATCCTTTCTGTGGTCCAGGCAGCAACAGACATCCTCCTGCCAGTGTTCGATCTGCTCCCGGTAAGGTTCCACTGGAGATTCTTGTCCGCACGCCGTGCAGAGCACTTTGGCGTTGTGTCAGCGCCCGGAAAGGATCGCTTCGCCCCCGCAGAAGAGGCAGGCAAGATGAAATTCAGGGCAATTGGCGGCGGCGCTGTTCGATCGGTTGGTTGGAGGCATGGCTTTCGTGTGGCCGGTTTTTTGTGGGGGTGCAGGCATGATGATGGAATATGGAACTTTCTCGACGGATCGTCAACCCCCAAAGTCTGCCAAATGGTTTTTCCACGAGGTTCAGGGGAGGGATGTTCTTCACTTGCCCTGGCTTTGAAGAAAAAAATCGATTTGCAAGGTGGCGGGGAGCGTGCTAGGTTGGCGTGATCATTTTAGGGAAGAGATTCCCGCAGCCTCCGACCCCAACATTTTTTGGAATATTTTTTTGCCATGTCCGATAACGCCCCGCCAAAGCCCCGCGTCTATATCCTTGACGATGAAATCGTCACGGTTCGTCGCCTTGTCCAGGCCCTGGCCAAGGACGGCTGCGAGGTGGAAGGCTTTATCTCCGCGGGTGAAGCAATGTCCCGGATTGCCGAACACCCGCCCGAGGTGCTGGTCACGGATGTCCGGCTTGCCGATGCGGACGGCATGGAAATCCTCCAGCGGGTTGGCATGCTGGCCCCCCAGACAAAGGTCATCCTGATGACCGGCTATGCCGCCGTTGACCATGCGGTCCAGGCCATGAAGGCCGGGGCCTTCCACTATTTGGCAAAGCCGTTTAAGCTTGAAGAATTACGCAACACCATCAACGACGCCTTGCGTTATCCCGGCAAATCCGGGCCTGATCTTGCGGACACCGGCCCGGTCGACCGTTTTGCCGGGATCATCGGCGGCTCCCCTGCCATGCAGGAGATATTCAAGACCATCCGCCAGATTGCCCCGCTCAACTGCAACGTTCTCATCCAGGGCGAAAGCGGCACCGGCAAGGAACTTGTCGCCAGGGCGCTCCACCACACCAGCGACCGCGCTCAGCATCCGTTTATCCCCTTCAATTGCGGCGCTTTCAGCGAAGAGCTGGTGGCCAATGAACTTTTTGGCCATGAAAAAGGGGCCTTCACCGGCGCGGTCAGCACCAAGTTGGGGTTGCTTGAGGCGGCGCAGGGCGGCACGGTTTTTCTCGACGAGGTCGGCGAGATGCCCATTCCCATGCAGATCAAGCTGCTGCGGGTCATCCAGGAACGCACCCTGCTCCGGGTGGGCGGCGTTGCCCCGGTCAGCATCAATGTGCGGCTCATTGCCGCCACCAACCGGGATATCGACAAGATGATCGCTGCCGGCGAGTTCCGTCAGGATTTTTTTTACCGGTTAAAGGTGGTGATGATCAATATCCCCCCTCTGCGCAAGCGGCAGGAAGATATCCCCCTGCTGGTCGATCATTTCGTCACCCTTATTGCCACCCAATTCGGCAAACCCGTGCCGGAGGTTGCCGCTGATTTTTCCGCAATGCTCTCCGCCTATTCCTTTCCAGGCAATGTCAGGGAATTGCAGAACATTGTCGAACGCGCCATTGCCCTTTCCCGGGAGCCGGTTCTTACTGCCAGGGATCTTCCGCCCGATATCTTTTTTGCCGAAACCCAGCCCATCCCTCCGGAAAAAGCCGCCAGTCACCTGAAGGTGCTGGAGCAGGAACATATTGTCGATATGTACCGGCGCACCGGCTTCAACCAGACGGAAACCGCCCGTCAGCTCGGCATCTCCCGCACCACCTTGTGGCGTCGCCTCAAAGACCTCAATCTGCTTTCCGAGAAGTAGTCCTTTTTGTTTTTCCGTGCCCACTGGCAGAGGTGTTTCAATCGGAAACAGTTGTTTCAACTATTAAAATGCATGCATTTACACGTAGTTGCAAAAAAAGTGTTTCAATGGTGAACAATAGAATAATTGTTTTCATTTGCGTAAATGATGAAAACAACCGGTAAACAGCAAGATGTGTTCAGTGGCACGCTTAATGCTTAATGGCGCGGCAATGGTTGCCTGAGCAGGGCATCCGAGGAGCGTTCATGGAAGCTGGTATTGCCCTTTTACTGACCGGCGCTTGCGCCGATCTTCCAGCCGTTGTCCATGCCATTGATCTTGCCAAGCGGACCACCGGAATCGTTCATGCAGTTTTCAGGGCTGAGCGGAACGCGGACAAAAAAAGCAAGGCCTTCGGAGAGACACGGGGGGAAATCATCTCGCTGGCAACCGGGCTCGGTAGCCAAGAGGGGGTCAGCATCCACACCCACATTCTGGAAAGGCTGTCGGGTGAGCCGCTGATCCGGTTTCTCTGCGCTCAACGCATTTTTTGTCTTGTCCTTGGGGTCAGTGATCAACAGGCGTTTACGCGGAAGACCGCCTGGATAGACCTGCTCCGTAAGCAGCTTGCGGCCAGGAATAACTGGTATCTGCCAGTTCTCTGGTCTGTCGTTGTAACGCCTTGGGACGATCCATCCCTTGAGCGCATTATTACCCGATGCAAACAGTCGGCCCCCGGCAGCGCGGTCATGGAGATGCTCATTGACAGTCTGCGAAAGGATCGATACAACTTTAATGGTATTGAAACAAAGTAAAAAACAAGGGAAAGGAGGAACACAATGTACATGTATCTGCCAATAGCGCTCACCAGTGTTAATTATCTGGTGGTAATGGGCCTGGGACTGGCGGTCGGGTTGTTGTCCGGCCTCTTTGGTGTGGGCGGGGGGTTTCTCATGACCCCGCTTCTGATGATGGTCGGCATCCCGCCGACAATTGCGGCGGCAACGGACGCTAACCAGATCGTGGCGGCTTCCGCTTCCGGAACCATTTCCCACTGGCGCCTCGGCAACGTGGATTTCAAGATGGGCCTCTATCTTTTGATCGGCGGGTTTGTCGGCGGTGCAGGCGGAGTACAGGTTATCAAATTACTGCGTGCCACTGGCGGCGCGGATTTTCTCATCAAGATGACCTATGTGGTTATGCTGGGTGGAGTCGGCAGTTTCATGTTCGTTGAAAGCCTCAATGCCATGCGGAAAACCAAGAAGGCTTCAGCCGCAGCTGCTTCGGCTGCTGCCCACAAGGAAAAGAAGGGCGGCTTTTTCGCGGCCCTGCCCATGCAGACCTACTTTGAAAAATCAGGAGTCACCCATTCGGCCCTGGTCCCGCTTTTTCTTGGCACCTTTGTCGGCGTGCTTGCCGCGATCATGGGGGTCGGCGGTGGCTTTCTCATGGTGCCGGTAATGATCTACATGCTGCGGATGCCCATGCATGTAGTGGTTGGAACCAGCTTGTTTCAGATTCTCTTTACTTGCATCGAAGTGACCTATCTCCAGGCCTACTCCAATCACACGGTTGATTTCATCCTGGCCATTATTCTTCTGGTGGGTTCTGTGTTCGGCGCCCAGATCGGCACCGTTCTGGGTCGTAAGCTCCATGGCGATCAGTTGAAAATCCTCCTTTCCATCATCGTACTTGCCGTCACCGTTAAGATTGTTCTTGAGCTGGTGATGGAGCCTTCCATTCTTCTTTCCTATGCGGGAGGCCACTAAAATGAAACGTGCCATCATGAATTCCACCCGTTTTTTCATGGCCATGGCTCTGGCGCTGTTCGGCCTTGCCACCGTGTCTGTTCCCGCGGCCCAAGCGCTTACCTGCTCGGTCACTCCGGACAATATTCCCATAACCTTCACCTATCATGGGGCGCAATTGGCAATCACCGGCCAGAGCGCGAGCACCGACGACCTGGTCGTCACCATCACCAGCGAACCTGTTGATACTGCCTTGAGAAATTATGAAAAAGTAGGCGGTCTGGTCTGGATGAAAAAGGGATCCCTTGAATTCAAGGATGCACCTCGCGTGTATCTGTTAAGCAGCACCGCCGAGCTGACCCGTATTCTGGACGCGGCGGAACTCAACCAGAACCTGCTCGGCTTTGACGCCCTGCGCGGACAGATCCGGATTGAAGACAGCAAGGGGAATCCCGCGGACGGAAAATGGTTCGACGAGTACCTCAAATTCAAGAAGCATGAGAATGTCTACGACATGCGGGAGGGGGCCATTGTCCGCCAGCATGGGGAAAATGGCAACACCTATAAGGTGGACGTTGCCTGGCCGTATCAGGCGCCTCCGGGAATATATAAGGTGAATGTGCTTGCCGTCAGGAACGGCAAGGTGGTGGAGCGGGCTTCGGCCAATATTGAAGTCAAGAGTACAGGGCTGGTTGCGGCCCTGTCAAAAATGGCCTTTGACCAGGCTGGATTGTATGGCATAATGGCTGTTATTGTCGCTCTGCTCGCCGGCTTGGGTGTGGGTGCAATCTTCAAGAAAGGCGGCGGCAGCCACTAATCTCATTTTTTAGTTTTTTTTTATACGGCGGGGGGCAGATTAAGCAGATTCTTAATCTGCCCTGACGCCGTTTCTTTTTTCAGGAGCGCTACATATGGTCCTCCGTGATCTCCTGAAAGGTTTTTCCTTCCCAAACTGGTTCACGCCCAAATTCTGTCGGCCTCTGCCCCTGATATTCTCCCAGTTCCGCGAGGTGCTCAAGGCAAACAATCAGGCCCTTGAGATCATCGCCGACATGGGGGAAAAGCTGAGCGGCGAGTATCTTTTTGATCTCCGTTATGTGGAAGCCACGGTTGAGGAGATGATTGCGGCCATGCACCGCGCCATTGGCGCAATCAATATCCTGACCCAGGACCAGTGTGTGGCGTTGCACGAGGTATTTATCCCCATGGAGACCAGGGTCCGGGCGATCCTCAACAAACGGGATGACCGGGAAGGCCCCCCTCTGCTCTGGCTTACGGAGGTTGAGACCCGGCATTGGCCGCTGGTGGGCGGCAAGGCCGCGCATCTTTCCGAATTGCTTCACAACCCCAAGGTTCGGGTGCCGGAAGGATTTGTCATCACCACTCGGCTGTTCCACGATCTGCTGGATCTGAACGGCTTGCGGCCGGAGTTCGATCGTTTTGAGCAGGCGCTGACCGAAACGGGTTTCAACGAAGACGAGCTGGAAATGCTGCGCCGGACCCTGCAAAAAAAAGTGCTCCGCGCCGAGCCGCCCTCCGGCTTGCTTGAGACGCTGGCCGAATCTCTCACGCGGCTTGCAGGCAGCAGCGAACTCCCCCTTTTTCTCGCAGTCCGCAGCAGCGCCCAGGAAGAGGACATGGATTTTTCCTTTGCCGGGCAGTTTCATTCCGAGTTGCAGGTTCCTCCCCGGGCCGAGGCGGTGTATCGTGCCTACCTCCAGGTGGCGGCCAGTCTTTTTGGCGCCAAGGCCATCCATTACCGCAGGCAGGTCTTTCCCGAAGGCAGCCCCATGACCATTGCCGCCTGCTGTCAGCGGATGATTATGACCAGAGCCAGCGGTATCATCTATTCCATTGATCCCATGGAGCCCGGCTCGCAGAGCATGGTAGTGGTCGGAGCCCTGGGACAGGGGCAGGCGGTGGTCGAGGGACAGGTGCCCACGGATTTTTTTCGGATCAGCAAGGGGGAACCGCCGCAGGTCGTGGAGCGGGTGATCGCCGCAAAACACGAAGCCCTGCTGCCCACCGGAGCCACGAACGGCGGCCTGACCATGCAAGCCGTGGCCAACGGCCAGAGCGAGGTGCCCTGTCTTGACGAGCAGACCCTTCTGGAGCTTGCCAGAGTTGCTATTCATTTGGAAACTTTCTTCAAGCGGCCCCAGGATATCGAATGGACCGTGGACCCGCAGGGCGCTCTTTACATCCTGCAGTCCAGACCCCTGTTGATCACGGAGAGCGAAAGAGGCAAACCAAAGCTTTCCGAACAACTCGAAGACTATGAGCTTATTGCGGTGGATGCCGGACGGGTGGCCCAGCAGGGCATCGGCGCCGGTCCGGCCTTTTGGGTGGAAACCCTGGCCGATCTCAAGGAGTTTCCCGAGGGTGCGGTGCTCATCAGCCACCGCGATTCCTCCCAATTCGTCCAAGTCATGCACCGGGCCGCGGCCATTGTCACCGAGGTGGGCAGCCCCACCAGTCACATGGCCACACTCTGCCGCGAGTTGCGGGTTCCCTGTCTGGTCGGGGTCCCGGAGATCATGGCCAAGGTGGCGAATGGTGAGGAAATAACCGTGGATGCTGAGGACCGCCGGATTTACCGGGGCAGGGTGGTGGAGCTCCTCACCTATCAGGCGACCACCACCATGGACCTGCACATGGCCCCGGAGTTCCGCATGCTGCGCCGCATTCTCCGGGAGGTTTCCCGGCTGAATCTGGTGGACCCGCTGATGCAGGAATTCAGGCCCGAAGGGTGCCGGACCTTCCACGACGTGCTCCGCTTCATCCATGAAACCGCGGTGCTGCATCTGGTGGAGCTGGGCCGGGACGACCGCTGCCTGCCCGGCGGCCTGGCAAGACGGCTGGACCTGCCCATTCAGGCAGGCATCCTTGCCATCGACATCGGCGGCGGCCTTGCCCCGGACGCCCCGCGCGACCAGGTTCCTTTTTCCGCCATCCGCTCGATTCCCTTTCGGGCTATCCTCCAGGGCATGCTCTTTCCCGGTGCCTGGCACCAGGAGGCCATGTCGGTGAGTTTTAGGGACATGATGCACAGCATGATGACCACCCCGCAGGATACCCTTTCCGGGCAGTACACCGGGCACAATATCGCCATTATCAGTGAAACATATGTAAACTTGTGCTTCCGGTTCGGGTATCATTTCAACATCGTCGATGCTTTTTGCCACGACGTGGAGCGGGACAATCATATCTATTTTCGGTTTTTGGGCGGGGCCACCGACATTGCCAAGCGTTCGCGGCGGGCGACCCTCATTGCCACGATTCTGGAGGCCTTTGACTTCAGCATCCAGACCAAGGGGGATCTGGTCATCGCCCGGACCAGCAACCTGGCACAACCGGAAATGGAACGCACCCTGGATATCCTTGGTCGGCTGATTGGTTTTACCCGACAACTGGACGTACAAATGACGGATGACGAAACAGTCGCCCAATATGTCGAAGCATTTCTCATGGGTGATTACGGCATTGTCGCAAGACAAGGCTCGTAACTGTCCAGCAGCACCACATCTGCTTTGTTATCGGCCTGGTCGCATACCAATTGTATAGCTCTCAGGCCTCTGCCGCGCATTTGCGGTGCTGCTGAACAGTTACGTTTCGTTGATTTTTTCACTTTTCGGCTCTAAGCTGGATAGTTATGGCTGGCAAGGCATATGAACTATAAGGAGGTATCCCAATGAACGAGAATGATCCCGGTGTAGTCCGCCGTCTGCTGGTTGTGGATGACGAGCCCATTGTGGGCAAACGGCTCCATCAGGTCTTCACCAAAATCGGTTTTGAGATAGAGACCTACACCGATTCGGCCACTGCCCTGGTCGCCATAGCTGAAAGGCCTTTTGATGTCGTGGTGACCGACCTGAAAATGGAGGGCATCGACGGTATCGAGGTGCTGAAACGGGTCCGGCGCCAGAATCCTGCCACCCAGGTGATCATTATCACCGGATATGCCTCGCCTGATACTGCCGAATTGGCGCAACAGGAGGGAGTTTTTGCCTTTCTTGCCAAGCCTTTTCGTCTCGATGAGCTGAAGCAGGTGATCTTCCGCGCCATCGAGACGCAGGCCCGAGGAAAATAGCCATGGAAGGCCGCCGTATCCCCCCTGTTGCCCAAGAGTTGTCGAGCAGGCAGGAAGAAGAGACCCCTTCCTCCAAACCTTTGCCCTGCCGGTTTTTGTTTCCGGCAATCCGGTCCATCAAGGGCAAGCTTCTGATGACCATCGGCATTGTCGCCGGTCTCGGTATCATTGCCACCTTGACTGCCAGCTATGCCCTGTGGCGCATAGAAGACAAGATCCGCATCATTGAGTCGTTCTATGAACTGAACCAGAACGTTCTTGAGGTCAGGCGCTACGAAAAAAACTATCTTTTGTTCAACGACAAAAAGGATTTGCTGAGCGCCCTTGACTATGTCGATCAGGTCAGGGCCGCGATTGTCGGAGTGAAGGCGACTCTGCCTGGCAATCAGTATGAGCTGCAATCATTTTATGACAAGGAGCTTGGCCGGTATGAATTCCTTTCCCGACAATTGATGGAGGCAGAGCTTGCGCCACTCAAGAAAAAAGCCCTGGAGAGCGCCCTGCGCAAACATGGTCAGGACCTCACCAAGATTATTTTTGACATGGACGCCAGGGCTCGGCTCCAGGTGGAGCGTGAGGTCGCCAGATACCAGAAATCAGCGGTTCTGATCCTGGCCCTGGCCGTGATGCTTGGCGCAGTCCTCATCTTTTACATGATGCGCTGGATCCTGCGCCCCCTTTCCGCCATCCGTGAGGCTTCGGCCAGGATCATGCAGGGCGAGATGACCTCCATTCCGGTGGGGGAGGAGATCAGATGCTCGGTGGAGGGTATCGAACTGGTCAACTCGCTGAATCTGATGCTCAAGGCCCTCAATGCCAAGCAGGTGCAGCTGGTCCAATCGGAAAAACTGGCGGCCATCGGCAAGGTAACGGCGGGTATTGCCCACGAAATCAACAATCCGCTCAACAATATCTCCCTTACCGCCGAGGTGCTGCTGGAAGACCTGCCGAATATGGCCTGCAGTGAACGAATGGACATGGTGCGGGATATCCTCGTTCAGTCGGACAGAGCCAGGGAGGTGGTGCACCACCTGCTTGAGTTTTCCCGGACCAGCAAATCCAATACCATGGAGCCGGTTGATCTGGTCGCACTGGTGGAAAACTCCATTACCCTGGTGAAGAATCAGTTCCGGTTGGGTGGCATTGTGTACCATTACGAACATCCCGAGCAGCCGGTGCTGGTCAACGGCAACCCCAATCACTTGCAGCAGGTGCTGGTCAACCTGATGCTCAACGCTGTCCAGGCCATGTCCCCCGAAGGTTGTCTTGATCTTGGTGTGCAGGTGGCCGGAAAAGAAGCAAGTATCGTAGTAAAGGATACCGGCGCTGGCATGTCTCCGGAGACCCAGGCCCATATCTTCGATCCTTTTTTCACCACCAAGAATGAAGGCACCGGCCTTGGCCTGTCGCTGAGTTACGCCATTGTCAAGGACCATCACGGCGAGATAGAGGTGGAGAGCGAAAAGGGCAAGGGCACGACCTTTCGGATCAGGCTGCCCCGCATAGGTATAGACGTATGAATTCCCTCCCCGATTTGCCGGAAAGTATCGGGAAAACCGAGGCGTTTGCCGCGATCTTTCAGCTCTTCCGTCGGCTGCTTTCCTTGAACAATGCGGTGCTTGAGAAGATTTCCTACATGGAAAGCGCCCTGGCCGGCGAATATGTTTTTGACAAAAAATTCCTGGTCGAGGTGGTGAGCGAGCTCAACGACCTGGTGCGCGAGGTGATCTATTGCCTCAATAATCTGACCGGCAATGGATATCTCGGCCTCTATGACCGCTATGAGGAGATTGCCGGAAAGCTTTCCGTGCTGGCCGTGGGCTATGCCGGACCCTACGACCAGAGTCTTACCCTGCCTTACGCCGTGATAACCAGCGATTTTGACGGGCTGGTCGGCAGCAAGAACGCCACCTTAAGCGAGATCCACAACCACCTCCATCTCCCGGTTCCCCCTGGTTTTGCCATCACCGTGTCGGCATATCGGCTTTTCATGCAGGAAAACGACCTCTTTGCCAGGATCGATGCGGTCTGCGCTCCCGGGATTACTCGAAAAGAGCAGGCGCAACAGATCGAGCTTCTCTTCAGCGAGGCCCGTCTGCCCCATGGTCTTGGTGTGGCCATAGAGGAGGATTTGACCCAGCTTCTCGCCGGGTGCGGGCCTGATTCCCGTCTGGCCGTGCGGAGCAGCGCAGTGGGTGAAGACGGCGAAACCAGGAGTTTTGCCGGGCAATTCAGCTCGGTTTTGGATGTCGCCCCCGAGCTTCCTGCAGTGCTGGCCGCGTACCGTCAGGTGCTTGCCTCCCGTTTTTCCCTTGCCGCCCTGGAATATCTTGGTTCTGGCAACGATAGCCGCGCAGTTCCCATGGCAGTCGGGGTCCAGGTGATGAGCCCCTCCCGGGTTGCCGGGGTGACCTACAGCCGCAGCCCCGATGCCGGGGAAGAAAACAGCCTGCTCATCACCTCGGTTAGGGGGGCGGCCAGGGGGCTGGTTGCCGGACGCACCACTGCGGACCGTTTCAGCGTAAGCAGAACCTGGCCTTTTCCCCTGCTGGAGAGTGAGCTGCTGAACCCAATGGCCCCGCTGGACACGGCGGACCGGGAAGAGTCGCTGGCTTTTTTGGCCAACGGGTTGCGGCGCGGCTCAAGTTCTCTCATTCCGGAGGAAATCAGAAAACTTGCCGAGCAGGCTCTTCTTCTGGAAAAAGCCTTTGATGGCCCCCAGGACATCGAATGGGCCATGGGCAATGAGCTGGTCATTCTCCAAAGCAGGCCTTTTAGCCTGCCGACAAAACCTTTGCCCCTGCCGAGCGAGATTGCCGCCGAATTGCAAGCCTCAGCGCCGATCATGGAAGACAGAGGGCAGATTGCCCAGCTCGGTATTGGTGCGGGCCTGGTCGTGCATGTGGACCAGGAAACCGACCCCGAGCATTTTCCCATGGGCGCCATTGCCGTGGCCCGGTTTCCCGATCCCCGGCTCAGCCCCATTGTCTGGAAGGCTTCCGCCATCATTACGGACATCGGCGGACCCACCGGCCACCTGGCCACCATTGCCCGCGAATACCGGACCCCGGCCCTGTTCGGCACCGGCGAGGCCACCAGCCTGCTGCCCGAGGGCGAGGAAATAACCATCGACGTGGAAAACAAGAAGATCTACCGGGGCATCATCAATGGTCTGCTCCGCTTGCAGGCAACGGAGGATTTCTCCTACCGCAGCGCCCCGGAGCTTCGGATTCTCCGGAGGCTTTTGCGCTGGATAGCGCCGATCACCCTGGTCAACCCAGCCGCCGCCGATTTTGTCCCGGAAAATTGCCGGACCTTTCACGATATCCTGCGCTTCAGCCACGAAAAGGCCATCGACGGTCTCATCCATTTCCATGCAGAATATCCCGGTCGGGCAGGGCTGCCGAGCTACCCGGTGCGGTTGCCTGCCCCGCTCAAATTACGGGTTATCGATCTCGGTTCGGGAATCAAGGGGGAGCCACCCAAAAAAGGCGAGGAACTCACGCTGGAGAGGCTGAATTGCCGGCCGCTTACCGCTATTCTCTCCGGTTTTTTCATCGAGGCGGCACAGGTGCGGGAACCGGTCTCTTTGAGTCTGCGGGAAATCCTTTCCGGGCTTGGCAAGCCGCTGGTCGTGCTGGCCAACCCGACCTCCTATCCAGGCGACAATCTCGCGATTATCGCTGATAATTACTGCAATCTCTGTCTGCGCCTTGGCTATCATTTCAATGTGGTGGATGCTTTTTTCTCTCCGGAGCCGGATAATAATTATATCTATTTCCGTTTTGTCGGCGGCCTTGCCAACGAGACAAAGCGGAAGCGGCGCGCCCGGCTGATCAGCGCTATTCTGACCGGCCTTTATTTCAAGGTGGACCGCACGGGCGACCTGGTGATCGCCAAGGCCAGGAACCTAGACGTCCCGCGGATGGAAAGGGTTCTTAGCCGGCTGGGCGAGTTGATTTCCTTTACCCGCCAGCTTGACGTGCAGATGCGCGATGAGGCGGCCATCGAACGGTTTTTCGAGCAGTTCCTCGCTTCGGTCAAGCAGGAGCAGGCCGGGAGTGAGAGGTGAGCCCCGATGCTGCGCTGGTTTAAAAAACAGAGCGCCCGGTTGCAGGCAAACCGGAAACAGCGGCAGATTGAGGTGCACAATCTCCTCACCGCCCGCTACCAAATATTTCGTTCCCTGCTGGCCAGCAACAATCGTGCGGTTGACTGTCTCACCGAGATCGGCATCCATCTTCGCCTGCATGGCGATCAGGCAGGTCTGGCCCGGCTTACGGAAAAGCTTATCGAGGAAACCGAGGAGATGGTGGCCCGTCTGGAGCATCTGGCCGTGGGTCGGTACCGAGCGCTCCGGGGGGTGCAGTATACCCTGGCCGGAACCATCCGGCAAAAGCTCGGACCTCTTTCCTCTCCCGAAACGGTCCCTTTTTCTTTGTCCTTTGCCGTGCTGGCTCCCGAACACCGGGCTCTGACCGGCAACAAGGCTGCGGCCCTGGCCGATCTCAAGAAGAAGGGGTTCAGGGTGCCTGACGGTTTTGCGGTCACCCTGGCCGGTTGCCGCTTTTTTTTGGAACATCAAGGACTCTCCCTGCAACTGGTTCATTTGCTGGCAACGAACGGGTCCGGGACCGACAAGACTATCCCCCCGGAAACGGCGCACCAGGTGCAGGAACTCATTCGCAAAGCTCCGCTCCCCCCGGCTCTGGCTGAAGAGATTCTTGCCCAGGCCCGCCCATTCTTTCAAGGCGGCAAGGCGCTGGCTGTTCGGAGCAGCAGCATCAGCGAGGATGGGGAGCGCCATTCCTTTGCCGGACAGTTCAGCTCGGTGCTCAATGTTCGGGACGAGGCCCAGTTTCTTAAGGCTTTCACCGAGGTGGTGGCCAGCAACTTCAATGTCCGCAGTCTTGCCTACCGGCTGCACGCAGGGCTTGATCCTTTAAGCTTTGAGATGGCCGTGCTCTGCCTTGAGATGGTGGAACCCCGCGCCGCTGGCATTTTGCTCACCCGCTCTCCGCAGGAGCCGGAAAGCGGCATGATGCTGATCAGCGCAGTGCCGGGCCTGGGCGAGGCGGCCGTTTCCGGCAGCGCCGCAACGGATATCTATCTGGTCGGACGCAACGGCGTGGTGGATTGGCAGCGTTCCAGCATCGCCGACAAGGAGAGGTTTCTGGTCGGCGATGCCGAGGGCGGGGTGCGTTGGCAGGATCTTGCCCCGGAGGACCGGCAAAAGCCGGTGCTTAACGAAGAGGAGCTACGGACTCTTGCTGGCTGGGGCAATGCTTTGGAAGAAAAGGAGGGGATACCGCAGGATATTGAATGGGCGGTGGACAAAGAGGGGCAGGCAGTTCTTCTTCAAGTTCGGCCCCTTACCACCATGGGGGTGCAGAGCGGCGAGGAATGGCAGAGCAAAACCCCTCCCCTTGTCCAGGGGATCATGGCTTCCGGGGGACGGGCCACTGGTCGGGCGCTTCTGGTAAAAAGCCGCAGGGATTTGGAAACGCTTCCGCAAGAGCCGGTGGTGCTGGTCATGCCCCAGAGTTTTGTCGATGCGGCAAACCTCCTGGGCATGGTGGCTGCGGTGCTGGTGGATCTCGGCAGCCCGGCTGACCACCTTGCCTGTGTGGCCCGCGAACAGGGAACCCCCCTGATCTGCGGGTTGGCGGATGCGAGGAACAAGTTGACTGCGGGGCAGTGGCTCACGGTGGACGGCAGCCATGGTCGGGTGTACGCGGCAAGCGAAGAGGAAATCAGCGCGGCCATGGAGGCATGGCAAAAAAAACCTCCAGTTGTCCGTCCCGCCCTCACGAGCCTTTCGCCCTTCTACCAGGAGCTGCGGGAGCTGATCACGGCCCTGCATCTTACCGATGCCTACGGCCCGACTTTTTCCATCGTGGAATGCAAGTCGCTCCACGATATCGTCCGTTTTGTCCATGAAAAGGCGGTGCTTTCCATGTTCGAGGCCGGCGATGAGGTTCTGGAAGGAAATCTGGGTGCTGTGCATGCCATCGATTCGCCGATCCCATTTTTTGTCAGCGTCATCGACATGGGAGGGGGGCTGGCTTTGACCGGGCCGAAAAAAAGAAGAATCCCGCCGGAAATGGTTATCTCCCGTCCCTTCCAGGCTCTGTGGCGCGGCATCACCACCCCAGGCCTGCACTGGGGTCCCCCGCCGGGCGGTACTCCCATGGGTTCGGTGATGTCTTCCTTTCTCACTGACCAGAAATCGGAACGGCCCATCGGTATGCCCAACTATTGCATGGTCAGCCGGGATTACTGCAACATGAATGCGCGTATGGATTTTCATTTTATCATGATCGATACGGTCTGCTCTCCGGAGGCGCGGAGCAACCATATCCGGTTTCGCTTCAAGGGCGGCGGCACCACCCTTAACCGGCGGCAGCGGCGCGCCCTGTGCATCGGGGAGATCTTCGAGCATTACGGTTTTCTTGTTGATGTCAAGGAGGATCTGGTAAATGCCTCCCTTCAGGGTGCGACCATGGAGGCCATCGAGGAGAAACTGGTGGTGGTGGGCAGAATACTGGGATTCACCCGGCTGCTGGACGCGGCCATGGCCACTGACGAGATAATCCCCGTGATTGCCCAAGCCTTTATGGATGGCGACTATGCCTTGAGCCGCCTGGAGAGGAAAACCGAGAATGAGGTGGCTGGCATGGCGCACAAGTCATGGGAATCATGATGGAAAGAGGTCTTGAAAAATTTCAAAAGCTGGCAGCGCTTGCTGAGCAGTATGGCTGCCCGTGGGTGGAGTATCAGGAGTCGGTGACTGGTCCCCAGTGTCTCCTTTGGAAATTGGACATGGCACAGCTGCGGGCGGAAGGCTGGTTTCCGCGGGTAGTTGCCGAGGACCGGGCAACGGTGATCGCCATAGAGCCAGGTTCCGCTCTGGCCGCCAAGGTCTGCAATACTCTGGGGGTGCAAGAGGTCGAGTTTCAGGTAACCTTGCCCGAAGATCTCCTCCGCATCTTTGACCACAACCAGGATCTCAACCCCGGCTTTCCGCCCACCGCCGGACGGACCCCGCTGGCTAAAGTTCGCACTTATTTGGCAGGGCGCCGTTCCCTGTTCGCCCATTACCGGACCCTGCTGGCCAAGAGCCGCACCGGGCTGGCCTTTATCCGTACCGGCCTTTCCTTTGTCACCATTGCCTTGCTTTTTTTTCGTTTGATTGGTGCGGGGTATTACCTGTTTTTGGAGCTGCCTCTTTTGATCAGCGGTATCATCATGATCTATGACGGTCTCAAATGGTATCTGCCGGCCCGGTCGATTTTTTCAGTCCTGCCTCTCTGCGTCGATACCGGGGCCACCGGCGGGACCACTGTGCTTGAGGTCGACAACGAGTACATCGCCCCGGAGTTTCGGCGCAGCGCGGTGGTGGAAGGAGCCGCCAGGTTGCGGGGTGGTTGGACCAGTCTGTCGCCGGTGATGCGGCGGCGCTATCTGGCCAGCGACAGGACAGACCTTGCCGAGGAGCGGACAGTGCTTGCCTGTTTTAGAACCAGGATGGCCAAGGTGAGGACCGGCCTGGCCTTCACCCGCACGGGTTTCGCCTTCGTCAGTCTTGGCCTTGGTTTGCTGCGGCAGTTTCAGGCCAGTCGCTGGTTGCTTTTTGATCTTGGCCTCATAGGGACAGGGGCGATCATGGCGCTGGAGGGATTTTTTTGGTATATGCGCGGCCGCCAAGCCGGGGTGGAGGGGTTGGCCTCGGTGCGACAAAAGGGTCGCATGTCCAGCGTTTGGGATTATTTCTTCCCCCATCATCATGATTTGCCAGGCTCGGACAGAAATCCCATGATTCTGCCGGTGAAGAGCTCCCATGCCCCAGGGATTTGGGCGACCACCGGCGTTGCCCTGGAAAGGACTGTTCTGGCCGAGCGCCGTAACGTCATGGCCCGCTTGCGTACGGTCATGGCCAGGGCCCGTACCGGCTTTGCCTTTATCCGCACCGGACTCAGCCTTCTTTCGATCGGGGTTGGATTTTTGCTTTTCTTCGGCAATAGTGGCGCCATTGGTTGGGACGTGTTCAACTATTTAATGATGACGGCCGGTCTTTTTCTGGTGGCGGATGGCTTATACTGGAGCGTTCCGGCCGAGCGGACCCGCCGTCAACTTCCATACTGTTACGGTAAGATGGAAATCGCCATTCCTGATTACGGCGTGCCGAATCGATTCTGGAAAACCGTGGTGTTCAGCAATGACGAAGCTTGAGACAGAGACATTGATTCAGCCTTTTTCCGGGGTCGCTCTCTCCCACCCCGGGTTGCTTACGGAAGCGGCCCAGGCCGCTTCGTTGCGCGGAGTGCCGCTGGCCCGAATTCTTCACATGGAGTACGGCGTGCTTCGGGAGGATCTTCTTGCTGCCTTAAGCGCCCATTACCGTTGCGCGGCCATTGAATATGACGAGCGTTTGCCCATCCCGCCCGAGTTGCTCACCGGTCTTCAGGGCAGCCGTCTCGCGCGGACTGGCTGGTTTCCGGTGATCAAGGATGGTGACGGCACCATCGTTATTGCCGCTCGCGATCCATCCGATCCTGCCATGCGTGCGGGGGTGGAAGAAATTTTCGGCTCGGTGCCCTATGAATTCCGGGTGGCTCTGCCTGATGACATCTCCTGGTTCATCCAGGATTTTCTCCATGACAAGCCGGGCTTGCTCATCGGCACCGAACGGACCGGGCTTGCCTTCTGGCGTAATACCATGGCCCATTGGCGGACCCGGATGGCCTGCTACCGCACGGATCTGGCCCGGGCTCGCACCGCCCTGGCCTTTGTCCGGATAGGTCTCGCCCTCGGCGCTATTTCCCGAACCCTCATGAGCCGTGAACATTTTGCCGATCACCCCTTGCTGGCTTATTGTATTTTGGCCATGGGTGTGCTCATCCTTTTCGCCGCTCTGCCCGTCTACCTTCAGGTGCGGCGTTCGCGGTTGATCCCGCCACGGAACCAGACCCTGGTGGAGGTAAGCGGCGCCACCTTAAGTTTCCTTGAAAATTACCAGAATCTGGAGTACGCCGAGCCGGGAAAAAGGATCAAGGAAACCATGCTGGCAAGAATGGGAGATCTTCTTGCCAACTACTCCACTATTTTATACCCTGCTCCTGCCAGCCGGGAACGCACCCATCTGGCGCGGGAACGCAATGTGCTCGCCGCCCAACGCACCATTGCCGGGTGCTATCGGACCATCTATGCCCGGGCTCGCACCGGCCTGGCCTTCATCCGCACCGGTGTTTCCTTTCTGAGTATCGGCATCGGTTTGATCGGCTATTTTGGTTTGGGACTCAAAACGTTTTTTGATGTGACGTTGATTGTTATCGGCCTGTTGATGATCATCGACGGGGGACTCTGGTATTTGCCGGTGCGCAAGGAACAGGCAGAGTTGCCCAAAACACGAAGTGCCATGCTGGCGGGGTGAAACGGAATGAAAATCGAGCATAAAATCTACCTCTCCAATGCAGTCAATATTGTACTCATCGTTCTGATCGGCCTGTTCGCCCTGCAGAACCTCAATGAGATTCTGACCAAGTTCCGCTTTATCGTAATCGCCGAGGGACTCAATGCCAATTTTCTCGAGATGCGGCTGGCCGAAAAAAATTATTTTCTCTATGGCGATGATAATGCCCTGTACAACATCAGAAGCAGAATCAATCAAACCAGCGATACCATGCTGCAGGTCAGAAATGATATCACCCGCGCCGTTGGAGCGGAGAAGTACGCAACGCTTTTGGACCATCTCCACACCTATGACCAGATGATTGATTCGATCAGCAAATCCCGCCCCCGGGATGCAGAAGCCCAGAAAAAACTGCGTGAGGTAGGCCAGAAACTGAAAACATTCTCCGAGGATATAACCGCACTTGAAAGCTCCCGGATAGATGCGATTATTATCAGCTCCAGGAATATCCTGTTCTATTCCATCTGGACGGTGGTCCTCTTTGCCTTGCTTTTCAGCAATCTCATTGTTCGGAACATCGGTCAGTCATTGCGCAAGGTGGTCAACCTCACCCGCGCCATTTCCAAGGGCAACTATCCGAAAATCAAGGAAAAACCCTCCAATGACGAGATGGGCGCGGTGATCAGCGCCATCAACTCCATGGCCGAGGAACTGCAGAGGCGGGAAAAGGAGATTGTCCAGTCCAAGCGTCTTGCCTCCATCGGTGTACTGGTGGCAGGGGTGGCCCATGAACTCAATAACCCGCTCAATAATATCTCCATGCTCGCCCAGACCTACGCCGAGGTGTATGATGGACTCGGCAAGGAGGATAGGATCAGTTTCATGGAACGGGTTGATGAGGAAACCGAGCGGCTGCGGGTTATCATCCACAATCTGCTTGACTACGCCAAGCCCAAGGAGCAGCATCTGGCCCGGGCGGACACCAACCAGGTTGTCCAGAAGGTTCTGGCCTTGGTAAAGAATATGCTTGACATCTCCAACATCAAAATCAAGCTCACCCTGGCCGAGAATCTGCCGGATATCTATATTGACGAACATCAGATACAGCAGGTGCTGGTCAATATGGCCACCAACGCTATCCAGGCCATGGACAGGGGCGGTGAGCTGCGCATCGGCACCCGCTATGTACCCGACACTGACGAAATCGAGATTGAGATTGCTGACAAGGGCAAAGGCATTGCCCCGGAATTCCTCGACCATATCTTTGATCCGTTTTTCACCACCAAGGGGGATAGCGGCACCGGCCTCGGCCTGTGGGTCAGCTACGGGATTATAAAAAACCACCAGGGAAACATCCGGGTGACAAGTCAGATAGGAATTGGCACAACTTTTATTATAACCTTGCCCAGTTGCAAAAAGTTAAAGAGGTGTACGGATGACGAAGCATAGCATTATGTTCATTGATGATGAGAAGATCGTGGGTGATATGGCAAAACTCTCCTTCGAGCAGGACGGCTACGAAGTGGAAACCTTTTTGGACGGGGAATCTGCTCTGGCGCGGCTGCAGCAAAAGCGGTTCGATGTGGTGGTAACCGACATGAAGATGAAGGGGATAGATGGCCTTGAAGTGTTGCGCACGGTAAAGAAGCTGTACCCCGGCATCAAGGTGATCATGATCACCGCCTTTGCCAACCTGGATGTGGCCATTGAGGCCTTGCGGGACGATGTCCACGATTTTTTCCCCAAGCCGGTCAAAATCAAGGAATTGAAGGCATCTGTTAAAAGGGCTCTGGGAGAGGGATGATCCCGGTCGGGTGACCCCCCTGCGGAATCCCTTATAATGCAAAAAAAATTCTTCCGCAGACTCACAGAGATTCTCGGCCGCGACCGCATTGCTGCGTCCGACCTGGCGGCGCGGTTCCGCGCCTTCCAGGCAGTGCTGGACGGCAACAACCGTACCCTGGAAGCCATGACGGAGATGGGGGAGAAGCTCGGGGGTGACTATCTTTTTGATATAAATTACACAAAAAGCGCCTATGCCCATCTTCATGCGGCGATTTCCGACTCGCTCCGCAATTTCAATCTGCTCACCGACCATCAGTACCCCCAGCTCACCAATACCCTGACCCGCATCGACATCCTGGTGCAGCGGATGCTGTCCAGCGCCGGACCGCTTTCCGATCTCTTGCTGGTTTTCTACCCGGAGATTACCTGGGACCTGGCCGAAGAGGTTGGCGGCAAGAACTATCATCTGGCCGAAATGGCTAACAGCCTGCATCTGCGGGTTCCTGAAGCATTTGCCCTTACCATTGCAGCCTTTGCCTCTTTTCTGCGTCACAACCACCTGGAAGGGCGGTTGACTGGCTTGGCCAACGGTGATGACGCCGACCTGACGGAATTGCGCGCCGCCATTCTCGCCGGGGATTTTCCCGATGATTTCAGGGCTTCGCTTGCCTTTGCCCTGGAAAAGATGCGGGCCCGGTTGGGCGAGGGTGCAACCCTTGCGGTCCGCAGCAGCGCTGAGGAAGAAGACGGGGACTTCTCCTTTGCTGGCCAGTTCGAGACGGTGCTCAACGTGCCCTGTAGAGTTGATGCGGTTCTTAACGCCTATAAAGAGGTGGTGGCCAGCCTTTTTCAGGTCAACGCCACCGCCTACCAGCGTCAGCTTGGCTACGAACTCGGGAAGCTGAAAATGGCGGTGGGCTGCGTGGCCATGATCGAGGCGAGAACCAGCGGGGTCATCTATACCGTCGCCTCGGGCAAGGACCGGGGCAGGATGGCGATCAGCGCCGCCTGGGGCTTGGGCAAGGGGGTGGTGGACGGCTTGATCGATGCCGATCTTTACACGGTGGCCAAGGGAGAGACGCCGCAGCTTGTCGAGCGCCGAATAGGCAACAAGGCGCAGATGGTGGTCAACCGGGGCAAGGAAGGAATCGAGACCCTGGAAACCCCGGCGGATCGGCGGCAAATTGCCTGCCTCAACGAGGCGGAGGTTCTTGACCTTGCCCGGCAGGCACAGGCCATCGAGACCCACTACAAGGCCCCACAGGATATAGAATGGGCCATTGATACGACCGGCCGGTGTTATATCCTCCAGGCTCGGGCTTTGCGGGTGGAGGAATCGGCTGAGGAGACGGCGCAAAGCCCCAAGGAGGCCGAGCTGGCAGGCTATCCGGTGTTGCTGCGCAACCAGGGGGTGGTGGTGCAGCGTGGCGCCACGGCGGGCAAGGTCTTTCTTTTGCAGCATCTCGATGAACTCGACAAGATTCCCAAGGGGTGTGTGCTGGTGGCCAGGCACGATTCACCCCTTTTTGTGCAGGCCATTCCTTTTTTAAACGCCATCATCACCGATATCGGCTCCTCAACCAGCCACATGGCCTCCATCTGCCGCGAGTTCAATATCCCCACCGTGGTCAACACCGGCCAGGCCACCGCCGTGCTCAAACATGGTCGGGAAATCACTCTGCAGGCCAGGGAGGGCGGCGAGTTCGTCGTTTATGAAGGGATTGTCCAGAGCCTGCTTCGGGAGGAGCGGCAGACCGGAGCCAAGCTTCGGGAGCTCTATGAGTTTAGGCGGCAGAAATACATCATGCGCTATATTGCGCCGCTCAACCTGGTCAATCCCCTTGAGCAGGAATTTGTCCCGGAAAAGTGCAAAACCGTGCACGATCTCGTCCGCTTCATGCACGAAAAATCGGTGCAGGCGCTGGTGGCCAGTGCCGAACGGAAGGGGAGGGGTCTGGGCCGATTTTTTGGCGGGAAGAGCGCCTTGCACCGATTGGCCCTGCCCATTCCGGTTCAGCTCCTGGTGATCGATCTGGGTGGTGGCTTGCGCGGCGGGATAGGCAAAAAGGAGGCGGATTTTGCCCAGGTTGCTTCTGTGCCGCTGCGGGCGGTGCTTGCGGGCATGCTTTCTCCCGGGGTTTGGCAAAGTGAGGGGGCAGCCCTGCGCGGCGCTGATCTGCTTTCCGGCATGACCAGGACGGCGGATATTACCGGGGGCGGGGCTGGCTTGGCCGGGCATAACGTGGCCATGGCAAGCAAGGAATATGTGAACATGAGCCTGCGCTTTGGGTACCACTTCAACATGCTGGACTGCTATTGCAGCGATACCCCGCGCAACAACCATATTTACTTCCGTTTTGTGGGCGGAGCCGCCGCCATCACCAATCGTTCCCGCCGCATCTCGCTCATGGCCCAGGTGCTGGCGGAATACGGCTTTGCCCTCAAGGCCAAGGGCGATTTATTGGTTGGCCGCCTCTCCGGTCTGAGTCGAGAGGAAATTGAGAAGATTCTTGGCCAGATAGGCCGATTGATCGGTTATACCCGGCAGCTTGACGCCCGCCTTGATTCCGACGAGGCGGCCTCCACCCTTGCCCGCCGTTTTTTGGCTGGGGATTATCGTCTCGATCTTTGATCCGTGCGAATGCTTAGGCTGCGTGATGGAAGCGGAGGCTCGGCAACTCCACCGCAGTGAGGAGATTGCCGTAGGCTGCGCCGGTGTCGATGCCGATCCGAAACGGGGTGACAAGGGGGGTGGCAAAGGAGTTGTGCCCGAAGATCACCCGCTTGCCGTAGTCGATATCGGTGCTCAAAAACGGTTCGCGGATCTCGCAGAGGTCGGAAATATCCTGGTCGGCCAAGGGTTGTCCCTGCCGCAGACCGGCATGGACAAAGATATACTCCTCTGTTTCCCAGTAGGGCAGCAGAGAATCGAGAAAGGCCCGGTGTTCGGGAGGCATGAAGGCAAGGGAGGTGAGCTGGGAGAGGCTGACGCCTCCGTAGCTTTCCAGGGTATTTTCCAGGCCAAGGCCTCGCAGGTAGGGGAGCAGGGCCTGGTCCCCGGTCTTATGGTATTCGAGCAGCAGATATTCATGGTTGCCCATGAGCGGCACAATGCGCACCCCGTCCTGTTGTAAACGGCAGATCTGATCCAGCACCTCTTTGACCTGCGGTCCGCGGTCAAGATAATCTCCGAGAAAAACCAGGGTATCGTGCCTTGAATCAAAGGGAAGCCGGTCGAGCAGCAGCGAAAGCTTTGCTGCGCAGCCGTGGATGTCGCCAATGGCGAAGATCTTACCGTTCATGTGCGCTGTCCCGTGTGTCCCGTGAAGAAGTGAGCAAAGTCAGCTCAGGCGCAGTTTTTGTACCAAAAAGATGCCGCCATCCCATAAACGAAATTCAGGAGCAGCACAAGAAGCGGGGTCAGGAGCCCGGCCTTGAGGCCCAGAAGACCAAGCCCCATTTCCGGAAAGACCATGACGAACATCATGGTGGTGGGCGCCAGGCTCAGGAGAATGCCACGCAGGGCGGTTTTCTGCCGGAAAAACGGCAGGATCAGCAGCATGGCCCAGAGCCCGCCCCAGACCACACGGGGATAGAGCCAGGAGGCGGTGAATTGCGGACGCAGGTTGATGCCGAGCCAGGCCGTTATCCCGGCCTGACCCAAGATCCAGATATTGACGCTGTCGATGAGCGCGCCGAGGGCTCCGCCGGTGAAGGCGCCGCTGATTTTACGTACCATGGGGATTCTCTTTTTTTAAACCTGTTAAAAGCGGCCGCCCCTCAGGGTATTTTTATCGTAACCCCAGCCCCGACAGGTGGGCAGGTCGATGAGAATAAAATCTGATTTTTTTTCCGCCTGCAGCACGAGGTTTTTTTCCAGGTCTATGCGTGCTTGGTATTTCGGCAGCAACCGGGTCCGGTTGACCACCAGATTGCCCGAGGTAAGATAGAGGAAGATGCGGCGGTCTTCCGTGGTGTCGTAGCTGATGGCCCGGCCAGGATCAAGCTCGGCCCGGTAAATCGTGGCGTCGCTGTGAAAACGCACCACATTTTTGTGCCGTTGGCCCGAGGCGATGGGCAGTAATTGGTTGTGCCAGTCTTCTTTTTTGAAACTGCCCTGGTCATAGCTCGGGTGCAGACCGTGTTTGTCCGGATAGATCCAAATCTGATAAAAATGGACCGGCGCCTTGTCATTGTTGTATTCCGAGTGGGTGATGCCTGTGCCTGCGGACATGCGCTGGACATCGCCGGCCTTGATGACGCTGGTGTTGTTCATGCTGTCTTTGTGGGTTATCTCGCCTTCAAGCACAATGGTGACAATCTCCATCTCCTCGTGGGGATGGGTGGGAAAACCCGTGCCGGGAACCACCACATCGTCGTTGAACACCCGGAGAGGGCCAAACTGGATGTTGTCCGGGGCGTAGTAGTCGGAAAAGGAAAAGAGCCAGTAGGTTTTAAGCCAGCCGAAATCGCTGAAATGACGGGCATCCCCGTCAATGGTTGTAATCATCGCTATTTCCCCTTTCGGCACCAGGCAAGAAACACGGGGTACCCGCGCTTGTCGCCGTGTTCCCGCAGTTTTTCAATGGTGTGAATCTCTTGCACGCCAATGTCTTTGCCGCCGTTTTTTGCCAGAATGGCCCGAACCGCCTCCGGACTGACTCCGTAATGGGCGACCCCTGTGTTGTCTTCATGAAAGGAGCCGTCTTCCGTGACCAGATCGGCAACGGCCAGATAGCCCCCCGGTTTCAGGGCGGCGAAAAATTGATCCAGCAGCGCTTCGATATCAGGGATATGATGCAGGGTCATGCTGCTTATTACCAGGTCAAAGTCCTTGTCCGGCAAGGGTGTTTGAGTCAGATCATGGACAAGGGTTTCAATGTTGTCGATCTTTTCTTCCCCGGCTTTTTGGCGGAGAACCTCCAGCATCTGCGGCGAGGTGTCAACGGCCTTGATCGTTGCGACATGAGGGCTCAAGGCCCTGGAGACCATACCGGTGCCGCAGCCGTATTCGAGGACCTGCATGGTGCCGGCGAGGGGAATCGCCTGCTCTATCGCTTCGGCCACTTTGCGGGCAAGGGCGACGCGTTGGGGTTTTTCTTCCCAGGCTGTGGCAGCGTCGTCGAATCGTTTTACATTGTCGGCAAGAATGTGTTTTTGCTCGGAGGTCATTGTGGTGAGTCCCAGTGTGTTGCTTTGAAAATACGAGGCATGGCCGAGTTGCTCGCGCCTGATTTTCCGCAAGGTAATCATTGTTTGAAATCTCGGCCAGCTTTTTTCCATTCGGAAGAAAACTGGGGTGGTGATGCGAGTGGAAAAAACGTACAATGCCTTAATAACGACGGTGCGGTAATGGAAAAAAAGACGCCTGGGCAAAAAAGATCATGAAGGAAATTGTTCATTCCACCTTATTGGCTATTCGCCCCCTGTCATATCAGGGTGAGCAGCTTCTTCAGGGACGGTGGCCCGCCTTTCTGCAAGCCTTGCGCGCTCTCCTTGTTCAGGTGGGAATCGAGGCCCCGGAAAGCACCACTGAACTGATGCTTATTTATTATGACGAGCCTTTTGCCGCTCTGAGCACCTTTGTCGAAAGCTTGGAGTCTCTCAAAAAACACCAGTGGCAAGCAGATTGGGGCGCGGTTCCCGTTCAGGTTATTCTGCATCTGCATCGAAAAAAAGATCCGCCTGTTGAATTCGCCGAGACAACATCTTCGGTCTGGGGTGTGGCGCAACAGGAAATTCTCCATGTGACCCGGGCGCTGAAACTTCAGTGGGAGCAGCTTTTTGCCGGCAAAAAGCTGCCTGCCCATCAATTTATTGATGTTGGAGACGGGTTGTTTCAGCTGTGTTTTTCCGGCGATCTCAGCGAATTGAAACGCGCCCGGCTTTTCACCGGCAGGTTTCTCGCGGCCAAGGGCACCTGCGCAGAGTGTTTTTATTGCGGCATGTCCAACCATACCCCGGCCCATTGCCCAAGCAAACAGCTGACCATGGAGACCCGCGGCCTTAATTTGGTCGGCTACCTGCCGCTTGCAAAAATCGACAGCCTGTTCAAGCGGGTCATGGCCGAGCAGAAAAAAATGGCGGAGCTGTTGGCCACCAACATCGACGCCGGTCAAATCCGGAATGATCCAGCCTTACAGGTGTATGTCGCTTATTTTGACATGTATCTCATCTATCAGCCTCGGTTTCTGGCCTATTCCGCTTTTTCCCTGCTTTCCTCCTGGGACGGCGGCGGAAAAACCAGCAGGGTCAATGTGGACAGCCGTAATCTGCATGCCGGGTTCGATTGCCTGCGGGTTGGTCAGTACAAGCAGGCCTTTGATTTCATGAAGGCAGAAAGTCAGGGCTTGGGAGGCAAGCAGTTCTACGCCACCCTTGGCCAGGCTTTTGTTGCCCTGGAGCGCGGACGGATGGGGGATATGGCCCATTTTCTGCAAATGGCGAACAGCACGGCCAGCACGGAAAAAGAGAAAATCTATGTCACTCTTGTTTTTGCCAGATTTCACAGGCTGACTGGCCAAAACTGGAAGGCTGAACAAATAGTGAGCTCGGTAGCCAATCTCTATGCCGATTGTGCGGAGATCCAATACAGCCTTGTTCAGGCGAAGGTCCATGAAGGACTTGGACCGCAGCAGATGCAGGTGCTCCGCAAGCTGGCTGCCGGAGATCGCCGGTATTTCATGATCGCCCTCATGGACCCGGCCCTGTTGGCGGCCAACAGCATGGTGGAGAACGTGCTTTCCGGGTTGCTCGAACTGAAAAACAAAGAAGCCGGGGAGAACCTGGCCGAAGCGCAAAAGGCTTGTGCGCAGTTGCAGGCTTGGTTCGGCGAGGTGGAAGACGCGGAACTGCGGACCAATCTTTCCCTGCTGGCCAACCTGGAAGAACAGTTCCAGCGCAACGGCGTCTATGATGTTCTTGACGTCGCGGATCGGGCCAAATCCTTGGGCGTGGCCTGCCCCCGTCTGCGCGAGGCAAGGCTTGAGGATCTGAATATCAAGGTGGATGCGGCGGCCATCCTCTGGGCGGATTACAACATCTTCTGGCAAGAGTATCCCTACCAAACTTTTTTTCAGGATTTTAAAAATTTCCTCTTTGCCGGCAAGAGGAAATTTGTCGAAGCCAGAAGCATTGCCGGCGAAAGTCTGGCAGAAGCCAGGGGGCGTCTGCATGCAGGCCAGAGTCAGGTTGAGCTTCTGGCGGGATTGGTCGACCGAATGCTGAAGGTGAGACTGGCGCTGGACACCCTGTCGATGTTTTGCAAAAAGCTGATTATGGCGGAGTTGGTGTTCAGCGTGATCGCATTTCTCTCTCTGCCGCTCATCACCATCGCGCTCTCGGGTGTGCTTAACCAGGAGATTGTCCGTTTGGCGAGAAATCCCCAGATACAGAAGGGCTGTATGGTGGTTCTCACCCTGTTTTTGGCGCCATTTTTCGCCTTGGCTCTCACCATCCGTTCGATGTCCGAACGGTGATGGCGAGAGAGCAGGTAATACCATGAATCCACGGGGGCAAAGACTCCTGTCCGCCGGGCGGCGGGGCAGGATGGAGGGAAAACATGCAGGAGCGGCCTGTCTTGTCTGTCTGCTGCTCCTGTCGACATCATGTTCCAGGCCGGAGCTTTTTGCCCGGCAAGGGGAGGTACCAATGGCAGCCACCACGACCATGCAAACCTTTGTCGACCAGCAACTTGCCCAAGGGAAAAAGCCCAACCGGCTCGTCACTGAAAAAAGCCCCTACCTCCTCCAGCATGCCTTCAACCCCGTGGCTTGGTTTCCCTGGGGAGAGGAACCCTTTGCCCTGGCGCGCAAGGAGAACAAGCCGATTTTTCTTTCCATCGGCTATTCCACCTGCCACTGGTGTCATGTCATGGCCCATGAATCCTTTGAAAACCCGGAAGTGGCCCGGCTCCTCAATGAAAATTTTATCTGCATCAAAGTGGATCGCGAGGAACGGCCCGATCTTGATCAAATTTACATGGCTGCGGTACAGGCTCTGACCGGCCATGGCGGCTGGCCCATGTCGGTGTTTCTCACCCCGGATTTGCGCCCTTTTTACGGGGGCACCTATTTCCCGCCCGAACCCCGGCAAGGCATGCCAGGCTTTGCCGAGGTGCTTGTCGCGGTGCACGATGCCTGGCGCGACCGGCCCGAGAAGATTCTTGAGTCGGCGGCCAATATTACCGACCATATCCGCCAGAAGGGTGCGGATTCCGGGGCAGGGAAGATCGAAGCGGATATCTTTGCCAAGGCGTTTAAGCAGATTGGAGCGGAGTACGACGCAGAGTTCGGCGGCTTTGGCCGGGCGCCCAAATTCCCTCGGCCCGTGCTGTTCAACTTTTTGCTCCGTCATGCCGCCCGTACCGGCGAACCCCAGGCCATGGACATGACCTATGTGACCCTGCGCAAGATGGCGGCGGGCGGGATGTACGACCACATCGGCGGCGGTTTTCACCGCTATTCGGTGGATGGTCAGTGGCGGGTGCCCCATTTTGAAAAGATGCTCTACGACCAGGCCCAACTCGCGGTCAGTTATCTCGAGGCCTTCCAGTTGGGGCAGGACCCTTTTTACGCCAATGTCGCCCACGACATTCTCGATTATGTCCTGCGGGACATGACCAGCCCGGAAGGGGGGTTTTACTCGGCAGAGGATGCCGACAGCGTCCAGGCGGGAAATCTTGAGGTTCATGGGGAAGGGTTATTTTATCTCTGGACCAAAGAGGAGATCATTTCCATCCTCGGCAAGGAGCACGGGGAGATTTTTTCTTACCATTACGGTGTCCAGGAGACCGGCAATGCCCTGGCCGACCCGCAGAATGAATTCGTCGGGAAAAATATCCTCTATGTCGCCCATCCTCTTGCCGAGACCGCCGAACGGTTCCGCCTGCCGGAGGAAGAGCTTTCCCGCCTGCTGGAGCGCTCCCGGCAGAAACTCCATGCGGTAAGGGAACAACGACCAAAGCCGCACCTCGACGACAAGATCATCACCTCCTGGAACGGCCACATGATCAGCGCCCTTGCCCGTGCGTCCCAAGTGCTGGGCGAGAAGCGCTACCTGGCGGCGGCTGAACGGGCCGCCGGTTTCATCCGGGCCAGGCTGTATGATTCTGATTCCGGCACGCTCTTCCGGCGCTATCGGGATCAGGAGGCCGGTCTTGCCGGGCAGCTTGACGACTATGCCTTTCTGGTCAACGGTCTTCTTGACCTCTACGAGGCATCCTTTGACATTACTTGGCTGCAACTGGCCATGGCCTTGACGGAAAAGCAGATTGCCCTGTTCGCGGATGAGGCCCAAGGCGGTTTTTTTGAAACCTCCGGGACCGATCGTTCCGTGCTGGTCCGCCTTAAGGGTGATTATGACGGGGCCGAGCCCACGGGCAACTCCATAAGCGCCCTCAATCTTCTTCGCCTTGCCTGGATAACCGGCAATGAAGATTGGCTCAAGCGAGCCGGGGCGACCATCGACGCCTTTGGCGGGCGATTGAACGACTATCCTCCCATTCTGCCGCAGATGCTGGTGGCCCATGAGTTCCAGGGGAGCAAACCCCGCCAGTTCGTGGTTGTCGGCAAGCTTGGCCGACCGGATACCGAGATCATGCTCGTCATGATCCGCAAACGCTTTTTGCCCGGCAAGATCGTGCTGCTGGCCGATGGCGGGCCGGGCCAAGAATTTCTCCGGCAATATCAGCCGATGCTGGAAGAACTGACACAACAGGAGAACAAAACCACGGTGTATCTCTGTGAAAATTTCAGCTGCCAACTGCCAACCGCTGATCTGGCGGAATTGGCAAAACGGCTTGAGGCAATGGAAAAAACTCCGCGATAAGCCAATAAATTTTCTGAGGGGAAGCGCAATCCAGCGCCCGGTGGTTGCGCTTGCTTGTCACGAACCTGCAACCTCCTGAAAAACCTTCTGTTTTTCTTGACTTTTTTTTAGGATCACGCCTAATATTGGTGTACGATGTTGAAGAGATGGCCTGCGTATGAGGGTTTTTGGCAGGCGAGAAAATTATGCCCGGTTTTTTGGGAGCCGGATGTTTGAACGATACTTGATAGGGGACTTATGAAGGCTGAATATCTGAATCCTTTCGTGCATGCCACCAGAAATGTCCTGGAGACCATGGCCCAGACCAAACTGACCGGGCAGAAGCCGCATCTCAAGGAAGGCATGGGCACCTATGGCGACGTGACCGGCATTATCGGCATGGCCTCCGAAACCGTTGAAGGCAGCATGACCATCAGCTTCCCATCTGCCTGTATCCTGCAGATTGTTTCCAGGATGCTCATGGAACCGCCCAAAACCAAGATCGATAATGACATTGTCGATGCAGTGGGTGAGATCACCAACATGATCTGCGGCGGCGCCAAGGCGGAATTCGGCAAGCTTGGCATGAGCTTTAACCTTGCCACCCCGACCATGGTTACGGGCAAGGGGGTGGAGATTCATCATCTCTCTGATTTGCCCATTATCGTTATCCCCTTTGAAACAGACTGCGGCACCTTTGTGTTGGAGGCTAATCTGGCCAGTAAATAAGAAGGCTGACGATAACTGTTTCAGCCCTTGTTTTTTCCGACGATTTCCTCAACGGCGGGCGTGACTTCCGGGAAGCGGAAAGTGAAACCGTTTTCAAGCAGCACGCCCGGCATCATCCTGCATCCCTCAAGCACCACCGAGCTCAGTTCCCCCAAAACAAGGCGAATCGCCAACCTCGGCACGGTCAGGAACGTCGGCCTGTGGAGGGCCTGCCCCAGGCATCTGGTAAACTCCTTGTTGCGGACAGGCCTGGGGGCGCTCAGGTTCACCGGTCCGTGAATCCCCTTGCTTTCCATGAGAAAAATGATGGCGCGGGTCAGATCGTTGAGGTGAATCCAGGGGAACCATTGCCGGCCATGCCCGAGTTTCCCCCCGACCCCAAGGCGGAAAGCGGGCAGCATGGTGGCAAGCGCCCCGCCGTTTTTGCCCAGCACGACCCCAATCCGCAGCAAGAGAACCCTGGCTTTACCCCGGGCCTGGAGCGCTTCCTTTTCCCAAGCCTGACACACCGTGGACAGAAAATCCGCGCCGGGAGTGTCCGACTCATATTTTTCCTCATCCTGGCAAAAGCCGTAGTATCCGGAGGCGCTGGCATTGATCAGGGTGACGGGAGAGTCGGTTTGAGGTGGGATTGCCTCGACGATGTTTTTGGTTGCGGCAACCCGGCTGTGCAGGATCTTTTGTTTTGCCGTTGGCGTCCAACGGGTGAAAATGCTTGCGCCGGTAAGGTTGATGATTATTTCGTGGTTGGCCAGCTCCTGCTGCCAGGGGCCGGGGATCAGCGGCGAGCCGGGAACAATGCGAAGCTGCAGGGAGCGATCGCCCAGTTTGGCCGGGTTTCTGGCCAATGCGGTTACGGCATGGCCTGCCAGGAGAAGTTTTTTGATGAGAGCCTGGCCGATAAACCCGGTGCCGCCTGCGATGAATACGTTCATGGCTTCCTTGGAATTGGCGTTTCGCGTTTGGTTTGCACCCTATTTGACCGCGACGGTCTGGATGAGCGCCATTTTTTCTGCGCGGGTCATTCTTTTGATCTGGCCTTCCCGCTGTGTTGCTTGTGCCCTGGAGGCGGCCTCTTCCGTGTAAACCAACTCCACCGGCCGCCGTCCTCTGGTGTATTTCGCTCCCTTGTCTGCGGAGTTGTGCTCATCGAGCCTTCGATTCAGGTCTTTGGCGATCCCGCAGTAGAAGGTGGTGTCCTGGCAGCGGAGCAGATAGACAAACCACGCGGTTGGGCTGGGGGGAGAAACCGCCATCAGCCGCCACCCTTTTTTGCCTGAAAGCCAAGGCGGATGAGTTCTGCGAGCACCACCTCCCGCTGGTCGCCCTGGACCTCGATAATCCCGTTCTTTACGGTGCCGCCGCTGCCGCAGCGCTGTTTGAGCTGCTTGGCAAGGGCCGCCAGTTCTGGTTCGGCAAGGGGCAGCCCGGTGATGAGGGTCACGCCGCTGCCCTTGCGGCCCTTGGTTTCCCGCGAGACCCGGACGATGGAGTCGCCCTTTGGGGCAGCCTTTTTTTGCCCGCAGCTGCATTGCGTTAAGGGCTTCTCGCATTTCGGGCAGGTTCGGCCGTGTTCCGTGGAGTAGACCAGGCCGGAACTGTTGGCTGATTTTTTGTGCATACTCATCATTCCACCATCTTCAACATTCCATCAATGGTGGTGAGCCCGCCAAGCCAGAAGGCCGGGTCATCGAGATCGACGCCAAAAGGCTTGAGCAGCTCAGCCGGGGTATTGCTGCCTCCGGCGCGCAACAGCTCAAGGTATTTGGGCACAAAGGATGCACCGTCTTCCTGGTAGAGGTTGTACAGGGCCAGGACCAGCAGCTCGCCAAAGGCATAGGAATACACATAGCCCGGGGTGCTGAGAAAATGGGGGATGTACGACCACCAGATGCCGTAGTCGTCCCGCAGAGTAACGGAATCGGCGAACATGGCCCGCTGGGTGGTGAGCCAGTGGCTGGCAAGCTGCTCCGGGGAGAGTTCGCCGCTCTCTCTTCTCGCGTTGTGCACCGCATGCTCGAAGCGGTTCATGGAGACCTGGCGGAAGACGGTGGCAAAGATGGATTCGAGCTTCTGGCAGATAAAGGCCCGCCGCTCCTCCGGGTTGGTCAGCAGCTTGACCTGGGAGTTGAACAGGAGCAGCTCAGCAAACACCGAGGCGGTCTCGGCCAGGACCAGGGTGGTGGAGGAGTTGTAATAGCCGTTCTTGGCGGCCAGGTACTGATGCACCCCGTGCCCCAGCTCGTGGGCCACGGTGGAGATGTCGCGCAGGCTGCCGGTGTAGTTCACCATCACATACGGGTGCACCTCGGGCACGCAGGGGTGGGCAAAGGCACCGCCCCGTTTACCGTCAAGGATGGGGGCATGGATCCATTGCCTTGCAAAAAACTGTCCAGCGATTTTCCCCATCTCCGGGGCGAAGTCGTGGAAGGCGGTAAGGACCATGTCCTTGCAGGTATTCCAATCCACCAGGGCAGTGGGCAGGTGGGGCAAAGGGGCGTAGCGGTCATAGTCGCACAGCTGATCCAACCCGAGGATGCCCTTCTTGAGCCGGTAGTAGCGCTGGACCATGTCGTAGCGGCTGGTGACCGCCTCGACCAGCACCGAAACGGTCCGGTCCTCCAGCTCGTTGTACAGGTTCATGGAGCTGACCCAGGATTCGTACTTGCGGAGCCTATCGTCGATCATCTTCTCGGCCAGCAGGGTGTTGAAGATATGGGTCAGGACATGAAGCTGGCTGTTAAGCCCGGCAGTGAGATCGTCGGCCGCCTGGGCTCGCACCGTGCGATCCGGGTTGTAGAGATCGGTCAAGACCTCCTCTTCGCTGCGCTGGTTTTTCCCGAACTTGAGATTCCCCATGACCTTTTCAAAGAGGTTGGTCCAGGAGGAGCGGCCCACCGGGGCCTTTTCGATGAGCAGGGTCTCCTCGGCCATGGAAAGCAGATGTCTGGCATAGCGCCGCATGCTCTCCAGGTGATGGCGGTAGTGGGCCAAGGTCTTATCGGCCAGCAGGGTATTGGCTGCGGAGTCTTCCAGCTTGCTCCATTCCAGCTCAAAGAACACGGTCTCTCGACCGATCCGGCTGGACGCCTCCTTGATCTTTTGCAAAAAAGCGCCGGCCGGGGCGTTCTGTATCTGGGTGGTGAAGTTGAGAAAGGCAAAGGTGGCAATCCGGCCCATCAAGGTTTCCAGCGTTTCCAGGCGCGAGACCAGGGCGAGGAGCTGGGTGGCGTCAAGGCTTGCGACCTTGCCCGCGAATTGCTCCTTGAGGGCTTTGGCCTCCTGCTCGCACCAGGCGATATCTGTTTCGACGTTCGGGTCATCAAGGGACTGATACAGGTCGGTCAGTTGCCAGAGAATCTCGGTGGTGCCGAGCTGTTCGTTCAATGGGTTGGGCATGGTTCTCTTTCCTTATGGGAGATTGTGCGGGTGGTCAACTCTCGGTGAGCAGGTTGATGATCAGGCGGGCTCGGATTCATGGCGCGATCGCTTTTGCGGCGCATCCTCGCCAACCAGCACGGGCTTGCCGTTTTCCCAAAACACGGCATACTGGCCCAGGCGTTTTTTCTTCTCCAGCGCATCGGCGACGGCGTGTTTCAGGGAATCCAGCATTCGCTGCGTGTCGGGTGAAGGGGCTTTTTTTGTATCGGATGCGTGGTTCATGGGATGGCCTCCTCTGCGGTAAACAGCGCCGACTCGAAAGCGGCCCAAGCTGATTGGCGGAGAGCGGCGGCTTTGGTGCGCTTGGCTTTTGCGTTCTCCATGGCCTCGTTGAGTACGCCCACCAGCTCAATTTGCTCGCCAACAGATGGAAGGGGGACCTTCAATCTCTTGATGTCTTTACCACCAATGGCAAAGTTACCCACTGCAGTCCTTGCAGCATTTTCAATCTGGTTACGGGTCGCAGGCAGTTGGAGTAGCCGCCACAGAAAATGTGAGTCGATTTGACTGCGATCAGGGCGGACACGAATCACCTTGTCGGGAAAGATCATGTCCCCTATGTCTGATTCCACCAGAGCAGACATGCCAACATAGGCCAGAGTTCCATTCGTGCGACACATCAAAATATCGCCTCCTTTCAAATCAAACTGAGTGCGCAACGCGGGCTCGTCGGTGATGAACTTCTGTTCGTCAATCTCCAGGCGGCCTTTGGTAACAGCACTGATTTTCAGAACGCGTAATGAGGTCGGCTTTTTCGAAGGCCCTTTTGAGCACCCGTGCTTAACTTCAAGCAATACTCTTCCGAGGTCAATCAAGGGTACGGAAGGATCAAGAGCCTCGCCTATAGTCACGGAACGCAGCACGCCATCATGACTCCAGCGCTCGACATCCTTGAACCGTGCCACGAACACCGGCCGATCCGGCATGGGGGGCGGCGGGGCAACGCCCAGCGCCTTTTGGAACGCCTGCCAGCCTGCCCGTTCGATGGTCTCGGCCTCCTGTGCCAGCTTTTCGGCGCGGTGCAGGGCCTCGGCGTAGCTGGCGATGAGGGCGTCCTGTTCGTCCAGCGAGGGAACGGGCACCTCAAGATTCAGGAAGCCATCCGGGGTAACACGTTTGCGGCCGCTGGTACCAGACGCCTTGCGTTGAAGGCCTGTCTTGAAATGCTCGGCACGCAACAGGTAGTTCAGATAGGCCGGACGCAGTTTCTCTGCATTTGGGGTGAAGACCGGATATTCACTGGTCACCACCGCCTTAGTGATACTGTCCGGGATTAGCCCCACGGCCCCGTTGCGGGCATCGATCTTGGAAAAGGCCAAATCGCCAGGATAGGCAGCAAACATTGCGCCCTTGAACGGTTCGGTACGCTCGCGTGGCAGTACTTCGCCAGAGAATTTGATGGTGATGGGCTGCCAGTCTCCAAACGTGCCCTCCGCCTGAACCGTCTCATGTCTCGGGGTTAGCAATTTATTCAGCGGCAGTAACGGATAACCACTCAGCCGCTCTTCCACAGTTGCATTTTCAATCCAGCGTTCAATCTCCCTCCACCGCCGGATCACGCAGCGGAGGGCACCGGAAAATTTGGCGTGTCCTCCTGCTTCGCGCCGTTTTCAAGCCAGGTCTCGAATTCACGGAAGGCCCAGCGCAGTTCGGGCAGCTCGTTGGGCACCCCTTCGCCGGTCTCGCCGGTGGAGGTGATGCCCACGGTCTTGGGCGCGGCGACGAAGACCGGATAGTCGAACAGTTCGCGCACCCGCGCCCACAGGGCGGCGGTATGGGCATCGTCGATGGCGCGGTATTTGGCCTTGAGTTCGGAGAAGAGAACGGCGATGTGTTTGTCTACCCCTTTCAGGGCGGCGCTGGCCTTGCGCTTGAGTTCGGTTGCAGCTTTCTTGTGCTCCTTGGTTACCTCGCCCTGCCAGACGGGACGGCCCTGTAGAGTCGGTTTGCAGACGCGGGGATAGGCGAGGGGCTCGCCAGCCGACCAAGCGGGTAGTTCGCGGGTAAGGCCGAGGGCGGCCAGTTTAGCCAACAGCTTTTCAGCGGCGGCATCCTCGCCGGTGACAATGCGCGGTCCGTAGTCGGCGTGCGCATCGTTGCGCTGGGCGTCGAATGTGGCATTCAGCTCGGCATGGGCCTGCGTCCAGGCGGCTTCCCAGTCGGCGGTTTCCTCAACGGTGAATTTGCGCATGAACACCAGCGATGCCTTGACTGTGGTGTTGCTGGAACGGAAGGTCTCCTCAGGGAGGCTGACCACGGCAAGCAGCTTGGCTTTACCCTCGGCCCAGCGGCGCAGCCAGGCCAGCGAGGGGTTGTTGAGGTTGCCGTCGGGCAGGACGATACCCATGCGGCCGCCGGGCTTGAGCAGGTTCAAGCAGCGCTCGACAAAAATCAGCTCGGTAGGGCGGTTGTTTTTGTCTTTGCCGATTTCGAACAAATTGAGGATGGGCAGTCCCTTCTTGCCGTGACGGTCAGTTCCGCTGGCAGCCTGCAACAACCGCTCATGACTCTGCCGCCAGGGCTCGCCATAGCGCTGCTCGCAACGATTCAGATAGGCTTGGTCGGTGGGGACGCGGGTTTCGTCGCTACCGCCCACCTTCTGATCGTTGCCGACATTGGAGCCGAACGGCGGATTGGTCAACACCAGATCGAAACGACCGTTGAAGATGCCGTTGATGTCGAGCAGACCATCGTGATAGTGGATGCCGCCGTGGCCGTCGCCATGCATGATCATGTTCATCTTGGCGGTGCGGGCGGCGCGCGGCTCGGCGTCGGTGCGGTAGATGCACTGCCAGGCCAGGCGGCCGACGCGGGTGTCGATGGGCTTGTTGTCGTCGCCGCTGGGGAGCAGTTCGCGGTTGAGTCGGGAGAACGCTTCTTCAATCTGGCGCTCTTCCTCTTCCTCCGGCAGGCCTTGGGCCTCGATGCGGGCGCGTTCTTTATCCTTCTGGCGCTGAATGTCGGCCACAATTTGGGCGCGCACGTGCTCAAAAGCGCGGATCAGAAATCCGCCGGAACCGGAGGCCGGGTCGCAGATCAGTTGTTTTTCCTGGGGGTTGAGCAGATCGACCATGAATTCCACCACCGGGCGCGGCGTGAAGAACTGCCCCAGCTCGCCCCGGAAGGTGGTACCGAGAAACTTTTCGAAGGCCAGGCCCTTGATGTCGTCGCCAGTCTTGGAAAGGTCAAATTGCTCAAGCTGTTTGACGATACGGCGGAAGGTCTCCTCCGAGATGTCGAGCCTGTCCGTAAGGGCAAACAGATCGTCGGCTTTGTAATAGTCTTTGGTTTCCTCAAAAAGTTGTTCGTGAACCGGGACATCCTTTTTCAGAGAGTATTTCTGGCGGCCATCAATAAATTCAGTGGTGAAGGTGCCGTGCAGCCCGGAGCGTTCGATATACATTTTAATGAAGAGGATTTTCGATATTGTGTCAAAGGCGCGGCCGGGGTCCATCTTGTGCACGTCGCGCAAAATGCTGTGGCAGTCAAACAGCAGTTTTTGGAATTCCTTACGATTGAAAGCCCGGAGAGACTCCCGGATTTTCTTCAAGCGTTTGGCGTCGCCCCAGTCGGTCGCCTTGGGGATCTCGTTGATGGCTATGAACTCGCCAGGCAAGCCGGGCACCAGCCTAAAAATGGCGGTGTGGCGGATGTTGGTGGCAACAAAGAACTCGCAACCCGTGGCGCGGGTGTAGGATTCGCCCTGGTAATAGTCGCGTTCCTGAATTTCAATGGTGTCGGTCTTGCACTCAACGACAAGCGCGGGGCTGGGACTGGGGTTCGCAGCCTTGTCTCTTGGTGACTGCCACACAACAATATCGACACGAGGGCTTTTGTGCCCATGTTGCGTACGCCGTTCCTGATCCATCTGCTCCAAGGAGTAGCCATAATGCTCCACCAGGGTGCGAATAAATTTCTGGCGGACAATTTCCTCCGGTTTGTTGGTGCCGTCCCGCCATTCCTTGCGTAACGGAATCCACAGCCAGTTTCCCTCCTGATGCAATGCATCGGCCGCAGGCGGAAAAGGCAGACTCGGTTGGTGCGTCGGTTTTTTAGTCTTTGCCATTATCTCTCTCCCACCTTGCGTGGTGTTTTGCCGTTCCCGGATATGAATTTATCCAATCTTCATACCTGACAACCTCCCTCATTTCAACTCATTATCCTGTAAATCCAAGCAGGGCCGGACTCCGGCAAAATATCATTGCGGCCAAAGTCAAAGAACGATATACAAATGGAAATTCATTTTCCGCTGTTTAATCCGATCATTAAATCCTAACCTTGCAGCCAAATACCCGATGAGCGCACCCAATTCCGATTCCGCTGCCGTCTACGACGAAAGCAAGATCAAGACCCTCAGTTCCCTGGAGCATATCCGGCTGCGGCCCGGCATGTACATCGGCCGGCTCGGCAACGGTAGCCACCCGGACGACGGCATCTACATCCTCCTCAAGGAGGTGGTGGACAATGCGGTGGATGAGTTCATCATGGGGGTGGGCAAGCGGATCAACGTGGAGATCGATGCCGACGGCGTGGTCAAGGTGCGGGATTTCGGGCGCGGCATTCCCCTGGGCAAGCTGGTCGAGTGCGTGAGCGTGATCAACACCGGGGCCAAGTACAACACCGAGGTGTTCCAGTTTTCCGTGGGGCTCAACGGGGTGGGCACCAAGGCGGTCAACGCCCTGTCCGACCGTTTCGAGGTGACCTCCTTCCGGGACGGCAAGTTTGCCAGGGTCACCTTTGCGCATGGCGAGCTGGTCGCAGAAGAGCAGGGCGACACCACGGAAAAGAACGGCACCCTGGTCTGTTTTCATCCGGACCCCAATGCCTTTGAAGGTTATTACTACATGCGGGAGTTCGTGCGCAAGCGGTTCTGGCGCTATGCCTACCTCAACGCCGGGCTCAAGATCTACTATGAAGGCGAGTGCTTTCATTCGGCCAACGGCCTTTTGGATCTGCTGGACAAGGAGATCGCCGACACCCAGCTCTATGCGCCCATCCACGCCAAGGACGCCACCCTGGAATTCGCCTTTTCCCACACGGAAGGGTATGGAGAGACCTATTTCTCCTTTGTCAACGGCACCTATACCAACGAGGGCGGCACCCATCTTTCCGCATTCCGCGAGGGGATACTCAAGGGAGTCAACGATTTTTCCGGCAAGAAGTTTTCCGGCGAGGATGTGCGGGAAGGGGTGGTGGGGGCCATCGCCGTCAAGGTGAAGGACCCGATCTTCGAGTCGCAGACCAAGAACAAGCTGGGCAACACCGATGTTCGTGGGGATATCGTCAACAAGGTCAAGGACTTTGTCTGCGATTTCTTCTACAAGAACACGGAGCTGGCCGAGATCATCATCGACAAGATCCAGCAGAGCGCCAAGATCCGCAAGGAACTCCAGCACGTGCGCAAGGAGGCCAAGGCCAAGGCCAAGAAAGTGGCCCTGAAAATTCCCCAGCTCAAGGACTGCAAGTACCATCCCAGCACGGAAAAGCCCTCCACCCCGGACCGCCAGAACATGCTTTTTCTCACCGAGGGCCAGTCCGCCTCCGGCTCCATTGTCAGCTCCCGAGACCCCATGACCCAGGCGGTTTTTTCCCTCAAGGGCAAGCCCATGAACGTCTACGGCCAGCCCCTGACCCTGTTGTACAAGAATGACGAGATGTACAACATGATGCGCACCCTGGACATCGAGGATTCGGTGGAAACCCTGCGCTACGACAAGGTGATCCTGGCCACGGACGCCGATGTGGACGGGTTGCATATCCGCAATCTGCTGCTCACCTATTTTCTCCAGTTTTTCGAGGCCCTGGTCAAGCGGGGGCATGTCTACATCCTTGAGACCCCCATCTTTCGGGTGCGCAACAAGGAGGAAACCATTTACTGCTATTCGGAAAAAGAGCGGCAGGCAGCGGAAAAGAAGCTGGGCTCCAAGGGCAAAAAAGCGGTGGAGATTACCCGCTTCAAGGGGCTTGGCGAAATCTCCCCCAAGGAGTTCAAACAGTTCATCGGCCCGGACATGCGGCTGCAGCAGGTGAATATCGACACCTTGAGCGAGGTGCCCAAACTGCTCTCCTTTTACATGGGCAAGAACACCCCCGAGCGGAAAGAATATATCATGGATCATCTGGTGGTCGTGTAATCATGGATACTTCCCATTACGGCGAGCTGCACAAGCTTTTTGACACCAATTTTCTGGACTACACCTCCTACGTCATCCGGGAGCGGGCCATTCCCGACGTGGCTGACGGTCTGAAACCCGTGCAGCGCCGCATTTTGCAGACCCTGTTCAACATGGATGACGGCCGCTTCCACAAGGTGGCCAATGTGGTGGGCGATTGCATGAAACTCCATCCCCATGGCGACGCCTCCATTTTTTCCGCCCTGGTCAACCTGGCCAACAAGGGCTATCTCATCGACCGGCAGGGCAATTTCGGCAACATCTTCACCGGCGATCAGGCCTCCGCGGCCCGGTATATCGAATGCCGTTTGTCTCCTCTGGCCCGGGAAACCCTGTTCAACAAGGACCTCACCGAGTTTGCCGAATCCTACGACGGCAGGATGCAGGAGCCGGTTACCCTGCCGGCCAAGATTCCCCTCTTGCTGATGCAGGGGGCGGAAGGGATTGCCGTTGGCATGGCCACCAAGATCATGCCCCATAATTTCTGCGAGCTGCTGGAAGCGCAGAAAAACATCCTCAGGGATGAGCCGTTTACCCTGTATCCCGACTTTCTCCTCGGCGGGGCCATCGATGTTTCCGGCTATGAAGACGGCAATGGCCGGTTGCGCTGCCGGGCCCGCATCGAGGAGAAAAATGAGAAGACCATCACCATCAAGGATATCCCCTACGGCACCACCACCCAATCGTTGATCGAGAGCGTGGAAAAGGCGGCCCGGTCCAACAAGCTCAAGATTTTAAGCATCAACGACTACACCGCCGAAGAGGTGGAGATCGAGATCAAGCTGGTACGCGGCATCTATGCTGCGGATACGATCAAAGCCCTGTACGCCTTTACCGACTGCGAAGTGCCCATCAGCCCGAACCTGACCGTGATTCAGGATAACAACCCGGCGGTGCTCACGGTGAGCGAGGTGCTGCGCCACAATACCGCAAAGCTGGTGCGCGACCTTGAGAAGGAACTGACCATCGAGCATGGTCGGCTCAAGGAAAAGCTCCACGCCCATCTGCTGGAGCATATCTTTATCGAAGAGCGACTCTACAAGCAGATCGAGGAGTGCAAAAGCTACAAGGCGGTGGTCGATACCATTGACGCAGCCCTGTTGCCTTACAAGGACAAGCTGGTCCGCGAAGTGACCCACGACGACATCGAGCGGCTGCTGGAAATCCGAATCAAACGCATCTCCCGCTACGACCTGGACAAGAAGAAAAAGGATATCAAGGAGGTCCGGGACAACATCAAGGCGGTGGAGAATTATCTGCTGGACATGGTTGGGTACACCATTGATTATCTGGACGACCTTTTAACCCGTTATGGCCACCTCTACCCGCGCCGCACCGAGATCGCCACCTTCGGCGAGGTGGTGGTGCGCAAGGTTGCGCTCTCCAACCTGACCATGGGGTATGACCGGGAAACCGGCTTTCTCGGCCACCAGGTCAAGGCCAAACCCGAGGATTCCTTCCCCTGTTCAGAATACGACAAGCTGCTGCTCATTTACCAGAACGGCATGTACAAGGTGATCAACGTGGTCGACAAGCTCTTTGTCGGCCATGATGTGCTCTGGTTCGGCAAGGTCGAGGAAAAACGGATTTTCAACATCCTCTACCGCGAGGGCAGCCAGAATTTTTGCTATGTCAAACGGTTCCAGAGCCCGAAATTCATCCTTGAAAAGGAGTACCGCCTCTTTCCGGAGCACAAGAATTCCTCCATCCTTTATCTGAGCACCGCAGACGGGGGCAGGGTGCGGGTGCATCTCGCCCCGTCCAAGCGGGCCCGCCACAATTATGTGGATTGCAGCTTCAGCGAGGTTCTGGTCAAGGGGGCTTCCGCGCTTGGGAAACGGGTTTCCGACCGGCCGGTGCGGCGGATTGCCGAGTTGACTTCCGAAAAGGAGCCTGCTGGATCGCCGGAGGGGCCGCCGACCCTTTTCTCTGCGAAAGAGGGCGAATCCGGGGCGCAACCGCAGGCCCGTGCGGCGGTCAAGGTCCCGGAATCTTCGAGCGACGATACCCCGTAGACCTGAACAGCATAAGTTAGAAGTGCCTGATTTGCGCGGTGCAGGTATTTCCGTCGCCTGGTGTACTGTCGATACTGCCCCGCAGCCCCCCATTAGCTCCTCAACCCAGAACTTATCCCCTCGTGTTTTTTTGCAATAAAACGAAAAACGTCAGTTATTTCAAAGACTCACTGTTTTTTCTGCCATCCAGACACGCTTGGGGCATACGGTCTTGTCGAGATGCAACAGATTGCCTATAGATACATCACGTTGCCCCTGACATAAGAAATATAAAAAAATCAAAGAGAAAACCGCTGGATATTGTTGGGTAATCTTCGGTGTTTAGGTATTGTTTTAAATACTATACTGAAACTATCTGTTGTGTTTTTGTTTTTTTCCTATACATCATAAAGTGTATCGTAGGAGTTTGGGAGACTACCTTCAGGATGTTTTGCTTGCTTTTTTAAGATGCATCAGGTATATTCGCCCACCTCTTCGGAACAGGAAGAGGGGATACTACGGCAGCGGTCAAGGACGGGCGTTTGCTCTCTTGTCATGCAGTTGCACAGGTGGAGGACATTATATGGACTGCCTTGCATCAAACCGTCACCCGGACGTAACCCCAGAGCAGGAAAAAGTCGTGGTAGTAAAACATAAAGTTGTGGCAGTAAAACACGATGAAACCCCGATGTATTTCGGCAAAAAGCCGGTCGATTGCGGGATGGTGCGGATGGTTTCCGGATTGTCTCTGGTCATACTTTTCTTTTTTATCTTCCTGTTGCTCCAGCCTTCCTTCGTATTTATTCGTTTTCCCCAACGGTTTCAGACCATTCCCACCATTGAAGTCCATTCCGCCGAGGATCTGCTGAGGCAGCTCAAGGCCAACAACTTATGGGAAGTGGACTCGTTTTCAGAGGTTCCTGCCTTTCTGGTCAGCAGGTTCCCCGAGGACATGTCATCCCTTGATGCGGTTACCCAGAAAAAAGCTTTTCTGCATGTCCTCCTTCCTGCGGCAATGATCGCCCTGTCCGAGGTGGAGGAAGAGCGGGCCGCTTTCGAGAAGATTCTGGCGAAATTTCCGCACCCCCCCAAGCGTTTGGACTTTGGCCTGAACGAGGAAGCATATGGCAGACTTGCGGGTCTGACCCAGAACGAAATCTTTTTCTTGCAGAATCTCTGCCGTAAATACCGGGCCGACGAGGTCGCTGATTTGCGCCGCCGCATCAGTCCGATACCGGTGAGCCTGATTATGGCCCAAGGCGCGTTGGAATCATCATGGGGTGGGTCACGGTTTTCTCTGGAGCGAAATAACCTTTTCGGTGTCCTGACCTGGAACAAGGCGGGGCATGTGTTTGACGGGCATGAGGATGGCAAGGCTTATTCTGGCGCGGCGTACGCTTCCCTGCTTGATTCTGTTCGTGCATATGTCCTGATGATTAACCGGGTTCCCGCGTACAAAGAGTTGCGGGAGATCAGGGAAGAAACCATGGATTCTCTTGCGCTGTCCAAGGGGCTCCACCAGTATTCCAACCGGGGAAGAGATTACGTTGCCGATCTGACCCAACTTATTAAAAGCAATGACCTACAGATTTACGACCAGTGTGTTCTTGCCAGCAAGGGTGGCGTGCTGGGTGGGGTTCGGCTTGCAAGCCTGGAAGATCTCCGGTGAAGAAGCTCCAGGGAGAATAGCCCATATTCCACGTAGTTTTTCCGTATTGTGCAGTGGTCAGTTTCTGGGCTATACTTATGAAAATCCCCCAGATCAGCGTTGGAGATCACCTTGACACATACACTTGAAAAAGATACAGGCTGCGAATTTTTAAAAACCTGTGATTTTTTTGTAACGATCATGGCAAGCGTTCCGCAATTTTCCGATAAAATGCAGGGAAAATACTGCATCGCCGATTTTTACGATTGTGCCAGATATGCCTACGCCAAACAGCATGGCAATGGAAACATCCCCGAAGACCTTTTCCCCAATGCCTCATATTTCTAGCATCTCACCATCGTCCTTTCTCCCCACCCGTTGGCCCATTGCCTTTTGTCCGCAGGATATGCTAGCATTGTTACATGCTTTGCGGGTGGAAGCGTTCTGATTTATAACCAGAGGTGAAAAAGGCGCGAAGATGTTCAAGGAAGAGCGGAAATCCCTGCAGTTTGACTGGTCACATCTTGGCGATATAGAACGGGGACGTCCTAATCTTGGCCCCCAGACCACCGTGGCTGTTTATCGGTTGATGCAGTTTACCCTGCACGATGCGATCATCGCCCATACCGATGTGGCAACGGCCAACCGGATATTTCATGACGCCGGGCAGAGCGCGGGAAAGGCGTTTTATGAACATCTGCTCCACGAAACCAACGATTTTGACCGGTTTGTTGCCGAACTTCAGGAAGCATTGCGGAAGCTCTCCATTGGCATCCTGCGGGTCGAGGCATCCGATTCGCTCACGCACCGTTTCGTGCTCACCGTGGCGGAAGATCTGGACTGCTCGGGCTTGCCCATGAGCGAAGAATTAGTCTGCACCTTTGACGAAGGCTTTATCGCCGCTCTGTTTTCCGCCCATTTCGGCAAGCAATTCACGGCAAGGGAGACGGACTGCTGGTGCGCCGGTGATCGGGTCTGCCGCTTTGAGGTTGTGCTTGCCGAAAGGTAGGTGGCCTGCAAAAAAAAACAAACCTGGTAATCTCATGGAGCATAAGGACATCGAAAGGCTGGACAAGATCAGCGCCCATCTCCATGCGCTGCTGCATAATGAACAGCCTGGGGATCTCGATCTGGCAGGACAACAAGAGGATGAAATCCGTCAGGTGGGCGAATATGTCAATACCCTTACCGAGGCCTTGTCTGCCCTGACCAATGCCGCTTATCTGCTCTCCATCGGCAACATGGACGTTCCGATCATCGCCAAACTCCCGGCCTGCCATCATCTCAAGAACCTGCAGGCGACCCTACGGCATCTGGCCTGGCAGACCGGGCAGATAGCCAAGGGTGATTTTTCCCAGCGGGTGGAATTTTTAGGGGAGTTTTCCCTCTCGTTCAACTGGATGGTGGAGCAGCTTGAGGCTTACCGGCAACGGATTCTTGGCCAGAACCGGGAGCTTGAACGTCTGGCAACCACCGATCCGTTGACAGGTGTTTATAACCGTCGTTATTTCATGGACTATGCCACCAAGGAGTTTCTGCGCTCCCAACGCTATTCCCACGTATTTTCCGCGATCCAGATGGATATCGATCACTTCAAAAAAATAAACGATGCCCATGGCCACGCAGTCGGCGACGAGGTACTCAAGGCCTTTACCGCCAATTGCCTGGATGTTCTTCGGGAAAGTGATGTGCTGGGACGGATCGGCGGCGAAGAATTTTCCATTATCCTGCCGGAAACCGATCTGCCAGGGGCATTGATCGTTGCGGAACGATTTCGCCAGACCATCGCCGACCTGAAGGTGTATGTGGACGAACAGGTTGTCCACTTCACGGTCAGCATCGGCCTCACCAGCCTCCGGTCAAGGGATACCGGCATTGAGGCCGTGCTGAGGAGGGCGGACGAAGCGCTGTATCTTGCCAAGAACGGCGGGCGGAACAAGGTGGTTTCCGCCGAATAGTTGTTATGCGGCCCGGATTTTCCGCCAGATCGGCAGGGTGGGGCTGAGCCTTTCGAAACGGCTGTCCTGGCCGATGGCCTCGCTGTTTTTGTGGTTGGCGATCAGGATACCCCCCGTTTTCATGCTGTCTTCAATGAGCCTTTCAAAGCGCAGCTGCTGTTCCCGCCCGGAAAATGGCCGGTAATAGTAGATCACCTCGTATTCGCCGTAGCTTTCATAACTCCAGATATCGGCCTGAGCAATCCGGTCCTCGCCAATGAGCTTGGCCGCCACCCGGAAGGGATATTCATCCTTTTCAAAGCCATACACCTCAAAGCCGAATTGCTCGGCAATGAGCAGCACGTTGCCGATGCCGCAGCCCACATCGAGGAGACGTGGGGGGGTGGCATTCTCCCGGTCAAGTCCGAGGATGGCGCTGACAAAAGTCATCTGGGCGAAGACCTGCCTGGTGTCCATGGCCACAAAGGGATATTCGCAGTCGGTGTCGTTGCGGGTTTCCCGGATGGCATCCTGGCTGTAAAAACCGACAAACCGGTTAATGATGTTGAAAAAAATATCGTTCTCTTCGTTTTCCATGTGTTTTTAAAAAGATGGTTGATGGGGAAAGGCGGAATCGAAAACCGTGTATACCACGGATTGTCGATGAATTCCCCCGGAAATTTGCATGCGGCGGTTATGCCCTGCCTGGTGCCGGACTGCGCAGTTCTTCCATGCGCTCAAGGGCGCTGACCGCGATTTGTGCCAGAAAAAGAGCACCCGTGGGCAGCACCCGTTCGTTAAAATCGAAGCGGGGACTGTGGGCCGGAGCATCGTGCAGTTCGGTGTGTTTCGCGCCCAAACGCACCAGGCAACCAGGGACTTTTTGCAGAAAAAAGGAGAAATCCTCCCCGCCCAGGCTGGGCAAGGGTTGGTCCTTCACCTTGTCCTGGCCCACGATTGCGGCGGCCACCTCCGTGGCAATGCGGGCAGCAACAGGATTGTTGATTACCGGCGGATACCCTTCCACCAAGGAGAAAGAGGTCTCCACCCGGTGCAACTGCTCCATGGCCTTGGCCATCCGTTGCAGGCTGGCGATGCAGACGGATCGGGTCTCTTGGCTGGTGGTGCGGATGGTGCCCTCAAGAATCACATGTGAAGCGATGACATTGGCTGCATCGCCGCCATGGATGGCGCCCACGGTGATCACGGCGGGAAAGCAGGGATGGACCTCGCGGGCGACGATGGACTGGATGCTGGTGATAAGTTGGCCAGCCGCCAAAATGCTGTCCGCGGTTTCATGGGGTTTGGCGGCATGGCCGCCCGGGCTGCGGATCTCGATGGTGAATTCATCGGTAAAGGCAGAGATCAGCCCAGGCTGCACGACTATTTCGCCCAGTTCGTAATTGCGGTCGATATGGCCGGCAAAGATGGCTCCGACCCCGTCCAAAGCGCCTTCGGCAATCATGCCCTGCGCGCCGCCGTCGCCTTCCTCGGCAGGCTGAAAGATGAGAGCTACCCGGCCGGGGAGTTCAGCCTCCTTCGCCTTGAGCAGCGCGGCCGCACCGAGAAGCATGGCCACATGGCCGTCATGGCCGCAGGCATGCATCACTCCTGGCGTTTCCGAGGCAAAGGGCAGGCCGGTTTGCTCGGTGATGGGCAGTCCGTCCATGTCTGCCCTTAGCGCAACGCAGAGTGCGCCCATTTCCTTGCTCCCCAGCCTGGCGACGATGCCGGTTTGGCCCACCTGTTCCCGACAGGGGATGCCCAATTCCCCCAGTTGCTCAACAATAAAACGCGCAGTGGCTAATTCCGCAAAGGCCAGCTCCGGATGGCGGTGGAGGTGGCGGCGAATATCCCGCATCCAGGTGATTTGTTGCGTATTGGGCATTGGCAGGGTAATCATGGGGGTCTGTATCCCGAAGCTTGAAAATGATGCGGATCGGTTGGGGGCAGCCTGTGCTCGATTTTTATTTTTTTTACTTGCGACTTTGCGTCGTTGCGTTATTTTCTCGTCGTTACGAGATCATCATAATTCGAACTGGACCGCTGTACATCATTAAATTTTATCTTTTTGATGCCGATGGACACAGACTCACGCCCTGTGCAGACAAACGGGCAGGCTGCCGAAAATGGCAGGCCATGCCCCAACAATGCCGACGAATTCTTCCACCGGGCCCTTGACCTGCACCAGCAGGGAGAGATAGACCCGGCGGTGTCTCTGTATCAGCAGGCCATCGACCTGTGTCCGGAGCATGTGGATGCCTGTTTCTATCTGGCCCTTCTCCACCGCGCCATGGGGGCACCGGAAGAGGCCGCCTTCTGGTTTGGCCGCGCCCATACATTGTTGCCCGGAGAGGCGGCAATCGCTTATGAGCTTGGCATAACCCGTTATTCCCTGGGGCAGCAACAGATGGCCATCGAGCATTTTCACCAGGTTCTCGCCCTGGACGACACGCACTGGCAGGCGGCCTACAACCTGGGCACCGCCCATCTAGCCCAAGGCAACACCAACGAAGCCATTGCGGCCTATCATCGGGCCGCGCAACTCAACCCCCAGGACGCCGATATCCATTTCAATCTCGGCTTGGCCTGCAAGAGGGCGGGGCGGCTTGAAGAGGCCAGGCAATCCTATCTTTGCGCCATGGAGATTGCCCCGGATGATGCGGAGGTGCATTACAATCTGGCTTTGGTCTACAAAGAATTGGGTTGCAAGGACGACGCCATCACCGCTCTTGAGATTGCCGTTGCCCTGCGTCCGGAATATGGAGCGGCCCACGGCAACTTGGGCGTCCTCTATCTCGATCAGGACAAGGTGAACGATGCCATTGCCTGTTATCGCAGGCTTATCGAGTTGGATCATAACGCGGTTTCAGCCCAGCATATCCTCGCGGCCCTCACCGGTGAAACCACCGCTGTTGCCCCGTCTTCCTATATTGCTGAACTGTTTGACAGCTTTTCCGGTCATTTTGAAGAGCGTCTGCTGGTTGATCTGGAATACCGAACCCCGTGGGAACTCAAAAGCCTGCTTCTTGCCGACCCTGTTGGGCCTTCGCATTTTACGCGACTTTTAGACTTGGGCTGCGGCACCGGTTTGGTGGGGCAGGTTTTTCAGGAGATAAGCACCTGCAGGGTCGGGGTGGATCTTTCCCAAAAGATGGTGCAGGCGGCTTCGGCCAAGAAGGTGTATGATGAGTTGGCGGTAGGAGAGATCGTGACCTTTCTTGAGCAGAATCAGAAACCGTTCGACCTGATTGTCGCGGCGGATGTTTTTATCTATGTGGGTGAGTTGGACCGAATTTTTGCCACCCTGGTTAAAGGCCTTGCCAGAAACGGGAGAATCCTTTTTTCCACCGAGCAGATGGCGGGGCAGGGCTACCAGTTGCGTCAGTCCGGGCGCTATGCCCACACCTTTTCCTACATTGAAGCAGTGGCCGTTCGACATGGCTTTCGGATCCTTGCCACCGAGTCCGCCAACATTCGCAAGGAAAAAGGCGAATGGATCGCAGGGGATCTTTATCTGCTGGGAGCCTGATACAGCCTGCATAGGGACACAATCGTTATTCGCCAAGCGTTGCTAACCGAGCATGAAATTTTCGGTCGGAAAAGGTGAACAGAATGCATGATGACTTACAGACCGATGAGTACGGTATCTCCATTTCAAGGGAGATTACTGTTTGCAAGAATATGATCGACCGGCAAGAAAAAGAGCTCGCCCAGTTTGAGAAGCAATACGGCATTTCTACGGAACAGCTGATCGCAGGCGAACTGCTGAAAACCGTGGGAAAAGAGCGGGATTTCGATGCGTGGCGCAATGGCTATGAGGGGCTACTCGCCTGGAAGCAGCGGCTGAAGGAGTATAAAGAGGCATACAATGATTTGAGGCGCTAGCGAAAACGTAAGGAATCGGTTGATAACAAATAAACGCCGTCCTCTTGCGGAGACGGCGTTTATTCGAAAGAACGTAACGATGGCGGATTTTAGGCTTTGCCTAAAATCCGCCATTCTGTTAATGGCCGCCGGGGAAGAGCCACCGGCTGAGAAAGTAAAACATCACCAGCAATCCGACACCAAGGCAAATACTCCATTTAACAAGAGTTACTTCCGCCGGCAGGATCGGCTCGTATTCCATTTTTTTCATCTCTTCGGCAATCTTTGATTTTTCGTCAGTCATGTGCGATCTCCATTAGAGAATTGGTGGTTTGACCCCGTGGAAGAACAACCACGAAATAGCGAGTCCGACCCAGATGATAAAGCCGAAAAGGGAGATACAATACACGGCGGCGAGCTTGCCGATCCCTTCCTGCGCCAGCTTCTTGAAGTTTGAGACCACCCCGATGGTGAAGAAACAAAGGAGAAAGAATATCTTCCTGAACACATCGCCTTGATCTGTTGCCGATTTGGCTTTGGATATCAGCTTGTTGGGCTCCTTGGTCGAGTCTTTCAGCTGTTTCTCTTGGGCTTTGGCCTCGTCCAGCTTGGCCTGCAAGGGCGCAACAGATGCCTGGTCCTTACTGGCGCTGATCTGTTTTTCCAACGAGGACATCTGCACCTTCAGGTCCGTGATAGCGTGTTCCGCCGGGGCAATCGCTTTGACCGCGGGCCAGCAGATGACAAGCAGAATAATAAAGGTGAGAATATAGCCGAGTACGAATTTCGGAAAACGGTTCCAGATCTCGATGAGGCGGACTTTTTGCCCGGGCTTGCATTCGATCTTGGCGCACCAGACATAGGCAAGGATAACGGCCCAGACGCCGATGAAGATATCGATGAACATCTTCACTGTGGTCGCGGTCATGGTGATCCAGCCTTCGGCGTAGTTGATGCCTTCCATATCCATGGCCTGCGCTCGGATCAGAGCGTCGGTCACCGCGCCGCTGGCAATGGCACCGCCGTCTGATTTGACGGCCAGTCCCATCCAAGCCCCGGCGACCAGCGGCTCATGCCAAAGAAAAAGCTTTGCCGCAAACGGAAGCAGGACCATTTCCACCGCCACAAAGATTACGACAAGAGAGGAAACCATGATGGGGATGATCGGCCTGGCGCGGATGGCCCCGCCGGTGGCAATGGCTGCGGAAACCCCGCAAATGGAGATACCCGATGCCAGAGGGGCCGACCACTCACGGCTGAACTTGAAGTATCTTCGCGAAATCCAGTAGACGGTTGCCCAGTAGATCAGATAGGCCTCGACAATGGCGCAGAACCCCCGGAACATGATATTGCTCGCCAGTCCGAAAGACTGGGCGGCTTTTACCCCGAGCCCAGCGCCCATGATGACGATGGCTGTTTTTATGTACAGCTCGGGCCTGGCCGCTTCCTTCATGGCCGATGCCAACCCGGGAAAGAGATTGCCCACCATGAGTCCTGCAATCAAGGCGATGATGAAACCGAACTCGCCGGTCATGCTGAGCGTCCAATTGATGCCGAATTTCTCCATTTCATTCTTGGTCGCGGCGATATTGGCAAAGTGCCCCATGAGCCAACAGAGATAACTGAGCCAGAAAATCAGGGTGAAGCCGATGGCGAATTTTTTAAAGTCCGCCCCGATCAGCATCGAACCCAGACCCATGATCACCAGCATTACAATGTAGGTGAGGAACAACGAGGCCATGGCAGAAAGGCCTTTTTGTTCGTATGTCTGCCCCACCGCAAGTGCGGAAGTATCGGTTTTTACGGTGATGCCGACTTCTTTGCCGTCTGCTTTCTTGAGAGTTACCTTTGCGCCGTCAATTTTGGTGATTTCGCCCTTGACGTTCTGGTAGGCCATTGATACGGGTTTGGTGGATTTAGTGATATCGTTCCAGACGCTTGTTGTTGCCCCCCAGCCCAGAATATCGGCGCCTTGAAATGCTCCGAGGGAAAGCATAAAAATAAACAGACCCAGCCAGAGCGAAAGCCAATCCTCGCTCAGCCAGCCCTTTTTCCCCTCGATTTTGCAGGTTTCTTCTGAATCGCAATGCCCCTCTGTCAACTTGTCTTCATTGATTTTCTTCTCGTCCATGTTTCCCCCTTTTTTTTGACCATGTACGCGGCTGACCAGTGAGAGTGTGAAACGGTTCCTACCCTCCGGTCACGGGATGGCCATACAGTTATCCAACATGCAAGCCTGATATCCTGTGGGTGCTCTTTTCCTCCTTTGGTGAATGTGATGTTTTTTGTCAATGGGTCAGTTGACTAGTGTGTTAATGCAAGGAGGGTGCCGCATGGCACGGATGGCGTGGTTAAAAATAAAATAATGAGAAAACAATAAGTTAACAGCACGCTTCCTGTTTTGGATTCGGCAAAAAAATCGAAAAATCCAACCGCAACTGCCTCTTTTGGTATCCAGTGATGCCTTCAGTTGACACCCGCCATAATTGTATGATTACATGAAATCATGTCGGCAACAGGTTGTTGGAAAATTTTTAGTCATCACAGGGGAAGGGAATGATGCTTGGCAAGAAATCGCAAGAACTGCTAGGTCACATCAAGCCACCTGGGGCGCAGGGTAAATTTCTGATTGGTCTTGCCTTCATCCTCTTTCTCTTCTGTCTTTTCTGGTCCGCTATTATTTATACGCATCAGAAAAAACGTTTGCAGGAGGAGGCCCTGCACAAGGCAGAGCTTGTCATGGCGGCAGTAGACGCCAATCGTTCTTATGTCCAGAAGATTTTGCGGCCAAGGATGTATACTCTGCTTGGTCAGGACAGTTTTGTCATCGAGGCCATGTCCACTTCCTATATAAGCCGTGTGGTCATGGAAAAATTCAAAGAAGACCTGCCTGATATTTCCTTTCGTCGGGTTGCCATCAATGCCAAAAATCCGGAATTTGAGGCAAACCAGCGAGAATTGGAGATGATCCGATATTTCAACGATCATCCCCAGGCTGAATCATGGCAGGGAATACGCACGGTTGATGGAGAGCAATACTTCGAGAAATTCAGCCCGGTTCGCTATGATGAATCATGCCTGCACTGTCACGGCAGACCGGAGGACGCGCCGGGGAGCATTATCCAAACATACGGCAAGACGGGGGGGTTTTTCAAGAAGACGGATCAGATAAGCAGCGTGGTCAGTGTCGGCATTCCTGTGGGAGAAGGCATGCGCCGTATCGGTGAATTCGCCCTTTCCGTATTCAGCACCGTCTTTCTGTCGTTTTTTGTCCTGTATGCAATCATTGCTTTCTTCTTCAACAAGCTCATCATCCAGAACATCCGCACCCTGCTGGATATTTTTCGCCTGAATCTCACCGACCAGAAAGGCGAACAGCTCTACCGGCAGGCCCGGAGTATGGATGAAATCGGGGAATTGAATGCAACCGCAACCCTCATTGCCAGACACCTGAAAGAAAATCGCCTGCAACTCACCGATTACGCCGAAAACCTTGAGATAAAGGTCGAAGAAAGGACCAAGGCGCTGCAAGAGTCCCAGGACCAGCTGCACCTGCAGATGCAGGAACGAAACCGCGAACTCCAGACCTTGAACATCATCGCCGAACTCATCACTCAGTCCGTGGATCTTCGCACCATTCTCCCCAAGGTTTTGCGACAAACTCTGGAGGTAATCCCGGCGAAAGGTGCGGGGATTTATCTGTTCCGCACGGATCACCAGGGGCTTTCCTTGCAGTGCCAGGATAATGCCCCTGAACTTGCCGAAACTCTTTCCTGCGATGTGATTTCCCACCAGATTCTGTCGGAAGCGGATGGCAATGCTCCCGCATCCTCAACGATCTGTGAGACGGTCTGTGGAGAACTGAACTTTTTCACCTCCGATACTGCCAAGGGAAAATGCCTCAATATCCCGCTTTGCTGCCGGAACAGGATACTCGGAATCATGACTTTCACGGGCTACGATGTCGGTGAGATGGACCCCAGACACCGAGAGCTTCTGCTCTCCATCGGCCGCCAAATTGGCGTTACCATGGAAAGTTTGCAGAACATGACAAGCCTTATGCAGAGCAAGGAGCTTCTTCAGTCGGTTTTTGATGCAATTGCCGATCTGGTCGTCCTTATTTCGCCGGATGGATTTCTCCGCATGGTGAACAAGGCATTTCTCGTCAAATATGATTTTAGCCCGGAAACGGTCCTCAACCGTCATACCGAGGAACTGGCCGCGATGCAACCGGTCCCTTTCGAGCTGTTCAGCCATATCTCCCAGGTCAAGTTGCGGGAACAGGTCTCCGATTTCAGCCAGCTTCCCAATGGCCAGATATTTGAAACCCACTTCTATCCGGCTTTTGACGATCACGGCGAGTTGAAAAATATTGTTTGCTACGCCAAGGACGTCACCCAACAGAAACAGGTGGAACACCGCATGCAGCAGGCGGAGAAGCTTGTCGCCCTCGGGCAGCTGGCCGCCGGAGTTGCACACGAAATCAACAATCCCCTCGGGATTATTCTCTGCTACACAGATTTACTGAAAGAGGATTTCGGCAATCTGCCGGACAAGGTCGAAGACCTGAACATCATAGAAAAGCATGTAAAAAACTGCCAACGCATTGTCCATGACCTATTGAGCTTCGCACGGAACCAGCAGACAACGCGGGCGCCAGGGTCTCTCAATGCCGCCATCGAACAGGTAGTTTCCATGGTTTCAAGCCAACTGACAAAACAAGGCATAACCTTGGCGCAGAAGCTGGACCAAGACATTCCGCTCCTTGAGATGGACGCGGAAAAGATGAAACAGGTTTTTATGAATTTGTTTATCAATGCCGCCCAGGCCATCGGCGAAAACGGGGAGATTAGCATTGAATCCCACTGCCGGCCAAACAAGGGCCAGGTGAAGATTATTGTGCGAGATACCGGGCCTGGCATTGCTCCGGAGATTCAAGACAAGATTTTCGAACCGTTTTTTACCACCAAGGGGCCGAGGGACGGAACCGGCCTCGGGCTGTCGCTCAGTTATGGAATCATCCGTGATCATGGCGGGGAAATTTATGTACAAAGCAAACCGGGCAAGGGCGCTGCCTTTACCATTATTCTGCCGCTCCATGGCGCATGATAAAAATTCGGCGGGAGGCTGGACCTATGTCGTTTGATCGGCTTTTGATCGTTGATGACGAAGAGGATATGCTCACCGGGTTGCAAAGAACCATTGAACGCAACGTTCCTGGACTTGAGGTGGTGACCTCCACCAGGGCCAGCGAGGCTCTGCGCCTGATGGGGGAGCAATCCTTCGATCTCGCCTTGCTGGACGTGATGATGCCGGAGATGAACGGCATCGCCTTGCTTGAGAAATTGCGGGCCAATGATCCGGAGCTTTCCGTAGTCATGATGACCGCTTTTGCCAGCATTGATCTTGCGGTTGACGCCATTAAGAAGGGGGCCTACGATTTTATCACCAAGCCCTTTGACAAGGACACCATTCTGCGGGTGATTCACAAGGGGCTGGAAAGAAATCGGCTGGTCCGGGAGAATGTTACCTTAAAAGAACAGGTCTGCCAAAAGGAGGCCTTTGCCTCCTTTGTCGGGCAGAGTCCGGCCATGACTCAGTTTTGCGAGCGCCTCAAGACCGTGGCCTTGTCCGATTACACGGTGCTGGTGCGTGGCGAATCCGGCACGGGCAAGGAACTTGCGGCCCGGGCGGTGCATAACTTAAGCAAACGACGCAACCGTCCGCTGATCATGGTCAATTGCCCGGCCATTCCCGAACATCTTCTGGAGAGCGAATTGTTTGGGCACAAGCGCGGCGCTTTCACCGGGGCGGAGCGGGATTATCCCGGGCTTTTTGTGGAGGCGGACGGCGGCAGCCTGTGTCTTGACGAAATCGGCGATGTCCCGGTCTCAATCCAGATCAAACTGCTCCGGGTCTTGCAGGAACAGGAAATAAAGCCCTTGGGAGACACCAAAACCCGCAGGATCAACGTGCGGATCATCGCCATAACCAACCAGGACCTTGAGAAAAAGATCATTGACCGCTCTTTCCGCGAGGATCTTTTTTACCGGTTGAACGTGGTGAGTCTCACCCCGCCCAGGCTGGTGCAAATCCGGGGGGATATTCCGTTGTTGGCGGATCATTTTTGCAGGCAGGTCTGTTGCGAACTTGGCCTTGGCGGGAAGCATTTTTCCACGGAGGCCGTCACCGCCCTTATGGGGAGAGCCTGGCCGGGCAATGTCCGGGAATTGCAGAATGTGGTTCGTCAGGCGGTGCTGTTCAGCGCCGATTCGGTTATCTCGACCGGAGACCTTGCCGCCCTCATCCCTTCGGAAAACAGGTTTCCAGACGAGACTGCTTCCTGGCTTGCGCCCCCAGGCGGAAACGAAAAGATGCCAGTCTACAAGGAGGCCAAGGAGGATCTGTTGCAGAAATTCATGAGTCAGTATGTGGTGCGCCTGCTGCAAGACACAGGGGGCAATGTGAGCCGGGCGGCGGAGATTTCCGGCCTGACCAGGGCGGCGCTGCAAAAGATCATGCGGCGCACTGCCATCCAGGCGAACAATTTCCGCAACCATGCTTCCTGAACGACCACAAGCGAAACCATGCTGCGCATCTCAAACACCGTCATAATCCCGGAAAGCGAAATCGAGCTGGCCGCTATCCGGGCCCAGGGCTCCGGGGGCCAGAATGTTAACAAGGTCTCCTCAGCCATTCATCTGCGCTTTGATATCCGCGCCTCGTCGCTGCCGGATTTTTACAAGGAAAGGCTGCTGGCCTTGAGCGATCAGCGCCTTACCAAGGACGGCGAGATTGTCATCAAAGCCCAACAGTTCCGCAGCCTGGAAAAGAATCGGGCCGATGCCCTGGAACGTTTGGGGGAACTTATCCGAGGCGCGGTCAAGCAGGAACGCAAGCGCAGACCCACCAAGCCTTCCCGCGGTGCCAAGGAAAAGCGATTGGAAGGCAAGGAAAAGCGGGGCAGGGTGAAAGCCATGCGGGGCAAGGTTTCGGAATAAGCGTTACTTGCCAAACCCGCAGATGGGATAAGCACAGCTCTTGCACTGTCGGCACAGGCCGCCATGTCCCAACAGGGCCATATCATGCCGGGTAATCTTCTCCCCGCACAGCACCCTGGGCAGGATCAGGTCAAAAACCGTGATCTTGTGGAACATGCCGCAGGCAGGCAACCCCAGCACCACCACCTCGCCGATATAGCCCACCAGGAACATGGCCCCAGGCAGAACCGGGGTGCCGTAAACGATGTCCTTGGCTCCGGCCTTGGTGATTCCAAGCCGGGTGACGTCGTCGGGGTCCACGGACATGCCGCCGCTGGTGACGATGAGGTCAGCGCCCGCGTCCAAGCACGCCTTGATCTCGGCGGCAATGGTCTCAATATTGTCCGGAGCGAAGCGCACCGCAATCACCTGCGAGCCAAGCTTTTCCAGTTTTTTGCGCAGGACCGGTTCAAAGGCATCCTTGATCCGGCCATGGAACACCTCGTTGCCGGTGATGATCAGCCCGGCCTTGGCCTGTTTTAACTGGGCAACCTTAAGAATTCCTCCCGCTTTTTGGGCGATTGCAACGGCCTCATTCACCACCCCTCTTTTGGAAACTAAGGGGATGAGCCTGGTCCCGGCCAGCTGTTCGCCTTTTTTGACCGGGGTATTGCTGTGCAGGGTGGCGCACATGACCTCGCCCAGCAGATTGAATCGGTACAAGGCCTCCACCTCGATCTTGAGCAGCCCCTCGTGGGCCGCGACGATGTTGAGCTTGCCTTCCACCGGCTCTCCGGAAACCGAGGTGCCAGGACCGGACAGGGCATCAGCCATCAACTCGGCAGCCTCGTTCTCATGGATATCGTCTTCGCCCAGTTCCAGCACATAGATGTTATCCTTACCCAGTCGCTTCAAGCGTTCTATATCCTCGGCCCGGATAATGTGGCCTTTACGGAAGGCACGTCCCTTGAATTCCTCGGTGCGGATCTCTGTAATGTCGTGGGGCAGGACCATGCCGACGGCCTGCTCAACCGGGATTGTTTTTGTCATGCTTACTCCAGTAGCCCAACAGGCTCAGATGATTTCGTAGTAGCGGCCATGTGCACAGGGTTTGCATAAGGGTTTGCCGTCCTGCATCACCTCGCGGCAGTCCTGCACCCAATCCCCGCAGCGCTCGCATTGCACCCTCCGTTTGGGCCGGCCCGGCATGTCCTCTTCCGGCACGGTGATGGCGACCTTCTGCACCTTGAATAATTCCTCCTCGGGCATGATACGGTAGGCCTCCAGTTGTTGCTTATACTTGTCGCCGATTTCCGGGCAGTATTTCTTCGAGGTCTCCCTGGATTCCTCCAGGGCGGTGATCCGCACTGACTTTCCGGTCTTGAGATTGACAAAGGTCGCGGCCATGATCCCATAATCGAGCCACTTGAGGGAGCGCTTGCCCAAGGAACAGCCGGTGACGGTTTGGATGGCGTCGGTGGCGCAGCGGTCGATCTCCACCAGCACATAAAAATCTTTACGCTGGACCTTGGGATCGTCGATGCCGATTTCCCGCAGGCCGATCATGGACATGCGCACCCCGATGACCTGGCCTGCACAGATGTGGCCATGAATTTTTGTCGATTTTTCAAGAAGTTGCTCGAATGTTTCCATGTTGTTTCTCCGGTATTTCTGGTGGCCCCATGACCGACGCAAGCCTGTGCCTACATCCGAATGTAGGCGAAAGGGGAAAATTTTGCCAGAGAAAGTCAAGACGGGAAGAAAAAGTGGAGGGGGAACCCCCGCGCACTTTTAAGCGATACTGGCGAAAGTGCGCGGAGTCCGGTACGGGGAGCGGAGCAGGACTATGCCTGGCTGCCTGGGCGAGGAACGCCGGTGATCAACCGTTCCATGTCGTCGACAAATTCCTTCATCTGGAAGGATTGGGCGTTGAGTTCCTCGGAAGCAGCAGCCGATTCCTCGGAAGTGGCTGCGTTTTGCTGGGTCACAACATCCAGCTCCGAGATAGCCTTGTTGATTTGGACGATTCCCGAGGCTTGCTCTTCGGTTGCCGTGCGGATCTGTCTGATCAGTCCGCTGATCTCGACCACGCTGGCCGCCGCCTCCTTAAAAACGCTGCTGGTGTGCGCCACAACCTCCGATCCCGTCCGGACGCGGGCAACTGTTTCCTCGATGAGTTGAGCGGTGTCCTTGGCCGCAGCCGCGGAACGCTGGGCCAGGTTGCGGACCTCCTCGGCGACCACTGCGAAGCCTGCGCCTGCCTCACCGGCACGGGCCGCTTCCACAGCGGCGTTTAAGGCCAGGAGATTGGTTTGAAAGGCAATTTCGTCGATGGTTTTGATAATCCGTGAGGTCTGTTCGCTGGACTGTGATATTTCTTCCATGGATCGGGTGAGTTCTTCCATGGAAGAACCTGCATTGCCGATGAGACTGTCTGCCCGGCTGACATGCTCGTCGGCGTTTCGGGTGTGCTCTGCGCCCTGTTTTACCATGGAGGTGATCTCTTCCATGGAGGCGGAGGTTTCTTCCAGGGCGGCGGCCTGTTCCGAGGCGCCTTCCGCCAGGGTTTGGCTTGTGGCGGAGACTTCACTCGAAGCGGAAGCAACCTGCGCCGCGCCCTCGCTCAAGCCGAGGCTGATGTTGTGCAGGGGCGTGACCAGAGAGCGGACAATCAGAAAAACAAGGCCTGCGGTGAGGGTTGTACTGAAAATGAGAATGCCGAGATTGATCATGCCCAGCCGTTTAACCGGGGCGTACATCTCCGCGTCGGTGGCGGTGGCTGCCGCGATCCAGCCGGTTTCCGGGATGGTCTGGAACCCGACCAGTTTGGGAATGCCCTTGAAAGTATAATGAATGAGCCCCTGGCGCTGGGCCAGCATGTCGCGGCCAAAATCAAACTGGCTCAGGTCGAGTTTGAGGATTTTCTCCTTATCAGGATAGGCAAGCATCTTTCCGGTCGAATCGATGAGATACACATAACCCGAGGTGCCGACCTTTGCCGGATCGACAAAGCTGGCATTGCAGCGCGTCAGATCGACTACGCCCAGAAGAACTCCGGAAACTTTGCCGTTGGCCTTGATGGGGGCAGAGATGACAAAAACTGGATTTCCCGTTCCTTTGCTGAGAATTACTTCGGAAATGGCCTCCTTGCCAGCCAGCGAATCCTTAAAATAGGAGCGGTCGGCGACATTCATGGAGCCAACATGCTCTGGAAGTGACGAGGCGACAACAACGCCGCTCTGGTCGGCAATGGCAATGAATTCGTAAAAGTCCGACTGGTGCTGGAGTTCGGCAAGCTTGGCGTTTGCTCGATGGGAGGCGTTGCTGTCGGCGGTCCCGGCGAGGAAGAGTGAGGTAAACAGAGGTTCCGCGCTGTTGCCGCAGATGTCGAGTTTCCGTTCATGCAGCCAGGAACTAATCTGCTGGGCCACAGAGTTGGAGACCTGGGAGGTCTGTTGGCTGATGCATTCTTTCAAGGCGGAAGCGGATTTAAAATAGGAGACCGCGCTGATGGTGCCCATGCACAGAACAAGGACAACGGTGGTCGGGATCAGGAATCGATTGCGCAAACTGAGCTGCATGGCATCCTCTTGTGTAAAATATTTTGTTAAGTATTTATACCTATTTTTAGTTGTATATTTACGGTTATCTCATGGCAGTTTGCATTGCGCAATGGATTTTAGCTATGCATGAATAGAATAAAAAATGAACGGAAAAACAGAGAACGTTTCCAGCGGCAAAGCATATAAAGGGGAAGGCCCCATGTATTTTTACTTGGCCTGAAGGTATGCGAGGTGCGGGAGCGAGGCAGGACCTCATTACAACAGGGGGGAGACTGGCGACCCAGGGAATGGTGTTACAAAATTTGAGAATATTTTTGCGGAACTGGCGTGACCCGGGGCATTCCCCCCAGAGAATCTTTTTCGACCAGCATGGCACAGCCATAGCAGGCGGCAAGACGTTCGGCAATGAGCACCTCAACGGGTGAACCCACCATTTCCGTTCTGCCATTGTGCAGCAGGAGCAAGCGGTCACCATACAGGGCCGCAAGATTGAGGTCGTGGGAGACCATGATAACGGTGGTGCCTTTTTCTGCGCGGAATCGTTCCATGAGATCCATGATCTGGATCTGGTGGGCCGGGTCCAAAGAGGCTGTCGGCTCATCGAGCAGGATGATCTCCGGCTGCTGACAGAGCGCCCGGGCAATGATCACCCGCTGTCTCTCGCCGCCGCTCAGTTGATCAAGACGTCGGTCGGCCAAATGGGTCACATCGGTAAAATGCATGGCTTCCGTAGCAAGGGCATGGTCTGCTGCCCCTTCAACCCGCATGAGCCCGAGATGCGGCGCCCGCCCCATGAGAACGGTGTCTGCCACCGTAAAGGGGAAATCCAGGGAAATCTGCTGGGGCACCACGGCAATCTTTTGTGCCAATTGGCGCCTGGTGTAACTGGTTAATGGCCTGCCGAGAATCTCTATCCGTCCCCCGGCAATGGGAAGAAGATTGGCCAGTCCCTTGAGCAGACTGGTTTTGCCGCTGCCATTTGGCCCGATGATAAGATAGAATTCCCCACGCTGAACCTGCATGGTAATATCCTGCAAAACCTGCCTCTTTCCGTAACAGAGATCAAGCCCTTGGACGGAAATCACCGGCATCGTCGTGACCTCCAGAGCAGCACGATGAAAAGCGGTGCCCCGATCATGGCCGTGACAATGCCCACGGGCATCTCCCCTGTACTTGACAGGGTGCGGGCCAGCAGATCACAAAGAATCAGATAAGCCCCGCCGCCCAAAATACTGGCCGGAACCAGCAGCCGGTGATCGGGCCCCAAAACCATTCGCAGAATATGGGGAACCACCAACCCGACAAAACCGACCAGACCGGACTGGCAAACCACGATGCTCACCATGAAAGAGGTGGTCACAAGAAGAACCAGACTCGCCAGTTGCACATTGACTCCAAGGGCGGCGGCTGATTCGTGTCCGGCCAGTAAGAGGTTCATGGGCCGTGCCAGGACAAAAATGAGCAGAAAGCAGGGAAGCAGGGTCAGGAGAACGGGCAGCTGCCCGGTGTTGAACATGGTGAAATCGCCCATGAGCCAGAAAAGAATCTGGTGAACCTGTGAGGTTTGGCTCACGGAAATGAGAAACATGATAATGGCGCCGCAAAAGGCATTCATCATGACCCCGCCCAACAGCATCGAGTCCCGGTTGACCGCGCTTTGCCCGGAGACAAGGCCAAGGACAAGAACAAGGACAAGCATGCTGCCGGAAAAAGCCGCCAGGGGCACGCCGGGAAACGGAGAAAGCCCCAGCAGCAGGCCGATAATCGCCCCCACCGCCGAGCCGCCGGAGATGCCAAGGATATAGGGTTCAGCCAGAGGGTTGCGGAGCAGGGCCTGAAAGACCAGACCGCCCAAGGCAAGGGTTGCTCCAACCGTAGCAGCGAGAATTACCCGGGGCAACCGGATTTGCCAGACAATCGTACTGGTGATGGATTGGCTGCCTGCCTTTCCGGAAAAAATCGCCAGAACATCGCCGAAGCTGGCGCCGGACGGCCCTATGGCAATGCCAAGAAAACCGCTTAGCGCAAGAAGAAGGCCAAGCCCTAGAGTTATCAGGACAAGGCGACCAATCATGGTCCGCTCACTTGTCACTAGAACCCCCATAGAGTTCGGGATGAACAATTCTGGCCAGGGCTTCAAGGCCTTCGACAAGCCGGGGGGTAGGGCGGTCAAAGAGCCCGGCATCCACCACATAAAGCCGGTTTTGCTGCACTGCGGGCAACTGCTGCCATTTGCGCCACTGGGCTTTGAGACTTTCCGGGCTGTGCCCTCCGGCCATGGAGGTAATCACGACAATCTCAGGGCTCAAAGCCAGGGCCTCTTCCCAACTGAGTCTCGGGTACGGCACCGGTCCGGCTCCGAGATTCACTCCGCCTGCCAGGGTGATCAGCTCATGGGTAAAGGTGCTGGTTCCGGCGGTGATGATCGGCGCGGCGTCAACCTGAAAAAAAACCCGCGGCTTGGAGGTTGCCGTGTTCGCCAACCGGCTCACTTTATCAATGCGTCTGGCCATATCCCGGGCGAGCAAATCGGCCGGGCCAGAGGCACCCAGTGCCGCCCCCATTCCCTTGATGGCCTCCATGATTCCCCCGGTGTTGTGCGGATCAATAATATAAACCGGTATACCAAGGGCCTCAATTTTTTCCACCTGATGTTTCGGATTACCCTCCCTGATGCCAAAGCAGATATCCGGTTTCAAGGCGACAATGCGTTCCAGATCGAGCCGCACGTAAGAACCGATCTTGGGCAACCCTTTGGCCGCCTCGGGGTAATCGCTGTACTGGGTAACGCCCACCAGCCTTTTTTCCTGGCCCAACGCGTAGATAATCTCGGTGACGCTGGGCGCGAGAGCAACAATCCGCGACACCGTGGTCGGCACCTTTACCAGGCGACCGGCTTGGTCGTGCAGTTCCAGGCCAAAGGCTGGCCCACTGAGGCACAGCAAGATGATAAGGGAGCAAACTATCCGTTTTGTTTGGTTCATTTTTTTAATCTATTCGTGCAGTTCAAAACGCACCGGTACTCTGACCCGCATGGCCGCAGGCTGGCCGTTGCGCAAGCCCGGTGAAAACCGCCAGTCACGCACGGTCTTAAGTGCCGTCTCGTCAAGTATTTGATGACCACTGCCAGTGGCCACCTTTACCTCTTCCACCGCTCCCGAGGCGGAGACATACACCTCAAGCAGCACGACGCCCTCCTTGCCCAGCCGTCGGGCAAGCCGCGGGTAAAGAGGCGGCGGATTCACTGCGTACAGGGGACGGGCCAGGACTTCTGGCAGTGAGCCCTGTGGCAGGCCTGCCGCTTGTGCGTTTCCCTGTTCAAAACCTTGCTCTGTTGGCAGTCCGCGGGTTGGCGGGGATGAAAGCGAATCCCCGCCCGTCGGGGTTTGTGCCAAAGGAGTTTCGTTCGCTGCAAGCTTCCCATTCTCCCGTGAAAGACCTGCAGCGGTGGCTCCCTTGTTTGTCCTGCCCGAGGCGGAAACGCTCTTGTTTTCAGTCCCACTTTTTGCAAACAAAGCTGGTTTTTCCGGCAGGAGTGCCTCCTGCTTTCCAGCCTGTTCACCAGAGAGCCAGTGATCCAGGCTCACAGAAATAAACTGGGGCAGGTTCTGCCCTTGGACACCGGTTGTTGCACCGCCCAGCCAGAATCCCAGCAGCAGGAACATCGCGTGCATGAGTATGGTCAGGGTTGCGGCCGAATAATGCAGCCGTTTCAAAGCCGCCTCTGGCGCTGCCTCCTCCACGACCTGAGGCAGACAAACCCCTTGGACAGTGGTTCCATCCACTGCCCTGGCAACATAATCATGTGTGGCAACGGCCTGTGTCACTTCAGTGCACGCCTCCCGTTTCTCCTGCACATACGCCGTTCACCAGAGACTCAAAGGCCAGGGCGAGAACCGGCGGTAATTGCCCGGCGGTAAACCGATGCGTCCATGGCTCGATGGCATGACCTGCCAGGGTACCGGACACCGACCTGCCCCACATGGCATATCCCCGCAGATCGGTTAAGCTTCCAGCCTGCTCCGCATCGCTTACCGCAAAGGATCCCATCATGAAACTCGCATATTCCGATTGCAGGAGGATATTTTCTAGCGCGACGACCAATTGGGGTTTGTTCAAGGAGCAATTTTCCACTGTTGCTGGCAAGATCTCCCAAAGGTCTATCTTTCGTTCCTTGAGCCGGGTAAAAACGGAACGGTTCGCGGTGATCCCGTTCTGCTTGGCTATCGCCTCCCGAACCCCATCATACACAGCCCTGGCTATGAGTTCCCCCATTTTCGTATGACCGCCGCTGCTGCTGATGGGGACGCCCTCACCCTGCACCACTAGGATGTTGTCCGTGCCGGTCCCGGTTGCCTGTTGCTGGGGGGTATAGGTACTGCGAATATCCAGATCTGCGAGGGCCGCGCTTTTAGCCTCGGTGGCACTGATAACAGCCCTGGCCATGGCCCGTGGACTGAGCCGACTGTTGGTCAGCAGGATGATATTGATGGTGCCGGGTTCGTAATAATTGCCCGTATCCACAGCCATGCGCATGGCGTTTGTGGCAACCCCTGCGGTCACCAAAGCGTAGACCTCTATGTCGCGGAAGTTCTTCCGGCTGACCACCAGATTATCCATGTCCGCTCCGGTGAAAAGCAGACTGGTCGCATTTGGATCCTTGCCCAGAACAGCGCAGCTCCTTTCTTTGAGACCTTCGGCTCCGCTGCTGTGCCCTAATCTCCAAGCGGGGGGGGGATAATAATGATTCCCCACCGAAGTAATGCCCAGCTGTTCGCCTTCCAGAGTGGACAATACCCGTTGCGGAGAAATAAAATCAATCACCAGGGTTTTATCTATAAAATCACGGACAAGGCTCTCCACCACCTTGGCTTGCTGCACATAACCAAGGGCAAGCGAAACCTCGCGGGAGCCGATACCGTGGTCCGGTGTGAGCTGCTGGGCCGGATCGGAAAATTCTTTTTCATAGATCCGGGCGGAGAGGGCGGATACGAAAGCGCCGATATGTGCTCCAGCTCTGCAGGTAAGGTCGCAAGGAAAGTCAAATACCCGCTTGTTTCTAACCGCGTCAATGGTTTGCAACTCTCTATTTGCCAGCACTGCGGCTTGGGCCTTGTCACCACAGACATAGATGCTCTGCGGGTTAAATTTTTTCAGCTCTTCGACACTTACGGTTATGGCATTGCCATTTCTGCCGAATTGAGGCGGCAATCCCCCGGCCGCCCGGATAAAATCATTTTGGAAAGAATCATCCCCCGGCACCATGAGTTGCTCAGTTCCCATGAGACGGATCACCCGCTGGTGTTCCTTTGCCGGGATCCTCCCGGTCTTTTCCGCGATGATCGCGAGCTCCTCCCGGTTTTTTTCGATGAGCTTCCGGGCCGCATCCTCCTTGACAAAAATTACCCCCAACGCCTCAATGCGTGCAAACGCCTGATCAACAGAATGCACCGGCTGGTCAATCAGGACTTTGTCCTTTGGGAAATGCTCTCGTACCTGCTTGTGCAGGTCGGCAGTGATGATCAAATCAGGATCAAGCGCATCAATCCGTTCGATGGAGGGCGCAGAAAAACCGCCGACCAACGTCTTGTCGGCAACCGTAGCCGGAAAGCTGTTGTGATGGGTTAATCCTACCAGGGCGTTGTCGGCGCCAATGGCAGAAATTATTTCTGCAACAGCCGGAACCAGGCACACCACCCGCTGGGGATGATCGGCTGAGAACCTGTTGCGCGTGTCCTGCAGCAGGTCTGCCTGGGCTGGGGCAGTTGCCCCAGCCCAAAGCAGCACAAGTATAATAGTGAAAAAAACCGGCTTAGCCTGCATATGTTTTCTCAAAACTCGTAAGAAAGGGAGGCAAAGATCGAGCGGCCCGCACCAGGATATTTTTGATTCGTCATTAATCCAGTACCATCGACGAAGTAGCCCATATTGGTATCATACCCTGCGTTGAAAATATTATTGCAGTTGAAGGCCGCCAACCAGTGGTCCTTGAAGCGCTGGCTTATCCGAAAATCGGTGGTCATATAAGAGTCCAAGGTGTATTGGGGGTCGGTGGCCGTATCGGTGGCATAGGAAGCCGGACGATCGCCCACGTAACGGACCACCACACTGGTGGTCAACCCGGAAGGCAGGAAATAGTCAATCTGCCCCTTGAACAGATTGCTTGGCGTGTACCGGGCTTGCCGCCAGACCCCCATGCCTTTTTCCTCTTCCGCATTGGTGTGGGTGTAGCTCAAGCCCACTCGCAGAAAATCGAAGGGTTTTGCCTCAAGCCCTAATTCCCAGCCGGTAGCCTCGTAGGTGTCAATATTGGATGGAGTCCATTTGTCCCCCCACGGACCCGGAAATGCAGGGTTAGGAGCCCAGTCGATTTTGTCATCGATGTTCCACTTGAAGCAGGAGACCGAGGCAATCAATTTCTTTTCCAAAAAGGACTGCTCCACGGTGAGGTCGCTATGCCAGCCGGTTTCCGGCTTTAGATCTGGGTTTCCTCGCGCAAAGTCTGATTCCGGCCAGTAAAGATCATTCATGGTCGGGGCCTTGAAGTGCTTGCCATGGCCGAGCTTGATCGTGGTAGTCTCCTGGGGAGTCAGAACCATGCCGAAACGGGGCAAAGCTTCATGCCCAAACATGGAGTGCTCCTCGTAACGCATGCCGGTGAGCAGCTTCAGATACTGGTTGGCCTGCCACTGCGCCTCGCCATAGCTGCCCCGGGTGAAAACCGCATGTCGTTCCTCGGTGCGGGAGCCAGCAACTGCCACGCCGTAAGAATCCAGGTTGCCCACTTCATTGGTATAATCGTAATCGCGGTACTGGCTGCCCAGCAGTAGGGTGACACCCTCGGGCAGCCGCATCTCCGCCGTTCCCTCCAATCCCAGGACCTCGTTGGTAACCCAGGTCTCCTCTCCTTCGCCTGCCGCCTTGGGCCATGCTGGACCGTTATTACGCTGGTACAGATAGTTTTTCATGTTCACCGCGTCTCCGTGCAGGCCAAGGGTCAGCCAGGAAATGGGCTGACTTTTCAGCTCCAGCGCCGAATAAAGATTCCGGTCGCTTCCTTCGTCAACCAGACTTGCGGCGTCACCGCTGTAAATCCGTGTTCCGTTGACAAAATGATCCTGGGTGCCGGCGGGAGGCTTTACCCCTGGCACTCCGTACTCCCGATCGATCAAGGCACCATAGAGGCTGGCTGTCAGCAGTTTGTTCTTGTCATAGACCAGTTTGAGAGAGGCATCGTTATGACGGAGATTGCTGTTGTCGCGAAAGCCATCAGTCTCCTTACGGGAGGCTGTGAGATAGTAGCCCAGACCATCGGCGACATACATGCCTTGTTCTGCAGCCAACTCCAGCGCACCTTCGCTGCCAAAACCGCCTTTCACCTTGAGAACGGCCTTATCTTGCTGGGGGTTTTTGGTGAGAACATTTACCGTTCCAGCCATGGCTCCGCTGCCGTAAAGCAGGGAGCCAGGACCCTTGACCACTTCCACACGCTCGATGCTGCCCATCGGCAGCTGACTAAGATCGGCGGTGCCCAGCGAAGGAGAATTGATGCTGATGCCATTCAAGAAAACCTGAGTGGCATCCCCGCCCATACCGCGGATATGAATTTCCTCGGATGCCCCCCCGTAATTGCCATAGGTCCGCCAGTCAAGTCCGGGTTCGTTGGCCAGCAGTTCGCCCAGACTCTTGGCCGGCGAGTCGTCGATATCCATGGCGTCTTTTATCACCACGGAATTCGGAATATCCCTTAGTTTCTCTGCCGTTTTGGTGGCGGTTACCACCACCTCGTCAAGGCGAGCCACCGACTCACCGGCCACAACCGTTCCTGCCGCGCCCAACACCAACGCGGCCGTCATCATATACATTTTCGTTTTCATTCCGGTCGTCCCTCCAACCAAAGTTTTCTTTTTGATCCGGGGGCATCCAAAAAAAAAGGATAAAAAAAATCCCCGGACCGATAGGTATCGATCAGGGGATTTCCCAAAATATCCACTGGACCAGCACTGCGCCTCACTGTCCACGAGAGGCGTGCGATACATCTATATCTCTAGGCAGGTCTTCTGACTTCCGGTTCGTCCTTGTTTCGCGCCTTCCCGTTCAAAAACAGTGGCGTGCTTGCGAAACTCGTCCCCGGTTACAGCGGCGGGCCCGTCCCCGATTCACACGGGGTTCCCTTTTAAGCTCTCTTCAGAGCACCTAAGATATGAGCGTCAAACTTAGCGGATTTCCGGCTAAAGTCAACAAATTTATTGGTAGCCAAGGCTGTATTGACAGCTGTAGCTATCAGTTATTAAGCGTCTTTAATCGCCAGCAACGGTTCCATCCGGGCCAGGCGCAGGATGGGGATGGCGGCGCCGATCAGACAAATGGCGATGCCGACGCCCATGGCGATGAGCCCGATACTGATGTTGCCCGTGTTTATGACCGAGACAGCGCCGAGCTTGCGGAGCAGGGTGAAGTCCTTGGCCAGATAATGGATCAGGGAATGGCCCATGATCACCCCGGCAACACCGCCCATGCCGCTGATCAGCAACGCCTCGGCCAGGAAGATCTTCATGATGTGAATCTGATGGGCGCCGATGGCTCGCAGAATACCGACCTCGCGCCGCCGTTCGTTGGCCAGCACGGTGAAGGTTGACCAGGCGAGGAGCAGAGCGAGAAGCGAGGAGATAAGGATGGTTATGGAAAATACCCGAAGGATGTCCTTGAGGGTGTTGCGAACGTCGGCGCCGATGTCACCTCTGGTCATCACCCCGACCGTGGGGTTGACCTTGCGGATCTCGGCCACCACCTTGGACGGCAGCACCCCATCCTTGACCTTGATGAAGATGATGGAAATTTTTCCTGGCTTATACCCCCCCGTTGCCTCGGGCGATATTTTGCTCAGATCGTCCATGCGCATGAACACCCCATGGTCAAGTCCGGTGCTGGTCTGCTTGAGATGTCCCACCACCTTGACCCCTTTGCCAAAGAGACTGGCCGTGTTGATCAGGCCGAGATACTCGTTGACATAGCTCCCCACATAGACCTGGCCTGGCTCCAAACGCTTGGGTCCTGTCTCCAACCAGGGGGCGATCACAAAATCCTTGTCCTGATCGAAAACAATGACCTGGCCCTCGTCGATACTGCAACAACCGGAGGAGAGGGTGTTGAGATAGATATGGTAGGTCGCCTGTTTGATGTCCGGCAACTCGCTGATGTCGTCGAAGACGAACTTATCCATGTAAAAGCTCTTGACCTTGCTTTCCAGGATGAATTCCTCGGCGCTGCCCTTGGCCTCGACGGGCACGATGACAATATCCGCCCCCAGCCGTTTGCTTGCCGACTCGATATCCTCTTCCACCGCTTTATTAAAAAGCATGGCAAAGGTCAGCAGGGCGACGAGCAGGGCAACCGCCAGCATCAGGACAAGGTTACGGAACATTTTTCGGGTGACGCCTTTCCAGGCGATGGCGACGATGGTATGAGCGTTGCGAGGTTTCATAGGTCTTTGGACTATTGAGGGAATTTTCCCCGGGTTCATTAAACAGGAAAACCGGAGGGCTGATGCCCCCCGGTTTTCTATAGAACTAAAAAGCTGAAGAAGAAAGCTTATTTTTTCTTCGCGGCTTTCTTTGCCCAGTTTACATCAAGCCCGCAGAGTACGGCATGCGGCGCATCATCGCCTGTGCCGAGCTGCTCGTCATGACATTTGAGGCAGGTGGAGGTCGGCTTGCCAACCAGTTTTTTGGCAGCAACGTCAAAGAGACGAACCTGACCGTCCATGCGCCACTCGTTGTCAGAAGGCTTGGTGGGATCAACACAACCAGGCAGGATGGTCTTGGTGCGGGTGGTGATCATCACATACTTGCTGTCCGGGGTGAAGATGGCGTCGTGGGTCTCTTCCATCTTATCCATGGTCACGGAAGCAATGGTCTTCAGAGTCTTGGCGTCGACCAGGAAAAGGATGTCGCCGGTGGCGTTGGCGATGTACTTGCCATCCGGAGAGTAGTATTGACGGAAGCTCACGGTGGATTTGAAGTTGCCGTCTGCCACGCCTTTGCGCAGAACCTTGATCTTGCCCTGCTCAAGCGCCTTGGCGTCCAACACAAACATGTGCATCTTGCCGATAACCTCGCCCATCTCCTTATTGTTCGGAGCGGAGTTGGACTCGTTCATGGTGATCAGAATTTCCTTCATGTCCGGGGAGTTGACGCCGTGGGTGTATTTAACGCCGCCCTTGACATCGGCCTCGGAGCCATCAAAGAAGAGGTTGTGCTTGATCTTCATGGTCTTCTTGTCGATGATGGTGATGTAGCCCGGCTTGTTCATGGAGATGGGCATGTAGAAGTCTTTGGTCTGGGCGGAAGCGCAGTAGCCTGACTTGGTGTTCATAACCTCCTTAGGAACCGGGAAGGTATTGTCAACCAGGACCTTCTCTGTCTTCAGGTCGCTTTTGCCATAGTGATAAGACTCGTTGGAATGATCCGGCTTGTAGGTGGACCAGTAGATGATGTTACGGTCCTTGTTGTCGATACGGGCATCATGGAAGGCATGGCTCTTGGCCTCGCCGATGTCGATCTTGTCCAGAGAGTCAAGGGTGATGGGGGTCTCTGCCTTGGGGTCGATCTTGAACACGGCCTTGGCAAAATGGCCGCCCATGCCGGCGATGTAAGCGGTGCCCGCATAGTCAGCCGCATTGGCAGTTGCGGCGCCCAACAGGCCAAGGGCGATAGTGCCGGTGATCAGAGAGTTGCGCCAGGTAGCTTTGGTGAATCGCATTGTTTTCTCCTCATTGTAAATGCCCGTAAGTCGTTGGATCATTCAGGCATCCGACAGCCAGTGGCTGTCTGTTCACTTATAATAACCTTGGCCAAGGCGGTCAGTTCTCCGATCTTGGCCAAGGCTGATTTCGCTGGTGCGACAAATTGCCATGCGACAAATTGCCGCATTGAGCTTTACGATATTACCACTCGGTGGTATATTGGCAACCTCATTTTTAAGCAGAGGCAAATAAATTTGCAGGAGATTATTTTCATTGGTTTTTTCGCTTTTTTGACCTCCTGCCATGACCGCATACTCAATTTACAATGGGGAAAACCGTGATCATCGAATGCAAGGATCTCACCAAGACCTACCCTGTGGAAGACACCATGGTTCACGCCGTAAACACCGTGAACCTTTCCGTTAATAAAGGCGATTTTCTTGTCATTTTGGGACATTCCGGTTCTGGTAAGACAACGCTTTTGAGCCTGATCGGCGGGTTGACCGCCCCCAACCAGGGGCAGGTATATATTGATGGGGTTGAAAACTGGCAGCAATCCGACCGGGCCCTTTCCACCATGCGCAACAGCAAGATCGGTTTTATTTTTCAGTTTGCCAGCCTGATTCCCACTCTTTCGGTCATGGAAAACATCCTGTTGCCCTTGAGTTTCGGCCAAAATCCCGCAGGCAGTCGTGATCTTGCCTTGGATATCCTTGCCCAGGTCGGCCTGGCGGACAAGGCCAACGCCTTTCCCTCCCAACTTTCCGGCGGCCAGCAACGGCGGGTCGCCATTGCCCGCTCCTTTATCAACTGTCCGGATATTATCCTGGCCGACGAACCCACCGGGGATTTGGACGAGGAAACGGAAAAGGATATCCTGTCCCTGTTCAGACGATACAACGAACAGGGCACAACCTTTGTGGTCGTAACCCATAACAGCGATCTCGCCGCTACCCAGAAGGGAGCCAGGGTTTTCTCCATGCGCCAGGGTGTTCTTTCCGCGCAACCATCCTGATACTTTTAAATTCTCCAGCCTGAGCCAGCTCTTACAATGTTAAAAAGAATCCTCCCCATATTTCTACTCTGCTCCGTATTCTTCGCCATTGCGGCCTGTTCCGGCAGCGATCAGGCCGCAAAGAAGCTGAAACTCGGCGATCCGGCCCCGGATTTTTCCGGGAATGATCTGAACGGGCAGCCTCTATCCCTGGCTGCTTACCAAGGGCACCCGGTCATTCTTCGTTTCTGGTCCACGGATTGCAAATTCTGCCGGGCCGACACCCCGATCTTCAACCAGTATTTTGAAAAATACAAGGAAGCAGGACTGCGGGTGGTTTATGTCAACCGGCATTCCGACGAGGCAACGGTGCGCAAGTTCGTGGCGGACCTGGAGATCGGCTTTCCTGTGCTCATCGATAAGGATGGGGCGATTTCAAGCCGTTACAATATCAAGGTGGAGCCGCAGACCATTATCATCAGCCCGGACCACAAGATTATTGCCGCCATCCTGGGAGGGGTCAGCGAGGCAGAGTTGAAAAATATGCTGGGTGGATACTTTAATAAAAGCACAAAAAAACAGTAGGTTGTGTAAAAATGATAAATCTATTTTTCAAGATTGGTCCTATCAGAAAGAGTGTGCTTCTTGTGTGCCTCGTTTCCTGCCTCTTGATGGCAAATCCGTTGCTGGCCCAGCCCAGCAAGGAAATCTCCCCCCAGGAGCGCTGTTCGGTCTGCGGGATGTTCGTAGCCAAATATCCGGACTGGATAACCCAGGTCCGGTTGAGCAACGGGACGGTGAAGTTTTTTGACGGGGTTAAAGACCTGATGGCCTTCTCCTTCAATCCGGCCTCTTTTGGCGCGTCTGGGCAGACAATCCAGGAAATCTGGGTCAAAGACTACTATACCCTCGCCTGGCTTGATGGCCGCTCGGCCTGGTATGTCATCGGCAGTAATGTCTACGGACCCATGGGCCACGAGTTTATTCCCTTCAGCTCCGCGGCGGCGGCGGAAAATTTCCGCAAGGATCATAACGGAACCAAGGTGGTGCGTTTTGACGAAATAACCGAGCCGCTGGTGCAGTCCATGCGCCACGGCCAGAAGATGCGTTGAGCCGATGCGGCCCGCTCTTGTTTTCAGCCTGTTCCTCTGTCTGCTGCTGGCCCTTGACGGTGCGCTCTTCGTCGATGGCTTAAACCGGCGCAAGGCAGAGGATGCGACCCTTGCCCAATTGGAGGTGGCCACCAGCGGTCTGGGGCTCACCGATCTGGCCGTGGCCACCGAGGCCCGCTACACCCGGCATCCGGCGGTGAGCGACGCAGTGGCCCCCTTCATGGATCATCCAGGGGCCATCGAACATTTTCCCACCGGCGCCTTCTGGCTGCCGCCGCAACGCTGAACGCCATGGCGCAAACAAACTTCGAAAAACAGATCAACATCCTGGACTATGCCCTGTCTTCCCTGTGGCGGCACCGGATGAAAAGCCTCAGCATCCTGCTGGTTTTTGCTGCGGTCATCTTTCTGCTCGCCTCCTTCCAGATGGTGACCCAGGCCTTGTCCGACAAGGCCAAGCAGGTGCTGGCCTACACCCCGGAGATCACCCTGCAAAAAATGTCCGCCGGCCGCCAGGAAGCCATCCCCCTGGCCTACAAGGACAAACTTGCCGGAATCTTCGGCATCCGCAGGGTAGTGCCCCGAATCTGGGGCTACTATTTTGACGAGGTTCTCCTGGCCAATTACACGGTCATGGGCATGGATGTTGAAGAAATGCCGGAAGGCAGCCGCCTCGACACGGCCCTGGCCAGCGGCAAGATGCCAACCCCTGACGAACAGGGCAGGGTGGTGATCGGGCATTCCGTAAAAAAAGCCCTGGACCTTGAAGGGCGTACTACCTTCTCCTTCTTCCGACCGGATCTTTCCCTGAAAACCTTTACGGTCAGCGGCGAGTTCTCGCGCTCCACCGATATCCTGACCAATGACCTCATCGTCATGAATTTGCCTGACGCCCGTGATCTCTACAGTATCCCAGCGGGAAAGGTCACGGACCTCTGCGTCTACGTGGCCAATCCCAAAGAGATCGACACCATTGCCAGAAAAATCTCCGAGGCCCTGCCTGGAGTTCGGGTGCTGACCCGGCCCCAGATCCAGAAAACCTATCAGGTCGTGTTCGGCTGGCGCAGCGGCTTCGGCTCCATCTGCCTGCTTTCCGCCCTGGCGGCCTTTGTTATTCTGGCCTGGGACAAGGCGTCCGGCCTTTCCCCGGAAGAGCGGCGGGAAATTGCCATCCTCAAGGTGCTGGGCTGGGAAACCAGCGACATCCTGGCGGTCCGTTTCTGGGAGTCGGTGATTGTCTCCGGCCTGGCCTGCATGGTGGGGATGACCGCAGCCCACATCCATGTGGTCTACTTTGCCGCCTCCCTCTTCAGGCCGGTGCTCATGGGCTGGTCCGTGCTCCGGCCTGACCTGCATCTTTTGCCCAGAATGGAGGCTGGGGACATCCTGTTGATCCTGGCCTTCACCGTGATTCCCTATCTCGCGGCCACGGTGATTCCAGCCTGGCGCAGCGCCACGGTTCCCGCCGATTCGGCGCTGGGAGGCTGATGAGATGCTGATCGAACTTTCCGGGGTGAGCAAGATTTACAACCAAAGCAGAGCCAACGAAGTGCGGGCGCTGACCGACATCGATCTTGGCGTGGAACAGGGGAGCATGGTCTGCCTCAAGGGGCCGAGCGGCTCGGGCAAGTCCACCCTGTTGGCCATCATCGGCTGCATCTTTCCGCCCACCAGCGGCAAAGCCGCCATTGCCGAGAGGCAACTGGCCCGGCTGCCGGACCGTTTTCTCACCCTGCACCGACGGGAGACCATCGGCTTTATCTTTCAGCGCTTCAATATTCTCCCCGAACTGACGGTGCTGGACAACATCACCCTGCCCCTGCTGCCGTTGGGTGTGGGGCCCAAAGAACGCAAACAGCGAGCCCAAGAACTGCTGGAGCGCTTTGGCATCAGCCATCGGGCCCAGTTTCCGGCCGGGCAAATCTCCGGCGGCGAGCTACAGCGGGTGGCCATTGCCAGGGCTTTGATCAATAACCAGCCCATCATCCTGGCCGATGAGCCCACAGCCCATCTCGACACGGCCCTGAGCCGGGAATTCATGGGGATCATGCAGCAGCTCAAGGCAACGGGCAAAACCATTGTCATCGCCTCCCACGACCCCCTGGTCTTTGAGCATCCGGCCATTGACCGGACGGTCACCATCAAGGACGGCAGAATCCATGTTCCTTAATCCCTGGAGCCTGGCCCTCACTCTTTGCAGCTTAGTGATACTGGTGCTTGGCGCGGTGGCCGGAAAAACTGCAGTGCGGGTCCTGCGTTTCTGGGAACCGGGCAGCGACAGCAACCGCCAGATCAAGCTGGAAAACGAGATCTGGCTTTCCTCCACCCTGGTTGCCTACGGCCTGGGCTTTCAGATCATTACTCTGATCCTCTTTGTTCTGGCAGCCGACCAGTTCTGCCAGGTCATTGTCGGAGCCATGTGCGCCACCGGCGCTCTGCTGGCAAATTCCTACGGCATGCCCGCGCTGCTGGTCAAGCTGTTCGGGGTTTTCTTCTACGGCTTCTGGATTCTTATCCACCAACTGGACATCCGCTCGGAACACTACCCCCTGGTGCGGATCAAATACCTGGCCCTGCTCCTGCTCCTGCCGCTGCTGGTTCTCGATGCCACCCTGCAAACCCTGTACATCGCCGGGATCAAGCCGGACATCATCACCTCCTGCTGCGCCGTGGTCTTTAGCGACAGCACCGGCGGCTCCACCAATCTGATGACCGGCTATTCGCAACAGGGCTTGCTCATAGCCTTTATCGGTTCCATTGTCGGACTCATGGCGATGGGATTGGTCTTGTTGCGGCGGTGGCAGGCTTGGCTGGTGGGCCTCTATGCAGCAGGCTGGCTCTGGTTTTTCGGGCTTTCCCTGGTGGTGATCACCACCGTGATTTCATCCTATGTCTACGCCATGCCCTACCATAAATGCCCGTTCTGTATCCTCAAACCGGAGTATCATTATTTCGGCTTTGCCCTGTATGGGACCTTGATCCCCGCAACTTTCTTCGGAGCAAGCGCGGCGCTGGCCGGTCTGATGCGGGGCAAGGTTGGATTGGGTGAGATGGTTGATCGCTATCAGCGGTTGGCGGTGAAGCTTTCGCTGATCCTACTCGTCATTTTTTCAGGGTTGTCATTTTATCACTATCTCAAATATTTGATCAGCGGTGGGGAAGGGTAGAGAGGCTGAAAATCAATACGGAAGGCCAATAATATTCAATAATCACAAATAATTAGTTAATGCATGAATGAGTTTCTGGTTGAAATTCTTTTGAAGCGACAAACACATGCTTGCCCCTTCATGCAGGTAGTCATCAATGCCTTCCATGTAACTGTTGTTGTCAATGGGGCTTGGGCAACTCAAGCTATTATAGGTTATGATAATTGGAGTTGTTTGATTTACCGAATCAGTTCTAACAAATTTGATGCCATTCAAAATAAAATTTTGTTTTTTTGCAATGGATTGAAGCGTATCTTTGGGAGAGAGAGTTTCATTAATTATTATCAATAAATATTTTGTGGATCTCAAAATATTGAATCCCTTAACAAGGTGGGGAATAACTTCGCATTCCTGCTGGAATTTTTTTTCTATAGTACGCTTGATTAAGGCATTCTCAGGTATTTCTTCAAGAATAACTACTTTGTCCGCCATATTATCTCCAATTTCCATCTGTCCGACTTATATCCCAAGGTCTGACCCCAAGTTTTCCACACCAAATAATCTGTATAGTTTCTCCCGAAGCGTGTGATCGCAAGCATTATGTATATCCACAAAAGAGATTAGTTTGTCGACTCTCTCTTTACTCTTTGGAGGGAAGGACAGAACAACGTCAATCTGCTCATTTGTCAAAAATCTATCCAAATACATATCCGGATTCGCTTTTGCGTCTGACGTAAGATGAGATACGAGCAGATTGACGCCATAATATTCCCGAAATCCGTCAGTTATATTTTTGTAGTATAAATATTCTTGATAGTTATCCTCTTCAAATTTTCTTATTTTGTGCCGCAACCATCGGTTGAACTCGGCGATTTGTTTTGCGTATTCCACAAACGTCGCCTCTACATCGATACCATTGGCTAATTCATTTATTAACTGCTTGGCGCGAGCCCCCCATTTATCCCACTCCAATAGACGTTTTTTGCTTATCAGAAAGAGAACCGTCTTGGTCTTGCTCTCGAAGTTAAAATTTACCTGCCAATCGGTATCCGCAATCACACGATGAAGCGAATAATTCCTAAGTCCTTGAACGAAGTTATGAAGTTTGGAATTGGCAAACCTAGACTGAATTTCGTCGTTGTAACCTTGAACATCTAAAGACTTGGTAATTCGACGAGTGTGGTCAACTAAAGCCATTGATGCGGAGCACGCTGCAAATATCCCGCGACGTACAGCTGTTATGGAATCTTCTACGTTCACACGAGAATGTCTGTCATACAGTTTGCTTCGACCTTCAAGAAACTTGAATTTATGGATGGACTCAAATAAATCATCAGTGGCGCTCACGAAGATAGAATATGAAGCAGCCATCTCCTCTAGCTTTTGGACGACATGAAATCCTGGCATCTCGCGAAGAATTAATTCTAACTCTTCCTGATCGTGGAAATATGCATGGAGTAGTTCTTGTCGAGACCACGGAGGAATGCGCTTCATGTCTTAATAAACCACGTATTAATTTTCATAGTACCGCGTTACGTCGCCCGCCCTCGGCCTGTTTGCTGGCATGTCCAAAGGCAATTGTCGCATTCTGTCTCAGAGCAACTATCTGCCTGCGCCGATTTTTTCCTCCCGAACCCTGAGGCACTTGCGGTTGTTGTCATCGAACTCTGTGCAGGTTTTCAGGACAAAGGCTTCCTGCCGGGGATAAAAGGTGCATTTGCTTTTGTAGTCGCAGGTGTTGCTGAACGAATCCCAATACTGGCATTCTTCGACACATTCCAGATCGCCATAACTGTAGATGGTTTTTTCAAAGAGGCATTTTTTGGCAAAATCATCCCAGTACTGACACTCACGCACTGCTATGGGCTGGCCAAGGTCAGAAGTCCCGGCCTGCCCCCCTTCGCAGGTCACGGAAAGATCCCGGTCGCGGTAAACCTCTCCTTTGTTGAGCCGTATCTCTCTGGCCCCGATGGTGCCAGGAAGGGAAACAAGGAAAACAGCCAACAGGAGCAGTAGGCGCAGATTCATATTCGTCTCCTTTTTATGGGCAACAAATAAAGCGGGAATGGCTTATTGTTCCAGCTGGCCACAATTTACTATCACCACTTTTTTCTTCGGTTGGCCGCTGCGCGACCCCACCTCTTCAATTCTTTTTACCACAGCCATGCCTTCAATCACCTTGCCGAAAACCACATGCTTGCCGTCGAGCCATGGCGTTTTGACTGTGGTTATGAAAAACTGTGAACCGTTGGTGTTTGGGCCGGCATTGGCCATGGACAGCGTTCCCGGCTCCAGGTGCTTGCGGATGAAATTCTCATCGGCAAAGGTGCGGCCATAGATAGATTTGCCGCCGGTGCCGTCGCTGTTGGTGATATCGCCGCCCTGGAGCATGAACTGTGGGATAATGCGATGGAAGATACTGCCCTTGAACCCGAAGCCCTTTTCATGGGTGGCCAGTTGCCGGAAATTCTCCGCTGTTTTCGGCACCACATCGGCAAACAGTTCCATCACAATCCGCTCGGCTTTTTCATCGCCGATGGAGACATCAAAAAATACCTTGGGATTGGCCGCTGCCGCTGCTTTTTCCGGCATCGCGAGAACTCCAACCAGAAATAGACACACCATTACCGCCCCGCCAATAAACAGTTTTATTCCGTGTTCTTTCACTTCTTTCTCCTTGTGTTGGTTGTTCCTCATTTTTTATTCCATCAAAGTTTGATCGATTCAGGCTGGCGCCAGATCAAAGGCCGCGGAAAAAAGCTTCCTGGTGTAGGGGTGGGAAGGGTTGGCAAAGAGCTGCGCCGCAGGGCCGGACTCGACAATGCGGCCATTTTGCATCACTGCCATCTCATCGGCCATGGCCTTGATTACCCGCAGATCGTGGGAGATGAAGAAGTAGGTGATCCCGTGCCTGGCTTGCAGGTTTTTGAGCAGCTCGATGATCTGGGCCTGGATGGTCATGTCCAGGGCGCTGGTGGGCTCGTCCAACACCAGAAAACGGGGCTTGAGCACCACGGCCCTGGCAATGGCGATGCGCTGCCGCTGGCCGCCGGAAAACTCGTGGGGATAGCGCTCGATCATCTCCGGTTCCAGGCCGACCTCGATCAATACCTCTGCCACCCGTTTTTGCCGCTCCTCCCGGTTGCCCAGACCATGCACGCTCAACCCCTCACCCACGATCTGCCCCACATTGAGCCGGGGCGACAGGGAGGAGAAGGGGTCTTGAAACACCATCTGCAGATCGCGGCGCAGGGGCCGCCACTGGCTGTTGGACAGGGTCAGCAGATCGCGCCCCTCATAGAGCAAGCTGCCCCGGCTGTTGACCAGCTTCAAGAGGCACATGCCCAGGGTGCTTTTCCCCGAGCCAGATTCGCCGACCACGCCGAAGGTGGTGCCCTGGTGGATGGTGAGGCTCACCTCGTCCACCGCCTTGATGGTGTTCACCGTGCGCCTGAGGAAACCGGCCTTGATCGGGAAATGGCAGGAGAGGTTGGCGGCGGTGAGAAGCGGGGGCGGGTTGTCTTTGGGGGTAGGGGCCTCGTGGGGTACACTGTTGAGCAGATGTATGGTGTAAGGGTTGTGCGGATTGCGGAACACCTCCACAGTGGGGCCGCTTTCCACGATCCTCCCCCCATGCATGATATGGACCTGTTGGGCGATCTTTTCCACCATGTTGAGATCGTGGGTGATCAACAGCAGGGCCATGCCCAGTTCCTGCTGGACTTCCTTGATCAGGGCCAGGATCTGTGCCTGGATGGTGACATCCAGGGCCGTGGTCGGCTCATCGGCGATCAACAGATCCGGGCGGCAGGCCAGGGCCATGGCGATCATCACCCGCTGGCGCTGGCCGCCGGACAGCTGGTGGGGAAAGCTGTTCAGCCGTTGGGCCGCGTCAGGAATCCCGCAACGCTCAAGGAGATTCTCAGCTTTTTCCGCTGCTTCTTTTTTGCCAAGATTTTGATGCAACATCAACGGTTCCACCAACTGGGCGCCGATGGAGTAGACCGGGTTGAGCGAGGTCATGGGCTCCTGAAAGATCATGGCAATCCGGTTGCCGCGAATTTGGCGCAGCCGTTTCTCCGGGCAAACTACCAGATTTTCCCCATTGAAGAGGATTTCCCCCGCGATCTTGGCCGCGTCTTTTTCCAGCAACCCCAGGATGGAAAGGGCAGTCACCGATTTGCCGGACCCGGATTCGCCCACCAGGGCTGCGGTTTCTCCCGCTGCAATGGCGAAAGAGACCTTGTCCAGCACCGGCGCAAAGCCGCGGTCCGTATAAAAACCGGCGGAAAGATTTTTCAGCTCAAGCAGCATGGATCATCCTTTGTGAAATCCCCCTCAATCCCCCTTTTGCAAAGGGGGAGGTAAAAAAGATACGTCCCTTCCCTCAATCCACTTTTTGCAACGGTGGAAGCGAAAAACAACCTTCCCCTCGAATTCATCTTTTTTGCATAATCCCCACTTTGAAAAAGGGGGGCGAGGGGGGATTTTTTATAAGCTACACCTTCCTCGGATCAAATGTTTCCCGCAACGCTTCTCCGATAAAGATCAGCAGAATCAGGGTGCCGACCAGCACCCCGAAGGTTGTCAGGGAAAGCCACCACGCTTCGATGTTGTTCTTGCCCTGCGCCAGCAGTTCGCCGAGGCTTGGGGTGGGCGGCGGCACGCCGAGGCCCAGGAAATCGAGGCTGGTGAGGGCCAGAATAGAACCGCTCACGCGGAAGGGCAGGAAGGTGATCACCGGGGTCATGCCGTTTGGGAGCAGGTGGCGGAACATGATGGTGATGTTGCCCACGCCCAGGGCCTTGGCCGCCTTGACATAGTCGAGATTACGGCCTTTAAGAAACTCGGCCCGCACGTAATCGGCCAGCCCCATCCAGCCGAAGATCGAGAGCAGGATCAGGAGCAGCAGCACACTGGGCTTGAAGATCGAGGCAAAGATGATCAGCAGGTACAGTTCGGGCATGGCGCTCCATATCTCGATGAAGCGCTGCATAAAAAGATCGGTGCGTCCACCGAGATAGCCCTGCACCGCCCCGGTGATGATGCCGATGACCGTGCCGATGAAGGTGAGGATAAAGGCGAAAATCACCGAAAGGCGAAAGCCGTAGAGCAGCCGGGCCAGGACATCTCTCCCCCGGTCATCGGTACCCAGATAGTTGGTGCTATCGGGCGGGGAGGGGACAGGTTGCCGAATTTGCAGGTTGATGGAGTCGTAACTATGCTGGTTGGGCGGGAATAGGACAAAGTTTCCCCCGGTGGCGAGCCGCTGGCGGATAAAGGGATCCTGGTAATCGGTTTCGGTCTCAAACACCCCGCCAAAGGTGGTTTCCGGGTACGCCTTGAGCAAAGGGAAATATACGCTCCCCTGATAGGAAACAAAGAGCGGTTTATCGTTGCTGAGAATCTCCGCGCCCAGACTGAGAAAAAAACAGATGGAAAAGACGATCAGGCTGTAATAGCCGCGCTTGTTGGCCTTGAAGCGTCGCCAGCGCCGGGAGGAGAGTTTCTGTGGTTTTGCCTGCATGTTCAGCGGGACTCCACGCTTTCAAAGCTGATGCGTGGGTCCACCACCACATAGCTTAGGTCAGACAACAACCGGGAGATCAAGCCGATGATGGTGAAAAAATAGAGGGTGCCCAGCACCACCGGATAATCGCGGTTGAGGATGGATTCGTAGGCCAGGAGCCCCATGCCGTCCAGGGAAAAGATGGTTTCAATCAACAGGCTGCCGGTGAAAAAGGCGGTGATGAAGGAGCCGGGGAACCCGGTGATGATGGGGATAATGGCGTTGCGAAACACATGGTGATACAATACCTGGTTTTCGCTCAACCCCTTGGCCCTGGCGGTGAGCACGTACTGCTTGCGAATTTCCTCCAGAAAGCTGTTCTTGGTCAGCAGGGTCATGACCGCCAGGCTGCCCACCGCGCTGGAGAGCACGGGCAGGACCATGTGCCAGAGGTAATCCGCCACCTTGGCGGCAAGACCCATCTCAGCCCAATTATCGGAGACCAGACCGCGCAACGGGAAGATGCTGAAAAAACTCCCGCCGCCGAAGAGAACGATCAGGGCGATGGCCAGGACAAAACCGGGGATGGCGTAGCCGATGAGGATGGCGGTGCTGGTGATGACATCAAAACGGGAGCCTTCCCGCATGGCCTTGGCGATGCCTAAGGGGATACAGACCCCGTAGACGATGAGAAAAGACCACAGGCCAAGGGACATGGAAACGGGCAGTTTGGAAATGACCAGGGCAACCACGCTGCTGTGGTGGTAATAGCTTGTGCCAAAATCAAAGACCAGATAGTTTTTCATCATGGTCAGGAAGCGCTCGATCGGCGGCTTGTCAAAGCCGTACAGCTTGGTAAGCTGCGCCACCCGCTCCTCGTCGAGCCCCTTGTTGCCCTGGTACAGGTCCATGCTGCGGCTGGCGTGGACCTCGCCGCCGGCGCGGTCCGAACCCTGCAACTGGGCGAGCATCCGTTCCACCGGTCCGCCCGGCACAAACTGGGTGACGGCAAAGGTGACCAGCATGATCCCGAAGATGGTGGGGATCATGAGCAAGAGGCGTCTTACAATATAGGCTGCCATCTACGCCGGATTGTTCAGCAGGGCAAGGGTTTCTTCGATGATCCCGAAAAGTTCCTGCATACGGAAGGGCTTGGCCAGATAGTTATCCATGCCCGCGTTGAGGCATTCTTCCTTGTAGCCCGGCATGACATGGGCGGTAACGGCAATGATCGGCACATGCTTGCCGGTATCTTTTTCAAGTTCCCGGATAGTGGTCGTTGCCTCAAAACCGTTCATCCCAGGCATCTGCACATCCATCAGGACGAGGTCGATTTCTTCGCTCTGGTAGACAGCAACCGCCTCGGTGCCATCGGCGGTTACCTGCACATGATGGCCATGCATCTCCAACATGAGGCGCAACAGTTTTTGGTTTACCGGGTTATCTTCCGCGACAAGTATATTCATACCTTTCCCCATGCTGTGTTGATCGGTTGCCCCATTCGCGGACCCTGTCGCGCTTATGCCCGAAATCTTTGGGTCTGCCCCTTCCTTGGCCACCGGCAGGTCCATATCCACAAAAAAGGTGCTCCCCTTGCCTGGCTCGCTTTTCATGCCGATTGTTCCGTGCATGAGTTCGATAAGCTGCCGGGAGAGGGTCAGACCAATCCCGAGCCCGCCTGATTTTCTGGTGGCATAGGATTCAAACTGCTTGAACGACTCGAACATGGCCGCTTGCTGCTCCAAGGGAATGCCGCATCCTGTGTCGACTACCTCAAAACGAAGATGAATGATGTGCTTGTCGTCAATGGCCTTGAGGCCAAGCGGCCGGACTCGCAGGGAAATCTCCCCCTGTTCCGTGAATTTGATGGCGTTGTCCAGCAGATTTTCCAAAACCTGGAAAATCCTGGCCTCATCCCCGACAACCGTGGTGGGCACCGCCACCGGTTCCTCATAAAAAAGTGCAATTCCCTTTGCCTTGGCGCTGGGTTCGTATTTCTTCTTCAGCCTGCCAAGAATGGCGTAGAGATCAAAGGGAACAGGGGTGAGGCTCATGGTCCCGTTTTCCAGGCGTGAAAAATCGAGGATGCCATTGATGAGCTGGAGCAGGTTCTGGCCGGCCTCCTTGATGGCTGCAAGTTCTGGCTGCGGTTTCCCGGGCAGGGCGCGATCTTCAAGCAGTTCAGCCATGCCCAGAACGATGTTGAGCGGGGTTCGCAGTTCGTGGCTGATCTTGGAAAGAAATTCCGTCTTGTGCTGGTCTGCAAGTTCGGCGTTCAGCCGGGCGGAGGCTTCGGCAGCCAGGAGTTGCTTCTCCCGGTTGATGGCGCCCCCAAGTTTCTCCGCCATGGTATTGAAGGACTCGGCCAGATCGCCGATTTCGTCGTTGCTCGCAGCAACCTTTTGCTCAAAATTTCCTTTGGCAAAAGCAGCGCTGGCCTGGCCAAGTTTCTGGATTGGAGAAACGATACCCTTTGCGAGAAGAAAGGAGGAGATGCTCGCCAGGAGCAAAAGACCAAAAAAGAGGAGGATGGAAAAATTCCGAAACAATATGGGCACGGCATTGTATTGCTGGGAGGTCAGCACCGACATCGTCAGCCAGGGGGTATTCGGGATCAGGGCGGCGGCAAAATAGCAATCCACGCCATTGAGCATGGCGTGATAGATCTGGCCACGTGGCTCTGCCGCGGCTTTGGCAAAAATCTGGCCAAGATTTTGATCTTTGATGACCAGTTGTTGCATCACATTTTTTGGCTCGGGATCGCCCATGATCTTGCCGTCAGGGGCCACAACCCGACAGTAGCCGGTTTTTTGGTTAACACAACAGCTCGCAGGGACAATAAGCTGGTTCAAAGGCGTTTGGCCCAGAATCAAGCCAAGGAACTGGTCGCCGAAATAATCAACTCTGGCATAGGCAAACTGCAGTGTCTGGGTTTGCAGAATGGGGTCAAAGACAACCTCGCCGAGAATTGCCTGATTCGGGGCAGAAAGGGCGGCCCGAAACACCTCCTGGCCGGCAAGGTTGTCGGGAGCCTCGCTGGCATGGCCATTGACCAGGCGGAACTCCTGGGTTCCTTCTTTGTCCACATAGCCGAGGACCGGGAACTGCTCCTGATAACGGGCCAGGTGCTTGGCAAGGAGGAGTTCCTGATATTTCTGGGCATAGAGGGCGACTTCCCTTGCTTCCGCGATTTCCCTAAGGGTGGCCCTGTGCTGGGCTATGTTGGTTGCGACCTTCATGGCCGTTGCCGAGGAAATAACCCGCAATGTGTCGTTTTGGGATTCGTTGTACAGCCGGACCATGAAAAAATAGCTGGCCAGGGAAATAACGCCCGAAGCGAAGATAATCAGAGCAAGCTGGCTGATAAAGATTTTCTTGAATATGGAGATGCGCATTGGTCGGATAATCTCACTCAACAGGGATGGCGCCATTTTCCAGCATGAATTTTCTGGCGGCAGGGCTTGAAAGAAAATCAAGAAAATCCTTGGCCAGCGGCGAGAGGGTCTCCTTCCACACCAGGGCAAAAGGAACAACAAGCTGGTATTTTTTCTGCCGGACATTTGCGGCGGATGGGGCCACATCCTGAACCCGCAACATCTTGAGGCCGGTGCCGATTATCGCGGACATGGGCAGATAGCCGATGGTGTTTGGCGAGGTAAGCAGGGTTTGCACGGCCTCCGGGGTGGAATACACCGTTGACCCGGCAGGGACGGAAATTTCTTTAAAACCTGGGATAAGTTTTTCCAGCACAGTGCGGGAGGAATCGCCCTCTTCCCTGTTCATCGCATAGATCTTGCCGACACCGCCCAGTCCATCCCACTGCTGTATTTTGCCTGAATATATCCCGATTATCTGCTCAAAAGAAAGGTTCGCCGCTTCGGCAACTCCCGGATTGACCGCAAAAACAATGGGCGCATGGGCAAAAATATGGGATTTGAGCCCTTGAACGCTTTCTTTTTCCGTTAATGGGCGGGCCACCCTGGCAATTTCGTTTTTTCCGGTAATGACAGATTTGACACCGCCGCCGCTGCCGATGCTTTCCGGAATTTCCACGGTGATCCCGGGCCGGTTTTTTGCATAGAGCTGGGCGAGGTTGTGCAGGAGAACCTGGCTGTCGCCGGTGCCGGGGATTACCAGAACATGTGAACTATCAGGATTTTTTTGCGCCACAGGCTGCCGAGCCTGGGCAGAGAAAGGAAAAACAACAAGAAAAAATAGGAGTGCAAAGAGAATCTCTTTTTTCTTCATAGAGTGACAATTAAGGCCCTACAAAAAGTTAATAATAAAGAAACCTGTTTTAAATTTACCCCACCACCGCTCAATACGCTTTTAAAAAAATGACTATCTGCGCTGCCGGTTTTCCGGCACGAACCACCAGGTCATCAGGACCTGGGAAGGCGAGTAATACAGGGGTAGGGTTTCAGGCCGGGCAAAGATGGTGCGGTAGGCAATCCGATGCTGGGCCAGATACCAGTTGGGGACCACATAATACCCATACCAGAGAACCCGGTCCAATGCCTTGCAGGCGGCGGTAAGTTCCTCCTGGGTCTGGGCGTAGATGATCCGATCTACCAGACGGTCCACCGCCGAATCCTTGATGCCAATGAGATTCCGTGAGCCTTTGCGGTCCGCCGCTGCTGAATGCCAGTAATTGCGCTGTTCATTGCCAGGGGATTGGGCTTGACCAAAGACATTGACCGTCATATCAAAATCAAAATTGTCCATCCTCCGGATGCACAGAGCCGGGTCGATGACCCGCGAATGAACGCGCACCCCGAGCTTTTTCAGGTTGTTGATGTAGGGCTCCATCACCCGCTCAAACCCCGCGCCGACCAGGAGAATCTCAAATTCCAGCGGTTGCCCTGCGCTGTTGGTGAGCACGCCGTTCTTCACCACCCAACCCGCCTGGTCGAGAATCTTCTTGGCCTGGAGCAGATTAGCGCGCAGGCTGGCTGGAGGCTTGGTACTGAAGGGCGCGGGGGGCGTGGTAAATACCTCGTGGGGCAGGGTGGCGCGGAATGGCTCAAGATAGGAAAGCTCAAGGCCGGAAGGTAGCCCCTGGGCACGCATGGTCGAGTTGCTGAAAAAACTGTCGCACCGGGTGTATTGACCAAAAAAGAGGGCGGCATTGGTCCACTCAAAATCAAAGGCCAAGGAAAGGGCCTTACGAACCAGACGGTCCTTAAAAACCGGCTTGCGCAGGTTGAAGACAAAGGCCTGCATCCCGGCGTTATTCTTGTGGGGCAGAGTTTCCTTGGCAAGTTCGCCGTGCTTGAATTTAGGCCCGTTTAGATCGCGGGCCCATTGCTTGGCAATGTTGACCGGCATAAAATCGAACTCTCCGGCCTTGAAGGCCTCCACCGCCACGATCTGGTCCTTGTAATACTTGTAGGTGATGGTGTCGAAGTTGAACATCCCGCGCCGCACGTTGAGCTCTCTGGCCCAATATTCTGGATTCCGGGCATAAGTAATGGCTTTGCCGGGAATGACCTCCTTGACCAAATAGGGGCCGGAGCCGACCGGGGGGGTCATGTCCGTGGCGTCAAAGGGATGGGCGGTGTAGAATTTCTTGGAGAAGACCGGAAGCTGGCTGGCGATCATGTGCAATTCGCGGTTGCGCTGGGAAAAATTGAACCGGATGCGGTGCTGATCAAGAATCTCGGCGGAGGTGATGTCCTGAAAATAGATCTGGTACGAGGGACTTGCCGCCGGACTTTTCAGGGTGTCCAGGGAAAATTTTACATCCTCCGGGGTAATCGCGGTGCCGTCGGAAAACCTGGCGTCTTCGTTGATGGTGAAGGTGACGGACAATTTGTCTTCCGCCAGGACGATATCCTTGGCGATCAGGCCGTAGGAGGCAAAGGGTTCATCCAGGCTCGGTACCGCAAGGGTTTCAAAGACAAGTTCGTCAAGCCCGGCAGGGGCAGTGCCCTTAAGGGTAAAGGGGTTGAGTTTATCATAGCTGCCCAGATCGTAGAGCACCAGATGACCGCCTTTCTGTGCCTTATCAGAGGCATAGTCGAACTTGCTGAACCCCGGGCCGTATTTCACCTTGCCGTCAATGCTGATCCCCTGGGCGCCAAGGGCGGAGATAGGCAGGGTGACAAGGATGGCCAGCAGCATGGAAAAAAATATTTTCATTGAAAAAGGACGCTCAAGGGCTCTGGATGCATAATACCCCGACCATGACATTGGCCAGCATATTGGCCAGGATGGCAAGCACATTCATGTCGTGATTGGTGAAATTGTTATCGCTTTTGTTCAGCGCCTCAACCGCGCCGATACATTCCCCGTTCACATGCAGGGGCACGGCGAGGATGGAGCGGGTTACGAAATCGATATTCTTGTCCATGCCGGGGTCAAAGCGGGTGTCGGCGCTGACATTGCTCACCCGCGCCGGCTGACCGTTGCGGTAGACCCAGCCGGAGAGCCCTTTGTCCATGGCAATTCCCTTGCCGTAGACCACGTTTTTCTTGGGGCCGGTGGGCAGGGCCACCAGCATCTCTTTTTCGTCAAGATCGGCGATCAGGATTGAGCTGGCTTCGCAGTCGAGGATATCATTGGCCATTTCCAACACCACCCCCAGAATCCACGGGCCTTTGCAGATATTCTGCAAAAGGATCGCGGCCTGAAGCAGGAAATGCAGCTCCCGAGGAGAAAGCGACTCGTACAGGGAATCGGGCAGCATCTGGGCCAGCAGCCCCTTGGCCAGGGATTTTGGCTCCACCGTCTGCATTTCCATGAGAATATCGCCCAGGCAGCGGCCTTCCTGGGAACGGGCTGCAAACCAGGGCAGAAGGTGTTCACGGATAAGGACGTTGAAGCTTTTTGATGAATCAGGCTTCTTCCCGGCAAGAGTCTGTTGTTTGGCCAGGGCGCTGGTAATTTGGTCATTTGTGGCCAGTCCTAGCTCTGTAAGGATATCGCCCAACCGCCGCCACTGGGAACGGACATCCATGAGGTGCCCGGAAAGATTGGCTGCGATGTTTTCCTGATACGGGTTTCTGCCGTCGCCAAAAAAATTGGTCAGGTAACGGTCCATGCGGCCAAGCTTGCCCAGGGTGGGCACGACAAACTGCTCGTAAAAGTCAATGGTGCCGTCCTTGATCTCCTGCACACTCTTGTAAACCTTGGTCCCTTTTTTGACCAAGTCCGCACGTTTTTCAAACTTATAGACCTCCTTGAACTCGGCAAACAGGTCGTCGATCCGCTGAACATAGTCGGTGTCCGCCATCTGGGCCACCAGATCGGCGGTACCCACCATCTGGGCCAGAGCTTTGAGTTTGAGGTCCGTAAACAGAGGGGCGAGGTCCGGCAGCTTGGTGTAGTCGGTGATGGAAATTATCCGGCAGACAGCATCCACCTCCTCGGGCGGCCACTGCTTTCTGCTCAGGTATTCGCGGGCAATCTCCATGCCCCGCCCGACATGAACCAGGGTGAATTTCCCGCCTGCCCCGGCATGGTCGCCCTTGTCTTTGATATACCCGGCGTCATGGAAGAGGCCTGCGGCCATGCCGAGCTGAAAGTATTTCGCCTCCAGGGACTGGGCCTGTTCCGCCTTGTTCCAGCCGGAAAGCATGCGGGCCGTGGCAAGGCAGACATCCAAGGAGTGGCTGAAATTATGATAGGTGACGGCGCAGGCTTCGTGGCTGGCCCAGCGACCGGCGTACAGATCGGCCACATCGGAAAAAAGCCCGGCAAGGCTGGGGGAAATTTTCCCGTATTCATCGCGATAAATGGCGAGAATCAGCGCGATGGTCTGCTGGTTGGCGACTTGGTGCGCAGGCATGTGCCGGTCAGTTTCTTTGGTCTTCTTTCGTGTCATGTGCCTGCTGTATTCTGAAATGAAATGCGTGCGTCCGGCGACAAAATATCCAGTTTGCGACATGATATACAGCCTGGGAACTCCGGTCAAACGCAAAGTATGAAAAATCAGTGTTTCCTTCATTTCTCGTGGCTAAGACCTGTTGGTATATGGTAAAAACTTTTCTTTACCGTGGGCGCGATCCCGCAAAAAAATATTCAAACAATCCCCCTGCACGGAGGCTCATGAACAATGGGTAAAACCATAGCTGAAAAGATTTTCGCCGCGCATCTGCGCGACACTCCCACCCCTGAAAATGTCATCCTGGATATCGATGTGGTCATGTGCCACGAAATCACCACACCCATCGCTATCACCGATCTCGAGGCCCGCGGCATGGACCGGGTCTTTGACACCAGCAAGATTAAGGCGGTCATCGACCATGTCACGCCATCCAAGGATTCCAAGACCGCGACCCAGGGCAAGATCATCCGCGACTGGGCACGGCGGCACAAGATTGTAGATTTTTTCGACATCGGCGCCAACGGGGTCTGCCATGCGCTCTTCCCGGAAAAGGGCTTTGTCCGCCCCGGCTATACGGTGATCATGGGTGATTCGCACACCTGCACCCACGGCGCCTTCGGCGCCTTTGCCGCAGGTATCGGCACCACCGACCTGGAGGTGGGCATCCTCAAAGGTGTCTGCTCCTTCCGCACCCCGGAAACCATGCGGATCACCATCAGCGGCACCTTGCAGGACGGCGTCTTCGCCAAGGACGTGATCCTGTTCATCATCAAGGAACTGACCGTGAACGGGGCCACCGACAAAATCATGGAGTTTGTCGGTCCGGTGGTGGAGGGTATGAGCATGGAATCCCGGATGACCCTGTGCAACATGGCCATTGAGGCCGGAGCCACCTGCGGCATCTGCCTGCCCGATCGGGTGACCGCCAAATACCTCTGGCCGTTTATTAAGGATCAGTATGAATCCATTGATCTGGCGGTGGAGGACTTTGTCAGATGGCATTCCGACCCCGATGCCGAATACGTCAAGGAGATGAGCCTGGACGTGTCCAAGCTGGCGCCCCAGGTGACCTTCGGCTACAAGCCCGACGAGGTGAAAGACGTCACCGAGATGGACGGCACCCCGGTGGATCAAGTATACATCGGCTCCTGCACCAATGGCCGCATCGAGGATTTGCGCTCCGCCGCCCGGATACTCAAAGGGAAAAAGATCGCCGCCAATGTGCGCGGCATCCTTTCCCCGGCCACGCCCAAGGTGTATTCCCAGGCCATGGAAGAGGGGATCATAGCTATTTTCATGGAAGCTGGTTTTTGCGTTACCAACCCCACCTGCGGCGCTTGCCTGGGCATGAGCAACGGGGTTTTGGCCGAAGGCGAGATCTGCGCCTCCACCACCAATCGAAATTTCAATGGCCGGATGGGCAAGGGCGGCATCGTCCACCTGATGAGCCCGCTCACCGCTGCGGCCACTGCGGTGCAGGGCCATATCACCGACCCGCGGAAGCTCCTGTAACACAGACTACTGAAATCCAACCACATTGGAGTGAACGATAATGAAAGAGTTTGGCGGCAAAGCGCTGTTTCTTGACAGAAGCGATATCAATACCGATGAGATCATCCCGGCCAAGTACCTGACCGAAAACACCAAGCTGGCCCTCCAGCCCTTTATCCTGGAAGATCTCAAGCTCGGGGGCTTTGACCCGCGCAAGGACATCGAGGGCAAGGGGGTTATCATCACCCGGGCCAATTTCGGCTGCGGCTCTTCTCGGGAACATGCGGTATGGGTCTTTGAGGTCAACGACATCAACGTGGTCATCGCCGAAAGTTTTGCCCGCATCTTCCGGCAGAACATGTACAACTGCGGCATGCTGGCCATAGAGTTGCCGAAAAAGGATATCGAGACCCTTTTTGGTCTTGGTGATGCGGTCACAATTAGCGTGGATCTGGCCGGTTGTAAGCTTACGGCCCAAGGCAGCAAGAAGGTAGTTATCTCCTTCAACCTGAACGAGTTTGATAAAAATCTCGTGGAAGCAGGCGGTTGGCTCGCCTATGCGGACAAAAACTATTAGGTTGTAACGGGGAGGATTGCCCCTCAAATGCCGGTATGGGGCTCTGGCCTTGTAACCGGCATTTTTTTGTTTATCAGGAAAATAGCGATATCCTTATCTGTTGTTTCCCTCTTTCTTCTTTTGCGTGCCCAAAAGAAGAAACATGAAAAAGGCACCCCAACCAGTCCTGGCCCTGCGGGCTTCCCTTACTTCCCGCCCCCGTCTGCGAGGCGCGGCAGGACAAATGGGGGAAAGAAAAATCCCATTGGCACGCAGCCGAGCACCGGAGAGGCTGCCGAAAAGGGGATTTGCACTGTCTGAGCGTAGCGAGTTTGCAAAGCCCCGGCAGCATTGAGGAGCACAGGGCATCCCGCCTTCGGCGGGACAAGGGACACAGGGTGCCTTTTCTTTGGTTCGTTTCTTTGGGCAAGCAAAGAAATGAACATATTATGTGGAGCAGCCGATGAACAAATCCGTGGAACTCACGGTTGACAAGGTAATCAAAGGGGGACTTGGCCTGGGGCGGTTGTCCGATGGCCAGGTAGTCATGGTGCCGCGTGTGCTGCCTGGAGAACGGGTACGGGTGCAACTACGCCGTAGCCACAAGCAGTATCAGGAAGCGGACTTGCTGAAAGTGCTTCAGTCCTCGGACCAGCGGATAACCCCGGCCTGCCCGGTGTACAACACCTGCGGCGGCTGCGATTTCCAGCACGCCACCTACGACGAACAGCTCCGCTTGAAAAACGGTATTCTGGGGGAAACCCTTTGCCGGGCCGGGCTATGCCGGGAGGAGGAGCTTCCCGCTCTTATGGGAGCCCCCCTGGCCTCGCCCAAACCCTTTGGTTATCGGCAGCGGATCAGATTACAGGTGGCGCAGGGGGTGGTGGGGTATTTCGGCCGCCAGAGCCACAGCCTGGTCCCTGTTTCCCGATGCCCCCTGGCCGGGGAGGGTATCAATTCGGTGCTTGCCGAGCTTTTAAAGAGCAGACCGTTCCAGAGCCTTATGGACTTGGCCTCGGCCATAGAGCTGCTCGAAAATCCCGTCCACAACTCGGTTATCCTGCTCATCCACTACACCAGAAAAACCCGACCCGCCGAGCACCAGGGTGCCAAACTCTTATGCCAGGCGTTGCCCAAGCTTGCGGCGGTGATCTTCAGTGTGGAAGGCCAGGCCAAGGGGCCGTATTTCACCGAGAGGGGAGAGATTCAGCCAAACGAGCTGCGGGTGGAGTTTTCCCTGCCTGGTGAGCTGTGCGGTCAGTCCTTGACCCTTGGCCTGGAACCAGGGGGGTTCTGTCAGGTAAATCTTGGGCAGAACGAGAACTGCATCAAGCTGTTGCTGGTGTGGACACGGGAGATGAAGCCCACCAAGGCGCTGGACCTGTTTTGCGGCATGGGCAATTTTTCTCTTCCCCTGGCCATGCAGGGTTGGGAGGTGACCGGCATGGACATGCAGCGTTCCACCATCCGTAGCGCCGTGCGCAATGCCGAGGCAGCCGGGCTTGCCGACCGCTGCCGATTCAGCCAGGAAAGCGCCACCAAGGCAGCCAGACGTCTGCAGGTCGAAAAGGCCACCTTTGATTGCCTCCTGCTCGACCCGCCCCGTTCCGGCTGCGCCGAACTCATCCCCCTGCTACCCGGCCTTGCGGCCCGGCAGATCATCTACATCTCCTGCGACCCGGCCACCCTGGCCCGCGATCTGGTTGGGCTTACCCAGGCCGGCTACCGGCTGGCCTGGGTAAGCCTGGTGGACATGTTCCCGCAAACCGCCCACCAGGAAACCATGGTGAAACTGGAGCGGGAATAAGGTGGTATGAAAAGGATAGCTTTGGTTCCCATTGATTTGTTACAGCCGGATCTGTGTCAGATTATTTGGGATTTGTCGCAAGCAGCTTGTCGGCTGTTGCTTTGTCACAATAAATCCCGCAGCCTACAACATAATCCCTGTCAGCTTTTACAAGTTTCACATAGGAAATTTTCTGTACCGGCTTGTCTGAGCCGGGCTTGGGCCACATATAACCGACCCAACCAGCGCCGCTTTTTTTAACAAGATCGTTCATATCGCTAAAAAGGGGCTTGCCGTCCGGGTCTTTCATCCCCAATATCTGTCTTCCATCAAGAGTGTATTTCATAGGATGCACGACCATTTTTCCTTTTAAATCATGAATCCAAATATAAGTGCCATTGCCGATAAATTCACTGTTGCCTTTGAACTTATCAATGGATCCACTTCCTTCAGCCATTAGTAGTTTGGCAGCCTTTTCAACCCGCGCAATAATTTGGTCCGGAGTGATCGGGGCACCCACCTCAGCTTTTTTAGCGGCCTGCTCGCCCAATTCTTCCGGGGACGCTGCAAAAACATTGCCTACGACGCACACTCCCACAAGAGACATGAAAATCATAATGCCAATAAATCTTTTCATTGCAGATCCTTTTTCGTTGAATGAAGTAATAAGGAAAACTATGCACAAACCCGACTGGGAATAATAGTCTCAAAAAAATGGGGTGGAAATCAAGTGATTATTAGAAGAAATCATTTTTTAAAGTTTTTTTTGTGTTCTCAAAGAATTCCTGGGACAGCTTACTTGTGAGCTGCTCTCGGCAACTTAAGGTTTCAAGTTGCCCCAATCCATAAGCCTTCCTTTAATCTACTTCCTCGGAGATCATGTACAATTCTTGCGTTTCCCCTTTGGAGCAGGCCATTGGGATGATAACTGATCACACCGTGGATTGTTTACGCAGACAGAAGATTATTGCCCTGCCTAAGCGGGGAGGGGTCTCTGATTATTTAGGGGGGAGCCACAGGTGGGCGCATTTCAGGTTATAAGTTGCACCGCGCCAAATATTTTTTACAGATTAGAATTTTAGATTATAATCTGAAGGATCCTATTGTCTCCCCTTGAATGTTAACCAGCAAAAAGGAGCAAGATGAAAGTCCAAATTGAATCAATCTTCCCGTCAAGTGAATCACCGCGCTACCTGTTCGGCAAGATCGGCAAGAAAAGCACCGATGAATACGTGGTGTTCTCGCCAATGGATAATGGATCGGCTTTTTGCTTTGATCTGAACGATATCGTTAAATTTGGCAAAGTATCCCAAGGTCCGGTTGAAGCAATAAATGAAACCAAAAATAAAACTGCCTTGGTTGGTATCCACGACATTTGTATTAACAAAGACGTAATCAGGGTGCGATACGATTCGCAATTCCCCTGAAATCGGCCTGTAACAACCTATTTTCAGTTCTTGCGCCTCCCCTTGGCATCGTGCAGGGCGCCAAGCAGTTCCAGCACCTGATTCCGGTTGTTTTTCGGCTGATTGAGGATGAGGACAAAGCTGTCCAGCCCACGCTCTCCGGCAAAATATCCGGCATAGGCATACACCCCGGTCATGGTGCCGGACTTGCGGAGGCAGTTGTTCTCAAAGGGCAGCAGTCCGGCATGGGGCTTGAACGCCTCCAGTATGGCGAGCATCGCCCTCGGTGTCACCCGGTTCTGCCGGGAGAGGCCGGAACCTTCGCGGACCACGATGTCTTTTTCCGAAAGCCCGACCTCGTTGCGGTAAAATCCGGTCATGGCCCGTTGGCCCTTGTCCCAGGTCGCGGGCCAGCCGTACTGTTTTGCGCCTATGGCCAGGAAAATCTGGTTGGCTGTAAAGTTGTTGGAATACTTGAGCAGCTTGGTCAGCACCTCGTCCAGGGTCTTGCTTGAGGCATGCTCGTACACCGGCTTAAGCCCCTCCGGCACCGGACCAGAAATGATCCCGCCGCTCACTGTTATCCCTTGTTTCTTGCATATGGCGGAAAACAACTCCCCAACATAACGCAGGCTTTCGTTGCCGGTGGCTGTGGCGTTGATCCGGTGGCTGCCGGACGGTAGCCCTTGCGCCAGTTCCCGCATGAGCGGAAGGGCAGGGGTCTGCTCCTCGCCGGAACGCACGTCGCCGTTCGAACCCTTGACAAGACTGATGGTGTTGAAGTTCACCGCCAGGCAGCTGTTCTGGGCATCGTAGGGATTGAGGGTATTGCTGGACCCATCGGTTGAGTTTTCAAGCTGGCAAGCGCTGTCATCGACATGGATGTTGCGGATCGCGGAAACCCCACGACTGCGGAGTGCTGTTACAATCTGAGCCACCTCTTCTGAAACCAGCATGGGATCACCCAGGCCCCGGATGTACAGATCGCGCTCACCGCTAAAATAAAACCGGGTGGCAAAGCGATAGTCTTTGCCAAGGATATGGATGGCAGCCAGGGCCATGCCGATTTTCTGCACGCTGGCTGGCATGAACTGGCTGTCTGCGTTGCGTTCGTAGATGGTATCCCCGTTTCTGGTAACGATGATACCGCCGTTTTCCACCAGATTTTCAAGACTCTGGCCTGCTCCGGCCCAGACCGAACCGGGCAGGACGAGACTAACCGCCAGGCCAAGAAAAAAAATGCGCCGCATTCTCCTCTGTTTCCAGAGCAGGGATGCGGCGCGAAAGATACCCATGGGCATAGTCAGACTCAGATCTTCGGCAAGTGCTTTTTCGCCTCTGCCACCGCCTCGGCAGGGTACTCGAAGTTGTGCAACTCTCCGGCGAAGAACTTGTCGTAGCTGGAAAGATCAAGAAGGCCGTGGCCGGAAAGATTGAAGAGGATGGTCTTGGGTTCCTTCAGGTCTTTGGTGGCCTCAATGATGGCCGCCCGGACCGCATGGCAGGACTCGGGCGCCGGGATAATCCCCTCGGTCTGGGCGAAAAGCACCCCGGCCTCAAAGCATTCCACCTGATTAAGAGCCATGGCCTCCATCAGGTTTTCCCGAAGCAGGGCGCTGACAATGGGGGCCATGCCGTGATACCGCAAGCCTCCGGCATGGATGCCAGGCGGCATGAAATCGTGGCCCAGAGTGTACATGTACAGCAGCGGGGTGCGCTCGGAAACATCGCCGAAGTCATAGGCATAGATGCCCTTGGTGAGCGAGGGACAGGAGGCCGGCTCCACTCCGATCAACCGGATATTTTTGCCGTTCAGTTTGTCGGGCAGGAAGGGCGCGGCCAGGCCGGCAAAGTTGGAGCCGCCGCCGCAGCAGCCGATCACCACATCCGGGGTCTCGCCGATCATGGCCAACTGCTTTTTGGCTTCCAGACCGATCACGGTCTGGTGCAGACAAACATGATTGAGAACCGAACCCAGAGCGTACTTGGTATCCCCGCGGGACACCGCATCTTCCAGGGCCTCGCTGATGGCGATTCCCAGGGAGCCATTGCTGTTGGGATCCTTGGCCAAAATGGCCCGGCCGGTGGGAGTATCCGGGCTGGGGCTGGGCACGATCTCGGCACCGTAGGTGTTCATCATGGATTTGCGATACGGCTTCTGGTCGTAGGAAACCCGCACCATGTACACCTTGCACTCAAGCCCGAACTTGTGGGTGGCAAAGGCCAAGGCGCTGCCCCACTGACCGGCCCCGGTTTCGGTGGCCAACCGCTTGACGCCTTCCCGCTTATTGTAATAGGCCTGAACCACGGCGCTGTTGGTTTTATGGCTGCCGGAAGGGGAGACCCCTTCGTGCTTGAAATAGATCTTTGCCTTGGTGCCCAGTTTTTCTTCAAGAAAATTGGCGCGCACCAGGGGAGAGGGCCGCCAGATGGACCAGATATCCTGGATTTCCTCGGGAATATCGATCCAGCGCTTGTCGCTCATCTCCTGTTCCAGCAACCCCATGGGGAAGATGGGCGCCATCAGATCCGGGGTCAGCGGCTCTTTGGTGGCGGGATTCAGGGGAGGAGGCATGCCGCCGGGCATGTCGGTCATGACGTTGTACCATTGGGTGACGCGATCTTCATCGGGAAGAAGGATCATTTTTTTCATGGTATTTTCCTTGATTTTGGCGGATAGTTAGTAGGTAAGGACAGCTCCACAGCCAGGCTCTGTCTTTTGGAAAATTGTACGTATTTACCCATGAATAGTGTTTTTTTAAAAGCCTTTTTTTGTCAGTCCCACACAAACAGTACCATTAGAAAAATGGAGGAGTCCTATGACTAAAACCGAGAAGAATCTTTGGGAAGCATTTGCCGGGGAATCCCAGGCAAACCGCAAGTATCTGGCCTTTGCCGACAAGGCAGACAAAGAGGGGCATAAGCAGGTGGCCAGACTGTTCCGCGCCGCGGCCCATGCGGAAACCATCCACGCCCACGCCCATCTCCGGGCGCTCAAGGCCATCGGCGATACCGCCGCCAACCTGAAAGAGGCCATCGGCGGCGAGACCGAGGAATTTCAGAATATGTATCCGGGGATGATTGCCGCAGCCAAGGAGGAAGGGCACAAGGCAGGTGAGCGCAGTTTCAGCTACGCCAATGAGGTGGAGAAGATCCATGCCGCCCTGTACCAGAAGGCTCTGGATAGCCTGGGCAGCAAGGAGGAAACAGACTTCCATGTCTGCTCGGTGTGCGGCTATACCTGCGAGGGCGAGGCCCCGGAGAAATGTCCGGTGTGCGGGGCCAGCAAAAAAGCCTTTGACAAGATCGACTAAAAACTGGCCAAGCCTTCTCCTGCTTCGAGCGGGGAGGGCTTGGCTGGACTAGTTATTTTTCGTAAAAATCCAGGATGCTTTCCACCAGGGCCGGGATGGTGTAGGTCTTTGGCTGCACATCGATGCTCAGTCCGGCCTTTTCCGCGGTTCTGGCGGTGATCGGACCAATGGTCGCCACCTTGACCCCGGCCAGCAGTGCTTCGCGATCCGGCCCCAGCATTTCAAGAAAGTTTGTCACTGTGGACGAACTGGTGAAGGTGACCATGTCGATGCCGCCTTCGGCCAGTTCCTGGCGCACCAAGTCGTAATCCTTGGGCCGGACATTCTGATACACCGGCACCACCGCAACCTCGGCCCCGTTCTCCGCAAGAATCTCCGGCAGAACCTCCCGTGCTTTCTTGGCGCGGGGCAGCAGAACCTTGCAGCCCTTCACCCCTCTGGCCACCATGCTGGCAGCCAGACCCTCGCCGGTGAATTCCTCAGGCACCAGATCGGCGACGAGTCCGTACTCTTTCAAAACTTCTGCCGTAGACGTGCCGACCACGGCGATCTTCGGCCCTGCCATGGCCCGGCAGTCAAGGCCCCGCTCAAAGAGCCGGGTGAAGAAGAAGCGGATGGCGTTGATGCTGGTGAACACCAGCCACTGGTAATCGCCAAGCCGGTTCAACTCGGCGTCCAACTCGTCCCAATTGTCCGGCGGCGCTAAGGCAATGGTGGCGCCTTCCACGCAATCCGCCCCCTGATCTTCCAGCAGGCGGACCAGCTCGCTGGCCTGTTCCCGGGTCCGGGTCACCAGGATGCGTTTGCCGAACAGCGGCCTTTTCTCGAACCAGTTGATGGTGTCGCGCAGCTTGACCACCTCGCCCACCACGATGAGCGCAGGCGGTTTGATTTTTTCCTGTTTGACCACCTCGGCGATGGTGGCAAGGGTGCCCACCACCGAGCGCTGAATCGGAGTGGAGGCCCAGCGCACCACAACCACCGGGGTTTCCGGGTCGCGGCCATGCTTGATCAGGTTTTCGGTGATAAAGGAGAGATTCTTGATCCCCATGTAAAAAACCAGGGTGCCGATGCCGGTGGAAATCTTATCCCAGGCGATATTGGAAACTTCCTTGGTTGGGTCTTCATGGCCGGTGATGAAAGCCACGGAGGCGGTGTAATCCCGATGGGTGATAGGCACGCCAGCGTACGTGGCCGCAGCGGTGGCAGAGGTGACGCCCGGCACCACCTCAAAGGCAACACCGTGTTTGGCCAGCTCTTCGATCTCCTCCCCCCCCCGGCCAAAGATAAAGGGGTCGCCGCCCTTGAGCCGCACCACGATCTTCCCGGCGGTGGCATGATCCACCAACATCTGGTTGATCTCCTCCTGGGTGTGGGCGTGGCACTGTCCGCCTTTTTTTCCGGCGTAGATCAGCTCGGCGTCCTTGGGTACGTATTTGAGAAGCTTGGGAGTGGCCAGGTAGTCATATACCACCACCTCGGCCCTCTTGATGAGTTCCAGCCCCTTCACCGTGATCAGGGTGGGGTCGCCAGGGCCTGCGCCGATGAGGTAGACCTTGCCCCTGGAACGTGTTGTTTTGTTGTCGCTGTGTGTTGTCATAATTTTTCTCATGAACAAAAAACCGGCCTGTCTGGCCGGTTTTGATTCTTAAGCTGTCCGTCCGAAAGGCCCGGATTCGCCCTCAGTGCATCTCGTGACCGTACACCTCGGAAAGAATGGCCCTGCCGCCTTCGGCCAGCAGCTTTTCCGCCAACCGGATTCCTAAACCTTCCGGATCGGTGGTGCCGGCGCTCAGGTCGAGCCGGATCATTTTATCCCCGGTTACCGAAGCAACCAACCCAGTCATCTGTATCGTATTCTCGACAATCTTGGCAAACCCGGCGATGGGCACTTGGCAGCCGCCCTGGAGGCGATGAAGAAAACCGCGTTCAGCCCGGACGGCCAAGGAGGTTTCCTGATGATCCATAAACAACAGCCCGGACAGCAGCTCCGCATCGCTGGTGCGCAGCTCGATGCCCACCGCACCTTGAGCCACGGCAGGGAGCATCTCTGCTTCCGTGAAATAGGACTTGGCCCGGTCGCTGAGCGACAAGCGGTTCAGGCCGGCGGCAGCCAGGATGATCGCATCGTACTGCCCCTCGTCGAGCTTGCGCAAACGGGTGTCCAGATTGCCCCGAAGGTCTTCAATGACAAGATCGGGCCGGATGTTGGCTAACTGGGATTTGCGCCGCAGGCTGCTGGTGCCCACCTTCGCGCCTTGGGGCAGCTCGCGGCAGGTGGCGCAGGTGTTCGAGATAAAAGCGTCAAACGGGTTTTCCCGCTTGGTGATGATGCCGATGTGCAGTCCTTCGGGCAGTTCGGCAGGCACGTCCTTCATGCTGTGCACGGCGATGTCCACCTCGTCTTTGAGCAAAGCCTCTTCGATTTCCTTAACGAACAAGCCCTTGCCGCCCACCTTGGCCAGGGGCACGTCGAGAATCTTATCGCCCTTGGTGATGATCTTCACCAGTTCCACCGTGGTATCCGGATAGCGGGCCTCGATCAGTCCCTTGATCCAGGTGGATTGGGTCAGGGCCAGCAGGCTTGCCCGGGTGCCGATTCTGATTATTTTCTGCATCAACTGTTCCCCTTATGTTGATTATCTAACAGACTGGTCCGTTCTTTATCTTTTTTCCGCAAATTGCGCAAGATAAAGCTAAGTTGAGCAGCTTGCCTGCTCGTACGAAACTTATACCCTTTGGGTGCAAGTCGTTCGCCAGGCTCATTTTTGTTGGAGCCGATCAAGCAGGGTCGCGGCCAGAAGCGGAATCAAAAGCTCGTGGTGGCCGATGATATTGTAGCCCTTGCCGCCGCCCATGGTGGGCCGGTTCACCACGTTGGTCATGGTCCGGTAATGGCGGATGAAATCAAAATTTGCCGTGGTGAAGTTGTTCACCACATGCCCCAGGTTGCGAGCCAGGGTGAGAGCCTTGAGAAAGACCTCGGGCAGGAGCACGGCGGAACCGAAGTTGAGGTAGGCTCCGCCCTCCAAATCGGCAACCAGACCGCAGAAAAGCCGGAAATCCTGGTGGCTGGTCTGGCCGATGGCCGCGCCGTTGGCGGAAGGGTGGATATGGACGATATCCGTACCCATGGCCACATGCACAGTGAGCGGAATCCCCAGCCGTTTGGCCGTGGCCAGCAGGCTCATGTTGTTGTAAGGGAAATTCTGGGCAAGCAAGTACTCGCCCAAAGCCTCGCCCAAGCCAAGGCCTTTTTCCGCGCCCTGGTTGATCCCGGCATTGACCACCTCGCCGGTTTCCTTGGCCGCGCCAAAAGCGCCGCTGCCCAGCACGTCGCCCACCTCTTCCGAGGTGCGGCCCACCATGGCGATCTCGGTGTCGTGGACGATGCCCGCGCCGTTGAGGGCAATGGCGTTGATGATCCCCCGCTCCATAAGGTCGATGAGGATGGGGTTCAAGCCCACCTTGATCACATGGGCGCCCATGCCGACGACAATGGGCCGATCATTCAAGTGGCTTGCGGCCAGCCGGTCGACCAGCTCGGGAAAATCCAAGCCCAAAAGCTGTTCCGGCAGGGAGGCCATAAATTCCTTGAGCGTGGAGCCGGGGATAAGCGGCTTGGCAAAATTCTCCACCGTGACCTTGCTGTAACGATCAAGAATCGAATAGGTGTTGAGTCTGGAGAAATCCAGGGGCTGATATTTTTTCATCAGGAGTGTCCAGGGAATCAGGCGGAAACGCCGCGTCCGTACAAGGCCTCGTCCACGATCTGGCAGAGCAGATGCTCCACCCAGAGATGCGCTTCCTGGATAGCCGAGGTCACCGGCGAAGGGACATTAATGGTCAAATCGGCCAGACCGATGAGCCTGCCGCCGTCCCTGCCGGTGAGCACTGCGGTTTGCATGCCGAGATTCTTGGCCGCTTCCACCGCCTTGATGACGTTGGGCGAGTTGCCACTGGTGGAGATGCCCAGGGCCAGATCGCCTTCCTTGCCCAGGGCGAGGATCTGCTTGCTGAAGATATCGTCAAAGGAAAAGTCGTTGCCGATACTGGTGAGGATGGAGCTGTCCGTGGTCAGGGCAATGGCGGCCAGGGGCGGTCGATCGATCATGAAGCGGTTGACGAACTCGGCCGCCATGTGCTGGGCATCGGCAGCGCTGCCTCCGTTGCCGAAAATCATCAGCTTGTTACCCCGCTTGATGGTGTCGATCATCGCCTGGGCCAGCTGCTTGATGGCGGCCATCTGGGTGGCAACCAGCGCTTCCTTGGCGGCAATGGAGTGCTTCAGGCTTTCGCGGATAAGCTGGTCCATGGATACCTCTAAAAATAAGTGGACTGGGAACAAAAAAGTTCGCGGAAGCTTAGTATAGAAGAGATTCTTTGTCAACACAGTCGGGAAAAATTGCGTTGCATCAATGAGTCACGGAGGGGGAGAATTGTTGATTCAGACGCTCAGGCGCATGCTGATATCCACGGCCTTAGCGGAATGGGTGAGCGCTCCCACGGAAATGAGATCGACCCCGGTCTCGGCAATCTCCCGGACATTGGCGAGATTCACCCCGCCGGAGGCCTCCACCAAAGCCCTGCCCGCAATCAAGGTCACGGCCTGACGCATCAAAGCCGGAGCCATGTTGTCCAGCATGATGATCTCGACCCCACAGGCCAGGCACTCCGCAACTTGGGCGAGGTTTTCGGTTTCGACCTCGATCTTCAGGGTATGGGGCGCCTTGTCCCGAAGGGTCTGCACCGCCTGAGTAATGGAGCCGCAGGCCGCGATATGGTTGTCCTTGAGCAGGAGGCCATCGGCCAGACTGAATCGGTGGTTATGCCCGCCGCCCACCCGGACCGCATATTTCTCAAAAGCCCTGAGGCCGGGCGTGGTCTTGCGGGTGTCGATGATCCTGACCGGCAACCCCTCGATCTCATGGACAAAAGCGGCGGTCAGGGTGGCGATGCCGCTCAGCCGCTGCACCAGATTGAGGGCCAGACGCTCGGCGCTGAGCAGATCCCGCACCGGACCCTGCGCGGAAAAGATGTGCTCGCCAGGGTGGACTGCTTCGCCGTCTTTTTTCATGGCTGCGCAGACAATCCGGGGATTGCGCGTGGTGAAAACCAGGGGAACGATCTCGTCGAGCCCCGCCACCACGAAGTCTTCCTTGGCGACAAATACGGCCTTGCCTTCTTGCTTGGGCGAAAACACCGAATCGGTGGTGATGTCGCCCAGGCCGATGTCTTCCTCCAGAAACTGCTGTAACTGTCTTGTCACCTGTGTATCCATAAATCTCTCCTTGAACCGCTCTTGTCTGCCCTACGAGGAAACCTCTTGATATCTGCCCGGCAGGCCCCATGTCAAGAAGAAAGGATACTCAAACAGGTTCAATGTTTGCTGGCATATTGGCAAGGCCTGTGGTACAGAGAGAAGCTGTAAGGGTTAAAGTCAATGACTTCGGGAGGTTGGATGCAGGGTTTTTCCGTGCTCAATATTTTTCTGCTGGTTCTTGGCGGGAACCTGGCCGGGTTTATCAATACCCTGGCTGGCGGCTGCTCCTTTCTCACCATCCCCCTGCTTATGGTCAAATAAGCCATGTTCACCTTTCTCCATGCCGCAGATATCCATCTCGACAGCCCGCTGCGCGGTCTGGAAGGGTATGTTGACGCCCCGGTGGCACAGCTTCGCCAGGCAACGAGAAGGGCATTCGACAACCTGATCGATCTGGCCATTGAAGAGCAGGTCGCCTTTGTTCTTCTGGCCGGGGATATCTACGACGGAGACTGGAAGGATTACAATACCGGCCTGTATTTCATCGACCGGCTTTCCCGGCTGCGCAAAGCAAATATCCAGGTGTTCCTGGCCTCGGGCAACCACGATGCGGCAAGCCAGATCACCAAGTCGTTGCGCCTGCCGGACAATGTCCACCTCTTTTCTGCAAAACAGCCCGAGACTGTTACCATCGAGGCATTGGGAGTTGCGCTGCATGGTCAAGGCTACCACACCAGAGCTCTGGTAGAAAATATTGCCAGAAATTATCCCCACGCCCTCCCGCACCATCTGAACATCGGCCTGCTTCATACCTCCCTTACCGGCAGACAGGGCCATGAACCCTATGCCCCGTGCTCCCTCGATGATCTTAAAGCAAAAGGCTACGATTACTGGGCCCTTGGCCATGTCCACACGCGGGAGGAGGTGAGCCACTCACCCTGGATCGTTTTCCCCGGCAATATCCAAGGCAGACATATCCATGAGGCCGGAGCAAAGGGAGCCACCCTGGTACGGGTAGAGGAGGGGCGCATCGTTGCGGTCGAGCACCGCGATCTTGATGTGTTGCGCTGGTCCCTGTGCCGAGTTGATTTCACAGACTGCGCCACAGTGGATTTAGCCATTGAAGCCGTCCGGCACGCCATGGAGGCACAACAGGTCGGTGCCGAGGGAAGGCCCCTGGCGATTCGCTTGCAACTGGTGGGTAAAACCCACATTCATGCCGAACTCCACCGGGACGCTGCAACCCTGACCGAAGAATTCCGCGGGCTTGCCGCAGGACTCGGCGAGCTATGGCTGGAAAAGGTGCAGTTTGCCACCCAACGGTCCGTGGCGCTTACCGAAAGCCTCGGTGCGGAAACGCCCATGACGGATCTGATCCGAGCCATTGACAATCTGGACTTTCAGCCAGCGGCGCTCATGGAGTTGGTGCCGGAGATCGGCGTTTTGCAGAGCAAATTGCCGCCGGAACTCCTGCACGAAGACGGCCTTGTCCCCGGTGATGTCCTGCGCTGGACTGACGGCATCCGCGAAGAAGTCAAGGAAATGCTCATCGCCAGACTGCTGGGTCAAGGGGAAAGCCGATGAGAATTACCCGGCTCGAACTCAAGGCCTTTGGCCGATTCACCGACCGCACCCTGGAGCTGGGCCCTGGCCTGCACATCGTGCACGGCCCAAACGAGGCAGGAAAAAGCACAACCCTCAGGGCGCTCAAAGCGTGGCTTTTTGGCTTTCCCGAAAGAACCCTTGATAATTTCCTCCATGCCAACGACCAGTTATCGGTGGGCGGATGCTTGCAAACGGAAGAGGGCAGGGAGCTTGTCTTTTCCCGGCGCAAGAAGAGAAAGGCCGACATTCTTGACCCGCAAGGTAACCCGCTGGCCGCCGAAGCGGTGGCTGCCTTTCTGCCCATAACCGAGCAGGCTGTTTTTGAATCGCTTTATGGCTTGAGCCACGAGGATCTTATCCGGGGCGGGGAGGATATCCTGGCCCAAAAGGGCGAGGTGGGCCAGTCCCTGTTCTCGGCAGGGGCCGGAATCTCTTCCCTGCGCGGGGTTCTCGCCGAACTGGAGAGCGAGGCCGAGGCACTGTTCACTGCGCGTGGAACAAAACGGGAGATCAATGAGACCCTGGCTGCCTACAAGGAAACTCAGAAAATCGTGAGAGAGGCCTCTCTTTCCAGCCGGGACTGGCACGAACTGAACAATGCATTGAATGAGTCGCAGATCGCTCTTAAGGCGATTGAAGAGCAACATGGGGGAAAAGACCGAAGTCGGCGGCAACTGGAGCGCATCCGGCAACTGCTGCCCCAGCTTGCCCTGCGCAATGCGCTCCGGCAGCAACTTGGTGAGTTGGGCCAGGTCGTGGAACTGCCCGATGATTTTCCCCCCCGGCGTCAGGAGATCGAAAGAGCGCTCCACACCTTGGCCCACAAGGAAACCGTTGTTACGGCCAAACTCAAGGAGATGCAGGGAAAAATAGCGGCTGTTTCCGCCCATCGACCGGTGCTCGAGGCGGAGGAAGCCATTGAGGAACTGCACCAACGTCTGGGTGAATACAAAAAGGGCAGGGAAGACCGTCCCCGTCTTGAAGGCATGCGCATAAGCAACAAGGGGGAGGCTGCCGATTTCCTCAAGCTGGTGCGGCAGGATATCGCTTTGGAGCAGGTGGAGACCCTCCGCGCTGTTTCCGGCAAGAGAAAGATCATCGGGCATCTGGCAGCCAAACATGAAGGCTTGCAGCAGGGCCTGAGCCAGACAAAAAAACGGCTGCTGGAGATTAACGGGGAACTGGAGAAGATCAACAGAGAGGCGGCCGGATTGCCGTTAGCCAAAAACGCGACGGGACTGAGCCAGGCCTTGCGGATTGCCAGAAAAGCCGGAGAAGTCGATGCGGATCTGGCTGACAAGGCCCGAAGCATAGAAGAAAAAAGGCGCAACTGCCTTCAGACCCTGGAGAGGATGCCCCTCTGGTCCGGCAGCCTCGCGGATTTCCTTGTCCTGCCTCTCCCTCTGCCGGAAACGGTGCGAAAATACGAAGCGATTTTTAATGAGCAGGCGGTGCGACAGAGGGATATCCAGCAGGAAAGGGAGCGGTTGCACAGAAGGCTAGCAGAGGTGCAAGCCGACATCCGGCAGCGGGAAATCTCTGGAAACGCGCCCACGGAAGAAGAGCTTGTCCTGATCCGGACCCAGCGCGACAGGGGCTGGGAGCTTATCCGCCGTCAGTGGCTCAAGGGCGAAGACCTTGCCGGAGAAGATGCCGCCTTCGGCAAGGATCTGCCCCTGCCCGAGGCCTACGAAAAAAAGGTGACTCTGGCGGATACGCTGGCGGATCGTCTCCGGCACGAGGCTGATCGGGTCCAAGCCTTCGCGGCATTGCGGGCAGAGCAGCAGAACCTCAACGAGGCTCTGGCTGAACTGGAGAACAACGCGGCCCAGCTTGGTCTAACTTTTACGGCCATGGATACGGAGTGGCGCAGCCTGTGGCAGCCCTGCGCAATCAGCCCCCTTTCTCCGGCAGAGATGCTGGCCTGGCTCAGCGGGGCCGCCACTCTCCGACTCAGCGCGGAGGAGTTGCAGTCAAGGGAAGGTGAGCTGGAAAGAAAAAACTCGGATCGGAAGAAAATCAGCGGTGCATTGCTACGGGAACTTGCCGAGCTTGGGGAGCACACCTCCCCCCAAGCCAAGGAGCTTGAGCCGCTCCTGCTCCAAGCTGAGGATGCTCTGGAACGACTCACGGCCATTGAAGGCAGGCGGCAAAGGCTCCTGGAAAAGAAAGCGGCCCTGGAAGGGGAACGCATCCCGACGGAAAATGAGAAAACCCGTTTTACGGAAGAGCTCCGTCTCTGGCGGCAGGAGTGGCAGGATGTGATTGGCAGCCTCGGCGGCGACCGGCAGATCCACCCTGCCGAGGCCGGGGATGTGCTGGAAAATCTGCACAACTGTTTTTCCAGGCTGAAAGAAGTCGATGAGCTTCGCAAACGGATTGAGGGGATTGATCGTGACGCCGGGCGATTCGAGAAGGCGGCTCTGGCCCTGGCCCGAGAAATCGCGCCGCCACTCATGGAACAGCCGACAGGACAGATCGTGGCACAGCTCAAGGCCCTGCTCAATCAGGCGAGAAACGACCGAACCCTCCACGCCCGGTATGCCCAGGAAATGCAAGAGGCCACTGAGGAGAAGCTTCGGCTGGCGGAAGAAACGATTCTGTCCCGGCATCAGCTTGCGGAGCTCTGCCGCCTGGCCGGAAAAATTTTGCCGGAAGAACTGGAAGCAGCGGAAAAACGTTCGGCCCAATACCGCAGTCTTGCGGATCGCCTCAGGCAAACCGAGAAAATCCTGATCGATGGCGCGGGCGGCCTTTCCCTTGCCGATCTGGAGGCCCAGGCCGCAAAGATCGACCCGGATGCACTTCCTGAAGAAATCGCCCGGCTGAGCCAGGAAATCGAGCAGGAATTGACCCCGGAAACCAAGCGACTCTCCGTGCTCATCGGAGAAAAAAGAAACCAGCTCCGCCAGATGGATGGCAATGCCAAGGCCGCCGAGGCGGCGGAGCAGGGCGCCCAGCTGCTGGCCAAGCTCCGGCGGCTGGCGGAGCGCTATATCCAGATCAAGGTGGCCGGGCACGTCCTGAAAAGCGAGATCGAGCGGTTTCGCAGCGAAAACCAGACTCCGATCTTGACCATCACCTCCCGGTATTTCAGCGAACTCACCCTGGGTTCCTTTGCCGGATTATTAACCGATGAAAATGACCAGGGCGAGCCGGTATTGGTCGGGGCACGGCCAAACGGCGCCAGGGTTTTAGTGGAACGGATGAGCTCCGGCACCCGGGACCAACTCTACCTCGCCCTTCGGTTGGCCTCATTGGAGTGGCGTTTAGCCAACCATGAACCCATGCCCTTTATTCTTGATGATATCCTGGTGAACGCCGACGATGCCCGTTCCCTGGCCGCCCTGAAGATCTTGGCAGAGCTGGCCACCAAAACCCAGGTTATCCTCTTTACCCATCACCAACGGATCGTTGACGAGGCGCTCCAACTCGCCCCGATCTCCGGGCTCCAGGTGCATGCGCTGGATGCGTAACGAAATCATGCGTTTTTCAGGAACTTTTATCCTGCCGCGCGTGTCAGACAAACGTGACAGGGTGTAACCTTGTCGAAAGTATTCAACCCCAATCCAGGAAGGAGGCTTCACATCATGGCATCACAACCCGAGCAATCTCCCGCAGGCGGCTATAAAAAAGAAATCGTGCTTGTCATCGGCCTCTGCTGCCTGATCATTGGCTTCCTCTCCGGGATCATTTTCAGTATCTACAAGACCCCGGCAGGCGGGGGGGCGACCAAAGTTGCCACAGGCCAGCAGGAAGCCCAAGCCGGGAAACTCACGGACGAACAGGCCCAACACCTGTTGCAGCTTGAACTCGAGGTTCAGAAAAACCCAAAAAATATTGAGGCCTGGACCAATCTCGGCCACCTGTACTTTGACTCCGACCAGGCGGAGAAGGCGATCGCCGCCTATAATAAATCCCTGGATCTGGCTCCGAATAATGCCGACGTGCTCACCGATCTCGGGGTCATGTACCGACGGGCAGGCAATCCGCAGCAGGCCGTCGCTTCCTTTGATCGAGCCATTCAGGCAAACGCCAAGCATGAAACAGCCAGGTTCAACAAAGGGATTGTCCTGCTTTACGACCTCAAGGATCAACCCGGCGCCATTGCCGCCTGGCAAGGACTGGTCAATCTCAACCCAATGGCCACAGCACCCAACGGCCAGTTGATCAGCGAGATGCTCAAGGAAATGCAGGACAAAAAAATGAAATGATGGGCTTTTTGGAGTGCGTCTTATCTGGATGGAAAAAATTCTTTGACATCAACGTGTTACAGGAATATTCTATAAGCAGAATTTCAGGGGAGGACAAGAGGCATTACACGACAAGGGGGGAAACTTCCCTCTGGGATAAATCTATATGGGCCAAGAACATCGGCGGGCAAAACGATTCAACGTCAGCATGGCGGTTACGCTTGTCCTGCGTGACACGAAAAACAGATTGGCTCTTGCCGACCCTGTCCCGGGTGCCTTGGTGGACCCCTCCCTCTACGGCGCCCGCCTGTCCGTTCCCCACATCCGCACCGGCAGCTATCATCTTTTTTATGCCTGCAACGATGATCCCCACATGGTCATCCATCTTGAAGTGATCGACAGGGAAGAGGGGGACAGGCTTGTTATTCCCGCCCATCCCGTCTGGTTCGACCATGTTCTTTCCAGCCCAACCAAGCACTTTGAGCTGGGGCTAGAATTTCTCGTCCCCCCGGAAGACCCCAATATAACACGGTTGCACGCCTTTCTTGCCATCCATCCTTCCCTCAATGGCGGCTGGCTGAAAAAACTTTTCCGGCTTGGCTAGACCACAATCCTCCGCAGATGCTGCACCTCCGGCAACCTCTGCCGCAGCCCTTCAATTTCAGGGGCTTTGCCCAACCACTGGCCGACAAGGCCAAGCATGGTCCGGGCCTGGTCCTGATCCGCATTCAATCGATAGATGATCCAGTTTCCCTCCTTGCGGAAGGAAACAAGCCCGGCATCCTCCAGAATACGAAGATGCTTGGATACCGTAGGCTGGGCCACGCCAAGGAGCGCGGTCAACTCACAGACGCACAACTCCCGCACTCCCAGCATCGTGATGATCTTGACCCGGTTCGGATCAGACAGCGCCTTCATCAGCCGGACAAATTCCTTCATGGATATCCCCTTATTTCTTGTAACTATCCCACTTGATGCCGGAATTGAGGAAAAACCACGGAATGTAACTGCTTAGCAGTGCCGCAGATGCGCGAAAGAGGTCTGCGAAGTGTGCTATTGCACATGAGCAGGCCGATGACAAAGCAGATGTGGTGCTGCTAAGCAGTTATTATTTCTTTTCAGGCTCCGTGGCCCCATCGGGCAAGACCGGGGAAAAAATATGGAAGGGCAATAGTAGTGTTCTTTTCACGATGTTCATCAACCCCTCACCCACCGCGCTAGACGGCAAGAGCGTAACCTGGGGGTCGTTTGCCTTGCCGGTAACCCCGACCGGGAAGGTGACCAAAGTGGCGGTGTCCCCGCCGATGATCCTGCCCACCAGCGGCACCTTGCTGACAATGGCGTCAAGGGTTTTAAACGGAGAGATCAGGACCACGACATCCAGCTCAAAGGTGCTGAGATTCATCTTGCCCCTGGCGAAAAGATTCAGCCCTTCGCCACGCACTACAGCCTCATCGATGATCAGTTCATTATCCTTCACATGCGTCTTAAAAAGAAGATCCGTGTAGGGGAAACCCTTGGTAGACGCCTCGGGCCCATTCCCCGTCCCCACGCTAAAAAGATCCGTGATGTTGACAACACTAAAAATTTTTGAAAGAAGCTTCATCCGCAGAATCCGCCCCTGGTGCGATTCTATCTGCAGATGTCCGTCCTTCCAGTTGTCCAGCACCCCGTCCAGGCGGCCATCGAGGGAAAATTCCCCTTCAATGAGATCCTGCGGATAACCAAGACAGGGCAGAACCGTTTCAAACCTTGGCGGGGTAGGGCACGCGCTTTTCAGGAAAAAATGACTTTGCCCCAGCTCGGGAGTGGAGAACCATTCGCCGGTGGTGTCCAAACAACAGAGACGACCATTATTGATGAGCGCGGACATCCGCCACTGGGGATGAATTTTTATTTCCCCCTTGAGCGGTTGCCAGACAAGGGTGGGAGAAGCACTGTCCCCCGTTTTGGGGCCGGAGATGAATTTATCCACGTCAAAGGCCACAGTACCGGTAATATTCCAGGGCGACTCCTGTTGGGGTTCACCGGGAGAAGAGGTTTTGGCGCTGTGATCCTTGAATCGTTTGAGACTTTCCTTTAAATCCAGCAGGGTTTTCCTGGAAAGCGCTGGGGAGACAAGATCGAGCTTCATGGTGAGTCCGCTGGCCACCCGCGAAATCAGTCCGTTAACCACTGCTGATTCCGTCTCGTTAAAGGCGCAGGCCAACCGCTTTACTTTAAGATCCTTACCGACCCCGGCAAGCCGAAGCTCCTGAATATCAACAAAGCGTTCCGCCTCCTCGTCCAGGAACCAGCGCAAATCCTTGGCCTCCAGCTGTCCGGTAAAGGCCACCTTATTGGGATCCAGAGGCAGATATATCTGAAAATCCCCGGCGATCTTGCCGTTTAATAAGTTCTTTCTTTCCAGAAGCTGATCAACGGTTTTCTTGGATAATTCCCCTTTCCAGGAAAAGAGAAAGGTCTCCTTGGCTTTATCAAGAAAAGTCAGGGTGATCGCGGCGTCTTCCTTGCCGCCATAAACATGCGCCGACATTTTCTCCGGCGCGTCTTTGCTGAATTCCAGGGAAATATCTGCCCTTGGGGGGCTGAACAGTATGCCCTCCGGCCGGATCACGCCCCTGGCCTGGATTTTCTCCTCCAACAGGTCGATCTGCAAGGATTCCACCAGGCAGGGGAGGTGCGGAAACAGCGAGGGCGCAACAAGATGCTTATCCTTGAGCCATTGCCCAAAGCCTTGTCCGACCCTGCCCTGCAAGGATATCTTACCGCGCAACGCGGTAAAACTCTGGTGGGTCAAGGAAGCGCCCAAGGTGAACGAATCGCCCATGATGATTCCGCTGGCGTCGGAAACGGTAACCGCAGTGTTCGACAGATGCGCCTTGCCCTCTTTAAACAGAACAGGTTCCGGAAAAGACGGGGTTTCCACGGCGAGATTTTTCACAACAAGATCAGCGTCCGCCTTCCACAGCTTGGGCTCTGAGGCTTTACCCGAGATTGTTGTGTTGCGCAGTTCGATTCTGCCACTGGCCCGGGTAATATATTCATGCAACCCCCCGCTGATCTCCTTGAAATAGGAAAGATCCTCCTTTTCCAGTTCTTTGGCAGCCAGCACCGCGTCAAGCTGGGTTACATCGAGAAAGATGTCATCATCCGGCCAGCGCACCTGCCCGGCGGAATTTTTCACCACATGGGGACCATAGGTTCCACGGACGTTGCGCCATTGCACCATGGGCGGGGCAATGGTCATCCCTCCTCCATCGACGACAAAATCCTGGGCCAACGGAGCATAATGCCCCTTGCCCTGCATGGTGGCGACTTCAACCGCTACCTTGAATTTCCTCAGATGATCGCCGAGGTGCAGATGCCCGGTCGCCCGGCCCGATACTCCGCTGAAACGGGCCAATTCGTCCTGAAAAGGCTGGTGGTCGACCAGTCGCGCCAAAACCCCGGGAAGTTCGGCCAGATCGGCGTCAAGATCGACATCGAGTTTGAAGGTGAAATCATCATCCGGCAGACCCAGAACAAGATGGCCGTTCTTGCCGCGGCTGTTGCCCATCCGCGCCTGATCCCCATCCACGATGAGCAGCCCTTTTTCGACTCGCATCTTGCCCGTGACATTGTCCAGAAGCAGGTCAACCTCCGGGATCATGATAGATGCGTCAATATCTTCGGCAGTAATGTGCATATTGCGGGCATATTGAAATTCATCGTCCGTGCCTTTGAAGCTGTAGCTGGCCTTGCCTGCCTTGCCGCTCTGCACGATCCTCCCGAGTTCTTTGGCAATGAAGGTATCGCCCCACAAGGAGAGAACCGCCCCGCGAATCCGGGTCAGATTGAGATCCTCTCCCTTGAGATCGATCTGCCACACCGGCGCGGGTTTTCCTTCCCCTCCGCCTGAACGCCTCACACTCCCGGAGAGTTTCAGCCCCGGATCCCGCATTTCAAATTCATTCAGGGTCAACTGCAGATCATCGCCATCCTTGGCAAAGGCGAGGTCCACCACGCCGCAGTCCACGAGGATCTTCTTATCCTTGGGAAACGCCAGCAGGCACGAGGAGTCGCCGGTGATCTTGCCGTTGATTTTTTCAAACCCGCGGCCTTCAAAGCTGCCTTTAAGATTCAAGGGAGAATCGGCCGGCGCCAAAGAGCCATGGGCAAAAGAGAGCAGTACCTTCTTCAGATTGAAGTTGCGGCAAGAAAAGTTAAACCGGTAGGATTCGTCCTCCCGCAGGTACTTGCCCGACGCGGCAAGATGCTCCCCCTCGGCAGGGTTCCCACCAAGATCAAAAGCTATGTCGTCAAGGCTTATGGCGAGACTGCCGTTCAGGGATTTTAGGGTAAAGTCCCTGCTTTGCAGGGCGGTCCACTGACTGTTGGCGGCAACGTGCAGTGTGCCGTTGCGGATCACCACCTTCAACCCGGACAGCTCAGGATCAGGGGGTTCGGACAACGCGGTAGGCAGCTGCTTGACGCTAATATCCGGGTTCACCAACACGACCTTGCCGATCCGGACCTGGCCGCGGAACAAAGACCACCAGTCAGGATACACCTTGGCTGTGGGAGCAACCAGAGTCGTTTCCTCGCTGGCAAAACGGGTGTTGCGCAGGTTCAGATGGGGCAGGGGCAACCAGGCCCATTCCAGACGGTCGGTTTGCAGCTTACCCTCCAGTCTGGCGTTTACCTGGGTACTCATCTGTGCCTTGAGAGCCTCAAGGTCAATGAACCGTGGAAGCAGCAAGGCCGGAGCAAGGATCGCCAGTAATCCAAAAACAGCGCAGGCAAGAATAATCCTGGTTCTGATGCGGAGGTCGAAAATTCGTGGCAATTTCATAGAGTATCAAAGGCTGGGCCGCTGGCGGCCGGCATATTTCTGGGATTGGCTGCGGGCTGGAACAAAAAACCGCGCCGGAAAACTCCTTAAAACATCATGGGGATACTAGCACAACTTGTCACCCCTATAAATTGATTTCCTCGGATTTGCCAAACTATATTCACGAAAAGCGTTCCCTTGTTGTTCTGCCGGGAACCATGCCAGCGCAAGACGGATTTTTCGGCAGATTTACCTTGTCAGTTCCAGCGTAATGGCGTAATTTCTCAGGAAATTCAAGCTCACAGGCAGAAAAAATATGGCACAGACACGCATCGGGGTTATCGGGGTAGGGTATCTCGGCAAGTTTCACGCCCAGAAATACATGGCCAACCCGGAGGTGGAACTGGTGGGGGTGGCGGATCTCAACCCGGCCTACGCCGCCGAGGTCGCCGCAACCTGCAAGACCACCGCTTTTGGTGATTATCAGGCGCTGCTCGATCAGGTCGATGCGGTGAGCGTGGTGGTGCCCACCAGTCTGCATCACGAGGTGGCGTCCGTCTGCCTGAAAGTCGGCAAGGATGTCATGCTGGAAAAACCCATGACCACCACGCTGGCCGAGGCAGACGACCTCATCGCCTTGGCCGATCATGGGCAGCGCATCCTGCAGGTCGGCCATATCGAGCAGTACAATCCCGCCGTTCTGGCCATGGCCGAACACCTCACCCAGCCGCTTTTCATCGAGTCGCACCGGATTCATGTCTTCAAGCCCAGGGGTCTCGATGTCGACGTGGTGCTCGATCTGATGATCCACGACATCGACATTATCCTGAGCATCGTCAAGTCGCCCATCGCCTCCATGCACCCGGTGGGCATGCCGGTTTTCACCAAAACCACGGATATTGCCAATGTCCGTCTGATTTTTGAGAACGGCTGCACCGCCAATCTCACCGTAAGTCGCGTTTCCCGGGAAAATATCCGGCGGCTTCGGGTTTTCCAGCCCAATTCATTCGTGGCGGTTGACTACGGCAAAAAAGAGATCACCGTGATCAAACCAGGCAAGGAGTTGGATGCAAACTCCATGCCCCAGGAAGAGGTCATCTCCTCCTGCTACCTGCATCAGGACGCCCTGGAGATGGAGCTAAAGGATTTTGTCAAGAATGTCCGCAACCGGACCCAGCCAAAGGTCTCCGGCCGGGAAGGGCGGCTGGCCCTGGCCGTGGCCCAGGAAATCATGGCCAAGATCAAAGACCATGCCGACACCCATCGCCAGTTGTTCAATGGCTGACCTCCCAATGGACGCCCCCTTACAGATCATGATCGTGGCTGGCGAGGCCTCCGGCGACATGCACGGAGCAAAACTCGTCGCTGCCATGCGGGAACAGGCCCCGAATCTTGCGGTCTGCGGCATCGGCGGCCCTGCCTTGACCGAGCAGGGGGTGGAGATCCTCTACGATTCCTCCCGCCTGGCCGTGGTGGGCATCATCGAGGTCATCAGCCATTTTCGCTTCATCCGCGAGGCCATGCACGCCCTTGAAAAACGTCTCCGGGAACAACCGCCCCGCTTGTTGATTCTCATCGACTATCCCGACTTCAACCTGATCCTGGCCAAAAAGGCCAGGCGGCTCGGCATCCCGGTGTTCTATTACATCAGCCCGCAGGTTTGGGCCTGGCGTAGCGGTCGGGTCAAGACCATCAAGAAGCTGGTGGACCGCATGGCCGTGATCCTGCCTTTTGAAAAAGAGTTCTACCAAAAACGCGGGATGGCGGTGGAGTATGTGGGCCACCCCCTCATGGACACGGTGCGCGCCGCCATGCCCCGGGCGGAGTTTCTGCAATCCCTGGGGATTGCCCAGGAGAGCACGGTGATCGGCATCCTGCCGGGCAGTCGGAAACGAGAGATAGCCGGGATGCTGCCGCTCTTCCTGGCGGCAGCACAACTGATGCAAGCGCAACTGGTCAAACCGGTCTTTCTCCTGCCCCTGGCCCCGACCCTGAGCGAGGATGATCTTCTGGCCAATGGCTTAGGGGAGGCGGGGATCGAGGTGCGGGTGATCCGGGAGAACCGCTACGAACTCATGGCCGCCTGCAACGCAGTGATGGCGGCCTCGGGCACCGTCTCTCTGGAACTAGCCATCCTGGATGTGCCCATGGTTATTTCCTACCGGGTTTCGCCTCTCACCTATTTTCTAGGGCGCCGCCTGATTAAGGTACAATACGCCTCCTTGGTCAATCTGGTGGCTGGGCGGGAAGTGGTGCCGGAGTTGTTGCAGGATGAGGCGATGCCGGAAAAAATCGCCGAAGCCACCGTACGCATTGTTGCGAACCAGGCGGAACGCGCCATCATGCTGGCAGGTCTTGCCGAAGTCAGGGAACTGCTTGGCGGGGCAGGAGCCTCGACACGGACGGCCAGACTGGCCCTTGAAACGATTACCCCAAATCCCGCTGCCTGATCGCCTCGTAGAGCACCACCGACGCGGCCATGCCTAAATTGATGCTGCGGATATTGGGGTTGGACATGGGGATGGTGGCGCACCGTTCCCGATACAGGGTTATGATTTCCTCGGGCAACCCTTTGGTCTCGCGGCCAAAAACCAGATAATCTCCGGGCTGGTAGGCCACCTCGGTGTACGACCGCTCCACCTTGGTGGTGAAGAAGTGCAGACGCAGCTCATCCTGGGCTGCGAGAAACTCCTCAAAACTATCCCAGTAACGAATATCGACAAACTTCCAGTAATCAAGGCCAGCCCGTTTCAGATGCTTGTCGTCGGTGGAAAAGCCCAGAGGCCGGACCAGATGCAGGATCGTGTCCGTGGCCCCGCACAGCCGGGAGATGCTCCCGGTGTTGGGAGGAATCTCCGGCTCGACCAGAACGATATTAAAAGGAGCAGGGCAGGGCAAGGATGATTAGAGCATGGAAATCGGGTTGGCCGGGGTCACCACCACGTTTTTAACCACCACGATCTTGGGATCATCAAGACTTTTGGCCAACTGGGTGATCGACTGCAATCCCTGGCGGAAAAGGACGAGCTGGGTTCCTGCCAGTTGAGAGCGCGGGCGAAACTTGACATTGAAGGGATTGGTGAAGGTGCCGTTCTGCGCCATCCGGTAATCAAGATGCGGCCCGGTGGCTATGCCCGTGGAACCGACATAGCCGATAATCTGTTTCTGCTGCACCTTGGCTCCGGCGGCAATATTCTTGGCAAAACCGGAAAGATGACCGTAATAGGTCTTGTAACCGCCGCCATGATCAAGAATGATCTGCTTGCCAAAGCCACCTTTCCAGCCGGCATACTCCACCCGGCCGTCGGAAGCAGCCATGATCGGAGTACCCGCTGGCGCGGCAAGATCAACACCCAGATGGGGGCGAACAATTTCCAGAACCGGGTGATACCGGTGGTAGCTAAAACCGGATGAAACCCTGGCCATGGGGATTGGAGAGCGGATAAATGATTCGCCCAGCTCGAAACCACGGCGATCGAAATAGGCCGTCTCGTTTTGGCCCTTATCAAAATAAAAGCCCTCTAGAGGGCCTACTTCCTTGCTGTTATAGCGCGCCACCAGAATCTTGCCGTAGCCGACAAACTGGCTGTTTTTGTAATATTTTTCAAAAACCAACTCAAAGGTGTCGCCAAACCGGGTCTCGGTGTTGAAATCGATCTTGGAGGCAAAGATGTCGGCAAAGCTGTAGATCAGTTTGGGATCCTCATGAAAGGCCGAAAGGGCGGCAAAAAGGGAGGATTCAATCTTGCCATGCAACTTCACCGTACGGCAATCAAGGGGAACATCAAGCTTCTTGGCCTTGAACGATCCCTCGGGCGTGCGCTCGATGGCGTGGATCTCAAGAGGACCTGATTCGTAGAGGCATTTAACCAGGCTGCCATCATCATCGAGGGTCAGGGTGTATCGGTCATTGGGCTTCATCTCCCGGAAATTGACCTGGCCGGAAAAGGCGGAGATCACCGACTGCTGGACCTCTTCATCAACTCCGTTGGATCGGAAAGAAGAGGTCAGTGAATCTCCGGGACGAATTTCTCCGACAATCTCCCGGACGTTGGGCAGAAATTCTTCCGTTTCGTTGGCCGCAGATTTCGCCAGCATGGCTTTTCCATTCACGGCATAGAGAAAAAAGGCGACAACCAGCGCGAGGGATATGCCTACAGTGAGAAAATGGGTGGTGTTTAAGAAGATAGCCAGATGTCTTTTCGTGTGATTGCGAAAGCGGGCCAATCCTCTGGAAAAAGCGACGAGGCACAACGGGCATAACCGGGAAAGAAAAGCATTGCACGCATTGGAAACAAGAGCTGATATGTTGATTTTTTCTGCCATTAATACTTTTTCCCACAGAGGTTTCAGCGAATACGCCATGCATCCGTCTGGGTGCTGAATTCAGATAACCACATATTATGTAGCAAAACAGAGCGATTAATACAAGTTTCTTTTGCCCTTACCCCTCGGGAAAATCCTGCCCCAAACAATTTGTTCGGTTGAAAAAAAAATAAAATTGTTGCACACTGCATTTTCGAAATTTTTCCGGCTTCAACAGAAGATGGGGAGCCGGATACGTTTATGGGCTCTCGCCTTCCGGCAGATTTTTCAACATACATATCAGGAGCAACAGGCAGCAATGGCGTTAATCGTGCAGAAATTCGGCGGGACCTCGGTGGCAAACCCGCAAAAAATCAAAGCGGTGGCCGAACGGGTCATGGGCTACCGTCGCAAGGGGCACCGAATGGTGGTGGTGCTCTCGGCCATGGCCGGCGAAACCAACCGTTTCGTCGATCTGGCCAACCAGATGCAGGCTATCCCCGACCCCCGGGAGATGGACGTACTCCTGGCCACCGGCGAGCAGGCAACCATCGCCCTCTTCGCCATGGCAGTGAAGGACGCAGGCCTCGATGCCATCTCGCTCCTGGGTGATCAGGTCAAAATCACCACCGACCGGATGCACACCAAGGCCAGAATCAAGACCATCGATGCAAAGCTGATCAACCGACACCTGGACGCGGGCAAAATCGTGGTGGTGGCCGGTTTTCAGGGAGTCACCGAGGACGGCGACCTGACCACCTTGGGCCGGGGCGGTTCCGACACCACGGCCGTGGCCTTGGCCGCAGCGCTCAAAGCGGACGAGTGTGAGATCTACACCGACGTGGAAGGGGTGTACACCACCGACCCCAACATCTGCAAAAATGCCCGCAAGATTAATCGCATCTCCTATGATGAAATGCTGGAACTGGCCAGTCTCGGCGCCAAGGTGCTGGACATCCGCTCGGTCGGTTTTGCCAAACGCTATAAAGTTCCTGTCCATGTTCGTTCCACCTTCACGGATACCGAAGGAACATGGGTGGTAGAGGAGGATAAAGAAATGGAATCGAATCCCGTATCCGGAGTAACCTGCAGCAAAAACGAAGCCCGCATCACCATCAGCAAGGTTCCCGACGTTCCGGGTACTGCGGCCGGGGTTTTCAACCCGATCACCAGCCAGGGCATCGTGGTGGACATGATCATCCAGAACACCCGCGAGGGCGAACTGACTGATATGACCTTTACCGTGCCCCGCACTGACTACAAGAAAACCATGCAGATCATGAAAAAGGTCGTGACGGATGTCGGAGCCGAAGGGGTGACCGGTTCGGACAACATCGCCAAGGTTTCCATTGTCGGGGTCGGCATGCGCAACCACGCAGGCATCGCCTCCACCATGTTCAAAGTGCTCTCCGACGAGGGGATCAACATTTTGATGATCTCCACCTCGGAGATCAAGGTCTCCTGCGTCATCGAGGAAAAGTACACCGAACTGGCGGTTCGGGCGTTGCATGATGCCTTTGGTCTGGACAAGAAACGGCCGACCAAGAACCCTGCCCCGGCAAAGGCCAAAGCGGCAACTAAGCCGAAAGCCAAAAGCAAAAAATAAGGAAACAGAATGGCCCCAAAAGTCGCCATCTACGACACCACCCTGCGGGACGGTACCCAGGCCGAGAATTTCAACCTCTCGCTGGAAGACAAACTGCGCATCACCCTCAAGTTCGACGAACTGGGGATCGACTATGTCGAAGGCGGCTGGCCGGGCTCCAACCCAAAGGATGTCGAGTACTTCAAGGAAATCCAGAAGTACGAACTCAAGCACACCAGGGTTACGGCCTTTGGCTCCACCCGGCTGTTTGCCAACCCGGCGGAGCAGGACGGCAACCTCAATGCTCTGATCGCCGCGAAAACCCCGGGGATCACCATCTTCGGCAAGACCTGGGATATCCATGTCCACGATGCCCTGCGCATCGAGCTTGACGACAACCTGCTGATCATCGAGGAGTCGCTGAAGTATCTGCGGCCCCATGTCCAGCATCTATTTTATGATGCCGAGCATTTTTTCGACGGTTTCAAGGCCAACCCGGAATACGCCCTGGCCACTCTGGACCGGGCCATTGCCGGTGGGGCTGATTGCCTGGCGCTCTGCGAAACCAACGGCGGCGTCCTGCCCACCGAGCTTGCCGCGATCATCGAAGCGGTTAAGGCACACCTGGCGGCGAAAAAATCCACGATTGAGTTCGGCATCCACGCCCACAACGATTCCGAGTGCGCGGTGGCCAACTCCCTGATCGCCGTTTCCATGGGCGCCACCCAGGTACAGGGTACGGCCAACGGCTTTGGCGAGCGGTGCGGCAACGCCAATCTTACCTCGATCATGCCGGCCCTGGCCCTGAAGATGGGTTATACCTTTACCGCCGCCGCCAACCTGCACCGGCTCACCGAGGTTTCCCGCTTTGTTTCCGAGCTGGCCAACCTCTCGCCCAACAAGTACCAGCCCTACGTTGGGCAGTCCGCCTTTGCCCACAAGGGCGGCATCCATGTGAGCGCCGTACAGCGCAACCCCCTGACCTACGAGCACCTGGAGCCGGAAAAGGTGGGCAATGTCCGGCGGGTGCTGATTTCGGATCTCTCCGGCAAAAGCAACGTGCTGGTCAAGGCCAAGAAGTTCGGCCTGGACCTGGACAGCAAGGACCCGGTGGTGAGCGCCATCGTCAAGGAGCTGAAGGACTTGGAAAATCAGGGCTTCCAATACGAAGGGGCCGAGGCGTCCTTTGAACTCCTCATGCGCCGCGCCATGGGAACCCCGAAGAAGTATTTCGACCTGCACGGTTTTCGGGTGATGAGCCAGAAGGCCCCGGACGGCACGCTGCAGGAGGAGGCCACCATTCGGCTGGCCGTGGGTGGAGAGGAGGTGCACACCGCAGCCCTGGGCAACGGCCCGGTCAACGCCCTGGACAAGTCGCTGCGCAAGGCGTTGACCCGGTTCTATCCCAATCTCAAGGAGATGGAGCTGCGGGATTACAAGGTGCGGGTGCTGGCCAGCGAACACGGCACCGAAGCCAGGGTACGGGTGCTCATCGAATCCCGCGACCAGGACTCCATGTGGGGTACGGTGGGGGTTTCCCCGGACATCATCGAGGCAAGCTGGCAAGCCCTGGTGGACAGCATCACCTACAAGCTCATGAAGGATGAACAGCACAAGCAATGATACCGGGAAAAAGGACCTGCGCCCACTGGTGCTGGTCCTTTTCGCCCTGTGCATCCTGGGCGTTACCGCTATCCGCAACGGCTGGCTGCCTTATTTTTCCAAACCCATTTCCGCCCCCTCAAAACTTGCCTGGTGCGATGGTTCTGTCGCCACGGGTCTCTATCGGGTGCCCACCGATGCCCCTTACCCGGCTGCGGAGGAACAGCCACAGGCCGAAACAGCTTCCGGCCAGGAGCACAAAGCCTCGCGAAGACCCCCGGCCAAACTGGCCCCCCTGTTTTTCAAGCCCATTCCCATCAATCAGGCCGACGAAGAACTGTTGATCACCATTCCAGGGATCGGCCCAGTCCTGGCCAAAAGAATCATCGAATTTCGCGGACAGCACGGCAGAATCAACGCCATTGAGGAACTGGACGAGGTGAAGGGCATCGGCCCGGCCAAATTGGAAAAACTCAAGGCCCATCTGACTGTTGACTGATTCAGATACCGCACCTTGGCCGCAGGGCAGGGAATCCCCATGGTAAAAAGCAAAAGAAGTCCAGGCCAAGGTTAGACCGGTGAACAATTTTATTCATGGAGAGTCGGCATGATCCGGCGTTTTTTTACGACAGCCCTGCCATTTCTGCTTTTTCTCCTCATCTGGCAGACTGTGGCGTTTCTGGTTGAAGCGATACGGGAGATCCCCTTTCCCACCCCCTGGCAGACCTTTGTCAAGCTGGGGCGACTCCTTGCCGGCGAACCGCTCTCGGACACTTTGCTCTATCGACACATCGGTGACAGCATGCTCCGCTGGCTGGCCGGTTTTGGGAGCGCAACCGTCATCGGCCTGATGTACGGTCTCGCCGCCGGGGTCAGCCGCCGCCTTGAACTGGCCACGGGCCAGATTGTTCATCTGCTGCAGTTGATTCCTGGATTGGCCTGGATTCCCATTGCCCTTCTGATCTTCGGTCTCGGAGAGTCGGCCACCATCTTCATGATCGCCATGGCTGCTTTTCCTCCCGTTGCCATTACCGTGTTGGCTGGAGTCAAACACCTGGACGGCACTTACCTCCGTGCGGCCAGAATGCTGGGGGCCGGAAGAAGAGCCCTCTTTTTTCAAGTATTGTTGCCCGGAGCCCTGCCCGCAACCATCAGCGGTCTGCGGCTTGGCCTGGGAAACAGCTGGCGGGTGTTGCTGGCGGCAGAAATGGTGGTCGGCACCGGCACCGGCCTTGGCTATTCAATTGTCGAGTCCCGCTGGAACCTGGATTATCCCGGGGCCTTTGCCTGTCTTACGATTATCGCCTTGATAGGCATCCTCCTCGAATACGGCCTGTTCCGGCCGCTTGAACGCACAACCCTGAAACACTACCACCTTGAAGGCAGCCCCCGGCAATGATTCGGCTCGATCAGGTCAGTAAACAGTATAACCCCGGCAGGGCAAACGGGCTGTTCGTCCTGCGGGACGTTTCCCTTGCCTTTGCGGAAAACCGGTTTACCTGCCTGCTGGGGCCAAGCGGCTGCGGCAAGACCACCCTGTTGAACCTGATCGCCGGGTTCATCGCTCCCACCTCAGGCCGGGTGCTGTTGCAAAACGTGCCAATAGACAAGCCGGGGCCGGATAGAGGGGTGGTCTTTCAGGACGCCACCCTGTTTCCGTGGATGACGGTGCTCGACAATGTCCGGTTTGGCCTCTCTCAGCAAGGCCTGGATCAGGAGCACTGCACGGCCGTTGCCCAAGAATACCTCGACCTGGTGGGAATGCTACCCCACGCCGCGGCCTGGCCCATCAGCCTGTCCGGCGGCATGCGGCAACGGGTCGCCATTGCCCGGATTCTGGCCCTGCAACCCAAGGTCATGCTGATGGACGAACCGTTCAGCGCCCTTGACGCAAAAAGCAGGGAACGGCTGCAGGATGAGCTGCTGAGGATTTGCGAGAATCGTCCGGTTACGGTTATCTACATTACCCACAACGTGGAAGAAGCAGCCTTTCTGGCGGAACGGGTCATTGTCATGGGACCGGCCCCCGACACGATCCACGCAGACATGCAGCTTCCCTCAAGGCGGCCTCGCCTCCGCCTATCACCGGAGTTCGCCGACACCACCGCAATGCTGCGCGCCGAACTTGACACCCTACCGTGCTGCATTGCAGCATCAAAGCAAAGAGAGGATGGGCTATGACTCCGTTGCGCCTGACAGTGACAATGTTCTTGTTATTTCTGGTTCACTTGCCAATGGCTCCCGCGGCTGTAGCTGCAGAGCCGCTCCGCTTTGCCTATCAGAACCGGATCGGCGACGCTGTTTCGATCATCGCGGTCAACAGGGATTTTTTTGCAGAGGAAGGGCTTCAGGTCAAGGGACTGCTGTTCAACAACGGAGCCGCCTGTGCCGAGGCGATCTTTACCGGGGCCGTTGATGTCGCCACCATGGGCGACACCGCCGCCCTCTTGGCTGTATCGCGGGAACCCACCCTGCGCATCATCGCCAGCCATGGAGCCGGGGAAAAACGGCACCGGATCATCGTGCCCCAGGCCAGTCCGATCCGCAGTCTGAACGATTTGAAGGGGAAACGAATCGGGGTCAAGAAAGGCACCTCCACCCACGGCGGTTTTCTGGCTCTGCTGGCGGCCAAGGGAATCAATTCCCTAGAGCTGAGGATCATTGACCTTGATCCGGCCATTATGCCCGATGCCCTGGCAGCAGGTTCGCTGGATGCCTTTGTGGCCAGCGAACCAACCCCTTCCCTGGCGGAACAAAAGGGAGGCCGTGAGTTGGCCGACCTGGGCGGTTTGGGCAATAACTATCCGCTGCTGATTCTGGTAAAAAACAGCCTGATGAACAAGCGGGATGAGGAACTGCACCGTTTTATGCGCGCCCTGGCTCGGGCTGAACAGTTTATCCACCGCTACCCTGAAGAAACCGCACGGCTGCTCAGCAAGGAAACCGGGCTGTCTCCCGAAATGACCGGCAAGGCCATGCAGCGGCATAGCTACCGTCTGCAGCTTGACGGTGTCACGGCGGCAAGTCTCGTTCAAACCGCGAAGTTTCTTAAGGAAGAGAATAAAATCAACCGGGTGCCGGAGCTGTCCAGGGTCATTACCACGCAATACCTGCAACAACTTGGACCGCCGCCGCCCAGCCTGGCCCGGTGAGATCCGAGCCTATTGCAAAAAGAGCCGCCCCTGGGCCAGACATTGACCCAACTCGCGATACACTCCCAGGAACCGCTCCCGGTCTGGCTTGACGCCAAGCGCCCGGATAATCCGCCGGGACAACGGCCCCTGCGCAAGAATGGTCCCCACACTCTGCTTTATCCCTTGCCCAGCTGCGGCCAACTCCGGGGTGCAGTCCGCAGCCAGCTCCTGCCAAAGCTCCCCCGCAGTCATGGCCGCCTTATCCCCTTTGTCAAACAGGGAAAGGTAGCGCCTATCGTCGATCACCGCCTCTTCGCCATCCTTGACCGTGCCGACAAAAATCTCCGCCAACTTCCCGGTTTCCGCCGCCTCCTGCTTTTCCACCCCGGACCAGCGCTCGGCAATCAAAGTTTTCAACACCGCACAGATCAGCACAGCCAGGGACACATCGGCCAGCGGGCACTCCTGGATATCCAGCACCCGGATCTCAATGGCGTTGCGGTCGAAACGGGCAATGGCCCCACGGGAGTTAAGCCATTCCGGTTCCAGCACCCCGTCCGGATCAAAGGGGGCGATCTCGCGGCGTAGACGCTGGTAGATCTCCTGCTCATAGGCTGCTTCGCTAAAAACCGGCTCCGGGATGACCTGACCGGTGATGAAGGGAATCAGCTTTTGGTTGTTTCGATAATAATTCAGCCGGGTGTCCAGCCAGCCGGTGAGCGCGCCATCCGCGGCAGGCGAACTGGCGGCTATGGCCGGAAGGATGGGCAACAGCACCCGGATCGCCGCATGCAACCGGCCAAACTCATCGTCCGTGGTAAAGCCCAGGTTGAGATGGGTGGACTGCACGTTGGACCAGCCGTGGCCCTGGCAGTTGAAGATTCGGTTGTAGGTGTTGTAGATTTCCTTACTGCCGTGGGGCCAGAGCCTGGTTTCGCTATGGGGGTCCATCCAGGGATGCATGGCAGTGGGCAAGAGAATCGCCCCCTGTTCTGCTGCCACCAGGCCAAGCGCCTCAACCTCTTTCTGAAGTTTTTCCGCCAGCATGGGCAGTCCAGGGGCCGGGGTGCTGTTCTTGATCTCAATCACATGCAGGGCCAGTTCGTTGGACCAGGCCATGATGCCTCGTTCCACCTCATTGGTAATAACGCCCGCTGCCTGTTGCAGGATAGTGTCGGCAATGGGCGCCACATCCAGGGTGTCCTCAAGGACCAGCATGTATTCCAGCTCGATGCCGAATTTCTGGAACAGCCCGTCCTGACTCATGCCCACAATCCACCGCCCTTGCGCTCGTCAACCCTGCGGGCGAAAACCCGCATCAACCGCAGGTACAGCTCGTCTTTCAGCACCTTGTCTTCCACGCCCGCATCGATATTGGGGTTGTCGTTGATCTCGATGAGATAGAAACGCTTGCCGACCTGTTTGATGTCCACCCCGTAAAGGCCGTCGCCAATGAGGGCCGAACCCTTGAGCGCCAGTTTGATCAAGCCGGGCGGGCAATGCTCCACAGGCAGGGTTTCGGCCTCGCCATCGGTGAGCTTGCGCCCATTCTGGTCGCGCTTGATGATCTGCCAATGCTTCGGGGCCATGAAATATTTGCAGACAAAGAGCGGCTGCCCATCAAAAATGCCGACCCGCCAGTCATAGGTGGTGGGCATGAACTCCTGGGCAATGACCAGCTCTGATTTTTGTAGCAGGGCCGGAAGCTCGCGAGCCAGCTCCGCCTCATTTTCCACCTTGACCACCCCTTGGGAAAAAGAGCTGTCCGGCCGCTTGAGCACGCAGGGGAAACCCAGTTCCTTGGCAAACTGCTGCCAATTGCCATGGTGGACGATGCGGGTCTTGGGGATGGGTATCCGGTGCCGGGTCAGGATCTCCGCCAGAAACACCTTGTTTGTGCAGCGCAAAATCGACTCGGGATCATCGATCACCACCAGCCCTTCGGCCACGGCTCTGCGTGCGAAACGGTAGGTGTGGTGGAGAACGCTGGTGGTTTCCCGGATAAACAGGGCGTCAAACTCAGCCAGCCTGCCGTAATCATCCTTCTCGATGAACTCCGTGGCAAAACCCACGGCCTCCGCCGCCTTGACCATGCGCTGCAAAGCCTTGGCATTGGAGGGCGGTTCCGCCTCCGTCGGGTCGTGGAGGATGGCCAGATCGTAGCGGGCAGTGCGCCGCCGATGAAAGATACGATGCCGCCCCTTGAAATATTCACGGGCCATATCCACGGCAAAATCGCGGTGATCTTCGGGGATATCGCTGGCCGCCATGGGGGTGATCCCGGCCAACTGCCATTTGCCCTCTTTGTCATTATGGCTAAAACTGGCGCGCAGGAAGGGGGCCTGGAAGATCTTGAACAGCTGTTGGGCGAGCTTTTCGTGCCGCTTGGCCACGTTATGGCCAAAATAGATGCTCACCACAAACTCCGGCGACCTTATCTGCCCCAGGCTCTGCTGGATGATCTGGTCCAGGTCGTCGGAGGCGATGCGGATAATGGCCTGGGTCTTGAAATCCTGAATAGTAGCCACATCCGGCAGGGGCTTGTGCCCCCTGGCCGCAGCCAGCAGCGAGACATAATAGCCCGTGCTCTGGTAGCGATAGGATTTGCAGAGGTTGAACACCCTGGCCGAGGTCATCTCCGCATAGGCGGCATCGGTAAGATACGCGCGGGCCGGAACGATCTCCACGTCGCTGATGGCAAGAGGCCAGTCCTTGGGATCGTTGACGACAATCAGCACCTTCATGCAATCACCGTATGATTCGCCCGACCATTTCCTTTTCTCCTGGTGGGCTCAATGATGAGCAGGTTGGCGTCGTAGGTGACGATGCCCAGCAGAATGGAGCAAATGACCCGGTCAATGGAGACCTCGTATTTCTGGCCATCGGCCATGGGGTTATCCATGTGCGGATCGGCGATGGCCACCAGCCGGTCGGGCCGGTTGTAGCCGCAGAGCAAAACAAAATGGCCGGAGACATGGCCGCGCACATCGTCATCCTCGCAGAGGTCGCCGTATTCCCGCATGCTCCGGTAGAGATAGGTGGAGCTCAGGCCGGTGAGCACCGGGATGGAGCGTTTCAGATATTTGCGGAGCAGGGAAGGGGTGAGATCGGCAAAGCGCAGCTCCCCGCCAAGGTTGAGAAAATCGAGATAGCCCCGGGTGGCAAGGTGGAGTTTTGCATCATCCTTGGCCTCCATCTGGGCCAGGAGCCGCTCCTCGATATAGTCCGGGTCATGGAGAAACCAGGTGGGGTCGAAGACCTGGAGGTTGTAGGTGTAAATCCGCGCCTTGTAGCCGCGCCGCAGGGCATGGCAGGCAAGGAAGACATCCAGGGTGCCGCCGGTTTCCAGGCTTTTCACCTCATCGATCACTTGAGCCAGCGGGATGTCGTCGCCGTAGTATTGGTACACGGCATGGAGACAGGTCGGGCCGCAGGTGGTGAGATCGGGCTGCGGCAGGATGGTGACGTCAAGGAAGGCTTCCATGGGGGTTCCTCCGGTCAGGGACGCCAAAAACGATCAGGCTGTAACCTTCGCAACCAGCGCCGCCATGGCTTTGCGGATTTTGGCATATTCCTCGGGGGAAAGCCCGGCCCCGAGGGCCACCATCTCCGCCATTTTTGCGGTGAGAAAGTCGCCGGGGCCATGGGCGTCGGCGTTTACGGCTAAACCAGCGCCTGCGGCCAGAGCCATCTTGGCCACATGCCCGTTGGTGAGAGAGTGCCCCCTGCGGCCGGACAGCTCAAGAAGGATGCCCTTGTCCGCGGCCAGCTTGGCCTCTTCCAGGGTGATGAATCCGGGGTGGGCCAGAATATCGACGCCAGCCTCAAGGGTGGCCCGGTTGGTTCCAGGCCGCACCGGCTCCACCGGGGTTTCCCCGTGGCCAACCACAATCTTGGCCCCAAGTTGCCTGGCCCGACGGGTGAGTTCACCAATCTGCTCCAGCGGCACATGGGTCAGTTCGATCCCTGGCAGAAGCTGAGTCTTGGAGTACTTGTTCAAATCCGCCGCCGCCTGTACGATGCGGGGGATGATGAAATCCAGATTGGAGGAGTCGGCGTGATCGGTTATGGCGATGGCGGAATAACCGAGGATTTCCACTCTCCGCAGATGCTCGGCCGGGACGAGTTCACCGTCACTGAACAGGGAATGGGTATGTAGGTCGATCATGGGAGGTCTCCTGAATTGCGTTGTTATAGGATTTTCTTATCCATATGGTTTCTGAGCAGGACGTTTGTAATACCCTCTCAAGTCTGAGGGAGACAAACAAAATAATTCAATGTTGTTGTATGCCTCTAGTTCGCTAAAATCTGCCAACCATATTTCACAAAAACCATAATCTTTTAAATCTGGGAACATCTCCTCGGTAAGAGCGTCAGCCAATTCCCAAAGAGGTGACTCTTGAAGTTGCACTATGAGTATTGTGGAGTTTGGTAAATTCCAATTGTCTGAGTCACGTTTTTTCTCTTTTTCATATACGAGAGACGAGATAATGCCTAATGATTCTTCTGGGTGTATGTTTATGTTTTTATTAATAAATTTGTCGAAAAAAATATCGTTTTGGTGTCCTCTCCTGACTTGAACAATTTCAACCCCAACATGTGATCCATTACTGCGTTTACATATGAAATCTGGGCGTTCCGTGGCCTCGATAACTTCGAGGTAGTCGTTGGTTATCTCCTCATAGACGGGATTAAAATATTCAAGAACTTCAAGCTCAAGTTCTTTTTTGTAATTGTCATCGCCAATTTTTTTTACACCAGATGATGGTTTACCGTATAACGTAAAGTTGAGGGGCACCGCGCTGTTGCGGCGTCCCCGCTCGAACGACGGATTATGCCTTGCCATCGGTCTCGGTAAATTCAAGGACACGATGGCGAAAAGACTCTGTGTCAAAAAATGGCTCATTCCCACGAAGGAGAAGCGGCTCCAATGCTGCAGCCTCAAATACGGACTCGCCGATCATGTACGAACCATCGGTGGATTGCGGTAGCACTCCAAGAGGCAAGATATTCTTGGCAATGAGTGCGGACATGGCCGTGAGGCGATAATCGGCTGCCATTGCGCGGTAGTGCTGCCTTGGGAAGTGCTTGGCAAGAAGAAACATCCTCCCCTCCCAATCTCGATACTCCTCTGGGAGGTCGTGGACAGCATCTGAAATTTCTAATAGATCATCGGCGGAAAAGCGCTCGGAGTTAAGGCGAGCGACCATATCTAGCTCTGTTTGGGTGATCGGCTTCTTCTTAGGCATAGGTCAGTTTCCGAAAGGCATAACATTAATATTATCCAGATTTCCTTATTCGCTCCTGCCTATAGCGGAATAAGGATAAATCCATAGGGTTATTTCTTCTCGCCGCCTTTTGCTGGCCCACAAGCTAACTTTATTGTCATCATAGCACAATCAAAGCCCGATGTTATGGGTTTTGCGGTCTATATCATTTTCCCCCGCAAGGAGTTCTGGCAGGCACTTTCGATCTCGACCATAAGCAAATCCCCAGGAACCAGCTTGGCCTCGCAGGAAAAATTCACAATCTGATTACCACCGGTCCGGCCGCTCCATTGATTGGCTGGAGACTTGCTTGCCCCTTCCACCATAACTTCCACAGTTTTACCAATATCTGTCTGCTTAAGAGCCAGGGCAATCTCCTCCTGCCGCGCCTGCAACCGGGCGAGCCGCTCAGTCTTGACCGCTTCCGCGACCTTGTCGGGAAAATCAGCGGCCTTGGCATTGGGGCGGTCGGAATACTTGAAGGAATAGGAGCCGTGGTATTGCACTGTTTCCATCACCTGCATGGTGGCGGCAAAATCAGCCTCCGTTTCGCCGGGAAAACCAACGATGATATCGGTGGTCAGGGCTATATCCGGTCGGTATTCCCGCAGCCTGGCCGCCTTGTCAAGATAGGCCTCGATGGTGTATTTGCGGTTCATGCGCTGCAAAATACTGTTTGAGCCGGACTGAACCGGAAGATGAAAATGTGGGCACAAAACTGGAATCTCGGCAAAACAACGCATCAGCTCTTCGGAAAGATCCTTGGGATGGGAAGAGGTGAAACGCAGCCGCTGCAAGCCGTCAATGGCGGCCACCGCACGGATAAGTTCGGGAAAACCCTGGCTCTGCTTGGTGTCGCAACTTTTTTGACCATAGGAATTGACATTCTGCCCGATGAGGGTGATCTCCTTGACCCCTTGGCCCACAAGATGGGTTGCCTCGGCCAGAATATCGCCAAAAATCCGGCTTATCTCACGGCCACGGGTATAGGGCACCACGCAGTAGGTACAGAAATTATCGCAGCCCTGCATGATGGTGATAAACCGTTTATGCGCAGAGCCCTCCGCCAGATTGGGGAGAAAAGGGGGGATGACAAAATCGGCGGAAAGCTCCGTGGCCACCAGGGATTTTCTGTCCCGGCGGAATGTCGCCACCAAAGAGGGCAGGGCGTAAATCGACTGCGGGCCCATGACGATATCGATGTAGGGCATCCGCTCCAGCAGGGCCGCGCCATCCTGCTGGGCCACGCAACCGGTCACAGCCAGGATAAAATCGTGGTGCTTCGCCTTGAGCTTCTTGTAGCGGCCAAAACAACTGTACGCCTTGTGCGCGGCCTTGCCACGGATACTACAGGTGTTGACCACCACCACATCGGCCTGCTCGGGCTGATCGGTTTGAACATAGGAATGCTCGCCAAGAAGCTGGGCCATGATCTCGGAATCACGCTCATTCATCTGGCAGCCAAAGGTTTCCATGTAGAGAAGCTGGGTCATGCTTAATGCTTTACCTTAGGTGTTGATGGGCTCGAAAGGAATCAGAACTTGCATCAAATAGGTGCTTCGACAGGCTCAGCACGAACAGAATGTCAAAATACATTACAAAATAAAATCCGTTCGTGCTGAGCCTGTCGAAGCACAGTTGTTGTCTAATCTAAATATTCCAGTTTGAGACGCTGGGCCATGCTCTGTAGCACCCCTTTCACATCCTGTTCCAACTCAGGAGGATACTTCAACTCCATCACCCCATCGATACGATCCACCGTGGACATGATGGTCAGATTATCGTAACCTTCGAGAATAAATTTCAGGAAATAGATCTGTTCGGGATCAATGCGAATCCGAAAACTGGCCAGGGAACTTGTCATAATCTCCATCACACGGACAGGGCGGAATCGACCCCGCCGAGAATATCCTTGTACTTGGCAAGCCGGGGCAGAACGACCTCATCAAGAAATTCATCGGTCTGCTGGGGAGCCCGGCCGACAAAATCACTGCCGTCACCGACCAGCTCCTTGAGTTCCTGCACAGAAAATGGCACCGCCGGATCATTGGCAAGCCGAGTGAGCAGGTCGTTTTCCATGCCTTCTTCCTTAACCACCTTGCCTGCGGCCACGGAATGCACCTTAACCACCTCATGCATCTCCTGACGGCTCTTTCCTTTCTCCACACAAGCCATGAGAATTTTCTCCGTGGCCATGAAGGGGAGCTCCTGAGCCAAATGGCGCGCAATTTGTTTCGGGTAAACAACCATTCCCTGTGAAACATTGAGAAACAACTTTAAGATTGCATCGGTGAGTAAAAAGGCCTGGGGGATATCCATGCGCCGGATGGCCGAATCGTCCAGGGTGCGCTCAAACCACTGATTGGCGTAGGTTGCGCCAAAATTGCCTACCAGACCCATGAGCTTTCTCGCCAGGCCAGTCATGCGCTCGGAACGCATGGGGTTGCGCTTGTAGGCCATGGCCGAGCTTCCGACCTGATTCTTTTCAAAGGGCTCTTCCTGAACCTTGAGATTGCTGAGCAACCGAAGATCCACGGCAAACTTATGGGCAGTGGCGCCGATGCCGGCCAGGGTTTCCACGGTTTTCATGTCGAGCTTGCGGGTATATGTCTGGCCAGTAACCGAAAAAACATCGCTGAATCCAAGCCTTGCCGCGACAAGCTCATCCATTTTACGCACCTTATCGTGATCTCCTTTGAAGAGTTCGATAAAGGTTGCCTGGGTGCCGACCGTACCCTTGGCTCCCCGCGCCTTAACCTGCGATTCCAGATGCTCAATGTAGTCAAGGTCCATGAGCAGATCCTGAATATACAGGGTGTTCCGCTTGCCAACCGTGGTGGGCTGGGCCGCTTGATAGTGGGTGTACCCCAGGGTTGCGAGCCCTTTGTGCTGGCGAGAAAAGGCCGCCAAGTTGGCAATGACATTGACCAAGCTCTTCTTAACGAGTTGCAGCCCCTTTTTTTGGAGCAGCAAATCGGTGTTGCACCCGACAAACTGCGAAGTTGCGCCAAGATGGATAATCGGCTCGGCAGTGGGGCACTTCAGGCCGTATGCGTAAACATGGGCCATAACATCATGGCGAATCTCTTTTTCCTTGGCCGAGGCCACCTCGAAATCAATATCCGTGGCATGGGCCCGCAACTCATCAAGCATACCGCTGGTCACGAGATCGGTAAGGCCCAATTCATGCTGGGCCTCGGCCAGGGCGATCCAGCAACGGCGCCAGGTTTCAAACTTGGTACGCTCGGAAAAAAGCTCCTGCATCTCGCGGCTGGTGTAGCGGCTGACCAAGGGCTCCTGATAGATATCACGATTCATAACCATCTCCATCTCTCAATAATGTGATTCGGTACAATACAAATCCACCCGGAATTATCGGCTTCATTAACAGGGAATTCTTTACCAAGAAAACAGAAAAAATGCTCGTGAAAGGGGGGCTCAACCAGCCTCAAGTTTCGCCTCAATACATAACGTCGCATAATGTATATTATGTATACTAAAATAAAACCAAATAAAATCAGGTGGATAATTGCTTGAAATCCACCGCCTCCACCTGCCAGCTGGTTTTATCGCGATACGTATTACGGCGAAGCCTGAAGGCCACATTCAGGGGCTGGCCAGCCTCAATGAGACCTTGAAAATCTCCGGCCAGACCAAATCCAATGCCGTCCAGAATCGCACCGTTGAATCGCACGGTGAATTTTAAATGATTGACGCCAACCTCACGGGGTTTCTCCGCTAGCCCCTGGGCGCTGAAAACCGGTTCAGGATTCCCCATGCCAAATGGCGCCATCTTTTCATACATCCGCAGGAACTCCTGTTCAAAAATACTGTTATTTTCTTCATGCCAGGCAATGCCAATCTTTGGAGCAAGCATCGTATCCGTAATGATCTCGCCCAGTCGTTTCTGAAAATGCGCTTCCAGTTCCGGGAGGTTCTCCACAGACAGAGTCAACCCCACGGCGGCTTCATGCCCGCCAAAGGCCGCAAAAAGGTCATCTCTTTCCTTAAGTATTGCGTACAGATTCACCCCAGACACCGACCGCCCGGAACCTTTTGCCATGCCATCTTTAATAGTAAAAAACAGCGTGGGCAGGCTAAACTTTTCGACCATTCGGGCCGCGCCAATGCCGATCACCCCCGGATGCCAGCCTTCTCCGGTAATAATCAGCCCTTTCTTCCCAGCCTTAACAGCCGTCTCAGCCAGAACAACCGCCTCCTGACACATTGCCTCAAGCACGGATTTCCTCAGTTCGTTTTCCGTGTTCAATTCCCGGGCAAGCTTCCTGGCGCGTTCCGTATCTTCCGAGATCAGCAATTCCAAAGCCCGACCGGCATCCCCCATTCGTCCGGCAGCATTGAGGCGAGGGCCGATCCGATAGCCGATATCCTCACAGGTTACCCCTGAGCCGCTGATGCCTGACACCCGGCTGAGTTCCGCAAGTCCGGGTCGAACAGAACCGGACAATACCTCAAGCCCTGCTTTAACTAATATGCGATTTACACCTATTATCGGGACCATATCTGCCACTGTGCCAACAGCAACCAGGTCAAGATAGGACTTGAGATTGGGAATCTCCTGCCCTTCCTGAAAGAGCCCCTGCTCATGCAACGCCTTCCTGATTCCCATGGCCAGATAAAAGGCAACCCCCACCCCGGCCAGATTCTTCTCCGGAAAACCACACTCTTTCTGTTGCGGATCCAACACCGCCTCAGCCTCGGGCAGTTCCTCAGGGGGTTGATGGTGATCCGTAACCACAACCGGGCATCCGAGATCCTGCAACTGCCGGACCTGAGTCTTGCTTGAGATGCCGCAATCAACGGTGATCACCAGAGGCGCCTGCTCCAAAACCCCTGATGGCACGGCTCGCTTAATTGCCTCAAGATGCAGTCCATATCCCTCAAGTAAACGATGAGGTTGACATACGTATACATCTGAAAAACCGATATTTTTTAGAAAAATAAAAAGCAGCGCGGCCCCGGTGGTGCCATCCACATCGTAGTCGCCATAAACAATCACCGGAGTCTGCTTGGCAAGAGCCGACAAAACAACCGCCACCGCCTCTGCCATTCCCTTCATAAGAAAGGGCGAGGGCAGATCGGCAAGGGAAGATGAAAAAAACCGTTCTGCCTGGGCCCGGTTTTCCACACCTCTGCCCAAAAGAATCGCGGCAAGCGATTCTGGCAGATCCAATTCAGCCACCAGAAGGCTAACGCGTGCATGGTCAATAGGAGCTATCTCCCAGATTTTTTCAATTCTGGACACAGAATATCCCTCATTGTTTACTTTATGTTTTACTTGCAGTGATTTGGATGAGCGGAACTATTCTTGCTATTCGTTAGCCTGACGCGGGGTCGCTGCCTCGGGGTCGCCAAGAATGCCAAGCCCCCTGATGATGTAATGGACACCCGAGAGAACGGTGAACGCAGCAGTGGCATAAATCAGATAGATTCCCCCAGAGAAAATGGGCTGGAAATAGTCGTGGCCAAGAGAATACACCACCGTAAGCAACTGCAGGAAGGTGGTAACCTTGCTGACCAGGGACGGCTTTATCTTAAAGTCGCGATCATAAAGCATGAGAATGCCGATCCCGCCGCAGATGAGGACATCCCTGCTCACCACGATCACAGCCAGCCATTTCGGCAAAAAACCAAGGACGGCCAGGGTGATATAGGAGGTGATCAGCAGCAGTTTATCGGCAATGGGGTCGATAAAAGCGCCAAATTCTGTTTTCTGCTTCAGTACCCTGGCCAGGAAACCGTCCAAGGCATCGGTGACGCCAGCCAGGACAAAAACCCAGAAGGCCGCAAGCTCCTTGCCATCCAGGAGAAAGATGACCAGGAGGGGGATAAGCAGAATCCTGCCGATGGTGAGAAGATTTGGAATGTTCATGCGATACCTTTACTCCCCTTGTGCTCCGGCAAGAAATGATTCGATGCACTCGAAAATCGGCCCCGTATCGGTAGGCGCAAACCAACGGATATTCGGATCGTTGCCAAACCAGGTCATCTGCCGCTTGGCATAACGCCGGGTGTCCCTGGCCAGAAGAAAAAGGGTCTCGTCCCAATCCCATTCCCCCTGAAGAAGCTGGGCCATGTGCCGGTAGCCGATGGACTGCATGGCCTTGAGACCTGGATCATACCCCATGGCCAGTAATTTTTCCACCTCAGCCAGCAAGCCCTCTCCAGCCATCTGCTCCACCCGCAGGTTGATCCGTTCGTAGAGCGCGGTCCGTTCGGCCTGTAGCCCAAGCTGTAGCACCTTGCTCAAGGCGGGTTGCGCCTTTTGCTCGCGGAGATGCTCGCTCCAGGTGCGTCCGGTGGCCTGGAAGATCTCCAGTGCCCGCAGCAACCGGTGGGTGTCGTTGGGATGGATGCGGCTAGCGGATTCGGGGTCGCATTGGCTCAGCTCACAAAAAAGCACCGCCCTCTCCTCCTCTGTCAACCGTTGCCGCAATGTGGCCCGTACCGCCTCGGGTACAGGGGGAATCTCGAACAGCCCTTCCAGCAAACCCTTGAGATAAAGGCCTGTGCCGCCCACCAGCAGCGGGCGGTTGCCCCGCGCGATGATCTGGCGGCACGCCTCGGTGGCGTCCGCCACATAGCGGGCCACATGGTACTCCTCATCGGGATTGACCACGTCGAGCAAATGATGGGGCACCCGGGCGCGTTCCTCCGCCGTGGCCTTGGCGGTGCCGATATCCATGTGCCTGTAGATCTGCATGGAATCGAGACCGACGATCTCGCAGGAAAAACGCTCGGCCAGGGCGAGGGAGAGCGCGGTCTTGCCCACGGCGGTGGGGCCGATGAGGATAAGCACGGGTTCGGAGAGGGGTGCTTCGATAGCAGAGCCAGCCATGTATTGCGGCGTATCCTTAATATATGACAAAGAAAAGAATTGTTCTTCAGGCTGGTTTCCGGTACAAATACAAGTTTGCAATCCGGCCGAAATCCCAGCGGTTCCGGGCCTGAAAAACCAGCATTATCAACGAATAAGACATCTATATACCATATATTTGTAACTATCCAACTTAAGGCGAACAAAAATCTAATAACCCAGAACTGTAACTGTTTATCAGCGCGACAGAGGCCGATAACAAAGCAGATGTGGTGCTGCTGAACAGTTACCTATATTTAATAAAGGAGAAGATCATGCCCGAGAGAATTTACAACTTCAGCGCCGGACCGTCCACCCTCCCCGAGGAGGTTCTCGCCCAGGCCGCCAAGGACATCGTCAACTTCAACAACAAGGGCATGGGCCTCATCGAGATGAGCCACCGCTCCAAGGATTTCATCGCCGTGGTGGACGAGTGCGAGGCGAACCTGCGCGAGCTAATGAAGATCCCGGCCAACTACAAGGTGCTCTTCCTCCAGGGCGGCGCCTCCACCCAGTTCGCCATGATCCCCATGAACCTGCTGGGCGAGGGTAAAACCGCCACCTACCTCAACACCGGGGTCTGGGCCAAAAAGGCGATCAAGGAGGCGAAGCTCTTCGGCAAGGTGCAGGTTGCCTACTCCAGCGAGGAGTCCACCTTCAACCATGTGCCCAAGGATAGCGATTATACCGTTGATCCGGCCTCGGAATACCTCTACTTCGTGACCAACAACACCATCTACGGCACCCAGTTTCCCACCATGCCGAAGAGCGAGAAGATGTTGATCGCCGACATGTCCTCGGACATCCTCTCCCGCGAGTTCGACATCACCCCCTTCGGCATCGTCTATGCCGGGGCCCAGAAGAACATGGGGCCTGCCGGCGTCACGGTGGTCATCATCCGCGAGGATCTGCTGGACCGCGCCCCGGAAAACCTGCCCACCATGTTCAAGTACAAGACCCACGCCGACAACGGCTCCATGTTCAATACCCCGCCCTGCTTTTCCATCTATGTGGTGGGTCTGGTCCTCAAGTGGCTCAAGAAACTGGGCGGCGTTGCGGCCATGGAGAAGATCAATAAGGAAAAAGCAGCCATCCTCTACAACGCCATTGACTCCACCGATTTCTACCGGGGCCATGCCAAAGAAGGCTCCCGCTCCAACATGAACATCACCTTCAACCTCCCCACCCCGGAGCTGGAGGCCCAATTCATCAAGGAGTCCACGGCCAAGGGATTGGACGGCCTCAAGGGGCACCGCTCCGTGGGCGGCTGCCGGGCGTCGATCTACAACGCCTTCCCCAAGGCCGGGGTCGAGGCGCTGGTTGCTTTCATGAAAGAATTCGAGAAGAAAAACAGCTGATTGAGACAGCTGTCTGCTATAAGCTGATAGCCGTCAGCTGATGACTGAAAGTTGAAGGCTTATACCTGAAAACCATGCACTACGAAGGCGCCCACATCATCCGCCCGCCCAGCGAGGCGGACAGCATCATCCTCCAGGTAACGGTGGGCTGCTCCCATAATCGGTGCACCTTCTGCGGCACCTACAAGGAAGAGCGCTTCCGCATCAAGGACTGGGCAATAGTCGAGGCGGATCTTGATTTTGCCGCCCAGTACTGCCTCAGGCAATCCCGGGTTTTCCTGGCCGACGGCGATGTCTTGGCCCTGAGCCAATCTCGCTTGGTCGAACTGCTCACCAAGATTAAACAGAGGCTGCCCTGGATAAACCGGGTCAGCCTCTACGGCAATGCCAAGGCCATCCGCAACAAAAGCGTGGATCAGCTCCTGGAACTGAAAGCACTCGGCTTGCACCGGGTGTACATGGGGTTGGAGAGCGGCTACGATCCCGTGCTTATTGCCATCGACAAGGGCGCCGATTCCGCAGCCATGATCGAGGCAGGCCAGCGGGTGAAAGCGGCCAATCTTTTCCTCTCGGTCACCGCCCTGCTCGGCATCGGTGGCGCTGCCCTCTCCCAGGAGCATGCCAAAGCCACCGGCCAGGTTCTCTCCGCCATGGAGCCCAACCAGACCGGCATCCTCACCCTGATGCTGCTTGAAAACACCCCGCTCTATCAGCTTGAACAAGAGGGAGAGTTCAAACTCCCCAGCCAACACGGCATGCTGGCCGAACTGCGCACCATGGTGGAGCATCTTGACCTGAAAAAAGGCCAGCTCCAGTCCAACCACGCCTCCAACTACCTGGCGATCAACGCCAGAATGCCCCGGGACAAAGAGGCGGTGCTTGCGGCCATCGACCAAGCCCTGGCCGGACATACCCGACTCAAACCCGAATACCTGCGAGCTCTGTAATGGACAAGATCGAACTGAAAAATCTCACCCTGCTCCAGATGCGCGATTGGGTCAAAACCCAGGGCTGGCCCGCCTTTAGAGCCCAGCAAATCTTTGCCTGGCTCTACCGGACCGGAATCAGCGAATTCTCCCAGATGACCGACATCTCCAAGGAGGTCCGGGGGAAGCTTGCCCAAATCGCGACCATCAGCCGGTTCATCCCGACCATGGAAGAACGCTCCCAGGACGGCAGCGTCAAATACGGCTTTCGTCTGGCCGACGGGGCGGTTATCGAATCCGTGCTCATCCCCGAGGGGGAACGGTTGACCCTCTGTGTCTCCTCCCAGGTGGGCTGCGCCATGGGGTGCAACTTCTGCCTCACCGGCACCATGGGCTTTGTCCGCAACCTGACCGCCGCCGAGATCGTGGGCCAGGTCCAGGCGATCACCGAAATTGTCCAGGCCTCAGGCAAAAACCGGATCAACAATCTGGTCTTCATGGGCATGGGTGAGCCGTTGGCCAACTTCGACAACCTGATCGACGGACTCAACATCCTCATGGAGCAGACCGGCCTCGATTTCTCCAGCCGGAGGATCACCATCTCCACCTGCGGCATTATCCCCAAACTGAAAGAATTGGGTGAGGCGGTGACGGTAAATCTCGCCATTTCCCTGCACGCGGCGGATGATGAAACCCGCACCCAGCTCATGCCCATCAACAAGACCTACCCGGTGGACGAACTGTTGGCCGCCTGTCGCGCCTATCCCCTGCCCAGCCGCCGCAAGGTCATGATCGAGTACATCATGATCAAGGATCTCAACGATTCCGTTCGCCATGCCCGGCTGTTGATCAAAAAGCTGCACGGGTTGAGCTGCAAGGTCAACCTCCTGCCCTACAACGAGAACAAAACCTTCCCCTACCAGAGCCCGCCGCGAGACCAGGTGGAGCTCTTCCAAAAAACCCTGCGCGATTCCGGCATCACCGCCCTGATCCGCGAGTCCCGAGGCGGGGATATCTCCGCGGCCTGCGGTCAGTTGGCGGCCGAGGCTGACGAAGAGGAAGAATAGCTCCTGCCCCCCTCACCGCCCTTTCAGGTTTTTCCATTGACTTCCCCACCCCATTGGGCATAACATTCCGATGAAGAAAGAGTTATATGATGGCGTTGTGAAATAGCCCTTCGACAGGCTCAGGGCGAACGGAGATGTTCTTCTAACCTATTAGATTTCCGCTCGTGCTGAGCCTGTCGAAGCACTGCTTGCACCAGTTTCCCAAACCCAGAAAATATACATTGCCGGGCTCTTCCGGCACAGAAAATAAGAGAACACCCTAAGGAGAACCTCATGACCCACTTCACCTCTCGCCGTCGCAACCTGCTGGCCCTTGGCCTTATGGCCCTGCTTATTCTTGGGGGCTGCGCCACCTACACCCGCCAAGTCGTACTGCGCTACGATCCCATCACCACCACCCGCTTCGGCGGCGGCGACCTCTATCTCATTAACGCCGAGCTGCAGCCGCCAACAGCCTCTGGAGCCTGGGCCATCGGCAACACCAAGAATGGTGACGGCGTGATGGTCGATACCCTGTGGAGCGGCGTTTCCCCTGCCGGCCTGGTGCAGAGTGCCTTGCAGCGCGAGTTGAGCCAGACCGGCTATGCAGTGATCCCGGCAAAAAAAGCCCCGGATCTGTATAGCAAGGTGGTGGAGATCACCGAGGCAACGGTGAATGTTGATCAGATCACCAAGATCCCGCAGGTCGACGCCACCTGCACCGTCAGCGTTTCTCTCACGGTGATGAAAAACGGCACCCCGGTGCGCAAGCTCCACTACGAGGCAAAGGGGAGCGACCTGGCGATCAAAGACCGCGACCGGCTGGCAGAAACCATGCTTCGCACCACCATGCAGGATATGATGAAACAGGCAATTCCGGATATTGTTTCTAATCTGGAGCAGTAACAGAAGGTCTGGTTTTATCCGCTGCCACTACTCCCGAGGATAAGCGGGGGCAGTGGCAAGCAAGTTCGAGAAGCAGTCGTTTTTGCCTTGGCAGGGCTCAACAACCTTACACTAGGGAGTGTCCCTCTTTACTCCAGCCTCTTCAATTATCCGGAGATTATCACAACCATTTGCCTTGCTGCTCTTGGACATAACCACATGTGTGGGGGGGAGACAAGCTATGAACAGATTGAGGTCATACGTTCATCTTTTCGTTTTTACGGCATTTTTGCCTTTTGCCCCATTGGTTTATGGAGAAGAAATTTTTCATCACGGCGGAACAGGCGACTGCCAGGGATGCCACACCACACCGCCGGATTTGCTCGGCAGCGATGCCAGTTCAACCTGCCTCAGGTGTCATCAGGCCAAAATCGGCATCTCTCCCCCGGATCAATACTATGTCGCCACCGACCCGGTCACCTCTACGCTCTGTGTGCAACTCCCCCCTGGCGGAGACTTCTGCTGGCTGAAAAAAAATTACAGCTGGACTCCGAGCGGAACTCGCATAACCCAGCGCAGTGACGGATACAGCCATGGCCACAATATCGTTGCCCTTGATTACGGCTATATGCCTGACAGCGTCTTTTCCATGGCACCGGGCGGAACCTATCCCAGCGCCAGCCTTTCCTGCATCAGTTGCCATGATCCCCACGGCAATTATCGAAGGCTTGAAGATGGCTCAATCGCGACCAGCGGCCCGCCTGTGGTTGCATCCGGCTCTTACGCCAGCAGTCCGGAGCCGAGTGCCAGCGGAGCGATCGGGGTATACCGCCTGCTGGCGGGAGTAGGGTATCAGCCAAAAAATGCGCCGGGAGCACCGGTATTCGTGGCCGACCCGCCCCTTGCCGTGGCCCCTTCGCTCTATAATCGGGCCGAGACAACAAGCAATACCCGGGTGGTATACGGCAGCGGCATGTCGGAGTGGTGCCAGAACTGTCATCCCCTGTTTAATGATGCACACATGCACCCGGTGGGGAAACGCGCCTCCTTCTCCCATACGACGATCAATAATTACAACAGCTATATTGCCTCGGGGAATATAACCGGCAGTCCGGCCTCATCCTATTCATCCCTCGTTCCCTATGAACTTGGCTCAACGGACTATGCCCAGGTAAAAATGATGGCCAAAATCGCCGACAGCAGCGGTCCCTCCGGAACAGCGAATGTGATGTGTCTTTCCTGCCACCGGGCGCATGCTTCCGGTTGGGACAAAATACTCAGGTGGAATATGGCCTCAGATTTTATCATTTATGAAGGGATGTATCCCGGAATCGACAACAACTCCCCGCCACAATTCGCACAAGGGCGAACCGCCGCCGAAACCCGGAAAACCTTTTATGACCGGCTGGTCAACAGCTTTGCCAGGTACCAGAAAAGTTTCTGCAACAAGTGCCATATCAAGGATTGAGCCTGTGGGGAAATTGCTATACAGGTATTCCCTGAAGCGATACTATGGCATTGATAAGCGAATAAGGGAGCGGCCCTGGCAACCAAAGACCGCGACCGGCTGACAGAGACCATGCCCTCACCTACCATGTAGTATCGCTGAAAAACTCGATAAACAACGGGATACAAAAAAAAGGGGGACAAGAAGCCCGGCGGTGCTGACATAGCTAGTTGAGACGGACCGCCGGTGATGCAGGTCATTCGACAAATACACAGGAGGATTTATGACAAAAGACAATCCGCAACTTCCGCATCATTATAAGTCAATACAACAGAGATACCCCAATGTCAGCGCCGCACTTGAAGATCTCGGCACTGCAGTGCGAGAAGCCGGTCCGATCGACATCAAGACAGGCCACCTGATCCAGCTTGCAGGCGCGGCAGGGATTCGCTCAGAAGGGTCTGTTCACAGTCACACTCGACGTGCCATCGAAGCTGGTGCGACACCCGAGGAAATAAAGCACGCTGTACTTCTGCTCACTAGCACGATAGGCTTTCCAACGGTTGCTGCCGCATTGAGTTGGGTCGATGAAGAGTTGGAGAGAAGTTAAAATAAACACGAAACAGATTAGTAAATATGGGGAGTGTCCCTCTTTATTAAGGAAATCTCCTTGAGCAGTTGGCTCGGGCTGTGCGATCCTTGGGTTACCGTATCCCCGCCATAATTCCGGCACCATTAGGGAGATTGATCGGTAACCGCTTCAGATCGCGCAGTCCGGCCCTGGCCAACATGTCGCACAATTCCCCTTCCGAATATGCTTGTCCGGACGGGGTGCCGATCAGCATGTTGAGCGAGAAAAGGGCTGGTTGAAGCGGCGCGGTCCGGCTGTCTTCAAGAATGAATTCCTGAATCAGGAGCAGTCCGCCTTTGTTAAGGGCCGCAGCAGCCTTGGCAACGATGGCGGCGCATGTTTCCGCCCCCTCGCTGTGCAGCAGGTGGGATATCCACGCCACGTCAAAATCGGAGCCAATGGGATCGTCGATGATGTTTCCCGCCCGGAACACGATCCGGTCGGAAAGAGCGAAACGCCCCACCGTCTGCTCGGCAAAAGGGCAGGTGGTCGGGAGATCATAGATAACCGCGGACAATTCCGGATTCTTCCTGCAAAAATGGATGGCATAGGTTCCTGGCCCTCCCGCCAGATCGAGCAGCCGGCGGCGACCGCCCAGGTCGATCTCCTCGGCAATCTGAGGAGCGAGCCGGGACGCCAAATTGAACATCCCCATCAAAAAACTTTCCCGCTCCGAATCAGAGGTATCGTGGCTTGAACGTTTACGAACCGGAACGCCGTGACGCACCGCCTGATCCAGCTTGCTCCAGCCATCCACCAGATAGTGATGGTGCATGATGATATGCCCAGCGTAAGCTGGAGAATTTTTGGAGAGATACTCGGCGCTGAACGCGGTTGTGGAGAAACCCTCGCCTTGCTTTTCCAAAAGTTCCATGGCGGTTAGGGCATTCAGAAGCATTTCAAGCCCACGCCGGTCCGCGTTGATGATCCGCGCCAGTTCCGACGCCGTCAGCGGCGCTTCGGCAAGATGGGTAAACACCTCCAGCTTGACGCCGGCATGCAGGGCGCAAGGGCTCCAGTAATTGCCGGCAAGCAGCAACAATTCGGACAATGTCATTTGGCAGCTCCTTTTTTAAGCAGGCAATGGCAACCTTCGCTTGATAAACTCCCAGGATCAATGCGGCTCAGGCCCGCTGGTGACCTGAACAAACCCCCTTGGCCTGATCCATTTTGAAAAAGCGGCCTTCACCTGGGCCGCGGTGATATCTTGGTACTTGCGCGTTGCGCGAAGGGGTTCGTCCAGGGGCAAATCCATCTGCGAAAGATGGATCAACTCCTGTCCAATCCCGGAGGTGCTGGTCTCGGACAGCACTATCTGGTGGACGATGAGATTTTTTGCCTGGGCCAGCTCCCGCGCGGTCACCAGGGAGGTCTGCATGTCCGCGAGATCCCGGGCTATGATTGCCTGGGCCTTTGAAACATTTCCGGGATTGCAGCCGTAATCCACCCCAAAGAGGGAGCGGGTTTTGCCCGCATCGAGAAAGGCATCAACCGCATAGACCAAGCCATTGGTCTCGCGGAGATCGCGATAGAGCCTGGTTGCGTAAAATGCGCCGGTCAGGACATGGAGGCCGGTTTGCAGGGCATAGTAGTCGGGGTCCGAGCGGGTCAGGCCAAGGGTCTGCGCAAGCCGCACCTCATCCTGAACCCTGCTTGTGTTGGGGACCACCACCGCCATGGGCTTATTCTCGGCTATGGGCTGAAACTCGGTTTCAGGCTTGGGCCCCTCTGCTTTCCAGTCGCCGAAATATTTTTCAGCTTCGGCTTTCGCCTCTTCGGGCGTAATGTTGCCGACCACCACGATCGTCGTCAGGTCGGGCCTGAAAACCCTGTGATAATACTCCCGGACATCGGCAAGGGTGAGCTTGTCCACGGTTTCCGGCCTGGGATACCGGAGAGCCGGGTCATCCTTCGGGTAGAGCGCTGTGGTGAGCGCCCGGCTGACCAGCCATTTCGGGCTCTTCTCCTGGCCGGCGAGCAGGGAGGAAGTTTCCTGCTGGACAACCTTGAACGCCTCCTCAGGAAAGGCCGGATGCAGCAGGTTGTCTGCGATGAGCGATACGCCGTGGCCGAAATGCTCCTTCATGACCTGGAGCGAGAAGGAGGTTCCCACTACGGCGTCGGCGCCAATTTCATCCAGGGCCGTATGAAAGGCCAGGCGATCCAGATCATTGCTGCCATAGGAAAAAAGATCACCGAGCATCGCGGACACCCCTTCCTTGCCGGGAAGTTCTTCGAGACCGGGATTGTTTTTTACCTGACCGTAAAGGGTTATTGCCTCGCTAGTTCTGGTTGTTTTCACGATCAGCCGCAACCCGTTTTTCAGGGTCATATCGGCGGGTTGAACTTTTGCCGCCGCAACCAGGCGGGACTTTGTGACGTTTTTCGCCCAGGCCGGGAGTTTTACCTGCCTGACCTGCTTGGGGGTGAATGATTCATTGGTGCGACCGAACCCTTTGGCCTCAACCGGGGTGCCGGATTGCCTGGGGGTCATGACCGCGGTGATTGCGGTGTCGTTGCGCAGATACTGTCGGGCCACCCGATTCACATCGTTAATGGTAACCGCCCGAATGGCCACGATATCGTCGTCGGGGGACGAATGGCCTTCCAGGGCCAGAGCCTGCGACCAGGCAGAGGCCAATCCCTCGATGGAATTCTTTTGAAACTCAGCCTGGGCGATTTCATGCCTTTTGACTGCTTCAACCAGTTCCTCGGGCACGCCGCCTTCCGCATACCCCTGGATGATTTTCCGCAGGGTTTCCACCAGCAAATGCCCGTCTCCGCCTTGGGGAAAGGCGGCCATGGCAAAGCCGTACCCCATTTTCGGCAAGGCATAGCTTTCAAAGTCCGCGGAGAGCGCCTTGCCTTCCGGGACAAGCCCATAGAGATTTCCGCGCTGACTGGAAAGAATATCCGACAAAACCATACCTGCGGCAAAATCAGGACTCTCCAACCCCGGAAACCGATAGGCAACCACACTCATCCCATAGGAGAGATCCGAATCAAGGGCAAGCACGGCGGGCTTGAGGGGAGACAAGTCGATGGGAGCGCGGGCAGGGATTTTTTTGCCGGGGATGGCGGCAAACAGCCGTTTGACCATGGCCAGGGTCGGTTCAGGGGCAACGTCGCCGACGATGACCAGGATCGCATTGTTGGGCGCGTACCAGGTGTCGTAAAATTTCTTGAGCATGGCGCCGGTTGTCTTATCAAAGGAGGGGATGGTGCCGAGGGCGTCATGCGCATAGGGCGAGCCGGCAAAGAGTTTGTCCAGTAACCGACTGCCCAGGATATACATCGGGTTGGACAAATCCTGAACCACCTCCTGCTCTATGGCCCCGCGCTCCTCGCGCCAGGATTTCTCGGAGTCGAGGATTCCATGCATTCTCAACGCCTCCACGTGCAGGGCGGTTTCCATGTCCGCAACCGGGACGGTGAAGAAATATTGGGTCAGGGTCTGCTGGGTCTGGGCATTGAAATTTCCCCCCAACCCGGCGATGATGGCGGAGAGCTGATCCGGGCTGAGCCCCGGATTCCCCCGGAACATCATGTGCTCCTGCGCATGGGCCATGCCGGGAAAGCCCGGAGGAGCCTCATTGGAACCAACCAGATAATTAACCTGGATGGTGACGACCGGAGCCAGGGAATTGCGCACGATGACAACCCGCAGGCCGTTTTTCAGAGTAGCCCTGGTGACCTCGGAGGAGAGAGCTGGATGAACCCCAACAACGAGAAATATCGGCAGACAAACAGCTAACCGGAGATAGTAATTGATTTTTCCCATGATGTTTTGTGCATCCTTTTTCTGCGCGGTTAAAATCAAAAATGACCTTGTATCTCTTGGTAATTATAATTATCACGATATACAAAGAGGCAAGAAAACAGCTTCCTCATTTTTCTGATACCGGAAAGATATTATGGAATTTTTCGAATTCGCCGACATTCTGACCACCCAAGAGGAAATCCAGAACAAAGTCTCCATGGACACCCTCCCCTTCTTTTGCGAAGAGATTGAGGCGGTGGATGTAGCGGAGGAATTGGGCCGGGTCATTTACTTCCGCCACTGGGGGCGGTTTCACCTCCGGCAAGAAGATGTTATGGGCGGGGTCCGTTTTTCCGTGCCGGACTGCCCGAACGCTTTGGCCTGGACCGTGACCACCGGCTATCCCCCCTACCCCGAGAAGATTGTCCTGCATGCCACCATCAACAGGCTTGCGCACGATGCTGGATTTATTGAAGCGACTCAGACGCTCCTGACTACGTTAAAATCCGGGTTGGAAGCAAATCTCCCCAACGAATCCGCTCAAACGGGACCACGCCCCTTTCTCGTGCCCGACCTGCGCAACAATCTCTAACTATTTTCCCAGTGCGGACCCTGGCATGGCAAACCATGTCCCAACCCCACACTAATCACTGAGCCCCACCAGTAGCCAATCGCCGCCGCTGCCTGGTTTCCGTTTCCAACGGCGGCAGGAAAATGGCCAGCAAGCCGATAGCGGGCAGATACGAGCAGAGGTGATACACGTAGCCAAGGCTGGTTGCATCAGCGAGATGCCCGAGCACCGCAGCGCCAATCCCGCCCATGCCGAAGGCAAAACCAAACGACATCCCGGCCACCGTGCCGACCCTGGCCGGGAGCAGTTCCTGGGCATAGACCACAATGGCCGGAAAGGCGGAGGCGAGGATCACCCCGATGAACACGCTGAGCACCCCGGTCCAGAACAGGTTGGCATAGGGAAGGGCCAGGGTAAAGGGCAGCACCCCCAGAATCGACACCCAGATCACCACCTTGCGGCCAAAGCGGTCGCCAATCGGCCCGCCGACCAGGGTGCCGGTCGCCACCGCGCCGAAGAAGACAAAAAGATGGAGCTGCGCGCTCTGCACCGGGAGATGGAACCTGTCCATCAGATAAAAGATATAGTAGCTGGAGATACTGGCCATATAAAAGAACTTGGAAAACATCAGGGCCAGCAGCACCGCCAGGGTAAGGGCCACCCTGCCCCGGGGCAGCTCCATCTGAGGCGCCGTAGCACCGGCCCGGGAGATGAGGCGCATCAGCCCATGCCCCTTGTACCAGTGCCCGACCCGGATCAGGAGATAGATGCCGAGCAGGGCGGCGAGGGAAAACCAGGCCAGGCTTGTTTGCCCGTGGCGCAAGACGATGAGCGCGGCAAGCAAGGGGCCGATGGCCGAACCGGCATTGCCCCCCACCTGAAACAACGACTGCGCCAAGCCGTGCCGACCCCCAGAGGCCATCCGCGCCACCCGTGAAGATTCGGGATGAAAAACCGAGGAGCCAGTCCCCACCAGGGCAGCGGCCAGCAAGAGCACCGGATAACTCCCTGCCTGGGAAAAGAGCACCAGCCCTGCCAGGGTTAAGCCCATGCCCACAGCCAGGGAATAGGGCCTGGGATTGCGGTCGATGAAAAAACCGACCATGGGCTGAAGGATCGAGGCGGTGCCCTGGAAGGTGAGGGTGATCATGCCGATCTGGGCAAAGCTCAAGCCATAGTTGCTCTGGAGCAGCGGATAGATCGCGGACAACAGGGTCTGCATCATGTCGTTGAGCAGATGACAGACACTGATGATGATCAGGATGATAAAGGCTGTTTTTTCAGCGGGCGGCTGAGCGCTTGCAGCGGGCGAATTCACTGGGCTTTCCATAATGGCGGCTTCGTGAATTCCCCGCTCAAGGCCGCATCAAGAGAGAGTAACAAATACGCACAGCGAGGGTTGAGCCGAAGCCTTACCGATCGTGGCCGTGCCCTTTATCTTTACCGTGACCTTTGCCGTTCTTCCCATGCTCATCATCCCGGCCCTCGTCGCGGCGGTCATCGCGACGATCATCTTGGTGATCACGATGCCTTTCCTGATAACGCGGAACATACTCGTGCTCGTACCAGTCGTCATGCACAAAGAAAACCCGCTCGCCGCAGGCGTTGTACTCGCGACAGTGCTTTTTCCAATGTTTGGCATGACCCGGGGGCACGTGCAGATATATCGGCGGGCGGTCCATCCGTACTCCCCGCTCAACGACGATCGGACGACGATAGATCACTCGGGGCTGCGGGAAGTCGCCGATGTCAATGTGACCATAGAAACCGGGTTGGCCGATGCTCACCGAAACGCCAACATCGCTAGCGAGTACTGGGGTAGCGACAGTGGCAGCGGCTATCGCTGCGGCAATGAGAAAACGTTTCATTCTGAATCTCCTTGGGTTGGGGATTTATGAAAGCAATATACCATTTCTCCCAAAAAAGAGAATATTGTTGTTTGCGTGACGTACACTCGGAGTAGACATGAGCAAGCGCCGGATTGACACCGTGCGGTTTCAGGGATAAACTGCCACCAAGACAAACGCTTCCCCTGGAGCCTCCAACCATGCCCGTGTTCGACCCTTTCACCTCGATCTTCTGGCAGCGCATCTTCGTTGCCCTTCTCTGTGGCGGCGTCATCGGCTTGGAGCGTCAGCTGCGCGGCAAACCGGCGGGCATCCGCACCAGCATCCTCATCTGCCTCGGCACCGAAGTGTTTGTCGCCCTGGGCGCCATGCTCACCACGGAACCCGGCGGCGACCCAAGCCGGGTGGTGGGCCAGGTGGTCACCGGTATCGGCTTCCTCGGCGCCGGCGTCATCATGGCCAAGGAAGGGCTGCTGCAGGGGGTTACCTCGGCGGCGGTAATCTGGATGCTGGCAGCCATAGGCTCGGTCATCGGTCTGGGTTATGAGCGTGGCGCTTTGGCCTTGGCCGTGCTTACGGTCGGTGTGCTGACCGGAGTCGAGCTTCTCGAAACCAGTTTTCTCATGCTGCGCGAAGGGGTACACCCCCCGCATCTGCCTTTTAGACGGCGCGGCGATGATAACCCAGACCAGCAATAACTCCACCACGATCAAAAAAAATCCGTACATCCCGCCGGGCAAACCAGCCCATCGCCCATGGTCCCGTGGCACATTGCGCATCCCCCAATTATGGTTTTTCCCCACGATGTGATATCGTGAGTAAATTGCACAGTCCGTAACCAAGCAAATGGCGAAACCGCTCTGTCCTGGCGGCCTGCGCCAGACCGCCAGGAGGTGCGTTTGTGAAAAACCATGTGTGGCGACCACTCTACCTGGTCTTGGGGTTCATTGCCCTTTTTCTGGTGATCAGACATTTTCTCGTGCCCAAAGATTTCGGGGTGCATGGAAAAAATTTCACCTACGGCTTCCACCGGGCCGGGAACATCCAAGAGTGGCAGGCGGTGCCGATCAAATACCACGGCCGGGAATCCTGCAATGAATGCCACCCGGAAAATGTCGCGGCCAACGCCTCCTCCAAACACGCCCCCATCCAGTGCGAGAACTGCCACGGCCCGGCCATGAATCACCCGGATAGCCCGGAAAAACTCCCCATCGACACCAGCCGGGAGCTCTGCCTGCGTTGCCATGGTGCCCTTTCCACCCCCGGCAGCCAGCGCTCCCGGATCAAGGGCATTGCTCCGGACAGCCACAACCCGGGAACGCCTTGCACAGATTGCCATAATCCCCACAAACCCGACCTGGAGGGCATACGATGAAATGTTCCCGCAGGGATTTATTGACAACGGCACTCAAGGCAACAGTGGCTGCGGCCTTGCCCATTGCCGCCTTCCGTTTCTTGAGCCCGGCGGAAGTCAGGGCCGCCGTGGCTGATCCTGCCCTCCGGTGGGGTTTTCTGGTTGACACCGAAAAATGCGTGGGCTGCGGATTCTGCGTCAAGGCCTGCAAGCTGGAAAACGAAGTTCCCTACGACACGCCGGTCAGCCGCACCTGGGTGGAACGCTACATCGTCACCAGGGATGGTCAGACGCATATCGATTCGCCCATGGCAGGCCGGGACGGCTTTACTGACCCCAAGGTCCGGGACGAGGCCGTTGACCCGGCCGAAATCACCAAATCCTTTTTCGTGCCCAAGCTCTGCAACCAGTGCGACAACCCGGCCTGCGTGCAGGTGTGCCCGGTGGGCGCCACCTACCAGACCAAGGACGGCGTGGTCCTGGTGGACCGCGACTGGTGCATCGGCTGCGGCTACTGCATCATGGCCTGCCCCTATGGCGTGCGTTTTTTTCATCCGGTTTACAAGGTGGCAGAGAAATGTAATTTCTGCTACCACCGCATCAGTAAAGGGTTGAAACCCGCCTGCGTGGAGGCCTGCCCCTTCGAAGCCCGACAAATCGGCAACCTCAAAGACCCTGAGGACCCGGTGACCCGCATCGTCATGACCCAGAGGGTGGCTGTTCTCAAGGACGAATACGGCACCAAACCGCAGGTTTTCTACATCGGCCTGGACAGAAACGTGAGGTAAGACCATGGAACCCATAATCGTGCACGGCCTGGAATGGACCACCAAGGAACTCTTCGTCTATCCCAACGAATTCATTTACTGGTCCATCCAGATCGTCATGTACCCTTACATGACCGGCCTGGTGGCCGGGGCCTTCGTGCTCTCCTCGCTGTACCACGTCTTTGACCAAAAGGATCTCAAGGAGCTGGCCCGCTTCTCCCTGGTCTTTTCCCTGGCCCTCTTGCCCACGGCCCTCATGCCGCTGCTCTTTCATCTCCAGCAGCCGTTGCGCGGGCCAAACGTCATGCTGACCCCCCATTTCACCTCGGCCATCGCCGCTTTCGGCATTGTCTTTTCCACCTACGGGGCCATCGTTTTGAGCGAAATCTGGTTTGTGTACCGGGAGTATTTTGTCGCGCAAACCGTGGCCTTGCGCGGCCAGCAAGGCGTCGGCCTCGCAGCGAAGCGGTTGCTCTATCATGCCCTCACCCTGGGCGCCTATGATACCAGCGCGCCAGCCCTGGCCAAGGACAAAAAAGCGGTCCGAATCCTGGCAGGGGCGGGCATCCCGGTGGCTTGCTTCCTCCACGGCTACGCCGGTTTTATCTTCGGTTCGGTCAAGGCCAATGCCCTGTGGATGTCGCCGCTCATGCCGGTCATCTTCATCATGTCCGCAGTGGTGTCGGGCATTGCCCTCTGCATGCTCACCTACATCGCCATCATGGAGTGGCGGAAATTCCGTTCCCCTCTGGCGCAGGTGATAGACGGAGTGGCGTTGGAGGATATCATCGGCAAGGCCTCCCGCTATCTCCTCGGTTTTCTGGTGGCTGCCATCTCCCTGGAGCTGCTCGACCTCATCTTCCGCGGCTACACGGCCATGAAGTCCTGGGATATCCTGCGTTCCGTCCTCTACCACAAGGATTTCGTCAACATCTTCGTCCTGCAATACGGCGTCGGCAATCTGCTGCCTTTTATTCTCCTGCTCCTGCCCCGGTTGATCATCCGCCGCACCGTCTTCGCCCTGATTTTCATTCTCTATGGCGTCTTTATGATGCGGTGGAACGTCGTCATCGGCGGACAGGCCTTCTCGCTTTCCTTTGCCGGGTTCATGCAGTATCACCTGCCAGTCCTGCCGCACAATCTGGACACCTACAAAGAAGGACTCCTGGGCGCCCTGACCGTTGCCGTCACGCCCTTTATTCTCTTCTGGCTCATCAACAAAATCGTTCCCAGCCTGAAGTTTGAGGGAGGCAAATAATTTAAGGAGGTTTCCGCGAGATTATCCCTTTTGATCCCCGGCTGTTTCTCTGCTACTATTGTTACAGGGTATCCGGACGAATCGCTATCCCGGCCTGAGTCAAACAGGAGAAACGGTAATGCATGATGTGCTGACCACCTGTGTTTACTGCGGCTGCGGCTGCGGCCTGTATCTGCACGTGGAGGATGGCCAAGTCTGCGGCAGCCAGCCCAGCCGGCATCATCCGGTCTCCCGGGACAATCTCTGCGTCAAGGGCTGGCACATCCACGAATCCGTCACTCATCCCGACCGGCTCACCACCCCGCTCATTCGCAAAAACGGCACCCTCACTCCGGCCACTTGGGAGGAGGCTCTTGATTTCACCGCGCAACAGCTTGGCCGCATCCGCGACCAGCATACCGGCAAAGCCATCGGCGTGCTGACCTCGGCCAAATGCACCAACGAAGAAAACTACCTGCTGCAAAAATTCGCCCGCACCGCGCTGAACACCAACAACGTGGACCATTGCGCGCGACTCTGACACGCTCCCACGGTGGCAGGTCTTGCCACCACCTTCGGCAGCGGGGCCATGACCAACTCCATCAACGAGATCGAAAACGCAGAAGTGATCCTGGTTTCCGGTTCCAACACCACCGAGGCCCACCCCCAGGTGGCCCGCAGAATGCTCGCTGCGGTGGACCGGGGCGCAAGGCTGATCGTCATCGACCCGCGCCGCACCCGCTTGGCCGAGTACAGTCATCTCCACCTGGCCCTGCGCCCCGGCACCGACATTCCCCTGCTCAATGCCATGATGCGGGTGTTGCTGGACGAGGGGCTGGCCGACGATCTGTTCATCGAAATGCGCACCGAGAATTTTCTGGCCCTGCGCGACATGCTCAACCGCCTCGACCTTACAGAGACCGCCGAACTCACCGGCGTGCCCCTGCCCCTGATCAACCAGGCCGCCCAGCTCTATGGCCGGGCCCGCAAGGCGGTGATCTGCTACTGCCTGGGCGTCACCCAGCATGTCTGCGGCACCGAGAACGTGCAGACCATCGCCAACCTTGCCATGCTGGCCGGGCACATCGAAAAGGAAGACACCGGAGTCGACCCGCTCCGGGGCCAAAACAACGTGCAGGGCGCCTGCGACATGGGGGCGCTGCCCAACATGCTGCCCAGCTACCAGGCCGTGGCCAATCAGGATTATCGGGAGAAATTCGAGCGGACCTGGGGGACGCGTCTGCCGGAAGCCCCCGGCAGAACCCTGGTGGAGATGACCCACGGCGGCGCGCAAGGGTCGATCCGAGGCATGTACATCATGGGCGAGAACCCCATGCTCAGCGACCCCACCCTAAAAAAGGTTGAAGAAACCATACGGGGGTTGGATTTTCTGGCAGTGAGCGATATCTTCCTCACCGAGACGGCGCAGCTTGCCCAGGTGGTCTTTCCAGCCGCCTGTTTTGCCGAGAAGAGCGGGACCTTTACCAACTCGGAGCGGCGGGTGCAGATGGTGCGCCAGGCCGTGGCCCCGCCGGGCGAGTGCCGCGCCGACAGCGAGATCATCATGGCGCTGTCCGGCCGCTTGGGCTATGCCATGAAATACGACTCCAGCGCCGAAGTGATGGAGGAGATCGCCCTGCTCTCCCCCATCTACGGCGGCATGCACCACGACCGCCTGGACCAAAGCTGGGGATTGCAGTGGCCCTGCTGGGACCGAGGCCATGCAGGCACTCCCTTTTTGCACAAGTATTATTTCACCCGAGGCAGGGGCCACTTCATGCCGTCCAACCACACCGAGCCCGGTGAGCTGCCAGACCGGGAGTATCCCCTCCTGCTGATGACCGGCCGCATTTACCATCACTACCACACTGGCACCATGACCCGCAAAAGCGAGCGGCTGAACAGGGAATGCGACCACGCCGTGCTCCAGATAAACCCGGAGGACGCCAAAGCCCTCGGTCTGCGCCAGGGTGAGACGGTACGGCTGCTCTCCCGGCGCGGGGAAATCACCCTGGCCGCATCCATCACCGACCAGGTGGCCACCGGCATGGTCTACACCGCCTTCCACTTCCGCGAAGCGCCCATCAATCTGCTCACCAACGACGCCTTTGACGTCGGCTCTGGCTGCCCCGAGTACAAGGTCTGCGCGGTGCGGGTGGCAAAAATGATGTCATCATAATAACGCAGAATATGCTTCAAACAGGTGCTTCGACAAGCTCAGCACGAGCGGAATATCAATATGATAGAACAATTTCCGTCCACCCTGAGCCTGTCGAAGGGCAATTTTAATAGTTTCGTGAAGGAAATACCATGCCCCACACAGCCACCACCACCTCCAGCCACCTCCTGAAAAAGGATCACCTGAAGGGCTTCCTGCGCAAGCTCGCCAAGGAGTACCGGTTGGTGGCGCCGGTGCGAAACCGTCACTCCGATGTGCTGTTCACCGTGATCGACGACCTGGACGCAGTGGAGATTGAGCTGTGCGAACCGCCGCAGAACTCGCTCAAGCAATTCTTCCTGCCCCAGCAGGAACAGATCTCCACCTATACCATTACCTTGGAAGGCTATGATTTCCGCCCCACCCAGACACACATCCCGCCCACCGTCTACTTCGGGGTGCATCCCTGCGATCTCTCCGGGGTGCTCTACATGGATGTGGTCTTCTCCCGCCAGCAGCGCGACCCCTTTTACCTGCGGCGGCGTCAAGGTTCGGTGCTGATAGGGGTCAACTGCAACTCCCCTGCCCCAAACTGCTTCTGCAACGCCACCGGCTCCGGCCCCTTTCTGGAAATGGGCAGCGACCTGCAACTCACCGACCTGGGAGACCGCTTTCTGGTGGAGGCTGGACGGACATCGGGCCATGCCCTGATCGAGCGCTGGCAGGGCTTTTTTTCTCCCTCCGCCGACAAGGATCGCGCCGCCCATTACCAAACTTTCTTGGAGGCACGCGGCCGCTTCAGCCGTCAGGTGCATGTGGAACAGGCCATCCGGCGGCTGGAAGCAGGCACGGTGCCGGATGAGGTTTTTGCAGAGTTGTCCCTGCGCTGCCAGGATTGCGGCGGCTGCGCCTATCTCTGCCCCACCTGCACCTGCTTCACCATCAGCGACCAGCAACTCGACGCCACCAGCGGCCAGCGGCTACGCAGTTGGGACGCCTGCACCTTTGCAGGCTTCACCGGTATGGCCGGAGGCCACAATCCGGTGCAGGCCAAAACCGGGGCCATCCGCCAGCGGTTTATCCACAAGCTCCGTGACGACGTGCGCCTCAATGGTCGCCCAAGCTGTGTGGGCTGCGGCCGCTGCGTGTCCATCTGCTTCGGCGGCACCGACATCGTTCGCTTTGTGGAGCGTGCCTGCCAGGGCAGCCTGTAGACAAGACAATCGTAACTCAACCGGGAAATTACCATGCCCCAGACCATTACCGATATTTACCTGCCCAGGCAGGCCAGAGTGAAACAGGTCGTTGTCGAAAACTCCCAGATATCCACCTTTGTGCTCGTCTTCAGTGACAGCCAGTACAACGAAGCCTTCCGCTACCAACCTGGCCAGTTCATGATGGTCTCCCTGCCCCATTGCGGTGAGGCGCCCATCTCCATCTCTTCACCCCCCACCCGGCCCGGAACCATCCACCTCAGCGTCCGGCGGGCCGGAAAGCTCACCAACGCCATGCACGGTTTGCGGGTCGGGGACAGCATCGGTTTGCGCGGCCCATACGGACGGCCATTTCCAATGAAACAGCTCAGGGAACGGGATCTGCTTTTCGTGGCAGGCGGTATCGGCTTAGCGCCCCTGCGGGCGGTGATCAACGGATGCCTGGATCAGCGGGACCAATTCGGGACGATCACCGTACTCTACGGCAGCCGCAACCCCTCGGACATCGCCTTTCAGGATGATCTTGCACTGTGGCAAAAACAGGGGGTGGATTGCCGTCTCACCGTGGATACGGCTGAGACAGGATGGGATGGCGCGGTGGGATTGGTCACCTCCTTGATGGATGAATTGAAGCCGGAGTTGAGCCGCAGCACCGCCCTGATCTGCGGCCCGCCCCTGATGTTTCGGGCGGTGCTCGGCAGACTGACCACCATGGGCTTTCGCGACGAACAGGTGCTCACCACCATGGAACGCCACATGAAATGCGGGGTGGGAATCTGCCGCCACTGTCACATGGACGGAAAACTAGCCTGCGTGGATGGCCCGGTCTTCAGCCTGGCCGAGCTGCGCCAGCTGAAAATCCTGGAGCTGGCCGAATGAAGGCCCACCCCTGAAAGAAATCAGGAACATAATTCCTTTTTGAGATATTTCTTCCCCTTTATTGTTCGATGCCGCACCGAAATATTTACAAAGGACAACCCAATATGATAGGAGAAAAGAAGCGATGAGACAAAAAGACAAAAGCAGGGTGAAATGCGAGCGGGTTTCAAAAAGAATTATTTCTTACCATCCCCTCCATCTGCTCGGCTCCCTCTGATGACACGTTTTTTCTTGCAAAGAAATACCTCTGCCAAGCAGAAGATATTTAAGGAGACAATTATGTCTGTAAGAGGACATTATCGCGTAAACAGATCATGCCTGGTCATGATGGTACTCTTTGCGTTCATCAACGGTTGCACCAGTTTAAAAGAATCAAGACCGATTCTGCCAATCCGCGCATATGAAAAAATGATCGTCGGCAACCTTGATGCTGATTATGTCGGCACCCAAAATTGTCTCGCTGCCTGCCATGCCCACGACATGCTGAAACGGTTCTTTGACGCCAGCACAATGGGGGCCCAGCTCAAAAAAGAATCGGGCATGCCCCTGGTGGATTGCGAATCCTGTCATGGCCCCGGAAGCCTGGCGATCAAAGGCTTAACCAAAGAACGGGTCGAAAAAGACGCCCAGCAAGGCATCAAGACCAAATGTGATTTCAAGATGCTGATTGACTTAAAGAACCTTCCTGGCACGGCGCAATCGCTCATCTGCCTCAAATGCCACACTGCCAATGCCACGTTCAACCTGCATAACTGGAACGCCGGAGTCCATGCCATCAACGAAGTCTCCTGCTTTAATTGCCACAATATACATGCCGGTCCGGACTTGAAAGTCACCCCCCGGGCTTCGGGCAAACTTTGCGTTACCTGCCATCAATCCGCCCAAGCGCAATTTTCCCTGCCAAGCCATCATCCCCTCAAAGAGGGTCGGGTATTTTGCGTAGACTGTCACAATCCGCACGGAGGATTCGCCGAATCGAGCCTGCTTCAGGACACGGTCAAGGAAACCTGTGTCCAATGTCATCCCGACAAGAGAGGCCCATTCCTTTATGAACATGGCGATGTCGGCGAGAACTGCACCACCTGCCACAACGCGCACGGCTCGGTCAACAATCGGCTGCTCAACGCGCGGGAGCCCTTCCTCTGCCTCCAGTGCCATGAGGGCCACCGCTTAAACCAAGCGGCTGGCGGAAGTATTACTGCCGAACGGGCCAGGGCTTTGTATACGCGATGCACGGATTGCCACTCCAGAATCCATGGATCCGATGTTCCGTCAACATCAGGAGGGGGAAGATTTATCCGATGAGATACAAAAAAATGCATTGTATCTTGAGTGTCTTCGTTCTTTTGCTTATTCTCTGCGGTGGCGTTTCAAGGAGTATGGGGGCAGAAGACCAGGAACCGCAATCCCCTGCGGCTGAGGGAAATTGCCCCCTAATACAGGAAGAACCTGCCGCCGATTGCCATGTGAAGGGGAACTATTTCCTGGGATACAGATGGGTAACCCAGAAGGATACACTGAAAGCGGCGGAATATATCTATCCCCATTCATCGGTCACTTTTGGCCTTGACTTGGTGGCCTGCCCCCTCCCCTACCGGTATCACGTGAATTCCGAGTTCCTCAGCAGTTATGATTTCTACACAGATGCCGGGTTCGCCTATAAGGATATCGTGCTCTTCCGAGACATCCTGGTGGGAGCGCATCACAATCTGGAACATTTCAATTATCACTTGAATGACGAACTCCCCGTCATCCACACTGACAATAACGCGGGAGACAAATATTATACCGACTTTACCAGCAACCTGGTAACACTCAGGCTCAAATACCCGGATTTCCCCCTCCACGCCTTTTTCGTTAATCGCTCCATCGAACAGGAGGGAAGGATTCAGCAGAGGTTTTTACTGGGGACCATCACGGACCCAAACAAGATTTCGGAATCACGGGACATTGATTGGGACTCAAATGCGATGAAGCTTGGGGCCAACAGCCACCTCGGTCCACTTGAGCTCGAATACGCCTACGACCAGGCCAAGTTCAAACCAGGATCCAACAACATTCTGTATGATTCTTATCCTCTTTCTAGCTCAGGACAGCCTGCCGACATATATCCACACAATGTCATTGCCGAAACGGAATCATCGGCTCACACCCTGAAACTGCATTCCTCCTATACCGGTGGCATCGTTACGGCAGCCACCCTCAGCAACCTCTACCAGAAAAACAATTACAGCCTCACGGAATCCACCACCTGGAAGGGCGCCTTTGATCTCACCTGGATACCCGATCCGCTCGTTGGTGTCTTCTTCAAGTACAGGCACAGAAATGTAACCATGGACACCCCTGATGTTGCAACACTCAGCGGGTTGAGCAATACCTTAACTATCCCGGTCCGGGATGGCGTTTCCTATGATAAGGATGTCTTTTCCCTGTCAACGAGATACCGGTCGCTGAATTTTCTTTCCCTCCTGGCATCCTATGAGTTTTCCCATCTTGAACGGAAAGATGTTGCAGAATGGGGCATTCTGCCCGGGCAAACCAATATCCACACCATCAATTTCACAACCCATGTCAAGCCCCTTGATCGGGTCAAGGTAACAGGAAGTTATGAAGTTAAAATGTATGATCAGCCAGAATATAACAGCACTCCGGACAGCGCCAACAAGTTACGGTTGACAACCACTTACACGCCGACACCCTGGCTCAACGTCTACCTTGAATACCTCCTGGCCATGACGGAGCGAAATGCTCTGCATTACATCAACAATGATCCTTCCCTGTCGGTGCTGGAACTTGGCGAAAGAGACGGCCGACATGACCAATTTCTTGCAAGCCTGACAACCGAGCTTTCCGCCAAGCTCTCCATGACAACAAGCTGGTTCTATCAACGCTGGGATGTGAAACAAGATTTGACGTACAACAAATGGAACGCAGCGGGGACTGCTGGCGCATCCTGGCCTGAGGGCCCCTATCTTGATTTCGGGGTGCCTTATACCGATGAGTCCAACTCCTTCTCCCTTTCCTTTCATTACCTGCCAACGGAAGATATTACTTGCTTTGCCGGAGCGACCTACACCGTCGCCAAGGGAGATGCCGGCTACACTGATGTTGTGGGCGGGGCGCCATTTTCTCTCCCCTCCTTTTCATCCTTAAAAACATCTGAAACCCTGTTCTCTCTTGGAATTACCAAAAAACTTTCCAAGGAGTGGGAGGTCGGGATAAATTCCTCCCTCGGGATCTATAATGACAAGGCATACGATCTGTTGGACGGATACGTAGTAACCACCATCTGCAATTTAAAAAGGTATTTTTAAATTGAATACGTTATCGCGCCCATTGCTGAGCATGCTGCTCGCCGTTTTTTTTGTTTTTGCAGCCGCGCCCGATTCGCAGGCAGCAAAACAAATCGGCGTTATCCTGACCGGCGATGTCCCTTACTATCGTGCAATGCACGAAACCTTTGTCGCTGAACTCCACAAGAGATTTACCGGGGCAGAAAAAATAGAGATTATCGTCCAAAAACCTTTCCCAGACCCTATATCCTGGAGTAATGCCGCCCGGAAGCTCATAGCCTTCGATGTGGATCTCATCGTGAGCTATGGTTCGCCAGCCACCCAGGCGGTTCTCCAGGAAAAAAGCAATATCCCGATACTCTATGTCGGACTCTACGAACCCGACCAGGCTGTCGTCACCGGAAAAAATGTGACAGGATGCGGTTTCAAGCTGCCCCTCTCAAGCATTATCAGATATTTCAGACATCTCAAACCCGTCAACACCCTCGGTATCGTCTTCACCAGCGCAGAAGAAGATTCGGTTCGTCAGTACAAAACAATGGCTGCGCTCGCAGCGCAGCAGAACATAAAGACCGAAAAAATCGATATCGGCTCATACGCTGACCTCAGTAAACTCAAGACGGGAAATACGGATGCCGTCTTCATCACGGGCAGTTCCCTCGCCCATCTGTGGCTCAAGGATATCGTGTCGATTCTGAAAAAAAGACGGATTCCGACTGCGGATATCTTCCCAGACGATGAAGAATCAGGAGGGTTGATAAATCTGTTTCACCCCCCTCTTCCGCAGGGAAAAATGGCCGCAGAAATGGCCGCGCAGATTCTGCTCAACAAGAAGATCGACAGCATACCCCCATATACCTCGCGGGATACAGAACTGGTGTACAATCTTGTGGAGGCCCGGCAGCTCGGCATCACTATCCCCATCGATCAGTTGATTGAAGCGAGTAGGGTAATTAAATGAGCCGCCATTCTTTCCCGGCATTTAGATTCCTGCAAAGGCTTGTGGCCTGCCTGCTCATATGCCTGAGCACCGCAATCGCTCTCCCTGTTTTCGCCGCGGAACAACCAACGGAACTGCTCATCGGCATTGAACCTGAGCACAACATTTTTGACCAGATGCAACGCTATCGTTATTTGGCCAGCTATCTTTCCGATCAGCTTGGCGTAAAAGTAACTCTCACCATAATGAGCCGTTACGGTGAAGTAATCAAACGGTTTAAATCCCGAAAGCTGGATGGGGCGTTTCTCACCTCCTACACGGCAAGTATGGGCATCAAGGATTTAAATTTGGAACCCATAGCCAACCCTGTCAATCTGAACGGGGAGTTCACTTCGCAGGGATATCTTTTTGTCCGCAAAGACAGCGAGATACGTACCGTTCAAGATATGGCGGGAAAACGCATCATCTTTGTAGACCCGGCCACAATGGAAGGATACCTCTTCCCCCTGGCATATTTGGAGCAACACGGCATCAGGAATATTAATAAGTTCTTCACTCGATTTGATTTTTCCGGCAGCGATGCCTCCTCAATTTTTGCGGTACTCGACGGGAGGGCTGATATTGGTTCGGCGAAAAATACGGTTTTCAATAACTTGATCCACAATGACCCCTCAATTCGACAGGAACTGGATATCCTTGCCCAATCTCCCAGAATCCCAGAAATCACCCTCTGCATAAGAAATGAAATTGACCTGTATTTGCAGGCAAAGCTGGTTAACGTTCTGCTGCAGATGGACAAAACGGCTCAAGGCAGAAAAGTTCTCGAACAGTTCAAGGCTCTTCGCTTCGTCAAATCTAAGAAAACAGACTTTGCTGTAATAGAAGAGATGGCGCAGGACGCCAGGGCCGCCATAGCGGAACACGGGAAATAACCGATGAAGAAGAAGATCATTATTTCCTTTCTCGTGTTATTCCTGCTGTTTCTCACAGGAATCGTCACCACTCTGCACATTATCAACAAGACAACCTCAAATCTTTCCTCCCTGCTTTTGCTGCACAAGGTAGAGGTCATCCGTCAAGATCTGGTCATCAACGTTCAGACAGTACAGTCGAATCTTTATACCACCGGGACATCCTTTGGCAAGGAACTGGACACAATTGTGGACAATGTCCTCAGGCTTGACGATAGGGCAAAAACATGTACGGACTGTCATCATGAACCAGCGGTGGAAAAAGAAATTCTTCAGCTGCAGGGGCTGGTTGCGCAGTACAAGGATGCCCTGAGTTTTTTCATGACTTCTACGGCAGATGCGGAACGGATCAAGAGACTCCAGGTTTTCGCGGTCGATATCGGGGACAGGATCATCGCCAAGTCGCAGTGGATGGCCATAGACGCCAACGAGGCCCTGCGAAAGAAAACAACTGCGGCAATGACCGAGGTGGTCTATTCAAAAAGAATATTGATAGGCACCCTTGCCTTTTCATTTATTGTAGGAGTGCTCATCTCCTTGTATTTTATCAAAAGCATTACCGGTCCAGTGGCAAAACTTTTGGCCGCCACCAGAAAAATCAAGTCAGGCAAGCTGGAATACCGGATAGAGGAAAAACTCAAAGACGAGTTTGGAGAACTGGCTGAGTCGTTCAATGAAATGGCCGTTTCCCTGAAAAACCAATGTAATCAACTGCAAGCAACGGAACGACTTGTCGTGGTGGGCGAACTTGCCGCCGGCATGGCCCATGAAATAAAAAACCCCATGGCAGGGATCAAAGTGGCCATGGAGGTCCTCTATCGGGAGGCTTCCCTTGACCAGGAAGACAAAGAAGTTCTTTCCCGGGTCATCAACGAAATTGACAGAATCACTGCGCTGCTCAAAGGCTTGCTCAATTATGCCCGCCCCCCCAAACCCGAGATGGTTTCCTTGGATGTCAACCAACTCCTTGAGTTAACCATTAAATCTGCCAGATATGCCCTGCAAAACCAAAAAAACAAGGGCAAGGAATCAGACAAGCAAGTCCAATTTGTCAGAGACTTCAATCCCGACCTTCCTCATATCATTGCTGATCCAGGCCAGTTGCAACAAATATTCCTGAACCTGATTCTCAACGCCATAGACGCCATCTCCTCCATTACAGATCGACAAGGCGTTATAACCCTGCAAACTAAAAGAACTTCGGACGATTTGGTGCAAATCTCCATAACCGATAATGGCAAAGGAATAGAGAGCAGTTCACTTGAAAAAATATTCAACCCGTTTTTTACCACCAAACCCCAAGGAACCGGCCTGGGTCTCGCTATCACCAAGCGACTCATCGAACAGCATCATGGTGGCAGGATCGTGGTCGCTAATAATCCGGAAGGGAAAGGGGTAACCTTTACTATCAGCTTGCCTGTACACCACATAGAATAGCCTCTTGATGCTGGCGCAATCAAAAAGCTGTAAGGTTGCTCTGTTTCCTGTTATAAAAAAAGAGTCGCGAACAACTCTCTCAGCTTCCAATCGATCATTGCGCAAGAGCCTTATCCACCCGCCCCAATAGACAACGGCCTCTTTTTTCAGCTAAAGGGGCTACGGCATTCTTGCTCGGCTCTTCCGGATTATCGAAAATCTGGTGAAAAGTAACCCAATATTTCGCCAGAATAACGGCCTCAAACGCAGGTCAGTCATAGGGTCAGATTAGAATTTCTGATACACGCCCAGCCGGGGTGACCTTCCACCCTTCGCATTCCCCCTGGATAAAAAACGGGAGGTGCGGACAACTGCCCGCGCCTCCCGTTGGATCATCTTCTTCCGTACTGCTTACAAACGTTATTTCTTGGCCGCAACCTCCGCCCCACCGCCTTCCAGCCCAGCGGTGATGGTTTTCGCCAGCTTATCTTCGATCAGAGCGGTGATGCCGTCCTGGGTAAAAATCGCCTCCTTGCGGATGGTCTTGGTGGCGTTGCCCAGAGCAATCCGCAGCTTGCGGTCGCTCACCAAGGCAAGGGCCTTGTCGATCCGGACCTTCAATTCCTCGGAGCTCAAGCCTTCGGTCTGACCGATTGGACCGAGATCCTTGGTTTTCATGGTGAAATCGGTGATCAATTTGACAAAGCGCGGCGCTTCCGCCGCAGAAGCCCACTGCAGACCAAACCTATCAGGATTGATCCCGACCTCGGCCAGAACCTTTTTCACCAATGCACTCACACCCATCGCGTCGTAATTACCAACCTGGTAATGGCATTCACCGAGTTGTCAGCCACCGGAGAAGATGGCGTCGGCACCTTCGGCAAATCCACGCAGAACAAAAGCCGGATCGAGGCGTCCGGTACACATTACCCGGATGGTCCTCAAATTCGGCGGATACTGGTAACGGGAAACCCCGGCACTGTCCGCTGCGGCATAGCAGCACCAGTTGCAGAGAAAACCCAGAATCTTCGGGTTGAAATCTTTTTGACTCATAACCACGACTCCTCTATTTTGCACCAAAGGCGGTGATTTGCGCGTTTATCTGTTCATCGGTGAAGCCGCCCATGGAGATGGCAAATACCGGGCAATGCGAGGCGCAGATGCCGCAGCCCTTGCATGAGGCGGTGATGGTTTCGGCCTTGCGCTTGCCGTTTTCGTCCTTGGTGATCCGGATGGACTGATACGGGCAGAGCGATTCACATAAGCCGCAGCCGATGCAGGTCTCCTTGTCCACGCAGGAAATGGTGGGCTCAACCGAAACAAAGCCCTTGCAGAGCGGGATGGATGCCTTGGCTGCCGCTGCCTGCGCCTGGACGATGATCTCCTCAACCGGCTTGGGCGAATGGGCCAGGCCGCAGACATAGACCCCGCTCACCGGCAATTCCACCGGACGCAGCTTGACATGGGCCTCAAGGAAGAACTTGTCCTCGTTGACCGGCACCTTCAAAAGCTTGCTGATCTCCTCGGTGCCTTCGGCAACAATGCCAACGCTCAGGGCCAGCACCTCGGGGTTCATGGTGACCTCGTCGCGGAGGATCGGATCGTAAAAAGTGACGCTGGTCTTCTTGCCGCTGCTCTTGAACTTCGGCTTGTTGTCCATGGTGTAAGGGATGAAGACCACCCCTTGTTCCCTGGCCTGGCGGTAGCTATCCTCGGCAAAGCCATAGGTGCGCATATCGCGGTAGAGCACGATCACCTGGGATGCCGGGTCGAGCGCTTTTATCTTGAGGGCGTTTTTCACCGCATGATTACAGCACACCTTGCTGCAGTAGTTGAGATCATCCCCCCGGGAACCGGCGCACTGCACCATGACCACCGACTTGGGCGCCAGGTTCTTGCCTTTGCCGGAGAGCCGCTTCTCCAACTCGCGCTGGGTAACTATTGCTTCGGAATACTCGACCGGGTTGCCCAGCACCACCTCGGGCCGATGCTCGCGGCCGCCGGTGGCGATGATGATCACCCCATGATCGATGGTGGTTTCCGTGGTCTTCTTGCCCTTGGTGGTGGTAAGCACCGAGCTGAAGTTGCCGACAAAACCGTTGACCTGGGTCAGTTCGGTATTGGTCAGCACCTCGATCTTCTTGTTCTTCTTCACCGTGTCGGTCAGGTTGCCCAGAACCGTGCTCACCGTGTCGCCCTGCAGGGTGAAGGAAAGATGCTGGAGATGTCCGCCCAGGGTATCCTCTTTTTCCACCACCGTGGTATGGAATCCCTGCTCAGCTAAGGTAAGGGCGGCGGTGAGTCCTGCCACGCCGCCGCCCAACACCAGGGCCTTGGCGGTAACCGGCACGGTCTGCTCGGGCAGGGGCTGGATATGGCGGGCCTTGGCAATGCCCATCCGCACCAGATCCATGGATTTTTGCGTTGCGGCCGCAGGCTCGTTGGCATGCACCCAGGAACAATGGTCGCGGATATTGACCATCTCGAAAAGGCAACGGTTCAGGCCTGCATCCTTCAGGGTTTCCTGGAAGAGCGGCTCATGGGTTCTCGGAGAACAGGCGGCAATAACCACCCGGTTCAGGTTGTGCTCCTTGATCTTGGCCTTAAGCACCTCCTGGGCATCCTGGGAACAGCTGTACAGGCTCTGAGCATGGTAGACAACGCCTTCCATCCCTTCCGTATACTGCTCAACCGACGCCACATCAACCACACTGGAGATGTTGATCCCGCAATGGCAGACAAAAACTCCGATCCGAACTTCTTCATCCGTGCCGGTTTTCTGCTCTTTGGGATAGGTCTTGTGCACCAAAGCCTTGCCGCGATCCTTGACGATAAGCCCGGCCGCTAAACCAGCAGCAGCGCTGGACTGGGTGACACTTTCCGGAATATCCTTGGGCCCTTGGAAAGCACCGGCGACAAAAACGCCCGGCTTGGTGGTGAGCAACGGGGCAAAGGTCTCGGTTTTGCAGAAATCGTACTCGTTCAGGGCGAATCCAGCGATCTCGCCGAGGTTCTTGGCATCGGCCGGAGCATCGAGCCCCACGGAAAGGACGACGATATCGTAGGGCTCGAAACTGTGCTTCCCGTCCATGGTGGAGTAGGTCAGCTTGAGATTTTTGTCCCAGGGCATGACGTCGGCCACCCGAGCCCGGACAAACTTGATCCCCATGGACTCCGCTTTCTTCTGGGCGGCATCGAAGCCCTTGCCCTGGGTCCGCATATCCATATAGTAGATGGTGATCTCCACCTCGGGATCATGTTCCTTGGCAACCATGGCTTCTTTAATCGCATACATACAGCAAACCGAAGAGCAATAGCCGTTGTTGCAGCCAAGATCCCGGGAACCCACGCACTGGATAAAGGCTATTCTTTTGGGATGCCTGCGGTCGGAGAGGCACTTCACCTCGCCCTCAAAGGGGCCGGAGGCGCAGAGCAACCGCTCGAACTCCAGACTGGTCATAACATCGGGATGCTGTCCATAGCTGTACTTGGCCAGGGTTGCATCCGGAACACGACCAAAACCCGGAGCCATGATCACCGCACCGATGTGCAACTCTTTTTCCTCGGGCTTCTGGCTGAAGTCAATGGCCTTGCTTTGACAGGTGCAGACGCAAATCTGACAAGTACCGTGCTTGAGGTACAGGCAGGCCTCGGGATCGATAAAGTAGGTGGCAGGCACTGCCTGGGCATAATCGATGTGGATGGGCCGCGTAATTGCCAACCCTTCATTGTACTGATCCACCAGATGCCTGGGGCAATACTTGGTGCACAGCCCGCAGGCCGTACACTTGTCCGCATCGATATAGCGCGGACGCATCCGCAGTTTGGCGGTAAAATTGCCCGGCTTTCCGTCCAGAGAAAGAAAATCGGCGTTGCTTAAGATTTCGATATTGGGAGACCGACCGGCCTCTACCAGCTTAGGCGCGAGTATTCAAAGCGAACAGTCGTTGGTAGGAAAGGTTTTATCCAGCTGGGCCATGGCGCCGCCAATGGCTGCAGACTTTTCTACCAGATAGACATAGTAGCCAAGCTCGGTTAAATCAAGAGCCGCCTGGACCCCGGCAATACCGCCGCCGACGACCATTACCGTCCCTGATTTTTTATCTTTTGCTTGTCCCATCGTGTAACTCCACTCAAAAATAAAAAGTTAGGAGCCGTACGAAATGACTATTTCGTTACGGACCCTTATGCCGATCATGGCATTCCAATATTACAATTAGTTTTCAACGACGACTTAACTGCCAAAACCAGCACCCCGAAAAGGTCAGCCCGGCAACTCATCACCCAATACTGCAACCTTGATGGCGCACAGCTTGTATTCTGGCGTCCGCGAAAGACGATCCAGGGCATCCAGGGTCAGCATGTTCACCAGTGCCTTCAGGTGATTGTACGTGCTGAAAATGGTGCCCTCCTGGGTCCGGTCGGTGATGATTGCCCGCATCTCCACCGAACCGCGCCGCGAGGTGAGTCGTACCCAGTTTTTCTCCTTGATCCCCAGACGCTCGGCATCGTTCGGATTGACCTCGGCAAAGCACTCCGGGCTGACTTCATCGATTTCCGTGGTCTTGCCGGTCATGCTGCTGAAGTTATACCGGGCAATATCGCGACCGGTGGTGAAGAGGAGCGGATATTCCTCATCGGGCAGCTCAACCGGGGGGATATAATCCTCGGGAATGAACAGCCCCCTGCCCCGGGTGAACTTGCCAACATGCAAAACCGTAGTGCCGGGATGATGCTGATCCGGCACCGGCCACTGCAACCCGACCTTTTCCAGACGCTCGTAGGAGAGACCCTTGTACTGCGGCAAGAGCTGGCAGATCTCGTCAAAGATTTCCGAAGCGGAATTATAATGCATGGGATAACCCATCCGCTGGGAAAGCAGGGAGATGATCTGCCAATCGGGCTTAGCCTCGCCCGGCGGCTCAACCGCCTTGCGAATCCTTTGGACTCGCCGTTCCGTGCAGGTAAAGGTGCCGTCTTTTTCAGCATAGCAGGCGGCAGGCAACACCACATCCGCCATCTTGGCGGTGTCGGTCAGGAAGATATCCTGGACCACCATAAAATCGACCTTTTCCAGGGCCGCCTGAACATGGGCGATATTGGCATCGGCCACCGCCGGGTCTTCCCCAAAGATATAGAGGCCGCGGATATCACCCTTAAAGACATTTTCCCATACCTCGGTGGCCGGCTTGCCAGGACGCCGGGGCAGCTTGATGCCCCAGTGCTTTTCATACTTGTCAAAGAGATCATCGGTTTCAAGGCCGCCATAGCCAGGCAGGGTATTGAACAATGCCCCCATGTCGCAGGCGCCCTGAACATTGTTCTGACCACGAAGCGGGTTGCAGCCCGTGCCTTCCAAGCCGATCTTGCCGCAGAGCATGGCCAGATTGGCAATGGACTTCACCCTGTCCGTGCCGGTGACATAATGAGTAATACCCATGCCCCAGAAAGCAGCGTTCCTGCCTTCCGCGGCATACATCCGGGCGGCCTGGCGCAGCTGATCTTCCTTGATGCCGGTGATCTTTTCCACCATCTCCGGGGTATATTTCTTGACCAGCCGGACCAGCTCGTCAAAATCCTCGGTGCGCTCCTCGACAAACTTCTTGTCCCAGAGCTCTTCCTCGAGGATTACCTGCATCATGCCGTTTAAAAAGGCGACGTCGGTCCCCGGCTGGATGCGCAGCCAGAGATCGGCCCGCTCGGCCAGCTTGGTCCGGCGGGGATCCACCACCACCAGTTTTGCCCCGCGGTCCACGGCCTGATGGATGCGCAAGCCAATGGTGGGATGGCTGGTGTCCGGGTTGCTGCCGACCATGAAGAAGAGATCGGTTTTCTTTGTGTCCGCAATGGAGTTGGTCATTGCGCCGCTGCCGAAGGTGAGGGCCAAACTGGCCACCGTAGGAGCGTGTCAGAGTCGGGCACAGTGATCGATATTATTCGTTCCGATCGCTGTCCGCATGAATTTTTGCATCAGATAGTTTTCTTCGTTGCTGGCCCTGGCGCAACTGAAACCCGAGATGGAGTCAGGCCCGTACATGGCCTTGATATCAAAGAATCTTTTAGACACCACGTTCAGGGCATCTTCCCAGCTTGTCTCAACCAGTTGGGAGCCCCGTCGCACCAAGGGCTTGGTCAGACGGTCCTTGTGCTGAACAAAGTTATGGCCAAACCTTCCCTTGACGCACAGCGCCCCGTAATTGGGCGCCAGGTCAGGATCGGCGGTGACTTCCATCAGGGTATTGCCCTTCACCTTGAGGATGATCTGGCAGCCTGCCCCGCAGTATGGGCAGGTGGAGCGCACCTCGCGAATCTCTTCGTTGATCACCGGCACCAATGCATCTTTTTTGTTCAGTGCCCCGGTTGAGCAGTTGTCCACGCAGGCACCGCAGTTGACGCAGTTCTCCTTGAACCTGAAGCGCAAGCCAAGCGGGCGACCCTTGTCATCAACAGAATCGGCGCTGATTTCCAGGGCATTGTATTCGCAGCTGTTCTGGCAACGCTTGCAATAGATGCACTTGTTCAGGTCCACCTGAATCATGGGATGGTCTATCTTTTCGGTATAGATCGGTTTTGCCGCCATCCCGGTCCGGGTTGGATCGAGGCCGAAGTCCGTGGCCAATTTTTTCAGATCACAACGGTCAAAGGCCCGACAGCCACAGGAGAGACAACGCTTGGCCTCGGTGATCGCCATCTGTTCGGAAAATCCGAGCTTGATTTCACTGAAATCCTGGGTGGCGATCTGAGGGGGCCGGGTGGGCATCTTCTCCCGCAGTTTAATGTTGATCCCCTCGAAATTGCGGAGATCCACGTCATCGAAACCCTTGCCCCGGGTGAAGTTGAACCGGCTTTCGGTCACGGTCTTGGTGATGCCCATGACCTGGGTATGGATATTTTCCGCAGCCCGCCGGGCCGCGACCACGGCCTGGATCACCGAACGGGGACCGCTGGTCACGTCACCGGCCGCGTAGATGCCAGGATGGTTGGTCAGCGAGGTTCTGGGATTGGCCTTGATATTGCATTTCGGGGTCAGCTCCAGACTCGCTTCCAGTTCGCCGCCCTCGAATTTCTCCAGGCAAGCGCTTAAGCCCTGGGCAACAATAACGGTATCGGCAGTGATGTTCACCGTGGAACCGGGAATCGCCTCAGGGTACCGGATACCTTTCTCATCGGGCTCCCCGAGCTTGGTCCGAATCAACTGCACGGCAATGCCGTTGCTGGTGTCGCTGAAATTCACCGGCGCGGCCATGAGCAGGAACTGGACGCCCTCTTTTTCCGCCACCCGGATATTACGCTGGTTGGCAGGCATCTCAGTCTGGGCCCGAGGGTAGATGATGGTGACCTGACCGACCTCGTTGCGCAACAGGGAGCGGGCAACCTCCATGGCCACGTTGTTGCCGCCGAAAACCACGGCGGAACGGCCATAATTGCCAACCTTGCCCTCGGACATGTTCCGCAGAAATTTCGTGGCCGGGATTACCTTGGGCAGGGCACAGCCAGGGATATCCAGACTTTCGTCCACCGGAGTGCCGGTGGCGATGAGAATGGCCTCGTAGCCCTGATCCTTGAGGGATTGCAGGGTGAAATCCTCACCCCATTTCTGACTCAAACGGACATTGATCCCCATGCGCAGAATGGTGCTGATCTCGTAATCAAGAACATCCTGGGGGATCTTATAGTCGGGGATGCCGTAGCGCAACATGCCGCCAAGCTTTGGGGCGGACTCGAACACCGTGACATCGTGACCCTTGCGGGCAAGATAATAAGCGCCGGTCAGGCCGGATGGCCCGCCGCCGATAACGGCGATTTTTTTGCCGGTGGATGCATCGCGGGGAATGCGCAATTCGATCTTGTGGGCCATGCACCAGTCGGCGACAAAGCGCTTGAGATGGTTGATGGACACCGGCTCATCAACAAGAATCCGGCGGCAGCGGGTTTCGCAGAACCTGGGGCACACCCTCCCCACGGAAAAAGGAAAGGGGTTTCGCTCCATGACCAAGCGCAGGGCCTCTTCGTACTGGCCTTTGGCCACATGGGCGATATAGCCCTGCACGTTAATCTGCCCGGGACAGGTGAGATTGCAAGGAGCCTTGCAGTCGCCGAAATGGGTCTCCATCAGGAGGGTCATGCGCTCAACGCGCTTGGCCTGCAATTCTTTGGACTCGGTGGTGATCCGCATCCCTTCGCTTACAGGGGTTATACAGGAACGTACCGGCGCCTCCACCCCTTCCACGCTGACCACGCAGATCTCGCACGGAATATCCGAAGTCCCCTTGTTCACATAACACAGGGTGGGGATATGGATATCTGCCCGCTTTGCCGCTTCCAGGATGGTGATCCCTTCCTCGGCAACAATTTCATAACCGTTGATTGTGATATTCATAGCCGGTTCTGTCGGTGTGTATGGTTATGGTACGGCCGCACAAAAAAACGCTGTAAGCCGATGAATATGCAACTTCTCCGTTATGCCGCGGGCTTCCATTCTTTCAGGAAGGCGGGCAGATGTCCGGCTTCACGGGGACCGATGGTAATGGTCCAACCGGCCAGCTCTTCCTCAAGCTCGCCTTTCATGGAGGCAAGGTAGCCAGGGATGATAATTTCCCGATGCTTGACCTTGGACTCGATCCCGGACTTTTTCATGAACGCCGCGATCATGTCCGCGCCGAACTTGCCCGCCGCCCAAGCGGTGAGGACCGAAAGACCTTCCGTGTCCTTGATCAACAGCCAGGAAGGCACCTTGCTTCCCTCGATCTCGCCGGACACAATAAAATAGGTGAGCGAGAAGTTGCAGGTGATGAGCACCGGGGAATCCTCGGTGGGACCGTTGATGTTGTAGACATCTTCCTGCACCACCATGGGCCGCTGCGGATCGGTGAAGATGTTCAACCGCTCCAGGAGCAAGGGGAAGAGAATATCGCCCTGCAGGTCGGAAAGCACGACGATGCCTGCGTATTTGGCAATCAACACCGAGGCGACCATGGCCTCCATCAGCGGATCAGCGGAGATCTCGCAGGGGAAGGTGATGGTCGGAAAGCCCAGGGGTTTGAATTTGGCGCGGATGGCGGAACGACGGCCAACCACACTGTCTTCCAAGGCGGCACGGATCGTGCGGGCACCGGAGTCGAGCATCAGATCCTTGAGGCCTGCGGCAAGAAGTTTTTCAGAAATTGCCACGGTATCGTCGAGGTTTGTTCCCCTGGCAACCAGAGGGCAACCGATCTCCTTGGCAAGAGCAGCCATGGCCTCAGCATTCTCAGCAGTGGCTCCATAAAGCAGAGGCTTGCGCTCCCCGCAGGCGGCAGCGGCAGCCTTGAGATTGTCGGGTTTGTCGCTCATCAGGATGAGACCGGCATCGGCTGCGCCGTCCAGTACCTTTTTGGTCAGAGCGGTGAAGGCACCACCGTCGCCTTTGGTGTCTTTGATCGCGATCAGGTCGGCTTTGAGCAGCACCCCGACCCGCTCGTAGCGAAGATTCTTGAACCGGGTGATACGACCATCGACATCGGCTTCGTTCATGTCGGTGGTGACCAGCACCGCAATGCCGGTGGGGTTCTCAAAACGTTTTTCATGGCGAAACAGACAGGTCTCACCGCCGGTGGTATAGGCGCTGTCCCCGGAGCCGAGCTTAATGGTACGGATCGGAGGGGCAGAGGCTTCGCCGATCTGCTCCTTGACCTCCTCGCTCACATAAGGACATTCGCCGATCTCGGTCTGTCCGGCTGCCACTTTCATGGCAAAGGCAAGACAGGTAGGGATGCCGCACTCACCGCAGTTCTTCTTGGGGAGCATTTTGAGGATTTGAATACCTGTTAAAGCCATCTGTCTGTTCCTCCCGTATAAGGCAAGCTGTAAATTATAAGCTCTCAGCTTAAATTAATCTTGAATCGTCTCGCTGATAGCTGATAGCTGACAGCTTATATCTGAAAATTAAACAAGCGCTTCCATCTCAAGGGCCGGATGACCAACCTTTTTCATGAAGGCAAGGATTTCCTCCTCCGTGGTCCCGTTCTCCTCGGTGGCGATCATATCGTAAAACTCCGGCATGCCGATTTCCTTGCAACGCTCCATGAGTTTATCCTTGATCTCTTCCTTCATCATCTTGGGCAACCAGACCATCCGCGTAAGCCCGCCCTCGGCAACAAAAAGCTTGGGGCTGGTCATGAAATGCTTGGAAACCCCGATAAAGCCAGGGGTCTGCGCGCCACCCCCAGCCATACCGGCCAAAGAAGTGAACTTCATCCCGGAAGGCGTCATGCCACTGTAGTCACGGTTGACCACCATGATTCCGTTACACTGGGGCAGCATGGCGGCAATGGCTTCGAAACAGCCGCAAGCAGTCATCGGGCTGTTCATCAGAGAGTACAAAGCAAGATCGGTTACAGCCCCGCGGGAGGTCTGATCGACAAAATCGTTGATCCCCTTGAAGCGGCCGAGTTTTTCATCCAGACAGTCGCCTTTCTGAATCGGCTGGTTGGGGCCGGTGGGGTTGATCTGGTAGGAGGCCTTGCCATCCAGCCAGTTATAGGCGCCGCACATGCCGATCCGCTCCGGGGTAATAACGCAGACATGACTCGGAGCAAAGGATTGGCACAGGGTGCAGGAGTAGAAGACCTCTTCGGTCTCGTCGGTCATGGAGCCCAACCGCTCATCGCGCTCTGCGTATACCTTGCGGGCAAGCTCCTGCACCTCTTCCACCTTGTCCAACTCGGTGTAGATTTTGACCTGGATCTTGTCGACAATGGCGCCGAACTCCTGATGCAGTTTGCCGTGCAACACCTTGCCGATATGGGTGAGGGAAAAACCCTTTTCCACCGCAGCCTTGCCGATCCGGAGCCACATGATGTTCCGCTGGCCCATGTGCATGATGCCTTGGATATAATTGATCAGGTGGTGAAACTGACGCTCAAGGATGGGCTCGAAATCCGACTGCATGCCACGTCCGGCAACCTCGACCAGGATACCGAGGGGCAAATTCTGGCCCACCTGGATGTCCTTGATGTCCGGCCCTTCGATGGTGACCTTGCCATCCTCAACCTCGGACATATCCTTGGAAACCAACACCTCAACCCCAGAAGTCCGACCGCCGCCGCATTCCATGAAGAGATCGTCCTTGCGGATACGCTCACCCTCAAAGGCCGGGCCAAAGGACAAGGGGATATCGATCTTGGTGACGTTGACCTTGAGGCCGCGAACCTCAATGGCCTTCTGGACGATCTCGTCGTGGGGCACCTGGCTGACCACGTGCTCGTAGGTGCAAATCCCGGTGGGCAGCACCTGGGGAATGTCGTAGTCGGAGATGGTGGGGAAACCCCAGTTGATGGCGCCGGCAGCATTGGCGTACCACTCGTCGGAAACCGGGCCAAAGGCCATGACAAAGGCGAAGGTCCGGTCCTTGTTGTAGATCAGGTTGCCCTTATAGTCGCCGGGCTTGATACCGCCGAAGGCCATGGCCACGCGGCAGGCAAAGCCGATGGCAAAGACCGCGGAGGTGTAGCTCTTGCCAAAGGGCACCAGCCGGGTGTTCCAGCCGACCTGCACCTTGTTTTCCACCAGACGCTCGGCCATGTTCTTGCCGTTGGACTGATCGTGCATGAAGATATAGAGGTTTTTCTCCTGAAGTTCCAAAGCGATCCGCGAGGCAACCTCATTATCGTCCGGGGTGCCCATGATGGCGGCAAAACCGGGCGCCGTGCCATCCACGAACTCAACGCCGCGTTTGCGGAAGATAACGTCATCGGCAGCGCCCAGCCAGATATTGTTCTCCAGCGGATCTTCGGTCTTGGTATAAAAATCAGGGGTCTCCAGATACCGGATGGCCTCGTACATCTCCTCGACAAAAAAGGTGGCCATGCCCGCATCAAGAGCCGGGGCGAGGTACGGCAACCAAATATTCTCGCTCACCAGTTCCGGCAGAAGGGTGCGGCACTCTTTAAAGATATCCTTCATGTCGCCCAGATTCTGCACCTTGGCGCCCAGCATACTGTAAATAACCGGCAGGAAGTAGGCGGTGTTCGGAAAATGCACCTCTTGCTCGGGGCCATACTTCTTGATGGCCTCCTCGAACTTCGCTTCCGCCATATCAACTATCTTGTGAGCCCCACGGATGGCGGCCGAACAGATGATCTTAGACATTTTGTTTTCTCCTCTTTACCCTGTGAGCCTTTTCAGTATCACAATAACTTCGTAATTTCAGACAATTAACCCATGAGACCGTTGATCAGCGATTTGGTCAGAGAAACAGCTCTCGGATGCCGCATGATCATCAACTCACCACCTGCCATCAACATACAAGAAGCGGTGACAGCCTCCATGAGAATGCCCCGGGTTTCCTGATCACCGATCATCGCATCGGAGGGCAACCGGCACTCCTTGGCCTTCCAGACCTCACGACCCAGGTTGCAGATAAAAGGCACCTGGAGCTTCTCGTCTTTTTGGGTCAACGCCGCAAGGCGGATTCGCTCCATGACCGAGTAGCTGTATTCAATCCCGTAGCCGAGTGCGCCGATGGAAGGGTCGATCAACACGGAATCCAGGGATACGCCCAGATTCTCAAGCAGAATATTGAGCTGTTTGGCCAGATTCACGTCAATGGGCGAAGCAGCAACCATGGGATACTGGAAGGCCATGGCCGTGGCCCCGATTGCTCGGTAGTTGCTGTCGGACAACGGCGCCAGACAAACCTTCTTGTCGCCGATCAGGGAAGTGATCTCCCGCAGGGTCTCGGTATCTTTTTCGCCGTTGCCGCAGCCCCAGACAATCACCGGCACCTCGATGCTTTTAACCACCTCGGCTGCCGCCTTGGCAGCCTCGCCGGAAGGCTTGTTCAACCCGTTGGGGTCGGTGCTGACCATGGAGATACAGATAGCATCCGCGCCATATTCCTTGACACATTTCTGGGCCCAGGCCACAGGATTGTCCATAACGTCCTGATAATGACGGGCCAAGGAATCGGGCCACTCGTCGGGTTTCACATCAAGTACGTCAAAGGCGATCATGGGCTTGTTGGGCATGGCCCCTTCAAAAAGATGGAACGGCAGGGTGCTTTCCCCGCCCACCTTAATGCCGCTCGCCCCGTCGCCCAAAATCGTCTGGCGAATAGCGCCGGTGTATGCCTGCTTGTAAGAGGCTTCGGGCACCTTGGTAGCACGCTCGGCCAAAGAAGTTTTCTCAATGGCGAGTTCAGCTGCGCCAACAGCGGAAGTCACCGGAGCAGAAGCTGCCGGTGCTTTCTTTTCAACAGGGGCGGCGGATTTCTTGGTCGCTTCCGCAGCCTTGCTCTCGGCGGCTTTCTTGGCTGCCTCAATCTTCTTGGCCTCTTCCGCAGCGGCAACTTCGGCAGCCTTTTTCGCAGCTTCGGCTTTCTTAGCCTCTTCCGCAGCCTTCTCACCTGCTGCTTTCTTTGCGGCCTCAGCCTTCTTGGCCTCTTCGACCGCCGCAGCCTCGGCAGCTTTTTTGGCTGCGCTCTCATCCTTTACTGGAGCAGGAGCAGCCGGGGCAACAACCGGAGCTGCCGCCGGTAAAACAGGAGCAGCAAGTACCGGCTCACGTTTGAGAATAGCTTCTGCACCGGCAAATTTCACCAACGCATCAAACTGCTCGTCCGACAAGCCATAGGCCTTTTTCAGCGCATCAAGACCGAGACGTACTGACTCAAGCGCCATTTGACGTTCTTTTTCGTTCATCGCATCCTCTCCTGCTTCATCTATTTCAATCCTTGCCTGAGCAACCGCACCGGCCCCACTGCCGCCACTGACGTTGCTGGCTGACGCACGGAACTGAGCCGCTTCCGCCCTGGCTGCGGCGATAATCTTTTCCGCCTCAGCCTTGGCTGCCGCCAGGACAGCATCACTTTCCTCACTCCCGACCACCGTGGTCCGAACCTCGATTGCCGAAACCGGCACCGCAAGGACAACAGACTCATCGGCAAAGACCGGACGGGTGGCAAGCCCTGCCCGGCTGACAATCTCCGGCACAGCGCTCTCCCATTCAATGGCCATGATATGCACCCCGGCCACCCCTTCTATCTCCCGGACCTGACGGATGATATCAACACAGATGTTGATGCCCTCGTCTTCCTTGTCCTTGGCTCCTTGCATCCGCTTGATCACCTCATCGGTGACATCCATGCCGGGCACGGAACTCTTCATGTACCGGGCCATGCCCACGGATTTCGGCGGGGTTACCCCGGCCAGGATGTGCACCTTTTTGTGGAGACCGAGATCACGGACCGCCTGCATGAATTTGGCAAACCGTTCCACATTATAAATGATCTGGGTCTGGACGAAATCAGCGCCGTTGGCAACCTTTTTTGCCAGCCGTACGGCCCGGAACTGCTCGGACGGTCCGGCAAAAGGGTTTGCCGCCGCGCCGAGAAAAAGCCTGGGCTCGTGCGACTTGATCAATTCGCCGCACTGGAATTTCTTCTCGTCGCGCATAGTCTTGACCATCCCGAGCAGCTGGATGGAATCCATGTCAAAGACACCCTTGGAGCCGGGATGGTTGCCGAACTTCTGATGATCGCCGGTGAGACAGAGCAGATTCTTGAGCCCCAAAGCGGCAGCGCCCAGGATATCGCTCTGCATCCCGATCCGGTTCCGGTCGCGGCAGGTCATCTGGATGACCGGTTCCACCCCTTCGGCCAGGGTCAACAGACCGGCGCTGATGCTGGACATGCGGACGATGGCGGTCTGGCAGTCGGTGATGTTGACCGCGTCAACACTCCCTTTGAGCAGACGGGCCTTCTCCCGCACCAGTTCGGCATTGCCGTTCTTGGGTGGCCCCAGCTCGCCGGTGACTGCGAACTCTCCTGATGTTAAAATCCGTTCTAAACGACTTCCCGATTTCATCGGATATGATCCTTATCCTTATTCTTGCTTCTTAAAAAGCACGTTTTCTCAAAAAAAATCAAGAAGCGCTCGGGCCATGGCAGCCAACGTCTTTCAGACCACCGCCGCCAAGGTCACGACGCATGTCCATATCAAAAAGGACACGCTCTTTCTTCTTGTTTATCCCCAGGGCGTCACGCTTTGCCTCGATCTTTTCGATCATGATTCTGGCGATCTCCATGGGCTCCGAAGCGATATTCCAATGAGCGCCCACCTGGTCCATCAACCCTTCGGTGAGATATTTATTGAAATTCTTGGCCCCGGTGATGGGCAGATTCTGGAACACGACCTGGGCGCCGCTGGCCACGAAATATTGGCCGATGGCCACGGCCTTTTCACTCATCCACAGAGGAGCGGTGCCGATGGCGGGCAAATCGGAGATGTCATCGCCCAAACCACCTTGGCGCACCATTTCGGTGGCAGCGATGAGAATCCGGGAGTTGTCAACGCAAGAGCCCATGTGCAAAACCGGCGGCATGCCCACGGTCTCACAAACCTCCCGCAGGCTGTCACCGCAGAAACGGGCCGCCTCGGGGTTGAGCAAACCGGCCTTGCCGAGAGAGGTTGCAGCGCAGCCCGTGGCCAGAACCAGGATGTTGTTTTTCAACAACTCCCTGACGATGGTTTCATGGGTGTCGTCCGCCAGCTTAAAGTTATCGCAACCGACAATGGCAGCCACTCCGCGGATGCGGCCATTGATGATGTTGTCGTTGAGCGGCCGGTAACTGGCGCGAAAACGCCCGCCCAGCATGGTATTGATGGTTTCGTGACTGAAACCAACCACCACGTCCATCTTGGTTTCCTGGGGGATAAAGCATTTTCCCCGCTTCTTGAAATTCTTGATGGCGTGGGTCAGTATCTGTTTGGCGGAATTGAGCGCCTCGTGCTCCTCGAACTGGATATGAATACCGCCGGGCATCTTGGCCCGATAGTTGGTGGTGATGATGTCGGTGTGGAAATTTTTTGCCACCTCGGCCACGGACTGCATGACGCACTGGACATCAACCACCATCGCCTCCACCGCGCCGGTGGCCAAGACCATCTCCTGCTGGACAAAACCTCCGGCCACCGGAATCCCGCGGCGCATGAGAATCTCGTTGCCTGTGCAGCAAACGCCGGCAAGGTTGATGCCTTTGGCTCCCTGCTTCTTGGCCAGCTCCAGCATTTCCGGATCCTGGGCCGCGATGCACAAGGCCTCGGCCAGCAAAGGCTCATGCCCATGCACGGTGATGTTGACCTGATCGAGCCGCAACACCCCGAGGTCAACAATGGCGCGCCGGGGCACCGGAGTGCCGAACATGATGTCGGTCAACTCGGTGGAAAGCATGGAAGCTCCCCAGCCGTCGGACAAGGCGGTGCGAGAGGCCTGGAGCATGATGTTCTGGTATTCCTGATCAACGCCCATGTGGGTGCGGTGCATCATCTCCACTACCTCACGGTCAATGCCGCGGGGCGCGATACCCAGTTTTTTCCAAAGGGCCTGGCGCTTGGGCGTGGCCCGTTTCAACATGGAAAGGGGCGCGTCATCCTGTTTGCCGAATTCGGCCAGAGCCTTCTCGCCGAGTTCAACCGCAATATCCTTCACCTCACGGTCTTCGGTGACGATGCCGAACACCTCGGCCAGCTTTTTCAGCTTGGGTACATCCTTGATCTGGTGCGGGCCTTCCCCCTTGGCTGCCTCGAGGAAGCCCTTGACCATTTCCCGGGCATGATCGGTGTGCGCAGCGGAACCAGCGGCCACGGTACGGGCGAAATTCCTGGCTGCCACGGTGTCGGCGGTGGCGCCGCAGATGCCGAGCATGTCTTCCACGCCATCGATGATCTGGCAAGGCCCCATGTTGCAGTTGCGGCAGCAAGTTCCGCCGGAGCCGAAAAGACAGGCCGACATGCCCCGCGCTTTAACGCGGTCATAGGCGGTTCTGACGTTCTTGGCTATGTCCTGGGAGAGAATCTGTTGCGTGGAAACGCAGGTGATATCCGCGCATCCTTCACATCCATTTCGTTTGATCGCCATCTTGTGTCCTCAGCATCTTGGGTTCGCTATGTAACAGAAAAGCAGATGCCTTCTGATTACTTGATCGCCTGCGGCAGCCGCTTATTTCTGGGCTGCACGCTGCCTAGCCGCCTGTACGGTGTTTTTCATGAGCATGGTGATGGTCATGGGTCCGACCCCACCCGGAACAGGGGTAATATACGAGGCTTTTTCCTTTACCGCATCAAAATCCACGTCACCGGCGAGAATGGCCTTGCCTTCTGCGGTTTTGCCGATCCGGTTCACACCGACATCGATTATAACCACCCCATCTTTGACCATGTCGGCGGTCACCATTTTCGGTACGCCAACCGCGGCGATGATGATATCGGCCCGCTTGCAATGGGCAGCCATGTCCTTGGTGCGGGTATGGCACAAGGTGACAGTGGCATTGCCGCCTTTGCGCTTCTGGAGCATCAGGTTGGCGATGGGCTTGCCGACGATGTTGCTGCGACCAATAACCACAACCTCGGCGCCGCTGGTCTCTACGCCGCTACGGGTCAGAAGCTCGAGAATACCATGGGGCGTGCAGGGCAGAAAGCACTCTTCGCCCACCACCATCTTGCCCACATTCACCGGATGAAAGCCATCCACGTCCTTGGCCGGATCAATGGCATACAGCACATTGGTCTCATTGATATGCTTGGGCAGGGGCAATTGCACGAGAATGCCGTGGATGTTCTTGTCCTTGTTATATTTCTCGACAATGGCGAGCAGATCCTGCTCACTGGTATCGGCGGGAAGGGTAACCTGCTCGGAATGAATGCCAAGCGCATGGGCGGTCTTGTTCTTGGCGCTCACATACGATTGAGAGGCCGGGTCTTCTCCCACCAAAATCGTGACAAGACCGGGAACAACATTGTGCTTTTCCTTAAGTTCCGCAACCTCGGTCTTCAACTCTTCACGAATGGCTTTTGCAACTTCCGTCCCGCTGATAATCTTGGCACTCATTTATTTTCTCCTTATATCAAAAAGTGATGGGCTCGCAAAAAGGGGACACCAGTCACATGTCCATGGCACAACCTGAAAATGTTTACAGCAGCGAAGCAGCAACCGTTGCAATCGCGGCTTCTTTGCGATTTCAACAAAAAGTTATAGATATCTCTATCAATGCGCCTAACGCCGTCAAAACGACCTGCCGCCTCATCTCCCAGGCAGAAATCACCTTCGGATGATGGCCCCGGCAAGGCAAAAATGGGGATCAGAGCTTACAAAACTACCCAATTTAACAACACATTTCAATAGGTAGATATACTTGCAAAAAGCCCTGTACTATACATTTTCCGGCAGAAAATAGAAGAAAAAAACGGGGGAAATGAATAATTGTGATGGGGGTGGGAAGAAAGAAAGCTATTGCCTTGTCATTCCGGTTTTTTTGCCCGATCGTTCGCCAGTTTGACAATAATATTGTTCGCCTGACTCAAACGGTTGACCACGGTTTTAAAAAGGTGGTTGGCCACATCGGGATATTTTTGGATAACCTCCTGGAGCTTGTCGCCAGGAAACCGTTTTACCTTGGACCGTCCCTTGGAGGTGATGGAGGCGGAACGGGGCTCGCCAGAAATGGCGCTCATCTCGCCGAAATATTCGCCCGGCTCTGTGATCTCGGCGATCTTTTTACCATCCTTCACCACGGATACGGCGCCGATGACCAGTTTAAAGAAATCACTGTCGTTGTTGTTCTGCCGGATGATGAAATCCCCATCCTCGTATTCCTCGATATCCGGATGGACCAGATAGGCGGGCAGACTCTCTTCGGTGATAACGGTTCTCTTCAGAATCTCTTCAATGCTGGTGGCGCCTTCGATAACCTTTTTTATCCCTGCCCGCCGCAGGGGGGTCATCCCCTCTTGCACGGCAATCTTGCGCAACTGATCTTCCGGCACTTCTGCACTGATCGCCTTGGCCACCTCATCGGTGATCTCCATCAGCTCAAAAAGACCGACCCTCCCCTTGTAGCCGCCGCCGTTGCATTTCTGGCACCCCTTGGCGCGATAGATAACAAAATCTTTCTCAAGATCATTCTCTGTAAAACCAAGGGCGAGAAGCTCTTCCTTCGGCGGTCGGGGCACCTCCTCCTTGCAATGGACGCAAAGCTTTCTCGCCAACCTCTGGGAAAGGACCATGGTAACAGCCGAGGCCAGCATGAAGGGCGGAATGCCGATATCCACCAGACGACCGATGGTGGCGGGACAGTCATTGGTGTGGAGGGTACTGAAAACAAGATGCCCGGTCATGGCCGCTTTGATGGCAATCTCTGCGGTTTCCATATCCCGAATCTCGCCGACCATGATGATGTCGGGGTCCTGCCGGAGAAAGGCCTTGAGCGCCGCGGGAAAGGTCATCCCCACTTCTTTCTTGACATTGACCTGGTTGATCCCCTTGAAGTTGAACTCCACCGGATCTTCGGCGGTGAGGATCTTGGTGTCTTCGCTGTTGAGCGAATTGAGCACCGAATAGAGGGTTACCGTCTTGCCGCTGCCCGTGGGACCGGTAACGAGCAGCAGCCCCTGGGGCCGCTCGATACAGCGCTGGAGGGTGGCAAAGGTCTCCTTCTCAAAACCGAGCTTGGTGAGATCGACATTGAGACTGCCCTTGTCGAGGATACGCAGAACAATACTCTCCCCGAACAGGGTGGGCAGGGTGGAAACCCGGAAGTCAACGGCCCGGGTCCGCCCCAGCTTGATCCGGATACGACCGTCCTGGGGCACCCGACGCTCGGTGATATCAAGCTGGGACATGATTTTTATCCGTGAATTCAGGGCGTTCTTGATCGAAAGGGGCAGATTCATGGACTTGTACAGGGAGCCATCCATGCGGTAGCGCACCTGGAGTGTTTTTTCGTAAGGCTCGATGTGAATATCGCTCACTCCATCGTTGACCGCCTTGAGCAGGATGCCGTTCACCAGCTTGATAATGGGAGCGTCCGAAGCGGAATACTGATCACCGCCCGCCTCATCTTCCAGCGAGGCAATCTCCATGCCATCGGCCGCCTCGGAGGCCAGGGTGCCAAAATCGTCGATCTGGGTAACAGGCTCCTCATCTTTTTCTTCTGCGCCCACCGAGGTGAAGAAAGACTGATGCTCCTCATCGCTGATCTTGTAATAGGTCTTGTAGGCGTCGACGATGTCCTTTTCGGTGGCGACGCAGACGGTCAGCGGCATTTTGACCGCGGCCTGCAAGCTTTCCACCGCGCCGGTATCCGTGGGCTCAGCCATGGCGACCTGGAGAGATTTACCTATCTGCCGCAAAGGAAACGCCAGATATTTCTTGGCAATCTCGTAGGGCAGGAGCGCCAATGCATCGGGTTTGGGCGGTTCCCTGCTGATGACAACGGATTGATAGTTGTGCAGGCGGCTTAAAAAGTTGAGGATGGTGGATTCTTCAATATGACCAAGCCGCAGGAGGATGCTGCTCAGTCTCCCCCCGGATTTTTTCTGGGCGGCAAGGGCATCATCGAGCTGGTAGCTGCTGATCTGCCCGGCCTTGCGCAGCAGTTCGCCTATTTTGATCTTTCCGGCCCCGGATTGATCTTTTACCGTGGACCGCAAATTTGATTTATTGTCTGCTACGGCCATGGATGCGAGGCTACCCCTGAGATGTTGTTCTGTGCGAAAAAAGTCACCTTCTATTCAATACTATATCCAGACTCCCACTGACAAGCATATCTGTCCCTCCCAAACAAAAAAAGGGTATCGGAATCGGGACGGTGCCATGTCAGTTAAGGGCCACCTGTAAGCAATTACATTTTTTCTGCCTGCACTGAAAAAAAGCACTGGTCAAAAGACGTGCGTCCTTTGACCAGTGCTGGATGAGAAAGTGTGTAAACGGTTATTTAGAACAGCCCTGAAACCTTCCCTGTTTCCGGGTCGACATCAATACGTCGGAAAGCCGGATTCGAGCTGGTGCCGGGCATCAGGCTGATCGTTCCCGCACACGGGCAGAGGAACTTGGCGCCGGAATAAATCAGCACGTCACGAACAGGCAACCGCCATCCCTTGGGCACGCCTTTGAGGGTCGGATCATGCGTCAGGCTCAAGTGGCTCTTGACCATCATGGTGGCATAGTCGGCATATTGAGGATCGCTCTCCAGCATCTTGACCTTGGCCAAAGCTTCAGCAGACCAATCAACACCGTCGCCGCCGTATACTTCCTTGGTGATCATCTCAACCCGGTCGCGCAGTTTCATCTCCAACGGGTAGAGGAACTTGAAGTCGTTTTCTTCGTTGCAGGCGTCGATTACCGCATCGGCGAACTCGAGCGCTCCGTCGCCCCCTTTTTCCCAATGCTTGGATTCGGCGCAACGAGCCCCGGCAGCCTCGGCGATCCGGCGGACAACCTTGCACTCTGCGTCGGTGTCGGAGTAAAAGCGGTTGATGCAGACCACCGGGTTGATGCCGGCCTTGCGGATGACATTGATCAGATGGACCATGTTCTCGCAGCCCTTCTCGACCAGCTCGATGTTCTCCTTGGTATAGGCGTCATCGAGAGGCTTGCCCGGAACAACCTTCGGTCCGCCGCCGTGCATCTTCAGGGCGCGGATGGTTGCGGTGAGAACGGAAACATGCGGCTTGAGGCCGGAGTAGCGGCATTTCACGTTCCAGAATTTCTCAAAGCCGATGTCAGCGGCAAAGCCGGACTCGGTGATGTTGTAGTCAAAGAGCTTCAGGGCAACCCGGTCGGCGATGATGGAAGACTGGCCGACCGCGATGTTGGCGAAAGGTCCGGCGTGGACCAGGCAGGGGTTGTACTCGGCGGTGCACATCAGGGTCGGGTTGATGGTGTTGCGCATGAAAGCGGCCATGGCGTTGCCGACTTCCAGGTCGCGGCAGGTAACCGGCTTGCCGCTCTTGTCAAAGGCCACGGTGATGTTGTTGATCCGTTCCTTCAAATCCGCCAGGTCAGTGGCGATGGACAGGATGGCCATCAGCTCGGAGCCCACGGCGATGCCGAATTTGGACTGCATGGTGTACCCGTCTGTACGGCCGCCGAGGCCGATGACGATGTTGCGCAGCGCCTGGGCACAGAAATCGATGATCCAGCCGAATTCCACCCGGGTGGGGTCGATGTCAAGCCGCCGCATGCCGGTCAGTCTGGCCAGCTGCTCATCGTTATAGTTCCGCTCATGCTGCATGCGGGCGGTCATGGCCACCATGCCCAGGTTGTGGGCGTTCATGATGTCGTTGATATCTCCGGTAAGCCCCAGAGAGAACTCGGTCATCGGGATCAAGAGGGAGTTGCCGCCACCTGCCGCAGTCCCCTTGACGTTCATGGTCGGGCCGCCGGAAGGTTGACGCAGGGCGCCGCCGACATTCTTGCCGCGCTTGCCCAACCCTTCCATCAGGCCGCAGGAAGTAGTGCTTTTCCCTTCCCCAAGAGGCGTTGGGGTAATCGCTGTTACCTCAATGTACTTGCCGTCCGGCTTGTCTTTGAGGCGATTCATAATTTTAAGGAAATCGAGCTTGGCCAACCTGCCCATGGGGAGAATTTCGTCTTTCTCAAGTCCTAATTTGTCTCGCCATTCCTCAGGGGTGGGCATGTTCTTTTCGGCAGCCTCGGAAATCTGCCAATCTGCCATATTCACCGCATCAAAAGCCATTTCGTTCTCCTTCTTAAATAAGTTGTTCTCGATTCCACTGTATCAACAAAAACATGGGGCCCAGGCTCCAGCTCGCACCCCGGATTTTCCCATCCTTACCCTATTCCGTGGCAAAGGAGGCATCCGCAAAAACAGCCGGAAATCGCTCCTGGAAAGCCTTGGCCAGCGGGATCATTACCTCGCGCATGGAAGGCTCGGCATTCTTGGGGGTGCGCAGCTTAAAGATGTGCAGCCACTCCAGCAGATTGGCAAAGACGATGATCTCGGTCTTGCAGGAGTTGGGCAGCACGGTGCGGGCGGCCTGGGGCGAAGAGGTGGCCAGGAGCTTGAGATAGATCTTCTCCGTCTCCAGCATGGCTTTTTCCCAGAGCTTGTATTCCTTGCTCCCCTCGGCAAAAAACATGGGGCTGATAAAGGTGATCTCGTTGCCGAACTTGTCATCGGCATAGCGGCAATAGCGCTGGCTTTCCTGCAAAAAGGAACAGGGCCGGTGCCGGACGATCTCGTGGGTCACCGCCCGATTGGTGATAAAGCGCACCGCCACATAGCGGTGTTTGGCCAACAGATCCGCGGACAGACCCTCGACCTCGTCCAGCGAAAGCCGGGTGACGACAACCCCGTCCTGGGGGAGCCAGCCGCGTTTCGGCGCCAGATCGGAGAAAAAGAGCGGATACAGTTCGGCAAGATAGCCGGCCATCCCCTTGATCACCTTGACCTTGCCGTAATCGCGGGCCAGTTCCCGGAAAGCCCGGATCGTCCCGGTGATGAGCAGCGCCTTTTTCTCCAGCCGGTCAAACTGGATGAATTTGGGGATCACGCTCAAAAACTGGGCCACCAGGGATTCGCTGTCGATCTCAACCCGCAGGGTCAAGGCCGCCATCTCCAAGACCGAATTGTGCCCATGCTTGACGATCCCCTTCACAAAAGGGACAGCCGAGTCCTCTGTGATCTTGTCCTCGGATTTGTAGCACAGGCGGCCGCACGCCTCGATGCGCACAGCCAGGGACTGATGGTCCAGTTCCTCAAGGATCTGAAACGAAGCCGGTATAACCTTCATGTTGTTATCCTTATCGCGTTTCTATTAGGAACAGCTGCACTTGCATTGACTGGAGCCGACCTTGCCCTTATGTTCGCTCTTCCAAAACGGCGACATCTCGCGGAGCTGGGCAATGACCGGGGGCAACTTCTCCAGGACAAAGTCCACCTCGGCCTCGGTGTTGTACACGCTGAGGCTCAGGCGGATCGAGCCGTGCGCCGCGGTAAAGGGTACGCCCATGGCCCGCATCACATGCGAAGGCTCAAGCGACCCGGAGGTGCAGGCGGACCCGGAAGAAGCGCAGATACCGAAGCGGTCGAGATGGAGCAAAATCGCCTCGCCTTCCACATACTCAAAGCTGATATTGGTCGTATTGGGCAGACGCAGGGTCTTGTGCCCATTAAGCAACGAGCTTGGGATGCTGGCCAGCAGCCCATCTTCCAGCTTGTCCCGCAGACCCTTCACCCTGGTATTTTCATCCTGCATCTGCTGGGCCGCCATCTCACAGGCCTTGCCCAGGCCGACGATGGCGGCCACGTTTTCCGTGCCGCCCCGGCGGCCATGCTCCTGGTGTCCGCCAATGATAAAGGGGACAAAAGGCGTGCCCTTGCGAACATAGAGAACACCGATCCCCTTGGGAGCATGTAATTTATGCCCGGAAAGCGAGAGGAAATCAATCGGTACTTGTGACAGGTTTATGGGAATTTTTCCCACCGCCTGCACCGCATCGGTATGGAACAAAATCCCCCGGCTCTTGGCGATCTCAGCCATTTCCTTGATGGGAAAGATAACCCCGGTCTCGTTGTTTGCCCACATGGCGCTGACAATGGCGGTTTCGTCGCTGAGGCTCTCTTCGTAGAGTTTGAGATCCAGGGTGCCATCGCTGTTCACCGGCAACTGGGTGATCCGGTGCTTGTGGCCGGTGAGCTTGTCCAGGCTTTCGCAGAGGTTTTTCACCGCCGGATGCTCAACCCGGGTGGTGACGATGTGCCGCTTTTCCGGAAAGGACTGTAGGGCCGAGAGAATGGCGGTGGAGTCGGACTCCGTACCGCAGCTGGTAAAGATCAGCTCATCGGGACGAGCGCCAAGCAGCGAGGCGATCTTGCCCCTGGCCTCTTCAACCGCCCGCCCCACCTGGCCGCCAAAGGTGTGCATGCTGGAGGGGTTGCCGTACAAATCGGAATAATAGGGGAGCATGACCGCAACCACCTCCGGGGCAACCCGGGTGGTGGCGTTGTTGTCCATGTAGACCGTGTTCATTATTTCCCCTCCTCGACGATCAAGGTGTCCAGCACCTGTTCGCGCAGCTTCTTTTCCACATATTCCTTCAGGGTGGTCTGCGATTTCTTGCAGGAAACGCACGCTCCGCGCAGGGAAACAATAACATAATCGCCATCCACGTCGATCAGCTCGATATCGCCGCCGTCCTTGCGCAGGGCGGGCCGCACCTCGCGTTCAAGCACCTCCTCGATCCGCTTGATTTTTTGGATGGTGGTCATCCGACCGGGCCGCTTGTCCGGAATGATCTGCCTCGGTTCCCGCCGGCTCTCCCGGAGGATCTCCTCAAGCCGGTCGAGGCATTTGCCGCAGCCGCCGCCAGCCTTGGTGAAGTTGGTGATTTCCTCAACGGTCTGGAGCTTGTTTTCCTCGATGGCTCGCTTTATCTCAAGATCGGTCACCCCGAAGCATTCGCAGACCACCTCCCCTTCCGCCATGGGCAGAGGAAGACCGCGATAGTTGGCAATCGCCGCCTCCAGCGCCTCGCGGCCCATGACCGAGCAGTGCATTTTCTCCTTGGGCAGGCCGCCGAGATAATCGGCGATATCCTGATTGGTAACCTTGGCCGCCTCGTCGAGGGTCATCCCCTTGATTATCTCGGTAAGGGCTGAGGACGAGGCAATGGCGCTGGCGCAACCGAAGGTCTGAAACTTGGCCTCACCGATCCGGTCGTTGTCGTCCAGTTTGATAAAAAGTTTGAGGGCATCGCCGCAGGCAAGGGAACCGACCTCGCCAATCCCGTCCGCATTCTCAATCTCCCCCACATTCCGGGGATTCATGAAATGATCCCGAACCTTGTCCGTATATTCCCACATAGTATTTTCTCCCGGCAATCAAAGCAAAAGGGGCGGGCCGTGCGGCAGCCAAACTTCCCGCACACACGCGCGCCATCCAAGTTCATCGTTCTTCAAGCTCCCTCTCCCGCAGGTAAGCGTAGACTCCGGGGGGAAAGGGGACTTTCCGGCACTCTGCAATCTTCCGACCGGACAATACTGATCCGTTACGGAACTCAACAATTTAGTTTTTCAAGGTCCAAAAAGCAACAATAATCCGTGGGCTTTTGCCCTGCCTCTTCCCCCGCTACCCTTTTGCCGGATTCTTCTCCCCCTGCCCTGCGCCCTCCTCGCCATGCAAATGCGCCCAGATCTGGGCAGCCAAGGCCGGACCAATGCCCGGCACCGCAGCAAGCTCCGCCACGCTGGCTTGGGCCAGACGCTGCATACTGCCGAGCTCCCGCAACAGCAACTCCCGGCGCCCCTTGCCCACTCCGGGAATCTGCGCAAGAGAAGAGGTCAGAGCCTCTTTTCCCCGCAATCTCCGGTGAATGGTTATGCCGTAGCGATGCGCCTCGTCCCTGATCCGCATGAGATAGAGGAGCACCGGGGAATGGCGGTCCAGGATGATCGGGTTTTTCCGCCCTGGCCGGTAGAGTTTTTCCCCTTCCCCTGCCTTCTCTTTGGCAATCCCCGCCAGTTCAAGCGTGCCGGAAATACCCGCCTCCGTCAGGGCGTGCATGGCCACGCCGAGCTGACCCTTGCCGCCGTCAACCAGAAGGAGATCGGGTAGATCATTTTCCGCAAGACCCTTGGCAAAACGCCGTCTCAACACCTCTCCCATCATGGCGTAATCGTCCGGCCCTTCCACCGTATGGATTCCATAGTGACGGTAGCGATCCTTGGCCATCTCGCCACCGACAAAACAAACCAGGGAACCCACCGCCTGCTTACCATTGAGGTTGGAGATATCCAGACATTCGATTCGCTCCGGAAGCCTTGCCAGGCCGAGGGCTTTTTGCAGGGCTCCGGCCAGAGCCTGCCAGGAGGTCTGCCGTGTTTTTCTCGCCACCAAAACCTGCCGGGCATTGGTTTCGGCCATCTCCAGCAGCCGCACCCGGTCCCCCCTTTGCGGGCAGGCAATGGTCACGGTGGTGCCCCGCTGTTCGCTCAGCCATTCCGCCAGGAGCGGATCATCGGTGCCGGCAAAGGGCAGCAGAATCTCCTGGGGAAGATACCGCCCCTCCTCGCCGTAAAACCGGGAAAGCACCTCGGTCAGCACCTCAGGGTCCGTGCCCACCGGCTCGGAGAGAAAAAAGGCCTGCTGACCGGTGATCACGCCCTTGCGGATAAACAGCAGGGCCACGGCCACGGAAGCGTCTTGGCGGGCAAAGCCCAGCACATCCTGATCCCTGCCGTGCGCCGCCACCACCTGCTGCTTTTCCAGAGTCTTGTTCAAAGAACCGATCCGGTCCCGCAGTTGAGCCGCCTCCTCAAAGCGCAGGGCTTCCGCAGCCAGCGCCATCTTCCGGGACAACTCCTTGACCAGTTGCTGATTCTTCCCCTCCAGCACCAGGAGCACATTGTTGACCAGCTCCAGATACGCCTCGCGGCCAACCTTATCCGCACAGGGGGCAAGACAGCGGCCCATCTGGTGATTGAGACAGGGCCGGGCCTTGGGCTTGAGGCTCTTTTCCTTGCAGCGGCGCAGGGGGAACAACGAGTTGAGGTAACGGATGGTTTCCCACATGGCCGAGGGAGAGGAAAAAGGGCCGAAATACCGGGCCCCGTCCTTTGTCCGCCGCCGGGTCATCACCAGCCTGGGCCACTGCTCCTGCACCGTCACCTTGAGGAGCGGGTAACTCTTGTCGTCGCGGAGGATAACATTGTACTTGGGCCGGTGCTGCTTGATCAGCGCGGATTCAAGGATCAGGGCATCCTTTTCCGTATTGGTGACAATGGTCTCAATGACGCGCACCTGGGAGAGCAGCATGGCGGTTTTGCCGTGCTGTCCCTGATCGATGCGGGCGTAGGAAGAAAGCCGCTTGCGGAGCTCCCTGGCCTTACCGACATAGAGCACCTCGCCCGCCCGGCTCTTCATCAGATAGACGCCGGGCTGCAAGGGAACGGTTGGGAGAAATTCTTTGAAATCAAATGGGGGCATGATCACCGTCATCCGGTGGTGTTCTTGTGCGGATAGGCCAAGGACTTTGCGATATGACTACCCCTCCCGTGCATTTTTGTCAAACAGGACGGGTCTCTTTATGGGGACCATCTCTATTTTTGCTTGGCCTAACAGAAAATACTTTGACAAGCGCAGGCGATTTCTTTACACCTTTTGCATGCTCCATTCCAAAATTTGGAAGAATTCTCAATTCCACGACGCATCGGGCAATCCAAAAATATGATTTTTCAAGACCTGACCCCGATGACTTTCTTAACATCTGCAACAAACATTCTCATTTTCCAACATAGTCGATGACCATGCTGCGGAATATGCGTCCTTGATAACTCTGCTTGGTTGCATAGTTTGTTGACACATCTGACTGGGTATCTAACAGAATCAGCGCATCGCCACCTTTGCTAGCCGCCAAAGCTTTAAGCTTATCAATAGCCGAAATCTCATCTTTTGTTGAATCCCACTCCGTATAACTGGCAATTCCAAGTTCTCGGTATTCTTTCGTCGGTTTCTTTGTGATGAATACCTCAATCGATGCGACATTTTTTGGCGACGCACCCTGATTGATAGGTGAATACTTCAAAAATAGATCTTGTTTTACTCCTGCGCCGCCTCCGCATGCAGAAACAGAAAGTGCAACGATGACAATGGCAGTGTGGATAGGAATAATTTTCATCAGAATACCCTTTCTACTCTAGGTCCATGCAGGGTGAAGCTGGACATTTATATGACAAACATGTTGTTTTTTGGTTGTCCGCTAACGGTACGCACCAGGTCTCTTCCGGGTAAGGACGCTTGTGCGGTCACGTTGCCCTTTTGTATGTGGCCCAACCATTCATTCCAGCGGACAGCGCTTTTGCGGGGTCCGCTGGAATGAATGGTTGGGCATAAGTTATTTTCGTTAACTTTTTAGTTCAGGAACTGGCGGCCAAGTGGGGCGATTTGCCTTTACCCAATTTTTTAACTTTCTCCTAGCTGAGTCACCCCCAGTTTCGATCTTGAGTAGAGAGCAAATCGCCTTCCATGTGCTCAGCCCCTCTTTGCTCTTTAAATCGGGAACGCTCGCCGCCCATTTTTGAGGACTTGGTGATTGAACTTTCTTTGGCTCTTTTTTTGCCAAAGCCATAGATTCCGCTAAAAGCTGTTCTAACTCCTCGTCAACTTTCTTCGGCGTAATGTGCTGCTGAAGAAGACGCTTCAGTGCATCATTAAACGAAAGATTCTCAAACGGCTTGGGTTTCGCAAGCCTCTCAACCAAGGCAGCTAACTCTTCGTCAACAGTGAATTTTGGCATATTTTTCTCCTATGTCAGGGCTAAGGAACATCACTAGTAGATCATTTTTTATCACTAGTGTCAAGTGAAATATACTAGTGATAAAAAATCCCACGATGCTGACATAGAAGCGTGTGTGAATCGTCGAGGGGGCATATCTTGAAAAGTTAGTTCCCCCGTTTTAAGAAAACTTCCCCACCACAAAAAATCCCCCGACACCTCTCGGCACCGGGGGATTTTCATAACCAGCAAAAACACGGTACGCAGTATTCGGGGGACATCCATGATAAGTAAAGTCAAGGGGAAAACGGAGGTTTCCCGTCGCCCTCCCGGACGTCATCCGGCGGCCTTATTTGTTGCCCTTCTTTCCGGCCAATCTTTTTAAATCTCTTCTTGTGGTCCGTCGACAGATCCGACGACCAGACATCCATTTGCCGTCTTCGGGGATATCCCGTCACGGAAGATTGAGTTTGGGCCAACCCGCCGGCCTTGAAACACTATAATTGACGTGCAGCTTTGTTCGGCTCACGTGGTCCCCAGAAAAGCAAGGCCCGGCGGGAAGATCGTTGGAGCAAAAGGGCTCTTTTGTTTTCTGTCTACCGTGTTACGCGACCTGTCTTGGCGCTTCTGCGGTAAACGGGGTGCCGCGCCGATCAACCGCCAACAGAAATTCCACCAGCATGCGGGCGACCGCCAATGTCGCCCGGTTACGGTTGCCGCGTTGCAACTCCTTGTCGTGCAGCACGGCCAGTTGCGGATTCCAGCGGGGCGACAGTTTGGCGGCCTCGATCAGCATGGTCTGTAGATGCTTGTTGCGTTTCTTGGAGATCGGTCCCCGTTGCTCTTTCCCGGCTGATTCCCGCTGAGCACTGCACAAGCCGCAGTAACTGACCGCCTGGCGGGAATTGCTGAACCGTCCGGAATCGCCCACTTCCAGAACCCAAGTCAGGGCCATGATCTCTCCCACGCCCGGAATGCTCTGCAACCGTTCGACCCTCTCCCGGATAAGATCCTTCTCCCGCAAAGTGCTGACCAGCTTTTTCTGGATGGCCGTGAACAGTTCCAGATTGCTCCGGCTCAACCGCAGCAGGTCATTGACCGAATCCGGCACGTCCTCCAGCCGCCCCAGCAGCTCACCGAAATATTTCTTTCCGTGCAGGCGCTGCTTGTTGTGGGGAGCACCGACCTCCATGAGCAGGCCGGAGATCTTGTTCTTCATTTTGACGGCAGTACGGACAACCAGATTCCGATAGCGCAGAATCCGCCGCAGCTCCCGTAATTCCTCGGACATCATGGTGCATTCCGGCAACAGGTTGACCCGCAGGAGGTCCGCGAGCTTTTCCGCATCGGCCCGGTCGTTCTTCTTTTTGGCCGCCGTGATCGCCTTGAGCATTTCCGGATGAGCAACCTTCAGCTCCACGGCATGGGGCCTGAGAAAATCATAAATCCAGCCGGTGAAGAGCGTCGCCTCCATTGCACCCATCCAGGGGCCAGGCAGGCCAGCCAGCCATTGTCGTAATTCTTTGCGTTCGGCGCTGACCACTCCTTGTCGCACGGGCTTGCCCCCGACGGTTTTGATGCAGTAGGCAATGGTTTTCTTGTGAACGTCGAGACCGATGTAGTAGATTGTTTCCATGGGAGCCTCCTTGTGGGTCTGACTCGGGGCGATTTATTCGACCCTGCCGCTCATTATGAGCTGTCCGCCACCTGGAGGCTCCCGTTTTCTCTACTTATCCATTCAAACACCTTACCTAACTTCGATCCCCCAAAAATACAAAAAAAGCCCCCGACACCTTGCGGCACCGGGGGCTTTTCATAACCGGAAAAACGCGATACGACTTATTCCTTCTCGTCCTCACTCAAACCCTTGACAATCATCGCCCCTGCCAAGCCAAGCATGCCAAAACTCTTGGCCTTATCCATGGCCGGTTTCAGCATATGGGCCATGATGGTCCGGCGCAGATTGGCCTGCGGCATGGCCTGCGGGGTTGAGGTGGTGGTCAGCAGGTGCATGTCCTTTTTGTTGCCGTAATACCGAACGTTGGGGCCGATCTTCACCTTGGCGCTTTCCAGCTTGACCGCACCCTTCTGCACATACTTGGACACCTCGGAATTGGGATCGCTCAGATCCCCGAATATCCGGGCGCGGGCCAGACAGGTCTGCACACAGGCAGGCTCAAGCCCAGCAGCCACACGCTCCACGCAGAAGGTGCACTTGTCGGCCTTGGGATCGCCCTCTTCCTCGTTCACGTAGCGGGCGCTGTACGGGCAGGCATCGGCGCAGGCGCCGCAGCCGAGGCAACGTTCCTTGTCGATCTGCACCGTGCCGTTGAAAGGGTCCTTCCAGGTGGCGGCCACTTCCATCTTCTTGGTCGCCCCGGTTTTCGGATCGGTAAAAGTGGCCTCAACCTTGTCTGCGGGACAGACTTCCACACAGGCAGGTTTGTCGCAGTGGTTGCACAGGCCGGGATAATAGGTGGACGCCAAACCCTGAGGGGTCTTGCTGGGACCGAGGCGTTTTACCCAATTTCTTCTCCGATCCCTGTCCGCCGAATCCTTGCCCACGGGAACCTCCCACTCCGCCCGGCAGGCAATGGCACAGGCGTGGCAACCCACACATTTCTCAAGATCTATAATCATTCCGTATTGACTCACGGCAGTTCCTCCAAAACAAAATAGTTAATTTCTCTGGGGCATCATCAGTTAGATAACCGCCGCTCATGCGGGAATGCTCAGCACCTTGCCATTTTTGATGAACTTGACGAAATTATTCCGCATACCATGCGCGCCGGTTTCAGGATCAACCGCCAGCTTGGTGATGAGGCTCTGATCGTCGATACCCTTGCCAACAGCAACTGTCATGGCCGGGTTCATACAGCCGTAGCCGTGAGCCATGTAAATGGTATCCTTGCGGATGCCAGGGGTCACCTTGACAACAGAAGAGGTTCTGGATTTCACCCCGTCCTGGTTGACCAGTTCAATACGATCGCCGTCTTGAAGTCCCATCTTTTTGGCAGATTCGTCATTGAGCCATACCGGATTTTCCGGCATCTCATTGTGCAGCCAGGTATTGTTCTGGGAACGGCTGAAGGTGTGAACCGGCGACCGTCCGTACACCAGTCGGGCAAAGCCCTTGGGCGTATCGGGCACCGGAATGTAGGTGGGCACTGCGGGAAAGCCGGCCTCGGCAAGCTCCTGGCTGAAGAATTTCACCTTGAGCGTCGTGCCGTAAGGGTCAGCGCCGGGCTGCACATGGATGCCGCCCTCCTTGACCAGTTGTTCGATGGAAAGATTGGCCCCGGCAAGCATCTTCTCGGTCTTTTCTTCCTGGGTTTTCACCGGAATATGCTGCCCAAGGCCCATGCGTTTGGCCAGCTCATTGGTGATCCAGACCGGGTCCTTGCGCTCATGATCAGCGGCAGTCATGGATACCAACGGCATGCGGGCGGCAATGTACTGCTCCTGCTTGCCGGACAGATCCCACTGGGTGCCGGCTTTGATCAAGTCATACCGTTCCAGGTAAGAGGATTCGGGAAGCAGGATGTCGGCGTACATGGTGATGTCGGTGGGCATGAGATCGCAGACCATGACGAAATCCATCTGCTGGAGCATCTTAATGGTCAGTTCCTGGCTGGGCACGGTCTGGATGGGGTTCTGGCCCCAGGCAATAAAGGCTTTGATCGCATACGGCTTACCGGAAACAGCGGCGTCACGGATCAAATCGGTCGGGGTGCCCGGAGGCGAAAACGGGTACTTCTTGGCCATCTTGTGCAGGGCATGCGCCTCAGCATGTTCTTCATTGATCTTGGGCCAAGCGCCTGCTTTGCCCACCTTGGGACCCTTCCCATTTACAAAACCGCCCTTGACGCCAATGGCGCCCAGAAGACCGGTGAGACAGGCCAGAGAACGTTCCCGCTGGAAGTCATTGCCGTTCCAGCTCACGTGGCGTCCCGGATGGATGGAGACATTAGGGGCGTTGGCAGCCAGCATCTCGGCCACTTCTTTAATCTGCTTGGCCGGGACATCACAAATCTTGGCAGCCCATTCAGGGGTGGCCTTGGAAATGCCTTCCTTGAATTTGTCAAAGCCTTCACCGTTGGCCTCCACATAGGCCTTGTTATATTTGCCGGTCTTGATCAGATGATTCATGATTGCCAGCAAGAATGCGGTATCGGTGCCGGGTTTGATCTTGACCCATATATCCGCCTTCGCTACCGACGCGGAGAAACGGGGATCAACCACGATCAACTTGGCGCCGTTCTCAAGGCCTTTCAGATAACGCTTCACATGGGAAACGTGTACATTCTCGCCAAAATGGCCGCCCAAAAGCAAAATAGCTTTGGCATTCGCCATATCAACGTTTTCGTCCGGCGCGGTGTCCAGGGTGGCAACATAGGCCATGTCACGAATACCGCGACACTGGAAGAAAGATGCCTCAGAGATGTTGGGGGTACCAACGACATTCTCAAAGAAACTCATTGGGTATGTTGCTGATGCACCATGGGGGAACATGGCAATGCCGTGAGGACCATGCTTGTCCACCACACCCTTGAGTTTTGTGGCACACTCATCAAGGGCTTCATCCCAGGAAATCCTCTTCCACTGGGGCGCGCCGCGTTTGCCCACGTTCTTCATGGGGAATTTTAAGCGGTCGGGATCGTAAAGCAGCTTGATTCCGGCGTTACCGCGGGCGCAGATACTCTGACCGTTATCGATGCTCTTGGGGTTGCCCTCAAGCTTCACCAGCTTGCCGTCCCGGACCTTGCCCACCAGCTGACAGCGCCAGAAGCACATCTCGCAGACACCTCCCACCACAGTTTTGGTGTCGGCAAAGCTGCCCGGTGCGGTAAAAGGTTTCTTGACAAACGGTGTGCTCGCATTCGCCCTGTTGGCAAAACAGCCGGACATCGCTGCCGTGGCCGCCGCAAGGGATGCGGTCTGGAGAAATTTACGTCTCGTCAGATTCAAAGCCATTTCACAGTTCCTCCCTTGTAAAAAAATCGATAAGATTGACTAAAATTACATAAAAAGGGTGGCGACCCTTTTGTAACACTCGTGCCTGAAATTTAGGAAACCACGGTCTGAAATGCTGGGACAAAAACAGCTCTTCCGCATCGCTCTTGCCTTCCTCGGCAAGAAGAGCCAGAAATTCCAGTTCAAAGGTGATATGATCGGGGATATCCGCCTCGCCTGCCAGGTCGAAACCCTGCTCACGGTAAAAGGCCTTGGCCTTTTCCGCACTGGGGCCGTAGAGCATGCCGTCATCGCTGAGATAAACCGAACCGTATGGCGGCGCGATCACGGTGGGGATGGCGTTCACAAACAGTCGGGTGTGTTCCACCTGTAGCGGCTCAAGCCAATCAGCCTTTTCAAAGATTGACTGCCGAAGGGATTGCGCATCTGCATCCCAGCCAAGTTCGGCAAGAAAGGTATCGAACACGGAGAAATAATCCGGCCGCATCCAGTCGGGACTGGGATATCGCATGGACTGGGCGAGAAAACGGTAGATTTCCGCCATGCTGATTGAGGTGGTTTGGGTCATGGTCTCACTTTGGGTATTGATATATCGTTAAAAAAGGCTCTCCGGATGATATCCATCACATCGAAGAGCAGGAAACAATACTGAGAAGATTCCCACCCGGTGAGCATTGCAAGGAGAGGAAACAACAAAAACGCTATAACACGAGCCTCCCTGGTTGCAAATGCGTCAAATTGTCGCACCTGCAACCAAGGAGAAATGTTGTTCTTCAACTTCCCACTGAATAATGGTATGCAGCAGCAGCAAAGGTTGTTTTTCAATAAAAAACGAGGCTATTCAGTGCATAGTGCCAGTCAACATAACAATCTGCCAGAACATGACAAAAATACCGCCTCGGCCAGAATCGCCTTTGCCTGGCTGCTGCATTTGCGCTGGGGCGCGGTGGCAGCCCAAGTTCTCCTGGTACTCATCGCCCTCTTTTTTCTTAAAATCAATCTCCCCTACCGGATTATTTCCGGTATCCTGGCCTTTGAGATCATCACCAATCTCCTGTTCGCTTTCCTGAAAAAGAAAGAAAAGCCCATTGCCGACCAGCTTTTCACCCTGGTCATGTTTCTGGATACGGCCCTGCTCACCGGTCTTATCTACTATTCCGGCGGCCCCATGAACCCGTTCACCTTCCTGTATCTGGTACATATCACTCTGGGCGCCATCCTCATGACACCCGCCTGGTCATGGAGTCTGGTTGGGTTCACCACCGGTTGCTATGCTGCCCTTTTTTTCTTGCCTGCCGATGGCCGGGTGGACCAATCCTGTCATCCGGAACCTGCGGTTCTGGCAACCCTGAGCGACCCCCTGAAAATCCATCTCCAAGGCATGTGGATCGCCTTTGCCGTAACCGCATTTTTTATTGTTTTCTTTGTCAGCCGGATTCAACTGGCCCTGGCCAGGCACCAGAAAACCCTTGCAGACCTGAAAGAGGAAAGAACAAAAAGCGAAAAAATGGCCTCCCTGGCCACCCTGGCTGCTGGGGCAGCCCATGAATTTTCCACCCCATTGTCAACCATTGCCGTGGCTGCGGGCGAGATGCTCCATGCCCTGAAAAAAAACAGCGGGGAAAGCGGGGAAGAAGAATTTCCCGAACTTCTTGCCGATGTCGTCCTGATCCGCGATCAGGTAAAACGGTGCAAGGATATTCTCTTCCATTTGGCTGCCGATGCCGGAGACCAGATGGGTGAGCCTTTCACGGATTTTTCCATGAACACGCTCATGAAAAAACTGCTCGACACCTTGCCCAATCCCCTTAAAAATCAGGTACAATATACCGACAAAACAGGTGGGATCATTGTCAGGATGCCGCTTCGCACCCTGCGCCGCATTGTTCGGGGGCTCATCAAAAATGCTCTGGATGCCGCCCCGAACGCGCCGGTTCTGGTGGAATGCCGGCAGGACGCAGCCCGGCTTTATATTGAAGTCACGGACAATGGCTCCGGTATGGCCCCGGACATTGCCGCCCGGGCGGCTGAGCCGTTTTTCACCACTAAGGAGCCGGGCAAGGGGTTGGGGCTTGGCCTCTTTCTTGCCCAATCAATAGCCGAACGGTTTGGCGGGGGCCTGAACCTTATTTCCGAGGCAGGCAAGGGTTCGAAGGTGACGCTTTTCTTTAACCTGCAACAGATAACAGCCGGTACGCCGGAGGTACTTCATGGATAAGACGATTCTTCTGGTTGACGATGAGGAGCTGTTCCGAGAACGGCTGGAAAAAGCTTTTAGCCAGCGGGGATTCACGGTTTTCACCGCCGGTAATTTCGATGAGGCCGTACGGGTTATTGGCGAAGAGAAGCCTATCATGGGGGTGATCGATCTCAAAATGCCCGGCAAGTCTGGATTGGAGCTTATTGCCGCAGCCAGGGAAATCAACCCGGACATGCAGATGGTCGTGCTCACCGGCTACGGCAGCATAGCCACGGCCACGGAGGCGGTCCGACTGGGAGCACTCTATTATCTACCCAAGCCAGCAGATGTGGACGATATTCTCAGCGCTTTTGCCCGAAACCCAGAGCTTAACCTGGAGGTGGACCAGGATGAATTCTCGGCCCCATCCCTGGCCAGAGCCGAGTGGGAACACATCAATCGCGTGCTCACCGACTGCGACGGCAACATCTCCCTGGCCGCCAAGAAACTCGATCTGCACCGAAGAACCCTGCAACGAAAGCTGCAAAAATATCCTCCCAGCAAATAAACCGGCAACCCTCCCATAAGGAGACGGACATGCACACCAAACAACCTGACAACACTTACGGAAATAGGTTTATCCTATTGGCGTTGAGCGTGACAATGCTGCTGACCAGCGGCCTAGCCTTGGCCGCTGGTCCGGAACCCCAAACAATCACCGAGGGGATGACTTGCGCAGCCTGCGGCATGTATCCGCAGCGCTACCCGCAATGGCAGACCCAGGTGATTTTCACCGATGGCACCATGGCCGCCTTTGACGGCAACAAATGCATGTTCCGCTTCCTTCTCAATATGCAGAAATTCGCGCCCGAACGTAAGCCTGAGCAGATAGCCGCCATCTGGGTCAAGGATTTCAAAACCAGCAAGTGGCTTGACGGCAAAGCAGCCCATTACGTGATCGACAGCAAGGAGATGGGGCCAATGGGTAAGGAACTTATCCCCTTTGCCACCCGTGCCGCTGCGGAAGAATTCCAGAAGGCCAATGGTGGAACCATCGAAACTTACGCAAACATCAGCATGGCCACCATAAAACCGCTCATGGGCGGGGGAATGCACATGCAGATGAATACGCAGCACCCTCCCATGCAATAAATCCACCCGGCAAGGCACGGGAACCTCCCCTCTGCCTTGCTGAGCCCTGCCCAACGTCAGACCTGCCATCCACAGTTGTCATGATCAACGGAAACAACAGCTTTACGGGATACTGCCCTTTCGTGCCCCCTTAATCTTCACATCCCCAGTTTGCATATAACTATTTGATTTTACGCAACTTTTATTGTTGACTTCCCACCTGAAAGACTTATTATGTGATCAAGGAGTGAATGTATCTCTGGAAATTTCATAACACGGGAAGGAGGCAAACCATGAAACAGACATCATTAGCAAAAACGAGAACCCGGACCAAAGCTGTAACGAGAGAAGCAACGGACATCGGAATTTCAACAGGAGCCTTGACCGTTTTTGGCACCCTCTCAACCATGACGGGACTGTGGGCAGTGGCCTGTTTTGTCGGTGCATTAATCGCCACCGGAGGCCCCTTTGCTCTGGCCAGCGCCTGGATTTCCGCAGTAGCCGGATGATGAGAAACAAAAGCTACTCGCCGTCCACGCTGGGGACAGCTCACATGCGGGATGACTTCCCCATGACAAAGGCAAGGATAAAAATAAAAAATCCCGCCTTTCTCGGAGAACCGGGCCCCAGCACAGATGTTGGCCATGAAGTTTCCAAGGCTGGCCTGGGAGTTATTCTCTGTGCAGCAGCGATCATCGGACTGAACGGTTTTCTCTTTTTCATCGGAGGACTTATTAAAAGTTACGGCATCACAGGGTTAGTGAAGGGATGGATCATCGCCTGCACCGGCATATAACTGCAACCCCTCTCACGGAAACATCTTCAAAACAAACGCGTAAAAACACAAATACAAGCCCGGAATGTACTCTGCGTATGTTCCGGGCTTTTTTTATTTATAATTGGCAGCCGAATACTGCTTCCAGTACAATGAATAAATAAGAACTCCATCCGAAAACCCGTAAAAGCCAGCCCGTTGCGCGCAAGCGCATCGCCAGCAGAACGAGGTTGCCATGACCAAATTTGTCTACACGCTCTTCCTCATCGCCGTACTCGGTGTTCTTGGCTTTGCCACCGCTCTGTTCTGGAAGCTGGAAAACACCCACCCCCCCATGAAATACAACGACTTCCTGACCAGCCTGGAAAACAGCGAGGTCGCCGAAGTGCACATAAAAGGGGGCAACATCAGGCTCACGGATATTTATGGCCGTGAATTTTCAACCTTTTCTCCCGATGTGGCTGCTCTCATGGGAAAACTGTCCCAAAAGAAGATTTCCATCATCACGGAAGACGATCGCCCTTCGCCATTCTTGAACCTCTACACTATCACGCTGCCGATCAGCATCATTCTGATAGGCTGGCTGTTGCTGATGCGTAATCAGCAACGAAAATCGGAAGAGGAGCCTGAGTTTGCCAAAAACAAGGCGATTCATTTCGACAAAAACAACAAATCCATCACTTTTGATGATGTTGCCGGTATCCCAGAAGCCAAAGAAGAACTTAAGGAAATTGTCAACTTCCTCAAAGAACCCAAAAAGTTCAGCCGTCTCGGCGCCAGCCTGCCAAAAGGTATTCTGCTGCAAGGTCTTCCCGGCACAGGTAAAACCATGCTGGCAAAGGCCATTGCCGGCGAGGCTGGAGTTCCGTTTTACAGCTTCAGCGGCTCCGATTTCGTGGAAATGTTCGTGGGGGTTGGCGCCTCCAGGGTCCGGGATCTCTTTCGGGAAGCCAAGAAAAATGCTCCCTGCATCGTTTTCATCGATGAGATCGATGCAGTCGGCGCACATCGCAGTGCAACAGGCTCTGTCGGTGGACAGGACGAGCGGGGGCAAACGCTGAACGCCTTGCTCGTCGAGATGGATGGCTTCAGCCGTGACGACACCATCATCGTTCTGGCCGCCACCAACAGACCGGACATCCTTGATCCGGCCCTGAGACGCCCCGGTCGTTTTGACAGGCAGATCACCATCTTGCCTCCAGACGTCAAGGGGAGACTGAAAATCATCCAGGTGCACAGCAAACGTTTGACTATTTCGGAAAACGTCGATTTGGAGGAGGTTGCCCGAAACACCCCAGGCTTTACCGGCGCGGAACTGGCAAATCTCGTAAACGAAGCAGCTCTCATCGCGGCACGTGAAAATAAGGAGTCCATCGAAACAAGCGATTTCACCGAAGCAAAGGACCGGATTCTCATCGGGGTCGAGCGCAAGGGCTTCGTGATCAGCAAGGATGACCGCCGGACCATGGCCTATCACGAGGCAGGGCATGCCATTGTTGCCCGTCATCTTCCCGAGGCCGACCCCATTCAAAAGATCAGCATTATCCCCCGTGGCCGGGCCATGGGCCACACCCAGCAGCAAACCCTTATCGACCGCCAGTCCTATACCAAAGAATATCTGCAGGCCAGGCTTACCATTCTCATGGCCGGCAGGGCTGCAGAAAAAATCGGCCTCAACCAGCAAACCACCGGAGCAGAGGACGATCTCTTGCGTGCCACCCAGATCGCCACCAAGATGGTGTGCCAGTGGGGAATGAATGAGATAATCGGCCCCCTGGCCTATGCCAAATCCGAGGAAGGCTTTCTCGGTGACCAGGCAAGCCCACTGATCTATAGCGAAATCACTGCCAGACATATCGACATGGAGGTGCGAAAACTGGTGGAAGAATGCTACCAAAAAGCACACGCCATTCTCCTGCAAGAAAAACCTTTCTTAGAGCACCTTGCGGCAACCCTCCTGCAAACCGAAACCCTGGACAGAGAAGAAATGGAAATAATTTTCGAATGCTCCCGCAATAAACAGGCTTCGGGGGCAGCGGAATCCAGCGAAGAAGACGCCCATGAGTGCATGACCTGCCCGACCGCAAGCCGCCCATGCGCCAATCTTCCTTCACGGGCAGACAAGCATTGAAAACAGGCCCCGAGAGACACGACACCTTATGCGCCTTTCTTATATTTTTTTGCGATATTGCGACCAACCAAAAAACAGACACTTATTGTTTCAGCAAATCTTGTCTGTTTTTGGCACCGCAATGCTGACACCTCGTGTTTGCACGTAACATGCTAAAATTATTTACTTTTTATTTGAGAATGCCTATTGTAGATTACAGGTAACCAGCACTTCCCGGAATATGAAAACTATCGCGACAGGAGGATGAACATTGGTCAACTTCACCGAGATCATCAAGACGTTTATCAAGAGCGTTGCTCGCAGCAGGGTTTCCCTGATGGGAGCCGTCCTGGCCACGATTACTTTTCCAATTTTGCTGGTTGCGGCTGTCCTCGACATCATGAGAATTGTGGAGAACCCCTATTTCGGGTTCATCATCTATATGGTTCTCGGCCCGCTCTTCACGGTGAGTCTACTCCTTGTCTTTCTTGGAATCTTTTTCTTTAAGGGCAAAGAAGAAGTCGGCATCTTCACCTATGATTCCTTAAAAGAGCTGTTCACCGCCCCGAACCGATTCGCCCAGGTGCGAAAGATTGTTTTCTTGATAACCGGCCTCACTCTGCTCAACCTTTTCATCCTCGGCCTCATTTCCTACACCGGATACCACTACACCGAATCCATCGGCTTTTGCGGGCAATTATGCCACACAGTCATGGCCCCGGAATACACCACCTACAAAAATTCTCCCCACTCACGGGTCCGCTGCGTAGAATGTCATATCGGCCAAGGCGCCCAGTGGTTTGTAAAATCGAAGATTTCCGGAATCAGACAAATCTTTGCCGTCGCTTTCAAAACCTACAGCCGGCCGATCCAAACACCGGTCCACGGTCTGCGTCCGGCCCGGGAGACCTGTGAGGAATGCCACCGGCCTGAATTGTTTCATGGGGATAAGCTTTACATTAAGGACAAATTCATGCCCGACGAAAAAAACACCCATCTCCAGACGGTACTTCTTCTGAAGGTGGGCTCTGGCGGCTACCGGGGCAGCAATGCCAACGGCATTCACTGGCATGTGGCCCCAGAAAACAGCATAACCTATACACACACGGATACGGCCCGGGAAAAGATCAGCGAAGTAAGCCTCTCCAAGCCGGACGGGACCCGGGTTATTTTCACAAAGGAGGCTGAAACAACTTCCGGATCCAGCGGAAAGGTCCGGACCATGGATTGCATCGACTGCCACAATCGCCCGACCCACATCTATCTCTCGCCCGATGAAGCGCTGGACCTAAAGCTGGCCCATGGGGATATCCCTGTGTCCCTCCCCTACATAAAGAAAATTGCCCTGGAGTTGATCACGAAACCGTATGCCAGTCAGGAAGAGGCCAGAAACAGCATTGCCACTGAAATCCGGGCCAGATACAGGAGGGATTATCCGCTTCTGGTGAACAACAACATGCCGCTTCTCGGACAGGCTATCAGCGGTATCCAGGCTGCCTATACAGAAAATGTCTTCCCGGAGATGAAGATAGAATGGAACACCTACAGAAATTTCCTTGGCCACAAGAATGATTCAGGCTGTTTCCGCTGCCACGATGAAAGCCATAGCACCAAGGCCGGGGAAACCATCTCCATGGACTGCGACACCTGCCATATCATCTTGGCCGAGAACGAAAAAGCACCCAAGGTTCTGGAAACACTGCGCGGCCGCGGCCTGTAATTTCTGCAAAATACAGGAGAGGGCTTCCCCCATCGGGCGACCTTCTCCTGCTTTTGTTTAAAAGAGCACGATACACACAAAACGGACACTTACGGAGCACCACATGACACTTGATAACAGCGAACCCATATACCCGATCAGTGTTGCGGCGAAACTACTCTCCGTTCATCCGCGAACTTTACGGATCTACGAAGAGGAAGGTCTGATTAAACCGGCAAGGCAAGGCAACAAACGTTATTTTTCAAACAATGACATCGAATGGATCACCTGCCTGCGCACCCTGATCCACGAAAAGGGTATCAGTATCCCCGGCATCAAGATGCTGCTCGAACTCACTCCCTGCTGGGAAATCACCAAATGCCCCCCCGAAAAAAGGGACGGCTGTTCGGCCTATATCGACCGATCCATCCCTTGCTGGCAACGAGCCAGTACAGCCTGCGCCAAGGAGTTTGGACAATGCGACAATTGCGAGGTATATATCCGGGCCATGAAGCAGGTCAAGGAACTGGCCACGACCTGCGACACCACTAAACCTTCACCGAAATGACCGCTTACACCGAAGGATCTTTTACAAGAACGCTTTGTGCTCTCTGGCTTTTCCAGTTTCTGACAAAATCGAACAGCGTGCGCACGGCGATGCCGGAAGGCCCTTTAGGAATATAGGATTTCTCGGTGAAATCCCAGGCCGTACCGGCAATATCCAGATGGGCCCAGGGAGTCTCCCCGACAAACTCCTTAAGAAAAGCGGCGGCGGTAATGGTGCCGCCGTCTTTTTTCCCGACGTTTTTGAGATCGGCAATCTCGGATTTGAGCTGTTTGGCGTACTCCTGGTCCAGGGGCAGCCGCCACAGCGGTTCGCCACTGCGATCCCCCGCAGCAAGCAACCTATCGCATAAGTCATCGTTGTTGGACAACAGCCCAGTGCGGTGATGGCCAAGACCGACGATGACGGCGCCGGTCAGGGTGGCAACGTCAATCACCATGTCCGGCTTGTATTTTTTGATGCCGTAGGCCAGGGCATCGGCCAAAATAAGACGCCCCTCGGCGTCGGTGTTGACCACCTCCACTGTTTTGCCACCATACTGGGTGATCACGTCCCCTGGCTTTAACGCGGCCGGGCCGGGCAAATTTTCCGTGGCCGGAACCATCGCCACCAAGTTCAACCCCTTGAGTTTCGCCTGGGCAACCGCCTGCATGGCGCAGAGAACCGCAGCCCCTCCGCACATATCATACTTCATCTCTTCCATGCCCGCGCTGGGCTTGAGCGAGATGCCGCCGGAATCAAAGGTGAGTCCCTTGCCCACCAGCAACAGGGTGGGCGCGCTTGGCCTTACTGCATACTCAAGGATTACCATTTCAGGGGGACAGGCCGAGCCTTGATTGACAGCCAAAATCCCCCCCATGCCCAGCTTTTTCAGCCGGGCCTGATCCAGGACCGTACACGTCATCCCGTGGGCTGCGGCCAACCGCCGGCCATATTCGGAAAAATGGACTGGCGTCCAGTGGCTGGCCGGCTCATTAGCCATATCCCGGGCCTGACATGCGGACTGAGCGCCGATTTCACCCAGCCTAAGCGCCCTATCCAACCTTTTGTGGTCAACGGCATACAGAGCAGCCTGCTGCAACATCTCTCCCGATGCATCCGGATCATTTTTTGTTTTGTATTTCTTAAACCGGTAGGCACCCAACACAAGGCCTTCGGACAACCCTTCGACCATCTCGGCCATATCACCGGCAATATCTGGCAAAACAAGCAACAGCTCCTGAACCTTGCTCTTCATGGCCACGGAGGCGATGGTCCCGCCCGCCTTACGGAACAACTCCCGGTTCAGCGCATCTTTGCCCAGCCCGACAACCAGTATCCGCTTTGCAGAGGGGATGTCCTGTTCTCTTTTTTCAGGATAGAAAAGCAGATGTTCTCCCTCTTTTCCGGAAAAATCCCCAAGTGCGTACACCCGCCGGATAACTTCGTCTACCGCCCCTTTGCCACAGCGGGGGAAACCCTTGCCTGACTGACGCGTCAGATAGACCAAAAGATCACCGACATAGGTCTTTGGCCCAATCTTACTGAACTGCAACATGAAAGTGTTCCTCAAAGTTTATTAGTGAATTGTGGAAAGCCAATACGCCAAACGCGGCAATCATGCGGCAATGGATACGATTTTATCCATGGTCAGAACATGGGCATATTGCAGCCATTGCTCCACAGGCAGATTCGGGGGGAGGAGATTGAAATCAGTGGTGATTGCCTCCCCGTTGGCAGCCTTGAGAAGACACCGGTCGGCAATGGCCACACATAACGGTACTCCATGCAAGGAGTTGAGAGGCTGACTGTGGTTTGCCGCTACGTCAACCATGACCAGGGGAAGATTCCACCAGAGGAGCAGGGCGCTGCCCAAATCCAAATGGGAGATGCCAAAAATCTGTTCTTCCATCTCGTTGGCAAACAGGCCATATCGTCGCAGGAAAACAGGGGAATGGTGTAAAGCCTCATCAAGGGAGGTAAGAAAAACCAGCTTACCGATGTCATGGAGAAGCCCTGCGGTAACTGCGGTTTTCTCCTGATCCGGGGCAAGTCTCTTGGCTATAAATCCGGCCAGCTTGCCACACTGGATGCTGTGATCAATGATGTCCAGGGCGTGACGATGATACTTTTTGGGATACTGAAAGTGGTTGAGCGCACAGACAAAAAGGACCATTTTCCGTGTTCTGCTGATCCCAAGATAGCTTACCGCCCGGTGAAGATCATCAATTTTCATCCCCCTGGAAAAATGAACGGAATTGACCATCTGCAAGAGCCGAGCGGCAAGAACTGGATCCTTGCCAAGAACCTCGACAACCTGGGTCAAAGCATAATCGGGTTTTTGGAGAATGGCTTCAAGTTCATGCACCACGGGCGGGAGCATAGGAAGACCCTGGCCATGGTGCATGAACTCCCAACATTTACGAATTCGAATCCGCGAACGCACGGCAAGATCATGCTCCAGTGAGCGCCCCAGCTCTTTACTCAAGGGCAGACAAAACGCCCGATGCGCCGCCCCGGTCGCCACAAGCCTCACCAGTGCATCAGCCTCTGTCTTTTCCGAAAAAATAATCCTGATTGCATGGGGGCAGGCAGTGGTGACATATCGCAGGAAATCCTGCTCTTGCATGCCAGGCATGTTGAGATTGCACAGAACAACATCTGGCACAACCCCGGCAAGAAGTTGTTTGAATTCTTCGATGGTTGTGCAATAACAGACAAGATGCGGCCAGCACCCCAGCAATTTCTGGAAAGCGGTCGTGCGTGACGGGTCGGAGTCAACAATAAAGACCGAACATTTTTTCATGCAAACCATAGGTTGCAGATCCCCTTCCGACCTCGCTGCCCGAGGCCATGGTGGCACATTCAGAAAACAGAAGCTGTTTTCGCCATCTCAAAAAACTGAAGGAGTTCGGTGGTGTTGTCCGGGTACAGCTACCCTTGTCTCTGTAGAGGTTATTGAAGGAGATATTTTTAACATATAATACAGAGTAACCCTTACGCAACAATAATTGCATGATAAAATAAAATAATTGCATTAGATTCCTGACTGCTTTCATAAACAGCTTTCCAAGCCAATTACCTGAAAAAAATGGAGGCCCGCTTGATCCTGCAATTATGCCTGTCCGTCGGCCTTGCCATAATAATCGCCGCCCTGTGCAGCATCTGCGAAGCAGCGCTGTACTCAGTGCCGGTGAGTCACATTGAAATCATCAGCCAGAATCACAAACGGGTCGGTCGTATCCTCATGGATATGAAAAGGGATATCCACCGACCCATCACTGCGGTCCTCACCCTGAACACCATTGCCAACACGGCAGGCGCCGTGGTCTCCGGGGCTGCGGCCGCTGCGGTGTTTGGCGCCGACAGCCTGGTCTGGTTTTCTGCGCTCTTCACAATATTAATTCTTCTTTTTTCAGAAATACTCCCCAAAACCCTCGGCGTTTCCTACTGCCGGGAGCTGACCATCTGGATTGCCTACCCCCTCCACTGGATGGTAAAACTGCTGAGCCCATTCATTCTGATAATTCAGGCCATCACCCGGCTTCTCCCGGCCAAGGACGACGGCCTCCTGGTTTCGGCCCAGGAAATCCAAGCCCTGGCCAGACAAAGCCATAAGTCCGGAGAGATCAGCCTACAGGAACGGCGGGTCATCACCAACATTCTCGATCTGAAAGATAAAAACGTCCGCCAGATCATGACCCCTATCACCGTCACCTTCATGCTTGATGCCAACCTGACCGTAGCCGAGGCAATGCAGGCCGACGAGATTCTTCTCAATATGCACAGCCGGATTCCGGTCTATGAAAAAAATACCGACGAAGTGGTTGGCATTATCCTGCACAAGGAGCTGTTCAGCCAGGCGGTTCAAGGAGGAGCCGAGGGGAAAACCCTACGGGAATTCATGCAGCCTGTGCATTTTGTCCCGGAGACAGGACGTCTGACCACTATCATGCTCGAGTTTTTCGAGCACCGCAAACATCTCTTTGTGGTGGTGGATGAATACGGCTCGGTCACCGGTGTTGTCAGCCTTGAGGACATCATTGAAGAAATAGTGGGCAGAGAAATCATTGATGAATCGGATCGGGCCACTAACATGCGGGATTTTGCCAAACGCAAACGCCTCTCCTCCCTGGCCCAGCGTTAACCAAATGATCTTGCTCTATTGAAATGACAAGAACGGTTCCTAAACCCGATAAACAGGATAAGTGCGTTAACGAAATTGTTTTCTGCTCAAAAAACGCAGAAAACAATTTCTAACTTACTAAAAAATAACAGTCAGATAGAGAAAGAGCAGCGCGACAATCAGTAGATTGATTCCGAGAAAATTCCGAAAGCGAACATGCCCCTCGAAATCATTGAGACAGAACTGCCAGAGGATGTAACACCCGGCGATGGAACCATTGAGCATGAAAAAAGCCGAGAGGATCTGTACTGGAAAATCCGGGATGGTAAAGAAAAATTTCTCCAGAAACGCGACGCCAGCCTGACGCCCAAAGGTGGGGATAAAATCGCCAACCCCGGCGGCAAAATATCCCAGCCGGTACACAAGCTCCCCGGTGAAGGCCATGGGGATCAAAATGGGAACCATGGGCGAAAATTTGCCAAACATGGGATCCTCATTGATCCCGAACAGGCGGGCGCCAAAACGGATAATTGTCAGGCTCAAGCCAAAACCGAGCAACAGCAGCAGGCTAAAAAGAACCGCATCCGACCAGCCGGAAAAAGCGGCAAGCTGACTGTATATCTCCTTTTTCCGCAGGAAACGAGCAAGCTGAGAGCCTATGAGGAACGGCACGATATACGAACAGGTGATGTAGCGGCCCTTGTTGCGGATCAACTCCGAATAAGGATTTCGCAAAAGCAGCTGCGGTGAATCCCGGTCACAAAAAGGCAGGCAATGGCCGCAAACCAGACAATGCAGGTTATGCTGGACATTATAGGCACCAAGATAGACCGGGCACCCCTGCTTGCCATCAAGCCCTTTTTTGCAGGCAAAGGTTTCGCAGCCGCGACATTTTTCATGGTCCGGCCTGAACTCGGTGATGGAAAGGGTTGCCGCCGCGCCACTGATGCGGCCAAGAGGACAGAGATGCCTGCACCAGGCCTGCCCGGGGAAAAGAACCGCGAGCAGGGCCGCGCCAAAAACGATGGATAAAACAAAACAGGAAGTGCCGACCGGCGAACGGTCAAGCCCCACAACGACCTCCGTCCAGATGATAAGAGCCAGCAGAATAACCGAGGCATACACGCCATATTTTTGCAAGATTTTCGGCACAGTTAAAGAAAGGGTTATCCCCCTCCGTTGCAAGAAGACGCCAAGCCCTGGAAATGGACAGATCCCGCACCACATCCGCCCCACAAAAAACCAACTCAACACAATGCTTGGCCAGATGAGGCCCCAGGACAGGAATACCGCGACATTGCTACGCGCATCCCTGGGGCCGAAAAGCCCGGAAATAACCACCAGGGCAAAGAGAATATCGCCGGCGGTTCGCAGGTAGGCATAGTGATGCCGGGCGGCCAGAAACCTTCTTATTCCGGGAAAGACCCGAAACAGATCCAGCCGCTGCTCGTCTATGGAGATAAGACTCTTAAGGGCGCGGGTCCACCAGGTCACATCGTTATCCTATCTCTTCCAGTACCACTGGCAGTTGCATCTGCCGCTCTTCTCGCTCGATGGTCAGGGTAACCGTATCCCCGACTTTATAGTGATCCAGGGCATTGCGCAAGTCGTCGTAGGAAAAAACCTTATGCCCATCAACCGCGACAATGACATCTCCGAAGACTATCTCCCCCCGAACCCGGCGTGTTCCCCTCAGGCCTGCGGCCTCGGCGGAACTACCCGGCTGGATATTCATGACCAGTACCCCTGTCACCCCTACCCGCCTGGCAATCTGATCATCCGCCACTGAAATGCTGAGACCGGGACGAATCAGCCGCCCATGCTGGATAATCTCCGGAATCACCTTGGCCACTACGTCCACCGGCACGGCAAAGCCGATGCCAGCACTGCCTCCGGAGGGGCTGTAAATGGCGGTATTCACCCCGATAAGACGCCCGGCGCTGTCAAGGAGAGGCCCACCCGAGTTGCCGGGGTTGATGGCGGCGTCCGTCTGGATTACTCCCTGGATGGTTCTACCGGTTGCCGATTGGATCTCCCGCCCTAGGGCGCTGACAATGCCGGAGGTGAGACTCTGGTCAAGCCCGAAAGGATTGCCGATGGCGAAAACCTTCTGCCCCACCAACAGGTTATGGGATTCCCCCAAGGGAAGCGGGGCAAGTTTCCCTGTTGGAGCCGAGATCTGCAGCACCGCCAGATCCTTGTCCGGAGCAACGCCGACCAGAGTGGCCTGCCAGGTCGAACGATCCGCCAAGGTGACCTCAACCCGGCTGGCCGATTCGATGACATGATAGTTGGTCACGATCCGGCCCTGCTTATCCCAGATAAAGCCGGAACCTGTCCCTTTAGGAATCTCATGGATATTGAGGCTGAAGATGTTCCGACGGACTTCAATATTGGTAATATAGACAACCGCGGGCGAGGCAGAACGAAACAAGGCGATGGTGCTTTGCTCGTCAGCCGCGAGATCTCCCCGCGCCGTCACCGGGATGGGGACGGCTGTCGGGGCTGTAGGCGCGGGAACAGGTCGCTGGTAAACGAAAAAAACCCACCAGCCGAGAAGGATGATAAGCAGCAGGACAGCAAGGGAAACACGTTTTTGCCTTGGGGCTTTTGCCGGAGGAATATTCATCCCTTAGCCTAAAGACTCAACAACTTTTTAGCGAAGAACGTGGTCGGGCGCACACGGTGAATATGAATAACCGTTACAAGCACCATTGCGTTGTTGCCGATGCGTTGTGTCGTGATCGCAATATTCATGCTCTCAACCAGTCTGTGCGCCGAACATCAAGAGAATACAACAAAAAATATAGCTTCTTTCAGCAAAAACCGCCAACCATAATGAACTGCTTGTAACGGATAAACAATTTCCTCCTGCTACAAGGGCCCACCTCTTTATCACAGCCAGCCTTGCAAAGCCTCGACAATTTTTTGCGCCTGATCAGGACTTGAAATATTGAATTTGGACTGCTGGCTGTATTCCCCGTTCACCTTGCGATAACGACGGATGGAGTACTTATCCGGGCTGTATTCATTCTTTTTTGGATCCCACTGCTGATACCGAAAAAGAATGGTGGCCCAGGCGCCCTTGGACAGGACAACCTTTTCGATTTCCTTGACGACCACGACCCCGTCTTCTTCATAGTTGATTGTTACCTCGTCAACGGTTGCCGCCATATTCCCTCCTTAATTACTGATCAGCCAAACGGTCTACGAACGACAGCATCCGGTTTGCACTTCCCACAGGACGCTGCAACAAAAAAAAGGACTCGGCAGATACGCCAAGTCCTTAACATTTACATGGTAGCGGGGGCAGGATTTGAACCTACGACCTTCGGGTTATGAGCCCGACGAGCTACCGAACTGCTCCACCCCGCGTCAGTGGCGACATAATACTCTTTCCTGGAAGAATGTCAAGGTAAATAAAGGGATTAAGGCACGTCCAATGAGTGTTCCCGCAAGGCACCAAGCACCATGGCCGGAAATTTTGTCAATCTGCCATTGATATCCACAACCGCATGGGTGGTGTATCCCCGGACCAGCATTTTGCCGTCATTTTCCCGGATAATCCGGTAGTTGAAACGACAGGTTCGGGATTTCACTTCAAGAAGACAGGTTTCAATCAGCAGCAGATCGTCATACTTAGCCGAGGCCTTATAACGCACATGACATTCCACCACCGGCAAAATAAACCCCTGCTGCTCGATTTCTTTGTAGGAGAACGCACGCTCCCGCATGAATTCGGTGCGTGCGGCCTCAAAATAGCGCAGGTAATTGGCATAGTACACAACCCCGCCGGAATCGGTATCACCGTAAATCACCCGGTGGCGATACCGATACAACGGTTCGTGCATCTCAAAAGGCTCGTCCGCCATCACGCCCGTCCGAGAACCCACTTAAAAAACTGTCGACCATCTGCCAGCAGCTCCCCTACCAAGATGGCGCTTTGCTCATCATAGGGCAGTTCGCTCCCTGATTTCCCTGCCCGTGAATCATAGATGGCCACCGGCACCGGGTCGACGCTGTGTGTTCTGGACGAAAGCGGGGTAAAATGATCCATGGCCACGGCCAAGCGAAAAGCATAGCCGCTGGCCATCAGCGCCTCAAAAATCGGCTTGACGATCTTGCCATCGAAATCCTCGATGGCCTGGAGCTTGTCCTTAAGACTGCCCTGATGCCCAGCCTCGTCCGGGGCTTCAACATGCACAAAAACAAAATCCTTTGTTTTCAAGGCCTCGATGGCAGCGTTCGCCTTGCCAGCGTAGTTAGTGTCCAGATAGCCAGTGGCGCCGTCCACCTCAATGATTTCCAGGCCGGCATACACGCCGATGCCCTTGAGCAGATCAACCGCCGAAATCAAGGCCCCTTCGACACCAAACTGCTCCTTGATGGTCGACATGGACGGAGCCTTACCCTCCCCCCAAAGCCAGATAGCATTGGCGGGATTGCGCTGCTGTGCCTGCCGGTCACGATTGACCTGATGGTCGGCCAGATAGGCAACGGCTTTGGCTAAGGCCTCTTGCAGATGGGGAATACTGTTATACCGCTGCCAGAATTCCGTGACCTCCTGCCCGGTATAATCATGGGGCGGTACGGTTACCAGCGGTCCGACCTCGCCGGAATGCACGAGAAGATGGCGATAGCTTACTCCGGGGTAAAACCGCAACCGATCCGTACCGGCAACTTTTTCCAATCCCTCGACAAGGATTCTTGCCTCCGGGCTGGAGATATGGCCGCTGCTGTAATCTTCCATAAATACCCGGGTTTCTTCAAAACGCAGGGTAACCAGGTTGCAGCGGAAGGCAATCTCATCGGGCGCCAAGGCCACGCCGAGACTGGCGGCCTCCAACGGAGCCCTGCCGCTGTAACACTCATGCGGGAGATATCCGAGCAGGGAAAGGTTGGCGACATCGCTGCCCGGCGGGAATCCCTCGGGCACGGTGCGCACCAGACAAAGCTCTCCCTCGCGGGCAATTCTGTCCATGGCAGGGGTTTGGGCAAAGGCCAGGGGAGTTTTGCCGCCCAATTCGGCAATGGGCAGATCGCCCATACCATCACCGACCAGGATAATGTATTTCATGGGGTTGCTATTCTGCATGGGCCTTCATGATACGAATCTTCACCGTCTTGTCAGTACAGATATCCAGAGCGTCAATCTCGGCCAGGGCCTTGCGCACCGAGGCTTCCTCCGCCTCGTAGGTCATCATGACCACAGGCACAGTGCCTTTTTTCTGCCTGCCCTTCTGGATAACCGATTCGATGCTGATGTTATGTCGCGCCAGAATCCCGGCGATGGAGGAAAGAACGCCCGGCTTGTCCATGGCGGTCATCCTGAAATAATAACAGCCGCGCAGGTTCTCCATGGGAGTAATACCCCGGGGTTTGATCTCCTCCGGCAGGTAGGAAAGACATGGCACCCGGTTGATGCTGTTACAAAGAATATTGCGGGCAATATCAACCACGTCCGCGGCAACCGCGCTGCCTGTCGGCATTTTGCCCGCGCCCTGACCATACAACAGGATATCCTCCACCATGTCCCCGGTGAACTGGATGCCGTTATAGGCCCCGCCGATATTGGCCAACATATCTTTTTCCGGGACCATGGTCGGATGCACCCTGGCCTCCACGGTGTCGCCATGGTTGCGGCTGATGGCCAGAAGCTTAATGCGATAGCCGAACTCACGGGCAAAATCGATGTCGATGGGCTCAATCTGGGAAATTCCTTCTATGCTGACATCGGCAAGGCTTACCTTCATGCCGTAGGCCATGGTCATCAATATCACCAGCTTGTGCGCCGTATCAATACCCTCGACATCATAGGTGGGGTCGGCCTCGGCGTAACCCTTTGCCTGGGCCTCTTTCAGCACCTCGGCAAAGGGGATGCCTTCATCGGTCATCTTGTTGAGGATATAGTTGGCCGTCCCGTTCATGATGCCCATGATCGAAAGAATCTTGTTGGCAACAAGCCCCTCTTTCAGGGCTTTGATCACCGGAATGCCGCCGCCGACACTGGCCTCAAAGCCGATTTCGACATTTTTCCGGGACGCGGCTTCAAATATTTCCATGCCGTGCTGCGAGACGAGAGCCTTGTTGGCGGTGACCACATGCTTGCCATGCTCAATGGCCTTGAGAATAAAGGTTTTCGCCGGTTCAATGCCGCCGATGAGTTCGACCACGATGTCGATCTCGGGATCCTTGAAAATCAGGTCCGCATCCCGAACAAGCTCCACATCATTAAATTGCGGGGGCAACGCTTCAATGCGGATATCCGCAACCCGACACAGACGGATGGAAAAGCCGGTTTTCCGCTGCAGACGCTCTGCCTGCTGCAAAAGAACCTCTGCCAAACCACTGCCAACGGTGCCAAAGCCCAGCAAGCCAATCTTGATTTCTTTCATGGGACCTTCCTGCAAATGTGTCCGGAAACGAAACGGGATGCTGATAAAACGGAGCAACACTGCCAGCCACCGTTCCGACGATGCTCAACCGAAATTAAATACCTTTTTTGCCGAATGATGTCAAAAATATTCACGCTGGGCCTCTTACGGTTTCTCGCTGGTGTTTTTTTGAAAAACCTTGCTATCATTAATGACTCCCATTGACAAGATTCACAAAAAAAATTACAAGTAGCGGGAATATTCAGGGGCGCTATTCACCGGAATGTCACCGCATCATTTCCCCTTTTCTCGATAAGGATCAGCCCCAGCTGCTTCAACGATGTGTATTCTTGTGTGGGTTGTGCGTTTCAAGCCTCAACAAAATTAACTAAAGAGGACGACTGCAAGTGGGAGAGCTTAATATTATTTCAATGTTTTTGGGCGCCGGACTCACGGTCAAATTTGTCATGCTCATGCTGCTGTGCTTCTCTGTGTACTCGTGGTTCATTGTTTTCCAAAAATTTTCCCTATACAAAAGGGCGAGAATGGAAAGCGACGAATTTCTTGAAACCTTCTGGCAGAGCAAAAATCTTTCTGAAGCCGTCAGATTTGCCAACAATCTGACCCTGTGCCCCGAGGCAAACATTTTCAGAACCGGTTATCACGAATTGCAGAAACTCGGCAAAACCACCGCCACCTCCCGCGGCACTGCCGACGAAACTCTGGAAACCCGCCTGGCTGGCATGGAACCCCTGAAAAGAGCGTTGCGCAAGGCGGAAAATCTCGAGTCCGCTCGGCTTTCCAAGTCGCTCTCCTTCCTGGCCACCACCGGCAGCACCGCTCCTTTTATCGGTCTTTTCGGTACGGTCTGGGGGATCATGACTTCCTTTCATGAAATAGGCATGCGCGGTTCAGCCTCGCTGGCCGTTGTGGCTCCCGGAGTCTCCGAGGCCCTGGTCGTAACAGCGGCAGGCCTTGCCGTGGCGATCCCCGCCGTTGTTTTTTACAATTATTATTCCAACCAGATGGCGGAGATTGAAAGCAGGATGCACAGCTTTTCCGTTGACTTTCTGAACCTCGTGGAACGGGACTTTATTTCCCGCCAGAGCTAACAAATACCTACAGGAATTCGCCATGGGTCCGGTCGAAGACGGCAACTGCAAAAAACGGCTTGTTTCGGATATCAACGTCACCCCCCTGGTGGACGTCATGCTCGTGCTGCTGATCATTTTCATGATTACGGCCCCCATGATGACCCAGGGCGTTGATATTCATCTGCCGGAAACTACCGCCAAGCCCCTGCAGCAGGAAAAGAGTCCCATCATCGTAACAATCACGAAAAAAGGGGAGTTTTTGCTCAACAACACCAAAGGCTCCCGGGCTGCCATCAAGGAATCACTGGCTAACCTTGCCAAAAAAGGCACAAACGACACGGTTCTGCTCAGAGCCGACAAAGAAGTGCCCTACGGTGTGGTGGTTTCTCTCATGTCTGACATCAAGGCCGTTGGTTTTGATAAACTTGGCATGATAACCCAACCCGAAATCGACAAACCCAAAAGATAGCAGACACACCGTGCCTTTTCGTCCACTCAAATCCGAACTGCCCGATGAACAATGGCAAAAACCATTATTTTTGACCATTACCGTGCATGTTTGTTTTTTGCTCTTTGGCTTTTTCGCCCCAAATTTTCTGCATTTTCAGCAAAAAATTCCAGAGGTGTATACGGTCAATCTTTTCTCCGTGGAAGATCTTGGCGGGCCAGCTCCGGCAGCGCCAAGCAAGACTGCCGTTGCCCCCCAGGCTGCCCCCCCGCAACCCAAGGCTGCGCCTGAACCAGAAAAGCCGACGCCTCCACAAAAAACACAGCCTGCGCCCGAACCGCCAACAGTCGCCAAGGACGCCATCTCGCTTAAGCCGATAAAAACGAAAGAAAAAGCAGACATTGATAAAGTAAAGATGTTACGGGATAAGCTGCTCGCCGAAAACAAAGAGAAACAGACAAAGGACGCAGCAGAAAAAGCCCGGGCGGATGCGGACAAAAAAGCAAAAGGAGCGGTTGACAGCCTGAAACAGGCGCTCATGGCAGGACAGCAACTTGCCGCCGGAAAGGCAGCCGCCGGAGCCGCCACGGCCGCTGCTCAGGCAGGCAGCGGATCCGGTAGTGGGCCAAGCGGCGGAATCGCGGTCGACGAAAATCTCCGACGCTACCTTATTGCCGTGAACAGCCAAATCCAAGAGCACTGGGTACTGCCGGATCTGCAAAATTGGAAGGAAAACGTCGAAGCAATTGTCATTATTCGGGTCAGACGCGATGGCACTGTTGTCGAAACCACCTTCAAGAAAAAAGCAGACAATGTATTTTTTAATCAATTTGTTGAAAAAACCCTGAAACTCTCTACCCCCCTGCCGCCATTCCCCATCGGCATCAACCAGTCGGAAATGGAAATCGGCCTGAAATTCAGGCCAGGCGAAGTCTTTTAATATGGATCCTTTCATGAAAAACAACTGCCCTCAAACAACTGGACCCCGTACCTCGCTTCGCGCCATTGTCGGCGGCACGCTGGCGATGATCCTCTTTTGCCTCTCCCTGCTGCTCAGTTCTCCCAGCACTGCCGAGGCCATAGTCTACCTCGACATCACCTCGGCCAACTTCCGCAAGGTGAACATCGCGGTTCCCTATTTTGTCGACAAAAAACAACCGGGCACCATCAATGACGGCGGGAAGAAAATGGCTGATCTCCTGGGACGAGCCCTGGCCTTTCACGGGTTTATAGATATAATCAACCCCTCTGCGTACGGCGGCAGCCAGACCTGGGATTGGCCCGCTCTTGGCGCAGAGTTTACGGTGCTTGGCCAATATGAAATGACTGCCAATGGCCTCGTCCTGGAACTGCGCCTCAACGAGATCCAATCAGGGCATATGATCCTTGGCCGCCGTTACCAGACCCCCGTCAGCCAACACCAGGAAAGCATAAAAAAATTCTGCGATGAAGTCATCCTCCAACTCACCGGAGAACGCGGGGTAAGCCAGAGTCAGATTGCCTTTGTCTCAACGGCAACAGGGCACAAAGAGATCTGGCTGGCCGATGTTCTTGGCGATAATATCCGCCAGGTAACCCAGCATGAATATCTGGCCGTTGCCCCTAAATTCTCACCGGACAACAAATGGCTGGCCTACACCTCGTACCACCGGAACAACCCAAATCTCTATATCACTGCGCTGAGTAGCCTCAAAACCACCCGCGCCATTTCCCGCCAGAAAGGTCTTAATATGGCGCCCGCCTGGTCCCCGGACGGCAGCGTCATCGCCGTAACCCTCAGCAAATCCTCCAACCCGGATATCTATCTCATTGATATCAACGGCAACGAGTTGCGGCGGCTGACGAATGGCGAAGGGGTCAACGTATCGCCGACCTGGTCGCCGGACGGAAAAAGGCTGGCCTTTGTTTCCGACCGAAGCGGCACCCCGCAAATCTATGTCATGGACGTCGCCACCAAGTCCGTCCAGCGGATAACTTATCTTGGCAACGAAAACAGCACCCCGAGCTGGTCGCCCAAAGGAGACTGGATCGCCTATACAGGCAGGGTAAACGGCAACACCCAGATTTTGTTGATCAAACCGGAAGGCGGCACCCCTGTCCAGTTGACGCAAACAGCAGGAGATCATGAATCGCCGAGTTGGTCGCCGGATGGCCGACAACTTGTCTTTTCAAGAAAACGGAACAACAAACAGGAAATATGTGCCATCTTTAAAAACGGCATGGGACTTCGTCCGCTTTTCAATCTCACGGGCGCACAATCCAACCCGCAATGGTCCCCACGTCAAGACCTGTAAGCCGTTGCCACAAAATAACCTTGCTATGGCAATAGCAAGAACGGCATAAGTATCCGTAACGACATAATCAAAAAAACAACGGTTATTCCGTAACGGATACTAAGCTTTTCATTTTGCCAGGAGACATCTCATGAAACGATCACTGACCAATCTTGCCCTGATCCTGTGTCTTTCCCCTTTGCTCATGCAATGCGCTGCGGAAAAGGATGTCCGGGGCCTTGACCTGCGGCTCCGAACCACGGATACAAAAATCGAGGAAATGGACAACGTTGTCACCGCCATGAAAAATCAGCGCGGCTCCCAGGCAGAACTGGCGAATCAGCTTGAGCAGATCAAATCACGCCTGTTGCAGCTTGAAGCAAGGGTTGAGGAAAAAAATATCCAGACCAGAAAAATTCAGGAAGAACAGGCTTCTTTGAAACAAAATACCAATAACCAACTTGAGCAACTGCGCGGCCAGATAGCAGAACTCGGCGGCAAAGTGAGTGGCGTCAACGCCCAAGTTGCTTCCGTCTCCGGCGACTTTAGTAAAATACAGGAAGACCGGGCCAAAGAAGCGGTGGACCGTGCGGACCGAGCCTCCAAGGCTGCAGAAGAAGCGCGCAAAAAAGCCGAGATAGCCAGCGGCCCACGCACCATCGAACCGGAAGAAACCAAGAAAAAACCTGGCAAAACGGAAGAAACGGCTAAACCGGAAGAAAAAGCAAAACCGGCTTCCGAGAAACCGGCAGCCAAGGACGCAGAGACAAACACCAGCGACACCGTCTACAATAAAGGACTTGCCGCCTACAAGGCTAATAAATACAAAGAGGCGTACAACGCCTTTTCTGGCTACCTGGAGAAAAACCGCACTGCGCCCCTGGCCCCAAACGCCAGATTCTGGTTGGGGGAATGCCTTTTTCAACAGAAGGAATTCGAGCTTGCCATTCTGGAGTATCAGAAGGTAATCGCCGATTATCCCAAGAGCAACAAGGCCTCGGCCGCTTTGTTCAAACAGGGGGAGGCATTTGAAAAACTCTCCGAAAAAGACACGGCCAAAATCGTTTATAAAAAGCTCATTGACGATTACCCCAAAAGCGAGCAGGTTGAGATGGCGCAGAAACGGCTGAAAGCCCTGAAATAACACTGCCCCCGCAACAGGGGACAATATCACAAAACACCATAAAAAAAGGGGCCTCGCTTGATTGCGAGTCCCCTTTTTTTATGGTTCTGACTACGGAGAAGTTTAAGGATTAATCCCCATCTCTTTCTCCTTGGCAGCCACGGCCAGACGTGTCTTGACCGCGGTGTCGGGGATAAGGCTCATGGAATCAATGCCGCACTCCACCAGGAAGGTGGCGAACTCGGGGAAATCCGAGGGACCCTGACCGCAGATGCCGATCTTCTTCCCGCGCCGTTTGGCAGTGGCAATGACCATCTTGATCATCTCCTTAACCGCATCATCCCGCTCGTCGGCGACACCGGCCAGAAAACCGGAATCGCGGTCAAGGCCGTAGGTGAGCTGGGTCAGGTCATTGGAACCGATGGAGAAGCCATCGAAGATGTCGGCAAAGGCATCGGCCAAGATCACGTTGGACGGGATCTCACACATCACATACAGCTCCAGACCATTCTCGCCCTGAACCAGACCGCATTCCTTCATGACCTGAATAACCTTCCTGCCCTCATCGGGGGTACGACAGAAGGGCACCATCAGCTTGATGTTGGTGAGCCCCATATCGTTACGCGCCTTGAGCAATCCCTTGCATTCCAGCTCAAAAGCAGGCCGATACTTGGGATCATAATACCGCGACGCCCCACGCCAACCGATCATCGGATTCTCCTCGTGCGGCTCATAAAAGGTGCCGCCGGTAAGATTGGCATATTCGTTGGACTTGAAGTCGGAAAGGCGGACGATGACATCCTTGGGATAAAAGCCTGCAGCGATGCGGCCCACACCCTCGGCAACCTTGTCGATGAAGAACTGTTTCTTATCCGCATAAGCGGTGGTCTTCTTGTCGATCAACCTCACCACTGCCTGCTTTTCCGAATCCGAAGATCTCTTCAACTCTTCGTAATTGAAAAGAGCCAGGGGATGAATGCCGATATGGGAGTTGATGACGAACTCTTCCCGGGCCAGGCCAACGCCGTCATTGGGAATCTGACACTCGGAGAAAGCCTTCTCCGGGATGGCCAGGTTCATCATAATTTTTGTTTTGGTCTTGGGCAGGTTGGAAAGGTCGAGCCGATCGATTTCGAACTTCAACAACCCATCATACACCAACCCCTTCTCGCCCTCTGCCGAAGAAACGGTGATGTCCTGGCCGTTGGAGATCTTCTTGGAACCGTCGCCGGTGCCAATGACGCAGGGGATGCCCAACTCACGGGAGATAATGGCGGCATGACAGGTCCGGCCGCCGCGGTTGGTGACGATGGCCGAAGCAATCTTCATGATCGGCTCCCAGTCGGGATCAGTCATGTCGGTGACCAGCACCTCGCCCTTCTTAAAGCTGTGGATGTCGACAACAGCGGCGATTACGTTGGCCTTGCCCTGGCCAATCTTGGTGCCGACCGCCAAACCTTCGACCAAAACCTTGCCTTTCTCCTTCAGCTTATAGGTTTCAATGGAACCCTTATTGCTCTGAGAATGCACGGTTTCGGGACGAGCCTGCACGATGAACAGCTTGCCGGTGCCGACGTTCACGCCATCGCCGTCCTTGGCCCATTCGATATCCATGCCCTTGCCGTAGTGATCCTCGATGATACAGGCCCATTTGGCAAGCTGGAGAATTTCATCATCGTTGATCACGTACTTGCCGCGCTCTTCCGGCGTGGTATCGATCGTCTTTACCGGCTCTTCGGTCTTGGGATCGTTGTCGTAGATCATCTTGATTTCTTTGCTGCCGATGGTCTTGCCAACGATGGGACGCTTGCCCTGTTTGAGGGTCGGCTTGAAAACGTAGAACTCATCGGGATTGACCGCACCCTGAACCACGGTTTCTCCCAAGCCCCAGGCGCCGGTGATAAAGACCGCATCCTCGAAACCGCTTTCGGTATCGATGGAGAACATGACGCCGGAAGAGGCGGAGTCACTGCGCGCCATCTTCTGCACCACGATGGAAAGATAGACGTCAAACTGACCAAAACCCTTGTCATGCCGGTAGGAGATGGCCCGGTCGGTGAAAAGGCTGGCAAAACAGCGGCGGCAGGCATCAATGAGCTGCTCCGGGCCGCGGATATTCAGATAGGTTTCCTGCTGACCGGCAAAGGAGGCGTCCGGCAGATCCTCGGCAGTTGCGGAAGAACGCACGGCCACGTCAACACTGGGGCCGTACATCTCTTCCATTTTCTTGTACGAATCAAGGATCTCCGTGCGCAGATCATCGGGGAACTCGGCAGTGCGGATAATATTACGCGCTTTCTCGCCGCGGGCCTGAAGATTGTGCAGATCATGGGTGTCAAGGTCGGCCAGGGCATCTTCAATGGCCTGGGCGATCCCGGCGGTTTTCAGCAGATGCCGGTAGGCATAGGCGGTGATGGAAAAACCATTCGGAACATCAACACCTTTTGAGGTAAGCTTCTGATGCATTTCACCCAAAGATGCATTCTTGCCGCCAACCAGCGGTACATCCTCGATGCCGATATCATCAAACCAGAGAATGAAAGCCTCATCATGTTTGCCCATTGTGTTCTGCTCCCTAATTATTTATTTAAAAGTTCAGGACGTGGAACGCACTGAAAAATCCATTGATTTGCGACGAACATCACGCCAGCAATGTATAGCGAATCTTGTCTTGCGGGTCAATCGAAACCTGAGCAAACACCAAAAAAATGACCCGTTGCTCAGCAGATATGTGCATAGTATAACATAATGTACCCGGGCCTGTATTTTTTTGTTCCTCTCCATCTTCCTGTAAGCCAGAGGTTTCCCCATGATCAGCCAAGACATCGACCGCCTTTTTAACGAACATCTCGTGCCAACCAACCATGCGGCCAGCGACTATTTCGGACTCATCAAAAAACTGGTAGACCTGAAAAACAACGCCCTTCCGGACTCCCAGGACTTCCGCCAGGCAAACGAGGCCATTGCCAAAGCATATGCACTGGTGGAAGATGAAATACGCACCAACACCAATCCCCCGCGCAAAGAGGTATCCTTCGGCACCTCCGGCTGGAGAGGGATCATCGGCAAGGATTTCTCCCTGCACTCCGTAACCCTGGTTGCCCAGGCCATCGTTAATATGTACCGCAACCTGGACCAGGACGACTCCCTGGCTCCGGCCCTGGGGGTACGCAGTTTCAAAGAGGCGCAGCAACGGGGCGCCGTGGTCGGCTTTGACAACCGGTTCGGCGGCAGCCTCCTGGCTCAGCGGGTTATCGAGGTCTTGACCGGCAACGGCATTGGTGTTCATTATGCCCATGAGGCCACCACCGGCACCCTTTCCGCTGCGGTTCTTATTTTGCAGGCAGCGTTTTCGGTGAATCTCACCCCCAGCCACAACCCCCTGGAATATGCCGGTTTCAAATTCAATGCGGCGGATGCCGGGCCGGCGGCCTCGGAGATCACCCGCCGGATCACGGAAAATGCACGGCAGCTCATCGCCGGAGGAATTACCCAGCCACTGACTCCGAATGCCGCCCTGGTGAAGCAATGCGACGCCCTGGCCTGCTGGCAGGAACTGGTCGCCAAGGGCGCATCCCTGCACGGCCTGAACTACAAAGAAATTCTTGTCTCCTTCCATGGTGCCACGGATTGCGTGGTTGTTGTTGACTGCGTCCATGGAGCCAGCCGGGTGCACATGCGCTCCCTGTTCGGCAACCAATCATCAGAGAGGCTCATCTTCTTACGGGACCAGGCAGACCCCACCTTCGGCGGGGTTGCGCCCGAGCCCTCCTCGCAGAACATGCAGCAGGTTCTCGCCACCCTGCGCCAGAGACCGGAGCCGTTCAAGCTCGGGGTTATCATCGACCCTGACGCCGACCGCATCCGTTTCACCGACGGCACCATCGAGATCGACATGAACCTTTTCGGGGCCATGGCCTATCATTATCTGCATGAACAAAAGGGCAAGCACGGCCTGGTGGCTAAGACCGTGGCGACCAGCAACTTTGCCAACGCCATTGCCAAAGGATTGCACGAGGAAATCTTTGAACCACGGGTAGGATTCAAAGAGTTCAAGCCGGTGATCGGCAAAGCCCTGGTCTGTTTCGAGGAATCAGACGGCATCACCGTCATTGGCCACACCCCGGAAAAAGACGCATATATCGGCCTGATCCTCGCTCTGGACATGATGCTCAGCCTGAAAAAGAATCTTGGCGACTACCTTGGCGAGATTCAGGCAGAGTACGGCCAGTACTATCCAGCCAAGGGGGGGGTCGAGGTAAGCCAGCAGGGAAAAGTGCTGCTGGACACCCTGGCCGGACTGGAAAAATACGCGGTCGGGACCACGATTGATATTGGCGGACAAGCAAAGAAGATTACCGAGGTAATCACCATTGACGGCAGAAAGATGATTCTGGAAGACAACAGTTGGCTGATGATCAGACCGTCCGGCACGGAGCCTAAGGTTCGCTTTTACGTCGAGGCGAGAAGCGAATCGGGCAAGGACGGTCTTTTTGCCGCAGCCAAAGCTATGCTCTCCGAAATCGGGCTTCTCTGAAGGCGCGTTGCATGACAAAAAATGAGCAAAACCGCCAGCTCCTTCTGGTGGAAGACAGTAAATCCCTGGGCCTGATGGTGAAAAACAAGATTGAATCGAGCCTTGCTCTCTCCGTATCCCTGGCAAAATCCTTTGCCGAAGCAAAACACCTCATCGCTAACCAGCAAAATCATTTTTTTCTAGCTGTCCTCGACCTCACCCTGCCAGACGCCTCGGGAAACGAGGTAGTGGACTATGTCCTGACCCACAATATTCCGCCCATCATCTTTGCGGGCAAATTCAGCCAAAAACTACGGGACACCCTCTGGCAAAAGATGATTATCGACTATGTGCTCAAGGAAAACCCCCAGAGTATCGACTATCTCCTGGGACTTGTTCGGCGCATCGCCAACAACAGCGGGGTCAAGGCACTGGTCGTAGACGACTCGCGCTCGTCGCGCCTTGAGCTGAGCAACCTGCTGACCATCCACCGCTTCTGCGTGTATGAAGCGGCAAACGGCATGGACGCCCTACCCATCCTTGAACAGCACCCGGACATCAAGCTCCTGATCACCGACAACGACATGCCAAAAATGACCGGGCTACAATTGACCAAAGAGATCCGCCGACGTCACGCCAAGGAAGAACTGGCCATCATCGGACTTTCCGGCAGCGACGACAAGGCCATCTCCACGCAGTTCATCAAAAATGGGGCCAACGATTTTTTGAGCAAACCTTTTTCGCACGAGGAATTTTACTGCCGGGTCAACCAGAACATGGATCTGCTCGAGTATATCCAACAGATCAAAGAAAGCTCGAACCGGGATTACCTCACCGGCCTTTACAACCGCCGATACTTCTTTGAGATGGGCAAAAAGCTCCTGGCCAGCGCCAACCGAGGGCATCTTGGGGTGGCCATGGCCCTGCTGGATATCGATTTTTTCAAAAAGGTCAATGACACATACGGCCATGACGCAGGAGATCAGGTGCTTAAGTCTCTCGGCGCCATGCTGCAACGCCGCTTCCGCGAAACGGATATCGTCTGCCGTTACGGCGGTGAGGAAATCTGCATCCTGGTTGTCAATATGGCAGGAGAAAGTATCTTTGATGTCTTTGACAGCGTCCGGGAAAATATCGCCCGAACCCTAATTGATTTGGGTGGAGAGAAAATCCAGATCACGGCCAGCATCGGCGTGTGCCTGGAAGCAAAGGAATCTATGGAAGACATGATCACCATTGCCGACAAAATGCTCTATATGGCCAAAGCATGCGGGCGCAATCAGGTCCGGTTTTAGCCCCAGCCTCCGGTCGGTTTCGCCTGAAGTCCCGAGACCCGTTCAAAAAACAAAAGGGGTCTTAAAAATGAACCCCTTCACTGCCCAGCAAATCAAGCGGCATCCTGAAGAGTCACTTCCACATGCTTGCCCAGGCGGGCAAGCATATTCACCAGCATGTCGATGGTGAAGCGGTTAATTTTTCCGCGCACCAGATCGCTGATCCTGGGCTGGGTAACGCCCATCTTTTTGGCCGCCTGTTTTTGGGTCATGCCCTGCTTTTTTATACAGCTCTCAATATCCATCATGAGACGGCTTTTGATTTTCATGCTTTCCCGTTCGGCGGGATCGGTTTCCAACGCATCCCATACACTCTTGAATGTCTCTGTCATGGCGTCCTCCCGATTTCTTTGTAGCGTTTTTTGGCCAATTCTATGTCCGCCTTGGCGGTTCGTTGTGTCTTTTTCTGAAAGGCGTGCAGAACATGGACTGCATCGGCAAACTTGGCGACATAGAGTATCCGATACTGGCCGCTTTCTTCTCTGATTCTGATCTCGCAAACACCAGGGCCAATGTTCAGCATGGGCTTCAAGTCTGACGGCTCAAGCCCCTGCTGCACCTTACTAAGCTGATATCCAACCTCCCCACGTGCGTCCGGAGGGAAAGCGCAAAGATCCTTTTTCGATGTGCCGTGAAAACTTATTTCCCTCAGTTTTATATATAATATTTTATATACAGAAAGCCAAGAAAAAACTGGGAGTAGTCCAAACTATCCCAGTTTCTTTTCCAGATCGTCGGCCCGGAGGTGATGGCGACAAACCGCAAATGCACCTAAAAAATCCAGTTGGCGGAATATCTGGTTAGTTTTCGCTCTGACACCCAATATTACCTCCTTTACTTTTTGCAATGACGCAGACATGAATAAAGCACAGCATTGCAAGCCGCTGTGTCCTGCCACGAAAATGCTGTCATGAGACAGTCACGATAACTGTCTTGGCAATCCTGAGCACAAGTATCGTCTGGGGGCTGTGGAAGTGGAGGCGGCGGAGGTTGTTGAGGCGGAGGTGGCGGCTCTTCCTTGCAACATCTATCTGCCCCACAACAATATGACCCGGCGGGACAATACTTCCCACTTCCTGGAGGGCATTCGTCAGCTTGTGCGGAGGTCGCCAACACAGCAAACATTATAATAATTAATGCTAGCGTCTTCATGGAGTCTCTCCCTTAAAATACATAAACACTGAGGATGAAAAAAACAGGGAGATGTCCCTAGTTTCTCCTAGTTTCTCAAGACCTGACCCCAGCCCGTAAGACCTAACCCCACACCGGATAAACACGTATGCGGCATCGCCTGGAGCTAATGGTTAGATTTCTCTTCTTTTGACGAGTACGTGAATTCTTCTTCATAGAACGACTTGTATTTGATGACTAGGTCTGCACGTTTAAAGGCATGCTCGATGGCCTCTTTGGTAAGCGGCGCAGGACTCTTGAACTGGATTGCCAAGATCGTGCATTTCTCCTTCGCGGCCATGGAGTATCCCTTGGCCATGTAGGCTTGCTGGGACTGATACCCCACATTCGGAAATAGGATCTTCAACCCTTTCTCAATGGGTTCTGTTCCTTCGCCCGCAATTAACCTTTCGTCAACCGTGACCGTGAAGCTCTCGATTATGGCAGGACCAAGACCGTTATTCATAACCTCTACGGCGTAGATGCCCTGGTCTGAGTTTCGGTGAGACCATGAAGTAATGTGCGGCCTGAAAGAAAGCTTGTTATGCCTCTGCATCTGCTTCCCTTGCCACACCGTATAAGTGAGGGCGCACAACGCGATTACAGCACTTGATATTCCAGCAACTGTTTGCCAATCCAATGCTATGTCCCCCGAGAAATCTAACATTCAAATTGAGGGACGCGCCAAAAGCGGTGCGCCCCTCAATTTGAATGTAGTGTTAGGTAATCCTGCTCGCAGGAACCGACTTTCCGGCAGCTTTGATTTTGCCATGACATCGAAGAGTGCTTTGCTGACTAAGGCATCGTCACTGCCGCCTACGATGAAACATGCGTGAGACACATAAGCAAAACAATGAACACCACCAGAGCGAAGGGTGCTGAGTTTTTTCTCTAGGGATGCATATTCATTGCCCCGCTGGAGGCTTTGATCAAAAACCAAGGTCAGTGAATTGGGGCGTGATTTGATAAGGTATTCAAGCTCGCTTGCGAATAGATATTCTGGTGCCTTCACGCTCTTTGTGGTTTTCATTTTGAGACCCGTGTCGGGGTCAAGAAAAAGATGCCCACACTCAGAAGCATACGCAAGATATGAGGAACGGTCCGTGGTGGTGGTCAATACTTCCGATGAAATTACGTGAGCACCAAGAAAACGTTTGAATGCGGCAAGTTCGTCGATTGTCGCGGACTCGGTGAGCATGGGATGTACCGACCAATCGCCAAGGTGCCTGAGCCAGTTTATGAGCGACAACTTTACGATGTCGTAAGAGTCGCCGAAGTAGCGCATGTGCATATGTTTTCTCGCAGCCTAACATTAAAATTGACCGGATTTCCGTTTTTAATACTTCTTCGCCATTTCGATCTCGGATTTCCGGATGCTAAAGGGGAAAAAGGCCCTAAAAATACTCTTTATGTCCATTCTGAGCATCTTATACGGAATACAGTGAATTCTCCAAAACTATTATCCGCTTCCACAATCTCAGCCGGATAACCCCATTCACTCCGTCAATTTTTCTCCAAGCCCAGAGGCCCGATCCACCCTTCTGCCCACCGCCGCCTCGATTTCCTGAGGTCTACCAACCAGGGCCACCTGACGCCTGGCCCGACTGATCCCGGTATAAAGGAGTTCCCTGCTCAACAATGCCGAATCCTCTCCGGGTAGGACCAGAGCAACCCGGTCAAATTCAGAACCCTGGCTCTTGTGGATGGTCATGGCAAAGGCTGTTTCGTGCGCAGGCAGCTGGCGCAGGGAATAGGAACGAACCCACTCCCTGCCTTCCGAAAAGAAAAAGGCCTTGAACCCCTCGCCGTCTTCTGCTGGCCAAAGGATGCCGGTCTCGCCGTTAAAAAGCCGCAACGGGTAGGAGTTGGCCTGAATCAGCACCGGTCTCCCCTTGTACCACGGGGTGTTGGGCTCAATCAGCCGGTGCAGGGACAAAACCTTTTCCGCATATCGGTTCAGAGAGGAAACACCCATCGGCCCGGTCCGGTGGGCGCAGAGCAGGCGGAACCGCTCAAACAGCTCCAGGGCCGCAAACGGGCTGGCAGCCTCCAGAAAGGGCCGATATCCGGCCAGGATCATTTCCGCCAGGGGGTGACTCGGATCACTCTGCACAAGCGGAGGCAATAAGCTGACCTCTGCCGAGCCCTGCTGGCACAGGGAAACCGCCTCCTCCGCCTTCCCTGCATGTATTGCGCTCGCCAGCGCACCGATCCCCTCGTGCGGGGAAAACCGGAAGCTTTCCATAAGCCTAACCACGCACCGGGCCAGGGGATTTTTCCCCGCCCCAACGCCGTCCATGACCGCCGCGCAGATATCCCCCAGGATGGAGCCTGCCTCCACCGAGGAAAGCTGGTCCTTGTCTCCAAGCAGCACCAGCCGCGCCGTGGGCTCCACCGCCGCAAAGAGCTTGGCCATGAGGGCCACGTCAATCATGGACGCCTCATCGACCACCACCACCTCCCAGGGCAATGGGTTCTCACGGTTATAGCGGAAGGTGGTCGGGGTTTCCGGCCGGTAGCCAAGGGCCCGATGGATGGTGGACGCCTTGGCGGGCATGGCCGCAACCAGCTCCGGCACCATTGTCTCTCCCTTTTTCTTCTGCAGGGATTCGGTGAGCCGGGCCGCTGCCTTGCCCGTGGGGGCAAGGAGCAGGATGCGCGGCAACGGCTCTCCGGACGCCTGGGCATAGAGCAGGACCAAGGCCAGATATTTGGTGACAAGGGTGGTTTTGCCGGTGCCGGGTCCGCCGGTGATCAAACCCAGACGCTGCCGAAAAATCCCGGCGCAAGCCTCGCGTTGCGGACCATTTTGCGCCGTGCCAGAGAAGAGTTGAGCAAGACAGGAGGCAAGCAAATCCTCCTGCACAGCCACCGGGTTCGCTGCCCTGGCACGAATCTCCCGGACCAACTCCTCCTCATAGAGCCAGTAGCGTTGCAGATACAGCCGATGTTCTTCGAACACCAACGGGGCAAGATTGCCATCCCGGCTCACCAGAGGGCTTTGCTGAAGTTCCGCGAGCAAATCTGCAAGCGAAGGCTCGATTGACTCCCCCCCCCTTAACGGGAGGAGGGTTGGGGGTGGATGAAGTTGCGACCTGCCGGGTTCATCGCTGTTTCCCCCTCTCCCTGACCCTCCCCCGCCGGGGGGGAGGGAACTTTCCACCAGCCGTTTGAGATCGAGGCAGACATGACCATTGGCCACCGCTTTCCGGGCAAGGGCGGCGAGGACAAGGACCTGGTGGGTCGCAGTGGGAGCAAACCGCTGGAGGGTTCTGACAAAATAGCGGTCGAACTGGTCCAGCATCCCGCTGGCAATGAGCTGCTCAATCTCCCGGATCATGGCCGCCCTCCCTTGCCAGGCTCTCAAATATCGCGGAGAGCTGTTCGATGCGGGCCAGGGGTGGCAGGTCGGCAAACACCCCGAATTCAGAGCCGAAATCCGGGTGCATCCCCTTGAAAAACAGGTACAAGACCCCGCCGAAATCCCGATCATACGCATAGCCGGGCAACCGGCAGGTCAGATAGCGATGCAGGGCCACGGTGTAGATGTGGTATTGGAGAAAATAATGATGGTGGGCCATGGCCGCAGGCAGTTTGTTCCGGGCGTAATCATCCCGGCTGAGCCCGAGATGGTTGCTCTTGTAATCCATCAGATACCATTTGCCCTCAAAAATGCAGACCAGATCGATAAACCCCTTGAGAAAGCCGCGCAGCGGGATAAAGCGTAAAGCACGCAGGCTCTCAACATACCCGGCAGGAATCCCCTGGGGATGGTCGATAAACGGGCAGGCCAGAAGCTCGGCGGAGAGACTGGCATCCTCGCCCAAGCCTGCGCCCACCGGAAAAGTGAATGGCATCTCATTGAGCCGCTGCGCGTCGGTGAGATCACCCAGACAAAATGGGTCCGTTGCGCAGAGAGGGGTTTTGAGCACCTCAGCAAAGGCCCGGCAGACCGGGGCAAGCCACTGCTGCTCCGGATAGCCGTAAAAACGCAGCTGCTCCCGCACCAGCTCCTGCAATAGAGCGGGGTTCTCTTGCGGAAACGAGGCTAATTCAAAAATGGTGTGGAAAAAATTGCCCGCCACCGGGCCCTTGGGAAACTGGGCCAGGGGAACCAGAGCAGCAGAGGGAATCTCCGTCGCCATCTCCGGGACCACTGACTCCTCCGACACCCTTTCGCCCGGAGCTTCCGGCTCCCGTTCCCCTGGGTCATGGCTGCTCTGCGCTGTGAGATGGGAAAAGCTTCCGATCCGCCAGACCTGGGCCAGCTTGCGCACCGGGGTGCGGCAGATCAACTCCGCCGCCTCAGTCGGCCGGGCCGCTTCGCCCATCGAAGCCGTGCCCGGCAGAAGCTGCCGCACCTGCCAACCTTGGCTTGCCTTGGCCCGAGCCCGCAGCCGGTCCAACAGATCCTGTCCGGTGTAGCGTTTGAGCTGCTGTTGCAACGCTTCCGGGCTGGAGGCTGCTTCGGGCTCACCCTGATCGCCATGGAGAAGCCAAGCCAGCGCGCTGGTATCGTACCCGGAGACCGGGGCCCAGAGGATATGGCAGCTATGCCGGGCTCGGGTCATCGCGACATAGGCAAGGCGCAGCTCTTCGGCAAAGCGCTCACCTGTCGCAAGAGCCCGGGCTGCATCATCGGGAAACAGGACGATCCTCCCCTGCCAGTCCGCCGCCGGATCATGGAGGGAGACAAAGGGCTGCCTGGATGTGCCACCGCCCCCCAGGCAGAGATAGGGACAATACACAATCGGATACTCAAGCCCCTTGCTCCGGTGGATGGTGACCAGCTGCACACCATCCTCGTCGCTTTCCAAGCGCAGCTCCGCCTCTTCTCCGCTCTCGCCTGCGGCAATGGTTTGGCTGAGCCAGTCCACCAGCATCTCCGGGCTGAAATGGTTCCGGCTCTCCGTCTCCTGAAGCAGTTCAGCAAGATGACGCAGATTGGTCAGTCTCCGCTCTCCATCCTCCAACAACAGCAGCCGCCCGGTAACGGAATGCTCCTGCCAGGCAGCCAGCAGCATCCGCATGACCCCGTTTTTCTGCCAGACCTCCTGCCAGGATGAAACTCGCCCCATGAGTGCGTACAGCTCAGATTCCGCCTGATTGAGGTGGTCAAGGTCATTGCCGGTAAAGCCGAGCATCGTGGTGGCCAGCCCCTTGCGGAGCAGCTGTTCGTTGCCCGGTTCGGCCACCGCCGCGAGAAGACGCAGGCATTCCTGCGCCTCGACACTCCCCCAGACACTGGCCTTACTCTGGAGCACCCCGTTGATCCCCCTGCCGCGCAAGGCTGCCTGGATCTCCGCTGCCTGGATATTGGTGCGGACCAGCACGGCAATGTCCCCGGCCCGAACGGAGCGCTCCCCAATCAACGTATCCCCAGCCAGCAGCCCGGCGATATCTCCGGCAACCAGCTCCGGGATCAGGGGTTCAAGCTGTTTCTTGACCAGCCGCCCTCCCCTGGTTGGGCACAGACCCTCGGGCAGGGTGAAAAACTGGAGAGGGGAAGAGCCAAGGCTCGGGGAATGCCAGAGATCTTCCGCCCCAGGCCGCGCATCGACCTGGGCGTAGCTGATCCGGGCATCGACAAAGGGGTGTGCCAGTCCGCCGAAAAGAGCGTTCAGCGCCGCGACCATTTTCCGGTCGGCCCGCCAGTTGGTGGTCATCGTCTGTTTTTCAGATTCCGCCTGACCGGCAGCCTCAAGGTAGGCATAGATATCCGCGCCACGGAAACCATAGATCGCCTGCTTGGGATCGCCGATCAGAAAAAGCGCCTCCTTGCCCCCTTTCCCATAGATGGTCCGAAAGATGCGGTACTGAACCGGGTCGGTGTCCTGAAATTCATCGATGAGAGCCACCGGGAAGCGGGTGCGGATCGCCTGTCCAAGCTGTGCGCCCTGCGTCCCCCGCAATGCCCGGTCCAATCCGGTGAGGAGTTCATCAAAAGATTGCTGCTGGACACCCAGCAGACGCTTGGGCAGTTCCGCCCGGATATAGCGCGCCGCCCCGGCGAAGAACCGCGCCTGACTGCTGGCCCCCATAGCCTCGGCCTGGGCAACCAGTCTACCCCATACCTCGAAGAAAGGATTGTTGTGCACCACCCCTTTTTTCAGAGCCGTTGGAGTAAAGACCTTGCCATCCGGCTGAAAGATATTTTCCCCGCCGAGCAGTTCCGTATGTCGCGGCGGGGAAAAGGCAACAGGCTCATCGTTGGCGAAAAAATCAGCAAGCCGATCCAGCAGACCATTGGCCAGCAGGGTTTTGAAGGGCGCGGTCAACCCCCCCGCTTGGGAAAAGTATTGACCCAGGGTCTCGCGTTGCTCATGCCAGCATCCCCGCGCTTCGGTATAGAGTCGGCAATACTCCTGCATCAGGGCAGGAACTTCTTCCTCCGCCGGGACCTCGCCGACAATGGCAAAATCGCCATGCCGGATCGCTTCCTGAGTCAAGGCGCGCAACTGACCGGGAGAAACACCTTGTCTGATGAGGCTTGCCACCCGATGATCGCAATCGTAAAAAAATCCGCTCCAGTAATCGTCGGTGATCTCCCGCACCAGAGCCCCGGTGGCGCCGGTGAGTTCCAGATCAAAGAGCAGCCCGGTTTCCAGGGCGTGCTGCTGCAAGACCCGATGGGCAAAGCCGTGGATGGTGGAGACTGCAGCCTTGTCAATGTCACTCACCGCCCGGGCGAGAAGACGACGGTCTGCCTCATGGTCGAGGCTGCGCTCTAAAAGTTGGCATAAAAAGGGATCATTCCCGCCGTCCTGATCCTGAAACCCCTGCACCGCCGTCCGCAGCCGGGTCCTGATCCGCTCATGCAATTCGGCGGTGGCCGCCTCGGTAAAGGTGACCACCAGAATCTGCTCCACGGTCAGCCTCCGCTCCAGCAAGAGACGCAGATAGAGGGAGGTGATGGAATAGGTCTTGCCAGTGCCGGCGCTGGCCTCAATGAGCTGCACGCCGGTACTGGCTATGAGGAGCGGATCAAAACCCCGGCTCATAACTCCTCCATATGGTTGAGCATGGGCGCAAAGATGCGGATGGCAAGCTCAGCAAAGGGTGGGGAAACAGGCAGGACATCACCAAAAAGTTGTCGGCAGTAAGGGTCTTCGCCCTCGCCTGGGGTAAAGTTGTTGCCAAGGTACTCCTCTTCGGCCCTGGCAAAGGCAGTAATTCGCCGCCCCTGTTCGCTTCCCTTGCCTGAGGCAACAGTCTGGGCAAAAACAAAAGCGCTTTTTGGGAAAAATGGCAGGGCCGCATTGGAGCCGTCAGCGAACAGAAGTGCCAGCTCAAGCAGCAGGTGTGCCGCTTCGGGTACCGGAGAAAAACGGAGAACCTGGGCCGTGCCCTTGTCGCGGCCTCTGCCGATCAGCACGGTTTCACAACGCTGGTCATCCGGGGCCACGGCGGAGAGAAAAAGATGCTCAAGCCAGACCGGCAGCAGTATCTTGCCATGGAGCAGGCTGTTGGTCCAGTATACATGCCCGCCAGGGTATATCCCGCTCAACTCGCCATGCAGGGTGATCTCCGGAGAAAGAACGAGTTCCCGGCGCACAGGCGGGAGTTCTTGGTCACCCTCCCCTGGTCCATGTTGAAGAAGCTGCTCCACGATGGGCCGCACCGTCTCCCTGATTTCGGCAAAAACCGCCTGGGCGCCCTGACCCAGGGGAACCAGACCCTCCCCCCGCCAGCGGGCGAGAATGATTTCCGGCTTTGCCAGCCCTTCGCCTTTCATGGCCAGCAAATCCCTGCTCAGCTGATATCTTTCCAGGCCATCGAGGTGGATGGGTTCACGATCCTGAATCTCCCGGCTTCTTTCCTGCAAGAAAAGGCCGAGCCGGTTTTCAAGAAACCAGCGGACCGGATGCGAAAAATATCGGGACAAATCCAATAGGGAAATGGGGGCAGGGCTCAAGGACACAGGCAGCAAAGGCTCGGGCAGAAAGTTGTGTCTGGCGCGGCTCCCTGCCTGTCTTGCCTGGGCCGCCCGACAGTATTCCGTGGCAAAACTGCACAACCGTCCATCCGCTCCGGAAAAATATTTCTGGCTGAAGGGCTGGAGCGGATGCCGAACCACGATCCGCTCCACCAGCCTTTTTCTCCGCGCCTCGAAATTGTCCCCGCCAGAATCGGAACCATCATCCCCAAGGCTGAAACTCTCGGCCAGGCTGTCGATCAGCTCTTCAACCACCACGGCGGAGGGAAGTTCCTTGTTGTCGCGCAGGGTGTTGCCCTGATAAAACACCAGAAATTTGCCACGGGTGGCAAGCAAGGCTTCGAGAAAAACATACCGGTCATCGTTGCGCTTGGCCCGGTCACCCCGCTGCGGATAGCGGGCGATAAGATCAAAGCTCTGCGGATGTTCCACCCGAGGGAATTCCCCGTCGTTCATGCCAAGCAGACAGATAACCTTAAAGGGGATTGAGCGCATGGGCAGCATACCGCAGAAGGTGAGGCCGCCCTCAAGAAAGCCCTGGGCCGTTGCCTGGCCGGAGAGCTTTTCTTTAAGCAGGATGACAAGCCCGCTCAGGTCAATGGGTTGACTGAACCCGGCATCTTGGGCCTCAAGGTTGATCTGGGCCAGGCTGTCACGGATTTTCTGGAGTTGCCAGGCCTGGGGAGAATCATCGAGGAAAAGGGCCGCCAGCAAATCGTGCAAAATACGTTGCCAGTCTTGCATTTCCCTGGCGACGGACAGCTTTTCCGCCTGCCCAAACAGGGTCTCGCAAAAATGGATGAACCGGCCGGCAAGCTCCGCAGCCTGGCCTTCGATCTCCTCATAGGCCAGAACCTCGCCCAGGAAAGCCCCGTCCGTGCGGACGGCATAGCCAAGGGCCAAGCGATCAAAGCCGAACCGCCAGGTGTTTTGCCGTTCCTTGGGCTGCTGCAACGCCTCCCGGTGCAGCTCGTCAATACCCCATCTGATTCCGGTCTTTTCCACCCAGAGCCTGATCTTGTCCATATCCTCAGGAGCAATGCCAAAATTGGAGTGGATTGGCTCGCAGGCCAGCAGTTCCAGCACCTCCGAGACCGTCATTCTGCCGGGGGCCATCTGGAGAAATCGAAATAAAACATCGATGAGCGGGGTGCCGCTCAACAGGGACCGGTCCGCGATCCGAAAGGGGATAAAACGCTTGTCCTCCGGGGAGAGCCCAAAAACCGCCTCGATGAGCGGGGCATAGGCCGAAACCTCGGGCAGCATGACCACGATGTCGCGGGGGACCAGGGCCGGATCATCCTGGAGCAGGGCCAGCAATTGATCCTGCAAGACCTCGACCTCGCGGAGACGGCTATGGCAGGCATGGATGCGGATGGAATCATCATCTCCGGCAAGGATTTGGGGCGCGGCGGTGCCGCCTGCCGGAGAGCGATGGTCCAGATGCTGGATATCGTTTTGCAGCACCTCCAACATGGTCTGCGGCGCAGCATGTCCGGTGTAGTATTCTCCCGCCTCGACATAGGGAACCGAGCCTTCAAGAACCTCTTGAAAATCCCGGGCCATACCGCCCATGGAACCAAGAAGCGGATGGCCGATCTCCAGATAGAGGTCCGCCTCGTCCAGACCGGAAGGCACACGGGCCAGGGCACGGAGGGCCTCGGCCTGGGAGCGGATGTCAGCAAAGTAGCCTTCCGCAGGGGAAAAAAGATGAAAATGCACCGGCAGAATATGCGCCAGCTCGCCCATGATGCCCAGATAAACCGTGGGCAGGGTATCGATGCCAAAAAGGGAAACCCTGGTGGGCAAGAGATGGGAAAAGGGAATGTCGCCTGCGGCCAGTGCTTGCCTGGCTTGCAGCATGAGTCGGGCCGGGGAGCAGCAGCCCAGATGCGCCACCAGCAGCCGCCAGAGCTTGGGCTGCCAGAGATCCTCAGCCAGATCATGGGCAAAGGCCCGGTTCTCTCCTTCCTCCCAGGCAAGAATCATCTCAGGCCGGTACACCGCGTACTGATCAAAGAGATTGGCGATCTGCCGGGCAAGCTGGAGTTTCTTGCTCAACGGGCCATCGACGAGATAAGAGGTCAGGGGAGAAAAATCAGGGTCGTGGCGACAGTCATCCAGAAGAGCGCAGATCACAAAGGCAAGCCGTTCTCGGCTATACCTCTGCACCCGGTCGCCCTCTTCGCCAAGGGTTGCCCGCAGGACGCGCTGGATAAACTGCCGGGGATGGGGAAAGTCGGGGTTGGCCCACACCCCGAACCTGCCGGAAAGCTGCATGGCAAGCCAGGTCGCCATGCCCTTGCTTTGCACGACGATGCATTCGGGCGCAAGCGGCGAGGAAAGCGGCGTACACAAAACGTCTGTCAGCGAGTCCAGCAGGGATTCAACCCTATTGGCACGATACACATGCATGGCGCTTTTCATGACCGTATCCGACACCATGCGGCAGAGCTAGGACAAAAAATCAGGCCGCCTGGCGCCGCCGGAGACAGTCCTGCAGCCGGGAGACAAGCTGGCCGAGTTCGGGCTTGGAGATCTGATCGTCCGCGCCCACGGCGTGTCCTTTGTGCAGGGCCAGATCATTGACCAACGAGGAAAAAAGCATGACGGGAATGCCATCGTATCCGGTATTTTCCTTGATCCGTTTACAGAGATTATGCCCGTCCATGCGCGGCATTTCTATATCGCTGACCACAGCCAGCACCTCATCGTGCAGGGTGCCGTTGGTTCTCAGTTTTTCCAGATATTCCCAGGCATCCTGCCCGTCGGAGTGGGCGACAACCCGGTATCCCGCCCTTTCCAGCGTTTTTCGAATCTGATCCTGAATAACGTGCGAATCATCGGCAATAACCACAGCCTTGTCGGCCTGGTCGGCATCGGGACGCCCGGATATGGCATGGGCTTCGGAGTCAATAACCATAGTGGGATCGATGGTGGCGATAATGCTCTCGAAATCAACCATCTGAATGATATTGCCATCCACGAGGCACACCCCGGTAAGGGAGCTGTAGTGGGAAATGATTGGCGGCGGCGGCAAGATTTTCGTCCAGCTAACCCGATACACCTTATCCACCCCATGGGCGATGAAACCGAAAAACTTGCCATTGATCTCGGTGACGATGACCACCCATTTGGCCCGTGCCTCCGGGGAATGGTCCGGCTCATAACCAAACCAATCACAGAGATCAACCAGGGGGATGGTCCGATCCCTCAGCAGGAAAACGCCTTTCATGGACGAAACGCTTTCCGGAATTTCAGTCAAGGTTTCAGGCATGGCAACCAACTCACGAACCTTGGCAGCATTGATGCCGTAGGCCGTCCTGCTGATGGAATCGGTGGTCTGATCACGCCACTGGAGAAAAAAGGTTATGATCTCCAGCTCGTTTGTTCCGGATTGCAATAAAATGTCGGTCTGGCTCATGTAGGGACTCCAAGGTGTCAGGATACTGCCAAGGATGACTGTTATCTTTAACAACTATAGGAAAGCGGGAAATTACTCAACTAAATAATCAAGCGCGGCAGAGTGGGGGAGATCCCGGACAAAACCAGCTGGACATTGGCAACCGTCCTTTCTGGTGCATGCTTAGAAAGTGGGCATGGGCATCAGGCCCCATTTGTGATTGTCCGTGGTTATTACCACAGACCGGACCGCATGGCTAGAGGCTTCCAGGTCAACAAGCAGAACCGGCCGCCGCTTCAAACCGACCTTGAAGATGTTTGCCGGGGGCACAGGGTGACCGCTGGCATCATCCACCCGCATGAAAATGAGCCGCTCGACCTCAAAATTGGTTTCCACCGAACCCCAGGTCCGGACAAAGTTATAAAAAATCCGAAAAAACCTGCCCAGGCCGCCGCTGAAGCGATGCTGGTGCCATTCGAGAATCTCGGGAAACCGCGCCAGCATGTGGTCGGAAAACCGCCGGTCCTCCTCGGTGAGCAAAGCATTGAGGAAAAAATCCCCAGGCAGCAGATACACCACATTGGCCTCCTTGCCTTGGAGGGCCTCCCGCACCTGAGCCGAGCCAAGGGCCGCTTGGTACACCGCAAGAATCTCCTGATCCGGACGGGAAAACACGGAAACAACCAGCCGGGAATCCGCAGCCCTGACCAAGGGCAATGTCCGCACCGTATAGCTGCGCAAGGCAAAAGCCAACAACACGGCCAGAGTCATGGTCAGACAATAGGCCGCGACAATTCCCAGCCATTTTGGCCGAATCCGGCCAAAGATCCGCCGGTACAGCCACCCCCCCGGTTCGCCGGGCAGAAACATGGGCGTTGTGGCCATGTAGTGTTCATAGGCCTCGGGCTGCTCCTGCTGCATCCGCCATTCTTCATTGCGGGCCAAGGCATAATAAACAAAGAGCATGGTGATATACATGATCAGAATGATAAAACGCGGCCAGTACAGCATCAGACCAAACCCGGAGATGGCGAGAAACAGATATTGCGGATGACGAATCTTGCCATAAAAACTGCGGACCACCACCCCCTTGCCGGTGAAACGCCCGTAGTAGAGCGGAATGGCCGCCAGGGCAAAAAACAGCAACCCGACAACCATGAGAACCTGCAACAAGGAGATGGCCCTGATCAGCGGATCATCGGGAAAAACCAAATGCGGCAGAAAAAATTCCGTGGACCAGCTGGTGAGCGGGCTTGCGGCAAGGGCCTGCAGCACAGGCCCATACACCGAATAAAAATAGAGGGCAAAAGGAGAAATCATGATGATGATTTCAATGCCGATGAGGCAGTAGGCAATAATTGTCCAGAGAACAAGCAACTTCTTCCCCTTGTCGACTACACCCATCCCCATGCCCTCCTCCCAAAAAAGCAGTTACAGCAGATGCCCGACGAAACCGTAAATCGTATCGGAAAGCTTCTGCAAATCGATGGGTTTGCGCAGAAGCGCGTGAGCCCCACTGTGTTCGAGCATCTCCTCCAGACCGATACCGCTACCGGTATCACTGAAACGGATTTCAATCCCATCATCCTGTGGCCTGGTTTCGACAATAATCCGCTTGTCACCCGAATACATGGCATCACGGGCATTGCTCACCAGGTTGAGAAACACCTGGGCCAGCTGATCCTCATCCGCTTCGATACAGGGAAGATCATGGGTATAATACCGCTCAACCCGCACGTTGTCCAGATTCAGGTCATGCTCAAGCAGAGCGGCGGTCTTGTCAAACAGGGCGTGCACATCGACCATGCGGACCATGCGGACCTCAAAGGCGTGCTGGTGGGGAAACGACCTGAGGCTGTTGGTGATCTTAGTGACACGTTTGATCTGGACCAGCATTTCATCAAGGTTTTTCCGCATACTCCCGGGAATCTTCTCAAGCTGCATGACCTGAGCCAGGGTTCCGATAATGTTAAGTGGGTTGAATATTTCATGGGCCACTCCCGAGGCCAGCGTACCGATGGAGGCCAGTTTTTCCTGACGGATTGCGACCTGCTGGGCAACCTGTAGATTGTCCAGGGCCTTTTGCAACGCATCCTTCGAATCCCGCAAGGGCTTGTCTCACGGGTCGCGACCTCCTCAAGCCCCATGATATTCCGGGATATCTCCTGCCTGCCCTCTGGACTCGCCAACTCAAGAACCCTGGCACATGCCGGGCCAGATTGGTCATACGCCCCTTGGCGATGCAGGCATCCGCCCCCATGGCCGCGAAATCAAGCTCCTCCTCTGCGGCGATGGCTGAAAGTATGACAAGGAATACCCTTGCAGATGGGGCATGTTCCGGATGATCCGACACAACTTCTCGCCGCTGATGTTGGGCATCACCAAATCGACAAAAATGATATCCGACGCATAGGATTTCAGGATATCAAGGGCGCTCAGGCCATCCTCGGCGATACGCACCTCATGCCCGCTCTTTTCCAACAGATTGGCAATGAGTTTGAGCACCAGGGGATGGTTATCAACGACAAGAATCTTGCTGCCCATTTTTTCCCGTGCGCCTCTCAATCTAAAAAATCATTTTTCAAACATTTTACCTATTCTAGCATAGCCTGTTCTTGCCCTAAATTTTTTCTCACCGGAAACAATGCACAAAAAAACACCTGCGAATTCAATCGAGCGCCTGACCCCATCCTCATCATTGTTTTGCAAATTGACTTCTGACAAAAGGAGAGTATAATCTCGCACCAAAACCATGACGCCCAGGCCTTGGTCCGATCAGCCTGCACATTTAGGAGCCGTCACGAAACAACCCTTTGCTTTCTTGGCCATTTTGTTACGGCTCCTTATGCCGTTTTATCCATGATCCGATGACAATATTATTTTTTCACAACCTTTTAGGTTAACCCGCATCACGGAGAGTTTATGTCGAGTTCCCTGCGCTGGAAAATAATCCTCCTGCTCTTTGTCACCATCTTTGCCACCCTGACCGTTGCTCCTTCCTTCACCAAGGTTCCTGCCTGGTGGCAGAAATATCTCGCTCCGGCAGGGCTGAAGCTGGGCCTGGATCTCCAAGGCGGCATGCATCTGGTCCTCAAGGTGGATCTCAAGAAGGCCATTGAAAACAATCTGGACCTGTCGGTTCAGGATCTCAAGGAAGCCCTGGCCGAGAAAAAGATCACCGTGGTCCGCACCGCTTCCGGCGACGCACGCAAGATCATTCTGACCCTGCCCAACACCGGGGCCCTGGAAACAGTCAAGCAGACCATTACCAAAGATTTCCCCGACCTTGCCGTCGATTTCCAGACCGACCAAGGAACCTTCCCGCGGATTCTCGTCAGCCTGAAACAGTCAAAAATAGATTTTATCAACAACAAGGCGGTTGACCAGTCCCTGGAGATTCTCCGCAACCGGGTCGACCAGTTCGGCGTGGCCGAACCGGCCATTGTTCGACAGGGAACCGATGAAATCGTCATTCAGCTTCCCGGCGTCAAGGATCCGCAACGCGCTCTCAATCTCATCGGGCGCACTGCCCAGCTTGAGTTCAAACTGGTGGATGACACACCAGGTCTCAACCTGCAGCAGCTCATCGGCCAGGCCATCCAGGCCGGCCAGTGGCAGGAAGGCGGCACCCGAAAACAGCTCAATCTCGCTTTGCAGAGCAGACTCCCGGCCGGAACCGAGATCTATTTTGAAAAAGAGGTAAACAAAACCACCCACAAGGAAACACGGGTGCCCGTCCTGCTCAAGAGCCAGGTGCTGTTGACCGGCGACATGGTCAAGGATGCCCAGGTTCGGGTGGGTGGTAATTTTAACGAGCCCTATGTAGGCCTCGACTTTACCGGGCGTGGCGGCACGATTTTCGGCCAGGTCACGGAAAAAAGCGTGGGCAAACGCTTTGCCATTGTCCTGGATGAGGTGGTTCGCTCGGCTCCGGTAATCCGGGAAAAGATTCTCGGCGGCAGCGCCCAGATATCCGGCAGCTTCAGCTACGAAGAGGCAAGCGACCTGGCCATTGTCCTGCGCATCGGTGCTTTGCCCGCTCCGGTGGAAATCGTCCAGAATCTTACCGTGGGCGCTTCGCTCGGCCAGGATTCCATCAACAAAGGGCTGATGAGCGGTCTCTTCGGCACCATCCTGGTGGTGTTGTTCATGGCCGTTTACTACCGGCTCTCCGGGGTCATCGCCAATCTCTGCATGGTCTTAAACATCATCCTGCTCTTTGCCGGACTCGCCTTAATGGGCGGCACCCTGACCCTGCCGGGCATTGCCGGCATCATCCTCTCCATCGGCATGGCGGTGGACTCGAACATCGTCATCTTCGAACGAATGCGCGAGGAATTCGCCTTGGGCAAATCCGTGCGCTCCGGGGTCGAAGCCGGTTATGCCAAGGCACTCTGGACCATCATCGACGCCCATGTGACCACGCTGATCACCGCCCTGGCCCTGTTTCTCTTCGGCACCGGCCCGATCAAGGGCTTTGCCGCCACCCTGTCTCTGGGCATCATCTTCAATCTCTTCTCCACCCTGTTTGCCTCCAAGCTGTTCTACGAGTCCATGCAGGGCAAATGGAAGCTCAAGAAGCTTTCCTTTATGCTGTTTCTCAAGAACCCGCAGCTTGATTACATGCGGATCAAGAACCTGACCTTTGCCATCTCCGGCACCTGTGCACTCATCGGTTGCCTGGCCTTTGTCCAGATCCTCCGTGGTCAGGCCAACATGGGCGTTGATTTCTCCGGCGGCACCCTGCTCCAGTACCAGTCCACCCAACCCTTCTCCCTGGGCGAGGTGCGCGCCGCCCTGACAAAGGGAAATCTTGAAGGCGTGGAACTGCAAAAGGTCGAGGGCGAAAACCGGCTGATCGTCAAGATAAAAAACAGCGAAAAGGTGGTGGGCCACGTTTCCGAAACGGTCACCGCCCAGCTGAACACCAATTTTCCTGACAAGCACTTCGTTGTGGAGAATCAGTCGGAAATCGGCTCCTCGGTGAGCGACACCTTGCGCTCCAAGGCACTGCTGTCCATAATCATCTCCCTGTTGGGGGTGGTCGTGTACCTGGGGTTGCGTTTCGACCTCCGTTTCGGCATTGCCGCCACCCTGGCCACACTCCATGACGTTCTGGCGGTGCTCGGTCTCGTCTGGCTGCTCAACATGGAGATCACCCTGCTCACCGTCACCGCGCTCCTGACCCTGGCCGGGTATTCCCTAAACGACACGGTCATCATCTTCGACCGGATCCGCGAAAACCTGCACAAAAGTGCCGACCCGGAAAACATCACCGATGCCCTGATCAATACCAGCACCAACGAGGTGTTAAGCCGTTCCATCGTCACCTCGCTCACCGTTTTCCTGGTTCTCATGGCCCTGTACGTTTTGGGCGGCTCGGTAATCCACGATTTTTCCTTCGCCCTGCTGGTGGGGGTCATGGTGGGCACCTACTCGTCAGTCTTCGTGGCCAGCCCCCTGCTCACCCTCTGGCACCGTGGTAAAACCGCCTAACCATGCGCCCCGATCTTGCCCCAGAGCATGTCCGGCCCCTGACCCCGGACGAGACCTTCCGGTTCAGCTGCCATCCCGGCGTTGCCTGCTTTACCGACTGCTGCCGGGAACTGGAACTTGCCTTGAGCCCCTACGATGTGCTCCGGTTGAGCAGACACCTGGGGCTTGCCCCCTCTGCTTTTCTCGACCAGTACGTGCTGGTCGAGCAGGCAGAAGGCAACGCCTTTCCCCAGGCTTATTTATGCATGGTGGATGATGGCCGGGCCAGCTGCCCGTTTGTGACCGCCGCCGGTTGTAGCGTCTATGCGGATCGCCCCGGCGCCTGCCGAACCTATCCCTTGGGACGCGGGGCCTTCACCACCCCGGACGGCGACCGGCACGAGATGCATGTCCTCCTCTCCGAGCCACACTGCAAAGGGTTCAACGAGGGCGCCCATCTGGACATCACCGCCTGGCAGAAGGACCAGGACCTGGCCACCTACAACGCCATGAACGACGAACTTCTTGGCATCCTCCACCATCCCCGCCTGAAAAACGGGCATCCGCCGGAAGAGCTTGAAGAGGAGATTTTCCAGTTTCTCTACAGCCTGGATACCTTTAGACAGCAATTCCTCGACTCCACTCTTACCCTGCCCATCCCCATCACGAAAAACGAGCGACAGGAGCTTGTCACGGAAGACCTTGCCTTGCTCCGTCTCGGCATCAGATGGTTGGACCATGTCCTCTCCCGGCGCTGACAATAAGCTGGCCTGTCTCTCCGCCGGAGAGCTGCAAGGCGAACCGCCGCTCGGTCGGGAACTCACCGAGCGGCTGCTGGCCATTTCCCACGAATACTGCCAGGCCGAAGGCGGCTGCCATGGCCCGGACCACACTGAACGGGTCCACAACCTGGCTCTCCACATCGGTCGCCTGATGAACGCTCGCCTGGATATCCTCAGCGCCGCAGCCCTGCTCCACGACATCGGCCGCAGCCACGAAATGCTGTCCCAGGGCAAGATCTGCCATGCCACCAAAGGTGCGGAGATGGCCCGCATCATTCTCACGGGCTTAGATTTTTCCCCGGAGAGGCAGAAAGCGATCCTGCACTGCATCGAATCGCACCGCTACCGCAACAAAAAGGTGCCGGAAACCCTGGAAGCCAAAATCCTTTTTGACGCAGACAAGCTGGACTCCATCGGCGCCATCGGTATCGGCCGGGCCTTTCTCTTTGCCGGCCAGGTCGGGGCCCGATTGCACAACCGGGGTGTGGATGTGAAGAAAACCCGGTCCTACTCAACCGAAGACACGGCTTATCGAGAATTTCTAGTAAAGCTCTGCAAGATAAAAGACAAGATGCTGACCCCGGAAGGCAAACGGTTGGCCGCCGAGCGGCATGAGTTCATGGAGATCTTTTTCAAACGATTGGACAAAGAGATCCACGGCAGCCCCCGCAATACTCCCGACAATTCAAAATAGCCCAGGCAACCACCCGTGGACATCACCACCCAACGTATCGCCATCATCATCAAAGACCTGCGGAGGGCGGTCCTGGCCATGGTGCTTGCCCTGCTTTTGGGCTGCATAGGCTTTTACAGCATCTCCCGCCAGTTGCTGGCACAAATCCAGAGTCATCTTCACCAGAAACTCGCCTTCTTCACGGTGGCCGAGCCTTTTCTCGCCCATCTCACCTTCTCCCTGGCCATGACGATCTTCACCATCATGCCCATGCTCAGCTACTTTCTCTGGCGCGCCCTGGCCAAGCCCTTCAAGCTCTCTCGCCTCCTGGTCTTTTGGTTCGTGCTTTTCACCTGCTTTCTCTTTTACAGCGGGGCTGGTTTCTGCTATTTCGTCACCCTGCCCTATGGCATCGATTTCCTCTTGGATTTTCAGACCGAACAGCTCCGGCCCGTTATCTCCATCAGCGAGTTCGTCTCCTTTGTCTCGATCTTTGTCCTCGCCTTCGGGTTGATCTTTGAACTGCCCATCTTCATGATCTTCATGGCCAAGATAAAGATCCTGCCCAGATCGTTCTTTGAAAAAAACCGCCGCTACGCCGTGCTGGTTATCAGCATCATCGCCGCCCTCCTCACCCCGACCCCCGATGTGTTCAACATGATGCTCATGGGCATCCCCCTTTATATGCTCTACGAAGTGGGGATCATTGTGCTGAAGCTGCTACGGATCGCGTGAACACACGCTATTTCCCCCGGCCAAAACCGTTGCCGATTGCCAGCCGTTTAATAAAGACGGAGGACTACTAATGGGAACCCCATAATTTTCATAGGGTCATGACTAGAATAGGGGATTTTTCCGGATGATTTTGAAAGGCTAACAGGCCAAGAATCAACGCTTAATCCTCTGGGCGACCAAGAAAAGTGACAAGAAAAGCAACCCTCTCCCGTTTTGCCACAAAACTCGACGATTGCATGAACTGCGCATCTATGCTATCTAACAGGAATAATAAGGAAAAAAATTAGTCAAATCCCAGGCTCAACCGGGGAAAACCATTTGCAACGGGCTGCCATGCTAGCGAACCTTTCAGAGAGTGACCGCAAGAAAGTACTGCTGTACAGCGTGCTCATTGTCACGGTGGTCGGGGCTTGGTCGGTATTCGGGCCGTACGGGGTCTTGAAATATTACGGGGTGACCAAGGAACTCAACGAGATCCTGGCTCAGAATGAACAGTTGCGCGAGGCCAATACCGCGCTGAAACAGGAAATCAACAAGTTGAAACACGACCCGGTCTATTTGGAAGACGTGGCGCGGCGGCAATTCGGCCTCATTAAAAAGAATGAGGTTATCTACGAATTTCCCGAGAAAAAGAAGCGGCACGAATAACTAACGGGCTCGCAAAAAAGGAAAAAGGCCACAGGTCCGCAACAGAAATCGAAGAGTTACCCAGCAATAACCGTTGTAATCGCGTTTTGTTGCGATTTCAACAATAAGCCCGACCTCCTCTCCCCAGTATTTTACTCCGCCATATCCTGCACAATCCACTGCGCCGCCGCATAGAGATCATCCGCCACATGGGTCGGTTGCACCTGTTGCGCCGGGCCAATGTACTCGTAATCCCCCCGGCCATAGCCGGTGAGCACCAAAACCCCCTTGGCCTGCACCGCCGCCGCCGCCTTGAGATCCGACCAGCGGTCTCCCACCACATAAGAGCGTCCAAGGTCCAGATCAAGCTCCGCCGCCGCCCGAAGAAAAAGCCCCGGCTTTGGTTTCCGGCAGTCGCAAGCAAGACGGAAGCGCTCTTCCTTGGCCTCGGGATGATGGGGGCAGTAGTAAATGCCATTCACCTGGGCTCCACCCTCGGCCAGCGCCCCGTTCATCTTGGCATGCACCTCTCCGATCAGGCTCTCGGGGAAATAGCCCCGGGCAAGGCCGGACTGGTTACTGACCACCACCACCGGAATCCCCTGTTCGTTAAGCAAACGGATACCCGCCGCAGCCCCTGGCAGCATGACAAAGCGGGAGATGTGGTTGATGTAGCCCATCTGCTCGTTGATGGTGCCATCCCTGTCGAGAAACACGGCCGGTCGCATAGTCTCATCCCTCCTCGGTTTTCAGAAGTCTACAGGTTGCCGCGTACACCTCATCCACCCCGATCTCCAACATGCAGGCAAAATCGTTCGAAGGGCAATGGGTTTTCAGGCACGGGCTACAGGGCAGATTCTTGTTCACCACCTCCACCCTGGGAGAGAACGGCCCGGTGGCCACGCTGTCGGTGGAGCCGAATATGGCGACCAGCGGCGTTTTCTGGGCGGCAGCCACATGCATCAGCCCCGAATCGTTGGTGACAAAGGCATCGCACATCCCGATCAGGGCCATGGCCTGGGCCAGGGTGGTCTTGCCCGTGAGATCATGCACCTGCCCCACCGCTGCCGCCCCAATCTCCGCCGCAGCCTCGGTATCGGCGGTTGTGCCGAAAACCAACAAGGTCGCCCCCAATTCCTCGGCCAGACGCTTGGCCAGCCCGGCATACCGCTCCGCTGGCCACCGCTTGGCCGGGCCGTAGGCTGCGCCGGGATTTAAGCCAACCACCGGCCTGCCCGCCTTGGCGGCGAGAAAGTCCCTGGCCCAGGCCATGGCGGAATCCGGCAGGGCAAGAAACAGCTCCTGAGGGGCGCACACCAAACCAAGGTCCTTGAGCATCTCCTGGTAATAATAGACCTGATGCCGCTCCCGGGTGCTTTTCCGAATGGCAATCCCATGACTCAACAGCAGACCGCGACCATCCCGCCGGTATCCGGCCCGAACCGGTATCCCGGCAATCAGCACCAGCAAGGCGGCAGAAAAGGCATTCTGCAACAAAATGGCCAGATCAAACCGCTGAGCGGCAAGCTCCCGCCCCAGACGCCACATCCCGGCCACCCCCTTATGCCTGCCTTTTTTCTCATAGAGCATGACCCGGTCCACATGGGGGCTGGCTGTGAAGATATCCGCCACCCAAGGATAGGCCAGGATGGTTATTTCGGCAGCGGGGAAATTCTCCCTGATGGTCCGCACCGCCGGGGTGGTCATGATGGCGTCGCCGATCCAGTTGGTCGAGCGGATCAGAATCTTTTTGGGCCAAAGCTGGCTGATTGTTTTTGTCATACCTGTTCCTGGGATGTATTGCCTGAAGTGAAGATGGGACCTTTGCTTTTTTTCCCAGAGGCGTCAAGTTTTTTTCTCGACTCAACCATCGACTTTATCCCATTCTGGCCCAAGCCATCTGATACAGGCCATTTCTCTCTCGCTTGATCCGCATTGAAAAAAACAACCAACGCCCCTCTTCTTCCTTGCAAAAAATCGCCACTGGTGTTACAAAATTCGGGTTCAAAAATAATCACACCCCTGAAAATGTTCCTCTGGTGCCCATAATCGGGTTGGAGCGATGGGGTGGAAGCCAAGCCGTTGTTCAATAATAACTGTAACGTTTGACAGGTCGTGATCGGCATAAGTAGCCGTAACGAAATGGCAAAAAATGTAACAGTTATTTCGTAACGGCTACTAAACCAAAACCAAAGGAGAAGTACCATGTCTTACGTTACCATGAAGGAAATGCTGGAAGCCGGCATGCATTTTGGCCATCAGACCCGTGGCTGGAACCCGAAAATGAAGCCGTACATCTACGGCGCCCGCAACAAGATATACATCATCAATCTTGACAAGACCCTGCCGCTTTTCAACAAGGCGTACGAATTTATTGCCAAGACCGCAGCCAAGGGCGGCACCGTGCTTTTTGTCGGCACCAAACGCCAGGGCCAGGACATCATCAAGGAAGAAGCCGAGCGTTGCGGCATGTACTATATCAACAACCGTTGGCTGGGCGGCATGCTGACCAACCACCAGACCATCAAGAACAGTGTTGACAAGCTGAAGAAATTCGAAGCCATGCAGGAAGACGGCACCATCAACCATTACCATAAGAAAGAAGCCCTCCAGATCCAGAAAGACGCAGTCAAGCTGGACCGCAACCTGGGCGGCATCAAGAACATGAAAGGGCTGCCAGCAGCCATTTTCCTCATTGATCCGAAACGGGAAAAGATCGCCATCGAAGAGGCCAACCGCCTCGGCATCCCCGTGGTCGCCCTGATCGATACCAACTGTGACCCCAAGGGCATCGATTATCTGATCCCCGGCAACGACGACGCCATCCGCGCCATCAAGCTGATCGCCTCAAAAATGGCGGATGCCGTTTTGAGCGGCCAGGAAAAACTTGCCGTAGTCCATCAGGCTGCCACCGATAAGGACATCGAAGCCAAGGCCGTGGCCGCAAAAGGCGACGAATAACCTGCCTCTCTAAAAAGCGCCCCGGCTGAACTCTTCTGAGCCCAGCCGGGAACTTCCCCTCCAGAGACGCTTCCAGATTATACGAGAAAATGAAGGTAGAATCGTGAATATTACAAGTCAGATGGTAAAAGAACTCCGCGACAAAACCAACGCGGGCATGATGGATTGCAAAAAAGCCCTGACCGAGACCAGTGGCGACATGGAAAAGGCCATTGATCTGCTCCGGCAAAAAGGCTTGGCTGTTGCCCAAAAACGTGCTGGCCGGGCAACCAGCGAAGGGTTGGTGGAGACATACATCCAAGCCGACGGCAAACTGGGCGTGATGGTCGAGATAAACTGCGAAACCGATTTTGTCGCCAAGAGTGACGCTTTTATCGAGTTTGCCAAAAATGTCGCTGTGCATGTGGCAGAATCCACGCCCGCTTCCCCTGCCGACCTCCTAGAGCAGAAATTCGTTAAAAACCCCGCCCTCTCCATTCAGGACATGCTCAACGAACTGATAGCCAAGCTGGGCGAGAACATCGGCGTTAAACGCTTTGCCAAATTCAACGAAGGCGTGAGCGAAACCTACATCCATGCCGGCGGCAAGCTGGGCGTCATGGTCGAGATATCCTGCAAGAACGACTCGGTTGCCAAGAGCGCCGATTTCATCGAGTTCGCCAAGAATATCTGCATGCATATAGCCGCAGCCAATCCTGTTTCCATCAGCCGCGAAGAGGTCCCTGCGGACCTGGCGGAACGTGAGCGCAACATCTTCATCCAGCAGGCCATCGATTCCGGCAAGCCGGCAAACATCGCCGAGAAGATGGTGGGCGGCAAGATGGACCGTTTCTTCGCCGAAAGCTGCCTCCTGGAGCAGAAATTCGTCAAGAACCCCGACATCTCGATCCAAGATCTGCTCAAGGAAATGACGGGCAAGCTTGGCGAAAACATCACCATCAAACGCTTTGCCCGTTTTCAGGTTGGCGCATAACGCTGTTTTACCAAGGCACCGGATGAGCTGACCGTGACCAAAGCCAAATATTCAAGAGTTCTCCTGAAACTGAGCGGCGAAGCCCTTATGGGCGACGCCGCTTTCGGCATCAGCACCAAGGTGCTTGATTATCTTGCCGCAGAGATCCAGACCCTTATAGACCTCAAGGTGGAAACCAGCCTGGTCATCGGCGCGGGCAACATCTTCCGGGGGGTGTCCGGCGCCTCTGCCGGGATGAACCGGACCGCCGCCGACAACATGGGCATGTTGGCCACGGTTATCAATGCTCTGGCCCTGCGGGACGCCCTGGAAAGAAACGGTATCCCAGCCAGAGTTCTCTCCGCCATCCCCATGCTCACAGTCTGCGAACCCTATTCCCAACAAAAGGCGGTACACCATCTCCGTAAAGGTCGGGTGGTGATCTTCGGGGCAGGCACCGCCAACCCATACTTCACCACCGATACAGCCGCCGTGCTCCGCGGCCTGGAAATCAATGCCGACCTGGTCTGCAAGGCCACCAGGGTCGATGGCGTTTATGACAAGGACCCTCTCAAGCACAAGGAGGCGGTCAAGTTTTCCAGTCTCAGCTTCAGGGAGGTTCTCCAGCGACGCCTCAAGGTCATGGATTCAGCGGCAATCTCTTTGGCCATGGACAACAACACCTCCATCATGGTTTTCGACATGAATATCTCCGGCAATATGAAGAGGGCCATCTGCGGCGAACAGATCGGCACGTTGATACAGGGAGAGGACAATGAATGAGATTATCGATGGACTGAGCGAAAAAATGACGGCAAACATCGAGGCCTTCAAGCGCGATCTCACCAAGATCAGGACAGGTCGGGCCACCACCGCCCTGCTTGACGGGGTAAAGGTAATGGCCTACGGTTCGCCGCTACCGCTCAATCAGGTCGGCGCCGTAACCATCCCGGAAAGCAGAATGCTGGTTATCCAGCCCTGGGACGCCAAGCTCCTTCCTGCCATCGAAAAGGCCATCTTCTCCTCGGACCTGGATCTCAACCCCTCGAACGACGGCAAGATGATCCGGATCAGCATCCCCCAACTCACCGAAGAGCGGCGCAAGGAGTTGGTGAAAAGCGTCAAGAAGATCAGCGAGGAGCACCGGGTGGCCGTTCGCAATCTGCGGCGCGAAGCCATCGATGTCCTGAAAAAGCAGAAGAACAACAAGGAAATCCCGGAAGACGACTTTTTCAGGATGCAGGAAGAGGCCCAACACGCCACCGACAGGTTCATCAAGCAGATCGATGAGATCATGGCTGAAAAAGAAAAAGAGGTCATGGCGGTTTGAATCTTTACGACCTGCCCTCCCTTGCTTCAACCGGTTGCAAGCTGTAATCTGCTGAAATTGAGACAACGTCCCCATGCCCAAGCTTGATACCGCAGCCCTGCCCCGTCATATCGCCATCATCATGGATGGCAATGGCCGCTGGGCCGAGCAGCAGGGCAAACCCCGCATCATGGGCCACCGGGCCGGAGTCAAATCCGTGCAGAATATTGTCCGTGCCGCCCGGGAACTTGGCATCGGCGTGCTTACCCTGTACGCTTTTTCCACGGAAAACTGGAAACGCCCGCCCCTTGAGGTGCAGGCCCTCATGGGACTGCTCAAGACCTTTCTGGAAAGCGAGCTGACCACCATGGTCCGCAACAATGTGAGCCTGCGCTGCCTGGGCCAAAAAGACCGCATCCCCCCGGAAGTCCGTAAGATTATGGACCGGGTGATACAAGAAACCGCAGGCAACACGGGGCTGGTCCTCAATCTCGCCTTGAGCTACGGCGGCAGGAGTGAAATCACCCAGGCCGTGCAGGTGATTGCTAAAAAATGCGTGGATGGGACTCTGAGCCCCGAGGCCATTGACCAGGCCTTACTGGAACAGCACCTGTACACCGCCGGGTTGCCGGACCCGGACCTGATGATCCGCACCGGCGGAGAAACCAGGCTGAGCAATTTCCTTCTCTGGCAGGCCTCCTATGCGGAGCTCTATTTCACGGAGATTCTCTGGCCGGATTTCAGAAAAAAGGACCTGCTGACCGCCATTCTGGACTTTCAAAAACGGCAGCGGCGTTTTGGCAAAACAGGCGAACAGGCGCAACAGCCGCACGACCATTGATCATAGGCCGCAGAAATGAGCTTATGACAGGACCAGCATGAAACGACTCATTACCGGTGTTATGGCAAGCGCGGCTTGGCTGCTCCTTCTTTTTCTGGGGCCGTTTCCGCTATTCTGGCTGGTCATCACCGCCCTGGCCGGTGTGGCGCTGTCCGAGTACCTGACCATTGTCCTACCCAGCCTCAGCAAGGGGGCAAGACCGCCCTTCATCCTCTTCGGCCTGTTGCCCCTGGTTGGTGCCTATTCCGGCGAAGCCACCGGCCTGCTCTGCGGCCTTACCCTTGCCCTGGTTGCCCTGCTGCTGTACACCCTTTTCCGTTACGCCAGCTTTGCCCAGCCCTACGACATTATCAGCCGGGGAGGCTTTGGCTACCTCTACCTGGGCCTATGCACCGCTTATTTGGTGCTGCTCATGGCCCTGCCGCAAGGCCGTGCCTGGCTGCTGCTGCTTACCGCCATCACCGCCGCCTCAGATACCGCCGCCTTTTACACCGGCAGCAAATTCGGCAGGCACAAAGTCTGCCCCGCCATCAGCCCCGGCAAAACCTGGGAAGGCTTTGCGGGCGGCTTGGTCGGCAGCCTTGGCGCGGCCCTGCTTGTCCGGCACTTTTTTCTGCCCGAGCAAGGTCTGGTCTGGATCTGCTTCATCGTTCTCCTGCTGGGCTGCCTCGGCGCAGCCGGGGATCTTTCGGAATCGGTCATCAAGCGGGCCTTTGGGGTAAAGGATTCCGGCAGCCTCCTGCCAGGACACGGCGGATTGCTGGACCGCATCGACTCCCTACTGCTCACCGCGCCGGTGCTCTATTACCTGCTGTATCTTCAAACAGGACTGTGCTTACCGTGAACCATGCGGTTGCAAGCCCCTGCTGAAAACCATTTTTCAAGAGAACAGAATACCCCATGAAAAATATCTCCCTGCTTGGCTCAACCGGCTCAATCGGCCGCAATGTTTTGGAGGTTGTCCGCCAGTTTCCCGGCCATTTCCGCATTGTGGGGCTGGCCGCCGGCGCCAATGGCCGCCTGCTGCGCGAGCAGATCGAGGCCTTCAATCCGGAAATAGTCTCTATCGGCAACGCAAAACTGGCAGGCGAACTGGCCCAAAGTCTGCCCCCCGGCTGGTCTGAAAAAATACTGATCGGCAAGGAAGGCAATGTCGCCGTTGCCTCTCTCCCCAGCGCAGACACGGTTGTCTCCGCCATCGTCGGCGCCGCCGGGCTCACCCCCACCATGGCCGCCATCGAAGCCGGAAAAAACATCGCCCTGGCCAACAAAGAAACCCTGGTCATGGCCGGGCACCTGGTCATGGAGGCAGTAAAACGGAGGAAAGTAACCCTGCTGCCCATTGACAGCGAACACAGCGCCATTGCCCAGGCGCTGGAGGCCGGAAAAAAAGCGGATGTCAGCAAGCTTATCCTCACTGCCTCCGGCGGACCGTTCCGCAATCTTGCCGACCGTGATCTCTGGGCAGTCACCCCGGAACAGGCTTTGAATCATCCCAACTGGGACATGGGCAGAAAAATCTCCATCGACTCCGCCACCCTGATGAACAAAGGGTTGGAGGTCATCGAGGCCCGCTGGCTTTTTGATATCGAGGTCGAGGATATCGAAGTGCTCATCCACCCGCAGAGCATCGTCCATTCCATGGTGGAATACGTTGACGGCTCGGTGGTCGCCCAACTGGGGGTGCCGGACATGCGCATCCCCATTGCCTATGCCCTGTCCTACCCGGAACGTCTGCGGATGAATCTGCCGCGCCTCAACCTGGCGCAGGCATCGGACTTGAGTTTTTCCCGCCCGGATTTTGAAAAATTTCCCGCCCTGAAACTCGCCTATCAGGTGTGCAAACGGGGCGGCAGCCTGCCTGCCGTGCTCAATGGTGCCAACGAAGTAGCGGTTGATGCCTTTCTCGCTGGCACCATCCGTTTTCCGGAAATCGCCCTGGTGGTTGCGGAAACAGTAAGCCGGTTGCCCAGGGAAGAGGCCGCCAGTCTGACCGCAGTCCTTGACGCCGACCTTGCCGCCCGGATGCAGGCGGCTTCCATCATTGAAGCCCTGCGTATGCAAACCCAGCAGCGCCTTGGCAAAGACGTTCTCAGTCCGGAGCTGCCGCCCGGACACACAACCTTAACCATTTAAAAGAGACTATGAACTCTATCCTTGCCTTTATCCTCGTCCTCGGCCCCCTGATCTTTATCCACGAATTCGGCCATTTTCTCTGTGCCAAGCTGTTCGGCATCCGGGTTCTCAAATTTTCCCTGGGCTTCGGCCCCAAGGTATTTGGCCGCACCGTAGGCGACACCGAATACCTGGTGAGCGCCTTCCCCCTTGGCGGCTATGTGAAGATGTACGGCGAGAGCCTCAACGATGAGGTGGCCAGCGACCAGGAATGTTTTTCCTTTTCGCATAAGGCCATTTGGCAGCGTTTTCTGGTGGTTTTTGCCGGCCCGCTTTTTAATCTCATTTTTGCGGTCCTGCTTTTTTCCTCCATCTTTGCGGTCATGGGCATCTCCCAGCCGGTCAAGGAAGCCAGGATCGGCGGAGTTACCGTAGATTCTCCTGCGGCCAAGGCCGGCCTTGCGGCAAACGATCTTATCCTAAACATCAATGAGGCCCAGGTCCAGGAATGGACCGATGTCGCGCGCCTCATCAAACTCAGCGGAGGAAATCCCGTGACCCTTGTGGTCCAACGGGGCGACCAGACCCTGACCATTACCGGGCAGCCGAAAATGGAACAGGACAAGAATATCTTCGGCGAGGTGATCGACACCCGCTACATGCTCGGCATCCGGGTGGCCGACGAACTGATCCATATTTCCCCTGTCGAAGCGCTGCAGACCGGCGCGCTGCACACCTGGACCCTGATCAAGATTACCCTCCTGGGCATTGTCAAGATCATCCAGAAGGTGGTCCCGGCCAGCGAATTGGGCGGCCCCATCCGCATCGCCCAAATCGCCGGACAACAGATGGCGGCGGGTTGGGTCAACCTGCTGCATTTCACCGGCCTGCTCAGCGTCAGCCTCGGGGTATTGAATCTTTTCCCCATTCCCATCCTGGATGGCGGGCATCTTGTCTTTTTCGCCGTTGAGGCCATCCGCCGCAAACCCCTGAGCGTGGAAACCCGGGAACGCCTGCAGACCATCGGTCTGGTGCTGCTTATCTCCCTGATGCTCTTTGTCTTCTACAACGATTTCCGTTTCCTCGGCAACGGGGGCTGATCCAGGCAATGCCCTCCTCCGCAGCTCCCCCCGTTATCCTCGCCCTGGAAACCGCCACCACCTGCGGCAGCCTGGCCCTGGTTGCGGAAGACCGCTGCCTTGGTGAGTATTCCCTCAACACCTCAGCCACCCACTCCCGCAGTCTGTTGGCCGGAATACACTGGCTCCTTGCCCAGTGTGACTTGAGCTGGCCCCAGATCGGAGCCATTGCCGTCAGCCTAGGCCCAGGAAGTTTTACGGGGTTGCGCATCGCCTTGAGCACGGCCAAAGGGTTGTGCATGGCTGCGAAAAAACCACTCATCGGGGTGGAGACCCTGGCCGGACTCGCCAGCCAGTTTCCCTTTTCCTCCCTGCCCATCTGTCCGGTGATTGATGCCCGAAAAAACGAGATCTACACCGCCCTGTACCGTTGCAACCAGCAAGGTCTCCTGGAAAAAACCGCCGAACCCATGGTCATTAAGCCCCAACGTTTGCCGGAATTCATAACCACCCCCACCCTGCTGGTGGGCGACGGTCTGCCCCTCTATGGCCGGATGCTCAAGGAACTGCTGGGAGAATCCGCCCTGCTCGCGCCCCCGGAGATCTGCTTTGCACGGGCAGCCTCCATTGGCTCCGCAGCCTGGCATCTTTTCCGACAGGGCTCTTTCCTGGCCCCGGCCACGGCGGTGCCCATCTACGTTAGAGCCTCGGACGCGGAACTGCAGTTTGGCGAAAAAAAGATGCAGAGGTAGAGGGGGAGATGGTGTCAAAAACTGGGATAGGCTGGGGTTTACGATTTCTTCCCTAATACGGCCGCTTGGTAGTTGGCCAATACTTGCGGGTCTTCAATTGACCCGTGATGGTGCGACTGCTTCCAGCGGCCGTTGACTTTCCTGAAAATACGGCTGGTTCGGATGGCAAGTGCTATTTCTTCTCCGTCCAAACGGAAGTACCCGCGCTCCCTTCCGACGGCATAGAACATCTCTGCCGTCTCGTGAATGGTATAATCGAAATACTCGACAGAGACTTCCGCCGGACCGTTAAAAATGCGCTCATATACCGGCTGAATCTCTTCCCAGCCGCGTTTGATGCCGCCCAACGGGTTGTCCATGGCGATATCGTCTGATTGCCACCAATTTTCTGACATCATTTCCATGTCGCCGGAGTTAACGGCGCAATAGAACTGAACAAGCGACTGATACGGCGTGCTGGTTACAATTTTTCTCTTCCAATACCGGTAAGTTATAACTGCCTTTCAGTCCTGGCAAATATCTGCTCCCTAGTTTTAACAGCAAAGCATATTCTCGTTTTTCTACAGAAGGGCAATCAAAGCGATACCACCACCGATAACCGCAAGGTTACTCACAGCCGATACTCCATGCAATTTTCTGAACTGGACACGAAGTGGATCGTCTTTTGAAGTAGTTTCAAACGACGGGATTTCCTTTTTTAGTGCTGCTGCCTTGGGCTCAATCACAAATGCCTGCACCGAGGTGATGGCAAGCATAACTGCGATGATGACTGCAGCGATGGTTTTGTGTTTGACGGTTGATGACATGAAAATGGTGGCAAGAGCGATCACTCCGCAAACCAAACCCCATTTGAAATATCCTGGGAAGAGAACACCGACAATTCCTCCTGCCATATCCCGGTTGTATGATGTGAAAATGGTGGGGGTAAGGACAAAGGTGAAAAGGGATGCTCCGCCAACCCAAGACGCGATAGCGAGTCGATAAAGAAATGTAGGTATCTGCATAAGCTCCTTTGATGTTCCGTTCAGGTTCGCCAGCTTTTTTTCCAATTCCCCCAACATAAAAATACAGCCTTGCAAATTATGATGCAATTGTGGTCGGGCGTAACTTTCATGAGGCATAACAGTGCAATAAGTGGAATCTTGTCCGTCATATCACCCCCTATGGGCGGACGGAATTTACGCTTATTCTTATATGACGATTGAAATATGAAAAATCACCCAGTTTTCTGTCCGCTTATTGCATTCTCGCGGGTTGATTTCCATATATTGCGATATTATGTGATTAGGAAATGGAAAGTCAAAAGAAAATCTGATCAGACGCGCTACATGCGCAGGTATCATCCCTGAAGCGGCTCTATTTCCCGCCATTTCTTATCAAGGCGCTTTTCCGAAACAGGATAGGCAGTTCCCAATTCCTGGGCGAAGAGCGACACCTTGAACTCCTCGATCATTTCCCAATATTCCCTCAGATGTTCCCTGAGGTCCGCGGAGAGGTTCTCCCCACCCATGGCCTTACCATAGCGCGCCTCATGGATGGCGATTTGCCCGGCTTTGAGCGCGTCCTTGGCCGGGGAAAGATGGGCCCGCTCCACCCGGATGCGCAGCCCCTTGAGATAACGACACATCGCCGGCAGACGTGGCCTGGCGACCCATTGCAGGAAATCAGCCGGCACAATCAGGGACACCTGCCTGCGGTACTCGGCAAACCGCCCTGTCTGCTTAGGACCGCCTGGCTTGCCGGGCAGAGCGGCATATTTGGCAATGGCGTCCAGGGTTGCCCGCCGTTCCTGCAACACCCGCTCGACCTCGACAAAGATCTCCCGACAGAGGGGAGAAAGCCCAAGCTTGCGCAACTCCTCGACCTTGGCACCAAACTGCCCGGCAGAGGGGACCAGGCCGTCACGGATATCAAACACCGCATACAAAACAAAATGCCACAGCTCTTCGTTGATCTGCTCGTGGGTGGCAAGCCCCTCATACAGCGCCCAATGCGCGCGGGGAATGGCCAAATCCTTGCGCAGTCCCTTGATCTGCGGGGAAAACTCATTGGCATAGAGGCGAAGCAGGGTCTGCCTGGTGCTCTGCCGCGCCTCGTCTTCTTTCAAGTAAAGACGCTGCCCCACACCCTCCTGTTCAGCAAAACAGAGGCCGGGATAAACATAGCCCTGCACCCCCCCGCTGGCCCCGGACACCGGCAGGGTGGCAGGCGTCTGATCGAACTGGGCCGGAGTAATATTCTTTTGTTCCCAGCGCTTCTTCAACTCCGCCATCTGCCCCGGGCTGAAACCCTCACCCTGAACCGTTGCCTCGCCTTGCAGGGCACTGAAATCCCTGGTGACGCTGACCTCCCTGCCCTGCCCGTCCACCAGAGCAAAGCGAAACCTGAGATGGGGAGGCAGCTCGGCCAGGGGCCAGTCCCGCCCGGAGATCCGCAGCTTGTAGGAATCACCGATCACCTGTTCCAGTGCCCGGTACAGGGAGCCCCGGCCAAAGGGCAGATCCCGGACAATCTCCGCCGCGGTCTGGGGAATGGGCACCAGCTGTTTGCGCAGAGTCTTGGGCAGCCCCTTGAGCAGGAAGACCACTTTTTCGGCAAGCATCCCCGGCACCAGCCATTCAAAAAGCTCAGGCCGCAGATGGGTTGCCAGAGAGAGGGGAATCCGGGCTGTGACCCCATCGTCCTCCTCGCCGGGGGCAAAGCGGTATAACAGGGGCAGGTCACACTCGCCCGCGGCCAGGGTGAGGGGAAACTGCTCCAGGGCCGCGGCCTCCGGCAATTGCCGACGGATATCATCGGCGGTCATGGTGATCCGCGCCTGGGCACCGGGAGTTTTCAGCCACTGGTTCAGGCTGCGCTGGTCGCGTACCTCCGGGCCAAGGCGTTCCTCGTAGAAAGCAAAGAGCGCCTGATCGTCCACCATGATGGTGCGCAACCGCAGCCGGTCTTCCATATCCTGCAACTGGGCCACCAGCGCCATGTTCGCGGCAAGGAAGGGGTACTCCCCTTTCAGCTCCCCCTCGATCAGGGCGGACTGGATAAAGATCTGCCGCGCCTCCTGAGGCTTGATCAGGCCGTAATTAACCTTGCGCCTCGGCACGATGACCAGCCCGAAGAGGCTGATCTTGGCAAAGGCAACCACCTGGCCCCGCCCCTTTTCCCAGTGGGGTTCGGAGTACGACGACCGGCATAGCTCCCCGGCCAGGGGCTCGATCCACTCGGGGTTGATCTCGGCCACGGTCCGGGCATAAAGGCGCGAGGTCTCCACCATCTCGGCGGCCATGAGCCAGTCGCCGGTCTTGCCGTACTGCGTTGAGCCGGGAAAGATCATGACCTCCTTGCCGCCCCCGGTCTGATAGAGGTTTTTCTCCTTCTTCACCGCGATATTTCTGAGATTGCCGCTCAAAATCGCCCGATGGATGGCTTCGGGCGGGGCGGGCTGCGTGTTCATGACAAAGCCCTCTTCCTCAGCAAGCACCTGACAGATTTGCTCGTGGATATCGCGCCACTCCCGCATCCTCAGGAAGGACAGATAATGACTCACGCAGAACTTGCGCATCCGGGAAAGGGATTGCAGCTTATCGAAGGTAGTGTGGTAACCATCCCAGAGGGCAAGGAAGAACAAAAAATCCGAGGGCGTCTTAGTAAAGCGGGCATGGGCCGCGTCCGCCGCCGCCTCCTTGTCCGCGGGCCGGACCCTGGGGTCTTGGATGCTTAAGCCCGCGGCAATGATGGTCACCTCCCGCAGGGCGTTGTGCTCACGGGCCTCGATGATCATCCGGGCGATCCTCGGATCCAGGGGCAGCCGGGCCATGAGCCTGCCGTGCGCGGTGAGGTGGCGCTGGCGGTCCAGGGCGCCAAGCTCGGTGAGCAGTCCATAGCCGTCCTGGATGGCCCTCCCCGAAGGCGGGTCGAGAAAGGGAAACTTGGCCGGATCGCCCAATCTGAGGCTGATCATCCGCAGGATAACCTCGGCCAGATTGGTCCGCAGAATCTCGGGCGGCGTGTATTCGGGCCGGTTGGCGTAATCCTCCTCACCATAGAGGCGGACGCAGATCCCTGGCCCCACCCGGCCGCAGCGACCCTTGCGCTGGTCGCAGCTCGCCCGGGAAATCGGAACGATGGGCAGCTTGCTGGTCCGGGCCCGGACATTGTAGCTCGCCAACCTGGCCAGACCGGTGTCCACCACATAGCAAATGCCGGGCACGGTGATGGAGGTTTCGGCTACGTTGGTGGCGACCACGATCTTCTGGCCTTTTACCGGCTGAAAGATCTTTTTCTGATCGCCTGGCGAGAGCCTGCCGAACAGGGGCAGCACCACGGGCACGGCTTGCCCCCGTCCATTGCCCAGCCTGGCTTGCAGCGATTCCACGGTTTCCAGTATATCCCGCTCGCTTGGCATGAAGACCAGAATATCGCCAGGACCTTCACTTTGGCGCAGGTCACAAACCGCCTGAACCGCCTGGTCCACATAGCTCTGCTCGCCCTCCTCCTCCCTTTCCGGGTCCAGGGGCTGGTAGCGGACCTCCACCGGATAGGTCCGACCCGACACCTCAATAACCGGGGCATTGGAGAAATGGCTGGCGAACCGGGCCGTGTCGATGGTGGCCGAGGTGATGAGCAGGGTGAAATCCGGGCGGCGGGCCAAAAGCTGCTTGAGCAGGCCGAGGAGAAAGTCGATATTGAGGCTCCGTTCGTGGGCCTCGTCGATGATGATCGTATCGTAGGCGGAAAGATTCCGGTCATGGTGCGCCTCGGCCAGCAGGATGCCATCAGTCATGAACTTGAGACGGGTGTTCCGGCTGGTCTGGTCCTTGAACCGGATCTTGTAGCCCACCAGTCCAGCCTGGTCGCCAAGCTCTTCGGCAACCCGTTCGGCCACGGCAATGGCCGCTATCCGCCTGGGCTGTGTGCAGCCGATCCGCTTGCGTCCGCCGCGTCCAGCCTCAAGGCACATCTTGGGCAACTGGGTGGTTTTGCCGGAACCGGTGTCCCCGGCAACGATCACCACCTGACTGGCACGGATCGCCTCAACGATCTCCTGCCGGTGCGCCACGATGGGCAACTCGGCAGGATAGTGCAGGTTTTCTATATTTTCCCTTATCACAGGGGCTTGTTCCTTCGCCATTGGCACCGCTGTTTTTCTACGCCAAACAATGAATTGGCATACATTCCTGCCCGGCACATTCACCGTGCCCGGAGAAATATTTTTGCTTTTCTTCAAGAAGAATGCTGAACAGTCCGAAAATAATGTAGAATTTTTGAAATTCCGAAAGTACAATACTCTCCAGTCTCATAAAAAAATACGGCGGCACCGCATATAGTTTCAGCAATAATACAAATTTTTTCCTAAAAACCCAGGAAAGAACTCGGCGATACAGGCAAAGCAAACGAACATCGACAACAAACAGACAGGCTCTATGTGGCAAAACCCGCTATCAGGCGAGGAAGAGAGGATAAGGAGGAGAAGGATGACGGAAGAAATGGGAAATATCAACACTGCAATTGAAGCATCACAAAAAACCGTTGTCTCCCGTGAAAAGGAGACCGGCGAGGATGCCGAACGCCCCAAGGGCCCGGTGGGACTTGATATCGGCACAAGCCATATCGTCATGGCCCAGAACAAGGGCAAGAACATCCACACCATCAAGCAGCTCAACGCATTCTTCACCATCCCCTACTCAAAATTCACCAAGAAAATTCTGGTGGACAATGAAGTAACCTTTTTTGAAAAAGGCGAGATGTTTTACATCCTCGGCTATTCGGCAGAAAACTTTGCCAACATGTTCAACACCAACACCCGCCGCACCATGGAGAAAGGGTTGCTCTCCGCCCGCGAGGACGAGGGGATCAATGTGCTCCAGGCCATTATCGGCACCCTGATCAAGCGGCCCAAAAACCCCGGCGAGGTCATCTGCTTCAGCATGCCGGGCACCCCGATTGACAGCGGCCAGTCCGTGGTCTACCACGAATCCATCATCAAGATGTACCTGGCCACCCTGGGCTACAACCCGATCTCCATCAACGAGGGGCTGGCCACGGTCATGGCCGAGCTGGCGGAAGACAACTTCACCGGCATCGGCATCAGCATGGGCGGCGGCATGTGCAACGTTTGCCTGGCCTATCTCTCCGTGCCGGTCATCACCTACAGCATCCAGAAAGGCGGCGACTACATCGACCAGATGGTTGGAGTCTCGGTGGGCGAGCCTGCCACCAAGGTCAAAACCATCAAGGAAAGCACCTTCCGTCTGGCCAAGCCTCCGAAAAACAGGGTGGAAACCGCCCTGCAGATCTATTACGACGACCTGATCCACACCCTGATCCACAGCCTTCAGGATGTGCTCCACTCTTCCGACAAAATTCCGAAGATTGCCAAGCCCATCCCCATCGTGCTGGCAGGCGGCACCGCCCTGCCCACTGGCTTCAAGGAACATTTCGAAAAGGCGCTGAAGGAGTTCAACCTGCCCATCGAGATCTCCGAGGTCAGGATTGCCGAAGACCCCCTCAACACCACGGCCAAAGGCGCCATGGTCATGGCGCTTTCCGAAGAAATCTAGCGTCCGGTAAAAAAATAGCCTCCCCAAAGGGCGTGGCCGATTGGCCGCGCCCTTTTTTTTGCACTACCTCGTCGCATTGCCCCCGCACGCCCTAACGAGAAATTTCCCTTTTTCACAAAAAAATTTCCGCAACGCTCCCTGTTCCTATATAATAGTAACAGTGATCATTTTCCTTTTTCTCCAAACGGCAAGCACAGGCAACGCCCACAATGCGGCGATGAAAAGAACCGATGGCCATTCCAATCTCCCCCCAATGCGGCCTGCTCTCCAGCAATCCTGAGCAGGATCGCGCCGACCTGTACGCAATCCTGCTCAGTCTCCCGACTCCCATAGAAATCTACCTCCCGGACGGCACCCTGCTTTTGGCGAACACCGCTGCCCGAAGCCTGCCCACTTTCCCCAAAAACGCTGCCGGAGAAAACGGCACGATCGCCATCCATGCCGATGATCGCGCCCCCTTTCTCCGAGCGATGCAAGATAAAAGCACCTGCCTGGGTCCAGACCGGGGCTGCATTCTCCAAAGTCAGCCGAACACGACCTTTTACTTGCAGACACAGTATGTCCCGGTCTGTGACGAAAACGGGGAAGTCCGCCATGTGGTGGTGAGCCGGGAAGACGTCACCGCATTGCGAACAGGTGCACGCTTTCAACGGCTGGTGGAAGATGCCGATGAAGCCATTCTGGTTCTCCAAGACGGTATGATCAAATACTTCAACCGCCGAGCGCTTGAGGTAACCGGCCATTCCCCTGACGCCTACCGTTCACAGCCTTTTCACGCCTTTATCCACCCGGAAGACCGCGAGATGGTCATCCAGCGCTCCATGCAGAGGCTTCAGGGCATGGAGTTGCCCAATATCTATCAGTTCCGGGTGATCGACGCCCGGGGAGAGGCGAAATGGCTGCAAATCAATGCCGGAGTCATCGACTGGGAGGGAAGACCGGCCATTCTCGCCTTTCTCCCCGACATCACGCAACTGCGCCAGACAGAGATGGCTCTGTGGGAAAGCGAGATCCGCTTCCAGATGATCTCGGAAAACACGGGAGATCTGATCATCCTGAGCAACGGCCTGGGAAAAACCATCTTCGTCAACTCGGCCCTGAACAAACTCCTCGGTCTTAAGACAGAAGAATTACAAGACAGGCCGATCACCGAAATCATCCACCCTAAATACCGTTCTGCCCTCAGCAGGCTCTGGAACCGAATTCTCGCAGGAAAAAACGTCGCCCCGCAGGAAACCATCCTGGTCAGGCAGGATGGGAGCCATCTTGCCGCGGAAATAAGTTGTTTTGCCATCGCCCAGGAAAACAGCGAGCCATATCTTGGCGCCATCCTGCGCGACATCTCGGCGCGCAAGGAAACGGAGCGTGAGCTGGAACAATACCGCGACAGCCTGGAAAAAATCGTGGGAGAACGCACCTCCGAACTGACCCAGGCCAATGCCAGACTCCAGCAGACCATCACCAGCCAAGAACTTGCCGAGGAACACCTTTCCCAAGAAAAGAACACCCTGGAAGCGGTTTTTTCCGCCATGAGCGATGGCCTCTCCATGCATGACCGTGATTTCAATATCCTCTTCCAGAACGCCGTCCTCACCAAACGCTACGGCAATTGCACGGGACAACTGTGCTATGCGGCCTACCACGGACGAGAGACCCCTTGCGAGAACTGCGGGCTACTGGGCTGCATCAAGGACGGCGCGACCCACTGGTTTAAAATGAATGAAACCACCGGCCAGGAGAATCTGTTCTTTGAACTGGGCGTGAGCCCGGTCCGCGACGGCAAGGGCGCGATCATCGCGGCGGTGGAGGTGATCCGGGATATAACCGACCAGAAAAGACTGGCGGATCAGCTGCTCCAGGCCCAGAAGATGGAGGCCATCGGCACCCTGGCCGGGGGTATCGCCCATGACTTCAACAACATCCTCACCGCCATTCTCGGCTATGCGGAGCTGTCAAAATTCGAGGTCGATCCGAACAGCGATCTCTCACGCAATCTTGCCGAGATTATCAGCGCCAGCCGCAGGGCAGGAGATCTTATCCGGCAGATCCTTACCTTCAGCCGCAGGGCGGAGTTCAAGAAACAGCCGCTGCAGATCCACCCCGTGGTCAAGGAGGCCCTCAAGCTGATCCGGGGCACCATCCCTTCCACCATCGATATCCGGCAGGAGATCGCCGGTGACTGCGGAACAATCCTCGCCGATATCACCCAGATCCACCAGGTGATCATGAATCTCTGCACCAACGCCTACCACGCCATGCGGCAACAGGGGGGCATCCTGATCGTCAGACTGCAAAATACCGTAATCAACAAGGGGGAGACAAGCGAACCGCCGACAGGACTCGCGCCGGGAAATTATGTGCGACTGACGGTCTCGGATACCGGGCACGGCATGGACGAATCCACCCTGGATCGGGTGTTCGACCCCTACTTCACCACCAAGAAACAGGGAGAAGGGACCGGGCTTGGCCTGGCAACCGTGCATGGCATCGTGGAAAACCACGGGGGCGCGATCTCGGTGAAAAGTGCGCTCAACGAGGGAACAATCTTTGACATCTATTTCCCCCAGGTGGAAACAGCTTTTTCCGCCGCCATAACCGGCTGGAGCGAAACCGGGTCCACCTCTTTTGCGGCCAGAATCCTGCTGGTGGACGACGAAGAAATGCTTATCCGACTGGGGAAAAGCATCCTCAAGAAACTGGGACACACCGTGACCGCCTTCAGCAACAGCCAGGATGCGCTGGATTGCTTCCGGAAAGATCCCCTGGCCTTCGACCTCCTGCTCACCGACCAGATGATGCCCGGCCTCACCGGTCTGGAACTGGCGAAACAATGCCTGGCGCTGCGCCCCGATCTCCCGGTTATCTTGGCCACGGGCTACAGCGAGGCCACCAGCAAGGAGCAGGCCCTGGCCCAAGGCATCAGGGCAATCCTCTGGAAGCCGGTGACCATCAACACCATGGCCGAGACCATCCAGCAGGCCCTCGGTGAAAAAGGGCAACCTGCCAAATCTTCCTGAAAACCACGGGGATTAACGGCAAGATGCCTCTGCCGCCCTTCGACAGACCAGAAGCGATCTAACATCTTGGCATCACAGGCCCCGCTGGCTCACAAAACCGCACCTTCCGGGGAGAGCCGAACCTCCATCTGCTTGCCCTTCCTGACCTCAAAGTGCTGCTCGCCGATCTTCCGGTTCTGGTAAAAAAACTGGACCGTCCAGGTTCCATAGATGTTCTGCATTTTTTCCGTGATGGTAAGGGCCTCAACCAGGCGCTGCATGTACTTGACCTGCTGATTCGAGGTGCGGACCAGCTTTCCATCCGGCCCGTACCATTGGATAACCAGGGGCAGGGTTTGGTCCGCCGGGAGAAAATTCACCGAATAGAGCGCACCCAGAGTGGCCCCGATTTTTCCGGTAATGTTGTTCGCCCCTCCGGCAAACATCTGCAATTTTTTCATGTTCAACTCGATATCGCTGATGTTTTCATAGGTAGCGCTCAATTCGGCAACCTGCTGAAACGGTTGCTGCACAAGGCCTGCGCTTTCGACCTGCAAAGCCCATATTTTCACTGGACGTAGCGCGCCTGTCGGTGCTTCCGATTCCTTGCTCTCGTGCCCGGCCATGGCGACTTTTCCGCCAGGCGGAACAGTCGCCGCGCCCAGACTGCTCTCCGGGCCAGGGGGTTTGAACCCTTTCGCCGTATTGATTTTCTTGGCCCTTTTGATGTTTTTCGTATTCTGCAAAGTGGCCTTGGTCAGGTCGGCGCCTTCCAGGTTCGTCCTGTTCAGATCGGCGTCATTGAGGTTGGCATTGACCAAAATGGCGTGGGACAGATCGGCATCGGTGAGGTCTGTCCAACGCAAGTCGCCGTCCCGAAGGTTGGCTCCGATAAGCACGGCATTGGTCAGATCGGCGTTGGCCAGATCCACATTGGCAAGATCAGCCTTGCTCAAATTGGCATCGATGAGATTGGCGTTTCGCAGGTCAAGGCTGACCAGCTTCGCATCGCTCAGCACTGTCTCGCGCAGATTCTTGATATCGAAATGCTTGACCACAGTCAGATTGATCCCGGACAAATTCGCCCCCTTCAGGTCGGCATTGCTGAAATTGGCGTTGGCCAGCTCGGCGTTGCTCAGATCCGCCCGGTTCAGATAGGCATGACTCAGCTTCGCCCTGGTGAGATCCGCGCCCTGTAGGTTGGCGTTGTTCAGATTCGCCCCATTGAGATCGACTGTATTCAACCTTGCCTTGCGCAAATCGGCATTGGTCAGATTGGCTTTGACCATGAGAGTGCGGACGCCGAAATCAACCCCGGACAAACGGGCGCCGGTGAGGTTGGCCTCGGTCAGATCAACGCGTCCCATCACGGCTTTCTCACCGTTGACCTCGGTGAGGTTCGCCTGCTGGAAATTCGCCCCGGAAAATTCTCCGCCAGCCAGGCTGGCCTTGGTGAGATTGGCCCCCCGAAAATTGGCCTTTTCGGCGCTCACCCCATTGAGGACCGCGCCATTGAGGTTGGCCTGAGCCAAGACCGTCTCATTCAACTGGGCCTCGCCCAGATTTGTTCCATTTAAGCTCGCCTCGGAAAGATTAGCCCCATCCAGGTTCACTCCACGCACATCCGCGCCGTCAAGATTCGCCCGGCTCAAGTTCGCTTTGGTCAGGACAATTCTCCGCAGATTGGTGCGGCGCAGGTCCACCTCATTAAGAATGGCGCCGGAAAGCTTCGCCCCCTGGAGAAACGCGGTGCTGAGATTGGTATTCCCCAGCTTGGCTTCGCTGAGATCTGCCGAGGTAAAATTGGTTTTCGTGAAAGTCCCCCCGGAAAAATCAGCGCCGCGTGCATCGCTTTCGCTGCAATCCGTTTCGAGCAGGATGGCGCCCGTCAAAATCGCCTGCTGAAGATCCGCCCCCCGGAGATTGCTCCGAGCAAGATCGGCATCGGTCAGGTTCGCCCCGCCAAGCTTAGCCTGCGACAGATCGGCTTTCCGCATTCTGCCCCCAACCAGAATGGCTCCCCGGAGATCAGCCTCCCGGAGATCGGCATTGGCCAAGTTTGCCTGGCTAAAATTCACCCCGCGCAGATCGGCCTCACGCAGATTCGCTCCTTCAAAATTGGCATTCTGAAAATTCAACCCCCGCAGGTTCTTGCCTGCCAGATTCGCCCCATGGAAATCCTTGCCCGCGAACCGGGGCGTATCCCTTGCGTCTGTGGCCACGGAAGCTGCACCTTTTTCTTCCGGCCGGGGCTCTTGGAAAGAAACAACCGGGGCAGTAATAGCGGAAAACCAAGACAACCATCTTCCACCATTGTCCAGGACAAGATACCCGCCACCCCCCACCAGGGCGAAGACCGCAACTGCGGCGACCGCCAGCCCGAACCTGGCAAAAAGAGGTCGTCCACCACCCCGCTGATCGGCAACCCGGATAACGGTTTTTTCCGAATGGCATTGCGGGCAGGGCACCTTCCTGCCGACAACGGCCGACGGCACCATCTTTTGAAATCCGCATTTGTTGCAAAAAAAGATTGCCTGGTCGGCATCCTTTGCCGCCGCAGCCGATTTTTTACCCACGACAACGGTATGTTTGCATTTCGGACAAGGCACGGCCTTGCCGGCATGGCGGTCTTCAACCTCTACGGAATACCTGCATTTATCGCAGTAGAAAATCATCCAGCATCCTCAACAGAACAAAAAAACAGACACCCCACCTGCCTGCCGCCGCAACATGGCAAGCCAGGCTCACGGCAACAGCTACAACAATCATCGACAAGAATGAAAGAATACTTCATATATTTATTCGAATCGCTAAAAACAGCTATTACAGCAGAAAGCGACCGGCGACGGGGAATATTTTATCGCACGTTGTCTCTGCGTTATGGATCTGTGGTCTTTTTTCCTTTTACGAATCCATCATAAATTCCGACAGGACCAAGAGCAGTGCTGTAAAAAATATTCGGATGGGGTATTATACCACTTTACCTGATGGGGTAACAGAGTCTTGCCGACTCCAAGGAAGAATCCCCCAACGATGCACACCATGTAGAAAAATCCGAGGCCATAACTTTCCGTGGACAAACCAAAGCAACCAGAATCGCCCAAACCAGCGGGCAAGCCCGATACTCAGGAGAAGAAAAAGATCTTCGACCCCAGGGAACAGGCTATCAAATATAAGGCCTACCGTCATATTTTCTCGGACAAGGATGTCAAAAAGGGTCTTGACGAAAAATCCATCATCCGCAAGATCAGAAAAAGTAAAAGCCTGAGCGGCCGGTATCGCCAATACCTGGAGATGCGGGACGACGACAACCGCGGCAGCCATACCTATCCCTGGCAGAACCCATTCAACCGCTTCCTGTTCTGGACCGCCTACTGGCTGCCGCGTTTTCTCAAATGGGGCACCCTGCTGTGTCTGGCTCTTTTCATCCTCAACTATCTCCCCGGCCCGACCCAGCATATCATCGAGGTGCTCATTGCCCGCTCCATCTATGACACCGCCCCCATTGAGCGACTGCCCGACGATCTGGAAACCTATGCCCACTCCGCCGACATCAAAGACAGCCATGGCGCGATCATCAAGTCCTACGGAAAACGCAAAGTAACCCAGCAGATTCCCGCCGCCGCCCAAAAAGCCCTCCTGGCCTGCGAGGATCATTATTTCCTGCCCCACCCCGGCAACGCCTGGTATGAAAACCTCTTTCTGATCCACCCCGGGGTCAGCTGGCTGAACCTGGTCGGCGCGGTAAAAGACACCCTCCAGGGCGATCCCCGCGGGGCCAGCACCATTGTCATGCAGAACGCCAAGAAAATCCTTGGCAACGAGAAAAGAACCATCGCCAACAAATTGGAAGAGATTATCATCGCCTACATGATGGTGGCCAAATTCGGCAAGGAAAAAAATCTCAATTTTTACATCAACACCGTGCCGGTAGGCGCCAATATCTATGGTTTCCCTGCGGCCGCCACCAACTATTTCAAAAAAGACCTGGCAGCCCTCAACATGCAGCAACTGGTGACCATCGGCTCCTTTATTCCCAACCACAATCGCCAGGTCGCCTTTTATGAAATCGTCAACGGCAAAAATTTCAGTGACCTCACCCCTGCCATGCAGGGCCATGCCAAAAGCGCCATCAACAAAATCAATCTCGCCCTCACCCACCTCTGGAAACGCCATGAAATCCCCGACGATCAGTACCGCAGCTGGCTGCTGAGCGACGAAGAATCCATCCGCCGCATCGGTTTCCGCGATTTTCGCTCCCCTCTGTACGGCGAGGAGGAGTGGACCTCCTGGAACGTCATCAAGGAGGTCTCTTCCCGGACTTACACCTTCAATGGCCGCGAGGTTACCGGCTCCCAGCTCCTGCTCGACGAAAAGGGCGAGGTCTCCATCGAGACTGGCACAGACCTGGCTCTGATCGAAAAGATGAAAGAGATCATCGGCGATTTTCTGAATAGCAGTTATTTTAAAGAAATCCTCTCCACCAGCAACCAGGCCACCTGGCAGCGCGACAAGGAACGCTACACCTCCCGAGGCCTTACCCCGCCCTACACCGATTTCAACAGCTTTCTCGAATACCTGCAACGCAACATCAACGTCGGCCTCATTGCCGTCAACCAGAAGGGCGAAATCGTCGCCTACGTTGGCGGCAAGGAATTTTTGCAAACCAGGAACAACGAAAAAGACGAGGATGAGGAGGACGAGGCGCCCGATCCCAACGAAACCGCGCCCGACAAAAATGCCGGCAAGACCGGCAACCATGACTCCGTGATCATCGACATCATGAATAAGAAGGCAAAGATCACCCCCTCCTCAACCATGAAGCCGATCATTGCCTACTACGCCATGGTGGCCAACAATACCAAAATGAGCGACCGTTTCGCCGACAAGCCCATTGAGTACAAATATGTGGCCAGCACCGGTAGACAGACCTGGCTGCCCCGCAACTGGTACAACTACGACGCCAACCGACCCATGGGCCGCGAATACAGTCTGCTGGAAGCGCAGGTGATTTCCATCAACACGATTTTCGCCAGGCTCTACACCAACCCCCTGCTCCGCAACGCCATGCTCCTCGGTTTTGATCAGGTCGGCTTGGACTACAGCAAGGAAGACGCCAAATACTGGCCTTTCGGCATTGGCGCCTCGGCGGTTTCGGTGCAGCAATGGCTTGGCATCTACAACGCCTTCCTTGACGGCCAGTACCGCGATCCCTCTTTTGTGCGGAGGATACAGATAAACGGCAAAACCGTGTACGACCGCGACCTCGACGAGCAGTATGCTAAGATCCCGCTTTTCGACTCCAAGAAGGAACGGGAAGCCGAGATGAACGCCCTGTACGAGGTCTGCAATCGCGGCACCGGCTCGGCCATGAAAACCGAGTTCAAGCATCACAAGAATCTGGTTTCTGGCAAGACCGGCACCGCGCCCATGAACAAGTCCGCCCTGTTCATCAGCCATTTTAACCCATACCGCGACCGGCAGGCCCACAAAGACCGGACCATCACCATGCTTATCTCCGTCACCACCAATACCGGCGGTTTCAAGAGCGTGGGCACCTCGGGCAACGCGCCGGCCAAGATTGCCGGCCGCATTTACAACCACCTCTTCCAGCAGGAACTGCAGGAGATGATGGACAAAAACATCGACAAGGCAAAGCGCGAGGATACCCATTTCCGCAACAACCAGGTGTATTGGGCCAACGTCAATCGATACATGGACACCCTGCTCACGGGCAAATGCGGCAACAATCTCATCTCTGACAACATCATCGGGGTTGACGATTACGGGGAGGCCCTGGTGCAGATTCTCAACAGCAACACCAAGATTTACACCGGCCGCGACGATGTTTTCTCCCAACTGGTGCAGTACTACTGCGACCAGGAAAAGATGGTTCGGATGGACTCGGCTCCGACACATTAAAAACAAAAAAACCACCCCGCACCCACCGCAAAAAAGGATGCATCCACGGCTTTACAAACCACATCGGGCATGGCATAGTGACACAGTTTGAGGGCCGCGTAACCACTGCCCTTCGACAGGCTCATGTCGAACGGACGTTATCTTAACGTATTGATATTCCGTTCGTGCTGAGCCTGTCGAAGCACCTGTTTGAAACAAATTCCGAGTTGTTACGAATCCATCACGCGTTACACAAACATAAAATCATACACTCAAAAGAGAGACTCCATATGGCCAAGATAGGAAGAAATGATCCATGTTTCTGCGGCAGCGGCAAAAAATTCAAGAGATGCTGCCTGGGCACGAACGCCAACGCCCCGGCCAGAACAGCGCTGCCCTCGGTAAAGATTGAAGTCGAAAAAATCCAGGAAAACGCCAGCGCCAAGAAAGCCGCGGTCCTGGCCCTGGGGGTTTTCGTGCTGTTCTCCACCACCAGCGGCGACGCCTGGCTCTTGGAGGTAACGGAGATGGATGCCATCCAGGTAGCACAAGGCGGGGAAAAGCTGGCGGTGCAGATCGAGGAAAATCCTGAAACCATCGAGATCAACTGGACCCACAAGTTCGACGTCAAAAACAAAAAGTTTATCCTCACCTCTTACAAGGACAAAAGCGAAGAGATTCGGGAAGACTATCCGGTCCACACCATTCTTTCCACGGTGAAAAAGATCCGCAGCCGCATACCGCCGGAGCTGATCAGCACCATCCACCTGGACAACGACGAAGAACCCCAAGCACAGGCAGGCTGAGTCCGAACTGCCCAGCATTCGCTAAAAAACGACAGGAACTTAAGGGGCGGGAGATTTCTCGCCCCTCTTTTTTTTTAAGCATCCGGCCTTGTACCGCCGTAAAAAAACTTACAAAAAAACATGCGTTATCTCATCATCTGCACCGTGGCTCTTGCGGTCTCCGGCCTGACCCTCTTCTCCGGCTTCGGCCTGGGCACCCTCCTGATGCCGGTCTTTGCCCTGTTTTTTCCGGTGGAGGTGGCGGTAGGGGCCACAGCCATGGTGCATCTGGCCAACAATCTCCTCAAGGCCGCCCTGTTCGGCAAACAGGCCGATCTCGGGGTCGTTGCCAGGTTCGCCCTGCCCGCCGCCCTGGCGGCCATGCTGGGCGCGTTGCTCCTCAACCGGCTCAGCGGTATGCCCCCGATCAGCCAGTATCACCTGGGCACACACTTGTTCACCATCACCTGGCTCAAGTCGGCCATCGCGGTGTTGATCATGGGATTTTCCCTGGCCGAGTTATGGCCGGGCCTCAAGAAACTCTCTTTCCCGCCCCGCTATATCCCCATCGGCGGAATCATCTCCGGCTTTTTCGGGGGATTGTCCGGGCATCAGGGGGCATTGCGCACCGCCTTTCTGCTCCGGGCCGGACTGAACAAGGAAGCCCTCATTGGGACCATGATCCTCTCCGCCATCGTGGTGGACATCAGCCGGATGCTGATATATGGAACGACCTTTTTCGCCCGTGATTTTGCGGTAATGCAGACGGGAAACGGCTTCGGCCTGGTAGCGGCAGGCACCCTCGCCGCCTTTCTGGGAACCTTCTCTGCCTCGCGTTTTCTGAAAAAGATGACCCTGCACTCGGTGCAGACACTGGTGGGCGTCCTGCTTCTGCTGCTGGCTATGGCGCTGGGAACGGGACTACTCTAAATGAGGAGAACAACCGCATGAAGGCACTCAGAATGTTGCCGGTGATTTTCAGCATGCTGCTGCTTGTCGCCCATTTTTACCGGGCAGGACATCTTCTCCTTGCCATGGGAGCGCTGCTTTCCCTTGGTCTGCTCTGTATCCGCAAACCACAAGCGATCCGGTTGCTGCAAGGACTGCTCGTGGCAGGCGCAGCGGAATGGCTGGTCACCGCAATCCGGCTGGTCACGGACCGGCAGGCCCAGGGGCTCCCCTGGCTGCGTCTCGCGCTGATCCTCGGTCTGGTCGCCCTCTGCACCCTCCTTTCCACCCTGCCCTTGCGCACAACAGCGCATTTTCCTCTGGACAAAGATTAAGAAAAGACTTAAATTCAATGTTACATGGAATTGTAAAACCACTCGGCACTTTCCAAGGAGAACCCCATGCCCATCTACGACTACCGTTGCCAGGAATGCAAGAACCTGTTTGAAGCCATTCTCACCTCAGCAGAGGCGGTAGCCGAGGTAACCTGTCCGAAATGCGGCAGCAGCGTGGTGAAAAAAACCATCTCCGCCTCAAGTTTCCGGATTTCCTCCGGCTCAAACTCCATCCCCTCCGGGGCGCTTTCGGGCTGCTCGACAAAATCGGGTTTCTCCTGAGCCTGAAAACGATGCGGCCGGTCCGGCTGCACCATATATTAAGATGCTACTCCGTTGCTTAGTAGTATAGCCGCAACGCACAGGCCAAGCTTTTAGGGGCAAGGCCAAATTCAGAGCCGAAGGTATTGCCTTCACCCGCATCCCCTCTGGGCAGAGACAGGGTAACCGACACCTCCGCCTCGTCGGAGAGCGAATACACCCCGTTGAGGCTCAACAACTGTGAATGATCGCTCCAGTTGGCAATAAGCAGAGCCTGCCCGGTCAACAGCGGAGAAAACTCGTAGCTTACGCCAAGGGCGGTGTACTCCCGCCCGGTGTATCCTTCACCCAGGCTACCAGCGACCAGAGCCTGATTCAGGGCCTCACTGGAGCCATACCCCTGGCCATGGTAAAACTGCTCCAGGTGCAGATCAAGGCTGTTCTCAAAACGATGCTCTATGCCCACACTCACCTCGGTTCCACTGGCAAGCCCGTCTTGTTCCGCAGATGCGTAATGCCCTTCCGCCCGGACGCCCAACCAGTCGAACAGCTCGCCCTGTAGGGAACCGCCGGTTATGCGATGCTCGCGCACCGTCCCGCCAAGAAGCCCCCATTCCCAATCGTTACGGTTGACGGCAAACTTGGCCAAGAGAGAGTTCCTGCTCCAGTCGGGCCGGTTGCGCCAGTCAGCATCCCCTGAACTCTCGGGCGAATAGCCCAGCACCCCGACCAGGCTCAGCTGGGCGAGATTTCCCAATCGGACCTCGACCCGACCGCTGTCCACCCCGGGTTTATAGGTCCGGAAAAAGGTTTGCGCACCAAAGGGGGCAAAAAAATCATTGGGACTAAAATACATGGTGGTAGCCAGATTGACCGGCTGCCGACCAATGCTCCACTCGATGTTTTCCTGTGTATAATGAAAGGCGGCGGTATCCACACTTAAGTTTGCCTCAGAGTTGTTGCTGGTATGCTGCTGCCAGGATAGCAGTCCGCTGCGCTCTGCACCAGCCTGCCTGATGCCAAACCCGGGATTCGGGGTGGTGCGGATATTTTGCAACACGTTCAAATCAAAGCGGGCAGATTCCCGATGGTTCGCCGTAACCAGGAAACGCTGATCCAGGTTCCAGAACAAATCCTCCCGGCTGTCATACAACGCCGTTTTCTCCGGAGTTCGGCTATAAGCACCGTCCAGCCCGGTAAATCCTCGCAGGCTTACAGATGTATCCTCGGACCGCCACTCGCTAAACGCTTGCCCTTGGTCAGGACAGAGGAAAACCCCGCCCAAGAAAAGCGCAGGCAATAAGAGAGTACCCCTCCTCACCCGCGCACCTCATCATGCTCCAATCTGCCATCCCGGAGATGGATAAGCCGCCGAGCCCGATCCATTACCTGCTGGTCGTGGGTGGAAAAGAGAAAGGTTATCCCCTGTTCCCGGTTGAGACGCGCCATGAGATCAAGAATCGCATCCGCTGTTGCCGAATCCACATTGGCCGTGGGCTCATCCGCCAGGACAATGGCAGGGTGGGAGACAATGGCCCGGGCAATGGCAACCCGCTGCTGCTGGCCGCCAGAAAGCTCATCGGGCCTGCGCTGGGCCAGTTCGGCCATGCCGACCTCGGCCAGCACCTCCATGACCCGTTGCCGCCGTTGGGCTTTGGGGATATTCTGCAGGGCCAGGACAAACTCGGCATTTTCGCAAGCGGTCAGCACCGGATTCAGATTGTAGGCTTGAAACACAAATCCTATCCGATCACGCCGCAACCTGGCCAAATCACTGCGCCCCAACTCGGCAAGATCGCGCCCTTCCAGCCGCACCGTGCCCAAGGAAGGCGCATCAAGGGCGCCGATCATATTCAGGATCGTTGTTTTTCCGGAGCCGGACGGCCCGCAGAGCACACTGAATTCCCCGGCCTGGACATTCAGGGAAAAATCCGTCACTGCACGGACCCGCACCTTACCCTGCTGGTAAATCCTGCTGACATTTTCGAGCTGCACAAGCGGCGTGTTGTTCATAATCTGCCCTTTTCTTCTCGTTGCAAGCCTGACTTTTTCCTACCCCTGCTTCAGATTCTCCACCGGCGAGGTTTTGCCTGCCTTAAAGGCCGGGAAAATCCCTGCCACCAGCGTCAGGGAAAACACCGCGCCGGCTATCCACAAGGCGCTTTCCCTGTAGAGCCGAAACTTCATGACCGGGTCCACGAGAACCCCGCCGGCGCTGTAATCCTCCCCTATCTGACCACTGAAATCAATGCCGATCCTGGCCATGTAAACAAACCAGGGCGTGGTGATAATCACCCCCAAGGCCAAGCCCAAGAGTGCAAGCCAACAGGATTCCAGCAGCACCAGCCGCACAACTTGGCCCGGCATCATTCCCAGCGCCATCATGATCCCGAATTCGCGCCGCCTTTCCATGACGCTCATCAGCAGGGTGTTCGTGATCCCTGCGGCGATAACCAACCCCACCAAAAACTGGAGTAGATGGTTAAACAGACGATCCACAGCGATAAGCCCGGCGAGATCCGGCTGACTTTGCTGCCATGTCAGCACGCCGATATCCTGCCTCCCTGCCCACAACCCGACAAGCTTGCTCTTTATGGCCGCAGCCTCCCGGTGATCGGCGAGAAAGATCGCCACCAGGGAAGCGGCCTTGGGTTCATAGCCGAGAGCCTTGCGCACCAATGTCAGGGGCAAAAGAACCAAAGCCCCGTCAACCGCATCGTCCCCAGTCTTGAAGATGCCGCTCACCCGGCCGAGTTCGCTGACCAATTCCCCATTTTTGTCCGTCAGGGTAAAAATCAGCTTCTTGCCCAGGCGCAGATTCAGCTTTTCAGCCATCTTCACCCCGACAACAACGCCATGCTCCTCCTCTGCGGTAACGCACTGCCCCTCAACAAGGGTGCGCAGGAAGATGTTATACGTCGGGGTTTCCTGGGATGGATCAATGGCGATAAAGGTGCCGCCCACGCTCTTGGCGCCACTGGCGAACATGGCCTGACCCATGATGCGGACCGATGCGGCATTTACCCCTGGGGTTTGCAAGGCTTTCCGCTGCACGGCTTCTGCCTCGAGCAAACGCTTGTCCAGAGTCGGCGTATCCTGATACTCCGGATGCTCCACGCTCAGGTGCCCCAATCCCATCACCGCGCTGGTGTTGATCATGTTGGTGTAGGCATAGTCGCCGGAGGCGGTAAAGGTCACGGACAGCAAGACGCCAAAGGCCACGGAAAAAGCGGTGATCGCAGTCCGTCGCTTGTTACGCATCAGGCCTCGCCATGCCATGGTTCCAAGCTGCATCAAGGTTCCTTTATCGATGAGAGATGGCGGCAAGCGGCTTGAGCATCGCCGCCTTGAGCGCAGGATACAAAATGGCCAGCCCCGCCACCAGATACAGAAAAAGAATGGGCAGCACCACACTGTTGACGGTGACCACGCAATACCATCGCGCATCAACGGCGATCCCGGCAATGGTCGAAGAGGATTGGACAAACCCGGAAAAATCGATGGGATGACGGCTGAAGTACAGGGAAAGGGGCAACCCGGCGGCCAGGGCCAGGAAGACAGCCACGGTGACCTGGAGCATACTCTCCACCACGATCATGGCAAAAAGCCCCCAGGGGGAAAACCCCAGGGCCTTCATCACCCCAAACTCTGGGATACGCTCAAAAACACTCATCAACAGGGCGTTGAGGGTCAAGATGCCCACGGCGGCATAGGTGATGAGCAGCATAATTACCAGGGAGACATCGCTCATGTTGAAAAGCCGGGCGAGCACCGGCTGGAGCTGCCGCCAGTTGCGCACCTCATACTCAGGCAGCAACTGCGCCAGCCGGTTCGTGGCGGTATTGAGATTTTCCGTGGACTGTTGGCGCTTGACCACGATTGCGTGCGCGCCTTGCGGAACCATCATCAGCCTGCGAAAGGCGGCCTCGGTCATAAAAAAACCGCTCCGGTCCACCCCCTGAGACACAGACTGCAATATCCCCCGCAGCCGAAACAATTCGTTGGCTGTAGAGCCGTCCGCAGCCTGGGCCACCACCACCACCTCATCGCCCACCCTAAGACCGAGGATGCGGGACAGCTTGCGGCCAACCACCACCCCGGTCCGGTCCTGCCCGTCAAGCCATTGTCCCTGCCAGACATGTTGATTCAGCGCGGTAACCAGCTGCTCCCGGGCCAGATCCACCCCCCGCAACTCTACGCCGCTTGAGGCATTACCCGCCGCAGCCAGCCCGGTTGCGTAAAGACGCGGAGCCGCCACAAAACCTTTTTCTTGGAGCCGGGCAAGCAGAGCCTCTTGCCCGACAATAACCTTATACAAATCCGGATCGACGCGAAACCCGTGGACATGGACCTGAAACTCACCGAGATCCATGCCCACCGCATTTTTTTCCATGCCCGCGAGCCAACCTTCCAGGAGGCTTGCATAAAAAATCATGATCGCGCAGGCAAAGGCCATGGCCCCAACGGTGATCCAGGTTCTGGTCCGGGCGCGGTTGAAATTTCTCAGGGCAAAGCAAAAGATCTGCACGTTTCACCTCTCCGCGAACACAGCATCCCGGTCAGCGACGTCGTAACTCCAAAAGGGAAAAGAGCGATTCCGGCAGGTCAAGGTCAAAACGCATGGCCTCGTAGACAAGCTCCGTCTGCTCCCCTGGCTTGTCCGCAGGCACGACCTTGAGCACCGCAGGAAGGAGCCTCCCCCCCATGTTTTTGATCTCGCTGAAATAAATGGTGCGGGCCAGGACGTTGTCCTCATCATAGTAAGTGGCGAGCAGCGGGAGATGGCCCTGGGCCGTAACGGTCATGACAATCCTGCCCCAGACCACGGCGGCATCCTGGTGCGGCTGCAGGGTGAATTCGATGATCTCCCTACCGTCCCTTTTCCCCCGAAAGGTAATGCGCGGGTCATAATCCTCGGAAAGCCGCGATTCCTTGACCAGATCGTCGTTGGTGAAATGGCTGCCCATCCAGGAACTCATCATCATGCTGGAGGTGAGCCGGATGGTGCGATCGGTCTTAGGGAGATAGGTGTACATGGTGTTGCCGGTCTTCAGGCTGGCCGTATCCTTTTCCTTAAGCGGGGAGACGATGCGGACCAGGGATTTATCCTTGCCCTTGGACCAAATCTCCATGCGCATGGTCCGGGTGTAATTGGCGGTTTGCACCTCCATGCGCACCATCCCCTGGGAGCTGGTGGCACGCCAGAGGTCGTCGATCTCAAGGAGAATGGCGCGGGCTTCCTGTTGGTCTTGGGATAGGGCGGAAACAGCGGTCCCTGTCGGCCCAAAAATCCCCCAGCCCACACCCAGCAGGACCAGAAAGATGCCGACTCGGAAGGCTGCCCGGTTCACAACAGGGTCCCCGTATAGTTGAAGGTGCTGAATCGGCGCCCCCCGCGCCCGGGCTGACCAGATTGCCGGAAAGCGGCGACCAGCTCATCGGGCTTAGGCCGCATGTGGGAAAGATCAACCACACCGAAGGCGACACCCCTGGCGGCAAGCTCGGTACTGTGCGGCAGCAGGGAAAAGGGCTGATCGGCCACGACCACGGTTTGGCCCCAGCATTGCTTGAGCACAATCACCTCGCCCTTGGGGCTGACCAGGGGCTGATCGTATTTGAAAAAAGAAGAAGCCAGCCGGGCTGTGAAAAGCGGGGGCTGAGCATAGATGGTCATGCCCATTGGCAGCGCGTTTTTATGACCAAGGACATCGAAGAGGTTCTGCCGATCGGTTTCAATGGCCAGCTGGACATTGCTTAGCCCCAAACCGGCCAGGGCCTGTACGCTCATGCTGTTCAAGACATTCAGGGTATAGTCGCCGAAAAGAAGCAGCCTTTCCGCCGGAGCCTGCTCTTGCCGACCTTTTTTGCGGCCTGGGGGAGGCCCCTTGTCTCCCGCCTCTCTTGGCTGCACCTGGGCACCCACCGCAAACAAGAGGCATTGGCCGACATGACCGATCTGCCAGGCATTATACCCGCCGCCGCGCAGATGACCGATGGCCTCGCGGTAAAACTCCAGATCATCCTCCAAAATCACCGGGGGCAATGCCCAGACCAGCCGCCGCCGATACAGGGTCAAACGCTTCTGCTGGCGGGAGAATTGAGCAAAGGTCTGGCGGGACAGGGTGATGACCAGTCGCGAAGGCGGTGTGGGCAGCTGCACCTTGAGCAATTCAAAATCGTCGATCTTGAGCCACCACTCCAAGGGCAACTGCACCTGGGACGCGCCCCGACGGCCTTGGGCCTGAGCCTGGACCTGACCGTGGACCGGAACCTGAGACTTGCCACGGGCAGGTCGTTCCTCCCTGGTCTTGCCCCCAACCGGCCTGTTGACCGGCTTTCCCAAAAAATGAGAAATCTGCGCGAGCTTGCGGGGATCAACCAGATTGGCTATCCTTTTGCTGAACAACCCCGGCTGGATACCCTTCTTGGCTCCCTGCTGACGGCGCTCGCCAAGGTCCACCTTGTAGAGGCTGTCGCCCCATTTTGCGCCCGGCGGCAGGTCCAGCTGCACCTTGCTGCCTGCCGCAGCCTTGTCCAAGGCCACCTTCCCCTGCCACAGACCTTTGAGGGTAAAGCCCTGCCGCTCGCCCGAGCCTTCCTGGTGGATGCGCAGCCGGTCGCCCAAACGGAGCGGCTCCTTCAAGGTCATCTGGGCGCGATTGGCAGTGACCTTCTCGATCTTGCCCAAAAACAGACCGACATTGCCCGAGTGCTGCGGAGCGATGATATCCGTTGGTTGAGCCTTCTTGAAATAGCCAAGCGAGGGTTTGCGGCCCATGGCCTGCTCCAGCAGTTCTTTCGCCTCGGCCAACACCGCAGGCGTCGCGGGATTATCAAGGGCCAACCGATAAGCCTTGACCACCGAGGCCACATATTGGGGGCTGCGCATCCTCCCCTCGATCTTGAGCGAGCTAACCCCGGCCTGCCGCAGCTGGGGAATCAGCTCAAGCCCAGCCAGATCGTTCATGGAAAAGAGATACCCCGCCGGAGTCCCCGGCCCGCGGCCCTTGCTGCCCCAAGTGTACCGCCTGCGGCAGGGCTGGACGCAACGACCCCGCAACCCGCTTTTCCCACCAAGATAGCTGCTGAACAGGCACAGGCCGGAATAGGCGAAACACATCGCCCCATGCACAAACACCTCAAGCTCCACCGGGCATTGCTTGTGGATTCGCCCTATCTCGTTTAACGTCATCTCCCGAGCCAGAACCACCCGTTTAAAACCCATCTCGGAAAACTGCCGCACATTGAGAGAGTTGTGCGCGCCCATGAGGGTGCTGGCATGCAACCGCAGACCAGGAAAGAATTTGCGGGCCAGATAGGAGATGCCCAGATCCTGAATGATGAGGGCGTCGGCCTTGAGCGCCTCAAGCGCGGCCAACTCCTCCACCGCCTTGGAGACCTCCTCCTCCTTCATCAGGCTGTTCATGGCCAGATAGACCTTGACCCGGTTCCTGTGGGCATGGTCGATCATGGCCGCCACCTCGGCCAGAGAGAAATGCCGGGCCAAGGCCCTGGCGTTAAAGGCCGGAGCTCCGATATAGATCGCGTCGGCTCCGCTCTCCACCGCCGCCTCAAAGGCCTCGATGGTGCCAGCCGGGGCAAGCAATTCCATGTTCCGTACAGGTTGTTTTTCCATGCCCCCACTGTAACAGATTGAGAGCCGATCCGCCTCTGGCAAAATCAGCTCACAGGGCTTTCGCTTTCCTTGTTGGGGGTCTCCTTTTTTTCCTGATTGACAGCATCGCAAGAATTCTTCATGCTAATAAAAAGACGTTTAGCAGGAAGATGTTATAACGATAAATCGTGCAAATAGACCGCACTCGGCAACAACAGGGCTTTGCCCCATATACCCCATGGAGGGGAGGGGGTTTTAGCATTCTCTGTCAACCAAACGTACAGGAGGCACTATGCTGAAAAAAATGATGCTGCTGTCGGCACTAATCGGAGCCATGACGTTTTCTCTCACCATCGCGGGAGCGGCCGAGCAAGAAAGTACCCAACAACAAAAACAAATCCAAACCCAAAAACAAGTTTATGGCAGCCAGATGATGACGCCGCAAGAACGCAAGGAATACCGACTGAGACTGCGCACCGCAAAAAGCGCGGAGGAACGCGAACAAATCCGAAAGGAACACCACGAACGGATGAAGGCCCTGGCCAAGGAACGCGGCATTACCCTTCCCGATGAGCCGCCGGCAAGGGGTGGGGGCATGGGCCCGGGCGGTGGCGGGATGGGACCTGGCAGCGGCATGGGTCCGGGCGGTGGCATGGGTCCTGGTGGAGGGCGCGGTCGCTGAGTAATAAAAAAACAGCTGCGACACGAATCAGCTCCCAATGGAGCTGTTACACCCACCGTATAAGTCAAAATTATTCCTGACCAGGCGGCCACCAGCCCCCTCTTAAACCGCCTGGTCCCTCTCGCCAAATAACGCCGTGCCCACCCGCACCAAAGTGGCGCCTTCCTCTATGGCCACCTCGAAATCACCGGACATGCCCATGGAGAGTTCCATTGGCCCATGCTGGCCGAGGAACCCCTGGACCGCAAGCTCTTCCCCCAACAGACGAAGCTGCCGGAAATAGCCCCGGCTTTCCTCCGGATTCTCGACAAAGGGGGGCATGGTCATGAACCCTTGCAGTCTCAGGTGCGGGAACTGTTGCAGCTCGCGGCACAGCTGCTCGGCCTTTTCTGGAGAAACCCCAGCCTTCTGCCCCTCCCCGCCCACGTTGACCTGCATCAGAACCGGCATGGTCTTGCCCAGTTCGGCGAGCCTGCTTTCCAGTCCCTTGGCCAGCTTGAGCCGGTCGAGGGTTTCAATGCAGTCAAAAATCTCCGCCGCGATCCGGGCCTTGTTGGACTGCAGATGCCCGATGCAATGCCAGACCAGACCCTGGCCAAGGGCCGCGACCTTAGTTTCTGCCTCCTGCAGATAGTTCTCGCCGAAAACCATCTGCCCGGCACCCATGGCCTCGCGGATTACCTCAAGGGGTTGGTGCTTGCTGACCGCCACCAGCCGCACCGAACGCGGATCGCGCCCGGACCGCTCTGCCGCAGCCCGAATTCTGGCTCGGATTGCCTCGATATTTTCAGCCACCGTTCCCATCTGTCTCATCGTCCTTCCAGGCCGAAAAGGTGCACGGCATTCACGGTGGTTTGCCTTGCCACCTCGTCAAGGGAGATGCCTTTCAGTTCCGCCACCTTCTGGGCAGTGTAAAGCATAAGCTGCGGCTCGTTGCGTTTTCCGCGGCTGGGCACCGGGGCGAGAAACGGCCCGTCCGTCTCAAGCACCAACGAACCGAGGGGAATCTCGCGCACCGCCTCCTGGAGCATCTCGGCCTTGGCAAAGGTCACGACCCCTGGGATGGAGATATGAAAACCCAGGGCAAGCACCCGCCGGGCAAAAATGGCATCCCCGGAAAAGCAGTGCATCACCCCTCCGGCGGGAAAGGGGCCAGCCCCCTCAAGGATTTCCATGATATCCTCATGGGCCTCGCGATCATGGACCACCAGGGGCAACTGCAGTTCCTTTGCCAGGGCGACCTGCCGGGCAAAATGCTCCTTTTGCAAAGCAATTGGCGCATAGTTTTTCACATAATCAAGACCGATCTCGCCGTAGGCCACAACCTTTGCGTGGCGGCACAGGGTCTGCAACTCGGCATAATCAGCCTCGCCGAGTTCCGCGACATTATGGGGATGCACCCCCACCGTGGCATAAATGCCTTGGCGCTGTTCGGCCAGCCCAATGGCCCGGCGCGAAGTTTCCAGATCGATGCCCACGCTGATGATCCGGGTCACCCCCGCCGCCAAGGCCCGAGCCAGCACCGCCTCAAAATCAGCCTCATAGGCCGACATATCGAGATGGCAATGGGTATCGATCAGCGCTGCCCCGTGGCCGAGAACCGGCAGGGGTCTCTCTGTTTTTTTGGTCTCTTTTTCCATGCAAGCCTCCATGGCCGCAGGTTCTAACAGTTTTTCATTTCTTGCGCAATATGGACCATCCGTGGAAACCGTTTGACAAGCTCGTGTTCAAGCGGCTATAATTTCTTTAAATTTCACGGTGTTCCGAATAGTTGTTCCGATAATCACTACAACGCGACCTGCTCTCAGCCCCCATGCCTTCGCCGATTCTTATTGCCATCGAACAGCGACGCAGTATCAGAAACTTCACCGAACAGACGGTGGACATCAAGGCGCTCTACGAAATCATCCAGGCCGGGGTCTGGGCGCCTTCCGGTCTGAACAATCAGCCCTGGCGCTTCGTCATTATCACGGATGCACCAATCCGCACCCAGTTGGCCGAGCAGACCACCTACGGCCATATCGTCCTGGCCGCCCCTGCCCTGATCGCCGTATATCTTGACCGGGAGGCCATGTACGATGACCTTAAGGACGCACAATCAGCCGGGGCCTGCATCCAGAACATGCTGCTGGCCGCCGAGGCCCTTGACCTGGGGGCCGTCTGGCTCGGGCAGATTCTGAAAAATCGGGTGAAAGTCGGCGAGATCCTTGACTTGCCTGCAAATCTGGAGCTGATGGCAGTTATTGCCATCGGCCACCCAAGCCGACGCGACCAGCAATCACAGAGAAAACCATTGGCGGAATTCATCGTCAAAGAGTTATAACCGTAATGTACTGCACACCATTACCTTAGGAGGCTTTTCATGACAACGCCACGTAAACCGTTTCGCACCGTGTTCCTCTCAACCGTTCTTGCACTCGCCAGTCTTGTCGCCCTCAGCGGCTGCGCCGAGTTGGGCCTGGGCGGCAGCAGCGATCAAGGAGCTGCTTCCTCCGATCCCTTCGCTTCCTCTGCCTCTTCCCCTGGGGAACAGCCGTACCGGGCCAACGAGTTTTCCGATTTGCTGCTTCCCAGCGAGCTTTCCTGGGACCGGGAAAAAAGCATGCTTGTCCGGACCGACTCCTTTGCCGGCGGGGTGTTGCAATACTCCGGGCGGGTCGACATCACTTCCTTGTCCGATTTTTTCTCAAACAACATGCCTAAAAACGGCTGGAAGCTTGCCGGTTCCGCCAAATACAAAAATATCCTTCTCGCCTTTGTCAAGTCGAACAAAACCTGCACCATTCTCTTGTCCGAGGACAAGCTGCTCATGAAGACGCAGGTTGCCATCTATATCGCCGAGGATATTGCGGCAGGACGCGCAGGCACCGGCAAACAGGCCAACCCCTTCGGCTCTGGAATGTAAGGATACAGACGACGCGAACGCCATGTCTCTTCTGACCGACAAAAAAATTCTTCTCGGTATTACCGGAAGTATCGCCGCCTACAAGGTGGCGGACTGGGTTCGCGCCCTGCGCCGGGAAGGCTGCCAGGTTACCGTGGTCATGACCGAGGCAGCCTGCCGGTTCATCAGCCCCCTGACCATGGCGGCCCTTTCCGGCAATCCGGTGCACACCACCATGTTCGCCGCCGAAGCGCCGGAAACCATTCCCCACATCAGCCTGGCCAGGGAGCACGACCTGCTGGTCGTTGCCCCGGCCTCGGCCCAGACCATCGCCTGCCTGGCCCATGGCCTGGCCGACAATCTGCTCACCACCATCGCCCTGGCCTCATCCGGGCCAATCCTGGTCTGCCCGGCCATGAACAGCGTCATGTTCCAGCATCCGGCCACCCAGGCAAACCTTGCCACCATCAAATCATACGGCTATCAGGTTCTCGAGCCCGACTGCGGGACACTGGCCTGCGGCGAAGAAGGCCCGGGCCGCCTGACAGACTGGGAAAACGTGCGGCAAGCCATCCTCACCGCCTTTGCCCCCAAAAACCTTGCCAACGAAAACGTGCTCATCACCGCCGGTCCCACCAGGGAAGCATTTGATCCGGTACGTTTTTTGAGCAATCCCTCCACCGGCAAGATGGGCTATGCTCTGGCGGCCACGGCCAGACAACGGGGAGCAACGGTCACCCTGATCAGTGGGCCCACCGCCCTGGCCGCCCCGCCGGGAGTTCGGCGCATCCAAGTTACCTCCGCCGTGGAAATGCAGGCAGAAGTCATGAACTGTCTCGACACGGCCACCATTGTCGTCAAGGCTGCGGCTGTCTCCGACTACCGCCCCGCCAAAAAAGAGCCCCACAAGGTAAAAAAAGGACAGGCCTCACTCTCCCTGACGCTGGTCGCCAACCCGGACATCCTCAAGGAGCTGGGAAAACGCACGAAGAAATCGCCGAAATCCCCCCTGCTCATCGGCTTTGCCGCAGAGAGTCGGGATCATCTCAAGGAAGGGGCGAGAAAACTTAAGGAAAAGAATCTTGACCTGATCGTGGTCAATGATATTGGGGGAACGGAAACCGGCTTTGGTGCCGACACCAACAGAGTCACCCTGCTTGACCGCAATGGCGCGCAGGAAGAGGTGCCGCTTCTCAGCAAGGAAGAAACTGCCCACCGAATCTGGGATGCAGTGGGCAGGCTGATGACGGACAACCGCTGACAACAACTGTTTCCGCAATAAAACTACACGCTGTTACAACTCCTCCTGAAATCTTCGTATCCCATTTTCTGACACAGTTCGGACACAGACTTCTACATAACCGGCGGTCCGACCACATCCCCCCGGCGCACCTCATGACCGCTCCGTTTCGTCACCACGGCCGCGGCAGTGGTTGGTGAAACCCGCAGGATCATGATTTCGCCGGAACTCCTGCCTTCGGCTTGATCCGCCGCTACCACCGACAACAGGTCGCCGGGCGCAAGTCCCTGATCCGCACCGACATTCAGGTACAGGATGTCATCGGGACCGGCGAGCTGACGCATGAACTGAAACGCCACCACCGCCCCTTTGACCGTGGTCGTCCCTGCCTGAGCCGGACGGGCGGAAACCGTGGGCCGTTCCGGAATCTGCCCCAGGACATCATCGGTTTTTACCGCATCATAAGCGCGGCGGATAACCGCCTCTTGCCTGGAGGCATCCGAGGCGATCACCTCGACAATGGCAATATCCGCCAACAAATGGCCGGGACTTTTGCTGAAATAGGCCAGGGATTCGACCTTGCCCATATCCCGGTATACGCCAAACTGCTGGCCAACCTGCGCGCCAGGGGCAGAGATCAGAATGGTCTCGCCGAGAGCGGCGCTCTGCCAACCCTGTTCGGTACGCAGCACCCTGCCACCATTGGGGATATCGTTGGTGACCATGCCGATTCCCCGATCATAATATTGGGCCGGATCATTCACCTGAGCCGCCTTGGCCTGTCCGCCAGTCTGGGGCAAATCTTTTTTTACCACCATGATGGGCAACGGCTCGGAGGAAGAAGCCTGTCCTGCCCGAGCTAGAGGTGAATTCCCAGATTCCACCGGAACAATAACCCTCTCCACGGCCACTTCTCTGGCTGGGGTATTCCCCATGCCTGGAAGCTTGATGATCTGACCCGGCTTGATCCAGTGGGGGTTGGCGATCCCAGGATTTATCTTCCAGATTTTCGGCCAGAGCAGTGGATTATTGAGGTACTCCCCGCTCAAATCCCAGAGGGTATCCCCTTTTTGCACCGCATGACTGGCGATATTTTCCCCCCGGGCGTCCCTGCCGCTAAAAACTCCGCAGGCAGAAACGATAATCACCGCTGTTACGACAAATTTTCTCATTGGGATGCTCCTCTCGAACCAGACACGATAACAACGGAACCGACCGCAAACTCCACGGGCAATACTATCATCTACGCAAGCTTTCAAAAAATTGTCAAGACGATGCTGTGCTTCGCCCATATTTAGACCGATGGCGCTTACACCCTAATTGTGGCCCGGCGGGCTAAAAAAGCGCAAACGCAGGGCATTGGAAACCACGGAAACCGAACTCATGGCCATGGCCCCCCCTGCAATCATGGGGTTTAAGGTCGGCCCGCCGAAAAGGTGCAGAACCCCTGCGGCCACCGGAATGCCAATGATATTGTAGATAAAGGCCCAAAAGAGATTCTGCTTGATGTTGCGCATGGTGGCTCGGCTTAAGGAGAGCGCGGCCAACAGGCCGGAAAGATGCCCCTTCATCAGCACGATATCACCGGACTCGATGGCTACGTCGATGCCGGTGCCCATGGCAATGCCGACATCGGCCTTGGCCAGGGCCGGGGCGTCGTTGATGCCGTCGCCCACCATGGCGACCCGGAACCCCTCTGCCTGCAAGGCCGCCACTTTTTCCACCTTCTGGTCCGGCAATACCTGGGCAAATACCTCGCTGATTCCGGCCTGATCGGCAATGGCCCGGGCTGTGATCTCATTATCGCCGGTGAGCATGAAGATCTGGATACCCATTCGTTCCAGGGCGCTGATAATCGCAGGCACCTCGGTTTTTAACCGGTCGGCAATGGCCAAAAGCGCGATGAGCTTACCATCCGCCGCACAGTAGAGCGCGGTCTTGCCCGCCCCGGCAAAGCCATGGGCGATTTGCTCAACCACCAACCCCAATCCCGTAACATCCTGCTCCACCATGAACTCATGGTTGCCAAGCAGCACATTTTCACCCCGCACCATGGCCCGGATACCCCGACCGGGAACCGCCTCAAAATGCGAAGGCTCTGCCAGGGTCAGCTCCTTTTCCCTGGCCGCGTTGACAATGGCCTCGGCAAGGGGATGTTCCGAGCCGCTCTCGGCGCTGGCCACCAGGGACAAAATTTGGGCGACATCCATCCCCGGCGCCACCGGTTGCACGTCGGTCAATTCCGGGCGGCCATGGGTCAGGGTGCCGGTCTTGTCAAAGACGATGGCGTCAATCTTCTGCGCCATCTCCAAGGCCTCGCCGCTCTTCACCAGCACCCCCAGCTGGGCTCCGCGCCCGGTGCCGACCATAATCGAAGTCGGGGTGGCCAGACCCATGGCGCAGGGACAGGCAATGACCAGCACGGCGATGAAGATCCGCAGAGCAAAGGAAAATTCTGCCTGACCGATGAAATACCAGGCTAATCCGGCAAGAATTGCCAGCACGATAACAGTGGGCACAAAGTAGAGGCTGATGCGGTCCGCCAGATTGGCGATGGGCGCCTTGGAGCCCTGGGCCTCGCGGACCATGGTGATGATCCGGGCCAGCACCGTGTCCTGCCCCACCTTCTCGGCCCGCACCTGCAAGAGGCCGTTCTTGTTCAGGGTGGCGCCCACCACCGGATCGCCGACCTCTTTGGAAACCGGCAGGGATTCGCCGGTGAGCATGGACTCATCCACGCTGGAACGGCCCTTGACCACCGCACCGTCCACGGGAATGCGCTCGCCCGGCTTGACCAGCAGGATATCGCCGACCTCGATCTCGGCCACGGGAATCTTTTTCTGCTCTTCATTTACCAGCAGGGTGGCCTCCTCCGGGGTCAGGGCCATGAGCTGACGGATGGCGTCCGAGGTGCGCACCTTGGAGCGGGTTTCCAGATACTTGCCCAGGGAAACCAGGGCGATAAGCACGCCGGCCGACTCGAAATACAGATCCATGACCCTGGCCATGACCTCGATACCCAGGCCGATCTCGATCAGGTTCCAAGTGCTGTAGACAAAGGCGGCGCCGGTGCCGATGGCGATGAGCGAATCCATGTTGGGCGCCCCGCGCCACAAAGCAGGAAACCCGAGCTGATAAAAATTGCGGCCCGACCACATGATGGGCAAGACCAGAAGAAACTGGACAAACCCGAAGGTGAACGGCGACTGATGGGGGGCCAGAAACGAGGGTAACGGCAGACCGACCATCTCACCCATGGAGAGAAGCAGCAGCAAAACAGCAAAGGTGAAGGCCGGATACAAACGCTTTGCCATGGCCGCAAGCCGAATGATGGCCTCTTCCTGCTGGCGCTCAAAATCAGACCCCCCGGCCAATCCAGCCACCTGGGCCTTGAAGCCAAGGCGCTCGATGGCCTCGCGGATCAGCCGCTGGCTGGCAACCTCGGGATCAAAGATGACTATTGCCGACTCCGTGGCCAGATTCACCTGCATGCTCCGCACCCCGGCCATACCCCCCACCACTTTTTCAATCCGGGCGGCGCAGGAGGCGCAGGTCATGCCTGCAATGGCCAGCGTCAACCTGACGTCTTTTTCCGGCAGCACCAACTCAAAACCAAGCCCCTTGACGATCCCGGCAATATCCGCAAGGCTGAGCCGACCCGGCTCCCACTCCACCTCCAGGCTCTCGGCGGCAAGATTCACCGCTACTGCCCGAACACCCTCGGTGGAACCAAGCACTTTTTCGATGCGGGCAGAACAGGAGGCACAGTGCATGCCCCGGATGGCGACCCGCTGCTTTTCGGTTGACGGCGTCATATGTGCATTGCTCCGGTGTTGATTGTTTTTTCCTTTCACGGTAGGTTGCGCATGTGTCTAAAAAAAATCATTTGCGCCTGACAACACTTTAGTTTTTAATATAATCCTTTATAGCCTTCAATCACAAAAACACACCTAAGGAGTCCCCCATGCCAACCATCCAAATCAAGGGTATGCGCTGCGGCCATTGTAGCGCCTCGGTTACTTCGGCGCTCAACGCCATCAACGGCATCAGCGATGTGACCATCGCCTTGGACAAAGGCGAGGCCACCTTCAACCAAAGCAAGGATGTGTCCATGGACGCCATCAAAAAAGCCATCGCAGCCATCGGCTTCGAGGTGGTGGGGTAACACAAACAGACCGCGCCGCCCGAACAGGGTGCGGCGCGGCAAAAAACTCACAGCACCATGACCACTGCCGGATGCCCCTTAAAGGCACAATACTGGGCCTCCCGGTCCTCACCGCTGAGCACGACAAGTTCCACGTCCAAACAGAGGTATTTGCCGCCGCTGCTCGAATTGGACAGGGAGACCAAACATTCCCGCGCCTGAACCACCTCAGCGATGGCCGCCCGCAGCTCCCCCTGCTCCCTGCCGATGATCTTGTACACCCATGAACAAGGGTACTCCAGTTCGAGCTTTTGCTTACAATTATTCAACAACACGACCAGCCTCCGTATTGTACTTCTTTCGCACGCCACAGAAACACGCACCCTAAAGCCCATCATACCAGACCCACCACCCTTCGCCAACACACTCCACCAGAAACCTTATGAGTTATCACCCCCCCAAAAAAACCTTGAACTCCTCACCCTCATTCTGTCATAGTAACTTAGAGTAAATTCATTGTTTTTTTTGGCCTTACCACTGAATCCTTACAGGTATGCCCATGGCACAATCACGATTCTTTGCTGTGTTACTGATGATTGCCCTACACCTCTCCCTGGCCCAAGCCGCGGTCGCTGAAGAGCTGCCCCCTTCCTACTCCCAGGGCAAACAGTATATGGATCAGGGCCGGTTCGAGGAAGCGTACACGGAGCTACACAAGGCCTTTCTCTTAGAGCCAGGCCACCCAGACCTCAATTTCCAGCTTGGCCGGGCCGCCTTTGAAACCGGACGATTCGAGGAAGCGGTCATGGCCTACGAACGGGTTCTCATGGCCGACCCGGAGGCATCCAGGGTCAAACTCGAACTGGCCCGCGCCTATCTCCAACTCGGCACCAAGGAAGTAGCCAAACAGTACTTCAAGGAAGTTCTCGCCACCAACCCGCCGGAACAGGTTTGGAAGAATATTGAAACCTTCCTCGCCAACATCGACGCCTCCGAGCAAAAACATTTTGTCAACGGCACCTTCACCCTGGGCCACGCTTGGGATGACAACGCCCGTTCTGCCCCGGTAAGCAACCTGATCTCCGCCTCTGGTTTTGAATTCCAGCTCACCGGTGCGAACGCCACCCCCCAGAGCGACCAGATCAACAACGCCACCCTGGTCCTCAATCACATCTATAAAAACGAAGAATACCCCTTCATGTGGAAAACCGCAGCAACCTCCTACAATGCCCTGTACCAGAGCCTCCACGACCTTGACGTGAACTATCTTGGCCTAGCCACCGGCCCGGTTTTCCAGAAAGACGGCTACATCTGGGATGTGCAGGCGCTCGGCACGTACATTGACGTTGAGCATGACCGCTACCAAAGCTCCTTTGGGGCAGCCTCCTCCCTGACCTACTTTTTTTCGAAAAATATCATGGGTACCTTTGCCTTCAAGGCCGAGGAGAAAAACAATTACGTTGATCCTGATCGGGATGCACTCAATCTCATGTTTTCTGCCGGGCCGGTTCTGGTGGTTGACCAGAATCGGCTGAGCCTCCTGTTCAACAAAGAAAAAGAAAACGCCGACAATGAGGTCAACAGCTACGACCGCTTCGGCTGGAAACTCCGCTACGACCGGAGCCTGCCCTACGACTTTGCCGCTTTTGCCGGACTGGGCTACACCATGACCGATTATGATGCCACGCATCCATTTTTCGGGGTCACCCGTAGCGACGAGGTACAGGAACTGACTGCAGGGGTCTCCCGCCTGCTCTGGCAGGATACCGCCCGAAATCAGGCGCTCATCATGCAGTTGGCGCACACCTATACCAACTCGGATTCCAATATTAGTCTGTACACCTACCGCAAGAATGTAACCGAACTCAACCTCACCGTGAGCTTTTAAGCAGCGAGGACCGTCATGAAAAAAACCGCCTTCTTCCAGACCATCGTCCTGCTCATCATGCTGTGCTTGGCGGCGCCCCTCTCATCCGCCTACGCCGAAATCCAGGGGGTGGCCACGGTTGTCGCCCTCCGTGGCACGGTTGTCGCGCAAGGCAAGGGTGGCGCAGCTCGCAATCTGAGCCTCAAAAGCCAAATCTTCCAAGAAGATGTTCTGAAGACCGACAAAACCGGTCAGTTACAGATCATGTTCACCGACAACAGCATCATCAGCCTGGGCCGCGACAGTGAAATGAAGATCGCCGAATACCGCTGGCAGCCAGAGCAAAAAGACGGTGCCCTTAGAACCCAAGTCAAAGAGGGAACCTTCCGGGTGATGGGCGGGGCACTGGCCAAGGAAGCCCCTCAAAACTTCAAGACCGAAACCCCCACCGCAACCATCGGTATCCGTGGCTCCATGTATACGTTTGTGGCGACCAAGGACTCCCTTTCTGTTCTCTTCCAAGGCGGCAAAGGCATAGAAATCTTCAACGACCTGGGCAAGGTAACCATCACCGTTCCTGGCTTCGGCACCCATGTTTTACTGAACGCCCCACCTGCACGTCCTTCCAAATTCACGGAACAGGAACTCAACAACCTGAATCGGGGGCTTAATGGAAACGGTGGCAGCTCAGGCAGCGGCGGGCCTCCGCTCTCGGATACCAACCAGGCTCCCAAACCACCTATCCCTCCTGTTCTACCTCCAACCAATGAGTTTCCGACAGCGCCGGACTTTACCCTGCCCCCGCCCCCGCCGAGCGATGGCATCTATGCATTTGAAGGAACGATTGGCGGCGTTTCCACCGGCTTGATTTCTCCGTATGTGGGGATTACAGACACCTTCATTAACAACATGTCGATGGGAGTAAACTGGCATAACCATCGAATTTTTGGCGTAGCCTACGACAATCAGAACAACAACAATGTATTCTTTTTCGGTTCGGTCAACGGATCTACCGTCACAGATCTTACAATTTTAGGAATTGACACCTACGGGCAAAATTATGATCCGGGAGTCATTTCCGGATCCGGCATGGGCGTCTTTGCTGGCACGGCCTACGACTTTTTCGCATTTGCCGCTACGGGAAGCACTGCCCTCATAAAAAATCTAGCACAACCCCATGACACCTGGCTCGCGGCCGGCGGCGGCCAACAAACACCAGGCGTTATAAACCCGGTTTCCCCCACGGGTACTGAAACCTGGAAGGGCTTTGCCGTTGGCACGAGTGTCGATCTTGCTGCCCCTTACAGCTCTTCCGTTGCAATGTATCAAAGTGCCCCTAATGACTTTTCCATGACGGTTAATAAGGATATTGGCACAATCAGTGGAACCTTGACTCCTGGGGTTGAACTCCAAACATCATTTGATACTATTTCCGGCCTGGTGATCGGACACGCCACCGATCTAACCAAGTCAGTTTATCTCCGCGACGATCTCATAGCCGCGCTGTTTAACCCCGTTGGCGGTTCCCACACCTTAAAACCCTATGGCAATTTCATGGTTGTTGCTGATCCTTCAGAGCAATTCTCCAGCTATGTTACCTGGGGCTACTGGCAGATTGCCTATACCGACACTTATGACGGCACAACAGAACGCCTTATGACCGCCCCCTATTCTCTGTGGATTGCGGGCAATCCAACTTCGAATATAGACATGGCCGCTCTTAATGGCTACAAAGGAACATACAACGGCAACGCCATTGGCACAGAAATCAGCACAAACGGCGCCAAGTCTTCCATATCCGGCACTTGCGTACTTAACGCCGACTTTACAAACGGCTGGGTCGACGGCAACATCATTTTACCGGGGACTACTCTGCCCTTTTCCTCGGTTCCTATTACTACAAATTCTTTTACGGGCAACATCTCTAACGGCAGTAACATCTCCGGCCAGATCAAGGGAGGGTTCTTCGGACCAGCGGCCATTGCGGTGGGAGGCAACTTCAATGCGACAAAGACTGGCCAAACCATGCCCGATACCAAGCAGTATCTCGGCATCTTTGGAGGCAACCGCGGAGCCTTGACCACATCATCACCAAATTAAATTGGACACCGCCCGACTCAACTCATACATTACCCTGTCCCCCTTCAAGGTCGGCTGCCTGGTTACCCTGGCAGCCGCCTTGCTTTTCTCTTCCTTTGGCCAGCAGAAACCGGACGTTCTTGAAACCCTTGACAACCGGCTCACCGACACCATGTTCCGCTGGCGGGGCGTGGTCAAGCCTGTCCAACCCATCGTCATTGTCGATATCGACGAAAAAAGCCTGCGCGCCATCGGCCAATGGCCCTGGCCCCGCAACACCGTAGCCAAGATGATCCGTAATCTCGGCGCAGGCGGGGCAAAGGTGATCGGCCTGGATATCGTCTTTGCCGAGACGGACCGCACCTCGCCGAAAAACTTTGTGGACGAACTGCGCCAGCTTCTCCCAGCGCAGCTTCCGCCGGAGGCGCTGGCGGCGCTGAAAGCCAAGGAAAGCCTGGACCACGATCTCGCTCTGGGCAAGGCCCTGGCCGCAACGCCGTCGGTTTTGGGCTATGTCTTCCAGACCCAGGATGACGGCCTGAAAAACCAGACGGATATGCCCTTCCCCTCCGGCGCCACCCGCCTTGTTCCAAGCAACCTCCGCTACGGGGATATCTCCCTGCTCCGGGCCTACCGGGCCATCACCAACGTGGCCGCTGTGGCCCAGGGCCAGAGCGAAGGTTTTTTCAATGTGTTCCCCGATGCCTCGGGCACGGTGCGCAAGGTTCCGCTCTTCATGATGATGGACGGCATCCCCTACCCGTCCCTGGCTCTGGAAATATTGCGCATCGGTCTTGGCGCGCAGGAGGCGACCATCCAGGTTTCCCGACAGGGACAAACCAATCCCAGGGACATCCTTGGGGTTGCCGTGGGCTCAACCTTTATCCCCACCGATGAAAAAGGCCAGATCACCATCAATTTCAGAGGGCCTGGCCAGACCTATGCCTACCTTTCCGCAGCGGACATCCTGGCAGGCAAAAATCTGGATCGGGTGCAGGGCAAGTTTGTTCTCATCGGCACCTCCGCCGCCGGTCTTCTTGATCTCAGAGCCACGCCTTTTTCCAACATCTATCCAGGGGTTGAGGTCCACGCCAACATCATCGACAACATCCTGAGCCACGACCCCTTCACCCATGACATCTTCACCGAAATCGGCATCACCTACGCCCTGCTTCTGGTGGGCGGCCTGGGTTTAAGCGCGCTGCTCGCCTATGCCACCCCTTTGCTCGGCGGCCTGGGCGGCCTGCTGCTCGTTGCAGGCACTCTTGTGGGCAACTATTTTTTCTTTTTCAGCCATGGCCAGCTTGTCGGCCTCTCCTATCCGCTGCTGACCATCCTTGCTATTTTCCTGGTGGTCACCCTGTTCAACTATTTTTTTGAAGGCCAGAAAAAACGTTTCATCAGCTCGGCATTCGGCCACTATGTCTCCCCGCAAATCGTGCACCAGCTCATGGAGCACCCGGAAAGGCTCTCCCTGCAAGGAGAACAAAAAACACTCACTGTGCTTTTTTCCGACATCCAGGGATTCACCTCCCTCTCCGAAAAAATGACCTCCGAAGAGCTTGGCCGGTTTATGAATGAATACCTCACGGCCATGAGCAATATAGTGCTGGAATACAAGGGAACCGTTGACAAGTTCATCGGCGACGCGGTCATGGCCATCTGGGGCGCACCCCTTGAAGATGGTGACCACGCTGCCAACTGTGTGCGGGCAGCGTTCAGAATGATGGCAAGGCTCGAAACCCTCCGGGCGGATTGGCAGAAACGGGAGCTGCCCGGAGTAAATATCCGCATCGGCATCAACACCGGCATCATGAGCGTGGGCAACTTCGGCAGCGACCAGCGCTTTGACTACACGGTCATGGGCGACAGCGTTAATCTTGCCTCCCGGCTGGAAGGCGCGAACAAAACCTACGGCACCAATATTGTCATTTCAGAATACACTAAGGCTGCCCTGGGAAAAGGGTTTTACTGCCGGATGCTTGACATGGTTCGGGTCAAGGGTAAGGATGTTCCGGTGCTCATATATGAACCCCTCTGCGAGGGCGAACCGGCACCGGAGGTGCGGCAGGCAACAGAGTCCTTTACCAAGGCCCTGGAGCATTACGCAAACCGTGGGTTTCAGGAGGCAACGGAAATCGTCCAAGCCCTCAACACCACAGCGCCCTCACAGCTTTACGGCCTTTACCTCGACCGCCTCGCCCATTTCGCGGTCAGCCCGCCGCCGGAAGACTGGGACGGCGTATTCACCTTTACCACCAAATAGAGGAGACATCATGCCGGACTCCACCCCCCACGACCTCATCATCATCGGCGGCGGCCCAGGCGGCTATACCGCAGGCATCTATGCCCAACGGGCCGCCCTGAAAACAGTGCTCATCGAAAAGGGCATCCCCGGCGGCCAGCTGAACAATACCGATGAGGTAGAAAACTGGCCCGGCACCGAAAAAATCAGCGGCTCGGAACTGGCCCTGAAGTTTTCCCAACATGCCGCCGTTTATGGCCTTGAGGTGATGAACCGCGAGGTTGTTGGTGTTGAACCGGGGCTTGGGTTTCACACCGTCACCCTCGATAACGGGGAAATACTCGCAACCCACGCGGTTATCCTTGCCACCGGCGGCAGCCCCAAAAAACTGGGCATTCCTGGGGAAGACAAATATTATGGCAAGGGAGTTTCCTACTGCGCGGTGTGCGACGGCTTTTTTTTCCGCGACAAGACCGTGGTGGTGGTGGGCGGGGGTGACAGCGCTCTGGAGGAATCCCTGTACCTGGCCAAGCTGGCCAAGCGGGTATACATTGCCCATCGTCGGGACGCCTTCCGGGCCGGGATGATTCTGCAAAAAAGGGTGGCAAACGAAAAACGGATCACCGTGCTCTGGAACACGGTGCTGGCGGAGATTCAGGCCGATGCCCAAGGGGTGAACGGGGTGATCACCAAGAATACCCTGGATGGCGCAACCGCCACCCTTGCCACCGACGGGGTATTCGTCTTTATCGGCTTTGAACCGAACAATGGGCTGGTTCCGGCGGGCACCAGAATGAATGCCAACGGCTATGTGATTGGTGATGACAAATGCGAAACCAACACGCCGGGTATCTTTGCCATTGGCGATCTCAAGGAAAAATACGCCAAGCAGATCGTCACTGCCGCAGCGGATGGCTGCACCGCTGCTCTGGCTGCGGCCCATTATGTGGAAAGCAAAAAAGGCGGGGCATAACCAAAAATAATACAGCCCTGCTGACTACAGCCACACCTGCCCTGACTTTTTCGCCCCTCGTTTGAAAAAATACAGCAACATCACCCCGGCCACAAAGCCGCCGACATGGGCCCACCAGGCCACCCCGCCCTCGACCAGCCTGCCCACCGCAGCCTGCTGGGCAGCGCCTTGCAAAAACTGCATGAGAAACCAAACGCCGATGAAAAAGTAGGCCGGGATTTCAACCAAATAAAACAAAATAAAGATCGGGATAAAGGTGAGGATCCGGGCACGGGGAAAGAGAAAAACATACGCGCCCAGCACCCCGGAAATGGCGCCGCTCGCCCCGATCATCGGCGCCCGGGATTGGGGATTGGCCCAGAACTGGGCAAAGGCCGCAGCAACCCCGCAGAGAAGATAAAACAACAGATAACGGCCATGCCCCATCCGGTCTTCCACGTTATCGCCAAAGATCCACAGCATCCAGAGGTTGGAAAAGACATGGAGCAGGCCGCCATGAAGAAACATGGCGCTGAAAATCGGGGCATAGCTGCCAAGGGACATGGCGTTTCCCGCCTGTTCGGCGGCAAAACGGGCCGGGACAAAGCCATGGGTCACGATGAAACTTTCCAGCTCCTGACCAAGGCTCAGCTGATAGACAAAGCAAAGGATATTGACGATGATGAGCCAGAGATTGACAACCGGGAAGTGGCGGGAGGGGATATCATCTTTTAGAGGGAACATGCCGCGGCAATTCCGCTTCAGGTCCGGTCAGCAGGGACGTTGTCCGGATCAGAAAGAGGCAGGATGAAATAAAAGTTGTTCCCCTCTTCCGTGGCCTCATAGCCAGCCACGCCGCCATGGATCTTCACCACCTGCTTGACAAAGGCCAACCCATGCCCGGTTCCGGGTAAGGCTCGACTCTTTTCTCCTCGGACGCCATCGGCAAAAACAGTTTTCGCCTCGACCTCGGAAAGATGCTCTCCGGTGGTGAAGACATTGAACTTGACCGCAGGCTTGCCAGGGCCGAAATATTCAGCCAGCAACTCGCGGCCATAGGCCACGGCTTTCCTGGTCTTTCTGTCGCGGTTCGTTATCTCGCCGGTGTACTTTACGGCGTTGGAAAAAAGATTGGCGTACACCTGGGAAAGCAAGCCGACATCCACCCGCAGAAAAAGTTCCTCCTCCTGCATATCCTCGGGCTTTTCCACCGCAATGCCCCGGGCACTGAATCGGCTCAAGAAATGATCAAGTTGCGGAGAGACAATCTCACGATCAATGGAACATCTCCGGGGATGCAGCACGAAATGGCCCTGGGCAAAATGATCCCGTCGAAACAGGCTCTCCAGAAAAAGGCTGTAATTGGCATGGTGCTCCAACAATTCCCGGTGGTTCTCAAGCAGGCTCCGATGCAGGGAACTCACCTTGCCGATCACCAGCTCGCAGCTTCCGCTGGGCACCCCTTGGGCGGCTTTGAACCCGGCAATCAATTTTTCCAGCTCGTCGATATCCCCGATGCGGGCTTTGAGCTGGTTGAACAGATGCTTGAAATACATGTTGGGGGTGATGACGTTATGCTCGATGTCCATCACCAGATTGTTGATGAACCGAAGATGCCTTATATTTTCGTGTGAAATCAAACGGTTGTGCAGATTGTAGCCGATGCGGTTTGCGTATTTGCGCAGAAAAAACCGATCGGCCGGGGAAATCTTTTCCAGGGGATATACTTCCAAAACCCCCATTACCTGTAGGTTGATCGGTTGCTTTCCTTCCTCTTGCGTGTCAGGGGAGGGCTTGCAATGGACCGGCACCAAGAGAGAATCATCGCTCTCGTAATTCTTAAAGGTCAAGCGCACATGGTCCGGGGCAGCAGCTGGCTTCGGCAGCAGCCCTTTCTGGCTGTCGCAGACAAGAACCAGCTTTTCTCGAGTTTTGTCAAAAAAATAGAGCCGACTGCGCAAGCCGAGAAACTCGGAAAGGGCGGCAACGCAGACCCTGTAAAAATCCTCGTTGGAATCGAATTCCTGGGCGAGATCGAAAAAGGCGCGCAGCAGATCGCTCTGGGCCGGACTAAGGTTGTAGCTCGCGTAGCTCCGCTGCTTTTCCCTGATCCGCAGCCGGATTTGCTGCAAATCCATGCATGAATGGGGTTCCTGACTCATGATTTCCCTGACCAACAAGAACGTATCGCATACTTCCTGATTTTCAGAAAGTACCTTATCACATGGGGCGTAGTCCGGGTAAAAAACTAATTCCGGCCAACAAGCACGATTTCATCGGCCCCGCTTTTTTCGGCAAGACGCACATGCACATGTTCACCGGCTTTGACCGGGATGTCCATTCCCACATAATCGGGCTGGATCGGCAACTCCCGCCCGCCCCGATCCACCAAAACGGCGAGTTGGATGCACTGGGGCCGACCGATGTCCATCAGGGCGTCCATGGCGGCCCGGATGGTGCGGCCAGTGAAAATAACATCATCCACCAGAACCACGACCATCTCCTCCATGGGAAAGGCGATGCTGGTTTTTTTGACCACCGGATTCTGGCTGGCCAGACTCCAGTCATCCCGGTAGAGCGTGATGTCCAGGGTGCCGGTGGGAAGCTCGATCTTCTCCCGGTCCTGGATCAACTTCTGGATACGGTCGGCAAGAAAGACCCCGCCCGTATGGATGCCGATTATGGCCAGGTTGGCGACTCCGTGGTTGTTTTCCACAATTTGCAAGGCGATCCGGTGCAATGACCGGTCTATATCCTCTGCCGACATGATCCGTTTTTCCATCATTTTTCCTCCAGGGATTAAGAGAGGTTTACGGCCAGAAAGAATCGATGCCCCGCGCGATCACCGAGTTGATCGCCTCGGGATACGCTTCGCATTCCGCGGCAAAAACCCGGGCCGCGATATCCTCTGGCGTATCACGATCATCGATGGCCACGCAGCGCTGGACCACAATCGGCCCCTCGTCATACACCTCGTTGGCAAAGTGAACCGTACAACCGCTCACCTTAACCCCACGGGCCTTGACCGCCCGATGCACCCGCATGCCGTACATCCCCGCCCCGCAAAAGGAAGGAATCAACGAGGGGTGGATATTGAGCACAGCCCTCCGCAGATGGGGTGGTGGCTCATAGAGCTTCAGATACCCGGCCAGCAGCACCAGTTCGACCCCGTACTCTTGCAGGATGGCGTTGGTGGCACCGTTGTCCTTGGCATGAAAGGCCGGATATCCGTAGTTTTTGGCCTTGGTCAGACCAAGGGCGTCGGGCAGGTTGGAGATCACCACCTCGATGCTCCCCTGCATGGCGCCAGAGGCAATCCGTTCATGGAAGTTATCGAGGGTTCTGCCGGAGCCGGAGAGCAATACCGCCATTCTCATTGGTGCCACCTACTTGAAACAGGGATTGGTTTCGACATCCACGGTGTTCAGCCACTTGACAATGGCGGTGTCGTAGGTGCTGGTCAGGGCAAAAACCTTTACCGCCAAGCGGAAACGGGTCTTGAGCATGGTGTTGCCGGTGGCCTTGATCTCGGCCAGCACCTGGGGGTAGTCCGCAGGATCGACGATCACGGTGACATCCTGGAAATTCTTGGCGCTTGAGCGCAACATGGTGGGGCCGCCGATGTCGATGTTTTCAATGGCCTCCCCCAAGGTGCAGGCCGGATTGGCCACGGTTTTCTCGAAGGCATAGAGATTGACCGCCACCAGATCGATGGGTTGCAAGCCATGCTCCTGCATCTGCCTGACATGGTCCGGGTTGGTTTTCTGGGCCAGGATGCCGCCATGCACCTTGGGGTGCAGGGTCTTGACCCGACCGTCGAGCATCTCGGGAAAGCCGGTGAATTCGGAAACATCCTTGACCTTGATGCCGTTATCCCGCATCTTCTTGGCCGTGCCGCCGGTGGAGAGGATTTCGATCCCCAATTGCTCAAGCTCCCTGGCAAACCCTTCGATCCCGGATTTGTCTGTGAGACTGATCAATGCCCTTTCTATCTTTTTCATGGTTTTCTCCTGAATCCTGAAATCATCTCGAAATAACCTCTGCGTCTAGCGCAGACCTTGAACCGACACTGTAACGCAAAGAGGCGAAGACGCAAAGCAAACAGATGGCCCGGAGAAAAAAAGCAGCCAGTGCCGCACCTCCGGCCTTATTCCTCTTTTTTGGTAAACCTCCTGATCAACCGCCTATCCCGCTTGCCTGGACGCCCTGGCGGGGCAGCGCCAACGACCCGCAGAAGACGCCGGGTTTCCTTGGACTCGGCGCGGGCAGCGATACTTTCCGGGGTCTCCTCATAGAGCAGTTGCGCTTCCGGCGCCCCCCGTCGCTGGCCGCTTATGGCCCGGACAACGATAACGAATTCGTCCTGTTCCTTCTGGATCCGCAGCCCATCGCCCACAGCCACCTGCCGGGATGGTTTTACCCTCAAGCCAGCCACCTGCACCTTGCCACCGGCCACCGCCTGGGAGGCCTGGGCGCGGGTTTTGAAAAAACGGGCAGCCCACAGCCATTTGTCCAGCCGGACCTGTGTCTCCTCACTCATCGTTCTTTCCCCCGCCTCCTCAGCACTTTTCAAGCCTACCACAGTTCGCACCTTGGGGCCAAGCCCCATCCCGCGCCCTAGCGCTCTCCCCGTTTACCGCTTTCCGGCCCGATCCAAATGGTGTATATATCTGTGCATCATGAAACTCAATACCGTCGGCATAAAAGATATCAGGTATCCGGTTCGGGTGCGCGAAAAATCAGGGGGCATGCAGGAGACCGTGGCCAGCATCAGCCTCCAGGTGAGCCTGCCGAGCCAGTACCGGGAATCCTGCGTCTCCACCTTCATCAAGGTTCTGAACACCTACCAGGACGAGATGAGCAATCGGATTTTCAGGAATCTGCTGGCCGAGATGAAGGAAGAGTTACGAGCGGAATCAGCCCATGTGGAAATGACCTTTCCCTATTTTCTGGAAAAAATAGCGCCTGTCACCGGCACGGCGGGTCTCATGGAATATACCTGCCGGTTCACCGGCGGCATCGGCAAAGATGAGGATTTTATCCTGGCGGTGTGGGTGCCGGTAACCACCCTGTGCCCCTGCTCAAGGGAGATCAGCGATTGCGGCGCCCACAACCAGCGGGGCGAGGTAAACCTCACCGTCAAATATTCGAAGTTTATCTGGATGGAAGATCTCATCGCCATGGCCGAGACAGGCGGTTCCTGCGAGGTGTATTCCCTGCTGAAAAGGCCGGATGAGAAATACGTGACGGAAAAGGCGTACAACAACCCGATGTTCGTCGAAGACGCGGTGCGCAAGGTGGCGGAACAGGCCATGGCCAATCCAGCCATCACCTGGTTTTCCGTGAGCGTGGAGAGTTTTGAATCCATCCACAAGCACAGCGCCTATGCCTATGTGGACAGCGATGAAATCCGCTGATCTCCGACTCAATCCGCCCGCCGCACCAAATTACGTCCGGCGGACTTGGCGGCATACAATGCCTTGTCCGCCCGCTTGATCAGGGCAGCCATGCTCTCTCCTGGCCGTGACCCGGCAAGTCCGCAACTGATGGTAATCCCCTGGGGCAGATGCTCGACCTGTTGCCGCAACTTTTCGGCAATGGTGACCGCGTCATCCGCCATGGTTTGCGGACAGAGCACCATGAACTCATCGCCACCCCAGCGCCCCAGCACATCCGTCGCCCTGATCTGCTTTGCCACCGTGGCGGCAACCTCTTTCAATGCCTGATCCCCGCTGGAATGCCCGAGGCTGTCGTTGATCTTCTTGAAACCGTCAATATCAAAGAGGATAATGGTCATGGGGCTTCCATAGCGGGCAGTCCTGATAATTTCCTGCTGCAGCGATTCCTCGATCTTGCCGCGATTGCATATCCCGGTCAAAGGATCGGTGGTGGCTAGCCGGGTGAGCGCCTCTTCCATCTTTTTGTGCTCGCTGAGGTCATGCAGGGTTTCAATGACGGCAACAAGCTCCTTAGCGTGGTTGTAAATCGGTACGGCATCGACGGACAGGTAGCGGCGCGTCCCGCCCACCGCATCCAGCCACTCTTCGGCGTGAATGCCCTCCTCCTTCAACTCCGAATTTCTAGCGGCAGTATACAAATCGGCGAGATTATGCCGGTCTGCGGAATCAATAACCATATCGGCCAGGCACGGACGTTTTTCACCATAAAAAGCCTGCCAATGGTTCGCTGTTCCCACCATTTCTTCTGCGGGAATGGTGGTGAGCATCTCGCAGGCCCGGTTCCAGTATGTGACTCGGTGCTGTGGGTCCAAAACGAAAATAGGCACTGCGGAGTAGCGGATCATTTTTTCCGTAAGCAGCTTCTGATTCCGCAACAGATTTTCAGCCTCTTTCCGCTGGCTGATGTCGCGAAAGATCCCCATGGTCGCCACCAGTTTGCCACCCTTGAATTCGGTGTGGATCTTGCCTTCCACCGGAATCCTGCGCCCGCTCTTGGCGACAAAGACCACCTCGTAGGTATGGGAGATCTTGCCCTCTACGATATCACGAAACAGGGTGATGCAATGCTCGCGGTACTCCGGCTCAATGATATCAAAAATAGTGAGCGCGCCAATTTCGGCCTCATCATAACCCAAGGTCTCCTGCCACGCCTTGTTGACATAGAGGAATCTCCCCTCCCGGTCGATGCTCTGGATCAAATCATTGGCGCAATCCAGAAAAATCTGCGAAAACCTGCAGTCAGCAAAAAAGGCCTTTTCCGCCCGCGGCTGCTGCGCTGGATCATTTTCCGAAAACGTATGTGTCCGATCCATCTCTGTATCTGCCATTGAATGCTGAAAATCCTTATTGCAAAAAGGACGCCGCCTTGTATTCAGGATTGTTGTATATCATTCTTTACCGCAACCGCCCATGCGGTATGTTGTCGCGTCAACTTACAACTATTAATTAAATACTTAAACACTTTTTTCCTCCCGCAATCTGTTCCAAAAAAATACTCTAGAGGTGAAAAAGCGAGTATATCTACGGACTGCAACAGGCTGCGGGCTGTACCTGTTACATCGAGATTTTTTTAATTTCTGAGCGATATGGGGGGGGAGACAGATGGTGGGAGAAAAAAGCAAGAACCCGCATAATGCCAAGTTCGCCCAAAAAGATCACAACAAGGGCAATGACAAAAGTACAGGTCGGTGATTCTTTTCGTGCCGGTTTGCCCGATGCGCCGCCTCTTTTGCCAGCAAATGGATTGTCCATGCCACTTCCTTACGCTTGCAAGCGACGATAGTTTTCGATCTCTGGAACTTGCCAGCAGCTAAGCGCCGGAGTCAACGCCAAGCCCTTACCAAAGGAGGTTTCGCAGATGCACAATCTGCAAACAGGTATCCGACCAAGCGCCACTGTTGTCAATAACATGATCTGCGAGAAGGGCTTTGTGCGGCAAGGACATCTGCGCCGCAATAGCTTTTTCGGCCTCGGCCTCGCTTACCCGGTCGCGGAGCATGATTCTCCGTTGGCAGGCAGTTGCATCTGCATACGCCACCACAACTTGGGAAAAGTCCTGCTCCCAGTGCGCCTCATACAGCAGGGGCACTTCAACCACGAACCGTGCCTGGGCATCGGAAAGATGTGCCCGCTCCTTTTCGATACAGTCGGCTATTTCGTTCCGCACCAGGGGATGAAGAAGAGTATTGAGCTCCCGACGAAATTCGTGATCCTCAAAAAGAACCTTGCGCAACAGAGAACGGTCAATGCGCTGATCCGCCAAGAAAAATCTCTCGCCAAACGCCTTGCGCACGGACAACCAGCCGAAAGCCCCCGGCTCAAGAAGCTGGCGGCAAACAGCATCGGCACTGAATCCCCTGGCTCCACCGATCTCGCACAGATAGGCAGCCACGGAACTCTTGCCAGAGCCCATTCCTCCGGTGATGGCAACCACCGATGCTTGCTCCCGTTGCGTCACTGGCTCCCTCCCCCAAGTAATTTAAGCGCCGCCCGCCTGCCGCAACAACGCCAGTGTATACAGCATATCCGGCCAGAGCGGCGCGGTAAATTGTAAATTCTCACCGGTTCGAGGATGAGAGAAGGCCAAAGTATGCGCGTGCAGACATTGACGGGTTATCCCCATTTCCAGATACAGAGGATTCTTCCGACCATACACGGAATCACCGGCGACAGGACAAGACAGGGCAGCCATGTGCACCCGGATTTGATGGGTGCGGCCGGTTTCCAGGCCAAGTTCAAGGAGAGTAAACCCCTGGACAAACCGTTCCAGAACCCGCCAATTGGTCACGGCCTCCCGGCCATCTTCCCGAATCGCCATTTTTTTCCGATGGATCGGGTGGCGGCCGATGGGCAGATCAACTCTGCCGGATTGCAGGGTCGGCTTGCCATCCACAAGGGCTTGATATATCTTTTTCACCTGACGCCGCTTGAACTGGGCAGCCAGTGCTTGGTGGGCAAAATCACTTTTTGCAACCACCATGACGCCGGAGGTATCTTTATCAAGGCGATGGACGATACCAGGGCGCAACTCCCCATTGATCCCGGACAACCCGCCGCAATGGTGGAGAAGCCCATGCACCAGGGTGGCCGAACTGTGGCCAGCGGCTGGATGCACCACAACGCCGGGAGGTTTAGCCAGAACAATGAGATCATCATCTTCATACAGAGCATCAAAGGCGACAGGTTCGGCGACCAACTCGGAAGGGGTTTGCGGCGGGATTGTGACCGTGAGCCTGTCCCCGGCCTGGAGAAGATACTTGGCTTTCCGGGGAGTCTCGTTCACCAAAACCATTTCGGTCCGGATAAGCTGCTGAATCCGCGAACGCGTCAACCCTTCATGGTCGAATTGGCTTGCCAGATACAGATCAAGACGCTGCCCTCCCCTCTCAACGATAAAAAGGCAATTCTGGTTCATAGGCTCACGGGGAAGGGAAAAAACGATGTCTTGTTTAGGAGGGGGGGGAAAAGAATCAACGCACCAAAAAAAACGCCTGTGCTACCGAAGATAGCACAGGCGAAAACACACCAAAAAATATCACTAAAGAACACCATCGGCCAGCCCAACCAGGATCAGGAAAAAATCTGCTCGATATTCTTTTCCACCTGGGTCTCGGTTTCGTTAAATTCGTTGGCCAAGGCAATTTCTTTCACCAGGAGACTTTTGGCGGTGTCCATCATCTTGCGTTCGCCAAAAGAAAGATCCTTGTCCACGCGCAAGAGAAAAAGATCACGAAGCACCGAGGCAATCTCGTAGACCGAACCGGTCTTGATCTTTTCCATGTACTCCCGATAGCGCTGGTTCCAAGGCTGGGAGACGATTGCCATACCTCTTTCGTTCAGGATGTCGTAGATTTTGCTCACATCCTGGGAGCTGATGATATTTCTCAGGCCCACATTTTGACAGCTGATCGTTGGAATCATGATAACCATGCTTGAATCAAGAATCTTCATCACATAAAAGGATTGTTTCTTGTCCCCGACCTGCCGCTGCTCGATGGATTCTATTTTGCCAACGCCATGGGCCGGATATACTGCCATATCACCAACGTTAAACACACGTGCCTCCCTTTCGTCAGCCATGGGACACCCAGTTCCTATTTCTACAAGGAAGCATTCCGAAACCGACGAAGAAATGAAGATTAGGGGGCACTATACCACACATCACAGAATTATCAATTCAAACTTAAAAAATAATGATATTACAATAGGTTATACTACACCTGCTCTGAATTAATCCGGTTCATGGCAACGGACAGCCCCTCTTCCATGACAAGACGCACCCCGACCTCAATGCGCTGCAGTTCCTCAAGCACCATCTCCGCTTCCTCCTGTCCGAAGCGAGAAAGGACAAAATCGCTCACCCTTTCTGCATTGTCCGGACGCCCGATCCCAACCCGCACCCGGGCGAAATCATTGGTGCCGAGATGCTCCATCAGGGATCGGATACCGTTATGGCCGCCAGCACCCCGATTCACCATAATTTTGGTGCGTCCCAAGGGAAGATCAAGATCGTCGTGAATCACGATGATCTTGCTGGAATCGACCTGATAAAAATCGGCAATCGCCCTTACCGCAGCACCGCTTCGGTTCATATAGGTCTGCGGTTTGACAAAAAGGACAGGATACCCCCAGGACAAATCTTTCGCCGTTTCCGCCTGCCATTTTGTTCCCTTGAAAGTGAACCGGTATTTTTCCGCCAGATAATCAAGAAAAATGAAACCGATATTATGCCGGGTAGTAGCATACTCTTTCCCAGGATTTCCCAAGCCAACCACGACGTACACGATATATCCCTCTATGCGATCAAACTACCAGAAAACGCCTTCCATTCCTGCCTGCCCAGAAAAAGAAAAAGCCGAAAAAAGGAAGCTCCTCTCTTCGGCTTTAACCACGCTGTATTGGCAAAATACTATTCCGGGCGTTTTACTCTGCCGCCCCGGAGATAGACACACAAACAGTATCAGGATCTGTCACGAGGCTCACGCCTGCGGAGAGGCCGAGATCCTTGCAGGTCAAGGCAGCACCCCGATCAAGGGGAGCAACATCAACCTCAATGAGATCGGGGATATCAAGCAGCTTTCCCGAGACAGCAACCTTGTTTTTGACAATGGTCATATCGCCGCCCAGGTCAACGCCCTTGGCCTTACCGACATACTTGAGCGGCACCTGGAATACCATGGGCTTATCAAGGGAAACCTCATAAAAATCGGCATGCAAAACGGTATCCTGAATCGGATCCGTCTGAATCTCACGGGTAATAACATGCCGGAGGGTTTTCTTGCCGTCTTCATCAATCTCCAAATTGATGAAGGCATTCTTTCTATGGATGGAGAGCAAACCCTGGGTGAGATCCTTGGTATTGCATTCCAAGGAAATAGGCGCTCCCTGCGGACCATAAATAACAGCAGGGGTGTTCCCTGTCTTGCGCATTGTCCTTGCCGCACCTTTGCCAACAGTTTTACGGACTCGCGCCGTCATCTCGATTTGCAACATTGAACTGACCTCCTCATGCACTGATTCTCATAACAAAAAACCAGCAACGGCCACAATAGTAGCGACCTCCGGTTGTATAGATATCTCTGCCTTACTCACTACACAAATAATGAACTGACAGAATCCTCACTATGAATTCGCTTTACCGCCTCACCCAACAGTTTGCAAACGGAAAGCACTTTAATTTTCTTGCAGTTCCGGACAGCCTCACTAAGGGGAACACTGTCGGTAATGACCAGAGTTGTAATCTTAGATTTTTCCAGCCGTTCAATGGCCGGTCCGGAAAGAACCCCGTGGGAGCAACAGGCATATACTTCCTTGGCACCTGCCTCCATAAGGGCGTCAGCCCCCGCGCACAGGGTTCCGGCAGTGTCAACCATGTCGTCCAACAGGATCGCGGTTTTTCCGGCAACCTCACCGATAACATTCATCGCCTTGCATTCGTTGGCCCGGTCGCGCCGTTTGTCGACAATGGCCAGACTGGCATTCAACCGTTTGGCGAACGCCCGGGTTCGCTCCACTCCGCCGGCATCCGGGGATACCATCACCACGTCATTTTGTAATTTTTGCGAAATGAAATCAAGCAGGACCGGGGCGGCAAACAGGTTGTCCACCGGGATGTTAAAAAAGCCCTGAATCTGTCCGGCATGGAGGTCCATGGTCAGCACCCGCCGCACCCCGACAACCATCATCATCTCCGCCACGACCTTGGCGGTAATGGGAACCCTGGGCGCCACCTTGCGATCCTGCCTGGCATAACCATAATAAGGAAGAACCGCGGTGATCCGCCGGGCAGAGGCGCGCCGCAAGGCGTCAACCATTATCACCAACTCCATGAGATGGTCATTCACGGGCGGACAGGTCGGCTGAATGATAAAGACATCACGGCCACGGACATTCTCGCCGATCTCGACAAAGATTTCCCCATCGCTGAACCGACGGACTTCCGCCTTGGACAGGGGAACCCCTATATAGTTACAGATATCCTCAGCCAGAGCTGGGTTCGCGTTACCGGCAAACACCTTCATGTCTTTCATTCTGTTGCCTGAAGTTCAAGTTATCTTGTTTCCGCCGCTTCGAATTGCCGCCGCAAGCCTTGCACGCCAATGGATATGAAATGGCTGGGGCGGCAGGATTCGAACCTGCGAGTGCAAGAGTCAAAGTCTTGTGTCTTACCGCTTGACGACGCCCCAATGCCTTAAAGCTTTGCCTGTGTGCTCAGTGGTCGTGCAAGAAAGACATTCCGACCGAAACGCTTTGCAAATCGAGCAAGGCTCTTTTGCGCCTGCGCCTCGTTCTCAAAAAGACCAAACACGGTGGGGCCGCTGCCGGACATCAATGCCCCGTGGGCACCATCAGCCAGAAGCTCATCTTTGATGCGGCCGAGCTCCGGATATTTCCCGATGGTCACAGCCTCTAACTCGTTATATAAAGGAAGATTCCCCGGCCCGGCACATGCATCTTTACCATGCACGAAGTCGCGGCCTAAGATATATGGATTGCCACCCGTTGTCAACGTAAAATTCTCATACACCCACTTGGTGGACACGGGAAATCCAGGGTTTACCAAAACGATCCAGCCGGAAAGAGAAATATCCTCGGCGTGGATATCATCACCAATCCCGGTGGCCCAGGCGACGGTACATTCATCGACAAAAAAAGGCACGTCTGCTCCCAATGGCCACGCCAGATCGGCGAGCTGCCCGGAAGAAAAAACACGCCCATACAGCGTATTCAGTCCCCGCAGCACGGCGGCAGCATCACTGCTTCCCCCTCCCAACCCAGCGGCAATCGGCATTTTTTTCTCAAGAACAATATGAACGCCTCCCCCTGTGCCCAGTGCCGTGAAAAAACTTTTGGCGGCCCGATGGACAAGATTGCCTTCCCCGGTAGGCAGGTCGCTTTCCGGGCATTCCACCGTGATACCGGAATCCCGCCTTGACAAATGCAGACGGTCGGCAAGGGTGATTTTGACCATCCTGGTTTCAAGGTCGTGATACCCATCTGCCCGCTTGCCCTTGATAGCAAGATAGAGATTTATTTTTGCCGGTGCCTCGCAGACAAGTTCCATTGAATTCCTATTTTCCGTCTTCAGCAAATGCGCTACACCCCTGTCCCGTTATTATAAAAAAAATCGCCTGATTTCAGTAGATTGAAAACCAGGCGATCATAATTATTCGAAAGCGCGAAAAAGGTCAGCCGCTGGCCTTCACATACCGCAGTTTCAGATCGGCAAGCACATGACCAAGAAGCTCCTCCTCCTTGTCGCTTAAGTTCCCTTTTGTTTTGTCCTTCAACAACTGCAAGGTGCTGATGGTATGTTTGGCCAGAACAAGATCGTTACCGGTCTGGCCGGTTTCCGGATCCTGCATCTCACCCAGATGAAAAAGAGCCGAGGTATTCAACGACATAATCAGGGTGGTGAAGGTTACTTCCGGCAGCACACAGTTGCAGCCTTGCCGGATATATCCCTCCGGGCACTTTTTTTCGTTTTTCTCATTTTCGGTCATGGGTTATCCCAATGGGCAGAAGGAGAAAACAAAAACGCTAGGCATTCGCCAACTCAGGCAACTCAAGAACCATGGCCTCATTGATGTTCGGCAGAGAACGAACCTTCTCCAGCAGAGACTTGGGAACCAAATCATCGGTGTTCAGCAGGATCACGTTGAGGTTCATATCCCCTTCCCGCTGCTTGCCGACGGTCATCCTGGCAATGTTCACCCCTTCGCCGCCAAGGGTGGTGCCGAGCAGACCAATCACTCCGGGGACATCGTTGTTCTGGACAAAAAGCATTGGTCCGGCAGGCAAGGCTTCCATGCGGAAGCCGTTGAGGCGAACCAGACGCGGCTCGTTTTTACCGAACACCGTGCCGGCCAGAACATTTTCGCCCTCGGTGGTTTTTACCCGTATGGTAACCAGATTGAGGAAATCATCGCTCTTGCTGGTTTTTGCCTCCACCACCCGAATGCCACGCTCCTGGGCAATGATCGGCGCGTTTACGTAATTCACCGCGTCTTTGAGAATCGGGGTAAACAACCCTTTCAGGAAAGCAACGGTGATCGGGCTGGTGATCATCTCGGAAAGATCGCCGCAGAACTCGATATTAACCTCTTCCACTCCGCCCTTGGCAATCTGCATGTGGAAGGAGCCAAGCATCTCGGCCAGGGTGATGTACGGGCCAACCTGAGAAAGAACATCTGCGCTTACGGAAGGCACGTTGACCGCATTGGTAATGGTGCCGCGGAGCAGATAGTCCGCCATCTGTTCGGCAATGGCAACGGCGACATTCTCCTGGGCCTCCGCTGTGGAAGCACCCAAATGCGGGGTGCAAACAAAATTATCCAGACTCAACAATTTGCAATTTTCCTTGGTGGTGGGCTCCACCTCAAAAACGTCCAGCCCAGCGCCGCGAATTTCCCCGTCCTTAAGAGCATTATACAAGGCTTCCTCATCAACCACGCCACCGCGGGCACAATCGAGGAAAACGCACTCTTTCTTCATCATCTTGAATTGTTCGGTGGAGATCAAATGCTTGGTTTCCTTGGTCAGCGGCACATGCACCGAGATAAAATCAGCGCGCTTGCACAACTCATCCAGACTCACCAATTCCACGCCGATTTTCTCAACCAGCTCTTTGGGCATATGGGGATCAAAGGCGATAACCTTCATCTTCAACCCCTGGGCCCGATCGGCAAAAATACTGCCGATCCGCCCGATCCCGACAATACCCACGGTCTTGCCGGTTACTTCCCGGCCAGAGAACTTCTTCTTCTCCCACTTGCCCTCCTTCATGGAGGCGGTGGCCTGGGGGATATTTCTGGTCAACGACATCATCATGGCTATGGCGTGTTCCGCTGCCGTGGTGGCGTTGCCGTCCGGGGCGTTCATGACGATGATCCCCTTCTTGCTTGCCGCAGGAATATTGACATTATCAAGGCCGATGCCAGCCCGCCCTACGACCTTAAGCTTCTCCGCCGCTTCGATGATCTCCTCGGTAACCTTGGAGGCACTGCGAATTACCAGACCGTCGTATTCAGAGATTATGGCTTTAAGCTCATCCGGAGAAAGGCCTGTTTTCACATCAACCTCAAGCCCAGCCTCCTCGAGAATCTGAACACCAATGGGCGACAGGTTGTCACTGATCAGAACTTTCATTGTTTCTCCTTATGTATAAGAAAAGCGGCCAAAGCCATTTGCAAACCTTGGCAAATTGATAGAGCGCGGATGATACAGACAAAAAAACCTAAAACACCCCGGATTTCCGACAACCTAAAATCCCGAATATTATGTGATCAGGGGAGTTTGTCAAGAATAAAACATGAACGCAGCCCAGTCTTGACGCCCTCTTCCTAGTCTTTAAAACATGCGGAGAAATCAGCCGGCCCCACATCGTCGTCCCCATCACGGTCTTCACCCGACAGACTCCGGTAATGCCTGGCCGTGAAGCAAGCCAACCTGATCTCCTCATATTTGCGGGCAAAAAGCCTTTCTGGAAATTCCGGCCTGTTCATATAAGTTACCATGTTGGTCAAAATATCAGCCACCATGAGTTCCACCAACGAAGCCCGTTCGGTCTCGGCAACAAAGGTCCTCTCCTTGGTGGCCGAGAACTTTACCGATCCTGCCATGACCTCACGAACCTCTGCCTGCAAGGCAATATCCGCTTCAGAAATCCGGGAGAAAAACTCCTCGTCAACTGGCAGCTCCGCTTCGCAGATAATCTTGATCAACCACCGGTCGCCAGCCATTTTTTTGGACTGGTCATACACGGTTAAGGTCATATTGTTTTCAAGACTGCGTTGCTCGATTATCTCCATGGCCAAAACTCCTTGATAGCTGTCCCGCTTGGGGCGAAAACCTGTTTTGATATTTGCATATGCACACAACAAGACTTGCTCTCTTTCCTGGAAACGGGTATATAACATATCTTTTTATAAAGGGGATGACTCCTTTATAATAATACATGCTCAGCATCGGCAAAAATATAGGATACGGCAGAGACACGCGGAGTTAAAGCAGTTGACGAGCAGCGCCTTTCCTGTTCTGAGCTTTCCCTGTTATGCATATCAACTCGATGGAACAGACCATGAGTATCGAGATCTACAATACCAAAACCGGTCAAAAATCTCCCCTTGTCACCCTTGAAGAGGGCAAGGTCAAGCTCTACGTCTGCGGCATCACCGCCTATGACTACTGCCACATAGGCCATGCCCGATCAGCCCTGGTTTTCGATATGATCGTCCGCTATCTGCGCTACCGGGGCTATGCGGTTACCTTTATCCGCAACTTCACTGACATCGACGACAAGATCATCAAACGGGCCCAGGAGCAGAACACGACCTGCGAAGAGCTTTCCAGCCGCTTCATCACCATGTTCCACGAAGACATGGCCAGCCTCGGGATTCTCCCCCCCACCATCGAGCCAAAGGCCACCGAACATCTGCCGGAGATAATCGAGCTGGTCGAAGATCTCATCCGCAAGGGACTCGCCTACCAGGTGGACACCGATGTCTACTTCAGGGTAACCGGGTTCGGTGGCTACGGCTCCCTTTCCGGCCGCAACCTGGAAGATATGCAGGCCGGCGCCCGTGTCTCGGTGAACGAGAAAAAAGAACACCCCATGGATTTCGCCCTCTGGAAAGGGAGCAAGCCTGGAGAGCCTACCTGGGAAAGCCCCTGGGGCCCCGGCCGACCCGGCTGGCACATCGAATGCTCAGCCATGAGCCGCAAATACCTCGGCAACTCCTTTGATATCCACGGCGGCGGCAAGGATCTGGTCTTCCCCCATCATGAAAACGAAATGGCCCAAAGCGAAGGCGTCACCGGAGAAGAGTTCGTCAAGTACTGGGTACACCACGGATTTGTCACGATCAAAGACGAAAAGATGTCAAAGTCGCTGGGCAATTTTCTCACCATCCGGGAGGTGCTCGACAGATTTCCCGCAGAGGCCTTGCGGCTTTTCATCTTTTCCACCCACTACCGCAACCCGCTTGACTACTCGGAAGCGGCTCTGCTCGATGCGGTGGCCGGACTCAACCGGTTGTACACCTGTCTGGCAGAGATCGAGCAACTGCCCGCCTCCGGCAATGACCAAGCGAACAGTGCCGTCTCCAAGGCGGACCGAGAGAAGATCGAAACCCTGGCCGAACGGTTCATCAAGGCCATGGACAATGATTTCAATTCAGCCCAGGCCTTGGGGCATCTTTTCGAAGGGGTGAAAATCCTCAACAAGATCCGCCAGCATCTGCCGGGCAAACCAGCCAGCCTGGACCTGCAACTGCTCAAAGCCGGAGCCAAAACCACCAGAGAAATGGCCAACACCCTGGGCTTGCTCAGCGAAGAGCCGGTGCAACACATGCACAAAGAACAGGAAAAAATCCTCAAGACCCTCTCCGTAACCCCGGAAGAGATCGAAAAGGGTATCGCGGAAAGAACCGCGGCCAGAGAAGCAAAAAACTGGGCTCGGGCCGATGAAATCCGCGACCAGCTTTTATCCCAGGGCATCGAGCTGAAGGATGGCCCCACCGGCACCGCCTGGCAGGTCAAGCTTCCTTAAACTGCTTTTTTTGCATATCCCTTTCTGGATTGCCAAGCAATCTCCGTCACGCCCTTTGTTCTCATGCAGTCAAAATCCCATTGAGACGCCGCCGAGTCGCCGAGCACCGGAGAGGCTGCCGAAAAAAAAGGATTTGCACTGTTTGAGGCGCAGCCGAGTTTGCAAAGCCCCGGCAGCATCGAGGAGTACCCCTTGCGGGGCATAAACTCCGGGCATCACGCCAGCGGCGGGACAAGTGACACGGGGTGCATTTTCTTTAGTTCGTATCTTTGGGCATGCAAAGGAATGAACAGAAGAACAAAGCATATATCCCTTTGCTTCGCTCCCAAGTTTTGGGCTATAATTTAAAAACACATTTTTGCCTGTTTCCCTTAATTGCGCCTGGAGGTCTGCCATGAAGCGAGAGCCTGCGGTTGCCCATCAGTTTTACCCCGGAGACCCTGCCACCCTCAGACACGCCCTTGACGGTCTCATCCCTGCCGCCAGCACCAAGCAAAAGGGACTGGCCGTGGTCTCGCCCCATGCCGGGTATATTTATTCTGGAGCCGTGGCCGGGGAAACCTTTGCCGCGGTGGATATCCCCCAGGACATCGTGGTCATGGGTCCCAATCATCATGGCTATGGTGCGCCGGTGGCCCTGATGGACAAAGGGGCCTGGAGCATGCCCCTGGGTGAGGTGCCGATCAACACGGTTCTTGCCCACAGTCTCCTTGCCCAGACAGAGCTGATCAAGGCAGACACCCTGGCCCATCGGTTTGAACATTCCCTGGAGGTCCAGGTCCCGTTTCTCCAATATTTCCGCCCGGACATGACCCTGACCCCCATGGTGATCTCCCATCTTTCCTACAAAACCTGCCAGATTGTAGGGGAAGCGCTTGCCGCCGTCGTCAAGCAATACGGCAAGCCGGTTCTCATCGTGGCCAGTTCGGACATGACCCATTACGAATCCCGAGAGTCTGCCACAGCAAAGGATTCCATGGCCATACAGCAGATCAAGGCCCTGAACCCGGAGGGCCTCTACAATACGGTGTTGGGCAACAAAATCAGCATGTGCGGCATCATGCCCGCCACTATAGCCCTCATCGCCGCCCTCCGCCTGGGTGCAACCCAGGCCCGGCTCATCCGCTATACCGACTCAGGCGAGGCCAGCGGCGACACCAATCAGGTGGTGGGTTACGCAGGCTTTGTGATTTCCTGAAAAACCAAGAGCCAGGCCACAATTCTCCTTGACATAATCGGCCTGTTCCTCTATTTTTCGACGGTTCTTTGCCCGGCACCTAATGGGGGATCGTCTAACGGTAGGACTGCAGACTCTGACTCTGCCTATCGGGGTTCGAATCCCTGTCCCCCAGCCATACAACCACAAAGGTTTCCAGTAATTAAGGGGATTCTTGTTCTCCTGCCTGGGTGCCACTGGGGTGCCAAAAGTTGCTTTTACTGGTAAAAAAAAAGCAAACAAGCGCGTTGCAACTAATTGATTTTTCGTTATTCGTGCTTGCAATAACTAACACGGATTCTGCCTATCGTGGCTCGAATCCGGACCACAGAAAATCATATTATACCACCAAAACATCATCGCCTCGGCTTCTCGCCACATGATCAACTTGGCAACCCCATTCCTCCCCCTCTCATATACCCAATTAATATCTCATAACCGCCGCCGTCTCCACTCGACATTGATCTTTTAAAGTCCAGCCGCCGTACGGGGCTACCTATTTTAAATTTGCAGCACAACCCGATGTCCACTAAATCGAGAGAAGGTCAAGATATAATCTGAATGAGCTTGACATTAAGTTAACAATAAAAATTTATCATTGGCCTCGCGGAGATAATAAAAGACAACAGGTTGACCCAGAAATGGCTTGCAAAAAAGGCTAAAGTTTCAGAGGTAAATTTGAGTAAGGTACTAAGCAGAAAAGCTGGTTGTTCCGAAAAATGGAGAAAACGGGTCTGTGCTGCTCTCGGAATGACAGAGCAAGAAGTGATTCAGCGTAGCTCGGAAGAATCTGCCATGTTTTTATCTAATCGGCAACCAACAACGCCGCCACCAGTTGAGCCAAAAGAAGCCGCAGACATCAAACAAGAAGCACTTTCGGCAGTCACCGCGCTGGCGAACCTAGCCACGATAACAGAAGATCAATTAAGGTTTTGGCGCGATCTTTTCGAGTATCTGCCCTCTCCAATATGCGTTATGCGTGAGGGGATTCTGGTTTTCCACAATGCCGCCCACAGAACAGTATGCTCTGGAGCGACCGTGGGTAGAAAAATCTGCGATACTTGCTCGGCTACGAAAAAAAAGGGCGATCTCCAGTGCCCATCTGAGTGCGGAGTACGCCTAACACAGGAGACAGGTAGGCCGTCTACGTTCCTTATGCAGATAGAGAACGGGTATTATTGCGGTGATACGAGGATAATAAAGATCAATAATACCGAATATCAGACTGTCATTTTTCAGCGGATAGATCAAGCTAAAGCTGGCTGGGTCGGCTACGCCGACTTCTCGTCATCACCTTCATCCTTGAAATTGTCATCGGAAGCGACATCTTGATTATCAATGTATTGAATGATCATCTCATCCGTAACATTGCCGTTGCTGCAACCCAAATAGCCTCGCTTCACCCTGACATATTTCCCAGATCATATTCCGGATGCGAAGAGCGACGCTTTCCTCCAACACTTTCTTGCGATATTTCGTTATCCACACCACATGCAGGTGGATAGCAAATACCGTATGCGAGGCATGCCTGTATGTCACGCTGCCAAATCTAGCCAAGCTACACCCAAGCTGCCACCTGAACGATGGGGGGGATTACCCTCACAAGCATGGACAATCAACTGGCTGACGCATTGCACTCGCGTACTGGCTGAAGTTCGATGGTAATCAGCAAATAAATTGGGAAAGGTCAACTGCCTGCCAGGCGGAAAAATATAAGAGGTTTCCGGGCTTGATACGCTTTAGGGAAAACAAGGCGAAACGGGTGCCATTAGGGTGCCAAAAGGGCAAGAAAATGGCACCCGGTAGTGCTCTAACTTGTTGTTTTTACGTATTTTGTGTGTAGAAAATCAACCTCTGACTCTGCCTATCGGGGTTCGAATCCCTGTCCCCCAGCCAGTAATACCAAGAGTTTCCCGTAATTAAGGAAACTCTTTTTTCTCTTCGGTTGCGTATAGGTTGCGCTTGAGATTACAAAACGCACCAGAGTGCATCGTAACTCATTAATTTTGTGTATTTAGTCTTCACAAAAATAAACGGGACTCTGCCTATCAGGGCTCGAATCTGGGCCGCTGAAAATTATCTCCTACACTAAGTAAAACCTCCTCGGTTTCGCGCCGCATCATCAGAGAGTTGGCCACGCCATCCCCCCCCCACACACTTGTATATCTAAATAAGCTGCCCCATAATGAATACCGAGAAAGTTACAAATAACTTCGTGGCGTTCATGGTATTGAGATGTGGGTGGATTCGTGATTGCCGGTCACAGAGGCAATAATGCGATCTCGGATGGGCCGGACAATCCCAAGAAGTTTGTACGGCCCAGGCTTGACAGTAAGTTTATAATGACAATGAAATTAAGAATTGTTGTGGTGGTACCCACGAGAGAGTAAATAAACGATATGAGCGATCAAAGAATGGCCTCTGACGCCTAAGACAAGTTTATTGTTGGGGCAATAGAGACGGTAAAAGACCGGAGATTGACTCAGAAGTGGATTGCCAAGAGGGCGAAGGTGTCCGAGGTAAATCTGAGTAAAGTTTTGAGTCGAAAAGCAGGGTGTTCGGAAAAATGGCGCAAACGGATTTGTTCCGCGCTCGAAATGACAGAACAAGAAGTGATTCAACGCGGCTCGGAAGAGCCTGCTGTATTTTTTGGTAATCCGAAATCAACGACGCCGACACCACTGCCACTATCCACTGAAACAAAAGGAGTCACAGACATCAAACAGGAAGCCCTTTCGGCTGTCGCTGCATTGAGGAAGATCTTTTGTGATGTCGAGGTTCTCGGCCACTTCAGTGGCTGTCCGACCCGGCTCCTCTGACAAGCGAACTGCATTACGTTGAAAATCCGGATCATATTTTCTGCGCTGAACACTCATGGCGCCCTTCTGTCATTGTCTTTAACAATGACTTAACCGAGTGTCCACTATTTCATAGCAGGATGCATCCTGCGCCGTTTTCTTTGAATGACCTAGGTAGAATTGGGAATATAACCAACATAAATTTGGCTATATTCCCAAATTTCTTCTTGCTCAACAATAAAGTGCAGATATGCATACCTTTAATCCTAGAAAAACTCTCGAGTTCAAGCGTCTTGCCGCCGTTAACGATTGATCGTCCTTCCCCCTCACACCTTGGATCGGATTTTGCAATAATAATGATGAAAGCATAAGCGTTGTCAAAGGTGTGTGGGTGCCTGGACGTTCGCGCATGAGGGCTGTCTGGCAGTTGACAAGCGGATTAGCCAATGTAAAACCCCGGCGCAGATTGAAGGCCGGACGGCTTTGAAAAAGTGACTGAAGTCCAGGAGCAAACGGCAGGCGATAGCTTCAATCACCGGCCTCGTGAACGCATGGGATTCAATACCTTTTTTGAGGTCTTTTGGGTATGACGATGTGCTATGTTGCATCACCTAGAGGGAGTTGGCACATTGAAGTTGAATCCGCACCTCAAAATAAACAATATAGTTCTGATGGCGCCTTGAAAAATCATTGAGTTTTGTTGGCGGCAAAAGTGGAGACGAAGCGATGGAGACGGTCAGGCAAGCTGTGTTAGAATGCATGCGTAACTGCACACCGGATGACGATTTGATTTCAAGCCTGAATGCCGTTATTGAGCAAGAGGGGAAATGGGCTTGCAAGATAATAATGAAATTGGTGGCGCATCGCGATTGTGACATTCAGGATTCCGCACGCCATTGGGGAAAAATTCTGGCCCACCACGCTGAGTTATCACAGGTACTCGCTCGTTCCGTAAGTCTTCAGGTTGCTGTTTGTGACTATTTTCACTGGATTGATAAAAGCATCAGCTACCCGATGCTCATCGATGTTCATAAATTTGAGGAGATTTCCAAACAAGCTCGACGGGATTTTCTTACCGGTCTCTATAATCGTCAGGAATTTGATGAGGCAATCAAGCGAGAGGTAGCTCGAGCAAAGCGGTACGAGAGAAAACTTTCTCTTGTGTTTGTCGATTTGGACTCTTTGAAAAAGTTAAATTACCAATACGGGCATCTGGCTGGCGACAAGGCATTGCAGCGCCTTTCTCAATTTATAAGCAAAAATAAACGGCTGGAGGATATTATCTCTCGATATGGCGGGGATGAATTCGTGATATTGTTGCCGGACACCGGAAAAGAAGAGGCGTTGAGCCTTACTGAAAGATTCAGAAAAATGGTTGAGCATCGCAATATCAGCTATGATGGCCATTCTTTACAGATAACCATAAGTGGTGGGGTGGCGACTTTTCCGGAAGATGCGCAAAATTCTATCAAGCTTATCCAATGCGCAGATCATGCCCTGCATGTTGCGAAACGCGAGGGCAAAAATGTGGTTCTCGCATATAAAAAAGAAGCCAGGAAATTTGTGCGGCTCCCATTTTATGAGAAGATTAAAGGGACAACATTGTCAGGCAAGGAAAATACTTCCTTGTCGGCAGAAAGCAAGAATCTGGGCTATGGCGGGATGCTTCTGGAGAACAAATTCTCTATTCATGTCGGGTCGGTTGTTGAAATTTGTATTGTTTTCGGCGGAGAGACTGTTACTCTTCGTGGGGAAGTAGTCCGTACCGAACCTTTGACAGAGGACCGTTTTAATATTGGCGTTTCTTTTATGGAGAAAGAGGAATCGGCCAAAATATTCCTAGAAAACTATATGTTGAACAGTCTTATGCAAAATTCTAATTTTATGCAAGGTACTAATAATACCTGTCAATAATTGTTTCTGCTGGGAAAGTGACTATAATAATAGTGGTGTGTATCACTTTTGTTGCCGACCGTATAGCGCTGCAACGCGCGTGATGGTGATCTTTTTGTCTCAATTGTGTTAGAAATGACTAAAAATCCTTCTGCCCTCTTCGGCAACCAGGACAAGTATGCGGGAAGAATTCTATTCGGACCATACAGTGCCAGGCTGAAAAACAGTCTCATTTCTTCCATTGATCATTTTAAGGCATTGGAACAGATTGGAACCCCCATAATTCCATATATTGCTGCCTGGTTACCAGAGGACGGTGGACACATCTGGTATGAATATGCTGGAGCAAGGTTAACTCAATTGCTCGGATTTCATACCACCGAAGTGGCCGGCGCTCTCCGGGACAATATCCTCACCCGGTGTCTGTATCGGATACAGAAAAATCCCCCAGCGATCGACAAGATTATTCGTGACAAAGCGCAAATTGAACGGCTGCGTGATGCTATGCGACGCATGGCCGAGCGGGGTGGCAGGGTTGATGCGGTCTACAAATTCAATGTCAATGGGAGCCCGTTGTGGCTCAAGGACCTTGCCAGAGTCGAAGTTCATGACCAGGATAAGATCGTACTTTCCTATGGGACACTGATTGATGTCACCAAGGAGATGCAGCTGGAAGAGACGCTTGTTGAGGTACAGTGTGAGCTGGAATTCCATAAAGAAAACCTGGAATTTCTGGTGGAAGACCGCTCAAGGGATCTCAAGAAAGCCCAACTGGATGTCCTTGCCCGTCTTACGCAGGCGGCGGCATTTCGTGATGGTGGCACTGGCGCTCACATTAAAAGGTTGAGCCAGTATTGTGCAGTACTCGGCAGTTCATACGGATTGAGTAGAAACGCCAACACAGTGTTGTTCCATGCGGTCCCCATGCATGATGTGGGAAAGTTAGGGATAGCGGATTCGATTCTGCAAAAGCAGGGGGCGCTCTCGCATGAAGAGTTTGAGATTATTAAAACACATTGCCAGGTGGGCTCAGATTTACTGAGTGAAGGCAGATCCACTCTATTGCAGGTAGCACAGGCCATCGCTCTGACCCATCATGAACGTTGGGATGGTTCTGGCTATCCGAATGGATTGGTGGACCGACAAATTCCCCTGGCCAGCCGGATCACCTCGATTTGTGATGTCTTCGATGCGCTGAGCTCGGAGCGGCCATACAAAAAGGCGTGGCGTTTTGAGGATGCCGCAGATGAGATCTGGCGTCTGCGAAAAACATATTTTGATCCAAACCTTGTTGATATTTTCATGAAAAATATTCCGCAAATAAGAAAGGTTTATCAGGAAGCTCCTCTGGGTTAATGGGCTTGCAGGGTATTTATGGCGGGTGTAAAAGGGATGACGAGTAGGCTGGAGTTATTGTCAAATTTGGTGTACGGCTCATCTGGCGGCTTTCCTGTCTAATTGATCAAGCACCCTTTCTCCGTTTCTGAATGTTATCTTCCCCTCTGAAACATCATTTATTCTGGGACCAACCTTTGGATGACAAAAACACTTTTCTGCATTCTGTTTTGTGCTGTGGCCTTTATGACGAATGGATGCGCCTCGGTGCAGGTGGTACCCTCTGTGGCGATGAGGTCGGATGTTTACCTGCTCAGCGCCCGGGCAACCTCAAGAAAAATTCTTTCTGAAACTATTAAAAGCGCCAAGGAACGTTGTGACCGGGAGAACAAGCAGTACCTTTTTGTGAAGAATATTTTTCAGCACAACAGCACCCTGGGCATCGACAGTGTTTCCTATGACCTCTATTTTACCTGTGTCGAGGCCGGGGACTCGCGACTGAACGAACGAAAATCCCTGCTAAGGCCTGCGGAAGAAAAAATGGACCAGGCGGGACAGAAGATCGACCCGGACAAGGACAGGGGGCAGGTGAATCTGGAGGATCATCCGGGCCTGGAAAAGCCCCCAGCGCTTGGGCAGACAATCCCCGCCACAGAAATCCCCGAGGAGAAGCCTTCGGTCAACTCCGGCAAGGAGGCTGCTCCTACCCCGGAAATGTTGCTGCCGCTAAAGGACGAAAATCAGGGGCAGCAGAAGGAGTCCGCCAAGGTTTCCGAAGAGCAGTTGCGCAAAAAAAATCCAGGGATGGGAGAGCTGGAGAGTTTGCGGAAAGATGACTCCCCCCTCGACGACGAGCCTAAGCAGGACTCCCCCATCATCGAAGAGGATCTAGGCGGGTATGCCCTAGATAAGGCAAATTATCTAAAAAGAAGGTTCCGTAAGAAAAAACAGACTAATTAACACTAAGCATAATCGACTTATATGGAACATTTTGTTGCCGGGGCTACGTCCTTTACAATTCCTGAATCAATCCCGCACGTGGCATTTATTACATAAATTTCTCTGGAATCTGGCAAAACTACGGGCCAGCCTGTCGTAAAATGCTTTTTACGTTTCGGCGGCGGTTCTTCCTTGTGCAAACTGCGGTGGGGTGTTGTTGTCAATCCCAGGAAAAAAACCATCGTATATTAAAAATTCCGCATACCGATTCCATCGGAGCATGTTGTCCCATCCTGAGTCATGTGCCCTGTGCCAGGCAAGACACATCACATTCACTCCACCCGAGGGGCCGCGGCTGCCGGAGGTATTGGCCATAATTTTCACTCGAGCATAGTCTGTCCAGGCGATCTCGTAAGGACACAAGGGAAGTATAGGAGGTGACAGAACTGCCGGCTATATTCCCTGACGAAATATAGCCGTTATAGTTATTGAGTATCGCTGAGGGAAAGACTGCGTCTCGCCCCACCGGATGCATGCCTGAATTACTAAACTTGGGATGACAGTTCAGGCACCACTCCGACATGCCGCTGCCATTCTGGCAGTCGCCTGTCCCGCCATTTTGAAAAATTTCTTCGCATAAACCACATGACCCATAAATATACAAGCGTGATGCCTTGATCTCTCCATAGCTTGGCTGAATGGCCCTCTAGCGGTTGAATAACGCCTTGTGTTTTTAAAGTGAATCCCTGTTGAATCTTGCGCTGCCAATTTAATCGTCGAAAGCTTCACGGGATAAACCTCCTCAGGTGTTTTTGTCCAGGCTTGCAAACGAGAGGAGTCAGAACTGTACACTTTTATTCCTTGAGCCCAAACCAAACAGGTGATCGATCTCCCCGTCGACGGTCGACCTACCCCACAAGCCGCTGTTCATTCCTCATCAGCCACCTTGAGATTGTTGATTTTTCTGGCTAATTGACCGAGAATCGCCTGGAGTTCGGCCTGGCTTTCCTTGTAGGGTCCCTCTCCGTCGGTGGTGCAAATTTTTTGCGCCTGACGCACCGAATCCTGCACGCTGATAATTGTTCCTCGGAAAAATTCAACCATTTGATTAAGTTGCCCTGCCAGGGAAGCGCCTTCGTCTCCGAAGCGAAGGTTAATCTTTACGGTGAGATCCCCTTTTGCTATCTGCCGGACATCCTGCTCAATTCGATAAAGCGCCCCAGCAATATTTTTCGGAAAAAACAAGCTGGCTATCGTGCCCACAACCACACTAAAAACAAAAGAAAGGCAGATAACAGGAAAAAGGAAGTCAAGAAAGTTTCTGGCCTTGATATGAAAAAGCAGAAATGATGCGGTGACCTGCTGATCAGCATAAAAGTAAAATATACCGCTGCTGGTCAGCAAACAAACCAAAAGAATACAGGTCATTCTGCCGATCATGCGCAGTTGCATGGCACGGTTCACAGAGAAATTCAAAACTTTTCTTTTATAGAATTTTTCCTGAACCATATGCCAATCTCCTATTGATATGCACCAATTCTTCTGTCAACTCCCGTTTTCACACATCGCCCAAAAACCGACAACGCACCATATCGACGTAAGACTAAACCCCTAGCCTAAAACATCGTACTCTTTGAAGAGCGATTAAAGGTGTAATGGCAAGCCACACATAACCTGGTAGTAATCACATCGCGAACCATGGCCTTGCCCTGACCGCCATGCGGTTCATGACAGGTCACGCAGGTAAGCATTCCGCCTTTGCCGGTCGGCAGATTATCGGGAATACGTGTCTCTTTTTGTTTTGAATATATACGCACCGGGTGAGAAGTTCCCATACGGGACTGCGGATGGCAAGTATAGCACAAGTCGATCGTGGCATACTCAGAAGTCACAAGCAACGGATGGGTTTCTTTCCCTCGTCTAGAGGTGGCTTGGTCGCCTATCTTCTTCGTCACTGGCTTAACGTCCAATTGTTGCAAGTTGACGCCTTCCACTTCTTGCAATTCTACCCAGCCAAAATTCTCGGAACGCGACAGCCAATTGACCCACACCGCATTTCTCATCCGCTGAAGAGATGAGGCAAGTATGGAATCTGTGGCAAGCTCCCTTGTATCGAGAATTTGTTCATCCGAGGGAGAAGACTTTTGCAACTCCGCGGGAACAAGCCCAATCCACTTGCTTGCCTGCCGTGTTCCTCCTCCCGGTTTCGGACTGTTGCTCAGGACAATACGGAAACGATACGCATTGGACTCCGTCAATCCCGTCAAAACGACCACGTGTTTTGTTTGCAACCCTTCTCTGCTGGCAAAAACCAGCGTTTTCCGCCACATGTTTCCCTGATCGGCAACTGGCTTACCCGTGCTCGTGGCAGAGACATCCACGTCTTCCTGGTTTCGCCAGTCGGATTCCGGGGCCAGGTGACAGACTATGCACTGACGCTCAAAGCATGGCCTGTGTATATATAGACTTCCCATGCTCTTTTTGGAGATTTCCATATGGCAACCGATGCACTTATTGTTCAATGCATCTTCATTCAGTATTCGCATGGCCGAAGAGCCGCCCACTAGCAGAACAAAAGTACTGCAAAGCAAGGCAGAAATGGTGATCGATTGTCCGACGTTCTTGAACATTGCTCACCTATTCATTGGTAGCGACGGCATGAGGACCGGCTAGCCTGGGAACTCCCGAGTATTTCACTGATGTGGCGCCCATTGGTACATGACAGAATCTTCCTTGTTTGATCTTCCCGTTTAATCCTACTGTAACTGGCCTATATTCGAATCCGAAGGGACGACAATCCTGTACTCTGCGATTTTCCGGCGCAGGGTGTCTTTTGAAATCCCCAGTTCCCTGCAGGTCATCATCTTTTTCCAGCGGTTGCGCTTAAGCGAGCAGGTGATGGCGATCTTCTCAATCTCCGTTAGGAGAAGCGGGGTGAAAATTTCAAAGTCGTTCACGCCATCATCATCCTTTGGGGCAAAAGGCGCCGGCAGATGCTCCGGCCTGATGAGCCCGCCAGGGCAGAGGATGAAGGCGTATTCAATAATATTCTGCAGCTCTCGGACATTGCCGGGGTAATCATGATTCATGAGTTGGCGCAGTGCCTCATCAGAGACGCCGCCGATATCCCTGCTCTTTTCGATGTCCAGTTTTTGCACGAAGTGATCGGTAAGGAGGGGCAAGTCTACCATGCGTTCCCGCAGTGGCGGCAGGGTAATTTTGACCACGTTCAAGCGGTAGAAAAGATCGTCACGGAAGGTTCCCGCCTGAACAAAAGCTTCGAGGTCGCGATGGGTCGCGGCAATAATTCGCGCATCCGCTTTCAGGGACTTACTCGAACCCAGGGGCTCATAGGACTTGTTTTCTAAGACCCGAAGCAATTTGACCTGCATGGCTGGGGAGATGTCACCAATCTCATCAAGGAAGAGGGTGCCGCCTGAAGCCGCAGCAAAACGGCCTTCCCGGTCTTTTTTTGCATCGGTGAAGGCACCGGCTTTATGACCGAAGAGTTCCGCCTCAAGCAGAGTGTCGGGCAGGGCTCCACAGTTAACCGCCACAAACGGGCCCTTGCCCCGGTCGCTGATGTCATGCAGGGCGCGGGCCACCAGCTCCTTTCCGGTGCCCGATTCGCCAAGGATTAGGACATTGCTGGCGCTCCTGGCGATCTGGGGCAGAATGTCGAAAATTTTTCGCATGGCAGGACTTTTGCTTAGAATATCCCCCACGGAGTTGCGACGAAAGAGGCGTTGCTGCAGATAATTAACCACACGCAGATCGCGAAAGGTTTCCACCCCGCCGATCAGGATACCGTTGTTGTCGTACATCGGGGCGGCGCAGATGCTGACCGGAATATTTTTCTCTTCGCTGTTCTGGATATGTATGCATCTGTTGGTTTCCGGCTTGCCTGTGCACATGCTGTGCGCAATGGCGCAGGTCTCACCACAGATGCTGGCGTGGAAGATATCGCTACAGAATTTCCCCATGGCCTCGGTCGCCGGCACTCCGGTGATTTTTTCCGCCGCTCGGTTGAACGAGGTGATACGCCAGCGGGTGTCGACGGTAAAAACTCCATCGGCGATGTTGTCCAGAATCAAGGATCTGTCGAGCAGGGCATTAACGTCCCTGAAAACCTGGACACCGCCAGCGACCTTTCCCTTGGAATCAAGCAACGGCGCCGCGCTGATTGTCGCGGCAATGCGTTTGCCGCTGGCGTGGGTGATGAAAATAGATTTGTTTTCCAGGGGTTTGCCGTTGGTGATGCTTTGCGCCAGGACACACTCTTCACCGCAAGCGCTTGATTTGAAAACCTCCCGGCAGGGCTTGCCGATGGCGTCTTCCTTGCTCCAGCCCGTGAGTTTCTCCGCCGCCAGGTTAAATGAAGTGATCCGCCATTTGGAGTCGACACTGAAGACCCCGTCCACGATGCTGTCCAGAATGAACTTGAATGGCTCCAGCATTTCTGAGGCGCCGGCCTGAATTATGAGGGAGCGGGAGATCGTTGAGACCGGCACGCACCAGTCTGTCTTGTATTCAAAAGAAAGCCCGCAGAGCACCTTTTTCTCGTCGATGGGGGTGACCCATTGGATCTGTGCGCGGACTAGCTGATCGCTCAGGGCTGCATCCTCCGGCCATAGTTGGACAATCATATTTGGAGAAAGGGGGATGGGCGGGCTCGTCTCAATTTGGATGCCATGGGGATGGACGTCTCTGCTCACCGCAGGCCATACCTTGTGGGAGGGGTTTTCGTGCATGCGGAACATGAGGCTGAGCGGTGCTCGAACATGGGCACGGCGGTCGTCGCGGCGGCTTTCGGTTTTCATGATTCCCCCCCAGTTCTTCTGTCTTGAAAAAACAAAAAGAGCAGTTCTGTACTTTCCCTCGCTACTCCGTTGCTTCGGTTGCACTCCAAGTCTTTTGCCCTGCGGCATGTGACAAAGAGGGCAAAATTATCCGTATTGATTTAATGCAATATTCGATCCAACTATTGCATCCAGCGTGGAAGGGGGAAGGATGATCAGGCATTAACAACAGCAAGCAGCTTGAACCACGATGGTTTACTCGGGTTGAAAGTGCGCCTATCTGCACTTATTTTTCATCTAGACCGGAAGAAATTTGGGGATTTCACCATGAATAGTTGGGAATAATCCCAATCTAATCTCGGTCATTTAAGAGGATGGCGTTGGTCTCCAAGGCGTGACAGGCAGGTTGCCGCAGAACGTCGCATCGGAGTTATCCAGTCAGTTTTGTTTCTTTCGCATCCAGTGGCGTGGCCGGCATGCTTGTCCGGTGGTCTTTCACCGTGAACGACTTCCTTTCAGCTCGCAGGTCCGGCTAAAGTGAGTGGGATCGAAGAATCTGCACATATCTATTCTCCGCTTCAGCGACACGACCAGCTTGGTGTAGGCTGACGTCTGCCTAGCGAAACTCTGGAATGGTTATATTTCTGCTGGGCAATATGATAGCAAGATAAACATAAGTGAAAATCTGACATAGGCTATTTCATTCCCTCAAAGATGAACCATGGGGTGATTCGATTATGAGCGGCAGAAATCATTGCAACTTGAACCGGGAGAACGTCGATTGGTGAAGGGAAGACAAATACGCAATGCTGCCAACCAGAGGCCGTATTTTTAACTGAAGGATGATTTTCAAAGACAACCGTGTCGTCCATTTCCAGCCTTATCCATTGAATTATCCCGCAACAACGGCCCGCTTTTCGCACAGGCACCTCGATAATCTTTCGCTCGGCAGAGGGAAACCGATCGGTTTTAACAAAATCAAAGAAGAATGCACCGATATCATCGCTCAACAATTCGATATTGAGATCGTTCCTGGCGACATATTGTTTCGATGGAACAATCGCGTTGAATTTCCGCAAGTCGAAACCGTACACCTCGTCAACCCGGACATTGGACATAATGTCGACACCACCGACCAGGGCGAACTGAATGGAGCCTCGAGCTGGGATGATGCGGGCTCCCGGTTTCAACAATCGCTGTTTGGCATCCTCTATGCTGGACAGGACGCCTTCGCCGAGAAATTCACTCGAAAGAATCTCCGAAACGAGCAGGTCGGCCCGATCGCCCATATCTTTCCCGACCTCCAGCTTTGTCGACATTTTGGAGACCACCGTAACCGGCGGAGTGAAACCATTGTCCCCAACAATGTTCCGGGCCATTTCGGCAATCTGGGGAACGGCCTCGCAGGTCGTTACCTGCCGCGCACCGAGCTTGGCGGCCATCATTGCAAGCAGCCCGGAACCTGTCCCGATTTCCAAAACATGGGTATCAGGCGTAATCGCAGCCTTTAAGGCAGCGAAATAGGCATCATTCCGCAACCTATTATTCATCATGGGCACATGCCACATGGGAGTGAGTTCGCCGAGCGCCACATTCAGATCCTCATGCGCTTGGACCAACGAAGGATCGATGTCAAGGGCTTTACGGTAACTGGCTATGGCCTCTCCCATTCGCTTAAGTTTCAGGAGAACAGAGCCAAGTCCTCTCTGCGCTTGAACATAGTCCGGCTTGAGCAGGATGGCCTGACGGTAGCTTGCTTCCGCTTCAACAAGGCGTCCTAATTCGGTGAGAACATTGCCGAGATTTTGGTGCGCCTCGGCAAAATTCGGCTTGAGCAATAAAGCCTGCCGATAGCTTGCTTCTGCCTCATCGAGACGTCCGAGATCCTTGAGGAGATTGCCAAGATTGTTGTGTGTCTCAATAAAATCCGGCATAAGGACTAGCGCATGGCGATAGCTTTTTTCGGCCTCATCAAGGTATCCAAGATTCATCAGGGAAATACCGAGATTGCTGTGCGCCTGAACATAATCCGGCTTGAGCGCCAGAGCCTGCAGAAAGCTGGCCTTTGCCTCCTCAAAGCGTCCGAGCTCCAGAAGAGCACAGCCGAGGTTTTGATGTGCCTGGGCATCATTGGGGGCCAGCTTTACATTGTTCGACAAAGGCTCCAGAGCATCTGAATGTCTTCCTTGTAAGAGCCGGAGGATGCCAAGAGCCTTCCAACCCATACTATGACCAGGCCAGCGCCGGATGGCCTCACTGGCCTTCTGCTCCAACAGCTCTAAGTGCCCCGCGTTAAGCAATGACCCCATCTCATTGATAACGCTAGCTGGTGGCTCCATAGCTTTTTTATTCCCTTGTAAAGAAGAGGCTGATCGATGGGCAGATGGAATGGCCTTTCTATGCTTTTTCATGTTCTAAAACCTACCAAGAGATATTACGCTTATTCCCGGAAAAACAGACTGGGATCAGCGTATTCTTTCCCAACTCCAACCGACCCACAAAAAACACCGAGCCCGCGCATGCAGCCAGAGGCTCCGTCAAACAACAAACTTAAAAAAAACCAACATACATCCCCATAAACCAAAATGCTGGAGCAGAGCAGCCGGTTGACTGTCATAGTCCAGCATAGAGATGTCTTCGCGTATCCGACAGAGGACAACCGTCAGCACCCAGTCCAGTGCGCGAAGAAGACAATGCGCACTGGACTAGGACCAAATGGGGATACGGTTAACGGGTAATGGTCACGTCTTCAACAATAACTGCATACTTGTACCCGGCGCCGAAATCCTTGTCCGCGGCAAGCACGCCTTCCACCGTAACGATATCACCTTTTTCAGCTTTGTCCGCCGAGGTCACCACCAAGTCATGGCTGTTTTTCGCAGGATCACCGGTGCCATCCTGCAGATGCAGCCAGTTTTTCCCCATGATCTTGGGAGAAAACTTAACCACCTGACCCTTGATTTTTACTTTTTTACCATTCAAACTGGCGGCTTTGGCAAAGATATCCGCAACGGTGAAGCCATTCTCGCCGCTGGCCTTGGCAATCTTCATATCCAGCAGAGGCACCACAGCCTTACCGCTGCCAGGAGTCGTTTCATTAACAGCTGCATGCGGAGAGGAAGCCGCGGGGGAGGATGCTTCACCTTTCTTCTGCATGCTTGCATCTATTGCAACATCACCAGTTGCTGCGGCAGGTGCAACAGCAGCGTTGCCACCATGGGGAGCATTCTCATGCTCCGCTTTTTTGCCTTCCAGACCCGTGGCAAAAACAATCTCTTTAAAAGTGCGATTGAGGGTCTTACTGGAGAAATTCTGCATGATCTGCCCTTCAGTAATGGCACATGCCTCGCCCACCGTAACCTTGGTTTCGGGTACCGCCACCCAGGCGTCACCCTTTTCGCCTGCAAGAAGAACATAGGTGAAACCGCCGCCCTTGAGCACCTCTTTCGCCTTGCCTTGAATGCGTCCGACAGCGTTGGCGGCAGGCTGTGCAACTCTGCTTTCCGGCGCTACGGCTCCAGGCTCGACCCCAGGTACAGCATTAGGCACAGCCGCCTGATCAGTCGCCGTGGTCTCCGGCTTTTTGCTATCACAGGCAACAAGCGCCAACAAACACACCCCACACATCAAAAAATTCCGCCACTTCATAGACTCGCCCATACGCTCAACACTCCTTCCTTTGGGGGTTTTTCTTGGTTCGCTTTCCTGTTGTTTCTCTCATTTTACTTCCCGCCGGGTAACTTCGAAATCCACGAACCGCTCGTGGAAATCCTGCCTACCGGTAAATCTGCACCCTGTTGTTATTACGGTCCGCCACAAAAGCATAACCGCTCCCGTTTAAGCATATGCCCACCGGATAATTGAGTAGCCCTTCAACCCACCCCCGGCCTGCTTTCTGCCCTTTGAACGATCCATCCTGGCCGAGGAGGATGATCTTCCCGCCGTTCTGGTCGGTGACATACAGAAGACCCGTATTGTCCATGGTAATATAAGTGGGAAAACCCATCTGTTCCTTCATGCTCTGCGTGAGCGGCGAAAAGCTTTTGGCATCCTTGCCGGCCGAAAAGATCTGCGAATTGGCACTGTCAACAAGAAAGATAGTGCCGCCGCTGTCCACCGCCAGATCGGCAAAAGACCCGAACTCCTTGGGAAATGCCACCTGACGAAGAAACTCACCCTGCGGACCCAATACAACCATCCGACCGCCATAGATATCAAGGACATACACATTGTCTTTTTTATCCAGCTTGAAGCTTCGCGGGACGACGGTGTCACCCTGCGGCACGTTTTTCATCTCAAAATTTGCCAGAAACTGGCCATCAGCACCCAATCGCACGATACGGCGGTTTTTTCCGCTTAAAGCAAGGATTTCCCCTTTGGAGTCGATCTGAACTCGGATCGGACTCGGCAACTGCGACACCTTGCTTTGCGAAACGTACTTCACCTCGTTTCCCGCAAGCGAATAGCGCACAAGACGATCGTTGCCCGTATCGGCCACCACGACGGAAGTTGCGGTACAAGCCACATCCTCCGGGGAGAGAAGCCCGTTGCCGTCACCATCGGTATAGATGGAAACCACCGGCTGAAACATGATCGCCTGCGCACAAAGCGCCATGCTGGCCGAAGAAAAAATCACCGCGAAAACAAAAGCTGTTCCCAGTAGTTTACGCATGTGCTTACCTCCCGATTTTACTGTGGCAGTTGGTGCACATCTCTGTCTGCGACGGAGCATGCAGCATTTTGTCATAGGGTGTCCCATGGGAACGATGACAGCTGAGACAATTCACCGTGAGGTTTTTGTTCCGCGGATCCTTGTATTTAGGGCCAATAGGATGGGTAGAATGATGCTCCCAGTCGTGACAGCTACCACACACCTCAATAGATGTGGGCTTGTTCATCAGTAAAACCTGATCTGCAGCATGGGGCGAATGGCAGGCGGTACAATCCCCATCCTTCACAGGAGAATGCTTATGCTCAACGTTTTTCAACCAGTTGACAGTGTCAGCATGGCACTGTCCGCAGACCTCGACCATGGGTTTCTTGAGAAGACCCTTCTGATTCGAGGCATGGGGCGTATGACAGTTCAGGCAGCCGGCCCGGTCGAGCAACGGCCAGTGCAATCTGCCCTTCAAAAGCGCTTCATTCACCATGTTGTTATGGCACCCGACACAAAGCTTGTAGCCGTCGGTCTTCACCTTGAACGGCGCCCCAGCAGTGGGCTCTTCGTGACACTGCTTACAGTTCCCTTTACCAAATGGCACATGCACCTTGTCGTAGAAAAGTCCCTTTTGGTTCGATCCGTGGGGATCATGGCAGGAGGTGCAGCGTGCGGTGGCAACCTGGTATCCGCCATGCATTTTCACAAAGGTCATCTTGCTGCTGTCATGACACTTCAGACAAAGCCCGGGGACATTTTCCTTGAGGAGGGTTTTCCCAGATGCGGAGGCATGCGGGCTGTGGCAACTAACACAGCCTTTTTCCACCGGCGAATGCTTGACCTTGACGGCAGCTATCCGACTTCCCATTTCTTTATGACAGTCAAAACACAAGGCATTGCCGCCTTTGTAGAGATTGAATTTATTGGCGGCAGCATGGGGATCATGGCATTTCACGCAGGTCCCTTCCGCCACAGGCTTATGGATACTTGCCGGTTTTTCAGGAATAATTTTGGCATGACAGCGCTCGCAGAGATCCTTGACTTCGGCGGCAAGAAGTTTTGCGTGCGAGGCGGCATGCGGGTTGTGACACCCGGTACAGTCCCAGTTTTTCAAGGGAGTATGAATGAAGGGCTTTTTCATCACCCCAGCAAAGCTGTCATGACAACTCAGACAGTTTTTCCCCTTTGCCCCATCTTTCAGATTGAATTTGTTATCCGCAGCATGAGCAACGGACAGCATCATCAAACAGAGAAGCAAGGCCAAGGGCGGCAAGATAAAATCAGATCGCAAACGCATGGTCTTCACCCTTTTATTTTTTCTTTACGATGTGGCATCCCCCGCAGTCTCTCGCGGCAAAAGGAGGATGAACGAAATCATTAAAAAACTTCGGATCTTTGGAAGCGTGGGGATTATGACAACCCACGCAATTCATCGCGGCCGGATCGATATTGACATGGGCCGAGGCAAAAGCTCCATCCTTCAGATCATGACATTCCCCGCACAACCCAGGAACCGATTTGACCAACAAAGACCTATTCATGGAAGAATGCGGCTGATGGCAACTTCCGCAATCGCTCTTGGCCGGGGAATGCACTTGCCCTTTGGCCATTTTTTCCTTGAGGCTCTTGTGACAAGCCAGGCAGAGATCCGGACTCTCCACCTTGAGAAGCTTCTTCAGCTTCGACCGATGGGGATTATGACAGGAGGTGCACTGGTCCGAAACGACAGGCGAATGCTTGCTCTTGTCTTTCTTAATGTTCTGCATGAATTTGTCATGGCAGGTCAGGCAGAGTTTCCCCTGCTTCTCTGCGGTCATCCCGACAAAATCACTACCATGAGGATTGTGACAGGTAAGGCAATCGCCGTCAGTGAAGGGAACATGGTCATTTTCGCCGGGCGCCGCTTTGAGAAGGCTGCCATGGCATTGCGCACAGAGCTTTACACCAGTCTCCTTGAGCAATTTTTTCTGTTCGCCGCCATGCGCCGTATGGCAGGCCTGACAACTGCCGTCACGCACCGGGCCATGGGTATGGGACTTGACAAACTCATCCCGTTTTTCCGCATGACAGGTATAGCAAACAACATCCATTCTCTCCTTGAACATCTTCGGAAAATTGGAGCCATGGGGATTGTGGCATGTAGAACAATTCTCGTCCACAAAGGGCGAATGAGCAAATTTTGCCTTATCCGCCTCCTTGGTTTTCGCATGACAGTTAAAGCAAAGTTCACGGTCCCCGGCAAGGAGCAGACGCTTGTTTTTCGACGCATGGGGGGCATGGCAGGAAAGACATCCCTTTTCCCCCACCATGGGCGGATGGGCAAAGCTCACCACCACATCCTTGTCGCTATGACAGGTCACACAAAGCTTGCTTCCCCCTTGCAAGAGCAGTTTGGGATTGTCAGAAACATGAGGGTTATGACAGGAAAGACATTTCCCTGCCTTGAAGGGTGCATGCTCAATGGTCCCGTCATTCTTCAAGCTCTTCGCATCATGGCATTGGCCGCACATTTCGCCGTCCTTCATCTGTGTTTTGAAGGGCTCTGCAGACCCAGCCGCATCATGACAACCATCACACTGCTGGGTTGCGACCGGATTGTGAACACTGGCCTTGAGAAGCTTTGCCTGGGAAGAGGAGTGTGGGTTATGGCAGACCACGCAGGTCTTGCTCTTCTCCACCGGATAGCCGCCATGCGCCTTTTTGAACCCACTCCCCCCCGCCTCATGACAACCCAGACAGAGCGGGACCTCCTTTTTGATCAAGAGGTTCGCTTCGTCTGCACCATGGGTCGAATGGCAGGCCTGGCAACCAACGCTTTTTAATACCGCATGCACGAACTTCTTTTCGAATTTTTCCCTGGCATGACACTTGTAGCACACCCCGCTTCCCTCCTCGCTCAGCAGGTGGCTTGCATTGCTGGCATGGGGGTTGTGGCAGGTTGCACAGGTGCCTTTTTTCAGAACCGTGTGCACATGGGGCTTGGTCATCCCGAGCTTTTCCTGGCTGTGACAATCATAGCAAATCTGGTTACCCTGTTTCTTCAGGATAAGCTTGGGCACAACCCCGTGTTTGAGATGACAATCCTCACATTTTTTTTCTTTGACCACGGCATGTACATTTTTCATGGAAAGATACTGCCCGGCAAATTTCGTGTGGCAATCAAGGCAGTCCTTCTTGGCGAACCCCATCTGTCCGATGGCGTGGGCCGGTTGCCCGGCAAAGAGAAACCAACCCCCGCCCAAAAACAACACTAGTGCCAAAACCATTCGTTTTCCGCTTGAATATCTCATTCGCATCGTTAACCCCAAGGCTACAATTATGGAGAGAGAAACCGTGATTCTATCTTAAAAAAATCGAGTGGGGAACTTCACCGCTTGACTTCACATGCAGTTATTTCTTCACGTCCAGAGCCTAAAGCCTGTCCACATAGGTCGTCACAGGGTAAACCTCCCGCAACTTCTTGGTCATTTCGTCAAAATCCTGCTGCAGTTTGACCTTGAAAATCTTTTCTCTGATCGCATCATGTACCTCGGCAAGCTCCGGAGTCGTCCCCACAACCATATCCTCCACCTGCAGCACATAGAAGTGGCCGTTTTCATCAGCATACAGCTTCATGTCGCCATTTCCGGCTCCGGCCAACTGCTTTTGCAATTGCTCCGGCAGCATGGTTACCATCAACAATTTCCCGTCAAAAGGAAGAACTCCTTCACTATTTTCATCCACTTGACCCGCTTCATTGGTGGCGAGCCATTTGAAATCCGTACCTTTCCGCAGTTTGGCAAGGGCGTTTTCCGCATCACCCTTTGCGGAAAAAACCATGCTTTTGAGCCGAACCATGGACGGGCTGACAAACTCCTCCGGATGCTCCTTGTAATATTGACTGATCTCGTCTTCTTCGATTTTCATGTTAGGAATAATCACCTTGGTCATGAAAGCGCCGAACAGCATGGATTTCCGAAACTCCTCAACAGAATTCTTGAACACCGCCGTTTTGTCTATCCCCTGCGCCAAAGCTTCTTTGGCCATAACCCTGTTGGCCAGAAGACTGTCAAGAGCTGCGACCTTATTCTTGTTCAACTTGCCTGTGCCGACCAGCTTCTCCGTGCCATGAAAAATTTTCTTCTTCAATTCAGCAGCCAGCACACCCACGGTCACCGGCTCTTCTCCCTTAATCGTGGCCAAAACGCGCTTGTCATCGAGCATGTTTTCAATGTCCGGTTCCTTGCCCTCATAGTTGATGCTCTTCAGCAGTTTCTCATCGACCTTTGTGTACTTGGCTAGAAGACCTCTGACGTACTTAACCTGTGCGGCGCGCTGCTGATCCTTTTTGAATTCTTCCTCGATCTTTTTCCTGGTTGCAGGATCTTCCGGATAACGCAGATCCTTGAGTTTCATCAGCACAAAGCCGCCTGGAATCGGAACGATGGGGCTCAGCTCACCCTTTTTCATCTTGACAAGCGTTGCCCCGATCTCTTGCAACATCTCTGTTGGCTTATGTGCCTCGGGCTCTAAATTGCCCTCCGCCTTTTTCTCGCCAATCGCCTTGGCGGCGACCATAGTAAAATCTTTGCCTGCCTTGAGTTCCGCAACCGCTGCTTTAGCGTCCTCTTCCTTGTTGAACTTCAGCGACTGAAGCACGTACTGCGTGATCACTTTCTTATAGAAGCTATCCACGGCCTTTTTGTCGGGCTGCACATCCTTGCCCACCTTTTCCAGCAGGAGCTGACGCATCCCCTGCCGCGAATAAGCGTTGATCTGCTCCTGGATTTCCGGCAGATCCCCTAAGCCGATATTTTCGGCCTCCAACAGGGCAAGTCGAATGTCGATCAATCGTTTCAGGGGGGCATCATAATCAATCTTCCCTGTCTTCTTGAGGGAATCCTCTCCTCCACCATGGCCATGCAGGGAAGAAAGTGCCTCGTTGAACTCTTCCATGAAAATGGGAGTTTCTTTGACAGTGGCGATGACCTCTTTGCCGTCAATCACTGGCAACTTGGTGCCGGACTCGGCGGCAAAAACACTTCCACCCAAAAAAGCAGCAAGGATCCCAATACACACGATACTTTTTCTCATACAGCTCCTTTTCCGATGTTGCTTACGTTATTGCTGAAATCAGCAAATACCAGGATTTCAACGCCTGCTGTCACCTGCCAAACCTTCCTCTATTGTGCAATCAAACCGCTGATAGCCTGCGCCATGCCCGCAGCCATGGCGCGGGCCGTCGTAACCCGTCCCCAGTCAAAGAAAAATACCCCGTCGGAACCGGCATTATAACTTTTGGACGTCCAGACCACCTGCCGATTTTTCCCATCGATCATCTCTGTAGAAAAATCAACCACCGGCACTCCCCATTCTCCCGTGTAATCCAGATAATCAAACACCTTACCGGAAAATATAAAGTCTGGCTCCAAAGTAACAAAAAGATTCCCTGCTGCCGGTTTTGAGAAACCGTCTTCCATGATGATCCGGAAACGCAGCATTTCTTCAAGCACTATGCCTGGCTCAATCACCTCGATGTTGTCAAATTTCTGCAGAGCGTCAACAAAATGAAGAGCCATGATCTCTCCGGCGTACTTGCGATCGCTGAAATTAAAAAATGGGGTCACGGCAATCCGGTACTTTTTTTCCGCACCAAGGCTTACAATACCATAGGCCATCTTGGGCTGAAACTTCCTCGCCGCCTCCAGACTACCCTTTTCTCCAGTCAGATGCGCCTTCAAAGAACCAACCAAGGTGCGGAGCGCCTTGTCACGAAGCTGGTCGGGCTGCCTAATCAGCCCGAGGCCGAGAATCCCGGGGGCCTCATCGCCGGCCAGGCCGACGCTGTCCATCCAGAGAATGGCCGGCGGGTCCGTTAAAGACACCAGTCTGGCCAACAGAGCAATCTTGGGCGGAAACTGTTCGTTATAGAGTTCCAGACTGGTAATGAGCACCGAATCAGCACCAGTAGCCTCCCGCATCTTCATTGCCAGCGGGCCAGTGATTCCACCCACGTTTCGTACCCGTTCGGCCGCCATAACCGCCTGCAACTCCTTCTCGCCCACCACCTCGCCACAATCCGCTTCCAGAAAACCAACCAGGGCCGCGCGGATTTCTTCAAGGGGTGCCACGCCACCGCTCAGATTCTGCACGGGGAACACCGCAATCTTGGGCCGGGGACGGTCAACCTCAGCAATGGCCCGGCCACTTGCCGACACCGCAGCACATCCGCCCAGCAGCGCAAAAACCGCCAGCAGCGCCAGAGACCTAGCCCAAGAAAAGCTGGTGGAGCAGATCACTCACTGCCTCTTCGGTGATTTGATTCATGGGTTGGCCACCTCCGCCAAGAAGCCGGTCTTTCACACTGATTCCGCCCTTGGTGCTGTTCCCGGTCCAGATAACTTTCCCGGACTTCACCTCGATCATCTGCAGGCTGAGGGAAATGACATTGCTCGCAGCCGTGCCGGAACGAACCTCCCCATACTCCTTGAGCATCCCGGTGATTACTGCGTCCGCATGCAGTACCTCGCCAAGTTTTTGAATTTCCTCCACCGAGGGTGCCGTGGGCTCAACAATCTGGATTCGAGAAATACCACGGGCCACCTCGCCTGCGGGCAGCACATACACCCCGCCTGTGGCGATGAACATGTTCATGAATACATCCCTTACCCGCCCTTCAACATTCCTCTGTCCGGACAAATTAGCAAAGGGGAGGACGGCCACGGTCTCAATGCCGCTGAAGTCCATGTTCTGATCATGGTAGGGAGTGATCATCTTTGAGCAAGCCGGAAGAGCGACCACCAGAGATACGAGTAAAACTATCTTTACAAGACGCACGTAGATTCTCCACCATCTAACAAATTAATATTCACAGACAATCCCCCAACATCTCCCTGCGTGGTCAAACAACAGCCAACACCTCTTCATCAATACATAATCTTCAGGTTCGCATACAGCGATTCCATATTAACAGTTTGATACACCGAGTCGCTCTCGCTCTTTAAATAGGAAACCGTCAAGGCAACCTTGGGAGCAATCGCCCACCTGATCCCGGGCCGAAAGGTCGTTATCTTCGACTGGTCCGAAGAGCTCAGGTCTTCGCTGTAGTCAAACTGCAGTTGCAGAGTGCCGTATGGAAATGGCGACCAGTTCAGAGAATAATTCTTCAGGGTGTCGTTTCTGGTTTCCTGTTCGGCCCTGCCCAGAGAAGCAACTATATAGACAGTTTGGAAGGGACGATACGTAAAGCCCACATCCATTCGCTTAACCTTTCTTATCAATTCCTCGATATAGGGACCACCCGTAGTGGTGCTGGTGGTTTCCGAATAATTGCCGGTCAAAGTCATGGTTCGGTGGGGAACCACGTTGGTCCCGAGATTAAAAAGCACGCTGTCCCGTTTTTCACCGGTGACGTTATCGGTATTCCGGGTGAGTCCGCCGTCGAAAAAGGCGTCGATCCCTTTATAGAGCGCGGCCCTGTTCTGCAGAAACAGCGAATTTTGCGTGGTATCCTCCTCGCCGATCTTCTCCTGCCTGCCGCTGTATAACAAGGTGTTGCTGAGGGTTTGCAAAGGGTCTGCCCGCAGGGCTGCACTGTAGCCATACCCCACACCGGCCCCGGTCAATTCATTGATATCATCCCGCAACACCCTGGCAGAACCGCTCAAAATCGGGCTGAACTGTTGGTTGATCGACAAGGCATTGCTCAGGGTGGTTCTTTCGCCTAGGCCGGGGTTGGTCTGGCTCAAAAAAAAAGAGACGTCATGAAACAGGTCAAGGGTATCCATCAGCCTGGTTCTGGCATCCATGTTGAGCCGATGGCTGGTGGAGGAATTTTTCGTCGTTCCGTCCGGCAGTGGACTCCGCACATAAGCCTGAAGTTCGGTGACATAAATGTCCCCGTATCTGGTGGAATCATTGGAATCGGGTGATGCACTGGTGGTACGAAGGGGACGAACCACCACCTTAATATATCGCGTAGTCACACTGGGGAAAATAATATCAAAATATTTCTGAAAGGAGTTGAACGGGGCAAGGGAAACAGTTCTATCAAATTGCCACGTAGTGTTGTCATCGCTGGTGTAAATGTCCCAAGTGAACCAATCGGAAACTGCGGAAGAGGGAATATCTTTGTCAATCCATACCCGTAAGGCGTTCACCTCCGTCTTTATCCCGAAATCAAGTCCCATATTACGCGCCGGTGGGTTAAGGAGGGGAAGGACGTTGGTGCCGAGATTCACGGTGGTGGGTACGGTTAACTGACCGTCGATGAGCGAGGGGAAAGGCAACAGTGATACCGTGGTGAAACTGTCGCTTTGTTCAAAGAGTCCCGCAACGACCTGCGTGATCTGCTGAAAAAGCTCACCCACCCCATGGGCGATGATCTCCTGCTGCTGGTCAACGATATTGTATGTGGCACCAAAGGTGGTCCGGTGGTTGAAAAAACTGTCCGAGTAGCCCAGGCGACCGTTGTGGGTGGTGCTTTTGATCTCATAGTTGTGAAAGCGGTCGACGGTGTCCTGCAGAAAGGGGTGATACTGGAGATCGAATTTCTCAGTATTATAGCGGCAGGTCATGGAAGTGGAAGTGGTGGTGGTATCCATGACCAGGTGGTCCTTGTCGTAAAGGTCATTCTTGTCGACCCGCAGGTCGACGCTGGGCAACTCGTCGGGTCGCCAGCCAAAGGTGGTGCTGTAAAGCTCGCTCACATCGGTGCGCCCGATGCCGTTGGATTTCTGTTCCGTTTCCCGTTTGTTGTAACTAAGGCCAGCCCTGTAGAGCTGATTGTCCAGGTTCAGGTTCGCATAGGGCTGGGAGGTGGTGCGCTGCGAATTCATCTCCGTCCCGTCGATTGTGGTATCCATATCCTGTTTCTCGAAAATACCGCCAGCGCTCACGCGTAGATTAGGGAAGAAGCTCTTTTCCAGGTCCAGATGGTATTTCTGCCCAAATGTGGTTGCATCGGTTTGGGTAATCCGATTGGAGATTTTATCCAAGGATTCCATTGTCAGGGTATTGTAGTCGTATTCCAGCAGAGCCCTTGCACTGTCACCCCTTGCCTCGCCGGTGCCCAGCATGACAGACGCAAATAAACCGAGCCAGAGGACGATGGCAGCCAAGGTAGTGATCTTTCCGGCTGATCTCCACCGTTTCCGCAAACCGTTACCTTTCGCCCATCATGGTTATCCCGCAGGGCGCCTTGCCCACCTCAATGGTGGTCACCATCTTTCTGCCAAGCAGATTATAGACCGCAACCCTGCCGGTTGTGGGCAGAGCCATATAAAGATTCCCCAACTCATCGTCGATGGCCAGGTCGCCAACCTCTTCGCCCACCCGGATCGAGCTCACGGAAAAAAGGGCAAGGGGATCATAGGCCTCGACCGTGCCCTCAAGTTTCTTGGCAATGTAAAGCAGGTTCGTACGGCGATCCATGACGATGCCGCTCATGCCGCGACCCACCATGCCCTGCGGCAAAACCGTTAGCATCTGCGGATCGATCACGGTGAGGTAGGGAGAGCGGGCATGGATGAGAAAAAGCCGATCGCCGACCCGGTTGAACGCTCCATCCATGGGTTCAGGCCCCACCGGCAGGGTGGCGGCCACAGCCCGGTTGGCAAGATCGATAACCGAAACAGAGCCGGACCAGCGGTTGAGCACAAAGGCACGCCTGCCGGTCTGATCAATGAGGACCGAAGAAGGTCCGTCCCCCACCCGGATCCGGGCTGTTTCCATCATGGAGAGCGGCTCGATCAGGCTGACCGTATCGGAGCCGAAATTTGCCGTAACCAGGAGATTGCCGTCCGGAGTAAGCGCCGATTTGGCGGGCCCATCGCCCACGCTCAAGCGCAGCCGGTCGATGATCGCCTGCTGACTTACATCAATGAGGGCCACGGAGTTTGCGCCTGACAACACCACATAGGCCCGGCGGCGCACCCGATCCAGAGCAACACTTTTGGGGCCGGGGCCGGTGGCGATCGCCCCAACTACCTGAAGAGCTTTTCGGTCAAAAATCGTAATGGTATCGGATTGTTCATTGGCCACATAGCCGACGAGCTTGTCCACCAGCCTCTCAGGCAAAAAGATGGAAAACCCCGGGGAGAAAGCCACTCCTTCGGAAACAGACCGGCCGTAACTGAACTTGAGCGAAAGCAGCAGCTCCTTGCCTTTATGGATCTGAAAAGGAAACTCTAGAAAATAGGGCTCATTGGAAACGGCCAAGGCGACCTCTCCCTCTTCCCCTTGCAGGAAAGCGTTCTCAGCCATCAGCGAGAACCCGGTATAGTCGCCAGGCGGGAGATGGCCTAACGCGAAAATCCTCTGTCTCCGGAGTTCGGCTCCACGGAGCTGATTCAAGGCCAGGGGAAAATCCACCAGGGTGCCGTCTGTTTTGACCGCAGCGATACTCTGCAGGGAAAAACGAAGCTTCTCCGCCTCCTGCGGGAAGGGCTGGAGATAGAGCTGCAATTCCCCCTCTTCGTCCAAGGTTGGACGCAAGGAATGCTGCACCGCGGGCTGGCAGCCTGTGAACAGGGTCGCAGTCAAACCTGCAAAAACAATCAGGGCAAAGACGTTTCGCAACATCAGTGCCCGGCGACCAGAATGCAATTTATAAACCAAATCATCCGGCAGAATAATTCTCCAAGGCTGCTTTGGGAGTTGCCGCTCTTTGCAGGAACATGCCAATGGGCAACATATTTCTTATTACACACGAAACAGGGTGTCTGCTCAAGCAAATAATCAGAAAAAAAAACAAAGAAAAGGGGGCTGGACAGATCCCAGCCCCCTTTGTTCTGCTATGCCGGGAAAAGGGATCCCGACATGTTCAACCGATTAATCCTTTGCATGACACTTGTTGCAAAGGCCACGCTGATAGGTGGCAAAGTTGGTTGCCGGCCTGTCATAGTAGGCAGCGATCCAATCTGCTTCGGTACGTCCCATCGTATTACCACTCGCCAAATAAGCGCCGTTCGTTACGATGAACTCATACTCGTTGTTCCAACGCAGCATGTCCGGGAAACCAGAGGCATGGGCGCGATGACAGGAGAGACACATGACCTGGTCGGAAGAAGCAGGTCCGGCGGAAGTAGGCAAGGTATTGCTGGCATTTGCTTTCAGGCTGGCGAAATCACTTGCGGACGAGCCCTGGGCAAACGGAACCAGAGAGAGGTAGGCACTTGCCGAAGTACCGGTCAAGTCGCCGGACTTAACATAGGAATTATACAGCCCGGAAATGGTTGAACCGAGGTTCTGGTCAACCGGATGCACCAATTTGCCGCTGGCGGTGTGCATGTCAGCATGACAGCTGGTACACCACTGAGCCCAGGTGGCAGAGCCATTGGTAGACTTTGCCCCGTATGCAACGCGGACCTGATTGGTTGCCTCGGTCTGGTTGTAGGTGGAAGGAGCAACGGCAGCGGGAGAACCGGCAAAAAGGTTCGATCCCGTTGAGTTGGTATAGCCAGCGCCCGGCAGCAGGCGAAACGCACCAACGGCCTGTCCGGCTGCGGGAACCACGCTGGTGGCATAAGAACCATTGCCGATGATGGGCGCGCCGGTGGTGACAATGGCGCCGGTGGAATCCCTTCTGAACTTGCCATGGGGATCATGACAGCTGTTACACTGCAGGTTTGCAGCCACGAAGGAGCCGCCAGGGGATAGAGTATTTGTTGCATCGGCAACATAACCCTTGTCAACGGCAACGATGTTATGGCCATGCCGCTCACCAGGCTCTGTATTGGCTGTTCCGCGAACTGTCCAGTTATAGGTCTTCTTCAGCCAGCCAAAGTCGCCGCCCGGGGTTCTTTGCAGGGGGGCATTACTTGCCATATCAGCATCGGCGGTGCTGATGTGGTAGCCGGACGGACCGGTATCGCCGGCATGCTCATGACAGCTCAGACAGGTTGAGCTCTGATCGGTTCCCACCAGCAGGAATTTCCCGCCCGGTTTCGAGGTATGCATGCTATGACAGCCGGCACATTCTGCAACACCACCGCTGTGGAATGCCATGGCGGAACCAGCCAGGCCGAGGGTTAAAAGCCCGGCCCCTGCTACTACCAAATTCAATTTATAAGTCTTCTTCATTGTAATCATCCTCCAATTTTTTGGTCTCCGGTAGCCCAGCCATCCATTGAAGGATCTGTTGACTTTGTGTCCCCACCTTACGATGGGTTTACCTTTTTCGGAGGATGTTTTGCCGGTTACCCGGCAGCTTCTTTTTCACTGCTTCCTCTTCCCTCAGCACTTCCCTCAACTTCCGCTTTCCGTCGGCATTCCTCCTTTATTCTGCGACACCTTCCCCAGCGCTTCCCCGTCTGCGGAAGAATCGTCATAAGTTAATCGAAATACACTGATGCCTCGGCCGCGTCCCTGCGTGACATAGATTCTGTCCTTTTGATCAATGGCCAAATCCTGGGGAACAATGAGGTTGTCTGGCTTGTCTCCCCGGTAGCCGAACTCCTTGATGAAATTGAAATTCTTGTCAAAAACGATGATGGCGCATTTCAGTTTGTCGGCCACCAGGTAGTTGCCCCGGCTGTCTTCGACCATGCCGGACACGATGTTGAATCTGCCGGGAGCGCCGCCTGACTTGCCGAAGGTCTTCACGGTGCCGTCCATGGCCAGGATGTTGGCTGTAAAAAGAACCGGAACGGTGAAGAGCATGTTGCCTTCCTTATCCAAGGTGAATCCGGCCATCTCGAAGTCGCCTTTTTTATTTACGTCAAGGCCAAGAAGCTCAAAAAGGTCGAATCCCTTGACGAAGCGGCCATCCGCCTCGACAATCACGATCTGCATCGTGTTCTGGCTGGCGAGATAGATGCGGCCATCCTGATATGCAATGCTATTCGGGGCAAACCCGGCATACTTCTCGGGCAGATCGGCAAGGGTTATCTCGCCAAAAGGCTCGCCCCGGTAGTCGCAACGGAGAACCGAGGACTTGCCTTCCCGATAGTGGAGCAGCAAGATTTCGTTATCCGGGCCAGCCGCCACATTGAGCACATGGCCAAGATCCATGGAGTCACCGAAACGAAAAATCTCCATGCCGCTATCATTAAAGACTGTGACTTCGTTCTGGTAGACCACAAAGGTTTCGCTTCGCGCCGCATCAACGGCAAGGCTGGGATAGTTGTAAGGCAGCCGACCGGAAAAATTGGAAAGGCTGTACAGGAAGCTCTCTTGCACCTGCGCTGTACCAGCGGCGAGAAGCGGGGCCATTGAGCAAAACAGGGCGACCAGGTTCAGGAGAATAATGGTGCTGTATTTTTTCCCATTGCGCGTTTCCATGACTAGTCCATTAAGCAAGCACCGTGCCAACAGGGATATAGAATGAAAAACACAAACAATATCAGATGAATACAGAGATCCTCCCCCAAAAAAAATAGGCCTGCGGAGGGAGAGTTGGGGATTTCACCAGATGAAGATATGGGGATTTAACCGACAGCCAAAAACCTGCCGGAAATACACCAAGGGATTACAGGGCGGAGAGGAAAAAGGCTTGCGGGGGGACCACAAGGGAATCACCCGTGGATTGGCACCGTTGCTGCACGACACACCATTCCAACAGAGGAAAAACCGCGTTATTCCTGCAGCCGCAGATTTGCTGGCACATGAATTGCTGATGAACTCGCAAAAAGGGAAAAAGGTCAGGGGTTCGCAACGAAAAATTAACGAGTTACGAACGAATACCCGTTGTAATCGCGTTTTTTGCGATTTCAACAATTGCTGTACCCAGCATGGGGATGATTTGCAAAAAGACTCTACCGGTTGAGAGAATGCATGAATAAAAGGGTACTGGTAATCGACGATGACCATCTTATTCTGTATGGTCTGCGCAAAGCTCTGCACCAGGAAGCCGTTGAGGTGACAACCGCCTCCTCGGGTGAACTTGCCCTGGAGGAAATCAGCCTCTGCGCCTATGATCTCTGCCTGCTGGACATCCATCTTGGGGATTACAACGGCCTGGAGCTGATGAAAATCATCACCCGTGCCTGCCCGCATACCAAGGTGATCATCATGACCGCCAGCTACATGGGGGATGATGAGTTGAGCGCCAACATAAAACAGGCCGCCCAAAACGGAGCCTACCACTTCATCACCAAGCCCTTTGATCTGGACGAAACCAAGGACATTATCCACCAGGCGCTGCATGACAGGAATTTTCACACCGGCATCCGCTTCACCGACAACGCCTTTGTGAAAAAAACCAGAAAATTCAGCCGCAGAACCCACGCCCAGCAACTGGATATCTCCATGACCATCCTTGGGGAGGGCGAGACACAGCGCTGGCTTGCCGGCGCCCGATCAGTAGATATTTCCGCCGGCGGTATAGGGGTGGTGAGCAGATACCCCCTGCGGGTTTCGCAGATCATCCACTTCAGAGCCGACTTGGCAGAGAAAACCGGCATCGTGGTCTGGAGCACCATGCAGGAGGACAGCACCTGCCGGGCCGGGGTGCGCTTCGCCTGATTGCCTTTGTTATTTGCTCCGGGGGTTAAACATTAAAAGGATTCTTGCGGCTGAAGCCGCTCCTACAGGTTGGAGAGCGAGGGTGTTGCAGAATCAACTTCAGCCGCGAGAACTATCATCTGCTTTGCATAGTTAACAGCGGGAGAGCAATATGATAGGGGTAAATCCAGGAGTGTGGCACCGACTAAAGCGTTTGAGAGCGGGTTATTTAATGTCAGGGCAACACTTTTAAGTCTTTTTTCCGTTCCGACTGAGCCTGTCGCAGCACAATCCCGTTTTTGTGCTGCATTGATTGCCGGCCAAAACGATCATCGCTCGAGATCGAACTTCTTTACCTGGTAGCGAAGCGTATCATAGGATACGTTCAGCAACTTTGCCGCCTTGGTTTTATTGTAATTTGCTCGCACCAGAGCCTGCTGGACCAGATCTTTTTCCACTGCGTCAAGAGAGATGCCTTTCTCCGGCAGAACAATCCACAGCGAGTTCCTCCTTTCCTCCATGGCCACAGCCTGGCCAACCATCTCCATAGGCAGATGCGTCGTGGTTACACAATCCCCGGTTTCCAAAACAACGCAGCGCTCTATGACATTGCGCAACTCCCGGATATTACCCGGCCAGCGATACGCAGCAAATGCATTTTCCACCTCCGGAGAAAAACGCTTAAGGTCCTTCTTGGTATATTTCAGCGCAAAGAAATTGAGAAAATGCTGGGCCAGCAAGGGAATATCCTCAGGCCTCTCGCGCAGAGGAGGAATGTGCACGGCAAAGGTGTTCAGCCGGTAAAAAAGATCCTCGCGAAATTCACCCGCAGCCACAGCCTTTTTGATGTCCTTGTTTGTCGCGACAATAACCGCGACATCAAAATCAAGATCAATTTTCCCACCCAGCCTCCGCATCTTTCTCGTTTCCAAAACCCGCAAAAACTTGCTCTGCAAGTCAAAGCGCATATCACCAAATTCATCCAAGAGCAGAGTCCCGCCATCGGCCAGTTCAAACACCCCCTTCTTGTCAGTCTTGGCATCGGTGAAGGCCCCCCCGCACATGACCGAACAGCTCGTTTTCAATGAGGTTTTCAGGCAAGGCCATACAGTTGATGGCGATAAACGGGGTATATTCGGAGGGGCTATTTCCATAATCTTCATGGCGCAGATCATGGAAATAACGGGACAACACCTCTTTGCCCGTGCCGGACTCACCGGTGATGAGAAGGATATCGGTTTTGGCCTTGGCAAACATCTCCACCTTGCGGAGGATGTCCTGCATCGCCGGCGAACTCCCGACAATCTTGTTTTCAAAACAGGACGCCCCGGCTGTCCGCAGGTAATTGACCTCCTCTTTGAGTCGGGAGTTTTCCAGGATGTTGGCCACGATCATGTGGACTTCATCTATGTTGAAAGGCTTGGTCAGATAATCCGCTGCGCCGAGTTTCATCGCACTGATAGCCGATTCGGCGGAATCGTCGCTGGTGAGCATTACCACCGGGGTCGTCAGCTTCTCTCTCTTGATCTCAGCAAGAATATCCAGACCGGTAATGTTTTCATCCAAGTGGATATCGAGAAGGATAAGATCTGGATGCCAGGCAACAATCTTACGGAAAATATCCTTGGCGCTTGTCTGCACCTGGGTTTCATACCCTTGCTTCTTCAGCGATCGGGCAATCATCGAAACAATCAGCTCATCATCGTCCACCAGGAAAATCCTGCCACCGCTCTTCATTGTTTGGAAACCTCATAATGTTGTTCAACCGGTAAGGTGATCGCAAAAGTGGAACCTTCACCTTTTCTGCTGACGATCTGAATATTCCCGCGATGCTGCTCAATGAGCCGCTTAGTGATCGCAAGACCAAGGCCATTGCCCTTTGGTTTCGTAGTGTAAAATGGCTGAAACGCCTTCTGGAGGCTCTCATCATCAAAGCCATTGCCGGTATCTTGGATGAAAATCTGGATGTTCCCGGCCTGGTCCTGACCCGACTTCACGGTAATCGTGCCGGATTCGCAAATAGCCTCTATCCCGTTCAGAAAAAGATTCAGGAAGATCTGCTGGAGCTGGGATGCGTCCGCAGAAATCTTCGGCAGATCAGGGGACAGCTCAGTGAGGAAGCGAACCTCTTTTTTTATCTCGGAAGAATAATTGGGGCTTTTCAGGACGACCTGCGCATTCTTCACGGAGTTCTCCAGCAGCAGGTTGAGATCAACATATCCGAAATGCGGCTTGGGGGGCCGCGCATAGCTGAGAAGATTTTTCAGCAGGGTTTCTATCCGGTTCACTTCCAGGATGACCCGGAGAAATACCTCTTTGTCTTCCTGGTTCAGAACAAGCTCCTGAGCGAGGATCTCGATGGAGACCTTGATGCCTGCCAGTGGGTTTTTTATTTCGTGGACAAGTCCGGCCGCCATCTCCCCTACCAAAGCCAGCTGCCTGGCCCGCTGCAACGCCTCATCTGCCTTGACCCTTTGGCTTATATCACGGTCAAAGGCAAGGACATGCTTGTGCCCATCGTATTCCAGCAGGCCGGCACTGATCTCGACAGGAAAAACCGTGCCGTCCTTTTTCTGGTGCTTGACAACCTCATTGATCCATTCCCCCCCCAGCATGCGACGGATACGCCCGGAAATCTCGGCCGCAGCGTCAGGATCGTCAAGATCCCGGATGTGCAAGCCCACCAACTCATCACTCGAATAGCCATGCATATCTGCGGCAGCTTTGTTGGCAGAGATGATCTTGCCTGCCTCCTCCCCTTCGGCCTCCAAGATAAAAATAGCATCACCGGCGCTTTCAAACAGCTTCCGGTAGCGCTGCTGCATGGACTCAACACGCCGACATTGTTCCTTGAGGGATACCCCCATATTGTTAAAGTCTTCCGCAAGATAACGGAACTCGTCGTCCATTTTTGCACTGATGCGGTATTCCAGGTCTCCTTCCCGTATTTTACTAAAAGCCCTGGAGAGGATGTCGGCCCCTTTGCTAAAGCGGATGAAAACAAAGCCAGCCACCAAGAGAACAACCGCTGGACCAACAGTCACAAGCACAATAAGAAGAAGTCTAGTGAAGGCTATTGCTTGTTGGGTCTGCTCGGTTTTTTCAGTAATTTTTTTATCGGTACCAAGGAAGATCTCGCCGATAATGAGCTGCAGCTCTTCTCCGGTCCCAAAGGCGTTATCTTTTGCCTCGAAAAACCGCTTGGTATTGGCCCTAAGGGTATAGATCCTACTCAATTTTCCTTGATACGCTTCAACTAAGGAACGCAGGCCGACGATTTCAGCGGCAATGGGCTCGGGATGATGACAACGGGAGCAGGTGTCAATCGTCACAGCTATCGTCTCTCCATGCTGAACAAAGGTATCGAAACTTGCAGCGTGGGGTGAATCCTTGAGCAACAGATCTGTCTGTATTTCTTTGATCTGATTCAGCAGCATCTTTTGTTTTGACTGCATCTCCTGGAGAGAAATGATGTACTGGAGTTTGGCGACAACCCGACTCATTACTTCGGTAATGTTTAGACCACCAAAGATGAAGCAGAGGGCGAGAATGACAAATCCAATGAATACTTTTAGTTTCATGCCTGCCTGTAAATCAGAAGAAAAGAGCAGATCTTGAGCAGATGAATACCCTTAATTACGGAAAATTTTGCCATTTCCATGACGTGGTCAGCAGACGATTAAGGCTCAGTTGTTGAGATCCTCGTAGTTGTCCAAGTTCAAGCCGATATGCTGGGCATAATCCAATACAACATTATAATCCGCTGTCGTTGTTTCAATGAAACGGGCAGCCCCGAAGTGAGCAAGCACCACCTTTCCCTCTGGATCCTGATCCATGACGAGAAGGGTTTTTTTCAGCTGGAGCACAAGGCGTTCGTCAAGACCAGGCCGCACCGCAAGGGTGTTTTCTGGCACCGGCACCGAGGCGCCTAAAATCTCCAGATCATTGAGAATCCGGCTGTCCTGGCCAGCAAGCTTGTAAAAAACCGTATTTTTTGCGCTACCCATGTCCGCCTTTCTATCCAGAACATCGTAGATGGCATCTTTATGGGTGCCAGCAAAATAGGTCTCGGCAAACCAGTGCTGATAATCCGTTATGCCCCATTCCTTGAAAAAATGGAGCGGTAGCAACCAGCCTGCGGTGGTCGCCTTGTCCACAAAGGCGAAACGTTTACCCTTCATGTCCGCGGCACTCTTGATGTGCGAGTCTTTCCTGACAAACACCATGCCGTAATAGGTCGAGGTGCCTTCTCTGTCCTCCGGTCTCACCAGGGGAGTAACCCCCAGTTTCTTTATGGCTAGGGCGCCGGTAAAACTGCCGAAAAAGGCTCCGTCCAAGCCTTCCGAAACGAAATTGTCTATAATATTGCCGTAGTGGGGAAGAACCTTCAATTCGATTGCAACCCCCATCTTGCTTTCCAGATATTTTGCCAGAGGCTCATACCTCTTTTTTTGGGCAAATATATCGATCTCCGGGATAAGGCCGATGCGTAAAATTTCTTGCCCACCCTTCTGGCCTGCCGACTTCGCCTTCGGTTGTTCGTTGCACCCGATCATTAAGAGAAGGGGGAGTAAACAGCAGATAAACTTCAGGATATGCTTTTTCGAAATTGTTATACCCAATGGTTTTGTCCTCACCATACGCGGAAATTGGCCCCTCACAACACGCTCAATCATATCGTTATTTACTGATTCTGCCACAATTTTGTGGAGTAGGGGTTAAGCCACTTTTCTATTGTTCCACCATATCAGCTCAAAATGGGCTACGGATCTATAGCCATTCGTCGAATGCTTCCGTTGCCAATTGTAGTAAACTTCGATGTAGTGGAGAAGCGCTTGACCTGTGGCAATTTGGAAGGTAGATACACGAAAAGATACACGAAGACGAAAAAAGGAGTTACGTCGGATGACGTAACTCCTTGATTTCTCACTTGGTGACCCCTACGGGACTCGAACCCGTGTTACCGGCGTGAGAGGCCAGCGTCCTAGACCGCTAGACGAAGGGGCCATGCTGTGCGCCATTTTTTAAATGATGGAAGGGAGTTTGTCAATCTTTTATTCCTCTCCCACGCTCAGCCCACAGGGGAAAAACCTCGCAACCAGCCTGTTTCAATCCATAAATTTTCTACCCGCCTGTTCCGCCTGCGCCAGGGTGGCCGCATCCTTTGCCATTTCCCCTCGCCCATCCATGCCCTTAACCACAAACTCCCCGCCATACTCCATAGCCATGGCGTCAAAGGCATATTTGGCGGTGAGAATCGCGCCCTCGAAAACCCTTTCCCCGTGCGTGGCAGACACCGCCACCAGAAAACCCTTGCGGGTGGGGTCCTTGCGCCATTCGCCTTTTTTCTTTTGCAACCGCTTCCTGTTCCACAGGGCCTGGCAGCGATCAACAAAGGCCTTGGCCTGGGCGGTGATTCCGTAAAAATAGATGGGGGAGGCAAGAATCACCCGCTGCGAGGCGAGGATTTTTGGATACAAACCCTGCATGTCGTCTTCCAGCACGCATTCCCCGGTCTTGTCGCAACCGCCGCAGCCGATACACGGCTGAAGACGAAGATCATACAGGCGGATCAATTCGACCTCGCCACCCGCCGCCTCAACCCCTTTCAAAACAGCATGAAGCAGGGTCTCGGTATTTCCCTTTTTTCGCGGACTCCCGCTCAAGGCCAGAACCTTCATCTCATTTCTCCCTTGCTTAAGAACCCGCAGGCGGGATCGGCAACCGATTATAAAACAAAACCTCATCCCGTAATGTCCGCGCTGTCTCATCATTCAAAAATCTGGCCGCGCAACGCCAACGCCAGTTCCCCTGCGAAGTGCCGGGCACGTTCATCCGGCAATCGCTGCCAAATCCTAAAACATCCTGCAGCGGCACAATAACCAACTCCGCAACAGAAGCATAGGCCATGCGGATAAAATCCCAATAAACGGGGCTACCCGGCTGGCTATGGGCATAGCGCAAGGCCTTGGCTTTGCTGCCCTGCATAACCGTATCGCTGAAGTACCAGCCCAGAGTCGTGTCGTTATCATGGGTGCCGGTATAGGCCACGCAGTTTACCGTGGTGTAGTTGTGGGGCAGATAGGCGTTGTGTTCGTCAGAATCAAAGGCAAACTGCAACACCTTCATGCCGGGAAAGCCAAAGGTATCGCGCAACTGCTCTACCTCCGGAGTGATAACCCCCAGATCTTCGGCAATGATCGGCAGCTCGCCCAGATGTTTTTTCATCTCGGAAAAAAATGCCAGCCCAGGCCCCTTGACCCATTTCCCATTGATTGCGGTCTCTTCCGAAGCCGGAATCTGCCAGTATGCTTCAAACCCGCGGAAATGATCGATACGGACGACATCCACCGTCTGGCAGATATGACAAAACCGCTGCCCCCACCAGTCGAGCAGGAATGTATTTAATTCCCCCCCGTCACCGTGCCACTTGAAAAGCGGATTTCCCCAACGTTGCCCGGTGTCGCTGAAATAATCAGGGGGCACGCCCGCCACATGGGTTGGCTGTCCGGTTTCGCGATCAAGGACAAAACACTCCTGATTTGCCCAGACGTCGGCGCTGTCCAGGGCCACGTAGATGGGGATGTCGCCGATGATTTTCACGCCATGGCTATGGGCGTAATCCCAAAAAATCTGCCATTGGCTAAAAAAGCAAAACTGAACAAATTTATGAAAAAGGATGCGTTCAGCCAGGTTTTTGCGCCACTGGGCAAGGGCCTCTGGCTTGCGGCGGGCAATGTCTGCTGGCCACGAAAACCATGGCGCACCCTCAAATTCTTCCCGCAACGCCATAAAAAGCGCATAGTCGTCAAGCCAGTCCATTGTCTGACAAAAATCCGCAAACGCTGCCGCATCACCGGCCAGCCGAAACTCCAAAAACGCGAGTTCCAAGATTTTTTCCTTAAAGGCAAGGACTGCGGCAAAATCAACCAGGTATTCGGAAAAGTCGTGCGAAATCTCCACCTGCTCACGCCGGAGAAGACCAGCCCCCACAAGCTGCGCGGGATCGATAAGCAACGGATTGCCGGCAAAGGCCGAAAGGCTCATGTAAGGAGAATTGTCAAATATGGAACTCACCGGACCATAGGGCAAAATCTGCCAATTTGTCTGCCCGGCCGCCCTAAGAAAATCGATGAACTCGAAAGCGGACTTACCCAGGGTTCCAATGCCAAAAGGCCCCGGCAGGGAGGTAAGGTGCAAAAGGACGCCGCTGCTTCGCTGGTTGTGCATGGTTGTCGCCCTCTCTTTTTTCATGACTGTCATAGCCGTGCGGCGCAACGACACACCGAAACGACTTTCTGTATCATACAGAAAGTACGCCCCTCTCTCCAATTAAAAAACCTCCTGACGATCCCGCTACTCGATATGCCAGAAATATTTTCAATATCATCAAGCAATTGCCTATCCTGCAGACACCAGGTATTATAACGAAAATACAAAAGGAGTCCGTGGCATGCATCTTTCCATCCTTGCCAGTTTTATCGGGGGCATCGGCCTTTTTCTGCTCGGGATGCAGCTCATGACCGAGGGCCTCAAGATTGCCGCAGGCAACACCCTGCGCACCATTCTGGAACGATCCACCGCCACCCCGCTCAGGGGCATCCTCTCCGGCGCCCTGATCACCTCCCTGGTACAGTCCTCCGGCGCGGTGACCGTGGCCACCATCGGCTTTGTCAACGCCGGGCTCATGGACCTCATGCAGGCCATCACCATAGTTCTCGGCAGCAATATAGGCCATACCATGATCGGCTGGTTGGTAAGCCTGGTCGATTTTCAGGGTGCCGTAAAACTTGTCGCCCTGCCGCTCATCGGCCTCGGCATGCTCCTGCGGCTTGCCGGAGACAACAACCGCTATGCCGCACTCGGCGAGACGCTGGCCGGTTTCGGCGTCTTTTTTACGGGCATCGACCTGCTCCGTGCCACCTTTGCCGGGACAGGACTCAGCATGCCGCTCACTGTTCTGGGCAGCGGCATATGGAGTCATCTCACCTTCCTGGTCGTCGGCCTCCTGCTCACCGTGGCCATACAGTCTTCCAGTGCCACCATAGTCATTACCCTCACCGCCACAGCCGGAGGCCTTATCCCGCTGGATACCGGCGCATCCATGATCATCGGCGCCAACATCGGCTCGACCTCCACCGCTGCCCTGGCCGCACTGGGCGCCACCCCCAATGCCAAACGGGTTGCCGCGGCCCATGTCATCTTCAATCTTGTCACCGGCGGAGTGGCCCTGCTCCTGCTGCCCCTTCTCCTCCATGCCCTGCTGGCCTTTCCCGAGATTCTCCACCTCAACGCCAACGCCACTGTTCTGTTGGCCCTGTTCCACACCTCGGTGAACATCCTGGGGGTCTGCCTGATCTGGCCGTTTACCCGGCTCCTGGTCAAACGGCTCAAGGGCTGGTTCCGCTCCCATGAAGAAGACGAGGCGCACCCCCTCTATCTGGACAAAAACATCGCCGCAACCCCGGTGCTGGCCTTCCACGCCCTGGCCAAGGAAATTGAACGAATCGGCAACATTGCCCGCCGCATGGCCAAGGGCGCCATGAGCAGCGAGGCCGGGCAGAGCCTCCAGCTTGACGCCGACCGCCGCATTCTGCTCAAACTGGAGATCAAGGTGGGCAACTTTATCAATCTGGTCCGGCGGGGCAGTCTGCCGGAAGAGCTTGACCATGTGCTCCCCAACGCCCTGCGGGTGACCAGCTATTATCGGGAGGTTGCAGATGTCTCGCTCAGGGTCGCCCAGATGCAGCAGCAAAGCCGACCTGTGGCAAATGAGGTCCTGGCCCAAGAGATAAGCATGTACAAGCAATATGTGGTGAAACTACTGGAGATGAGCGATGTGGCCCGAAAAGACTATGCGCCTGAAGAATGCGCCGCATTGTTCAGGGAAACGGAGGAGATGTACCACCATCTCAAGTCGAGCCTGCTCAAGGCGGGAACCAAGAACCTGCTGCCGGTGGGGCTGATGGTGTCGCTCATCGACCTGATGAGCGATATCCGCCGCATTGCCGACCAGATCGAAAAGGGAGCCCGCTACCTGACCACCCTGACCAAGGCCATGCCGGAAGAGGATGAGACCATCTCCGCCCAGAATCCGGCATGATGGAGGCGCGTCACCGATACATTCCATAGGCCTCGATGTAGTCCGCCACCGTTGCGGGGACAAGATCCCGGACAGGCCTGCCTTGCCTGATTGCCTCCCGGATCTCGGTGGAAGAGACCTTCATCGGCGGCACGATCAGCGGATAAATGGCTCCCTGGCCGGGCTCCCCCTGCCAGCTGCCATGGGCCGCGACAAAGGTGTAGCCGGGGAAATTCGCCGCCACGGTCTGTCCGCAAGACTGTTGACAATGATCAGGCCGGCCGATTACCACGAAAGAGGCATGATCCAGCAGCTCCCGGTTGGCCTTCCAGGTATGGATCTCGGCAAAGGCATCCATGCCGATGATGAAAAACAGATGCACCTCCTCACCAAGGGTCTGACGGAGAGTACGCAGGGTATCAATGCTGTAGGATGGCCCCTCGCGTTCCGCCTCCAGAAGGGAAACAAAAAAACCGGGTCTGTCGACGACCGCCAACTCCAGCATGGCAGCCCGCTGGACAAACGGGGAAATGGTATAGGTTGGCTTGTGGGGCGGCAGGAAGGCGGGGATGAAAAGGAGGCCCGAAAGAGCCAGCGCCTGCCGGACCGCCTCGGCAATGGCCAGATGGCCGTTATGCACCGGGTCAAAGGTGCCGCCTAAGATTCCGACCCGCCTGCCGAGATTGTGCGGAAGTTCCATCCTGCGCCCTCTGGAGTTCTGCTTAAGCGCGGACCTGCCCTTCGCCGTAAACGATGAACTTCCTGGTGGTCAGCTCTTTCAGGCCCATGGGGCCGTATGCGTGCAGTTTGGTGGTGCTGATGCCGATCTCTGCACCCAGGCCGAACTGGCCGCCATCGGTGAATCGGGTGGAGGCGTTGATCATGACCGCCGAGGCGTCCACCTCGCGGAGAAACCGCTGCCCGTTGGCATAGCTGTTGGTGACGATCACCTCGGTATGCTGGGAGCCGTACTGGACAATATGCTCCATGGCCGCGTCAAGATCATCAACCACCCGCACCGCCAGAATCAGGGAGAGGAACTCCATGCCGTAATCCGTGGGCAGAGCCGCAGTGATCTCCGGCAGAATCGCCTTGGTCTGCGGACAGCCCCGCAACTCGACCCCGGCCTTCTTCAGTTCACTCCATACCCTGGGCAAAAATTCGGCGGCGATATCCTTATGGACCAGCAGGGCTTCCAGGGCGTTGCACACCCCAGGCCGCTGCGCCTTGCCGTTCACCACGATGTTCACGGCCATGTCCAAATCCGCACTCGCATCGACAAAGACATGGCAGACGCCCTTGTAATGCTTGAGCACCGGAATGCGGGAGTTCTCGGCCACAAAACGGATCAAGCCCTCGCCCCCCCTGGGGATAATCAAATCGATCTGCTCATCAAGAGCGAGCATGGCAGTAACCGCCTCGCGGTCCGTGACCGGAATCACCTGCACAGCCGCAGCCTCGATCTGTTCTGCAGCCAGCGATTCCTGCAGCACCTTGGCCAGGGCCAGGTTGGAATGGATCGCCTCGGAGCCACCCCGCAAGAGGATGGCGTTGCCCGCCTTGAGGCAGAGAGCCGCCGCGTCCACGGTCACATTGGGCCGCGACTCGTAGATCATCCCGATAACCCCCAAGGGGATGCGCATCCGGCCAACGGTGATGCCGGAAGGTCGTTTGACCATCTCGTCGATTTCCCCCACCGGATCAGGCAAGGCGGCAACCTCGCGCAAGCCGCCAACCATGCTGTCGATCACCTTGTCGGTGAGGGCCAGCCGATCAAGCATGGCTGCGGACAATCCCTTTTCCCGGCCCGCAGCCAGATCCTTTTCATTCTCCTGCTGGATATAGGTCTTCTGGCTCAAAAGCGACTCGGCCATCTTCAGCAGAACGTTGTTCTTGGCCGTGGTGGAAAGATTGGCCATGTTGCGTGAGGCCTTCTTTGCCGCCACTGCCATCTGTTTGATTGTTTCTTGGATAGACATATCTGCGCCTATAATCCCTGTTCTGTTGTATTGTAGCGTACTGCCCAAAATGTGCTGAGAGCTGTCAGCTTAAAGCTCTCAGAGTATCACCAAGTTATCGCGATGGATAACCTCGTCGCTGTCTTTGGCCCGCTCCAGCACCTGTTCGATCTGGCTGGTCTTCACGCCCTTGATCCTGTCGATATCACCGGAACCATAGTTGACCAACCCGGCGGCCAGGGGTTCGCCCTGCTCGTTGACGCAATGGACCGGCGCCCCGATGCCGAACTTGCCCCGGACCTCAATAATTCCTGACGGGAGCAGGCTTTTGCCCCCTTGCAGCACAGCCTTGCAGGCACCACCATCAAGAACAAGAGCCCCTTGCGGCCGCAGGGTATAGGCAATCCAGTGCTTGCGGCTCGCCAATTTTTCCTCTTGGGGCAAGAAAAAGGTGCCGACCAATTCCCCGGCAAAAAGCCGAGAGATGGTGTCCGGCTCGCGGCCCGGCCCGATGAAGCAACAGCCGCCCCGCGCCGCCACCATCTTGGCGGCCTTGACCTTGCTTCCCATGCCGCCGGTGCCCACGCCGCTTTGCACCTTGCCCACCATACCCTGCACCGTGCTGTCGATCTTGGCCACGGTATAGACCGGCCTGGCTTCGGGATTGGTGAGAGGATTGGCAGAAAACAGGCCGGAGACATCGGTCAGGCAGACAAAGATATCCGCTTCGGTGAGGTTGGTGACCATGGCGCCCAAGGCGTCGTTGTCGCCAAAACGCAACTCTTCCACGGAAACCGTGTCATTTTCGTTGATGATGGGGACCAGGCCCCAATCCAGCAGGGTAAAGAGGGTGTTGCGGACATTAAGATACCGGTCCCGATGGGACAGGGCATCGTGGGTAAGTAGCACCTGGGCCACCTTCTGGCCGAGTTGCTCGAAGATCTTCTCGTAGGAGCGCATCAGGCTGCTCTGGCCGATGGCGGCGGCAGCCTGTTTTTCTCGCAGGGTCAGGGCTCGGTCGCCAAGAGCCATTTTCCCACGGCCGGCCGCAACCGCGCCGGAACTGACCAAAATCACCTGCCGACCGCTCTTGCGAAGCGCGCAGATCTCCTTGGCCAGGTTGTCCAACACCGGCAGGTTCAACCCTTCTCCGGTGGTCAGCACGGCGCTGCCCACCTTGATAACCACCCTTTTAGCCCGGTCCAGAAACCTCCGTCGCAGCGCCAGGTCTTCGTCATGCTCCATCGCTGTGGTCATCACGCCTCTCTTAACAGCGTCGCAAAAGAAACCAATCTACTGCGTTGCGGCGCAAGTTTTTGGTTAGAGCTTATCCGTAAATAAATCTTTGGTGCTCGCATCCAGCTTTTGACCATCTTCATCAGCAGGATGGACTTTTTGCGAGTCCATCTTTCGTAACTCCAGCATCTCTCCCAACACTTCCTGCAACTGCGCGAGCCCTTGCCCGGTAAGCGCTGAAATGGCAAGCGGCTTGATCCCCTCCGCTTTGAAAAACAGCTCCTGCAAGGCGGCAAGCCGTTGCTCGTCTTCCAGCAGATCAATCTTGTTGAGCACCACCAGCCGCTGCCGGTCCATCAATTCTTCATTATAGACGCGCAACTCATTTTCCAGGGTGCGGTATTCCTGCAAAGGCTGCTCATCGGCGGTGGAGGCGTCAATGACATGGAGGAGGATGTGGGTGCGTTCGACATGGCGCAAAAACTTGTGGCCAAGCCCCGCCCCGGTATGCGCGCCCTCGATCAGTCCAGGAATATCCGCTATGATGCAATCATCGTAGTTGGCAAGATGCATGACGCCAAGCTGCGGCTCAAGGGTAGTGAAGGGATAGGGCGCAACCTTGGGGTTGGCGGCGGACAGCTTGGAAAGCAAGGTGGATTTTCCGGCGTTTGGCAGGCCGACCAGGCCGATATCCGCCAGCAGCTTCAGCTCGATGCGCAGCCAGCGCTCCTCGCCGTCTTGGCCCGGGGTGGCAATGCGTGGCGCCCGGTTCTGGGCCGAGGAAAAATGAACATTGCCCTTGCCGCCCTCGCCGCCACGGGCTGCGAGAAAACGGTCACCCTCGTGCAACAGTTCGGCCAGAACCTCACCGGTTTCCGCATCCTTGAGGATGGAACCCAGAGGAACGTACAAGGTGAAATCCTCCCCCTTGCGGCCATACATCCGTTTGCCCCGGCCTGGGGTTCCATTCTGCGCGAGAAAGTGGGATTTAAAACGAAAGTCGAGAAGGGAGGCAAGCTTGCGGGAGGCTTCGATTGTGACCGAGCCCCCATCGCCGCCATCACCCCCGTCGGGGCCGCCTTTGGGAACAAACTTTTCCCGTCGGAAACTCAAACAACCATTGCCGCCGTCGCCGGCTTTGACAAAGAACTTTGCTTCATCTATAAACGCCATCGTCGCCGCCAGTAAAAGATTGCTGCCGGAGACTGCTGCGGCACAGTACAGTGCAAACGCAGCAGCGAGCACACACTATTGAGGAGTCGTCACGAAACAAACACTGCTCTTCGGGCTAAAAACCGATAAGCAGCTTCGTTACGACTTCTTACGCTGCTATCTCAACTTTGGCTTCAACCGGGTAAATGCTGACCCGTTTTCTGTTGCGCCCAAATTCTTCATATTTCACCACGCCGTCAATCATGGCGAAAAGGGTATAATCACGCCCACAGCCAACATTTTTTCCGGGATGAATCACGGTGCCAACCTGACGCACCAGGATATTGCCGGCCCGAACAATCTGCCCGCCGAATCTCTTTATTCCTCGCCGTTGCGAGTTACTGTCACGACCGTTTTTTGAGCTGCCGCCCGCTTTCTTATGTGCCACAATAACACCTCGTGTGTTTCATTCTGATGGCGCTCTACACACGCACCAGTTTGTTTTTTCCACTGCCCACACCGTTTTCAGCCTTGTTTAGGCGGAAATTTCCTTAATCTCAAGGGAGGTAAACGGCTGACGATGACCAGTTTTTACGCGATAGGCCTTACGGCGTCTCTTCTTGAAGATCAGAACCTTCTTGGCCTTATCCTGCTCTATGATGCAGGCCATGACCTTGGCCCCGTCGAGAACGGGCTGGCCAATCTTGACCTCCTCTCCATCGGCAATGAGGAGAACATCGGACAATTCAATGGTATCACCAATATTGCCGGCAAGTTTCTCAACCCGGACACGTTCGCCAGGTGAAACCTGATACTGTTTACCGCCGGTACGAATGATTGCGTACATAATTCCTCCAACAACTGAACTCTTCAACAGATAAACGGCTGATGTCAGCCGACTCGGTGAACAACACTTCTTTTTTAACCCGCACCCCGATGGCCGCAAATGCTGCCAAAAACCATCGAACAAAACCGGCCCTACAACGCCAATCTCGCCTGGTGCGTGAAACCGATCTTAATACCACACAGGGCTCATTTGTCAAGCAAGAATATTCCCATTTTCCCGCAAAACACGTCCCTGCGCCGCTCTTTCAGAAACCCGCGATCGGGATGATTATTCCCTGCCCCAGAGGATATCGTATTTTTCGATATGGACTTCCCGAACCGGCTCAATAATGATCTGCTTGCCTGTGGAACCCTGGAGGTAGTCAATGGTTGCCGCCTCCTCCTTGAGCATCATGGCCGCCACCTTCGGGTGCACCTTTAGGACGACATTATCGGGCGAGGCTTTTCTGGCCTCGCGCTCCACCTTACGGAAAATCTCATAACAGATGGTTCGACCCGATTTCAACATCCCGTCGCCATGGCAGTAGAGACAAGGTTCGCACATCATGTGCCGCAAGTCCTCCCGGTTGCGCTTGCGGGTCATCTGCACAAGGCCGAACTCGGAAACCCTGAGGATGTTGATCCGACTCTTATCTTTTTTGGCCGCCTCTTTGAAGGCGGAAAAAACCTCATCCCGATGGATTTCTTCTTCCATATCGATGAAGTCGACAATGATGATGCCGCCAATATTGCGCAGCCTGAGCTGATAGGCGATTTCCTTCACCGCCTCCATATTGGTCTTGAAGATGGTTTCCTCTAACCCGCTTTTCCCCACATAGCGGCCGGTATTCACATCGATGACCGTCAGAGCCTCGGTGGTTTCGATGATGATATAGCCGCCGCAGCGGAGCCAGATCTTTTTATCCAGAGCCCGGTTCACATCCATCTCGACGCCATGGGCATCAAACAGGGGGATGGGGCTGTCCGAAAGGTGCACCCTGCCCTGGAGCTTCGGGGCAAAGGTTTCCACAAAATGCTGCACCCGGTTGAATGTTTTCTGATCATCGACCACAACCCGCTCCACCTCCGGAGAAAAGATATCGCGCACCACCCGCAGGGTGATGTCGAGATCCTCATACACCAGGCTCGGAACCGCAGCCTTAGCCGCGATATCCTGAATCTCCCCCCAGGTATGGAGAAGGAATTCCATATCCGCCTCAAGGTCCTCGTTGGTGGCATTCTCCGCCACGGTCCGCACGATAAAACCGGTACCGGCCGGCCGCAGGGTTTCAATGTCCTGCCGGAGCTGCTTGCGCACGGTTTCGTCTTCGATCTTGCGCGAAATCCCGATATGATCGGTCATGGGCATGAAGACCAGGTTCCGGCACGGCAGGGTGATGTTACAGGTCAGCCTGGCCCCCTTGGTGCCGAGAGGCTCCTTACATATCTGCACCAGGATGTCCTGCCCCTCGGTGAGCAGATCGCCGATGTTCAAGCCGGGGGTGCGCCGACAAAGGGAGTCCGGAGTCTCGTTGCCGCAACAGCCGCCGCCACAGTCCTCAGAGCGGTCGCTTTTGGCCAGACGCTTTTCAAAATCATCGGTGGTGATATGGACATCATCCACGTAGAGAAAGCCGGTGCGCTCCAGGCCGATATCGACAAAGGCCGCCTGCATGCCGGAAAGAACCCGGACAACCCGACCCCGGTAAATATTGCCCACCAGCCCCTTCTCCCGGGGCTGCTCCAGATAAAATTCCACCAGATTGCCGTGTTCCACCAAGGCAATCCGAATCTCATAGGGTGTGGCGTTGATCAGCAGTTCGGTAGACATGACTTCACCAGAAAGATAAATTGAGTTATTAAGACGATCAACTCTTGTTGAAATCGCAACAAGCCGCGATTACAACGGTTATTGCTTTGTACTTCTTTGATGTTGTGTTACGGACCTGTGGCCTTTTTCCCTTTTTACAAATTCATCAACTCTTCACTTTTCATTTACCAGATACGGCTCACTCGCCACCTTCAAAACCCTGGCCCGGCGAATTTCTTCTTCGGGCAGCCCGAAAAGCTTGGCTGCCACCTCCACCGGCTTGCCCCCCGGCTGCCCTGGGGCGTTGAACAAGGACAGCTCCAGCTGGCCCTCCGGGGTCAGACGCAGGGTATGCAGCAGGGGCCGCAGATCGAGTTGCTTTTGCAAACCCTTGCGCAAAACCACCACCGGCAGGCTCTCCTGGGCCATGACTCGGTCCAGCTCCTCCTGGGCGGGCAATTTCGGCAAACGAAGATGATAGGTGGTAACCATGGTGCCTGCATGTTCCTTGCCTGCCAGCACAGCCTGACTCACGACCAGCCCCTCGGGAAGCTGACGGTTCATCGCCGGCACAAAGGCGCCCAAGTCGGCCAGCGGCTCCGAGAGATCAATCAAAACAAATTCGGCCAGGCTTTCCGTACCCAAGGGCAGGGCCGGACTGAAGGAAACCTTGGGAGTCGGGTTGAACCCTTGGGAAAAATTAAGCGGCAGCTTGGCCCGACTGAAGGCTCGGAAAAAGACTTGGAGCAGCTCCAGATGACTGAGCAGCCTGGCATTGCCCAACCGGGAGTAGGTGAGTTTGTAGACAAAATGCTGGCGAGCTGCCTGTTTTACCGCAGAAACCTCCGGCGGAACCGCTTCGCTTACCGCCGCCTCTAGTTGAACTTCCTCGATCTTGCGACGATGGACAACGGGCTTAAGAATCTTCAAGTCGCAGACCCCGCATTGCTGGCAGCCATGCACCCGGCAATCCGGGGTATACTCTTCCCGCAGGGCCTTGGCATATTCCTCGGCAAAAAAATCATCCCGGACCCCGACGCCAAGGTGCTGCCATGGCAGAGGTTCATCCACTTCCCTCCGGCGCAGGTAAGTATCCAGCTCCAAACCACAGGCAACAGCAGCATCCTGCCAGCGATTCAGATCAAAATGCTCGGACCAGGCGTCCATGCGCGCGCCCCGCTGCCATGCCTCTTCAAGCAACCGGCTCAAACGACGATCACCCCGGGAAAAAACCCCTTCCAGATAGCTCATCCGCGGATCATTCCGTTTCAGGGTGCAGTTCTTTCCATACAGCCGTTTCTTGATGGCATCCATCCGCTCATAGCCTTCGGCCATGGAAAGCTGAGGCTCCCGTTCAAACACGGTGTGGGGCTTGGGCACAAAAGTGGCGGCGCTGACATTCACCCGGCAATTGCCGCCTTTCCCGGCTTTGAGCACCTTCTGGGCCAGGGCCGGAATCGCGGCCACATCCTCCTTGGTTTCCGTGGGCAACCCGAACATGAAGTAGAGCTTAATCAATTTCCAACCCAGACCATAGGCCGCATCCGCCGTGGCCACAAGATCTTCCTCGGTGATCCCCTTGTTGATCACCCGGCGCAACCGGTCGGAACCGGCCTCGGGGGCCAGGGTGAAGCCGGTCTTGCGCACCCGCTTGATCTGCTCCATGATTGCCGGGGTGAGAGTGCCGACCCGCAAAGAGGGTAGAGAAACAGAAACATGTTCCTTGGCAAAGCGGTTCATCAGCCGCACCAGCAACTCGCTCAGGCAGGAATAATCGCCAGTGGAGAGCGACAGCAAAGCCAACTCCTCGAAACCGCCCTCGGCAATGCCTTTTTCCGCCATGGCAAAGATTTTCTCCGGGGTGCGTTCCCGCACCGGCCGGTAGATCATGCCCGCCTGGCAGAAACGGCAACCCCGGGTACAGCCCCGGGCAATCTCCAACCCAAACCGATCATGGACGATCCGGGTAAGCGGCACCAGGGGGGGCTGTTCGATGGAGGCGGCTTCAAGGTCGGCAAGAATCCGCCTCCGTACTACGCCATCGCCGGAAAACGTTTGCATCCCGAGAAAATTACCGGTCGCAGCGTAGTACGGTTCAAAAAAAGACGGAACATACACACCCTCGATCCGGCTGAGCCGCTCCAGAACCGCCTGCCGATCTTCCCCGCTTTCCTTGGCTGCGCCAACAACTTCGGCGATTTCCAGCACCGCCTCCTCCCCGTCACCCAGGAGAATGGCGTCAAAAAAATCCGCCACCGGCTCAGGATGGAAGGCGCAGGGTCCGCCACCAATCACCAAGGGATGGGCCTCGGTCCGTTCCGCGCTACGAAACGGCAGCCCGGCCAGGTCAAGAATGGTGAGGATATTGGTATAGCAGAGCTCATAGGGCAGGGTGATGCCGAGGATATCAAAATCCGCCACCGACCGCTGCGATTCCAGGGAAAACAGGGGCAAACGGTGGGCGCGAAGCAGGTCCTCCAGGTCGCGATCCGGGGTATAGACCCGCTCGGCCAGCATGTTCTCACGACCGTTGACGATGTGATAGAGAATCTGCAAGCCCTGGTGGGACATGCCCAGTTCATAAAGATCAGGGAAGGCCAGCACCATGCGGAGGGAAACACCGTCCCAATCCTTTTTCACCACATGCAGCTCGTTACCGCCGTACCTGCTGGGCTGTCGCACCTGCGGCAGCAGGGCGTCTATCTCACTATCCATTTGTAATTCCTGAACAAAATCGACCGAAAGAGATCGCTTGATCGTTAAAGTGTTGGCCTGATCCAAAACAGAAGATGCTACTGGTTATTGCACGGGCACCAGTTGAAAACCGGGCGGCAGGTCCACCCGGAAATCACCCGTGCCGAAGCTGGCATCGGGCAGCCAGTCTCCCAGAGTGAGCTCCATGACCGCACCGTTATTGTCGGCATGAATCCTGATCACCCCTGGCAGCCGACAGTTGTCCAACCCGCCTTCGGAGGCTGGCGCATAATCGTCATACCGGACATCGACCATGATCCGGCCATCAGGGTCTGCCACCAGGTGTCGGAGGATTACCTTTTCCGTAGGATCAAAAAGCACATGCCGCCGAAGCCCCTTCCCCTCAGAAACGTCAGCAGCATAGGCAAGCTCCAGCCAGACTCCTTGCCCTTCCGGGTCTTGGGCCACGGAAAAAATCCGCAGCTTCTCGGGAGCCAGTCGACCTGCAAGCCAGTAGAACGCGTGGGCTGGATCAAAACCTTGGGGGGCATACTTCTTAAAGGCGGCGGCGGTGACCAGCCCCTCATAGCCCTTGGCCTCCGGCACCGCGACATACCGGAAAAAAGTTCCATCCGTAGCCAAGAACATCATGGGCTGGCCCAGGGGATTAAGACCGGTAAATTTCAAAAAAGAAGGGGCCTTGGCCTGGACAAAACCGGAAATCGTGCCATTCTGCACCAGTGATTTCAGCGAAAGCCGCACCTGGGCATCAAGACAGCAAGGGCAATCCTGCTGCCGGGCCATGGTCTCGCGGAACAGCGCAACTGCTTGCTGCTGCTGCAATTCGGCAAGCGGTCGGGTGGTCGGCAGGGTGGCGCATCCGCCACTCAACAGCAGAAAAACGGCAAGCCCGCCCAACAAGACCCGAAAGCAGACACGATTCATTTTGCCTCGCCGGCCTGGCCGTCCTCGGGAGACAGGGCCTCAAGCTTGCGGCGAACCGCCTCCTTCTTGTCTTTTTCCTCATAAAACTCAAGCGATTTCACATAGGCCTTGCGAGCCCTCGGGCTGTCATTGTTTTTCAGATAGGCATCGCCAAGGTGTTCGTAAATCGTCGGATCATCGGGAGACAATGCCACTGCCAGCTCCAGTTCCCGGACTGCGGCGGGAAAGTCCCCCAGTTGGTAGTAAACCCAGCCCATACTGTCCCGGACAAAGCCATCCTTTGGCAACTGAGCGACGGCCTGCTCGATATAGACCTTGGCTTCTTCCAGATTCCGACCCTCCTCGGCCCAGGTATATCCAACATAGTTCAGGGCCTTGGCATGTTTCGGCTCCCGCTTCAGCACCTCTTCCATCTGGTGCAGAGCCCCGGCCAAATCATTGAGCTTATGGAGAAACAGGGCATATTCGTAATTTGCCTCCACATTGCCAGGAAAATCGGCAAAGGCCTGGGTGAACACCCCGTGGGCCTTATCAATCTTGTCCTGACCCGCGTAGAGCATTGCCAGGGCCACATAAAAGTTGAGCCTCCGGTTCTGCTTGTCGGCCATGGCCTGCCGCAGAACCTTCTCCGCTCCTGGAAAATCCCTTTCCTCCTGCATGATCCTGGCCAGCATGATAACCGACTCCTCATAGGCAGGGCTGCTTGGTCGGACCTGCTTGAGAAGCTTCTTGGTGGCGGCAATATCGCCCTGCTGGTAATAGGCCAGGATCAACAACGCCCTAGCCCCATCTGAATGGGGATCTTTCTTGAGGATTGCATTCAGCCGCATGACGGCATCGAGGCGTCTCCCTGCATCGAGGAGAATCCGGCAGATGGCAAGCTCGACCTTGGCCGGGTTAGCCGATATGTCTCGCAGATTTTCCATCTCCTTGATCGCCTTGTCCACCTCCCCCTGCCGAAAATAGACATTGGCCAGGAAGCCCCTGGCCCTTTCATCGGATCCGTCTTCTTCGAGAAGCCGATGGTAGATGGCGATGGCTTCGGGATAACGCTTCTCCTGCTCATACAATTCCGCCGCCTCATAGGCCAGCGTCGGCGACCAATTAAGGGTCAGGGCTTTATCAAAAGACTCCGCAGCCTTATCAAAAAGACCCATCTCCTGGTAGAGCTTGGCCAGATAATAGTACCCGGCATAGGAATCAGGGTTGATCTCCGCCAGTTTTTCCAAGACCTGCCGCGCCTTTTCGTAATCATGCATTCGGGCATACAACCCACCCAGCAACAGGCGGACATTAAAGTTTTGCGGATCATCGACCAGAATGGCCTGATACATCTTGGCCGCCTCGTCGAACCGCTCCATGATGCTGTAGAGATTACCCAGGAGCGCACGGGCCTCCGAATCCTTGGGATTCAGGGCGATGAGCCTGTTCACCCATTCAACCGCCTGTTCCCGTTGCCCGGTTTTGACAAGCAGCCCGGCCAGGGAACGCATGACGTGCCCAGCCAACCGGTCGCAAACCAGGGCCTGCTTATAAGCGCAAATGGCCTCATCATAACGGCCTTCAATCTCTGCCGATTTACCCCAGAGAAAATTAAAATAAGAACAGCCCCTGTCCACCGCTTCATCGTAGGGTTCGAGATCTGCGGCAAAGGGTGGCTGTCCAGCCACCCCGCGAATGGCCGGGGCGCACGACAGACAGCAGAAAGCCAACCCACAGACAATCAGCAAACGCTTCAGCATATACAGTTTCTCCCTTCAGGCCTTGGCCCAACCCATGATTTCCCTGCCCAGACCTTCATAATCCACAACCACAATTATCTTGCCACGCTCTCAAAAGATCGGCCACATTTTCCATGACCAGGGCATGCACGGCCCCGGCGTCCCCTGTTCCATCAATACGCCGGATATTGGCGCCCTTGAGATCGGCAAAGATTCCGGCTACCCGGGCCAAGGTCTCTTCCTGCTCAAAATCGTTCAAGGTATCGCCCCGGAGCTTCTGCACCCGGTGCACCCCCAGAGACACAGGCGCCTCAAGCATAATAACCATATCCGGCACCGGCGCAAACAATTCATTTGCCGCAATGACTTTTTGCGGATCATGCCCGGCCGCGCCCTGATAGGCGGCGGTGGAATAATAGTACCGGTCGGTGAGCACCACCTGACCAAGGGCCAGAGCAGGAGCGATGACCTGCGCCACATGCTCACGCCGGTCATCAAGGAAAAGAGCCAGCTCCTCTTCTGGGGTTACGCTCTTCCTATTTTTATACAATTGCCTGATTTTGCGACCATACTGCCCATCGGTGGGCTCACGGGTCGTAACCACGCGCAAGCCCCGCTGGCGCAGAACCCCGGCCAGCATCTCAATCTGGGTGGTCTTGCCGGTCCCGTCGATTCCTTCAAAGGCGATGAGCAATCCTTTTTTTTCCATCCAGTGAGACCCTCTACAGCTTATAGCTGGCCGCTGGCAGCTATAAGCTTTTGTCTGTTGGCCACAATGGCCTCAGCCATGGAGACTGCGGCCGCCAAGCTCGTGGGTTCAGCCAACCCCTTGCCCGCGATATCGTAGGCAGTGCCGTGATCCACCGAGGTTCGGACCATGGGCAACCCCAGAGTCACATTCACCCCGTCGCTGAAATGCAGGAGCTTGAAGGGGATCAAGCCCTGATCGTGGTACATGCAGACCACTGCGTCAAACTGCCCGGCCACGGCCTTATTGAATACCGTGTCCGGCGGAAACGGTCCCTCGACCAGCCAACCGGCCCGACGGCCAGCCGCAACAGCCGGACCAATGACCCGCTGTTCCTCATCACCGAACATCCCGTCTTCCCCTCCATGGGGATTCATGCCTGCCACCGCCAGACGCGGCTGTGGCACAGCAAAATCATCGCGCAGGGCTTGGCCGGTAATGGTGATCATCCGCAGCACCGCCTCCTGGGTAATGGCAGCAGGCACCTCTGCCAGGGGTTGATGGATGGAAACCAGGGTAATCTTGAGGATGGGGCCTGCCATCATCATGGCAAAATCCCTTGCCTGACAAAGCTCGGCCAGCATCTCGGTGTGTCCGGGAAACCGATAGCCTCCGGCCTTCAGCGCACCCTTGCTTATGGGGCAGGTCACCAGGCCCGCCAATTGCCCCTGCCGGACAAGTCGCACCCCTTCCTCGATATAGCACCCCATGGCCCTCCCTGTTTCAATGGTGGGGTTTCCCCAAATGAGTCCATCGCCAAGATCGGACAGGGAAAGAACATTGAGCGCCTGCGACTGCAAAGATTCGCCCGGATGCCAGGCAACCACCCGGATTTCGATCCCAAGCGCCTCGGCGCATCGACGCAATACCCCGGCATCGCCGATGACCACTGGCCACAAGGCACTTTTCTGCCCGGTCTGGGCAAAAAAACGCAGGATGATCTCCGGCCCGATGCCCACCGGACAGCCCATGGTAATTCCCAAGGGGGATTTTTTTGCTTCAGATCCAGTCCGCACCATCAAGCTCCATAGCTCAAGTCAAAGGCGTTTTTCACCAGTTCGATCACCGGTACAGCCTCCCCGGAAAAACTGATCGCCACCACGTCAAAACGGGCCGATTGCCCTTCCCTGCCGGTCTCGGCCAGGTATTCCAGGGCAACCCTGGAAATCTGTCGACACTTGGCCGGAGTCACTGCCTCGAAGGGATGTCCGCACTGATGGCCACGTCTGGTCTTGACCTCGACAAAAACCAAAGTTCCCTTCTCCTCGGCAATAATATCGATCTCCCCAAGCTTGGTTCGATAATTTCTCACAATAACCCGATAGCCATGCCGGGAAAGATACTGGCAGGCAAGCGTCTCTCCCTGCTGGCCAAGGGGGATTTTTTCCGCCCCCTTTATTTTCCCGAACAATCGCGCACCGGCTTAAAGCTCTGGCGGTGGATGGGACAGGGTCCGATCTCCCGGATAACCCGGCGATGCTCGGCAGTGGGATAGCCCTTGTGTCTGGCAAAATTATACTGGGGGTATTCGAGATGGTACTGTTCCATGATCGCATCCCGAGTCACCTTGGCGACAATGGAGGCGGCGGAGATGGTGGCGCTACGCGAATCTCCCTTGACCAGAGCCTTCTGCTCCACAGCCATTGGCACGGTGAATTTCCCGTCGACCAGCAGAAAGTCGGGCAGGCCCGGCAACTTTTCCACCGCCTTCCGCATGGCCAAAAGCGAAGCTTGCAGGATATTGAGCCGATCGATCTCCGCGGCGGAAACGATTCCCACCCCGATTTTCGCTTCAAGCACAACGAGCCGATGCGCCAGCTCCCTACGGACTTTGGCGCTCAATTTCTTTGAATCTTGGAATTGCTGATACTCGCAGTGAAGCGGAAGAATAACGCAGGCGGCAACCACCGGCCCGGCCAACGGCCCCCGACCGGCTTCGTCGGTGCCGGCCACAATGGCGTAGCCCTGACTGATCAAAGATCGTTCAATGGCAAAGGTGTCTCCGGCAGGAGAATCTGACCACAGTGTTATCGCCTTGGACAAGACGCACCACCTTGTAGATAAGCCGTTGTAACAAAATAATGTCGTCATCTGAATGACCCAAACGGCATAAAGAGCCGTAGCAGTGCTAACGGCGACAAAAGGGGGCAAGACAACAGAGTTACTTCGTAACGGCTCTTAAGCCGAAAGGACCACGAAAAAACGGCCACGGTTTCCCGTGGCCAGGCATTGGCGGCAGTATGAAAGTGCACCGAAGCAGGAAGCCGCACCAAGGCCACCCCTGTTCCGGGCAATAGACAAAGGCTAGTTAAGGCCTTTTTCCCTGATTCTCGCTGCCTTGCCACGCAGATTGCGCAGGTAGTACAGACGGGAACGCCGGACACGACCCTCGCTCACCAGCTCGATCTTATCGACTCTGGGAGAGCACAAGGGAAAGGTTTTTTCCACGCCAACCCCATGGGAGATCTTGCGGACAGTGACGCTGGCCCCTGCGGTTCCACGACGGCGGCGGATAACAACCCCCTGAAAAAGCTGAGTCCTTTCCTTGTTGCCCTCAATGATCCGGATATGCACTTTCACGGTATCGCCGGGACGAAAATTCGGCATGTCATGCCGCATATTCTCTTGTTCCATCTGCTCAATGATGTTCATAGTTTTTCCTCTTTCAACCCCTTATGGGAACGGATTCCAATGGGCCATTATACACGCCCACACTGTTTTTTCAATGCTTACCCAACACCCTGTCCAGAACAATGGCCGCAGCCGAGCGGACAGAGAGATGATTATATTCGCCAAACCCAGCAATGGGAGGCAGCAATGCGTCAACATCGGCAAAGACTTCCGGCGCCATGCCCCATCCGGTGCCAAACAAAATCAGATGCGGCTCTCCGGCAAAAATCCGTTGCCGCGCTTGTGTAAAATCAATCTGCCTGGCATGCGGCTTGGCACTGGTGGCAAAAACCGTAGGTCTTTGCCGCCATTTGGCCTCTGCCAGTTGATACATCTCTGCCAGATCATTGCAAACCCGCACCAAGGCCAAGGCCTCCTTGCGTTTCGGGTTATAGGTCGCCCCATGCCCTGTCTGCCAGTGTTCCAGAATATCGCTGACCAGCGTTTGTTGATCCGCGAAAGGAGTGACGATATACAAGGTGTCGATGCCAAAGGTCCTGCCTGCCCTGGCAATATCGTGCAGGTCCAGATTGGTCACCGCCGAGCCAATGGTCTCTCCGTGCTTGTTACAGACCGGATAATGGACCAGAGCCAGATCGAGCCGCAGGGCTGGTTGTTCCGGGCATTGCCCACCTTCTTGAATCACTGCTCCTCCGGCGGTCGACTGTTCCAGCCACTCTCCCGCAGCCTGGCAAGAAGTCCCTGCCGCTGTAAAATCTTCAACTCGCCTGCGCTGAAACGCATCCCCGCCACAAGATCGGGTCGTTTGGCCATGGTCCGCTCAACTGCGGCAACCAACCGCCATTCAGCCACGGCACCATGATCCCCGGAAAAAAGCACTTCCGGCGGTGCTACTCCCTCAAAAAGCCTGGGCCGCGTATACTGCGGAAACTTGAGCCCGCCCCGGCTGAAAGTGTCATAATCCGCCGAATCCGCACATCCCAGCACGCCCGGCCTCAGCCTGGTGATGGAATCGATGAGGATCATGGCTGCCAGTTCGCCACCGGTGAGGATATAGTCACCGATAGAAATTTCCTCATCCACATACTGCGCGGTGAAACGTTCATCCACCCCTTCATAGCGACCGCAGACCAAAAGCAACCGCGGCTGCCCGGCCAACTCTTGGGCAACACCCTGGGTATAAGGCCGACCCTGTGGGCTTAAGAGGATTACTCTTCCAACCTGCGGAGCCTTTGACTGCACCGCCTGCACTGCTGCGGCCAACGGCTCCGGCTTCATGACCATGCCTTCCCCGCCACCAAAGGGGCGGTCATCGGTCATGGCATGCTTATCAAGCGCGTAATCCCGGATGTTATGGCAGGCAATTGTTATCTGCCCGGCCTCCTGCGCCCTGCGGATTATCCCTTCCTTGAGGGGAGAATCCAGCAGTTCCGGAAAAATCGTCAGTACGTCAAATCTAATGGTCTCGGCCACAGGAGCATCAGCTCGCATCGCCTAATGCTCCGCCCGCATTCATTTCCAGCAAACCCGGAGGCGGCGTGACCATCAGTCCCTTGCCGTCAGCAGTGAAACCAGCGACACACTCGGCAACCGCCGGGATCAAATACTCGCCGCCTGCCCCGGTAATCACCAGGATATCATGGGCGGTGGTGGTCAGAAGCGAGGTGATTTTGCCGAGTTCCTGCCCACCATCACTGATCACGGGCAATCCTTCCAATTCATGCCAGTAAAAGGTTCCAGCACCGGGGGACGGCAAAAGCTCCCGGGCGATTCGCACCTCCCAGCCGCGCAACCCTTCCGCCGCGCTTCTCCCGGAAAGTCCTGCAAGCTGAAGGAGAACCAGGTTCCCTAAAGGCCGACATTGCTCAACCTCAAACGATCTGACCAGGTCATGATCCGGTTCGACCAGGGTCAGCAGCCGGTAGCCGCGAAAGTCATCGGGGTTGCCGGAAAAAGGGTAGACCTTAAGTTCGCCCTTGATGCCATGGGCCTTGACAACCTTGCCCACCGCAATCTGCCCGCCATGGACAACACCGACATCAAGGATTTCCAAAAATCCTACTCCATGATCTCAAGACGGGCCTTGCGGTTGTCCTTGCCTGCTGCGGCAGAGAGCAATGAGCGGATGGCCCTGGCGGTCCGCCCCTGTTTGCCGATGACCTTGCCAAGATCCTCTTTGGCTACCCGCAATTCAAGAACAACGACGCCATCGCCTTCCGTCTCGGCAACCTGAACCGCAGCGGGATCATCCACCAACGAGGCGGCTATGAATGTTACCAGATCCTTCATGGAGTATTATTCCGCCACGCTGGTCTTGGCAAGCAGGCTCTTCACGGTATCGGAAGGCAGCGCACCTTTGTCGAGCCAAACCTTGACCCGGTCCTGCTTGACAATAACTTCGGCGGGTTGCTTGCAGGGATCGTAGGTACCGACCACTTCAAGAAACTGGCCGTCGCGACAAGCCTCGGCATTGGCTACGACAATGCGGTAAAAAGGTTTCTTCTTGCGACCCATTCTGGTCAAACGAATCCTTACAGCCATGGTGTTGTTCCCTCCTGTGGGTTATTCAACTTATTTGACAGGACATACATGTGCGTCCTGTGCGTTTTCTAATATATCCGGTTACGTGCCTAACGGGTAAGCCCCTTGGGCCGCTTCTTTTTCTTCGGCCCGCCGACAAAAGCGCCCAACCCGCCGGGCTTGCCGCTCATCTGCTTCATCATCTTGAGCATTTCCGTATAGCTCTTGACGACCTTGTTCACATCCTGCACCGTGGTGCCGCTCCCCTTGGCGATGCGTGCCCTGCGGTTCGCGTTAAGGATGGCGTGATTGCGCCGCTCCTTAATGGTCATGGAGTTGATGACCGCCTCCACCTTGACCAGTTCCTTTTCATCGGGCTTGGGCATGTCCTTGAGCTGCTTGATCCGGCTCATCCCCGGAATCATGCCCATGATCTGCTCCAGGCTGCCCATTTTCTTGATCTGCTGGATCTGCTCAAGAAAATCCTCCAGGGAAAACCCTTCCTTCTTGAGCTTCTTGGCGAGTTTTTCCGCCTTGTCCTTATCAACGACGGCCTCGGCTTTTTCGATCAGGGTGAGCACATCGCCCATCCCGAGAATCCGGGAGGCAACGCGGTCCGGATGAAACGGTTCCAGGGCATCCAGCCCTTCGCCCATACCGACAAACTTGATGGGCCGCTGGGTCACTTTCTTGATGGACAGGGCCGCGCCGCCGCGGGCATCGCCATCCATCTTGGTCAGGATCACGCCGGTGATGGCGAGATCGAGATTAAATTTCTCGGCAACCGTGACCGCGTCCTGACCGGTCATGGCGTCGGCCACGAAGAGAATCTCGGCGGGTTGCACCGCGTCCTTGATTCGGGCCAGCTCACCCATGAGCTCCTGATCCACATGGAGCCGACCGGCGGTATCGACAATCAGAGTGTCATACCCCGCGCTCTGGGCGGCATGCACAGCCTGGCGACAGATGGCCACCGGGTCCTGGTCGGTGCTGGCTGGATGCACCGGCACCCCGAGACTCTGACCCAAAATGGTCAACTGGTCAATGGCTGCGGGCCGGTAGACGTCGGCAGGCACCAGGTAGGGCTTGCGGCCCTTGCCCTGCAGCATCTTGGCCAACTTGCCGGAGGTGGTGGTCTTACCGGAGCCCTGCAAACCCACCATCATGATGACCACGGGCTGACGGCCGCTGAGATCGAGGGTGGCGGTCTGTCCGCCCAACAGCTCGACCAGCTGGTCATGCACAACCTTGATCACCTGCTGGCCAGGAGCCAAAGAACCAACCACTTCCTGACCAATCGCCTTTTCGGCGACAGTGGCGACAAACTCCTTGGCGACCTTGAAGTTGACGTCGGCTTCCAACAGGGCCATGCGCACTTCGCGCAACGCCGCCTGGATGTTTTCCTCGGTCAGCCTGCCATGGCCGCGAAGCTGTTTGAAAACATCATGTAATCGGTCTGAAAGAGACTCAAACATTTCGGTCAATCACTCAAGCAGCCCCGGAAAGCCCGGCAACCGCAATAATTCCTAAAAAAATAAACCTCACCCTATCCGGGCCGGAAAACGGATAAAGATACTTTGCCAAACGCAGGATGTCAAGCACCAATCTGCCCATCAAGAACCCTGCGGGCATAGACGGGGCGAAGGGCCTTTGTGCCGCTGGACTTTCACAGCTCCCCCAGCATCTTGGCCAGCCCTTCGGGGGTGTCGAACTGAAAGCAGCGGTGCTCGTATTCAGCCGGGATGATCTTTTTCAGCAAGCCGGTCAGGACGTTTTTCGGACCGACCTCGATGAAGACCCGCACCTCCTCGGCCATCATCTTCTGGACAATCTCAAACCAGCGCACCGTGGAGGCGATCTGCCGGGCCATGATGCCCCGGATGGCGTCCGGTTCGGCTTCCGCCGCAGCAGTCACGTTGAACAGCACCGGGGTATGCGGGGAGTTGAAGGCAATCTTCGCCATTGCCGCCTCAAAATCCGGGATCGCACCCTGGATCAACTGGCTGTGCCAGGCGCCGCTCACCTTGAGGGGGATGGCCTTACCCCCCTGCTCTTTCACCAGTTCTGCCGCCGTTTCAAGGGCACCAACCTCGCCGGAGATAACGATCTGCTCCCCGGAATTGTGGTTGGCCACGGTGAGCCTGCCCTGGGACTGCGCTTTCTCGACAATGGCCCGAACCTGCTCGATCTTCAGTTTCACCACGGCCTGCATCCCGCCTGGATTGCGGTCGCTCTCCCGCTCCATGAGCCGACCGCGCTCGGTGACCAGGGCCAGGGTATCCTCGGGGCTTAAGATCCCGGCGGCGCAGAGCGCTCCATATTCGCCCAGGCTGTGACCGGCAAAAAATGCCGGTTTCACCCCACCCTTGGCGAGAGCCTGCCAGCAGATGAGATTCATCGCGGTCATGGCCGGTTGCAGATGCACGGTGCGGGTCAGATCCTCCATGGGCCCGTCCTGGCAGAGGTGGCTAAGCGGGAAACCGCTGATCTTTTCCGCCATACCCATGAGAGTACTGGCCTCAGCGTCCGTTGCAAGAAATTCCTTGCCCATCCCCAAAAACTGGGAGCCTTGCCCTGGAAAAAGCACCGCAATCTTTTGTTCTGCCATAACTGAACTCCAAAATTTCATTTTTTCTTGTGATGTATCAGTGCTGAAGGGTGAACGCTGCTACTCTCACCCTCGTCACTTTTCACTTTCTTGCGGCGGATGCAATATGGTGCCCAAGATGAACAACCCGACCCCGACAGTGATGGCCGAATCCGCCACATTAAAGGCAGGCCAGTGGTGCGTGCCCAGGTAAAAATCCAAGAAATCCACCACCGCGCCAAACCGTAGCCGGTCAATAAGATTGCCCACCGCCCCCCCGGCGATCATGCCGATGGCGTGGGCAAAGATTCTGCCCTGACTCCGAAACTGCCTGTAGGAAAACACCATCACCCCAATGGCGGCCACAGCCACCCCAATAAAAAACACCTGCCGCCAGATACTCTGGACTCCGGCCAGCATGCCGAAGGCTGCCCCGGTGTTGGTGAGATAGGTCAGATTGAACAAGTCGGGAATAACAGGCTTCAACTCATAGAGGTAGAAATAGGCCATCACCAAACCCTTGGTCGCCTGATCGAGAACAACCACCCCCAGCAACCAAGCCAACGGAATAACGGGCGAGTCGGGCTTCTTCAATTGACCACCACGTTGGTACAGCGGGGGCAGAGGCCAGGATGCTCGGTATCGCTGCCCAAAGCCTCGGAACGCAGCCAGCACCGCTCACATTTTTCACCCCTGGCCGAGCGCACCAGCACGGAAAGTTCCGGCAATTCCGTGCTGACAAAACCCGGCTCCGGCAGGGAACCCATCAGCTCCATCCGGGAAACGATGGCCACGCTTTGCAAGGTTTCCCAGTTGGCCGCCAAAAACTCGCCCAGCTCGCCACCTGCCGCCACCACCACCTCTGCCTCCAAAGAATGGCCGATAACCTTGTCGCGTCGAGCAATCTCCAAAGCCTTGGTCAATTCGCCCCGCACCCTTAGCACCCTGTCCCATTTCTCGGCCAGCACCTTGTCGCCAACCCGTTCCGGCTTCAATTCCGGGAACAAGGCGACACAGACATTATCCTCGTGTTGAGCTACGCCGGGCAGAAAATCCCAGACCTCCGCCGCCATAAAGGTGAGGACCGGGGCCATGAGCCGGGTCAGACCATCGACAATCTCATACAGCGCGGTCTGGGCAGCCCGCCGCTCGCGGGAATTGGCAGGCAGGGTGTAGAGCCGGTCTTTCAAAACATCCAGATACAGGGCACTCATACTCACCGTGCAAAAATTGGTCAGGCCGTGGAACACGGGATGGAACTCAAACCCCTCGTACCCCTTGAGCACCTTCATCTTTAAAAGTTCAAACTGGTAGAGAGCCCAGCGGTCCAACTCGTCCATTTCGCTGTCCACCACTGTATCCGTTGCCGGATCAAAGTCGTAGAGATTGCCGAGGATGAAGCGCACGGTATTGCGAATCTTGCGGTAGGCATCGGCCAGCTGCTGGAGAATGGTGTCGGAGATCTTGATATCGTCGCGATAATCCTCGGAAGCCACCCACAACCGCAGGATCTCAGCCCCGTATTTCTTGATGATCTCCTCCGGGGCAATGACGTTGCCGATGGACTTGGACATCTTCTTGCCTTGGCCGTCCACGACAAAACCGTGGGTGAGCACGGACTTGTAAGGCGGGATGCCCCGAGTGCCTATCGAAGCGAGAAGTGCGCTCTGGAACCAGCCGCGATGCTGGTCGCTGCCTTCGAGATAGAGATCCGCCGGAGCGGCAAGCTCAGGACGCTCCTCCAACACCGCAGCATAACTCACCCCGGAATCGAACCAGACATCGAGGATGTCTTCCTCTTTAACAAATTCCTTGCCCCCGCATTTTCGGCATTTGGCATCAACCCCGATGAAATCGGCCAGCTCATGGCTGAACCAGGCATCAGCCCCTTCTTTTTCAAAAAGAGCGGTGATGCGCGCCATGATGGTTTCGTCGTTGAGCACCTCGCCGCACTCGCCGCAATACACCACGGTGAGGGGTACGCCCCAGGTGCGCTGGCGGGAAAGGCACCAGTCCGGCCGGTTCTCCACCATGCCGAGGATACGCTCCATGCCCCATTGGGGAATCCAGTTCACGTTCTTGACCGCAGCCAAGGCCTTGTTCCGCAGATCGTTGGCCTCCATGGAGATGAACCACTGCTCGGTGGCCCGAAAGATCACCGGTTTTTTGCAGCGCCAGCAATGGGGGTAACTGTGGGAGAGCTTGGCTTCTTTAATCAGCGAGCCCTGCTTGGCCATGTCTGCGGTGATCTGCGGGTTGGCCTCGAAGATAAAAAGCCCGGCATAGGGCCCGGCCTCCTCGGTGAAACGACCGTCGCTGCCCACCGGCGAAAGGATCGGGAGATTGTAGTTGATCCCGGTCATGTAGTCTTCCCGGCCGTGTCCCGGGGCGGTGTGTACGCAGCCGGTGCCGGTGTCCAGGGTCACGTATTGGGCCAGAACCATGAGCGACTCGCGTTCCAGAAAGGGGTGTCTGCATTTCTTGCCTTCCAACAGCCTGGCGGAAAAAGTGGCGAGAACCTCATATTCGTCGATGCCCCATGCGGCCAGGGCCTGCTCCAGCAAACCTTCGGCCAGGAGCAGCACCTCGCCCCCGACCCGGACTGCGGCATAGGGATAATCAGGATGGAAGGCCACGCCCAGATTGGCCGGCAGGGTCCATGGCGTGGTGGTCCAGATCACAGCGGAGACCTTCTCCCCGGCCAGGGCGGGAATAACCCCGCCCAGATCCTCGGCCACCTGGAACTTCACATAGATGGAAGGCGAGGTGTGGTCGTAATACTCCACCTCGGCCTCGGCCAGGGCGGTTTGGCAGGAGGAACACCAGTGCACCGGCTTCTTGCTGCGGGTCACCGCGCCGGAGAGAAGAAAACGGTTGAATTCGCGGGCAATGCTCGCCTCGTACTTGTAATCGATGGTCAAATACGGGGCATCCCAGTCGCCCAGCACCCCGAGACGCTTGAACTCATCCTTCTGCCGCTTGACCCATTTCCCGGCGTAATTCCGGCAGGCGCCCCGGAATGCGAGCTTACTGATCTCACGCTTTTTTGGGCCAAGCTCTTTGTCCACATTGAGTTCGATGGGCAACCCGTGGCAATCCCAGCCCGGCACATAGGGACAGTGAAAACCCGCCATGCGCTTGGCCTTGAGGATGATGTCCTTGAGTATCTTGTTTAGAGCATGGCCCATGTGAATATGGCCATTGGCATAGGGCGGGCCGTCGTGCAAAATGTAGAGGGGCCTGCCTGCGGTCTGCTCCTGCACCTTGGCGTAGAGATTCCCCTCCTCCCAGGCCTTGAGAACCTCCGGCTCCCTTTGGGACATGTTGGCCTTCATCTTGAAATCGGTCTGGGGCAGGTTCAATGTCGCCCGATAATCCATGGGTGATCTCCATCTCTATCTAAAAGACTTAAGGACTGCGTATTAGGAACTGAGGTCAAGCAGGTAAACATACCAGCTCGCCCGCAAGTTGCAAGGGTAAAATCGCCGGGATTTCGGGCGGTTCGCCCTGCCGACCGGCTTTAGGTTTGACATTTCCCTGCTTGGTTTCTATATTGGATGGATTCGTTACAAATGGAAAAAATCAACGCAAAGACGCAGAAAAACACCCTTCGACAGGCTCAGGGTGAACGGATGATCAATTAATTATTCCGTTCACCCTGAGATTCTATGGTTTACGTCAAGCATTTTGTGAGCCGTTCGGGGTTAAATGTCGAGCGGTAATGATGAATAGACCAGGCGGCTCGGGCGATTTTTCGGGCGATGATCACCAGCGTTGCGGTCGTGCTCCAGCCTTTGC
>CAIPYE010000016.1 GCA_903869265.1 uncultured delta proteobacterium
CCGTTCCCATTCCGCACACGGAAGTTAAGCCTCTCAGCGCCGATGGTACTGCCAGGGAAGCTTGGTGGGAGAGTAGGTCGCCGCCGATTCATTTTTTGTAGCAAAACCCTTCCCCTCAAAAGGAAGGGTTTTTTTTTGCCTAAATCCCGGGTATGGTTTTTGGGCGGTTAAACAAGCTGATGTTTTCCTGGGAGGAGACGATATGGAGTATTCTTCTGTTGTTGGCCTGGTGTTGGCTGCCGGAAAGGGCACCAGAATGAAATCGGATAACCCCAAGGTGCTGCATGAGGCCTTTTTTTCTCCGATAATACACCATGTGTTGGATGCGCTTCAGCCCATATCGTTAGGAAGAAATATCGTTGTCACCGGGCATCGGCATCAACTGGTTGAGGGATCTCTCCGTGGATATTCCCTCTCGTTTGTTCACCAGTCACAACAACTGGGAACCGGCCATGCTGTTCTGGCCTGTGAGGATGAGTTGCGCTCTCATAAGGGCTCTGTTTTGATTTTGTGTGGAGACACCCCCCTCATCAAAACCGAAACGCTCCGGTTGTTCCTTCATGCTCATATCGAGGGCGCTTCCCATTTAACAGTGATGACGACCAATGTCACAACACCTGATAATTATGGCAGGATTATCTCCGATGAATACGGAAATATCGTAAGGATTGTTGAAGAAAAAGATGCTAACCCTGCACAAAAAAAGATCAAAGAAATTAACGCCGGTATTTATTGTGTCGATGCGCATTTTTTGTTTGATGCGCTCAAGAGAGTTGGCACAAACAATATGCAGGGAGAGATATATCTCACTGATATTGTAGCGATTGCCGTCGGTGATGGGATTCATGTCCATAAATTTTGTTGTCTAGACAGTGAGGAAATTTTAGGGGTAAATTCAAGACGTGACTTGGCGCAAGCCCATGCTGTCCTGCAGAGACGTTATCTCGTTGTGCTCATGGAGTCCGGAGTCACCCTTATCCAACCCGAAGCTGTTACCATAGAAAAAACCGTAACAATCGGTAAAGACTCCGTAATATATCCCAATACCGCCCTTACTGGGGTATGCAATATTGGCTCTGGTGTACACATTGATTCCTTTGTGAAGATAGATGGTTGCACGATCGGAGATTGTGTTCGTATTGGTCCCTTCACTCATTTGCAACAGACTAGTATTCCTTCATGGAGTACTGTGGCACCCCATACCATTGATATAAAATGCGGTAAGTGAAAGATATGTTTTTAAGGGTTATGGCAATGGCCTTCCTTTTTGAGATAAAGGGCTTGACTTTCTTTTTTCCGAAGGAGTAAATTTCGAGTTCGTTTGGCTGTTACTGGATGAAGATGTTCTTGTTTTTTTGCTTGCGGTCTGTACTCTGGAACGTGGGCTTTTCTGTGGGTAAATTCGATCCATCTCGTTTATTTTTGAGAGAAAAGGAGTCTTTGTATGGAATACGAGGAAGATTTAAAGAAACTTGAGAGTAACGTCGAGAAAATGTTGAACACTCTCGATTCGGTTCAGGGAGACAAGATAAAACTGCAAGCCGACATTGTCCGCCTGGAACAGGACAAGAGGGGGCTTGAGGAGCAGGTCAAACGCCTGAAGGATGAGAAAAAGAATATCCATCAACGGGTTTCAGGGCTGCTTGGGTCCATTGAAAAATGGGAAAAATCTACCACACTTGAGGCTGGTCCGTTATCTTCAGCACCCGTTCTTGGCAAAGGGCCTTCCGAGCCTGTTCAGGGGGTTCTGGTAGGCAACTGATTGTGGAAATATATTGCTTTCAGGGAGTTATTCTGTTAACCCTTTCATTGATGGTGCATTGTGGAACGATTGGTCACCTTTAAAGTGCTTGGCCAGGAGTATCCGCTTTATACAGATGCCCCGGAAAAAGATGTGCAGGAAATTTTGTCTTTGGTGAAAATGCAACTGGAACATGCTGGACAAGCCTCTCCGCATGTTTTGCCAGCGAATAAGCTTGGGATCTTAACGTGTTTGAACATCGCAAGTAAGTATGTCAAATTGAAAAGAGAACACGAAGAATATAAGAACCTGGTTGAGGCAAAAATAAGTTTACTCAGCGAGAAAATAGAGAAGAATTTTTAGGCGACACATAGGTTTCCCCTGCCTTGTTAGTGATCTGGGAGAGTGTCTCGAGCCAACATTGAGATTGAGGGCGACTTTGCTGTTTCTGGATAGGAATCCATTTCGGTGGAATTCCTTAAAAGGAATACAAGTACCGCCCACCTAACGCAGTTAGGTTCGATGTCACTGCCGGACACTTCAAAGGCGGGGGATTTGGTTATTATTTGTACTGCCCCTGTTAGGATATGGATGGGCATTTATATAATATTGGGCAGGCAGAATAAACAGTAACATATTCTGTCCATCAATGAGGATGCGAGAACGGTAGTGTTTGCCGATTTTCCCCTGGTGGGAACTGTGCATGGGATTGTGGTTCAGGTCACTTGTTTGCATCATACGACAGAAAAACTCTCCGGAGATATGGAGAGATATTATATTGATATTGAAAAAAAACAGTCGTCTGAGGATTTGTTACCAAGACAAGTGATTTACACCTGAAGCAGTCCTTTTTTTCCGTTTTTGTTTTCTCCTGATTCCCTTCCAGTTTCATAAACAAGGGTTAGTGGCTTTTGTGCAGGCCTGACCGTAAGGTTTGCAATATTGCTTCCCCTACTCCTTTTAGGCATTGAGCGCGGCATTTTCCCCGAAGGGGCTTGTGCGGGCTTTTCAGATAAATTCGACATGAGGTTGTCTCCGTGACTGTACAGATAATATTAGCGATTGTACTTGGCATATGCAGTGGAGTTGGCCTTGGCTTTCTGGTGCGCAAGAAATTCCTTGAAGACCGTACGGAAAATCTTGAGGCCCAAGGACGCAAGCTCATTGAAAATGCTTTGGCTCAAGCGGAACAGATTAAAAAGGAAGCTGTGCTGCAAAGCAAAGATGAGGCCTTTGCCCTGAAGCAGGAAGCAGAAAAAGATATCAAGGCGCTCAAGAAAGATGTTCTTGAGGAGGAGAAGAAGTTCATTCAGAAGCTTGAACAGATTGAAAGGAAAATGGATTTTCTGGACAAGCGTGAGATGGACTTTTTGAAAAAAGAACAGGCCTTTGCTCGCGAAGAAGAAGTTCTGGGACGTCGTCAAAAAGAGATTGATCTTGTTATCGAAGAGCAACGAGTCCTGTTGGAAAAAATTTCTGGAATATCTCGCGAGGAAGCAATAAAACAGCTTACGGACAGCATCGAAAGTGAAGCACGGATGGAAGCCGCCAAGATGGTGGTCAAGATCGAAAACGAAACGAAGATTATTGCAGATAAAAAGGCGAAGGATATCATTGCCCTGGCTATTTCCCGATATGCTGGCGATTATGTCGCTGAAAAAACTGTTTCCGTTGTGCCCTTGCCCAATGAAGAGATGAAAGGCCGGATCATCGGCCGTGAAGGTCGTAATATCCGGGCCATCGAAGCCGCAACCGGGATCGATATTATTATCGATGACACCCCGGAAGCGGTGATCCTCTCGGGCTTTAATCCTGTCCGACGTGAGATTGCCCGTCAATCCCTGGAGCGATTGATCACCGATGGTCGTATTCATCCTGCCAGAATCGAGGAGATTGTGGAAAAGGTGAGCGAGGAGCTTGAGGTGACCATGCGGGAGGCAGGGGAGCAGGCAACCTTTGACGTGGGTGCCCATGGTGTCAATTTGGAGTTGATCAAGCTGCTTGGCCGTCTTAAATACCGCACCAGCTATGGTCAGAATGTTCTACAGCATTCTCTGGAAGTCGCTTTTCTCTGCGGGGTTATGGCGGCCGAACTCGGGGTTGATGTGAAACGGGCAAAGCGGGCTGGCTTGCTGCATGATATTGGCAAGGCTGTGGATCATGAGATCGAAGGATCACACGCCAGCATTGGCGCTGATTTGGCTAAAAAATATGGTGAATCTTCGGTTATCGTGCATGCTATTGCTGCCCATCATGAAGATGTCCCGCCGGATGGAATTCTTGATGTTCTTGTGCAATCCGCTGACGCCCTTTCCGGTGCCCGGCCAGGGGCGCGGAAGGAAATGCTTGAGTCGTATGTCAAGCGGCTTGAAGATCTTGAGAAAATTGCCAATTCTTTCAAGGGAGTGGAGAAATCCTACGCCATTCAAGCTGGCCGTGAGGTCCGGATCATCGTCAACAGTGGGGTGATCAGCGATGCAGAGGCAATGATAGTCAGCAAGGACATTGTCAAGAAGATCGAGCAGGAGTTGACCTATCCCGGGCAGATTCGTGTGACCGTAATCCGGGAAACCAGGGCAGTCGAATACGCCAAATAGTAATGTTCTGAAATGCTGATAGGATTTAATGATCCCATCAGCATTTTTTTTTGCTGGTTCATCAATTATTGATCACCACATGAATATATCAATTGAAAAACAGGTAAAACTGATAGGGCGCGGAGCAGTTAACGTTATTTCCAGGGCAGATCTTGTGAAGAAACTGGAAAAGTCGAAAGCGACCGGTGTGCCTTTGAAGATCAAGGCAGGCTTTGATCCTACTGCACCCGATCTCCATTTTGGTCATACCGTTCTGATCCAAAAATTGAAACATTTTCAGGATCTCGGGCATGAAATTTCTTTTCTGATTGGGGATTTTACCGGCATGATCGGGGACCCGACCGGGAAATCAGAGACCCGGAAGCCACTGACGGTTGAGCAGGTCGAAAAAAATGCTGAGAGTTATAAAGAGCAGATTTTTAAAATTCTCGATCCGGAAAAGACGAAGGTCGTTTTTAACAGCACCTGGCTGAACAAGCTTACTTCCAAGGATTTCATCATGCTTGCCTCGCAACTTACCGTGGCCCGTATGCTTGAGCGTGAGGATTTCAAGGTCCGGTTTGAAAATGAACGACCTATCAGCATCCATGAATTCCTCTATCCCCTTATTCAGGGCTATGACTCCGTTGCTCTCAAGGCGGATGTGGAGATTGGTGGCACCGACCAGTTGTTCAATCTGCTCATGGGCCGCGATCTGCAACGTGTCTGGGGGCAAGAACCTCAGGTGGTCATCACCATGCCTTTGCTCGAAGGACTCGACGGGGTCAACAAGATGAGCAAATCCCTTGGCAACTATATCGGCATCACCGAAAAGGCCGAAGATATCTATGGGAAAACCATGTCGGTTTCCGACAGCCTTATGTTTCGATATTTCGAGTTGCTCAGCGATCTTGCCGAAGAACAGATAGGCGCGCTTAAGGATGAGATGCAAGCGGGCAGAATCCATCCCAAGGAGGTCAAGCAGCAATTGGCCCGAGAGTTGACTGGTCGGTTTTATGATGCTGTGACAGCCCAGAGGGCGGAAGAGAATTTTGAAAAGATTTTCAGCCAGCATGACAACCCGGAGGACATGCCCGAGGTTGTTATCCCTGCCTCAGCGGAAGGGATATGGCTGCCGAAGCTGTTGGTGGAGACCCAGTTGGTCAGCGGCACCGGAGAGGCGCGCCGGATGATCCAGCAGAATGCGGTTTCTCTCAATGGCGACAAGGTGAGCGACATCGAACACCTCGTGACGACCCAAGGGGAAATTATTCTCAAGGTCGGTAAGCGGCGTTTTTGCAAGGTGACCTTCGCTTAGCTTCCACAGGGCAGGAAATGCAACAAAAAGGGGGGCGAAATAATCGATTCCCCCTTTTTGTTGCTCTGGTTCTATTGCCGATGGCTCAGATTTTCCCCCATTTTCCTTGAATGCGGCACACCGCTTCCTGCACGTTCTCCCGTGAACCGAAGGCGGAGAGGCGGAAGTAGCCTTCGCCGCTGGGTCCGAAGCCGCTGCCTGGAGTGCCCACCACATGGCATTCATTGAGCAGTTTGTCGAAGAAATCCCAGCTTGCCAGCCCTCCTGGGGTTTTCAACCAGATATAGGGGGCGTTCACTCCACCGTAGCAGGTGATGCCTGCCGTTTTAAGCCCTTCCAGAATAAGGCGGGCATTTTCCATGTAAAAAGAAATGGTTTCCTGCACCTGGGGCCAGCCTTCCTCTGAATAGACTGCGGCTGCAGCCCGCTGCACCGGATAGGAAACCCCATTGAACTTGGTGCATTGCCGGCGATTCCAGAGTTTGTTTAAGCCCACTTTTTCGCCGCTTAGGGTAAGGGCCGTGAGCTGTTCGGGTATCACAGTCAGACCGCAGCGCACCCCAGTGAAACCTGCGGTTTTTGAAAATGAGCGGAATTCGATGGCGCAAGTCTTCGCGCCCTCAATCTCGTAGATGGAGTGGGGTATTCCTGGTTCGGTGATGAAGGCCTCGTAGGCTGCGTCAAAAAAGATGATCGAGCCCTGGGCATTGGCATAGTCCACCCAGGCCTTCAGCTCTGCTTTGGTGGCCACCATGCCAGTGGGGTTGTTGGGATAGCAGAGATAGATGATGTCAACTTTTTCCTTGGGGATGGCTGGGGTAAAGTTGTTTGCCTCAGTGCAGGGCAGATAGGCCAGCCCTTCGTAGTAACCCCTGTCGTCCGCCTCGCCGGTCCGACCGATCATGACATTGGTATCGTTATAGACCGGATACACCGGATCACAGATGGCGACCTTGTTTCCCAGGGCAAAGATATCGAGAATATTGGCACTGTCGCATTTGGAGCCATCCGAGATAAAGACCTCCGAGGGCATAAGCTCCACGCCCAGCGGCTTGTATGATTTCTCAATGATGATCTTGCTCAGCCAGTCATAGCCTTGCTCCGGGCCATAGCCGTGAAAGGATTCCCCACGGGCCAGATCGTCAACTCCATCATGAAAGGCCTTGATGACTGCGGGGGCAAGCGGTCGGGTGACGTCGCCGATGCCAAGGCGGATAACCTTGGCATCGGGGTTGGCGTCGGTAAACCCCTTTACCCTCCGGCCGATTTCCGGGAAGAGATAGCCCGCTTTGAGCTTGAGATAGTTTTCGTTTATTAAGGTCATGTTTCCTCCTGCGTATTCCCAGACCACACATTTCAGCATCGCCGCATCAAAAAAAATCCTGCCTTGCAAGGCAAGGCAGGATTCCAAAACAAGACTTGGTCAAGCCATGTTTTACTTCTTTGTCGGTTCCAGGGCCTTGGCGCGACCTTCCAGGAACTTCCAGCCTTTCTCCACGTCCTTCTGGCTCATGGCCATGAGTTCATCCGCATGCTCCGGATTCATCATCTTGAGGGCGCGGTAGCGGTTTTCGTTCAAGGCATATTCCGCAAAGGGAATGGATGGTGCCTTGCTGTCGATGGTCAAGGGGTTTTTGCCTTGTTCTTCCAGTTCAGGGTTGTAGCGGTACAGGGGCCAGTGTCCACAATTAACCGCCTTCTTCTGCTGGTCAAAGCCCTTGGCCATGTTTATGCCGTGGTTGATGCAGTGAGCGTAGGCAATGATCAAGGATGGGCCATCGTACGCCTCTGCCTCGGCAAAGGCCTTGACCACCTGGCTCGGGTTGGCGCCCAAGGCAATCTTGGCCACATAGACGTTGCCGTAGGTGGAGAAGATCATGCCGATATCCTTTTTCGGCATTTTCTTGCCGCCTGCGGCAAACTGAGCCGTGGCTGCACGCGGGGTGGACTTGGACATCTGACCACCGGTGTTGGAGTACACCTCGGTATCCATGATCAGGACGTTAACGTTTTCGCCGGAGGCAAGCACATGGTCCAGACCGCCGTAACCGATGTCGTAGGCCCAGCCGTCGCCGCCGAAGATCCAGACAGATTTTTTCACCAGGTAATCAGCAACAGGCATGAGCCGTTTGGCGATTACCGATTTGCTCTTGGCAAGGGCTTCCTTCAGTTTGGCTACCCGGCCACGCTGAGCTTCGATCTCGTCCTGGGTTTTCTGGGAAGCGGTGGTGATTTCGTCAGCCATTTTTTTGGTGATGAGTTTTTCAGCCACAGCCTTTTCCAGGAGTTCGGCAGCCTGGGCCGCGAATTTATTCGCGGTGTTGCGCATGCCAAGGCCGAATTCGGCGTTGTCTTCGAACAGGGAGTTGGCCCAGGCAGGCCCGCGGCCATCGGCCCGCTTGCAGTATGGAGTGGTGGGCAGGTTGCCGCCGTAGATCGAGGAGCAACCCGTGGCGTTGGCAATCAGCATCCGGTCGCCGAACATCTGGGTGGCGAGCTTGATGTAGGGTGTTTCGCCGCAACCGGCACAGGCCCCGGAGAACTCGAACATGGGGCGGAGCAGCTGGCTGCCTTTGACGGTGGAAGGATCAATTTCTTTATTGGCAACCTCGGGCAGGCCAAGGAAGTATTTAACATTGGGAATTTCCTGGGTGCGGACCGCCTCGTTGTTTTCGATCATCTTCAGGGCTTTTTCCTTGGCCGGGCAGGCATCGACACAGAGTGTGCAGCCACAGCAATCTTCGGTGAAGACTTGAATGACGGTTTTGCTTCCCTTGAACTGGGCGCCGACAGCGTCGACACTCTTCATGCTCTTGGGCTGTTTTTTGAGGTCACCATCCTTGACGATTTTCATGCGGATGGCCGCATGGGGGCAGGCCAAGGAGCAACGACCGCACTGGATGCAGTTTTTGGGAATCCACTCGGGCACATGCACCGCGATGTTGCGCTTCTCGTACTGGGTGGTCCCGGTGGGCCAGGTACCGTCGCAGGGCATCTGGGAGACTTTGACCTGGTCGCCCTTGCCTTCGATCATCTTGGCGGTGACTTCCTTGACAAAGGCCGGGGCGTCAGCGGGAACAACGGAAGGTTTCTCGTGGCCGCCCGCAGTCTTGGGGATCTTGACCTCAACGATGTTGTTTACCGCAGTGTCAACCGCGGCGTAGTTCATGTTGACGACCTTGTCGCCCTTCTTGCCGTAAGTCTTCTTGATCGCGTCCTTGATTGCCTTGATGGCCTCGGCTTTAGTGAGAATGCCGGAAAGCAGGAAGAAGGCGGTCTGCATGATCATGTTGATCCTGGCACCCAGGCCGATGGCCTCGGCCAGGGTGATGGCGTCGATGATGTAGAATTTGGCCTTTTTCTCGATCAGGTCTTTTTGGACCGAGGAGGGCAGCTGCTTCCAAACCTGATCCTTGTTGAAGGTGGTGGTCAGGAGGAAGGTGCCGCCGGTTTCCAGGTTGCCGACCATATCGTACTTGTCGAGAAAGGTGAAGTTGTGGCAGGCCACGAAGTTCGCCTTGTTGATCAGGTAGGGGGCAACGATCTTGTTCTTGCCGAAACGCAGATGGCTGGTGGTGATGGAGCCGGACTTCTTGGAGTCGTAAACAAAATAGCCCTGGGCGTTGTTCGGGGTTTCGGTGCCGATGATCTTGATGGTGTTTTTGTTGGCGCCCACGGTGCCGTCTGCGCCCAAGCCGTAGAACATGGCGCGGGTGACATCCTTGCCCTCGATGTTGAAGGAGGGGTTGTATTTCAGGCTGGTGCGAGCGACATCGTCATCGGGGCCGACGCAAAAGTGGTTTTTTGCCTTCTTGGCCGCCATGTTGTCGAATACCGCCTTGACCATGGCCGGGGTGAATTCGGCAGAACCGAGGCCGTAACGTCCGCCCAGAATGCTCGGGGATTTCTTGAGGGTGCCTGCTTCAACTGCTTCGCCAACTGCGGCGCGGATGTCGAGGTACAGAGGCTCGCCAACGCCGCCCGGCTCCTTGGTGCGGTCGAGTACGGTGATGCGCTTGACTTTCTTGGGCAGCGCCTTGACCAGGGCAACTGAATCGAAGGGGCGGAACAACCGGACGATGACCAGGCCTACCTTTTTGCCTTTTTTGGCCAGATGTTCGATGGTGGCGGCCACGGTCTCGGCGCCGGAACCCATCATGATGACGATATCCTCGGCATCTGGAGCACCGTAGTAATCAAAGAGATGGTATTTGCGGCCGGTGAGCTTGGCAAACTTGTCCATGGTCTTCTGGACGATACCTGGAGTGGCGTTGTAGAACTTGTTGACGGTCTCGCGGCCGGTGAAATAGACGTCGGGGTTTTGGGCGGTGCCGCGCATCATGGGCCGGTCCGGGGAAAGGCCGCGCTGGCGGTGGGCGAGGATGAGATCCTCGTCGATCATCTTGCGCATGTCATCGAAGGTGAGCTGCTCGATCTTCTGTATCTCGTGGGAGGTGCGGAAGCCATCGAAGAAGTGCATGAAGGGGATGCGGGTCTGCAGCGCGGCCTGGGTGGAAATCAAGGCCATGTCCTGACATTCCTGGACGTTCTGAGAGCAGAGCATGGCCCAGCCGGTCTGGCGGGCGGCCATGACATCGCTGTGGTCCCCGAAGATGGAAAGACCCTGGCAGGCAAGGGAACGGGCGGTGACATGGAAAACGGTCGGAGTCAGCTCGCCAGCCAGCTTGTACATGTTGGGGACCATCAGCATGAGCCCCTGAGAGGCGGTGAAGGTGGTGCAGAGCGCCCCGGTGGTCAGGCTGCCGTGCAGGGCTCCAGCCACGCCGCCCTCGGATTGCATCTGGGTGACAACCGGAATGGAGCCCCAGATGTTCTCCTGCTTGGAGGCTGCCTTGGTGTCGGACTCCGCCGCCATGGGAGTAGAGGGGGTAATGGGGTAGATCGTGATGATCTCGCTGGTGGCGTAGGCCACATGGGTACATGCCTGATTACCATCAATGGTGACCATTTTCCGGGACATAGACTCATCTCCTTCCATTCTGATTGGGTTTATAATGGTGTAAACTTTCAGGGCCGCACCCCATTGTGCGCGGGGCAGAAACGGGTGCGGTCAAAATAACGTTGTTTTGACAGAGAAAAAATAAAATTACAGGCAGCTCTTTACGTATAAATACGGGGGGTTAAAAGCATCCTGTTATCTGCCATTCTTGCTGAACTGAACAATCTAAACGAAGTTTTCAAGAATATCCAGTTTTTATTTTACCGGCTGGTTTTGCGTGGTTTTCATGATGAGTTCTTGGGATTTGAGCAAGACCTTGGTGTCCGGAGGTACGGACTGGGTCAGCCAGGTGTTGCCGCCGATGACCGATCTGGCGCCGATGATGGTATCGCCGCCCAGGATGGTGCTGCCTGCATAGACCGTGACATCGTCTTCAATGGTTGGATGGCGTTTGCTCTGGCGGTCAAGATCGCCGGAGTCGTCCCGTTTGAAGGACAGAGCGCCCAGGGTTACGCCTTGGTAGAGCTTGACCCGTTGGCCGAGGACACTGGTCTGCCCAATGACCACGCCGGTGCCGTGGTCGATGAAAAACGAGGCGCCGATGGTGGCGCCGGGGTGGATGTCGATACCGGTGATGCTATGGGCGTATTCGCTCATGATGCGGGACAGGATGGGAACTCCCAGCGTATACAGCTCGTGGGCAACCCGGTAGACCATGATGGCATAAATGCCGGGATAGCTGAAGATGATTTCGTCAAAACTGCCGGCGGCAGGGTCGCCTTCATAGGCCGCCCGCACGTCTGTGGCTAGAATCGCCCGTAGGGCGGGTAGCGAGTTGATGAAATTGAAAGCGTTTTCCTTGCCCGCGTCTTCGCAGTGCTGGCAGCTTGTGTCGTGGCGGAGGCACTCATGCCGGATGGCGTTGGTGATTTCCCTGGTCAGCTTTTCATAGAGGCCGGAAATTTCCAGACCCAACTGGTATTTGAGACTGACCCGGTCAATGCCCTGGTTGCGGAAATAACCGGGAAAGAGGATGTCGCGGCAGGACTCCAGGATGTCGATGATGTGCTGGCGACTGGGCAGGGGTTCCGCTTCGACGTGCTCAAAGCAGGCGTTGTTGTAGCAGGTGTCCACCACCTGATCAACGATTTGCGGAAGTCGGCCCCGGAAGTCGGAGACGGTTGGGTGTTCCTTGGGGCAGGATTCGTTCTGGGCAATGGGGATTTTTTTGGTCTGGGGCACGGCGTGTCCTCCGGATTTTTGCGTAGAAACAGGGAAAGAATCAAATAGTGGAACATGGATTAAAACAGTAACAACGATTTGTTGTTCTCTCAAGAATTCCCTGAAATTATCTGGTGTCTTTGTGGAGAGGGGTGGATATTCAGGCGGCAGGTCTGGCCTGAGAGATAAAAAACAACAAGCTTGTCGTTGCCAAAACGGTGCAGGCACCCAGGAAAGAGGCGGGTAGACCAAAAGAGGCGGCAAGGAGGCCGCCCAATAAGGGCCCGAGGCTGTGGCCAATGTCCATGATGGAACCGAGGATGCCCATGGCCGAGCCTTGGGTGGTGTCTTTGCTCAGGTCGGCGATATGGGCGGCGCTGGCGGAAGTGACTACTGAGATGGTCAGCCCTAGAAGAATGCTCAAGACGAGCAGGGCAATAAAGGATCCGGCTATTGCGAAAAAAGCGATACAGATGCCTGCTGCAATCGCGCCGACAAATATTTGCCTTGGCCTGCCGTGGCGATCTGAGAATCGGCCCATGATCGGTTTTGCCAGGGCAATGGTGATAATCTGGGACGAGAGGCATAGGCCGATTTGGTAAGGGCTCAGCCCCGCCATGAGAGCGTGGGCAGGGAGAAAGGTTTCAAAGGTTCCGTAGGCGAAGAGGATGGCTGCTTCCACTCCGCAGGTTAGCATGATGCCTCGGTTTCCTAAAAGTTCTTTGACCCCTTCCCGCCAATGCGGGCGGCGGCCTGGTTTTTTTGGAGTGCTCTGGTTAAGGTCGGGAAGGAAAAAGAGACTGAAGAAAACGGCAAGCCCGGCAATCCCGCATACAATGTAGAGCGTATGAAAGCCGGCTGCTTGGTCCGTTGCGTAAAATCCGAGAATGGCGCCGCCCAGAGCTGGAGCCATAAAGCGCCCCAGCAGAGTGGCGGTGGAAAACCAGCCCATTTTTTCGCCCCTTCCTTTTTGGAAAAGATCCGAGACCATGGCCATTGCCACAGGCACGAAGATGGCGGTGGCTAGGCCGTGATAGAAGCGAACTAGGGCCAGTTGCCAGATCTCTCGGACTACCAGATAGAGAAACGGGGCCGTGGCGAAGACGATGGCGGAAAATATGAGCATGCGTTTCCGGCCAATCCGGTCCGAGAGGATACCAGCCGGAAAGCTGAACAGAATGCCGGTGCCTGCGGAGATCGAGGCGATCAGCCCGACTGCAGCAGGCCCGCCGCCAAGGTGGCTGACAAATAAAGGAAGCGCCGGACTCTTGGAAATGGTGCTGCTGAAGATGGCTATTAGCCCCACCCCGCAGAGCAGTTTGAATGGAGAGAGAGGCATTTTTTATTTCATTCCTTGTTCGGGGCATGGAAGGAGGACTTGTACGATATAGTTTTTAATATGATACGAGTCTTCGACCGTTAGCGTGAGAAAATTTTTAAGGTAACAAAGGCAATGGGGAGGGAATGGTGGCGGGGAGCGGCTGGCATCGAGTATAGTTGATTAATGATTCCGGCAAATTCTCAACAAAAAAAAATATCTGGCTCCCACGGCAGCCAGGCAGTCGTTTCCGTCGTCGGCCTTACCAAGCGGTTCGGCGAGCGGCTCGCGGTGGACAACATCTCCTTTGCCATCCAACGGGGTCGGTGTGTTGGCTTTCTTGGTCCCAACGGGGCCGGGAAAACCACTTGCATCAATATGCTGCTCGGTCTGGTGGAAAAAAGCGCGGGCGAAATCAGAATTTTTGACTTGGAGGCGCCGCGCTTTCATCGTGAGATCAAAGCCCGCATCGGGGTGGTGCCCCAGGCGGACAGCCTTGATCCTGACTTGAGTGTGCAAGAGAATCTGCGCACCTATGCCGGGTATTTCCGAATCCCGCGTCGGATTGCCCGTACGCGGGTCGAAGAACTTCTGCATTTTTTCGCTCTGCACAACCGACGGGACGAGATCATCGAGCATCTGTCCGGAGGACAGCGGCGGCGGCTGCTCTTGGCCCGTGCCCTGCTCAACGAACCAGAGCTGCTGATTTTGGACGAACCCACCATCGGCCTTGACCCCCAGGCCCGACATCTGATTTGGGAACGCCTCGCAATTCTCCAGGCCCAGGGAACCACCATGCTTCTGACCAGCCATTATCTCGATGAGGTTTCCCGCCTGAGTCAGCAGGTGTTGATCCTTGACCATGGCCAGGTCGTGGTGCAGGGTGAACCGCGGCAGCTCATCACTGATATGGTCGGGCTTGAGGTTTTCGAGGTGGATGGAACCGCTGCTGAGCTTGATGCACTGGCAGCATCTTTTAGGCAGTGCAATGCCACGCAGGAAAGGGTGGGGGACAAGTTGTACGTTTATGCCAGGGAGGACTGTTCCCACCTGGTGAAGGTGCTGGGTGAAGCAGGCAGCTGGGTGCGGCGTCCGGCCAATTTGGAGGATCTCTTTATTCAACTCACCGGCAGGTCGTTGAGGGAGTCATGAACGGGTTCTCTTTCTGGACAATCTGGCTGCGCAACGGGCGGGTCTGGAAAAAGCATATTCTGGCCACCCTGATCGGCAATCTGGGCCAGCCCCTGTTGTTTCTCCTGGCCATGGGCTACGGACTTGGTCGGGACATGGCGCAGGTGGATGGCTTGACCTACCTGCAGTTTATCGCCCCTGGGCTGGTTGCCTCTGCGGTGATGTACAGCGCCGCCCTTGAAACAACCTACGGTTCTTACACCCGGCTCACTGTGCAGAAAACCTACGAGGCCATCCTGATGACCCCCCTTGGCGTTGTTGATCTGGTTCTGGGGGAGATTGTCTGGGGGGCGAGCAAGGGGGTGTTGTCCGGGGTCATCATGTTGCTGGCCTTGCCCCTTTTCGGGGTGATACCTTCCCTTTGGGTCGTTGCCCTGTTGCCGGTGCTGTTTCTTTCCGGCATGTTTTTCTCCGCCTGTGGCCTTATCATGACGGCGTTGGCGAAAAATTATGATTTTTTCAACTACTTCACCTCGCTGGTCATTACCCCGCTCTTTCTCTTCTCCGGGATTTTCTTTCCGGTGCAGACCATGGCCCCGCCTGTCAGAGGCTTTCTGGAAATGTTGCCTCTGACTCCCATCGTCAGCCTGGCCCGGATTCTCTGTTATGGTCGCTTCGGCGAACCGATCCTGCTGAAAATCCTTGGTTCTCTCCTGGCCACTGGCTGCGCCGTATGGCTGGCCGGATATCTTCTCCGGCGGCGTTTGATTCAGTAGCCGGAGTACCCTACAGGTGTTGTTCGATAAAACGGCGGATCATCTGTGGGGTGAGGATGAACCCGGTGAGGATATCGTTGCCGATTTTGATCGCGGGCACGGTCCTGATCCCGGCTTGACGAATCCGTGTCAGATTGGTGGCGACCTCGATGGTTTCGAGGTCGAGGTGTGGGGAGCTGGCAACGATCTTTTTCAGGATGCGGCTCACATACAGACAGCGTGGGCAGAGGATGGTGCGGTAAAGTTCTATTTTCATGGCGCTCGACGGTTGTTCTGGGCTTGGGATTATCGTTCGATCAGGGTTTTGATATAATTCTGTTCGCTCTGTGCCGGGATGAAAATCTCCAGGTTGTTGTTCCAGCGGCTCACGTAATGTTGGGTGAGCAGGGCGCGAATTGCGTTTTTAAGCTGGATTGGTGTGGTGTATTCCTGAATGAAGTATTCGCCGTAGCTGTTTTCCGTAACCATGGTCGATTTCAGGGTTTTCGACCCTTTCACCGGTTCCTTTTCGAAGTTGACGATGGCCAGCGCCCGCAGCACGGTTTCCCGCTTGAGCAGGTTTGCCGGGGAAATGCGGGAAAAATGGATGATGGGAAAGGTTTTTATCAGAAGTTCGGTAAGCTTCTGAATATCCACCAGATCGATGGGTAGGAAATTTTTTGTCAGATGGAGCTGGGTTTTGGCGGCAAGGATGCCATTGACCAGGAGCCAGACAATCAGCCGGACCAGGTTGTTTTCCCGCTTGATCACCGAATCCACATTGCTTTTTACTGTTTCGTGGTCAAGCTGCCCCTGAAAAGCATAGTAATGAAACTCGCCTTCGTATTTGGTGATATGGATGGTGATATGCTCTTGCGCCATCAGGTCGCGGGCAACACTACGGATATAATCGATCTTGTTTTCCTTCTGCTCGTAGAAGGTGAACAGTTTACGGCCCAGGATGGAGATGTCCCGTTCGGTGATGGTCAGGCCGGTGTCTGCGCCAAAGCTTTTAAAAATCCAGCGCAATCGTTTGTAAGTCTCGATGAGATAATCGTGGACCTTGGCGCCAAAGGCAACGAGCTCCTTGTACTTCCAGTTGCGGAAACGTTGGAAGTGGCTGAAATTTTCAGGGAGAAGATGCCATGCCTGCATCATGTCCATGGTTGCTTTCAGGTGGCTGGTTTGGCCGAATTTGGTATTTTTTTGTGATTCAACCCCCTCAAGCGTCTTGAGAAAGAGGCATTCCTGGATCAGGGAGGCCCGTTTCTGTTCGGCTTTTTCCTGGGTGTAAAAGGCGATGATATCGCGGGCCAGCAGGATGTATGGGTCAACCTCGGCCAGATCCATGGCACCCTGTTCTGCGGGCGGAAGTTTTTCTGGATAAGTCACCAGGCATTTCACCCTGTCCGAGAACAGCGGGAGGGTGGTTGTTTCCCCGCGCAGGAGGAGTTCGAGATAGGCAAATTTGATCACCGACTTGAACGGGCTGTCCAGCGCCTTGTTCATTTGCCAGAGGCAGGCCCCGAAAATTTCTGATTTGGGGATGTCGGAGAGATAGCCGAGATCAACAAAGTCATTGGCCCGGAGCTTGTTGCGCGAAACAAGATTCTGGACAAAGGTCCGGTATTCGCCTTCGGTAAGGCCTGGGGGAATAAACCACCAGAGGAGCATCTTGCCAGCCACCAGAATATGGGTACGGAAAAGCTCATCCTTGAGCAACAGCTTGAGGGCAGAGCCCGCCGACTCTTCATCCGTCTCCGCCTCAAAGTTGTTTTCCTTGGTCTGGTCGATGTCCACCAGAAAGAAATGGACTTCCGAGCCCCGTTTCGTGGCCCACTCTTCGATTCCTTTGCATTTCTCCTGCAAAAGCTGCAGCCCCTTTTTCCCAAGCTCTTCCTTGCGGATGCTGACCCAGTAATCGCAGTCGGAAATCGTCGACTGGGCGATGGTCCCAATACTGCCGATGGTTTTTAAGGAGTGGATGCAGGGTTTTTCGGTAAAGGGGGAAGGCCTGTCGATCCGCATGGCTGTCGAGTTTGGGAAATAGCGGCGAAAGAGCTCGTGGGGAAATTCTTCTGTCGGGTTGAAGAGGTGAATGCCATAGGGACAATCCGCATCATCGACAAAGCCGGGGAGGTCCGGGTAGTTGCTGTGGAGCAGATAGGGGAGAACCTTGAGCAGAAGATTGCCCTGATTCGTGTTGAAAAGCACCGCCTTGGCTTTCCGTTCCTCATTATACTTGAGGTAGCGTGTCAGCTTTTGCTGGAAGGAGTTTGGGGCGGGTTCCGGTTTGGTATCATCCATGGGACGGGTTGTTTCCTTTTAGGAGCCGTTACGAAATATTTTTGTATTCTTGATTATCGCGGTAGCAGTAGCGTAAGCGGCGCTGCTTCCTACGTTACGGCTCTTTATGCCGGTTAGGTTCATCCAGAGGATGGCTTTATTTTGTTGCAGCAGCCATAGCGGCGACGGCTTAGGGCGCCTGGGATATGGCCTCATGCAGGCGAACCGCCTGCATGGTTTTTTCCACGTCATGTACGCGAAGAATATCCGCCCCTTGTGTGGCGCAATAGGATGAAATCATGGCCGTTGCCAGATCCCGGTCCTGAGCCTCCAGAGTAAGGAGCTTGCCGATGAAACCTTTACGGGAATGCCCGATAAGGAGCGGGCATTCCAGTTTTTTAAACGCACGCAGATGTTTGAGGATTGTCAGGTTATGCGCTACAGTCTTGCCGAATCCGAGGCCGGGGTCAACAATAATCCGTTGTCGGTCAAGTCCCTGTTGTGTTGCCCAGGATATACGTTCAGCCAGAAAATCCCTGATTTCCTGGATAACATTATCGTACACCGGTTCGTCCTGCATGTCTTTGGGAGTTTTGCGCATATGTATGAGAATGACCGGAGCCTCATGGGCAATGGCGATCCGAATCATGTCAGGATCGAAACGCAACCCGCTCACATCGTTGATGAGATCCGCGCCCGTGTTCAAGGCTTGGCGCGCCACCTCTGCCTTGGTCGTATCAATGGAAATCGGAATGCTGCTATGCAGTGCGCGGATGCAGGCAATGGCGGGAAGAACCCGACGCAGTTCCTCGTCTTCCGATACCGGTTCGGCATAGGGCCTGGTTGATTCGCCCCCCACATCAATGAGGTCTGCTCCGCTGTTCAGCATGGTCTTGATCTGGGCGGAGAGGGCCTCATTTTGGGTAAAGCGGCCTCCATCGGAAAAAGAATCCGGGGTGACGTTGAGAATGCCCATGACCAGAGGGCGGGGGCCAAAGGTTATGGTTTTGTTTTTGCTTATGATCTGCAAGGGGCTGCCTGAAAATACGTGAGCCCTTTGGGCGGGCAGAGTGTCAAAGGGCTCAGAGTGTTGGAAAGGGAAAGCAAGGGCATCGGTCATCCGGTGATTTTATTGCGGCGTTGAAATCTCCACCGCAGGGGATGTTTTGGTCTCACGCCCCATGATTGTTTGGATGTCGTCCAGACAGAGGGTTTCCTTTTCAAGGAGAGCCTGGGCAATGGACTTCAAAACCGCAATGTTTTCCGAAAGCAACTGGTGGACCTTTTCGTTGGCCTTCAGAACAATGCGTTTGACCTCGTCATCAATCCGGACTGCGGTCGATTCGCTGTAGTCGCGGTGCTGCGCGATTTCCCTGCCCAGGAATATCTGTTCTTCCTTTTTGCCGTAGGATAGGGGGCCCATCTCCTCGCTCATGCCCCATTCGCAGACCATTTTTCGCGCCAGCTGGGTGCAGCGCTCGATGTCATTGCCGCTGCCGGTGGTGATTTCGCCAAAGGTCAATTCTTCCGCCACCCTGCCGCTGAGGAGGATGCAGAGATTGTTCTGGAGGAAGGAACTGGCGTAGGTGTGTTTTTCATCCACCGGCAGCTGCTGGGTAAGGCCAAGGGCACGGCCCCGGGGGATAATGGTTACTTTGTGGATGGGATCGGTGCCGGGCAGCAGCATGGCCACCAAAGCGTGTCCTGCCTCGTGATAGGCGGTGATCTCTTTTTCCTTCTCGGTGATGATCATGCTGCGGCGTTCGGCCCCCATCATCACTTTGTCCTTGGCGTGCTCCATGTGGACCATGGTGATTTTGTCCGCATCGGCCCGCGCTGCGAGCAGCGCGGCCTCGTTTACCATGTTTTCCAGATCGGCTCCTGAGAAACCTGGGGTGCCACGGGCGATTACTTCCCATTTCACATCTTCCGCGATGGCTTTTTTCTGACCGTGGACTTCCAGGATTTTTTCCCTCCCCTTTACGTCCGGCACCGGCACCACCACCTGCCGGTCGAAACGGCCGGGTCTCAGCAGGGCCGGGTCAAGCACATCGGGACGGTTGGTGGCCGAGATAATGATGACGCCTTCGTTGGATTCAAAGCCGTCCATCTCGACCAGCAGCTGATTCAGGGTCTGCTCCCGTTCATCGTGGCCCCCGCCCAGGCCTGCGCCGCGGTGGCGGCCCACCGCGTCGATCTCGTCGATGAAGATGATGCAGGGGGCATTTTTTTTGCCCTGGATGAACAAATCACGCACCCGGGAAGCGCCAACACCGACAAACATTTCGACAAAATCGGAGCCGCTGATGGAATAGAAGGGAACCTCGGCCTCGCCGGCCACGGCCTTGGCCAGCAGGGTTTTGCCGGTGCCCGGTGCGCCGGCAAGCAAAACACCCTTGGGGATGCGGCCGCCCAAGCGGGTAAATTTTTTGGGATCTTTCAGGAAATCGATGATCTCGGAAAGCTCTTCCTTGGCCTCTTCAATGCCTGCGACATCGGCAAAAGTAACCTTGGTCTGATCCTTGTCCAAGAGACGGGCCCGGCTTTTGCCAAAGCTCATGGCCTTGCCGCCGCCACCCTGCATCTGGCGCATGAAAAAAATCCAGACGCCAATGAGCAGGAGCATGGGGAACCAGGAGACCAGGACGGTGACGTACCAGGGCGACTCTTCCTTCTGTTTGACCAGGATATTGACCTTGGCCTTGCGCAGGATGGGAATAAGCTCTGCGTCGGCAGGGGGGGTGATCACCTTGAAGTCCTTGCCGCCGCTGCCTTTGCCTGTAACTTCATCCGCCTGGATGTTTACCGAGGAAATCTGGCCGGATTCAATGCTGGTCAGAAAATCGCTGTAGCTCATTTCCACTACGGAGGATTGCGGTTTATTGAACAGGTTGAAAAGCAGGATCATGGTGAGGCCGATTACCAGCCACATGGACAAATTTTTATAAAAGCTATTCAAGCAGAGCCTCCTCATTATTGGCAAGTTGCAGGGGATAATCCTGCGAAAGATGCCGCATATTTCTTTTTCAGCCGCCTGGTGCGATCATGGAACCAGGCGGATTTTTTTTGCTTTCTCACCATAAGTCAGACGCGAGAGAAAGTCCATAGGAGGCAGTCGCAGCCCTCTTTTTTTTGCGCGGCCCCTCAATTATTCGAAATATTCCTGTACCGACTTGGGCTCCATGGATTCCTGCTGCATGGTGCCGATGGCCTTGACCATGGACTCTGCCCCGGCAATGGTGGTGGTGTATGGCAGGTGGTAGTTCAGGGCCGCCCGACGGATGGTATAGGCATCTTCCGTGGTTCTGGTGCCAAGGGAGGTGTTGACAATCCACTGGATCTGCTTGTCCTGAATCTTGTCGAGGATATGCGGCCTGCCCTCGGAAATCTTGTGGACACTGGTGCAGGCAACTCCGTTTTCTTCCAGGATTTTTGCGGTGCCCCGGGTGGCGAGAATATTGAAGCCCAGGGCAATGATCTTCTTGGCAATGGGAACGATGGCTGGTTTGTCGCTGTGGCGCATGCTTAAGAGAACATTGCCTTCGGTGGGAATCTTCTGGCCCGCAGCCAGCTGTGATTTGGCAAAGGCAAGGCCAAGGCAAACATCCATGCCCATGACCTCGCCGGTGGATTTCATCTCCGGACCCAGCAAGGTGTCCACGTTGTCAAAACGGTCAAAGGGGAAAACCGCTTCCTTGACCGCATAGTGCGAGACCTTGACTTCTTCGGTGAGGCCCAGCTCCGGCAAGGTCTTGCCGAGCATGACCATGGTGGCCAGCTTGGCGAGGGGGACGCCCGTTGCCTTGCTGACAAAGGGAACGGTCCGCGAGGCGCGCGGGTTCACCTCAAGGACATACAGCGTATTTTCCTTGACGGCATACTGGATATTCATCAACCCTTTGACCTTGAGTTCTGCAGCCATGGCTCTGGTCGCATCCTTGATGGTCTCGATCATTTCCTTGGAGATGGAGTGCGGCGGGAGAACGCAGGCGGAATCTCCGGAATGGATACCCGCTTCTTCGATGTGCTGCATGATTCCGCCGATGATGGTGTTTTCTCCATCGGAGATGGCATCCACATCGATTTCCACCGCATCCTTCAGGAATTTGTCGATCAGGATGGGCCGGTCGGGTGAGACGTCAATGGCCGAATTCATATAGGAGGCCAGGTCTTTTTCATTATAGACGATACGCATGGCGCGTCCGCCAAGGACGTATGAGGGGCGAACCACCACCGGATAGCCGATTCTCACGGCGATGTCCAAGGCCTCATCCGCGGTCTGGGCTGTGCCGTTCTCCGGTTGCAATAGATTCAGTTTGTGCAGAAACTGCTGGAAACGTTTGCGGTCTTCCGCCCGATCAATGGAGTCTGGAGAGGTGCCGAGGATGGGCACGCCTGCCTTGGCCAGGGGCACCGCAAGATTCAACGGGGTCTGCCCACCGAATTGGACGATAACGCCTTCTGGTTTTTCTTTTTTGATGATATGCAGCACATCTTCCCGGGTCAGCGGCTCGAAGTACAGTTTGTCCGAGGTGTCGTAATCGGTGGAAACCGTTTCCGGGTTGGAGTTGACCATGATGGATTCAATACCCATTTCCTTGAGGGAGAAAGAGGCGTGGACGCAGCAGTAGTCGAATTCGATGCCTTGGCCGATGCGGTTGGGGCCACCGCCTAAAATCATGACCTTGCGGCCCGTGGTTTCCCTTGCCTCGTCTTCCACCTCGTAGGTGGAGTAATAGTAAGGGGTGTATGCCTCGAACTCGGCGGCGCAGGTGTCAACCAGCTTGTACACCGGCTGTACGCCAAGCTTTTCCCGCAGTTCCCAGACATCCTCTTCCGAGGTGCCGGTGAGAAAGGCGAGTTGGCGATCGGAGTACCCGAGCTGTTTGACCTCTTGGAGAAAGTCATGGTCCAGGCCGTTAAAGCCTTTTTCCCGGATGCGGGTTTCCATTTCGACAATCTGCTTGAAATTGTGCAGAAACCATGGGTCGATAAAGGAAATTTCGTAAATCTTTGCAACGCTCATGCCCCGGCGCAAAGCCTCGAACACCTGAAAATATCGTTTGGAGTTCGGTTTGCGCAACCCTTTTTCAAGGTCCTCTTGTTCCATGGACTCAAGGTTGAATTTAGGATCCGCGCCAAAGCCGCTCACCCCGATTTCCAGGGAACGCATCCCTTTCTGGAAGGCTTCCTTAAAGGTGCGGCCAATGGCCATGGTCTCGCCCACCGACTTCATTGCTGTGGTGAGAAAATCATCGGCCTCGGGGAACTTTTCAAAGGTGAAGCGGGGGATCTTGACCACGCAGTAATCGATGCTCGGCTCAAAGGCCGCCATGGTTTCCCGGGTGATGTCGTTCTTGAGTTCGTCCAGGGTGTAGCCCACGGCCAGCTTGGCGGCGATCTTTGCAATGGGAAAGCCCGTTGCCTTGGAGGCCAGGGCGGAACTTCGGGAAACCCGGGGGTTCATTTCGATGATCATCAGTTCGCCGTCTTTCGGGTTCACGGCAAACTGGACGTTGGAGCCGCCGGTTTCCACGCCGATCTCCCGCATGATGGCGATGGCGGCGTTGCGCATTTCCTGGTATTCGCGGTCGGTCAGGGTCTGGGCCGGGGCCACGGTGATGGAGTCTCCGGTGTGTACCCCCATGGCGTCAACATTCTCGATGGAACAGATGATTACCACGTTGTCGGCCTTGTCGCGCATCACTTCAAGCTCATACTCCTTCCAGCCAAGCAGACTCCGCTCGAGCATGACCTCGGAATTCATGCTCAGGTCGAGGCCGGCCTTGCAGAATTCATCGAGTTCCTGGGAGTTGTAGGCAATGCCGCCGCCGGTGCCGCCCAGGGTGAAGCTGGGGCGGACAATGATGGGAAAACCGATCTGCTCGCTGGCACCCTTGGTTTCTTCAATGGTGTGGATGATGGCGCTTTCCGGCACCTTGAGGCCGATCTTGCGCATGGCATCCCTAAAGGAGTCCCTCCCTTCGGCCTTTTTGATAACCGCGATATTGGCGCCGAGCAATTCCACCCCGAATTTTTCCAGCACGCCCAGTTCGGCGACCTTGATGGCGGTGTTGAGGGCGGTTTGCCCTCCCAGGGTGGGCAGGAGTGCGTCCGGCCGCTCCCGTTCGATGATCTTGGCGACCATCTCCGGGGTGATGGGCTCGATGTAGGTTCGATCGGCAATCTCTGGGTCGGTCATGATGGTGGCTGGGTTGGAATTGATGAGGATGACCTCATAGCCTTCCTCTTTCAGAGCCTTCACCGCTTGGGTGCCGGAATAGTCGAACTCGCAAGCCTGGCTGATGATGATGGGGCCGGAGCCGATAATCAGAATCTTTTTAATGTCGGTTCTTTTAGGCATCGGATTTCTTACCTGCTTGTGTTTATGCCGCTTTTGAAACGGCTGAGTGGTCGGTACGCTGTCGGTTGCCGGTGTTGTTCCCGCTGCTAGGGCTGCATCATTTCGATGAATCTGTCAAAAAGATACAACGAGTCATGTGGGCCGGGGGCATTTTCCGGATGATACTGCACGGAAAATATCGGGTACTTTTTGTGTCGCATGCCCTCGACACTGTTGTCGTTGAGATTGATATGGGTCAGCTCGATATCGTCCGGATTCAAGGTGGTTGAATCAACGCAGAATCCATGATTTTGCGAGGTTATTTCTATCTTGCCGGTGAGGAGATCCTTGACCGGCTGATTGGCGCCGCGGTGGCCGAATTTGAGCTTGTAGGTGGTGCCACCATAGGCAAGGCCGAGCAGCTGATTGCCCAGGCAGATGCCGAATATGGGTTTCTTGCCGAAGAGGGCGCGGATATTGTCGACAATCCCCGGAATGCCGGCTGGATCGCCGGGGCCATTGGAAAGAAAGACGCCATCCGGATTCATGGCCAGAATTTCATTAGCGGTGGTGGTGCATGGGACAACCTGTACAGAACAGTTCCGTTCGGTCAGGAGCCTGAGCTGATTGTATTTCAGGCCGAAATCATAGGCGACAACCTTGTATTTGCCTGAGGCGGCCGTGCTGAAATTGCTGCCGGGAACGGGTTTGTTGTCGCGCCAGCCATAGGGCTTGGCACAGGTCACTTCCCGAACCAGATCCCGCCCGACAAGACCGGGAGAATCCTTGGCCTTCTGGATGAGGGATTGCGGGTCGAGATCCTCGGTGGAGACAATGCCCTTTAACGCCCCGGCATTACGGATGTGGCGGGTAAGAGCCCGGGTGTCGATGCCCTCGATTCCGAGAATGTTGTCCTTTTTGAGGAAGTCGGCAAGCGTCCCGGTTGAACGGAAGTTGCTGGGAAAGGCATTGTATTCCTTGATAAGGAACGCCTCGACCTGCACCCTGTCCGATTCCATGTCCTCGGGGTTGACGCCGTAGTTGCCGATGAGGGGGTAGGTCATGGTTACGATCTGTCCCTTGTAGGACGGGTCGGTGAGCACCTCCTGATAGCCGCTCATTCCGGTGTTGAAGACGATCTCGCCGCTGGTTTCTCCGGAGCCGGTAAAGGATTTTCCTTCGAAGATAGTGCCGTCTTCAAGGGCGATAAGTGCTTTCATGGGATTTCCCTAGTCTCTAAAATTGTAGAATGTACGCAAGATGATTGCGTTACGGAATGCAAATCTTCTTTAATGAGCGCGATCTGTTTTTGGGCCGAACCCTGCTGTCTGCTCGCGACCTTCAGGGCGCCTCGCCCCGCCACGGCATATTCTTCTGGTTTTTCAATGAAATAGAGCAGTCGGCTGGCGAGTTCCTGGGGCGTTTTTACGCAGAACCCGGCGTTCTCAGCCTCGAGCAGCGCTTTGGCGTCGGAAAAGTCCGTCATGTGGGGGCCGTAAAAGACAGGGGTTCCCCAGGCCGCCGGCTCTAAGACATTATGGCCGCCACGCTCCACCAGGCTACCTCCGCAAAAAACGAAGGTGGCCATCGAGTAGAGGCCTGCCAGTTCACCCATGGTGTCAACCAGCACCACATCGGTGCTGCGGCCTTGTTCCTGAACCTGACGCAAACGCATGGTGGCGATTTTTTGGGCCTCAAAGAGAGTTTCAATTTCGGTGAGCCGCCGGAGATGTCGGGGGGCAATTACCCAGACAAGATCAGGGAGCCGCTGTTGCAGGGAGCGAAACACCTCGATCAGCATCGCCTCCTCGCCGGTATGGGTGCTGCCGGTAACCAATACTGGTTGTTGGCGGTGAATATCCAACATCTGCCGATACCGCTCTGCCAGATTCGGGTTTGCCTGGGTGATTGACTGGTCGTACTTGGCATTGCCCAGGATCCGAATTTTGGCCGGATCCGCGCCCAAGGCTCTGAATCGTTTGGCGTCATCCCCTTGGATAACGGAGATTTTGGTGAAGCAGGAAAGCAAATCCTGCATGAAACTTTTTATCTTCCGGTAGCCGGCATAGGAATTTTCAGAAAGGCGTCCATTCAGCAGAAACAGCTTTGCCCCGTGATGTTGCGCCTGCCGGATGATATTCGGCCACAGCTCCGTCTCCAGACACACATATATAGTGGGTCGGATCGTATTCAGGGTCCGGTTGACGATGCCGATGAGGTCAAGCGGAGCAAAAAAACAGGGGACATCGTCCGGAAGCTGGTTTGCCGCCATGATCAGTCCTTGCCGATGTCCGGTGGAGACAACGATGGAGGCCTCGGGCAATTGTTTTTTGATCTCGGAAATCAGCACCTTGGCGACTTGAATTTCGCCGACCGATGAAGCGTGCAGCCAGATGCGGACTGGCTTGTTTTCGTCAAGTTGCACATCTTCCACATGGCCGAAACGTTGCCGGAGACCTTGGCGATGTTTGCCCGAAAGACCAAGGTACACACAGGCAAAAGGAGAAACGGCAATGAAAAAGAGCCAGCCGAAAAGTTGATACAGAGTATATAGCAAGGATTAAGGGGCCCTTTCTGTGCGAGGGAATATGCCGGTTACAGACCTCAGGTAAAAATCAAAGTATTAAAACTGATCGCGGCTTTTTCGTCAATAAGAATTACGGGAGTGAGCCGCAGGGAAAGGGTGGTGGGGCTTATCTTCACCGCATAAGGAGTTATAACGAAATCAACGCCGTTTAAGCTGCTGTTAACGGCGTTGATTATTTGGTGGGGGCCTCTAAAAAATGCCGGCGATGGGCGTTTTGCAGTGGTTGCAGCTTCCGCCGGTCATGTGTTGTTGTTTTACCGTGAAGCCAGCCCGCTCTATGACCAGTTTTCCGCAGGTTGGACAGAGGGTGTTTTCCCCGGTGTCGCCGGGAATATTCCCGACATAGACATACCGCAGACCCTCCGCCAGACCGATTTCCCTGGCGCGGACCAGGGTGTGGTGCGGGGTGGAGGGGCGGTCGGTCATCATGTAGGTGGGCCAGAAGCGGGTGACATGCCAGGGGATATCTGCGGAAAGGCTTTTGATGAAACGGGCGATGTCGCGCAGTTCCCCCTCCGAATCGTTCCAGCCCGGAATTATGAGGGTGGTGACCTCCACCCAGACGCCCAGCTCTTTCATCAGTCGGATTGTGTCAAGGACAGGTTGCAGTTTGGCGCCGCACACCTCTTTGTAGAATTTGTCGGTGAAACCCTTGAGATCGATATTGTTGGCGTCAAGATACGGGGCCAGTTCCCTGGTCGCTTCCGGGCCGGTATAGCCGTTGCTGACAAAGATATTCTTCAACCCCGCCGCCCGCGCCAGCTTTGCGGTATCGAAGGCAAATTCGTAAAAAATGGTGGGCTCCACATAGGTGTAGCTGATGGAGTGGCAATTAGACCGTTGCGCGGCTTCGACCACTTCTTCCGGGGTGCGCCGGGCGCCGGGGATATCTCCTCCATGGCGCTGGGGATACTGGGAGATCTCGAAATTTTGGCAGTGTTTGCAGTGGAAATTGCAGCCCACAGTGGCAATGGAATAGGAAAGGGAGCCGGGCAGCAGATGAAAGAGGGGTTTTTTTTCGATGGGGTCGATGTTTTCGCTGATCAAGCGGCCGTAGTTGAGGCTGTAGAGAATCCCCCCCCGATTTTCCCGGACCTTGCAGATTCCTCGGTGGCCGTTACTGATCAGGCAGTTATGGCGACAGAGCAGGCAGCGGACATGTTCTGGGTCATCAACGGGTTGGGTGTAAAAGAGCGCTTCGTGCATGGTCACCCCCCAAGGCAATCGGCCTGTTCATGTTATTAGGTGTGTACGATGGAGAAAGGGTTCACTTATATTAATTCACAAATGGAGAAGGTCGGTCAACAAGAAAATTTTCAATTTATTTCAATAGATTACTGTGCTTTTTGTCGATTGGTGAATAAAAAGTAAAAAATAGGGTTGACGGGGGGGGATGGATCGACTAATTTGCCGCTCTCCGAACGACGGAGGCCAAGACTGACTTCGGGTCAGACCCTGGGCGCAGCGATCATTGAAAACTGAATAGTGAGCAAAGTAGAAGATGGGCCCCAAGAAACCGGAGCTTCGGCTTCGGGGAGTTTTGTAAAAAGAGATCAGAATCTCTGTTGAAGAATAACGGGTCTTTCGGGACTTGTTAAGATATTTAACTGGAGAGTTTGATCCTGGCTCAGATTGAACGCTGGCGGCGTGCTTAACACATGCAAGTCGAACGAGAAAGGGACTTCGGTCCCGAGTAGAGTGGCGCACGGGTGAGTAACGCGTAGGTAATCTACCTCTGCATCTGGGATAACACTTCGAAAGGGGTGCTAATACCGGATACACTTATGGGTCGCAAGACCTATAAGGAAAGGAGACCTCTCCTTGGAAGTTTCTGTGTAGAGATGAGCCTGCGTCCCATTAGCTAGTTGGCAGGGTAATGGCCTACCAAGGCGACGATGGGTAGCGGGTCTGAGAGGATGATCCGCCACACTGGAACTGAAACACGGACCAGACTCCTACGGGAGGCAGCAGTGAGGAATATTGGACAATGGGCGCAAGCCTGATCCAGCGACGCCGCGTGAGTGATGAAGGCCTTTGGGTCGTAAAGCTCTGTCAGCAGGGAAGAACGGCCGTGTGGTTAATACCCATGCGGATTGACGGTACCTGCAGAGGAAGCACCGGCTAACTCCGTGCCAGCAGCCGCGGTAATACGGAGGGTGCGAGCGTTAATCGGAATTACTGGGCGTAAAGGGCGCGTAGGCGGCCAATCAAGTCAGATGTGAAAGCCCACGGCTTAACCGTGTGAAGTGCATCTGAAACTGGTAGGCTTGAGTATCGGAGAGGAAAGTGGAATTCCCGGTGTAGAGGTGAAATTCGTAGATATCGGGAGGAATACCGGTGGCGAAGGCGACTTTCTGGACGAATACTGACGCTGAGGCGCGAAAGCGTGGGGAGCAAACAGGATTAGATACCCTGGTAGTCCACAGCTGTAAACGATGTGCACTAGATGTGGGGAAGTGTTGACCTTTCCTGTGTCGCAGCTAACGCATTAAGTGCACCGCCTGGGGAGTACGGCCGCAAGGTTAAAACTCAAAGGAATTGACGGGGGCCCGCACAAGCGGTGGAGTATGTGGTTTAATTCGACGCAACGCGCAGAACCTTACCTAGACTTGACATCCCGGGGATTTTCTGGAAACAGAGAAGTGCTTTAGCAATAAAGAACCCGGTGACAGGTGCTGCATGGCTGTCGTCAGCTCGTGTCGTGAGATGTTGGGTTAAGTCCCGCAACGAGCGCAACCCTCGCCTTTAGTTGCCAGCATTCAGTTGGGCACTCTAGAGGGACTGCCGGTGTCAAACCGGAGGAAGGTGGGGATGACGTCAAGTCCTCATGGCCTTTATGTCTAGGGCTACACACGTACTACAATGGCCGGTACAAAGGGCAGCCACTCAGCGATGAGGCGCTAATCCCATAAAGCCGGTCTCAGTCCGGATCGGAGTCTGCAACTCGACTCCGTGAAGTTGGAATCGCTAGTAATCGTAGATCAGCATGCTACGGTGAATACGTTCCCGGGCCTTGTACACACCGCCCGTCACACCACGAGAGTTGGTTGTTCCAGAAGCGGTTGAGCTAACCTTCGGGAAGCAGGCTGCCAAGGAATGGTCGGTAATTGGGGTGAAGTCGTAACAAGGTAGCCGTAGGGGAACCTGCGGCTGGATCACCTCCTTTTAAAGGATGTACTTCCTGGCAACAGGAAGGCATGCTTGGTCAACCCCATCTTTTACTCACTATTCAGTTTTGAATGATCGCTGTTTTGATCACTTAAAAGAAGAGAAATGAACGGGCCTATAGCTCAGTTCTGGTTAGAGCGCACGCCTGATAAGCGTGAGGTCACTGGTTCAAGTCCAGTTAGGCCCACCACCATGAGCCTGGAAAAATGGGGGGTGTAGCTCAGCTGGGAGAGCGCCTGCCTTGCACGCAGGAGGTCATCGGTTCGATCCCGTTCACCTCCACCATTTTGCCACAATGAAGTGTAAAGTGGAGAAGGTAAAATAAACTTTTGGTTTAATTTACCTTCTCTATTATGCATTTTGCATGAAAGCAGCATTGCTGTTTTGTAGATCTTTGATAATTGAATATTTTGTTTTTGTTGTACCCAAATATAGCTGAGTATAAAAGATCAAGCGTTTTTTGGTCAAGCTACTAAGGGCAGACGGTGGATGCCTGGGTACCGGGAGGCGAAGAAGGACGCGGTAAGCTGCGATAAGCTTCGGGGAGCTGCTAACAGGCTTTGAACCGGAGATTTCCGAATGGGGAAACCCGGCCAGGGTTATACCTGGTCATCGTGCACTGAATACATAGGTGTAACGAGGCGAACGCAGGGAATTGAAACATCTAAGTACCTGCAGGAGTAGAAATCAATTTAGAGATTCCGTCAGTAGCGGCGAGCGAAAGCGGAACAGCCCAAACCGTGTCATTTATGGCACGGGGTTGTGGGGCCCCGACATGGGATTGCGAATGGATAGCAGAAGGGCATGGAAAGGCCCACCACAGACGGTGATAGTCCGGTATGCGAAATCTTGAAGCACCCTAGGGTGTCCCCGAGTACCACGAGGCACGTGAAACCTAGTGGGAATCTGGGAGGACCATCTTCCAAGGCTAAATACTACCCGGTAACCGATAGTGAACTAGTACCGTGAGGGAAAGGTGAAAAGAACGGGGGGACCCGAGTGAAATAGAACCTGAAACCGTCTGTCTACAAGCAGTGGAAGCACGATGTCGCAAGACCGTGTAACCGCGTGCCTTTTGCATAATGAGTCAGCGACTTATCCTATGCAGCGAGGTTAAGCCGAAAGGTGTAGCCGTAGCGAAAGCGAGTCTTAATAGGGCGACAAGTTGCATGGGGTAGACCCGAAGCCGGGTGATCTATCCATGACCAGGGTGAAGCGAAGGTAATACTTCGTGGAGGCCCGAACCGATATAGGTTGAAAACTGTTCGGATGAGTTGTGGCTAGGAGTGAAAGGCTAATCAAACTCGGTGATAGCTGGTTTTCCTCGAAATATATTTAGGTATAGCCTCGCATGATGACTGACGGAGGTAGAGCACTGACAAGACTAGGGGTCCCCACAGGATTACCAACTCTTATCAAACTCCGAATGCCGTCAAGTTCAAGTGCGGGAGTCAGACTGCGGGAGATAAGTTCCGTGGTCAAAAGGGAAAGAGCCCAGACCATCAGCTAAGGTCCCTAAATGCATGCTAAGTGGTAAAGGATGTGGAACTGTCCAGACAATCAGGAGGTTGGCTTAGAAGCAGCAATCCTTTAAAGAAAGCGTAATAGCTCACTGATCGAATGGGTCTGCGCCGAAAATTCAACGGGGCTTAAGCATGCTACCGAAGCTATGGATAACGTGCAAGCGTTATGGTAGAGGAACATTGTAGTAACCTGAGAAGGTACACCGTAAGGAGTGCTGGAGGACCTACAAGAGCTTATGCTGACACGAGTAGCGAAAATGCGGGTGAGAAACCCGCACGCCGAAAACCTAAGGTTTCCTGAGTAAAGTTAATCTGCTCAGGGTTAGTCGGTCCCTAAGGCGAGGCCGAGAGGCGTAGTCGATGGAAAACGGGTTAATATTCCCGTACCATTTTATCAGCGTTTGAGCGAAGGGGGGACGCAGAAGGGCAGGTCATCCGGGCGTTGGTTGTCCCGGTTTAAGTGTGTAGGCGGGGGACCCAGGCAAATCCAGGTCCTTGTATAACGCTGAGGCATGATGACGATGCGGTTTACCGCAATAAAGTGACTGATCCCATGCTGCCAGGAAAAGCCTCGTAGTGAGTTGATAAAGTGACCGTACCGTAAACCGACACAGGTAGGTAGGGAGAGTATCCTAAGGCGCTTGAGAGAACTCTGGTTAAGGAACTCGGCAAAATAACACCGTAACTTCGGGAGAAGGTGTGCCCTCGTAGCGTGAAGTGACTTGCTCATGGAGCGTAAGGGGGTTGCAGTGAAATGGGGGGAGCGACTGTTTACTAAAAACACAGGACTCTGCGAAGTCGAAAGACGCAGTATAGGGTCTGACGCCTGCCCGGTGCTGGAAGGTTAAGGGGAAATGTTAGTCGCAAGGCGAAGCTTTGAACCGAAGCCCCAGTAAACGGCGGCCGTAACTATAACGGTCCTAAGGTAGCGAAATTCCTTGTCGGGTAAGTTCCGACCTGCACGAATGGCGTAACGATTTCCCCACTGTCTCAACCAGGGACTCAGCGAAACTGTAACACCGGTGAAGATGCCGGTTACCCGCATCAAGACAGAAAGACCCCGTGCACCTTTACTATAGCTTGGCATTGGAGTTTGGAATAATTTGTGTAGGATAGGTGGGAGACTGTGAAGCAGGGACGCTAGTTCTTGCGGAGTCAACCTTGAAATACCACCCTGATTATTTTAGGCTTCTAACCACAACCCGTAATCCGGGTTTGGGACATTGTCTGGTGGGTAGTTTGACTGGGGCGGTCGCCTCCTAAAGTGTAACGGAGGCGCGCGAAGGTTCCCTCAGGCTGATTGGAAACCAGCCGTAGAGTGTAAAGGCATAAGGGAGCTTGACTGCGAGACTGACAAGTCGAGCAGGTACGAAAGTAGGTCTTAGTGATCCGGCGATCCCGTATGGAAGGGTCGTCGCTCAACGGATAAAAGGTACCCCGGGGATAACAGGCTGATCTTCCCCAAGAGTCCATATCGACGGGTTGGTTTGGCACCTCGATGTCGGCTCGTCGCATCCTGGGGCTGGAGCAGGTCCCAAGGGTTGGGCTGTTCGCCCATTAAAGCGGCACGCGA
>CAIPYE010000017.1 GCA_903869265.1 uncultured delta proteobacterium
CAGAGAAGCGCTACGATCTGGTGCTCATGGATTGCCAGATGCCGGTGCTGGATGGCTATCAAGCAACGAAAGCCTTTCGCAGTCAGGAGTCCCAGGGAGACCAGCGGCTGCCGATCATCGCCATGACCGCCAACGCCATGGAAGGAGACCGGCAGAAATGCCTGGATGCGGGCATGGACGACTACCTTGCCAAGCCGGTGAAAAAAGAGCTGTTGCGCACGCTCCTGGGACAATGGCTTGCCGACGCGTCTTCTTAACTTGTTGTCATTATGTGTAAAATCGTGAAAAAGCTTGAGTAGTTACCCCAATCCGTGCTATAGAACTCATTCGGTTCTGGTTTTTTTCTCGTTTTGGGAGGCGCCGGAACCCCCTGTGAGATTACCTGAAGATGTGTGAAGAGGGACCGCGCACCGGTCCCTTAATTTTTTTGCACTTCTCCTGATGGGCCAATCGTTGGCCGGGGCGCTATCCTCCAACTCTGTGCGTTGGGTTTTTTGATGGCGGTTGTTATGTATGCACATGAGGGAGGATGGATCAATGAATATGTATATCGGCAATCTTGCTTTTGGGGTCACCGAAGAAGAGTTGAAAGAGCTGTTTTCCGCGTTCGGCGAAGTCGCCAGCATCAGTCTGGTTAAGGATAGGTTTTCCGGGCAGTCCAAGGGGTTTGGTTTTATCGAGATGCCCAACAACTCCGAGGCGGACAAGGCGATCAAGGCCCTGAACAAGACCCCGCTCAAGGGCCGCGATCTTAAGGTGAACCAGGCTGAGGTGAAGAAAAAAGACAAGAAGCGTCGCCGTCCCAGCTATTGATCGGGATGTGGAAACGCTGCAAGGCGAAGGATTATGAAAGCAGGTTGGGCCAATTGGCTCAGCCTGCTTTTTTTTGTGATACATTGGGGGATGGTCGAAATTTAGACATTAGGCGCACAGGAGAGTAATGGATACCAAGATAGCAGCCCTGCTTGAGGCGATCAAAAAGCTTGAAAAAGAACTTCTGCTCGAGATCGAAAAGAAGGAGGCGGAGTTTTACTATACGGTCATCGGCAAAAAGGTTCGGTTTGAAAAGGAGGTCAGAACACAGCACCGCGCTCTGATGCAGCGGCTGTCCCCCTATCTTTCCGAGGCCTCGCTCTTCAACCTCCTCACCGCGCCGTTTATCTGGTTCATGCTGATTCCGGCCCTGTTCATGGACCTGTCGGTTACGGCTTTCCAGGCTGTCTGCTTCCGGATTTACGGCATCCCCAGGGTGAAACGGCATCGCTACATGGTCATCGACCGCCACTCCCTTGCCTATCTGAACATCATTGAGAAGCTTAACTGCATGTACTGCGGCTATTTCAACGGGCTGGTCGCCTATGTTCAGGAGGTGGCGGCCCGCACCGAGCAATTTTGGTGTCCGATCAAGCATGCCCGGCGATTGGCGGCCATGCACAGCCGCTATGGGAAATTCCTGGAGTACGGCGATGCCGAGGGGTATCGCAAGCATATCGAGGAGGTGCGACGGGCCTTTGCCGATCTTGAAAAAGAAGAGGCGCCATGAAAACCATCGCCTGGGTAGCCATCTATCTGACGGCCCTGACCTTGTCCGCCATTGCGCCAAAAGACTTCTACACCTGGTTTCTGGAGGTGCTGCCCGCCCTGATCGGGGGTGGTGTACTGTTCTTTTCCCGCCGCCGCTTTCCGCTGACCCCGCTTGTCTATGGTCTGATCCTGGTCCACAGCCTCATCCTGATGCAGGGCGGCCATTACACCTATGCCGAGGAGCCCTTTTTCAACTGGCTCAAAGAGGTGATGGGCTGGTCGCGCAACAACTACGACAAACTGGGCCATTTCGCCCAGGGCTTTGTCCCGGCCATGGTGGCCAGGGAGATTCTGCTCCGCAAGGCGGTGGTCAACGGGCGCGGCTGGCTCAATTTTTTGGTGGTTTGTGTGTGTCTGGCGATCAGCGCCTTCTACGAGCTGATCGAGTGGTGGGTGGCAGCGCTCTCCGGCACCGGAGCCGACGCCTTTCTCGCCACCCAGGGGTATGTTTGGGATACTCAGTCGGATATGGCTCTGGCTCTGCTGGGGGCGATCATGGCCCTGCTTGTGCTGGGCAAAGCACATGATCGCCAACTGGCGGTTTTGGGGAGAGGGGTATGAGAAGATGAACTGTGATCGTTGCCGACAAGCGATAGCGTCAGGGGAGGAAGAGATGCTTCATGGCCAGGCGCTCTGTGAAGATTGCTACATGGATGCTTTTTCTCCCACCCGAACCTGTGACCCGTGGGCGGTGCGCAGCGCCATGCATTGCAAGGACTCTGCGGGCGGGGCAGCGGTGACAGCGGTGCAGGAGAAAATCCTCGGCATTCTGCAAGAAACCGGCGGGGTTGGGATTGATGTCCTGGCCGCACGGTTGGGTGGCAAGCCCGCGGATATTCAGCGGGATCTCGCCGCTCTGCGCCACATGGAGAAGGTGCGCGGCGCACTGCGGGACGGGAAAAAGATTTTCTGTCTCTGGTGAGCTCAGAAAGAAAGCTCCTCCCACTCCCTGCCCTGCGATTGGGCCACCTCCCGGTTGATGAGTTTCCCCTGGTGCGTATTCACCCCCCGCAATAAGGCCCGGTCTTCCCGCAGGGCTTGGGCGATGCCCTTGTCTGCCATGGCCAGAGTATACGGCAGGGTGGCGTTGGTCAGGGCAAAGGTCGAGGTGCGCGGCACCGCGCCGGGCATGTTGGCCACGCAGTAATGGACGATGGAGTCCACCGTGAAGACCGGGTCGGAATGATAGGTGGGGCGGGAGGTTTCCGCGCAACCGCCCTGGTCGATGGCCACATCGACGATGACCGAGCCGGGCCGCATCAGACCGAGCATCTCTCGGCTGATCAGTTTGGGCGCCTTGGCCCCCGGAGAGAGCACCGCGCCCACCACCAGATCGGCACGGCCAAGTTCCTCCTCAATGGTGTGCCGGCTGCTGGCCAGGGTAATCAGGCGGCCCCGGAACAGGTCGTCCAGCTCGGCAAGGCGACGCAGGTTGCGGCCCAAGATGGTTATCTCCGCACCCAGCCCCATGGCCATTTGGGCTGCATTGGTCGCCACGGTGCCGCTGCCCAGGATGGTCACATGCCCTGGGGCCACGCCGGGCACCCCGGCCAGCAGCACTCCGCGTCCGCCCGCTTCTTTTTCCAGGAAATGGGCGCCCACCTGGATGGCCATGCGCCCCGCCACCTGGCTCATGGGGGCCAGGAGCGGCAAAAAACCGTTGTCGAGCTGCACCGTCTCGTAGGCCACCCCGGTGACCTGGGCGTCCAGCAGCACCTGGGTCAGCTCGGGGAGCGGGGCCAGGTGCAGGTAGGTGTAAAGGATCAACCCCGGCCGGAGCAGCGGATATTCCGGGGGCAGGGGCTCCTTGACCTTCATGACCATCTCCGCCCTGCCCCAGACCTCGGCCGCGGTTGCGACGATCGTGGCGCCAGCCGCAGTGTATTGGGCATCTGTTATACCGCTGCCTGCCCCGGCTCCCTGCTCAATCAGCGCTGTATGCCCGGCCTGGACCAGCGTTTTGACCCCTGAGGGCACGATGCCCACTCGGAACTCCTTTTCCTTGATCTCCTTTGGCACGCCTACGATCATCGCTGTTTCTCCTTATTCCACCACCATTACGGCGCAGTGTTTGGCATGGTGCAGGATCTTGCTGGAGGTGGAGCCGAACACGAACTCCTCGCTGTGGGTGATGCCGCGGCGGCCCACGACCACGATGCAGCAGCGCAGCTTTTCCTGCTCCTCCAGGATGGCATCGCCGACGGAGATGTTGCTGGGCTTGAGGGAGAGGCGGGTCTCGATCTGGCCAGCTTCAAAGCCAGCGCCGAGGAGGATTTCCTTGTAACCGGCCAGAGTCTTGTGCATGGATGCTTCTTTTTCCGTAAGCCATTGCCGACGCTCTGCCTCGGTGGGGAAAAAATCCTCGGAAGGCTCGACGATTATGGAGAGCAGGGTGACAAAGACATCCCGGTCGCCGCTGAAAAAATCAGCCAGATACATCACCGCCCGTTTGGAGTTGTCCGATTCGTCCACCGCCACCAGCAGATGGCGTTCCGTGTCTCTGCGGCTCAGATCGCCGAAGTCTTGTTCGCTCATGCCTGCCTCCCTGTGAGGGAAACCATGTCCGCCCGGGCGCTGGCCAAGTCGTCCAGCATCTGGTCGGTGGTTTCGTAAAAGATGTTCGCACCAAAGGAAAAATGCAGCAGCACCCGGTTCAAGGAGTCCGGGATGTAGGGATAGATCTTCTTGAGGTTGGCCACCCTGTTTTTGTAAGCGATGCTCAGATCCTCGCCCCAGAGGGAGTCGAAGAGCTCCCGCTGGTCGCGGTGGAGATCCGCCACCAGCACGTCGCCGCGCCCGACCAGAAAGATGAGGATGTTGCCCAGCCCCTGCAGGTCAAAGCCGAACAAGGATTCGCCCTGCTGGTAGTTGTAGTCGAAATCGATCCAGCGGTTTGCCAGGGTATCTGCGTCCCAAAGGATGTGGTCGCGTCGGATGTCGCCGTGTTTTTCGCCGTGGTCGTGCAGGAATTTGATGGCTCGGACCAGCTCGAGGTATTGATCGAGGACTTTTGGGAAGTAGTTGTGGAAGTAATCGCGATGGTCGGTGCCGTAGGACGTCACAACGTCGTCAAAACGCGGCCCGTGGATGAATTCCAGGATGCGAATGTTGTTGTCTGCCGCGTCCAGCACCCAGTGGCCGTGCATGAAATTTTTGTGGCCAGCAACCAGATCGAGAACCCGGGCCTCTTTTTTCGGGCTGCGGAAGCAGGTGATCGTTACCTCGCCCACCGTGGTCTCAAACTGTTCGTGGAAGACCAGCTTGAGGATTTTGGTGGCGCCGGTGGTCAGATCGATGGCCCTGCGCACCCAATATTTCGGTTCGTCGTCGATGCCGAAGCGGCCTTCCTTTTCGTAGCGTTTGACCCAGTAAGGCACACCGCCCAGGACCACCACATCGTTGTATTCCAGCCGGAAAAAATCGCTGGTGTCGGTGATGATCTTGAAGCGCGCAGGCACCCGGTCCGGACCGGCATACGCACCGATGAGCTCGCGGAGCGCAGCTTCTTGCAGGGTTTCGGCAGAGTGTACCATCACCATGATCCTCCTTGCTTATGGTAGCATCAAACAGAGGGACAGAGGCAATTTTTATTTTCCTAGGCTGTGGCCTCGTTCAGCGCGATGGAGCGGTTGCCTTGGGCAGGCGGGCCAGAAAACACGCCAGCCGGTCCGGGTTGCGCAGCTCCTCCTCGTCGGCAATGGGCAGATCGGGAAAGCGCTCCATGACCCCGCGGGCAAAGAGCCCGGGGCTGTGGGTTTTCTCTCCCGGCCCATGCACCGCCACCCGCTTGCCGCAGGAAGGGGAACGCGCCTTGAGGATCAGACCGCAGACTGCTTCGCCAGCCAGCGTGTCCAGCCGTTGGTCGATCCAGGCCCGCATTCGTTCGCTCAGGTCGCACCGGGTGGTGATGGTCATCAGCCTCGGGTTTTTCGGATCTCCCTCCAGCTGCATGGGCTCGCGGGGGATGCCCAGGCCGCACTCCGCCTCCGGGCAGAGCGGGACCAGGGTGAAGAACCGGAGGGCCTCCAGGAGCATGGGCTGGTGCCGGTTGCCGCCGTCGTAGCGGGTATTTTGGCCGAAGAGACAGGCGCTGATTCCGATTGCGATTGGAGTGTTCATGAAGATATTGTAGCATGAAAAAAAGCGAGGAGAACAAAAGATGTCCCAGAGTTTCAGGCTTGGCGCTATCACAATTTTCCGGTTGCAAGGCGGAGAGTTCGAGGTCGATGGCGGCTCCATGTTCGGGGTGGTGCCCCGGGTGCTTTGGGAGCGGAAATGCGCCTCCACCCCGGACAACCATGTTCTTCTGGCAAATTCGTCCCTGCTGGTGCAAACGCCCCATGGCAACGTGCTCATCGATACAGGCCTTGGCAACAAGCTGACACCAAAGGAGAAGGGTATTTTTCGGGTGCGTGCCGGGTGGGATCTTCCGGCTGGTTTGGCGCGGCTGGGGCTCACCCGCGAGTCGATCGACCATGTCGTTCTCACCCACGGCGATTTTGACCATGCCGGAGGCGTCACCATGCTGGGCGACAGAGGCGAACCGGAGCTGACCTTTCCTGCGGCCAGGCACCACATCCAGCGCCAGGAGTGGGAGGACGTGCTGACTCCCAACAAACGCTCGGCCGACGCTTACTGGCCGGAAAACTTCGCGGGCTTGGTGGAGGGGAAAAACCTGCATCTGATCGATGGCGAGGCGGAAATTGTTCCGGGGGTGCGGGCGGTGCGCACCGGCGGCCACACCAGGGGGCATCAGGCGGTTTGGCTGGAATCAGGCGGGGAGATCGCTTTGCATCTGGGCGATCTCCTGCCCATGCCCGCCTACAGCAATCCCCTCTGGATCACGGCCTATGACAATTTTCCCCTGGATTCCATTACCGCCAAGGAGCAGTTTTTGGGGCAGGCGCTTGGCCTTGATGCCTGGCTTCTTTTCTATCATGACCCGGAAATTTTGGCCTGCAAGCTCGATGGGGATGGCGCGGTGCGCGAGGGCTTATGTTTGCGGAAAAATATGGCGTAAATTATGAGAGTTTCCCCTTGTTGATTTTTCCAAAAGAAGGTAACACAGCGGTTCTTTTCACAACAAGGTATCCCTTACAGGAGTTGCAGGAACATGGCTGAAAAATTGAAAATTCTGATTGCCGAAGACGAAGAGGTGGCACGGCAGATGCTCCAGATCGCCTTTCGGGACGGGGAGCAGTTTGAAACCCGGTTGGTTGCCGATGGAGAAGAGGCCCTGGCGGCTTTTAAGGAGTGGCAGCCCGATATCGTGTTGCTGGATATAGTGATGCCGCACATGAATGGTTTTACCGCCCTGACGGCCATCCGGAAGACCCTGAAAGACACGGCCACCACGGTGATCATGGTCAGTTCCGTCACCGACAAGCAGGATATCGTGGCCTGCGTCAAGCTTGGCATCCAGGGCTATGTGCTCAAGCCTTTTGAGGTGAAAACTTTGGCCGCCACCGTGGTCGGGTATCACCAGAAGCACAAAAAAGTCACCAAGGTTTCCTAGAGCGGCAGGATCTGCACCTCTTCCCGGATGGGATGGGCGCCCTGCAAAAACAACCCCTTGCGCCCGTCAATGCTGATGGCATCGCCGAAACGGATCTCGCGGCCATTGATCTCGCAGCGCTCTTCCGCCTCGTACACCTTCAGGGCGTTGCAGCCCACCACACAGGTTTTGTCCAGACGGACGGTGACCACTGCCGCATGGGAGGTCTGACCGCCGCGCGCGGTGAGCAACCCCTCGGCCATGGCGATCTCCTTGATATCCTCGGGTACGGTGTCTTGCCGGATGAGGATCAGCGGGGTGGTCGGGTCTTCCTCCTTGAGCTGCCGGATATTGGCTGCGGTGAACACGGCGCGGCCCGAGAGGGCGCTGCCGGCAACGCCGATGCCGTAACCGAGCACGGCTTTCTCCAACCCCTTGCCCTCGGTGAATACCGCAAATTTTTCCCGTTTTTTGATGGTGATCATGTCCCGGGTCTGGAGCAGAAACAGATCCGTCTCTTCCGGACCTTCAAAGGTGAACTCGATCTCCTGGGGGTTCCAGCGTTTTTCATAGACCAGCTCCCTAGAGATGGCGAGCAGCCGCTCGTACACCTTTGGGAACCTAATTTCCAGACTGTTTTCCGCAGGGCGACCGTCCAGCTCCGCCTGTTCCACCGAGACGGGCTGGGTATTGACCAGGCCGCTGACGATATCCTCGCCCTGATCGCCGGTGGCGTAATCGCCCCACAGGGCCACCCGGCTCACTTTGCGGTAGGGGTGGGCGGTGAAGAGCACGCCGCTGCCCGATTCCGGCCCCAGGTTGCCGTAGACCATGGCCTGGACGATGACCGCCGTGCCCCAAGCCTCGGAGACATCCATCAGGCTGCGGTATTCCTGGGTTTTCTGGGTATACCAGGAGTTGAGCACCAGTTCCACTGCCCCGGTGAGTTGCTGCCATGGGTCGACGGGGATACAGATTCCAGCCTGGTGGATCTTCTCCTGGTACTCAAGGGCCAGCTCCTGCATCTGGATCGCGGAAAAATCCTTTTTCACCATGATGCCGTAACGGGTCTTGGCTTCGTCCATCAACCCCTGGAAAATCTCGCGCTCCATGTCCTCGGCCATGGCCCAGGACTGGAGAAAGCGGCGGTAGTTGTCCCAGGCCAGATAGTCGATCTGGCAGGATGGGGGGTAGCCCTCGCCCGAAGACGCGGCAAAGCCCCGACTGATCTCCTCGCTCAGCCCTACGTTGTGGATGGTGGCCATCATCCCCGGCATGGAGATCGCCGCGCCGCTACGCACGGAAAGGAGCAGGGGGTTGGCCGGGTCGCCGAAGCGGCGGCCGGTCTTTTTTTCCAACTCGGCCAGGGCTTTTTTAATCTGGCCCATGAACTCGTCGCGGGCCTTGTAGAACTCCTTGATTACCGGCCAGCAGCGGAAAATCTCCGTGGTGATGATAAAGCCGGGCGGCACGGGTTTGTTGTCCGTGGCCAGGACGGTCAGGTTGAAGCCTTTGTTGCCCAAGAGAATCAGGTTGTTGGTGCGGTGGTTCTTGAGGTGCAGGTCGCTTACGGCCCGGTCTGGGTTATAGGTCATCAACAGGTCGAGATCCTCTTCGCTTAAGATCTCCTTCTGGTGTTCCAGGGTCTGGTAGATGCGGGTGATGAAGTTGTCCAGATGTTGGAGGCCGAAGGTGGTGGCGATGAGATCCCGCATGAAGGTTTCTGAAAGCCTTAAGGTGTTGCCGGGCAGGTCGTCCGGCTCCCAGAGCGAGCGGTGTTTGGGCAGCAGGTTGGCTTCGCCGATCTTGGGGATGATGATGGAGAGGTTGTTTTCGTGGATGTTGGTGTAATAGGTGTAGATGATGTCCTTTACCCCCTCGGTGAAGCCCCGGAAGATGTCGAGGTACTGGGTGTAGGAGAACCGTTTGATGTTAAACGAGCTGGTCAGGAGCGACATGTAGGTTTCCAGTCGCCGACTGGTGATGCCGTCGATTTTCAAGGCCCGCAGGTAGAGACGCAAACATTTGATGATCCGGATGAAGGTGGCCCTGGTGATGAAGGAGAGGTTGACGGTGTCGGGCAGCTTTTCCAAATAGACGTTGGCCAGGTTTTCCAACCGGAAGGTGAGGCCCAGGGCGTCGAATTTTTTCTCCCGGTAGCGGCCATAGACCGAGGGAATGTCCACGGCGATATGCCGTTTGTAGTAGATGTCCTCCTTGGCCTCGAAGGCTTCCGGGCTCTGGATGGTTTCCTTGAGGCTCTCCAGGGTGTCGAGCAGGGCGTCCAGGCATTGGAAGGGGTCGCAGATCTCCAGATCGGTCAGCAGCTGCTCCATCTCCGGAAAGCCGGAGTTTGCGGCAAGATGCAGCTGGTGCCGAATCTCCTCCACGCCGAGGTTGTACTTTTGGTGGCAGAGCCGGTACATCTCGACCATGAGGGTGAAGCGGCGAACCTCTTCGGGCTTGACCCCCTCCTGGGCGGCCAGCCAGGCGTCGCGGCGGCGGTCATCCCAGGTCAGCAGTTCCTCGATCTTGGTGATGGGGCCATCATGGTCGAGAACCCGGTCCATCAGGGTGTGGAGGTCGTCCACAAACGGTCCTTGGGTTGCTACCTCCTTGAGCACTTCCTCGGGCAGGTAGCCTGTCAGGGCGGATTTGTCCAGGGTCTGCCAGAACAAAAAAATCGCCTCGATGAAATCGACAATAAGATTGCTCGACTCCACATGGCTCTGTTTGCGCAGGAAATGGATGAGCCGATCCTTGCGCTTATGCATCTCATCCAGCTCGGTGGACACATCGCGGAGCTGGCCTTCCGCTCCGATTTCATTAAAGAAAACCGGCATCAACTTGGCAAACTGCTTGGCCAGATTGTAGATGGGCTCGATGGGGTGGTTCAACAGCTGGGTGATGTCGCGCTGGAAAAGATCGGTGTCCTTGACGCAGGTGCCCGCGAGCTTGAGGTTGATGATCAGGGCGGAAAACAGGGTGGAGCACCATTTGGGCTCCTGCATGATCAGGCTGAGCCAGACCCGGATGTTGTCCAGATGGGCCGGGTTGGTGATGGGCTGCCAGTCGTCGTTGAGGCCTTGGAAATTGGCATACTGGAAGCCGAAGCGCACCGTTTCAAAGAGGAAGGTTTCCACCAGTCGGCTGTTGCCGCGATGGAACACTTCGCTGCCCAGAACCTGGATGCATTGCAGGGAGGTATGCGGGTATTTTTTGACGTTGGCCTTGAGGAGCTGGAGGGTGGTGAGCAGGAAGCGCTCGATCTCCTCAAAGGTCTGCTGGCGGATGAGCTGGACCAGGCTGCGGTTGATCTCGCGCAGGGTTTCCTCGTGGATCAGGGCCAGGCCTGCGGTATCCATGATCCGGAAGAGGAAGAGCAGCTTGCGGTTCTCGGCAAAGCGGTCCACGGCCAGATCATCGGTGGCGATTTCCTCGCCGAGCCGGTCCGGCGCCTGCTTGTAAAGACGGACAATGTCCATGTGATTGGGCAGGGCAAGCATCGCGCCCAAAGCGTCTGGGGCGGCGGGATCAATCTCGGTGACGGCGGCCAGATGCTCGCCCAGCTTCTGGTGGGAGATGGCGCTGAACAGGGAGCCGGAGCGCCAGCCCATGCATAGGTTCCCGCATTGCTCGGTAAACCAGGCGAGCGGATCTTCTTCGCTCAGCCAGTACTTGTAGTTGAGGGCCAAGACCCGTTGCAGGAGCCTCGCGGCGCTGGGTTCACAGGTGCAGCCCGGCGCTGCTAAGCAGAGCTCGTGCAGCCGGGTGAGGATCTTGCCCAGGGGGTGGTGGCCCTGGACCAGAAAAAGGAGAATCTCGTCATCCAGATCGTGGAGCCGGTCGAAACACTCGGCCAGGGCGGTCTGGTAGCGAAGCAGGCTGTCGGCGGTGAGCAGGGAGGTTTGTTTGTCCAGATAGGCCAGCAGGCTTTCCATGGCCGTGGCCAGCAGCGGTTCGTTCTTGCGACCATCCTCCACCGCTCTCAGAAAGATACGGCAGAAGAGGCTGAACGCCTCCGGCCCCTGCTCGTGCCGGAAATAATGGTCGATGTTTTTGAGGACAAAGGAGCGGAGCCGGGGCAGGATCATCTTCCAGTTGCGGAACGGATGGCTGACCTCGTACAACAGGGTTTCGATGTTCTTGCTTATCCCCTTGTAGTTGTTGACGATATCGAGAAGAGGAAGCAGCGAGTCATCGATGGTCACCGAATCCACCGCAGTCTCAAGAAGATTGGCCTTGAGCGCGTCTGATTCCAGTTCCGGCGGGGTGTGTTCGGTGGTCATGGGAATCCTGAGTGATTCAAAAGACAGCAACGACGCGGTGGGACGTGAACTGCTATAACCGTGATGCGAGGAGGCGAAAACGGAGCAGGTCGGGTCAGTGTAGCCGCCCCGACCTGCTCCGAAGAGGCCTGTTACTTTTTGGCGGGCCGTTTGGCGGAAACAGATTTTACAGCTTTTGCCGCCGGTTTCTTGGCTGCCGCAGGCTTGGCAGCAGCTTTTTTGGCGGGAGCCTTTGCCGCAGGCTTAGCAGCAGTTTTTGGCTTGGCCGCCGGTTTTTTTGTTGCTACAGCCTTTTTCGCCGCAGGCTTGGCAGCGGCTTTTTTGGCGGGAGCCTTTGCCGCAGGCTTAGCAGCAGTTTTTGGCTTGGCAGCGGCTTTTTTTGTTGCTACAGCCTTTGATGCAGTTTTTGCCGCAGGCTTGGCAGCGGCTTTCTTGGCGGGAGCCTTTGCCGCAGTTTTTGGTTTGGCTGCGGCTTTTTTGGCCAGCGCTGGTTTTGCTGTTTTCTTCGGTGCAACTTTTCCTGTAACCTTTGACATTCTCACTTCCTCCCTTAGTTTGGTTCTCTCCTTCTTCGGTTTCGGAATATGTAATTTGCTATGCACCGCTGCGTGGATATTTTTGGGTTTACCAGAACGTGTCCGGTCATGACCACACTTGGCACAGAGGCAATTGTATCTTTTTGGCTCTATTATCGCATTGTTATCTCTGTTTTATTCCAAGATGTCGAGCATTTTTTCCAAGAAATACGGTGATAGCCCTTGTTTTTTTTATTTCGTCCATTTCAAGGCGAATGTTAATCCGTTGTTCCTCTTTTGAAAACAGACCGCAAGATCCTTGTCGCAGTAAGCCCCGCAGCTTTTTGTGCAAGCGAGTTATCTTGCATTATAACGGCTTCTGGCTCTCCATCATCAAAATCAAATCCAGCACCCGGTTGGAGTAGCCCCACTCGTTGTCATACCAGGACAGCACCTTGACCGAGGTGCCGATCACCTTGGTGGACATGGCGTCGATCACCGAGGAGTGTGGGTTGCCCTGGTAGTCGATGGACACCAAGGGCTCTTCGGAATAGCCCAGGTAGCGGTTGGCCGCTTCTTTGAGGGCCTGGTTCACCTCCGGCACTGTGGTCGGTTTTTCCACCTCCATAACCGCGTCCACCAGGGAGACGTTGGGGGTGGGCACCCGCACTGCCAGTCCGTCGAATTTGCCTTTCAGCTCGGGGATAACCAGGGAGACTGCGGCCGCGGCTCCGGTTTTGGTGGGGATCATGGAGAGCGCTGCAGCCCTGGCCCTCCGCAGGTCGCTGTGGGGAAAATCCAGGATGCACTGGTCGTTGGTGTAGGAGTGGACCGTGGTCATCAACCCGGTCTTGATGCCGAAGCGGTCGAGGATGACCTTGGCCATGGGCGCCAGACAGTTGGTGGTGCAGGAGGCGTTGGAGATGATGTGATCTTCGGTGGGGTCGTATTCGTCCTCGTTGACCCCCATGACGATGGTCTTGACCTTGCCTTTGGCAGGGGCGGAGATCACCACTTTTTTCGCGCCGGCCTCAAGGTGCATGGCTGCTTTTTCCCCATCGGTGAAGAGGCCGGTGGATTCCACCACGTACTCGACTCCCATTTCTCCCCAGGGAATTTCGGCGGGATTGCGGTGATTGAATATCCTGACCGCGCGGCCGTTGACCACCAGGCCATCCTCGGTGGCGGTCACGCTTTTGTCATACACGCCCATGATCGAGTCGTACTTGAGCAGATGGGCTAGGGTCGCGTTGTTGGTCAGGTCGTTGATGGCAATGACCTCGATATCGGCAAAGAGCGGATCTTTGTCAATGGCCCGAAAGATGTTGCGGCCGATGCGGCCAAAACCGTTGATGCCTATTCGTATTGCCATGCCATTCTCCTTTCCGTGTGTAACTGCCCAGCAGCACCGCATCTGCTTTGTCATCGGCCGACTCATGTGCAATAGCACACTTCGCAGGCCTCTTTCGCGCATCTGCGGCACTGCTGAACAGTTACGGTCCGTGGTTTTCCCAACTTCCCGGTTTCAAGTTGGACAGTTTTTCTGTCGTTTTTCCCGTAAGGCGCGGAATTATTGTACCTGCGAAAGCGCCTCATGATAAAGCGATAAATACCGGGCCAACACTTTATCCCAGGTGTAGGTGTCGTGAATCGTCCTGATCGCAGCTTTCTGCATGGCCTGGATTTTTCTGGGATTGGCGCGGAATGTTTGCAGGGCTGTCTGCATGGCGCCCATGAGGGCTGCGGACTTGTGCTCCGGGTAGGAAAAACCGGTTTCCCCGTCCTTCACCTTGACCAGGCCGCCGATGTGATGGACGATGGGCAGGTTGCCGAAGAGCTGGGCAATATAGTCGGTAAGACCGCAGGGCTCGTAGCGGGAGGGGATGAGAAAGAAATCGCCTGCCGCGTAGATGCGGTTGGCAAGCTGCTGGTCGTAGCCCCGCAGCAGACAGATGCGGCCCTGATTTTTGCGGGAAGCGGCCAGCCCAGCCAGGGCCGTTTCAATATCCTTGCTGCCCGAGCCCTGGATCAGAACCTGGAAGTTCTGGTCCAGGGGCAGCAAGGTTTCGAGAGCGCCCAACAGCTTGTCCACCCCCTTTTGGGAGGAGAGGCGGCCGACAAAGGTGAACAGCGGGTTGTCCGGCCGGTTTTCCAGGGTTCCGGTTTGACGAATCGTTTTCAGGCGGTGTCGGGCCAAATCCTTGAGCAGGCTCTGGCGGCATTTCGCCTTGCCTGCCAGATCGCCGCTGGCCGGATCGAAGGCGGCGGCAAGACCCAGGGGTTTTGGTTTGCTCGGGTCGAAATCCGCGGGGTTGATGCCGTTGGTCACGCCCTTGAGCACCACGCCCCTCGCCAGGAGCCGGTGGCCGAGCCAGCCGGTCAGCGCGTCCTCGTCGGTTTCCCGCAGTTCTTTGGCATAGTTTTCGCTCACAGTATTCATCGTTGCATAGGGCGAGGCGGCGAGCAAGGGGTCGAATTTTTCGTCCAGCAGGTTGTTGCTGATCAGCGCCTCGGGCAGACCGGTGATCGCCTTGGCAAAGGGCAGGTCGCCCACCTCCTGATGGTAGCCGATCCCGGCGTTGTGGATGGTTACCACGCAGCCGGTTTTGGCAAAGTAATGGCGCCAGCCTTCGTTCTCGCGGAGCATGGCGGGCAGGATGGCGGTGTGGCCGTCGTGGCAGTGGATGATTTCGGGCCGCTCCCCGAGGCGGATCATCAGGGCCGCGGCCGCCTTTTGCAGCAGGACGTTCATGGCGAAGTAGTCGAAATGGCCGGAACCCTGGTGGTGGAAAGGGTCCAGGGCCTCGTCCTCAGCGGTATAGGTGTAGACGCTCTTTTTTTCCAGATAGCGGGCCGCGTCGATCAGGTAGACGGTCAGCGCCCCCTTTGTTGCCGTCGATTTTTCCTTTTTGGCAAAAACCCGCACATATTCCCGGCGCGGTTCTCCGGCGTAGTCCAGGTCGATGTCAAAACCCAGATCCAGGGGGGCAAAGCCCAGTCGTTTTGGGTCCATGAAGCCATAGAGCGGCAGGACCACGCTGACCTTGCGGCCCGAGCGCATCAAGGCCTCGGCCAGCTGCCGGGCCACATCCTTTACCCCCCCAGCCCCGGCCAGACCGTCGTATTCGCGGGTCAGCATCCAGACGGGGTTGATTTTTTTGTAAGGGCGAGATTCAGGGGCCATGTTTTCTCCGGCCGGAATGGCTGGGCTTGTGTGTTGATGGGGAAAGCGGGTCAATTATTGCACGTCGTTCGCCGGGAGAGGAAGAGAAGGCTCGTTGTCGGAGGCGGGATCCTTTTCCTTTTTGTGCCGAGCATAGGAGACCTGGTCTTGTGAAGTGAGATCAAGCGGGTGCTGATCCATCCGTTCACGCATCTTGAGCCCCTCGTAAATGTGTTCGTAGACCTGTTCTTTTGAGGCACAACTGGCGCAGCAAACAGCAAAGGAAAAGCACAGGAGCAGAGAGATATATTTCATGAATTTCCCGTTGTTCGAAAATATTTAGACAATGGCTTTTTGCCGAAGCAGATGATCGGCCAGGGTCAGGGCCACCATGGCCTCGCAGACCGGGATGATCCGGGGAATGGCGGAGATGTCGTGCCGACCGCCGATGCTGACCGTGACCGGCTTGTGGGCCAGGTTGATGGTCTGCTGCTCCCTGCTGATGGAGGGAATGGGCTTGACCGCCACCCTGGTCACGATGGCGTCGCCGTTGGAGATTCCGGCCAGGATTCCGCCTGCGTTGTTGCTGGCAAAGCCGTCGGGCAGGATGACGTCGTTGTTCTGTGAACCCCGCATCCCGGCGGCACCAAAGCCTGCGCCGATCTCGACCCCCTTGACCGCGCCGATGGACATCAGCGCTCCTGCCAGGGCCGCGTCGAGTTTCTCGAACACCGGTTCGCCCAGGCCAGCCGGGCAGCCGGTGGCCAGAATTTCGACAATGCCGCCCAGGGTGTCGCCCTCTCTGCGCACCGTCTCGATATGGCTGATCATTTTGGCTGCGGCCTCGTTGTCCGGGCAGCATAGGGGGTTGTCGTTGATTTCGGCCAGATGGCGCCTGGCGGTGGTGATCTCGCCCAGGGCCACGGTGTAGGCAATGACCGTGATGCCATGCAGGGAGAGGAGCTTTTTGGCCACGGCCCCCGCCGCCACCCGGCCCGCGGTTTCACGGGCCGAGGCCCTGCCGCCGCCCCGGTGATCGCGGATGCCGTACTTTGCCAGATAGGTGATGTCGCCATGCCCAGGGCGGAAGATATCCTTGAGATTGTCGTAGGATTTGCTCATGGCATCCTTGTTGAAGATGGCCAGAGCAATGGGGGTGCCGGTGGTCTTTCCCTCAAAGATCCCGGAAAGGATCTCCACTGCGTCCGGTTCTTTTCTCGGGCTGGCGGCAGGGCCTCCCTTGCCGGGCCGCCTGCGGTCCAGCTCCGTCTGGATATCCAGGGCGGTGAGCGGCAGCCCGGGAGGGCAGCCATCCAGGGTGGCGCCCACCGCGGTGCCGTGGGATTCGCCCCAGGTGGTTACGCGAAAAACAGAGCCAAAGGTATTTCCTGCCATTGTTTGCACCTAACAGTATATGGGGTTAAGCGGTCACAGCGCACCGCATCTGCTTTGTCATCGACCTGCCCGCATACCTGGTGTATGGCCGTCAGGTCTCTTTCGCGCATCTGCGGCACTCTGTAACCGCTTATTTCGGAGTGTACGCCTTCTAACAAAATATGGGGTTCTTGGGGAGCGAGGCTTCGACGGTGCGAAGAAACGCGTCGTCTCCCAGGGCCGTTTCAATGATGTGCACGATTTCTCCCGAGGTCTTGTTGCTGGTGTCCACGGTGAGGTGCGAACCTTTTTCATAGAGCGGTTCCCGCTCGGCCAGCACCTGGGCCACTTCGGCATAGATGTCCGAGTCGGTGAGGGAAGGCCGCTGGCTGGTGCTTTTTCCGTCTTCAGCCAGCCTGCGGCAGATGGTGTCGATATCGGCAGTGAGCCAGACGACAAGACCGGTCTGCCGCAAGAGATTCCAGATCTCCTGATGGAGGATTGCCCCGCCTCCCGTGGAAATGACCACGTCCTTGCGGCAGACCATTTCGGCCAGCAGATCGCGCTCCAGAAGGCGGAACTGCCCCCACCCCTGCTGGGCCACGATCTGCCGGATGGGCTGCCCTGCCCTGACCTCAAGCATCTCGTCCATGTCGATGAAATCGAGGTGCAGGTGCTGGGCCAGCATCAACCCCACCAGGGTCTTGCCGGTGGCCCGGTAGCCGGTAAGGATTATTTTTCTTCGCGGTATAAACATATAGAGAATTTACGGGAAAGAGAGGGGGAGTGTCAAGCGCGGCGGCGGTTTCTTTTCCCCTGATAGACCGCGAAGTACGAAAAAGCGCAAGGGTTTTGGCGGGTCAGGCACTCGGTTTTGGGCAGCAATGCGGTTTTGTGTTTTTGTAACCGACTGAAAACAAAGCGCAATTTGTGTTTTTTGAAACAGGATAAAAAAGGTTTGACTTTGTTTTTCTGAAATGATAATTTTTATCAAACACGGGATAAATTTCTTTGCTCATTCCTTTTACTGTGGAGATGTGTCATGGCTGAAAATTGTTGCGGCGGTTTACAGGTTGGTCAAAATGTGCCGGATTTTACCATGGAAACCTACGAGCCCACTGATTACGGTTTTGGCAAGGTTTCGTTGGAGCAGTTGAAAAAAGCGGGCAAGTGGACGGTTCTGGTTTTTTATCCGGCGGATTTTACCTTTGTCTGCTCCACCGAATTGGGCGATCTGGCAGATGAATACGCAGAGCTTACGGGCGCCGGGGCCGAGGTGGTCACGGTGAGCACCGATACGATTTACACCCATCTGGCCTGGAAGCGGGAAGAGAAATTCCTGGAAAACGCCAAATATCCCATGGCTGCGGACCCCACCGGAGCGGTGGCCAAATTGTTCGGGGTCTATGACTACACCACCGGTCTGGCCTTGCGCGGCACTTTTATCATCAGCCCGGAGGGCAAGCTGGTCGCCTCCGAGGTGAATTTTTACAACGTCGGACGCAATGCCAAAGAGCTGTTACGAAAACTCAAAGCCAGCGTCTATGTGGCAGCCAATCCCGCCGAGGCCTGCCCGGCTCGCTGGGAAGCAGGCGACAAGACCCTGACCCCAGGAGCCAAGCTGGTCGGGCATGTGTATGAAGCCCTGAAGTAATTTTGCAACTGTCCAGCAGCACCACATCTGCGTTGTCATCGGCCTGCTCTCCTGTGCAATAGCACATTTCGCAGACCTCTTCCGCGCATCTGTGGCACTGCTGAACAGTTGCATTCCGTGATTTTCATTCAATTTTTGCATCACGCGGGATAGTCGTGTAGTAATTTTTTTCTCCCCTCCCTCCCCACTGAAAGCCCCTTTTCCCCCTCCCTGGAAAAGGGGCTTTTTTCTGGTTTCAGGCGCGATTATTCCCGTGCATGCCGACCCAGAGCCCCAGAAAAAAATGGCGGGCATTGGTGCCCAGTGAACGGGTCCGGTAGCCGCCCTCCTGCACGATCAACGTGGGCAACCGCAGGCTGCCGAGCATTCTGCCGTTTTCCTCGAAATCCGCAGCAGAGAAGGACCAAGTGCCGGTAGGGTCATTTTTTGCCGTATCAAGCCCCAGAGCCACCACCAGAAAATGCGGCTTAAAGGCGCGGATCCGCTTAAGCGCCTTGTCCAGGACCGGTCGATAGGCTGCGCCGCCCAGCGTTTCCGGCAAGGGGTAGTTGCGATTAAACCCCTTACCGGCCTCCTCCCCCACCTCATCACTGAAGCCGGAAAAATAAGGATAGGCAAAGCTAGGATGCCCGTGGATCGAGAGAGTCAGCACATCGTTGCGCTGATAAAAGATATCCTGGGTGCCGTTGCCGTGGTGGTAATCGATGTCAAGCACCGCCACCCTGCCCTCGCGGCTAAGATAATTGGCGGCGGTCCCGGCTGAATTGAAATAGCAGAAGCCGCCGAAAACCCGGCTTTCCGCATGATGGCCCGGAGGCCGGACCAGGGCATAGGCCAGGCGGTAGCCTTTTTCAAGGAGTTTTGCCGCAGTCAAGGCGCAGTCCACCGCGCCCTTGGCTGCCTTGTAGGCGTTGCGGTTCAAAGGGGTGAAGGTGTCGATGCAGTAGTAGCCGGCCCGGACCGGCAGATCCTTGGGCGGTCTGGCCGCGTTGCGGATGGGAAAGACATAGGGGTATACCGATTTGCCGGGCTCAAGGTTGGTGCAGACCTGTTTGAGATATTCGACAAATTTTGGGTCATGGACCTTTTTGATGTGCTGCTCGGAAAAATGGCGGGCCGGCATGCGCTCGAACAACCCGGTGGGCTCGATCCCCTTGAGAATGGAGGCAATGCGCACCGGTGCCTCCACATAGCCCCGTTCCCGGATATGGTGGATATCGTGCTTTTCATTGACAACCAGCGCGATCAATTTTTCCAGGGATTTGACGGGATGCACCTTGATCGGCTCTTTCTTGATATAGCGGGGGGCACGGCGCAGCACCGGATCGTCGGTAAACGATTCCACCACCATATTGATATAGCCCTTGGGGCAATCCTTTCCGTACTTGCGGATGAGGATGGCGCGCACGACCTCGCGGGCCCTGTCCCTGGCAAGGGGCTTGGAGCTGCCGAGGTCGTCGTAGACCAGATAGGGCGGGCAATCGTATTCGGGTTTGAGCGGTGTTTCATAGGCGGTATTGATGATGGGCAAGGCCCCGTAGCGCTCGTAGAACCTGAGCCGCGCCCGGCTTTGCTTTACCGTGGCCGGGTCGCGGCAAATTTTTTGCTCATCGGGCAGGCATTCCATGAAGATCCCTTCATCGCCGAGGGAGCGGGCCTCCTCGCGGACCCGTGCGTACAGGGCGCCGCCGATGCCGCTGGCTGCGGCTTTCGGGTCCACGGAGATGAAGTCGAGAAAGCAGAAGGAAAGGTCCGGGGCATGGTTGAGCAGGGCAAAACCTTTGACCCGAGGCTTCATGTCGTCGGCAACGAAAAGAATGGTGCGGAAGCGGTACTTCAGCGGGTTGGAAAGCTTCTGGGCAAGACTGTTGATCTCGTTTTCCGATAGCGCCGAGAACTGGCTGCGCAGGATTTGCTGCACCTGATCGATGGTTTCGTGGTCGATGGAGAGGGTGTCGTCGTAGATCCGGCGGATGCGAAACATGGTCACAACTCCTTGAGGTAGATCACCTTGTCGTCGCCGTCCCGGTAAAAATCATGGAGAACGCAGGCCACCTGGTAGCCGTTTCTTTCATAAAAGTTGCGGGCCGGATCATAGCCCGGCGTGGAGGAGGTGTCCACGTAAACCTTGGCCGACCCTTGGGCGCTCAGCTCCGTTTCCATCCGGGCAAGCAGCTGCCGACCTATCCCTTGTCTGCCCAAGGCCGGATCCACCGCCACCCAGTACAGGTCGAAGCGGCGGTCGGTCATGGGGATATCCCCATAGCAGATAAAACCCACCACCCCCTGGTCCTCGCTCACCGCCACGAAAATGCAGTAATCGTTTTTTGCCGGGTCCAGGGTGTCGTCGATGACCTCGATGGCCACTGCCACCTCCTGGGCATTGAAATTATCCTGCTGCTCCACCAGCCTGAGAAGCTGGGCGCGGTCTTTTGCGGCAATGGGGCGGATGGTGATCATAGGGCGCCCCTCAAGGAAACCAACCGAACGAATTCCCCGATCATCTCCGTGTAACTCATCGCGCTTTCGGCCACGGCGGCGGGAAAACCGGCGTCCGGGCTCAGGCAGGGATTGGCGTTGATTTCAAGGATGGCAAGGCGACCCTGCTGGTCAAGGCGCAGGTCAACCCTGGCGTAGTCGCGCAGGCCGAAGAGTCCGAAGCAGTTCTGGGCCATGTGGCGCATGGCCTGCTGCAAGGGTTCGGGCAGGTTGTCCGGGAAAATCCGCTGGGTGTGTTGGTACTCAAACGATTCCTCGTCCCATTTGGCCTTGTAGCTGACGATCCGGTGCAGATCGGTGGGAAAGCCGGAAAAATCAATCTCTGCCAGGGGCATGACCTGTGCCTGGGGATAGCCGAAGAGCGAAACGTTGAACTCGCGGCCGGCGATATACTCTTCCACCAGGATGGCGCCGTAGCGGGCGTAGAGCTCTTCCAGCCGGGGCAGCAGATCACCGCTGCTTTCGACCACCGATTCCTGCTCGATGCCGATGGAGGCGTCCTGGAAGCGGGGCTTGAGGATCACCGGAAAATTGAGGCCCGCAGGCCGCAGCACCTCGTTGCCATCATAGAGAAAGAAGGGTGGCGTGCGCAGGCCCGAGGCGGCGAGCAGCCTTTTCACCGTGAGTTTGTCTGTGGAGAGAAGCAGTGCCATGGCCGAGGAGCCGGTGAAGGGAATCCCCAGCAGCTCAAGCACCGCGGCCGGGTGGCCTATGAGGAGCGGGTCTTCGTCCACCGACTCGCAGAGGTTGAAAGCGATGTCGATTTCCGCTGCCTGGACCTGGCTGACAAAGCGGCCCAGATCGCGGGTAAATGGGATGCGCACATGGGGCTGGCCCAGTTCGTTGAGTGCACCTTCGATACCCTCCACCTGGGCCAGGACATCGGCGGATGATTCCCAGTTCGGTTCGCCTTTGGGGATCGGCTGGTTGTGGATGATGCCGACTTTTAGGTGTTTCATTCCGTAAGCCCGAGGCGGGCAATGGCGGCGGCAACGATTTCGCTGAGCAGTTCCTGGTAGGAGATGCCGTACTTGGTGGCGATGATGCAGAGGTCGGAATGCTCAGGGTGCAGTCCGGCCAGGGGGTTGACCTCGATGAAATTCGGAATGCCGTTGGCGTCGGAGCGCAGATCCACCCGGCCGCCGTCCCGGCAGTCCAGAGCATGCCAGGCGTCCAGAGCGGTTGCCTCTGCCTGCCGGGCTTCGGCATCGTCCACCTTTCGGTATTCCACCAGCTCATCGCAGAATTCCTTGTTGTGGTACGAATAGACCTCCGGCTCGGAGTTAGGCAAAAGGACCACCTCCATCACCCCGATGCTCCGGGCATTCTTGCCGTTGCCCACGATGCCCACGGTGAACTCCCTCCCCGGCAGATAGGATTCCACCAGCACAGGCTGGTGGAAGGTTTGCAAAAGATCGGCGCAGACCACATGCAACTCTTCGGCGGTGCTGATCTTGGAGGCCGGGGTTACGCCCTTGCCGGTGCCCTCGGCCACGGGTTTGGCAAAGACCGGATAGGGCAGCGCCACGTCGGCGACATCCCCCATGGACTTCACCACACCAAAGGCGGGGGTGGGGATGCCGAGATCCCGGACCACATGCTTGCTCATGCCTTTGTGCAGGGTCAGCCCCAAGACCAGAGGGTCTGAAAAGACGTAAGGAATTCGGTGCGCCTCCAGCAAGGCGGGCACCAGGGCTTCCCGGCCAAAGCCGTACAACCCTTCGCAGATATTAAAGACCAGATCCCAGCGTTCGCCAGCGAGAAGCCGGGGCATGAGGCCCATGAAGTTGCCGATGGGCACGGTTTCATGGCCCATGTCCCGCAGGGCTTGGTCAATGGCCGCGATGGTCGATTCCCGGTCGAACTCGGCGGTTTCTTCTTCTCCGTAGCCTGCTGCCAGATAGTCGCTCCGCAGGTCGTAGGTTATTCCGATGAGCATGGATTTTCCTTGCACTCAGCTTGCCCGGCCTGCCGCGCCGATCACATCGGGGTAGCGGTAGACCTTGCCTTCGTAGTTTCGGAGCAAAAGATCGTTGCCCTCGCGGCCGACCACGGTTTCCGGGATGAGCGGAATCTTGCCGCCGCCGCCGGGAGCGTCGATCACATAGTTGGGCACGGCATAGCCGGTGGTATGGCCGCGCAGCCCTTGGTAGATCTCCAGCCCTTTCGAAACCGGGGTGCGGAAATGGGCCGAGCCGATGATGGGGTCGCACTGGTACAGGTAATAGGGCTTGACCCGGATCTTGACCAGCCCGTGCATGAGCTGCCGCATGGTCTCCACGGAATCGTTGATCCCGGAGAGAAGCACGGTCTGGCTGCCCAGGGGGATGCCAGCGTCGGCGAGCATGGTGCAGGCCCTGGTCGCCTCCGGGGTCAGTTCGTCGGGGTGGGTGCAGTGGATGCTCATCCACAGCGGGTGGTGTTTTTTCAGCATGGCGACCAGCTCAGGGGTGATGCGCTGGGGCAGGACCATGGGGGCCTTGGTGCCGATGCGGATCATCTCCACATGGGGGATCTGGCGCAGACGGCCAAGCAGCCAGTCCAACTGCTCATCGGCCATGGTCAGCGGATCGCCGCCGGAAAGGAGCACGTCGCGGATGGCTGGATTGGAGGCGATGTAGGCAATGGCTTTCTGCCAGCGGGCCGGGCTGTGGCTTTTGCGGCGGCCAACCATCCGGGAGCGGGTGCAGTAACGGCAGTAGCTCGAACAGTAGTCGGTGACCAGAAAGAGGACCCGGTCGGGATAGCGGTGTATCAGGCCGGGCACCGGGGAGTGATTGTCCTCGCCCAGGGGGTCGTGTTCCTCGCCTTGGGAAACCAAGAGTTCGTTGACCACCGGCACCATGGTGCGCCTCAGCGGCTGCTTCGGCTCGTCAGGGGAAATGAGGCTGGCATAATAGGGGGTAATGGCCAGGGGCAGGGTGGCGCCATTAAAGGCCATGGCCTGCCGCTCGCTATCCGAGAGGTCGATGAGCTTGCCGAGTTTTTTGAGGCTGGTGATGCGGTTACGGAGCTGCCAGTGCCAGTCGTGCCAGTCATCATCTGTGGCGAGGGGGAAATGGCGTTGGCGGAAGGTGAGGGAGGGAACTTGGCCGGGAAACGGAAAGGCAGGACTGGGGCAACACCCTGGAGGTTCCTCTTGCTCCTCAATCTGCTCAACTTTTTGTTGCATCGCTCTTCTCCTTGCTGGCTGGTGGAACCGATGGAAAGGTTAAAGAATTTCAAAACGATACCGCTGATACCCCTAAGCGGATCAACATACGTGACTGAACCAGTTTATGCCCATTGCGTGGAAAAGTGTCAAGAAAAAAATCAAGGGAGGATGTTTTTTTAACTCGTTGTTTTTGTGCAGTTTTTGTATTTTTTTGGATTGACCATGTTGCTGGCGGAGCGAGGCGGGGCGGAAGGCGATGGCTAACTATTTAAAATAATTTGCAATAATTCAGAGAGATCTTGGAGGCTGAAGGGCTTGGGAACAACCCCGCAAAAGCCGTATTCGCTGAAGCGGGCCATGATCGGATCGTTGGCGTATCCGCTGGAGACAACAGCCTTAACCTGGGGGTCGATCTGGCGGAGGTGTCCAATGGCCTCTTCGCCGTCCATGACCAGAATCTCACCCTGGCCTAGCGGGGTCGTTGCCTCGGTGGGTTTTTCCACCAGGGGGCTTTTCCCGGCCGAGGGAAGATAGATGGAAAAGAGCGCGCCCTTGCCCGGTTCTGACTCCACGGTGATGTGGCCTGCGTGATTGGCTTGATGGCCATCGTCGCCTGGTTGGCAAAGCTCTGATAGATGCCGATTGCATCCTCGCTGAACACCCGGGGCTCCAGGGTATGGCCGATCAGTACCCCGAAGACCTCCTCGCCCAGCATCATGGGCACGCAGAGGGCGGAACGGATATTTTTTTCCACAACAAGGGAGGGAATCTCAAACCGGGTTTCCGTACAGGCTGTTCAGGTCAACGGTGCAGGCCAGACTTTGCGAGAAGGCACGCAACTTGGTGTATCACTAGATTATGCTATATGTAACATCAAATGTACAAGGTTAAAAACAGGGGGACATAATCAGGCGCTATTTCCGAGGTCGGGAAGAGAAGGGGTATTGAGCCGCTCCACAAGCGTTTTGATGGTGAAGGGCTTTGAGACATATCCGTCCATGCCTGCGGCCAGGCATTTTTCGCTATAGCCCTTCATGGCATGGGCGGTTAAGGCAATGATCGGGATGTGTCGGACGGTTCCCTGTTCCTGGGCGCGGATTGCCGCAGTTGCCTCAAAGCCGTCCATTTCCGGCATCTGCACATCCATCAGAATCAGGTCGAAATGTTCGGCCCCGTATTTTTCCACGGCTTCCCGGCCGTTATTGGCGATCACCACGGAGTGCCCTTCCTTTTCCAGCAGTTTTTGCGCCACTTTTTGGTTCACAAGATTATCTTCCGCCAGCAGGATGTGGAGTTTTTCCTTCATTTCCGCCCGAGGCTTTTCGGTTGACGGCCCAGTCGGTTCCGGCTGCACAAAAATGGTGGAGATGCTCTTGAGCAGATCCTTCTGCCGACAGGGTTTGAGCAGATAGGCATGCACTCCGAGGCTCTTGCTTCTTTCCTTGTCTTCCGGCAGGCCGGCGGAGGTGAGAACAATCACCGGCAGTTGGGTCAGGTCAGGGTGAAGCCGGATTTTTTCAATCAGGGTGAAGCCGTCCATTTCCGGCATCTGGATGTCGATAATGGCCAGAGCAAAAGGCGATTTGTCATCAAGGTGTTCCTGTAAAACCCTCAGCGCCTCTGCGCCGCCGGAAACAGCCTGCGCCTGCATGGCAAGCTGGGCAAGTTTTTGCAGCAATATTTTCTGGTTGATGGGGTTGTCGTCCACAACCAAAACGGATTTTCCCGCGAGGAAGGCCGGAGATGCCTGCGGGATGGCTTTTTCGCCGGATTGCTTTTGGCAGAGGATGGTGAAGAAAAAGGTGGAGCCGACATTGGGCGTGCTTTCCAGCCAGATGCGCCCCCCCATGAGGTGGACAAGGCGGGAGGAGATGGAGAGCCCCAGGCCGGTGCCGCCGAATTTTCTGGCCATGGAGCTGTCCACCTGGCTGAAGGCATCAAAAATCTTTTGCTGGTGATCTTCGGGAATGCCGATGCCTTTGTCGGAGACGGAAAACAGTATTTCAACGGCCCCGTCATACTCCCCTTTAAGCTGCACGTTCAGGAATATCTGGCCGGAGTCGGTGAATTTAATGCTGTTTCCCAGAAGGTTGGTTAAAATCTGCTGGAGGCGAAAGGCGTCGCCAATGAGGAATTCCGGAACATCCTCCTCGATATGGCATACCAGCTCCAGTTTTTTCTCGTGCGCCCGAACCGCCAGCTCCTGCGTGGTATCCTCAATGGTTTCCCGAAGATTAAAATCGCTGGAGGTGATGTCCAGCTTCTGCGCCTCGATTTTGGAAAAATCGAGGATATCGTTGATGACTTGGATGAGACGGTTGGCCGAAAGATCGATGGTTTCCAGGTAATCCCGTTGTTCTTCGCTCAGCTCGGTTTGCAGGGCCAGTTGGGTCATGCCGATGACCCCGTTCATGGGAGTGCGGATTTCATGGCTCATGTTGGCCAGGAATTCCGATTTTGCCCGGCTTGCCGCCTCCGCGGCTTCCTTGGCCAGGATAAGATCGTGCGTCCGCTCCTCGATCTTTTTCTCAAGACCGCTCTGCGCCTGGGTGAGTGCCTGATCCCGAAGTTCGATTTCATGGAGCATTTCATTGAATCCCATGGTCAGGGCGCCGATCTCGTCCTTGTTTTTTACCTCCGCCCGCATGGAATAATCCTGATTGCGCGTAATTCCGCGCATGGTTGCGGCAAGCTGTTCAATGGGTTTGGTGAAGATCCGCTGCAGTTTTCCCGTGATGAGCCAGACGAGGAAAAAGGTTGTGCCCATGACCACAAGGGCCACCAGGATATAGCGTTTGATCAGAACCTGTTCGTCGTGGAGATTGGAGCGGGCAAAGACCAACCCCACGGTTTTGTTTTGGAGTTTTATTTCGGTGAGGAAATCGACGGAATACTTGCCAAAGACCGGAGTGTTGAGGGGAATGGTTGGCGGCTGAAAACCTTTTGCGCCCGCGCCATAGGTGGCAAAGACCCGCTGGTTCGGGGTGAGGATGGCGGCATACTGGATGCCGGGCTCGGCGCGGAGGGCCAGCAGCGTTTCCGTGGCTGCGTCCGGATCGGAAAAGACCACGGCGGAGGATGCGTTTTCGGCAACGGCCTTGGTCAGCACAGCCATGTTTTTTGCCAGGATACGCCTGAAGGTGAAAAAGTCGTAGGAAAACATGACCGTGTTGACAAAAAACAGCACGCCGCCGGTAACGAGCATGATTATCAGCAGAAGCTTTTTTCTGATGGGAAGCGCGTTAAAGTATTGCATATTCCCTGGCTGTTTCCTGGCTCAGACGTGAGGTTGTAATGTTGGGCGCGGTGGCGCGGAAGGGCCTGTCGTAATCTATTGCCGACTGCTCCGGGGCAACGGCCAGCATGAGAAGCCGCGAGCTGATCTTGAGATCACCTTTTTCCGTTGAGCCCGGATTGATCTGAAATTTGATCTTCGCTCCCTTTTGCACAAAGTTAATGTCGCCGCCCAGAGTGATGAAGTTTTTCTCCTCGCCCACGGTGATCACCGGTTTTCCCTTGAGCTGGGCCAGCACCCTCGGCAGGTCGGCATTTTTAAAGGACTCCAGGAAAAAAACCATGTGCGCCTTGCCGAGATCCTCGGTGGAGTTGGTCATGATAATTTTCAAAGGCCGGGCACCGATAAAGCTGTTCTGCAAGGCGTGGTCGATGGCGCGTTCTTTGCCCCCGCCGCCGACAAGAACCAGGATAAAAGGACTGTTTGGGGCATCAAAGGAACGGTCCGGCCACTTGATGAAATTGAAAAAATTGTAGAGAAAACCAGCCTTGAGCTCATACTCTTCATACTCCGCCCCATATGCCTTGCCAAAAGGCAGGCACAGGAGGCACAGGAGCGCGAGCACAGCGAGAAGGCGCTTGCTGCCGGGGTTTGTCTGTATTTGTGAAATGCCAGTCGCCATGGACGCCGCCTAGAAGGTCATGCGTACTTGCGCATAGACGCTGCGCTCAATTTCCGAAGGGATGATGTTGATGTACAAAGAGCCGAACTCAGGTTGGGCATTATCCAGCAGATTCCGGCCCACCAGGGAGAGTTCGAGTGCTGGGTTGATCTGCCAGCCGACTCGGGCATCAAGGGCAACGTAGCTATCGATGCCATAGGTTGGCAGATTGTCAACATACCGCAGCCAAGTATCAAAGGTGACGCTGGAGCAGAGGTTCATCATGGAGCGCAGCGAGATCTGGTTGCGGGGGCTTTCCCCTTCGGCATCCTCGCTTGCTAAAAGGCCCTGGCCGGTTTCATGTAAATCAAGGCGTAGGAAAGTGTAGGCCAGTTGCAAGCGCCACCAGTCCAGGGGCTTGGCATCGGCCACCAGCTCGAAGCCATAGGCGTTTCCTTCCATGGTATTTCCGGCTTCATAATTGAGTTGGTAGGGTAAGGCCGGATTGCCGGTCATGATGAAAGGGATTGCTGAAGGAGGTGTTGTTCGCAATCGGCTGTAGTCGTTGAGAAAGGCGGTTGCGTCAAAGGCCAGCTTTTCATGGACCTGGGTCCGGTAGCCGATTTCATAGGCAATGAGTTTTTCGGACCGGTACTCCTCGTTCCCGTTAATGACAAACTCCGCCAATCCCGGAGGGAGAAGGGAAAGAGGGGCTGGGAGTGCCGCGTTGGGAACAATGGCGCTGCTTATCCGGATGTTGTGCTCGGCCTGCGAGGGGGTTCGCACTGCCTGGCTCACCGCAGCCCAGAAGGTATGGTGCTTGTGCGGGGTATAGAGCAACCGGGCGTTGGGTTGAACCTCATAGCCGGTGTAATCGTTGTGCTCGAACTTGGAGCCAAGGGTGAGGCGGAGCAGGTCATCGACCAGGGTGATCTCATCCTGGACAAAGCCGCTGAGCAGCATATCGGTTCTGCTGGCCGGATCAAAGGAAAAGGTCGGGCTGTTTTCCAGGACATCATGGGAGTAGCGGTAGCCCAGGCCCCAGGTAAGTTCCTGTTTCGCGGTGGCCTGAAAGCGGTGCTGGAATTCAATGTCCGCCGTGCCCCGTTCGTCGCCCAAAAGCCGGTCATTGCTCCTGGCCAGGTCGTAATAGGCCTGCAGCGACATCTCCGAGTTGTCTTTTTCTTTTCTGGTCAACCGGGTCAGAAAATTTCCGCCCCTGATGTTGCTGGGATTGTTGATGTTGGTTGTGTAGGGCATGCTTGTTGTGGGGATGTTCGTTGTTGCGTCTGCATTCCCGTTGTATCCATCCCCCTGGATGGTGAATGAATAGGGGGAATCCGGGGCGGCGCTGTCCAGCCGGAAGCCGCCCCGCGCCTGGTGCCAGTCGTCATTGGCCTTGCTGCCGTTAGCGGATTCCAAGTCGCCGCGATAGAAATTTTTCCCGTACACCCGGTAGGTGGTGTGGTCATTGACCTTGGCGCCATAGCGGGCGGCGCCGAATCCTTTTTCCTCGGAGCCGGTTCCTGCGGTGAGCAGGCCGCCCTGGGTGTCTACAGAGTGCTTGCTGATGATATTGATCACGCCATTAACTGCGTTGGCGCCCCAAAGGCTGGCCCCAGGGCCGCGGATAACCTCGATCCGTTCGATGTCATCGAGCATGGTATCCTGGGCATTCCAGAGGACTCCAGAAAAAAGCGGGTTGTACACGGTGCGGCCATCCATGAGCACCAGCAGCTTGTTGGAGGAAAAACCGTTGAACCCCCGGCTGCTGACCGCCCATTTGTTGGCGTCTATCTGCGCCACCTGGAGGCCGGGCACCATGCGCAACACCTCAGGAATGCTGGTGGCGCCCGAGCGCTTGATGTCTTCCTGGGTGACCACAAAAACGGCGGCGGCCGCGTCGCTGGCTTTTTCGGCTTTTTTGGAAACCGAGGTGATTTCGACGGAGAGCAGTTCTTCCAGGGAAAGCGCAGTGACATTGGGACGCGCCGCCCAGCAGGGCTGGCTGCTGGCAATCAGGATGGAGATTGCCGCAAGGGTGGTTGCTGCTGTGCGGGACAGAACCCGTTTTTTTCTGCGGAATGAGCGGATGGCTGCCATGGCGATGCCTCTCTTTTTTGCCCTGCGACTATGTCTTGTGGAATCAATAATAAAATTTTACTCTTTTCCCGCAGGCCTGGCAAGCGAGAGAAAGATGCTTGGCACAAGGGGTTGCGCCTTTACCGTCTTGTCAGCCCTTCTTCAAGCGGTTAGACGACGATAGCGTTATTGGATCACCTTGGTGGCCAGGCGCAGCAGCTTGGAGCTGAGATTCACTCTGTTGGCGCGGGCGGCGGCTAGATTGGCCTCGAAAGTCACCTTGTTTTGGTCCATGCTCATGTTGAGGGCAACGCCCTGAAGCGCTGCGTCTTGCGAGTCCGCCACGGTCAACACCGGCCTGTCGTTCAGATTGTCAAGTACGCGTCGCAGGTTGCCAATCACCGGGTGGGTGATGAACACGGCCTGACAACCTTGCAAGCCATCCACGCTGTTGATGCGTTTCACCGCCAGGCTGCGGGCGCCGAGGCCCTTTCCCTGCATTTTGTTGAGATCCTCGCCGAAGGGGTCTGGGCCATAAACGCATAGAGTGATAGTATTACCCACCTCAGAGGGCCACTCGGTGAAGGCCAAGAAATTATACAGGAAGGCCGCCTTGATTTGATACTCGGCCAGGCTTTCGGCATGCACCAATGACGGGCAGCACAGCAGGCCAAGCATCCAGAAAAGGAGGCGGAAATCTGTTTTTATTCCAACCTTAAACCAGTCCATGACGCCTCTGGGCATCCGGTCTGGGGTGGAAAAATGATGGCGGCAGGAAGACATTAGAAGCGATAATCCAGTTTGGTCCAGATGCTCCGGCCGTCTTGAACCAGCGCGTTCTGCCAGTTGGTGTCGGCGGCCGGTTGTTCGTAGCGCTGGTCGAACAGGTTGTGAACGCCCAGCGACATTTCCATCTGCGGGATCCATTTGCTCGCGGTCAAAGTCAGATTGGAAAGCAAATAGCCATCCACATAAGAGCCATCTTTTGTCTGGCGCTTGGCGTCGTACTGGAGTTCATACCCCAGACGCAGTCCGGACCAAGGCAGCGGCTGGGAGAGGTTGAGTTTCCCCAGCCATTGGGGGGAATTGAGCGGCTCCCCGCCGTTGGCGAACTCGATATTTTGATAGGACACGCTGCCGCGAACACGGCCGCCGGCCTCCCAGGACTTGGCGGCTGACAGCTCCACGCCGTGGGCCCGGAGCTTGTCGCCCGACTGGTATTGCGGCAGCCCGCTGACGGGATCGATGCCCAGGGTTACGATATCCAGCATGGTCCACTGATAGATCGAGGCGCCGACACTGAAATCATGCGCCAGCCGCTGATCTACATGCAGTTCCAGGGTATCGATGGTCTCGTTTGCCAGGGATGGATTGGCCACCTGGGTTACTCCGTCAGCATAGTCTCGCTCCGAGGAATTGGGCGCGCGATGGGCACGTCCGTACATGGCTTTCACCGTGGTTTCCGGCAAGGCCTGCCAGATAAGCGCTGCCCGCGGGCTGAATAAGGTCTCCGTGTTATTGAGACGGTCCATTCGTACGCCCAGGGTGGTCGACCAGGTGTCGCTGAGGCGCCATTCGTCCTGGGTGTAAACGCCGAGGCGAGTGCCCGAGTCGGTGATTTGCGTATCCACGACCGGGGTGGTGAGGTCATCGGCGGTTTGATCAATGCGGCTATTGTTCTGGCCCTCCATCCCCAGCATGAGTTTATGGTTGGTCAAGCCCGTATAGAGCAGGCGCAGTTCACCACCCGCCCAGTCACTCGCGCCAGAGCCAAGACCAGAGATCCCCGTGAAGCTCAAAAGACCGGTGTAGCGGTACCGCCCCAGAAACAGCCGCCCCAGCATGTCCACGGTATGGCCGGCAAAGCTGTCCTGGTATGCCAGTTGGGTCAGCATGGATTTGTCGCGCACATATTGCCCCGATGTCAGCGGATCGGAGAAAAAAGATGCCGTGGGGTCATCCTTGCGGCGATTGCCGTAGATAAAGTCAAAGGACAGGGGACCGCGGATAATACGGCTGAAGAATTCTTTGTCCGATGCGCCGTCTTCATCAACCGCCAGGCCGGAGATCCCAGTGCCCGGGTAATCCATGAGCAGATCCTCGCCCCGGGAGTGCATGCCCGAGGCGGAAAACAGCATGTTCGTGCCGTTTTCCAGAACCTTTCCCCAGCTGACACGACCTTCTCCCAAGGATTGGGGACTTTGCCAGCCAGCGGACAACTCGCCGCCATCCACCGTGGCGCCACTGCGGGTGATCACGTTGATGACCCCGAACATGGCGTTCTGGCCATAGACCGCGCCGCCCGGTCCGGCGATGAATTCGATGCGCTCGACCAGGTCCAGATCCAGCGGAAAATCGCGTCCGATTGGCGCGCTGTCATACACCGTATCGTTGAGGCGATTACCGTTGATGGCGAGCAGCACCCGGCGTTGTAATCCCCGGGCAGGCCGAAACCCCGGGCGCCTATCTTGCTGTATAGCCGGTCGTAGGAGAGATGGATGCCCGGCAGGCTGGCCAAGGCCTGGTCCAGGGTGCGCCAACCGAAGGCCTTGATCTCGTCACGGGTGATGACGCTGACCACGCCCGCCACTTCGCTTTGCTTCTGTTCGTACTTGGAGGCGGTGGTCACTGTGGTTTCCAGCAACTGCTCCAGGCTCAGCTCGGTGGGGTTGCTGGCGGCCCGGACAGGCAGAGCGAGCGCAAGGGTCAAGCCCAGTATTAAGGCGATGTTGACGATGATAGCCATAAATTTGCCTCGAAGAGGTTGGATTGTGGGGCAACACTTATGAAGGACAGGATGACTATTTGTATCGTTTTCCCGGAACTATGGCAAGCGGGAAAGAGGCGACCGGCATATGCTCTGCCTGAATCCTGCAATGGCACAGGAAGCTGTTTAAAAATGGGAAAATAAAGCCTGGATTTTTATCCTGGGTTTTGAGTACCTTGTTTTCTGCTGGGAAAATACAGGGAGAGATATGAAAGAGAAAGCCTCGCTTATCAATATCATCTGGCTGTCCCTGGTCGTGCTGGCCACGGTGACGGCCGCCTACACCAACCGGATGGACGCCCTGACCAAGGCCTCGTTCGAGTCGGCCAAGGACGCGGTTGTCCTGGCCATCGGCCTGATCGGCCCTATGGCCCTGTGGCTGGGGATCATGAAGGTGGCCGAGGCCGGGGGGCTCATGCGGATTGTGGCCCGCTGGGTGCGGCCCCTGATGGTCCGGTTGTTTCCCGACGTGCCCCACGATCATCCGGCCATGAGCGCCATGATCATGAACATGGCGGCCAACGCTCTGGGCTTGGGCAATGCGGCCACGCCCATGGGGATCAAGGCCATGCAGGAGCTGGAAAAGCTCGCCCCGGAAAAAGGCACGGCCACCAACGCCATGTGCCTCTTCCTGGCGATCAACACCTCCAGCGTCACCCTGCTGCCCCTGGGGGTGATCACCATCCGGGCCGCCGCAGGCGCGACAAGCCCGGCCGCCATCTTTATCCCCTCTCTCATCGCCACCACCTGTTCCACCATCACCGCCATCGTGGCGGCCAAGATGCTGGCCCGGAGAAATAGCGGGGTGGAGCTGGTTGCGGAGCAGGAGGTCTGCGAGACAGCAGCATCCGAGGCCGAAGTCTGCGCCGAACCGGAGCTGTTTGCGCCGAGTGCGATGGGGAAATGGTTCATCTGGCTGCTGGTTGCGGTTTTTGCGGGGGGAGCGGTATATCAGTTGAGTAGTGCGACGGAGCCGCTGGCCTTTTCCGCGGTCAGGCTCAACAGCCTGTCCAGTTGGCTGATTCCGGCCCTGATCTCCGGGCTGCTGATTTTTGGGTATCTGCGGGGGGTGCGGATCTATGAAACCATCACCGACGGGGCCAAGGAGGGTTTCACCACCGCCATGCGGATCATTCCCTTCATGGTGGCGATTTTTGTCGCCATCGGCATGTTTCGGGCCAGCGGGGCCATGGATATCCTGGTTTCCGTCCTCTCGCCCCTGACCTCTGCGGTGGGCATGCCGGCCGAGGCCCTGGCCATGGGGTTGCTGAGGCCCCTTTCCGGCAGCGGCTCCTTCGCCTTCATGAGTGAGATCATCAAGCAATCGCCGGACAGCCTGCTTTCCGCCATGGTTTCGGTGATCCAGGGCTCCAGCGAAACAACCCTCTATGTGCTGGCCGTCTATTTCGGCGCCGTGGGGGTTCGACGGACGCGGCATGCCCTGCCTGCCGCGCTCTGCGGTGAGACGGCCGGGCTCATTGCCGCAGTGACGGTTTGCAATCTCTGGTTTTAAGTGGCCTCACCACCAGAACTCGGGGTATCGCCTCGTCTTGGGGATATTGTTCACCAGCAGCGCGATGACCAGCATGATGCAGGCTCCGGCTCCGGCGGGAACAAGCGCATAGAGATAGCCCAGGGCATAGATCTTCTCGCTGCCGATCACCGCGATGAGGGCGGTGGCGCCGCCCGGCGGGTGCAGGGTTTTGGTGAGGTGCATCACCGCGATGGCCGTAGCCACCGCCACTGCCGCCGCCAGCCACATGTGCGGGGCCAGCATCTTGTAGCTGGCCACCCCGATCAGGGCCGAAAGCACATGGCCGCCGAGGAGATTGCGCGGCTGGGCCAAGGGGCTTTTGATGGCGCCGTAGATCAACACCGCCGAGGCGCCGAAGGAGCCGATGAGCATGAGCAGGTCCGATTTGGGCAGCAGATTGTAGTTGATGAAGGCCACTGCGGCAATGCCCAAAAAAGCGCCGATCCAGGACCAGAAAACCTCGGACAGGCTTACCCTGGGCGGGCTGGTGGTGGTGCCGCGCATCTTGTCGAAATAGTTCATGGCGTCTCCCTTTCCGGAAAGGCGTGCATGAGATCGCTGCGGGTGAGAATGCCGAGCAGCCGCATCTTGCTGTCCGTCACCGGCACCCGGTTGATCCTTTTTTCCCGCATTAGCTTGCCGACCTCATGCAACAGCGCGTTTTCTGAAACCGTGATCGCAGGAGCGGTCATGATCTCCCCTGCGGTTTTTCCCCGCATGGAGAGTGCGAAACAGCCCCCGCTGGCAAGGCTGTCGGCGATCAGCGCCATGCAGGAGGTCTGGCTGCCGTCGCCCATGTTCCGGAAGAAATCCTGCTCCGAGAGGATGCCGGCCACGGTTCCGTCCTCTTGGACAACGGGCAGACCGGTGATGTGGTGCTTGGCCATGAGCGCCGCCGCTTCGGCAAGGGGGGTCTTCGGCCGGACCGAGATGACCTGGCGGCTCATGATCTCGGCGATGCGCAGGCTGTTGTACAGGCGGGTCTCCGCGTGCTGATAGGCGAGCAGGTAGAGTTCCTTGAAATCCCCAGCCGAGATGTCGAGGTAGCCTGGGATTTTTTTCATCGCCTCGTAGACATCTTCGTCCGAGAGCAGCTCTGCAGGGTCAAGCCTGGGTCTGTTTATCTCCGACATCGCGGGTCCCCCTTGTTGCTGAATAGATAGATGCGTTTGAATGCACCGTATTGCACAATCCGGCTGCCATCATTGACCTAGGTCAAGTGTCTGCAATTATCTTAGCGAAAGACAGGCCCGAGAGACAAGGGATAAGAAAAAAGACGCCTGATCGCGAGGATGCTGAAACGGCTGCAGTGATGGAGCTTCTACCGCCAATCTTGACTTCCGGCGGTGATGCGGGTAAATGATCACTTTGCCTGACTACGTTAGCGGCGACACACAAGGAGAAAAAATATGTTCAATATATTGGTGCTGGCTACGACGAATAAGGGAAAGCTTAAGGAGTTCAAGGAGCTGCTCAAGGATTTTCCGGTGGAGATTCAGAGCCTGGCCGATTTCGGCCCTATCCCCGCAGTGGTTGAAGACGGCGCCACCTTTGACGACAATGCCTATAAAAAGGCGCATTTCACCGCCAAGGTTCTGGGGCTGCCCTGTATAGCCGACGATTCCGGGTTGGCGGTGGAGGCTCTGGATGGCGCGCCCGGCGTGTACTCGGCCCGTTATGCCGGGGAGAATGCCAGCGATGCGGAGAACACCGCCAAGCTGCTTAAAAACATGGAAGGGGTGGCCAACCGTAAGGCCGCTTTTCACTGCGTGATCTCCATCGCCGTGCCTTCCGGTCCGGCCCTTACCTACGAAGGAACCTGCGAAGGCGAGCTGCTCATCGCGCCCCGTGGGGAGGACGGCTTTGGCTACGATCCAATCTTCTTCTATCCCGAGCTGGGCAAGACCTTTGCCGAGTTGACCATGGAGGAGAAAAACAAGGTGAGCCACCGCGGCCGGGCCATGGCCGAGATGGCCGGTGAGTTCGAGCAGGTGCTCAAGTGGCTCAAGCAGCGGCTCACCGAGGAAAAACCGCCCAAGCCGGATCACGAGCAGTTTGAGCACAACGACTGGTCCGAAGAGATCATGGTGCGTGAGGTGAAGTAAGGTTTGTAACCGTTCAGCAGCAGCGCATCTGCTTTGTCATCGGCCTGCCCGCATACCATATGTATGGCGGACAGACCTCTTTCGCACATCTACGGCAGCAGCGAAGCGGCGCTGCTGAACGGTTACAATTACTTTGGTAGCCGATAATTTTGCGTCCCGGACATATCTTTGCTCCCCCCCTCTCCCGCAGGTGGGCGAGGGGAATTTTCTCTCTGCAAACGAATCTCCCCGTTTTCCGCAACACATTCTACCCCAGACCCTGCCAGCTGCTTGAACAGCGGTCTGCCAAAGAGAAAAAACTCCATCTCCAGCGAAATCCCTGTTTTTTGGGCAACATCGGCCCTGATGGCCAAATCGTCGCGCACCAGCTCGGTGAGTCGGGCGAGATCCTCCGGTCCGTCGGCTTGGGCGAGCAGCTCGGTGAAGACCCGCCCTGGACAGGCCTGTTCATGGCGCTCGATCTCCGCAAGGATTGGGTCGTTGGGGTTGATCAGGTCGGTGCGGCGTAGGGTATTCTGGTAGATGGTGGCCAGGAGGGCCTCTGGCTGCCAGCAATGAAGAACCCTGCAGGTTGCCGGGCGGTGTGCGTAGATGGTGCAGGCGTTGCCTTTTTCGGCAAAGAAGAGGCAGGTCCAGCCACTCCCCTGCCCCCGGATCTTGAGCAGCTCAACGGGCACAGGCTCAAGCTGGGCAATGGCCGGGTTGTACCCCAGCTCCCCTTGCCGGATGGTGACCAGCTGATCGTGGTGGATATACCCTTGGCGAACAAGGTCGATATCCTCCCGATTCAGAGCTGGTCCGCCGTTTCGGCAACAGGTGCCGCATTGTTTGCAGTGTTTGGTATCTTTCATGTTTCAAGAGTAAAAGCGTACGGGGTATTCTGGTCGCAATATGATCCTTGTCGGTGTCGAATAGGGCGCACAATTCGCCTCTCCGCAGGCGATAAATTTCTCAATCTTGTTATAATAATCCATGCAAATAATTTTTTCTTATATGCCATATTGCTGTTTTTGTGTTGAAAAACGGAGAACGGTTTTTCCTGCCTCTCCCCCTCTTGTCATCTCTGGCATACCCCTTGCGTATATACCAAAGCAAAGCGGTGCATGAAATGATTCTGCGCCGCCCAGGACATCCGGAACAGGAGGTCGGCCATGAAAAAGACACTCTGCAGCGAAAAAAACCTCACAGCCCCGATTTTAGAAGAGACCTCAGGCAAGCTAGCCGAAACCTTCTGGTTTGTCAGCTCCTTTGTCATGTCGCTGATCATGGGTCCTTTTGCCGCAGTCCCCGCGATCATCGCAATTTTTTCCCTGAAAGTCGATGGGCCCATGCCCATGGAAATATCTTGATAACGAGGCTCCACCATGAACGCACTGTCTCAGACACCTGAATCCTCTGTCCCGACTTTTGGTCATCCTCTGCTGGCCGATGACCAGGCCGTCCTCACCATCAGCGCCGCCGCCGAGATGCTGGCTGTTACCCCACGCACCCTGCGGATGTATGAGCGCGACGGACTGTTGGCCCCGGTTCGCCATGGCAAGTGGCGCTATTATAGCCTGGACAACCTGAAATGGGTTTCCTGCCTGCGCACCATGATCCACGAACATGGCATCAGCCTGGCCGCCATTCATAAGTTGCTGCAATACACGCCCTGTTGGAACATTGCCGCGTGCTCCTTTGAGAAACGCAAGCTCTGCACGGCTTTTATGTCCAGTGGTCTGGTGCCGAAAAAGATTGACCGGCTCAGCGGCTTGCCCGTCGATTCCCCAGTTTCCGCCTGATTGCTTGCATCTTCCACTCCGCATCGTGTACAAAGGGTAGAAAAACAACCCGGAGGTACACGCCTTGAACCAATTTTACAAGAACTTGTCCATCTGGCTGGTCATCGCCCTGGTGGGTCTGCTGCTGATCCATCTTTTTAATCCAACGGAGGAGCCGGTCAACCAGATCAGCTACAACGATTTTCTGGAAAGCGTCAACTCGGGCAAGGTGAGTAAGATCACCATCAGGGAAAACGTGGCCGAGGCCCAGGATCTGGTGGGTAACCGCTTTCAGACCGTGTTGCCGGACAGTTTGGAGCAGGTAAAGCCCTTTATGAAAGAGGGGCTCAGCCTGAAAGTGGAAAAGAAAAAAGAGCCCCATTGGCTGGTGAGTATTATCGGCTCCTGGCTGCCTATGATTGTGCTGGTGGGCCTTGGCCTCTATTTCATGCGCCAGCAGCAAGGCGGTGGCGGCAAGGGGTTGATGACCTTCGGCAAGAGTCGGGCCCGCCTCATCGAGGGCGAGGAATCCAAGCTCACCTTTGCCGATGTGGCCGGCATCGAGGAGGCCCGCGAGGAGTTGGGCGAGATCGTTGATTTTCTCCGCGATCCCGGGATCTTCACCCGGGTAGGGGCAAAGATTCCCAAGGGCGTGCTCCTTTCGGGCGAGCCGGGCACTGGCAAAACTCTGCTGGCCCGCGCCATTGCCGGGGAGGCCCAGGTGCCGTTTTTCTCCATCAGCGGCTCTGATTTTGTCGAGATGTATGTGGGTGTCGGCGCAAGCCGTGTGCGGGATCTGTTCAAGGAGGCCAAGAAAAAGGCGCCCTGCATCATCTTTATCGATGAGATCGATGCGGTTGGCCGCCAGCGCGGGGCAGGCACCGGCGGCGGCAACGACGAGCGCGAGCAGACCCTGAACCAGCTGCTCGTGGAGATGGACGGCTTCGAGGCCAATGCAGGGGTTATCATCATCGCGGCCACCAACCGACCCGACATCCTGGACCCGGCTCTCAAGCGGCCGGGCCGGTTCGATCGGCAGATCATCGTGCCTCTTCCCGATGTGCGCGGCAGGGAAAAGATTCTCAAGGTCCACGCCGCCAAGGTTCAGCTGGACGCCGATGTGGATATGTCCATCATCGCCAAGGGCACCCCCGGGTTCTCCGGGGCAGAGCTGGCCAACATGGTCAACGAGGCAGCCCTGATGGCGGCCCGCTTTGAGGTGGGCAGAATCTCCATGGCTCTCATGGAAAAGGCCAAGGATAAGGTGATGATGGGGGCTGAGCGCACCAGCATGATCCTCACCGGCAAGGACAAGGAACTCACCGCCTTTCACGAGGCGGGCCATGCCCTGGTGGCCCGGCTGCTGCCAGGCACCGATCCGGTGCACAAGGTGACCATCATCCCCCGTGGCCGCGCCCTGGGGTTGACCATGCAGCTGCCCACCGACGAGAAACATTCCCAGTCCCGGTCGTGGCTGATGAACAACCTCTGCATTCTTTTGGGCGGGAGGGTGGCGGAAGAGATCGTCTTCGGTGATGTCACCACCGGCGCGGGCAACGACATCGAACGGGCCACGGCCATTGCCCGCAAGATGGTCTGCGAGTGGGGAATGAGCGAGGCCATCGGCCCAATGAACTTTGCCGGTCCCGATGAATTCGGGCGGAGCCGCCAGTCCTACAGCGGGGAAACCGCAGTCAAGATCGACCAGGCCGTGACCGGACTGGTGACCGAGGCCCGGGAAACAGCAACCCGGCTGCTCACCGAAAACCGGCCGATCATGGAGGCCATGGCCAAGGATTTGTTGGAAAAGGAAACCATTGGCAGCGAGGATATAGAGCGGTTGATGGCAGCTGGCTGATAATTGCGGCGAGGCAGTGAATGCATGGGCGGCAGGGGAAACTCCTGCCGCTTTTTTTGTCTTGCCCCCACCCCTCCAGGTTCTCCTTGACAGGTCTGGTCCGGCAAGGGTAGGAATCTGGTTTGGGAAAAATCACCGGGCTGCCCCGGTTTCTTATTCTGCAAGGAGGTCGTACCCATGCTTGAGGCGTATCAAAAACATGTTGCCGAGCGGGCTGCCCTTGGCCTGCCTCCCCTTCCCCTGTCCGCCGCCCAGACCAGTGCTCTGGTTGCGCTGCTGCAAAAACCGGCCGCAGGAACAGAGGCGACCCTGGTGGACCTGATCAGCAACCAGGTTCCCCCTGGCGTGGATGAGGCCTCCAAGGTCAAGGCCGAATTTCTTGCCGGGGTGGCGCAGGGGAAGATCACCTCGCCTCTCCTTGATAAGAAGGAGGCGGTACAGCTCCTGGGCACCATGCTGGGTGGCTACAATGTGCAACCGCTCATCTATTTGCTGGATGATGCTGGCTTGGCCGGGGATGCGGTCGCGGCCCTTTCCAATACCCTTCTGGTGTATGATTCCTTTAATGACGTGGCTGCCAAGGCAAAGAGCAACCCCCATGCCAAGCAGGTGCTGACCAACTGGGGTGAGGCGACTTGGTTCACCTCCCGGCCCCCCATGCCAGAGGAACTCACCGTCACCGTGTTTAAGGTCGCGGGCGAGACCAACACCGATGATCTTTCCCCGGCCTCCGAGGCGTGGAGCCGCCCGGATATCCCCCTGCATGCCCAGTCCATGCTGATCAACCGGCTGCCCGGCTCGCTGCCGAAGATCGAGGAGCTGAAGAAAAAGGGGCACCCCATCGCCTATGTGGGCGATGTGGTGGGCACCGGCTCCTCCCGCAAGTCCGGGGTCAACTCCATGCTCTGGCACATGGGCCGCGACATCCCCCATGTGCCGGCCAAGCGTACCGGCGGGGTGGTCATGGGATCGACCATCGCGCCGATCTACTTCAACACCGCCGAGGATTCGGGCATGCTGCCGATCCAGTGCGATGTGACCTCCCTTTCGACCGGGGATATCATCACCATCAACACCCGCACCACCACCATCAGTCGGAACGGTCAGACTGTTACCACCTTCAGCCTCTCCCCTGCCACCCTGCCCGACGAGGTCCAGGCCGGGGGGAGGGTGAACCTCATCATCGGCCGGGGCCTCACCGCCAAGGCCCGCGAGGTCCTTGGTCTGCCGCCTTCCACCCTCTTTCGGGAGCCTGAGGTGCCCAAGGACAGTGGCAAGGGGTACACCCTGGCCCAGAAGATGGTGGGCAAGGGTTGCAATCTCCCCGGGGTGCGGCCCGGCATGTACTGCGAGCCGAGGATGACCTCGGTGGGCTCCCAGGACACCACCGGCCCCATGACCCGCGACGAGATCAAGGAGCTGGCCTGCCTGAAATTCTCCGCCCCCCTGGTCATGCAGTCCTTCTGCCATACCGCCGCCTACCCAAAGCCGGTGGATGTGAAGACCCACCAGACCCTGCCCGGCTTCATCAGCGAACGGGGCGGCATAGCCTTGCGCCCGGGCGACGGGGTGGTCCATTCCTGGCTCAACCGCATGGTCCTGCCCGATACCGTGGGCACCGGCGGCGATTCCCACACCCGGTTTCCCATCGGCATCTCCTTTCCGGCCGGCTCCGGGTTGGTGGCCTTTGCCGCAGCCACCGGTTCCATGCCCCTGGTCATGCCGGAGTCGGTGCTGATTCGCTTCACCGGGACAATGCAGCCCGGTATCACCCTGCGGGATCTGGTCAACGCCATTCCCTATGTGGCCATCCAGAAGGGGTTGCTCACCGTGGAGAAAAAGGGTAAGAAGAACCTCTTTGCCGGGACAGTGCTGGAGATCGAGGGGCTGCCGGACCTTGCGGTGGAACAGGCCTTCGAGCTGGCCGACGCCTCGGCCGAGCGCTCCGCCGCCGCCTGCACCGTGCGGCTGAACAAGGAGCCGGTGGCCGAGTTTCTCCGCTCCAACGTGGTGCTGCTGAAAAGCCTGTTGACCCGGGGCTATCAGGACGCCACAGCCATCCGTAACCGGATCGCTGCCATGGAGGCATGGCTGGGTGCACCCGAGTTGTTGGTCCCGGATGCGGATGCCGAATACAAAGCAGTGCTGGAGATCGATCTCAACACCATCACCGAGCCGGTGCTGGCCTGCCCCAACGACCCGGACGACGTGAAGCTGTTGTCCCAGGTGGCGGGTACTGCCATCGATGAGGTTTTTGTCGGCTCCTGCATGACCAATATCGGCCACTTCCGGGCCCTGGCCAGGATTCTCGACAACGGTCCCCAGGTGGCTGGCCGCCTCTGGGTGGCGCCGCCTACTCGTATGGACGAGGAGCAGCTCAAGGCGGAGGGGGTGTACAGCATTCTCGGCAGGGCCGGGGCGCATACCGAAATCCCCGGTTGTTCGCTCTGTATGGGCAATCAGGCGAGAACCCGCGACAACGCCGTGGTCTTCTCCACCTCCACCCGTAACTTCGACAACCGTATCGGCACCGGCGCCAAGGTCTTCCTGGGCTCGGCCGAGCTGGCCGCCGTCTGCGCCGTATTGGGGCGTATCCCCACCGTGGGAGAATACAACAAGATCCTTGGCGAACGGGTGACCCCCAAGGCGGACGAGGTGTATCGGTATCTCAACTTCCACCAGATCAAGGGGTACGCGGAGAAAGGCTGGTAGGTATTGTTTTTGCCGTGGATTCCGTGCTACGATAATTAAATGGGTTCCTTTGCGCCGCAGGCGCAATAACAATGCGGTCACCTTGCAGGAGAGTATGGGAGAGTATGCCGGAAAAACGCAAAATTTTGATAATCGAAGACTCTCCCGTGATTGTCGGCATGGTCTGCGCCATGCTTAAGCGGGAGGGATACGAGACCGTGGTTGCCGAGGATGGCCGGAAGGCCATGGAGTTTCTTCAGGGCAATATAGTGCCTGATGCAGTGGTCCTCGATATCCTTCTGCCCTATGTGGACGGGTTTGAGTTACTGGCTGAAATGCGCAGGCTCCCGGCCTGGAAAGAGGTGCCGGTTATTATGCTCACTGCCAAGTCCCAGGAGCACGATGTGATCCGCGGCCTGGATTTGGGGGCGGATGATTATATTGTCAAGCCCTTGCGGCCCATGGAACTGGCGGCCCGGCTTCGGCGGTTTTTCAAGGGTGCTTCATGACCCGGTTTTTTTTGCCGGTCCTCTTGGTTGTTGTCTGCATGGCCAGCCCTGTCTTGGCTTACGAAAACCTGGGGCAAGCCATCGAGCAAAAAGATTTTGTCGCGGCTGAAGCAATGGTGCGCGATAAATTACAGAACAATCCGCAGAGCGGGGAACTAAATTTTCTGCTGGCCCGGCTTTTGGCCTGGCAAGCTCGATACGAGCAGGCTCTTTCCTTGTATGAGATGCTGTTGCGGCAGGCGCCGACCAACAGCGATTATGTCCTTGGCCAGGCCCAGACCCTTTTTTGGAGCGGTCAGAAAGAAGCTGCCGTGGCTGCGGTGAAAAAAGGGCTGGTTCTCGCCCCGAAATCCCAGGCATTGAAACGGTTGCACATCCAGATCCTGCTGGACGGGAAAGATGAAGAGTCTCTACAGAAGGCAGCGGATCTGCTTGTTGAGGCCGAGCGACAGTTTGGCCCGGAACCCTTTGCGGATCAGCGTTCTCAGTTGCAGGATTTGCGGGCGACGGGGACATGCTTTATTGCTAGGCGTGAGGTAGAGGCTGGGTTGAGTTATGAGCATCTCACCAAAGGGTATGCCGAGTGGAAGAGCGCCTATCTGGACGGGGAATGGCTCTATGCACCCCGCCGGGTTCTTTACGGCAAGACGCGGATTACTGATCGTTTTTCCCTGACCGATGAAGAGTTGGCGATCGGAACCTATCAACCTCTGGGCAGCCTTTACGATTACCAGCTTGAAATCAGCGGCAGCCCCAGCTATGAAATTCTCCCCAAGTATTCCCTTTTGGGCGGCCTTTCCCGAAAGCTTCCGGACAATTGGGATGCCACCCTTGGAGCCCGACATTCCGAGTACAGTGCAACCTACAGCAATTTATATAGCGCCAGCTTGGGCCACTATTTTTCCAGCCAACGCCTGGAGTATACCCTCTATATTGGTAAGGCTGAGGCTGCGCCCGAGACGTATACCCATCGATTGCAGTGGACCAGGTTTTATGATGAGCGCAGCCGTTTTGCTCTTTATGTGGCAGCCGGGCAGGAAACGGAAAATTCCGGTGAGTTTGGGCCTGCGCAGCTTATAAGCAGCAGTGTGCTCAGTATGGGCCTTGTCGGTCGGCACTGGCTACCGGGAGACCGTTGGGCGCTCAGCTACGAATTCTGGCGTCACGAGCAGGGCGACCGATACACCCGCTGGGGAGGAGCCCTTGGGATTCGTCTTCAGTTCTGAAACCATGGTGGGCTACGCCTATGTAGGGCTCGCCGTTGTCTGTCTCATCACCCTGTTCATGATCCTCTGGATCGTTTTCCTGCGCATACGGCTGTATCTCGGCCAACAGCATCAGGCCCGTTTCAGGGCAATCTGGCTGCCGATTTTCACGGAAACCGCCCTGAGTCAGAACCGCCATCGAAAGGATGTGGATATCTCTGTCCTCAAGCGCCGGGATTTTTTTCTTTTCATGAATTGTTGGCTGGATTTTCAGGAGAGCCTTTCCGGCCATGCTTTGATCAGAATGAACGGCCTTGCCCGCCAGTTTAAGCTGCATGTGTATGCACAGCGCCTTCTGCAACGGGGAAGAATGCACCAACGTCTGGTGGCGATGGTGTTTCTTGGTGATCTGCGGGATCGGTTCAGCTGGCCTGTCCTGGAAGAGTTGCTTTCCAAGGAAAACAGCCTGCTTTCCATTCTGGCGGCTAGGGCGCTTATCAAGATTGATCAGGAGCGTGCCTTGCCCATTGTCTTTGCCGAGTTGGTCAGGCGCGATGATTGGCCGGAAGCCAGGGTGGCGGTTTTACTTCGCAGTGTCCTGACCGCCGAGTTGGCAACTTCTCCCTTGTTTGATGCCTTGCTGAACAGTACGGATTCCGGGGCTATCAAGCTCCTGCACTATGTGGAGCACATGTACAATGAGGAAAAAAATCGGATTCTGCGCATTCTTCTCGAGCGTAGTAACTCCGACCGCCTCACCTCCCGGATACTCAAGCGCATTCAGTGCGATCATGAACTCGACCTTGTTCGTCAGTATGTCGGACACAGCCGCTGGCATATTCGCATGCAGGCCGTGGCTGCCTTGGGACGGATCGGGAAGCGGGAGGATATTTCTTTGCTGCTGGAGCGTCTGGGTGATGGAGAATGGTGGGTACGCTACCGTGCGGCTCAGGCATTAATCAAAATGCCCGGCATGACCCGCCCGGAGCTGCAAATAATCCATGACAACCTGGAGGATTCCTTTGCCAGGACCATGCTGGAGCAGACCCTGATCGAAGAGGGGGCGCGGCAATGAGCCAGCAGCAGATAATTCTCTGTGCAGAATGGTTTTTCTTCATCTATTTCTTTTTTTTAAATAGCGGCTATCTTCTTTTGAATTTTTTGGCCTCCTTCAAGGTTGGCGACTATCTGGAGTCCAAAGACATCAGTAGCTTGCCCCAGGTGTACAGCGATCTTGAGCTGCCCATCAGCATTCTGGTGCCTGCCTTCAACGAGGCAATCACCATCGAGGAGGCGGTCCGCTCCCTGCTGCAGTTGCGGTATTCCGAGTTTGAGGTCATTGTCATCAATGACGGCTCCAGCGATAACACCCTGCAGATCCTCAAGCAGGCTTTTATGCTCAAGGAAATTCCCGAGGCGTATCGGGTACGTCTGGCAACCCAACCGGTGCGTGCCATCTACCGATCGCTCAATCACCCCAATCTGAGGGTGCTTGACAAGGAAAACGGTGGTAAGGCGGATTCTCTGAATGCGGGGATAAATGATGCCCGCTATCCCTTGTATTGTGGGGTGGACGCCGACTCCATGTTGCATCCGGAAAGCCTTAGACTCCTGGTACGCTCTTTTCTGGAGGATTCGAGTACTGTGGCCTGCGGCGGGACGGTACGGCTCGCCAACGGTTGCGAGATCAAGGGCGGGGTTCTGGAGCGGACTGGGCTGCCCGGCAACTTTCTCGCTCTCTTTCAGATAGTGGAGTATCTGCGCGCCTTTCTTTTTGGGCGTTTGGGCTGGGTACCGCTCAATGCCCTGCTGATCATCTCGGGCGCCTTTGGCCTGTTTCATAAGGAAACCGTAGTCCGGGTCGGCGGGTACCGCGCTAATACGGTGGGCGAAGACATGGAGCTGGTGGTGCGATTGCACCGGGTTCTGCGCCGCGAAGGGCGCGCTTACCGGATCACTTTTGTACCCGATCCGGTCTGCTGGACCGAGGCGCCCGAAGATCTCGCGACCCTGAAAAATCAAAGAATTCGCTGGCAGCGCGGCTTGGGCGAGAGTCTTTCCCTGAACTGGTCTCTGATGTTCAGCCGTAGTGGCGGCCTGCCCGGTTGGTTCGCTTTTCCTTTTATGGTTTTTTTTGAATGGTGGGGACCTGTTTTTGAGATTGTTGGCTATGTTTTCATGTTCGGGGCCTACGCGATTGGCATCCTCAACCCCGAGGCCATGATCGCCTTTCTTTTGGTGGCCATCGGCCTGGGCGTTCTCCTTTCCACCAGTTCCTTGCTCCTTGAGGAACGCTCCTTCCATATCTATCCAAAGAGCGGTCAGACGCTGCTCCTTTTCTGTGGAGCGGTAATGGAAAATTTTGGCTACCGCCAGCTCTTGGTCCTTTTCCGGTTGTACGGTTTGCTACAAAGCCTGTTCCACACCAAGTCGCGCTGGGGTCGCATGCGGCGCCGGACGCTTGGCTGACGGTCCTCGTTTGTTGTCCTAAATCCCGTATATCTCCTTGATCAGCGCCAGCACCCCAGGTTGCCGTTGGTAGGTCGCTTCGGCTTCCCGTTCTACCCGTGGTGAACAGGTGCGGTTGTTGGGCAGCCCTTTGCGGTCGTCCCGTGCGTGGATAAGTTCGTGCAGCAGGGTCATGTCCCGGTCGTGTTCCGAGAGAAGATGCTGGGTATAGATGTTGACCTCGAAGGTGGCTGGGTCATATTCTCCTTTGAGCTGCTGGGGGTGTTTCTTCCGCCGCCAGTGGATGACAAGGCCATCGTTGTAAAGTTGGATTACGTTGTTTTTGGTCAGCATGGCGGATGTTCCGGATGATGGCGTTTGGCGATGTTGTTCCATTGTGCGTGGGAAAATAAAAAAGGGCGACTCTTTTTTTGTAGGGGAGAACCAGCTCAGGCAGCATGTTCTTGGCGGCATAAAAAAAGATGGAAAAACGACAGGGGCAACGGTAGGTAAATAAAAGGATAATGGTGTTGTCTAAGGGGGTTTTTCAGGACGGGACCCATTAACAGCAAGAACACGGAGGGATGTATGTCATGGTCTGTTTTTCGTCATACAGTGGGTTATTTGCCGCTCCTGCTTTTGGGCGTGCTCTTTGCCGTCGGCCCGGCATGGGCTGCTGATGCGGGGGGGCGCTACCCCCTTTGTGAAACTGGACGCTGGCGGCAATGAACTGGCGGCGGATGCGGCCAGCTGGGTTATGGTCAAGGACATCAAGACCGGCCTGGTTTGGGAAATGAAGACCATCGACGGCTCGGTGCATGATGGGGGCAATCAATATACCTGGAAGGAGGCCAAGGAGGTCTTTGTGGCCGAACTGAACAACTCAAAATTTGGGGGCTTTACCGACTGGCGAATGCCCAATGATACGGAAATCAACTCGATCATACGGCAAGACCAGGAGGAGCCCTTTGTCGATACCGCCTATTTCCCCAACATCCGCCCGGCCAATTACTGGAATTTTTACATCTGCGGCAGTGGGGCGATCATGAGCGATACCAAAGCTTTGGTAAAAGAGCGCCCGGAGCGGAAAGCAGCATGTCATTGCGGTACGAGGCAAGGCGCAGTGATGGTCTAAGACCGCAAAGGCGGATTCGCAGAGATGCAGATAATCTTCACCGCGAGCCAGCGACCTCCCAAAAAGCCAGAATCTTTGGGTTGCGCAGGTTCTTCTTCACGATACAGACGCCCAGGGAGAACGGGGCCAGCTGGGGAGAGATGTCGAGTACCATGATCTGTTTCTGGAGTGGGCTTTTTTCCAGCACCAGTCTGGGCACCACCCCAACCCCGCAGCCCAGGCTGACCATGGCGATAATCGCTTCGTTGCCCGCCACCTGGGCGTAGATGTTGGGCAGGATCTTTTTCGCGGCAAACCAGCGGTCGAGCCGTTCCCTGCCCAGTCCCTGTTCGGCCACAATCACAGGGGTTTTTCGCCAGTCGATCTCTTTGCCGTCATACACCACGATTTCCGGGAAGTCCAGCGGTGCGATGAAGACCAGCGGCGTTTCGGTGAGTTGCATGAATTCCAGGCCTGCGGGAGGCTTGTCCGGCAGGGCGTCGATGATCACCTCCACCTCGCCGTTGCGCAGTCGGGCCAACCCCTGGGCTGCGTCACCGGTCTGGAGTTTGATCTGCACCTCCGGACAGGTCTTGCGGAACCTGCTCAGGATAGCAGGCAAAATGCCGTAGGCCGCGGTTACCGAGCAGTAGAGGGAGATGTCGCCGTGCAGGGTGGCGGAACTGGCAATGCCCTCTTTCAGCTCTTTCCAGCGCTCAATGGTCTCCTCGGCGTACTGCTTCAGGGCCTCGCCAGCCTTGGTCAATCGCACCGAGCGGTTGTCCCGGTCAAAGAGGAGTTCCCCCACCTCGGCCTCAATGCGCTGGATGGTGCGGGTCAGGGCCGAGGGCGTCACATGGCAGGCGCGGCTGGTTTTGCCGAAGTGCAGGGATTCGGCCAGGTGGCGAAAGAGTTTGAGTTCCTCCATGTCCATGTTCATCTCTCCAGTTGTTGCAATTTACGCAATACAATATCGCGAACAAGTCACTTGACGCAACAGAAAATGGAGCTATGATGGCCTGATAGTAAGAAAAGAAAAACATATTTCCAATACGATAAGGAGAACACAATGGGAAAGAACTACTTCAATAGCCTGCCGCTGCGCTTGCAGCTTGAGGAACTTGGCCAGTGTCGCTTCATGGACTCTTCCGAGTTCAACGGGGTGGAGGCGCTTAAGGGCAAGAAGATTGTCATCGTCGGCTGCGGTGCCCAGGGGCTGCATCAGGGCCTCAACCTCCGGGACAGCGGCCTGGACGTCTCCTACGCCCTGCGCGAGGAAGCGATCAAGACCAAGCGCCAGTCCTATAAGAACGCGCATGGCAACGGTTTCACCGTGGGAACCTTTGAGAAACTTATCCCCAAGGCCGATCTGGTCATCAACCTCACCCCGGACAAGCAGCACACCAAGGTGGTTTCTGCCATCATGCCGCTGATGAAAAAAGGGGCGACCCTTTCCTACTCCCACGGCTTCAACATCGTGGAAGAGGGCATGCAGATCCGCAAGGATCTGACGGTTATCATGGTGGCCCCCAAGTCCCCCGGCACCGAGGTGCGGGAGGAGTACAAGCGCGGCTTCGGCGTGCCCACCCTGATCGCGGTGCACCGCGCCAACGACCCCCAGGGCAAGGGGTGGGAACAGGCCAAGGCCTATGCCTGCGGCACCGGCGGCGACCGGGCCGGGGTGCTGGAGTCCTCCTTTGTCGCCGAGGTGAAGTCCGACCTGATGGGCGAGCAGACCATCCTTTGCGGCATGCTCCAGGCAGGGTCGCTCCTCTGTTACGACAAGATGATCGAAAAGGGCATCGAGAGCGGCTATGCCTCCAAGCTCGTTCAGTACGGCTGGGAGACCATCACCGAGGCGTTGAAGCACGGCGGCATCACCAACATGATGGACCGTCTCTCCAATCCGGCCAAGATCAAGGCCTTCGATCTTGCCGAGGACCTGAAAGAAATCCTGGCCCCGCTCTTTGCCAAGCACATGGACGACATCATGAGCGGCCATTTCTCCAAGACCATGATGGAAGACTGGGCCAACAATGATAAGAACCTCCTCAAATGGCGCGCTGCCACCGGCAAAACACCTTTTGAGAAGTCCGTCTCCACCAAGAAGAAGATCAGCGAGCAGGAGTACTTCGACAACGGCATCCTGATGGTGGCCATGGTCAAGGCCGGGGTTGAGCTGGCCTTCGACACCATGGTCTCCGCCGGGATCAAGGAAGAGTCCGCCTACTACGAGTCGCTGCACGAGGTGCCGCTCATCGCCAACCTCATCTCCCGCAAGAAGCTTTACGAGATGAACGTGGTCATCTCCGACACCGCCGAGTACGGTTGTTACCTCTTTGCCCACGCCGCCGTGCCCATGCTGGCCAAGTTCATGAAGAAGATCGACACCGACGTGATCGGCAAGGGTCTTTCTCTAAAGGACAACGGGGTGAGCAATGTGGAGCTGGTCCAGGTCAACGAAGCGATCCGCTACACCGGGGTCGAGGAGATCGGCGCAGAGCTTCGTTCCTACATGGGCGCCATGAAGCCCATTCTCTAATCCCGCAGCAAAAGTCTGCCGTTGCAAAGGGGAGCCCGCACGGGCTCCCCTTTTTTTTCGGCTGGTCCCGAGATTTTTCCGCCGGCAAAAATTGCCTTGCCCCCATTAAAACGCCCTGTGGTACAATATTATTATCTTTTGGCGCGTTCGCTTGCTAAACCACCTAACCCATAAAGGAGGACAAGACAATGCGGAAACGGGTATGAATCGGCTGATCATGGACCGACGGAGCCGGAAGGCTTCTTTCCCAACGGCATGAAAACCAAGTGGAAATCTCATCTTGTTTTAGTCGCCAATCTCTCCTGCGATTGACGACAACCTCTGTTGCCTCCTCGGCGCGAGAGAAAAAAATAGGCCTCATGTGTAGGGGGGAAGATCGAAATCTGAATAAATCACTCACAAGGAGAATCATCATGAAACTGGTCAATCTGTTTGGGAGTTTTTTTCTCGTCATTCTGCTGGTTTCTTTTCTGGGCTGCGCTTCGACGTCAAAGCAAGAGGGAACCGGAGAGTATCTTGATGACTCAGTTATTACCACCAAGGTAAAGGCGGCAATTTTCGAGGAGGCTTCGTTGAAGTCGAGCGAGATCAACGTCGAAACCTTCAAGGGCGTGGTTCAGTTGAGCGGCTTTGTCACTTCTCAGTCCGGCATCAACAAGGCGGTCGAAGTTACGCGCAACGTCAAGGGGGTGAAATCGGTCACCAATTCCATGCGCCTTAAGTAAGGAAAGCACGCAATCGGCCGGGTCACAGCCAAGTCTCATTTGCTCCATGGATATTGAACTCCGGGGAGCAAATGAGACGGCAGTTATGATCAGACGATGGTCCTGGGCTACTACAGATCGACGCGGAAAGGGCATCGCAGCATCAAGGAAGCGTGCATGCGGCGCAGCGGGGTTTACATGATCTCCGGCTTTACTGCTTATAAAATAAGGGGGGAAGCATATGTTGTGGACGATTTCCGTGATACTGATAATTCTCTGGGCGCTGGGCCTGATCAGCAGTTACACAATGGGAGGTTTCATTCATCTGCTTCTGGTCATTGCCATTGTTGTTGTTCTGCTCAATATCATTCAGGGGCGGCGTGGCAGATAATCTTCATTCAAGGCTGACAACCGAAAGGAACGAGATGAAAACAGACACCGTGGTAGCCATCATTCTCATCGCCATAGGGATTCTGGCCCTTGCCTATCAAGGCATTACCTACACGACCCGCGAAAAGGTTCTTGATCTCGGCTCCATTGAGATGACGGCGGAGAAGATGAAAACATTTCCGCTGCCGCCGATCGTGGGGGTTGTTACGTTGGTGGGTGGTATTGTTTTGCTGATCAAGGGAAGAAAAAATGACTGATGACGTCCGAATGTTTCAGCCGTGCGGAGATTGTTCTGCCGCGCTCATTTTAAAAAAGGTGGAACTATGTGGGAGCACGATTGTTGGGCCGGCTGGGGACATGGTCTGGGAATGGGAGGAATGATCATGATGCTGTTGTTCTGGGCGTTGATTATTGCAGGCATCGTTATTCTTATTGGTCGGCTGAGACAGAGGGAATTTAGCTGCCGTGGGGAGACGCCTCTGGACATTCTGAAAAAACGCTACGCCTTGGGCGAAATCGGCAAGGACGAATTTGACCGGATGAAAAAGGATCTGGAATCATAACCATGGCAGGTCAACGGTTGTCGGGAATTTCTCTAATGATGAAATCGCAAAACAATCACGACTTGGGCCGCTCACCTGTCATGATTTCAACGAGCCACGGATCGCGCTCATAGTGACGAAGTTTTTTTGCGAAGCGACCAGGTGAATCCCCATTTTTTCTTGCCAGCAGCCTTTTGCGTATGGGGTTTGCTGAAAACCCAACAAATACCATGCTGGCCATCTGATAAAATCGTAGCTTTGAGGGAGAACTTCAACCTACCAGATCAGAGGAGGCCAGCATGGTATTTGTCCGGCAAGCAAGGATTTTTCTGCCTCCTTACATCTTCATCTTCTTCATTTCCTGCCTTTTTTGCCGGATCATCCGGGTGTCCTGATACATGTCCTGATAGGCCGCGCTGATAGCTGCCTCGAAATCGACCACCTCCCCGCCGTTTTCGGCGACAAACTTCAGGGCCTCATCCTTGCTGGCAAAGGCCCATTTGGCCCGACCGGTCATGACCCCTTTGACCTTGCCGCCCAGCACCCAGGTCGCCGCTTCGGCGTTGATCAACTCTTTGCTGTTGTAGTCGCCGACCTTGATGGCTGCAGGCGTCTTGTCCAACTGGTTGGCCAAATCCAAGGCAGCGCAGTGGAGGCTGCAGAGTCCGACGGTGCTGCCGTCTGCGTATTCGATCTGCATCCGGCTGTGCGCAAAGTTCTGCCGGTCCATGCCGCAGTACTTGCAGGAAGCATGCTGGGCGATATCAGCCTGGTCCATGGCCATGGCGACTCCTCCGATACAGGCCAGCAGCAGGGCACATAACAAAAATAATTTTTTCATGGGGCGTTCTCCTTTTGTTTTCTCGGGATTTGAGATTATCCGACAATTTTTTATAGACGTGTAATTATCAAGCAACCAATCGGAAGCACAATGCGACAAATTGTCGCACTTGGCGGGCTGCCGCACGATGGGGCGGCAAGGTTGCTAAAGGGAATGTCGGCTTGTATATGGCATTTCTCAGGGTTTTGGCACCCGGTACAGTTCTCTTAAAATGACGCGGCGAAGCGTCAACATGAATTGACTTGACCTAAGTCAAGTACCCTGTGCTACAATTTTTGTATCCTTAAAGTGCGTTCTTGCAAAAAAACAACCACATAGAGGAGGCGAAGAAAATGAAGAAACCGATATGGATGGGCTCGATCATGACCCTGAGCATGGTCTGGGCAAGCTCTGGTCTGACGGCAAGCAAAGCGGCAAAGCCCAATAAGGGCGTGGATGAGGCCACCTGTTTTTCCTGCCATCAAGAGATCAAGGAGCTGAAAAAATGGGATCATTTTTGAGTGGTAAACGGCTGCGGATAGTAGTCGTTGCCGCTCTCTCCGCAACCCTGATCGGTTTTTATCTGCTGCTGGGGCCGCCGCGCCTCTTGGCCAAATCCGAGTCGCCAGACTTCTGCGCCGGTTGTCATGTCATGGAGGGCGAGTACACCAACTTCATGCATTCCGGCGCGCACCGTCGGAAAACGTGCGTTGATTGCCACCTGCCCAACGACAACCGTGTCCTGCACTACGTCTGGAAATCCATTGACGGCATGAAGGACGTGCTATTTTTCCATTCCGGTCATGTGCCCCAGCGGATCACGCTGTCCGAGCATGGGGCCAAAGTGGTAAAGGCGAACTGTCTCAGGTGTCACAGCCAGCTGGTGTCGCAGATGAACACCTCACGCAACTGCTGGAGCTGTCATCGCCGCATCACCCACACCGGGGCCGGCAGCATTCAAACACTCTAACCCGCCATATCACAGAGGAGAACGAATATGAAGAGGAAATTGCTTGCAACATTCATGACCGCCGCACTGTGCGGTGTTATGACAACCGCCTGTGCACCGCCCAAAGCGGAGCAGGTCAAAGGCGTAACTATTCCGGACGGCACCATTGATCCGGCGGTTTGGGGCAAGGCCTATCCGGAGGAATATGAAGGCTGGAAAAAGACCGAAGATCCGACCCCGGCTGGCAAAAGCAAGTACAAAAAAGGCAACGATGGTGGACAAATCTTCGACAAACTGTCTGAATATCCCTTTAACGCCCTGCTCTTCAACGGTTGGGGCTTTGGCGTCGAGTACAACGAGCCCCGTGGCCATTACCATATGCTGACAGACCAGCTCGAAGTTGATCCCTCTCGGGTCAAGGCCGGCGGCGCCTGCCTGACCTGCAAGACCCCCTACGCCCAGCAACTTGCCGACAAGTACGGCTCTGATTATTTCTCAAAGCCCTATAAGGACGTCCTTAACCTGATCCCCCAAAAAGATCAAAAACTTGGGGTCGCCTGTATCGACTGTCACAACAACAAAGATATGACCCTCAAGCTTTCGCGCGGATTTACTCTGGGCAAAGCGCTTGCCAAGTTGGGAGTCGATGAGACCAAACTGACCAATCAGGACAAGCGAAGTTTGGTGTGCGCCCAATGCCATGTCACCTATATGGTCCAAAAAACCCCCGAGATGAAATCGATGGATGTTATCTTCCCCTGGGATGGAAGCAAGTGGGGCAATATCTCCATTGAGAACATCATCAAGAAGCTCCGCAGCGATAAGTCCTATGGCGAGTGGACCCAAAGTGTAACCGGCTTCAAAATGGCGTTTATCCGCCATCCAGAATTCGAGATGTTTTCCAACAACAGCGTGCATTGGATGGCAGGCGTCGCCTGTGCTGATTGTCATATGCCGTACACCAAGGTCGGTAGCAAAAAGATTTCCGATCACCGGATCATGAGCCCGATGAAGAACGACTTCAAGGCATGCCAGCAGTGCCACGCCGAGACCCCGGAATGGTTGAAGAGCCAGGTGATAGCCATTCAGGATCGGGCGGCATCACAGTTCATCCGCTCCGGCTATGCTTTGGCCAGGGTGGCCAAACTTTTTGAGCTGACCCACAAGGAGCAGGCCGCTGGCAAGGAGATTGACAAAGAGCTGTACGATCTGGCCAAGGATCACTATGAAGAAGGGTTCTACCGCAACCTGTTCTTCGGCGCGGAAAATTCTCTCGGCTTCCATAACCCCAGCGAGGCGATGCGGATTCTGGGCGATGCCACCATGCATGCCGGCGAGGCCGAGGCGCTGCTGCGCCAGGCTCTGACCAAGGCCGGGGTAAGCGTCCCGGTCAAGATTGACTTGGAACTGCCCAAGTACACGAACAACCGCGGAGCCAAGAAGCTGATGTTCAAGCCGGAGCAGGAGGTGAAGGATCCGTTCGGACCCCAGTAACGGCTCGTTTGTGTGTGGGTTGTAAAGACACGCACGGAACCAAGAAAACCCTGATGGGAACCTCACTATTGCGTGGGGCTGCAGAGGATCATGGGGAGAACGGGATTGCCCGTTCCCCCTTCTTCTCTCAGCTTGACAATTTTTAAGTCATAGAGGAAGAGCCATAAAAAAAGGAACGGCGGGTTGAACCTGTCGTTCCTTTTTTTATGCAAAGTGCGCTGAAAGACGCAGGTCGGAATCAGTCCGCGCCCCGCACCAGAGCGGTCAGGGCGTGCACCGTTTCCTTCATCTGTTCCGCCTGTGCGTCCAGCTCTTCGGAAGCGCTGGCAGCTTCTTCAGCAGTGGCGGCGTTCTGCTGGGTCACCGAATCCAGTTCGGTAACAGCCAGATTGACCTGGCCGACCCCCGAGGCCTGTTCCCGCGAGGCCGTGGCGATCTCGCTCATCAAAAGGGCGACCTTGGCGGTGCTGTCGGCCACCTCCTGGAAGGACTGGTTGGTGGAGGTCACCAGTTTTTCGCCGGCCTGCACCTTCTGCACGGTTCCCTCGATGAGCCCGGCGGTGTTTTTTGCCGCCTCCGAGGCCCGCATGGCCAGATTGCGCACCTCGTCGGCGACCACGGCAAAGCCCGCGCCGGCCTCTCCGGCCCGCGCCGCCTCCACCGCCGCGTTCAGGGCCAGCAGGTTGGTCTGGAAGGCGATTTCATCGATGGTCTTGATGATCTTGGAGGTCTCCTCGCTGGCTTTTGAGATTTCCCCCATGGACAGGGTGAGCTGGCCCATGGAGACATTGGCCGTGTCGATCACCTTGCGCGCCTCACGGGTTAAGGCCTCAGCCTGGCCGACGTTGTCGGCGTTCTGCTTGGTGACGGCGGCAATCTCTTCCAGGGAGGCCGAGGTTTCCTCGATGGCGGCGGCTTGATTTCCGGCGCCGTCCGCCAGGGACTGGCTCACCGAAGAAACCTGGCCCGCGGCGGCATGCACTTCTCCGGCGCCATTGGTCAGGTCATCGCTGATTTGCTCCAGCGAGCCCACGATGAGGGAAGAAAGGTAGGCTGCCATCAGGATGCTCAAAGCAATGACGATCAGGGCGGTGGTAGCGGTGATGATCAGCGACGACCTGTCCGCCTGCATCCTGCTGTCCGCCATGGCAACGAGGTCCTTTCCAAGCTGGGTTTCCACCTCTTTCATCAGTTCAATCTTTTTGGTGATGGTGTCAAACCAGCGCTCCGCCTGGATGCCGAAGCCGCCCTCCTGGTGTTTGTCAAGGGCGGCGGTCTCCATGGCGGCAACCTCCGCGATTGCCGGGGCGTTCATCTTTTCCTTGTAAAAATCCTTGGCCTGGATTTCTGCAAAGGCATGGAAATTATCGAGAAAAACCTTCTGCGCCGAGAGTATTTCCACACATTTCCGGTACATGCCGGGGGCGAAGCTGTCGTTGGCAAAGGTGTTGCTCAACACCGCCCGTTCTATGCCCATCCGCTCCTTGGCCTCCACAAAGTTGTAGTAGGCGGTGAGCGCCTTCATGATTGCCTGGTCCGGGCTGGTTTGGGCGATCAGGGGGATGGTGGTCAGAAATTCATGGATTACCCCGGTGTAAAAGGCGATGGCCTCCGGTCCGGCGATGGACTGGGCATCGGCCTGCTGGCGGATCGCGGCGATCTTGTCGATCCCGGCCAGGGCGGCTTGCAATTTTTCATGCAGGGCGGGGTCAGCCTTGTCGGCTTTGGAATGGGCAAGGAAATCCTTGAGGGCGGCGACCCGTTTGTCGGTTTCCCCGCGTTGGCCCGGGAGACGATCCGCGAATTTTTGCCCCTTGCTGCCAAGAAAACCGGCGGTCATCCCCCGCTCCTTCTGGGCCTCGTGGGCAATCTCCGTGCTCAGACCGGCGATGGCGGCAAGCTCTTTGATGGAAGCGGCTTGGCGCAGGGTTGTGTAGCGCTCCGCGCTATTGGTGATGAGGATTACGATCAGGAACAGCACCGGCAGGCAGACAAGCAGCCGCAACATGCTTTTGATGGTGAGGTGTTTGACGAAATTCATGGGTGATGATCCTCCAAGGATGGTGTGTGTTTCCCCTCAACCCAGTAAGACTAGCATGTTGGCGAGACAGTAGACTTGACCTAAGTCAATTCTAGGTGTTTTTACCTATGATTGCCAGCAGATTATCGCGCTTGCAGGGGCAAGCCCGCCGCCTTCCAGGCGCTGATGCCGCCAGCGAGGTTGTAAATCTCCCCGTACCCCTTTCCGGAAAAATACTGGCCCACCGCATAGCTTCGCCCGCCAATGGCGCAGATCAGTAAGAGGGGCTGGCCCGTGGGCAGGGTCATCCTGCCCTGGGCCAGTTCGCCAAAGGGAATGAGCTTCGAGCCGGGAATGGACCCCTCGTAGAGTTCCTCCGGTGAGCGGACATCCACCAGCACCAGGTCTTTGCGGGTTTCGATGAGGGCCTTGGCCTCTTGCGGGGACAGGGAGCGGAAGACTGATGGCTGGCCGGAGCCCTGTGACGCCGGTTTGTTTTCCGGGGCGGTTTTGTCGCCGCAGGCGATCACCGCAAGCAATAGGATCAAGAGGGAACAGGCCTGAAGACATTTTTTCATAGAAATCTCGGGTGGTTATGTGGGTTACGATTCTGAGTGGATCCGGTCCAGGGCGTTGAGGGCGGTCTGGATTTCGGCCTCGGTGTTGAAAAAGCCTGGGGAAAGGCGCAGGGTGCCCTGGGGAAAGGTACCGATGCTGCGGTGGGCCGCAGGTGCGCAGTGGAGCCCACCCCTGGCCATGATCCCGTATTGGCGGTCGAGCTGAAAGGCCAGATCGGCCACGCTTCTTCCTGCCATGGTCAGGGAAACCGCCGAGCCTCGGTTGGCGCTGGCCGGGGGGCCATGCACGGTGATCCCTTTGATCTGGTGCAAGCCCGCGAGCAGCAGGCGGGTGAGGTGTTCTTCCTGGCGGCGGATCGTTTCTCGGCCGGTGCTGCGGATAAATTCCAACCCTGCGGCCAAGCCGCCAATGCCAAGGGTGTTGGGCGTTCCCGACTCATAACAGTCCGGCATCATCTGCGGCTGCTCTTCAAGCTCCGAATTGCTGCCCGTGCCGCCCATGGTCAGCGGCGCGGCCATGATTCCTTTCCGGAGCAGAAAGCCGCCGGTGCCGGTGGGGCCGAATAACCCCTTGTGCCCGGTGAAGGCGAGAAAATCGATGCCAAAGGCTTCCATGTCCAAAGGGAAAACCCCTGCGGACTGGGCCGCGTCCACCATGAGCAGCGCCTCGCCCTTGCGGCTACCGATGGCACCAAGATCGGCCACGGCTCCGGTCACGTTGGAGACATGGTTGATGATGATCAGCCGGGTTTTCGCGTTCAGCCGTTTGGGGATATCGTCCGGGTCGATGGCGCCGGTGGAGTCGGTGGGCAGAATCGAAAGGACAATCCCTCGGGCCTTTTCTAGATGGCGCAGGGGCCGCATCACCGAGTTGTGTTCCATGCCTGTGGTCAGCACCTGGTCGCCCGGTTTAAGCAGCCCGAAAATCCCCACGTTGAGCGCCTCGGTGACATTGCTGGTGAACACCACCCGGCTTGAGTCCGGGCAGCCGAAAAAAGCGGCGACCAGCTCGCGGGTCTCAAAGATCACCCGGCTGGCGGCCAGGGAAAAGCGGTGCGCCGAGCGGCCGGGGCTTAAGGAAACCTCCTGGATCAGCCGGTGCATGGTCTCGGCCACTGCCGGGGGCTTGGGAAAAGAGGTGGCGGCGTTGTCGAGATAGATGGGGGGAGGTGAATCGGGCATAGTTAGGGGAGGCGGCGGCCTTCAGTAGGGGCTGATCACCTTGCTGGCCTGGGCCATGGCGTCCATGATCTCGAACATGTTGGAGGGGTTTCCCACCAGCAGGGAGTCCTTGAGGTTGAAAAAATCCAGACAGGTGCCGCAGGAGTATATTTCCACCCCCATATCGGCCAGTTCCCGGAGCGGCGCGATCAGGTCGGATTGGGTGGCAGTGATTTTCACCCCGGTATTGTAAAAAAATATTTTGGCTGGCAAGGGACTGAGGTGCTTGATGGTCTTGATGTAGGCCCGCATGAGCACCCCGCCCAGGGCATCGTTGCCCCTCCCCATGGTGTCGGCAGGAATAACGATAACCAAGCCGGCGCCGGGCAGGTCGCAGCGATACTCCTCCGGGGCCAGATCCTTGGAAGGACCCTGGTGCGGACCCTTGCTGATCGTGATGTGGCGGGTGTCTCCGGAGGCTCGGATCTCCACACCGCAACCCTGGCTTTTACCGAAGCGCTCCAGATTGCTCTGGGCGGCCTCATTGTCCACCAGCACCTCCACCGCGCCTTGTTCAAGGAAGTCGAGCAACTCCTTGGCCCTGATCACGGGTTGCGGGCAGGCCAAGCCTCGGCAGTCGAGCACCGTATGCATATTCCGCCCCCTCCTGTGCTCAGTCGTTAAAGCTGATCTGGCTCACCAGACCGCTGATGATCTCTTGGGTTTTCTGATCGAGCTTGGGAGCGGCAAAGCCTGTGTCGTAAAAATCAGGGTTGATATCGTTGGAGCTCCACATGCTTTTGGCCTCGAAATAGATATCCTTTTGCGAGAAATATCCCTCGGGCAGCATCATCCGCAGCTTGTAGGTCCGGTTGGTGGGAATCCGCTGCTTGCTCACCAGCTTGAGGCCGTTGGTGGTCAGATCGACGAGATGCCCCAGGAGTTTGTTGGCTTCATCGTCATAAACCTCAAGGTAATACACGAGGTGTCTGCGTTTCAGGGACCGGGTTTCATCCGCCATGGTGTCCTCCTAACGGGCTGATTTGGCAATGCTGGCCAGCATGCAATCGATGACCGCCGCAGGGCCCATGCTGGAAGAATCGACAATAATCGCGTCATCGGCTGGCTTAAGGGGTGCAAGCGCACGCCTGGAATCATCATAGTCACGTTTGCTGATCTGGTCCAGAATTTCCTGATAATCCACGATCTGCCCTTTTTCCGCCAATTGCGCCTGACGACGGCGGGCCCGTTCTTCGGCCGAGGCGACCAGGAAAAACTTGCAGGACGCCTTGGGAAAAACCACGGTACCCATGTCGCGGCCCTCGGTGACAATGGAGCCTTTTTCCCCCAGTTGGCGTTGCAGGGCGGTGAGTTTTTCCCGCACCAGCGGGTTGGCGGAAACCCGCGAGGCGACCATGCCCATCTCCGGGGTGCGGGTGGCCTGGGAAACATCCTCGCCGTTCAGCAGCACCCGCACATCGTCGTCGCCGTTGGGCACTAAGGTCAGCTCGATTTTGGCCAGGCATTGTGCAAGCGCGGGCGTGTCGGCCAGATCAATGCCCTGTTGCTCCAGAGCCAAGCCCACGGCCCGGTACATGGCACCGGTGTCCAGATAGGTAAAGTGGAGTTTTGCTGCCAGCCCCCGGCTGATCGTGCTTTTCCCGGCGCCCGAAGGTCCGTCAATGGTGACGATACCCTTAGGATCAAGCACGGCCCACCTCGTCAAGTGCTGTGGCAAGCGCCTTGACGAAGCGCTGATTTTCCGCGGGCAGCCCCACGGTGATGCGGATATAGGTCGGAAATCCGTAGGCGTTCATGGGCCGGACGATGACGCCTTGGTGGAGCAGGGCATCGTAGAGCTTCTTGCCGTCGCATTTTACGTCGATGAGGAAAAAATTAGTCTGGCTGGGAAAGGGACGGCAGCCGAGTTTTTCCACCTCGCTGCTCAACCAACCGATGCCCTCCCTGGTGAAGGCGATGGTTTTTTCGTAATGCTCGTCATCACCCAGGGCCGCTAAGGCTCCTGCCTGGGCCGGGAGATTGACATTGAAGGGCTGGCGCACCCGGTGCAGGTAGTCGGCGATGTCGGCATGCATCAGGCCGTAGCCCACCCTTAAGCCCGCCAGGCCGTACGCCTTGGAAAAGGTGCGCAGGGCCACCACCGGCACCCGGTGTTTGAGATAGTCCCTGGCGTCGAGGCGAAGTCTAGGCTCGACAAAGTCCACATACGCCTCGTCCAGGGCGACGATCACCTGATCCGGCACCTTGTCGAGAAAACCGCTAAATGCCTCGTTGCTGAACACCGTGCCGCAGGGATTGTTGGGGTTGTCGAGAAAGATGAGCCGGGTTTTTTTCGTGATCTCTTGGATGATACCGTCGAGGTCATGGTGCATGTTGACCAGCGGCACCACCCGGTTGACGCCGCCCTGGGCCTGTACCGCCTTCTGGTACACGAGAAAGGTGGGCTGGCTGGTGATCACCTCTTCGCCCGGAGCGAGAAAGGCCGCGATCAGCAGCTGGATCACCTCGTTGGAGCCGTTGCCGAAGACCAGCTGGTTGGCGGCAACGCCGATTTTTTCGGCCAGCGCTTGGGCCAGGTAGTAGCAACTGCCGTCTGGGTAGCGGTGCAGGTTTTTCAGGCTGTCGGTCACGGCGGCCACGGCCTTGGGCGACGGCCCCAGAGCATTTTCGTTGGAGGCCAGCTTGATGGAGCCGGTGATGCCGTATTCGCGCTCCAGTTCTTCCAGGGGCTTGCCCGGCGGATAGGGGATGAGGCTTGCGATGTTGTCGCGTACAGGGAGTTTCATGGGGGTAAATCCTTATAAGCTTATAGCTCTAAGCTATCAGCTGCCAGCAATCATTGGCTTTTTTCCAGCCAGATCGAGTCGTTGCTCCAGGGCATAAGCGGCCCGGAAGATTTTTTCCTCACCAAAATGAGTGGCCTGGATCTGGAGGCCGATGGGCAACCCGCTGCTGCTTATCCCGCAGGGCACCGACATGCCGGGCAATCCGGCCAGATTGGTGCAAATAGTAAGGATATCGGAGAGATACACGCTTAACGGGTCGTCGATCTTTGCCCCGATCTTCCAAGCCGGCGCCGGGGTGACCGGGGAGACCAGCAGGTCGCACTGGGCAAAGGCCTTGGCGTAATCGCCGACGATCAGGGTGCGGACCTGGGAGGCCTTTTTGTAGTAGGCGTCGTAGTAGCCGGAGGAGAGGGCATAGGTGCCGATGATGATCCTTCGTTTCACCTCTTCGCCGAACCCCTTGGAGCGGCTGTGGCGGTACATCTCCAGGAGTTCGTGCTGGTCGTGGTCGCGGAAGCCGTACTTGACCCCGTCGTAGCGGGCCAGGTTGGAGCTGGCCTCGGCCGGGGCGATGATGTAGTAGGCTGCCACCCCGTACTCGGTGTGGGGCAGGGAGATTTCCACGGTTTTGGCCCCGGCTTCTTGGAGCAAAGTGATCCCCTTGCGCACCGCCTGCTCCACCTCCGGGTCAAGGCCTGCGCCGAAATATTCCTTTGGAATGCCAACAGTGAGTCCCTTGCAATCGGGGGTAAGGGCAGCGGTGTAATCCGGCACCTCCTGGTTGACCGAGGTGGAGTCCCGCGGGTCGTAGCCGCTGATGGCATTGAGCATGATGGCGGCGTCGTGGACATCCTTGGTGAGCGGCCCGACCTGATCCAGGGACGAGGCATAGGCCAGCAGGCCGAAGCGGGAGACCCTCCCATAGGTGGGCTTGATCCCGACGATCCCGCAGTGGGAGGCGGGCTGGCGGATGGAGCCGCCGGTGTCCGAGCCCAGGGAGGCGATGCACTCGTCAGCCGCCACCGAGGCTGCCGAGCCGCCGCTGGAGCCGCCGCAGACATGGGCGAGGTTCCAGGGATTTTTGGGCACCCCGTAGGCGCAGTTTTCGTTGGCCGAGCCCATGGCGAACTCGTCCATGCTCACCTTGCCGAGGATCACCGCGCCTTCGGCCCGTAGCTTTTCCACCACCGTGGCGTCGTAGGGCGGGATGAAGGGTTCGAGGATCTTGGAGCCGGCGGTGGTGCGCAACCCCTTGGTGCAGAGGACATCCTTGATGGAGAGCGGTATGCCGCAGAGGCTTCCGCCTTCGCCTCTTTTACGCTGTTCATCAGCGGCCTCTGCCTGGGCCAGGGCTCCGTTGCGGTCCAGGGTGATATAGGCGTTGACCTTGGGCTCCACACCGTCGATCCGGTCGAGCACCGAACGGGTGAGCGCCAGGGAGGAGATTTCGCCCTTGGCAAGGAGATCCTGCAAGGCGTGAATGGTTAAGGCGTGGAGTTCCATAATGTACCGTACCGCTGCTGATTTTCTAGGATGCCTGCCGCTGGCGCGGGGAGCGCCAACAAAAACGGACCTCGGAAAGGAGGTCCGTAACGGGCAGGCAGCATGGCTTTGGGCCAAAGCCTGAAGCCATCAAATAACCCTGGGCACCACGAAGGCCTCGCCGTTTTGCAACGGGCCGTTGGCCAGCGCCTCCTGTTGGGACAGGGATTTGCGGGTCTCGTCTTCGCGGAAGGCATTGCGGACATCCAGGGCATGAGTTGTGGGTTGAATGCTGGTGGTGTCCAGCTCGCCCAATTTTTCCACATAGCTCAGAATGCCATCCAGCTGCAGGGTGGTTTTTTCCACCTCTGCTTCCGACAGCGAAAGCCTTGCCAGTTTGGCCACATATCGTACTTCTTCCGGGGTAATTTTCATGGTTTGTTTTGTAACGCATTCAGCCGGGCAAGTCAATCGTAACCGTCCAGCAGCGCCGCTTCGCTGCTGGACGGTTACAGTCAAGCCCAGACGGTATTGGAAGAGTGCAGAGATCAGCTTGTGCCCATTTTTGCCTGGTTTTCGAGAACATCGGTAAAGACCCGCACCACCTCGGGGTCAAACTGGCTCCCGGCGCAACGGTGCAGCTCGGCAATGGCCCCCTTGAGTTCCAGGTTCTGCTTGTAGCTGCGTTTGGAGGTCATGGCGTCATAGCTGTCCGCCACGGTGATGATCCTGGTCAACAGGTTCAGGTCGCTGCCGCCCAGACCGTCGGGATAGCCCTTGCCGTCCATGCGCTCGTGGTGGTGGCGGACGATGAACAGCTCCTTCTGCATAAAGGCAAGGGGCTTGATGATGTTGGCCCCGATCTCCGGATGTTTTTTCATCAGGAGCCATTCTTCATCGGTGAGCGGCCCGGGTTTGCGGATGTAGCTGACATCCACCACCAGCTTGCCGATGTCGTGCACCTTGCAGGCCCGCTCCAGCACAGTCATATCGTCCTGGCCCAGGCGCAGGGCCTGGCCGATGCTCATGGCATGCAGGGTGACCCGGGTGGTGTGGCCGGCGGTGTACATGTCCTTTTCTTCCAGGGCGGTTTGCAGGGTGAGCATGGTGTTTAAGGCGGAGATTTCCAGGTTCTCGTTGTACTCTTCCAGCTGGCGGTTTTTGTCCGCCAGTTCCCGGGTTTTGTTGCGCACCTCGGTTTCGAGATTTTCCTTGTAGGCCTTCTCCTGAACGACGTACATTCGTTTTTCAATGGCCCGTTTGATCTTGATGTTGAAGATGTCCAGGTCTTCGATGGGCTTGGGGATGAAGTCGTAGGCCCCCAGGTTGATGGCCTTGACTGCGTACTCCATGGAGCCCGCGCCGGTGAGGAAGATCACCGGAATCCCGTAATTGCGGTCGTTGATGAGTTTGAGAGTTTCAAACCCGTCCAAGCCGGGCATGTTGATGTCGAGGATGATGAGATCAAAATCCGCGTTCAGGGCTGTCAGGGCCTCTTCGCCGCTGGCGCAGGGCACGACCGTGTGGCCGAACATGGAAAGGATTTTGTAGACGGCCTCCCGAACCAGGGTGTCGTCGTCGGCGATGAGGATTTTTGCCTGTGCCATGCTGAATGGGTCCTTTAAGGGTGTGTGTACAGTCGTGGCCTGAAAAAGGCCGCAACCACACTCTTTTTTTATAACACAGAGTTTCCCCTAAAAAGTCCAGTATTTTTTTGCCACAGCCACGGCAGCATCCAGTGCGGACAGGTCCCTTTTTGCCTGGGCCAGGGCGGTAAACGCCTCGGGCGCAAGCCCTCCCCCCCCTGCCATTTCATGGAGGCTGGCCAGCACGCCGTCGGCAAGGCCGTGCAGATTGTAGCCCCCCTCCAGCGCCAACACCAGGCGTCCATCGCACAGCTCCGCCGCCAGATCGACCATAGCCCTGGTCATATAGGCAAAGCCGGCGGTGGTGACACCCATGGCGCCAAGGGGGTCTGAGACATGGGTGTCATAGCCGGCGGAGATCATGATGCAGTCCGGCCTGTACTGGCGGGCCACCGGGGCAACAAGCTCGTCCAGAATCCGGGCAAAGTCCTGGTCGCCCTGGCCGCCGGGCAGCGGCACATTGAGGGTATAGCCCTCGCCCTTGCCTGTGCCGACCTCCTTGAGGGAACCGGTTCCCGGATAATGCGGGTACTGGTGGGTGGAGCAGTAGAGCACCTGGTCGGTATCGTAAAAAGAGTGCTGGGTGCCGTTGCCGTGGTGCAGATCCCAATCGAAGATGAAGATTCGCTCCATGCCGAGCTGTTTCAGCCCGTAGCGGGCGCCGATGGCAATATTGTTGAACAGGCAGAAGCCCTTGGCCTGGTCCGCTTCGGCATGGTGTCCGGGCGGGCGCACCAGGGCTGCGGCATTGTCGGCCTGGCCTGCGGCCACCATCTTGAGGCCGGTGATCACCGCGCCTGCCGCGAGCACCGCCGCCTCGTAGGAGCGGGGCGAGGTGTGGGTATCCGGATCGAGCACGTCGAACTGCTTGCCCGCTGTCTCGGCCACCCGGTCGATGTGGGCGGCAGTGTGGTTTGCGGCCAGATCACCGTAGCTGGCAGGCTCGCATTCGGGAAAGAAAAAGGCATCGGTAGCTTCCCGGGCAAGGGCCTGGTAGATGGCGGTGAGGCGCTCCGGGCTTTCCACATGGCCGTAGCCCGGGTCGTGTTCCAGAAAGAGCGGGTCTTTCAGGACCGCAGTTTTTTGGCGCATGGCGTAGTTCTCCTGATATGGATGGTGCGGGTTTCGGTAATGAGATAGTCGAGCTGCTGATCGTGGCTTTCAAGGGGCACCGCCGCAACGACCTGGAGATCAAAGGCCAGGCCGATCCGCAGGGCCTGGGGCGCTGCCCCCTGCAAAAAGCGGTCATAATAGCCGCCGCCGTATCCCAGCCGTCCTCCGTGAACGTCAAAGACACTGCCCGGCACCAACACCACCTCGATGGAGGCCGGGTCCACCAGAGGCAGGGTTTGCAACGGCTCTGGAATGGAGCAGTAGCCGGGGGCAAGATCCCGACTTACATCAGTGATGGCAGGGGCCAGCAGCCGGTGTTCCGCAGGCAGGGTCAGGGGCACGCTTATGGTCACGCCCCTGCTCAGGCAATGCGCGATCAGGGGCAGGGTCTCCACCTCGCTGCGGAAGCTGACATAGGTAAAAACGCTGCGGCAGGCGCTAAACGCCGGCAGGGCCAGGAGGCGGTCGGTGATGGCCCGGCTTTTTTCCTGCCGTTCTTCCGCGAGCAGGGTATCGCGGGCGGCAAGGATCTGTGTGCGCAGGGTGGCTCTTTCTTTTGCCATTTTTCTCCTTTGGTTCAATGGTTCTAGTTATAACGCAACAACGCACAGACGCTAAGATTTTTGTTTTGCCCTTTGCGCCCATTGAGCTTGTGCTGTATATTGAAGGAAATCATTAAATTCCAGATGGGAATTCAGGGAGATCAGTGCATGTTTGAAGAATGGCAACGTTTGGAGCAGGACGGAACCCCGGTGTATGTGCAGCCGGAAAAGCCGGACTGGTTCGTGCCGGATCAGGAGGCGGACTGCCTGTTGCAGGAGCTGCAACAGGGGAAAGGTTCCGCTGCGGACAAAGCGCTTTTTGAAAAAGATTTGGGCGGCAGGATGCTGGCGGCCCAGCGACTTGTCTCCCAGCTTGTTGCCGAACCAGCCTCTCCGTATCCAGGTCGTCACCCATTGCTCGCTCTGCATAGTCTGAAGGAATGCTGGTTTCACCTCACCGACCGCTGCAATCTGGCCTGTCGCCATTGCCTCTTTGCCTCCTCCCCGGCCCAGGCTGCCACCCTGTCTCTGGAGGACCTGGCCCAAGGGATCGCCGAGGCCAAGGCGTTGGGCTGCACCCTCTTTTATTTCACCGGGGGCGAACCCTTTGTCTATCCGGGTTTTGGCGCGATGGTGGCCGAACTGCTTAGTGATCCAAAGATCCATGTGGTGGTATTGAGCAATGGCCTGCTGGTCCGGGAGCATCTTGCCGAGCTGGCGGCCCTGCCCAGGGAGCGCTTCCACCTCCAGCTCAGCCTGGATGGCTTGGCGGAGCAGCATGAGGCGCTGCGGGGGAAAGGGACCTTTACCGGGTTGCTGGACAGCCTGGGGTTGCTCAGAGAATTGGGTTTCCCCCTTACCCTGTCCGTGGCGGTGAACCGAGACAATGTGGGCGAATTGGCCGAGATTGTCGCCCTTGCAGTCGAGCAGGGGATCGGCAATATTCACCTGCTCTGGCATTTTGTCCGGGGCAAGGGCAGCCCGGAGCAGTTTGTCGCTCCGGCCCTGATCCTCCCCCAACTGATCCGGGCCCAGGAGATGGCGGAAAAATGCGGGGTGCGCATCGACAATGTGGAAACTCTGCGCAGCCAGGTGTTCAGCACCCCCGGCACCCGGCACGACCTGTCCAACACAGCCTGGGAGTCGCTGGCTGTGGGGCCGGACGGGCTGATCTATCCCTCCCCTGCCCTGGTGGGCATCGCTGATTTGGCCTGCGGCACACTGGGCGACGGTCTGGAAACGGTGTGGCACCAGAGTCCGGTTTTGGAGAAGATCCGCAAGGCAACCCTTGCGGCGAGCGAGGTCTACCAGGCCAATCCCCTGCGTTTTTTGGTGGGCGGCGGCGATCTGGACCACAGCTACCTGGCCGGCGGCGCCCTGGTCGGGCATGATCCCTATGTTGCGCTGTATAACGGACTGGCCCTTTGGCTGATCAGTCGGCAGGCCCGCCAATACCCCAGCCGGGCCAAGGGTGAGATCCTGCTCCGCATGGGCGAGGTGCGCCACGACTGCCCGGACACCGGTCAGGAGGTGGCGCTTACCCATTGCAACTGCGTGATCTCCTTGGCCGAGGACCAGGGGCATGCCACGGTGCGGGAGTTTTATGGCCGCGCAGCGCTCACTGCCAACGAGGAGATCGTCAACCCCTTTGCCCCGGATCAGGCCCTGGCCAATTTCATCCCGGCGGATTCCCGGAAAAAATCCTACGGCTGCGGCAGCCCGGTCAAGGATGCCGAGCCGCAGCCCGGCGAGGTCCTGGTGGACCTGGGAAGCGGCAGCGGGGTCGAGTGTTTCATGGCTGCAGCCCAGGTGGGGCCGTCTGGGAGGGTGATCGGCATCGACATGACCGAGGAGATGCTCCATCTGGCCGAGGTGGCCAAGGCAACGGTGGCCAGCAGGTTGGGTTATGACAATGTGGAGTTCAAAAAGGGCTTTCTCGAAGACATCCCCCTGGAGGATGCCACTGCCAGTGTGGTGATCTCCAACTGCGTGATAAACTTAAGCCCGGACAAGCGGCAAACCCTGCACGAGATCTTTCGGATCTTAAAGCCCGGCGGCAGGCTGGTGGTGTCCGACATTGTCACCGACGACACCATCCCGGTGGCCATCAAAAATAATGAGCAGTTCCGGGGCGAATGTCTGGGCGGGGCGATGCAGCAGGAGGCTCTGCTGGGTATGCTCCGGGGGGCCGGTTTTGTCGGGGTCAGCCTGGTCAAGCGCTTCCCCTACCGGATCGAAGGCGATACCCGGTTTTATTCCCTGACCTTCCGGGCCTATAAACCGGAAGAGGCGCGGAAGGTGGAGGTCATCTACCGGGGGCCGTTTGCCGCGGTGTGGACGGAAAGCGGGGGTATGCTGTTCAAGGGGAGGCGCGCAACGGTGGACTTAAGCGAGGCGGAAAGTCTGGCCGAGTCCTTGTTTGTCCTTGATGCTCAGGGGGCAGTGGCCAACCTGGCCATGGAGAATAGCTGCTGCGCCTCGCCAGCCGGAGCAGAAATTCCTCTGCTCCAGTCCAGCGGCTGTTGCACCGGCGGGCAGGATGAGCCTGCGCCGCGCAAGATCGTTTCCCTCCCCCCCCTGCGCCAGCCGGTGAACGGTCGATATCCGTCGGGCTGCATGGTCTGCGGCAAGGAGATCGGCTATCTCGCCCATGAGCGGGAGGTGGCCTGCCATTATTGCGGCGGAATCAAGAAAACCAATGCGGTCTGTGTTGGGGGCCATTATATCTGCGATGGTTGCCACCAACAGGACGGCCTTTCCGCCATCCGACTGTTGTGCACCGAAACCAAAGAGCAGGACATGCTGATCCTTTTGGATACGATCCGACGCCATCCGGCCATTTCCCTGCACGGTCCGGAGCACCATGCCATGGTGCCGGGCATCATCCTGGCCACCTACCGGAACCTGGGCGGCAGAATCAGCCGGGAAGACATCCTCACCGGCATCGAGCGGGGCAGCAAGGTGCCGGGCGGGGTCTGCGGTTTTTGGGGCAACTGCGGGGCCGCGGCTGGGGTGGGCATTGCCTTCAGCGTCCTGCTTGCGGCCACGCCGCTGACTCCCAAACCTCGCCAGCAGGTGCAGGAGATCACCTCCCGGGTGCTGGGCGAGATCGCGCTGACCCAAGGGGCGCGCTGCTGCCAGCGGGAAACGGTTACGGCTTTAAGGGAAGCGGCGCTTCTCTCCCACCGCCTTCTGCCCGTGTCGCTCCTGGCCGAAGCTGATTTTGTCTGCAAGCAGTTTTCCGCCAACCGGGAATGTATAGGGGGCCAGTGCCCTTTGTGGGGCAAGGCGGAATTCCGTGTGGGCGGTGTACAATGAAGCCGTTGATTGCCCCCAAAAAAGGAATTGGCAAGGCCATTGTTTTTGCCCTGTTTCTTGCCGCAATGATCACCCTGTTCCGCTTTACCCCGGTGCGGCAATACATCTCCCCCGACTATCTGCGAGGTCTGGTGAACTCCTTTGGCCCCTGGGGACCGCTGGTCTTCGTGCTCCTCTATGCCGGGGGCATCTGCCTTTTTCTCCCTGCCACCCTGTTCACCGGCCTTGGCGCCCTGTTGTTCGGCACCCTGTACGGTTTTCTCTACAACGAGCTGGGCGCATTGCTCGGGGCTTCCCTGGCTTTTTTCATCGGCCGCTACCTGGGCCGGGATTTTGCCGCGGGCCTGATCGGCGACCGGCTGAAAAAGTACGATGACCGCATCGCAGCCAACGGCTTTGCCACGGTGCTCTATCTGCGGTTGGTTTTTTTCCCCTTTACCCCGCTCAACTTCGGCATGGGGTTGACCAGGGTGACCTTCAGGGAGTATTTCTTCGGCACCCTGCTCGGCATCATTGCCGGAGGCTTTGTCCTCACCTTTTTCTTCGCCACCCTGGCCGAGGCCTGGAGATCCGGCGACTGGCGGCAACTGGTGGGCTGGAAGGGTGCGTTCTCCCTGGCGCTCTTTGTCGGCTCCTTCTACATCCCCGTGGTGATCCGGAAAATTAAGCCCGAGGGTGCAGGTTGAGAAAGGAGTTGAGCCATGCCTGAACTGCCGGAAGTGGAAGTGGTCTGTCAAGGGCTTGCCCCCCTGGTGCTCAAGCGCAAAATTCTTTCGGTTTCCTTTAGCAACAAAAGGTTGCGTAAGCCTTTTCCCAGGGCCAAGATGTATCGCCACGTTGAAGGCGCCTTTATTCTGGGGGTGGAGCGTCGCGCCAAATACATCCTCCTGCGTCTGACCGGCAAGGCCGTCATGTTGTTCCACCTTGGCATGACCGGCAAGATAGGCCTCTTTGCCCGCGAGATCCCCCGCCGTAAGCACGATCATCTCCGTTTTCTGCTGGATAACGGCAAGGAGATGCGCTTTAACGATGTGCGGAGGTTCGGCTGTGTCGAGGTATATTCGGAAAAAGAGCTGCGGGAGAACGATCCCTTTGCCGGATTGGGGGTGGAGCCTTTTTCCGAGGATTTTTCTGCCGACTATCTGCTGAAAAAGGCGCGGGGCAAGAGGCAGCCGGTGAAAAGCTTTCTTATGGATAATGGGGTGGTGGTGGGGTTAGGCAATATCTACGCCAACGAGACCCTCTTTGCCGCCTGCACCCATCCGCAAACACCGGTCAACCGGCTGTTAAAGATGGATTGGCAGCTCATTGTTAAAAAAAGTCGGCATATTCTCAAAAAAGCCATTGCCATGGGAGGCTCCACCATCTCCGATTACGAGAACGTCAGCGGCGAGGCCGGATATTTTCAGCTGGAGCTTACGGTGTATGGTCGGCAGGGCCAGCCCTGCCTCCGTTGCGGCCAGGCGATCGAGCGCAGCGTCTTGGGTGGGCGGGCTACTTTTTGCTGTCCTTTTTGCCAAAAATAAGGGGGAAATGGCGTTTTTTTCTTTGGATGTGTATATTTTCCCTTTACTCAGGCGAGGAGCGGATGTATAAAAGTCATATTTGTCACCCCCTGACCGAGGGAAGAGTTGGCTGGGTGATCCAGGAGTGATCACTACCAAGCGTAATGCGCAATGTCGCAATTATTAAAACACAAAGAGAGGAAGAGAACCATGAAATCAGTCAAAACAACCGTTGCCTTTGCCCTGATGCTGCTCCTTGCCACCGGCCTGATCGCTTGCAAGAAGAGCGAAGAAGCTGCAGTAACTCCGCCGGTAGAGCAGGCTGCTCCCGCTGTTGCTCCGGCCGCCCCGGTGGCTCCGGCTCCTGAAGCCGCTGCTCCTGCTGCTCCTGAGGCTGCTGCTCCTGCCGCTCCTGCCGCTCCTGCTGCTGAGCCTGCTGCTCCTGCTGCAAAGTAAGTCGCTGTTTCATTTCCGGGCTGGGGTCTTCCCAGCCCGGAAATTTTTTTCCTTCCTTTCGCTTTCCCCCCCCATGCTCCAGAAATAAACGTTAATCCATGATCTCCAGCAGCGCCTTGGCTGCCTGGGCGAGATCCGCTGTGCTGTGATGGCGGGTAATGGAGAATCTCAGTCGTGCTGTGCCGTCCGGCACGGTGGGTGGCCGGACGGCCGTGACGAACATCCCCTGTTTTCTGAGCAGTCCGGCTTTGTCCAGTGTTGCGCCGCTCTTCCCTACCAGAAAGGGGATGATCTGCGAGGGGCCGAGGTCCGCGCTGTATCCCCCGTTGCGGAGCATGGTCTTGAAGTAGGCGATTTTTTCATGCAATTCCTGGCGAAAAGCTGGTTCTTGCTGGATGAGCTGCACCGCAGCAAGAGAGGCTGCGGCAACCGCAGGCGGCAAGGCCGTAGAGAAGATAAAGCTCCTGGCCCGGTTGAGCAGATATTCAATCATCTCCCTGTTGCCTGCCACATAGGCGCCATAGCTGCCAAGGGCTTTGCCAAAGGTGCCCATGGCCAGATCCACCCCGCTGCCCACCCCGTCCTCTTCGATAACCCCGCCGCCGTTAGCGCCAAACACTCCGGTGGCATGGGCCTCGTCCACCATGAGCAGGCAGCCGAACCGCTCCTTGAGCTCCACCAGCTCACGCAGCGGGCAGCGGTCGCCATCCATGCTGTAAATGGACTCCACCACGATCAGGGGTGTGCCCGCCCCCCGTTTTTCCTTGAGCAACTCTTCGAGATGGTTGAGGTCGTTATGCCGGAAACGCACCAGGCGGGCGCCGGAAAGCCGGCAGCCGTCGTGGATGCTGGCATGGTTTAGCCGATCGCTGAAGATGAGGTCGTGGCGGGCCACCAGGGCGGGAATGATGCCGGTGTTGGCCATGTAGCCGGAGCCGAAGGTGAGGGCATTTTCTTTGCCCTTGAGGCGGGCCACCGCTTCCTCCAGATCATGATGTACGGCGAGGTCGCCGCTCATCAACCGGGCCGCGCCGGAGCCTGCGCCAAACCGGCGCAACCCCTCATGGGCTGCCGCGATGAGAATTGGATGTTCGGCAAGGGCCAGGTAGTCATTGGACGAGAAATCGATCAGTTCCCGAGCATCGTCTCCGGCAAGGACGAGCCGCCCTTTGCCTCGGCGGATCACCGGACGCAGGCTGCGGAGCCCTCCCTTTTCCCGTTGCTGGTTCAGCCAGTCCTTCAGATCGACCATAATTGTTTGATGTCTTCGGCAAATTGTTGGTCTGCCTCTGGGGCGCGGCCCCGCTGGGTGAGATAGCCGCCGATCATCATGCCGTCGGCGCCAGCCATGAAGGCGGAGCTTAAAAAATCGCCCAGGGCGGATTCGCGGCCCGCAGCCAACCGGATCGCCGCCTGGGGCAGGATCAACCGGTAGAGGGCGATGGAGCGGAGGATTTCCGTGATGGGTAGGGGGGGGAGTCCTGCGCAGGGAGTGCCGGCCAGGGGAATGAGGATATTGATGGGCACGGAATCAATCCCGTACTCGACAAGGATCATGGCCATGGACAGCCGATCCGCTTCGGATTCTCCCAAGCCGAAGATGCCGCCGCTGCACACCGAAAGACCGACGGTCTGGGCGGCCCTGATGGTGGCGACCCGGTCACCGAAGCTGTGGCTGGTGCAGACCTGCGGGAAAAACTCTCGGGAGGTCTCCAGGTTATGGTGGTAGCGGGAAAGACCGGCCTCCTTGAGCTGCCCGAGTTCGGATTCGCCCAAAATACCGAGGGAGGCGCAGACTTTGAGCCCCACCTCTTTGCGGATGGCGCGGATGATGCCCAGCACCTGGCCCAGATCTTCGCTTGCCAAGCCCCTGCCGCTGGTCACCAGGGAAAAACGGCTGGCCCCGTTTTTTTTGGCCTCATGGGCGGCGGCCAGGATCTGGGCTTTATCCAGTAGAGGGTAAACCGGGGCCTCTGTCTGGTAATGGGCGGATTGCGCGCAAAAATAGCAGTCCTCGCTGCATCTGCCGGACTTGGCATTGATGATGCTGCACAGGGAAAAGGAGGTCCCCCGCCGGGCAAGCTTGGTCGCCAGGGCCTGGCGCATGAGTTCGGCCAGGGGCAAGGCCTGGAGTTCGGTGATGTCGGGCGGTTGGTGATTCATGATAATTGTTCCCTGAAAATCAGCCACGAAACCCACGAAATCCACAAAAATTTAACAAATTTCGTGTTTTTTCGTGGGGTTCGTGGCTAAAAAATCACCGGCCTATTTGAGGCCAAAGATTCCGCCTTTCTTGCCGGAAAATGCTGGGGTACGGCTTTCTGACCGGGGCTGCCGGGGTTTGCCGGTCCTGGGCTTGCTGCCTCTGGGGGGCGCGGAAGGCTCGGGTTGCGGAGCGAGATCGACGGGCGAGCCACCAAGGGCCTCCTGGTAAAGCTGAAAGAATAGCAGGCCATCCGGGAAGTAACTCTTGCGTTTCAGCCAGCCAGGCCAAGCCTGCTCTGCATCGTGTTTGGCAAAAACCGGGAGATTGACCAAGAGCGAGGTGATCTCCTCCCTGGAGGCCCGTTTGACATTGAGGTGCTCCAAATGGGAATCAACCTCGGTGCGGAGGGTGCGGGAAAAGGCAAAGGCCTCGCGGCCCTCGGCCGACAGGTTCACCAGGTTGAAGCGTGCCTGGGCCCAAGGCAGCAAGAGGAGTGCGAGCAGGAGGTGTTCCGGCAGAGGGGTGCCGTCGCCATGCAACCGGTCGATCACCTGGCACAGGGCGAAGAGGAGGCTGGTTTGGCCTGAAGGTTCTGTCGGCTCCGGGCTGATGATCCCCTCATAGCAAGGGAGGAGGAGAAAAAACAGTCCGCTGGTTACGGCAAGCCGACACCAAGGGGCGCATGCACCGCTGTTCAGGTCTTTGAAGAATTCGTCCCGGATCCGGGAATCGGGGCAGAGGCGCAGGGTGTCCCGATGGGCGATAATGGCCTGCCAGGTACGCTCTTCGATGGTGAAACCGCTTCTGGCCGCATGGCGGATGGCCCGCATCATGCGGACGGGATCGCGGATAATTCTTCGGTCCGGCTCCCCGACAATGCGGACAATCTTGTTGTTGAGGTCAGCCACTCCGCCCGTGTAGTCGATGATGGTGAAGTTTTCTATCTCGTAGAACAGGGCGTTGATGGTGAGATCCCGCCGGAAGGCGTCTTCCGCTTCCGAGCCGAAGGTGTTGTTGTGGGCCAGCACCTCGTCTTCTTCCCTCTCGCCCTCTTCAAACTCGCTGCGGCAGCGCAGGGTGGAAACCTCAACGATCTTGCCGCCAAAGAAAAAAACCTGCACCAGACGAAAGCGTCGACCGATGATCCGGCTGTTGCGGAAAAGGGTGCGTAGCTGTCCGGGCCGGGCATTGGTGCTGATGTCGAAATCCTTGGGGGTTTTGCCGAGGTAGAGATCGCGCACCGCACCGCCCACCAAGTAGGCGGAAAAGCCCGCGTCGCGGAGGCGGTGCATCACCTTCAGGGCCTCGCGGTCGATGTCCTTGCGGGAAATAGGGTGCTCGGCCCGTGGAATGATGAGGGGTTCCGGCAGGTCAGCCAGGTCGGTGGATGGGTCCATGGAATCTTCCGGGCAGGAGAGCAAGGTGTCAGGACTCCAGCCTTAATACGTAGCCGCAGGTTCCTTGTACATGGACTCGGCCTGCGAAACAAACTGGTCGAAAACCTCGCGAACCGTGAGGATTTCCTTCATTTTAAAGACATTTTCGCCGGAAAAAACCAGGCCATCCTCCATATTGCCCTCGCAGGCTGCAGTGAGTCGGTCGCTGATGCAATACACATGGTCGCATTTTTTCAGGCATTTGTATTTGCATTCCTTGGCCTTGAGATCGGCATGGCTCAGGAGCTGCTTGACAAAGGGGGTTTTGATGGCCCGGCCGGGCAACCCCACCGGGGACTTGATCAGGGCGATATCTTCCCGGCTGGCGTGGAGCATGGCCTGCTTGAAGCTTTCCGCCACCGAGCATTCCTTGGTGAGGACAAAGCGGGTGGCGATCTGGATGCCGTCCGCCCCGTACTTGTCCATCATCTCCGCCATCTCGAAACCGTTGGTGATGCCGCCGGCAGCGATCAGGGGCACCTTCTTGACCACCTTGCGGATTTCGGGAAAAAGTTCGCGCAGAGCCACGTTGGTGCCAAGGTGGCCGCCGGCCTCCTTGGCTTCGACCACGATGGCCGCGGCGCCAAGTTTTTCGGCCAGGATGGCAAAGGAGGGCGAGGACACGATGGAGACAATGGGGGTGTTGGTCTCCTTGCCGATCTTGAAAATATCCCGGGAAAAACCGGCGCCGGTGACGATCATGTCCACTCCGGCTTCGATGGAGCCCATGACCAGGCTGTAGAAATTTTTCATGGCGAACATGATGTTCACCGCGATGATCCCTTTGGTGGCGGCTTTGGCCTTGCGGATGTCGGCCTGGAGCTCCTCCAGCGGAATGGCTGAGCCGCCGATGGTGCCGATGCCGCCGCACTCGGCAACGGGAACGGCCAGGGCCGAGGTGGAGACGCGGATGGACATGCCACCCTGAACAAGGGGTACCGGGGCAGTGAATTTGCCGATGGTAAGGGGGGGTAGCTTCATGAAAGTCTGGTGCTCCGTTTAGTTTGAGGACGAATGAGCAACTATGCTTTTTTTCGTTTTTTTTGTCAAGGAAACCTGATGGGTTCCCGAAATAAGGAAAAAGGTCGCATGCCCGTGATGCAAAATCAAAAAGCGATAGCGCCAAGCTGCGGCCATCGCCGGTCGTTTTCGCATCTAAAAAGAAGAGTTTTGCCTTTTTTGCCGGTTTCTGGTTTAATTATTTAATAGTTGCGCTGTGGCGCGAAGATGTACCCGATTTTCCTTCTTCTCCGCAACATATATATGCGTGCGGAACAGGGAATGCTGCATGCATATTCACCCAAGCCGCATCGGCTTTGACATAGACGGCGTGGTCGCCGACACCATGGAGGCCTTTATCCGTCTGGCCCGGACCGATTATGGGGCCAAGGTGCGCCCGGAGGAGATCACCGAGTTTCAGGTGGAGGATTGTCTGGATCTTGATCCGGCCATGGTGGAGGAAATTTTTGGCCGCCTGATGGAAGAGCCCATTGCCTGCGGTCTGCGGCTCATGAGCCAGGCCCGGCAGGTGTTGACCGGATTCGCCGACCATGGCCCCCTCACCTTCATCACGGCCCGACCGCAAAAAAAACCCATCGCCCGCTGGCTGAAAAAAGAACTGGGTCCGCAGGTTTACGGTCGGGTGCGGCTGGTGGCCACCGGCGAACACGACAGCAAGGCTGCCCACATCAAGGAACTGTGTCTTGCTTTTTTTGTGGATGACCGGGCCCAGACCTGTATACAGCTTGCCCAGGAAGAGGGCATCCAGCCCATTGTCTATCGTCAGCCCTGGAACCAGGGCAAGCATGCTCTGCCCGAGGTGGAGAACTGGCGCACCATCCACGCCTTGTGTCATGGGGATGGGTCAGGGGAGGCGGCCTGGTGAAGCATTGCCCTGCCTGCGGTCAAGCGATTCCGGCTTATAGAAATCCGGTGCCCACTGTGGATATCATAATCACCCTTGGCGGCGGCGTTGTTCTGGTGAAGCGGAAAAATCCGCCTGTTGCCTGGGCCTTGCCCGGCGGGTTTGTCGATTACGGGGAGTCGCTGGAGCAGGCGGCGGTGCGGGAGGCGTGCGAGGAAACCGGGCTCTCTATCCGGCTTGGCCGCCAGTTTCACACCTATTCCGATCCGGATCGCGACCCCAGGCAGCATACGGTGAGCACGGTTTTTCTTGCCACTGCGGAAGGAACGCCCTTGGCTGGCGATGATGCGGGGGAGGTCGCGATATTCCAGGAAGAATCGCTGCCGTCATTGGCTTTTGACCATTCAAGGATTCTGGGTGATTATTTTGCTGCGCAACGAGCTGCCGCCTGAAATGAATACCCGCATCCTGCTGGTGGATGACGACCCTTTCATTATCGAAATGCTGAAGAGCGCCATGGAGGCCTTGGGCCATGCTTTTGATGCGGCCATGGACGGCGAGGAGGCAAAGGTCAAGCTCAAGCAGCGCGAGTTCACCATGGTCCTCACCGATCTGACCATGCCGCGTTGTGATGGCATGGAACTCCTGACGCATATCAAGGAGGAATATCCCCAGATCGATGTCATCGTTATCACCGGCCATGCCGAGGTCCATGGCTTCACCGATGTTGTCCGGGCCGGTGCCAGCGATTTCATCACCAAGCCATTCGGCATGGATGAGCTTGAGGCAAAAATCAGCCGGGTCATCCGTGAGCAAAACCTGATCCGCAAGCTCGAGCATCTCTCCATGTGCGATATGCTCACCGACCTGTATAATCGCCGTTGTTTTGAGAGGAAACTGCACGAGGAAGTGCCGCGGGCCCATCGGCAAGGATACCCGGTGTATCTGGCCCTGCTCGATGTGGACCGATTCAAGGAGTACAACGACCAGTATGGACATCAGGCCGGAGACGGGGTTCTTCAGGATATCGGGAGAATCCTCGTGCAGTGCACCAGGGGGAATGTGGACTGGTGTTTTCGCTTCGGTGGCGACGAGTTCGCCCTCATCATTCCCTACGCCACCGTTGCCCAGGTTGGCCAGATTGCCGATCGCATCCAAGAACGATACGGCCATGAGCCGCACTATGCCCCGACCAGTCTCAGCATCGGCCTGGCCCAGTTCATCAGGAATCCTGGCGCTTCCTGGACGGAGGATATCGCCGATTTGGTGGCCCGCGCCGACAAGGCGTTGTATTCCGGCAAGGAGCAGGGGGGCAATCGGGTGATTGCCGACTCCTCCCTGTCGTGTCCTGGAGAATTAGCAGCCGGAACGGAGTCCTGAAACAGCAAAAAAATACCGCCGTCCCAAAGAGTTTTCAGCCAAGCCCCACCTCCCAACCCCTCTGTTTGCCCATGCATTTCCTTCATTTTCACATGGTTACGCCATATTTTTTGGCAGAGCCGACCGCCATGTTTTCCCCGAAGATTTGCTCTGTTTGCTACAGATAAAAAGTTTGTATTTGCCCATATTCTCTGGTATATAAGCTCGATCTATCAAAGGAGGATTGTTTCCATGGCAAAAAGCACAACAGCAACCAAAACGAAGTCCGATGTCAATGAAGGGGAAATGAGCTTTGCTCAGCTTTTCGAGGAAAGTCTCAAGGTGGCGGAGGTCGGTGAAGTCGTATCCGGCACCGTTATCGCCCTGGCCAACGATTTTATCGTTGTGGATATCGGCGACAAGTCGGAAAGTGCGATCCACTGTTCCGAGTTCAAAAATGAGAATGGCGAAATCGACGTCAAGGTGGGCGACATCTTTGACGTCTTCGTGGAGAAGCGGGAGGTCGAAGGCGGCCTGAAGCTCTCGCGCGAAAAAGCCATCGGCATCAAGGTCTGGGAAGACATCGCCAAGATCCAGGAAGAAGACGGCACCATCTCGGGCCGCATCGACAACCGGGTCAAGGGCGGACTTTCCGTTGATATCGGCGTGCCGGCCTTCCTGCCCTACTCACAGATCGACCTGAGACCGGTCAAGGATCTGGACAGCCTCATCGGCCAGACCTTTGAGTTCAAGGTTCTCAAATATAACCGCAAGCGCAACAATGTGGTGATCTCCCGCCGCGCCATCCTCGAGGACGAGCGCAAGAAGCTGCGGGAAGATATGCAGTCCAACCTGGTGGAAGGCCAGGTGGTCACGGGCACCATTACCAATATCACCGACTACGGGGTGTTCATCGACCTGGGCGGCATGGACGGTCTTTGTCACATCACCGATCTCTCCTGGGGCCGCGTTTCCCATCCCTCCAAGCTGTTCAAGGTGGGCGAGGATGTTCAGGTCAAGATCCTCAAGTACGACCGCGAGAACGACAAGGTTTCCCTTGGCGTCAAGCAGCTCAAGGAAGATCCCTGGGCCACAGTGCAGGAACGTTATCCCATCGGCGCCAAGGCCATGGGTAAGGTGGTCTCCATCACCGACTACGGAGTATTCGCCGAGCTGGAAGAGGGCGTTGAAGGTCTGATCCATGTTTCCGAGATGTCCTGGTCCAAGAAGACCCGGCATCCCTCCAAGATTGTCGGGGTTGGCGAGGAGGCCGAAGTGGTCATCCTCAACATCGACGTGGATGCCAAGCGCATCTCTTTGGGCATGAAGCAGCTGCAGCCCAATCCTTGGGATCTGGTCAGCGAGAACTATCCGGTAGGCTCCATCATCGAAGGCAAGATCAAGAACATCACCGACTTCGGCGTTTTCATCGGCATCGAGGAAGGAATCGACGGTCTGATCCATGTTTCCGACCTGTCTTGGACCGAGCGGATCAAACATCCTTCCGAGAAATACGCCAAGGGTGAAACCATTCAGGCTGTGGTGCTCAAGATCGACCGCGAGAACGAGCGGTTCTCCCTCGGCGTCAAGCAGCTGGAGCCGGATCCCTGGCAGGCAGCCATCGAGAAATATTCGGTGGGAAGCACCGTGCAGGGCAAGATCACCAACGTGACCGAATTCGGCATTTTCGTGGAAGTGGAAGAGGGCATCGAAGGGTTGATCCATGTTTCCGAGATCAGCAAGGACAAGGTTGCCACCCCGGTGGGGTTGTACAATGCCGGTGATACCGTGGAAGCAAAGGTGATCAATGTTTCCGCCAAGGACCGGAAGATAGGCTTGTCCATCAAGGCCTTGACCGATGATTCCAGCGAAGGCTCCCTTGAGGAGTACAAGCAGAAGCAGACCAAGAGTGGCCCGTCCACCATTGGCGATCTTTTGAAGGAAGAGATGGACAATAAGGCCCAGGAGTAATCAGGATATCAGGGAGCCGCAGCACCGCTGCGGCTCCCTGACTTTTGTTGAAATAGCAGATAAGTGCAGACTTCGAAAAGCTGCGATTTCAGCGGTTGCCAGTTTGCAGCCATTTGATTTTTTCTTCCGGACCTGTGTGTTTTGTTGGTTGTTACGAGTCCATCATTATTTCATTTCGGGTTTGTCATGTCACAAGGGTTATTCCGCCACAAGCATCCGGTTCTCACGGGATTATTGGTCCTGGGGGCTATCATGCTGTTTTTCTGGGGCGGAATAACTTTTTTTGTTGTCCGTCTCGCCAGTCCGTCCAAGTCCGAGCTTTTCCTCAAGGAAGGGATCGGGGTTATTGATGTCAAGGGGGTTATCCTCGAATCAGAGGCGACCCTTGAGCATCTGGTGGCCTTTCGGGAAGAGCCAAAGATCAAGGCCATTGTCCTGAGGATCGACAGCCCCGGTGGGGCTGTGGGCGCTTCCCAGGAGATCTATGACGAGGTGAAGCGCACCATTGCTGTCAAGCCGGTGGTCGCCTCCATGGGTTCGGTGGCGGCCTCGGGCGGTTTGTATGTTTCCCTGGGCGCCAGCAAGATTGTCGCTAACCCCGGCACCCTGACCGGCAGCATGGGGGTAATCCTCAAGTTTGCCAATCTTGAAGGGCTGTTTGAGAAGATTGGCTACAAGAACGAGGTGGTCAAAAGCGGCAGGCTGAAGGATATCGGTTCTCCCTCCCGGCCCATGACCGGCGAAGAACGGCTGATGCTCCAGGGTATGATCGATGTCGTCCAGAGCCAGTTTGTCCAGGCTGTGTCCGAAAGTCGGTCTTTGCCGACGGCGGAGGTAAGAAAGATTGCCGATGGCCGTATTTTTTCAGGACAGCAGGCCAAGGAGTATGGCCTGGTTGACCAATTGGGAAATTTCAGCGACGCGGTCATGCTGGCCGCCGACCTTGCCGGAATGAAGACCGAGAAGATGCCGGAGCTCATCTATCCCAAGGAAGAGGATTTTTCCTTCCTGCGGCTGATGACCGGTAAAAAAAGTGAATCGCTATTACAGCAAACAGGTTTATCCGGTCCGATTCTGGCCTATGAATGGACAGGGACCTTGCGATAGGAGTGTATCAAACGATGTTGAAACGGGATTTGGTAAATGCGGTGGCTGAAGAGATGGGCGCGTATCTGAAAAAGGATGTGAGCCAGGCCGTTGATATCATGCTGGACACCATAGTGGAGGCCCTGGCCGAGGACCGGCGCGTCGAGATTCGCGGCTTTGGCAGTTTTTCCGTGCGGCAGCGCAAGGCGCGGACCACCAAGAACCCCAGAACCGGCAAGGTCATGAAGATCACCTCCCGCAAGAATCTGCACTTCACCATGAGCAAATCGCTGAAAGACGCTCTGATCCAGAACGGGAAGTAAGCGCGGCCTCATGCGCTTCCACAAAATGGGTTGTAACTGTTCGGCAGCGCCGCTTAGCTGCTGCCGCAGATGCGCGAAAGAGGTCTGCGAAGTGTGCTAATGCACATGAGCAGGCCGATGACAAAACAGATGTGGTGCTGCTGAGCGGTTACAACAAATGGCTGGTTTCACCCTTGCCCTGGCGCAATACCTCCGGCGTATCGCCGATGAGCGACACCACGGATGACGGCTCCGGGTATACCGTGCCGCCGTCGATGATGATATCCACCAGACGACCGAACTGTTCCTCGATCTCGAAGGCCTCGCTCAGGGGCGGATCATCCGGGTCCTGGATGGCGCTGGTGTTGAGCATCGGATTGCCCAACGCCTCGATGAGCGCCAGGCAGATGGCGTTGTCCGGCACCCTGATCCCCACGGTTTTTTGTCGGCTGAGCATGATTTTCGGCACCAGTTTTGCCGCTTGCAGGATAAAGGTGTAGGGTCCGGGCAGATCTTTTTTCATGATCCTGTAGCTCATGTTTGAAACATGGCAATAGGTGCTGACGTTTTTGAGGCTTGAGCACATGAAGCTGAAAGGCTGGTGTATCGGCCTCTTTTTTATTTGATGGATCCGCTTGATCGCCTTTTGATTGAACATGTCGCAGCCGATGCCGTAGACGGTGTCGGTGGGATAGCAGATCACCGCGCCTTTGCGCAGGGCCTCCGCCGCCTGTTGGATCAGGCGGGGTTGCGGGTTGTCCGGATTGATGTCAAGTATCACGCGGCGATCCTTTGTGTGGGATAGGGGGTGGCGCTAACCCCCTATGAGTATTGGGTATATTGTACGGCACGGTCTGACAAAAGGCAACAGTGAAGCGGTGACAGCAGGGGAAGGATCATGCGCATAGCCTGCGGTGTGGATATCGGAAGCAACAGCTTCCGCCTGTTGGTGGCAGAGATTGAGCATGGCCGCCTGCGCCCCCTGGCCCACGATCTGGTCACGGTCCGCTTGGGCGAGGGGCTTGGGAAAAGCGGCCGACTTGCTCCTGCGGCCATGCTTCGAGCCGAAGCGGCCCTGGCCCGGTTTGCCGGGATAATGGCGACCTACCCGTTACACAGTGTGCGGGCCTGCGCCACACATGCCGTGCGCATGGCTGCCAATCGGGACGAATTTCTCCAGAGGAGTGAGGCGCTGGCCGGCATGAGAATCGAGGTGCTTTCCGGCGAGGAGGAGGCCTATCTTGCCCTGCTGGGGGTACTGAGTGCCCTGCCGAAAAAACAGCGGCATTATCCCCTGTTGCTTGTGGATATGGGCGGGGGCAGCACCGAGCTCATCCTCCAGGCCACAGCCGTGAGCGCGTCCAGGGCGATAAGCCTGGCCTTGGGCGCGGTGGGCTTGACCGAGGAATTCGGTGCGGATTTGGCGTCCATGCGTGCGAAGATCAGAGCGACCTTGGCCCCGGCTCTGCGACGTATCGGCGAGGCGGAGATGCTCGGGCAAGGCTCCCTGCTGGTGGTATCCGGCGGAACCGCCACCACTCTGGCTGCTCTCGATTTGAGGCTGGACCGCTATGATGCCCAGCAGGTCCAGAATCACCCCTTGAGCCAGGCAACGCTGCATCGTCTGATTGCATGGCTGGCCGCTCTTTTGCCAGGGGATCGCAATGGACTCTCCGGCCTGGCCGACGGCCGGGGGGAGATTATCGTGGCCGGGGCAGTGCTCCTGCAGGAGTTGCAGCAGGCTCTGGCAAGCCCAGTGGTGGTGAGCGATGCCGGGTTGCTGGAGGGCATTCTCCTGAGCGGGGCAACAGGCGGCTAAAGGCGCGGGAGATGCGCGCTTCTGCAAACTCGTCATTGACCTTCGGATTGAAAGTTTTTTATAGTGAAGACTCTACGGTTATTTGCCACCCGTTTTCTGGGTGGCGTTCTAGTATCTCAGATCGCCTTGGCAAGCGAGGCGCATCACCTGCCACACTTTTTTTGAGGGAGTCCGCTGATGTCACTCGAAACAATCGAACATGCCTATACCTTTGACGATCTGCTCCTGGTGCCTGCCGCTTCCGAAGTGCTGCCCAACGAGGTGAGCCTGGCGACGATGCTGACCAAGTCGATTACCCTGAATATTCCCCTGGTCAGCGCGGCCATGGACACGGTTACCGAGCATCGGGCCGCCATTGCCATGGCCAGGGAGGGCGGGATCGGGATTATCCATAAGAACATGGGCGTGGAAGAGCAGGTTCGCGAGGTGCGCAAGGTAAAGAAGTCCGAGTCCGGCATGGTCATCGACCCCATCACGGTGAATGATGCCCAGACCGTGCGCGAGGTCAACGAGATCATGCGCAATTACCGGATTTCCGGGGTGCCGGTTCTCCGCGGCACCAAGCTGGTCGGCATTGTCACCAACCGCGACCTGCGTTTTGTTTCCGACGAGGATTTGCTGGTCCGGGATGTCATGACCAGCAAGAACCTGGTGACCGCCAAGGCCGGCATCACCCTGGAGCAATCCAAGGCGCTGCTCCACGAGCACCGCATCGAAAAACTCCTGGTGGTGGATGACGAGGGCAATCTTCAGGGACTGATCACCATCAAGGATATTGAAAAGGTGCGGAAGTATCCCCATGCTGCCAAGGATGACCTGGGCCGCCTTCGGGTGGGCGCGGCCATTGGCGTGAATTCCTCCCTGGACCATGTGGAAAAATTGATCAGCGTCGGGGTGGATGTGGTGGTGCTCGACTCCGCCCACGGGCATTCCCGGAACATCCTAACTGCCCTGACCCGGATCAAGGACGCCTTTCCGGAGCTCCAGATCATCGCCGGAAACGTGGCCACGGCGGAAGGGGCCGAGGCCCTGATCCGGGCCGGAGCCGACTGCGTCAAGGTCGGGGTGGGGCCGGGCTCCATCTGCACCACCCGCATCGTGGCCGGGGTCGGCGTGCCGCAGATGACCGCGATCCATAACTGCTCCAAGGCTGCGGATAAATTCGGCGTGCCGGTGATTGCCGACGGCGGGATCAAGTACTCCGGCGAGATCGCCAAGGCCATCGGCATCGGGGCCAGGGTGGTGATGATCGGCAGCCTCTTTGCCGGCACCGATGAATCGCCCGGCGAGACCTTTTTGTACCAGGGCAGAACCTACAAGGGCTACCGGGGCATGGGCTCGCTCGGTGCCATGAAGGATGGCTCCAGCGACCGCTACTTCCAGGAAGGGGTGGAAAGCCAGGCCAAATACGTGCCCGAGGGCATCGAAGGCAAGGTGCCCTACCGGGGGCCGCTCTCCGATATGATCTACCAGCTCATGGGCGGTCTGCGTTCCGGCATGGGCTATCTCGGCGCGGCCACCATCGAGGAGTTGCGCCAGAAGGCGAAGTTTGTCAAGATCACCGCCGCAGGCCTCAAGGAAAGCCATGTCCACGACGTGATCATCACCAAAGAGGCCCCGAATTACCGGTTGGGCTAACAATAGAAGTGTAACTGTCCAGCAGCGAAGCGGCGAAGCAGATGTGGCCTGCTGGACAGTTACAGAGAGAAGTATGGGGTTAGAATTTTTCTGACTCCTTCAGCAAAGGTAAAACAATGGATATCCACAGCGAAAAGATTCTGATTCTTGATTTCGGCTCCCAGTACACCCAGCTCATTGCCCGCCGGGTGCGGGAGGCTGGGGTGTATTGCGAACTCCATCCCTGGGACATGACCTCAGAGGAAATCAAGGCTTTTGGCCCCAAGGGGATCATCCTCTCGGGCGGGCCACAATCGGTGCACGAGGCCGAGACCCCCCGCGCCGCCGAAGCGGTGTTTACTCTGGGCGTGCCGGTGCTCGGCATCTGTTACGGCCAGCAGACTATGGCGGCTCAGTTGGGCGGCGAGGTGGAACCTTCCGCCCACCGCGAGTATGGCTATGCCCAAGTGCGAGCCCGCAACCACTCCAAGCTGCTCGCCGACATTGAGGACCACGCCAGTCCCGAGGGCTACGGGTTGCTCGACGTCTGGATGAGCCATGGCGACCGGGTCAACAAGCTGCCCCAGGGTTTCGTGGTCATCTGCGAGACCGACAGCGCGCCCATGGCCGGCATGGCCGACGAGTCCCGCCGTTTCTATGGCCTCCAGTTTCATCCGGAGGTGACCCATACCCGCCAGGGCCAGCGGATTATCGAGCGCTTTGCCCACGAGATTTGCGGCTGCGGACGTCTGTGGACGTCGAGCAATATCATTGACAATGCCATCAAGCAGATTCGCAGCCAGGTGGGCACAGATGAGGTTTTGCTGGGGCTTTCCGGAGGGGTTGATTCCTCGGTGGTCGCGGCTATGCTGCACCGGGCCATCACCACCCAGCTCACCTGTGTCTTCGTGGATAACGGGCTGCTGCGGCTGCATGAGGGCGATCAGGTCATGACCACCTTTGCCAGGCACATGGGGGTCAAGGTGCTGCGGGTGGACGCGGAGCAACGGTTTCTCGATGGGCTCAAGGGCGTGGAAGACCCGGAGCAAAAGCGCAAGATCATCGGCAACACCTTTATCGAGGTCTTCGAGGAGGAGGCGGAAAAACTCGCCAACGCCAAATGGCTGGCCCAGGGCACCATTTATCCCGATGTCATTGAGTCGGCCGGGGCCAAAAGCGGCAAGGCCAAGGTGATCAAGAGCCACCATAACGTGGGCGGGTTGCCCGAGCACATGAAGCTTGGCCTGGTGGAGCCCCTGCGCGAGCTGTTCAAGGACGAGGTCCGCGTCATCGGGGTCGAACTTGGGTTGCCCTATGAGATGGTCTACCGGCATCCCTTCCCCGGACCCGGCCTCGGGGTGCGCATCCTGGGCGAGGTGCGCAAGGATTATGCCGACACCCTGCGCTTGGCCGATGAGATTTTTATCGAAGAGTTGCGCAAGAACGAGCTCTACGACAAGGTCTCCCAGGCCTTCACCGTGTTTCTTCCGGTGAAGTCGGTGGGTGTGGTCGGCGACAACCGCCAGTACGCCCATGTGGTTGCCCTGCGGGCCGTGGAGACCGTGGATTTCATGACCGCCCGGTGGGCGCATCTTCCCTATGATTTCCTCGATCATGTCTCACGGCGGATTGTCAACGAGGTGCGCGGCATTTCCCGGGTGGTCTACGACATCACCGGCAAGCCGCCGGGAACCATCGAATGGGAATAGCCCCAGTTGCCGCTTTGCCCAGCCGGTTTTTTTATGATACCATGCAAGGTGAGCTGATTTTCTGCCGGAAACCAACTTGTTGTCCGACAAATCTCTAAGGAGAAAGGGGCTGCCGTGAAGGGTGGACAGAAAGAGATGCGGGATCTGGAGCTGGCCAACCGGCTCCTGGACAGTTTTTCCCAGATTGCCGAGGTGATCAACACCCGGAACCTTGACTATTCTGCGCGTCTGAGCCGGATACTCGAGGTTATCCTCGAGTATCTTGGGGTGGAGCAAGGCTCCCTCATGGTGCTTGAACGGAAAAAATATCTGGTGGTTCGGGCGGCAAGCCGGGCCGAGCTCATCGGCCACGAGCAGGCCATTGACGATGAGCGTTCCGTGGCCTCCTGGGTGTCCAGGCACCAGGAACCCCTCTTTATCAAGGATATTTCCACGGATAAACGCTTTGGCGGACAAGGCCGCAGCAGCTACAGGCGCAATTCGCTGCTCTCCATGCCGATCCTCCATAAGGGCAAGGTGCTTGGCGTCATCAATGTGACCGACAAGATCGGGGATCGGGATCTTCTCAAGGAAGACATCACCCGTCTTTTCGATTTCAGCAGCGTCATCCTCTCCCTGCTTGTCCAGGAAAATCTGCAGCAGAATCTCCGTCGGCAGCAGCGTATCCTCCGGGAGCGCAATCAGGAGCTGCGGCATCAGGAGACCTTGCGCGCCGAACTTTCCCGCATGCTGATCCACGACCTCAAGGGACCGCTTTCCGAGGTGGTGGCCAATCTCGATATCCTGTCCTACTCCGTTGCCGAGGAAAATCGGGAATTTCTGGAGTCGGCCCAGATGGGGTGCGACCGGGCGGTGCGCATGGTTTCAAATCTGGTGACCATCGGCAAGATCGAAGACGGCAAGCTCACCCCCATCAAAGAGGTTGTCGCGCCCGGCCCCATGCTGGCCGAATGCTTGAGCAGCATCAAGGGCATGGCCAGGATCAAGAATGTGGAGTTGGTTCTGGAGGTGGAGGCGGAGCTGCCGCAGATTGCCCTGGACCGGAGCCTCATTCTGCGGGTGCTGCAGAACCTGCTCACCAATGCCCTGGGTTATTGCGCGGCCAACACCACGATTCGTTTTGGTTGTCGGCCGGTACCCGGCAAAAAGCGGCTGGAATTTTATGTGCAAGACCAAGGCCCTGGAATCCCCGCGTCGAAGCACCGCATCATTTTTGAGAAGTACGCCCGAATTTCCGACAAGCAGGATGCTTTGGTCGGCACCGGCCTTGGCCTCTATTTCTGTCGGCTGGCCGTGGAGATTCACCGGGGCAGGATCGGCGTCGAGAGCGAACCTGGGCAAGGTTCCCGTTTTTATTTCAGCTTGCCTCTGTAATGCAGAGCTGACAGCTTTCAGCAAAGGGAAGAAAGTAGAATGAAGCTCAAAGCCCCAAAAGACATGGTTTTTCTTATCGTGGACGACATCGACAACATGCGTCGATCCATCAAGGCCATGCTGAAGCTGGTCCAGTTCGGCAAGGAGTTTTACGAGGCGGCCAATGGCCGGGATGCCTGGAAGCTTCTCCAGGATGAGAATATCGGTATCGATTTTATTATCTGCGATTACAACATGCCCTATATGTCCGGCACCGAGTTGCTGGGGTTGATCCGCACTGCCAAAAAGTTGCGCGATATCCCCTTTCTCATGGTCACTGCGGAAGCCAACATGGATATTGTCGCCGAAGCGGCCGAGCAGGATGTTGACGCATACATGACCAAGCCTTTTGTCACCGCGACCCTGGAGCAGAAGGTCAACGAGCTTTTGGGCCAGCTCAGTAACCCAACGCCTTTCAACCAGCTTTTGCTGCAGGCGCGCACCCTTGATGAAAAGGGCGATCTTGACGGTGCCATTGGCGCAGCCACGGAGGCGGCCAAGCTCAATGACCGGTCTTCAAAGCCCTACCGGGAGTTGGGGAGACTCTTCGGGAAAAAAGGCGACCTGAAAAAAGCCCAGCTCTGCTATGAAAAAGCCGTGGAGATCAACCGGCTTGATGTCAGTTCCTACCATGCTCTGGGCCAGATTTATTTCCGTCAGGGCAAGATGGATATGGCCCTGGAAAACTTCGACCGAGCCATGGAGATCAGCCCCAGGCATGCGGACCGGGCCATGAATTTTGCCAAGTTGCTTATTAAGAAAAAAATGCTGCCCGAGGCGGAAAAAGTCCTGCGTCTGGTGTTGAAAACAAAGAGCAACGATATCGACTTCAAGGAAGATATTGCCGACACCTGCAATAGCTGCGGTCTGGGGGATCTGGCAGTCAAATCCTACCGCGAGGTGCTGAAGGCAGACCCGGAACGCATCTATCTGCACAAAAAAATCGGCATGGCCCTGTATACTGCGGGCGATCCCAACGAAGCGGTCAAGATGCTGGAAAAGGCGGCGGAGAAAACCTCCGAGGACATCGAGCTTTTTCTCGCCTTGGGCAAAGCCTATTATGCCATGAAATTTCCAGTGCGGGCCGACCAGTGGGTTTCGAAGGTGCTCCGGATTGATCCCGGACACAAGGAAGCCCGCGCCATCCTGGACAAGTGTCTGTAGGCCAAGGGCGGACGTTTTTCGACAAGGACAGGCTATTTCTCCATGGCAGCAGAATTCACTTTTCTTCTTGCGCTACAGGCTCTTAACTCCCAGGGACAGGCTATCCTGGGGGAGAACTGGGCGGATTTTCTTTTGGACCTGCGGCAGGCTCTTGCCGTAAAGGGGAAAGAAGATCCGGCCAGCACGGAGGATCTGCTGCTTTTCCATTTTGCGCAACCGGACATCGCCTGTGTTACGTTACAGGAAAGTCTGGCCCGATTGAAAAAAGCGTATGAGTGGAAGAAGAATGTCGGCCCCCTGCCCCTGCACATTCTTCTGCATCTTGAAAAAGAGGGAGACCCTCCCGGCCCAGCGCATGACGTCGCGGCAAGCTTCTGGGATATGCTCCAGCACGAGCAGCCCTATGTAACCCGGCCCTTGAAGCAGCAGTGGACGGAAAGCCAGGCTGGTAACAATGCATTGCCCCACACCTTTGCCGAGGCTGGCAACGGCTTGTATCTTCTTTCCTTCTCCGTTCCGGAAATTCCGCGCGCCGAGATTTTCCCCCACCGCGCCCTTCCCCTTGCCGGACAGCTTTCCCCCTGTTTTTATTGCGGCATGACCATCCACAAACCGGCGGACTGCCCTGCAAAAATGTTGACCATGGCCACCCAGGGGATTTCCCTGGCCGGGCATCTGCCTCTGCAAACATTGAGCGAACTGTTTGGCAAGGCCATGGCCACTCAAGAAAAATTGGCCAACATGATGGCGGCCGGCCTTGCCGTGTCCCAGATTCGTCAGAGTCCTCTTCTTCAAGTGTATCTTGCCTATTTTGACCTGAATCTGGTCTGCCAGCCCAGGTTTTTGTGGAACATCGCCTTTAACAGCAATGCCAAATGGGAGGAATTGATCAAGCCGGAAACGGTCTCGGTGGACAGCCACAGCCTGCATCTGGGCCTTGATTGTCTGCGGGTGGGCCAGTATGCCCAGGCCGAGGACTTCTTTGTCGAGGAAAGCAGGCGGCCAAAGGGAAAGCAGTTTTATGCCACAATCGGTCGGGCCTTTGTCGCCCTGGAACTCGGGCGGGACAACGATCTGGAGCATTTTCTGGAACACGCCGCAGGGATAGCGAATTCCGACAAGGAAAAGATCTATATCGCCCTGTTGCAGTCCAGGTATTATGCCCTCCACGATGATCACTGGAAGGCGGGACACGCTCTGGACAATGTTTTCAGTCTGCGTCGGGATCTTGCCGAGGCCTTGTACCGGCAGGTCCAGCTCATGGTCCAGGGGGATATGGGAGAGAAAGGCATCCGGCAGCTCCGAAACCTGGTTGCCGACCACAAAGAGCTGTTCCTGACCGCGCTCATGGACCCGCAACTGCTTGCCGTTGCCGGGCAGGTTGAGGATCTCCTCGCTGTCCGGTTACAGGTCCAGCGACAGGAGGCGGAAGAAAACCTGGTGACGGCCCAGACGGTCTGCCAGGATTTACAGACCTGGTTTACCGAGGATGAACGTCCGGCGGCGTTGTTGACCGACCTTGCCGGCCTTGAGAAGCAGTTTGCCCAGGGCAGTTATTATGACTTTCTTGAGGTGGCGTACAAGGCCCAGGCGTTGTCGCACGCCTGCTACCGATTGCAGGAAAACGCCCTTGATGCCATGAAGGCCGATATCGCCCGGATGCTGGCGACCTGGGAGGCTTTCCGGCGATACTGGCAGGATTATCCCTACCAATCTTTTTTTGAAAATTTTCAGAAAATTCTCCAGGCGGTTCGGGAAAATATGACTGCAATAGAAGGTCTTGCCAAGCAGAACATGCATGGCCACCTCTACCATGCTGTGCAAGAGATGCTGGTCCAGGTTCGGGAGGGTTGCGACGCCTTGAAAACGCTCTCTGCGAGGATGGACTGGGTAAGAAGGTTGTGTGACGGGGCAAAGCTGTTTGCCCGGAGATTGCTCATTACCGAGGTTGTTCTTCTGGGTGCAGGAGCCTTGCTCTTTCCCCTCCTGGCTTTTTGGCTGACTGAAGACTCCGGCGGGATGATCGGTCTGCTTACGAATTCGTGGCTGCAGAAACAGGCACTGCTCATTGTCACCCTGTTTGTCGCGCCGTTGTTCGCTTTGGGCCGGACGCTTTGGGAGATGATGGAAGCCTAGCAGTATCCGCATGAGGTCCTTGCAAACGTCTACATTTTTTCCGGATTCTTTTTGTTCTCCCGCAGGGTTTCACGAATAGCACGGGCCAGATCGCCCATGGAAAAAGGCTTCTGGATGAAATGGATGCCCGGATCCAGCACGCCGTGGTGAGCGATGACGTTTGCCGTATAACCCGACATGTAGAGGCATTGCATCGCCGGTCGGAGGGCAGAGAGCCGTTGCACCAACTCCCGACCGTTCATCTCGGGCATCACCACATCGGTGATGAGCAGATGGATTTCCCCGACCTGCTCTTGGGCCAGCTGAATCGCCATCATCGGCGTGTTGGCGGCAAGCACCGTGTAGCCCAGGCGTTGGAGTATCGTCTTGCCGAGATTCAGGATTGCACCATCGTCTTCCACCAGCAGCACCGTTTCCGTGCCGCCTGCGGGTTTTTTTTCCGCCCGGCTGGTCTCCGTCGGCACTGTTTCACTGGTGAAGCTGGGCAGATAGATGCTGAAGGTGGTGCCCTGACCAGGCTCGCTGTACACGTTGACAAAACCGTTGTTCTGCCGGACGATGCCATCCACGGTTGCCAGCCCCAGGCCGGTTCCCTTGCCCTGTTCCTTGGTGGTGAAAAAAGGCTCGAAGATTTGGGCCAGGGTTTCCGTGTCCATGCCGCAGCCATTGTCGCTCACCGCCAGCAGGACATATTCGCCGGGGAGGGCCTCCGGATGGTCGGCGCAATAGGACGAATCCAGCGAGACATTTTCCGTTTCGATGGTGATCTTGCCGGTGTCGGCAATGGCGTCGCGGGCGTTGACCGCCAGGTTGGCCAGGATCTGATCGAGCTGGGAAGGGTCGATTTTCACGGGCCACAGGTTGTGGCCCGGCAGCCAGGCAAGGTCGATATCCTCGCCGATGAGCCGCTGGAGCATTTTCAGCATGCCCGAGACGGTATCGTTTAAGTCGAGGATCTTGGGGTTCGCTGTCTGCTTGCGGGCAAAGGCAAGGAGCTGGCGGGTGAGATCGGCGGAGCGTATGGCCGCCTTGCGAATCTCTAAAAGTTCTTCATGCACGGGATTTGTTGCCTCAACCTTGGCGAGGGAGAGCTCGCTGTACCCGAGAATCGTCTGGAGCATGTTGTTGAAGTCATGGGCCACTCCGCCGGCCAGCCTGCCCACCAACTCCATCTTCTGGGATTGGAGCAGCTGGGCCTGCAAGGTTCTCTGTTCCTCCTCCGCCCGGATATGTCTGCTGATGTCGATGATGACACCGTCAAGCCAAACAAGATCGCCCTTGGGATCGTAAATACCCTGCCCTTTTTCGTGCACCCAGATGGTGACGCCATCGGACCGGATCAGGCGATACTTCATTTCAAAGGGCTGATGGGCAACCACCCCAGCCTGCACGGCGCGGTCAACCATGGCGCAATCGTCGGGGTGGATGATGCTCGCGTAGGAGCGGACCGCGTTGTTAATAAAATCGGCAGCCGGGTAGCCGGTCATGCGCTCTATTTCATCACTGAAAAAGAGCATGGTCCAGTGTTCGTCGTTCAGGCAACGATAGGCCAGGCCGGGCAGATTGCTGACCAGGGTCCGGTAGCGCTCCTCGCTTTCCCTGAGCGCGGTTTCGGCTTGTTTGCGTTCTGTAATGTCGGTGTGGGTGCCCAGCATCCGCAAGGGGCGGCCTGCGGCATCGTATTCCACCACCTTGCCGAGGGAGAGGATCCATTTCCAGTCGCCAGTCTTGGTTCGTTGCCGAAACTCTACCCGGTATTCGGGAGCCTTGCCGGCGACGTAATCCCGATAGGCAGCGGCCACGGATTCGCGATCATCGGGGTGCAACCGTTCGATCCATTTGGCATTGGTCTCTTGGAATTGGGCCGGATCATATCCGAGCATGGTGGCGTATCCCGGATTGATCTGGGCCTCGCCTGTCTGGATATTAAGGTCATATAACCCCTGGTTGGCCGCCATAAGTGCCAACCGGAGCCGCTCTTCGTTTGTTTTGAGGACTTCGGCAGTGTTTTTCCGGTCGGTGATATCCACCAGCAGAGCCAGGACGTAATCCAGCGAGCCATCCGCGAACCGCACGCAGCCAACGGAGAGGTCCGCCCAGATGACAGCGCCGTCCTTGCGGAGAAAGCGTTTTTCCATGGAATATTCATCAATTGCGCCGGAGAGCAGCCGCTCGAAATTGCTCAGGTCGGCCTGTAGATCCTCGGGGTGGGTGAGTTCCGCCCATCGCAATTGTGACAACTCTTCATAGGAATACCCCAGCATCCGGCACAGTTCGTTGTTCACCTGCAGCCAGCCTTTTTGGGGCGAGGTGATGGCCATGCCCACGATCTGTCGCTCAAAAAACAGGCGCATCCGTTCTTCGCTGGCCTGTAATTCCATGGCGATCCGCTCCCGCCGTTGGCGCAGGACCATCAGCGAACCCAGCATGGCCGTGGCCAGCGGGTAGATCAGCAAAACCGGCAGGCTGATTATGGCAAGCACCTGCAGGGCGATGGCCCAGGGCAGGAAAAACATCAGCGCCAGCATGACCGCATGGACGAGGACGCCGAAGAGGTAGAGTTCGCGCCAGGAAAAATCCTCCGTTGCCGGGCGACGGTAATGCCGCCAGGCAAGACCCAGGGTGCCGGAGGCCATGATCACCGAAATCCCGGTCACGGTAGCGGCCCCGCCCAGGGAAAGGCGGAAGGCTGCCGCCATAGCCATGGCAACGGCAGTGGGCACCACCCCGAAGAACAGACCTGCCACGCCAAGGAGCACCGAGCGGGTATCGAACACGATCCCTGTCACATAGCGCCAGGAAGAGAGCATGATGATGATGCAAAGGATTCCGAGGATTATCCCGATGGACAGTTGCACCGGCAGGGTCGGTTTCTTCAGCCGGAAGCGACTGGTGGTCAGGTCGTAGACAAAGGCCATGGCCAGGAGCAGGGCGGCGTTCTGGATGAGCGCGGGAAAGGCAGTGTCAAGCATGCGTGGTCATTCCTCGTGAGGCTTTAAGACCAGAGGGGGATAAAGCCGAGGCAACTTTTTGCGCCTCGTAATTTCCTTTCTTTTTTTATACCACATTTTGTCAAACAACACATCTTGGCACAAAAAAAGGGTTTCCAGGAAAAACCTGGAAACCCTTGATTTACTTGGTGCGGAGGTCTTATTCGAACTCATGGAATAACATGTTGTTGTTTCTGATATTTATTAATTGGAAATGTTTGGCGTACCCCCAAGAATACCCCCAAAGGTTTGGGCCGGGGACAATCGTGAGCGAGTCCATATTAATCTCCGCATTGTTCAAACAAAATATCGGCTCATAATTTTATCATGCGCTTGCAAGATGTTCTTGTGATATGGCATCCCAATTGAATGCCCGACAAGCCAGCCCAACGCATGTTCTTGCATAAAAAATTTTCTTCTTTCTACTCTCCTTATTATTAACATAACAAGGGTCACCAATTTTTCTCGACTCCCTTTTGTGAAAAAGCAGAACACTTCACTTGCAATTCGTTTTATTTTTAAATCATCAGAGCATTCATCAATAACTGCATCAATGAAAGAACTCATTACCCCAGAATTTGCACTCATGTCAGCTGATGGCCCACCTACCATTTCAAGCATACTGGTCAACTCATGGGTAATTTCAAAATTATCTTTTCTTGCTTGATGTATCAAGCAATTTGGGTCGAGAGATATATAGTTATGTCCGGCCAAAGCGAGTGTATTGACTGCCTCGCAATATTCGTCCGAAGTAATATGACCATCTTCTTTCGCGATTATCAACACAGGCTGTAGCCATGTGGTTGCCGCTTCAAAAGTAGCCCCAGCCCAAACCCTAAACCCATAGTCTTCAGATAAAAGCAATAGATCGTTACCCTCAGCGGCCACAGCAGGGTCGCAAGCTACTTTCCCAACGGTATTAATTATTCTCAACATCTCGGGCGTGAAATCTTTTTTGGGCATAGCGGGCGCTATCGAGGCCACTTTTTTAATCCATACGATTTCTTTGTCGCACTCAGCAGCCACCCTTTGCAAGGTTTCATCGGAATACTCTTCAAAAACCATTTGGCCTTCTCTCCATGCCATAAACCCTTTCACCTTCCCAATATTTTGCTTTGACTCCATGGCTCTTCGAGCGAAAAGATCAACAACTGATTGCGTGGTGTGAATTTTTCCACATACCGCTATTACAGCTTTTTCCATACCCAAGCGTCGAACGACCGACAATGTAATTGCGTCAAGCACACACCCTACTTGAGAATGACGCCTTATCGTCTGGATGGCCGCTCTACGTTCAGGGTATGTACCCCGACATACTTGACACTGCATGCCAACGGACGGGAGCCCACCCCAAACCTCTAAAGGGTCTTTACCAACAAGCGCAGCCACAAATACAAGTGGAAGTCCTTGCGATTGATACTTCCCCAAAATACCTTCGTCAACCTCGGCACACGCTTTGGTAACAGCACGCATATCCTCAAAGGGGTCCGCAGCAGCAGGATCGAATGTGAATTTTTGCAAACCCCTCGCTCGAGGAAATCGCTCATTAAACTCATCGAGTGAACGATGGAATGCGTCCAGATACTTGGATTTGACCCAGTCAATCTCAACAGGTTTGGATCCGATACGCTCTTGCAAGTTAAACTTGACACCTGGCTCCTTGCCAATAAGGAGCACAGCTAAGTCACTAGCTGGACTTAAACGCTCATTCTCAAAGTAGGCATGCTTATTCTTTTCAATACGATATCGTCGTCGCTCACCACCCTCGACCAGAAGACAAACTACAGTGTTCTCTGCAACTACAGTTGCAGAAGGCATCACCGCCCCAAAATCCTCATCAAGAAACACAAGGGCTTGATAAGCAAGATGTGCTTGGGGGACATCCCAATTATCCATGAGCACTGAATATCCATATTCTAGGCCTTGCAATGCTTCTCCGTAATGGATAATTATGGCCGCAAGTTGAATTCGTTGCTCGGGTGGCCCAACCAACTTCACCAACTCAAGATGTTTCAATGATCGTCGTATGTCGCTATCTCGACCAGCTCTCTGCCAGATTCCGAGCCGGTGAAGTATCATTTTAATATCGTTTGGAAACTTTCCGAGATATAACGTAATTTTCTTATCTGCCATTGCGTTGCCGGCATTAATCGCAAGGATTGCATTAGCCCTCAGGAACCAATCACTCTCCCGAAGAGAGGGCGGCACTTCATCCAATATTTCCCGTGCTGTAACCCAGGAGCCTGAGTTTATTGAAGCTGCAATCAAAATGCGAAGGCCTTCACTTTCACGGTTCGTAGCAACACGATTTTTCAACAGACTACATATTGCATCATCACGGCCTAGCTTTCTAGCTTCGAAACTCAATAACATTCGTGATAACAAACTCGTTTGGTCCGTAACTAACGCCAAGGCGTCTTCAAAAGCATTACTTGCACCTTCATTATCTCCAGCGGCATAATAGGTGTTTACCTGCATGGCTCTAAGAGAAAGGCTTGCTGGTTTCGCTTCAACCCGTTGCGTTATAGCATCAATTGCAACTTGCTTTTCTCCTTGCTTTAAATATGCCCGAAGACGAACACTAAGAAAAACCGCCTGAACGTGCTCCGGAAAAACACTTTCGTCTATGCCGTCAATCAGTTCCAGTGCTTCGCTTTGCCTCCCCTTTTCATCCAATGCTTCAACAAAAATACCTATCGCCTCTAGATCCTTTGGCGTATCCGGAAACAATGCTAAAACTGCTGCTGGGTCATTTTCCGATAGAGCAATAATCGCCCGCTGAACCCTGAGATTTTCATCTAAAGGATTCTGTTTTATCGAAGCCTCAAGGATTTCCTTCGCTTTCGAGTGGTCATTGGTGAATCGAAGCGCCAAGGCCGCATTGTGAGCGGTGGACGGAGATAAAGCTAACCCATTCCGGATCGCCAAACTCGCTTGTGTAACTAGGATTTCAGCAACGTCATCAATTCCTTGAAGATCAATGTTTTTCAAGATGCCGCCAGCGATAACATCACAATCAGTACAAATAAGCTCATCAAGCATTGCTTCCGCCGCAAACAGTTTCAACATCCGACATTCGGGATGCTTCTTTGATGCAGCCTTTGCCTCGCTCACCCAGGCAATATTGTCCCTGCATCTTAGAAAATGCACATATGCTATCAACACATCTTCCGTCTTATGCAATGTCACCGGGACTTCACTGAGCGGATTATCACAGGCATCATCATCTATCAAAGCTTGAATCAAAGTCCCAGCAACCCCAGCATTGCTTTGATCCTCCGCTAAAATTTTGCGTGCAAGATCAGCGGCCTCCTTGTAATTCCTTTTCAAGAGTAAGCCCGTTGCTTTATTTCTTGGCGCGTTCTTGTGTCCCGGACATTCGTTGTATGCATCAAGGAGTAGGCTTCCCGCTTCCTCATGCGCACCTAGTTTCAGTTTTGCAGAGGCGATACCAACCAAAATCCTGTACCGCTCTGAACCAGTCGCTTTCACCCAGGCGCTATTCTTAAGCTCTTCAAGTTGGCTAAGCGCGGCTTGAACATGACCCTCATCTATCAAGTGCTGAAATGCTGTTATTTGTCCATGAAGGGGCGTATTCTCATCACTTTCATTCAACGTATCATCTGAAGGTATTGACGATGGGGCTATAGTCCCCTTCGATATCATTTCAATCGACTGCGCTACTTTTTCGATTTCTAAGATTATTTTTTCCTGACTTGTTTCTGCAAATGGACTCCAGGTCGGGTCAAAGGCTTTCCACGCTTTATCGTGCTTAGAAACGTGTTCCTCCACATCCTCCCACCCCCACACTGACACCAAAAAGGGATGAGTTGTTTTTGCCAATTTTTGGGTTAAAATTCGAGCATATTTTTGAATTTCTTGGTCACGTGGAGCGGTCGTAACCAAAATAAATTCAGATAGTTCTGGCTTGAAGGTTTTTGCTTTGTCTACTTCAGAACGCAGGTCTTTCTCGGTGACCTTGTTTTCAAATTTTTTCTTACATTGAACACCTACAAGTTGGTCAATCTTTCTATTTCTGTGCCCAAAGACATCAACACCGTTCTGTTTTTGACCTGTTCGACCATTCTGTTGTGTATTGGGGTCGTCTAGTACACACGCAAATAGCTCACGGATACAACTTTCAAAATCTTGCCAATTTTTTGGTTTAGGCAATGAAGTGCTTGCTAGAGACATCAATAACTCCTTCAGCAATCGTCAGATTCGATATTTTTTCTGCTGCCGACCAACTAACTCAACCCAGATTTTTTTGCAGTCGACCGCATTTTTTTCTCTTAATTTCCGAAAACATTTGGATCTGGCCGGTATCTCACGCAGCCAGCCGCAGCACTTGAGTCTGTCCTGCTCTTAAAAGTTTTACAAAATATTGGACCAATATAATTCTGCCCCTGAAACCAATCGGCTACCGCATGATATCGACACAGGAAGCAATTTTTAACCTTTACACCTTTATGGAATGCTTTCTCCACCTCTTCGGCAAATGTACCCTTGTCTGCATATACTACTTCATTTACATAAAAATCTTTCTTTTTACACATTTTTTCAAATTCGTACGCCTTATAGTTGCCGATATGACATTTGCCACTCGGGAATACCACAAAACAACAAATAAACTTTTTACATTCTTCCCGGATATCTTTCTTGAAAGGTGTCGGCTCAAAATTATACAAATAAACATCTAACATAGATATTTTATTAGAATTAAATATTTCTAAATCTTCTTCGGATTTAATCTCAAACTCTATGATCTTTACTTTTGATTCTATTTTTTTATCAGTACAATTATGCGTTACAGCAATTTCAACATAAATCCTGTTATTATCTTTTGTTTTTAACAGCAAGTCCGGGACTAATTCCCCATCCTTTTTCTCAACATAAATTTCCTTAAATGCGTTTGTAAGGTCATACTCAGCATACTCCTCCGTTATCTCGCAACAACCATGCTTACAATAATCACACAAAACAGGGATGGGATATTCTATAATATACGGGATGTTACACTCGAGACATTTCCTGTAAGTTTTTTCAAACAATAATTTACCAATCCGGTGCAGGTACGTTTCCAATGAACACTTTCGATTAACTTTATGTCGAAAATGCTTTGCACGCTTTTCACCAAGCACAGGAATGACCGTGTTTCCACAACCAATACACGTGCAATCTTTTCGGCCAGTCTCGATTAATGAATTAACATCAATGACTGTCCCATTTTCAGACAAAGCATATCTGTATTGAACTTCAGAAGAGCCCATAAACAGCACTAACAAAGCTCAGCGGAAACAACGCCGAAACACCTTGCTAGCCCTCAATGAATGCTTTTAATCCTTCCACCGACAACCACGGCTTTGTTTTATGGATTATTCGGTGACAATTGGCACAGATAATAGACAAATCATTTATTTTTGTTTTTTCACCGGGCTTCAATTCTGAAACAGGCTTGTTGTGATGACACTCGGCGAAACCGTAGCCAAGTTTTCCATATTTTTCAGCGAAGTCAAAACCACACGCTTCACATTCAAGCGTGCCGGTTTTCTCGAAAACACTTTTTTTCTTCTTTTTTGTCGCTGAGGCGTTCCGCTCCCTAATTCGATGAGTTCTTGTCAGTACTTTGCCTTCAGAAAACTCCTCTTCTTCGTCGATCAGTTCATTTTCTTCGTTTTCTGAACGTGGCGATTTCAATTGCGAATAATTGAGCTTTATTGCTTGAGCTACGCGAGAAAGATCGGTCTTGTTTTCAGAAAATTCATTCCAAATTTCTTCCTCTAATTTCCCGCCAGCCTGAAGACCCTTGCCTGTATAATTTGGATCAAAACGCAAATAATTGCTCAGCTTCATACTGACGCCATTGGGATTGCGAAAATCTTCGTTTGCTTCCGCACCAGCATGAATAGGGAGATTGTTTAATAACTTGCTGAGTTCGACAACTTCTGGATGATCTCTATCTGGGATAGCAGGGGCATACTTAAAGTAAAGATCCAGGGCTAGAATCAATTCATCTCTTGTCCAATTTGGATTTCTTGGCATACGCACCACCGAAAAATAAGTTGCTAACGATTGTCAGGACATTAGACTAATCTGCCACCGAACCCGAAGCCCGCTTTTTTTTACAGAAAAATGAACGGTATGAAATAAATTACTGATCAGGCACCCCAACAGGACATAAAATGACCCAACTGGAAATAGACAAATGGGCTCAAGGAAAACCCCCCTTGCTGGCTATCCTCTCCCAGCACTCAGCTAGTTTTGTCGATGATCTTCACGAAATCCTTTCATACGCCATCAAGCAAGAGCAGATCCCCAAATTTCCAGAAGCAGATCCCAAACAATGGCTTCGGCTTTATCGCAAACATCGCCATTTGGAAAAATGTGCGCTTACTGCCCTCCAAGAATTGGGCGGAAATTTCGGCACATTCATTGTCGGATTTTATTCTGGCATCCAATCTTTTCGCAAAACGCAGACCCTTACTGAAGATCAAGCCCCTAAAGCTCCTACCTTGGAACAACAAACGAAAGCGCAGGCACTATGGCAGGAAGCTTATAAAGTCAGCCTTGCTGATCTTGAAACCGACCTCAAAAATCATCACATCCATATCCAAGGCGTCAAAGAAAAGACAAAAGAACTTTGCCTCAATCAAGAATTTCTGTTCATCTTCAAGGTGCTTCTCCCCTGCTTGCTACTTTACAACACAACACCGTTGAAACTGCTCCGCCAGGCTCGGCTTGGTAACCGCAAGGCGATTGAAAACCTTGTCCGGCTTGACAAAATGATCCTTGCAGACCATGGGATTATGCGGCAAACTCAGCGATTATTGCACCGGAACAAACACAAGCATGAATCTGTCGTTGCCGTGCCCTACAGGGATACACCTAAATTCGAGCTTTCCCGAAAAACTACCATATACCTCCTGGCCGGGTTGATCTCTCAAATGGCCAAGGAACTCAACCATAAACTCACCGCACCTCAAATCCGAGCGCTTTTTGATGCAATTGCCCATGACAGAAGCAACGGTGAACAGATAATTGACTCTGACCTCCCACCATCTCATGAAGCCTTTTACAAGGCCATACAAAGATATCGTTCTCTCTTTGCAAATCTCTCCCCTACCCGGACATAACTTTTAAATTCTCTGTCCGGGTCCACCTGTTCTTTCCGTGATACACCCTGAACCATGATGATGGTTACAGGAAAACACATACTCAACAGCGGCATCACAAAACCATACTTCACACCATATTATTGGCTGTGCGGCCTTTGCTTGCCCTGTCCCCTCCGAGCGGGGAGGGGGCAGGCAATGGCCGCATCGTCCCGTTTATTTTCCGACTTAATAATGGGGGGCGAATGACTAACAGCCCCCCTTCAAAAGTAGACCGTATTCCCAATGGTCCCGCGTTAATACTGGCATCCGGCGTTGATTCGCTCGTTTTAACAATTGATGTCATTTGGAAGGACGATTCCTTTTTTAAACATCTTGCTGCGATGAAAGCCATTGCCAAGCAAGAAGAAAAAGATGTCGCCATTACCATTGGCAGCCGTGAAGGTCGGGAACCCTTGTTGCTCTCAATAAAACCTTTCGGCACTAAAGGGCACGAATGGATACTGCAAGGCGATGATTATGCCCTCACCATTGGAGACTGGCTTGAGCCGAAATCGCGGCCAGGCATTAACGCTACGATCCGTTCTGAGACATTGTGGGCGCTCGGGCCTGAAATCGCTGTCACTATCCTACTTGATCTCCTTACTTCGTCCGGCGCTCGTATACAGAGAGTAAAACCTAGCCGGGTTGATCTGTGCGTTGACTACCTCATGCCCGAAAGACAGTGGTCAAGAAATCTTGAGAAATACATGGTCACCAGGGCGGTCGATTGTTCGCCGCATAGTCGCCATAAAGTTTTCTCCGGTTTCAGTCTAGGCAAGGGCAGTGTTGTTGGTCGCCTTTATGACAAACCGCTTGAAATCAGCCAGAAATCAAAAAAGTTCTGGATGTACAATGTATGGGGCATTGAATCGGTGCCGGAAGGATGCCGCATCATCCGAGTGGAAGGGCAATTCCGAAGGGCGGCGATAAAAGAACTCGGTATCGACTCGGTGGCCGATCTGTTTGCCCACCTTGACAACCTGTGGGCCTATTTTTCGAAGGCTTGGCTTAAGTTCCAAAACAACCCCGGCAAACATCACCTGTTACGCAAGACGTTCCCTTTTTGGAAAACTATCCAGAACGGTTTTTACGGCGTACAGGATGCGCAGCCATTGATCCGCTGCAAATCACTCCAGACCAAGAAAAAACAAATAGCTGCACAAGTCTATGGCCTCCTGAACAGCTTCATTGCCATTGAGCAGGAGGAAAAGGGCGCGGCTATCGGCCAGGAAACCACCATGAAAAACTCTCTTGTCAGGCTTGGCGACTATTTCAAGCAAGACGGCAAAAATGAATTTGAATTGAACATCGACATTATCACAAAAAGGGCCAAGCACAACAAGGCCAAGACAAAAATGCTTGAAGTCGACAAGCAGAGAAGCACTATGGGATTCCCTTCAAACCTGCCAATTGAGCTAAATACAAAGGAGTAGAAAAATGACACCGACCTTAGAGGATATGGCTATTCTTCGTCTTTCCGCAGTGAAAAGACTGACAGGGCTTTGCCGGAGCAGTATTTATCAGATGATGAAAGACGGCATTTTCCCCCGATCTGTTTCTCTTGGCTATCGTGCGGTAGGATGGATGGCCTGTGACATTCACGCATGGTTGTATGCTAAGAAATGCGGGCAGGAGTATCGGGCATAAATCTCATGCCAATCGGCTAGAGATTATCCCTCTGCTGACCGGAGAGGAATGATCTTTGCCCCGGTTTTCAGCGCATCAAGATAATCACCCCAAGCCTGCATCATCTTCCGGCGTTCTGGAAGATGGGCCGTGCGGTTATAGGCTCTTCCCAGCGGATCGCGCACGGCATGGGCAAGCTGGTGTTCTATGAAGTCGGGACGGAAGCCCAATACTTCATCAAGGATGGTTCGGGCCACTGCCCGGAAACCATGCCCGGTTATCTCCGTTTTTGTGTCAATACCCATCCGCCGCATGGCCGCATTCATGGTCATATCGGATATAGGTCTTGAATAGGTTCTTGCGGAAGGGAACACATAGGGGCTGCTACTGCTGAGCGGGTGAATCTCCCGCAGGATCGCCACCGCCTGTTTTGCCAGAGGGACAATGTGCGGAGTCTTTGTCTTGTTCACCATGTATGACCACTCGCCCTTGTCCAGGTCCACGTCAGCCCATTGCATGGCCCGTAGCTCGCCGGGACGGACAAACAGTAGGGGAAGCAGACGCAAGGCGCAACGGACCACCAGGGAGCCTTGGTAGCCGTCTAGCATCCGCAACAAGGGGGCAACCTCTTTGGGATCGGTGGTGGCTGCCCGGTGGGTTGTTTTGATCGGGGTAAGCGCTCCTTTTAAATCGCCGGAGGGGTCACGTTCACACCTGCCGGTTGCCACCCCATACCTGAATACCTGCCCGCAGAGTCCGCGCACCCGATGGGCTGTGTAATTCGCTCCACGTGCTTCTATCTGGCGGAACATGGCCAGCAGCACAGGAGCATTGATCGCAGGAAGGGGTTTGTCTCCAATCTCCCCAAAAACGTCACGGGCTAGCATGGCAAGAATCGCCTCCGCTGTCCGTGGTGCCCATTGTGGTGAAAACTGGCTGTGCCACTCGCGGGCCACGACTTCAAAGGTCTCTTGCTCCCGGATCATGGCCGCTTCCTGTTCCTTCTTGGCTGCGCCGGGGTCAATCCCCTTGGCTATCAGCTCTCGGGCCTCTTCCCGCCTTTGTCTTGCATCGGCAAGAGAGATTTGGGGGTATGCGCCAAGGGACAACAGCTTTTCCCTACCCCCAAAACGGTATTTGAAACGCCACAATTTGCCGCCGGTGGGCGTGATCAACAGAAACAATCCGCTACCGTCAAAGAGCTTGATGTCCTTGGCAGCTGGCTTGATGGCGCGAATCTGCATGTCCGTCAATGGCACGGTTCGCTTAGGCATGGCCCTTCCTCCAGAGTAGGATTATTTTGGGGGTATCTCTATTCTGGTTTTGGGGGTACACCCCCAAAGATACCCCCAAACCTTCTGGAATTTAGCATATCAGGATGGAAGTCGGCGGACAACAGAAAAAGAAAAAGCCCTGATTTCTCAGGGCTTTCAGGGCGATACTGGAAGGTATCGGATTATGCGTTGGTGCCGGAGGTCGGAATCGAACCGACATGGGGTCGCCCCCGCGGGATTTTGAGTCCCGTGCGTCTACCAGTTTCACCACTCCGGCAGAATGGCGATGCCGCCTGTGACGGCGGCATAGGACGAACACTATAGAGGCCTTGCCGAGCCCTGTCAAGCCCTAAAGAACAGCACCCTTCCCTGAGGTTTCAGTGGCCGGTTTCCAGGAAAATTCTTTGGAACCGGTAGAAGTAATCCACCCCGGACCAGACCGTCATCACTGCGGAAACATAGAGGATACCCTTGCCCAGTTCGTGCAGGAAGGGGATGGGCACGACGCCCAGGGGGAAGATGAGAATACAGAGCGCGGTGTACTGTAAAACGCTTTTCAGTTTGCCCATGCCGCTGGCCGCGACCACAATGCCCGAAGAGGCGGCTACGCCGCGGAGGCCGGTGATCACCAGTTCCCTGGCCAGGATGATGAACACCAGCCAGGCCGGGATCTGGTCCATGGGGATCAGCATGACCAAGGCCGCGCAGACCAGCACTTTGTCTGCCACCGGGTCCATCAATTTGCCCAGAACTGTTTCGATCTTGTGCTTGCGGGCGTAATAGCCGTCGGCAAGATCGGTGAGCGCCCCGGTGAGGAAAAGAAAAAAGGCGAACAGACTGACCCCGACGCTGGGTTGGGGATAGAGAAAAAAGAGCAGGACCGGCGCCACCGCAAAGCGGTAGCCGGTGAGCAGATTGGGAACGGTGAAGATCGCGTGTCGGCTCATGGAAGCTAATTGGCTGCTCCCAGCCAGCGGGAGGATGGGGCCGCCGCGGCTGTCAGTTGTCGGTAATGCTGGATAACCTTGGCCACATACTGCTGGGTTTCCGGGATCAACGGAATGCCCTGGGCGGCTTCGACCCTGCTTGGCCCAGCATTGTAGGCGGCCAGGGCCAGCCTGAGGTTGCCGCCGAAGCGGGCCATCATCTGGCGCAGGTAATTGGTGCCGCCAAAGATATTTTCCTGGGGGTCGAACGGGTTCCAGACATTCAGGTCGGCTGCGGTTTCCGGCATCAACTGCATAAGGCCCTTGGCCCCCTTGGAAGAAACGGCCTGGCAGTCGAAGTTGGATTCGGTCTTGATAACGGCCTTGATCAACAGGGGATCCATCTCGTAGCGGCTGGCCGCCCTTTGGATATGCTCTTCATAGAGGCGCGGATCCCCGGCCCGGGCCGCCCGGCCACCCCGAAATTGCGGCCGGATCACTTCGAGTTTGTAGCGGGGATCGTTGGGCACATTGGTGAAATGCACGGTGCCCTGCTGGTCGACAAAGGTGTAGATCGCAGCCTGCGCGCCATTCGGGGCCAGCAACAATGCCCAGACCAGCACGGCCAGGAAACGTCCCGTTATCCGTGCTCTGGTTTTCTCCCTATGTCGGGGAGGTTTCCCTGTCCGCGCCATGTTTCGTCTCCGGGCAGATGCGCCTGCAAAAACAGTATACTACGCTTTTGCTCTTTTTTCCCAGTCGGCCAAAAATTGTTCCATGCCGAGATCGGTGAGCGGATGCCGGGCAAGCTGGGCGATGACTTTGAAGGGGATCGTGGCGATATGGGCGCCCAACAAGGCCGCATCCACCACATGGATGGGATTGCGGATGCTGGCGACGATCACCTCGGTGGCATAGCCGTAGTTGTCGTAGATGTTCATGATGTCGCTGATCAGATCCATGCCGTTCTGGGAGATGTCGTCCAGTCGCCCGACAAAGGGACTCGCATAGCTGGCCCCGGCCTTGGCGGCCATCAGGGCCTGGCTGGCGGAAAAAATCAGGGTCACGTTGGTTCTGATCTTCTCATCGGCAAGCTGCTTGACCGCCTTGAGACCCTCGGTGGTCATGGGGATCTTGATCACGATGTTGGCGTGGATTGCGGCAAGCTCGCGGCCTTCCCGAACCATGCCTTCGGCGTCCAATGCGATAACCTCGGCGCTGATCGGGCCGTCCACCACCTTGCAGATATCCTTGATGATCTCAACAAACGGTTTCTTCTCCCTGGCGATCAGCGAGGGGTTGGTGGTGACTCCGTCCACCATGCCCATGTCCACGGCTTTTTTGATTTCATCAAGATTTGCGGTATCAATAAAAAACTTCATCTATTCTCTCCTTGTAAGGGCAAAAAAAGACGGCTCAGCCGTTTTCCTGCCGAGGTGTTTGGCGGCCAGCACAATAAACTTTCCGGCATTGTTCGCTGCAAAAAAATACAACCGTATCTTTGTCTTGTAACACAACGGCCTGCTTTTTGGGAATATAGATATGGCAGACCGGGTCTTCCACCAATTCATCATGGGCAGCAGAATCGCCCGTGTTTGCGCCTTGCCCGCCACTGCTGGACCTGAGTTTTTTTTTCCTGCCGCCGGTCAGCAGGCGGTAGATGACATAGAGAAAAACCGCGTAGATGAAGAGTTTAAACACTGAAGGACTCCTTGTTTCGCCATTCCTGCCGCTCCACCCCTGCCTGGGCGCGGAGTTCGCCGCAGAGATCCAGGCTGGTCCGGCCCAGGACAGGATGCACATGCTTGGGTGCCAGTTCCGCCAGCGGCGCCAGCACGAAAAGGCGGTTGGCGATCTGCGGATGGGGAACGGTCAGTATTTTGCTTTGTATCATCAGGTCTCCGTAGTAGAGCAGGTCCAGATCGACGGGCCTGTCTTGGGTCAGGGCGCGATCCCGGCCCAGGTCTGTCTCGATGGCGAGCATGGCGGCTAGTAGTTCGGTGGGGGAAAGGCTGGTGAAGATTTCGCCCACGGCATTGGTGAACCAGTGCTCCGTGTCCATGCCGACAGGCTCGGTTCGGTATGGGCTCGATAACCCGTGCAGAGTAATCTCCGCCATGTGGCCCAACCGCTGCCAGGCCGCGATCAGATTGGCCTGGCCGTCACCGAGATTGGAACCCAGCCCGATAAAGGCCCGCTGTTGTTTTCCCATGGAGCCTCTTGAAAAATCCCCAAAGTTCCCTCCCGTCGAGGGAGGGCTAGGGAGAGGGGGAAATAGCTGGAACGGTAGATTGCAACTTCACCCTTCCCCCGGTCTATACGCCCTCGACGGGAGGGGGAGTCAATTTGGAAGAAGCTCCTAAATATCCTGCAAGCCCAGCACGTCGAACATGGTGTAGAGTCCGTTGGGCTTGCCCACCACCCAGGCGGCGGCAAGGGCCGCACCCCGGGCGAAGTTGTCCCGGCTATGGGCCCGGTGGGTGAGTTCCAGCCTCTCCCCTGCCCCGGCAAAATAGACGGTGTGTTCGCCCACGATATCCCCGGCCCGGATGGTCTGGATGCCGATTTCCTTGTCTGTGCGTGCGCCGATCATGCCGTGGCGGGAATAGACCCCCACCTCGGCCAGGTTGCGGTGCACGCCTTCCGCCACCATCTCCCCCAATTTGAGAGCCGTGCCGCTGGGCGCGTCCTTTTTCATCCGATGGTGGGCCTCGACGATCTCGATATCGTAGGCATCGCCCAGCAGGGCGGCCATCTTCCGGGCAATCTTGAACAACACATTGACGCCCACTGCCATGTTCGGGGACTGGACGCAGGGGAAATTCCGGCTCAATTCGGCAAGTTCAGCCAGATTATCGGGGCTGAGCCCAGTGGTGCCGATGACCATGGCCTTTTTTGCCTGGGCCGCCTTGCGGGCCAGGGCCATGGTGGCCTCGTGGAAGGTGAAGTCAATAACCACGTCGCCCTGGTCCTTGACCGCCTCGAAGCTGTCCGCAACCGTAATGCCCAAAGCGCCCATCCCAGCCAGTTCGCCGAGATCCTTGCCCAGCTCCGGGGTATCGGGCCGCTCAAAGCCAGCGGCCAAGGTCAACCCTTCCTGTTGGTGCACCATATAGCTGATCCGGCGGCCCATCCTGCCTGCGGCCCCGGCGACAATAACCTTGGTCATGATCTTCTCCTTAAAATTCAGCTGTCAGTTGAGAGCTATAAGCACACGGCTATGCGCCTTGGCGCAACTTATACCAGCCCGCAGTCGGCCAGAACCTTCCTGAGCTTCTCGGTGTTTGCCTCGCTCATCTTGTACAGAGGCAGACGCGGAGCACTGTTTTTGATCTTGCCCATTATGGCCAGCGACGTCTTGGCCGGGGTCGGGTTGGTCTCGATGAACATCGCGCCCATGAGCGGGAAAAGCTTGTAATGCAGCTTGCGGGCCTTGGTAAAATCCCCGGTCAGGGCTGCGTCCATCATGGCGGCCATGTCCTTGGGCGCCACGTTGGAGGTAACGGAAATCACCCCGGTGCCGCCGATGGCCACCGTGGCCATGGAGGTGAAATCGTCGCCGGACATCACCGCAAAATTCTTGGGGCAAAGGCGGATGACCTGGCTGATCTGGTTCAGATCCGCAGTGGCTTCCTTGACGCCGACGATGTTCTTGATCTTGGCGCAGCGGGCCACGGTCTCCGGCAGCATGTTGACGCTGGTGCGGCTGGGCACATTGTAGAGGATGATGGGGATATCCACCGCCTCGGCCACTGCCTTGAAATGCTGGTAGAGCCCTTCCTGGGTGGGCTTGTTGTAGTAGGGCGTGATCATCAGGGCGCCGTCGGCCCCCGCAGCCTTGGCGGCGCGGGTCAGCTCGATGGATTCGCTGGTGGAGTTGGAGCCGGTTCCGGCCAACACAGGCACCCTCCCCTTGACGGTCTTGATGGTCAGCGCCACCACCCGATGGTGCTCTTCATGGGTCAGGGTGGCGGACTCGCCGGTGGTGCCGCAGGGCACGATGCCGTGGGTGCCGTTCTTGATCTGGAACTCGATGAGATCCTTCAACCCCTTTTCATCGACCTTGCCGTCCTTGGTAAAGGGCGTGACAATGGCCACATAGGCGCCGCGAAACTTGTTCATAACTTCCTCCTGTGTCTCTCAATCAAAGGCAAAAAAGGGGGGTGGCCCCTTACGACTTCGTCCGTATTGCTTCGGCGTGCAGCCGACCTTCGTAGATAAAATTGGCTGGCCCTTCCAGATAAACGCCGGCAATCTCTTGACCGGCAAGGGTGTAATGGATGGTCAACAGCTCGCCGCCCGAGGTGGTCACCGCCACTGGGGGCTGCGCCAGACCGAGAATTCCGGCGATGATGCCTGCGGCCACGGCGCCGGTGCCGCAGGCCAGGGTTTCCCCCTCGACCCCGCGCTCATAGGTGCGGACGATCAGGCCGTTGCCACCCTGCTGCTTCACAAAATTAACATTGGTCCCGGCTGGCTGGAAGCGCTCGTGGAAGCGGATAGTTCTGCCCCATTCCAGCACCGGGGCCTGCGCGATGTCTTCCATGAAGAGCACGGCATGGGGTACCCCTGTGTTGAGGCTATGCACCACCTGCTCCTGGCCGTTGACCATGAGCTTCTCATGCAGGTGCAGGGTGTTGGGCGCGGTCATCTTGAGCTTGACCGACTGGCCCGTCACCTCGGCCTCAATGGGTCCGGCCACGGTCTCAAAGCGCATCCGCGCCGGGGCTATGCCGTGGTCATGGGCAAAGCGGGCGGCGCAGCGGGCGCCGTTGCCGCACATTTCGGCCCAGCTGCCGTCACCGTTCAAGAACTGCCAGCGGAAATCCGCGCTCTCGCTGTTTTCAATCAAGATCAGGCCGTCCGCGCCCACGGAAACCCTCCGCTCGCACACCGCCCTGGCAAAACCGGGCATCTCTTCCCGGCTCAAAAACGGAGTGCGATGGTCAATGAGGATGAAGTCATTGCCGGTGCCGCTCATCTTGGTGAACTCAATGGGAAACTGCATGGTTATGCGCCCTTTCCGAGAAATTCCGGGATGCTTTCCCCCTGGATCAGGGTTTCATAGGTTTCCCTGGCCCGGATCACATGAAATGCGTTGCCATGCACCAGAACCTCGGCCACCCGGGGTCGGGAATTGTAGTTGGACGACATGGAAAACCCATAGGCTCCGGCGCTCATCACCGCCAGCAGCTCGTCGGCCTCCACGTTGGGCATCAGCCTTTCCCGGGCAAGAAAATCGCCGGTTTCACAGATCGGCCCCACCACGTCGGCCACCGCCTGTTCCCGGTCGGGGTGCTCCACGGCCTGGATGAGGTGGAAGGCGTCGTAGAGGCTGGGCCGGGCCAGGTCGTTCATCCCGGCATCGACAATGATGAATTTCTTGAGCCCTTCCTTGGTGTACAACACCCTGGTGACCAGCGCCCCGGCGTTGCCCACCAGTACCCGGCCCGGTTCGAGGATCAGGGTGCAGGCAAGCCCTGCCAGCTCCTGCTTGATGGCCTGGGCATACTCGGATGGCAACGGCGGCTCTTCGGCGTTGTAACGGATACCCAGGCCCCCACCCAGGTCGAGATGGGTGATGGAGATCCCCTGTTCAGCAAGCAGGGCGATGAAACCCTTTACCTTGGCCAGGGATTCGACAAAGGGTGCGACCTTGGTGAGCTGCGAGCCGATATGACAGCTTACCCCTTTGATGGCGATGTTGGGCAGCTTGCTGGCCGCGAGATACACCCGCAGCGCGTCGGTGATGGGGATGCCGAACTTGTTCTTGGCCAACCCGGTGGAGATGTAGGCGTGGGTCTTGGGGTCCACATCCGGGTTCACCCGCAAGGAGACCGGGGCTTTGAGCCCGAGGTTTGCTGCCACTGTCTGGATCACGGCCAGCTCCTGCTCGGATTCCACGTTGAGCATGAGGATACCGCACTCCAGGGCGGCGCGGATCTCTGCTGCGGTTTTGCCCACCCCCGAGTAGACGATTTTTTGGGGATCAACCCCGGCGGTGCGCGCCCGGAACAGCTCGCCGCCGGAAACGATGTCCGTACCGCCGCCCAGGGACGCGAAAAGGCGGAGGATGGCGATGTTGGCGCAGGACTTGGCCGCGAAGCAGGTGATATGGGGGATGTCACCAAAGGCCTGGTCAAAGGCGGTAAAATGACGGCTCAGGGTGGCACCGCTGTACAGATAGAACGGGGTGCCCACCGCCTCTGCCACCGTTGGCACGGCAACATCCTCGCAATGCAGGGTGTCGTTTTTGTACTGAAAATCATGCATGGTTTGCTATCTCAACTTATCATTCTTCGCTATACGTGGCTTCCATGGAAGACGTGCTTTCGTTGGGTGGCATGGCCTGGTCAAAGGCGGTGACCGAGTAATACCAGACGCCTCTGCCCTTGGGCGGTTTTGTGTCGAGAAAAGAAAGACCTGCCCCGCCAACCTCGCCGATGCGTTCCGGGGTCGGGTTGCGGGCCGAGCGGCGGTAGATGCGGAAACCCGCCAGATCAGGCTCGGCAACGGTATCCCAGAGAACCTTGATCCCCTCGTTGGTGACCACGATCCGGACCTTCTGGGGCGGCGCCGGAGGCGTGAGGTCGCGCGGGGTGGCGCTTACGACGGGGCTTGCCATGCCGGCCGCCACGGTTCCTTCGTGCAGCCGCATGGCCCGGATCTTGTACTGGTAGGCCTTGCTATTTCGCAAGCCCTTGTCCGTATAGACCAACCCCTCGATCAGCTCGCCCGGCATCTCGCTAAACGTCTCGCCGCTGTCGGTCGAGCGGGAAACCTGATAGCGGATGGGGTCGGAAACGGTTGTCCCATCCAGCAATCCTGCGGGCGGCTGCCAGCGCAGGGTAAGGGACTTGTCCCCTTCCTCAATTCTGAAATTTGTCGGAGCCAGGAGCGGGGTATCCCAGACCACCGAAACGGTGTTCGAATCATCGCTGCTGACAAACCAGCCCGCCTTGCTGCGGACCCGGTACACATAGCGGTGATTGGGGCGCAACAGGGTCTCCTGATAGGAAACCCTCCCCTTGTCGTTGCTTTCCGCCGTGATCTCGATGGAAGGACCAAAGGGGATGGGGCAGTCCGGGCAGTAATCTTTGATGGGGATAACGGCCCGCAGCAGTTCAAACTTCTCGATCCGGTACGGCAACCGATCGCCCTCCACGGTTGACCGAGGATAGGACCAGCTTAGCTCCACCCCTTTTTCGTCAAGATTATAGCGCAGATCGGTGATGGGCGCCGGCATCACGGTATCGGGCGGCACGGGCCGGGTCTTCTTGCCGCAACCCGCCAAACCGGTGGCGAAAACCATTGCCAAGGCCAAAACAAGCATGCGCCTCCCAATCACTCCGGATCTCATGGCTTAATCCCCAACTCTTTTTCCGCCTGCTTCAAGGCCTTGGCCACCATCTTGCCCGAGGTGCCGCCCAGAGATACCCGGCTTTTGACCGAGCCGTCGATGGAGAGCACTTTGAAAACATCACCCTCGATGACTTCAGAGAATTTTTTTAGCTCCGCCAGCTTCAACTCGGTGAGTTCCTTGCCCTTGCTTATGCAAAAGGCCACGGTGCGGCCGACAATGGCGTGGGCCTGGCGGAAGGGAATGTTTTTCAGCACCAGATAGTCGGCCAGGTCGGTGGCGGTCATATAGCCGCCGCCAAGGCCTTTGGCCAGCCGCGCCTCGTTGAAGGTGAGGTTGGCCAGCAGTTGGGCCATGATTGCCACGGACTGGGAGACCGTGTCCACCGTGTCAAAGAGCGGCTCCTTGTCTTCCTGGAGGTCGCGGTTATAGGTCATTGGCAGACCCTTGAGCAGCATGAGCAGGGACATGAGATTGCCCACCACCCTGCCGCTCTTGCCCCGGATCAGCTCGGGGATATCCGGGTTCTTCTTCTGGGGCATGATGGAGCTGCCGGTGCAGAAGCTGTCCGCCAGGGTCACGAAGGAAAACTCCTCGGTGGTCCACAGCACCAGTTCTTCGGAGAGACGGCTCAGGTGGATCTGGATCAGGCTGGCCGCGCTCATGAACTCGATGATGAAATCGCGATCCCCCACCGTGTCCATGCTGTTGGCGGTGATCTTTGGGAAACCCAGCTCCTTGGCGACAAACTCCCGGTCGATGGGCAGACCGGTGCCAGCCAGGGCCGCAGCGCCCAAGGGCATGACATTGATCCGCTTCAGTCCATCGCTCAACCGTTCCCGGTCGCGGCCGAACATCTCGTAATAGGCCAGCATGTGGTGCGCCACCAGCACCGGCTGTGCCCGCTGCAGATGGGTGTAGCCCGGCATCACCGCATGCTCGTATTTCCGGGCCAGAACCACGAAGGATTTTTGTAGCCCGGAAAGCAGCGCGATGAGGTTGTGGCATTCCTCCCTGAGATAGAGGCGCACATCCAGCGCCACCTGATCGTTGCGGCTTCGGGCGGTATGCAGCTTTTCCCCGGCCGGGCCGATCTTTTCCACCAGAGTCTTTTCGATATTCATGTGAATATCCTCAAGCTCGGGCCTGAAGACAAAGATGCCGGTTTCAATTTCCCGCTCGATCTGGCCTAACCCCTTGAGGATCTGGTCCCGCTCCTTGACGCTGATCAACCCCTGCTTGGCGAGCATCTTGGCGTGCGCCCGGCTGCCGGCGATGTCATGCTTATACAGCCTGGCATCGTAGTGGATGGAGGCGGTGAATGCCTCCACCGAGGCGGCGGTTTTTTCGGCAAATCTGCCGCCCCACAGCTTGGCCGGAGCCTTTTTTTTCTCTTTTGAAGAGGATGCCATTGTCGTCTCTGCTTATGCCGGAGTTTATTTCTTCTTCTTTTCCACCAGGGCCTGGATGGTCAGACGCAGGGCGTTGAGGCGGATAAAGCCCCCGGCATCCGATTGGGTGTACACCTGGTCTTCCTCAAAGGTGGCAAAGCTTTCCTGGTAGAGCGACTGGTCGGATTTACGTCCCACCGGGATGCAGTTGCCCTTGATCAGCTTGAGCCGCACCGTGCCATTCACCGTCTCCTGGGCATTGTCCATGGTCTTTTGCAGGAGCTTCATCTCCGGCGAGAACCAGAAACCGTTGTACACGAGCTCGGCATAGCGGGGGATTAGGCTGTCGCGGATCTTCATGACCTCGCGGTCCAGGGTGATGGTCTCCAGATCGCGATGGGCCGCGCGCAAAATGGTGCCGCCCGGGGTTTCGTACACCCCGCGGGATTTCATGCCCACGAACCGGTTCTCCACCATGTCCAGCCTCCCGATGCCGTTGGCGCCGCCCAGGGTGTTGAGGCGGGCCAGCATGGCTGCGGGGCTGAGGCGTTCGCCGTTGATGGCCACCGGGTTGCCATTGGCGAATTCCATCTCGATATAGGTCGGCACATCCGGGGCCTTTTCCGGAGAGACGGAAAGCTTGAACATGGACTCCTCCGGCTCGTTCCACGGGTCTTCCAGGATGCCGCCCTCAAAGCTGATGTGCAGCAGATTCTCGTCGGAGCTGTAAGGCTTTTCCTTGGTAACCGGCACGGGAATCCCGTGCTCTGCTGCATAGGCCATGAGCTTGGTCCGGGAATTGAGATCCCAGATCCGCCAGGGGGCGATGATGGTCAGCTTGGGATTCAGGGCCAGATAGGTCAGCTCAAAGCGCACCTGATCGTTGCCCTTGCCGGTGGCGCCGTGGCTAACGGCGTCGGCCCCCTCGGCCTCGGCGATCCGCACCTGTTCCCGGGCGATGACCGGCCGGGCCAGGGAGGTGCCCAGCAGGTAGGAGCCCTCATAGATGGCGTTGGCGCGAAAGGCCGGGAAGACATAGTCGCGGACAAACTCTTCGCGCAGATCGGAGATGATCACCTTTTCGGCGCCGGTGGCCAACCCCTTGGCCCGGACCTTGTCCCAGTCTTCCTCCTGACCCACATCGGCGGCAAAGGCTACGACCGGAACCTGATATTCTTCCCGCAGCCATTTGAGGATGACCGAGGTATCCAGCCCGCCGGAATAGGCGAGGACGATCTTGTTTATATTGGCAGCCATTGGCCGTGTTCTCCCAGTGCGCAGTAATGATTTCGTATTTCAGGCCAGATGCATGGCCAGAATAGCCTTGTGGATGTGGAGCTTGTTCTCCGCCTGGTCAAAGGCGACGCATTGCACCCCCTCCAGCACCTCTTCGGAGATTTCCTCGTCGCGGTGGGCAGGCAGGCAGTGGAGGACAATGGCCCCTGGTCTGGCTTGGGCCACCAGGGCCGCATTCACCTGGTACGCTTTGAATACGGCAATCCGCTCTTCCTGCTCGCTTTCCTGGCCCATGCTGGCCCAGACGTCGGTGTTGATCACATCTGCCTGCCGCACCGCCTCCACCGGATCGCGCACCACCCGGATGGGCTGGCTCGCTTGGGCTTGGGCTGCCGCGAGAATGGCGGAGTTGGGATCATACCCCTCCGGGCAGGCCAGGGTCAGGGCAAAGCCGAAACGGGCTGCCGCCTGGATCCAGGAGTTGGCCATGTTGTTGCCGTCTCCCAGCCAGGCGATATGGAGATTTGCCACCTCTCCCTTATGCTCGATCACGGTCATGATGTCGCTCAACACCTGGCAGGGATGGTGCAGGTCGGTGAGGGCGTTGATCACCGGCACCGTGGAATAGCCGGCCAGTTCATCGACAATCCCCTGGCCATAGGTGCGGACGACCATGCCGTCCACATAGCGGGCCATGACCCGGGCCATGTCTTTGAGGGGCTCGTTGCGGGCCAGTTGGGTGTCGCGGCCGGAGAGATAGATTACCTGACCGCCCAAGCCATACATGGCCGCCTCAAAGGAAACCCTGGTCCGGGTGGAGGGCTTTTCGAAGATGAGGGCCACGGTTTTTCCTGCCAGCTGCTGATGGCGAACCCCGGCCTTGGCTTCTTTTTTAAGCAGCAGGGCCTGCTCGATGTAGGCGCCAAGCTGCTCCTTGCTGAAATCCTGTAATGCCAGTAGGTGCTTTGTCATGGTTTGTTCTCTCTGCCAGCCTCCCCCAACACGGTATTGCGGAAAGAAGACTCTCTCTGTTCAGAGCGTCCTGTCGGCACCACGGCGCGCGGCAGGATTCAGAAGACCGGCTCAAAAAATGTCAGCCCAAGCAATGCCAGCGAATGACGGACAATGTCACCCCTCAGGTTGGGCCAAACTACAATTCATACAAAAAAACTTTTTCTTTGCAAAGGGATTTTTCGTGGAAAATGTATGGGGGGCTATTGGCTCAGCTCGGCAAAAACCTCGTCCAGGGCCTGGATCAGCAGGTCTATCTCGGCGCGGCTGATGATGAGTGGCGGCAGACAGCGCAGTACCTTGTTCCCGGCAAAGTTTAGAAGCACTCCCTTTTCAAAGAGGAGGTTGACCATGGCCGGACCTTTTTCAATCCAGGCCTCGGTCAGGGGCAGCCCCTGGATCAACCCGAGCCCGCGGGCAGGGGTTGCGATGGCCGGATATTTGGCGGCCAGGGTGTTGAGGCGCTCAGCGAGATACTCCCCTTTTCCCCGGACTTCGGCGAAAAAGCCGTCACCCAGCATGATCCGCAAGGTCGCAACCGCGGCGGCGCAGACCACCGGGTTGCCGCCGAAGGTCGAGGCGTGGCTGCCCGGCTCGAACGCCTTGGCCACCGACTCTGTGGCCAGCATGGCGCCGATGGGCAGACCATTGCCCAGGGCCTTGGCCAGGGTGAGGATATCGGGGGTCACCCCGTACTGCTCGTAAGCAAAGAGGGTGCCGGTTCTGCCCATGCCCACCTGGATCTCATCAAAAATCAACAGCAGGCCGCGGCTGTCGCAGAGCTGGCGGATACCGGCGAGATATTCTTTCGCCAAAGGCCGGACCCCGCCTTCTCCCTGCAAGGGCTCGCAGAGAATGGCGCAGGTCTCCGGGCCAATCATCGCCTCCAAGGCACCGATATCGCCGAAGGGTGCATGGCGGAACCCTTGGGGCAGCGGCTCAAATCCTTTGTGGAATTTTTCCTGCCCGGTGGCGGCCACGGTGGCCAGGGTGCGGCCATGAAAAGAACCGGCCAGGGAGATGATCTCGTATTTCCCTGCCGGGCTGGCCTTTCGCGCCAACTTGATCGCCGCCTCATTGGCCTCCGCCCCGGAGTTGGCCAGAAACACCCGGTCAGCAAAGGAATGGCTGATCAGCAGTTCGGCCAGCTCGGTTTGCGGAATCGTATGGTAGAGGTTGGAAACATGCACCAGGGTCGAGGCCTGGCGGCAGATCGCCTCGGTGATCGCCGGATGGCAGTGGCCCAGGCTGCAGACCGCGATGCCGGCGAGGCAATCCAGATATTCCTTGCCGTCACCGTCCTTGAGCAGACACCCCTTCCCCTCAACCATCACTGCGGGATACCTCCCATAGGTGGTCATAAACGAGGCCGTGCTTTTTTCAATCCATTCCGCATTCGCCATTATACCACCTCGGTCCCGACGCCCTGCTGGGTGAACATTTCCAGCAGGATGGCGTGCTCCACCCGCCCGTCAATGATGTGTGCTTTGCCGACTCCTCCGCGGACCACACCCTGGCAGCACTTGACCTTGGGGATCATGCCCCCTCCGATGACTCCGTCTTTGATGTATTGGTCGGCGGTGTCGCAGCTCATGGAGGAGATGAGCGCGCCTGCCTTGTCCAAGACCCCGGCCACGTCGGTGAGCAGGATGAGTTTTTCCGCCTTGAGTTGGGTGGCGATGGCTCCGGCCACGAGATCGGCATTGATGTTGTAGGCCTGCCCGTCTTCGCCCACCCCCACCGGAGCGATGACCGGGATGAAGTCCTGGGCGTCCAGGGTGTGGAGAATCTGCGGATTGACCGCAGTCACCTCCCCCACCCGACCGAGGTCGATGATTTCCGGCGGGGTGTTTTCGGCCTGGGCCTTCATGAGCTTCATCTTTCGCGCCTTGATCAGGTCGCCGTCCCGGCCGGAAAGGCCAACCGCCTTGCCCCCGTGGAAATTGATCAGGCCAACGATCTCCTTGTTCACCTTGCCCACCAGGACCATCTCCACCACGTCCATGGTTTCGCCGTCGGTGACCCGCATGCCCTGCACATAATCGCTCTTGATATTCATCTTGTTCAGGAATTTGTTGATCTGCGGTCCCCCGCCGTGCACCACCACGGGGTTGATGCCGACGTATTTCATCAGGATGATGTCCAGGGCGAAGCTCTTTTTCAGCTCCTCATCCACCATGGCATGGCCGCCATATTTGATGACCACGGTTTTGCCGAAGAATTTCTTGATATACGGCAAGGACTCGATGAGGATTTTGGCTTTTTCTATACCTTTATGCATGGCAGTCTGTCTGTAATGGTTGAGTGGTCTTGGGTTGATAGCAGCCGTTTGTTGTTGATAGTACGCAAGATATAAACCGCTGGCGGCAATCTGTAAAGAAGATAGGCGATTACAAAAAACAGGGAGTCTCTCCCGGCAAAGCGATTGCCGAGAATCCCCGATGCTGGTATCTTTATTTTTTTAAAGTTCATCAGCACCATAAGGAAACTAAAAAAAAATATGAAACCCTCGCTCCGTTTTTTTTGCCGGATTGTGATCCTGTGCCCCCTTCTCGCTGCCACTCCGGGCCTTGCTGCGCCGCCTGCATCCACCCCCGCAAGCACCAACAAGCCGCCGATTCACATCGAGGCGGACCGGATGGTTTCCATGAAAGCTGACAACGCGGTGCTTTTTACCGGAAACGTCGATGCCAAGCAGGGCCAGATGACGATCCGCGCCGCGGAGATGACGGTGTATTATCTTTCCAACGAGGAAAAAGCCAAGCTGCCCCAGAGCGGCGAGGAGCGTAGCCTCAAGAAGCTGTTTGCCTCGGGCAATGTGGAGATTCAGAACGAAGGCATGACCGGCACCGGCGACAAGATGGAGTATTACGAAGCCGAGCGCAAGATGATCCTCATCGGCAACAGCAAGGTCTGGCAGGACAATAACCTCGTTACCGGTCAAACCGTTATCGTTTACCTCGACCAGGGCAAGAGCATCGTGGAGCGGGGCGAGAAGAAAGGCGAGCGGGTCAAGGCCTTTTTTTACCCAGGCGGCGAAGGTCCGCAGAGCGGTCAGCAACAGTGAAAACGGAGGCTCCCCTTGTCTGTTCTTGAAACAAAAGACATTGTCAAACGTTATAAAACCCGGACGGTTGTGGACGGGATCAGCCTGCGGGTTGAAACCGGCACGGTGGTCGGGTTGCTCGGGCCAAACGGCGCCGGGAAAACCACCACCTTCTACGCCATTGCCGGGTTTGTCCGGCCGGACGCAGGCGTCATCCTGCTCGATGGCGAGGACATCACCGGATTGCCCATCCACCAGCGGGCCGTCAAAGGGTTGTCCTATCTGCCCCAAGAATCCTCGGTTTTTAAAAAGCTCACCGTGGAGGAAAATGTCCGTATCGTTCTTGAACCGCTGGGTCTTGCCAAGGCAGAGATCAACAACCGGGTCGGTCAGCTCATGGAAGACCTGAAGATCAGCCATCTGGCAGGCAACCGGGGGCATTCGCTTTCCGGGGGCGAACGCCGCCGGGTGGAGATCATGCGGGCTTTGGCCACGACTCCGCATTTCATTCTTTTGGACGAGCCCTTTGCCGGGATCGATCCGTTATCGGTGGCCGATCTCCAGCAGATCATCGGCAATCTGAAAAACCGCGGCCTGGGGGTGCTCATCTCCGACCACAATGTGCGGGAAACTCTTTCCGTGTGTGATCAGGCCTATATCGTCAGCCAGGGGAAGATTTTGATCCATGGCGACGCCGAAGCGATTGTCGGTAACGAGGAAGCCCGCCGGATGTATCTTGGGGAAAATTTCACCCTGTAGTAACCGTCCAGCAGCACCATATCTGCGTTAGCTGTCATCGGCCGGCTCATGTGCAACAGCACACTTCTCGGCCTCTTCCTAGCATCTGCGGCAGCAGCGAAGCGGCGCTGCTGAGCGGTTTCTTCCTGTCAGCCATCGCAACAAAATACCCTTTGTTTCTTCGCTCCCCCAAATTCTTCTTGCAAAAACCTTGCCGTCATGGAGTATTATACACACACAAAGGCGGCGCAATCCCGCGCCGTTCCCTGTGTGTCTTTTGCAGTAAAGGATTTCGGCGAATATGGCCCTTGAACTGAGACAGCAACTGAAACTCAGCCAGCAACTGGTGATGACCCCCCAGTTGCAGCAGGCCATCAAGTTGCTGCAACTTTCCCGGCTTGAGCTTGCCGAAACGATCCAGCAGGAAATCGAGATCAACCCTGTGCTGGAAGAAGCGCTTGACGGGCCTGATCAGGCCGAGGCAGAGCAGGAAGGCCATGGCCATGAGGCGCTGGACGTCCCGGTGCCCGAGCCGGAAAAGACCACCGAAGTCCAGATGGAAAGCGACTCCTCCTTGCGGGAAATAGACTGGGAGAATTACAGCAACGAGTATGAAAGCGGCTTCTCCAACCGGAGCAAGGATGATAACGACCTGCCCTCCCGCCTTGACATCCTGACGACCAAGCCCGACCTGCACTCCCATCTTTCCTGGCAGCTGACCCTTTCCCATCTCACCGAGGAGGAAAAGGAGATCGGCCATTTCGTCATCGGCAACCTGAACCGGGACGGGTTCCTGGTGGTGACGGAGGCGGAAATTGCCGAAGGCACGGGCTGCGATCCGGAGCTGGCCCACCGGATGATCCGCGTGGTGCAGGAGATGGACCCGGCCGGGGTCGGGGCCAGGGATCTTAAGGATTGCCTGCTGTTGCAGCTTGGTCGCCTGGGCCTTGAGGGGTCTCTGGCCGCAACAATAGTCCGGGAGCATCTCCATACCCTGGAAAACAGAAATTTCGCTGCCATTGCCAGGGGTACGGGCCGGCCCATCGAGGAGATCCTCAGCGCGATCAAGGTGATCACCGAGCTGGACCCGCATCCGGGCAGGATCTATTCCGAAGAGGAGCCCCAGTACATCATCCCGGATGTCTATGTGCACAAGATAAGCGGCGAATATGTCATTTTGCTTAACGACGAAGGCCTGCCTCGCCTCAAGGTCAGCAACTATTACAAGGATATCCTGAAAAAGGATTCCGGCGCCCCGGCCGAGACCAAGAATTATGTGCAGGACAAGCTCAAATCGGCCCTGTGGCTGATAAAAAGTATCCACCAGCGGCAACGCACCATCTACCGGGTGGTGGAATCGCTGCTCAAGTTTCAGCACGATTTTTTTGAAAAGGGGGTCGCGTACCTCAAGCCCCTGGTCCTCCGCGATGTGGCCGAGGATCTCGGCATGCACGAGTCGACGATCAGCCGGGTGACGAGCAACAAGTACGTGCACACTCCCCAGGGCACCTTTGAGTTGAAGTACTTCTTCAACTCCTCCATCAGCCGTCACGACGGCGGGGACGCCATGGCTTCGGAAAGCATCAAGGAGCGCATCCGCTCCATCATTGCCGGAGAAGATCACCAGGCTCCCTTGAGCGACAACGCCATTGCCGACATCTTCGCCAAGGAGGATATCAAGCTGGCCCGGCGCACCGTGGCCAAGTACCGCGAGCAGATAGGGATTCTGCCCTCAAAATTCCGGAAAAAACCCAAGCTGAGCTGATCCGGATGCCTGTATCCTCCCTTGCCGCATCACAACGCCATGCATGAAACCAGCAGCCCGCCACTGACCCTGACCATCATCACCGGCCTTTCCGGGGCAGGCAAGTCCACGGCCCTCAATGTTTTTGAGGATGCCGGTTTTTTGTGCATCGACAATCTCCCGGTTTTTCTCCTTCTGCCCTTGCTCGACGGCATGGCCCGGCGGGCAGACGGCCCGCACCGGTTGGCCCTGGTCATGGATGCCAGGGATGCCGAGCTTGCCCCGGCTCTGGGCGGAGTCCTGAAAGAGGTGAAAATCAGGGCCACGCTGGTCCAGATCATTTTTCTTGAGGCCAACGACACGATCCTGCTCCGCCGTTACAGCCAGTTGCGGCGCGCCCATCCCCTGGCCCAGGTCGGCCTGGTCCAAGACGGCATCTCCTCGGAAAAAAAGCGGCTGGCTGGGCTTCGCCAGCTGGCCGACCGGGTGATTGACACCAGCAGCCTCACCCCAACCGAGTTGCGGCACAAGCTCCTGCTGCACGACGCCTCATCGGTCGCCGCGATGCGGGTCAACATCCTTTCCTTTGGCCATAAGCACGGGCTGCCCAGCGAGGCAGACCTGTTGTTTGATGTGCGGTTTTTGCCAAATCCCTATTATGTGGCGGAGCTCAAGGAGAAAACCGGCCTGGATGTATCGGTGGCTGCCCATGCCCTGGACAATGCCAGCGGCAGCCAATTTCTCGTCCACCTCTTTGCCCTGCTTGATTTTCTCCTCCCTGAATTTGAACAGGCAGGCAAGGCCTACCTCACCATCGCCGTGGGCTGCACCGGCGGGAAACACCGCTCCGTGGCGGTGGCCGAGGAAATCCGCCGCCATCTGGCAGGGGGGAAATGGGTGGTGAAATTATTTCATCGGGATATGGAAAAGTAAGCCTCTTGTAAAACTCTGCTAAATTGACTCCCCCTCCCTTGACGGAAGGGGGTTGGGGGGAGGGTGAAGTCGCAACCCGCCTATTTCCTAGCTATTTTCCCCTATCCCTAACTCTCCCCCGCCAGGGGTAGGGAATTCCTAGGCCTGATGAGCGTATATGACGGAAACACCACTGTTGGACTGGCAGGCCATAGACACGGTCCTGCTGGACATGGACGGCACCCTGCTGGATCGCCATTTTGACGATTATTTCTGGGAGCATTATGTGCCGGAGCACTATGCCCTGGAGCACGATCTCTCCATCGATGAGGCACGGCTTGAACTACTGGCCCGGTACAGGGGCCGCGAGGGAACCCTGGCCTGGACCGATCTGGATTTTTGGTCCAACGAGCTGGGGCTCGACATCCCGGCCCTCAAGATGAAGATCAATCACCTCATCGGCGTGCATCCCCACGTCATTTCTTTTCTCAAGTTCTGTCGCGAGGCTGGCAAGAAGATCTATATGGTGACCAACGCCCACAGCAAGACCCTGGCCATCAAGATGGAGAAAACCGCGCTGGCAGGCTATTTTGACCGGATCATCTGCGCGGAAGAAGTGGGGATGGCCAAGGAAGACCCGGTCTTCTGGCAAGGGCTGGAAGCGATGCTGGGCTATGATAAAAAAAGAACCATGCTGGCCGAAGATACCGAAAAGGTGCTGGTCTCCGCCCGGCTATACGGCATGGGTTTTCTCATCTTCGTCGCCCGTCCCAGCAGCCGCAAACCGGTTGCCCGCTCAGAGAATTTCCCCTCGGTTGTCACCTTCAAGGAGCTGATCCCCGAGACAGTCGGCTGACGTTTCGCGTTAGCCGCGAACCCGCGACGCCAAAGGAACACCCATGCACGAAAACGAGCAGGCGGAATTGATTACGGTTATCGGTGATTTTCTGGAGATGGGCCATGTGGAGAACATCATGGCCATGTTCAAGCAGGATGCCTCGCTCTATGCCCTGAGCGGCGAGCTGTTGCGCGATGAGCGCTTCAGGGTGCGCATGGGCATGGCGGTGCTGTTTGAAGAGCTGAAGGGTATCCGACCGCAAGAAGTGATCCTTGCCATCCCTGCCCTGCTTCCGGTGCTTGTTGAGACAACCCCGTGGATGCGTGGCGAGGCCGTGAATCTGCTGGCTATCATCGGCACCCCCGAGGCGGTGGGCCACATCAGGCTTCTGGCCGATGACCCGGATCCGCAGATCCGGGAGATGGTGCAGGATATTTTAGCTTTAAGCTGATAGCTGCCAGCTTAAAGCTATCAGCAGCCTATTCCTTCCAATCCGGCCTCAAGCCCAGCTCGGTGAGCTGCTTTCTCGCCACTGCGGACGGGGCGTCGGTGAGCGGGCAGGTCGCCTTCTGGGTCTTCGGGAAGGCGATGACATCGCGGATACTGTCGCGGCCCAGCAGGATCATCATCAGGCGGTCCAGACCAAAGGCCATGCCGCCGTGGGGCGGTGCGCCAAGCTCAAGCGCCTTGACCAAAAAGTCGAACTTGTCGACCACCTCCTCCTCGGAAATACCCAGCGCGGCAAAAACCCGTTCCTGCATCTCCTTCTGGTGAATCCGGATGGAGCCGCCGCCGATCTCGGTGCCGTTGAGCACCAGATCGTAGGCCCGGCTGCGCATCTTGCCCGGCTCGGTGTCCATGAGGGCGATGTCTTCCTCGTTGGGCGCGGTAAAGGGGTGATGCACGGCGGTATGCCGCTTCTGTTCATGATCATATTCCAGGAGCGGGAAGTCGCAGACCCAGAGGAAGTTGAACCGCTTCTTGTCGATGAGGTTGAGGCGGCGTCCCAGTTCAAGCCGCAGCTCGGACAACGCCTGATGCACCACATTGGGTTGGTCCGCGACAAAAAAGAGCAGATCGTCGGTTTCAGCGCCCAGGGTTTTGGCCATGCCCGCCCGCTCCTCGTCGGAGAAAAACTTGGCAATGGGCGACTGCCATTCGCCCTCCGGCTTGACCTTGACCCATGCCAGCCCCTTGGCCCCAAAATTGGCCACGTAAGCGGTGAGGTCGTCCAAATCCTTGCGGGAGAAATGGGCGCACCCCTTGGCATTGATGGCCTTGATCATGCCGCCCTTTTCCACCACGGTGCGGAACACCTGGAAGCCGCAGTTGCGCACCTCTTCGGTGAGGCTGATCAGCTCAAAGCCGAAACGGGTATCCGGCTTGTCGCAGCCATAGCGGTCCATGGCCTCTCCATAGGTCATGCGCGGGAAGGGCAGGCTGAGCTCCAAGCCGATGGTTTCCTTGAACAGGAGCTGCATCAGCCCTTCGCCCACTGCGTAGATGTCCTCCTCCTCGACAAAGGAAAGCTCCATATCCACCTGGGTGAACTCGGGCTGCCGGTCGGCGCGCAGATCCTCGTCGCGGAAGCAACGGACGATCTGGTAGTAGCGGTCCATGCCCGCCACCATAAGGAGCTGCTTGAACAGCTGCGGCGACTGGGGCAGGGCGAAGAACTTGCCCTGATTGACCCGGCTCGGCACCAGATAATCCCTGGCTCCTTCCGGAGTGGAGCGGGTGAGCACCGGGGTCTCGATCTCCAGAAAGTTCTCGCCGTTGAGAAAGGTTCTGATGGCCTGGGCAGCTTTATGCCGCATGATGAGGCCCTCGGCCATGTTGGGGCGGCGCAGGTCGATGTAGCGGTATTTGAGGCGCAACCCCTCGGAAATCTCGGTTTCCTCGTCCAGCGGAAAGGGCGGGGTTTTGCTCTGGTTGAGGATGCGCAGCTCCAAAACCCGCACCTCGATTTCACCGGTGGCCAGCTTGGGGTTGACCATGCCGTCGGGCCTGGCCTCGACCAAGCCCCGGATGGCCAGCACCCATTCGCTTCTGATCCCATGGGCCTTGGCATGCACCTCGGCATTGATCTCGGGGTTGAACACCACCTGGGTAAGGCCCCATCGGTCCCGCAGGTCGATGAAAATAACCCCGCCATGGTCGCGGCGCCGCAGCACCCAACCCATGAGAACGATCTCTTTGCCGACATCGGCTTGGGTCAAACCATTGCAATGGTGGGTGCGTTTGAGTCCTCCCATGGATTCCATAGGACTGCTCCTTTTTGGTAGTGAAAAATGAAGAGTGAAAAAAGTAGTTTTTTGTTTTGTGGGTTGCATCAAGACGACTTGGTGCAACCCTTCGACAGGCTCAGGGTGAGCGGAAGTTCTGCTGTAATCATTAAGTTCTTTCCGTTCGTGGTGAGCCTGTCGAACCACTAATAAAATTGTTGCAAGAGCCGCAGCTATTTTTCTCTTGTTGCGACCGCCGCAATCAGCGTCGCACACAAGGCCTCTTGCGTGCCCGCTAGCGGCAATTGCTGCTGTTCCTTGCTGCTCATGTCCCGCAGCACTGCTTCGCCCTTGGCAAGCTCTTCCTCGCCCAAAATGAGGACAAAGCGGGCCTTGGCTCGGTCCGCCTGCTTCATCTGGCTTTTCAGGCTCTTGCCCTCAAGATCCATGGCCACCTGCACCCCTTTGCGTCTTAGGAGGTGCACCAAGGGAAAGGCCCGGACTGCGGCCTCCTCGCCCAGGGCGGCGACAAAAAGGTCTGTGGTGGTCTCAGGGCAACCGTCTGCGTTTTGCTGGTTCAACAGGAGGACCAGCCGCTCCATGCCCATGGCAAAGCCGATGCCGGGCATGTTCTTGGCCCCGCCCAGTTGTTCCACCAGGCCGTCGTAGCGGCCTCCCGCCCCCACCGCGCTCTGGGCGCCCAGGGCGTCGGTGATCAACTCAAAGGTGGTGCGGGTGTAGTAATCCAGGCCGCGGACCATGAACGGGTTCACCGCGTAGGGAACCGTCAGGAGATCAAGGCTTGCTTTCGTTTGCGTGAAATGCTCACCGCAGCCTGGGCAGAGATGGTCGATAATGGCAGGCGCGTCCACATACTGCTCCTGGCAATGGCTGCTCTTGCAGTCCAGCACCCTCAGCGGGTTCGTCTGGCTGCGCCGCTGGCAATCTTCGCAGATGTGCTCCTTGCGCGCAGCCAGGAAAGCCACCAGGGCCTCTTTATAGGCGGGGCGGCAGGCCGGGCAGCCCAGGGAGTTGATCTGCAGGCTTGTGGTCAGGCCAAGTTCTTCAAGAATCAGCCAGCCCATGGCGATCAGTTCGGCATCCAACCGGGGATGATCCAACCCCAGCACCTCGACGCTCATCTGGTGGAACTGGCGCAACCGCCCTTTCTGGGGGCGTTCGTGCCGGAACATGGGGCCGATGGTATAGAGCCGCTGCACCGGAAGTTTGGCCTGGAGGCCATGCTCGATAAAGGCGCGCAGCACCGAGGCGGTGCCCTCCGGCCGCATGGTGATGGAGTCGCCGTTGCGGTCAGCAAAGGAGTACATCTCTTTTTCGACGATATCGGTTGCTTCGCCGATGGAACGGGCGAACAGCTCGGTCTTTTCCAGGATCGGCACCCGGATCTCGGTGAAGCCGAAGCGGTGGAAGATATCCCTGGCCGTAGCCTCGATATGCTGCCAGATCCCAACCTCATCGGGGAGAATATCCTTAAAGCCTTTCAGGGCCTGAATGCTCATCGTTTGCCTCACCTGCACCGAAGATAAAAACACCCGCGCGGTTCCGCCGGGGAAAATGCGCCAATCAGAGAAAAATGGCCAAAAAACAGGTATTCTTATCCCACCTCTTCTCAAAAGTCAAGAGAGGCAGGAGAAAGGGAGTTGGCATCAAGAGGAAAAGAGTTTCAAAAGCTGGATAAAATCATGGGGAGGAAATCACCAGAGGATGCTCACTCCATATTGGGGGATGGTCTGGTCCTTGGTGAGTATTGTGAGGTTGTTTTTCATCGCCTCGGCAATAAGCAGGCGATCAAAGGGGTCGCGGTGGATGAGCGGCAGGGTCGCGGCGGCAATGGCCGCAGTAAAGCCAATGGGAAGAGGGGTGATTCTCAATGCCTGCATTGCGGAAGGGACAAAGGCGCTTGGTGGTTCCGGGAGTTCGATCCGCCCCAGTTTCCAAAGCAGGGCGATTTCCCATCCACTGGCAGTGCTCAACAGCAGTTCGCATGATCCTTGTTCGACAGTTTTCCGCACGACAGGGGAGAGTTTCTCCGGTTCCGCAGCGAGCCAGAGGAAAACATGGGTATCCAGGAGGTAGGTCATCCTTCCCTGCCCTGCTCTGGCCAAAAATCGTTTACGATCTCGACCGGTAATGGTGCCAGCAGGTCTCCATGGAGCTTCACCTTGCCGAGGTAAAGTCCCAGGGGCCGTGGGCCGCTTTTTTCAATGAAGGGTACAAGCCGGGCCACCGGCTTGCCGGCTTTGGTGATGATCACGTCTTCGCCGGTCTGGACTGCGGGGATCAGTTTTGAAAGATTGGTTTTTGCTTCATGAATGCCGACGCGCATGGATTTTCTCCTTGTTGCCGTGGTTAGTTTACTTACAAACTAACATAAGCCAAATTCAGAAATTTGTCAATCCAGCAGGGGTGGTGCGTAGCGGAAAGGGAGGGGTTTCAGGCAGCGAAGCGGAGGACTTCAACCTCGGCCAGGCGCAGCACATGGCTGGCAATGGCTTCAGATAGATAGTATTCGCCGCAAGTGGAACAAATATCGGCGGGAACCGTCTTGATGATTACGGCGGTGTCGCCACGATGAAGGACAACCGTGGTCAGGCCGCGGGCGGTGTCGCCGGTTTTGCAGACTGTGCAGTGCATGTCAGGCGTGTTTCACCTTGTTTTTTGCCAACCGGATGAGGGAGCGAAGGGCATCATTGACCGCCTTTGTATCAGGGAAGATGGCGGAAACGTCATCATCAAGCTTGACGATATTCGCCCCCTGCCTGTAGCGGTCGGCGTATTTGCCACGGACCCCTCCAGGCATTGAAGCAAAATCATATTCCGGTCTCAAGTCATCGGATGCCTTAACAGTTTTCTTCATACTGAAGCACGGCATCTTTATGCGCTGGGGTTGGTATCGTTGAGCGGGACTGAATCATCGTAGAGTGTTTCTGGGGCAATATCAATTTCCCCTGGCCAAACTACCGTGCCGTAATCAACGCGCGCGCGTTCAAACAATGCCGGCGTCGCAACACGATTCCAAGGCTTCATGGACAGCAGTGGCCGCATATCAAAACGACGACGCTCTCCATTTTGGAATTCAAGATCGAGTTGAAATTCTGGTTGAGGACGAACGGTTATGATGTCAAGCAACATGGGACAACCTCACTGAAGGGGAGCAATACGAAACGGGTCTTCGCCGCTGGCGGTGTCGCCGGTTTTGCAGACTATGCAGGGCATGGCTATCTCCTCGTTTGGTAGTCGGGTTGCCAAACCGTATCATCTGGATTGGACAGAGGAGGCATAGTGCCGGTTAGTGGTTCCCTTGCCGAAAAATGGAGGAATTTAGCCTTGATGCGCCTTCAGCAGATCATCCAAAATCAGCACTTTGATTTCTTTCACCTTTTTGAGTGTGATATCGTTGGTCAGGAAATAATCGGTGTTTGCCGCCAATGCCGTTGCAAGTTGAAGTGCATCCGGCGTTCGTAAACTGTGTTTGGCCCGCAAGTGTGCCGCTCTTTCCGATATCTGGTGGGTGATTTCAAGGGTGGTCAATCCTGCGGAGTCAAGCAGGATGGCTTTGTATTGCTCGGCAACCTTTCGTTTGCCTTCTCTGAGGGGCAGGACAAGCACTTCAAGCAAGGTGATGGTGGAGGTGACGCCCTTGGCTTGGCTGCTGTCGATAGGGAGATGACCGGCTTAACGATCTGGTGATAGCGGCTGTTCTTCTCAATAAAGTAGATGAATGGGGCTGTGTCGATAAATACGGTCTTGCCTTTGAGCAGCCGTGTCAGTTCCATGCGTTACGCTCCGTCTGGATGTATTCCTCGACGTTTCCGCTCCAGGGCCCAGCCCCAAGCCCTTCCAGTTCAAGCAGGCTATGTTTTTGGATGCTGCTGGCGGACACAGTCTTTGTAAGAACAGAAGAAAGAACCTGAAGGAGGCCCAACTGCTCTTCTTGGGCAAGGAAGGGAACAGAGGCAACAACTTCGTTATAGGTAAGATGTGATTTTTGTGCTGCCATGGGGCACCTCAATACGATGAGTTAATATACATGAGCATGTCTTTTTTTACACCTTTTCAGGCGAAGTTGGAAGATAAAAGGCTGGTGGCTGGGAGCTGCCAGCTAAAAGCTGTCCGCTATCAGCCAGCCATCAGTGAAACAACAACGAAAAAAGCCCTGCCGGAATTTCCGGCAGGGCTTGATGTGATCAGCTTCCAACTAAGGCGTTATGCGCAAGGCATACGAGGCATTAGAAGGACATGGTCAGCGAGTGGGTCAGGATGTAGATGTTCTGGGTATCATCCGTTGTGCCAGGAGCCGTCTTGAAGTAATCGCCGGTAGCGAGATAGCCGAAATGGGCCTCGTAGGTCAGGTTGTCGAGCAGTTTGTAAGCTGCGCCGATGTTGTACTCCCAGCCGTATGAGTCATCTTGACCAGTATATACACGGGCCTCGTCAGCCTTGGCCCAGCCAATGGCGCCGTGCAGAGTCAAGTCTTTGGAAACTGCGTAGTCGGCAGCGGCAACAATGGCATGCACGCCGGAGTTAACCATGTTCGTGTTGACAGCATAGATATCTGGATTCAGCATGCCGGTGTGACGACCGGTGAGGATGTACAGAGGTTCGAACTGATCACCTGTTCCCTTCACGCTAGAACCGGAGTTAAGGGCAGCCGTCATGTCGGTTGATGAATCCTGGCCTTCTGCGTAAAAGTACATGAGGTTGGCGGTCAGAGCGTCAAATTTGCCACCCACCTGCAACATGCCTGCCCAAGAATCATAATCCACGCTCGTGGAAGGATCTGTTTCCGCGCTACCAAAGTAACGGTTTACCTCGGCATTAACAAAATAGTTGTCCATCTTGTATTTTGCGTAGGCGGTCAACTGCTGCTGCCGATCATTTACGGCGACAGCGGACATGTTGTTCGTATACTGGTAATGTAAGCCGGAATCAAGATTTGTGTCGTTGTAGTACACGCGTGCTACATAGGCGGTTTTGTCTTGATCGGAAGCGGTGGTGGCAGTGCCGACGCCATTAGCATTTTTATTGTTGTCAGTGCTCTTCTGGATGTAGAAGAGGGTGCTCACCGGTCCGCTTGCCAAGAAGGAGGGATAGAGCATGACCCGGTCGCCACGAAGATCGGAATCCATGAAGGAGGTGCCGTAGGTGCCAGCCGGGGTACGACCAAAGCGCCATTTGCCGATTGGGGAGGCATAGTCCATGTACAACTGGTGGACGTAGACATCACCGGCGGTGCCGCCTACCTGTGATCCTGCAGAGTTTACGTCACCATTGGCTTGGTTGCCCCAGAAGGAGTCATCGGCCAAGCGGATAACAGAGGTCATGGAAACCTTGTCGTTCACCACCATGGTGGGCTTGATCTCGAAGGTGTGCAGAAAGTAGGCATCTGAGTGATTGGGCAGGGCGGCGGTTTCGTTGGTGTCAACACCCAGGCCGGTGCTGTCGGACAGAGCCGCGCCCTCAACCAGGTACTTGCCGCTCATCTTGAACTCAACGGCGGAGGCAGTGGAGGCCAGTCCCGCGATCAGGCCCAGTGCTGCTACTGTGGATAATACTTTTTTCATTTCTTATCTCCTTTGATAAGTCTTAATAAAAAAAACAACCTACCCTTCTTAAAGCAAATTTAGAACGGGACTGTCAAGTTTTTTTTACCGTGGTGTAATTTTCTTTACCGGAAGAGGAATGAACGGGTAGCCGGTAGTTATTAGCCATTAGGGTCTGTTCCATTGCGCGGATGCTCCATACTTTCTTGGATTGACAGTCGTTGTGCGAGAGCATACAATGTGTGCAAACATATTACATGGAGGTTTATCATGCTTAAAACTGCAAATGTGACAGTTCGCGTCAAGCCGGCCACTAAAAAACGTCTTGAGTCCTTGGCCAGCGCCACCAAACGTTCAAAATCCTACGTCATCGAAGAAGCATTGGAGCTGTATCTTGATGTGAATGAATGGCAGATCGCTGGTATTGCTCAAGCCTTAGCCGAAGCCGAGAAACCTGACGCGGTTTTTGTCGACCACGACGAGGTTCTTGCCAAATGGGAGACAAAAAAAGATGCGCATTAAATGGCTTCGGGTGGCGCTTCTCGATCTTGACGAGATTGAAGCCTATATCGCCGAGGACAACTCTGCCGTGGCGGTGGATGTTGTCGTGAAAATCATCAAAGCGGTCTCGCTTTTGGGAGAGCAGCAGGGAATTGGCCGAGCCGGTCGTGTTCCCGGCACCAAAGAGTTGATCGTTCCCGGTTTGCCGTACATTGTTCCCTATCGTGTCAAAGATGAAGTGGTTCAGGTCTTGCGTGTCTACCATACATCGCGGAAATGGCCGAAGCGCCTATAGTGCGATGGAAGGTGCGGTGGCGAACCTGGGTTGAAATTCACTGTGAAGATTTGATGGCAGAATGGGAGCTGGCAACGACAGACATGAAAGAGGATGATTTCAAAATACTGACGGCCTCGGTCGAGGAGGCAGGGCGGATAAAGGCCGGAAAGATGGCATCCTCCAAAATTACAGAGATACAGCCGACTGAGGTTCAGGAAGTAGGAAGGAACGTCCATATTTCGCAAGAAGCCAGGGTTCCGAATGCGGAAACCGTTGCGGCAATGGGTGAGCTTGAAGAGGGGAAAGGAAAATCCTTTGGCAGCGTGGATGAATTACTGGTCGACCTCAGTACGGACGATTGAGCGTTCTTCCAAATTTATGCGGGGCTACAAGCGACTCAATTTTCTGTACACATCGTCTCGTTGCGTTTGCCGATAACCGCGATTTTGACGGTTTCCTCTTCCAGCCGGTAAATAATTCGGTACTCGCCAATGTCGGCCCGCCGGTATGGGTATCCGGCAAGCGCTTGCGAGTCGTGGGGTTCCGGGTTGTCCATGAGGCTGAACACCTTATTGACAACTTGCCGGAATTGTTTCGGCGGTATTTTTTCAAGAAAGGCCATGGCCTTTCGGCTGAGGTCAAGCTTGAGCATGCTTGTCTTTCAAAAAAGCCAAACTTTGCTCGGTCCCGACATATCCCTCCTGCTCGGCATCCGCCGCCTTCTTCCCCCAGTATGCGTCTTCCAGGGCGGTAAGCCGCTCATATTCGGCAAAGGAAAGTAGCACTGCGGTTTTCCGCCCGGTCTTGTCCACAATAACCGGCTCCACCTTGGCAACGTCAAGATACATGCCGAGTTTGTTTTTTAATTCCGTGGCTGTAACTTCCATAAGATGATCCTCCTGTCACAGAGAATAACCGTTTTAGCTAAAACGTGCAATTCGTTTTTTTGCCAAAAGATAGTTTGTAACTGACGACTGATAGCTGTCAGCTACAAACTGACGGCCCTCGCTTCACTGCTCCTGCTTTTTGGTGAAATCCAACTGATAGATGAGCATGGTGGAGGTCTGGTCGGAGAACATGTCAAGCGAGCCGCTGTTCAACACCAGGCCGACCAGCAGTTCCGCGCCCTTCTTGTCCGCGTTGGGGCGCAGGAGATAGTCCACGATATAGCCGTCGATCTTCTTGGTGCGCCACAGTTCGGACAGGGCGATGCCGTTCCAGGTCAGGGCGTGGATCTCGCCGGAGGGGTAGTTTTTCATGTTTTCAAAAAGACGCGACGAGGTGGACAGGTTCTTGTTGATGATAATGTCCAGTTGGCCATCGCCATTCACGTCATAGGCGATGATCCGCGAGGGGATGTAGATGCGGGGTGAGGCCTCCTGGGCGCTGCCCTTGCCTGCGCCGAAAGCATCTGCGCCACCGATGAAGCGGGTGGTGCCGCCGTAAAAATCATCGCTTTTCCAGAGAACGGTGCCGCTGGCGCGCATTACCTTGAGCCGGTCGTACTGGTCGATGGCGATGATCTCCCGGCTGCCGTCGTTGTCCAGGTCGGCAATGGTGAATTCAAACAGATTGACGCTGTCCGGGACTTCCATGCGGCTGCCTGCTTTCAGGGCGGCATTGGCCACGTCGAGCCGGAAGATGCCGGGGGCCACGATCTTGTCGACCTCAGCCCGCTGCCCGGCCAGCACCATGCCTTCTCCCGGCACGGGCATGGCCCGGATATACCACTTGGCATCCTGGAACAGATAGTTGGCCTTGTCCGCGCCCAGCCACTCAAAGGCAAAGGAGTTCGGCCCCTTGCTGTCCGCAGCGCTCACATATATTTCCGGCTTGCCGTTTTTGTTGAGATCCGCCACGGTGATGGCGTGGATTTTGTACCCGACCTTGCCGCGAATCTGGCCGACCTTGCTCAATCTATTTCCGTCGCGCTTGAAGATCTGGACCGAGTCGGTGTCGGCAAAAATGACCTCGTCCTGGCCATCGCCGTCAAGATCGGCTGTTTCCATGTACTGGAGGGAGAGCTTCATGTTCTGGGTTTTCTGGAACTCGCTGGTAATGCCCTTGGGGTAGATAAAGGGCGAGCCGCCTCCCGCGCCGGTGCGGCCGGCAAAGGTCCGGTCGGGATGGGCGGTGGCATACTGCGGCTGGGCCTGGGCGGTTGGCTGTCCGGCAACCTGGGGCTGCACCAGGGCTGAGGCCGGACGTTTGTGGGCGAAGACTTTCTCGCTTATATCCCAGGCCAGGGAGTCGATGCTTTGAATAATCTCGCTCTCGTTCTTGGCCGTGGCATAAAAATTCCGAGGCTCACCCTTGGCCATATCAAAGACCTTGGCATCCAGCGAAAGACTGCTGCCCAAGGAGGTGAGACTGCCGACCACCAGAAAATCCGCCTGGAGGGATTTACCCAGCTTGAGAAACGCTTCATTTTGGGTGGGTGTTCCCCCGCTGGCCAGGGCTTTGTCCACCACGGATTTGTCGATTACGGTGAGGCCGATCTCCGAGGCAAGGCGGCTGGCCAGCATATCGCGGATGCCGCTGGTGAGATAGCTCATATCCTGGGGGGCGTTGGCCTTGAAGGGCAGGAAGGCGATGCGTCCGGATTGCGCTGCTCCGATTGTTGGCAGCGCAAGATGCATGGCGAAGAGCAGTGCGGCGAGCAGGGCCGGGAAGACTGTGCGCTTGATTTGTTTGAGCATGACCGGTTTCCTTATTGAAAAGAAGAGTGATTTTCCGTAGAGTTTAAAGCTTCAAGCTTACTCCGAAGAAACGCGGGAGGGCAAGAGTTTTTTACAGCGCTGGCTGGCTCCGAGGTTGCGGGTAACGGGTGGAATATCTGTTTTTAAGGCACGATAAGCCCTTGTTAAAAGCTTTGTGGTTCGACAGGCTCACCACGAGCGGCAAATTTAACGATTAGAGATAACAACCGTTAGCCCTGAGCTTGTCGAAGGGTGTTTTCGGTGTCAGAGGGAAAGGGCAAACATGAAAACCACCATCTATCTTATCCGGCACGGCCTGACTCTAGCGAACAAGAACGATGTTTTTGCCGGGCGCACCCAGGAGCCCCTGCATCCGGAAGGCGCGGCTCAGCTGGTGGAGGTTGGGAAAAAATTGGCTGGGTGCGGCATTGCCAAGATTTTCTGCGGGCCCCTTGCGCGGACCAGACAGTCGGCTGGGGTTGTCGGCGAGCTGCTTGGCGCGCAGGTTGAAACGGAAGATGCCTTGACCGAGATCAGCATTTCCCATTGGGACGGGCTGACCAAGGAGGCGATCCGGGCGAGGTTTGGGTCTGAATATCCAACCTGGCTTGCCGATCCGGCAGGATTTCGTCTGCCGGGCTGCGAGACCATTGCCGAGGTGCAAAGGAGAGCGGTGGCTTTTGTTGAATCACTTTTTCAAGAGTATCCTGGCCAGAATCTGCTGGTGGTAAGCCATCTGATCGTGGTCCGGGCGTTGCTGCTATATTATTTGCTGCAGCCCATTGCGGATTTTCGGGCGATCAAGGTTGGGAATGCCCAGGTGACGACTTTGATTCGGGATGATTTGGGAGGGACGGCGGTGGAGTTGTGAGGGGGGCTTTTCTTCTTTTGCGTGCCCAAAAGAAGAAACAAGAAAAAGGCACCCCGTGTCACTGGTCCCGCCGTTGGCGGGATGCCCTGTGCTCCTCGATGCTCCCGGGGCTTTGCAAACTCGGCTGCGCCTCAAACAGTGCAAACCCCTTTTTTCGGCAGCCTCTCCGGTGCTCGGCTGCGCGCCAATGGGGGAATACTGAGTGAACCCAATAAAAATCAGGGGAGAATAAGCCCGCCAATTACCTCGCTGATCCCGTCAAGTCTGTTCTCCGTCACATAACGGGCAAGACCCTCGACTATTTCCTGGCTGGCACGGGGATTGACGAAGTTTGCGGTGCCGACTTCGATGGCCGTGGCGCCTGCCAGAAGAAATTCCAGGGCATCCTCCGTGGTGGTGATGCCGCCGATGCCGATCACCGGAATCTTCACCGCCTGGGCTACCTGCCAGACCATGCGCAGGGCGATGGGCTTGATCGCCGGGCCGGACAGCCCCCCCACGATATTGGCCAGCCTCGGCCTGCGGCTTTTCACATCAATGGCCATGCCCAGCAGGGTGTTGATCAGGGAGACCGCCTGCGCCCCGCCCGCCTCAACACCCCTGGCGATCTGGGCTATGTCGTTGACATTGGGGGAGAGTTTGACGATCACCGGCAGGGACGTGTGCGCGCACACAGCCCGGGTTACGGCCTCGGCCATTGTGGGATCGGTGCCAAAAGCAACCCCGCCCTTTTTCACATTGGGGCAGGAGATATTGACCTCAAGAGCGCTAATCCCCTCAACCTCGCTGAGCCGTTGGCCCAGTTCCTGATATTCTTCCAGGCTGTCCCCCAGGATATTGACGATCACCCTGGTGCCGATCCCCCGCAGATAGTCCATTTTCTCGGTAATGAAACGATCGAGCCCCACGTTTTCAAGGCCGATGGCGTTGAGCATCCCCCCGGCTGTTTCCACGATGCGTGGCGGGGGATTTCCCCGTCGCGGTTCCAGGGATATTCCCTTGACCACCACTCCGCCCAGATGGTGAAGGTTGACGTAGGGCGCGAATTCCTTTGCGTAGCCAAAGGTGCCGGAGGCTGTGAGCACGGGATTTTTGAAAACCAGGTCGCCGATGGTGACGCGCAGATTTGCTTCGATCATAGCCAGGCTACCTCTTCCGCCTTGAAAACCGGGCCGTCCTTGCAGACATGGAGATAGGGGCCGGACAGATCCGCTCGGGGGATCGCGCAGCCGAGGCAGGCGGAAATCCCGCAGGCCATCATGGTTTCCAGGGAAACCTGACATTCCCAGCCTTGTGCCCGACATTGGCTGACCACACCCTTCATCATGGGGTGCGGGCCACAGGTGCACACGGTCCACTGGTGGCCGGGGCCGAGGTGCTGCGGGAGAAGCTCGGCCACAAAGCCATGATGGCCAAGGCTTCCGTCGTCGGTGGCAATATGGGTTTCCGTCGCGCCGATATCCATGAAATCCCGGGGTAGGGAGCCAAGTTCTGAGGTTGTCCGGGCGCCCAGCAGAACGATACATTTCGGCGGGGTTGTTGCGCGCAGGATCTCTCTGGCCAGAAAATAGAGGGGTGCAATGCCCATCCCTCCGCCAACCAGGCAGATCGCTTGCTTGCCTGCGAGATCAAAGCCGTGACCCAGCGGCCCGGTCAGGTTCAACTTCTGGCCGGGAGGTAACGCAGCGAGTATCCGGGTGCCCTTGCCCGCAACCTTATAGAGGAGCTGCACCTGCTCGTTGCCGATGGTCTGATGAATGGACAAGGGCCGCCGGAGAAGCGGGTCGTAGCAGGGCGTGGTCTGCACCATGACGAACTGGCCGGGCCTGGCATTGCTTGCGATTTGCGGGGCCTTCAAGGTCAGGCGGAATATTTCCGGCGCGAGTTGTTCCTGGCGGACAATCTCACCCTGTTCTTCACATTGATTCATGGGATAACTGTTTTGAAATAAAGATTATTTAGTTTTTTGTCCTGGCAGGATGAGCGATAATACCCGCTCGAGATCATCGTGGGAATAGTATTCGATTTCCAATTTCCCCCGGGTGCCGCTCTGGATGATCCGTGCTTTTGTGTCCAGGTAATTGATCAGCCCGTTGGCCAGTGACTTGCAATAGGATTCCGGCAATTCATTCGCCGACTTCCGGGGCTGGCGTTTTGCCCCGGTGCCTGGCGCAGCCACTTTCTTCTTATATTTTTGGGCCAAGGCCTCTGCCTGTCGCACCGTAAGCCCCTGCTCGACAATCTCATTTCTGACTTCGCGCATGGACGATTCGTCGCCAACGCTGAGCAGTACCCGCGCATGCCCCATGCTCAAGGCGCCGCGAACCAGGTCCTCCTTGGCATAATCGGGAAGTTGGTTGATCCGCAGAGCATTGGCCACGGTTGACCGCTCCTTGCCAACCCGTTTCGCGACCTCCTCCTGAGTCAGATGAAATTCCTTCACCAGGCGAAGGTATGCTTCTGCCTCTTCCAGGGGGTTCAGATCCTGGCGCTGGATGTTTTCGATGAGCGCCAGTTCAAGGCGGTCAAGGGGGGTGACGTCTTTGACCAGAACAGGCACCTCGTCAAGCCCCGCCATTTTAGCGGCCCGCCACCGCCGTTCTCCGGCGATGATCTGGTACCGGCCCTCGGCGCCATGCTCGCAAACAACCAGGGGCAGCAAGACGCCTTTTTCAAGGATCGAGGCTGAAAGTTGAGCCAGAGCGGTATCATTGATATCCTTCCGAGGCTGATCCGGGTTTGCCTCGATGAAGTCGATGGGGCACAAAAAGTATTCCCGGCCATCGGAGCCGCTGGAAGGCAACAGGGCGTCAAGACCCTTGCCGAGGGCTGAGGCTGTTTTTTTGATCATGATTTTACCCCCTCTTGTACCGCAACTTTTGGTTGCTTGCGCAGAAACTCTTTTCCGAGCTGTAGATAACTGAGCGCCCCGGTTGAGCGTTTGTCGTAGACGATTGCCGCCTGTCCGTGGCTGGGCGCCTCGCTAAGACGAATATTGCGTGGAATCACCGTGCTATACACCCGGCCTTGAAAATGATTTTTCACCTCGGTGACCACTTGGTGGGTCAGCTTGTTTCGCCCATCGTACATGGTCAGAAGGAGGCCTTCTATGGCAAGGGTCCGGTTGTAGGAATTTTTTACCAGGCGGATGGTTCGGACCAGTTGACTCAAGCCTTCAAGGGCAAAATATTCGCATTGCAGGGGGATGAGAACCGTGTCGGCGGCGGTGAGGGCGTTAATGGTCAGGAGTCCAAGGGAGGGAGGGCAGTCGATAAAAATGTAGTCGTATTGCCCACGGACGGTGGAGAGGACATTGGCCAGGTAGCGCTCGCGTTTCACCGCAGTCATCAGCTCAACCTCGACCCCGATCAGGTCGATATGCGTGGGAAGAATAGAGAGCTTTTTTAATCCTGGGACCGGCTGCACAACCTCCGGGGTTTCGGCTTCCCCCATATAGCAATGATAGAGATGGGTGCCGCCGTTGGCGCGGCTGACGCCCAGGCCGCTGGAAGTATTTCCCTGGGGGTCGGAATCCACCACCAGAACCTTTTTGCCCAGCAACGATACCGAAGCGGCCAGATTTATCGCGGTGGTCGTCTTTCCCACGCCACCCTTTTGGTTTGCCAGGGCCACAATTTTTGCGCCATCTCCCATACTTGAAAAACCTCCACCGGGTGCGGGTTTCTGGCCGGGTCTCGCCAGATTTTTCATCGCGGGCCATGCTGTGGTGGGCCAAGAGAATGCCACCACTTTTGGGTCCATAGTAACACACTCGGTGTGGAGAGACCTCTTAATTTTGCACGGCTTCTTTTTTTGCGTGGTGCGCAGGCGGACGGCTATTTGTTTCACGTGAAACAAATAGTATTTTTTCTTTAATTCAGGTGAGTTAGCATGTCGGCGATCAGTTCGGCAGTCCGGCGCATATCCCGCAGATCAATGGATTCTTCGGTGCTGTGCACATGATCCATGCCGATTCCGATGATGGCGGTTTGCAACCCTTTTTCGGTGAAGATGTTGGCGTCGCTGCCTCCACCCGCCCGTTCGTAGCGGATTTCCCGTTGGAGGCGCGAGGCGGCCTTGCCAACCCGTTGCAGGATGGGGGCGTTGTGGTCAATGTGCATGGAGGGATATTCCTGGGTGAGATGAAAGTCAAGGCGGGGTCGGATGCCTGCTCCGAGCTGCGCGCCAGGGCCTGGAGACCAGTTGTCGATGGCGGCTTGGACTGTGTCCTTGATCTGTTGGGAAAAGGCGGCGAGTTTTTCCGGAGAATGACTCCGGACCTCTCCTTCCGCCAGAACGCTCTCGGGGATAATATTTGTCGCTGTGCCTCCGGTGATGCGGCCGATATTGGCGGTGCTTTCGTCATCAAGACGGCCAAGCGGCAGGTCGGCAAGGCAACGGGCTGCAAGCTGGATGGCGTTGATCCCGCGTTCCGGGTGCAGTCCGGCGTGGGCGGCCGCGCCGGTGACGGTGAAGCGAAAATGATTGGCCGCCGGGGCACCGATGATGAGCAGGTCCACGCCGCTGCTGTCCAGAGCATAGCCTTCCCTGGCGTGGAGCAGGGAGGTGTCCAGAGCCTTGGCCCCACGCAGGCCGATCTCCTCGCAGGTAGTGAAAACGAGATCAAAGGGGAGATGCGGGATGGCTGCCTCTTTGATGGCGCGGATGGATTCAATGAGGATGGCTATGCCCCCCTTGTCGTCCCCGCCGAGGATGGTGTCGCCGGCGCTGGAAAACCGGGTGCCGTCACGGACCACCTTCACCCCCCGGGCAGGTTCCACCGTGTCCAGGTGGCAATTGAAAAAAATCGGTTCTCCGAGCAGGTCGCCGGGGAAGTGGATAACCAGATTGTTGGCGTCGGAACCGGTGATACTGGCAGAGTCATCCTCGGCAATGAGGGCTTCAGGAAATTCCCGCGTGAAGATATCCTTGAGAAACCGCGCCAACTCGGCTTCTTCGCCGGAGGGGCTGTCAATGGTACACATGGCGGTAAAAACCTGGGCAAGTCGTTCGCTGTTTATATTCATGCGCGGACCTCAATTTTAGGGTTGCATTGGATGAGGAAACAACACTATATTAGGAATAATTCCTAAAAGTTTAAAGCGGATACAGTCCATAAGGATTATACGCTTGATGGGGAAGAATAATGCACCTGTCGCCACCAGGCGAGAAAATTATCAGGGGAGGCCCAAGGGCAGGCGTGGCATTGCTCAAGGCCAACTCAAAAATCAAACAACACAAGGGACACGAGGTGACATCATGGCCATATTCAAATGTGAAAAATGCGGGGCAAGCAAAGAAGGCAGGTGCAAACCCAAGAAATGCGCCGATTGCGGCGGCAGCGACTGCATGATCAAAAAAGAGGAGAAAGCCTCGGGATGCGGGTGCGGCTGCAAGGCTAAAAAATAACCATCCCGCAAGGCTGTTTTAAGAAAAGGCTTCCGCGCCACGCATGGCAGGGGAGCCTTTTTTTTATCAAAAATTGAGACCAGGAAGTGACATGAGAAAAGGATCATTGCGGGAATCCGTGCCTCCGTTATAAGATAGGAGGAAATCAGGCGCAACAGAGGTGCGTGCGCCGCAGGCAGGGCAATCTGGTCAGGCAAAAAGGGCAGGGAAATGAACGAACCAGACACTCAGGCGACCTACGCCATTGTTTTTGAGCCCAGCGGCCGCAAGGTACAGGCCGGGATAGGCATGTCGATCATCAAGGCAGCCCGGGAGGCTGGCATTCATATCAATGCCTCCTGTGGTGGCAGCGGGGTGTGCGGCAAGTGCAAGGTCATTATTGAAAAAGGCGAGGTTGACGGGGGGCTGAGCGAAAAATTCAGCAGCCAAGAGAGAGAGACCGGCTACCGCCAGGCCTGTACGGCAACGATTACCGGTGCTGCCGTCATCCGGGTGCCGGAATCATCCGGCCTGAAAAGTGGTGGGTTGGGAACCTCTGTACCGCTTAGGCACCGCGCGCGGATGCATGTGTACGATATCGAGGCGCTTCGAGAGCAGGGTATTTTTGTCCCGCCGGTGGTGAAAATTTGTCTACAGATTCCTCCGCCAACGGCGAAGGACAACATGGCCGATGCCGGGCGGGTTATTCATCTGCTCAGCAGCCAGCACAACGAACACCGGGTGGTGTTCAATCTGGCGGTTTTACGCAAGCTGCGCAAGGCCCTGCGGGAAGACGATTTTCGGATAACCGTTACCTGCGCTCGTCCGGTAAATGTTTCGGGTAAATCCTATCTCACCAACATCCAGGGCGGCGATTGGTCCCAGCGCAGTTTCGGTCTTGCCTTTGACATCGGCACCACCTCGGTCTACGGGGTGCTGGTGGATCTTAATTCCGGCAAGGTTCTGGCCCGGGCGGGGGAATATAACGGTCAGCTGGGCTATGGCGAGGATGTGATTTCCCGGATCATCGTTGCGGAAAAAAAGGAAGGGTTGGTCAAGATGCAGGAATTGGTGGCAGCCACTATCAACAGCATTCTTGATACCTTGCTGTCCATGGCCAGGCCTGCGGACAAAGACGAAAAAGGCAGCATCACCCGCGAGGAGATTACCTCCATCACCCTGGCGGGCAATACCACCATGACCCATCTGCTCCTGGGTTTAGAGCCGGACAACATCCGTCGCGCTCCTTATGTGCCGGTTACCACTTTTCTGCCGCCCATTCGGGCTACCGACCTGGGGATCAATCTGCCGCACTCCGCTGTGGCCCTGGTTTATCCGTCCATCTCCAGCTATGTGGGGGGCGATATTGTCGCCGGGGTCATGGGCTCGGGCATGTACCGCACCGAACTGGTCACCCTCTACATCGATATCGGCACCAACGCGGAGATTGTCGTGGGCAACCGGGAATGGCTGGTGTGCGCGGCCTGTTCCGCTGGTCCGGCCTTTGAGGGCGGCGGTATTACCCATGGGATGCGGGCGGCCATCGGCGCCATCGAGGATTTCAGCATCAACCCCCAGACCCTTGAGCCGATGAATATCACTCTGGGCAACAAACCGCCGGTGGGGATCTGCGGCTCAGGGTTGCTGGCCATCATCGCCACTCTTTTTGAACATGGGGTGGTCGGCAGAAGCGGGAAATTCCGGCGGGATCTTGGCACGGAGCGGATTCGGGAAGGGCGCAGCGGCTATGAGTATGTCCTGGTCTGGAAGGAGGAGGCGGGCACGGAACACGATATCGTTATCAACGAGGTGGATATCGAAAATTTCATCCGGGCCAAGGCGGCGATCTATGCAGGGATCACGACCCTGGTTGAGCAGGTGGGGCTGGCCATCACCGATATCGAGCAGGTGATTCTGGCCGGAGCCTTTGGCAGCTATATCGATCTGGATTCGGCCATGACCGTGGGGCTGCTACCCCAGGTGGACGCCAATCGGGTGCTCTATGTGGGGAACGGTTCGCTCATGGGCGCCTGGATGAGCGAGATGAGCAACCATATCAGGCAGGATGTGGTGGAGGTGGTGCGGAAGATGACCAGCTTCGAGCTTTCGGAAATGGCGTATTTTCAGGAGCAGTACATTGCTTCCCACTTCCTGCCCCACACGGACATCGGCCTCTTCCCAAGGGTGGCGGGAAGGCTGGCTGAGATTCGCGGGGACTAAGCGGCCAGTTCCGCCACGCTGCCGTTGAGGGAAACCTCCATGGCCCTGGCCGGGCATACGGAAACGCACAGGCCGCAGGCCGTGCATTTTTCTTCGTCGAAGAGCACCGCCATGTCGGGCCGGTGTAGCGAGAGGGCTCCGGTGGGGCAGACGCCGGTGCAGGCCCCGCACTGGTAGCATTTTTCATCGTCGCGGCGGATGTTGCCCGCCATGCTTTTGACCGTAACCCCCATCTCGTTGAGATAGGCGATGCCTTTTTTGACATTGGCCTTGTGACCAATGAATTCGAGCACCATGACCCCTTCCTGTTGAAGGAGGATCGTGGCCTTGAGGATGTTGAACTCAAGATCGTATTTTTTTACCAGGTTGCTGATGATCGGCTGGTCGATGACTTCCTTAGGGAACTTCAGGACATAGATTCTGGTATTCATGGCTGCGTCTCCAGATGGGTGGAAAGTTGCTGCAATACAGCCTCCACCGGCAGATAGGTTGACAGGGTGATGAGCTGGTCCGGGGCAAGTTCCGTGGGGGGGTCGAACCGCTCTTTTTGTTTCAGATAGATTTCCCAGCGTCCATCGGACACCGCCTGTGGGTCAAGAGCCCTTTTGGCCATGCGGCGTTTCATTTCCTCTTCCGGACAGACACAGAGAACACAGTATAGCCGAACACCCAGACGCTGCGCAAGCATCCGCACCCGGTCGCGGTCGGTTTTTCGCTGGTACGAGGCGTCAAGCACCACGCCGTGGCCCTGGGTCAGATTTTCTTCAGCCCGCTCAAGCAGGGCTGCATAGGTTTTGGCGGTGAACTCGCTGGTATAGATTCCCTGGTCCGCAGTTTCCCGCTGGTGGGTTTGGGGTGAGAGTCCGGCCAGCTCCTTGCGCACCACATCGGAGTTGTAATAGCGAAGATTTTGGCGCTCGGCCCAGGCCTGGGCCACGGTACTCTTGCCCGTGGCGATCAGACCGAAAAAGATAAACAGATCAGGCTGCGGCATAGCGTTCAGCCAGGGCGAAATATTTTTTAGCCAGAGCCAGGCAGTTCTCGGCGGTGGCTGGATCAACCTCCGGAGCATGGGCGGTGAAAAGGCCGATCTTGCCGCGCACATAGGCCCGGTAGCATTTATAGAAGTTGAGCATGGGCAGCAGGGTGGTGTCGCCTGCTGCCTTGCAGAATTGGTCGATAAAATAGATAGAAAGCTCGGGCAGGCCATGGAAATCCAGGTCCATGGCCAGAAAAGCCACGTCGCTTGCCACATCGCAATACCGGAAGCGCTGGTTGAACTCGATGCAGTCGTAGATGTAGATCTCGTCGGCCAGACAGATATTGGCGGAATAGAGATCGCCATGGCAGTCGCGAACCCTACCTGCGGCGATGCGTCCGGCAAAAAGTTTTTCGTTGGCGAGGAAGGAGCGGGCGTAGCCGCTGATCGCCTCGAACTGCGTTTGGCTTAGAGCCGCGCAGCCGATGAAGCCTTTGGTTTGCTCAAAATTTTCCAGCACATTGACGCTCACACCCTGGGCGGTGCCGAATTTTTCGATGGCAGGCCCGGCCTCGGCCTTGGCGTAAAAGGGGACCAGGATACCGATGATCCGGTCGAGGATCTCTTTGCTGAGCTCGCCCTTGGCGATGACCTTGGCCATCATCCGCTCTTCCGGCATCCGCGCCATCTTCACCGCATATTCCACCGGGTTTCCGGCGCCGTCCAGGGAAAAACCCCCGTCCTGCTCGGTGACCGCCACCAGGCCAAGATACAGGGAGGGGCACAGCCGTCGGTTCAGAAGCAGTTCCTCTTCGCAGAAATGCTTACGTTTTTCCAGGGTGGTGAAGTTGAGAAAGCCGAAATCCACGGGCTTCTTGATCTTGTAGACAAAGTCCCCGGCCAGGAGCACATAGGAAATATGGGTTTGTACCAGGGTTATTTCCGGCGCGGGGTGCGGGTATGTTTCAGGCTTAAGCAGTGCCTGGATAAAGGGCGGCAGGGTTGAATCAGCCATGAAAGCCTCCGGGGTAGGTTTGTCGATCAAACAGCCAGCATAGTAAAAGGGCTGATCATAACAGAATCATTTCTTTTGGTAAACCATGGCGGGTCTGCATGGGCGACTTCCTGAAAATACGCTTCATATTTTTCCCAGGCAATGCCGAGAAGATAAGTGAAAGCATCCTGCAATCACTCAGCCTACAGGGGAGGGAGACATGGCACAGGCGAACAGAGAGATTCTCATCGTGGACGATATGGCGGTGCTCCGCAATATCATGAAGATGCAGCTCCAGCGGATGGGGTTTGATCGAATCCATGAAGCCCAGGACGGCAGTGCGGCCATGAAAATCCTGCACGCCCAGCGGATAGACCTTGTCATCTCCGACTGGAACATGCCGGTGATGAACGGTTTTGAGCTGTTGCGGGAAATCCGCGCCGAGGAGGTGTTAAAAGACATCCCCTTCATCATGGTGACGGCCGAGGCCACCGAGGCCAGGATCAGCATGGCCTTGCAGCTCAAGGTGGACGAGTTGATTTTAAAACCCTTTACACTGGAGATTCTCGAACGAAAAATCATTCGGGTCATTCAATGAGCCAAGCCCTGCGGCAAGAGTTTGGGCGGGACCGGGTCCAGATTTTGCAAGCTTTCTAAAAGCGTTTCCAGCGCAAAACCGGTGCAGTTCTGCCGGTTTTTTTCCAGGGCAGCCACGGCTCTGCCAGCCATTTTTGCTCCTGCCTCGAAATAGCCGTATTCCCCCTTGATGTAAAAGCCTGCCGCCCGGATCAGGGCCTGGAGAATCTCTTTTTCCGCGCCCCGCGCCCCATGCCAGGCCTGCTCCAGAATTTCGTGGACCTCGAAGAAAAGCTCCAGATCCCAAAATACCAGCGCCCGAGACAGGGCATCCTTTGCCTCAGTGCGGGCGATCAAGGCAAGGGCCTTGGCGTATCCTGCCAGTCGCGCCTCGATATAGGCGACATAGGGAGCAGCCAAACTTTGTTGCAGATACCATTCGGCAACGTCCCGGACCGGAGCAAGATCATTCGTGGCCAGCGCCAGCGGCAGGGCTGCGGAAAGCTCATTTCTGATGTCGCGGCTCAGGCGGTCCTGGAACGGTTCAAAACGAGGGGTGGTCATGGGCAGCTATTTATAGAGATCCGGGTAGAGCTTTTTCAGGCAATCCGGGCAGATGCTGTGGGTGAAATCGGCTGAGGTCTTGGCGGAGATGAATTTTTCAACCGTACTCCACGAGGCCGGGTCATGGGGGTCGCCATTTGCGCTACGGATTTTTTTGCAGGAGGAGCAGATGGGCAACAGGCCGTGTAGGGTATTTTTTATTTCAAGCAGCATTCTGGTTTGGATGTGAAGGCCAAGGAGGACGAAGAGGGCGCCAAGGAGAAAGACCAGGCCAACGAGGAGTTCGCCGACAAAGGAAAAACGAAGGGAAAAGACACCTGCCACCACGCAGTAACCCAAGAGAAAAAAGAACATCATGCCGCGATGTAGGCCGAGGGAGCGGATGATCGTTGATCGGCTTCGCTCGGGGATGAAGGGGGTGAGAACATGCAAATCCTTGGCCTTAAAAAGGTTGAAGAGCATGACAACTGCTCCGGTCAAGATCATGGCGATGCTCAGGATGTGCTGCATGGCGAGGGGGCCTCTCATGATTCATGATAATGCGTACAAAAAGTATAGGTACTTTTTGTTTAGGAGGCCATTTTTTTTCTGAAGAGGCCGTTGTTTTCACAGGCTACGGGAGCGGGCTCAAGGCTGAGGGTGATGAGGCTGTTTGGGTTTGCGTGGGCGAGCGGGGTTCCGTCCTGGGCGGTCAGGCAGAGCACGGTGTGGTCGGTGTTGTTGAGACCGCGGCCCAGGTATTCGAGGCGGTCGCCCTTCGCGATGGGGTTGCGGGTTTCAATAATCGGCTGGTGGCCGGCCTGGCGGACAATACCCACAGGCGCATAGTCGTAGCTGATCAGCGGTCCGTTGTAGAGCATGTCGGCTGCGGTGGGCGGTTGGTCGAAAAAATTTTCCGTGTAGCCCCGCGAACCTATCTTCAGTAGCTCTTCCCGGAAGGACTCCGGCAGGGGGGCATCAAGCCCCTGTGCCGCCCAGTGATCAAGGGCGGCCCGGTAGAGGCGGGTTATGGCCCCCACATAGTACACGCTCTTCATCCTCCCCTCGATCTTGAGGCTGTCCACCCCGGCCCGGATCAACTCGGGTAGCCGGTTGAGCAGGCAGAGATCCTTGGCATTGAAGATATAGGTGCCGCGGCTGTCTTCCTCCACCGGGAAGAACTGGCCCGGTCGTTTTTCCTCTTCCAGACGGTAGTGGTAGCGGCAGGGATGGGCGCAGTTGCCCTGGTTGGCGTCGCGGCCGGTCAGATACAAACTAAGCAGGCAACGGCCCGAGTAGGAGATGCACAATGCCCCGTGCACGAAGATTTCCAGCTCTGTTTCTGTGGCCTGTCGGATTTGCGTGATCTCGGCCAGGGAGAGCTCCCGGGCCAGATTGAGCCGTTTGACCCCCTGGTTTGCCCAGAAACGGACGGATTCGAGGTTGGTGACATTGGCCTGGGTGCTGAGATGGATCGGCAACTCCGGCACCACCCGTTTGGCAACGGCGAGGATGCCTGGGTCGGAGATGATCAGCCCGTCCACCTTCGCCTCGCGTAAACTGGCAAGATAATCTGGCAGATGGGCAAGATCGTCATTGTGGGCAAAGATGTTGAGGGTGGTGTATACTTGAACACCGTGCTCATGGGCATAGGCCACGGCCTGTCCGATTTCCTCTTCGGAAAAATTGGTGGCATGGGCCCGGAGGCTGAATTTTTTGCCGCCAAGATAGACACCATCCGCGCCGTAGTGGATGGCGGTCTGCATTTTTTCAAAATTGCCCGCTGGGGCAAGAAGTTCCGGGAGTTTCATCGACAAAAGCCTTTTTGTGCTGGGGATCGGATGGCGGAAAATATCGACACTATACAACAAAAAAAAATTGTTGTCGCCATGAGCGGCGGGGTGGATTCCTCGGTGGCCGCTGCCCTGTTGCAAAGGCAGGGGGCGCGGGTGCAGGGCGTTTTCATGGCCCTGGCCCAGCCCGATTTGGCGGAGCAATTGCACCGGGTCCGGGCGGTGGCCGATTTCTTGAAGATTCCCCTGACCGTGGTGGATCTGTCCGAACCCTTCCGGCGCGAGGTTGTCGACTATTTCTGCGCCAGCTATTTTGCCGGGAAAACCCCCAACCCCTGCGTGCGCTGTAATCGGCTCATCAAGTGCGGCCGTTTGCTGGATGAGGCGCGGGAGACTCTCGGGGCGGAGCTGCTGGCCACCGGCCATTATGCCCGGATCAGCGGGGATAAGGGTACCGGATACCGGTTGCTGAAAGGAACAGATCCTAAAAAGGATCAGTCCTATTTTCTCGGACTGCTCGCTCAGGAGCAGCTGGCGTGCCTCTGTTTTCCCTTGGGGGGGGTGCGGAAAGAGGAAGTCTACGACCTTGCCGCCGAGTTTGGTCTGGCTTTCCGGGATACGGCGGAGAGCCAGGATATCTGTTTTCTGAAACACCAGTCGGTGGCGGAGTTTCTCTCCAGCCATTCTCCTGGGCAAGGGCGGCCCGGCCCCATGCTGAGCTTGCAGGGAGAGGAACTCGGGCTCCATGCGGGCATCCATCAGTATACCATCGGCCAGCGCCGGGGGTTGGGGTTGCCGGACGCCACCCCCTGGTATGTGGTGGGGCTGGATCCGGAGCGTAACGCAGTGCTGGTCGGCAAGGACGAGGATCTCCGGCAGCAGGAGGTAGTGTTGTCTGCCGTGCATTGGCTGAGCGGCCAGCCCCCATTTTTGCCCCATGTGTGCGAGGTGAAAATCCGCTCCCGGCATCCAGCCTGCCAGGCAGAAATCACCCATCAGGAAAAGGGTGGGGTGCGGCTGACCTTTTCCCAATCCCAACGCGCCGTGACCCCTGGTCAGTTTGCGGTTTTTTATGATGGCGAGGAGGTTCTTGGCTGCGGCGAGATTGCCAAATGACGTGAAATTTGTGTTTGGCAGATGCGGCGGAAAAACGATACACTGGTCGTGATGCCGTGTTTGTCCAGCCCTCGCTTTCCGAGGCCAGCAAACATCACTGATCACCTGGAAACCGCCGAGGAGCATTATGAACCCTTTCATCTCCAAGACCAAGATTGTGGCCACCATAGGGCCAGCCTCTTTTTCGGCTTCCGTGCAACGTCGTCTTATGGGTGCCGGGGTTGATGGCTTTCGTCTGAATCTTTCCCACGGAGATTTTAAGGAACATGCCGCAGTGATCGCCAGTCTGCGGAAAATCAGTGCGGAAACAGGTCGGCCGGTGGCCATTATCGTCGATTTGCCCGGGCCGAAGATGCGTTTGGGCAAGGTGCCCAAGCCGATCACCGTGCGAAGGGGGGCCAAGGTTCGTTTTGTCCCGGAAGGGGTATCCCGCCCGGGTCCGGGCATTTTTCTGCCCCATGAGATTTCTGGTCTGGCCCAAGGGCTGCGGCCAGGCTCCATCATCTTTGTCGGCGACGGCATGATGCAGTTCAAGGTCAAGTCCATCCAGGGCGAGATTGTGGAAACCGAAGCCCTGGTGGCAGGGGTGGTTCGGTCCAACAAAGGGGTCAATATTCCCGGTTATAATACCCCTGCTGGGGTACTCACCGAGGAGGACAAGCGCGGCATCGCCTTTGCCATCACGCACCAGGCCGATGTGATCTGCATCTCCTTTGTCGGTGGGCCGGAGGACATGCTGGCCGCCCGGGCTCTTTTGCCGAAATCAGGGAAGTACCACCCCTGTCTGCTGGCCAAGATCGAACGGCGGCAGGCCGTGGCCCATCTTGACGGGATTCTGGCGGTGGCCGATGCGGTGATGGTGGCCCGGGGCGATCTCGGCATCGAGTTGCCCATTGAGGAGATTCCTGGCCTCCAGAAAGACATCATTCATCGGGCCAACCTGGCGGCAAAGCCGGTGATCGTGGCCACCCAGATGCTGCTCTCCATGGTGGACAATGCTCGGCCCACCCGGGCAGAGGTCACCGACGTGGCCAACGCCATTCTCGATGGGGCAGACGCCATTATGTTTTCAGAGGAGACCGCCATCGGCCATGATCCTGCGGCGGTGGTTCGCATTGCCAAAAGAATTGCCCACCAGACCGAACGCCGCCTGGTCAAGAGCGGAGCCATTGCCTTGGAGGTCCGGGCTGCCATCCGCTCCGAAGACAGCATCGACGATCTGGTCAGCAGCGCTGCCTGCGATGTTCTGGAAAATCGCACGGTGGATTTGGCCATAACTCCCACCGCCACCGGAACCACGGCCCGGCGCATCGCCCGGCTGCGGCCACGGCCCTGGATCGTGGCGATCACCGACAATCCGACGGCCCGCAATATTCTTGCTCTTTCTGCCGGGGTCTTTCCTTTGGGGGTACCTTCCGTGGACTTGTCTAACCTCGAATTGGCCGATTTGCTGAAGGGCGCCGGTCTGCTCCGGCCGGGGACGCGGCGGCTGGTGATTACCGCCGGCACTCTGACCGGGGTGGCGGGAACCACCAATAGTCTGAAGATTATCGATGTTTCCTGAGCAGCAGAAATTGGGCTTGTTGTTGCAAATCCGGAATGAAAACAGTATGGCACTGGCATGAACATCACGGGGCAGAGCAAAAAAAAGATTGCCGTCACCACCCTCGGCTGCAAAGTCAACCAGTTTGAGTCGGCCGCCTTCCTTTCGGAGCTTGCCCTGCGGGAGGTGGAACTGGTCCCTTTTTCCAGCCCGGCGGAAGTCTACATCATCAATACCTGCGCGGTGACGGCCAGGGCTGGGGCCCAGTCGCGCCAACTGATCCGGCAGGCATTGCGCACCAATCCCGAGGCCCGGCTGATCGTGACCGGCTGCTATGCGCAGATTGCCGCGCAGGATATCCTCGATATCGCCGACAGCCCCATCTGCATCGTGGGCAACAGCTGCAAGCACCGTCTGGTGGACGTGGCCCTGGCTGACCGGCACTGTGATCTCGAAATGCACCTCGGCGATATCGCCGGGCACAAGGAGATTTGCCCCCTCGCCGTTACCAGCTTCGGGGCGCGGACCAGGGCCTATCTCAAGGTGCAGGATGGCTGCAACAGCTTCTGTTCCTACTGCATCGTGCCCTATGCCCGGGGGCGCAGCCGGAGCCTCGCCCCGGACAAGGTTGTGGCCCAGGCCGCAATCTTTGCCGAACAAGGGTACAAGGAACAGGTGCTCACCGGCATCCATCTCGGCCAGTATGGTCAGGACCTCGACCCCAGAACCAGCCTGCGCGAATTGCTGGCCCAGATTTTGACCCGGAATCTGCCGGTGCGTTACCGCTTGAGCTCGTTGGAGCCCACCGAGATTACGGATGAGATTCTGAGTCTCATGGCCGAATCGCCGGCAATCATGCCCTATCTGCATATTCCCTTGCAGAGCGGCGATGATCAGATCTTGCAGAGGATGAACCGCCGCTATTCCGCCGCCACCTTTGCCAAGGTCGTGGAAGACAGTGTGGCCCGTCTGCCCGATGCGGCCATCGGCGTCGATGTGTTGGTTGGGTTTCCCGGCGAGGACGAGGGGGCCTTCCGTAACACCTACAGCCTGATCGAGTCGCTGCCGGTGAGCTATCTCCATGTGTTTCCCTATTCGCGCAGACCGGGAACCCCGGCCGCCAGCATGGCTGATCAGGTTGCCAAGGCGGACAAGGACGAAAGGGTTGCGCTCCTGAGGGATTTGGATCATAAAAAACGGACCGGCTTTTACCAAAGCCATCTGGGCAGCATCCGGCAGATCCTGGTGGAAAGGCGCAAAAAAGGATGTCTGCTGCGGGGCTACACCGGAAATTATATCCCGGTCTCCTTTGAGGGGGACAACGCTCTGGTGAACCAGCTGGTTACGGTGCGTCTTGAAGAACTCATCGCTGACGGGGTGTTGGGCCGGGTTGTGACCTGATTGACACGTTTTTAAAATCAAATAATTCGTAATTGATTGGTATAATTGTGGAAATCGCAAAAAACCGAGATTACAACGGTTGTCGCGTCGTAACTCTTTTAATTTGTGTTACGGACATGTGGGTTTTTTCCTTTTTTACGAGACCATTATGATTGGGGAAATAATTGCCATCGGCGATGAGCTCACCTCCGGGAGTGTACTGAACACCACCAGCTATTTTGCGGCAAGCCATCTTTTTGCCGCAGGCCACGAGGTTCTGGCCATGACCACCATCGGAGATGATCCGGAGGTCATTGGCCGCACCCTGCAACGGGCTTTGCAACGGGCTGATTTTGTTATTGTCACCGGGGGTCTTGGCCCAACCACCGATGATCTGACCAATGCCGCAGTTTCCTCGGCCCTTGACCGGCCTGCCACTTTTTATCCGGAAATATTCAAGAAGATCCAGGCGTATGGCACAAATCTACCGACCGGCCAGCAGATCTCCCTTGAGAAACTGGCCTGGTTGCCGGCGGGCGCCCATGCTCTGAACACGGAAGCAAAGATGGCCGGGTATTTCTTGGTCCAGGACGGCAAACCCATCTTCTTTCTGCCGGGCGTGCCGCAGGAGATGAAGGATTTGCTCTTGGAAACGGTGCTCACCCGGCTTGCTGTCTGGGAAGGCGAAGAGGTCCGCCAGGTGCGTCAGAAGGTGTACAAGGTGGTGGGGTTGGCCGAGTCCGAGATCAACCGTAAACTTGCCCATCTGGAGGGCCGCGACCCCCGGGTTCGGATCGGCTATTATCCCGTGTTTCCTGAGGTGCATGTCAGCCTCACCGTCACCGGGGCCTCAAGCCAGGAGGCCGAGACGGCCTTTAAAAAATATGACGGCCAGATGACGGCTTTGCTTGGCGATTGCTGCTACGGTTCCGGGACCGACACCCTGGAGTCCGTGGTGGGGAGCCTGCTTGCCGGGCGCGGCCAGACGGTGGCCGTGGCGGAATCCTGCACCGGCGGGCTCATCGGCCACACCCTGACCAAGATCGCCGGGAGTTCCGCCTATTTTCTCGGAGGGGTGGTGGCCTACAGCGATGCCCTGAAGGAGCGGTTGCTCGGAGTCAACCGGGAGATCATCCTGCGTTCCGGCGCGGTGAGCGCGGACTGTGCCAGGGCCATGGCAGAAGGGATGCGGCGGGTGACCCCTGTTGACCATGCCCTTGCTGTCACCGGCATTGCCGGACCCACCGGCGGCAGCGAAGACAAACCGGTGGGCACGGTCTATTTCGGCCTGGCCAGCCCGGACAAGACCCAGACCTTTCTTTTCCATTTTTCCGGAGACCGCAGGCAGGTGCAGGCCCTGGCCAGCCAGACGGCGCTTGATCTTTTGCGCCGACACCTGCTTGGTCTTAATAGCTTGGTCTTGATAATGGATGGCGGACAGTGTAAAACGAACCGACTATAAATTCCTCATACCTTGGGAGACTGAATTATGGCTGTTGCCGAAGATAAGAACAAAACCCTTGATACCGCGATTTTCCAGATCCAGAAGCAGTTCGGCAAAGGCTCGATCATGCGGCTGGGCACCGACGAGCGGGAGGCGGTCTCGGTTATCTCCACCGGCACCCTGAGCATTGATATTGCCACTGGGGTCGGGGGCGTGGCTCGCGGCCGGATTACGGAAATCTACGGGCCGGAATCTTCCGGCAAGACAACCCTGGCCCTGCATATCATCGCCGAGGCCCAGAAAGCCGGGGGCAGCGCCGCCTTCATCGATGCCGAGCATGCCCTGGACATCGGCTATGCCGAACGCCTCGGGGTCAAGGTTGACGACTTGTTGGTCTCCCAGCCCGACTATGGCGAGCAGGCCCTGGAGATCGTCGAGATTCTTATCCGCAGCGGAGCGGTGGACGTTATTGTCGTTGACTCGGTGGCGGCCCTGGTGCCCAAAGCGGAGATCGACGGCAACGCAGGGGATTCCCATGTCGGCCTCCAGGCCCGGCTCATGTCCCAGGCCATGCGCAAGCTCACCGGGGTGCTCAAGCGTACCAACACCGCGATCGTCTTCATCAACCAGATTCGGATGAAGATCGGGGTCATGTTCGGGAATCCGGAAACCACCACCGGCGGCAATGCCCTCAAGTTTTACAGCTCGCTTCGGCTCGATATCCGGCGTCAAGCTGCGATTAAAGACGGGCTGGAGGTGATCGGCAACCGGACCAAGGTCAAGGTGGTAAAAAATAAGATGGCTCCTCCCTTCAAGGAGGCGGAGTTCGACATCATTTATGGAGAAGGCGCCTCCAAGGTCGGGGATCTGCTCGACCTGGCCGTGGCCCAGGATATCGTCGAAAAAAGCGGCGCCTGGTACTCCTACAACGGCGAACGTATCGGTCAGGGACGGGAGAACTCCAAGCTCTACCTCAAGGAGCATCCGGAGATGTGCGATGATCTTGAAAGAAAGGTGCGCCTGGGGTATGGTTTGCCCGTGATGGGTGAAAAAGGACCGGTTGCAAAGGCTGTGGCTGCCGACTGATCTGATTTAGGCAGGAAATATCATTATTATGAAGCGGGATGCGAAGGCATTCCGCTTCTGTAATTTGAAGGAATGTCCCAATGACCGGAAACGACATACGCAAGCGATTTTTGACCTACTTTGCCGACAAGGGCCATACGGTGGTGGAAAGCTCACCCCTGGTGCCCCATGACGATCCGACCCTGTTGTTTGTTAATGCCGGGATGGTCCAGTTCAAGCGGGTTTTCATGGGCGAGGACAAGCGGAGCTATGTTCGCGCGGCGACCAGCCAGCGCTGCGTGCGGGCTGGCGGCAAGCACAACGATCTGGAAAACGTGGGCTACACCGCGCGTCACCATACCTTTTTCGAGATGCTCGGCAATTTTTCCTTTGGCGATTATTTCAAAAAAGACGCCATCCACTATGCCTGGGATTTTCTCACCAAGGAGGTCGGGCTGGATCCGGAAAAGCTTTGGGTCTCGGTATTTGAAGACGATGACGAGGCCTTTGGGCTTTGGGAAAAGGTCAAGGATCTGCCCCAGGGCCGCATTGTCCGGATGGGGGAAAAGGACAATTTTTGGGCCATGGGCGATACCGGTCCCTGCGGGCCCTGCTCGGAGATTCACATCGACCAGGGTGCGGCGGCGGGCTGCGGCAGGCCCGATTGCAAGCTCGGCTGCGATTGTGACCGGTTTCTGGAGATCTGGAACCTGGTGTTCATGCAGTTCAATCGGAGCGAGGACGGCAGCATGACCCCGCTGCCCAAGCCGAGCATCGACACCGGCATGGGGCTGGAGCGCATTGCCGCTGTTACCCAGGGGAAATTCACCAACTACGATTCCGATCTCTTTGCCGGGATCATCGCGGCCATCGCCGATGCCGCCGGGGTAAAATACGGCGAGGATGCTGCGATCAACACGGCCCTGCGGGTTATCGCCGACCACAGCCGGGCCACCACCTTTCTGGTGGCCGACGGGGTGTTGCCCTCCAACGAGGGACGGGGCTACGTGCTCCGTCGCATCATGCGCAGAGCCATCCGGTTCGGCCGCTCGCTGGGGCTGAAAAAGCCCTTTCTGGCAGGGATCACCGAGGCGGTTATCGCGGAGATGGGCGAACCCTATCCCCATCTCCATGGGGCGCGGGAGCTTCTGGCCAAGGTGGTGTATAACGAGGAGGTGCGTTTCCTGGAAACCTTGGACCATGGCCTGGCCATGCTCCATCAGGAGATGAAGCGTTTGCAGGAGGCGGGAGAGAAGGTAGTGGAAGGGGAGTTTATCTTCAAGCTCTATGACACCTACGGTTTTCCCGTGGATATCGTCAAGGATATCGCCATTGAAAAGGGCATGCTGGCGGACGAGGCCGGATTCAACACGGCCATGGAGGTGCAGCGCAATCAATCCAAAAAATCATGGAAAGCCACTTCCCTTGCCGAAATGGGCCCGGGGATTCGCGCTTTGCTTGATAAGGGTCTGCGCACCCGGTTTGTCGGCTATGAGACCAGGCACCACCGTGGGGCTATCTGCGGGCTGGTGAGTGCTGGCGGCGCAAGCCTTGAGCAGGCCGGCACCGGGGAGCATATCTCCCTGGTCTGCCCGGAAACCCCGTTTTACGCCGAGTCCGGCGGGCAGAGCGGCGATCGGGGCATGATCATCGGGCCGCAGGGTAAGGCTAAGGTGGAAAATACCGTGGCCGTGGGGGATGGGCTTATCCTCCATCAGGCCGAGGTTATGGAAGGCAGCCTCTCCCTTGGCGAGACCGTCGAGCTCAAGGTGGCGGAAGGCAAGCGCCAACGCACGGCCAATAATCATACCGCCACCCATCTCTTGCAGGCCGCTTTGCGCGAGGTGTTGGGCGAGCATGTGAAGCAGTCCGGCTCCCTGGTCAATCCGGAGCGGCTCCGTTTTGATTTCATCCATTTCTCCCCCCTCACCCGTGAGGAGCTTGGCCGGGTGGAAAAAATTGTCAATGAGGGTATCCGGGCCAATGCCCAGGTGGCCACGGCGGTGCTTGACAGGGAGGAGGCGATTAAAGGCGGAGCCACGGCTCTGTTTGGCGAGAAATACGAGACAAAAGTCCGGGTGGTTTCCGTGGGGGAGATCAGCAAGGAGCTGTGCGGCGGAACCCATGTGGGTGCGACCGGGGAGATAGGCCTGTTCAAGATTCTGAGCGAAAGCGGCATAGCCGCCGGGGTACGCCGGATCGAGGCGGTCACAGGCCCCGGGGCCATGGAGCGCTTCCAGCAGATTGAGACGCAGTTGGGAATGCTTGCGGCCAAACTTAAGTCTTCGCCGGAAGAACTGGCGGGGAAACTGGAAAAAATCCTGGCCCGCCAGAAAGAATTGGAGCGTGAGGTAAGTCGGTTGACGGCGAATCTTTCCGTCAACGATCTCGACTCCATGCTCGGCAAGGCCCAGGAGGTCGCCGGGGTGAAGGTGGTTATAGCCCAGATCGCCATGGATTCGGCGAAAACCATGCGGGAGGTCGGAGATAAGGTGCGGGACGGATTAGGCAGCGGCATCGCTGTTTTAGGCGGCGTTTTTGAGGGAAAAGTGAGCCTGCTGGTCATGGTCACCAAGGATTTGAACACCCGGTTCCATGCCGGTCAGATCGTGAAAGAGGTGGCTGCCATGGTGGGCGGCAGCGGGGGCGGGCGAGCGGACATGGCCCAGGCGGGGGGAACCATGGCGGATAAATTGCCGGAGGCGCTCTCGGCGGTTCCGGGCATCATCGTCCGGCAGGGAGCAAACTCCTCCTCTTAACATTTAATACCAACAACCTGTTGGGTTCTACTCCTGTAGAAATACCCAGGGGAAAAATTGGAAAAAAAGCAACGGGAAAATGTATTGACAGGTAAAATAAATTCGATTAGAACCGTTCAATTGTTAATGAACAGGCATTCATTTCATCCGCACATACCAAGATTTTTTCATATATTAATTGTAAAGAAAAACGGGGGCCAGTAATGATTACCATCGACCTGACCATGCTCATTCAGATTGCCAATATGCTCTTGCTTATTGTCGTCCTGAATGCAGTCTTGTACAAACCGATCCGCTCGATTCTTGAAGAGCGGCAGAAGAAGATCGGTGGCCTTGATGAGGGCATTGATCAATTCAAAAAGAACACGGTGCTGCGGCTTGATGAGTTTGGTCAGAAAATGAAGGATGCCAGAATCAGGGCTAAAAAAGAGTACGAGGCTGCCAGAAATGCTGCCCTTACCGAAAGCTCGGAAAAATTGGCTGGTATTCGCAAGGAGGTTGACGTGCAGAAAACCGGGCAGCTTGCCGAAATAGAAAAGCAGTTTGCCGCAGCCCAGTCAGAGCTGCAGGGCCAGATCTCTGGTTTTGCCAGTGAGATGGCGGGCAAGGTTTTGGGGAGGGCTCTGTAAATGAAAAACAAGAACTGGAAAAAAGCCGGAGCCGTTGCCGGAGCGCTACTGATGCTGTTGGCGTGCGTCGCTGTTGCCTATGCCTCTGGTGAGGCTGGCGGACACGAGGCGGGCATTCCCAGAGCAAAATGGATGGACCTTTTGTACCGGGCGTTAAATTTCGCCGGGCTGGCCTTTATTTTGGTGTTTTTTCTGAAAAAACCTTTTTCTGAAGGTTTGAGCAGTCGGCGGGAAGGGATCAAGGATCAGTTGGAGGCCCTGGAGTCCCGCAAGGCCGAAGCAGAGCAGATGTACAAAGAAGCCGAAGCCAAACTTGCCAGGCTTGATGAGGAAGTGAACGCCATTATTACTGAGGCGGTCAAGCAGGGTGAGGCAGAGAAGGCAAAGATTATTGCCGATGCCGAGCGCAATGCCGGTGACATCAAGCGGCAGGCGGAGATGGCCGTGGCCCACGAACTTGCCGAGGCCAAGACCAGACTGAAGGGTGAGATTGCCGAGCAAGCCGTGCTGTTGGCGGAAGAGTTGGTCAAAAAGAATATTCAGCCTGCGGATCAGAGCAGGATGGTTGAACTGTCTCTTGATAAGGTGGGAGGTATTCAGTGAAGAATACAGTAATAGCCAAACGATATGCCAAGGCGCTGTTTGCGGTTGGCAAGGAAGGCAATGCCTTCGCGGATTTCACCAAGACCCTCAATGCCATGGCCGAGCTCTTTGTCGGGATGCCTGAGGTGGCCGATGCCCTGACCAACCCGCTCTATCCGGTTGAGGCGAGGGAAAAGGTCATGGAGCATCTTCTCCTCTCCATGCAGGTTTCTCAGGTTCTGGGCAATTTTTTCAAGCTGCTGGTGCAGAAAAAACGTGCGAATATCCTCCCCGACATCGCGGCGGTATTTCAGGCGATGGTCGATGCGGATAACAATATGTGTCAGGGGACGGTGGTTTCAGCCATGGAGCTGACCCCCGAACTCAGCGCAAAGGTTAAGGCAACATTGGAAAAAATAACCGGCAAGCAGGTCGTCCTTACGGCCCGGGTCGATCCGTCCATCATCGGCGGCATTGTGGCCAAGGTCGGTGATCTGGTGCTCGATGGAAGCATCAAATCACAGCTGGCTGGTTTAAAAGAATCCATTAAGGGGAGTGAATAAGACAAATGCAGATCAAAGCCGAAGAGATCAGTCAAATTATCAAGGGGCAGATCAAGGATTACGAAAGTAAAGTTGATCTGAGTGAAACCGGCACCGTAATCTCCGTTGGTGACGGTATCGCTCGTGTGTACGGGGTTGAGAAGTGCATGGCCATGGAGTTGCTGGAGTTTCCCAGTGGAGTCTTGGGCATCGCCTTGAACCTTGAGGCGGACAACGTTGGCTGTGCGCTTCTTGGTGACGTGCGGAAGATCAAGGAAGGCGACACCGTAAAACGGACCGGTCGTATTGCCGAGGTTCCTGTCGGCCCCGAGATGGAAGGCCGCGTCGTTGACGGCGTGGGCTCCCCCATCGACGGCCAGGGCCCGCTCAATGCCAAGCACAGCTCCAAGATCGAGGTGCTGGCTCCCGGTGTTATCGCCAGAAAGTCCGTGCATGAGCCCTGCTACACCGGCGCCAAGGCAGTTGACGCCATGACCCCGGTTGGCCGCGGCCAGCGCGAGCTGGTCATCGGCGACCGTCAGATCGGCAAGACCGCTCTCTGCGTTGATGCGATCATCGCCCAGAAATACACCGATGTCCACTGCGTCTATGTGGCCATCGGCCAAAAGAAATCCACCGTTGCCCTGGTAGTTGAGGCGCTCCGTAAGCATGGCGCCATGGAGTACACCACCGTGGTAGCAGCCTGCGCCTCCGATCCGGCGCCCATGCAGTATGTCGCCGCCTTTGCCGGTTGCGCCATGGGCGAGTACTTCCGTGACAATGGCCAGCACGCCCTGATCATCTATGACGATCTTTCCAAGCAGGCGGTTTCTTACCGTGAGTTGTCCCTGCTCCTTCGTCGTCCGCCCGGACGTGAAGCCTACCCCGGCGACATTTTCTTCAACCACTCCCGGTTGCTGGAGCGGTCCTGCAAGGTAAACGATGCACTGGGCGCCGGTTCTCTTACCGCTTTGCCCATCATCGAGACCCAGGCCGGTGACGTTTCCGCCTTCATCCCCACCAACGTTATCTCCATCACCGACGGTCAGGTATACCTTGAGCCCAACCTCTTCTTCGCCGGTGTTCGTCCGGCGATCAACGTCGGCCTTTCCGTATCCCGCGTTGGTGGCGCTGCTCAGGTAAAAGCCATGAAACAGGTTGCCGGTACCCTTCGTCTGGATCTGGCCCAGTATCGTGAGCTCGCCGCCTTTGCCGGTTTTGGTTCCGATCTGGATGCCGCCACCCAGGCCCAGTTGACCCGTGGCGCCCGGCTGGTTGAGATTCTGAAGCAGCCCCAGTATCAGCCGCTGCCCATGGAAAAACAAATCTGCATCCTTTTTGCCGGTACCCGCGGCTATCTCGACACCCTGCCCATTGATAGCCTGGCTGAATATGAGCAACAGCTCTATGCCCATATCGAGAAAAACCAGCCGAGCATCTATGATGACCTGAAAGAAAAGCTAGCCATTGATGCCACTCTGGAAGAGAAAATCAGGACCACTCTGCAGGCTTTCGGGGAATCTTTCAAGGCTGCCAAGGGCCTCAAATAAGGGGGGTAAGGTCTCATGCCGAGCCTAAAAGATGTAAAAACGAAGATTGGTGGGGTGAAGAAAACTGCCCAGATCACCAAGGCCATGAACATGGTTGCTGCGGCCAAGCTACGCGGGGCGCAGCAGAAGATGGAAGATTTTCGCTCCTATGCCGAGAAGTTCAACGCGGCCATGGGCAATCTGTCATCGGCCATGGATTCCGGCGCTTTTCCGCTCATGGAAAAGCGTGAGGTCAAGACCGTTGAGATCCTGGTGGTCACCTCGGATCGTGGCCTGTGCGGCAGTTTTAACGCCCATATCATGAAGATGACCGACAAGCTTATTGCCGGTCTGGAGGCCGAGGGCAAGAAGGTTACCTTGGTGTGCGTCGGCAAGAAGTGCATCAGTTATTTTAGGAAAACTGGAAAGGTTCGGCAGCGGTATGCCGACCTGATGGGCACCTTCCAGATGTACAATGCCAGGACCATTGCCCAGGATATTGCCGGGAACTTTCTCGCCGGGGACAGCGATGAAGTGCGTATTGTCTACGGGAAATTCAAGAGCGTTGCCGTGCAGCGTCCGGCGGAGCAGATGTTCCTGCCTATCCAGCCGGATGCCGTTGTGGCCGCCGAGGCAAAGGCCTCTTCGGCCGGTTCCTATATCTATGAGCCGAGCACCGAGGAAATCATGGAAGTGCTTCTGCCGTTGTACATGAATGTCATGGTCTATCATGCCATGCTTGAAGTCAGCGCCAGCGAACATGCCGCCCGGATGAGCGCCATGGATAACGCCACCACCGCCTGTAAGGATATCATCCACAGCCTGACCCTGATTTACAACAAGGCGCGGCAGGCTGGCATCACCGCAGAATTGATGGATATTGTCGGTGGCGCCGAGGCATTGAAGTAACCAGGTGAAATCAGGCTGAATCATTCAGCTGTCATAGATTGTCAATGTAAGTACTAGCTGAGGAGGCTTTTCAATGAGTGAAGCAAGAGTTGGTAAAATAGTTCAGGTCATCGGACCTGTTGTAGACGTTGAGTTTGAGCCGGATAACCTGCCGGAGATCATGAACGCCCTACTGGTCAACAACAAGGGTATCAGCGACGTGCCTGGCAATCTGGTCATCGAGGTTGCTCTGCATCTTGGCGACAACGTTGTCCGTTGTGTTGCCATGGATCAGACCGACGGTCTGGTTCGCGGCCAGGAGTGTACGGATACCGGCAAGCCCATTGAGATCCCCTGCGGTGCACCAGCTCTAGGCCGGATCATGAACGTGGTCGGTCGGCCGGTTGATGGTCTGGGGCCCATTGCTTCCGATAAGATGCGTACCATTCACCGGCCTGCTCCTGCGTTTACCGATCAGTCCACCGAGGTGCATGTTCTGGAAACCGGTATCAAGGTTATCGACCTGTTGGTCCCCTTCCCTCGTGGCGGCAAGATGGGTCTCTTCGGCGGCGCTGGTTGCGGCAAGACCGTTATCATGATGGAGATGGTTAACAATATCGCCATGCATCATGGTGGTATCTCCGTATTCTGCGGCGTTGGCGAGCGTACCCGTGAGGGTAACGATCTCTACCATGAGATGAAAGAGTCCGGCGTTCTCCCGAAAGCCGCCTTGGTTTACGGCCAGATGACCGAGCCCCCCGGAGCCCGCTCCCGTGTTGCCTTGACCGGCTTGTCCGCAGCGGAGTACTTCCGTGATGAGGAAGGTCAGGACGTTCTTTTCTTCGTTGACAATATCTTCCGGTTCACCCAGGCAGGCGCCGAGGTTTCCGCGCTTCTTGGCCGTATTCCTTCGGCGGTTGGTTATCAGCCTACCCTGGCCACCGACCTTGGTGCGCTCCAGGAGCGGATCACCTCCACCAACAAGGGTTCCATCACCGCAGTACAGTGCGTTTACGTACCTGCTGACGACTTGACCGACCCGGCTCCGGCCACCACCTTTGCCCATCTTGACGGAACCGTTGTTCTTTCCCGGCAGATCGCCGAGCTTGGTATCTACCCAGCTGTTGACCCCCTTGACTCCACCTCCAGAATTCTTGATCCCAATGTTTTGGGTGAAGAGCATTACTTGGTTGCCCGTGGCGTACAAACCAGCCTTCAGAAATATAAAGATCTCCAGGATATCATCGCGATTCTGGGTATGGACGAGCTCTCCGAAGAGGATCAGACCCTTGTTACCCGCGCCCGGAAGATCCAGCGTTTTCTGTCCCAGCCTTTTACTGTTGCTGAGACCTTTACAGGCATGGCTGGCAAATATGTCAAGGTTGCTGATACTGTCCGTGGGTTTAAAGAGATACTGGAAGGCAAGCATGACGAGCTGCCCGAAATCGCTTTCTACATGGTAGGCAGCATTGAAGAGGCGGTTGAGAAAGCCAATAAAGAGAAGGCTGCTGCTTAAGGAATTGACTGACTTGCCGTGCCCTATACGGGCTCGGCGGGGACTTGAGGATTACCCATGGCTGAAAAATTAAAGTTGGAAGTGGTAACTCCCAAAGGGGCTGTAGTGAGTCAGGAGGTTGACATTGTCACCGCTCCTGGCTACGGCGGTGAATTTGGAGTTCTTGCCAATCACGCGCCTTTTCTGAGTACAATCAAGACAGGCGTCTTGACCTACAAAACAGGAACTCAAGAAGAAACCCTGATGGTGAGTGGCGGGTTTTGCGAAGTGTCCAATAATAAGCTGACCTTTCTTGTTGAATCGGCGGAGCGTGGGGCAGACATTGATGTCGAGCGCGCGATGCGGGCCAAAGAACGGGCGGAAAAAAGGCTGGCGGAAGCGCAGGCCCAGAAAGAAAAATTTGATCGAACCAGGGCCGAGGCTGCTTTGCAGAGAGCTTTAAGTCGTCTTAGGGTTGCCGAGAGACGCAAGGCTTCCTGAGAATAAGAGGGACAATGGTAATGAAAAAGCCGCTCGGCAACGAGCGGCTTTTTTTGTCTGGCGATGGGGAGGAAATTCACTTCTTTTCGCTGAGATTCGCCTCAACAACAAAAGAACCATTTGCGGTTTCAAAGGGGATGACAATGGTTGGTGCTTTGGAATAATAGGAGATTTCCACGCCCTTGCCAACGATCATGTTGGGGGTGGCAAGGGCGAACTTGTGATCGAGCTTGGCCAGTTGGGCCTTGGCGCCGCCACAGATCATATTGGTCAACTCGCCCACCGCGTCAACGACCTCATCGTCAATTTTTTCTTTGGGCTCTTCCATCAGCATGTTGGCGACAATTTTCAGGATGCATTTTTCTGTAAAACTCACGATCATGGAGCCGGTGATCTCCTCGGAGGTCATGCCGATGATGCCGGTGACCTCGCCATACGAGGTGGTGCCGTCTTTTAACCTGGGTTTTTGCGGCGTTACCTGGGTCTGCGCCATTGTTTCCAGAACATTTTTCGCGGCAGTTAAAAATGGGTTAATGAATTCTGCTTTCATGAATGCTCGCTCACGTTTTCTCCGCTGATTGTTGAAAGAGTATTTGCTCTAGCTTGCGGGATATCCCGTGAATTGTCAAGGGTCATTTGGCGCGGAGAGGGCCAACTGGCCGTGTATTTCTACACTTCGGAAAAAGGGGTGGGTGAAGGCATTAGGCTGGAAAGAAAATTTATGCATGAAATGGGTTTGAAAACAGATTAAAATATCAAATTATAGTCTAACCAGTCGTTATTACGATAAATATCGGTACTTGTACCGATGGTTTCAATTTTTCGGGTAGGAGGCAATGATGGAGACAAAAGAAAGGATGAACATTTCCCGTCAATTTCCACGGGAATTGCCAGCTGCTGGGCGGATCACGAATTTTGACGAGGTTGTTTCCGGCTATGAGGCCAAGGTTGCCCAGCTTGAGGCGGAGCGGTGCCTGCAATGCAAAAAACCAAAATGCCGGGAGGGCTGCCCTATCCACAACGATATTCCCGGCTTTATCAGGCTGTTGCGGGAAGGCAAGATCGAGGAGGCGTACTGGAAAGATCGTGAAACCAACTCGCTTCCCGCCATTTGTTCGCGGGTCTGTCCCCATGAATTCCAGTGCGAGGGGCACTGCATCCGGGGCAAAAAAGGGGAGCCGGTGGCCATCGGCATGCTCGAGCGCTATATCGTCGACTGGATGGTGGCCAACAATAAGAATCTGCTCCAGCCCTGCGCCCTACCCAAGGATAAAAAAGTGGCCATTGTCGGTTCAGGTCCGGCCGGGATGTCGGCGGCCTATTATCTTGCCCATGAAGGCTACCATTGCACGATTTTTGAATCCCTTCCCGTTTTTGGCGGCATGCTGGCTGTGGGCATCCCGGCCTATCGTCTGCCGCGTCAGGTCATTGCTGCGGAATGCGAGGCCTTAAAAAGCTGCGGCGTGACCCTGGTGCATGGGGTGACCATTGGCAAGGATAAAACCCTGCGTGATCTGCGGGAGGAGGGTTTTTCCGCTGTGCTTCTAGGGCCGGGCGCGCATTTGAGCCGGAAGTTGGGGGTGGAAGGAGAAGATCTGCACGGGGTCGTGCACGGGGTCGATTACCTGCGCAAGGTCAATGTGGGCGAAACCCTGAATCTCGGGAAAAATGTGGTGGTGGTGGGCGGCGGGAATGTGGCTATTGACTGCGCCAGGACAGCCCTGCGCACCGGCTCTGATAATGTTTTTATCCTCTATAGGCGCAGCAAGGCGGAGATGCCTGCCTCCCAGGCCGAGATCCATCATCTGGAGGAAGAAGGGGTGCGTATCGAAATGCTGGCGGCCCCGGTTGCGATTCATGGCGAGAATGGCAGGCTGAGCAAGATCGAATGCATCCGCATGGAGCTTGGCGCTTGTGACGCCTCGGGCCGGTGTCGGCCTGTACCCAAGGAAGGCTCTAACTTTATGCTCGACGCTGATGCCATTATCCCGGCGATCAGCCAGGATGTTGATGTGACAGCTGGGTCTGGTCTTGATCTGGCCTTGAGCCGTTGGGGAACCTATGTGGTGGATGAGGTGACCATGCAGACCTCAGAGGAGTGGGTCTTTGCGGCAGGTGACGCGGTGCTGGGGCCTCAGACCGTGGCCAAGGCCGTGTATCAGGCCAAGGAGGCGGCCGAGTCCATAAAGCGGTATCTGGAGGGCAAGGACCTCAAGGAAGGGCGACAACCATTTTCCCTCGAATAATAGTTTGTCTGCAAAGAAGCGAAGCAAAAGCCCCGCCGGTGGAAAACCGGAGGGGCTTTTTTTGTGCAGTGGCAAATTCGCGACGGATGCAGAATATTCCTAGGAGGTATGGCGTCGGGGAATCAATGATTGCATTTTTGAGAATGGATATCATACAATATTAAATCGTATGTTTTAGTGAAATCCAGCGAGGGAAAACATGACCGCAAGCCTGATCTGCAATGTTGCTTGGAACAACAATAAAAAGGTCCTGATTGTCGAAGATGAAGCTCTGCAACGCCATTTGTTGCGTGAGGATCTCTGCAAGGCGGGTTACGAGGTGGTTGAGGCGCTGGATGGCAGGGAGGCTCTGGAGAAATTAGCCATTGACCCGGAGATCCGGTTGGTGATTACCGATCTGAAAATGCCGCGACTGGATGGCTTTGAACTGATCTCCGAGATCAGGAAAAGACAGCTCCATTATATCTATATCTTGGTTCAAACGCACTGCGAGGATGAGGACTCCCTGGAAAAAGCCCTTTCCTTGGGCGCGGATGATTTTCTGAAAAAACCGATGCGCCCGGTGGAGCTTTGTCTGCGGGTTGCAGGCGGATTCAGGGTACTCAAGCTGGAAAAATTCGAGGAGCTTATTTTTTTTCTTACGAAGCTTGCGGGGTTACAGAGTAAGGAGACAGGGAGTCATCTGGATCGGATATATCATTTTACCAGGGTTCTTGCCAGGGATCTTGCCGCCAATTTTCCGGAACTCGGACTCACCATCGCCGTGGCGGAAGAGATAGCCAAGGTCAGCCCGCTGCATGATCTGGGAAAGGTTGGCATTTCGGTGGAACTTCTGCACAAGTCGGAAAAATTGAATCATACGGAGGTGTGCTCCCTTCAGGACCACGCCCTGGTGGGCGGCGGCCTTATTCAGGAGGTCTACGCGCAGACCGAATCGGAATATCTCTTTCTGGCCCAGGAAATAGCTTTGCTGCATCATGAACGCTGGGACGGCAAGGGCTACCCCCACGGTCTGGCGGGCGAGAAGATTCCTCTCTGTGCCCGCATTGTTGCCCTGGCCGACGCCTATGACGCCATGACCAGCAAGCGGAGCTATAGTGTTGGCTTGAGTCACGAGGAGGCGAAACAGGAGATTTGCCGAAACATTGGCAAGCAGTTCGATCCCAAGGTTGTCGCGGCCTTTCTGCGGCAGGAATCAGAGTTTGTCAGAATAAAAGAAGAGTTTCTGGATACGGATTCTCCTTTATATAGAGAAATGTAGAGGTCCGGTTCAGCGGTGGAAATTGCTGGCCAGGCTCATGCTTTCAACATATTGGGCGACGCCGCCGGAGATGTGATTGGCAACGCTGGCAAGGTAGGCATCATCTTTAAGCCGTTTTTCTTCATCTGGGTTGCTCAAAAATGCGATTTCGGTGAGAATAGCAGGCATCTGGGCGCCAATGAGCACCACAAACGGCGCCTTCTTGACCCCAAGATTGTTGACAGTGTTGAATTTTTTATTCAGACCGCTCACCATTTCCTCCTGTACCAATCCGGCCAGTTTCAGAGATTCATTTATTTTTGAATTCTGCATGAGATCCAGAAGGATGGATTGCAGGTCGCTGATTTGTTTGGCCGAAGTGGCGTTTTCCATGGCTGCCAGCCGCATGGCGTCTTTGTTGCTGGCCAGGTCAAGGACATAGGTCTCGATCCCTCGGGCTTCATGGTTCGGGGCGGCATTCACATGGATGGAAAGGAACAGGTCGGCTTCCTTGGCATTGGCGATGGCCGTTCGTTCTTCCAGGGGGACGAAGACATCGCGGTCACGGGTGAGGATAACCTCGTAGCCAAGCTTTTCCTTGAGGATTTTGGCTACTTTAAGGGCAACATCGAGGACGATATCTTTTTCCTTGAGGCCGCTTGGGCTACAGGTGCCGGGATCTTTGCCGCCGTGCCCCGGATCGATGACGATTTTTTTTATGCCCAGTCCCAACTGCCGTGCCAGGGTTGGAGGGTCTCCCTTGCTTGCGGAACGGCTCGTTTTCCCCTTGCCTGCGGCTGTATCTTTGCCGCCATGCTTTTCAGCTTTGTCTCCGGCGGCAGAACTCATCACATCGATCACCACTCGGAATGGGTCGGCAAGGGTGAAAACCTTGTAGTCAGAAATATTGGTTTGGGTGTCAAGGACAACCCGCACTGTTGTTGGGTCGAACTGGGCATTTCTGACCCGACGCAGCAGACCGTCCTCAATGGGGATGGTGCTGACTGTTTCGGGGCTGAGACGGCAGTTATGCAGGTCGATGTAAATTCGGCGCGGGGAAGCCTCGTTTCCGGTGAGGGTCTGGTGTTTGAAGGTTACCGGGCCGGTGGTCTCGACAACCAGGCGGGTGTAGCGGTTGTTGGACCAGTGGTGGATGGGCAGCACCGTGGCCAGCCCGTTTTTGGCAGCAGGATCTTTTTGCGGCGGGTCACTGGCAATTTGCGGGGTAACGCATTTTTCCCCGATTTCCTCCTTCACCGGGACCGGGTCTGTCTTGGTTGTTACGTGTTTGATTTGCAAGAGCTGTTCCTGGGCTGCTGCGGCCATGTCGCCTTCGGGATAGATGGCGATGATCTTGGCATAGGCCCGCGCCGCTTTGCCCGGATCCTTTTTGTCGGCAAGATAGATGGTGCCCAGAATAAAAAAGGCGTCATCGGCCAGGGCATTTCCCGCATACTTCGAACTCAGCTCTTCGTAGGCAGCAATGGCTTGGTCAAGATCCTTGGTCTTGCCGGATTGCTTGTACATGGCCTGGTATATTTGCCCCAGCATGTAGAGGGATTTCGGCGCAACCTGATGGTCGGGCGCGGCCTTGTATATGCTGCGGAAGGCAGTGACGGAGGTGAGCCAGTTGTTTCGGTTCTTACCCTTGTCGCTGGTGGCCAGTTCCTGGTAATAGGCTTTGGCCTGCCCGTATTGTCGGGTGATGTCGTCCTGCTCCGGGTCCGGCCCGGCCCAGGCCAAGGTGGCCAGCAGGCACAGCACGGCAAGCAAAAGCGGCACGCGGAAAAAACGCTTAGGTCTTGCGCCTTGTGTAAAATTACTCCGCATCGGTCAGCCTTTTGAGTTCATAGAGCAAATCCAGGGCCTCGCGGGGCGACAGGCCATCGGGATTGATATCCCGCAATCTGCGCGTAGCCTGTGACTCTCCTCCGCCAAAGAGGGAGAGTTGGCCTGCGTGCAGGGGCTTTTTTTTTCTGGGCGAGGTGGCGATGCGCGGCTCTCCCTGGCGGTTGAATTCCCCCTGTTCGATATTATGCAATAATTCCTTGGCTCTGGCAACCACCTTGGCCGGAACTCCGGCCAGGGCGGCAACCTGAATGCCGTAGCTGCGGTTGGTTCCGCCCGGCAGGAGCTTGTGCAGAAAGATGATGGTGTCGTTCCACTCCCGCACCGCGATGTTGTAGTTCTTGACTCTGGGGTTGGTGGCGGCCAGCTCGGTCAGCTCATGGTAATGGGTGGCGAAGATGGTCTTGACTCCACGGCCGTTCTTGTTGACCAGCTCCTCGGCCACGGCCCAGGCAATGGAGAGGCCGTCAAAGGTGGAGGTGCCCCGGCCTATTTCATCGAGGATCACCAGGCTCCGCTGGGTGGCGTTGTTGAGGATGTTGGCGGTTTCGTTCATTTCCACCATGAAGGTGGATTGGCCGCGGCGCAGGTTGTCCGAGGCCCCGACTCGGGTGAAGATGCGGTCCACCACCCCGATCTCCGCCGATGCCGCAGGCACGAAGCTGCCCATCTGGGCCATGAGGGTGATGAGCGCGGTCTGCCGCAGCACCGTGGATTTCCCGGCCATGTTGGGGCCGGTGATGATCAGAACCTCTTCACTCTCCTGGTCGAGATGGATATCGTTGGGCACAAAGCGGCCCGGCGGCAGGGCGCGTTCGATCACGGGATGGCGGCCTTCCTTAATGATGATCGATTCGCCTGCGGTGATCACCGGTTTGGTGTAGCGGTATTTTTGGGCAGTCTCGGCCAGGCAGCAGAAAAAATCCATCTGGGCCAGACGCGCGGCGGCATGGAGAATCCGGGAGGATGCCTCGGCCACCGTGGCCCGGATCGCACCAAAAAGCCGGTATTCCAGCTCCAGCCGCTTGTCCTGGGCCCCGGTGACCTTTTCTTCAAACTCCTTGAGCTCCGGGGTGATGAAGCGCTCGGCATTGACCAGGGTCTGCTTGCGGATGAAGTCCTTGGGCACATGGGCCAGCTGGCCGCGGCTGATCTCGATAAAATAGCCAAAGACCTTGTTGAAGCCGACTTTGAGGTTGTTGATGCCGGTGCGCGTCCGTTCACGGGACTCAAGGCCCAGGATCAGCGCCTTGCCGTCGCGCAGCAGACTGACCAGCTCGTCAAGCTCTGCGTTGTAGCCGGGCTTGATGAGGTTGCCTTCTCGCAGGGTCACCGGAGCATCCTCGCGGACTCCGGCCTCCAGCAGGGCACGGAGTTCGGCCAGCTCGTCGAGGTTTGCGCCAAGATCGGCCAGCAGGCCGTTGGCCCCGGCCAGCTTCTCTTTGAGTTCGGGCAGCTGGGCCAGGGAACACTTCAGGGCCGTGAGATCGCGCCCATTGGCCGTGCCCAGCACCACCCGGCCATTGAGGCGTTCCAGGTCGTAGACCTTGGCCAGTAACAGGCGGAGATCCTCCCGCAGGCGAGGAGCGAGGTAGAGTTGTTCCACCGTGTCCAACCGTTGCCGGATGGCTGCAATCTCCTGCAGGGGGAACAGCAGGCTCTTCTTAAGTAATCTTGCCCCCATGGGGGTTTCGCAGAGATCCAGGGTGTCCAGCAGCGAGCCCTCCCGGACGCCGCCGGTGATGGTCTGAGTAAGCTCCAGATTGCGGCGGGAGGACTCGTCCATGAGCAGGATGTGGTCGAATTCGATGGGGGTGAGCCGTTCGATATGGTCCAGAGTGGTCTTCTGGGTTTCTTGCAGATAGAGGAGCAGGGCGCCCGCTGCACCAATTCCTGGCTTCATCTCCTCGCAGCCGAATCCGGCCAAATTGACCACCCGGAAATGCTCCAGCAGCCTCTGCCGTGCCGTTTCCGGATAAAAACCGGCGTTTGGGCGTCTGGTCAGGCAGCTCTGGGGCAGATAGGCCAGCAGTTCGTTGGCCAGGCTTGCATCCTCTCCGAACTCTTCGGGCAGCAGGATTTCCGAGGGAGCCAGGCGACCGAGTTCATCCAGCAGGGCAGCAAGGTTCTCCCGCTCGCTCACCAGAAATTCGCCGGTGGAGAGATCGAGCAGGCTTAAGCCCCATTCCTTGCCCTTCTGGCAGATGGCGGCCAGATACCGGTTGTCCTTGCCATCAAGGAGCTGTTCGTCGGTGACCAGGCCAGGAGTGACCACCCGGACCACCTCGCGCCGGACTACCCCTTTGGCCTCTTTCGGGTCTTCCACCTGCTCGCAGATCGCCACCTTGAAACCTGCCCTGATCATCTTGGCAAGATAGGATGAGACCGCGTGGTACGGTATTCCGCAGAGCGGCACCCGGTTCTCGTCATCCTTGCTGTTGCGGGAGGTGAGGGTGATGCCCAGCACCTTGGAGGCGGTTACGGTATCGTCAAAGAACATCTCGTAGAAATCGCCCAACCGGTAAAAAAGAATGGCATCCTGATGCTGCGCCTTGATTTCAAGGTACTGCTGCATCATGGGGGTGATTTTTACGGAGGCAGGTGTGGTGTTGGTCATGGGTTTTTCAGTGAAGATTACCGCAGGGGAGCAAAGGAAAACAGGAAGGGTAAAAGCGGTAAAAAAACTCTGCGCCCTTGCGCCTTTGCGTTGCGGGTTAGCGATCCTTCACCGATTGATAGGTGTTTTTGCGGGAAATGTCAAGAAAAGCTCATGCCGACTGCGGGTTTGTGGGGTCTTGTCCAGAGGGATTCCCAGAGAATCAGCGCGGCTGAAAGTCCGGGAGCAGCCTGGCAAAGGTGTTGTTGATGTGTTCCGGGATGGTGCGCACCTCGGCCAGCACGGTCATGTAGTTGTGGTCTCCATGCCAGCGCGGCACGATATGCCAGTGCAGATGGGAGGCTACCCCTGCGCCGGCCACCTCGCCCAGGTTCAAGCCGATATTGAAGCCGTCCGGCTGGAGATGGCGGCGCAGAATCCCGGTGCAGCGGGTGAGCATGGCGGCCAGGGCATTGCTTTCCTCGGCGGTCAGTTCGCCGATATCCGCCACATGCCGGGCCGGAGCCACCAGGAGATGGCCGTTGGCGTAAGGAAAGCGATTCATGAGCACGACCAGCAGCTGATCCCGGTAAAGAATAAGGTCTTCGGCGGAATAGGCCAAGTCCGGGGCGGCGCAGAAAAAGCAGCTCTTGCCGCTTGCCTTGTTGTTGATATAGTCCATGCGCCATGGCGTCCAGAGAGTTTTCATCGCTTGGCCTGAATCTGATAGATTTGACCTTGCAGGGTTTCTCCAACCTCAAGGATGGCAAAGGTGCCGCCTGCTCCAGAATAGCCTGTGCCGGTAAAACTGCCGGGATTGATGTAGAGAACTCCGCCGAGGCGGTGGCAGACGGGTTTGTGGGTGTGGCCGTAAACAATGCAGTCCGCCTCCGGGAAGATGTCGAGGAGGCGTTCTTCAAAATCATAGCTGTTGCCGGCTCGATGGATCAGGCCGATGGTAAAGCCGCCTACCTGTATTTCCTTGTGGGTTGGCAGGTGCTGGCAGGCCAGGGCCGAGCACATATTGCCGTGCACCGCATGCACCTCCTTGCCGGGGAATACCGTAAGTATTGCCGGATCGGTGAGGTCTCCGGCATGGAGGATCATGTCCGCGTCATGGAAGCAGGCCTCCGCGATCTTTTTGAAGGTCTCGGTGGGCCGGGCAAGATGCGTATCGGAAAGGATGCCAATCTTCACAGGATTCATAGTCTGCGCGTTGCACAAGAGGAATCGTCAGGGACTTCGAATATCTTAGTGTAGCCGAGATGGGGTATAAATCTCAAGAAGAGAAAAAAAAGAGGCTTGGTCGGCAGGCAGCCCGGGAAAAGCCTACCGGGCAAGGAGGGGAAGCAGGACTACCTCGGCCTGGGCCGTCGAGATTCCTGTAAGAACAAGGCGTTTGTCGCGGCTGGTTTCGCCGCTGGCAAGGGTCACGGCCGCCTTGGGAATTTTGAAGAGTTTGGCAAAAAACTCGATCACCGCTGCGTTTGCCTTGCCATCCACCGGGGGAGAAGTGATGCAGAGCTTGAGCGCATCGCCGTGGAGACCGGCGATGCGGGTGCGGGATGCTTTGGGCTGCACATGGACGGACAGGCTGACCGAGGTGCCGTCACCCTGCTCCCGCAGATAGGTCCTATCAGAGGGGGGATTCATCGGGGTTGAAACGCTCCGCCTTTTTTTTCTTGGCGCTATCCAGGCTTCCGGCGAAAGAGACCGCCGGTTCGTGGGTTTCCAAGGGGTCTTCAAGGCTGAAGGCCATGTCGCCGTCAAGGTCGGGGAGAATGGGGTCTGCTTCTTCGTCCTCATCCATGATCAGCATGTCTTTTCTGGCGGCAAGAGATGACGGCAGGGCAATGTCCTGGGGGACAAAGTCGTCGTCCGCGTCCATGCTTCCCGTCTCGCTGTCCGGGATGTCGATCTTGACGTAGAGGTCGGCCAGGTCTGCTTCCTCGGAGGCGGCAGGACTGCTGCCCTGCCGCTGCCGCCCGGTTTCCGGCTCGGCCATGGCGGGAGTCCGTGGGGTAGAGCCATAGATCCTGCCGCGCTGGGGTTCCTGCTGGCGGGATGAGGAGCTGAAATGCTCCGTTGCCCTGGCATTGTCGGCGGGTTCTGTCTCCAGCATGTGCAGGTAGGATTTCAGCTGTTGGCGCAGATCATCCCTGGCCTGTTCCCTCAGCGATTTCAGGGCCTCGATTTTTCCTTTCAGTTCGGCAATTTCGTGATCGGCATCTTCCCGGCGCAGGTGGGCTTCTTCTTTGGCCTCGGCCACGATGGAGTCAGCCTCTTCCCGGCTTTTTTCCTTCATCCCGTCGGCGACATTCTGGGCTGCGATGATGGCGCTCTGGAAGGATTTCTGCTGATTCTGGTAGGTGGCCAGATCCTTTTCCATGGTTTCCAGACGGCCCTTGAGTTTCTGGTTTTCTTCGGAAACCGTCTGGAAGGCTCCGGCGATTTTTTCCAGAAAATCGTCCACCTCTTCAACATCAAAACCGCGAAAACGGACATGGAACTGCTGGGACTGGATGTCTTGCGCTGTGAGTATCATGTCGGCTCCTTATGTGTGCCTCAAAACGTCTGGGTTACCCCATGGTGCTTGCCAGGTGCTGCAAGGTGGGGACCAGAAAGCTCCGCAAAAAGATCAGGGCGAGAATAAGCAGCATGGGAGAAAGATCGAGCCCGCCGCCAAAAATAGGAACCACCCGGCGGATGCGGGAGAGCGCCGGTTCGGTGATTTCGTAGAGAAAACGGACAATGGGATTGTATGGGTCGGCGTTCACCCAGGAAATGATGGCCCTGCCAATGATGACCCACATGTAGGCGCTCAAGGCAAAGTCCAGCAGGGTGGCCAGGGCGCTTAAAAAATTACCGATGACAAACATAACACTCCTCTTTGCTGAAAAAAATAGTGAACCGGGATTGCGCCGTCGCGCAGAAAACCCGGGCAGGTTACAGATTGATGATGCGCTCAGCCACGGCGATAATCTCCAGGCTGGCTTTGCTCTCCGGCGCGCCCAACAAAAAAGGCCGCTGCTGGCGGATGGCCATGGAGACACTTTTGTCCTGGGGCATGGCGCCCAAAGACAAGGGGGTGATTTTCAGAAAGCGTCCCAGCACCATGCTCATATTGGCAAAAACATCCTGGCCTTCTTTTTTAGATTGTACACTGTTTATCAACAGGTGAAAGCGCTTTCTATCGTGGCGGGAGTTGAGCACCTTGATCAGGGCGTAGGCGTCGGTGAGCGAGGTTGGGTCCGGGGTCAGGATGACGATATTCTCCTGGCTCCAGGTGTTGAACCAGAGCACTGAATCCCCGATTCCGGCCGCGGTGTCGATGAGGACAAAGTCGAAACGGTCTATGATCTCTTCCAGACTACTGGTGAGAAAGGCCTGTTCCTCGTAGGAGAGGTTGGCCATTTCCGGCACGCCCGAGCTGGCAGGCAGAACCTGAAATTTCGGGTTGATCTCCACCAGGGAGCTTGCCAGATCGCGGCCCTCTTCGATGGTTTCCCGGATGGTGTGGCGAACGTTGAGTCCTAGTACCACATCGACGTTGGCCAGACCCAGGTCGCCGTCGATGAGGAGGACGGATTTGCCTTTTTGGGAAAGAGCGGTGGCCACGTTGACCGAAAAGGAGGTCTTGCCGACCCCGCCTTTGCCGCTGCTGATACAGATGATTTTCGGAGAGCGCTTGTTTTTCGCGGTCATGGACGATTTTCCCCTGCAAAAAGCTGTAAGTGTGACGGACGTCTCAACAGGAGGTCCGTTAAAATAGACAACAAATTATGCAGCCATTCCCGCCGCGCGCGAGGCCTTTCGGGGCTGCATCCACAGTTGGGCACGTTCTTCCACTGTTACCTGACAGGAATCCTCGGAGCGGACAGCAGCGTTTTGGCAGATGGTGTCGTGCCCCATCGTGGCGGCGCGGGTCAGCTCGGCTTCGGCCAGAGCCAGAAGCTGCTCCGCAGCCATGGTATCGTAAGCATGGCAGACGGCGATGCCCAGGGACAGGCTTGGGGTAACGGCTCCGGTTCCCTTGGCGAAAGCGGTATTGCGCAGGGTGGCCCGCATTTCCTCCGCCCGTTTTCTGGCCTTGCCCACCGTGGTGCCCGGCATGATCAGGGCCAGGCCGTCTTTCTGGAATCCGGAGAGCAGATCCCCCGGATGCAGGCAGGGGGCAAGCGCTCTTGCCCCCTGTTCGGCCAGGGGACTGGCCCCGGAAAGCGTGATCAGGAGAAGGGCACAGGGCAATCTGGTCTGCCGGACCCGGTCCATTTCCACTGCCAGTTGCTGGCGGAGCCAAGCCTGGTCAGGCAGTTTTTCGTCGTTTTTTTCGACCGAAGCCGTCCGGGGCTGGTCGGTAAAACGCAGGCCTGCCAGAACGGAAGCCATTTCCGAAGCGGGAATGGTATCGTCGATGAGCAACAACCCCAGAGGCTCTGGCCCTTTTCCGGTGAGCCTGATGGCGCGGACAGGGTGCTGCCGGGCCTGTTCTTCAAGGCTACGATAGAGCAGAGCAGTATCCGAGGGGACCTTCCGGTTCATGCCACCCTGCTGCCGGGAGCGACCGGGCCGGAAAGCGCGGAAAGGATCAGCCGGTCTCCGTCCTTGGCGGCCAGGACCATGCCGTGGGAAGCCACGCCCATCAATTTTGCCGGCTTGAGGTTGGCGACAATGATCACCTGACGCCCCACCAGCTCTTCCGGCTGGTAATGCTGGGCAATGCCCGCGACAATGGTGCGTTCTTCCGGAGCCTTGACCGTCAGCTTGAGGAGGCGGTCGGATTTGGCGATCTTTTCGGCAGCGATGATCTCCGCCACCCGCAATTCCAGGTTTTGGAAGGCGTCAAAGGTGACAAGACCATCGGCCTCCGGTGCGGGGGCTTCTTCGGTGCTCGGTTCTTTCATGGCTTTGGTTTTTTGTGGTTGTGGTTTGTCTTTTGCTTCCTGTTGCAGCCGGGGGAAAAGCTGCGCTCCAGGGGTGATTGCTTTGCCCGGCATGAGCCGGCCCCACATCCCGCAGTCGGTCAGGTTGTTTTCGCCTGTTACGCCAAGGGCTTCGGCCATTTTTGCAGCGGTTTCCGGCATGATGGGGTGCAGGGTCAGGGTGATGAGTCTCAGCGTCTCCAGCAGGGTGTACAGCACCGTGCTCAGTTGGGTAGCCTGTTGCGGGTCCTTGGCCAGCTCCCAGGGCTGGGTGCTGACGATGTATTTGTTGGCCCGGCTGATCACCTCCCACACCGCAGCCAGGGCCCGGTGGAAGGCGAAATGGTCCAGGTGTTCGCGGTACTGGGTCAGCATGGCCAGGGCCGCGTCAGCCAGTTCCCGATCCTGAGCCGAGGGCGTGCCTGGCTGCGGCACAACGCTTGCCGCGAAGTTTTTCACCATGGTCAGCGAGCGGGAAAAGAGGTTGCCCAGGTCGTTGGTCAGGTCGGAGTTGTGCCGGGCCATCAGGGCTTCTTTTGAAAATCCCGCATCCAAGCCAAAAGACATCTCGCGGAGCAGGAAGTAGCGCACCGAATCCGCGCCGAATTCCGTTACCAGCTCGCCGGGCCGCACCACGTTGCCCAGGCTCTTGGACATCTTGGTCTCGTTCATGTTCCAGTAACCGTGGACATGCAGCCGCTTGTAAGGTTCAAGCCCCATGGCCTTGAGCATGGTGGGCCAGTAGATGGCGTGGGGCTTGAGGATATCCTTGGCGATGACATGCTCGGCCACGGGCCAGTAGCGGGCAAAATTCTCCCCTGCCGGGTAGCCCAGGCCGGAGAGGTAGTTGATCAGGGCGTCGAACCAGACATAGGTGACAAAGCGGCTGTCAAAGGGCAGCGGGATGCCCCAGGTGAGCCGGGTGGTGGGCCGGGAAATGCAGAGATCCTCCAAGGGTTCCTTGAGGAAGGAGAGCGCCTCGTTGCGGTAACGCTCCGGGGTGATGAATTCCGGGTGGTTGGTGATATGGTCGATGAGCCACTCCTGGTACTTGCTCATCCGGAAAAAATAATTCTGTTCGCTGATCCGTTCCGGTTCGGTGAGGTGATCCGGGCACTTTCCGTCCTTCAGCTCCTTTTCGGTGAGGAACTGCTCGCACCCCTTGCAGTAGAGGCCGGTGTACTCGCTGAAATAGATGTCGCCCCGGTCGTAGACCTGTTGGAGAATCCCCTGCACCACTCCCATGTGCGCCGGGTCCGTGGTGCGGACAAAGGTATCCGGCACAATGGAGAGTACCGGCCAGGCTGCCTTGAACATGGCGCTGATCTTGTCCACATACTCCTTTACGGAAACCTCGGCGTCCGCCGCGGCCTGGACGATCTTGTCGCCGTGCTCGTCGGTGCCGGTTTGGAAGCGCACATCCTTGCCCAGCAACCTCTGGTAGCGGCAGACGGCATCTGCCACCACGGCGGAGTAAGCATGACCCAGATGGGGCTGGGCGTTGACGTAAAAAATAGGGGTGGTGAGGTAATACGCGGTCATTGCTTCGGCCCTTCCGGGGCTTTGTGATGCTTGGGCTTTTTCCTTCTGGGCGGGGCCTCTGACTCAGGGGTTTGGGCCTGGGGCTGGGCCGGGGTCTGAGCTTGGACGGGTTGCGTCGCTCTGGCCTGGCTCCATTCGTCCTTGGTGAGAATGATATTTCTTTCATGGCCGTCCACCCAGGAGACCTCGAGGGTTTCCTCCAGGGGGTTTACCTTGATAATCTTGTAATTTTTTTCGCCCACGGTGATGGCCTTGCCCGGTTTGGGCATCGTCTTCCTGATGGCGTGGTAGGTGTCGTACTCGTAGGTGAGGCAGCAGAGCAGCCGGTTGCAGATTCCGGAAATTTTGGCCGGATTGAGCGGCAGACCCTGCTCCTTGGCCATCTTGATGGAGACCGGAGCAAAGTTTTTGAGATACGACGAGCAGCAAAGTTCCCGGCCGCAGCAGCCCAGGCCGCCGATCATCTTGGTTTCGTGACGGACACCGACCTGGCGGATCTCCACCCTGGTGCGGAATTCCTGAACCAGATCCTTGACCAGCTCGCGAAAGTCAACCCTGGTGTCGGCGGTGAAATAAAAGATGATCTTGCTGCCGTTTAAAAAACGCTCCACCTTGATGAGCTTCATGGGCAACCCATGGGTGGAGATGAAGCGGGTGCAGACATCAAAGGCTTCTTTTTCGCGTTCAAGGAGGCGGGCGAATTTTTCTGTTTCGTCCCGGGTTCCCCTCCGGACGATGAGGTGGCTGCCCAATCCTTCCGGCGTGGTCTTCCCCGGGCAGGGCAAGGTTCGGGCGTGGACCGTGGCCGGCTCCATGCCGTGTTCGGTCTGGGCCATGACCAGCTCGTTGACCTTGAGGTTCTGGATGCGGGAGACGGCGGAGAAAAATTGGTCTCCTGGCCGAAACTGAATGGTGTAGCAAGTTTCCGGCGCATTGTGCTGGTCTTCGTGCACCAGCTCTTCTGGGGGTGTTTCCGAGGTTTCGTTCATGTATCACACTCAAACAGCCAATTGGCTGAAAATTAGGTGGTGTTCAGGGTCGGTAATCGTAGGTCTTAACCATGTTAAGAAGGCGATCATACCATTAAAGCAGACCAAAGAAAAGTACTTCGCATACGGCGGTGGGGTTGCAGTTGCGGGCCAGTTGTTTCCGAGCCATATCCATCAACCGTAACTTTTCGGAGAGCTGGCTGTCGGACCAGCGGCGGCGGGCGGTCGGGAAGGTGGGACTCAGATCGTGGTTGATGATTGCGCCCGGCGCGCCATGGCCGAAAAGGAGCAAGTCATGGAGCCAGGTGGCGAGCAGCTCCAGGAGTTCGCTCAAGTCCTCCTTGAGCTTGGCGGCTGTTTCGGCAAGTTCACCCAGGGCCTGGATCGCTACCGGGGTGTTCGGCTCAAGCCGCAAGAGGTGGTCGATAATCTCCCTCCGCAACCCCAGCAGATCTTTAGCCAGGATTAGTCTGGCCCGTCCCAGGCTGCCTTCGGCCATGGCCGCCAGGGTGGTCGCGCTCTCCGGTTCTATGCCGGATTCTTGCGTCAGGATTTTTGCCACTTCTGTCTGGGGAAGCGGAAAAAAAGGCACGGTCTGGCAACGGGAGAGGATGGTGGGCAGAATACTGCCCGCCTCATCGGCGGTGAGGATCAGCATGGTTTGGGCGGGCGGTTCTTCCAGGGTTTTGAGCAGGCTGTTGGCCGCCTCCCGCCGCATGGTGTGGATATCGCAGAGCAGCGCCACCCGAATCCTCGCCTCCAGGGGAGGGAAGGCCAGAACTTTTTTGAGTTCACGCACCTGATTGATTTTTATCGCCGCCCCTTCGGGCTCGATGACGATGAAATCAGGGTGGCTGCCGGAGCGGAACTTGACGCAGGAAGGGCATTGGCCGCAGGGTTCGTGACCCTGAGGGTTTTGGCAGTTAAGGAGGGCGGCAAAGGTTTTGGCAAAGGTCTTTTTGCCAACCCCCATGGGACCTTTGAAGAGAAAGGCATGGGCCAGCCGGTTTTGCTCCACGGCGCGGCGCAGCAGTTTTTTCGCCTTGTCCTGCCCGATGATTCCGGCAAAACAAAGGGGCTTGGTTTCCTGGGGTTGTTTCATGCCCGTATCATAAAGGCGCAAGGTGAAAGGCGCAAGGTGAAAGGCGCGGGTCGCACACGGGGGGAACAGGGCCTTTTTCAGGCGGTCGGGTCGGGGCGATTCCTGATGACCAGCTGGACCGCCTCAATAATCTCGGAAGATTCCGGACCCTTGCGGATCACCAGATCGGCACCGGCGTCCAAGGCTTGTTGCTGGACTTCCGGGCGCTCATCCGCGGTGAACAGCAGGAGCTTCACCTCGGCGCAATCCGGGTGGCTCCGGATTGCCTTGCAGATTTCAATGCCGGAGAGCAGCGGCAGGATGTAGTCAATCACCGCTACCGCTGGTTTCTCGGCAAGGATCAGAGCCAATCCTTCCTGGCCGTTGGTCGCGGGCAGGGGGAGGAACCCGGCTTTTTGCAGGAGACGGCTGTAAAGCCTTAAGATAACAGGGTTGTCATCGACGATCACAACCTTGTGCGGGGCAATGGTTTCGCCTGCGGTTTGCGGTTCGCTGAAGTCTTGGAGAACCAGAAGTTGATCCCCCTGGCGCAAAGAAATTTCCGGGCCGGGAAAGATGGTGTCCTGCCCACTGCGGCGCAAGCCGAAGATGCGGGTGCCCATTTGCCGGGAAACCTCTTCGATGGTGATTCCTGCCATGCTCGATCCTTCCTGCACCTCGATCCACTGGCTGGCAAGGGATTCCTTGCCAGCCTGCCTACCGGTGGCAACGAGGAGGGCTTCGGCAATGCGGATTCCGGCCGAGGCAAAGGGAGAAATGACATTGTCGGCGCCTGCCCGGAGAATCTTGTGCTCCGAGGTGAGGTCTTCGGCGCGGGAGATGATGTGCAGGGTGGGGTTGAGTTCCCGGGCGGACAAGACAATAAAGAGGTTGTCCGGGTCTTTGTTGAGCAGGGCGATCAGGCCGGTGGCCGATTTGATTCCGGCCGCCCGCAGCGTTTCTTCATGGGTGGCATCGCCGTGGATGTGGAGATGGCCCTGTTCCGCGATGTGCTGGCAGTGTTCCGCCGAATTTTCAATGATTACGAAATCAACCTGATTGGCCTTGAAATGTTCCGCTGCCGCTGCGCCCACCCGTCCATAGCCGCAGAGGATGAAATGTGACTTGAGCTGGGCAATCTTCTTGTTCATTTTTTTTCTCTCCTTACCCCCGGTCCAGACCGTTTCCATGACGGAGCCGACCAGGGCGTGGCTGGCAAAGGCCAGGCCGCTGAATCCCATGACAATGTAGCCTGTGGTGAAAAGTCGCCCTGTGTCGGACAGCGGGTGCACCTCCCCAAAACCAACCGAGGTCAGGGTGATGACCGACATGTACAGGGCCTCGATAAAGGTGAAGCCTTCAATCCCCATGTAGCCCAGGATGCCCACCAGGATGAGGGCGAGAATGGCTGCCAGGGTCCAGATGATCCGATGGGGTTTCACGGGCGGATGCAGGGGGGAGGGATGATCACCGCCGGGGCCGGGCCGGGCAGTGTTGTTTGTGGAGCGGTTGAATTCATGAAATTCTTGTACCGTGCCTTGCCAGGTTCGTCAAGCAGCAGAAGGAGATTTGAGTAAAAAGGTCTTTTTGTCGGAAAAACGCAATTTCCTGCGGAAAAAAGTGTGGTTTAATGATAGGTTGATGGCTTATTTATTTTTGCTGCGACTTGTGCATACACACTTTTAGGATAAGACCATGGGAACGACAGTCCGCCAGCTGTACCGCGCCATTGATGGCATTCGCGAATACTGTTTCAATATCGAAAGCACCGCCCCCCTGACCGTGCAGGAGCTGAGCAATCTCAAACTGCTCCTGGCGGACGGCTTTCTTGCCGAAACCGTCGCCGAGACCCCAACTCTTGCCGGGAAACGGGTGGTGGAACTGGGGCCGCGGCTCAATTTCGCCACAGCCTGGTCTTCGAACCTGGTTTCCATCTGCCGGGCCATCGGCCTTGATTCGGTCACCCGGGTGGAGCGTTCCCGTCGCTTTCTGGTGGATGCGGGTGATGATCTCCCCACCTTTGTCGCGGCCAACCACGACCGAATGACCGAGTGCCTCTACCCCGCGCCCCTCACCACCTTTGAAACCGGGGTCACCCCGGAGCCGGTGTATGCCATCGACCTCATCAGCCAGGGGCCGGACGGGCTGCTGGCCATCCCCGGCATCTCCATGGACGAGTGGGACCGGAATTTCTACTACGACTATTTTGTCACCAAGCATAAGCGCAACCCCACCATTGTCGAGATCATGGATCTCAACAACGCCAACTCCGAGCATTCCCGGCACGGGTTTTTCCGGGGCAGGCAGATCATCGACGGTGAGGAGCAGAAGAGCAATCTGTTCCAGCTGGTCACCGACACCCTTACCGCCCATCCCAAGGGCAGCGTCATCGCCTTTAAAGATAATTCCAGCGCGGTGGAGGGCCACAGGCTCACTACCCTCATCCCGGACGAGCCCGGGGCACCGTCTTCCCTTTCCGCCCAGGAGGTGGTCTACCATGTGCTGCTCACCGCTGAGACCCATAACTTCCCCACCGGGGTTGCCCCGTTTCCAGGTGCCGAAACCGGCACCGGCGGTCGAATCCGCGACGTGCAGGGCACCGGCAAGGGCGGCTTTGTCATGGCCGGAACTGCGGGCTACTGTGTGGCCAATCTCCATATCCCCGGCTATGACCTGCCTTGGGAAAATCATTACCCCTGCCCGGACAACCTGGCCAGTGCGCTTACCATCGAGATCGAGGCCAGTAACGGCGCCTCCGACTACGGCAATAAATTCGGCGAGCCCCTGATCCTGGGCTTCACCCGCTCCTTTGACCTGCGGCTTGACAGCGGCGAGCGCTGGGGCTTTTTAAAGCCGATTATGTTCACCGCGGGGGTGGGCCAGATCGATGCCCGCCATACCGCCAAGGCCAAGGAAGAAAAGGGCATGCTCATCGTCCAGGTGGGCGGCCCGGCCTATCGGGTCGGTTTTGGCGGTGGGGCCGCGTCCAGCATGCTCCAGGGCGAGAATGTTTCCGAGCTCGATTTTGACGCGGTGCAGCGCGGCGATGCCGAGATGGAGCAGAAGATGAACCGGGTGATCCGGGCCTGCAACGAGATGGGCGACAAGACCCTGATCGACGTGATCCACGACCAGGGCGCGGGCGGCCCGGCCAATGTCTTGAAGGAGTTGGTGGAGAAATCCGGCGGCCGCATCGAGATCCGCAAGATCCGGGTGGGTGACCCCACCATGAGCGTGCTGGAGATCTATGTGGCCGAGTACCAGGAGCGTAACGGCTTTCTGATTCGGCCTGAGAATATCGCGAGATTCCAGGGTATCTGTGAACGGGAAAAGGTGGCCTGCGAGGTGCTGGGCGAGGTGACCGGTGATCTCCGTTTTGTGGTGCATGACGAGCGCGATGGCTCCACCCCGGTGGATATCGAGCTCAATGAGCTGCTGGGCAATGTGCCGATCAAAACTTTTACCGACAACCGGCGTGCGCCGGGACTCAAACCCCTGGTGGTGGAAAATCTCAGCGTAAAGGATGCCCTGCACAATGTCCTGCGGTTGGTTTCCGTGGGGTCCAAGCGGTTTCTCACCAACAAGGTGGATCGGGCTGTAACCGGCCTGATCGTGCGCCAGCAATGTTGCGGCCCGCTGCAGCTGCCGGTGAGCGATGTGGCTGTGCTGGCTCAGAGCCATTTTGCCAAATCCGGGGTGGCCACGGCCATAGGCGAGCAGCCCATCAAGATGCTGGTCAACCCTGCGGCCGGAGCGCGGATGGCCGTGGGCGAGGCGTTGACCAATCTGGTTTGGGCCAAGGTGGTAGAGCTTGCGCAGGTGAAATGCTCGGCCAACTGGATGTGGGCTCCCAAGCTCGAAGGTGAGGGCGCGGCCATGTACGATGCGGCCCTGGCCATGCGCGAGGCCATGATCGGGGTGGGCATTGCCGTGGACGGCGGCAAGGACAGCCTCTCCATGGCCACCAAGGTGGGCAGCGAAACGGTCAAGTCGCCCCGCGAACTGGTGATCTCGGTGTACGGCGCCGTGGCGGATATCACCAAGGTGGTAAGCCCGGATATCAAACAACCCGGCTCCACTCTGCTGTTTATCGATCTAGCTGGCGGCAAGAACCGGCTTGGCGGCACAGCCCTGGCGCAGACCATGGGCCAACTCGGCAACGAGTCGCCGGATATGGACAACCCGGCCCAGGTCAAACAAGCCTTCTGCGCGGTGCAGGAGCTGATCGACAAGGGGCTGATCGCCGCAGGCCACGATCGCAGCGACGGCGGGCTCATCACCACGGTGCTGGAGATGGTCTTTTCCGGCAACTGCGGACTGGAAATGTCCATGACCGGCACGGCTACGGCCATTGAAGCCCTGTTTTGCGAAGAGCTTGGGATGGTGTTGGAATGTGTGGCTGGTCAGGAAGAAGCGGTGAAAAAGATTCTGGCCGGCTACGGGGTGCCCTGTGCAGTGCTCGGCACAACCACCACGACCAAGGATATTCGGATCAGTTATAACGGCGCAATGGTGCTTAGCGAGGACATGCGGGTTTTGCGCCAATGGTGGGAGGAAACCAGCTACCAGCTGGAGCGGCTCCAGGTCAAGCCCGCCTGTGCCGACGAAGAGAAGAAAAATATCTACGACCGTAAGGGGCCGACCTATGTGCTGCCCTTTACCCCCAAGGCCACCGCGCCTGCGATTCTCGCTGCCTCGGCCAAGCCCAAGGTTGCCATCCTGCGCGACGAGGGCTCCAACTCCGACCGGGAGATGAGTTCGGCCTTTTATGCCGCAGGGTTTGAGCCCTGGGACGTGACCATGACCGACCTGCTGGCCGGGCGCATCGATCTGAATGGGCTGGACGGCTTCCGGGGTCTGGCTGCGGTGGGTGGGTTTTCTTACGCCGACGTGCCCGAGTCCGCCAAGGGCTGGGCTGCCACCATCCTTTTTAACGACCGGCTCAAAGCTATGTTTCAGGCCTTTTACGACCGGCCCGACACCTTCACCCTGGGCATCTGCAATGGCTGCCAGCTCTTCGGCTTGCTTGGGTTGGTGCCCTGGCAGGGACTTTCTGCCCAGCAGCAGCCCCGCTTTATCCACAATGTCTCCGGCCGGTTCGAATCGCGCTGGGTCACGGCCAAGGTGCTGAAAAGTCCGGCCATGATGCTCAAAGGCATGGAGGATTTGACTTTCGGCATCCACGTGGACCATGGCGAAGGCTTCCTCCATTTCCCTGATCCTGCCGTCAAGGCGCAGGTGCTGGCCGACAACCTTGCCACCGTGGTTTATGTGGACGACGCGGGCCAGCCCACCGAGGCCTATCCTCTGAACCCTAACGGTTCGCCCGGCGGGCTTACCGGCCTCTGCTCGCCGGATGGCAGGCACTTGGCCATGATGCCGCACCCGGAACGGGCTTTCTTGCCATGGCAATGCCACTGGCTGCCCGAGGAAATGAAGCAGCTTGAGGTTTCGCCCTGGTTGCGGATGTTCCAGAATGCCTATGATTGGTGTGTGAAGTAGGGAGCTGGCACTACAAGCCAAACAGCGTCCGCTGGCGGGGGTCCACCCCGTTATCCGAACCTTGGTTCAAGGGAGCCGAGCCATCATCATCCTGATGGCCCTTGACAAAGAGGAACCGTTCCAGGTTGCGCTGGAATTCCGTCCATTGATACCCTTCGCCTTTTACCTGTCCGGACAGGCGATCCAGGTAGTTGATCTTGGCGTCGAGGTCGTCGAGAAAGTTCAGGGCAAAGGCCTCCTGCATCATGGGCAGGGAGGGCGAGCCGAACTCATACCGGCCATGATGGCTCAGGATCAGATGCTTGAGCCGGTCACCCAAGTCTTCCGGAAACCCGGAGATCCCATTGATTTTTTCCTGGATCATCTCTATCCCCAGAACCATGTGCCCCACCAGACGGCCCCGATCCGAGTATTCAAAGGGGAAGGAGTCGAAGCTGAATTCTTTCAGCTTGCCGATGTCGTGGAGAAGCGCCCCGGCCATGAGCAGGGAGCGGTCCAGGCTCGGGTAGAGGGAGCTGATGCTGTCCGCCAACCGGGCCACACCCAGGGTGTGCTCCAGCAACCCGCCCACATAGGCGTGGTGCATCGCCTTGGCGGCTGGCGCTTTTTTAAACGACTGCATGAGTCGCCGTTCCCCGAACAGGGCTAGGAGCAGCTCTTTGAGAAAGGGGTTCTCCACGCTGCCTGCCAGTTTGAGCAATTCTTTGGCCATGAGACCCACGTTGCCCTGGACGCTGGGAACAAACTGGGCCAGGTCAACCTCGCTCTCCGCAATTCGGGAGAGGTGGTCGATTCTAAGCTGGAGGATGCCTTTGTAGGCCTGGGCCTGACCAATAACGGAAACAACGGCTCCGGTGGGGCATTCGCCCATGAGCTGTTCGGCATTCTCCCAGACCCGCCCGGAGATTTCGCCGGAGGCGTCCATTAGAACGAGGCTCAGATAAGGCTTGCCCGCTTTGGTCTCGCCCCGGCTCATTTCCCGGACCAGGAAAAGGTCTTGGATTGACTGGCCGTCTGTAATCTCTTTTATCTGGATGGTTTTGTTGGCTGTTGTCATGGGGCTCGGGAATGGGTGGGGGAATCTCATGTTGCTGTTGCGTGTTGAGGCACTATACCAGAGTGAAAAAAATTGGGACACCCTTTCTCTGCGGAAGGCCGACAACCGCTCTATCGTGGCAGGAGCATCATGGCTGCTCGAAAAATCTCATCCGAGGTAATTTTTTTCATGCATTCAGCGTTACGTTGGCATTTTTGCGTGTAGCCGAATTTGGTGCAGGGTGAGCAGGGCAGGTTGTGGTTGAGTACGCGATGGTTCGGTCCGCGTGGTGCCCATTTTTTGGCAATACCGGGGCCGAAGAGCGAAACCGTGGGGGTGCCGAGACCAACCCCAAGATGGAGCACCCCGGAATCACCACTGATGAGCAGTGCCGCGCGTTCGATGAGTGCTGCGGTCTCGGCCAGAGAGGTCTGTCCGGCGAGATTGAGAGTAACGACGGAGTTAATGATTGCTGCCCCGGTTGCGGCATCATCCTTGCCGCCGATCACCACGATATTATAGCCTTGCTCTGCGAGACGAACCGCCACCTGGCGAAAACGCTCGGCCCCCCAGCGTCGTTCCGGGATGCTGGCGCCGGGGAAGAGGGCGATAAAGGGGCGATCGGACAGGGGGGCGAGCAATTGGGTTGCCAGGATGTGTGCCGCGGCGGGGACTGACAGGAAGGGGGTATCAATCGAGGTCGGTGGGGTGATGCCGAGCGGGGCCAGCAACCGGAAGAAGCTGTCGGCTTCGTAGTCGTCGTGGGAATAAGGAACGGCATGGTGGAAAAGCCGCGCTCGCTCGTTGGTGCCATAGCCGATGAGGGTGGTAGCCCCGATCAGCCGGGCCACCACGGCCGAAAGCCGGTGGTACTGTTCGGTGTCGATGCTCACGTCGGGCTTCAGGCGGAGGGCGACCAGGAATTCCCCCAGCACGTCATAGCGCAGGATCCGGTCAACGTCGGGGATCAAGGAAAAGACCCCGGCGTTTCGTTTTTCCGCCAGCACGGTAATCTTTGCCTGGGGGAATTTCTTTTTGAGTGCTCCAATGGTCGGGGCCAGCAGCACAGCATCGCCGATGCCACCCGGGCGGATGATAAGGATCGTGTCCGAGGGCTGATTGGTGGAGGACAAGGCTGGTTGCGGGAAGAAGCGACACAACATCTGTCCCAGTGTTTTGTCGAGATATTTCAGGATGGAAATAGAGAGGCGCATCAGATTTTTGGGTTGTTTTTGTGGGCTTTTTGTCGCGCAAGAATCGCCAGCCGCTCCCGCAGGTATTCACCCAGAGGAACTAATCCCTGGCGGATCTCTTTCCGGGTTAAACGAATTTTTCTCTGGATGGCTTTGCGCTTTTTGAGCATGGCGGGCAACCCTTTCAGCGAATGGTATTTGCCCCGTAAAAACGGACGCCAGCGGTGTGCCACCAAGCAGAAAAAGGCAAAAGAGGCCATTTCGTAAGCGATGCGATGATGGAGGTAACGGAACAGGAAATAGGTGGGGGTGTTTTTGATCCAAACCCACAGGCTGTTTCTGGCGAAATAATAGACGGAGGTTTCGCTCAACTTGCCGATTGTGGTGCTGACGCTGTGTTCCACCACCGCCTCAGGGACGTAGAGACATTTCCAGCCAGCCAGCCAGGCCCGGAGATTGAGGTCGGTATCCTCGTGGTTGAGGAAAAAATCATCGTCCAGAAAGCCGATATCATCGAGCATTTCTCGCTTGTAGATAACGGCGGCGGCACAGGCTCCGGGGATGTAACGGCGTTCTTCAAACTCTTGCATGTCGTGGAGTTCGCCAATCTTGGTGCCGGTGAAGGCGGTGGTCAAGGTGTCGCCTGCGCTATCGATCTGATTGGTTCCTGCGATGACAATGCGAGAAGAACAAAAGCCTATTTTTGCATCAGAGCCAAAGGCGGCAATCATGAGTTGAAGCCAATCGCATGGCAGGATTGCATCGTTGTTGATCAAAGCCACATATCTTCCCTTTGCATGGCAGAGCCCTTGTATGTTCCCTCCTGTAAAACCGTAGTTTTTGTCCAGGGGCACAAGCACGACCTCGGGATATGATTCTGCCATGAAGGCAACTGAGCCATCGGTCGAGCCATTGTCAACCACGATGATTTCAAAATCGTGGATTGATTGCCGCAAGATGGCATCAATGCATTCTGTTAAGAATGATTTCCCATTCCAGTTTACGATGATGAAGCTAACCATAGGCATAGTTATGTTAACAATGATCCTTGGTTGTAGGATATTTCCCAAGCCGACTTTTTTTGTAATCCAAGAATCCCTTGAAAATCATTTCGTATTTTTGGAATCTATCCTTCTCAAAAAGAAAAATAACAACAAGGTCCTTCCAAAATAAGATCAAGTCTTCCTTGAAAAAAGTTGGAAAGTAACCTTTGAAGCGTGAAGCAACATGGAATCTGTTGCGCGTAATGTAATAACGCCTCAAGGCGGAATGGTTGGAGGCAACGGGAGTGGTCCACAGGAATTTGTGTCGTTTCAGGCCAGTGCCTAGTTCGTGTGTCAAGATGGCGTTGTTCACCTTGAAAATTTTATAGCCCGCGAGGTTGAGGCGGAGACAATATTCGTGGTCAACAAAATCGATAAAAAGGTTCTCGGTAAATAATCCGGCAGCCTTGTATGCCTCAAGGTTCAACAAGCTTCCAGATGTCCATGCGGTTAAAACCTGAAAGCATTCACCTCCGGCAGGCGGGCATGGATCGGTTGCTGTCGAGTGGAATGGGGAGAGTATGCCGATCTCCGGTAGGTTTTGTGCGGCATTGCAATTGATAAGATCTGCAACCATGGTAGGGGAGGCTTTGCTGTCCTGATCCATGGTTAATAAAAATTTATAACCTGCCTGGATAGCATTGCGTGCCCCGATATTTAAGGCTTTGGCGATTCCGAGATTTTCGTTGTTGGGGCTGTAGATTATCTTTTTGTTTTCTGTGAGTTCCGCGAGCAATGTTGCCTTGATATGGCCTTTTTCGGTGTTGTCGATTGCGAAAATGACGTCAACCTGATCGACGTAGCTGTGCAAATTGCCAATAACTGAATCATCCGGATGATATAAAATAACTGTGGCGGCAATCTCGTTATGCTTGATCAAGGGGGATTATCCTTCAATGGCAGCTTTTGCGATGATCGCTGGCGATGACGGTTCCCGCCCTGCTTTTGAGTTTTCTGATAATAACGGTGAAACCGTTGCCGACCTTATCGTCTCTGTCTTCAACCCTGAGCAAATCCCAGGCCACTTGATACGCTGACATCATGTGATGTATGAGTTCCACGATGTCCTCGGTAATCCAGACATGGTGGTGACCATGCTCATCATCGGTGGGGCCGCTGCTATTGCTGTGAAAATCGTCGATCAAGTGAACAAGTGGGGTGCGTTCCCTTTTTTTGTCAAAAGTTCTTTCCTTGTGGGGCACGATCATGAAAATGATGCCCATCGGTCGGATGACCCGGTCCCACTCAAGGAGTGTTTTTATGGGATTAGCGAAATGCTCCAAGACATGGGAGCTTACCACAAAATCCTGGCTTTCATCCGCCAAAGGTAAATAGTCGCCAGCGGCCACAATATCGACAGGGAGGGCCGTACCGCATAGGTGTTTCTCGTTTTTTTTGAAACTGGTTCCCATGGAATCAGAATAATCAATATTCAGTGTATCAAGGGCAAACGGGTTGTGGGCGGACCCGCCAATTTCGATGCCTTTACCGAGGCAGTATTGATGGGCAAGTTTTGACTCTCGAAAAACGCCAAGATTTCCCGCGAGCCAGTGAAGGCCGATTTTTTGGAGGATTTTTCGTGTGATGTTCTTCATCTGTCGCAAGCGTTCGAAAAGAAATTTTTTAAGAAACATTTTTCTTTGGTGTCTAGGAGTCGCAACCAACAACTATAAAAAAAGAATATCAGAACAAGAAGGACGGCCACCAATTTTATCGCTAAGTGTTGGGCCATGCTGGCGGGAAAACAGATTAAAATGCATGATACTGATATGGCCAAGATAATTTTTTTTATGGGACGCGCTGCTTCCGGTAGAATTTTTACCCTTACCAAAGAAAAAAGGACGACGGTGTCGAGGATGATTCGCAAAACCCAGGCAATGGCTGCTCCTTCAATGCCGTATTTTTTGAGCAGCCACAGGAGTAGAACGATGTAAAGGGGAAGCTCAAGTATATGCAGCTTGGCGGTCAGGTCTGGCCGTCCAACTGCTTGAATTAAGGTGTAAGGAATTAAGGCCAGGCTATTTATAAAGACGCCGAGCATGAGAAGTTGCATGGGCACGGTGCCATTGGAGGCAAATTCGTTGCCAAGCCAAAGGGTTAATCCTTCACGGGCGAAGGTTATTACAATGAGGGCAATCGGATAAAGCCCCATGAAGAGATATACTTGCCCTCGGTCAAAGAGCCGGATGAGATACTGATTGTTGTTTTGGCCATAGTTCATGGCAAAGGCAGGAAAAAGGACTCCGACCACAGAAAACGGTATTATCCAAAGTTTTGTTACGATTTCATATGGGGTGGCATAGTATGCAACTGCAGCCATGGAAATTATGGCGCCAATCAAAAACCGGTCGAGATAAACCATCAACGGGCCAATGATGTTGCTTACCGTCATCCAGCCGCCGAACTTGAAAAGGCTTGCGATGGTGCGGGAATTTGGCTTGGGCGCTTTGGAAAGTGTGGGCAATGACCGCCGACAGAGGAGAAAAAAGACCAAAAAAGCCGTTGTTCTTCCGATAACCAGCAGGATTACAATAGGAATGAGGCTAGGCGAAAATGCGAGGGTCGCAAGAGGGGCCAGCAAAGTAAAGCCGCCGAGGGTCGCTTTTACCCAATTGATGAGATCAAAACGCTGTATCGCTTCCAGATATCCCTGCAAACAGGCGGTGCTAAGTGTTGCCGGGAGAGAAAAAGCCATGACCTCAATCGCCACGATGGTTTCTTGGTGCAGGCTGGGTGGGATTTTCAGCACCTGCATAACAAGTGCTGAAGCGAAAAAAAGAAGGAGGGCAGCCGCGACGATTCCTAACGCCATGGTGATGTGAAGTGAGGCATGAAGGAGTCCCGGAATCTCTTGGGTTTTTCCGGCGGCAAGAGCCTGTGATACTTTTTGGGTCAAAGCCCGGCCAAGGCCTAAATCGAATAGTCCAAAATAACCGATGATCAGCCAAATAAGGGTTAAAATCCCAAATCGATCCGTTCCCGCCCTTTGTATTATGATCGGTACGGCAAAGATGGCAACGGCAAGAGGAATACCTTGTCCAGCGATGTTGATGATGGTGTTTCGCGTGAGGAGCGCTTTGCTCTGTAAAAGGGGAGGGGGCGGTTTCATTATTTGATGCAATATAGTGTGTAACTGATCATCATCAGCCACAGCAGGCTGACGGAAAGGAGCACCTTGTCCTGGAGTAGCGCTTCGGTGGGGTCGCCGGTGGCATCCTTTATGACCCGATACATATACCGGAATAGCCCGAAACAGCAAAGAGGAATCGTGTAGAGCAGGCCAGGGTGGACCACGACATACATGGCATAGGTGACCAGAACGGTGGCGCCGGTCATGTACATGGTTCCGTGGAGAAAATTGAGGGGGTATTCCTCAAGCACCGGGCGGTGATGGGCGCACCCTTCTTGGAGTAGTTGTTTTTCCGCGATGCGTTTGCCAAGGCTGAGAAAGATGGAGAGTAGGAAAACGGTCAAAAAAAGCCAGTCGGAGATGGGGATATTAAAGGCGATGCCGCCGGCGTGCAGACGCAGTAAAAAACCTGCAGAGACGCAAAAGATATCCACCACCGGGATATCTTTGAGTCGAAAGCTGTAAGCCGAAGAGAGGAGCATGTAGCCCAGCAGGGTGAAAAAAAATGGCATGGAAACGGTGAAGCCCAGCGCCAGCGCCACAATAAAGAGGCAGGCGCCTACCGTGAAGGCGGTTTTGGCCTGAATGGCGCCGGAGGGGATGGGTCGATTTTTTTTCACCGGATGGCAGGCGTCTTTCTCCGCATCCAGCACATCGTTGATCGCATAATTGCCGCTCGAGGCCAGGCAAAAGGCCAGGAAAGGGATGGCAAGATGTAGGAAGACTTCGGGCGCAAAAAGCACCCCGCCAAAGAGCGGCGGAAAGAGGAGCATCAGATTTTTGAGCCATTGCCTGGGGCGCAGAAGCCGGAGAAAGTTCATGTTCCACCCTGCTGGTTGCGTACAAGCTTGGCGGCGAAGGGCCGGTACTCATGGTCGGGGGGCATGTGGCTTAAGGCTTGTTTCCAGTATTCTCTGGCCTTCTTCGTCTTGCCCGCGGCGTGGAAGGCCTTGCCGAGCTGGTAAAGCGTCATGGGGTCCTTGTTTTTTTTGAAAAGTGCGAGACCTGCCTCTTCGAGGGCAAGAAGGTGTCCTGCTGTCGAGATATCCTGCGGATGCTGATAAATATAGGCCGTGTGGATTTCTATCATTCCCTCCAGAGCGCTCTGGGAGTCTTTTTTGCTGCGCTGGTAAGCCCTTGCGTAGGCTACAAGCGCTTCTTCGGTTCTGCCAAGTCGGAAGAGGCTTTCGCCCATGAGGTTGTCGGCGTCGGGGTTATAACCGAGCATGGGGGTGGCGGCTGCCCGTTGTGCCACGGCAAGGGCCTTTTCCGGTTGGTCTGAGCTGAGAAGGGCTGAGCTGTGGAGTGCCAGGATCGTTCGGTTCCCGTCCGATTGTATCGCGGTATCCTCAAGCAGTGCCAAGTTGGTCTGCCAGAGCAGGTTTCTCTGGAAGGTGGTCACGGCAAAGAGGGTGATGATGCCTCCGAGTGCAATTTTGCCGATGGTCGCTGGCATTTTGGGTGCAATGTGTTTTGCGGCAAAAAGGCCAGCGGCCAGGGTGACGAAGATCGAGGGCAGATAGAGGTAGCGTTCAGCATAGGGCATCCAGGCGATTTGGCCCATGGCGATGGTAAAGGCCGGGGCAATAAGGAAAACCCCGGCAAGAAAAAGTGCGGACAGGAGAGAGCGGTTCCAGAGCAGAACAAGGCAGAAGCCTAGCAATGGAAATGCGAGCAGTTCGTACAGGGGATCCACCCCGTCGATGGCGAAGTTGAGCGGCCAGGGGTAGAAGAGTTTTTTCATATAAAATCCTAAGGCCCGGAAGACGGTGAAAATGCCGAACTGGGGATTGTTTTGAAGGATTTTGAGAGAGAGTCCGATCTTGCCATAGTTGGAAGAAAAGGCGAAGGAACGCATCAGGAAAAAGAGAAGGAGAACGAGGCAACCGAGGCCTATAAACAGGGCGATCCTTTTTTTCCGGACGGAGACGCTTTCTTCCATTGTTCCATGGGGAGCAAGGAGCAACAGCAGCGCGCCGGGAAGAAAGGTGAGGGCCACTTCCTTGGAAAGGACTCCGCCGAAAAAAGCAAGGAGTGCCAAAGCCAGGGAAAGAGAGGCGCGGTTCTCCCTAAAGCGCAAGATGAAGGAGGCGCTGAGCAGCACGAAAAAGGCGGCGAGGATGTCCGTCCGCCCGGAGATCCAGTCCACGGATTCGGTGACAAGCGGATGAAATCCCCAGAGAAGGGCCAGTGCCAGGGGCAGGAGCCTCTCCTTTTTTTCTGTCGGATCAGTGGCGAATTGGGGAGCAAGCTGGGAGGCGATGCGGAAGACCAGCAGGGTGTTGGCCAGATGCAGGAGCACATTGACCAAATGCATCCACGCGGGATCAGGGCCGATGAGTTTGAGATCCAGAAGATAGGAGGCGATGGTCAGGGGGCGATAATAGAGGCCGCCGCCATTGCCCGGGAAAAAGATGGACTTGAGGTTCCAGGGATGATTGAGGCAGGCCGCGAGCATATCGCGGTCATCGACCACGCTGATTTCCCCAAAGATCACCGGAAAGAAAACGAGCAGGACGGCGGCGATAATGGCGAGAATTTGCGCACGCTTTGTCAATGGCTGCCCTTTCTTACGATTTCAAGGAAGAATTTTTCCAGGCTCTGTTGCGCTGAATCTCCGGGGGAGAGTTCCGCGTCGGGCGTCATGATGGTCTCAACCCGTTCGACGCACTGCAACCTCCCTTGGAGGATGATCCCCACCCGGTCGCAAATCGCCTCCGCATCGCTGGTGATGTGGGTGCTGAAAAAGACGCATTTGCCAGCGGCCTTCAGTTCCAAGATGATTTCTTTGACCAGGGCTCGGCCAATGGGGTCGAGGCCGCTCATCGGTTCGTCGAGGATGTATACCTGCGGGTCGTGGAGCAGGGCCTGGGCCAAGCCGAGCCGTTGGGTCATGCCCTTGCTGTAAGTACGGATTGGCCGTTGCCGTGCCTCCCAGAGATCGAGGCGGTGAAGCATTGCCTGGGAACGCTCATGCAGCATGGGGCCGGTCATGCCAAACATTTTACCCGTGAAGTTCAGGTATTCCTCGGCGGTCAGGTAATCATAGAATGACGGATTTTCCGGGAGATAGCCAACGTTGCGCCTTGCGGTATGGGAGCTGACCGGTATCCCCATAATCGAGGCTTGGCCGCCAGTGGCTCGGATCAGACCCATCAGGATCTTGATGGTGGTGCTTTTGCCCGCGCCGTTTGGCCCGAGGAAGCCAAAGACCTCGCCTGGAGGGATGGACAGTTGTAATCCTTGCAACGCCTCCACCGACCTGCCGCGTTTCCCCTTGAAGGTTTTTGAGAGCGCCTCAATAGTGATGGCATCCATGGTCGTTTCCTTGGGTAGAGTAGAGCGATTCATCGCGTTCATTTGGCGTTGTTGCTTGGCAGGGCGGCGAACTTGCTGGTGGTGCGCACCCGGCCCGTATTATCCAGATAAAAGGTGCCGCCGTAAGGATCGATGACAGGCGTGGCAAGATAGCCGGCCTGGGCTATTTCCTCGATTGTCTTGGCTGGCCGACCCAGATCGCGGAGAAAGGCTGCCTGTGCGTCTTCAATGCGTTTGACTGCCATGAAGGCTGTCAAACGCAGATCGAAGGATTTTTTGATCGTCTCGTTGCGGGCGCCAGCTTTCATGGTCTGCAGATAGGCGATGGCCAGGCCCGTTTGATTGGCCTCGTACATGTACCGGCTGGCCAGCCGGATGAAAAGATCGGAACCGGTCAGCTCCCCTGCCCTTTTGTAGTAGAAAGTTGCCTTGTCGTAATCTTTTAGAAAGTACGCATGGTTGAAGCCGGCGAAAAACGGCAGGTAGAAATCCCAGGTCCGGTACTGCATGCCGTAATCAAGCAGCGCATTGGCCTCGTCGATGCGCCGCATGTCCCATACCAAAATGGCCTGGGCAAAGTAATAGGCATCCATGTTGTAAGGGTCGAGCCGGGTGGCGGTCTTGATCAGGGGGTACATGCCTTGGAAATCATGGACGATGTCCTGGTGCTGCTGGGCTTTTTCCAGGGAGGTGCCGTAATAGATGAGCACCTTGAGCACCTCCAGCGCGCCGAATATCTGCTTCTGGTCGGCGGTGACAAAGCGCATGACTGCGGGCTGGGGGCTGACCCCGACGCGTTGGACAAAGGGCCGCTCCTGCATGTGGCGGGCGACCGGTGCCAGCAGGCAGAGGAGAAACGCCGCGCATAATGTCAGGGATAAGGCCTGCTTCATGGTCTAATGCAGCTCGCGTCTGGTAAACAGCATCGCGGCGGCGGAAAGCAGCAGGCCGCAGTAGGCAAGGCTGTATGCCAGCGGCAGCAGAATCCCGTTGGCAGGGAGGGGGATGCTGTAAACGGCATTTGCCTTGAGATCGAACACTGCAAAATTGGGCAGCAGGTAATACAAAAATAGGGCGATCTGTTTGGTCAGCGCTGGCAGGGCAGCCCCCGCAGGGGTTTGCAGGTAGTCGTAGACCTCCTGGGTGACGTTGCCGCCAAGAAACAGGGTGATGGTGCCAAAGATGGGCAGAAAAAAAGAGGTGCTCACCGTGGAGAAGAGAAAGGACACCGCCACCACCATAATGTACTTCAGGCAGTCAAAGGTAAGGGCCATCAGGATGTTTGTCCAAAGAATTGGACGTGCTGGCGGATCGGTCAGAGAAACATACCAGATGGTGGCGGAAGCCAAGAGCCCCAGCACCAGAGAGATCAGCAGCAGAAACCCGGCGATGCCGAAGAATTTGCCCAGCAAATAATTGGTCCGACTGATGGGCAGCCCCAGGACGCTATAGATGGAATGTCGGTCGATATCTTTCCAGAGGGCCGTGCCCCCGCAGAATATCGCGATCAGCAGCAGGATGAACGAGGTAAGGGAAAGGGAAAGGGTGATGGCAAGTTCCCCCACCTGCCGCATGGACAGAACGCTGACCGAAGGGATGAACAGAAAAATGCCGGTCGCCACCAGGATTCCTTGCAGGATTCGGTCGCGGAGCAACCCCTTCCAGGTAATGAGTATCAGGTGGTGCATGGTGGGTCCTTTTGATGTGAGCCAGGAGCAGGGGGAGCGATTTTGGTGAAACGTCAAAAGAGGATTGCCGTTTCCGACAATCCTCTTTTTTGCAATGCGCTGGTAAAGAATTACCGAAGCCTGGCTGTCCGTCGCCGGGGTTACTTTGTTGCAGTAAAGCCATCAGCAGCCAAACTGGTTTCTGATGCGGGCACTACAACGCCTTTCAGGGTGGAAGTGGTGCCAACGGTTGTGCCAGCGTCAACGCCGTGGAAAAAAATACTGGTGTTCGTGGAAACGATGCCGTAGACCTCCGTGCCCTGTGTATGGCCAGACATGGCGGAATAGGTTGCACCTGAGTTCGAGAGAACCCCAAGGGATACGCTTTTCGAGGGGCTGAAAGCGACGGTTCCTAGAGAGGTGGCGGCGCCAATGGTCCCGGCGAGGGCACTCATGGGCACGGCCAAGCAGCCCGCGATGGCCAACAGTATAGTCAGAGAATATTTTTTCATGGGAGAATCTCCTTTTGCATATGTATATGGATGAAGGTTGTTCATGGAGTTAGATAATCGGATATACCTGGTTGTCGGCAAAGGAAACTTCCATGCCGGTCTTGAAGTTCCGCAGGTCGCTGATGGCTGCCGAGTTGAAGGCCCGCTGCCGATAGGCTGCGAACTGCGGGATGGCGATGGCCGCCAGGATACCGATGATCGCGACAACGATCATCAGCTCGACCAGGGTGAAACCTTTCTGATTGTTCATGATGCGCTCCTTTTTTTGTGGGTGGTGGTGTGCATAAAATTGATAGTACATAAATACTATGACATTGCCATTGCCTGCGTCAATTCCAATTTTCGTGCCACACCACAGAGATCGTGCGGCAAGCCGTGAAATAATTTTTAATTTCAGGCAGTTGTCTTGGTTGATTGCGAGCGAGTCGGGGATAGTGTCGAGTGTGTCTGGTGACAATAATTGTCATAAATGACGTATTTTGTAAGCTTGTGGGTTGTGTGACATTGCTTGTTAGCTAGCTATTGCCATATTCTGTTGTCTTGCTGTGCGTGAATACGGTTATACTGGGAAAGAAGCGGGCTCGGCAACAGGACCAGGATCAGCCGGTGTTTCAATCGCAGTACAGAGAGGCGAGAAGTTGATAAAAAGTGATCCGGCAATGAGAGAAATGATTGCGGGGATAGGAACAATAGAAAGATAGCAAGCAACGTCCCCAGTTAGGGTATGATTTTTTGTAAAACCGTGATGAGCCCTGGAGGCGATGCATGCGGGTTTGGAATTTGAAGGTACAGACGATTCTAGTCTTTTTTCTGGTTCTCGGGGTTGGCATGTTACTGGTGAACGCCGTGTCCCTGCAGCTCTGGAAACGACAGGCCTTGCATGCAGATCTGGATCATGCCCGCACCCTGCTTGTGGCCATGGCCCGGCTTGGGACCAATGGTGGCGGAGAAGAGCGGTTCAAGGCTGATATCGCGCAGGTATTGCAGTCGGATGAGGCGATTTTGTGTTTCGGTTCGGCAACCGCACTGGGTAAAACCATCAACATCTCCCCGGGGTGTGAAGATTTTGCCAAAGCTCTGGAAATTTCCCTGGCGAATGCCGCGCATTCTGGAGTCGAGTACAGCCGCCTTCTCCCCCCTCATGAGGTTGATGGTTCAGCCCAGCGAAATAATGTGGTGATTATTGCGCAGCCTTTTCGGTCCCCGGATGGGGCAAGGGGTGCTCTGGCCATGGTCCGTTCCACGGAACCGATCAATGCGCAGTTGTGGGAAAACGAAAAGATCATCCTGGCCTATATTCTTGCCAATGCGGTGGTGCTTGCGGTTGTCGGTTTTTTCCGTATGGTTAAGCTCGTTGTCCGCCCCCTGGAGCGCCTTGCCGAACAGGCGGACACCTATTCTCTCCGGCATGATGTTTTGCCTTTTCCGGGGCGTACGGGGAATGAATTTGGGCGTCTTTCTTCAAGCTTGAACCGGATGATCGCGCAACTTGAAGAGGATCGGGCAGCACTTCATCAGAAAGTGGACTCGCTGAAGTTTGCAAACGAGGAATTAGGTCGGAACCGACGGGAGATGGTCAGGGCGGAAAAGATGGCATCCATAGGCAGGCTGGCCGCCGGGCTTGCCCATGAGATTGGGAATCCGCTTGGCGTTGTGCAAGGATATCTGGATCTTCTTGGGCAAGTGGGTTTATCCCCTGAGGAAAGGAAGGAGTTTGCAGGGCGTGCGGAAAAGGAAGTGGTGCGTGTGGGCAGGTTGATCAGGCAGTTGCTCGACTATGCCCGACCTGTTGACAGCGCCCCTGCTTCGCTAAGGGTGGGAGTGCTTTTGGCGGAATGTCTAGAGCTGCTTAGTCATGGAACAGTTCCTGGCCACATAGAGTTTTCTTTCAGCTCGGAGGTGGAGGAAGATCTGGTGTTGGCCGATGCCGACGGCATGCGCCAGGTTTTTGTGAATTGTTTAATGAATGCGGTTGATGCCGTGAGTGGACTTCCGGAAGGGAAGGTCGCCGCGCGATGTTGTAACGGAGAGGATGGAAATCGGCGATATATTCGGGTTGCTATCGAGGATAACGGTCCGGGAATTGCAAAAAAACATCTCGAGAGCGTATTCGAGCCTTTTTTTACAACCAAGGAGCCGGGCAGAGGCACAGGACTTGGGTTGGCGGTGTCCTGTGCGCTCGTTGAGAATTGGGGAGGGAGGATGTGGGCTGAAAGTGGGCGGTCTGATGCTGGTGGGGGGGCTACCATCTGGATTTCGTTGCCCTTGGTTGTTTCTGCGGGTGGGGGGGATTTTCCGGCGGACAATGGCATGGCGGCGGGATAGGAGATGAGCATGGGTGATGCCGGGCGATTGCTGATTATCGATGATGAAGAAAGCATGCTGGAAATGCTTTCCATTGTTACCTCCAAGGCTGGATATGAGGTGACCCTCGCCAGAAACGGGGAGGAAGGCCTCATCGCTCTGGGTAAAGGGGATTTCCCCCTTGTTCTGTGTGATTTGAAGATGCCCCGTCTTGATGGGATCGGGTTTCTGGAAAAAGCCAGGGAGCTGGGCTTTGATGCGCCTATTATTATGATGTCCGCCTATGCCGCTATTGAGGATGCCGTGGCCGCGATAAAGGGCGGTGCCTATGATTTTATCACCAAGCCTTTTAAGGCGGATGAAGTGCTCCTGACCCTGATGAGGGCTGCGGAACATATGCGGTTACGCCGGGAAAATCTCCTGTTGCGCCGCCAAATCGATGAGTTGCAGGTTTCGCAGGGGCTTGGCGGGATTGTCGCGCAAAGCCCGGTCATGATCGCTTTTCTCAAGACCGCTTCCAGGGTCGCACAGTACGATACAACGGTTCTCATCACCGGAGAGAGCGGCACCGGCAAGGAGTTGTTGGCACGGGGCATTCATGCCCAAAGCAGTCGGGCGCACAAGCCATTTTTGGCGGTTAATTGCGGGGGAATGCCGGAAAATCTTCTGGAAAGCGAGTTGTTCGGGTATGTGAAAGGCGCCTTTACCGGTGCGGAAAAAGACCGGAAGGGGATTTTTCAGGAGGCTGAGGGCGGGACGCTGTTTTTGGACGAGATCGGCGAACTCCCAGTCAATGCCCAGGTGAAATTGTTGCGGGTCCTGCAGGAACGGGAGGTGCGGCCCGTGGGCGGAGCACGAACAGTGTCGGTCGATGTGCGGGTGCTGGCGGCGACAGCCCGTGATTTGCAGGAAGAGGCGAAGGCCGGTGCCTTCCGCGAGGATCTTTTTTTTCGGTTGAATGTGATTCCCTTGCATGTTCCGCCGCTCCAGGAGCGGAAGGAAGATATTCCGCTTCTGTGTGTGCATCTGCTCACCAAGATCGGTAAGAGGTTCGGGAAAAGCGTTCCGGAGTTGTCTCCGGCCGCATTGGCGTTGCTTTTGCATCACCATTGGCCTGGAAATGTGCGGGAGTTGGAGAATGCCCTGGAGAGGGCCGTTGTGCTTGCAGATAAAATTATCCTGCCTGAACATCTGCCCGAAAATCTGTTGGAGCAGGAATCAAAAAATTGCCTGGAGGGAGTGTTGGGAACATTTTCACTGAAAAAGGGGCAGCGTGAGATGGAAAGGGTTTTGATCAGGCGCGCCCTGGACGCAACCGGAGGCAACAAGAGCAAGGCAGGCCTCCTGCTCGAAATCAGTTATCCTTCCCTGTTAAGTAAAATGAAAGAATATGGTTTCTAGCTGGGCACCAGTGAATTATTAAACAATTTTATAATTGTTCCTTGGGGAAAGGGCATGATATAAAAAAAAATGACAATCACGCATCGTTTGGGCAAGCAGCCAAAAGCGACGCCGTTGTTTTTTGGTGGGCAACAGCCTGTATTTCCGTTAGTTCTCTTCTGGGTTCATTTTTTCGGCATGTTTTTTGTATGTGTCAGGAAATGACTCTGGGAAAAAATAAAAATGGGCGGCGGACAAAATAAGGTGCTTGGCCGGTATCTTTTACTGTTGAGAGACAGGAGGCATCAAGATCGGTACTGGCGGAGAAAAAATGAACCATCTGGGAAGGGCCATATTTTCAAAGCGGGAAGGCGGGTTTACCTTGGTCGAATTGGTGGTTACGATCGCTATCCTCGCTATACTTGTGGCGATTGCCCTGCCGCAATTCTCCGCGATGATGCGGAATGCGGAATTGCGCGGCGCGGCGCGGGTTCTCACCTCAACCCTGCAACGGGCGCGCAGCGAGGCCATAACCAGGAAGATTGATGTCGGGGTCGAGTTTACCACCACACCCAACGCCACAACATTGGGCGGCAGTTATCGGATGTACCTGGACGCTGACAACAATGGAAGCTGTGATGCCGGAGAAACGGTGTTGGAGCAGAGAAATGTCCCCGCAACCGTAGCCCTGTATTCCTCCATCTTTGCAACGGGCAGCGCCCGATATGACAGCCGGGGGCTTGCCAACGGCGCTGGCAGTATCAGGTTGGCCAACCTCACCCCCATGTATTACAAGATAACGGTTTCCACCACCGGCAATGTGCGGATACAAAAATCATCAGACGCAGGCGCCATATGACCAGAGGATTGTCGTCCCACAAAAGGAGCCTTTTTGTGCCCTGCGGCGAAAATCGTGGATTTTCCCTGGTTGAGCTGCTCATTGTAATGCTCATGTCCGGCGTGGTCATGGGGGCAATCTACAATATTTACAGTTCCCAGCAGAAGGCCTACTCCTCCCAGGAGCTTGTCGCCGAAACCCAGCAAAACTTCCGGGCTGCGATCACCGTGATGGGCAGGGAGATCCGGCTGGCTGGCCATCGGGATCCTTCGACTGTCGCCGATGTTCCGTCCACGAGCACCGATTGTCTCGTCGCCCCGGGCGTGTGTATTGGCTCCGGCGCCAGCCAGCTTGTTTTCACCTATTTTGACACCACGGCCACGGACAATGCGGTTGATTATGACGGTGACGGGGTTCTTCACGGGGTACAAGGCCCCAGCGAACTGGTCAAGGTCACCTATGATCTGTACGACGCCTATGGCGCTGGGGTTAGCGATGATCTTGGCCGGGCGGTTGGCGCCGGGAACAGGGTACCAACGGTTTTGAATATCCATGGGCTTCAGTTTCGCTATCTCCTTGATGATGGTGTCGGAGGTTTTACCTTTGCGCCTGTTGGAACGGTGGTGAGTGCCGGAAACATGCGGAGCGTACGCGGGGTTGAGGTGACGATTCTTGCTAAAAGCTCGGGGGTGGACAGGAACTATGCAGTTGCCCCGTCCTTTACCGCCCCTGGGCCGGGACCAACCTGGGTGCTTCCCACCGGGGTTCGGGGCCGGATGTTCTCTACAACCATCATGTGCAGGAACCTGAGTATATGAGCCCACAAGGATTGACCGGCAATGAGAAGGGCTTCACCCTGATCGAGGTGATGGTCGCCATTACCATTCTGGCAATCGGACTTCTGGCTGTGGCTGCGACCCCCGTCATGGTGATGTCGGGCAACAACAGGGCGCAGCGGATCACCGAGGCCTCTTTCGGGGCGATGGACCGCTTTGAACAGTTGATGATGTTGGATAACTCCGCAGCGGATCTTACCTCCGGCAACCATTCCGCCACAGTAACCCAGGGGGGGCTGACCTATACCGTGAAATGGGTCGTCACCGATTTGGACAGCTCGCGGAAGCAGATCGACGTCACCGTACAGTGGAGCGAAGGCCTGCTTACCAAGCAATACCAGTATGCCTATTACAAAACGGATTTCATGTAGGTGGAAGGGATGAATATTTTTAAGGTGGGCAAGGGGGAAGATGGCTTTGTGCTGGTGGCGGCATTGCTGATTATGCTGATCCTCCTTCTCTTGGGCGCGACCTCCCTGAGCAATACCAATGTCGAGCTGAAGATCGCCAGTAATACACGGGAAATGGTGCAGGATCTGTATGTGGCCGAAACGAGCTGGCAGGAAGGGGCCAATTGGATGCTGAGCTATTCCAAGCCGCCTCCGGACGCCAATGTCGGGGTGGAAACAGCTAATGTGCGGAATTTTGGCAACGGCGGCATCGATGTGGTGAACAACACCTTTCCCGCTGGCACCCAGGATGGCACCCTGGGTGGGGTTCCGTACTGGTACAAGGTTGCCTATCGTGAAGATCACCCGAGCCCGGGCAGCAGCAAGGATTATCGGGATTATTACTACACTGTCACCGGCAATGCCAATCGGGCGCAGGAAATCGAAACCGTTGTCCGTGTGGTTTACGGAAAATGACCATGGCCGCAGTCGTGGCTGATGGCAAAGAACTGCAAGGAACAGTGAGGTGCACCATGAAATATCGAATCGCTGGGAAGATCGTTGCGGCCTGTATTTTGGTTTTGCTTTCTGCCGCCTTGTGTGCTGCGGATACGTTGCGCGTCCAGGTCGTTTCTAGCACCGATGATGCCCAGGAGTATCTTCAGGCCGGGTGTAGCGGTTCGAGGGCCCTGGGGCAAGTTCTCCGGGGCGATAATTATCTGGAGTTTGGCAAAGACGATTGCACGTCAACCCCTGCCACCCTGATTGGCTTGCGTTTTACCCTCCAAAACATTCCGAGGGGTGCGCAAATAACCGCAGCCCATCTTGAACTGGTCGAGGACAATGCATCCTGCGGCGGGGGCATTGACTGGACCGTGCGTGGCGAGAATGTCGATAATGCCGCGACCTTCGGCAGCGCCAATTTTTCCATTTCCAGCAGAAAAACAACGAATCCCACCACCGCCTCTGTAAACTGGGCCAACGATAAAGATGTCTGTAACGGCAAAAATAGCAGAACGACCATCTTGGGCCCTGACATCAAAGCCATTATCCAGGAAATCGTCAACCGGGCGGGCTGGTCGACGGTTGTTCCCTACACCGATTCCCTTGCGCTGTTTGTCAGCGGCACGGGCCGCCGCAATGTGTATTCTTACGACCAGAAATCGTCAAGAGCCCCCTTGTTGCATATTGAGTATCTGCCCGTTGCTGCTCCAAAGATCAGCGTCGATCCCGTCAATCTGGGGATTTCTTCCTTTCAGGGAACCAACCCCGTTGCTGGCTCTGTTACTCTGACCAATACCGGAAACGCCAATCTGGTATATACCATTACCGATGATGCTTCCTGGCTTTCTGTTTCCCCGGCAAGCGGCACCCTGGCTGCTGGAGCCAGCCAGACCCTGGCAGTCACCTATACCACCGCAGGCCTTGTCGCCAGCAGCTACGCCGCAACGATCACCATTACCGATCCCAACGCCACCAACTCCCCGCTGGATATCCCGGTGAGTCTCACGGTGCAACCGGCGCCGCATAGCAGCGCCTGCGGCGAGGTTCCGCTGTATACCGAAAATCTGGTCAACCCGGCCATTCTCATCCTGCTGGACATCTCCGGCAGCATGACAACCCTGATGGATCTGGTAGACTCGTCAACCACGGTTAATACAACGCCGGATGTGGGAAATATTGTTCAGGAGATTGTCAACCGGGGAGGCTGGGCCGCACTCAACCCGATGAATTTTATCCTTACCGGAAATGGCAGCGGCAAGCGGCAGGCCAGATCCTATGATAATTCTGCGGCATACGCGCCTGTGTTGACTGTGAGCTATATTAGCTCGGATGACAGCATACGATACGACAATGTGGAATTCCCGGTGGTGCGTTCCAAGGATGATGCCTACCAGTCGTCCGGCGGCACCATGTATCTCACAAACACGACGCTCCAGATGGGAGGGAGCTACACCACTGGGCTCCGGTTTGATGCGGTGGATATTCCGCCGAACTCCACAATCTTGAATGCAAGTATCCGTTTTGTGCCCGCCTTTTCCGATACTATCGCCACCACTGTGACTGTCTACGGGGAGGCTGCAGACAGCGCGGCAATCTATAGCACGGCGGCAAACAATATCACCGGCCGGACGAAAACGACCGCCAGCGCGAGTTGGGCCATCCCGAGTTGGTCGCCCCCCACCCAGGAATCACGGCTCAAGATCGCCAAGGATGTCTTGAGCAAACTGGTGGCGGATCGCAGCATCGCTTGGGGTTTCGGCTCCTGGACAGGCAACTACAGCAGCTCCGACCCAACCCATTACACAAAGGTGCATACGGGCTGCAAGTTCAACGATGATCCCCACCAGACCAAATTGCAGACCTCAATTGCCAGCGTCAGCGCTGCCGGAACCACGCCGCTGGTGCCGGCAATGCAGCAGGCCCAGGCATACTTTGCCGGAACCAAGGCGGACCTTGAGGGGGCGTATTATGTACCCCTTTCATGCCAGCCGAAATTCCTCATCCTGATCACCGATGGCCTGGGCAATCTGGATACCGACTTGCCTGGGGTCACCACCGAGGCGGGTAAACTGGCCGATCAAAAGATCACCACCGTGACCATCGGTTTTGGTCTTGACGATGCAACCCAGCTCAACGAGATTGCCAAAATCAGCAACCAGCGGGGCGAGGCTGTTGCCGATGATGACCTCTATGCCATGCATGACGAGGTTGCCGGCGTGGGCGTACCCTTCCTTGCCCAGAATAAGACTGCCTTGGAGGATGCCCTCCAGAATGTTACCACCAATGTCAAGGCGCAGGTGTTTTATGGGTCCACCCCGGCGCCCACCACCTCCGCCGGGCGGGAAGACCTGATTGTCAACGCCCAGTTCAGTGCGGGGGGCTGGACCGGCGACCTGATCTGCACCAATCTAGACACCAAAAATGCCCAACTCGGCACGCAGAAATGGAAGGCGTCCACTGTTATGCCGGTTACCAAGAAGGCCTATACCGTTACCGACCTGGTTACGAACGCCGTGGTTCCCTATACCGATGCCACCCTGGCCAGCGACAATTATCTTTGCAAGTCTCTGGGCGATATCATCAATTCGACTCCGGTTATTATTGATCCGCCGACCCATTATTACCCGTTCAATAACTACGCCGCATTCAGAACTTCGCAAGCCAAGCGAAACACCATAATTTATGTCGGCTCCAACGATGGCGCTCTCCATGCCTTTAAGCTGGACGATGGCGTTGAGCAATGGCGGTTTTACCCCAACAGCATCCTTGCCAAGCTCAATGAGGCGAGCGACCCCACCAAGAATATGTGTTCTGCCGAGTTCTGCCACCGGTATCTGGTGGATGGCTCGCCCATCGCTGCGGACATCTATGACGGTAGCAAGTGGAAAACCGTGTTGATGACCGGTTTGCGGCGAGGCGGTGCCGCGTATTTCGCCCTTGATGTCACGGGGGGCAGGCCGTTTGACGCTGTTGCTGTAGATCCGCTTAATCCGGATAACAGGGTGAAATATCTCTGGCAGTTCACCGACAGTCAGCTTGGCCAGACCTGGGCGCAGCCGGAGGTGTACCGGGCCGGGGTCAAGAGTTCGACTGATACAGTGTGGGCCGTTTACTGGGGTTCGGGCTATGCCGAGGATGTTCTCAATCAACCGAATAAACAGGCATACCTTTACGGAGTGGAGGCCAATGATGCATCTGTTCCTTTATGGAAAGACGCCACCGGGGTTGCCACCAACAGGATCAAGCTCCCCTCTGCGGCATCCACCTTGATGGACGATGCCTTGGGAGGGGTGGTGGTTACCGAGATGAATGATGATTACCGGGGAGACAGGCTGTACACCGGCAATCTCTACGGAACCATGTACAGAGTGACCAATATCGGGAAAAATGAGACTCCTCAGGTCTCCACCCTGTTCAGCTTCAATCGCGGCACTCCGGATCATTCAACCCCCATCAGGGTAAGACCATCCGATGCCTACTATGCCGAAAATATTACCTGGCTTTATTTCGGTACTGGGAGCTATGAGGTGCAGGCCGACAAGACAACCACTGCTATGCAGTACTTCTTCGGCCTGCGGGATGATACCACCTACCCCAGTTATAGCCTGGCCACACTGCCGATTTTCACCACCCCCACGGTAACGAATGCTGCGACCGGGAAGGATTTTCGTGTAATCTCGGGGAGCGCTCCTGGGCCGGCGCCATATTCCTGGGCGCTGGAGTTGGATAACCGGTTGGTTTCCGGGGGGGCATCCGAGAGGGTGATCAGTGACGCACTGGTCGTGGGCGGGGTGGTTTTTTTCACCACCTTTACCCCTGCGGCTGATGTCTGCGAGGGAACCGGCCAGGCGTGGCTGTTTGCCCTGGATTACACCACCGGCAAGCCTCCGGCGAAGCCGGTATTTGATATCAACGGCGACAAAACTTTTGACAGCAAGGATATGATCAAGGATGCCAGCGGGAACACATATTCGGTCGCAGGCATCTATTTGGGAGAGGATATTGCCTCCAATCCGGTTCTGCTCAAGGACGTCATTGTCGTTGGCACCAAGACAGGGGGGACCGAGACATTTAAGGTGAATCTCCCCCGAACGAAACCAGCAATGCGCTCTTGGTGGGAAAACCCTTAAAGAGGACAGCCAATGAAAAATTTTATATATGCGGTCATTTTTGTTCTGGGTGTTTGCTTTGTCCCGTTCGGTGTACAGGCAGGAACCAGGTATCTCCCCGAAAAAACTTTTTTGGGGAGAATTCTGGAGCTGGGTGCTAACCAGTCGCTGGTGCAGGTTGGAGATTACTCCTTTGTCGTGGGGCCTGTCTTTGTGGACAGCGGAACCGGGGAGGTGCCTGCAAATCGCGCCGATCTCCAAGCGGGGCAACTTGTGCAGGTGGAGGTTGCCCGCAAGGGGGTGGATCTTTCCGAGGCAAAAAAAATTATCATCTTGAAGGGCGAGCGGTTGCAGCAGGCAGTAAAGCAAATGGCGTTTCCTCCAATAGATTAGCAAATATGGTTCGGGCAGCAAAACCGCAGCTGTCTGGCGATTTGCTTGTCGCGGTGGTCCCCCTAAAAATGCTGGCTATTGCTGCCGATCAGGCGCAATAGCCAGCGTGTGTGTGAGAGATAGCGTTGGATGACAGCCACCCTGAATGACGAAAAATATCTTCTGGAATTGCTTGCGCGAAACCGGCTGATCACCCCCGAGCAGCGCTTTTTTGTTGAAAGCCACAAGGCCCAGCAGCGGCAGCTTCTGCTGAAGCAGCACAGCGCCCGGCGAAAGAGTGATACCGGCAAAGAGCGGGATGAGAGCCTGAACTTCGTTGATATCGTTGTCTCGATGAACCTGGAATTGTCTGGGAAGAAAGGGCAGCTTCTCACCGAGGAGCTGATTGTCCGGGCCGTGGCCAAGGATATGGGCCTGCCGTTCAAAAAACTCGACCCCCTTGAGCTGGATCTGAAAACGGTTACCAAGACCATCCCCCGCACTTTTGCCTTCAGGCACCTGCTGCTGCCATTTTCCATTGCCAATGGAGTGCTTGAGGTTGCCATCTGCAACCCTGAGAACAAAACGGTTCTGGCCGAGATCGAGCGGGCTAATCAGCTTTCAGTCAAGCCCTATCTGGCCACCAAGAGCGACATCCGCAAGACCCTGGCTGAGTTCTTCGGTTTCCAGTCCTCCATCACCGCGGCGGAAAGCCATCTGGCAAGGCCCCTGGTGGATCTGGGCAATCTCGAGCAGTATGTGCGCATCTCCTCCACCGAGGAGGCGGCCTCTTCGGACCAGCATGTGACCTCGGCGGTGGATCATATGTTCAACTATGCCTTTGAGCAGCGGGCCAGCGATATCCACATCGAGCCGAAACGGGAGCAGGCCCAGGTTCGCTTGCGCATCGACGGGGTGCTGCACACCATCTACAAGCTGCCCAAGGTTGTCCATGCTGCGGTGATCTCCCGGATCAAATCACTAGCCCGGATGGACATTGCCGAGAAGCGGCGGCCCCAGGACGGCAGGATCAAGGTGGATCGCTCCGGACAGGAGGCGGAGATTCGGGTCTCCACCGTGCCGGTGGCCTTTGGGGAAAAGGCGGTGCTGCGAATCCTTGACCCGGATATCCTGTTCCAGGATGTGGACAAAATAGGCTTTTCCTCGCGTGATCTTGAGGTGTACCAGGGGTTTATGACCGCGCCCCATGGCATTTTTCTTGTCACCGGGCCAACGGGTAGCGGCAAATCCACCACCCTTTATTCGACCCTCAAACAAATCGCCACCCCGGAAAAGAACGTGGTTACGGTGGAAGATCCGGTGGAGATGGTGCATGAGGAGTTCAACCAGATTCCGGTGCAGCCGCAGCTGGATGTGACCTTTTCCACCATCCTGCGCAATATCCTGCGCCAGGACCCGGACATCATCATGATCGGCGAGATCCGCGATCTGGACACGGCGGTGAATGCCGTGCAGGCGGCGCTCACCGGGCATCTTGTCTTTTCCACCCTGCATACCAACGATGCCGTTGCTTCCATCAGCCGATTGCTGGATCTGGGGGTGCAGCCCTTCATGGTCGGATCCACTCTGCTGGGAGCCATGGCCCAGCGGTTGGTGCGGCGGATCTGCCCCCATTGCAGCGAAAGTTTTCGCATGTCGGCCGACGAGCTGCGGGGCTTCGGCCTGCCGGTTGTCGAGGATGGGGAGTTCGAACTGCGGCGGGGTAAGGGGTGCCAGCAATGCCGGGGCACCGGCTATCTTGGGCGCTGCGGAATTTTTGAGATCTTCGCCATGAGCGACAAGATTCGCAAGCAGATCAGTGGTGGAAGTGCGGAAATGGAGATCAGGCAGACCGCCAGGGAGGAAGGCATGACCACGCTCAAGGAGGATGCCTGGTGCAAGGTGAAAAGCGGGATCACCACCCCGGAGGAGGCCTTGCGTGTAACCGGTGCGGATTAGCCGGGCACCTCGCTTTTTTAGCCAAGATGTATTATAGTGTTGCCATGATCCCCTTGTTCCCCCGGAGCAAGGGTTTTTTTCTTGGCGTTTGGCTATGACCCTGTGGGTGAACATGTGGCTGTGAAGGTTGTCTGCACCAATAAAAAAGCCTATCACGACTATACCATCGAGTCGGAGATCGAGGCTGGCCTCCAATTATTGGGCTCGGAGGTGAAATCCCTTAGGGCCGGGAAGGCCAACCTGCGTGACGGGTTTGCCAAGATCAAAAATAACGAGGTTTTTATCCAGCGGGTGCATATCTCGCCATACAGTCACGCCACCTACGATGCGCCCGACCCTGTGCGGGAGCGCAAGGTGCTGCTCAAGAAGCGCGAGATCCTCAAGCTCGTTGGCAAGATTCAGGAAAGAGGGTACTCTCTGATTCCCCTCAAGATGTATTTCAACGAGAGGGGGAAGGCCAAGGTGATTCTTGGTCTGGCCAAGGGCAAAAAGCTTTACGACAAGCGCGAATCGCTCAAAAAGAAAGATACGGACCGGGAGATTGATCGGGCCATGCTAAAATACAGATAGATTTTTCAGTGGTTGTTGTTAACTTTTCATTCAAACATGGGGGCGAAACGGATTCGACGGGGATATGTAAGCTCAGGTTGCATGCCGAGGTTTCTACCAACCTCGTAAAATAGGTAGAGCAAAATATAGTCGCAGACGACTATTCTTACGCTGTAGCAGCTTAAATGCTACCGGTCTTTCGGCTTACTCCTGCGCGGCCGGAAAGAACGTCGACTAGCGGGATAGCCTACGGTGCGCGCCTGCCGTGCCGATGGCGAAATTCAGTAGGATAGTGCCAAAAGCCTCTTGTTCTGGAGGGGCCAAGGCACGATAAGCAACCAAACAGAACTAAGCATGTAGATATCGGGAGGGGAGTATTTTCGGACGCGGGTTCAACTCCCGCCGCCTCCACCATTTTTTTATTAGTAATTTCAATATGTTATCTGTTTTTTCAACAGGTCTAGACCGTGTTCCACTTGTCCATTTTTGCCAAGTGGAACACGGTTAGCGCATCTTCCGAATTTCGCTGAAAATACCACTCAAACGCTTTGCTCGTGCAATGCTTGTATCAGCCTTGATCTGTTTACTCGTGGGATCGAAAACACCGGATCAGGCCAACCTTTCCGTGTTTCAGGATATCAGATGGAACCCTGAGATGCGAAAAATGCGGTTTTTCGGGTTGAAACGAAAAAATCCGAACAGCGATTAACTGTTCGGATTCGTGGTGTTTTTGTGGTGCGCCCGACAGGATTCGAACCTGTGACCTACGGCTTAGAAGGCCGGTGCTCTATCCGGCTGAGCTACGGGCGCCAATGTGCGACAGATATTAGAATGATCGGGCCAAGAAAGCAATACCGTTTTCGCCTCGCATCTTGGGGCAGGCGCTATTCTTTCTTCTCCACCTCTTTCCAGACAGGGCCTGTGGCGGTATCGACCACCTCAATGCCCTTTTGGGCCAATTCCTGACGCACCCCGTCCGCCTTCTGCCAATCCTTTTGTTTCCTCGCTTTTTCCCGGTCCCGGATCAGCCTGTCGATTTCCGGGGCCAGGGGACATTCCTCAAGCCGCATGATCCGCAGGACGGAATTGATCCGGCGCAGGGCCTCCAGGATATAGTCCTTTTGCTCGCGGTCAAGGAGTCCTTGGCTCAGGATCGGGTTGGTTTTTTTGACGAAATCGAAAAGAGCGGCAAAGGCCTTGGAAACGTTGAGGTCATCGTCCAAGGCGGCGAAGAACCGGTCCTCCATGTCGGAGAGATAGGCGGCAACCTCCGGGTGGGGCAAGCCCGGCGGCAGGCAGAGCAACTTGCCTACAAAGCCGTCAAGGCGTTGCAGGTTTTTGCGGGCTGCGTCCAGACTGCGGAAGGAAAAATTGATCGGCTTGCGGTAATGGGTGCGGATCAGGAAATAGCGCATCTCTCTGCCGGTGTAGCCCTTGGCCAGGACATCCCGCAAGGTGATGATGTTCTGGTTGTCGGCAGACATCTTCTTGCCGTCCACCAGTAGCAGTTCGCTGTGCAGCCAGTAATTCGCCAAAGGCTTGCCGGTGAGTGATTCGGCAATGGCGTTTTCGTTTTCGTGGTGCGGGAACAGCAGGTCGCGGCCGCTGGTATGGATATCCATGGTTTCCCCGAGCAGACTCAGGGTCATGGCCGCGCATTCGATATGCCAGCCGGGCCGCATGTTCCCCCACGCAGTCTGAAAAAAGATGCCGCTTTTCAACTCGCCCAAGGTCGAGCGCTTGAGCAGAGTGAAATCAACCGGGTTTTCCTTTTCATAGTCGTCCAGATCAACGGTTTTTCCGACCTGAATCTTGCTCAAATCCACGCCGGAAAGCCTGCCGTATTTGGCGAATTTCGAGATGTCAAAATAGATGGAGCCGTGCTTTTCGTAGGCGTAGCCCTTGTCTACCAATTTCTGGGCCAGGGCGATCATGGTTTCCACATGCTCGGAAGCTCTGGGGTAGCCGGTGGCTTCCAGCACCTCCAGCGTAGCGAGATCCTGTTTGAATTCCTGGATATAGGTGTCTGTGAACGCGGTAAGGCTTTCTTTGCTTTTGGCTGCGCCTTGGATGGTATTGTCATCAAGGTCGGTGAAATTCATATAGAATTTGACCTGATAGTCTGCAAGCGTGAGCACCCGATGGATGAGATCGGCGACCATAAAACGGCGGCAATGGGCCAGATGGGCCAACTCGTAAGCGGTGGGGCCGCAGGCGTAGAAAGTAACAACCTTCGGCACAATGGGCTTAAACACTTCTTTTTTACGCGAGAGGGTATTGAAAAAACGCAGCTCCGCCTGTTGGGACCCCTCGGCTTCCTGCTTGGTGAAAAGCTCGGTGCTCAAATATTTTTCGCCGCCATCGGGAAAGATGGCCACCAACACGCCTTCCTTCAGCTGGGCGGCGCGGGTCAGGGCCGCGGACATGGCGGCCCCGGAGCTCATTCCGGCAAAAATCCCCTCTTTTTTGGCCAGAAGGCGGACCGTGGTAAATGCCTCTTCGTCCGGGATGTTGATGATCTGGAATGGGAGTTTTTTGTCAAAAATCCCGGGGGTGTATGACTCTTTCATGTTTTTGAGACCTTGCAGCTTGTGGCCGAGAAAGGGCTCTACCGCAGTGATGCGCACTTCCGGGTGGAATTCGCTGAAATACCGGCACAACCCCATGACGGTGCCGGAGGTGCCCAAGGTGGCGATGATGTCCGTTACCCGGCCGCCGGTCTGTTCCCAAATCTCCGGGCCGGTTGCCTTGTAATGGGTTTGCCAGTTTGCCGCATTGTTGAACTGATCGGTGAGGAAATAGCGATCAGGATATTGGCGCGCCAGGGCATAGGCCTGTTCGATGGCCCCATCGGTGCCGCGCTTGCCAGGGGTCAGGAGGATCTCGGCGCCAAAGGCCGCCATGATCTTGCGCCGCTCGATGGACGCCGATTCCGGCATGATCAGCTGGCATTTATAGCCCTTGACCGCACAGACCATGGCCAGCCCGATGCCGGTGTTGCCGCTGGTGGCCTCAAGCACGATCTTGTCCGGGGTCAGTTCGCCCTCAGCCTCGGCGGTTTCAATCATGTTCAGGGCAACGCGGTCCTTGACTGAGCCGCCAGGGTTGAAGGCCTCGAGCTTGGCGTAGATGGCTACTTTTTTGAAGGGATTCAGGCGCTTGACGGGGATCAGCGGCGTGTTGCCTATCTTGTCGAGGATGGAGGCAATTGCTGGTTTCTTGGGCGTGGGCGATGGCGTCATGGCGGACTCAGCCTTTGGTGTCTGCATCCCGGAAAGAAAATGGGACAATATCAGGATCAAATATCAACGATATCGGTAGAATACAACAGAACCGTTGGGCAAACCACCCATATTATTGTCCACAAAGGGGTGGGTTGCTGCGGGGAAAGCATAAAAAAAAAGGCAAGCTCCATGAGGAGCTTGCCTTGAATCAACCATGCAGTACAGAGAAAAAGACTGATTTTTAGGCTTCGTTCTCCAGCTTGACGCTGATGGCCACCTTGTAGAGGATTGAGAGAATGAAGAAGCCTGTGGCCCAGATGGCGGCGGTAATACCAATCTCCTGGGCGCTGGGGTAGTACTCGGTGACCTGGTCCAGCATGGACGGAACAAAGCCGCCGAGCACCAGGCCAAGGCCCTTGTCGATCCAGAAGGCAAAGAAGATCAGCAGGCAGGAAATCACCAGCAGGCCGTCGGACTGTTTTGCCCGGGAGACAAAGATCAAGGCGATGCCCGCCAAGCCCATGACCACCGAAGCCCGCATGAAGGGCACCAGGTTGTTGTACACCTGGTCGCCATGGCCGAGGCCCCAGAAAAGGTAATCCAGGGTGTGCATGTGGCCGGGAATCTGGCTGTAGTAGGCAACAAAGAATTCGCAGCCCAAAAAGAAAAAGTTGAGCAGCGCGGCATAGCCGATGATGGTCACCAGTTTATCCTGTGCCTCGCGGCCCACGTCAAACTTGGTGGTCCGCTTGAGGATCATGGCAATGACCATCAAAAGCGCAGGTCCTGCGGCAAAGGCCGAAGCCAGGAAGCGGGGGGCCAGAATGGCGGTGAGCCAGAAATGGCGGCCCGGCAGACCGCAGTACAGAAAAGCGGTGACGGTGTGGATGCTGATGGCCCAGGGGATGGAGAGGTAGATAAAGGGCTTGATCCACTTTGGGTATTTGATCCCTTTATACTCGGACTGCAACACCACCCAGCCACAGAGGATGTTGAGGAACAGATAGCCGTTGAGCACGATCATGTCCCAGAACAGCATGGAATGCGGAGTGGGGTGGAGCAGTACGTTCATGGCGCGCATGGGCTGGCCCAAGTCGGCGATGATGAACATCAGGCACATGGCGATGGCGGCAATGGCCATGAATTCGCCAAGGATGACGATGCGGCCGAACGCCTTGTAGTTATGAAGATAATACGGCAGCACCAGCATCAGGCCGCCGGCTGCAACCCCGACCAGAAAGGTGAACTGGGAGATATACACGCCCCAGGTCACATCCCGGCTCATGCCGGTGATGCCCAGACCATAGTTAAACTGCTGCACGTAACAGAGTCCGCCTACCCCCATTATGGAGAGCAGGAAGAGCATCCATAGCCAGTATCCTGTGCTTCCCTTTAATGCTTTTTCGATCATGGTCTGTACCTCAAATAATATAGAAGAGGGATGGATGTGTCCCTGCAGAAGGTTTCCGCTGGATGGTGAAGGTTGTCTTCAGTACCTGGCTAACCTCTGAAGCGGGGTCGTTCAGATCGCCAAAGACAAGGGCCTTGGATTCTGCGGCGACTTCGACGCAAGCCGGAATCTGGCCGATGGTAAGCCGTTCCACGCAGAAATTGCATTTCTCGACAACCCCGCGCATCCGGGTGGGGAACTTCGGGTTTATCTCCTTGATAAAAGGCTGGCCATCGGCATTCTTGCCGCGCGGCTCACGCCAGTTGAAGCTCCGGGCCCCATAGGGGCAGGCAGCCATGCAGAATCGGCAACCGATGCAACGATGATAGTCCATGGCGATAACGCCGTCCTTGGTCTTGAATGTAGCCTGGGTGGGGCAGGCACGGACGCAGGGCGGGTTGTCGCAGTGGTTGCACAGGGTCAGGAAGGGCATGGACTCCAAGGCTTCCGGCTTTTTGTACTGGCTGCTGTCATCCGGGAAAACATGCTCGAAGGAATCCACCCATATCCATTTGATCTCATCCTTCTTGTTGCCGAAATCCGGCACATTGTGGATGGCGTGGCAGGTGGAGACACATTTTTCTGCAAGCCCAGGATTTGCGGCGAACTTTTTAACGTCAATGACCATGCCCCAGCGTTTGCCGGTGGGAGCTGCAGCACCGTGGGCGCCAGCAGCAGCGTTAGCGGCGGCGGCCTCGCCGTGCTCAGAGGCCACTGCCTCACCCTTGAGCAGGGAGTTAAAGGCCGAGGGAACGGCAATGCCGGCAATGGCGCTAAGCCCGGCTATCTTCAAAAAATCTCTTCTTTTGCTATCCATGTTACATCGCCTCCTTCGGCTGGAGATGGCAATCCCAGCAATACGGTTTCACGGAGGCATAGTTGTGGCAGGTGTCACAGAATTTTTTCTTGTCGCTGTGACATTTCATGCAGCCATTCTGCAGGCTCCGTACATATTCTGTGCCGTTGGCGGTTTTCCCGATGCGGGCGCCGTCTTCGCGCAGGATGTTATCGCGCCACTGGTTGAGCAGCACCATGTGCGAGGTGCGCATAAACGCAGTTGGGGCAACACACTCCTTGTAGTCCTTTGGTTTTTCAGGTTTAGGCAATTTGCTGAGATCCCCGGACTTATACCACATCGGGGATGTCATGACGCCCAAGAACAGTATCAACGCAGGTATGATTCTTCCTTTCCCGTACATGGCTATTAGCCCTCCATTCCTGCAAGTGGCTCAAAACGGAGACCCGTTTCACGCTCTTTTTCTCCTTCCATGACCAGGGCGTTGCCAACCAGCTCGGACACGCCGCAGACCTCCACGTCGGGATTCCAGTAGTTCATCAGACTCGTCAAGGTGGCGCGGTCGATGGCGCATACGCAGGAGAGCATATTGACCGCATGCTTGTCGCGTACATGTTTGACCGCGTTAGCCCGTGGCAACCCTGACCGCATTCTCAGTTCCATAATCTCATCGGTGTTCAAGCCGGTGCCGCTGCCGCAGCAGAAGGTTGACTCACGGATGGTGTTTTCCGGCATCTCATGGAAATTATTAACCACATTCTGCAAGACATACCGGGGTTCTTCGATCAAGCCCATGGCGCGGGCCGGGTTGCAGGAGTCATGGTAGGTTGCAATCCGGTGATCGTTGCGTTTCGGGTCAAGCTTCAGCTTGCCGTGCTTGATCAAATCCGCAGTGAACTCGCTGATGTGGACCATCTTGGTGGAGGCCGCGTTGTCGAAGCGGGTTCCGGTGATCGGCGAGGTGGGCACTTCCAGGAAGTCGGCAGGGCCGTTCATGGTGTCCATATACTGATGCACAACCCGCCACATGTGGCCGCACTCGCCGCCCAGGATCCATTTGACCCCCAAGCGCTTGGCCTCGGCATACATCTTGCCGTTGAGTTTTTTCATCATCTCGTTGTTGGTGAAGAGACCGAAATTGCCGCCTTCCGAAGCGTAGGTGGACCAGGTGTAGTCCAGCCCGATGTGGTGGAAGAGCAGCAGATAGCCCATGGCCGTGTAGATGCCCGGTTCTGCGAAGACATCCGCCGAGGGGGTGATGAACAGCACTTCCGCACCCTTGCGGTTGAATGTCGGCTCGATCTTGATGCCGGTGATCTCTTCGATATCATCGCAGAGATAGATGATATTGTCTTTGAAGGTGTGGGGCTGCAGCCCCATGTGGTTACCGGTGCGGTTCGAGTTGGCAGCCGGCTCCATGATCCAGTTGATGTTGACCCCCACCAGATGGAGCAGTTCGCGGCCCATCATGGTGATTTCGGCGGTATCGATGCCGTAGGGGCAGAACACCGAGCAGCGGCGGCATTCGGTGCACTGGTAGAAGTACATGAACCATTCCTTCAGCACCCCGAAGGTCATCTCGCGGCCGCCGGCAATCTTGCCGAGGATCTTGCCGCCCAGGGTAAAGTCGTTCCGATATACGGAGCGCAGAAGTTCTGCCCGGAGAACCGGCATGTTCTTGGGATCGCCGGTGCCCAGGAAGAAGTGGCACTTGTCGGCGCAGGCGCCGCAGCGTACGCAGCAATCCATAAAGATCTTCAGGGAGCGGAATTTGTCCAGCCGCTCTTTAATGCCGTTAAGAATGATCTCTTTCCAATTTTCCGGCAACTTCCAGTCGTCGGCCTCAGGATCCCAATCGCGCGGTTCACCAAACAGCCCAGGATGGTTGGGGAAGGTCTTTTGCGAATGATATTCCATCATTTCTTTTTTTGCGGGATACGCATAGTTTCCCGGTTTGAATATGGCCTCGACATCGGGCCAATCCTTTTTCGGAACAGCCCCTGTCATCAGGGACGGACCCTTCGCAACGCTTACACCGAGTTTGTCTGCTTTCATGATTGCCATCGTTCTTATTCCTTCTCAACGGGTATTCCGCCTTCCTTCATGAACTCCCTGAACTCGTCTTCGTATCCAGCGTAGGAGTGCGGCTTGATGTTGGGGTCATTCCACGGATTGATGTGCCGGACCATCCGGCTGTTGTTGATCATGTTCCGGGTGGGGCTCATGAAGACGCCGGCCATGTGCATGAGTTTGCTGAAGGGGAGGTAGATCAACAGGGCGCAGACCAGGAAGACATGGATGAAAAAGACTGGGCTGATCTGTCCGGCGACGATGGCCGGGGTAAAGGTGGCCAGGCCATGGGTCAACTGCTTGATCGCCACCACGTCCGCCCGGAAGACATAGCGCATCAGGATGCCGGTGAGGGCGATGCTGAAGATCAGGAACAGCGGAAAGTAATCGGCTGACAGGGAGATGTACCGGATATTGGAAAGCATCACCCTCCGAAGGAACAAAAAGGCAATGGCGCCGAGAAAAATGGCGTCGGTCATGTAGAGCACCGGGGCGCCGATCTGGAGGAAGCCGTCGCCGAACTCAAGGGCGGCGACAAAGCCGGGGACCGGGTCCATGAACAGTCGCATATGCCTCAGAACAATTACCAGGAAGCAGTAATGGAACATCAGGGCGAACAGCCAGAGGAACTTGCTTGAGCCGTACACCAGCTTGGGACCTTCGTACATCTCTGCCTTGGTGTTGCGGAACAGGGAGCGGAACAGGAAGACTTCCAGGAACATCCTGGCGATGACCCCGAGCTTGCTGGAGGGGCAGTCGATCTTGTTCTGCTTGATCCAGGGCAGGGAGTTGGCCTGACCACAGGTGGTCGGAATCCGGAAGGGAACCGGAGATTTTGCCCAGTACAACACGCGATAGGCAAACCCTCCCAGAAAGAGGGCAAAGGCAAGATAGGGCAAGACGATCCCTATCAAGGCCTGACCACCCGGCACCTGGGCGGCCACCAGGCCAACCGCGATAAGCGCCAACACTGCGATGAATGGACTCAGGATTCTCATTTACTGTTACCTCGCATCATGGTTACTTACACATTAATGGTTTTAAGCTCCGCCTTCGGGGCGATATTTTTATCCATCAGTTTCGAAGGGCAACCGCCGTCCGTGGTGATGTGGTTTCCGCTTTTAATCTCCGCGATCCTGGTCTGATAAAGCCTTTCCCGGCTGACGGCATACAGGTCGAACATGGTGTAGGCCAGGATATCGGCTTTTTCTTCAAATGCCTGCCAGCCTTCAAGATCCGCCACTTTTTCTTTGTGGCAGACAGACTTGACCACTCTTTTCAGGGTGTAGGCCATGGAGACCGCTTCGGAAGGCGCAAAGGTCTGCACGGCGCGGATTTGGACCATCTGCTCCAGAGCAGCAACGATCTTTGCGGTTTCGTTCTTTTCGAAAAGTAAGGTGTACACTTCCCACAGGCTGTTTTTCACCGCATAGCCCACCGGGTTGGCAAACTGGTCCTTCTCTTTTTTGAATATCCGGGCGCCATCCTCCGGGTAGGTCGCCAGCACCTGATCGACCCAAGCCTCGAGAATTTCGCCCTTATTTTCGATGAGCAGTTCTTGCAACAGCATGATGCCCCCTTAGCGACCCCTATTTTTAGGGGAAAAAACTGTATCCTGAATGACCATTCAGAATATGAAAGGCATTGGTAGCATGTTTCAAAATAGATTTCAACAAGAAAAATATGCGGGGAAGGGAGCGGATCAGGAGATGGTGTCGAGGAGAATACCGGCTTCCTGCTGGAGGTTTTTGAGGAGAACCGGAAGGTCGTTCAGGTCAATGACCACATCGCCGATAATGGAGCAACGGTCATTGTGAGTGCAGTCGTAGACATCAAGAGAATAGCCGCGCTCGTCTTTGCTGAGCACAAGATGGATGAGGATTTTCTGGTTTTCAAGGTGGGTGTTGACTTGTCCCACCAACCGCCGTACTGCGGTTTCTTCGGTGGAGGGCAAAAGAGCGTGTTCCTTCTGTCGGCGTTCCTCCCTGTTGCGCTGCCATTCCCGCGTGAAAGCGCCGATGCGGGCAACCGGGGTGAGGCCGTCAATGGGGTCGACCTTTTTTCCCTTGCGATACGGATCGATTCGTATCGGTCGTGGAAATTTGATCTCATCGGAAATAACCATTGTTTCCCCCCCCCTGGCCGTTTCCTGGTGGTGGTTTATGCTTCTCCTTGATATTCTGTCACAATACCCATCGACATTATTGTCAGCGAACAATAGTCTTTTCGGTTTTCGCTTTAAATCTCCAGTTCCACGCCTTCCTTGGCAAAGAAAATTTCCGTGGTGCCCTGTCCTGCCGCCACGCAATATTTCTCCGCCAAGGCGTCGATCTGGTCGTCGGTGCGCATGGGATCATGATGGAACAGGGCCAGGGCTTTCACTCCGGCTGTGTTGGCTGCGGCAACGGCATGTTCAAAAGAGGAATGCCCCCAGCCCACAAATCTGCCCGTGTATTCCTCGTGGGTGTATTGGCTGTCGTGCACCAAAAGGTCCGCCCCGGAAAAAAACTGTTCCAAAACACCATTCTGTTCCTGGGCCACCATTTCGCCCTCGGTGGCCATGCCTTCGTCATAGGATGGGTCCTCCGGGTCCGTGCAGAAAACATTGCGGAACGGCTCGGTGTCATAGGCCGTGCAGATCGTTTTCCCTTGGTAGGCAAAGCGGTAGCCAAGGCAGAGGATGGGGTGATTCAGGTATTTTGCCGTGACGGTGATGCCGTCGCCCAGATCGCGCACTCCCTCCTTGAGATCGATATATTCAATCTTGGCGGCAAGCTCTGCCTGGCGAACCGGAAAATACCGGTAAGTCAGCTGCCCGCCCACGATTTTTTCCAGGGTGTCGCCCTCGAAACTGACCGGGCCATGGACCCGGATGCTGCTGCCCGGCACATAGATGGGGGTGAAGAAGGGAAAGCCCATGATGTGGTCCCAGTGGGTATGGGTCAGAAAGATATCCGTGTTGATCGGCCCTTTCTTCAAATCGCTGGCCATCATGAAGTTGCCCAGTTCCCGGAGACCGGAACCGGCATCGATGATGATGAGGCGATTGATTTCCGGGAAACGCAGCTCAATGCAGGCGGTATTCCCGCCGTACTTCATGGTTTTTGGGCCGGGACAGGGGATGGAGCCCCGGACCCCCCAGAATTTGATCCGTATGCTCATGAGGTCTCCTTGGCGACCTGGAGAAAAATCTGGGCCTTTTCGATTTCCTGTTGCACAATCGGGTGCAGGTTTGAAAGGTCATACCATTTCAGGCCGACCAAGGCGAGAAGCTCCTTGACTCGGGATATGTCCGGGTAGCGGTCTCCGGCTGAGCCGACGTCAAAGAGGTTGGCGTAGGTGTTCGCCAGGGCTACCACGGCGATCAGCTGCTGGTTGTCTGCCGAGGCCTTTTCCGGGACGTGGTGGAAGCGGAGCATTTCGGTGAGTCCAAGGTTAAGCTGCCATTTGTCGGCGATCATCTTTCCGGCCCGGCTATGATCGAAGCCCAGCATCATCTCCTCGGCTCTCGATAATGGCCCCTGCTCAAGGGTGGACAACTCCAGAGACTGCCGGTATTCCTCGGCGAAACAGTTATTGAGCGGGATTTTTCCCAGATCATGGAGCAGCCCGGCTACAAAAAATTCCTCCTGCATCATACCGGGGATTCCCTTGAGGCCGGCCAGGGCCTTGGCCATCACCCCCACACAGAGGGAGTGGGTCCAGAACGCATCCATGGACAGCGAGCGAAAGGAGTCTTCCCTCCCCATGCTGCCCAGAACCGCGGTGCTCAAGGCCAGGTTTTTCACGGTGTTGATCCCGAGCATGATGATCGCTCGGGTGAGGGAATTGATCTGGTTGGGCAGGGAATAATAGGCCGAGTTAATGAGCTTGAGCACCTGTCCGGTCAGGACCGGATCCAGGGCGATGACCCGGTTGAGGTCGTTGGCCGAGGTGCTTGGAGTATTGCAGACTTCCAGAACCTTTGTCACCGTGGTGGACAGGCTCGGCATCCGCTCGATATATTTCTGGATCAGCGCGAAACGCTGTTCGTTGGTCAGGGGAGCCTCGGGCATCGGCAGAACCAGTTGTTCTCGTTTAGACGCAAGTGATTACGGGTAAAAAACTAAAGCTAAAACCTGCACCCCATACTTTGTAAGCGATCATGGGGTGGTGCGGATGTGCCGTCCCATGATCGCGTGGGTTTAGACCATACTAGCTGAGGCTGATCGTGCGGTCAAGGAGGGGTGGGTCAACAATCGTGCTTTATTAGAAAATCACGGACCATTTCATTCATGATCTCGATTTGGGGCCTGCCGGTTTCATGGACAATGATCCAGACGCAGCGTTGAAAGGCCCGGAAAAGATCGCGGTCCACCTGAAGAGTGAGGCGTTCGGTGTCCCCGACAGGTTCGGCGCCGGTTTGATCCAAGTCCATGGTCAGCATCCTTCCCGTCTGTTAAAGGCCACCGCCTCGGCGTAGGTGATGCCGCTTCCGCCAAAGATATCCAGGGCGCTGCCGATAGTGGCGTCCAACCGGTTTAACCCCAACTCCTTGACCCGGTACAGATCGGCCAGATTTTTCACCCCGCCCGCATAGGTGGTGGGAATGGGGCTGAAGCGGCCAAGCAGCGCGGTGAGTTCCTCCTCGATTCCGGCGCATTTGCCCTCCACGTCAACGGCGTGGATCAGAAATTCGCAGCAGTGGTCGGCGAAATACGCAAGGGACTGCTCGGATACCGTCACCTGGGTGAATTTCTGCCAGCGGTCGGTGACGATGTAGTAGGCGTCTCCCTCTTTCCTACAGCTCAAGTCAAGGACCAGCCGTTCCTTGCCCACGGCCTGGACCAATTCGGCAAGGCGGTCTTCGTGCACCTGTCCGTCCTTGAACACCGCCGAGGTGACAATCACCGCGCTGGCCCCCTGGTCCAGCCAATGGGCGGCGTTATCCGCCGTGATCCCGCCGCCGATCTGCAAGCCTTGGGGAAAGGCCTGCAAGGCTCCGGTTGCCGCAGCTTCGTTGCCCGGACCCAGCATGATCACATGGCCGCCGAACAGCCGATCCGCCTTGTACATCTCGGCATAATGGGCTGCAGGCTGGTCCGAGGCAAAGTTGGTGGCCAGGCTCCCCTGTTGTGCGTCGGAGAGGGTGGAGCCGACAATCTGCTTTACCCGGCCATGGTGGAGGTCAATGCACGGTCTGAATTTCATGGGGTGTCATCTGTCCTGGCGTACGTGGCTATTTTTCTGGCCAGAGTAGTCTTTTCTTCTGAAAAAGGTCAATAAAAAAGGTGGGCAGCTTGCGCCGTCCACCTTGTGTAAAACAATACTAATTTACTCTAGAAAAAAGTCCTTTGGCAGGCTCAGGATGAACGGAACATTACTATATTGAGAGACTCTCCGTTCGTGCTGAGCCTGTCGAAGCACTTGTAACGCCAACCGCTTACTTGCAGTCTTCCCTGATCATGAAGGTTTTGGGGTCAAGCTTGAGGAGCTTGCCGCACTTGCTCACCGCGGCGGAGCCCTTGATGATCTTCAGGTCGATGCAGTCGCTTTGGGCAATCGGCTGGAGGAGGACAACGGTATTGAACAGATCCTCCAGGCCATTGCAGGGGGCAGGCACCCCTGCTGCGCTCTGGCTGTCAACGCCATCGGTGGTTACGGCGGAAAACCAGATCTGCAGGTCCATGGTCTTGGCCATCTCCCGCATCCCTTCCAGCACCGCGCGGTCGGTTTTGACAAAATCAAAGCCGTCAACCACCATACAGTTCGGCTTGATGACGTTCTGCTGCACAAGGTCATGCAGCCGCTCTTCCAGTTTGGCCAGGCTGAACTTGGACTCGTTGAAGGTGATGATCATCCGGTTGCGCATGATCGAGTCGTGGATTTCTCCGGCATTGTCAAGCTTGCAGGCCTCGGCGATATCCTTGAACATGTCGTCGTACCAGAGCTTGGTCTTGTCCAGGCTCTGACCTACGCTGACATGGACCACCTGCTTGTCATTCATCAGGCTGTCCATGGCGATCTGCACCAGCAGCGCGGTTTTGCCCAAGCCGGCCCGGGCCATGACCAACCCCATCCTGCTGGATTCCTTGGCGTCGCTTTCACCCTTCAGGTGGCGGATGGGATTCTTTTCAATCAGCTCTTGTTTCAGCATGGCGGTATCCTGTTTTTGTAGTAACTACCTTGGTTATTTAGACTGAAGGCGGAAGTCTGAAGACCGAAGTATTGTGAAAAGAAACCTTCAGTCTATCCACCCGAGTAGTTACTGTTTTTTGTTTTTCAGGGCCTTGGCGATCAGCTCTTCGGCAACGCTCTTGGGCACCTGTCGGTAGGTGGCAAATTCCATGGTAAACTCTGCCTTGCCCTGGGTCAAGGAGCGAAGATCGGTTGAATAGCCAAACATCTCGGAAAGCGGAACCTCGGCCTCGATGACCGTGTAGGCATCTTCCTCGTTGGTGCCGATGATCATGCCGCGGCGCTGGTTCAGGCTGCCCATGATCGAACCCTGGAACTCGGTGGGGCCCTCAACCGCGACCTTCATGATCGGTTCCATGATAACCGGCTTGGCCTTGAGGTATGCGTCCTTGAATCCGCCCATGGCGGCAAGCTGGAAGGCGATATCCGAGGAGTCCACGGCATGGGAGGCGCCGTCGTTGATGGCGCAGCGCACCCCGGTGACATGGGCGCCGACGAGCGCGCCTTTGTCCAAACACTTCTGGAAGCCCTTGTCGCAGGAGGGGATATATTCCCGGGGCACCGAGCCGCCGACAATCTGGTCGACAAATTCATATTCGCCCTCTTCCAGGGGCTCGATGAAGCCGGCAACCCGACCGAACTGGCCGGAGCCGCCGGTCTGCTTCTTGTGGGTATAGTTGAAGTCGGCCCGCTGGGTGATGGTCTCGCGGTAGGCAACCTGGGGGGCGCCCACGGTTACCTCGGCCTTGTATTCGCGCTTCATCCGTTCGACGTACACGTCGAGATGCAACTCGCCCATGCCGGAGATGATGGTCTCCATGGTCTCGGGGTCAACAAAGGTTTTGAAGGTGGGATCTTCCTTGGTGAAGCGGTTTAAGGCCTTGGACATGTTGTCCTGGGCCTTGTTGTCGATCGGGGTGATGGAAAGCGAGATAACCGGGGCCGGCACATGCATGGAGGTCATGGAGAAGTTGTAGTCCCCGCCGCCGGTGAAGGTGTCGCCGGAGGCGCAGTCAATGCCGAACAGGGCCACGATATCGCCGGCGCCTGCTTCATCGATTTCTTCCATGTCGTCGGAATGCATCCGCACCAGACGGCCAACCTTGGCCTTTTTGCCGGTGCGGACATTGACGATGGAATCGCCTTTTTTCAGGGTGCCCTGGTAGGTGCGCACATAGGTCAGCTGCCCGTAGCGGCCATCTTCAAGCTTGAAGGCCAGGGCCAGCAGGGGGTCGCTGGAAATGTTGCTCACCTTGACCTCGGCCTCTTCGTGATCCAGATCCAGGGCGAAGTTTTCAACGTCGGTGGGGCAGGGCAGATAGGAGACGACTGCGTCGAGCAGGAGCTGCACGCCTTTGTTTTTGTAGGCGGTGCCCATCATTACCGGGGTGAATTCAAGGGCCAGGGTGCCCTTGCGGATCGCGGCCATGATCATTTCCTCGGTGGGCGTGCCTTCCAGCACGGCCTCCATCAATTCGTCGGAGAACATGGAAACCGCGTCCAGCATCTCTTCCCGCTTGATGTCGCACTCTTCCTGGTACTGGGCGGGAATCTCCTCTTCGCGGATCTTGTCGCCGTTTTCCCCGTCAAAATAGACGGCCTTCATCCGGACCAGATCGATCAACCCCTGCATGTCGCCTTCGAGGCCCATGGGCACCTGGATGGGCACCGCATTGAGGGCCAGCTTCTCGCGGAGCTGTTTGATAACCCGGTCAGGGTTGGCGCCGGTGCGGTCGCATTTATTGATAAAGGCCACGCGGGGAACCCGGTAGCGGGTCATCTGCCGGTTGACCGTGATGGACTGTGATTGTACGCCGCCAACGGAGCAGAGGATCAGCACCGCGCCGTCGAGTACGCGCAGGGCGCGCTCAACCTCGATGGTGAAATCCACATGGCCAGGGGTGTCGATGATGTTGATGGCATGGTCCTTCCAGTCGCAATAGGTGGCGGCGGAACAGATGGTGATGCCCCGTTCCCGCTCCAGCTCCATGGAGTCCATTTTGGCGCCGACGCCGTCCTTGCCGCGCACTTCATGGATGGCATGAATACGCTGGGTATAAAAAAGAATGCGCTCGGTCAGGGTGGTTTTTCCCGAGTCGATATGGGCGCTGATTCCAATATTGCGGACCTTCGTAATGTCTCTCATGGTAAATCTTCCACTCCATTCATGCATGTGTGCGGTTGCGGCTGGCGTCGGTCAAGGCACCATGCCTTGGTAAACAGGCTACTAAAAAACGGCCCTGGTTTGGGGCGGTATGGACAGTCTTTTTAAGAACCGGCACTTTTACCCTTAAGCCCTGTTGCTGTCAAGGGAAAAATTCGGCGCATTCGCACGCAGTTACTGGCGGCGGTGAAGGGGGAAGTTATCGATGATCTTGACTTTTCCGCACGCTAATGCATAACGGTCATGACTATTCTGCAAACGCGTGCACAATAGTCAGCATGGAACGTTCGCAATTCTCCTGTGGTTGAAAAAGATCTGCGCCAGAAACGGGTTTTTCTGACCGGTCCTCGTCCGGTTGAAAAAACGCACCTCACCTTTGACCTGCTCAAAAAATCCACTAACGGGGTCTACCTCACCTCCGACAACCTGGAAGAGCTGGGTAGCGCGTCATTATCTGCGAACCAAGGAAAAAAAGAGGTTGATTTTGCCTTGGCGGTGGAGGACCAGCCACCCAACATCATTGAGGCCACACTCAGCGAAAGCGACCGTGAGGCCCGACCAGCAGGCCCAAGAGATTTATGTTCCTTCCGGAGCAACACCAAATGCAACGTGGTTCGATAAAGGGAAAAAGACTTGTCTTTTGTAACAATGAGCGTTACATTGTGTTCATGATAAAAAGCTTTCGAGATAAATGGTTGGAGAAGTTTTTTGTTGAGGGAACAACAAACAAAAAAATCCCTTCGACAATCAGCGAAAGGCTTTTCAGGAAAATACAAATTCTCGACGACTCCACCTGCGATGCAGACTTACGGTCTCCGCCGAGCAATAATTTTGAGAAATTGACAGGCAACCTTAAAGACAGGTGCTCAATCAGGATCAATGACCAATGGAGGCTGATCTTCCAGTGGGACAACGACAGGGGAGAAGCTGAAGGCGTGTATCTCGACAACCACACCTATGGATGAGGAAACAGATATGATTACAACAAAACGGCAACCGGTAACGGTTGGAGAAATGATAGTCGCGGAGTTCCTGGAGCCTTTGGGGATCACCCAGGATACCCTTGCAAAAGCAATGATGGTAAGCCGAAAGACGGTTAACGAACTGTGCAACGATAAACGGACGATTACGGTTGATACTGCCTTGATTCTGGCAAAAGTTTTCGGAAACACCGCCGATTTTTGGCTGAACTTGCAAAAAAGAAACGATATCTGGAATGCGATGCACTCCCCAAAACGCAAAGCAAGGATAGATCGGGTTCAGCCAATCCAAGCGCATGCCCATTAAAAACTACAGGTGGTGTGCTTGGTGGTTGCTCTGGTGGTTTTAATGCCGGGAAATGACAGATTCCAAATAGGGGATGTAGCGTTGGCTGTTTGCGAGTTATGTTGCTGATGGTCACGGGGCAACTCAACGAAGTCATGGAAAAATAGCAGAGTAATAGGAAAAGGGGATGCCCATTTGGGCATCCCCTTTTCACTGCAATTAAGGATTCTGGTTGGCCTAGTTTAGAATCCGTACTTGACCATTACATAGCCAACGTTAGCTTCGTAGTTCGGGTTGGCATATACTCCGCTGTAATAATTGGAGCCGACAACATAGGCGTAATTCGCATAACTTGCGTCGGAATAATCCAGTTTTTCATAAATATACCCAATAGTTACCCCAAGCTTGGAGTCAATGGCATAGTTGGCCTTGGCTTCCAGGGTCTTTTTGGTGTAGTCATCCGATGCGGTGATATCTTGATACGCAGTGCCGGCCAAGCTGTTGTTGAAGTCCACCTCTCCATCGGATTTTTGATACTGCCATGACAAATTAAATGTCAATTTATCGGTGGCGGCAACCTTGGCTCCCAGACCGTAGGTCCAGAAAGAGTCATCGGTCATTTCAATACGATCGAGAGTCAGTAGATTGTTGAGTCGCTTGTTGGAGTCGGTTTTCGTTTTTTCGTGTCCAACAAAGCCGGTCAGCGTGACAGCCTCAACAGCGCGCCAGGTAACATCGGCATATACATTCTGCCGTTTGTCACCGTCAATGCTCGAATTAGTCCAGTCATAATTATTGTTCGTGTAGGTGTAACTCAGCCCCAGGTCAAGTTTGTCCACAGGGAAAATGTCAAAGGACAATTTCCACTCATCCATGGTTTTATCCGCAGAATCGAAGCGAGCTGTGTATATGGTCGGAGCAGTGACGCCGGCGGTATAAATATCGGAATTCCGATCGAGCCTTTTGTACCGAATCTTGGCCGTAAGCCAGTCCAATGCACTATTTTTGAGCCCGAGATAAAAGCTGTCGTCCGTTGTCGATCCAGGATTGTCATACCTATACAAGATACTAGCACTTGTGAATGACGGCAATGCGGTTGAACGATCGATATTCATATATTCATACCCTGCGTCCAGCTTGGTCTTGTTGGGCAGGCGGTAACCGACATCAATGCCGGCGGTATTCTTATCGTAGCTGAGCAGTTCCTGGGCGTTGTTGGTAGCTACTGGTGCAGTGCCGTAGGAAATAATGGACGAGTTGTTGTCTCGTTTAATATAATTATAATAAAGCTTGGTGTCCAGCTTGTCCAGGGGCCTGGAACTCAGGGCGATGGAGGCGTTTGTATAATCAATGTCGCCCTCAAATGTGCTCCGATTCAAACTAGTAAGTGTCGCCAACATGGCGCTACTGTAATTAATATCAGTGGCTGTAAAATTATTTTTCAGACTAGAGCGGCTTAACCCGGCAGCCAAAACGGAGCTAAGAGGGAGATCACGCCAGCTGAGGTCGGCGGCTAGCTTGTGGTAGTCGTTGTCCGGAGCAAGAACGAAATCGGTATCAACGCCATTAGCTCCAATTTGAAGATATTTGTTGTCGTTTTTGAAGGAGCTTAATGTGCCGGTAAGTGAAACGGAAAGGGACTCGCCAAGATAACCGGTCTTCAAGTTCAGGTTGTCGGTGGTGTTTGAAATGGGCTCTGGCCCTTCAGATAGGCTGCCAAACCCGGTTTTTACAGTAAAGGGTCTCAGGCCACTCTGTTCCTGTTTTTCAGCACCGATTTTGACATAGAACGGGGAATGTAGCGAAAGTTCAAGTTCACCGCCATAACTTTTGTGATCCACCGCATAATCAAATTTTGTCCAGTTAGAGGTGTTTGCAGGGGTGCCGACAATGGTGATATTTTGTGTTCCCAGCCCTGTATATGGTGTTATGGCATCAAACTGGTAGTTGTGCGTCCATTGACTAAAATCGAACTTATACTTGAAATTGTCGTACTCTCCGCCATTAATCTGGAAGGATCGATCATCCTCGCCGCTATTCTTCCCCTCGGCCTCGAAATGATACGCACCCTTCAGGGCTTCGAGTTGAATATTGCCAAGGAAAGAGTCATCCAAGTCACGGAATTCCTGTAAGCGGGCCTTGTCTCCATTGGAGTGGACTGCTTGGGCGCCCAGTTCTATAGTTCCATGGACCTCTGCATTTGTATTTTCATCCGCCGCAACTGCCAAGGCAGGAACGGCAAGCGACAACGCGATTACAGCAGAATAGATTCTTTTTTTCATTGCTTGCCTCCTTTATCGGCTGAATGATCTTTTGAAACTGGCGGAACCATGGATGGCGTGATGACATTCCAAACAGCCCCTGCCTCTGAATTGGGTTGCGCTGTGGGTTCCGCCAAAGCCAGAAGTATTGTCATATGCCGTGGCATGGTGGCTACTATTGTCATGGCAATTTTGACACAGAGTAACCTCTCTTTCCACCAACAATGTCTCATGGCGGCTGCCATGCGGACTATGGCAGATCAGACAGTCCTCTTCCACCGGCGGATGCTCCCAAATCCATGGGCCGCGCTTGTCAGCATGACATTTGTAGCAGAGCTGGTTGTTGCTCTCGGCATTGATCATGTGTTTTGTCAGAGTGCCGTGAGTGTTGTGGCAGTCGGAACATTTGACCTTGCCTTCGATTATGGGATGATGCGATATCTTGTTGGCGTCGGAACGGACATCTTTATGGCAGTTGAAGCAGACCTCGGGTTGTTTTACTGCGGAGCGCGGGGAATGGATATTGTGGCAGGCGACACAGGTCACGTCATTCTTCTTGTGCGCACCCATATCCCAGAGGGCAAGATGCTCTGCTTTCTTGTGGCAACCCAGACACTGCTTGCTGAGTTCTTCGGCAGAACGGCCGTTACCTTTGCCAAAGGAGATTATTGTTTGCTTGGATGGATCGTTTTCATGCTTGTCTGTTGCACCATGGCAGGACTGGCAATCGTTTTTGCCCTGCCAGATTTTTGCATGGAATGAAGCCTTGAAACTTGCCACCGGTTTTTCATGGCAGCCGACGCACGCGGCGCCGAGCTCAGCCGCCTGGGCAAAATCTGGCGCAAGAAACTGCCCCAGCAGACCCCCTCCCATTGCGATCATGGCCAAAGACCATGTCGATACTACTAGTTTTGGCAACAACTTGTTTCGCATAACTCTCCTCCTCTCCTTGTTTTCCCCTGTTGTGTGGCCTGGAAGAGGCCCGTGAAAGCGGCCCCCTCGTTAGGTATTTGGAACATTATATGCTAAATATATGCAGAGATGCAAATGTAATTTACATGTGCGGAAAATTGGGGAGATAGCAACTGTGTCGGATCTTTGCCAGTATGGGTTTTCTGGCAATATCGGTGATATGCCCAGGTGGCGTTTGGGCATATCACCAAATTTTTGTTACGGGGGGATGAATAGGCTAGGGTTGGTGGGAAGATTTTCTTTCAGCGAAACGCGCTTGCAATAATTGGCTAGAGATACTCCTCGAAATAGTCCAGATCCTTGTGAAAGGTTTCCTCAAGTCCGTTCAGGGCGAGGAAGGCGGCAGCCAGGCAGACTGCCCCGACTACCAAAGCGCTGGACTCCAGGCTGAGATAGCTGCGGCCAAGCTGGAAAACAGTGGTGATGGGTACGACCATACCCCGGACGAAGTTGGGCACGGTGGTGGCCACCGTGGCCCGCAGGTTGGTGCCGAACTGCTCCGCCGCCACGGTGACGAAGATCGCCCAGTAGCCCCCGGCAAAACCAAGAAGGGTGCAGACCCCGTAGAAAAAGGCGGGGCTCTGGCCGGACTGGAGAAAATAGAGGGTGATCCCGGCCACGGTCAGCAGCATGAAGAGGGTGATGGCCTTTTTTCGGCTCTGGAGAATCTGGCTCAAAAAACCGCTGGAAAAATCTCCGAAGATCAAGCCCAGATAACAAAACATCACGGCATTGCCGGCCGAGACCTCTCCGCTGATGCCCAGGGAAATAGCAAACTCCGGCGAAAAGGTGATCAATACCCCGACCACGAACCAGATGGGGATGCCGATCAAGATGGAGTTGAGGTAGCGGCGGAAGCGCTGCCAATCGGTGAACAGGGCCAGGAAGTTTCCCCGGCGCACCCCCGTTTTCTCCCCCATGGCCCGGAACATCCCCGACTCCGCCACCCTGATCCGGGTGACGAGCAGCAGCAACCCAAGCACCCCGCCGATGACAAAGGCCGTGCGCCAGTCAAAGGTGGAGGCCACCAGATTGGCCAGGATGGCGCCGGAAACGCCCACCGAGGCGACCAGCATGGTGCCGTACCCCCGGATGCTCTTGTGCAGAATCTCGGAAACCAGGGTGATGCCTGCGCCCAGCTCCCCGGCCAGGCCGACACCGGCAACGAGCCGGAGCGCGGCATAGGACGGCAGCGAGGTGGCCATGCCGTTGGCCAGATTGGCAAGGGAATAGAGGAAGATCGAGGCGAACATGATCGTAAGCCGCCCCTGGCGGTCGCCCAAGATACCCCAGAGAATCCCGCCGACCAGCATCCCTGCCATCTGCATGTTGAGAAGAAACACGCCGTTGCTGATCAGTTCCTGGCCTGAAAACCCCAGGGCCTTGAGGCTCGGCACCCGGACGATGCTGAAGAGCACCAGGTCGTAGATATCCACGAAATAGCCCAGGGAGGCGACAATGACCGGCAGGCTGAAGATCTGGCGAAGGGTCGTTTTGGTGAGTGGTTGCTGGCTATTTTTTTGCATCCAGCACTTTCCGCACCGTCTGGCCGAGCTCTTGCACCGAAACGGGTTTCATCAGGTACGCCCGGATACCCATGGCCTGGGCTTGCTCCTTGTTGAGCAATTCGCTGAAACCGGTGCAGAGAATAATCGGCAGGTCCGCCTGGATGGCCAGGGCTTTTTGGGCGAGATCAAAGCCGGTCAGGTTCGGCATGGTCATGTCCGTAATAAGGAGATCAAAAGCTTTTGGATCTTGTTCGATAAGGGCTAGGGCTTCCAGGCTGTTGCAGGAACAGGTCGCCTGATAGCCAAGACTCTCCAGGATAAGCTGCAGCATTTTGGAAATCATCTCTTCATCGTCCACCACCAGCACCCGTTCCGTGCCGGTGGGGATTGTCTCGCTGCTGGCAGCCTCAGTCAAGGAAGGCGCTTCTTCTCCTATCCTGGGCAGATAGACAGAAAAGCGCGTACCCTGGCCCAACTCGCTGTACACCGTAATATGCCCCTGGTAGCTTTTGACAATGCCGTGGACCACAGAAAGACCAAGGCCGGTGCCTTCGCCCTCAGCCTTGGTGCTAAAGTAGGGCTCAAAAATATGGGGAATAATTTTTTGATCCATGCCGCAACCGGTGTCGCTGACCTCGATCACCACATAGTTTCCTGGGGCGAGCTCGGCGCTGGGTCCCTGGCGGTTATCCGCAATGGTGGTTTTTTCCAGGCGCACTCCCAACACCCCGCCGGTCTTCCGCATGGCATGGTAGGCGTTGGTGCAGAGGTTCATGACGATCTGATGGATCTGGGTTGGATCGGCCAGAATAGCGCCACAATCCGAGGGAATCTCCTCGCGGATTTCAATGGTGGCGGGGAGGGAGGCCCGGAGAAGCTTGAGCGCCTCCTGCACCACCAGCTGCGGCTGAAAAGGCTTGATCTCTTGCGGAGCCAGGCGGCTGAAAGCGAGAATCTGCCGCACCAAATCCTTGGCCCGCCCGGCGGCTTTGTTGACTTGCTGGAGGTCGGCAGCCAGAGGATCATTTGGGGAGATCCTGGTCAGGGCCAGCTCGGAATACCCGAGAATAGGGGCCAGGATGTTGTTGAAGTCGTGGGCAATGCCTCCGGCCAAGGTGCCCATGGCCTCCATCTTCTGAGTCTGCCTGAGTTGCTCCTCCAATTTTTTCTGCACCGTGATATCGCGGACACTTTCAATCCCACCGATAATATTCCCATCGGCGTCCTTCATGGGGCTGGAGGTGACTTCGAGATGGATGACCCCATTGTTACCGGGGGCAGTGGTCTCGCGGCGATGAACCTCGCCATCTGCAAAGGATCGAGCGAGGAGGCAGCCATCACAAATTGTCTCCCGCTGTTGATACGCCCGGTAGCAGTATTCCCCCGTATGCACCCCCTGTCTGTCAATATGTGCCTTGTTTTGATACAGAATCCTGAAATCGGTATCCTGAACGGTGATCCCGTCTTGCAGGGTGGCGAGTAACGACTCAAGCTTGTTTTTTTCCGCAAGGAGCGCTCGGGCCTGAGCCTTGCGTTCGCTGATGTCGCGGACAATTGAAACGACAAAATTCTTTGCATTGCGCGGGACAAAGCTGGCATTTACCTCAACCGGGATGAGGCTGCCATCCTTGCGAATCTGTTCCGCTTCAAAGAGCTGGCTTTGTTTGCGGAGGTTGGCCACCTGCTTGTGCCAACTGGGCATGTCAACGGCAAGCTTTGAAATATCGACGACCCGGAGGGCCAAGAGTTCCGCGGCGCTGTACCCCAGGCTGGAGCATGCCTTGTTGTTGACGAAGAGGAAGGCGCTGGTGTCGGCATCAATAACGAAAATGGCGTCATTGCTTTGGTTGATAAGGGTTTGCAGCAGGGAGAGCTCTTCCTTGGCAAGATAATTCTCCGTAATGTCCATGATCAGGGATTGTTTGGAGATGGTGCCATCACCATTGTGGATGGGGGTGTTGATAATATCGTACCAGCGCTCATCCTTGGGGCTTTTCACTTGCCAGCGGATGGTTTTCAGCTCGCGGAATAATCTGTCGTTGTTGCACCAGGGACAGATCGCATCGCAACCGTGCAGGATTTTGTAGCAGTATTCCCCTGTGGCGTCATAGCCGGTACGCTCCCGGAGCTTGTCGTTCATGTACTGGATGCGATAATCCTGGGAACAGATGTAAATAAATCCGTTGAAGGCTTGGATCAGAGCATCAAGGTCCGGCGAACGCTGCAGGGACTTGGCAGGTTTGGTGGGGTCAGGAGGAGGCATCTGTCATTCCCGATCGATTTTATTATAAAGATCTGGATAGAGTTTCTTTGCGCAATCCGGGCAGATTCCATGGCTGAATTGTGCTTCGGAGCGATCCCTGATATAGGTTTCAATCTGATTCCAGGCCCCGTTGTCGTCACGGATCATCTTGCAAGATGAGCAGATGGGCAGGATTCCTTCCAGGGATTTCACTTTGGACAATGCTTCTTTAAGATCAGCAATGAGCATCTCTTTTTCCTTTTCAAGGAGTTTGCGTTCGGTAATATCACGGAAAATACCGAGAAGCTCCACCGGTTTCCCGTTTTTAAACTTAGGAGTACAGCGTCCCTCCACGACAAATTTTCGACCGTCTTTCGCCGTAAACAGTGTTTCGGTTGGCGCACATTTCTCGCCGGTCATGAGACGGTTAAAAATCAATTCACACTTTGTTTGGCAGCTGGCGTCCACAATGTCGAATATTTTCATAGTCGTGGCTTCTTCTTCAGAATATCCAAGGGTCTCGCGCCAGAGCTTGTTTACAGTGAGAATGCGACCGTCGGTATCCAAGGAATGGATAAGATCATTGGCATTCTCAAAGATATCTCTATATCGTTTTTCGCTCTTGCGTAAAGCCTCTATCTCTTTTTTCTGGGAAAGGATTTCATTCTGCAAGGCAGAAAGCTGTTTTTCGAGGTTTTCACATCCATTCTTTTTCATAATTATCGCCGTGTGCAGGTTGCAGGGGAAGCGCCCCATGATTGCGTCCGTAAACTGCCAAAACTACAGTTTGCGGGCAGCCACCGCTTCGCTTCGATACAAAGCCGATTTGAGACGCAAATCAACCGAAGGAGCAGAAGCGATGAGCGGATAATTATGATGTTAGCGTTGGCAGGGATTTATTGCCAGAATTATTGAGTGGTCGGGATGGATTGACAAAGCTGGCGGAGCGGTGCTCAACCAGCTTTGCGCGTTTGCTAAAGCTTGAAAAGGCTCTGAAAATCCCGTTGGGAGCGGTATTTATCCACAGCGACCAGAGAGCGACCAGAAAGAAAAAAAGGGTTTGCAGCTGAAAAGCTGCAAACCCTTTGATTGTCTGTGGTGCCGGGACCAGGATTCGAACCAGGGACACTCGGATTTTCAGTCCGATGCTCTACCGACTGAGCTATCCCGGCAAAAAAGTAGCTATCATATATTGAAATCTGGCCTGCTTGTCAACCTATTTCACGAGGATGCGGTCACAACCACCCGGGTGGCGGCCAGATGGTCGTGCCAGGCGCATTTTTCCCGGTCGATGATGCTCCAGAAAAGCCCAAGCCCCAAAGGCAGGATCGACAGAGCAAAGCCGATAAGGCGCAGAAAGGCGAGGCCCGGGGTCACCTCGCCGCCGTCGATTCTTACCACTCTTAGGCCCAGGAACATCTTGCCCAGGGTCTGTCCCTGCCAGCTATGCAGCGCCAGAAAATAGACGGCGATAAACAGGGGAAAGGTGAGCAGGAAAAGGAGCAGGCAAAAGAGGATGGAGGGAATCAGGGCGAGCCAGTGTGGGGAATGCGCAAACAGGGCTGCTACCACCGCGCACAGGCAGCCGAAATAGAGCAGGTGGATCAGGAGGATGTCGATACCCAGGGCCATTCCGCGGGCCAGGAAACCAGCGTATTGGGGCTGGAGGGTTGGTTCTCCAGGCATGGGCGTGTCTGTTCCCTTACTGGTCATCGTTTTCCAGGGTCAGGCCGAGATCCGCGATGTCGGCTACGGTGGTGGTCGACTTTTTTGGCGTTTCCGCTTCCGCTGGGGTATTCTCGCCAGCTTCAATGTTTAAGTGCAACTCGTCCGGTTCATCTCCAAGGGACAGCTCGAAAATATCGTGGTCTTCTTCCTTGTCTGCCGGTTTTGCGGGCTCGTCAAAACTCATCAGGGAGGAGAGGTCGATAATCTCCTCATCCTCGGCATTGTCCTGGGGCGTTGCCGCCGCACCTTCAAGGTCGTCACCCAGGAAACTCGCTTTCTCGGCAACGTTCAGAGTAGCATCGGAATTGAAACCGGGAAACTCGATGCCCACGAGAGAATCTTCCCGTGCATCCTCATCTTGGGCTGGAGCCGAGGGCAGGATCGTTTCTTTCTGCTCATTTCCCAGGTGCAGGACCACTTCTTCTTCCTCTTCCTGTGGCGGCATAAGGTCTGAAACATCGATATCTTCGAGGCCAAGAGACGGCAGGGTCTGGTCGTCCAACGGCGCTCCGGCGAAATCAAGATCATCCTCGTCGGCTGGCGGAGCATCGGCTTCCAGTTCGTTCAGGTCAAGGAGTTCTTCTTCCTCGTGGAGAGTCGGTCCAGGCTCGGCGTCGTCGGGTTCTTGTTTTCCGAGGATTGCGCCAAGAAAAAATGGGGATGCCGCCTTGCCCACTGTGCCCTGGAGCTGTTCGGCCACAGCGGTTAAGTCATTGCTGCACTTGCTGCAGGATTTTTGCCGGTCAAACGAGATATAGCCGCATTTTGGGCAACGCATGGTGGATCTCCCTTCGCACAGTGGCGCCGACGCTCAAACCGCTGGCCAGCCAAGAAAAAAAGTATGGATAACACTACAACTTTATTATATATCTTCACGGACGGTCAAGACATTCTCCTGTATCCGTAGTAAAAAAGCAACCGCAGTCTGCCCGGCCAGAAAAAACTCGGCGTACGGTTTCTTGCAAAATAGGGCGAATCGCGGTACCTTTCCCCTGTTCGTGCGTTTGCGTCAACCCATTTTTTCAGAGGAGAGAAAAATGAGATGTGCCTTCCCCCTGCGTTTTGTCGTGTGCCTTTGTCTGCTGGCCCTTGTCGGCCCAGGTTGCTTTTACCGTGATTCGGTGCGTCATCTTTCTTCGGATATTTGTCTGATCACCCCCAACCTAACCCAGCAGGAGGTCCTTGCCACTCTTGGAGCTCCGGATCAAAAACAGAAGGGAGAGCAGGGCGAGATCTGGGTCTATCGCGAGGTGAACAAAAGCTTTCTGCGGAAGACCCCCTATATCGGGGAAAAGCTGGGCTCGGAAAATTATGATGTGGTGACCATAACCTTTGCCGGGGACGTTGTTTCCACCTGCCTCTATCGCGCCTATAACGAAGAGGAACTCAAGAAAAACAGCGTTGTCATCAGTGGGCCGCGTGCGGATTAACAAGTACGAAAAATTTCGGGCCCGTATGGTTGAGGAGCAGCTGCTCCCCAGAGGTATTGAAGATAAAGGGGTGCTCCACGCCATGGAGGCGGTGCCCCGGCATCTTTTTGTCGCAGGGGCTTTGCACGCCCAGGCCTACGGCGATTTTCCCCTGCCCATCGGCCACGGCCAGACCATCTCCCAGCCCTATGTGGTGGCCCTCATGACCCAGCTGCTCCAGCTCACCGGGCAGGAGAAGGTGCTTGAAATCGGCACCGGCTGCGGCTACCAGTCTGCCATTCTTGCCGCGCTTTGCGAACGGGTGTATACGGTTGAACGGCTCAAACCCCTTCTGGCCCGCGCTCGCCGGACTTTTGACCAGCTGCAGATTTACAATATTATGAGCAAGGTCGCCGACGGCACCGAAGGCTGGCCGGAAAATGCCCCCTTTGAGGCGATCATCGTTACCGCCGCCGGGCCGGGAATTCCGCAGCCGTTGGTGGATCAGCTGGCAGACCCTGGCGTCATGGTTTTGCCGGTGGGTGATCAGGAAGGCCAGACCCTCATGGTTGTCAGAAAAGAAGGAGGGGGGGTGACAACCACCGCAGTGGAAAGCGTCTGCTTTGTCAAGCTGGTCGGCACCCACGGTTGGAAGGCGGCCTGAAGAGTAAGCGGCCACAGGACACCGCATCTGCTTCGCCGCTACGCTGCTGTCATCGGCCCGCCCGCATACCTGGTGTATAGCGGACAGGCCTCTTTCGCACATCTGCGGCACCCTGTGGCCGCTTACTCTGGGGTCACCTTTTCGGGCGCCCCCCCGTGATCAGTTACCTGGGTCTATTTTTGGCTCTGTTTCAAGCCACTCACCCTTTTACCCCCCCTGCTTTCACCCGTCTGGCCAGACGCCGGACTTCATTCATGGTTTCCTCAATATTAAAGGAAAGAAGCCGCCGGTCCTGCATGACCACCCTGCCGTCAATGAGCACGGTGGCGACATCGCTGCCTCTTCCCGCATAGACCAGAGTTTCGGGATTATGAAAGGGTGTCAGGTGGGGCTGTCTGGTGTCGATGATGATGCAGTCTGCCCGCAGGCCCACGGCAAGGCGGCCGGTCTCTCCGGCCAGGCCCAGCACCCTGGCGCCCATCTCCGTTGCCATGCCCAGCAGGGTGGCGGCGGGCAGGCGGGTTGGCGCATGGGCGGCAACCTTGTGTAGCCTGGCGCAATTTCCCATCTCTTGGAAAAGGTCCAGATCGTTGTTGCTGGCGCAGCCGTCCGTGCCCAATCCCACAGGGATCCCGGCGTCGAGCAATTCGGCCAGGGGGGCGATGCCTGAGCCGAGCTTCATGTTGCTCTCCGGGCAGGTTGCCACCTTGGCCCCGGTCTCTCGCAACAGCGCGATATCTCCCTCTTCCAGCCAGACACAGTGCACGCAGACCGTGTTTTCATCCAGCAGCCCAAGCCCATGGAGCAGGGCCACCGGGGTGCACCCGTGTTGTTCCTTGAGCTGCGCGGTCTCCTCCCGGGTTTCGGCAAGATGGATGAAAAAAAGGCTTCCGGCCTCGCGGGCCAGCTCCTTGGCCCGTTGCAGGGTGTCGAGGCCACAGGTATACGGGGAATGGCAGAACAGGGCCGGGGTGAGCAGGGGGCTTTTCCCCTGCCAGGAGGAAAGAAAATCCGCAGCTGCCGTGATGTTTTTGCTCGGGTCCGGCACGCCAGGGGCTGGGAAATCGATGATGCCCTGGGCCGCCACCGCCCGCAGGCCGGATTCGCAAAAAGCCTGTGCCGCCGCATCCTCATAGAAATAGGCGTCCGCCACCGTGGTGGTGCCGCCCATGAGCATTTCGGCGGCGGCGAGCTTGCTGCACCAGTAGACCATTTCCGCATCGACCAAACGCGCTTCGGCGGGGAAGATATGCTCGGTAAGCCAGGTCATGAGCGGCAGATCATCGGCCAACCCCCTGAACAGGGTCATGGCGCCATGGCAGTGACAGTTGACCAGCCCCGGCATGACCAGATTGCCCCCAGCGTCAATGATCCGATCCGCCCCAGGTAGCACGGGCAGGTCGGCCATTTTGCCAAGCTCGACAATGGCTCCATCCGTCACGGCAAGATAGGCATCCTTTTGCAAACGGCAGTCCGCCGGATTCGCCAGGAGCGTGGCGTTTGTGATGAGCAGATCATGGTTCAGCACGGAGGGAAGTCCTCGTAATGGGCAAAGGCTTATAGGGAAAGGATTCGAGGGCGTCGGATAAGCAGAAAGGACAACGCGGAGAGTTTTTCCCCAGGGGCGCTGGCTACGGCATCAGGTAAAATCCCAGTTCCCTGTCGGCGCTGGCTGGCTCGTCAAATCGCAATCCCAGGTACGAACCCTCGACAAGCTGCGCCACCCCGATTTTTTCTATCCAGGTTTTCTTGGGATTATCAAGGGTAAAGCCCAGGATGAGCCGGGTATCCTTTTCGATCCTGTGTCGACCCAGGGCCGAGAACCCGGCGCCAGGCATGGAGATATTTTTAATCCGGCAGTTTATTGTTTTTTTGGCCAGGGAGAGGTCGGGGAGATCCCTCTCGTCGAAGAGCACATGGTAGGTCCCCTCAAGATTGGTGGCCTTGCGGTAAAACTTCCGGTACTCGAACCGTACTGGAAAAACAGCGGCGCAGGCGCAGCGGATACGGACCACCGGCGCTAGGGAGGCAAGATCCTGCATGCGCACCGTTTCCACCAACCCGCATGATTCGCAGCGTATTAACGCACTGCTGTCCTCTTTTACGAAAACCTTTTGCGCGTGTTCCTCCGCCATGTCTTTGCTCCCATGGTGTAGATTGTTACCGGAAGAACTTTTTCCCTGACACGAAAAAACTCTATCACGTTCCCCAGCCGGAAGGAAGGGGGTCGAAGCAGATTTTACCTGTTGCTGGATTTTTTGGGGGGATGTTCTAGGCATGACCCTCAATTAAGAACGAGACAGCATGGTTCAGCGTGGCGCCTTGGTCCCTTTTTGGGACAGAAGTTGGAGCAGATCTTTGCCGTGCTTCTCGTATGCCGTGCGAATGAGTTCGTTGAGTGCGGAACGAATAATTTTCAGGTGGGGCAAGGGCTGGATAACCGGCAGGTAGTGTTCCGGCGACAGTTGCGGCTCGATGCGCATTTTGGTTTCCATGCTCTGGGCCATCCCCATTTCCATTCCCCCCTCCATGCTTCCCGCCTTGTTTGGGTCACCCAGGGTTTTGAGAAAGCCCATGATGGAGCCGAGATCGTTTTTGCGGTAGAAGGTCTCGATTTCTTCGTTGATTGCATCCCGGTATTTTTTGAGTTCGTCAAATTTTGTCCGGTATTCGGCAGTGTGCACCTCAAGGCGTTCGTAGCAGTCGAAGACCAGATTTTTAAAGCGCCCGGCATGGGTGAGTCCGTGGATGCGCACCCCGGAAAAAACCCTTTGTCGGATGGTGTTGGATTGGGTGAGGTAGGGGTCGTAGAAAAGATCTGGTGGCAGGCCGGTAAGCGCCAAAAACTGGTGGATGAGGTTTTCGTCCTTGAGCACAATGTAGATGCGGATCAGGTCAAAACTGATTCTTTTTTCCAGGATAAAGGAGTATTGCCGCGTTTTTTCGACAAAGTCGAGTTTGTCATCCTCGATGAGTTTTCTAAAGCCGAAATAACGGTCTGCTATCTCTTTTTTTATCTCGTAGGCAAGCACTTCGTTGATGTCCGGGCTCATTCACTGCATCCCTTTTTGTGTTTCTCGGCAATGGCGCGGGTATCCTGCAATCAAGTGTAGCATAGAAGAGAAGATGCGGCGGACAGATAATATTTATTCAGCCAAGAATCAGCCCTTGGGCAAAGGAGATCAGGGGGTGCATGATCTTTGGGATGACGCCGGTGTAAAACAGGGCCAGCAGGATGAAAAAACCGAGGGGTTCCAGTTTGCCGTAGATTCTGGCCGGTTCAGGAGGAAGAAGATTGCGGAGCACCTGACTGCCGTCCAGGGGCGGGATGGGGATCAGGTTGAAGACGGCCAGCATCACGTTGATCCAGACACTGGCGGCGATCATCTGGATCAGCGGCCAGAAGATGGTCATGGGCAGCACATTGCCGATCGGAATCAGCAGCCGGGCGGCCAGACCGCTGGCTACAGCCAGCAGCAGGTTGGCGGAAACGCCGGCCAGGGAGACCCAGATCATGTCCCGGCGCGGATTTTTGAAATAGCGGGCATCCACCGGCACCGGTTTGGCCCAGCCGATCTTCATGATGATAAAGGCCAGCACCCCAAGGGGGTCAAGATGGCGGAGCGGATTCAGGCTGAGCCGCCCCAACCGTTGGGCCGTGGGGTCGCCAAGCTTGTAGGCGATGAAGCCGTGGGCAAATTCGTGCACCGTGAGGGCCAGCAAAAACGGAGGGGCAAGGATGGCAATTTCCTGAATGAGCTGCGGGATGTTCATGGGCGGTTTATTGATCCGGGAGAGAAAAATGTTCTTTGATGAAGGCGGCTTCCGTGGCCCGGTCGTGTACCAGGCCATCCAGCCGCGCATCGAGCAAGCAGCGCAGGATGGTACCATAGAGCGGCCCTGCCCGGTAGCCCATTTTTTCCAGGTCGTTGCCATCGGTTTCCGGCTTCAGATGGCGCCAATCCGTGACGTAGAGTGAAATGGCTTTTTTCCCGGATTTCTTTTTTATGAGTCCCATCAGGTACAAAAGCCCTTCCGGGGAAAGATCCTTGAGCAGGTGGTACAGGCCGCTGGCGCTTTCCGGCATGGCGCGCTTCATGATGCCGAGAATGCGGGTGGCCGCAAGTTTTTCTCGGACAAGAAACTGCCGGTGGCGCAAGGGCACCTCGAAGCGGTCGCAAAAGTTCACCACCTCTCGAACCGGAAAGTTGGTCATGAGGGCCATCAGATAGACCAGCCATTGTCGGCATGGCTGGTCAAGGTAGAGAAGCCGATGCCAGGCCAGGGCCTGCCGGGTTTCCTCCAGAATCGTGGTGAGCTTTGGGTCGATGCGGAGGGTGGGATGGAGAAACCTCAGCAACCCGAGGTCTGCCATGCGGTTTATGGCCGGGAGAGGATTCTCCTCGGAGAGAATGAACGTGAGTTCGTTGAAAAAACGCTGGCCGAAGAAGCGGTCGAAAAGCTCCATTTTCACCGCGTTTTTAATGAGTTTTTCCGTGTGCTTGCCGATCTTGAAGCCCATGCGCTGCTCAAAGCGGATGGCGCGGAAGATTCGGGTCGGGTCTTCCACAAAGCTTAAGTTGTGCAGGATTCTGATCTGCCGGTCTTTCAGGTCGTTCTGGCAGTTGAAGAAATCCACCAGGGTACCGAAGGTGTCCGGATTGAGGTGGATGGCCATGGCATTGATGGTGAAATCGCGTCGGTAGAGGTCCAGCTTGATGGAGCTCAGTTCCACGGTGGGCATGGCTGCCGGATATTCGTAATATTCCAATCGGGCGGTGGCGATGTCGATCTTGAGCCCGTCGGGCAGTTTCACCACGGCGGTGCCGAATTTTTCATGGGTGCGCACCTTGCCGCCCAGTTTTTTGGTGAGCTTCTTGGCATAGGCCAACCCATCGCCCTCGATGACCACATCCAGATCCAGATTTTTGATGTGCAGCAGCAGGTCGCGGACAAACCCGCCCACGGCATAGGCGTGGCAGCCGGTTTCCTGCGCCACCTCGCCCAAGGTTTTTAGAAGCAGGACGATCTCGCGATTCAAGACTTCCGCCATCAGACCGCTCAGATTGCGGTGGCGGGCGGTGGAGGGCTGGTCGTTGTCGGCCAGTAGACGGCGCGGGATGTGGGCTGGATCGTTGACCAGCAGGTGCAAAAGATCGGTGCGGGTGATGACCCCCATGACCACGCCCTCTTCCACCACCGGGATGAAGCGCTGGCGGTGGCCGATGATGAGTTCCTGGATATCGGCCAGGGTGGCGGTGGGCGGCAGGGTGGCGAAATCGGTGGTCATGTAGTCGCTTACTGGGGAGTCGCCGAGTCCTAAATGGATGGATTTGCCCACCACCAGACGGGAGATGAGGCCGATTGCTTCGTGCTGGTCATTGACGATCAGCAACACCGTGATGTTGTAGCGGTTGAGCAGCTCGTCCGCCCCGTTGATCGTAAGCGTGGGCGGGCCGGAAATCACCGGTGCGGACATGAGCTCTCGGGCCAACCGCTGGGGTCGCACGTGCTTGTGCAGGAGCTGGATCAGTTTTTCTTCCGCCTCGATCAGGGTGAGATCCTTGATGGTGGCCGAGGCGGCCGAGGCGTGGCCCCCGCCCCCGAAATCGCGGGCAATGGCGCCGACATTCACCTCCGGGATCCGGCTGCGGGCAATGAGATGGGTGCGGCCTGCCATGTGGGTCAGGGCGAACAGGGTGTCCAGGTTCTCCATCACCATGAAGCGCCGGACAACAATGGAAAATTCATCAACATATTCAGGCAGTTCTATCTTGGCCACCACCAGGTCAAGGCCATGGATGGTGTAGGTGGTGGCGGATTTGATCAGGGCGTGGAGCAGGGTGACTTCCTGACTGGTGAGTTCCTGGGCAATGAACTGGGCGACGGCGTTGAGGTTGGCGCCCTGGGAAAGGAGCCAGGCGGCGGCCTCCAGATCTTCCGGGCAGGTGGTGTCAAAGGCGAAGGAGCCGGTGTCCTCATAGATGGCCATGGCCATGAGGGTGGCTTCCTCTTGGGTGAGTTGGAGCCCTTTTTCCCGGAGGAGTTTGACGAAGATGGTGGTGGTGGAGCCAACTTGCCGGACCTGTTCCACCGAACCGCGCAGGTCATCGGGGGTGTCGGGATGGTGGTCGTAGAGGTGGATGTCCAACCCCGGGTTCTTCAGGCATTGGGCAAAGTCGCCGATGCGCGAGGCCTGGCGGGTGTCCACCACGATGAGCCGTTGGATCTGTTCCTGGGGGATGCTTTTCAACCTCCGGAAGGTGTACTGATATTGCACCGATTGGGCAATGAAATCCCGCAGGTTTCTTTCCTGGGAGCCGGAAAAGGCCAGCACTGCTTCTGGATAGAGCTTGTGCGCGGCGATCATGGAGGCCAGCCCGTCAAAATCGGCGTTTACATGGGTGGTGATAACTTCCATATTGTGCAGGGCCTCTGTTTTGCGGAATTCTTGGAATGATTATAGACGATCATCCCAAGTGAGCAATGACATTTAGGGGCCGTGACGAAATCATGGAGAAAGTGACCATTTCGTCGCCGTTAACAGCAGCGTTAGCGGCGCTGCTACGGCTCCTTACGCCGTTAGCACTGCTGCCGATTACGACGGCTCAGCCCCGGGGGTGGAATTTCTGGTGGGAGGATTTGAGGCGGTTGCTGTCCACATGGGTGTAAATCTGGGTGGTGGCGATGTCGGCATGGCCCAGCATCATCTGCACGGAGCGGAGGTCCGCGCCATGTTCCAGCAGGTGGGTGGCAAAGGAGTGGCGGAGCACGTGGGGGCTGATTTTCTTGGTGATTCCGTTCAGGCGTGCAATTTGCTGGACGATTTGCCAGAAACGCAGACGGGTCATGGGTTTGCCATGGCCGGTGACAAAGAGGAAATCGCTCCCCTTTTTTTTCAGAATCCGGGGACGCGCCTCCTGGGTGTAGACCTTGAGGTATTCGCGGGCCGCTTCGCCAAAGGGGATGAGCCGTTCCTTGGAGCCTTTGCCGAAAACCCGGACATAGCCGCCCATGAGATTGACCCCGGCCAGGGGCAGATTGACCAACTCCGAGACCCGCATGCCCGTGGCGTAAAGCAGGTGGAGCATGGCATTGTTACGCAGGGCCAGGGAATTGTCATTGGCCGGAGGGGCAAGGAGCCGGTTCACTTCGGGGATAGTGAGCACCTTGGGGAGCGGGCGGCCAGGCTTGGGCAGATCAAGGATGGCGCTGGGATCGGTGTCGATGGTTTTTTCCGCCAGGAGAAACTTGAAGAAAGCGCGCAACGAGGAGATTCGGCGGGCATTGCTTCGGTTGGAGATGCCCTGGCCATGACAATGGTCGAGATAGGCGCGGAGGTGCTTGGCTTCAATCTGGGCCAGGCTGGTGAGGCGTTTTGGTCTGAGAAAATCAAGAAAGGAGGCGAGATCAGCCTGGTAGGCCAGGATGGTGTTGCCCGCCAGGCGGCGTTCCAGGGTGAGATACTGAAGGAACTGGTCGAGGAAAGGCTCGGAAAAAAAAGACGCTCCGTCGGGGGAAGAAGACAGCGGTTGAGGCCGGTCCCGGTCGGAGCGTGGGCAGTTATCAGCAGGTTTTCCTCTTTTGTTGTTCATTTGTTCAATGAGCCAACGAGGAAGAGCGGCAAGTTAGTCGCGCTCGGTGCGCATCATGAGCTTACGGATTTTCCGTTTGGACTCTGCTTGCTTGCGGCGGCGTTTGGCGCTGGGTTTCTCGTAGTACTCGCGGCGTTTGAGCTCCTTTTTCATCCCATCAAGCTGCATCTTTTTCTTGAGCAGCCGAATCGCCTGTTCGATATCCCCTCTCACTTCTATTTCGATCATGATCTCTCCAGTATGCGGGTTGCAACGTCACGTTTCAGAATTTTTAGCCAACGCCTGTTTCACAAGAAGCTGAAGTGGCGCAGATTTTTAAAAAGAAACCGTTTATATAGCCGATCATTGCGCTGATTGTCAAATATTTTTTTCCGGCTTGGTCTGGGGCGGAAAGATCTTGCCCGGATTGAGAATGTTGAGCGGGTCAAAGAGTTTTTTGATCTCTTGCATGAGCGCCCTGGTCGGTTGGTCAATCTCCATGGGCAGATAGGCAGCCTTAGTGAGGCCGATGCCATGTTCGCCGGACAGGGTGCCGCCCAACCGCAGAACCTCTTCAAAAAGAAGTTGTTTGGCGGCATTGGCCTGCTGCACCTCCTGCGGAATACTCCTATCGAGCATGATATTGACGTGGATGTTGCCATCTCCGGCGTGGCCGAAGGTGAAGATGACGACCCCGAGCTCCCGGCTTAATTTTTCTGTGCAGGAGACCAAGTGCGGCAACCGGCTGCGGGGAACCACCACATCTTCGCTCATCTTGTGGGGCTTGAGGCTGAAGGCCGCAGGGGAGATGACGCGTCGTGCTGCCCAGAGCTGCTCGGCCTCAGCTTCGCTTTCGGCGGTGCGGCTCATAATGATTCCAGGCTGGGTCTGCAAAAACTCCGTCAACTGGCCGGTGGCAAGGGGCACAGCATCCTTCTGGCCGTCAAGCTCGATCAGGAGAAGGGCCCCACCCTCTTCCGGGAAGGGGAACGGCAGTTTGTCCCGGACAATGGAGAGGGCGGTCTGGTCCATGTATTCCAGGGTGCAGGGGGTATGGTGGGCGAGAATCCTTGCCACCAGACCAGTCGCCTCGGCCATGCCACGGCAGAGGACCAGCAGGGTGGAGCGGGCCTCCGGGGCGGGGAGGAGCTTTACCGTGATCTTGGTGATGATGGCCAGGGTTCCTTCGGAGCCCACCAGCAGCCGGGTGAGATCGTAGCCCACCACCCCTTTGGCGGTCCTGACCCCGGTGTGGATGAGGCGGCCATCGGGCAGCACCGCTTCCAGGCCAAGGACATAGTCGCGGGTTACCCCATACTTCACCGCGCTTGGCCCACCGGCGCATTCGGCGACATTGCCGCCCATGGTGCAGAATTTCAGGCTGGCTGGGTCCGGCGGGTAATAGAGGCCATGCCGCCCTGCCTCTGCGCGCAGATCTCCGGTGATGACCCCTGGCTCGACCACTCCGATCTGATTGTCCCGGTCGATTTCCAGGATCCGGTTCAAGCGGCTCATGACCATGACCAGGCCGCCCGCCACCGGCAGGGCGCCGCCGGTCATGCCGGTGCCAGCTCCCCGTGGGACCACGGGAAACGGGGTGGTTGAGGCCAGCTCCATGATGCGGCAAATTTCTGCGGTGGAGCCGGGGAAGACCACGGCAGCGGGAGGATATTCCTGGCCGGTTCCGTCGTAGGAGTAGCAGGCCAGCTCTTCCGGAACCGTGGTCACCTGGTCCTGTCCGACAATTTCCCGCAGTCTCTGGATGGTGTCCTGGTTCATTTGGTGGTTTTTCCGTGTGGTAGGAGTAAAAATCCCTATAAAATAAACAGGGAAGTTATTATAAGGATACGTACTTGGCAGACACTTCGCTGTTGCCCGCGTTGGCAGCAGGATTCCTTACAAATCAGTACGCAACTATTCGGAAAAAAGCTATGGAAAAGAAGATTAGACTGGCCCTTATCGCCGGAGGTAAATCCGGGGAGCGTGAGGTCTCGTTGGCCGGAGCCAAAGGGGTGGAACAGGCGCTCGACCGGGAAAAATATGAGGTTCACCGCTATGACCCGGCCACGGATCTGGCTCAGTTGGCTGCGGATGCCCCAGAGATTGATATGGCCTTTATCCTGCTCCATGGTCTCTTTGGGGAGGATGGCACCATGCAGGGTTTTCTCGATCTGCTGGGCATACCTTATCAGGGGGCCGGAGTTCTGGGCTCCGCCTTGGCCATGGACAAAAATCTGGCCAAGATCCTCTACCAGCAGGCCGGGCTCACCGTGGCGGCCTGGGAGATGGCGCAGCCGGAAGATCAAAAAAATCCGGGCCGGTTGCTTTCGCGGATTTCCTTGCCGGTGGTCATCAAGCCCATTCGTCAGGGCTCAAGTCTTGGGATGAGCCTGGCCCGGAATGAAGAGGAGCTGGTCCAGGGTCTGGCCAAGGCGTTTACCTTTGACAGCGAGGTCATGGTCGAGCAGTATGTGCAAGGGCGGGAGATCACCGGCGGGGTGCTGGGCAACAAGGAACTCACCGCCCTGCCCTTGGTCGAGATTATCCCCGGCGAGGAGTATGCTTTTTTTGACTATCAGGCCAAATACCAGGTGGGTGCTTCCCGGGAGGTGTGCCCGGCGGAGTTGGAGCCCGAGGTAACCGCCAAGGCTCAGGCAATCGCGCTGACCGCGCATCGGGCCTTGCATCTCAGAGGGTATAGCCGGACAGACATGATTGTTGCCGATGATTTCATCTATGTGCTTGAGACCAACACCATCCCAGGCATGACCCCGACCAGCCTGTTGCCCCAGGCCGCCGCTGCCCATGGCTTGCCCTTTTCGGCCCTGCTCGACCGTTTGATTGAGCTGGCCTTGGCCCAGAAATGAGTATGGCTGCATATTTTTTGAAACAAATCGGACAGGTTTGCTATACTTTGTAAAAAGTTGCGACAACCCCGGCGAGACAGTGCCGGGAAAATCCAGCGGAGTGGCTATCTTGACAGAATGTGCGTCGGGAAATGCAGGGCTCACCGCCCTGATCGTCGAGGATGACCAGGCCGTTTGCGATCTTTTACAAAAGATTGTGGAAAGCCAAGGTTACACCGTTGTTGTCTGCACCACCGCTGCCTCAGCCATGGCGGCCTTTGCCGCAGATTTCCCACATCTTGTTCTCATGGACTGGATGCTGCCAGACATGGATGGGCTGGAACTCATCCGGACATTCCGCGTCTCCGAACGGGGGCAATACCTCACCCTCTTGATGATTTCCGGGAAAGACAGCCCGGAGGATATTGCCACGGCCATTGCTGCCGGGGTCGATTATTTCATGGCTAAGCCCGTTGAAAGGAAGGTGCTCAACATCTGGCTGTCCGCTGCTTCTCAGCATGTGCGGGATTGTCTGCAACGGGAAGGGGCTGATCTGGTCCTGGCAAAAATCAAGGAAGATCTGGAAGACAACAATCTCCAGTTGGAGGAGGCTCTGAGCCGGGCCAATACCATGGCCATGGAGGCGGAGCAGGCCTACATCGAGATCAACCAGATCTTCAAAACCGTTGCCGGGGGCATTGTCCTGGTGGACAAGCACTGCAATATCCTGCGCTGCAACGATTCATTTCTCAAAATGGCCGGGGTGAAACGGGAAAATCTGCGTGCCCAGAAGTGCTACGAGATTTTTCATTCCTGCCTGTGCAGCACCGAGGGCTGCCCTTTGCAGCGGCTCAAGAAAGGGGAGAAGCGCGTTGAAAGCGAGATAGAAAAGGAAGGCCCGGAGGGAACGCCTGTCTATTACAGTACGATTTCCACCCCTTTCAAAGGGCCTGGCGGAGATCTCATCGGGATTGTCGAACATATCACCGATATCACCGAACGGGTTAAGGCTGAAAAGTCCTTGGCCGAAAGCGAACGCCGTTACAAGGAACTCAGTCTCGTTGATGAGTTGACCCGGCTTTTTAACAAACGCTATTTCAACACCCACCTACAACTCGAGGTCGAGCGGGCCAATCGGCATGGCCATCCGCTCTCCCTGTTGTTGCTGGATATCGACAACTTCAAGCATCATAATGACACATACGGGCATGCGGATGGCGATCGGGTTCTGGCCCGGCTGGGTCAGGTGATCGCCGAATCGCTTCGGGTCAATGACGTCCCCTGTCGCTACGGCGGGGAGGAGTTCACCATCATCCTGCCGGTGACCAGCGGCGAGCAGGCGACTGTGGTGGCGGAGCGGATCAGGGCTCGGTTTGCCGGGGAGATTTTTCAACCGACCCCCCAGGAAACAGTGCGGAAAACCATAAGCATTGGCGTAACCCAATACCTTGCGGGCGAAAGCGGGCAAAGCCTGCTGGAGCGGGCCGACCAGAACATGTACGAGGCCAAGCAGAGCGGCAAGAACCGGTATGTCTTGAAGTGAAGTCCTTCAAGGCGACGGAGGGTAAGCCGCTCGCACTTTCCCATCAAAATCTATTTTCAAAATAGGGCGCAAGCACCTTGGGAATGGCGATGGTGCCATCACCCTGCTGATAGTTTTCAAAGATGGCGGCCAGGGTCCGTCCCACCGCTAAGCCGCTCCCGTTCAAGGTATGGACCAGCCCGCTTTTGTTCTGGCCTTTTGGCCGATACCTGATCCCGCCGCGCCGGGCCTGAAACTCCCCGAAATTACTGCATGAGGAGATCTCCCGGTAGGTGTTCTGGGCGGGCATCCACACCTCGATGTCGTAGGTCTTGTTGGCGGAAAAGCCAAGATCCCCGCTACAGAGTTGCACCACCCGGTAGGGCAGCTCCAGGAGTTGCAGCACCTCTTCCGCGTCCGCCAGCAGGCTTTCCAGTTCAGCGCTGGAGGTTTCCGGGGTGGTGAACTTTACCAGCTCCACCTTGTCGAACTGGTGCTGGCGGATCAGCCCCTTGGTGTCGCGGCCATAGGAGCCTGCCTCGGAACGGAAGCAAGGGGTGTAGGCCGTGTACTTGATGGGGAGTTCGTGCTCGGCCAGGGTTTCATCCCGGTGCAGGTTGGTCACCGGCACCTCGGCGGTGGGAATCAGCCAGAGATCCCAATCCTTGATGCCAAAGAGATCTGCCGCAAATTTCGGCAGCTGGCCGGTGGCGGTCATGGTCTGGGAATTGACCAGAAACGGAGGGAGGATCTCGGTGTAGCCGTGCCTTTGGGTGTGGAGATCGAGCATGAAGTTGATCAAGGCGCGTTCCAGGCGGGAGGCAAATCCCTTGAGCACGGCAAAGCGGGCCCCGGAAAGCTTGGCCGCCCGCTCAAAATCGATTGTCCCGGCGGCTTCGCCCAGTTCATGGTGGGCTTTGGCCGTAAACCCGAATTGCGGCACCGTGCCCCAGCGCTTGATTTCCAGGTTGTCGGCGTCGCTCGTGCCGCGGGGCACGGAATCGTCGCAGAGGTTGGGCAGGGTCAGGACGATGCTTTGGAGATCTTCCTCCAGGGTGACAAGCTCGGTTTCGATTTCCTTGATCCGCTCCCCCACCTGACGCATCTCAGCCATGGGTTCTTCGGCATCGACCCCCGCCTTTTTCAGCTCGCCGATTTCCTGGGAAGCGGTCTTGCGTTTGTTGCGCAGCGATTCCACCTCGGAGAGCAGGGCGCGGCGCTTTAGGTCGATGGTGGCAAAATCGTCAATGCGGGAATCGGTGATTCCCCGGAAGGCGAGTTTTTCTTTGACGAGATCCAGATTCTCCCTGATAAAACGCAATTCAAGCATGGATAACCTCTTTGGTCTGCATGGTGTCTATAATTTCTGCCAAAGCGGGTTGTATCATGGCGCAGGGCAGAAATCAAGAGGGCGGGAGTGGCCCAATTTCAAAGAAAGTCCGGGGTGCAGAGGCGCAGGGAGACATCTTCTCCGGCCAGCAGATGCTTGCGGTTTGAGGGCAGATGGATGATGGCGTTGGCCGTCTCGTTTTTGCCGGTGGGCCGAGCGGAGAGGGTCTTGCCGTTCAAGCGGACCACCGCGCCTTTCAGGTTGAGCAGTCCGGTTTTTTTCAGCAGGATAGAGGTGGTGAGGGTGGCGCGCACGAGGGGGGGCAAGGGGCGGTGTTGCCCCTGCATCCTGCGCAGGGCCGGCAGGACAAGTTCGTGAAACAGCAGGAAAACCGCAGGCGGCGGGCCGGGCAGGGCGAAGATCGGTTTGTCCTGGTAAAGGCCGAACATGGTTGAGCGGCCAGGGCGGACCGCCAACGCCGTGTACACAGGGCGAATCCTGAGTTTGGCAAAGGCCTGGGGCAGGAGATCGTAGTTGCCCGGGCCCATGCCGCCGGTGGTGATCACGCCCTGGGACGGACCGTGCAGGGCATCTTTCAGCAGGGCGACAATTCGGTCGCAGTCATCGGCCACCAGGCCAAGATCGCGGGAAGCCGCCCCGGAGCTCCGGATGAGAGAGGCGAGCAGGAACCGGTTGCCGCCGACGATCTGGCCGGTTTCCGGGGTGTCAAGCGTGTTGAGCAATTCGCTGCCCGTGCAGATGATGGCCAGTTCCGGGCGTCCAACAACGGAAACCTGGGCCAGGCCGCTTTCGGCGAGAAGCGGCAGGTGCTGGGGTTCGATCTTGGTCCCGGCCCGGACAATGGTTTGCCTGGCGGCGAGGTCCGTGCCCCTGGCGCGGATGAAGGCGCCGGGTCGGGGGGGGCTGCTCACCAGCACCAGTTCCCCGTTTCTTTGGCAATGCTCAAAAGGGACAACCTGATTCGCCCTTGGCGGCAGGGCGCCGCCGGTCATGATCGCGATGGCGCTTTTTCTGGCAAGCCTTGGCAGGTCGGTGGCGCCTGCGGCAATCTCCCCTGTCACCGTTAAGGGTATCGGGTCCGCTTCGCCGGTCAGATCGCGGCTGTTGACGGCATAGCCGTCCATGGCGGAGCGGGCAAAGTCCGGCACTGCGCGGGCAGCCTTGATGGCTTGGGCGGCGATGCGGTTCCCGGCCTCCGGCAAGGGGACAGCCTCCGTAGCCAAGACGGGGCAATGGTCGAGAATCAGCCGTTGCGCTTCCGTAAGCGAGAGGATCGGCATGGCTACGGCCCCATGGTGGCAAGACGGGCAAGGTCATGCTGGTGGTTGATATTTTGGAAGGTGGTGAAGTCCGGGAGGATCTGTAAAATCTCTTCGGCAGTGACCTTGCGGATGCGGAGCTTCTCGTACAACGTGCCGATCTTGCATTGGTTTTTGGCGAGATGTTCCGCGATGACCGGCAGGATTTTTTTGCTGTAGACTGCGTACAGCGGCTCCGGCCCTTCGGGTAGCCAGGGCAGCACTACATCATGGTCGCCGTCCAGTTCGCAGAGGAAACGGATCAGGTCCGGGTTGACCAGCGGCATGTCGCAGCCGCAGACAAAGGCGCGGGGCTGGGAAATGGTGCGCAGGGCGGCGTGGATTCCGGCCAGGGGGCCGCAATTATGGTACTGATCGTTCGCCATGGGCCAGCCAAGAAAGGTATACTCTTCGGGCGTATTGGTGATGAGCAGGGTTTCGGGAAACAGTCCGGCAAGCCTGCGGGCGACGCCCTGGATCAGCACATCGCCCTGATGGATGGCCAGGGCTTTGTTGCTCCCGAAGCGCGAGCTTTTGCCGCCCGCGAGAATCACCCCGGCAACCTGGGAAATCATTGCGAAGGAGCCTGGCGGATGGTGATGATAATCTCCTGGGGGTCCTGGCATCCCTTGAGGGAGCAGGTCATGCCGGTGATGGCCTGGCGGAGAAAGCTTTCCACGAAGCTGTTCAGGTAAACCGGTTGGCCGTTCACCAGCAGGCTGGTTTTTTGTTTGGGAAAGGGCTTGATGAAGCGATTTTCCAGGAAATCGGCCAGTCCGACCACATCGTCCAGCCCAAAGCAGGGGAGACCTTCGGGGCCAACGGAGTCGCTGACCATGGCGACCCAGGTGTCATCGCGATCCGGCAAGGGCTCACCATGCAAGGCCGTGCGAAAGACCTCGATCTTGGGAAGACCCAGCCGCTTGTAGCCTTCGGTGATCACCAGGTCTATATCGCCGTAATAGCGGCCCACCAGTTCTTCAATGGTCAGATCTTCGTCTACATCGCGGATAATGCCCAGCCCGGTGGGGGATGAAAGAGCCACGGTGGAGGCTCCGGCTTGCTTGTGGCGCCAGGTGTCCTTGCCCGGTTTGTCCATCTCAAAGGTGTGGACATGGTGCTTGATGGTGCCGATGCGGTAGCCGCGGTGGTGCAGTTCCGGGATGAGTTTTTCAAGCAACGTGGTCTTGCCGGAGTCGGGTTTGCCGATGAATGCGATAACTGGGGGCATGGTCTGTGATTGCCGTGGGGTTTTGGTTCAGCCCGGCGGCCAGGACATGGTCCGGCCACCGAGAACGTGGAGGTGCAGATGGAAGACGGTCTGGCCCGCTTCCGCCCCGTTGTTCATGACCAGGCGGCATTGCTCCACGCCGTTTTCCCTGGCGAGTTGTGCGCCGATACGGACGACCTTGCCGATGAGCACTTCGTCTTCGCTGGAAACCGCACCCGGGCCGCTGAGATGTTTTTTGGGAATGACCAGAAAGTGCTTGGGCGCCTGGGGGGAGATGTCCCAGAAGGCGAAGACCTCATCATCTTCGTACAGTTTATTGGCAGGGATTTCACCGTTGATGATCCTGCAGAAAAGACAGGGGCTGCTCATCCGCTTCTCCTTATTTTGAAGGTAATGACCTGTCGCAGAATACTGTCCGCTCCGAGTTCTGTCAAATGTAAAGCAGGGCGGCAGGCCAAGGGCAGATCAGTCATCCCTGATGACAGTTGGCGGCGATTCTGGTATTGTCACAGTGTGCTTTTGGGTATGAAAAGGCATGTGGACCAACAACGTAACATTATGAAATCCCCCGGAATCCGACAAAGGAAATGCTATGCGTCAGTTTGTTGTTGATGAGTTGAGCAAAGAGGAACAGGATAATCTGGATTCATATCTCAAGCGGACCTTGAAAATAGGCCCCATGGAGGGGATGTTCTGGTTGCCGCTTCCCGATGATCTGCTGGCCGAAGCCCAGCAGGGACACGAGCAATGCGGCCCGTTTTTTTTCGGGATCGAGTTGGGGCGGAGCCGGTTGATCGCCGAATTTCTGGTCCGCAGCCAGAGCAACCTGCATTGCTCGTGCATCAGCTATTCCACCCCGGCCCAGCGCCAGTTCCTCCTTGGTTTTCTTGACCGGATGCTTGCGGATGAACATATCAAAGCTTAGGGGCTGATCGTGCGGAGAGCCGTTTTTCTCTGTCTGTTCATGGGGTGTGTCGCTGGCTTCCAGCCTGGAGTGTGTCGGGCTGAAGGCGGGGTGGCGGACCTTACGGAAAAACAGTTTGTCTGTCCGTTTCCGGATATGACAACCGATGTTTTGCCCCTGACCTATGCCCAGATTCGCGAGGATGCTGTTCCTGTCTATGCCCAGCCCCAGGACGAGGCCGCCGGTATTTCCCCCGTCCGGGTTACGAGAAAGGGCTTTATGTGGGTCAGTCTCAGTGAGCCTCGACCGGTCATGGTCGAGGGGCAGGGCTGGTACAAGATCAACGAGCGGGAATACATGCGGGCGGACAAGCTCCGGCTGGCCAAGCCTTCGGGCTTTCAAGGGGTCATGGTGCCGAAGGGGTTTGACAAGAAATTTGCCTGGATGATCTTCCATACCCGGGTTTCGCCCGGCCCCGGGGTGCCTCCGGTTGAGGAGGAGGATCCGGCCGTGGTGCCTGCGAGATCCTTGGTCATTGTCCATGAGATACGGGAAGCAGATCACCGCAAGTGGTGCAGGATCGGCACCGGCGTCTGGGTTCCCTATGGTCGTCTCGCCATGGTGATCCCCAGCAATCGTCCGGAGGGAGTTGGGGAGTCGGAACGCTGGATCGAGGTGAATCTCAGCGAGCAGACTCTGTCCGCCTACGAGGGAGACCAGTTGATTTTTGCCACCCTGATTTCTTCCGGGGATGAGCGTTTTCCAACGATCAAGGGGCTGTTTCGGATTTGGGCCAAGGTCAGGATCGGCAAAATGAGCGGCGGTGAAGATGATTCGGACCGCTATTTTGTGGAGGATGTGCCATGGCACATGTATTTTTATAAATCATATGGGCTGCACGCCTCCTACTGGCACGACTTTTTCGGATTGCCCAATTCCCACGGTTGCGTGAATCTGGCGCCGAAGGATGCACTTTGGCTGTTTGAATGGACCAGTCCGAAAGCCAGAAAAGGGAATTGGCAGGAAGCGACCCAGGCGGACCCGGGAACCTGGGTCTGGGTGCATGAAACTCCGGTGGCGATGGGGGAGTGATTCGGGCTATTGCTGGATGACAACCTGGGTGCCAAGGGCGACGACCTTGAATAATTCCTCAATGTCCTTGTTGCACAGGGCTACGCAACCATAGGTCCAGTCCCAAGTTTCGCCTCCGCCATGGATGAAGATCTCGCCGCCCAGAGGGGTGTCCCAGGGGGGGATGGATTTTTTGGAGATTCTCTCAATGATCCGGTCGTGGTCGCTCTTGGTGATGAGCTTCTGTTCAAGGCCCCGCTCGGCGTCCTCAATGCTCGGATAGCTCAAGCCCAGGGAAAGGTGGTATTTGCTGCGTGGGTTTTTCATGCAGATATAATAACTGCCTTCAGGGGTGCGCTTGTCTCCCTGGCGGATCTTGTCGCCAACCGGATTGAAGCCAAGCTTGATCGGGTAGGTGCGGAGCAGCTTTTCTTCGGAATAGAGGAAAAGCTTTTTCGTGGCTTTTTTAATGACTATTTTCGGATCTTTGAGGGGAGCGGTGACTGGCAGGCCTGGGTCAATATCTTCATCGTTCTGCGGGCCGCAGGGGCTGTCCGCTTGGGGGAGTTGGGCGGTTTGTGAAGAAGGGCTTGTGGCGCATCCGCTTTGCAGGAAGGCGAAAGAAAGGACGAGCAACACGAAGAGAAAAACAGGCGGGGTTGATGACCCCACAACGGAGAGTCGTGATTTCCAGATCATAGTGCGAACTCCATCTCTTGTTAATTCGCAGACACGCTCTTGGTCCTTCTCTTGCCGAAAATTTCAGGAGGTTACAGTCCTCATCGGCAACAAGCCTGAAAAATCATACGATATTCATGGCTAAAATGCACAGAAAAATCAGATTTTTTGTGCAAAAAAAATCCCCAGCCAAGATGGCCGGGGATTTTTTTTAGTTCGTATCGGTTGAAAAAGTCTTGCTTACCACCAGCAGATGGTCTGGTCGACGGCGAAAACTTTATCCAGCAATGCGCTGTAATCGGGGTTCTCAACATTGAGATCAAAGGACTCAACTTCACGCCCTTCGGAGACGATCTCCACCAGCTTCTTGGTGTCGTCACTGGGCGCAGAACGGTATACATTCAAGAGTTTCATCGGAACACTCCTTGTTGTTGATTGGGTAATTTCTTAGCTCTTGTCGGAGCGCAGAATGCCGTAGGGGATAATAATTTCCAGGTCGCGCAGCTGCTTGCCGATCTCCTCGAGGGTGATCTTGACCATGCCGTGGTTCTCGACATTGGCGTCCACAGTGCTGTAGACCTCGCCTTCCATGTCGCGAACCCACTCGATGTTCTCCTTGTGGTAGTCGCTCAGGTCGGCAAGTTCATTGTTCATGACATAGGCATACGAGTACATGTTCTCGACGGCCAACCCCAGGGTGGAGCGGATGCCGTCCAGGGTGTACTCCTTGTTTACCAACAGAAAACCTACTTTCTTGGACATGGTTCTCTCCTTATAAGGTCAGGTAGCATTCGTAGTCTTCGATGATTTCGCCATGCTGGGACTGGGTGGCCATCTTCTTGGCCTCAAGTCCTTTGGGAATATCGGCGGGATCATAGCCTGCGTTTTTGTAGCTGTCCACGCAGATGGACACGTCGTCGGCCAGTTCGCAGAGTTCCGGGAACTCCTTGCACTTGGTCAGATGAACACCGAACCAGCTGAAGAAAACCTTTACCTTGGAACCCTTGGCCTTGGCGGCCTTGGTGATCCCCATGACATGGCGCATGTGCTGGGGAGAGGTAACAAAAATACCTAAACTTTTAGCCATTTCCTGTCTCCTGATGCAAAATTAAAGGCGCAGGACTTTGCCTGCGCCGCTTCGTGTGGAGTAAAAAGCCTATTTTTTCTGGAGGTAGAAGCGGATGAAGCCGGAATCTTCCTTTTCACCCAGGTAAATATGGCCGGAACGGGTGCACCAACCGGGCAAATCGTTGCGGGAGCCGGGATCGGTGCCGAGGATCTCCAGAATCTCGCCGGCGTTGATCTTGTCCATTTCTTTCTTGGTGCGCAGCAGGGGCATGGGGCAGCTCAGACCTTTTGCGTCCAGGGTGCGGGTCGGGGTGATACCATCCGGGGCTACTTTGACATCGTCGCTCATGGTTTCCTCCTTAAAAGGGTATAGGGGTAATTTCTGCAAAGTAAAAAATAAGCGGCAGCAGATTCAAGCTGCGCTGTAACGCACATCCCTTGGCGCATTGGGGGGAGGATTTTTCACACAAAAAAACAGCCAAGGCTCTTTCATGCAACATTGGGTCTCTACCAACATTCATGGGGCATGTCAAGGGAATTTATGAATGGCGGCTCATGGGTGACAAGAGGGGAAAAGAGACCATTTATCAGGAGGATTAGGGGATATGACCCTGTCGGAATCCAAGGGGATTATGGCGCTTGATGTCTGGAAAAGGGTTTGCCAAACTTGACAAAATTTTATAGCGTGGGTAAAGGGGGTATCGGTACACAATCATAAGTATTAGGAAATTGTAACGGGAATTTCCTGTTTTTTTTTGTTGTCTGGCTTATCTTTTTGTAATTATTCTGGGAAAAATGGAAAGAGGAGGTCTGGGATGGGCGAAGAAAGCGTTATGGGGAGCAAGGTCACAGGGCTGTACAAAAAGTTGTGCAAGGATGAGTGGAATTCCATCACGTCCGGGATCATCGTGGCTTTTTTGAGTGTTTTGATTCTTGTTTGGGCAAGGCCCTGGGGCGCGGTTGGCGCCATCCGCAACTGGGGTGAGTGGATCATCTACGGTCTCGGCTTTTGGGACAAGCTGGGTTTGTGGGAAGCAGCGGCCCCCAAGAGCGCCCTGCTCGACACCGGTTCGGTGATCGGCATCGGTTTCGTGGCCGGGGCCTTTGTCTCCGCCAACCTGGGTGACAACTTCGACATCCGCATCCCGCCGGTTCTGGAGATGGTCAAGGGGTTGGTGGCCGGGGTGCTCATGGGCATTGGTTCCGCCTTTGCCGGCGGCTGTAACGTGGGCGGTATGTACAACGCCATTGGCAATCTGGCTGCCAACGGCTTTGCCATGTGGCTGGGTTTGGTGCTGGGCGTGCTTCTTGGCCTCAAATACATCTACTGGGAAATGGAGCATATCTCCTGGGGATCGGGCGGTGCCAAGACCATCGAGGTTCCGGTGCCCATGCGTCGGATTCTCGGCATCCTGGGCCTGGTTGGCCTGGTGTGGGGTGCGTATGCCTATGGAGACAAGGTTATTCATGTGGCGGATTACACGAATCTGGAAGAGGGCGCTGCCCTGGGTATCGCAGGCGGGTTGAGCGGCTTGCTGCTCATTGCCGCTGCGATCGGCTATACCATGCAGCGTGGCCGTTGGTGCATGGTGCAGGCCTTCCGTGAGCCGCACATGACCGGCGATTACACCCTGGCCAAGGGCGTCATGGTCAGCATCCTGTTGCTTGCTGTCGGCATCGCGGTGGTCAAGGCCACCGGTCTGCGTGAGCCGGTGCATTATGTGCGCGGAACCTTCGGTTTTGGCGGGGTGTTCGGCGGCCTTATCTTCGGGCTGGGTGCCATGCTTGCGGGCGGCTGCGGTTCCGGCAGCCTCTGGCGGGTGGGCGAAGGCCAGGTCAAGCTGTGGCTGACCGTTGTCACCTTCGGGGTATCCAATGCTATTCTGACCCCTAAGTTCAAGGATTTCGGCTGGGAAGGCACTGCTGAGAAAAGCGGCGTCCTCGGCCAGTGGATTTACATGCCGGATACCTTCTTGGGATACGGCGGCACCCTGGCGGTGATCGCCCTTTCCATGTGCCTGTGGTACCTCATTGTCAGCTGGAACGAGGATACCGGCAAGCTGATGATTGAGATGTAAACAAAAAACCATCATGCCGCTGGTCGGCATAGATTAACACAAATCGCATCCCCTGAATATTTCAGGGGATGCGATTTTTTTTGTCCTGCGTTCCGCAGCCCGGTAAGGGCCGCGGTTATTTCCCTTGACAGCGCTTTGCCTGTCGTCCTAGCATTGTGGTAGGCTTCATGTACGAGGGTACCCATCTTTTTTTGTGTCCACAGGGTGTTTCTATGGTCGAGGCGGTTTCCGGGCTGCACCAGCATGTTTCCATATCTTTGGGGCAACTGCTGCAAAACGGCGAGATTGTCGCCATTGTCGATGATGACGCGGCAATTCGCGAGCCGCTCAGGATTTATTTTGAAGAGCACGGCCTGCCTGTGGCGGAATGCGCTTCGGCGGCAGACCTCATGCAGGTGATGGGTTCCCGCAATGTGGCCCTAGTCCTTCTTGACATCGGTCTTCCGGATACCGATGGCCTTTCGCTTTTGCCCCGGATCGTGGATCAGTACCCTGATTCCGCCGTGGTCATGCTCACCGGCGTTGTTGACCTGCGGGTGGCTCTCGACTGCATGCGCAAGGGTGCCACGGACTACCTATCCAAACCGGTGCAGCTTGAAGAAATATTCCATGTGGCGCGCAAGGCCTTGGAAAAGCGGCGGCTGATTTTCGAAAACCGCAAATATCAGGAAGAGCTGGAAGAGGCGCACTTCAGGATCCAGCTGCTGCATCAGTTGTCGGTGAAGATGAACACCGTGTATCTGAGCACCGGAGAGCTGGATCAGATTCTGCGGGCGGTTTTGGTGGGGATCACCTCCAAGGAAGGGCTGGGTTTTAATCGCGCCTTTTTGGTTATGTTCGACGAGGACCGCCGGTTTTTGCGGGGGAAGATGGCCATTGGTCCGAGTTCCCGGGCGGAGGCCGGGCGGGTTTGGGGGGAGATTGAAAAGCGGGATCTTAACTTTTTAGAGATCGTTGACAATCTTAAGGAAACCAGCAAGACCCAGGACGCCACGGTCAACGCTATTGCCAGGGGGTTGGTGGTTTCGGCCCAGGACACGGAGAATATCCTGATCAGCTCCGTGCTGGGCCGGAGGAGCTTCCGGGTTTCGCCGGAAAACAGCTGGGTGCCTGTGCCCCTTGAGCGGCGCAACGGGAATAACAGCAGGCGGAACAATGGGGCCACCATTCATGAGCGTCGGGGAGAGGAAGATGAGAATGTTCCTGCCCTTGCCGCACCCAGGGATCTTATCAATATTCTTGATGAGGATTCTTTTGTCGTGGTGCCGCTGTACTCGCCGGGCCGCCCTTTCGGGGTGATCATCGCCGACAATTATGTGACCCGGAGGGATATTCAGGATGCCCACATCGGCGCCCTGGAGCTTTTTGCCAGCCAGGCCAGTCTCGCCATTGAGCAGAGTCTTCTGCACAATGAGCGGCAACGCAAGATTGCCGAACTTGAAGCGGTGAATCAGGAGCTTGACCGGAGCAAGGATCTGTTGGTCGAGGCGGAGCGTTACTCCGCCCTGGGCCACATGGCGGCCCAATTGGTCCACATCATCCGAAACCCCATCACCTCCATCGGCGGGGTTTCCCGCATCCTGAGTAAGAAAAATGTCGATCCTGAATGGGCAAAATACCTGAATGTCATTATCCATGAAACCGAGCGGGTGGAAGCCACCCTGGAGGATCTTTTTGCTTTTGTAGGTCAGGGTGAAATCCACAAGGAGGAACTCGCCCTGTGCGAGGTGATCAGGAAAACCGCACTCCTGCTCCAGTCGAGCATGGCGAAACATGGCGTGACCTGGGAGATGGAATGCCCTGCCCCGGAGCCGGTTATCCAAGGGGACATGCATCAACTCCGCCAGGTGTTTCTCCATCTGTTCAAGAATGCGGTGGAGGCCATGGCCTATGGGGGCAAGTTGACCATTGTCGTGGCTGTTGCCGAGGGGCAGGCCATTGTCTCGGTGATCGACACCGGACCTGGCATTCCTGAATCCTATCTGGCTCAGGCCAAGGACCCGTTTTTTACCACGAAAACCTACGGGACCGGCATGGGGTTGACCCTGGTTGATCGGATTGTCAGCGCCCATGGCGGCAGTTTTTCTCTCAAGCCCCATCCGGGTGGCGGCCTGGAAGTCCGGGTTGTTCTGCCCTTCCAGTAATTCCCACGCCTGTTTTACATATATTTATGTCGCCAGACAACAGGCGAGGACAACATGAAAATCGGAGAGACCCCCCTTTTTCTCAAGGGGATACAGTTGCCAGTTTCAGGCCGGAGCGAGGGCGGAGACAAGCCGGGCCTGCCGGCGTCGTTGCTCTTCGGGCAGGGGCAACTGGTCAGGGGGGAGGTGACGGGCTTTACCCCGGACGGCAAAATCCTTCTTGATATCGGCGGGCAGATTGTTGAGGCACGCAGCGAGGTGGCGCTTAAGCCGGGCAGCGCCCTATGGCTTGAGGTGCAGCAGACGGAGCCTCTGTGGTTGCGGGTGGCCGACAAAAAAGGGGCGGTCCAGGAATTTCTCCGCCAGTATTATGCCGACCCTGCCGCCATGGGCAAGGGGTTGCGGGCTTTGCAAGGGCTCGCCTTTTTTGCGGACGCGGAAAAAAGTTTGGCAGACCAGGCCGGGGTGCTCCAGAATTTTGCCAATGGTGCCATGGGGGCGGATGCCGATCCAGGCCGGATCATCCGGTTGCTGGGCATGTTGGGCAGCGGGGTCGCGGCAGAAAATAACGGCACGGGTCAGGCTGGGCCGGGGTCGCAAAAACTCCACGAATTGGTCGCCTTGCTGGCCGAGGATCGGGGTGGGGTTCTTGGCAAAGCGAATGCCTCCACCATGCACAAACTCGGCCTGCTTCTGGAATTACAGGGCGAACTCAATGGTCTGCCCGTCTCGGCCCAGCAGGGGCAGTTGCTCTTGTTCCCCTGCGTTTTTGCCTTGGGTGCAGGGGTGGGGCAGTGGCTTTTCACCATGAACCCCGGCGAGGATCAGGCGGCAACAGGCGAGGAACGTGGCTATACCCTTTCTTTTTTTCTGGAGATGAGTCGGTTGGGGGAGGTGCAGATTCAACTTCGGGTCAAGGGCCAGACCCTGCAAGGGGAATGCGTCGTGGGCAGTGAGGCGGTGCGGGAGCATCTTGCCCCGCAGCTTGGTGAGCTTGAGGAGCTGTTGGGCAAACTCGGCTACGGGGTGGTCCATTTTTCCTGCCGGGTTGCCAAGACCAGCATGCTGGAATCGTTGAAGAGCACCATTGAGACTGCGGCGCAAATGGAGAGCGTCAGGATTGTTGATCTGGAGGCCTGACAGCCAGGCGCTATTCTTCCGAGAGATGGTTCGAATTGCCCCGGAGCCAAGAGGCGGCTATGCCGAGCAGACCGGTAAGGGCCGCCCCGAAGAAGGCTCCGTGCAGGGCGGTCAGGAAGGAAGCTGTGTGTTCCGGCGTGAAATCCCGCAAATCAAGGCCGTTGGTAAGTCCCCGAAAATACAGGGAGAAGATCAGGGCACCCTGGGCGATGCCTAGGAGCATGCCCAGATTTCTGGCTGTGGCCAGCAGGGCTGCGGCCGCGCCTGCTTTGCTGGCCTCCACGTGGCTCAAGACTGAGGCGCTGTTTGGCGAAAGAAACAGGGCTTGGCCCAATCCCACCAGCATCAACTGTCCGGCAATAATCAGCGGCGGAGTTGAGGTCTGAATCGTGGCGAGCAGGAACACCCCCAGGGTGGAGACGCTCAACCCCAGTGTGCTGATAAGCCGTGTGCCGACATAATCGGAAAGCCAGCCAGCCAAGGGTGAGACCACCAGAATCGAGGAGGGAACGGCCAGCATGACCAAGCCTATTTTTGAAGGCGGCAGATTGAGAACTCGGTCAAGATGAAAGGGGATGAGCAGGATCACACCAAAGAGGACCATAAAGGAAAGCACGGCGCTGACTATGGCCAGGGTGAAATGCCGGTTGCGAAAAAGCTTCATTGCCAGAAGCGGATGGGGCAACCGGGCTTCGATGGCGATAAAACAGCCCAGGGCGCCTGCACCGGCACTGCCGGTGAGAAGCAACCGGCTGGCGGACCAGCTGGACGAGGAGGCGTGGGTCAGGGTCAGGCAAAGCAGGACAAGGGCTGTCGCCCAGGTGAGGCTCCCCAGCCAGTCCAACGGTCCGGTATGATGCTGCGTCGGTCCGGGCAAGATCCGAATGGCGAGGAAGGCGAAGAGCAAGCCCAGCGGAACCGTGATAAAGAAAAGGACACGCCAGGAGGCGAGTTCGAGCAAAAAACCCCCCAGGCTCGGGCCGCTCATCAGCCCGAGGGAAACCGCCATGCCGATCAACCCCAGGCTGCGGCCCAGCTGTTCGCGCGGGAAGGTTTCCTTGATGATCGCGGGGCCTGCGGCCATCATCATTGCGGCGCCCAGGGCCTGGCAGAATCTGGCGACAACAAGAAAGGGTAGGGTCGGGGCATAGGCGCAGGCCAGGGAGCCCAGGCCGAAAATCAACAGGCCTGCGGTGTATATCTTTCCCCTCCCCAGCCGGTCGGAAAGATGGCCCCAGAAGAGCAGGGTGGCCGTAATGGTGAGGAGATACACCATCACCACCCACTGGGTGTCATTGAGCGAGCTGTGGAAGTCCTTCATGATGAAGGGCAGGGCGATATTCACCATGCTGCTGTCCAGGGTGGACATGAAAACGCCGATGGCCACAATGAGGAAGGTGGGCCATTTGTTTGCAGGAGAATACACGGAAGAAATCTGTTGCCTCGGAGAAAAAAACGGGATTTATAAGCCAGACGCATTGGGGCTCGCTGATTTTTTTGTACTGTATCGCAAGTCGGCTGATCCTGCAAAGGGGATTGCTGTAACCATACTGATTTCGAGGAGAAAAATGGCTGGTATTCCAAGCAAAGATGAGGATGAAAGAATTGCCCGGTGTGTCGCGGGTTGCAAGAATCCCGCCCTGGGGGAGCTTCTGCGGACGGCGGCAATGGCTGCCCTTGCCGCGGGCAGCGTCTTGCGAGGCTTGTACGATAAACCCCACCAAGTTACCCATAAAGGGGCCATTGACTTGGTCACCGAGGCGGATGTGGCCTCGGAACAGACCGTGCTTGCCATGCTGCGGGAGGCAGGTGGCGACATCGGCTTTTTGGCGGAAGAATCATACGCCTCCTATGAAAACCTGCCCCAGGGTCCGGTTTGGGTCATCGACCCCCTGGACGGCACCACAAACTTTGCCCATGGGTTCCCGTTTTTTGCCGTGTCCATCGCCTATGCCGAGGGCACGGCCAGCAAGGTCGGCGTGGTTTACGCGCCCATGCAGGACGAGCTGTTTTGCGCCTGCCTGGGGAGCGGGGCCTGGCTCAATGGACGGCCCATACAGGTCTCCGGGGTGGGAACATTGCAGGACTCTCTTTTGGCCACGGGATTTCCCTATGCCATCGAGCAGGAAGTCGCAGGGGTGATGGCGGCTCTCACCCGGCTGGTGACGCGATGCCAGGGCGTTCGGCGGGCCGGGGCAGCGGCGCTCGACCTTGCCTATCTTGCCTGCGGCAGGACCGACGGCTTCTGGGAGATCAATCTCAAGCCTTGGGATACGGCGGCGGGTATGTTGCTGGTGAGCGAGGCCGGAGGCAGACTGACTATCTACACTGGCAAGGGGTACACCCCCTATGTTCCGGAGGTGGTGGCGAGCAATGGGCTGATCCATGCCGCCATGCTGGAGGAACTTCGCGCCTTCAGTAGAACTGGATAAGGGAAGACTGGTAAATCACTCTCTCTGAAAAGGAACTGTTGGGTAAGCATTTTCCAGTATCGCACTATCTTCAGATTGGATCTATTATTTTTTCCAGGATAGGGCTGAATTGTTTTTGCTCATCTGATGAAGAGAGGGCTGTAAATTTCTGACCGAGATTCAGGTGAACCGGTGATGTTCGGCAAACAGTTTTTCGCCCTTGTCGGAAAAAGGGAGGAGCAATACCACTGTATTGCTTGAGAGCCAATTCATTTTTCAAGGAAGAGGGGATGGGTTGGAAGAGGCTGCGGGGGTTGCTTTGTATAAAAAAACCGGCGCAGGATATTCCCTGCGCCGGTCTGCACTCCCAAGGAGCGTGTTGGTTACAGCAGATCGGTTTTCTTGAGCACGACGATGGCGCCCTGGTACGAAACAACCAGCACCAGCAGCCAGCTAACGAGCAAAATTGTATTCATGGGTTTACTCCTTCTTTTTCCGGTTAGTACATTTCCTTGACGTCTTCGCCCGTAAGCTCAGCCAGGGTAAGTTTTTTTGCATCCAGCAGTTTCCAGACATAGGCGACATAGGCCAGGACAACGGGCACAGCCAGAGCCACATAGCTCATGACCGTGAGGGTGTACTTGCTGCTTGAGGCGTTATAGATGGTGAGGCTCGATTGCGGGTCGCTCACCGACGGATAAAAGGCGGTGTTGTGGTAGCCGGCCAGGGAAAAGATGGCCAACCCCACCAGCACGGTGCCGATGCCGCCAAACCAGATGCCGCTGTTCTTGCCAAGAAAACCGGTGGCTGCCACGCCATAGATCACCGAGCCAAGCCCCCCCAGCAACAGGGACAGCACTACGGGCATCCCGAGCAGATTGTTGAGGTATTTCCCCTTTTCCATGAAAATCTCGCCCGTGGTTGGGTTCACCGCAAAGCCGTCCATGGTCACCAGGCTGATGAGAATGGTGAGCAAAAATGGCAGGGCCCAGAGCATGTTGATCCAGGTCGCTTTGCGGGCCTTTTTAACCAGGGGTTCATGGTCAACATGGTTGACGATGTACATGGCTCCCAAGGTTCTGGCCAGGAAGACCAGAAAGAGGCCGAAGGCCAGATTGAACGGGTTGAGCGCCGCTTCCAAGCCGTGGTACGGGGTCTGCCAGGTTACGGAGTTGTACAGGTTCAGACTGAAACGGGAGCCGGTGAAAAAGGTGCCCACCGCTGCGCCGATCAGGAGAAGCCCGATGCTGCCATTGATGGACATGAAGATTTCATAGGTCCGTGCCCCGAGCACGTTGTCGGGTTTTTTGCGGTACTCGTAGCTCACCGCCTGGATGATAAAGGTGAAGAGGATGAGCATCCATACCCAGTAGGCCCCGCCGAAGCTGGTGGCGTAAAAGAGCGGGAAGGCTGCGAACAGGGCGCCGCCGAAAAGGACCAGGGTGGTGAAGGTGAGTTCCCACTTGCGGCCCATGGTGTTGATGATCAGGGATTTCTCCTCTTCGGTGTTTGCCAGGGTAAAGATCAGAGTCTGTCCGCCCTGAACAAAGGTCAGAAAGAGAAAGAGCGACCCGACCACGGAGGCGATCAGCCACCAGAGTTGCTGTAGAATTGCGTAATCCAGGTTTCCTATCATTGGTTTATGCCTCCGGTCCGATCTTGATTTGCTTTATCATAATGCGAATTTCCGCCAGCAGCAGTGCCGTGAACAGGGCCAGAAACATGCAGAAGGTGGTCTGCACGTTGCTTGCGGCAATGTTGGTGCTGGCCACGCCCACCGGCAACAGTCCCTGGATGGCCCAGGGCTGTCGACCCACCTCGGCCACCACCCATCCGGCCTGTTGCGCCACATAGCCCAAAAAGATGGAAAAGAAGCAGGCTAGGTTCAGCCAGCGCTGGTATTCCAGGGTGCCCTTGAAGGCGAAGTAGAGAACCAGCAAAAAGATCAGCGGGAACAGGGTGCCCAGCACCACCATGATATGAAAGCTGTAGAAGGTGGTGGGCACCGGCGGCACGGCCTCGGTCGGGTTGTTCAGATAGCCGTAGCCCAGATCTCCCTTGTGCTGTTCAAAGAGGGCCAGGGCGGCAGCAGCTTGTGCCGCATCCCCTGTTTCCTTGGCGTACTTGTAGTGGGCCAGTTCGGCCAGAGCGATCTTGCCCGTGACCATGCGCTGTTCAGCCCCGATAATATTGCGCTCGGCATTGCCGAAGGCCAGATCGTTTATGCCGGGGACAAAGCTGTTGGGGTCGCGGTTGGCCAGGAGCGAGAGCAGTCCGGGGATTTTCTTCTCTGCATAGAAAGCGGGCAGATCATCGCCCGGTTTCTTGCTGGAGTTGATGATGCCCATGGCAACAATGGGGGCCTTTTCCTGGCCAACGTACAACCCTTCCATTGCCGCCAGTTTCATGGGCTGCCGCTGGGCCACGCTGAAGGCGGCTTCGTCGCCGGTGAAGCCGACAAAGACAGAGGCGATGAAGCCGAAGACCGCAGCCACCACCATGCTGCGCTTGGCCATTTTCTGGTGCCGTTCCTGCAAGAGAAAGAGGGCCGAAATGCCCACGACAAAGAGCGAGGCGAGCAGAAAGGCGGAGCTGGTGGCGTGGGTGAACTTGTGGACCGCCACCGGGGACAGGGCGACCTCCCAGAAGTTCTGCATTTCAAAGCGGGCTTTGTCGGGATTGAAGGCCATGCCGGTGGGAAACTGCATCCAGCCGTTGGCCACGAGAATCCAGACCGCCGAGAGATTGGAGCCAACGGCCACCATCCAAGTGGAAAAAAGGTGGAAGCCCTTGGAAACACGGTGCCAGCCAAAGAACATCACAGCAAAGAAGGTGGCCTCGAGAAAAAAGGCAAAGATGCCCTCGATGGCCAGGGGGGCGCCGAAGATGTCCCCTACCATCCAGGAGTAGTTGGACCAGTTGGTGCCGAACTGGAATTCGAGAATGATGCCGGTGGCGACTCCGATGGCAAAGTTGATGCCAAAGAGGGTCATCCAGAATCGGGTGAGTTTTTTCCACTCCTCGTTGCCTGTCTTGACGTAGATGGATTCAAAAAAGGCGACGAGAAAGGACAGTCCCAGGGTCAACGGCACAAAAATCCAGTGATACATCGCGGTCAGGGCGAATTGCGCCCTGGCCCAGTCCACCGTGGTTAGAATGTGTTCTCCCACAATACCCCTCCTTGTGTGTGCTGGCGGCAAGAACAAGTTCCTGCCATGATTAAGAATGCGGTGAAAAATAACGAATTCAGAACTGTATGTCTCAACGGGCTGAGGGTGTTCTGGTAAGGTTTTCCAGAACATGTCCGGCCCGGTCGCGCTCGGTGTTGAAATTGTGTTCAAGATAATTGGGAAAGAAAAACAGCTTGAGAACCGCAAACAGGATGAACAGTTTTATGGCGATGATCTGCCACAGGGTTCGTCCCACCACCATGGAGCGGAAGCCGTCTCGATAAAAGAGATACAGCTGTTTTGGCAGTGCGGTCATGCTCGCCCTCCCCTCATGGGATAAAAGAATCCTGTTACTCTGTTGTATATGGAGGACATTTGCTCCGTCAAATTATTTTTTCCCGCTGGGCTGGTTATGACCGTCAGCCTCGGGAAAAGGTGTCAGACAGCAGGCATCTTCGGCGGCCAGGGTGGCAAAGTTCGCCTCTTGCAGGGTTGCCCGGAGCTGCTGGTTGGCTTTGTTCCAGACCCGGTGCACGGTACAGAGCGCACTGTTGTGGCAGGATTCGGGCCGACCCACGCAATCGTTGAGGGATATTTCGCCGATGATCGCCTCAATGACCGCCAGCAGGGTGATCTTCGACGGGTCGGTCAATAGGCGGTAGCCGCCGGTCGCTCCTTGGAGGATTTCGATGATCCCGGCCCTGGCCAGTTGCTGGGCAATCTTTGCCAAAAAGTGCGGCGGCACATCGGTGCGCACGGCGATTTCCTTTCTGCTGACCAACGTGCCTTTGCCGTGTCTGGCAAGGTGCAGAACGCAACGTATTCCATATTCTCCGGCGCGGGTAAGTCTCATGGTGCGGTCCAATATCAAGTAAGATATATAAGATATATTTAGTCTTATATCGAATCAACGCTCTGGTTGTCAAGAAAAAATGTGCGTTGTTTTGTGAAATGGGAAGGAATGGTTGGGATGTTTTTTTAAAGCGGTGTTGGCTCAGGTGGCGGGGGTTTCTTCTGGTATTTGTTTGCGATGTCGATACATTTGCTTCGGTACTTGAGCTTGGTGAGGCCGTAGCGGATAACCCCCGAGACGTTGCCCACCGTGTCGGCCAGGGAAATACACATTTCAAGGACAGGGAGCATCTTGACGGGGAAGAGGTTTTTAAACCGTCTGGCCATGATGTGGGGCGGTTTTTTGTCGCAAAGGTCCCGGATGAACAGGTTGGAAAAAACAGCAAGATTTTGCAGGATATGCAGATCGTCAACCGAGGATTCCACCTCAGGAGGATTGGTGTCCATGCAGGCGATAATGGTGTCGGAAAAATTCCAGAAACGGGCAATTTCCTGGCCGATCTCGCTGAAGGTGAGTTGCTTGAACATCAGACGGCACATGGCGTCTTCGGAGCTGCCGCGTGTTGTTCCTGCCTCAATGCGCCGATATACGTCCGGGAAATAAATAGTCATGATGATGCGGCCCAGATCGTGCAAAAGTGTACAGATGTAGGCCTCTTCCGGGGAGACGGGAATTTTGTATTTTTGGACCAAAAGCTTGCTGAGGTTGGCGCTGAGCAGCGAGATCGCCATTTGTTTGCTCAGGCCTTCCTTCTCGCCGCCGGATTTGAGAAATTCTTCGATGAGACTGATGGAAACGGCAAGTTCCCGGACAACATCAAGACCCAGGGTAGACACGGCCCGTTCAATGGTGGAAATATGTGCGCCCCGAAGATAATAGGCCGAATTGGCAACCTGAAGAATCTTGTTGGTGAGTGAATAATCTTTCAGGATGACGGCGGCAACGCAGTTTACCGAAGCGCGTTTATTGAGGGTTATCTTCAGGACTTCATTGACGTGCCCCGAGATGGCTGGAAGTTCGCTCAGGTTCATCTTGACGAAAATCTCAGAGAGTTTTTGAGTTCTGGCTAAACTGGTGTCTTGTCCCACGGGAGACCTTTTTTATTAAAAAAACCACGCACATGGCGTGAAAAAATACGGGAAATCAAGAAGATGATCGCAACCAATAATTATAACATGCCACGACGTGGAAAGCAATGAGATGGTAAGCATTGGGGGGCGGATGGCAAGGCAACAGATGGGGTTATCCAAGAACAGGCGCGAGAGCGGCAAGGGCCTCTCGGACAAGCTGACCGGTGGTGACGGTGGTCAGGCGGTGCTCGGCATACAGGGAAAATTCCGTGGTGTCGTTGGAGTATCGTTTGATTTTTTCTGCCGCTTCAACAATTTGGAACTGCCCCAGAGCGCGGGCAGCCAGGGCCCGTACTATGGGGTCTTCCGAGTCGAGGTAGGGCAGGAGGTAACGGGATGCTTGCCAGGTGCGGAGCAGCTCCGGTCGGACTTGGGCCAGTCGGCCTATTCCCCACATGAGGCCCCGTTGGAGGGCCGGGAGTTCGAGATAAAACCCGTCCTCCCGCATGAAGGAGACCAGGATCTTGGTATATTCCTGGGCCAACCCTTCGTGGCAGGCCAGGCATTCCGCCATGGCCTCCGGTGTGCCCCAGCCTATGCCGCCGGATTCGTCATTGAGGCTCCACATGAAGCGGCGCATGACAATGCGGGCCGCCTCCATCTCCTGGTCCGCTAGGCGGGCCACTGTCGCGCCCATGGCGGAAACAGCATTCCATTTCGTTTTTTCAGAAGCGCTACAGATCGCGGAAAACAAAGGGTTGAGCAGTTTTTCCGGCGGGTATAAGGCCATGGCGGCGAGGACGGCATCAAGCTCTGCCTGGTTCAACAGCGTCAGGATTTCGTGCTTGATGCCTCTCTGGCTCACCGCCATAGGTCGTCCCTACTTCTGCATGGCCGCTGCCACGGCGGTGCCCAGTTCCGAGCAATGCTCCAGCGACTCATGGGTCGGGACATTTTTGATCTTGACGCCCTCGCCCACGATTTCAAACCCCATGTCCGTCATGTGTCCGGTGAGATGTTTCACTGCCTCGCCGCTCCAGCCAAAGGAGCCGAAGGCCGCGCCGATTTTGTCTTTCGGGCGGAGCCCCTTCATGTAGGTGATGATGTCGGCCATGGCCGGCATGATGTTGTTGTTCAGGGTTGGCGAGCCGAGGATGACCGCTCTGGCATCGAGCACCTCGGTGATGATGTCGCTGCGGTGGTTCTTGCGGGCATGCAGCATCTTCACATTGGTGATCCCTGCCTTGAGCAGGCTGTTCATCACGGCCTTGGCCATCTTCTCGGTGCTGTGCCACATGGTGTCGTAGATGATCACCGCTTTGTTCTTTGTTTCGCCCCGGCTCCAGCGGCCGTAGGCTTCAATGATGGCCTGTGGCGAGGTGCGCCAGATCACGCCATGGTCCGGGGCGATCATCTCGATTTGCAACCCCATCTCCTTGACCTGGGCAAGCAGTTTCTGGACGATGGGCGAAAAGATCATCAGGATGTTGGCATAATATTTACCCGCATGCACCATGAGTTCATGGGGGTCCACCTCGTCGTCGAAGCGTTCCGAGGTGGCCCAGTGATGGCCGAATGCATCGCTGGAAATGAGCAGCTTGTCCTCCGGGATATAGGAAAACATGCTGTCCGGCCAGTGCAGCATCTTGGTTTCAAGAAACTGCACCGTCCTCTTGCCAAGGCTGATGGAGTCCCCGGTGGCCACGACTTCGTAGGGCCAGTCTTCCCGGTGGAAATGCTCGAGCAGGGCCTTTTTGCCCATGGGTGAGCAGAAGATTTTTTCCGGTTTGATCAGGTCAATCAGTTCCGGCAGGGAACCGGAGTGGTCCATTTCCACATGGTTGACGATGATATAGTCGATCTTGCTCGGGTCTCCCAGCACCTGATAGAGATGATGGACAAGGTCGCCCTTCACCTCTTTTTTTACGGTGTCGAACAGGGCGATCTTCTCGTCCTTGACCAGATAAGCATTGTAGCTCGTACCTTTTTCCGTCGAATAGCCGTGAAAGTCGCGGATGTTCCAGTCCACGGCGCCAACCCAGTAGATGTCCTTTTTAATTTCTATCGCAGCCATGTCGTCCTCATGCGTAAAACCCCTGCCGGCCGTTTTCGGCAAGGAGGGGTTTGATTTTTTGTAACCAGCTTCTGTTTTTACCGGAGAGTCGCTACTTCCCCTGTGCCGGAGGCGGGGTGAATACCCGCTGGCCCAGGGTCGCGTCCAGGGTGAACAGGGCGGTGGGATCCTTGCCGATGAGCTTGAGCTTGTCGAGCACCGCGCCGACATTGGCCTCCTCCTCGACCTGTTCCGAGATAAACCATTGCAGGAAGATGTTGGTGGCATGGTCCTTCTCTTCCACGGCCAGATTGACCAGATTGTTGATCAACCCTGTCACCTTCTCTTCGTGGCTGAGCACATCCTGAAACACATGCAGGGTTGATTTCCATTCGACGGGTGGCTGCTTGATGGCCTTGAGCGCCACGCGACCGCCCCGTTCATTGACAAAGCGAAAGAGCTTCATGCCATGGAACCATTCCTCCTGGGTCTGGGCCCGCATCCATTGGGCCGCGCCGGGCAGACCGATGGAGTCAAAATAGGTGGACATGGAGAGGTACATGTAAGAGGAATAGAATTCCGCGTTTATCTGCTCATTGAGAGCCTTTTCCATGGTTTTGCTTAGCATATCAGGCCTTCCAGAGTCCGTGGATATTACAGTATTCGCGGGCGCTGACCTGGGTCGCGTCCACGGCGAAAAAAGCTTCCGGGGCATCGCCGGGCTTGAGGAACTGGCGGTACGCCTTGTCCCCGACGATGAGCTCGATCCATTCGATGTAATGCTTTTCCTCCATGGGGTGGGGAGCCGCCCCGACCTTGACCTTATAGCCGCCCGCCACTTTTTCGATCACCGGCACATGCTTTTCCTTTGCGGCATCGACGGTGTTTTCGGTTTGCAGGGTCATGGGCTGGCCGCAGCAGACGAGTTCGCCCACGCCGGTGTGCAAAACCTCCACCATATTGCCGCACACATCACATTTGTACACTTGCAGTTTTTCAGTCATAGTGGTTCCTCCTTGGTTACCAGTTTTCGCCATTGAGTTCGAAATGATCACGGGGATGGGCGCAGGCCAGACATTTCTCCGGCGCCTCAGTGCCCTCGTGGAGATAGCCGCAGTTGCGGCAACGCCAGGTTACTGTGGCATCTTTTTTGAAAACACGGCCCTTTTCGATATTGGCCATGAGAGCCCGATACCGTTTTTCGTGCTGCTTCTCCGCCACTCCAATGGCCATGAATACCCCGGCTATGTCAGGGAAGCCCTCTTCTCGGGCAATCTTGGCAAATTCAGGATACATGGTGGTTTGCTCGTAGTTCTCGCCAGCTGCGGCCTCGCCAAGGTTTTCCAGGGTGGTGCCGACAACCCCGGCAGGGAAACTGGCGGTTATCTGTATCTCGCCGCCCTCCAGCATCTTGAACAGGCGTTTGGCGTGCTCTTTTTCCTGGTTGGCCGTTTCGGTGAAGATGTCGGAGATCTGGACAAAGCCATCCTTTTTGGCCTGGGAGGCAAAATAGGTATATCGGTTGCGGGCCTGGGATTCGCCGGCAAAGGCGGTGAGAATATTTTTTTCTGTTCGGGAGCCTTTCAAAGAACCCATGTGGAGAACCTCCTGCGTGAAATGCGATAATTGTCTCGAAAAAGTGGTTGGATTTTTATTGTATTGTACATGTTTCTCGCCGGGCCGTGTGGGAAAAAATAGGCAGGAAGAGAATTAGGACTTGCACTGCGGGCAGATGCCGGTGAATTCCAGACGATGCCGGAGAATCTTAAAAGAGGTCAGCTTGCCCGCAGCCTTTTCCACGTTAAAATCCGGGGGAAGATCGAGGTCGTCCACCCGGCCGCACTGACTGCAACGCACATGGTAATGGACATGGGGTGCCCCGTCGAAACGCTTTTGGGTGCCGCCGATATCCAGTTTTTGGATGATCCCGCATTCGGACATGATCTCAAGATTGCGGTAGACCGTGCCCAGGCTGATTTTTGGCAACCGCTTGCGCACCATCTGGTAGAGTAGGTCAGCGGTTGGGTGCGAGGTCACGCTGCACAGTTCATCGAGAATGATCTGGCGCTGTTTGGTTATCCGCAGGCTGTGGTTGTTGAGTTGCGACATGGCCTTCCTCCTGAGTTGATAATAATTCTTAAATACAACAGGATCAAGTCGATCGCAAGATTTTTTTTGGAATTCTTGACTGTTACCCGTATTCTGGTAAGAATAAATTCTCTGTCTTGGGAAACTAGGGCTGCCCCTATCGACGGACGCCATCAGGAGGGCATAGCTTGATCCAGGGGAATTACACCTTTTTGGTTGTCGAAGACAATCTTGTCATGCTGAAAATGGTCGAGAACATGCTGGCCGATATCGGCTATCAGAACGTCCTCAGGGCCAGGAACGGCAAGGAAGCCTGGGAAATGATCCAGTCCCCGGACACAGAAATTGATCTCGTTATTTCGGATATGCTGATGCCTGAGGAGGATGGGATGCAACTGCTCCAGCATATCAGGAATTCGGAAGAATACTGGCATTTGCCGTTCGTCATGGTCACCTGCGTCGATGATCTGGACAGAATCATGTCGGTGACCGAGCAGCACATCGACGGCTATCTGGTCAAGCCGGTCACCGAGGCGGCCCTCAAGCCGAAGATTTACTCGGCTCTTAAAAAGGCATACGACCCTGATCCGTATCACCGCGCCCTGTACATGGGCAGAAAATTTCTGCGTGAAGGGCGACTCGAACTCGCTCTCCAATCCTTGGCAGAGGCCAGAAATTTGGATCCATCACAAGCCGCCACCTATTTTTATCTTGCAGAGACGCAAGAAAAAGTCGGCAAAATGGATGAAGCCGAGGAAAATTACAGACGCTGTCAGGACACGAGCAACGATCTCTATGTCAAGTCTTTGGACGGGCTTGCCCGGGTCTATCAGCACAACGGCGATTATGCCAACGCCATGGCTGTGCTCAAAAAAGCGATCGATATCTCGCCCAGCACCCCGGACCGCCATGTGGATCTTGCCGTGCAGCTCAATGCCGCGGGAAACACTGAGGAAGCACGAGCCTCCTTGGGCACGGCGTTGAAGCTTTCGAAAAAAGAGGCGAATCTCCCCCATAAATATGTGGAGGCCTGCCTGGACTGCGGCATGGACACTGAGGCCGAGACGACGATGAAGCGGAACATGAATCGCGGCACGGCGGAGATTGTTCTTTTAAACCAGATGGGCATTGTCTGTAGACGGCGTAAGGAGTTTGAGCGGGCCAAGGGATATTATGAACGCGCCTTGAAGATTGCCCCTGCAGACGAATCGCTCAACTACAACTATGCGGTGCTGCTTGTCGATCTGAAAGACTACCGGACGGCCCGCAACTATCTTGAACGCGTTCTCCGGCAAAACCCTAGTTTTGAGAAGGCGGCAGACCTTCTGGAAAAGCTGGATAAACGCGAGGCGGGGCAGGACGCTTAGGGAATTACACTGATGATCCGCAATATCCGCAGGTCTCTTGCTGTCGGGGTGCTGCTTTTTTGAAGGACTTGCTGTGAACTACAAGAATTATACCTGTCTGGTTGTCGAAGACAACCTCTCCACGCTCACCATGCTCGTCAATATGTTGACCAATATTGGCTATCAGAACGTCATCACGGCAAGAAACGGCAAAGAGGCGTGGGAAAAAATCCAAGCCAATGAAGCCAAGATAGACATCGTTCTCTCGGATATGCTGATGCCGGAGGAAGATGGACTGCAATTGCTCCAGCGGATCAGGAATTCGGAAGAATACTGGCACTTGCCGTTCATCATGATAACCTGCGTCGATGACATGGACCGGATCATGTCCGTGACCGAGGAGCACATCGACGCCTATCTGGTCAAGCCGGTCACCGAGGCGGTTGTCCGGCAAAAAATCTACTCGGCGATCAAAAAGGCCTACGATCCCGATCCGTATCACCGCGCCCTGTTCAAGGGGAAAAAACATCTGCGCGAGGGACAGCACGAGATCGCCATCGAATCATTGCAAGAGGCAAGAGACCTGCAGCCAGGGCAGTCAGCTACGTATTTCAATCTTGCGCAGGCACTGGAAAAAGTCGGCAAAATGGAGGAAGCCGAGGAAAATTACAAACGCTGCAAGGACTGCAGCAACGATCTTTATGTCAGGTCTCTGGATGGGCTTGCCAGAATCTATCAGCACAAGGGCGATTATGCCAATGCCTTGGACGTGCTCAAGAGAGCGATCGAGATATCCCCCAACACCCCGGATCGACATATGGACCTTGCCTTGCAGTTCAAGGCCGTGGGCAACAAGTCTGAAGCAAAAGCATCCCTGACCAGGGCGCTGAGGCTCTCCAGAAAGCAGGCAACGCTGCCCCAGAAATATATAGAGGCCTGTCTGGATTTCGGCATGGACAAAGAGGCCGAGGCAATCATGCAGCGAAACATGAGCGACGATGTGGAGGACATCGTTCTCTTAAACCAGATGGGCATTATCTGTAGACGGCGCAAGGAATATGAGCGGGCCAAGAAATACTATCGCCGCGCTTTGGAGATTAGGCCTGACGACGAATCACTCAACTACAACTATGCGGTGCTGCTTGTCGACCTGAAAGATTACAAGGCCGCCCGCAGTCATCTCTATCATGTCCTCCGGCAAAACCCCGATTCCGAGAATGCCCTGTCCTTGATCATCAAGCTGGACAAGCGCGAGGCGTACTGAAATACCAGGAAAGGGCATGCTGCTAAAAGGTGCCGATCACCGCAGCGTCCGTGGCAATGTCTGCAGGTTCCTGAAGAGGGCCGAGGGGGTTTTTTTTGTACACTTCCCCTTCAATGCGGGGTTTGCCGTCCCAGAGCTTGTATACCACCAGATCGTCCACCAGGGCAATGAAGGCGGAAAAGTGCCAGCCGGTCTGGTGGGCCTGGCGCTTGAAGCGCAGGAGGTCAAGGAAGACATTCCCCTGCCGTTGACTCTTGAGGTTCTGGATCTTCAATTCATAGGCGACACAGGAATCCTTGGCCTCCACGCAGCCCTGAAGACCTGGGGGAAGATCGGCCAAGGTGATGTTGGTGTTGGGCATGAATTTTTGGATGATGGCCAGATAGTTGAGAATCTGGATATTGGGGGTTTGGTAAGGGTCAAAGCCAAGCTTTTCCAGATCGGTTTTGGTGGTTGCAAAAGGGATTATTTGGTCAAAGGATGCCTTGATTTGGTCAAAGCTCTCCCATCGGGATTCGTCCGTGGTCTTGGCCACAGGAAGCAGGCCCGAACAGCCCGAGGTCAGGCAGAGACCAAGGGCGAGCAGGATAATCGTGTGCAGCCGCATGACAGTATCCTTTCGGAGGGCAGGGAAAAAGCGAGGGTCAGGCATCAAGATTCAGGATAACTCGGCCCCTCTGCTTTCCTTGTAGAATACTTTCGATCTGCTGGTCAAGCTCTTTGAGCGAAATTTCCGTGGCAACCCGTTCCAGGGTCGGTAGACGCCAAGTGGTGGCGATTTTCTGCCAGATGGGGATCCGCACCGCCATGGGGCATTCGGCGCTGTCAATGCCGATGAGGCTCACTCCTCGCAAGATAAAGGGGTAGACGTTCAGGGGCAGATCCGGGGAGGCAGTGTTGCCGCAACAGGTGATTGCGCCGCCATAACGGGTGGATTTGATGGCGGTGGCCAGCATTTCGCCCCCCACCGTATCGATCACCCCACCCCATTTTTCCTTGAGGAGCATCCGATTGCTGCGGTCGATGCTGTCTTCCCGCGGGATAATTTCCTGGGCGCCCAGATCGCGTAAAAATTGAACTTGGTCCGGCTTTCCGGTTGCGGCGGTCACGGTAAAGCCGCTTAAGGCAAGGATGGCCACGGCCATGCTGCCCACGCCGCCGGTGGCCCCGGTGACGAGGATTTTGCCCTGCTCCGGCAAAACCGGGTGGCGCTGCAACCGGTCCACGGATTGGGCTGCGGTAAAACCGGCGGTGCCGTAGATCATGCTCTCCCGCAGGGAGAGTCCGGCAGGCAGCGGCATGACCCATTTGGCTGGAACCCGGATATACTGGGCAAAACCGCCCGAGGTGTTCATGCCAAGATCGTAGCAGGAGACAATGACCGGGTCGCCGGTGGAAAAATCGGGGGAGGAGCTTTCCAATACCTCTCCGGCAGCATCAATGCCAGGGGTGTGCGGGTAGCGCCGGGTCACGCCCCGGTTGCCCGAGGCGGACAGCCCATCCTTGTAATTGAGCGAAGAGTATCGAACCCTGACCAGCACCTCGCCGGCAGGCAGGTCGCTGAGATTTCTGGTGACTATGGCCCGCTGGAATTGGTCGGGGGCAGTTTGCGTTACGACCATGGCCTGAAAGGTGGTAGGCAACAGGAAGCTCCTTTGTCTTGTGCATGAACAACAGCGGATAAAATATTTTTGCAAGGGCGCAATATACCATGAGATAGCGCCGAAAGCCAGCCTCCGCCAGGCCTGTGAAAAATTGCCCGGCCCCAGGAAAAAAAGCTGCTGCCATCCCCTCTTTTTTGCTATCCTGAATCTGATGCAATCTCCCCCCAACCCATGATGGGCTGGCTGGTAATCATATTGACCAAGAGAGGTGGCGCCGAATGAAAGTCTATGACGACAAGCACATCAAGAACATCGTGTTGCTGGGCAGTGTCAAGTCCGGCAAGACAACCCTGGCCGAGACCATGGTTTTCGAGGCGGGGCTTACCAAGCGACGCGGCTCGGTCGAAGACAAGAACACCATCTCCGATTATCACCAGATCGAGCAAGAACGCGGCAACTCCGTGTACGCCACCTCCCTGCACACCGAATGGCGGGATTACAAGATCAACATCATTGATACCCCCGGCCTGGATGATTTTGTTGGCGAGATCGTCTCCGCCCTGCGGGTGGCCGATACCTGCGTCATGCTGATCAACGTCCAGTACGGGGTGGAGGTGGGCACCGAGCTGGTCTGGAACTCGGTGGAACGGTTCGGTAAACCCACTATCTTTGCGATCAATCAGGTGGACCACCCCAAGGCCGGTTATGACGAAGCGGTTTTTTCCATTCAGGAGCGCTTCGGCAAGGCGGCGGTGCTTATGCAGTATCCGGTCAATCAGGGCGCGGGTTTCAACGGGATCATCGATCTGCTCAAGATGACCATGTACCGGTTTCCGCCCGAGGGCGGCAAGCCCGAGAAAATGCCCATTCCTGAAAACGAAAAAGAGCGGGCTGAGAAGCTCCACAACGAGTTGGTGGAAAAGGCGGCGGAAAACGATGAGGCCTTGATGGAGCTCTATTTTGAGAAGGGCAGTCTCGATGAGGACGAGATGCGCATGGGACTCAAGATCGGCATGCGCAACCGGTCGCTTTTTCCGATATTCTGCCTGTCCGCCAAGCAGAACATGGGCAGCGGCCGGATGATGGGTTTCATCGACAACGTGGCGCCCACGGCCCACGAAATGCTGCCCGAGCACACCCTGGACGGCGGAGAGCTTGCCTGCGACCCGGCAGGATCCCCGGTGCTTTTTGTCTTCAAGACTTTGGTGGAGCCCTATCTCGGCAAGATCACCTTTTTCAAGGTCTGTTCCGGCGAGGTGAGCGAGGGGCAGGATCTGGTCAACTACCCGACCGGTGACACCGAACGTCTGACCCAGCTGTTCATCATGGATGGCAAGGAGCGCAATCAGGTGAAAAAGCTCTCTGCCGGGGACATTGGCGCGACCTTGAAGATGAAAACCACCAACACCAACCACACTCTGCACGGCAAGGACAAACGGGTGGGGTTGGCGCCCATCGAGTTTCCCGAACCACGCATCCGTTCGGCAATCGTGGCCAAGGAGAAAAAGGACGACGAAAAACTGGGCGAGGCCCTGCGGGACATGCAGACCGAGGACCAGACCCTCAAGGCCGAGTTTGCCTCGGAGGTGAAGCAGCTGATCCTCTGGGGCCAGGGCGAGCTGCACCTGCAGGTGGCCCGCTGGCGTCTGGAGCATGTCTACGGAATCAAGACGGAATTTGTGGAGCCGAAGATCCCCTACCGGGAGACGATCCAGAAACCGGCCACCGCCATGTACCGCCACAAGAAACAGTCCGGAGGCTCGGGCCAGTTCGCCGAGGTGCACCTGCGCATCGAGCCCCATGTGGAAGGAGCGCCCGACCCTACCGATCTCAATGTCCGCGGCAAGGAGGAGATCGATCTGCCCTGGGGCGGCAAGCTGGTATTTTATAACTGCATCGTGGGCGGGGTTATCGACGGCAAGTACCTGCCCTCCATCCAGCGGGGGGTCATGGAGAAGATGCAGGAAGGGCCCATGACCGGCTCCCATGTGCGGGACGTGCGGGTCATGGTCTTTGACGGCAAGATGCACGCGGTGGATTCCAACGACATCTCGTTTAAGATCGCCGGGGCCCAGGCCTTCAAGGAGGCCTTCAAGCAGGCGGACCCGCTCATCCTTGAGCCCATCTACGAGATGGATATCATGGTGCCGGAAGAGGTGATGGGCGAGGTGATGGGTGATCTCCAGACGCGGCGGTCAATCATCAGCGGCATGGAAACCCAGGGGAGGTATCAGGTGATCCGGGCCTTGACCCCGCTGGCCGAGCAGTACAAATACACCACCGCCCTCAAGTCCCTTACCCAGGGGAGGGCCAGCTTCAAGCGGCGGTTCAAGGAGTACGCGCCGGTGCCTTTTGAGGTGCAGAAGGGGCTGGCTGCCAAAAACGCTGAATGATCTGGGAGGACGGCAGGGCAGGCAGCAAAAAAAAGCCGCCGGACTTGCGTCCGACGGCTTCTCTCGAGGGGGATGGGAGAGATTTGCCTGTGTAATACAAGGGGGCAAACTGCGGCGGATGGCGACAGGCGAGCGCCAAGCGTTTAGTAATTTCGTTGAATGCTTAATAGCTCTATTTTAGTTTTTTTGCAACTATTTTTTTGTGCGTATTTTTGGGGGGTTGGCAGGGCTGAAATGCCGGTGGGCTGAGATCAAATGATCTCGTGTACCAATGGAATGTGAACGAGACCCTGATTTTTCAAAGGGGACTTCGAGTCTCTCATTGCAGGCCAGAGCAACGGCGACCCATCGAGCTTACCGCAATTCAACAATTTTGGTTTTGCCGACATAATCCCGGCTTTCAAAGCCAGTCATGGCTGTCATCTTCCTGGTAAGCTCGCCAATATTCTTAAGATTTCTGACAATGGTCTGAACGTCTTTTGCCAATTCCCCGGATTCCAGTTCATCCTCAAGCAACTGAGCTGTACCCAGAGCAGCAAAGAGGGGTGAATTGATCTCATGGGCCACCGCGCCGGCCAATTCCACGACCCCCTGCAGCTTGACCCGCTCCAGATGCTCCTGTTCCAACTGCCGCTTGGCGGTGATGTCACGGATAACCTCGATCACATATTCAATCTCGCCTCTCTCATCAAGCATGGGTGAGGCCGTACGTTCATACCAGTGCGGGCCGTCATCCTTGTTCAGTTGATGTTCTTGGCTGGCGGCCTGGCCGGTTGCCAGCACCTGTGTCACCGGACAATCTTTAGCCCCTGAATCCTGATCCTGCCACAGGGAATGATAGTCAGCACCAAGAAGCTCCTGTTCCTCCTTTCCCATGGCCGTGAGAAAAACTCGATTGGCCAGGACCAGATGGAGTTCCTTGTCCACCACCAGGAGTTGCGGGCGAATACAGTTGAGAATGTTGGCGAGAAACCGTTCACTTTCTTCAACCTGATTAAAAAGTAAGGCTATCTTTTGATAGGTTCTGGCATTCTGGATGGCGGTCCCGCTTATTTCGGCGACGGTGACCGCAAAGTTGATCTCGCTGCTGGTAAAACAACGGTTGCTGTTCGAGAGAATGCGGATGATGCCGATAACCTCCCTTTTGACCTTAATAGGAACTGCGAGCAGGGATTTTATCCCCTCCTTTTCCATGTCGTTTTTGTACAACACCCGTTCATCCCTGCTCACATCATAAATGGAAACCGGTTCGCCGGCGAGGGCAACGGCGATGTTCCTTTCGCCTTCCACCTGTCCCCGGCGCAAATATTCCGCGGAGATGCCATGGGAGGCCACCAGTTCCAGATGATTTGTCTCCGGTCGCAAAAGGCGGATGGTGCAGGCCTTGCAGCCTATGCTGCTGGGTAGCCGTTCAACAATGGTATTCAATAACGCATCAAGGTCCAGGGTGGAGTTGACCAGGGTTGAGATGTCCTGCACCTCTTTCATGAAATCAATCTGGTTTTCCATCTCCTTGAACATGTGGCCATTGGAGATGGCAATGCCGACTTGTTCGGCTAATGCCATGGAAAAAGAGATTTCTTCCGAGGTAAAGATTCTGTTGCTTCGGGTCAGCAGACGAAGGATGCCGATGACCGATCCCTGAAACAGAATGGGCAGAGTGAGCACGCTCTTGATCCCCTCCTGACTGACCAGAGCCCGGTCACTAAAATGGAGGTCCTGGTCTACGTCGGTTTTGGCCACAGGGTGCCCCAAATTGATCATGGCCATGGTCTCTTCGGTGTCAATATGGCTGCGGGAGAGGTATTCCAGAGAGAGGCCGTGGGCTGCGCCCATGACAAAGGTGTTGGTCGAGGGGTCGAGCAACCGAATGGTTGCCGCGTCGATATCCAACAGGCCGGGCAATTCCTTGACAATGGTGTCCATCACCTGCTGGTGATCAAGCACCATACTGATCAGTTTGGTCACCTTCTGAAAGACCTTGAGATATTTCAGTTCGTTGATCTGTTTCATGTGACCGATATAAGGGGGCAGGGAGGAGAAAAAAATGCTCCCCGCCCCCTTTCCTTTAGGCCTTCCTGATATTGGTCTTGATATATTTCAACGGCGGGGTACCCGTCCATTTGCAGGCCACGTTGGGCGGCATCAGGATGTTGGTGTTAAATCCCTTGAATTGCGGATACTTCGGGTCTCCCTCCAGCCCGTATTTATGGCCAAACCCACCGGCGGTGCCCAGCACTCCCTGGCGGATATCCCAGGTGACAAAGGCCTTTGCCTTGATCTCGCCCCAGGGCGAGGTGATCACCACCTCATCGCCGGTGGCAATCCCCAGGTTTTTGGCATCCACATAGTTGATCCACACCGGGTTGGTGCCGCACTGTTTCATCAGGGCTACATTCCAGAAGGTGCTGGTATGCTCATGTTCCAGTACCCGGAAATATCCGGTGATCATGGGGAATTCCGCATCCGGCTGGAGTTCCGGCCAATCCGCCCAAGGGTCCTTGTAGTCCGGCAGGCCGTCAACCCCGTTTTCTTCGGCCAGGGGATTCATGAAATTGTACTTCCCGGTCTTGGTGCTGCCGGAAGCGCCATATCCAGCCGGCGGATTCATGGAGCCCCAGGTTTTGTATTTGTAAAACTCCTGTTCGTTGGTGACGTAATAGCCGACCTTGCGCAGTTCCTCCAGGGTGATCGCCTGGTTGCGCATCTGGTTTTCCATGTACTCTTCTTCGCTTTTCCAGGGGAAGTATTCGCCAAAGCCAAGCCGTCTGGCCAGTTCCGAGAAGATCGAGACAATGGATCTGCATTGGTACATGGGGTTGATGGCCTTCTGTCCCAGGGAGAGAAATGCCTCGTACATCCAGTCGGAAACCACCCGGCTCTGCTCAAGATAGGTGCAGTCCGGCAGCACCACGTCACAAAGTTCGGTGGTGTTGGACATGAAGCAGTCAATGGAACAGCTGAAATCCAGCTTTTCGATGGCCCGCTTGATGGACGGTTCATTGCCGCAGGACATGACAGGGTTGCCGAAGTAGCAGATCATGGCCTTGAGTTTGCCCTCGTCCACGTCCTTTTCAAAATAGCCGGGGATCCAGCCGCTCCAGAGATGACCCTTGTCCAGTTTGACCTTGGCCGCGTTGTTCGGGGGCTTGGGTTGATCGTCTGCCCAAGGGGAGGCGAGTTTGAACTTGCTGATCAGCGCCGGGCCGCCGGGGGCGTCGAAGCACCCCATCAGCGCATTCAAGGCGATAAGGGCCTGAACCGCATGCAGGGTGTTGGCGCCCTGGGAAACGCCGGTCCAGGAGTTGGCCCCGGCAGCAGGCGCGGCGGCGGCAAACTCATGGGCCAGTCGCGTGATGGTCTCGGCTGAGACTCCGCAGATTTCCGCGGCCCATTCGGGGGTGCGGGCAATGCCATCCTCCTGACCCAGCAACCGTTTCTGGAAGGCCTCAAAACCATAGGTCCAATTTTCGATAAACTCCTTATTGTACAACCCTTCCTTGACCATGACATAACACATGCCCATGGCCATGGCGCCGTCGGTGCCGGGTTTGATCGCGATCCATTCCGTGGCGATGCCCGCGGTTTCGCAACGGCGGGGATCAATCACCACCAGCTTGGCTCCGTTCTTGACCGCCTGCTTCAGCAGGGTGACCTTGCGCTGTCCGGCAGAGGTGGCCAGCTCGTTGATGCCGAAGAGCAGGATGAACTGGGAGTTGGCGTAGTCAATCCAGGGCCGTTTTTCGCTGTAATTTTTTTCGTTGGCCATCCGGGCCGGATTGTCGCACATCTGGCGATGGCTGACCTTGTTGGGAGTGCCGTAGGCCGCCATTACCGCGTCATGGCACCACATGTTGAAGTCATTGCCCTGATGGAAGCCGACCTGAACCGGATCGACCTTTTTCAGGGCTTGCACCGTGCGTTCCATGGCCTCGTCCCAGCTTGCCTTGCGGAATCTGCCATTTTCCTTGATCAGCGGGGTCTTCAGACGGTAGGCGCTGTAGGTGTTGTTGTGGGCATTGGCCCCCTTGATGCAGAGGCGGCCGCCACCCTTGGGGTCTCCGGGCAGCCCCTTGCAACCGGTGATGATATTGTCCTTGACTCTGACCTCCTGGCCGCAGAGGCCAAGGCAGATGTAGCAATGGGAATTGACGCTGCGCATCTTATCCGGCGCTTCGGCGCCATCGGCTATGGTGATGTACTCTTCCCCCAGATCCAGGGAGGCGATCGCCGCCCCCATCTGTTCCAGGATGAAAACATAATCATGGCTGAAGGCTTGTTCGGAGAGCATGGAGAAGGAGAACATCCGCTCGTTGAAGAGATAACTCATGGTCAACTCGGAGAGGCCGCGATAGAACTCGGTCTTGGCGGCACTGGCCAGCACCGCGCAGAATTCCACGGTCCAGCCCATGAGGTGGTTGCGCAGGAAGGTGAACTGCTGTTCCTGGCCCTCATCGTTATAGGCCGCTCGCTCCGCCAGGTAGCGCATGAATTCCAGCTCCACCGCGATATGGTCATCAAGATCAGAATAATCGGGATTTTTGTGGACTCCGGCCTTGTTCAGGGCGGCGCGGATGGCGACCACCGGTTCCTGCATGACCAGCGGTTCCCTGGTGGTGTAGCAGGATTCGTAGGGAAAGGCCGGATTGTTGCCGGCGTTCAAGAAAAGGTCGGCGTATTCGTAGCGCAGTTCGCTGAAGACCTGCTCCGCAGTTCCTGCTTGCAAACCTGAAGCCATCTTGGCGAGACCGGAACAGAAGTCCTGGATGGTGCAGTCCTTTTGCAAGGCCGTGATATGCTCTAAAAATTTGGAGCTCTGCATCTGTTGTATCAGCGGCAGGGAAAGCTCGTCCCGATACATGGCCGAGAGAAATTGATACATTCTTGCCCTGGCCAGATTTATTGCCTTGATGTCCATGGGTAATTGCCCTCTCTTTATACGTTGATGCTGCTTTTCTTGTCCTTTGCTTTCAAGACCTTCTCCACCTTTTCTTCCAACTCTTCCCGATCAATGGGCTTGACACAGTATTCGTCCGCCCCGAGGCTTATCGCCTCACGGGCCGTTCCCACTGTCGGGTAGCCGGTGAGCATGATGGCCCGCATCTCCGGAGTCTCGGTCTTGAGCAGGGCAAGCACCTCGATGCCGTTCATCTTTTTCAATTTGATGTCAAGAATGGCCAGATCCACTTTGTTGGCCTTTGCATAGGCAATCGCCTCGTCCTCCTCGGTGAACGTGTGCACGTTGTGGCCTTTTTTAGTTAAAATCTTGCCAATGAGCACAGTTGCATCCTGCACATCATCCAATGCTAATATCTCAGCCATGGTCTACCTCCAATAAGTTGTCTGACTATCTGTCTTCCATCCACATAGACTATTCGCGTACACTCGCTGTCTCAACCAGCATGACCGGAAGCTTGACGTGAAACGCCGCTCCCGGACTATTTTCTCCGGATGGCCTGTTTGCAACCGGGCTTTCCACCTCTATCCGTCCACCATGATCCTGAATGATCCCGTATGAAACCGAGAGCCCCAGGCCGGTTCCTTTGCCCACGGATTTGGTGGTGAAAAATGGATCAAAAATCCTGGTCTGGATATTTTCCGGGATGCCATGCCCGGTATCCCGCACCGTGGCCACCACCTCATGGCTGCCGGGATCATAGCGGGTGCTCAAGGTCAGCTCGCCAGATCCCTGTTTTTCCATGGCATGGTGGGCATTGTTGACCAGATTGACAAAGACCTGCCGCAACCTTTCAGTATCACCGACAATGGGCGGCAGATCCTGGGCAAAATCCCGATGCACGCTGATATGATCCATGTTCAAGGAGTGCTGGGTCACGGCAAGCACATCCATCAGGATTTCATTGATGGAGATATCTTCCCGGGCGCTTTCCGATTGGCGGGAAAATTTGAGCAGATCAGCCACGATTTTTCGGCAGGCCTTGGTCTGGCGTTCGATGATGGCCAGGTTCTGGGCCTGTTCACTTTCCGGGGGGAAATCATCCATCATCAACTGAGAGTAGCCAAGAATGACCCCCAGAGGAGTATTGATCTCATGGGCGACCCCGGCAGCCATTTGTCCCACCGAGGCCATCTTCTCACTGGCGGACAGTTGCGCCATCATGGTCTTGATTCGGGTCAGGTCCTTGGCAATGCCTTCGCAGCCGCAGAACTGGTTTTTATCGTCGGACACAGCCGTGGCGGAGAGAAGAACCGAGATGGTGGAGCCGTCCGCCTTGGCAAACTCCACCTCCAGATCTTCTATAAAGCCCTGGGAAAGCAGGGTGTTATAGTAGCTCTCCCAATCGCTTTCATGCTTGAAGATAGTCTCGAGGTTCAGGGCCGGGGCACCTTCGCTTGGATAGCCCAGCATCTTGAAACCGGCGCTGTTCATGGTCAGCAGATGATTTTTTGGATCACTGAAGTAGACCATGTCCTTGGAGTTGTTAAACAGATTCCGGAATTTTTTTTCTGAGGCCGAAAGCTCAAGGGTTCTTTCCGCAACCTTTTCTTCCAGGTGCAGATTCATCCCCTGTAGCTGGTCGGCTGCGTTTTCCAGTTGATCGTAGGCTTCTTTGAGACTTTTGGCCTTTCGGTTGATCGCCTGGTATCCCTCAATGCCTTTATGGTAATAGAGCGTGACTGCCGCCAGCGAGGTCATGAGCAGGGTGTTGGTGCCCCCGGAAACCGGAGAGAAGATTTGCCATAATTCATGATTCCCGGAAAACAGCAGGATATGTTTGAGCAGATGCCCTGTGGCCCGGGAGATGGCAAAGGCGCCAAGGGTCAGGCAAAAGTAGAAGAGAAAGCCCCAGAGGAAATTTTCCGGCTGTTTCTTGGTCAGCAGCCAGGCATAGCGCAGGGAAAGAAACGAAAAAACAATGATAAAACCCGATCCGACCATGTCGGTGACAATGGCTGGAGCAAGGGGAAGATTGTTCATTCGGTTTCCGCCTTATCCGAGGAGCGATACAGGGTGCGCAGGCTCAGGAAGAGGAAAAACAGGGCCGGGACGCTGAGCAGGTGGTCCAGGGTGGCACAGAAATAGATCAGTTTGACCCCGGATATCGGCCCCATGATTTGCGAGGAAAAGTATCCCGAAGAACGCATGATCTCGGAGTTATCAATGTGAAATCCCAGCCAGTGGCCGGAAAAGGCCACGACATTCCAGAGGATCATCAAGGCGCAGAAGGTCTGAAGATAACGCCAGCCCTTGCCGGGAAATGCGTTCCTCCCCACATCCCAGAAGAGATAGCCCAGAGCTGCCGCATAAAAAATATGGGCCATCTGGTGCACATAGATGCCCTCCGGTTCGCCATGGGATTGTAATGCCCAGGCCTGATCCGGAGCAAGAAGCAATGCCACGGGAAGAAATAGGGCGAGCGCATTGAGGTTTTTAAGTGGGTTCATAGGGCTGACAAGATTGTATGCCATGCAACGACCCTCTCCCTGTCCTGAAAAGTTGCCGACTGTAAAGTCCTGTCTTTTGATGGGAACCAAACCCGATTCCCACGGCAAGTAGAAAGGGTTGCGCCGTGGAAACCGGATCTGGACAATGGTTTTTTAATAAACACCCAGCAGGTTCAAAGCGAGCAGCAACAGTCCTCCGCAGGCAACGCGTTTCACCACCTGCGGGCTCACCCGCTTGGCGATTTGCGGGCCGAGGTAGCCGCCCAGCAGGGCTGCGGGAAACATGGCCAGAAAGAGCAGCAGGTCGAAGTTGCCGAACTGCATGTGTCTTATGGAACCCATGGCCGTACTGAAGAAGATGGCCAACAGCGAGCTGCCGACCACAATGTACATGGGCAGCCCTAGGGCGACGGTCATCAGCGGCACCATGAACGGGCCGCCGCCGAAGCCGAACATCGAGGACAGGATGGAAATGAGAAAGCCGCCGAGACAGCCGACAAACATGTTGACTTGAAATTCATGACCCCAAAAATCTACTTTCATAACGGATTCCTCCTGATAGTGTTGTTATTTCTGGTCCGTGGGACAAGCGGCGGTGCCTTCCTCGCCTTTTTTGGCACACTCTTCCGCCCGCTTCTTGAACTCTTTCAGGATGGCTTGTTCCTTCTTGTTCTTCTCAAGATAGCCAGGGGTGGTCTGCCAGAACATCAGGCCGGACAGCACTATCAGAATCCAGCCAAAGGCGAATTTGAACTGGTCCAAAGTGATCAACTCGGTGAGCTTGGGGCCGATAAAGGCACCCACCAGCATGGCGCAGCCGACGCCGATGCCGAGCTTCCAGTTGATGAACTTGATTTTCGAGTAGTTGTAGATACCGGAACCCTGGGAGAAGAGTACTGTGGGCATGACCGTGCCAGCCACGATGGTGTGGGGCAGAGCCGGGAAAAGTGATACCAGAATGGGGTTGAGGATGAAGCCGCCGCCCGCGCCCATCAACACGCCGAAGATAGAGATGGCCAGACAGAGGAGGAAGGGGTAGACGAGGTTGATGCTCGTGCCGGCTGCTTTGAGGTAAACGGTGGGGAAGGAGACGTTGTTGTCAAAGGTAGCGATCTCACTCTTAACCTTCTTGACCGTTTCCTTGTCGCCATCCTTGATGCGTTCGGTGACTGCGGTGACGGTGACGTTGTACTTGCCCGGGGCCAGACCTGTACGCAACTTCATCTTGGCGGTGTAGGCGCCATCGGGTTGGGTTTCGACTGTGGCGGCCAGCAGCTTGTCAACACTGCGGAAACGTCCTTTTACCAGCTTCATCGACTCGCGCTTGCTTTCTTTTTCGTCCATGGGGTCCAGCAGATCGCCGCGGGAGCCGATGATGCTGGCCATGATGCTGGCCTGATAGCGTTCAATCTTGATCTTGGCCGGCGCGCTATAGGCTGCGTCGGCGCCGATCTTCTTCAGCACTTCGGAATACTTCCAGTCCTTGCCCTCGGCCTTGGCCTTATCGATCTCTGGCACCATCTCCTTGGGTACGAAAATCTTGTAGGCCGCAGGCATCTCCTGGGTCAGATAAAACATGTAAGGAATCTTGCCGGTTTTTGGGTCTTTCTTGCTGTCGAAGCGGTTGGCTCGCACCTGTTTGTCAGCGGAATAAACCTCGACATAGACCTGGGCGCCGGCCGGGGCCTGACCGCTGACGGTGATCTCGCCGCCGTTGGAAAGCGAGGTCTTGTCGAGAGTAATGGTTGGAGCAGGGGCCTCTTCTTTGGCCTGTGCCTGCGGGGTGATGGGCAAGGCCATCATCACCAGAGCGAGTAACGGCAACATACTGAACTTGACTTTCATACCATCCACCTCCTGTCTGAAATGAAAAAGTTGTAAAACACGGCTTCTTCCATAAATTCCCCCTGTTGTGCCGTTGCACCTCCTTAACTGTGTGGTTTTCATTGCCCGACAAGCACGGACGGTTGATGTGCAAGAACGTTCGAGCCTGATGCGCGGTGGTTGATGCCGTGGAGGGTTGCAGAGCCCTCTTTTTAATTATAGCACAGCAATAACAATGCCAATTCAGCGATTCGGAGAGGAGATTGTGTTATCTGGCTGAGTTAGTGTGGATGTTATTATTTTTTAAGGCATTCGGTAGGGCGGAAAATGACCAGGAAATGGGCCGGGAAGTGCAGTAAAAAATATGCGCCGCCTCTTTTTTGCGGCACGGCGATTTTGCCGGAAAGATGGCAGAGGGTGTAGGCTCGGAGAATGTTTTGGGAGACGTTTGTCTGACTTGCTTCGGAATGGTTACCGGAATTTGTCAGCGTCAAGGCCAAAGCGCCGCATGAGTTTTTGAAAGGCCTGACGGTTCATGCCGCTTGCCTGGGCGGCGGCCGTCACATTGCCGCTATTTTGCTGCAGGGCGTTGGCCAGATAGGCGGCGGAAAATTCCTCCACCACCTGCTGTTTGGCGAGGTTATAATGCAGTCCGTGCAGATCCGCGGCACTTGGTCTGGGGGTGGAAGTCTCGGGTTCAGGCTCCGTCAGTTGGCTTGCGGAAATGGGACTTTCGTTGTCGGCGAGCAACACCGCTCGCTTGATAACATTCTGGAGTTCCCGCACATTCCCTTTCCATGGCCGTTTGACCAGGGATGGGAGTGCATCTGCTGCAAACGCAAGGCCCTTGCGGTCATATTCCTTGGCAAAACGGTTAAGAAAATGTTGGGCCAGGGGTGGGATGTCTTCCGGACGTTTCCGCAGGGGAGGCACGGTGATGGTCACCACATTGAGCCGGTAGAAAAGATCTTCTCGGAAAAGTCCCTGGCGTATTTTGTGCTCCAGATCCTGGTTGGTGGAGGCCAGCACCCGGATATCCACTGTCAGGCTTTTTGTCTGACCCAGGGGCATGATCTCTTTTTCTTGGAGAACCCGGAGCAGTTTGGTCTGCAGGGACAGGGGGAGATCGCCTATTTCGTCAAGCAGGATGGTTGAGCCATTGGCCTCGAGGAACAATCCTTTTTTGTCGTGGGTCGCTCCGGAAAAAGCGCCCTTGGCATAGCCGAAAAGCTCGCTTTCCAGGATTTGTTCCGGCAGGGCAGGGCAGTTCACTGTGACCATGGGTTTTTTGTTTCTCGCGCTCAATCCATGCAGGGCCCGAGCGGCCAGCTCCTTGCCCGTGCCGGATTCTCCCCGGATCAGTACGGTGACATCGGTATCGGCAAGCCTGGTGATCAGCCCGTAGACCTCTTTAATTTGCGAGGATTTGCCAATGAATCCGGGAAAGGATTCCTGGTCGGCAAGGCGACTTTGGAGGCGGCGGTTTTTTTCGAGCAGGCAGAGGTGTTCCAGGCAGCGTTGCAGGATATGGAGCAGGTGCGCATTGTCAAAGGGCTTCTGGATAAAATCATATGCCCCGTTTTTTAAGGCGGTAATGGCGGATTCCACTGTGCCGTGGCCGCTCATCATGATCACTGCCATGGTCGGATATTGGCTCTTGATTTTTTGCAGGAGTGTCAGGCCGTCCAGTCCGGGCATCTTAATGTCCGTCAGCACGAGGTCCGGTTGCCACTCTTCCATAAGCAATAAGGCTTTTTCGGCGGAGGGCGCTGTTTTTACCGCGCAACGGCACTTTTTGCGTACGACCCGCTCCAGCATGGCGAGCATGTCGAGGTCATCGTCAACGATGAGAACCGAGGGGGAAAATTCTCCTTCCGGGCAAGAAAAATTGGGCTGTTCAGCGGTCAAGCAGGTATCTCCGTCACAAGTCATGGGGTGAGGAAAAATCGTGGATAGCTCCTTTTTGAATGCCTCATTTCTCTAAAAGAATCAAGATGTTCTTGATGATCCTGCGGGATGGCATATCTGGATATCGCTTGCGCCCGTTGGGGCAAACTGCTAATTGTGAGCATGTGTCTGCACATTTTGGACAGTGGGGGAGGACTCCGGATGAAAAAACATGCGTTCCTGTTGGGCTGTATTTGTTTGCTCTGCTGGAGCACCCCGGCCTGGGCGGTTCAGGCGCATGGGGAGGCAGAAGGCCCGGTGGTGCACCTGATGACCCATTTCCTTTTGTTCGTGGCCCTGCTGCTTTTGTTGTATGTTCTGCACGTCAGGCCGCCGGACACCGGGTTGTCCTGGCGGTCTCTCAAGTTGTCGCTGCTTTTCTTTCTTCTCTGGGATATGGACCATATCTTCATCCACTGGGTTGCCGGCGGCATGTACGCAGATATCAAGGATTCCGGCGCCAGCCTGGTGGGGGATTATTTTGTCGGCCCAAGGACCGTGCTCAATTTCCTCTATTACTTGGGGCGGTTTGACCACTTGCTTTGTGTCCCGGCCCTTTGGTTTTTTACCAGCGCCCTGCGTGACTTTTGCAAGGTCATCGAACGGCGACAGCATAGCCCTGGGGGGCAGGTATCCTGATGGAAGGGACCTTTACTCTGCCTCTGTTTCCTGTCTATCTGGTGGATTATCTCGGTGCCACCGTGATGGTCATTCTCTCTTTTTATGCACTGTTTTTTGCAAGGCGCCTCACCCGGTTGGAACCGAAAAATATCCTCTGGGCGTATTTTTTTTGGTTTTCTTTGGTCATGGTGATTTTTTCCATCTCCCGTGGGGTGGGACATCTTCTACCCTATGTTTTCCGGATTGCCAATCTACCGGAGCTCTGGGATGCTCTTGATCCATACAGCGGCGGCTTGAACACCCTCGCCCTTTGCGGGGTGGCGATCCTTATCCTTCACTATCACAGTACGGCGGTGCTTATCGAAAGGGCCAAGGTCGATGCCCTTTCTCTGGAGCGAGCCAATGAAAGGCTTCGGGAGGCGCATGGTGACCTGTCCCGGCTGAATCAAACCCTGGAGCAGCAGGTGGAGGAGCGCACCTATGACTTGCGGCTTTCCGAGGAGAAATTCCGCGGCTTTTTCGAAGGCTCCAAGGATATGATCTATTTTTGTGATGCCGAGGGCAGGTTGTGCGACATCAACGAAAGCGGCCTGCGGCTTCTTGGGGTTGAGCGGAGGGAGGATCTCGTTGGTCATCCCCTGGACGCGTTTTTTTCCGATCAGCAACGGGGAGCCCAGTATTGCGCTCTGCTCGCTTCGGATGGGCAGATCAAGGATTTTGAGGCGGAATTTGTCGGTAAGGAAGGTGAGCCGCTGTATCTGATGATCACCGCTTCTGTCATCACGGATCGAACAGGTGCAATCCAGGGCTGTCAGGGGGTAGCCAGGGATCTTACCCGTTTCAAAAAAATGATGGAACAGCTGGTGCATTCCGAGAAAATGACCTCGGTGGGGCAGCTAGCCGCCGGTGTTGCCCATGAAATCAATACCCCCCTTGGGATTATCCTCGGCTATGCCCAGCTTCTGGGGGAGGAGTTAGAAGAGCAGGTTGAGGTGCATGAGACCCTGGGGATTATTGAAAAACAGGCGAAGATTTGTCGGCGGATCGTTGCCGATCTGCTGAATTTCTCCCGTCAGACAAAAGAGCACAATAAGCTCTATGGTGATCTCAACCAGTGCTTGGAGGAGGTTCTGGCCATTGTCAACCATACCCTGAACATGGATCATATCTTCATCCACCGCTGTCTTGCCGAGAATCTGCCTAAGACCTGTTTTGACAACGAGCGAATGCGCCAGGTCTTTGTCAACCTGTTGACCAATGCCCATCATGCCATCGGCAGTGAAGGGATCATCGGGGTGTGGAGCCGCTGGCATGAGGAGAGCGGGCAGATCGAGATCGTCATCGGTGATTCCGGCTCCGGCATCCCCCCGGATCAGTTGGGCCGGATATTTGAGCCTTTTTACACCACCAAGGGTATCGGCAAGGGCACCGGACTGGGATTATCCGTTTCCTTCGGGATTATCCAGGATCATAACGGTCGGATAGAGGTGAACTCCCCGCCCTTGGAGCCGGAGCTTGTCGCCCTGGATATGCATACGACCTTTCACATTTTCCTGCCGATCATTTCCGCAGGGCTCGAAAAGGAGCAATAACAAGGTGGCACGAATTCTGGTTTTGGACGATGTGCAGGACGCGGGGGTTCTGATCCAGAGGATTCTTCAGAAGAAAGGGCATGTGGTGCATGTCTTCCATGACGAGGACGAGGCCCTTTGTTTCACGGAGAAAAACTCGGTGGATCTGGCAATTCTCGACATGAACCTGCGCAAGATGGATGGCCTGGCCGTGCTGTGCGAGATGCAAAAAACGCTACCGCATCTGCCGGCCATCATGCTGACCGGTCTGCCAGACACCGAGATGGCGCAACAGGCGTTTGACTGCGGGGCTGTTGCCTATTGCGCCAAACCCATCGATAAGTCAAGGCTGGAAGAGAGGGTTGCTCAAGCCTTATTGGAAGGGGCAAGCCTGGCGGAACAGTAATCCGAGGGATACTCTTGGGCTTAAGCCCCAGGCAGGGAGGTGCGGACAACCCCCCGGAGGGGGATGCGCCTGTTTGGGTTCAGGCCTTGGGTGCGGCACCAGACACGATTGAGTTCAGAGAGGCGGACGTTGAATTGGTCCATGAACAGCAGTTTTTCCGGGGAAAATGTATACTCGTCCGGGAAATTCAGCGGGCAGGCCGAAACCTCGATGGCCTCGCGCTCTTCATCCACATAGGCCAGAGGCAACCCCTGGGTTCGGCAGATGATGGGACGGGCCGCATAGATGCTGCACAGCTCGTCAATGAGCAGGGGGCAGCGATCGGCATCTTCTGCAAGGGTGTGCCCAAGCCGGGCCTGGCTGGTTGACGGCAGGGCACCAATGGCTTCCCGTAAGTAAGCCGCCTCAATGGGCAGCACGCTGAAGGCTAGGCAGCAGGAGGAGCAGCGCGGCCCGCAGGAGAGGGTCGCACCATGCATCTCCCCGACGCGGATGATCTCTGCGTCAAGGGCTTTGATGAGTTGCTGGTATTCTTGGTTGCAGTCCATGGGGTGCATATCGTTGTCCGCTCCGGCACCTATTCTTGCCAGAAAATCGTCACCTGTTCTGATTCAAAAGTCGCCCTCATTCGGCTAACTCTTCCAAGACTGGTTTTCCTCCTGAATCGTTATGCCTCAGATGAAAACGCTGAGAGGCACATTTACAAGAGGAGGATGGACACCGTGGCGCCCGCAAGAACGACCCAGAGGAGATCAATTTTTTTGATCAAAGCCCCGAAAGCTGTACCGGCAAGGAGCAGATGGGGCAAGTCCCAGTGAACATGCAGGGCAAAGTGGATAGTGACCGTAAAAAGCAGGCCAACAAAGGAGCAGAGAACACCGTCAATGGCCCGGCTGAACAGGCGGGAGGTGCGTAGCCGGGAAAAATAGGGAGCGGTTCCGATCAGCAGCAGCAGGGAAGGGAGGAACATGCCTATTGTGGCGATAAAGGCACCGCCAAGACCATGAAGCAGGTAGCCGGCAAAGGTCGCCGTGATCACGATGGGACCCGGGGTGAGTTGGCCCAAGGCGATACCATCCAGAAAGGTCGGGGCACTCAGCCAAGCGCGGGTCTCAACGATTTCATGGAACAGAAGAGGCACCGAGGCAAAGCCGCCACCAAAGGCGATAAGATCGATCCGGGCCATGAGCATGGCCAGTTGAGCGAGATCGTAGCGAAAGAAAGCGAGCAGGGCAAAGCCGGCAGCCGTTGCCGCCAGCAGGAAGAGAAGCGGCTGGGCGGTGGAGGGCATGTGGGTCAGGGGCTCTATCTGTTGCATAACTGGTTGTTCGCTGCTCAGCACTAGGCTCAGCAGTGCGGCAAGGATCAGGATGAGGACCGGATGCACTGCAAGCGCAAACAATCCCGCAGCAATGAGGGCCACAACGGAATGTTGCCAGCTGGTCAGGGAATTCCGGCCAAAAGAGATGGTGGCGTTAGCGACAATAGCAACGATGATGGCCTGCAAGCCGCTGAAAGCCGCCACCACGGCGGGCAGTTCATGCGACCGGGCGTAGAGGGCCGAAAGAGCTAACATGTAAAGGAAGGCTGGCAGACCGAAACCAAGATAGCCTGCGATGGCCCCGCGCACTCCCCGAAGCCGTAAGCCGACGTAAGCTGCCATTTGCATGGCTGTCGCCCCCGGGATCGTCTGACAGAGCGCTACGCCATCCCGAAATGATTCTTTGTCAAGCCAGTGTTCTCGACCAACCGCCAGTTCACGGATGTGGGCAATCATGGCTGGACCACCGAAGGCAGTTGTCCCCAGCCGCAGGAAGGAAGCAAACAACCGGCCCAGAGATGGGGAGCGCTGGACTGGTTGTTCTTGGGCATCTTGCATGGCATAGAATCCTTTTGAACAGGAAGAAAGAGCTTGCCGGAGTCTATCATGTATCGCCGCCCGAAACAACAGCCCGAAGTGATGTGGTCTCGCCCAATGGACTTGATGATGAGCTACTCAGCCAGATGGTCTTGGGTGCATATTATTGCCCAATCCAGCCAATTGTTCTTGCTTGAAACCCGCCACTCATTATTGCTTCAAAATCGTCACCTGTTCTGATCGCAAAACCGCCACCATTGCCTTTGAGGGAAGTAAATTTGGGTGAGTAAATTGTCGGCATCAAGATGGCCTCGAGGGATGGGGCTGTAGTTGCCTCACGGTTCTGCCCGCAATCGGTACCCCACTCCGGATTCAGTGAGTAGAAGGCTGGGGCGGGATGGGTCACTCTCGATTTTGTGCCGGAGGTTGCTGATGTTCACCCGCAGTACATGCGGTTGCTCCAGGTGGGAGCTCCCCCAGATCCGGCTGAGTAGCTGGCGGTGGGTCAGCACCTTACCGGCGTGGGTCACCAGTATCCGGAGGATTTCGTACTCGGTGGGGGTGAGCTGCACCTCTTGGTCGGCCACCCGCACCACGCGTCGGGCAAGATCCACCTCAAGTCCGCCGCTGCGGAAGACCGGCTCCGGGGCCTGGCCGACGATTCGCCTCAACGACCCCCGGATGCGGGCCAGCAGCTCCGGCACGCCAAAAGGCTTGGTCAGGTAGTCATCCGCGCCGGCATCCAGGGCGGCGACCTTATCGTCCTCCCGTTCCCGCACCGAGAGCACGATGATCGGGGCGGGCGACCATTCGCGCAGCCGGCGGATCACCTCCACCCCGTCCAGGTCGGGCAGCCCCAGGTCGAGCAGAATCAGGTCCGGTCGTACTGCCGCAGCGGCGGCCAATCCGAGGCTGCCGTTTTCCGCCAAATGCACAACAAAACCGGAGCTTTCGAGCACGGTGGCAAGCAACCTCCGGATGGCGGCCTCGTCATCCACCACCAGGATACGGGGCGGATGCTCGCCGGGCTTCAGCTCATCCATGGGCAGAATCCTCTGTCTGGGGAGGCGGGGCAAGGGGCAGCCTGATCGTGATGGTCAGGCCGCCGCCGGGAGTGATGGCGGCGTTGATTTTGCCGCCGTGGGCCTGAACAAACCCCTTGCAGATGGAAAGGCCGAGCCCTGTGCCGCGCGCCCCTTCCGGTGCCGGCACCCGGTGGAACTTGTCAAATATCCGTTCCAGGTCTGCTTCGGCAACGCCGGGGCCATGGTCGATTATCTCCATGACCAGCCACGCCCGGTCGGTCCGGGCATTGATCCCGAGGGGTTGATCCTGCGGCGAATACTTGAGGCTGTTGTCCAGCAGGTTGACCAGCACCTGGATCATGCAGCCCATGTCCAGCATCACCAGCGGCAGGTCCGGGGGGAGGTGCACCGCAATCTCCCGTTTCCCCAGGCGTGGATCGAGCACCGACAGGGCGCAGCCGATCAGCTCCTCCACGTCGCAGGGGGTATATTTCAGCCGCACCGCCCCTGCTTCTAACCGGGTCATGTCCAGCAGGTTGCCGACAAAGCGGTTCAGCCGGGCCGCCTCCTCGCAGGCCGTGGCCAGCAGCTCGTTCCTGGCCGTCTCGTTCAACCCCTCTTGGTCCCGCAAGCTGCTCAGCGCTCCGGTGATGGAGGCCAGCGGGGTGCGCAGATCGTGGGAGATGGAGTTCAATAGTGCCCGCTCCAAGGTTTCCCTGGCCTGAAGGATCTGGGCCTGCTCCGCCTGCTGGGAGAAGCGCACCCGCTCCAGGGCCATGGCGGTCTGGCTGGCAAAGGCGTCGAGCAGAAGCCGGTGCGGCTGGGAGTTGTAGTCGGTCGGATCTGCCATCCTCACCCCCAATACGCCGAGGATGTTCGCCGAAGTCTTGAGCGGCAGGTAGAGCAGGGTGGCCGAGCCAAGGGTGGTGGAGCCGCGCCCCGCCTCCTGGTGATTGCGGAAGGTCCAGTCCGCCACGGCCCGCTCTTTGAGGTCGAGATCCAGTTTCTCGCTGGCGGAGATGATCTTGAGTTGCTCCCCATCGGCCAGGAAGACCACGATCTCGGCCTTCAGGCTTTCCCGAATATTGCGGAGCACCGCGCCGGTGACGGCCACCAGATCGGCGGCCCCGGCCAGGTCGCGGCTCAGGTAATAGAGGCTGGCGGTCTGCACCTCGCGCAACCGCAGCGATTCCGCCCGTTCGCGGCTTCTGGCGACCTGGGTGCTGATCACCAGCCCAACGGTGAGGAAGCCGGCAAAGGTCACCAGATATTCAACGTCGGACACGGCCAAGCTGAACCGGGGGGCGACAAAGAAAAAATCAAAAGCAAGCACCCCAAGGAAGGCGGTGAGCACAGCCGGTTGCAGCCCGAGCCGGACTGCGGCCAGCACCACTGCCAAAAGGTAGAACATCACCGTGTTGGTGGGCGAGAAAAAAGGTTGGACCAGACCGCAGAGCAGGGTCGTTCCGGCCACCAGGGCCATGGCCATTGCGTGTCCGGCCCAGGGGATGGCCCGGATAGGACGGCGCTGTTGTGTTGCCGTGCGCCGTTCGCCGAGGCTCATGCTGACCACGTAGACGTCGATCTCGTCGCTTGCCCGGATGATCTGGTCCACGATGGGTGGGCGCAGCAGCTCGCGCCAGCGGGGCCGGGTGGGTTTCCCCACCACGATCTTGGTGATGTTGTGGCGGCCGGCGTAATCGGCCACCGCCTCGGCCACGGTGCTTGCGGTGACCGAGGCCACTGTGGCGCCCATGCTCTCGGCCAGCCTGAGATCGCGCCAGATCCGTTCCCGGTTTTCGCGGCTGAAGCGGCCGGTATCCGGGGTTTCGATGTACACGGCATGCCAGGGGGCCTTCATCTCGTCGGCCAGCCGCCGGGTGGTGCGCATCAGCTTCTCGCCGAATGGGCTGCCGCTGATGCAGACCAGCAGCCGCTCCGCCACGGAGCGGGGTCCCGAGAGGGCGCGGGTCTCCATGTAGGAGCGCATCTGGTCGTCCACCCGGGACGCGGCGCGGCGCAGGGAAAGCTCCCGCAGGGCGATGAGGTTGCCGGGCTGGAAGAATTTTTCCATGGCCCTGGCCGCCTGCTCGGGGATGTAAATCTTGCCTTGGCCCAACCGTTCCAGCAGCTCGTCCGGCGGGATGTCCACCAGCTGGATCTCGGCGGCCAGATCGAGCAGGAGGTCCGGCACGGTCTCTCGCACCACCACCCCGGTGATCTTCTCCACCACGTCGTTTAAGCTCTCGAAATGCTGGACATTGACCGTGGTGTAGACATCGATGCCTGCGGTCAGCAGTTCCTGCACGTCCTGCCAACGTTTTTCATGCCGGGAGCCCGGCGCGTTGGTGTGGGCCAGTTCGTCCACCAAAGCGATCTGGGGATGTCTTTGCAGCACCGCGTCGAGATCCAGCTCGAAGAGCGGTACCCCCTGGTATTCCAGGCGCAGCTTGGGGATGGTGGTAAGCCCTTCCAGCAGGGCGTCGGTCTCGCCCCGGCCATGGGATTCCACGTAGGCCGCCACCACGTCCCGCCCTTCCCGCTTACGCTGGCGGGCCGCGCTCAGCATGGAGAAGGTTTTGCCCACCCCGGCCGCGTAACCGAGGAAGATCTTGAGCCTGCCCCGGTCGGCCTGGGCTTCCTCGGCCTGGGCCAGCTTGAGCATGGCTTCCGGCGAAGGCCGGAGCTCGTCGCTGTCGTCGGTCACGATTGGGAATCCAGCGCCCGGTTGAGCAGCAGCACGTTGACCCGTGGCTCTCCCAATAGACCCATTTGACGGCCCTCGGTGTGGATGTCTACCAACCCGGCGACGGCATCCTCTGAAAGATTGCGCATCTTGGCGATACGCGGGATCTGAAGCCGGGCTGCTTCGAGGGAGATATGAGGATCAAGGCCGCTGGCCGAAGCCAGCACCAAGTCGGCGGGGATGGGGCCGGTAACACCGGTGACCCGCAGGGCTTCGACCCGTTCCGCCACGGTGGCAAGAAAGGCCGGATTGCTGGGGCCGTTGTTGGAGCCGCCCGAGGCCATGGGATTATAGGCAAACTCGGCGGTGGCCGAGGGCCGGGGCCAGAAGTAGTGTGACTCGGTGAAGGGCTGGCCGATGAGTTCCGAACCGACCGCTTGGCCGTTGACATCGGTGATCAGGCTGCCGTTTGCCTGGTGTGGGAAAACGGCCTGGGCGATCCCGGTGACCACGGCCGGATAGAGCCCGCCGCAGAGTACGGTGAACAACAGGCACATCAGAATGGCTGGTTTCAGTTCTTTCATGGTTTGGTTCTCCGCATGTCATCGGGATAAATCATTATACAAACAAACCGACCACCAGGTCGATGGCTTTGATGCCGACAAAAGGCACGATGATGCCGCCTGCCCCATAGACCATCAGATTCGAGATCAAGAGCTTTTCCGCGGGCATGGGCCGGAACTTGGTGCCCCTGAGCGCCAGCGGCACCAGAAAGGGGATGACCAGGGCGTTGAAGATTACCGCCGAGAGGATGGCGCTCTGTGGGCTGGCCAGGTGCATGATGTTCAGCGCTCCCAGCTGGGGGTAGATGGAGAGCAAGGCCGCCGGGATGATGGCGAAGTACTTGGCAATGTCGTTGGAGATGCTGAAGGTGGTGAGGTTGCCCCGGGTCATCAGAATCTGTTTGCCCACCTCCACGATGTCCAGCAGCTTAGTGGGGTTGGAGTCCAGATCAATGATGTTGGCTGCCTCCCTGGCCGCCTGGGTACCGGTGTTCATGGCCACTGCCACGTCGGCCTGGGCCAGGGCCGGGGCGTCGTTGGTGCCGTCGCCGGTCATGGCCACCATGAAGCCCGCCTCCTGGCTCTCCTTGATCAAGCGCAGCTTGTCCTCGGGCGTGGCCTGGGCCAGGAAGTCGTCCACCTGGGCCTCGGCGGCGATGGCTGCGGCAGTGAGCGGATTGTCGCCGGTGATCATCACCGTTTTGATTCCCATGGCCCGCAGCTGGCAAAAGCGTTCCTGGATGCCGGTTTTGACGATGTCCTTGAGGTTGACCACCCCGAAGATCTCGGCGCCGCAACAGACCACCAGCGGGGTGGCGCCGGCCCGGGCGACGCGATCGACCACTTGCTCCAGATCGGCGGGGATGGCTTCCCCGCTCAGTACCCGGACAAAGGCGACCAGGGAATCGGCAGCGCCCTTGCGGTACTGCCTTCCTGCCGTGTTGAGCCCGGAGAGGCGGGTTCCGGCGCTGAACTCCACCGGCTCACCATCGTTTGGTATGGCTTGCTGGTCCAGCTTAAACTGCTGCCGGGCCAGAGCCACGATGCTGCGGCCCTCCGGGGTCTCATCGGCCTGCGAGGCCATCAAGGCCGCCTCGGCCACCTCGCGTTCGGTGTGGCTGCCCACCGGGATGAACTCCACCGCCTCCCGGTTGCCGTGGGTGATGGTGCCGGTCTTGTCCAGGAGCAGCACGTTGACGTCGCCCGCCGCTTCAATGGCCCGGCCGGAAAGGGCGATGACATTCTTCTGACACAACCGGTCCATGCCGGCGATGCCGATGGCAGGCAAGAGCGCGGCGATGGTGGTGGGCGCAAGACAAACGAACAGGGCCACCAGTACGGTAAGCGATACCGGGTGACCAAGGCCGGTGGCCGCAACGCTGTAGATGGAGAGCGGGCTGATGTTGGCGCAGACCAGGAGGAAGACCAGGGTCAGCGCGATGAGCAGCACCTCCAGGGCCACCTCGTTGGGGGTTTTGCGCCGTTTGGCGCCTTCGATCAGGGAGATCATCCGGTCCAGGAAGGTTTCCCCGGGGTCGGCGGTGATCCGCACCACCACGCTGCCGGAGACCACCGTGGTGCCGCCGGTCACCGCGCTGCGGTCGCCGCCGGACTCGCGCACTACTGGGGCGGACTCGCCGGTCACCGCCGATTCGTTGACCAGAGCGGCGCCGTGGACGATCTCGCCGTCGCCGGCGATGGTCTCGTTGGTTTCCACCAGGATATGGTCCCCCTTGCGGAGCTGGTTTGCGCCGATGGCGGTGGTTGTGCCGGCAGGGTCGGAGCCGGGCAACTGCCTGGCCATCACATCAGTGCGTGATTTGCGAAGGGAGGCGGCCCGTGCTTTGCCCCTCCCTTCGGCCAACGCTTCGGCAAAGGTGGCGAAGAGCACGGTCAGCCAGAGCCAGACTGACACCTGGCCAGTGAACCAAGCCGGTTCACGGCCCGCGCCGGTAAGCGACATGATGAAGGTGATGACCGTGATGACGCTGGCGATCTCCACACAGAGCATTACCGGGTTGCGCCACAGCAGGCGCGGATCGAGTTTCTTGACGGATTCGATGAACGCGGCGCGCAGCAATGCCGGATCAAAGACCGATTTTTGTTCAGGAAGATGTTTGGACATGGTTTTAGTTTACTCCCATCATGGAAAGATGTTCGACAATCGGTCCCAAGGCCAGGGCCGGGAAAAAGGTGAGCGCTCCCACGATGAAGATGACCAGGGTCAGCCAGAAGGCAAAGGGGAACTTGTCGGTGGGCAGGGTTCCCAGGCTGGGAGGGACGTACTTCTTCCCGGCCAGGCCGCCGGCCATGGCCAGCACCGACACGGCCGGAACATAGCGGCCGATCAGCATGGCCAGACCGCCCAGCAGGTTGTAAAAGTTGGTGTTGCCGGTAAGGCCCGCGAAGGCGCTGCCGTTGTTGTTGGCCATGGAGGCAAAGGCGTAGAGCACCTCGGTCAGGCCGTGCGCCCCGGGGTTGGCCATGGAGGCCACCGCAGAGGGGGTGATCATGGCCAACCCGGAGAGGATCAGCACCACGATGCCGGCCACGAGGATGATGACAATGGACATCCACATCTCCCGCACCTCGATCTTCTTGCCCAGATATTCGGGGGTGCGGCCGATCATCAGGCCGGAGACGAAGACGGCGATGATGGCGAAGGCCAGCATGGTGTAGAGGCCGGAGCCCACCCCGCCGAAGACGATCTCGCCCAGCAGGATCAGGGAGAGCGGCACCAGCCCGCCCAGCGGGGTGAGGGAGTCGTGCATGGCCACCACCGCGCCGCAGGAGGTGCCGGTGGTGGCCACCGTGAACATATCAGTGCCGATCAGACCGAAACGGAGTTCCTTGCCCTCCAGGTTGCCCCCCATGACCCCGAGATGGTGCAGCATGGGGGTGGAGGCCAACTCACTCCAGTGGAGCACGCCAAAGGCGACGACAAACAGGAAGAGCATCACCCCCAAGAGCGTTGTTCCCTGCCAGGTGTTGCCCACCATCACCCCGAAGGTGCGGGTGAGCGCGGCGGGGATCAGCAGGATGAACAGCACCTCCATAAGGTTGGAAAATGGGGTGGGATTTTCAAAGGGATGGGCCGAGTTGGCGTTGAAGAAGCCACCGCCGTTGGTGCCCAACTCCTTGATCGCTTCCTGGGAGGCCACTGGCCCCATCGGGATGGAGACTTCTTTTGCGGTCACGCTTTCGGTGAGAGGCTTACCGCTTGGGTCCAACATGGGAGCGCCCTGTTCGTCCAGCTTCGGCTTGTCGTAGCTGAAGGACTGGGTGAGCGGTACTGTTTTATAGTCGCTGAAGTTTTGGATCGCTCCTTGGGAGACCAGGAAAACAGCACCGATCAGCGACAACGGCAGGAGGATGTAGAGAACGGAGCGGGTCAGGTCCACCCAGAAGTTGCCGATAGTGGCGGTGGTGCGTCGGACAAAGCCGCGGATCAGGGCGATGACGATGGCCATGCCGCTGGCGGCGGAGACAAAGTTGTGTACCGTGAGACCGACCACCTGGGTGAAGTAGCTGAGGGTGGACTCGCCCGAATAGTTCTGCCAGTTGGTGTTGGTGATGAAACTGATTGCGGTATTGAGCGCCAGGGGCCAGGAGAGGCCCGGCAGCCCCTGGGGATTGAAGGGCAGGGCTGGCTGGGCCAGCAGCATGCCCATCAGGGTCAGGAAGAGCACCAGATTGAAGAGCAGCATGGCCAGGGCGTAGCGCTGCCAGCCCATCTCGTCGTTTCGGTCCACCCCGCAGATACGGTAGAACAGGCTTTCGCAGGGGGCCAGGATTGGGGAGAGGAAGGTAGGTTCGCCGTTGTAAACCCGGGCCATGAAGGTACCCAGGGGATAGGCCAGCAGCAGCAAGGCTCCAAGCAGGCCGAGAAATTGGAGCAGATCGTTTGGAAAGGTCATGGCAGTTTTTTCCCTCCTAATAATGTTCCAAAATGGTCAAGAAAACACGGTGGTTATCTTTTTTAGCCATTATAGCGGAATCGTTATCAAGGCGGGGTCAAAAGGCAATGGAAAGGTATCAAGAAAGTATCAAGACGGCTGGTGTTATTATCAAGAATAACTGGTGGTTTTGAAACAAGAATGAGTGGTGGTTTTCAAATCAGAACAGTTGGCGGTTTTCATAATATGCATCCTGTGTTGATCGTGATCAATTAACACAGGATACGCCATTTCCCTTTCCCTTATTTTCTCCATCCACCAGATTTGACTATAATTCTTATAGCGTTCTCCCAGGGAGAAAAAGCCCACAATCTGATAGCACAGGCTGCACAATAAAAAAAGGGAATCAACCATGAGCGGTTGATTCCCTTTAGAATTTCTGGCGTCCCCAACGAGATTCGAACTCGTGTCGCCGGCGTGAAAGGCCGGTGTCCTGGACCGGGCTAGACGATGGGGACTAATATCCGTACAGAAAATGGTGGGTCGTGCGCGACTTGAACGCGCGACTCTCTGCTTAAAAGGCAGATACTCTACCGACTGAGTTAACGACCCAACCTGTAGGAAAAGGCACTTTTACAACAGTCGGTTTTCCGTGTCAAGTCTTTGCTGGTTTCTTTTTCCTTTTTTTGCCCGGCCTTCCTCCCTGTCTGTCTGCCGGATAACGTCCTGAGCTTGTGTAATTATTGGGGTTTTCCGGCGGGGGCTTCGCCGCTTAAATAGCTTGTGGCGGTCGCCTGGGTCTGCTATATCTTCTGCTTTGTTGCGGATTTAGGAGCCGTGAAAAAACAACTTGTACAATTCTGGACGTTCCCCTTACGGCTCCTTATGCCGTTTTGTCCAGATGAAATACCCAGGTTATTTTTTAGCAACGGCTAAGATGGGGCTTCTGCGCAGAGCAGGGCTTTTTTTGTGACTATTGACTTTTGGGTGCGCCATGGGGTTGTTGGCCAGATCGGCAAGTTTTGTCCGCTATGCGGTGGAAGGGGATCTGCCCGCGAATTTCTGGGAGTTCGCTGCTGAGCGGATCGCCCGGCATTCCTTCCGGGATATCGACGAGAGCTACGAAGAGCGGTCCGTGGGCTGGGTTTCCGTGCTCAACATGTTCGACAGCGAGTTTGCCTATGCCTCCTACGCGGCGGCGGACCATGTCGTGCTTTCCCTGCGCATGGACGAGCGGCGGGTTTCGCCCAAGGTGCTCAATAAGTTTTGCCTGAAAGAAGAGGAGCGGCTTAAAAAGGCGCGACAGATCCCCAAGCTGGCCCGTGCCCACCGGGTGGAGATCAAGGAGAGCGTCAAGCTGATGCTGATGAAAAAGGCGGCGCCGACCCCGGCGGTCTATGACCTCTGCTGGAACCTGGCCGAGGCCACGGTATTGTTTTTTTCCACCAGCCAGAAGGCCCAGGAGCTGCTGGAGGAATTTTTCAAGCAAACCTTTGATCTCAGCCTGATGCTGCAGGTGCCGTATCTCACCGCCGAGCACCTGCTCGACGCCTCGGGCCGCGAGGCTCTGGCCGACATCACCCCCGCAATCTTCATTTGTTGAAATCGCAGAAAGCCGCGATTACAACGGTTACTGCTGTGTGTTTTTTGATTTTGTGTTACGGACCGGTGGCTTTTTTTCATTTTTGCGAGACCACCTTCATTTGATCCTCAGAGGCTTAATCGCATGGATTTAGTTGATCTCATTGACGAAAAAAGATTTTTGGGCCAGGAGTTTCTCACTTGGCTCTGGTTCAAGAGCGAGGAGCGGGGGGGCACCATCTTTCTTCCCGAGGCTGGGGAGGATATCCAGCTGGTTTTTGAAAAGCACATGATGCTTGAGTACGGCGAAGGCGAGAACCGCGAGAAGCTGATTTGCCGGGGGCGGATGACCGAGCTGCAGGAGGCGCGCACCGGGCTGGCCATGGGCAAGAAGCTGGAACAGGCCCGCATGTTGCTGACCCGGGGTGAGTATGAATGGAACCTTTCCTTCAAAGCCACCCTCATGGAGTTTCGCAATGTGAAGCCGCCCAAGACCATGGGCTCTGCCGAAGAGGGCAACGAGCCCGAGGCGGTTGAAGGGAGGCTGCTTGAGCATCTTAGCCTGCATGAAATGGTGGTGCGCACCGTGGACCAGCTGTTCCGAATGTTTCTTGAGCTGCGGATCGGCTCCGGCTGGGAGCAGGAACTGACCAGGATTCAAGCCTGGGTGCGAAAAGGAAAAGAGACACACTGACCGGCGGTTGTGTCCTGTCGCCGGGTTTTTATAAGGGAGAGACACCATGGAATTTGAAACAGTCATCGGCCTTGAGGTCCATGCCCAGCTCAAAACCAAGAGCAAGATTTTCTGCGGCTGCACCACAGCCTTCGGCAACCCCCCCAACACCAATACCTGCCCAGTCTGCCTCGGCATGCCCGGCGTCTTGCCGGTATTGAACAAAACGGTGGTGGAGTACGCCATGAAGATGGCCCTTGCCACCAACTGTGCCATTGGCCCGCTCAATCAGTTCGCCCGCAAGAATTATTTCTACCCCGACCTGCCCAAGGGGTACCAGATATCCCAGTTCGACCTGCCCATTGCCGAACATGGCTGGGTGGAGGTGGAGGCGAATGGTAAGACCAGAAGGATCGGGATCACCCGCATCCACATGGAGGAGGACGCCGGCAAGCTCATCCACGACGAGCGCGAACCGGTGAGCTATGTGGACCTCAACCGCACCGGCGTCCCGCTCATCGAGATCGTCAGCGAGCCGGACATCCGCTCGCCGGAGGAGGCTGCAGCGTATCTCAAAAAGCTGCATGCCATCCTCCGTTATCTGGACATCTGCGACGGCAACATGCAGGAGGGCAGCTTCCGCTGCGACGCCAATATCTCGCTGCGGCCCGTGGGGCAAAAGGAATTGGGCACCCGTACCGAGCTCAAGAACATGAATTCATTCAAAAACGTGCAGAAGGGGCTGGAATTCGAGGTGCGCCGCCAGCGCGACCTGTTGCTGGACGGCGGCAAGATCATCCAGGAAACCCTGCTCTGGGATGCGGACCGCAACATGACCAACTCCATGCGTTCCAAGGAGGAGGCCCACGATTATCGTTACTTCCCGGACCCGGACTTGGTGCCGGTGGTGATCGACAAGGGTTGGATCGAGGAGGTCCGCGCCACCCTGCCCGAGCTGCCCGATGACCGGAAAAACCGTTTTGTCGAGCAGCTGGGGCTGCCGGAAGACGATGCCGTGGTGCTCACCTCATCAAAGGAGCTGGCTGATTATTTCGAGGCGGCGTATGCCGGCTATCCCAATGCAAAAAAACTTGGCAACTGGTTGATGACCGAGCTGATGCGCTTGATGAAGGGCGAGGAGGCCATGGATATCAGCCAGTGTCCGGTGTCGCCGGAGAATCTGGCTGCGCTGCTGGCCATGACCGACACAGGCACCATCAGCGGCAAGATCGCCAAAACCGTGTTCGAGGAGATGATGGTCTCCGGCAAAGACCCGGAAACCGTGGTCAAGGAAAAGGGGTTGGTGCAGATGAGCGACCAGGGGGAGATTATGGCCATGGTCCAGGAGATCATCGCCGCCAATCCTGAGCAGGCGCAGCAGTTTCGCGAGGGCAAGACCAAGGTCATGGGCTTTTTCGTGGGACAGCTCATGAAAAAGACCGGGGGCAAGGCCAATCCGGGGATGGCCAACGATTTGTTTGTCAAGGCGCTGGCGGAGTAGGGGTTTTTGCCACGAAAACCACGAAAGGACACGAAAGCGTTGAAGAAGGAGATTGTTGAAAAGGATCTTGTTTATGCGATCAATGCCTGTGTGTTCGAGGTGTATCGTCAGCTTGGCCACAGGTTCCTGGAAAAGGTGTATGAGAATGCCCTGGTAAGGGAGTTCCAGAACAGGGAGATCGCCGTGGAGGCGCAGGTGCCCTTTTCCGTGAAATACAAGGGGGCGATTGTCGGGGAATACTGTGCTGATCTGGTGGTTGATGACAGAGTAATCGTCGAGGTGAAAGCCGTGGAACAGTTGCATCCGGCCCATGAGGCGCAGATTCTGAACTATCTCAAGGCGACTGGCAAAAGGGTCGGACTGCTGGTGAATTTCTCCCATCCCAAGGCAACCGTAAAACGGTTTGTCCTCTAATTTTTCGTGTCTTTCGTGGCAAAAAAAATCATGAATCAATCCGACTGGCAGAAAAAAGGCGACGGTCACCGGCAGCGGTTGCGGGACAGGTTTCTGGACCACGGCCTTGACGGATTCACCGACGCCGAGGTGCTGGAGCTGCTTCTGTCCCTGGGCACCCCGCGCAAGGATTGCAAGGAGACTGCCCGACTCCTGCTCAAGCAGTTCACCACCCTGGCCCAGGCTCTGGACGCAAGCCAGGGTGAGCTTGAGCTGATCGAAGGCATCGGGCCGAAGAATGGTTTTGCCCTGCATTTTGTTCAGGGTGTGGCCCGGCGCTATCTCAAGCAGCGGCTGAAGGCCAAGGAGTACCTTCGCTCCTCCCGCGAGGTGGGGGAGTATCTGGTCCACTCCATGCGCGGCCTCAAGCGCGAGGTGCTGATGGCGGTTTTTCTCGACGCCTCCTTGGGGATCATCGATACCCAGCTGGTGGCGGAAGGAACCCTGGCCAGCAACACCGTGCACCCGAGAGAATTGATCAGGATGGCCCTGGAGCACCATGCCGCCTCTGTGGTTATCGCCCACAACCACCCCTCCGGCTCCCTGACCCCTTCGGCGGAAGACAAAAAACTCACCCGCCATCTCTTCATCGCCCTTGGTTTTGCCGGGATTCAGCTTCTCGATCATCTCATTGTGGGGGAGGGAGAGCAGCCTTTCAGTTTTGCCGACCATGGCTTGCTGGAGGATATCCGGTGCCAGAGCCGGGCGATTCTCGTCGGAGAGTGACGGTGGCCCATCCCGCGCTTCCCGTCATTACCCCGGCCAGCGGCGAAGAACCGCCCGGTCTCTATCTCCACATCCCCTTCTGCAAGAGGAGATGCGCGTATTGTGCCTTTAATTCCCATGCCTGCCTGGTTCCTCCTGCCGCATACCTGACCGCCCTTGCCAGCCAGATTCGGTATTGGGGTGCGCAGGATTGGTGCCGGGAGCGGACCTTCACCTCCCTGTTCATCGGCGGCGGCACTCCGACCATTTATCCCGGCAACGAGCTGGCCGGTCTGGTGAGCCTGTGCCTCAATTCCTTTCATTTCAGCGATGACCCGGAGATCACGGTGGAGGCCAATCCGAACACGGTCAGCCTTGAGGCGCTTTCCATCCTGCGCCGGGGTGGGGTCAATCGCTTAAGCCTCGGAGTGCAATCCTTTTCCGACCGGCTGCTGGGTGCGCTTGGCCGTACCCACAGCCGGACCGAGGCGTGCACCGCCATCGATGCTGCCCGGAAAGCGGGATTTGCCAACATCAATCTGGACCTGATGTACGGACTGCCCGGCCAGAGTGCACCGGAGTGGCGGGAGAGCCTGGATCAGGCTATTGCCCACGAGCCGGAGCATCTTGCCTGCTATGAGCTGACCATCGAGGAGGGGACCCCCTTTGCCCGGCAGGTGGATAAAGGGGAACTTGCCCTGCCCGGCGAGGAGGAGGCTCTGGCCATGGCCGAGCTTACCCATGCATTTTTGGCCCAATCCGGGTTGCAACGTTACGAGATCTCCAACTACGCCAGATCGGGCCAGGAATGCCGCCATAATCTCAATTATTGGCGAAACGGCTCTTACTTAGGCTTGGGAGCCGGGGCGGTTTCCTGTCTGTCCGGGTTCCGGTTCGGCACGGTGCAGCATCCCGATGCGTTTGTCGGGATGGTGGCGGGGGGGAAGTTGCCGCTTGCCGAGGGAGAATGTTTGCCGCTTGAGGCCCGTTTCCGGGAAAGCGTGGTCATGGGCTTGCGGATGCTTGAAGGGGTTTCGTTTACTCGGCTGCAGCGGCGGTTTGGTTTGACGCCGCCTGGGTATTATGGGAAGATACTGGAAGATTTGCAGGTGCAGGGATTGGTTGTTATCAGCCAGGACACCCTGCGTCTTACGGAGACCGGACTGCTCCTGGCGAATCAGGTGCTGGCCAAACTCGTCTGAACGGATATTCTCGGGAGTTTTTACAAACATGATCTTTTCCGCAAACAGCCTTGCCAGGAAACTGCTGGTCACCATGTCGCTGGTGGTTGTCGGACTGTTCCTAATCCTGGGCATTTTTGAAATAGTACGGGAGTATGATCGCTACCAAAGCGACGTCGATCTGCTCTGGGGGCAGCAGGTCGATGCGCGCAAACAGCGGCTGGTGCGAAAGGTTAATGATACCGTCGCCTATATTCAGTTCAAGCGGGCTCAGATTGCCGGGCGGGTAAAAAACAGGGTCGAGACAAGGGTTCGCGAGGCCCATGCGGTCGCTTCCCATCTCTCTGCGATCAGCAAGGGAAAGCGCAGCAAACAAGAGATCAAAACTCTGGTGAAGGAGGCTTTGCGGCCAATACGTTTCAATAACGGCCGGGGCTATTTTTTCATCTTCGGGATGGACGGCACCGTCATCCTTCATGCGGCCAATCCGGAACTGGAAGGGAAAAACCTGTTGACCAGGCAGGACAACGAGGGAGCCTTTGTTATCCGGGACATGGTCGCCCTTGCTAGAAGCAAGGGCGAAGGTTTTATTTCGTACCGCTGGGCTAAACCGGATTTTTCGGCTGGTCCGGAGTTCGAAAAGATCTCCTTTGTGAAGTATCTGCCAGAGTTCGACGGATTCGTCGGTGCTGGGGAATACTTGGAGGACATGGAGGCCGAGGTCAAGGGCGAGGTGTTGGAGCGGATCGAAAAGAGCAGGGGCGAGGAGGAGGGCTATGTGTTTGCCGGGCAGTGGGATGGGATGTTGCTGACCTACCCGGCCAAGGGGAGGAATGTGCTGGATCAGATCGATGCCAACGGTGTGAAAATCGTGCGGGAGTTCATTAATCTGGCCCGGAAGGACGGCGGTTTCCTGCGCTATGTGATGCCGGAATTGGGCGCGGAGCGCAAATCCCTGAAACTGAGCTATGTGCGAGGAGTCAAGGAATGGCAATGGTATGTGGGCGCCGGTCTGTATATTGATGACATTCAGGCGGCCACGGATCATGCCAGACAACAGTTGCGGCGGGAGATTGCTGTGATTGCGGGGGTCAGCATGCTGGTGCTGTTTGTCTGCCTCGGGTTGGGTTTGTTGGTGATCAGAAAGATGGCCGGGCGGATTCAGCAGGCATTTGCCGCCTTTGAGTCTTTTTTTGACAAGGCGGCGCTGGAAAAGGTGGAGATGGAGACCTCCGGGCTGCCTTATGCGGAGTTTCGTTCCCTGGCCAAGTCGGCAAATCATATGCTGGCGGAGCGACGGGCCATGGAGGAGGGGCTGCGCAAAAGCGAGGAGAAATACCGGATTCTGATCGAGACCACTGGCACCGGCTTTGTAAAGATAGATGGCGAAGGGAGGGTACTGGACGCCAATCCGGAGTATGTGCGGTTGACAGGCCACGGGGATCTGGCTGAAATCGTTGGCTGCCGGGTGACCGAGTGGACGGCGGAATATGATCTGGCCAGAAACCGGGAGGCGGTGAAGCAATGTGCCAGACAGGGATTCATCCGTCATCTGCAGCTCGATTATGTCGATGCCCGGGGAGAGGTTACTCCGGTGGAACTCAATGCCACGGTGGTGCAAGGAGAGGGACCGCCGGAGATGCTCACCATCTGCTATGACATCAGCAAGAGGAAGCAGTTGGAAGAGCAGCTGCGTCAGGCCCAGAAGATGGAGGCTATCGGCACCCTGGCCGGGGGGATCGCCCATGATTTCAATAACATCCTTGCTGCCATCCTCGGTTATGCCGAGATGGTCAAGCGCAGTCTTCCGGAAGGGGCAGGAAGCGCAAAATCGGATATCCAGGAGGTCCTCCGGGCCGGAATGCGGGCCAGGGATCTGGTGAAGCAGATTCTTACCTTCAGCCGGAAAAGCGGGGAGGAGCGGAGTTTGATCTCGCTTACGCCCATTGTCCGGGAGGCGCTCAAATTTTTGCGGGCATCGATTCCGGCGAGCATCGAAATCCGTGAGGATATTGATCCGGAGTGTGGGTCTGTTTTGGCCGACCCAACGAATATCCATCAGATTGTGGTGAACCTCTGCACCAACGCCTTTCACGCCATGGAACCAGCGGGAGGGGTTCTGACCGTGGTTATGAAAAACGTGGAGCTCGGTGTTGAGGACCTTGCCGGAGAAGATGATATCCAGCCCGGGCAGTATGTGCTCCTCAGCGTTCGCGATACCGGACAGGGGATGGCCCCGGAGATCCTTTCCCGCATCTTTGATCCTTATTTTACCACCAAGGGGGTTGGCAAGGGGTCTGGCCTTGGGCTTTCGGTGGTGCATGGCATTGTCAAGGGCAGCGGGGGGATGATGAAGGTGGAAAGCGCCGTGGGCAGCGGTACGGTTTTCCGCGTGTATCTGCCGCGGATCGGAAAAGGGGCCAATGTGGATCAGGACGTCCGGGAATGGACGGTTCCTTCCGGACATGAGCGGATTCTGTTCGTTGACGACGAGACAAGCATTGCCGATATGGGCAAGGCCATGCTCTCCGGTCTTGGTTACCGGGTTACAGCAAAAAGTAACCCTCTTGAGGCGCTGGAGGAGTTTCGCAGCCACCCGGATGATTTTGATCTGTTGATTACCGACCAGACCATGCCCAAGATGTCCGGGACGCAACTGGCGCAGGAGATCAGGGCTGTCCGGGCCACCCTGCCGGTGATTCTTTGCACCGGTTACAGCGCGGCAATTGAAGAAGAATCGGCCCTTGAACAGGGTATCGGGCATTTTCTCATGAAGCCTCTTACCATGCGGATGCTGGCTGAAACGGTACGCAAGGCCTTGGAAGGGAAAGTGGAAGAGACAAAGGAATAGGCAAGGCGGCGGGAAGGAATGGCAAAAGAGAAAATATCGTATGTTTGCCGCACCTGCAACGGGGTGTTCAGCAAATGGGCCGGGCAGTGCGAAGGCTGCGGCGCCTGGGATACCCTGGCCGAGCAGCAACCCTCGTTCGTTGCCGCAGGCCGTTTTCAGGGTTATTCCGGCACCCTGGCCCAGGTGCAGACCATGGCCGAGGTGGGTAAAGATGAGCTGGTCCGTTTTTCCACCACCATGGGCGAGTTGGACCGGGTTCTCGGCGGCGGCTTGGTGCCGGGTTCGGTGGTGCTCATCGGCGGCGATCCCGGGGTGGGCAAGTCCACCGGCTTGCTCCAGGTCTGCTGCAACCTGAGCCTTACCCGCAAATGCCTTTACGTGACCGGCGAGGAGTCGCTCCAGCAGATTGCCATGCGGGCCAGGCGGCTCGGCTTGCCGGATCAGGCGTTGCTTCTGCTGGCGGAAACCAGGGTGGAGGATATCTGCGCCACCGCGCTCAAGGAGCAGCCCGAGGTCATGGTGATCGATTCCATCCAGACCATGCAGGTGGCGGACAGCCAATCCGCGCCGGGCAGCGTCAGCCAGGTGCGGGAGTCCGCCGCCCTGCTCACCCAGTTTGCCAAGCAGACCGGGGTGGCCATCTTCCTGGTGGGCCATGTCACCAAAAGCGGCGACCTGGCTGGCCCCAGGGTGTTGGAGCACATCATCGACGTGGTTTGCTACATCGAAGGTGGAGGGGATTCCCGTTTTCGGGTGATGCGGGCGGTGAAGAACCGTTACGGCGCGGTGAACGAGTTGGGAGTTTTCGCCATGACCGACAAGGGTCTGCGCGAGATATCCAACCCCTCGGCCATTTTTTTATCCCGCAACGCCGAAGCCATGCCCGGCAGCGTGGTCATGGCGATCTGGGAGGGCAGCCGCCCCCTGCTCGTTGAGATGCAGGCCCTGGTGGACGACAGCCACAGCGAGAATCCCCGGAGGGTCACGGTGGGACTGGAACAGAACCGGCTGGCCATGCTCCTGGCCGTGTTGCACCGGCACGGCGGTATCGCCACCTATGGTCAGGACGTGTTCATCAACGTGGCGGGCGGGGTGCGGGTCAGCGAAACCAGCGCCGATCTCCCCCTGCTCCTGGCGGTGTATTCCAGCCTGAAAAACAAGCCCCTGCCCGTGGAGCTCGTGGCCTTCGGCGAGGTGGGACTCTCCGGCGAGATCCGCCCCGTGCCCAGCGGTCAGGAACGGTTGCGGGAGGCGGCCAAGCACGGCTTTAAGAAGGCGATTGTTCCCTTGGCAAACGTGCCCAAGGGCGGGGTCAAGGGCATGGAGATCATCGGGGTCAAAAAGCTGGCCGAGGCTATCGAGGCGGTCCGGTAAGGAATCGTGGCGCAATTGCTTGGACGTTTTATGTAACTAACGTATCAATTCCGTTCGGGCTGAGCTTGTCGAAGCCCTGGCCTGCACAAGGCCCTTCGACAAGCTCAGGGCGAGCGGACATTTTTCTTGTCACTTCGGAAACCCTTCAAGCATTGACAGCCCATTTTTGAAATGGTACATAACTGACGGACTTGAGGGAGGAATGGCCGAGTGGTTTAAGGCGGCGGTCTTGAAAACCGTTGTGCGAAAGTACCGTGGGTTCGAATCCTACTTCCTCCGCCAACAAACAAGCAAATACGAATTGTGGAGAGCTGACCGAGTAGGCCGAAGGTGCTCGCCTGCTAAGCGAGTGTAGGATCAAAAGTTCTACCGAGGGTTCGAATCCCTCGCTCTCCGCCATTTTTTAGCCCGGCAATGTCCGGAGATGTCTCGAAACCCGCTTCCGAAAGGAGAGCGGGTTTCTTATTGTTCCGAGGGATCCGCCCAAAAAAGAGGCTGAATTATTCAACGGTGGGGGCCACAAGTGGAGAAGGGCGAGCGCACAGCGCACAACCAGACCGTCTGGCAGCAACTCTTCACCCGCCGCATGATGATCTGCGTGTTCACCGGGTTTTCTTCCGGCCTGCCGCTGTATCTGCTGTTCAACCTCCTGCCCGCATGGCTGCGCAGCGAGCACGTTGACCTGAAAACCATCGGCCTGTTCGCGCTGATTCAGTTTCCCTACACCTGGAAGTTTCTGTGGTCGCCGCTGCTCGACCGTTACGTCCTGCCCCTGCTCGGACGCCGTCGCGGCTGGATGCTGCTGACCCAGATCGGCTTGTTGCTGGTGATCGCCATGATGGGGGCGTTTTCGCCGCAAAGCGATTTGCGCACCATCGCCTGGGTCGCCACGCTGCTCGCCTTCCTTGGCGCCACCCAGGACATCGTTCTGGATGCCTACCGCCGCGAATTGCTGGCGGACAGCGAGATGGGGCTCGGCAATGCGGTGCATGTGAATGCCTACCGCATCGCGGGCCTGGTTCCGGGTTCGCTGTCGTTGATCCTGGCCGACTTTCTGCCCTGGAACCTGGTGTTCATCATCACCGCCCTGTTCATGCTGCCCGGGGTGGCGATGACCCTTGCGGTGCAGGAGCCGCACCGCGCCGCACCGCCCAAGACCCTGCGCGAAGCGGTGGTCGAGCCGTTTCACGAATTCATCACCCGCAGCGGATGGAACAGTGCGCTGCTGATCCTCGCCTTTCTGTTTTTGTACAAACTCGGCGACAGCATGTGCACCGCCCTGGCCACCCCGTTTTATATGGACATGGGCTTTACCAAGACCCAGATCGGGCTGATCGCCAAGAATGCCGGGCTGTGGCCCGCAGTCATCGGCGGGTTGCTCGGCGGCCTGTGGATGGTGAAGATCGGTATCAACCGGGCGCTGTGGCTGTTCGGGGTGGTGCAGGTGGTCTCCATCTTCGGCTTTGCCTGGCTGGCATCGGTGGGACACCATGCCGAAATCACCAGCCTGGAACTCGCGCAACTGGCCGTCGTCATCGGTCTTGAAGCATTGGGCGTGGGCCTCGGCACCGCCGCCTTCGTCGCCTTCATTGCCCGCACCACCCACCCGGCCTACACCGCGACCCAGTTCGCCCTGTTCACCAGCCTTTCCGCCATGCCGCGCACCTTTGCCAACGCCGCCACCGGCTGGCTGGTGGAGATGATGGGCTGGATGGGGTTCTTTCTGCTCTGCGCATTGCTGGCCCTGCCGGGAATGGTGCTATTGTTCAAGGTTGCGCCGTGGCAGGAAAAGGCTGGCAATATAAGATAAGGATGTATGGGCGCGAGGTGATAGTTAGTCGACAAATCACAATGTCCCCTTATTAAACACTTAAGCCGAAGGTGCTCGCCTGCTAAGCGAGTGTAGGATCAAAAGTTCTACCGATGGTTCGAATCCCTCGCTCCCGCCATTTATTTTGCGGAGCAATCCGTTTTGAATCACAACAAAAAAACCCGCGCCAGAAATGGTCGTGGGTTTTTTTGTGCCTTTTTTTTCGTATTTTTTTCTGTGTTGTGGTTGGTGCTCATGTTTGATAGGATAATTTATTGGGATAGATTGTTCGACAAGTCAACAATATCCCGTTAAGAGGCCCTGAATTGACGAGGTTCATCAAGTCGTGATACGTTGCGCATAAGGATAATGTCGGGCGGAATTAGACAGATTATGCATAGCACCATATTGGCCAATTCTGTCTAATATACTGTTGGGCGTCAGGAGAAACATGAGCAATCGTCAAGGTTTAATCAGGCTCGGTATCGCGCTCTCAGGCATATGGCTCTTGGCCATTTGCGCGGTAGGGGCCTATGAGTATTTCATGTCGCCGCAGTCAGGTGCGCACTGGTTCGTGAGTTACGTTCCAGGTACCGAAGCTGATCCCAAAAATCCTCACATCATCTGGGACGTTCCGTCTCTAAAGTTAGGGCCATTTTTACAGGCGCTGCTTCTGCCTTTGGCTGTCGGGTGGATATTCATACCGTTGATCACATGGACCGTTTCTTGGGTTCGTGCCGGTTTCCGGTCCAAGTAGCTATGGGCACATTGACGTCCAACCCTACGCTCAAGAGGGACGCCGCAAAAGCGCGGCGCCCCTTAGCTCCACGTTAAGCGTATAAAACCATGAAGGGAATTAGGGACATCCACAATTTTTTGTTGCCCGGACTCCTGATTTTGATCTCTTGTGTAAATTTTCGCTGATCATAGCTTTGATATTGATTTTTTGCGCTGCGTCAGGTGTTCAGCCTGAATCAGGGATCTCATTTGCCTGATGGCTGTTAGCGGACCATTGGTCATAGACTGGTCAAAATCAAGTTAAAGCAAGGAGGGACGTCATGCTGAAGAAAATGTTGTTGGGCTTAGGAATGCTTTTAGTTGTCAGTTGCTTCTCTGTACCATGTCTATGGGCTGGTTGCCCAAACGTTCCTGCTGTTTGTGACTATGGTGCGATAGGTTGGCAGGGCACATGCTGGCATTTTCCCAAAACATGCACAAACTGCGGACCGAAACACTGTCCCGACCTTCCGGGCAGCTACAAGGATTTGCCGGCTCAGGTCAATTCTCCTTGTCTGGAAAAAATTATTTCTTCCGGAAGGGTCGATGGTTGCAGTGTCCCCAAAGAGGTCGATCCGATGTATGGGAATGTTTTTAAAGCAGCGTGCGACGAGCACGATATCTGCTATCACACAGATACTGGCAAATCATACTGCGATAATGACTTAAGAAACAATATGTTTTACGTCTGCGATCATTATTACAAAGGAATAGCTAATGATGTCCAGAAGAAGGCTTGCGAAACCGCAGCGTCACTTTTTTACCTCGGGGTTGTTGCCGGTGGACAAAGCGGATACGAGAACGATCAAAAATGGAAAAAAAATAACTGCCCTCAGGAGTAATTGCTAACGGGTCCGGCGCAGTTGAGAGGCAACTACAGATCGCAAACGCCCTGAGAAATCAGGGCGTTCTTTTTTTTCACTCCATCTCTGCTTAAGTTTTCCAGACAGCTATCATTTTTCAGATCAATGGTCTTCCGAAAATGGCGGTTGTCCCGTCGCAGTCGCCATGCCAGTCGCGACTTCCTGAATGATTCCCATGCGCAGATAGATTGGCCGCACTTTCTCCCTGATCTGCGGGAGATATCGGGCAAAAATCGCCGCTCCGATAAGGCAGCCGACGCAGCCGAGCAGCAGGGTGTTGCGGGGGCCGAAAATGCCGGCCATTGACCCGGCCCCGAGACTGCCGAACGGCGCCACCCCAATGAACGACATGGTGAAAAAGCTCATGACCCGACCGCGCTTGTCCTCATCCAAAATCGTTTGCAGAACCGTGTTGCAGGAGGCGACCAGGGTCATGCCTCCAAATCCGGTCAAGGCCAGGGCCCCCAGCGAGAGGCTGAAATTGCTGGACAGGGCAAAGATGGCGATGCCGACGGCGAACAGGATCGTCGCCCGCACAATCACCATGCCGAGTCCGCGCACACTCTGGCGGGAGGCGAGATACAGGGTGCCGACCAGGGCGCCGCTGCCTGCGGCGGTCATGAGAAAGCCGAAGGTGTGCGCGCCGCCGTGCAGGATATCCTTTGCAAAGACGGGCACCAGCACGGAATAGGGCATCCCCATGAGACTGACCAGGGCAAGGAGGAGCAGGATGCTGCGGATCGGGGCGAAGTTGTACGCGTAGGCAAAGCCTTCCCGGAGTTCATGCAGGACATGGCGTCTGGGATGCTGGCGGGGGGAAGCGGGCGGGATGCGCATGGCCGCAAGGGCCACGATGACTGCCAGGTAGCTGATGGCGTTGAGGATAAAACAGATCCCTTCCCCCACCGAGGCGATGAGCAATCCGGCGATAGCCGGGCCGATGAGCCGCGCCCCGTTCACCAGGGAGGAATTGAGGGCAATGGCGTTTCCCAGGTCTTCACGCTGTTCGACCATCTCGACCACAAAGGATTGGCGGATCGGGATGTCAAAGGCGTTGACCACGCCCAGGATCAGGCTCAGCAGGATGATCTGCCAGACCTGCACGATCCCGGTCAGCACGACAAGGGCAAGAAAGGCCGCCTGCAACAGGGCCAGGGACTGAGTCACAAGCAGAAGACGCCGCCGGTCCCAGCGGTCGGCCAGCACCCCGGCCACAGGGGAGATGAAGATGGTCGGAATCTGGCCGGTGAACCCGACAACCCCCAACAGCAGGGCAGAGCCGGTAAGACGGTACACCAGCCAGCTCATGGCCACATGCTGCATCCAGGTCCCGACCAGGGACACGCCTTGCCCTGCGAGGAAGAGGCGGTAGTTCCGGGAACGAAGCGCGCGCAGAAGATGGCGGATGGGCAGCCATTTTTTTTCGACCGGCATCATAGCCCCTTAGTCAAAATCAGAAAAAACTGTACAGCAGGATTGCGTTCAAGACCGCAATGAACACGGCTATCCCCCACAGCATCCATTTTTCCATGCCCGTGTTTCGGTGGATGCCCATGACCCGCTCGGACGAAGTGAGCGCGATGAGCCCAAAAACCGTCCACGGCAGCTGAATGCTGAGGGCCACCTGGCTCCAGATCAACCCCATGAAGGGATCGGTCAGGAACAGAATTGCCAGGGCGGCAAGGCCGATGGAGAGCACGACCCCCAGCCGGGAGTGGCTGTCGGTCACATCCAGGGGTTCGCCGAAATATCCGGCAAAGATACTGCCCCCGGCCAGGGCCGAGGAGATGGAGGATGAGACCCCGGCGAAGAGCAGGGCTGTGGCAAAGACCAGGGACGCACTGTTGCCGAGCAGCGGTTTTAAGGTCTCTTCCGCCTGGGCAAGCTCGGTTACCAAGGTGTGGCCGGAGAAGAAAACCGCAGCGGCCATGATGACCATGGCGCTGTTGATCGCCCAGCCCGCGAGCATCGCCGCGATGGTGTCGATATATTCATAGCGCAGGTGCTTTTTGATGCTTTCGGCATCGCCCAGATGCAGCTGGCGGCTCTGGATGATTTCCGAATGCAGGAAGATGTTGTGCGGCATGACCACCGCTCCGATCACGGCCATGATGATCATGATCGAGCCAGGGGGTATGCAGGGGACAAAAAGGCTTTTGGCCGTGGTCGGCCAGTTGACGTCGGCCAGGAAAAGCTCATAGATGAAGGAAAGGCCGATGAGCGAGACAAAGCCGATGATGTAGCGCTCGATGGCGCGGTAGCCTTTGCCCAGCACCACCGCCACCACGACAACAGCGGTCAGGAGTGTGCCCAGATAAATGGGAATTTTGAACAGCATGTTGAGGCCGATGGCCGCGCCGAGCAACTCCGCCAGGGAGGTGGAAATAGAGGCCAGCATGGCGCTGCCGAGCAGGAATGCGCTCCAGCGCTTGGTGCTGAATTTGGCCACGGCTTCCGAGAGACAGAGGCCCGTGACGATGCCAAGATGCGCCGCGTTGTGCTGGACCAGGATCAGAATCAGGGTGGAAAGAGTCACAACCCAGAGCAAATTGTAGCCGAACTGGGAGCCCGCCGCCACATTGGCCGCCCAGTTCCCCGGATCGATGAAGCCAACGGTGACGATGAATCCCGGGCCGATGTACTTGAGGATCTCAAGGCCGCCGAGCTTGGGCCGGTGGCCGGAGAACAGTTTATGCAAAAAGGTGTTCATCCGCAGTACACCTCCATTGCAATGGCTCTGTGTTTGGCTTCAGATCAGCCGTCCTGCCTGTTCAGCTTGCTGTGGTGGATGGAGTAGGAGAAATAGACGACAACCCCGATCACCAGCCAGACCGCGAAACGAACCCAGGTAACCCAGGGTAAAAACGCCATGAGCGCGCTGCACGAGAAAGCGCCGAGCAGCGGAAACACCGGGTTGAGCGGATTCTTGAAGGGGCGGTGCAGGTCCGGTTGTTTGATGCGCAGGACGATCACCCCCAGGCAGACCAGGACAAAGGCGGCCAGGGTGCCGATGTTGACCAGTTCGGCCAGCTCGCCTAAGGGAATGAATCCAGCGATTATGGCGATGAGCAGGCCGCAGAGGCCGATGACCCGCACCGGGGTTTTGGTTTTGGGGTGAACCTCGGCGAAGAACGGCGACAGCAGGCCATCCCGGGACATGGCGAAGAAGACCCTGGTCAGCCCGTAATAGAGAACGAGCATCACCGTGGTCAGTCCGGCGATGACCCCGGTGGCCACCAGGGCCGAGGCCCAGTTGATTCCGATCAATTGGAGGGAGTGGGCCACGGGCGAGGGCACGTTCAGTTGGGTGTAGGGGACAATGCCGGTGAGCAACCCGGCGACCACGATGTAGATGGCGGTGCAGAAGACCAGGGAAAAGAGGATGCCGAAGGGCACGTCGCGCTGCGGGTTTTTTGCCTCCTCGGCGGCGGTGGAAACCGCGTCGAATCCCACATAGGCGAAGAAGACCATGGCCGCGCCAGCCAGCACCCCGACTGGTTTGCCGTCCGGGCTGGTGCCGCTCCAGCCAAAGGGCATGAACGGGCTCCAGTTTTCCGGGTTGACATGGAATATGGCCACCCCGATGAACACCGAGATGGTCAGCAGCTTGACAAAGACCATGACCATGTTGGTGCGGGCGCTTTCCCGCATGCCCAGCATGAGCAGGACCATGAGGATCAGGACGATGCCAGCGGCAGGCAGATTGATGATCCCGCCCACGGAGGGCGCCTTGGTCAGGGCATCCGGCAGGGCTATGCCCATGGCGGTGAGGGCGTTGTTGAAATACCCGGCCCAACCCGTGGCCACGGCGGCGGTGGCCACTCCGTATTCCAGGATCAGATCCCAGCCGATGATCCAGGCGATCAGCTCGCCGAAGGCCACATAGCTGTAACCGTAGGCGCTGCCGCAGCCGCCCACCGCAGAGGCAAGTTCGGCATAGGCCAGGGCCGCGAAGGCGCAGGCGATTCCGGCGATGACAAAGGAGAGCACCACGGCAGGTCCGGCCTGGGTGGCGGCGGCAATGCCGGTGAGCACAAAGATACCGGTGCCGATGATCGCCCCGATCCCCAGCAGGGTGAGATCAAAAGCGGTGAGGCATTTGTGCAGGCCGGTATGGTCTAGATCGTCCGGGGTGGTGGTCTTGGTGCGAAAAATTTTCATGGCCTTCCTTGTCGTGAACGGATTGGGTTGCTGGTCGTGGGGAGGATCACCAGCCCCAGAGCGTGTCGCGCTCCACCCAGCCGGTGAGGCCGGATTCATGCTTTACCTGAACCCAGCCTTTTTTGTGTTTGATGGTCCGCAAGACCACGCCCCGGTTGGCGTTTCCCACAACGCGCTGGTTTTCTCCGGGGCCATTGCGAATGATGGTTGTTTTATCTTCAACAATCACGTAGGGCGTTTTGCCAACCTGTTTTGCGTTGACCCATCCTCCGTCCTCTTCGAAATCAGTCACCTTGAGCCAACTGCCCTGGCGGCTGACCACCTTCAAGGGATATCCCACACCCAATTCCCATTTGGTCGGGTATTTCTCCCCAGGCCCGGCATGCATCTTCGCCTTGTCGCGGCTGATGCTCACCATTTCCGCGTGGGCTGCCGAGGCCAAGATTAACAGGAAAACGAGTCCGAGGCAGAAGCGGCGGATCATGGGAAAACCTCCAGGCGCTGGATGAGGGATCATGGCTTACTGGCAGGGGTCAACCCCCTGTCCGGGACAGCCAAAGGAATGCCGCCAATTTCCAGGGAGATGGCGTCGAACTTGCAGGCCTTGTTCATGCAGGCCAGGCAGGTGATGCATTCAGGGTCATCCGGGGATTCATTGAATTTGACCCCCATGGGGCAGACATGGTGGCAGGCCTTGCAGTTGGTGCATTTGGCTTCGTCAAGATGCAGCTTGATCAGCCGGACCTTGCTGAACAGCGCGTAAAAAGCGCCCAAAGGGCAGATAGTGCGGCAAAAAGGCCTGCTGGCAAAGACAGCCCAGCCCAAAATAAGGATCATCAGCACGAATTTATTCAGAAAAAGCAGGCCGAGGGTGTTGCGGAGATTGGGCTGGAGAAAAATCATGGGCAGCCCTGCTTCCAGGGTTCCGGCGGGGCAGACGAACTTGCAGAACCAGGGGTTGCCGGTGCCGAACTCATCGACAAGCACCAGCGGCAGAACAATGACAAAGACAAGCAGGAAGAAGTACTTGCCATAGGAGAGCATGCGCGGGATCCCAAATTTTCGGGAGGGGATCTTGTGCAGGAGTTCCTGGATAAAACCAAAGGGGCAGGCCCAGCCGCAGATCATCCGGCCGAACAGCCCGCCGAGCACGCCAATGGTGCCGAACACCGAAAGACCGAAGTAATGCTGGCCGTTTTCCAGGGAAAAACGCAGGCCGCCCAGCAGTTGCTGGATCGAACCCAAGGGGCAGGAGGTGGTGGCCGCCGGGCAGGAGTAGCAGTTCAGGCCGGGCGAGCAGATCACCTTGAGCGGCCCCTGATAGATGGTTTTGGTAAAGGGAAAGGACCAGGAGCTGTTGGTGAGAAAGCCGATGATCACCTGGACCCATTTGCGGACTGTTTCCATCTCAGCCGAGTCCTATGCAGCTCAGACAGACCTGCACGGCCTGTTCCAGAACCCGGGCCGGTTCGCCGGTGGCGACGCCGATCAGCCAGAGGAGAAGAAAGACCGGGATCACCACAAAGGGAGCCTTGCGGATGGGTCTTTTTTTGCGCAGATCGCGGGTGGGCTGGTTCATGGTTGTGTCTGTCCGGAATTATTGCATGTGACGCGGGTCTGGACCGCAGCGGTTTTGTCGCCCAGCTTCACATCCTTGTCGCGCCGCTCGTCGAGCGCCAGTTGCGTCACGACCCGCTGCGCCCCGAGGGCAAAGGGCAGTCCATGCAGCCGGGCGGCCAGGGCAAGAAGCGCCTGGGGCTCGCCCTCGATGATCGTTCCCATGTCGGTCAGGGTATGGGGGACTCCTTCCCTCTGCAACACCTGCTCGATGTCGGCCACGTATTGAGCCACACTTGGGGTTTGGGTGCCCAGGGGGATAATGGTCAACTGCATGATCGCCATGGTTCTTTCCGTAACAAGGGTTGCAATGGCAAAGAAAATAACGCGTTAAGGCAATGGGCGCAAAGTAAAAAGGCGTTACTCGTGCTCTTTGTCCTGGAAGCTCTCGATCTGGGCGGAGAGTTCATCGTCCAGGGCGTCGGGGTTTTCGGAATTGTAATAGAGGATATTTTTCAGATGGAAAAAACTGTCCAGATCCATCTCGTAAAAATGCAGGGCCAGCCCATCCTCTTCCACCCGGACCACGGTGCCCTTCATCTTCAGGCTCAGGTGGCTGGTTGAGCCCACCAACCGCAGGGTGACCAGGCAGTTTTCGCCGATCTTGTGTCCGGTGACGCCCAGCACGAAGACCCCCTTGAGGCTCAGGTCCGCGGTTTCGCACTCCGCATGGCTCTGATCCGGAAAGTCCAGGCTGATGATGACCTGAAACGGCACCCTGCTGTTTTTACGCTTGTTTTCCATGGTTGAATCCTCTTGTCCTGTGGCGTGGGTTGCCTGCTCGACGCAGCGATCCTATTCCGGCATGAAGAGAAAACCCTCCCGTTCAAGCAACTGGCTGATGTGCAGCAACTGCAGCTCCTGGTCTTCCCCGAATCGGGCGAGGCCGAAAATGTCGCCATTTTTTGCCCGGGTGAGCGAGAGCAACGGGACCGCTTCCTGCTCAAGGCCACGGCAGAGAATCACCCCATGCCAGTTCCCGTTGCTTACCACCACCAGCATGGTGGCCTCTTCGTCTGGGATGTCCGAAAGCCCCATGCCTCGAGGGATCATGAGGGGTAGGATCAGTTTTTTCAGTTTGCCGTTTTTGAGCAGGGCAAGGGGCCCTTTCACCTGCCCGGACAGGCGGCGAAACCAGCTCCCCAGATCCTTGAGAGGAATCTGGCTGCTTTGGATGTACTTTTTTCTCTTTTTAGGCGAGAGCGGTTTGATCAGGGCGATGTGTTCTTCGGCAATGGCCAGAGAGAGCTTGCCGATGGTGATGGACCGGAGCATGGCCCCCGGTTGGATTGGCAGGGGTTTTGCCTCCGCGGCTTTGGCTGCGGCTTGCGCGGGAATTTTGGCTGCAGGGGTTCGTTTTGCCTTGGCTTGGTCCAGCTCTGGTATGGCATCGTCCAGGGAAATCGGTTCGTCCCAAGATTCCAGGTCGGCGGATGTCTCTGGCGCCTGACCCGCTGGCCTGCGTGGCCCGCCTTTTTCCGCGGCGACCTTCTCCTTGAGCTTGGCAAATTTGGAGTACACCCTTTTGAACACCTCGGCATCCCGGTCCGGGTCGAACTTGGTGTCCTCATACATGTTGACCACATGGGCCATGGTCTCTTTGAGGAAATCGATGAACTCAGGAGGAACCTGATCCTGCCGTTTCTGGGCATAGAGCAGAACGCTGTCCGCCATGCTCAGAATGGCCAGGGCGTTCTTTCTGGTTTTGAATCGGTTCTTCAGGCAGGTGAATGCCGCCTGCAGGGGTTCGATCTTTTTCTGGGACAGGCTCCAGTCCTGGGAAAGAATCTCTGTTTTCAGTTTCTGGATGGATTCGTCGAGGGAAAGAATCACCGGCAATACTCCACAGCCATTGGCTTTATAAAGGGTAACTATCCAGCAGCACCGCATCTGCGTTGTCATCGGCCTGCGTGTGTGCATTAGCACACTTTGCAGACCTGTTTCTAGCAGCTGCAGCAGCAGCGAAGCGGCGCTGCTGAATAGTTACAAAAATACAAGAATCCGCGCAGGCTGTGAGGCGTCGGTCTTGTTTGTGTAATTTTATCCATTTCCCGTCAGGAGCGGGATGATCTTTTCAGGTCATGCTGGGCCAATGGCCTATTGTGACTGGAAATTTTGTAGAGTACTATAGCAGAAATTTCTGCGGTTTGGCAACAGACAGTTCCGTGGTGGCAAGGTAAAAAATTCCCAAATGGCCGGGCAAGGAAACATGACGCATGGTTGAGAATACGCTTTCTTTTTTTGTCGCCCTGTTCGGGGCTCTGGTGGGCAGCTTTCTCAACGTGGTCATTGTGCGGCTGCCCGAGGAAGGCGGTTCCGTTGTTTTTCCACCCTCCCATTGCCCGGCCTGCAAAAAGGATATTGCCTGGTACGACAATATCCCCCTGCTGAGTTTTCTCCTGCTGCGCGGCAGATGTCGGCAATGCCAAGCGCGGATATCCTGGCGCTATCCCCTGGTCGAGGGTGCCATGGCGCTCATGGCCCTGGCCTTATACCAGCACTTTGGTCTTACCATCTTGTTGCCCATTTATTTTGTCTTCTGTGCGGCCCTCATTGCCGTCATCTTCATCGATTTTCAGCACCAGATCATTCCCGACGTGATAAGTCTGCCCGGCGTTGTCCTGGGGTTTGGACTCTCTTTTGTCAACCCCTTCGTCACCTGGCAGGACGCCGGGTTGGGGATTCTCTTCGGAGGGGGGAGTTTTTATCTGGTGGCCCTGATCTATTGCCTGCTCACCAAGCGGGAAGGCATGGGCGGCGGCGACATCAAACTGCTGGCCATGATCGGCGCTTTCCTGGGTTGGCAGTCCCTGCCCTTTGTGGTGTTTGGCAGCTCGGTGCTGGGCACGGTGGCGGGCGTCTGGGCCATGATCGAACAGCGAAAGGGCGGCAAGACCGTCATTCCCTACGGGCCATTTCTGGCCATGGCGGCCCTGCTCTATCTTTTCTTTCGGCGGGAGATTCTCTTTCTCTTTATCCGTTATGTGCTTCACGGCTGAGAGCTTACAAAAGATTTTCTTTTTTGAGATACACCTGGAGGATGGAGATGGCGGCCGGGGTGATTCCGGAGATTCTCGCTGCCTGGCCCAGGGTCCGGGGTTGGACCTTGGTGAGTTTTTCCACCACCTCGCGGGAAAGGCCGGACATGCTCTGGTAGGGGAGGTCCCCCGGCAGGAGCACTGACTCCATGCGCCGGAAGCGCTCCACCTGCTCGCTCTGCCGTTCGATGTAGCCCTGGTATTTGATGGCCAGCTCGACTTCCCGGGTAACCTCTGCCTCGGGCCGTGGCAGGGAGATGCCGATGAGCTGGACCACGGTGCCCAGATCCATCTCCGGTCTGCGTAAAAGGTCGGCACCGCTCACCACGGTTTTGAGGGTGGCGCTGCCCATGGCAACCAGGCGATCATTCAGCTCCTGTTTGGGCCGGACCGTGGTGGTGTTGAACAGGGCTAGAGTTTCCTCTATGGCCTGCTTCTTGGCAAGAAACAACTTGTATGTCTCGTCCTTCACCAACCCCAAGTCCCGGCCAATTTCCCCCAGCCGCAGGTCGGCATTGTCTTCCCGCAACAACAGCCGGTATTCCGCCCTGGAGGTGAAGAGCCGGTATGGTTCTTTGGTGCCCTTGGTGACCAGGTCGTCGATCAGCACCCCGGTGTAGGCCTGGGAGCGGTCCAGAATCAGCGGTTCCTCCTCGCGCACGTATTTCACCGCGTTGATCCCGGCGATCAGCCCTTGGGCAGCGGCCTCTTCATAGCCTGAGGTGCCGTTGATCTGCCCGGCCAGAAAGAGGCCCCGAAGCCGCTTTGTCTCAAGAGAGGGGTGCAGCTCCAGCGGATCGACATAATCGTATTCAATGGCATAGCCGGGCCGGATGATGGCGACATTCTCCAGCCCCTTGATGCTGCGGAGCATGGCGGTTTGCACATCCATGGGCAGGCTGGTGGGCAGACCGTTGGGGTAGATTTCCACCGTGTCCAGCCCTTCCGGCTCCAAAAAGATCTGGTGGCGTTCCTTTTCCGGAAAGCGCATGACCTTGTCTTCCACCGATGGGCAATATCTGGCGCCCACCCCCTCGATAATCCCGGTATACATGGGAGAGCGGTCGGTGCCCGCCCGGATGATCGCATGGGTGAAGGGGTTGGTGTAGGTGATGTGGCAGGGCCGCTGCGGCAGCACCGGCTGTTTGCCCCGGTTGCTGAATGAAAAGAGGTTGGGCGGCTCGTCGCTGTGCTGGGCTTCGAGCTCGGAGTAATCGATGGTGGTGGAGTCCAGGCGCGGGGTGGTCCCGGTTTTCATCCGCCCCATGCTAAAGCCAAGCTCCTTGAGGTGCAGGGGCAGCTTTAAGGAAGGCACATCGCCCATGCGCCCGGCCGGGAAATTCTTCAGGCCGATGTGGATCAGGCCGTTTAAAAAGGTGCCGGTGGCAATGACCACACCCCGGGCGGTGATCTCCTCTTCCAGGGAGGTGAGAACCCCCGCGATTGCTCCCTCTCTAATGAGCAACCGGTCGGCGGTGGTCTGCCGGATATGGAGATTTTTCTGCTGCTCCAGCACCGATTTCATCCGCAGCCGGTAGAGGAGCCGGTCGGCCTGGGCCCGGGAAGACCAGACCGCCGGGCCTTTTCGCGTGTTGAGGCGGCGGAACTGGATGCCGGTGGCGTCGATGTTTTTCGCCATTTCGCCGCCGAGGGCGTCGATCTCTTTAACCAGATGCCCCTTGGCCAGCCCGCCGATGGCTGGGTTGCAGCTCATGGCGCCGATGGTGTCGACGTTGACCACGAGCACTGCGGTGCGGCAGCCCATGCGGGCACAGGCCAAAGCCGCCTCGCAGCCGGCATGGCCCGCGCCGATGACGATGATGTCGTAGTCGTGGCTGCTGGTCATGACTTTTGCCACCAGATCACAGCCCAGTGCGGTGGGGTCTGTCTGGCGAGCTGCCAGGAGCCGTCGGCGGTTTGGCTTAAGCGTGCATCCACATAGGCGGCCAGTCGTTCTTCTTCCTCTGGCGTGAGGTCGTCCACCATCCATCGGTAGGATTGCAAGGCTTCTTCCCGCGAGGTGTAGGTTCTTCTGCTGTCCAGGCTGATGAAATCCACCCGGGCTTGGATGCCAAGGGTGTAGAGAATGTTGAGCGTGAAAATATAATCCGGGCCGGGCTCGAAATCGCGGCCAATGGCGGTAAAGAGATCCGGGTCAAAAGGCCCGGCGCCGACCCGGTCCACCACATAGACAGCCTTGCTGGCCCAGGCGTTGAGTTTGCGCAAGGCCCCTTTCAGGTCATCCACCGACAGGGAGCGGGAGGCGATGGCCACCTCGTGGCGGGCAATGGAGAGCGTCTGCCAGTCGTCGCTCCAGGAACCCTGCACGGTGGTGATGTTGTCCAGGCCTGCGGCGTGAGCCTGCTTGTCCAGCTCGGCTAGCATGGCTGCGGAATAGTCCAGGGCCGTTACCCGGCGCACTTGTTTGGCCAAGGGGATGGCCAGGGTGCCTGGGCCGCAGCCCACATCGAGCACACTCCACTCCGGCTCGGTCTGGAGATGGGCCATGAACTGGGCGACAAAGGGCGAGTCGAGATTGCGTTCGGCAAACCCGGCGGCCCGTTGGTCCCAGTCGCTGCTTTTCTTTTTTTTCCAGGACTTGTGGGCTCTGGATTCGAGCCACATGGTCTCCCAATCGATATCCTGATAGCGCATCTGATCCTCAGGCTCGGCGGGTGAGGCGGTTGACGATGATAGTCAATTCTTTGTCGTCGCTGCGCATCTTACGGCTGTTCGTTGCGATTTCGTATTCCTTTTCAGCCAGATGGAGAAATTTGGGCAGGCTTTTGCGGCGGGCATCGTGGGCCAGGTAGATGACACCCTGCTCCGCCAGCAGCGAGCGGAAGATGTTCAAAAGCGGGGTGAAAAATTCTTCCCGAAAGAGAATCTCCGCGCCGATGATGGTGTTAAAGCGCGGCAGGGTGGGGGGCTTCAGCCAGTCGAGCAGACGGCAATCCATTCCTTTGATTCCGGTGGCCGCTGCGCTTACCCGTTGGAAATCAAGAATGTGGGGCTCGTAGTCGGTCAGGGTCACCCGGTATCCGGCCAGAGCGGCGGCAATACCTGGCGCGCCAAGGCCCGCGCCGAGTTCGAGCAGGGTTTGTCCTTCTTGGGTCGGCGGGGTGGTGAGCATGAGGTCCGCCAGGACCATGGCGGCTTCCCAGAGCTTCACCCAGAAGGGAAAGTCTTCCACATCCTCAAAGGGATCTTTTCCGGCCATGAGCGGTTCCAGATCCGTGACTTGCAACAGCTGGATTTCCTTGCCGCGCAGGCGCAGGGGTTCGAAATCCACCTTGTAGTTTTTTCGGATCTCCCGAAGGCGGGCATACTGTTTTTCAGGAAGCTGCATAGGGTCCATGGGGTTCTCCAGGGCGGCGAAAAAAGCCGATGGCGCTATCGTTGCAGAAAAAGGGCGATAAAGACCAGGGCTGCCAGCAGGAAGCGGTAGTACGCGAAAATGGCAAAGCTCCTGGCCCGGATGTATTGCATGATAAAGGAAATGAACAGGTAGCCGGAGATGGCGGCGGCAAGAAAGCCGGAGGCATACAGGATGGTTTGCCCCTCCAGCATGCCGTTTTTGATGATTTTGGGGATTTCGTGCACCCCTGCTCCGAAGATGATGGGGGCGGAAAGCAGAAAGGAGAAACGGATCGCGGCCTGTCGGGTGAGTCCCATGGCCAGGCCGCAGGTAATGGTGCTGCCGCTCCGCGATACTCCAGGGATGATGGCGCAGGCCTGGGAAAGGCCGATGAGCAGGGAGTCAGTCAGAGTTATTTTTTCAAAATTGCGGGTGCGTTTGCCTGCCCGGTCCGCAAGGAGGAGCAAAAGTCCGGCTCCGGCCAGCGCCGTCGCCACCATGGCGGGGTGCCGGAAATAGTCTTCCGCGGCTTTTCCCAGCAAAAGCCCGGCCAAGGCGCCTGGCACCGTGGCAATGGCGATGAAAAGAGCCATCTTGCGCAACCGCTGCGTTTCCCCTTGTTCTGGGTGGAGGCCAAGGACGGCCTTGCCCATCTGCCAGAAATCATCGCGAAAATAGGCGAGGATTGCCAAAAGGGTGCCAAGATGCAGAGCCACGTCAAAGGCCAGATCGGATTCCTGGGTGCCGAGAAAATAATGGGCTAGAGCCAGGTGTGCGGAACTGGAAACGGGCAGGAATTCCGTGATGCCCTGGAGGACGCCCAATATGGTTGCTTCAATAAGGTTCATGGTCTGGCACTATACGAAACGGTTGGGGAAAAGTAAATACCGATGGGATGCGATGCGTCTGAATAAAAAAAAAGCCCGGCCAAAGGCCGGGCTTTTTAGATGCACCTGTAAAAGGTCATCAAGAGGGATTAGCAGCCCTCGACAGCTTTTTTCTTCTTGGCAGCTACAATCTTGCCGTCTTTTACTGCAACCATGTCGCCAACCTTAGCTGCACCCTCTACGGTCTCCATCTTACCAGCGCAATCTACGGTCACCTTGGTGCCTTCAACAGCGGTTACTTTGCAGTCGCCAGCGAAAGAAACCGCTGCGCCGCTTACTACAAACGCCATAGCCATTGCCAGGGAAATCATCTTCTTGCTCATGTTCATCTCCTCTTAAGTAGTATTTGCGAATGTCCTGTTATGCGAAACAGGAAAATAATGAATGACAGTTCATTAACTATACGACAGGGACGCAGGATGTCAACCCGAAAGTTCCCTTTTTACTTCAGGATGGAGTTGAGGTCGTTCACCAGGGTCTGATGGTCGACATAGCCGTCGTAGCGCTTGATCACATTGCCCTCTTTGTTTACCAGAAACGAGGTGGGAATGCCGAGGATGCCGCCGAAGGCCGTGGGGGTTTGCGAATCGCTCATGAGAACCGGATAGTTGATCTCCATTTTCTGGGCGAATTTGTCAACCATGGACGCGCCGCCCTGGTCGGTGGAGATGCCGATCACAATGAAGCCCTTTGGTCCATACTCCTTTTGCAGCTTGATGAAATCCGGGATCTCCTTCCGGCAGGGAGGACACCAGGTGGCAAAGAAATTGATCAGCATCGCCTGGCCCTGGTAGGCGCTGGATTTGACCGCGGCCCCATCCTTTGCCGAAGGCAGGGTAAAGGATGGCATCTTGGTGGCACCCTGGGCAGCGCCGGCCATCAGGGTGAAGAGGGCAAGGGTGATGGTGAGAAGGCGGGCTTTGCCCGTCAGGGATTTCATGATCTGCATGTGCTTCTCCTGAATAATAGATGAATGCGCCACCGGCACGGACTATATTTTTTTACAAAACAGACTCTGTTTACCCGCTTTTTCAGGGAAACAAAAGGGAAAATATCGGGCCGGTGCGCTTGGGATTCAGGAGGGCATGGTCCCCTGACAAAGACGCTCTCCACGGGCGGAAATAACCACCTCCTGCACCGGGATGGTCTTGCCGGAGCGAGCAAGGGCCTGGGAAACAATATGACGCATGTTGCCGCAGCAGGGCACCTCCATGATGGCCATTGTTATGCTTTTGATCCCTGCCGAAACAAAGATTTCCGCAAATTTCTGGATGGCGCTGTCCACCTCGTCGAATTTCGGGCAGCCCAGCATGACGACCTTGCCGCTCAGCAAATCGCGGTGAAAGTCCGGATAGGCCACGGGTACGCAGTCTGCCGCGATCAGGAGGTCTGCCCCTTTGAGAAAGGGCGCGCTCGGCGGCACCAACCGGATCTGTACCGGCCAGTGGCTGAGTGCCGAGCCGGTGGCTGCGCCAAGGTGGACCGGAGCATTGGCCGACTGACAGGGGGTGGCCGGGGCAAAGGTCTGCAATCTCGCCGAGGGACAGCCGCCCACTGGCGGGGCAGGGTGGGCCGGTGCTCCTTCTTTTTTGCTGAGCAGCTCTTCCACCGCCTCTTCGTCGAAATCTTCCGCCTCCCGCTCGATGATGCGCAGGGCTCCGGTGGGGCAGTGGCCCAGGCAGGCGCCCAGGCCGTCGCAATACTTTTCCGCCAGCATTTTCGCCTTGCCGTCCACGATCTGCAGGGCGCCTTCCGCGCAGTTGATAATACACTCGCCGCAACCGGTGCATAGTGATTCGTCTATCTCAATAATCTTACGCATTATTTTCATGGTTGTGTCTCCGTTATGCCTTGAGCAGCACCTTGGCACCCAGGGCGGCTCCTGCCTTGGTGAGGAAGGAGCGGTCGATGATCTTTTGCAGATGGTCCGGCGGGGTGGGCGCATCCTTTTGTTTTTCTTCCAGGTTGGTGATCAGGTCTGCGTCGTAGAGCACCTTGAAGTTCATGGTCTCAACCGGTCTGGGCACATGGTGGTGGCCGATGATGTCGCAGACCTCGTCGATGAGCGGTTGCGGTGCACCTAAGGCGGTGAGGATATCCCTTGCCACCGGCGGCCCCTCGATATGCTGGTACTTGGGCGACGAGCTGTTGTATTTGCGTTCACCTTCCCTGATGCCGATGTCGTGGAGATAGGCGGTGATCTCCACCACCGCCGGATTGCACTCTTCCTGTGCGGCGATATTCATGGCGTGGCGGGCCACCCGGCTGGCGTGGCCGATGCGGCGAAAATCATCGCCAAAGTAGCGTTTCATCTCCACGGCAACCCGCTCTTTCAGCAATTCTTGTTTCTTGGCCAGCAACTCCGGAGGCAGAGAGCCCAGGCACTGCGAGGCATAGGGGCAGTACGAAGCGCAGCCGAAGTCGTTGTTGGGATTGAGCATCTTGGTGCCGCAGGTGCCGCATTTGCGGGTGGAATCATCCTTGAAAAATTCGACGCTGCTTCCGCATTTCGGGCAAGTTGCCTCGAAGACGGCATTGGCATCCCAGTAGCGGCTGTCCTGGCCGGGGCATTGCATGGTTGTCGTTCCTTTTTTTCTGTTCAATCAGTCAGCGACCAGCCAGACTGAAGACTGATCGCTGACAGCTTATCCTTTTATCCGAGAATCGCCTTCAAATCCTCGGCCGGCGTGGTGACCGGCTTGATGGCGAAGTTTTTCACCAGCACATCCAGCACGTTGGGGGTGATGAAGGCGGGCAAGGTGGGTCCGAGCCGGATATTCTTGATGCCTAAGTTTAGCAGGGTCAGAAGAATGACCACCGCCTTCTGCTCATACCAGGAAAGGACCAGGGAGAGCGGCAGGTCATTGACCCCGCACTCAAAGGCGCCGGCAAGAGCCACGGCGATCTGGATGGCCGAGTAGGCATCGTTGCACTGGCCCACATCGAGCAAACGCGGAATGCCGCCGATGTCGCCCAGTTTTTTGTCAAAGAAGCGGAACTTGCCGCAGGCCAGGGTCAGGACCATGCAGTCTGCGGGGATCTGCTCCACGAGTTCGGTATAATAGTTGCGTCCGGGTTTGGCGCCGTCGCAGCCGCCCACCAGGAAGAAGTGGCGGATGGCCTTGGACTTGACCGCGGCGATGACCTTGTCTGCCACGCCCAGAACGGTGTTTCTGGCAAAGCCCACCAGAACCGAGTCCTTGTCCAGGGTGTCGGTGAAACCGGGCAGGGCCAGGGCTCGGTTGATAACCGGGCTGAAATCCTTGCTCTCGCCAATGTGCGTTATTCCGGGCCAGCCGACCAGGCCGGTGGTGAAGACGTTATCCTTGTAGGAGTCAAGGGGCTTCTGGATGCAGTTGGTGGTAAAGAGGATCGCCCCCGGGAATTCGGGCATCTCCTTATGCTGGTTCTGCCAAGCCGTGCCGAAATGGCCGTAGAAATGGCTGTGTTTTTTCAGCTCGGGATAGCCGTGGCAGGGCAGCATCTCGCCATGGGTGTAGATGTTGATTCCCTTGCCCTTGGTCTGCTCCAGAAGCATGGCCAGGTCTTTGAGGTCATGGCCGGTTACCAGGATGCACTTGCCGGGGATATGCCCCAGCGGCACCGGGGTTGGGACCGGATGGCCGTAGGTGCCGGTGTTGCCCGCATCGAGCAGTTCCATGGCTTTGAGGTTTACCTCGCCGCATTTCAGGGCAAGGCCCACCAGCTGGTCAAGGCCGAGATCCTTGCGGGTCAGCTCAGCCATGGCCTCATGGATGTAGGCATAGACCGTGTCGTCTTCCTTGCCCAGGATGGCGGCATGATCGGTGTAGGCGGCAAGGCCGCGCAGTCCGTACATGGTGATCTGCTTCAAGGATTGCAGGTCCGGGTTGGCGTCCAGGGTGTTGATGAAGTTCAGGGCTGCGCCCTGGGCTTCCAGACCGGCCATGGTGTCGGCCGGGGCAAAGGTGGCTGCGGGGGCAGGGGATTCGACCTTGCCGCCTGCGGCCAGAACCTTTTTCTTCAGAGATTCGCGCAACTCGACGGTCTTGCGGATCAGGATCTCAAAGCGGCTCGGGTCAAAATCCACATTGGTGAGGCAGGAAAAAATCGCCTCGCAGGTGAAGCGGTCTATGGCGTTGTCAACAACCCCGACCTTGCGGCCTGCAACGGCAACCAAGCTCAAGCCCTGGACTGCGTGGGTCAGCAGGTCCTCGAGGCCTGCGACGGCTTCGGTTTTTCCACAGACTCCCATGACGGTACATCCGGTTCCCTTGGCGGTTTGTTCACATTGGTTGCAAAACATGGCGATTCTCCTTTGGTGTGATGTAAAGGTTGGTATAAGCCGTATTGGTGCATTTGTTAAGGAGACTATAGTCATAATTATCCTTCCGGGCGTTGACTTAAATCAAGAAGAAAGATATTTTTTGTCCGGCTTGATTTTTTTGCAAGACCGCACTGAAGGCAGTAGTCTGACGGCTGAACGCAGAAAATAAACATGAAAAATGTCGTCTTGCGGTTTAGATTGACGCGCAGCATCTTTTTTCTCTTATTCATAATCTGGCAGAGGTGGCATGGAATATCTCTTGGTTCTCGGCTCGTATCTCGTCGGCTCAATCCCCTTTGGTCTGGTCCTAGGAAAGGTGGCGGGCGTTGACGTGCGCGCCGCAGGCAGCGGCAACATCGGCGCCACCAATGTTGCCCGGCTGGTCGGCAAAAAGCTCGGGGGCCTTACCCTGGTCTGCGATGCGCTCAAGGGTATTCTGCCGATGCTGGCCGCAGGCTGGCTTTTGGAGCATGGCAGTCGGCGGGAACTGTTGGTGGCGCTCTGCGGCGGGGCGGCCTTTCTTGGACACCTCTATCCGCTGTATCTGAAATTTCGGGGCGGCAAAGGCGTGGCAACGGCGCTGGGCATTTTTTTGTATCTTGCGCCGGTGGTCGCGGTTATCGATCTGTTGATCTTTGTCGGGGTGGTCTACAATTGGGGTTTTGTTTCCCTGGGCTCGCTCACCGCGGCCCTGATGCTGCCGGGACTGGTCTGGCTGCTGACCGGCTCGCTGAGTAATTCGTTGCTGGCTTTTGCAATCGGGGCGTTGATCTGGGTCAAGCACCGGGACAACATCGTGCGGCTCATGCACCACGAGGAAAAGAGCTGGAGAAAAGACACGCCGGGGCAGGACGCGAATGACCAACGATGAATGGAAAAAAATCTTGGCTGCCAAGGATCTCTTGGGGTTGCCGGATCAGGCGACTCTTGCGGAGATAAAAAAGGCTTACCGGCGGCTCTCCAAGGAGCACCATCCCGATCTTGCCCGGCACAGGCCGAAGGGCCAGGAAGAACCGGAGCTGGAGATGCACAGGCTCACCGAGGCCTGCCAGATTCTGCTGGAATATGGGAAAAAATACAAAATTCCCCTGGTGCCGGGGGAGGATCAGCCCCTTGAGGGGGAAGACTGGTGGATGGAGCGCTTTGGGGATGTCTGCTGGGGTCCGCGTTCCCGCAAGTAGCTCCGCCTCGCTGTGCCGCCGGGGCTTATTCCGTGAGTTTTTTGTCGGTGGTGATCGTGGCCCGGCTTTGCAGATAGGCGAGCCAGGAGCCCATGACCTGCATCTGTTTTTCCTGGGTCAGCATTTTGCGGAGTGCTTCTTTCTGGCTGGCAAATGCTTCCTCGCTTGCCGGTTTGTCTTCCTTGAAATGGAGCACATAGAACGTGCTGCCGTTCTCCGCGATTTCTTTGGCATAGGGTGAGGCGGCGCTGAGTTTCAAACCCTGCGCGGCAACGGGGGCGGGCAAGCCGCTGGTCGCCTGCTGGCTTCTCGTGAAAAAAGAGGTTTCAAGAACCTTGCTCTTTATCTTTTCCGCTTCTGCGACAAGGGAGCCTTCCTTCTTGGCCTGGGTCAACAGGGCCATGGCCCCATCCTTGGCCTTGGCCTGGGCCTGGTTGTCAAGGAAATCATTTTCCACCCTGGCGCGAACCTCAGCCAACGGCGGAACCTGGGGCTCCTTCACCTCGTCAAGGAAGACAATGGCGTAGCCGCCCTTGATCTCAAGCAGCGAGCTCAGCTCGCCCTTTTTCAGGCCGAAGATGGTTTTGAGCAGCGCGGGCTGTCCTGCCAGCGCCTTGGGAGGGTTGGCCTGGGTGAAGTAATCGGTGGTCTGCACCGGGGCTGCGGCTCTGGCCGCATACTTGTCCAGGCTGCCGGCCTGGATAATCCCCTCGTAGGCCTGGTTGGCCAACTGAAAGGTAAGATCCTTGCCGCGTTGGGCCTTGAGTTCAGCGATGATCTGTTCCCGTGCCGCAGCTAAGGTGGTCACATTTGCCGGTTTGATTTTTTCAAGCTTGATGAGGTGGAGGCCGAATTGGGTTTCCACGATCGGGCTGATCTCTCCTTCCTTGAGGCTAAAGGCTGCCTCGGCAAAGGGCGGGACCATCTGTGCTTTGCTGAAAAAGCCAAGATCGCCGCCGTTTTTCCCGCTTGCATCTTCGGAATGTTCCCTTGCCAGTTGGCCGAAATCCTTGCCCGCCTTGGCCAGCGCCAGAATGGCCTCCAGTTTTTTGCGCTTGGCACCTTTCAACCCACCGTTGTCCTTGGCGTCCGACCTAAGCAGAATGTGCCGGGCCTGGCGTTGTTCGGGGGTGGAAAATTTGTCCGGGTTCATTTTATAGTACTGCTCAATCTCCTGATCGCTCACCTGAATGCCAGCCAGGGCTTGTTCATTGAGAAAGGTGATATATCGGAGCTTGACCTGCGGTTCGGTCAGGTAGGCTTGCTTGCGGCCTTCAAAAAAAACATTCAGCGCCTCATCGCTCACCGGGCCGGAAGTCCGGAAACCATCGGCGGTAAAGGCGACGTATTCGAGCTTGAGCTGATCATTGTCAAAGGCGAAACGGTCCTTGAGTTCGCTGTCGGATATCCGGGCGAACCGGGAAAGATGGGTGAGAATTTTGTCGTGGAGAAGGTCGGTGCGCACATTGTTTTCAAAATCAGCCGTGGTCATCCGTGAGGAGGCCAGGAGTTTTTTGTAGCGGTCGAGCTTGAATATCCCGTCTTCCCGGAAGGCGTCCATATTCTGGATAACCTTGCGCACCTCGTCGCTGCCGACGATCAGGCCAGCTTCCTTGGCGCCCTGCTGCATGACCATCTCCTGGACCAGCTGGTTCAGCACCTGCTGCTTCAGGTTCAGAGCTTCAAGCAGTCCCGCGGGCAGGGTGGTGCCGAACTTTTCCTGGTACCGGTTGATGGTCTGGTTGTAGATCCGGTGGTATTGTTGCGCGGAGATGTTTTGACCATTGACCGTGGCAATGGCGTCGGGGCCGCCTTTCTGGCTTTTCCCCACCCCCCAGAAGACGAACACCAGGACGATAATGAGGATGGTGGCCTGGATATAGGTCGATTGGGCCTTGCGGCGCATGAAGTCGAGCATGTGTCACCTGTGTAATGATGGGAAGGCTGTTCTGTTTGAAATTCAGGACGTTATCCTAATTTTTTTCGGCAAGACCGTCAACCGATTTCACCTAACAGAGGAGGATTGGGTCGTGGCCCTTACACCTTGGCCAGATTTTCCCCCACCACCGTGTTCACCACCAAGGGAACGTCAAGCTGCATCACCCCCTCCATGGCCTCTTTGACCACGGTGCCGGTTGCCTCGATTTCCGCAGCCGGAACCTCAAAAACCAGCTCGTCATGGATCTGGAGCAGGAGTTTGGCGCCAAGCCCCTGCTCGCTGAGGCGGCGGGTGGCGGCGATGGTGGCCAGCTTGATGATGTCGGCGGCCGTGCCCTGGATGGGGGTGTTGATCGCGGTGCGCTCGGCGAATTCTCGGCTGACCTTATTGGAGCTGTTGATGTCGGGCAGCAGGCGGCGTCGGTTGAGCAGGGTGGTGACAAAGCCATCCTGCCGGGCCTTTTCGACAATCTCCTCCATGAAGCGCTTCACCCCGGCATAGTGGGCGAAGTAGCGCTCAATAAAGGTGGCGGCCTCTTTGCGGCTCAGGTTGAGTTGGGCGGCCAGGCCAAAGGCGCTTATTCCGTAAATAATGCCGAAGTTAATGGTCTTTGCTACCCTGCGCATCTCCGGGGAGATAAAGGCCGGGTTGACCCGAAAGATTTCCGCGGCGGTCTGGTTGTGGACGTCCTGGCCCGCGCGGAAGGCGGTAAGCAGGGCCGGGTCTTTAGCATAATGGGCCATGACCCTTAGATCGATCTGCGAATAGTCGGCAGAGAGAAAGAGCTGGCCCGGCGCGGCAACAAAAGCGGCCCGAATCTTCTGCCCCTCGGGGGTGCGGATCGGGATGTTTTGCAGATTGGGGTTGCTGCTGCTCAACCGGCCGGTGGCGGTGACCGTTTGGTTGAAAGAGGTGTGGACCCGCCCGGTTTTGGGGTGGATGAGCTCCGGCAGTTTGTCCACATAGGTGTTCTTGAGTTTGCTTAAGGTCCGGTGGGCCAGGATCGCCGCGGGCAGATCGTGCTGCCGGGCCAGGGATTCCAACACCTTGACATCGGTGGAATAGCCGGTTTTGGTTTTCCGCCCCTGGGGCAGACCCAGCTTGGCAAAAAGGATCTCGCCGAGCTGGCGGGTGGAATTGATGTTGAATTCCTCCCCGGCCAGAGCATAGATGGTTTTTTCCAAATCTGCCAGTTGTTGTCCGAAATCCTCGGACAAACGGTGCAGCTGGGCCTGGTCCACGGTGATGCCGGTCTGTTCCATCTGGACCAGAATGGGGACCAACTCCATTTCCAGGTCGGAGAAAAGCGTCCAGAGGCCAAATTGTTCGAGCTTGGGCCGGAACTGTTGCCAGAGCAGAAAAGCCCCCAACACATCCTCGCAGGAATAGTTCTTGGCCGCCTCCGGCGCAACATAGGCAAAACTGTCGGTCCGCTTGTCACCGGCAGTGACCTCGCCGAAGCTGGTCAACCGCTTGCCCAGCATCTCCAGGCACAGGTCGTCGAGCTTTTGGGAACGGCGGGAGGGATCGAGGAGGTAGGAGGCGATCATGGTGTCCCAGAGGGGGCCGCTCAGGTCAAGGCCATGGTTTTCCAGGATGGGCAGATCGAACTTGAGATTGTGGCCGAGCTTGGGCAGGTGGGGGTCGAAAAAAAGCGGGACCAGATTTTTCTGAACCAGGGCCAAGTCCAGCTGGTTGGCCAGCAGGGTTCCGTCTCCGTCCCGGTGGCCAATGGGCAGGTAATAGGCTTCCCCGACTGAGCCGCAGAGCGAGATGCCCACCAGTTCGGCAACCAGTGGGTCAAGGGAGGTAGTTTCCGTGTCCAGCACCAGAAAAGGTCCCTTGACCAGTTGCTGACAAGCGTCGTGGAGCTGGCTTTCTGTGGTGACCAGATGGAACCCCTTGGTGTCAAGGGCAACGGCAGCAGGGGGCTTGATCTTCAACAGACGGCTGAAATCGAGGAAGGTGTAGAGTTCCTGGAGTTTTTCTTCGTTGGGCTCAGGAATCGCGTATTCTTGCAGCTCCGGGGTGGCAAGATCCTCCTTGAGGGCGATGAGCTGGCGGGAGAGAAAGGCGTTTTCCCGGCTGGTCAGAAGTTTTTCCTTCAGCTTTGCCTGGGAGAGGGTCTCGATATTCTGATACAGGCCCTCCAGAGAGCCGTATTCATTGATCAGTTTCTCTGCGGTTTTCGGGCCGATGCCTGCCACGCCCGGCACGTTGTCCGAGCTGTCGCCCATCAGGGCGAAAAAATCCAGGAGCTGGTGAGGCGGGAGATTGTATTTTTTCTGCACCGCAGCGGGGTTCATGAACACGTCCCGCATGGGGTCCCAGACGGTGATGGTCTCCGAAACCAGCTGGAGCAGATCCTTGTCCCCGGAGACCAGGATTACCGGATGTCCCTGGGTTGCGAGCTTTCTGGCCGCGGAGGCCAGCAGGTCGTCGGCCTCGTAGCCCTGGCGCTCCAGGCAGGCGAAGTTGTGGGCGGCGACGATCTCCTTGATGTAGGGGATCTGGCAGGCAAGGTCGTTGGGCATGGACGGGCGATTCGCCTTGTAGGGTTGGTACATTTCATGGCGAAAATTAGGGCCGCGCACATCAAAGGCGATGCCGATGAATTTGGGCGCCTTTTCCCGCAGGACCCTGAGCAGGATATTGGTGAATCCGTACACCGCATGGGTGGGCAGGCCGCTCTTGTTGGTGAGCGGGGCGATGGCGTGGTAGGCCCGGTAGATATAGGCGCTGGCGTCGATGAGGTACACAGGTTCTTGCTGGATCATGGGGCATGATACTACCAGCCGGGGGGTGGTTTGGCAACATTGTCCCGCGTCCTGTTGCGCACCATGCGCGGTTGGGCGTGCCTCGTCGGGGAAAACGAGAGTGAGAGCCGGGTGCTGGTTGTTTATTTTCCAGTTGAATTACGGCGGTTTTTTTGAGGGCGTTTTTTTGTTTTAAGTTTGTAATCAAAAGGCCGATATGATAACTACAAAGGCATGGGTGCTTGGGAAGACAAATATCTTCCCGAAGCCTCAATCTCCATGAACGGTTGCAAACAAACGGTAGCGTAGCAAGGATTTTGGTATGAAACTAACAAACATTTTCCCTTCGATCAAAACAGAGAAGGTTCAGGTTAAGAAAACCGAAGGCTCTGCCCCGTCCAAGGCTGACGACACCGCCCTGCCAACGGACCGCGTGGTGCTGTCTGCTGGCTCCCTGGACGTGCAGAAGATCAGGGATATTCTTGAGCAGACCCCGGAAGTTCGTGCGGACAGGGTTGCCGCGCTCAAGGAAGAAATTGCCCAAGGTAAATATCAGGTCGATCCTCACCGGCTTGCCGATAAAATGATGGGCAGCCTCCTCTCCGAGACCTTGGTGGAGTAGCGCCCAGCCGATCATCATCTTTGCCCCCCGTTGTTCCTCGCAGCAGTCCCGGTTTTTTCTCTCGTATTCTTGTCATTTGCCGCTTCCCCCTTGCTATTCCGTCTGATCCATGGTGAAAACAGGCCAGCAGGCATCGTAGCGCGTGGGATCCTGTAATACCTGTTTGGCCAAACGTTTTTGAGGGTTGATCGCCACCGGGCCGAGCAGATTGGCGGTCATCCCCTCGGGGTTTTCCCGGGGGATGGTCAGGATGAGCAGGATCTCCAGGGCTTGTTCCGGCGAGCCTTGCAGTTCCTGCCGGGTCAGGGCGGAAATTTCCGGTTGGTACTGCGGGATCAGGAGGGCGGCCTGAATGGCCACAAAGGCGAGCTTCGGGTCGTCCAGGGACTGGAGCCAGAGAAAGGGCGATTCTTCTCCGTGCGGCTTGACGATGAACCGTTTTGAATCGGGGAAGCCCAGAAAAGGGGAGGTCATGGTGATGATCTTTTCCGGGTTTACTGACAGTTGGCCAAAACGGCTGGTGGACACCGTGATTTCCCCATGGGTTTCAGTGTAGGTTGTTGTGGTCATGGCGGGCATCATCCTTTCCTCCTTCGGGGCTGAAGAGCAGTGTGACAGCGTGCGGCGGTTCTCATAGTATTTCATGCCCTGTTTGAAATTTCTTTTGTCTGGATCTTTTAGTTGTCGCTTTTGGGCGGCTGGCTTCTCGCCTTGTCGCCGTCAAAGACAGAGGCCAAAGAGGAAAGGTCCGCAGGAGCTTCCGCTGCCGCCCGGGTGTTTTCCTCCACGATGCGCAGATAGATTTCTTCGCGGTGGACCATGACCTCGGCCGGGGCTTCGACCCCGATCTTCACCTGGCCGCCTTTTATCTCAAGAATCCGAATCTTTATGCCATCGCCAATGGCAATGGCCTCTCCTGGTTTTCTGGCAAGTATAAGCACTGTGGTCGCCCTCCCTGGCTTGATGTGATGACGGGGTACGCTCTTCCCTGAACGCATTCTCCCTTTTTTACCAAGAGAAAACAATGCTTACTTGAGGAAGTCCACCAGGCTCAGCTGCATGGTTTTGGCGGCGGCCGCCAATGCCGCTTCATACGCGGTTTCTTTGCTTTTGAGTTCCAGCACGGCTTGGGTGAGATCGGTGTCTTCCTTTTCCGAAAGATTTGCCGTGGTGGACAGCTCAAGGTTTGAATAAATCTGCTGCTGGACAGTGATCCGGTTCGCCCGGGCGCCAAAGTCGGAAATCTGGGTGGACAGATTGTCCATGACCGTGTCCGAGTTACCGCTGGCCTGGCTGATGGCCTGAACCTGCATGGCGTCAGTGGTAATGCCCGACATCTCCAGGAAGTTGCTGGTGTCTGTATAGGCAAAGCTGTATCTCTCGGGATCGGTGGTTGCAAGGGTCAGTTGGCCGTTGGCATCCCAGGAGGCGGTCATGCCGGGGATGCCGTTTATCCTGGCGGCAATGTCCGCCGGGCTGTCTGCGGCAATATCCACCCCCACATCCCTGGTTGTATTTTGGGGGGGGGAATAGGAGTGGTCGGTCACTGTTATCGCGATTATGCCAGGGGTAAATGGGGTGTTTTGCTGCTCAAGACCGGTACTGCCGCTGTCAAGCTTGGCGGCAGTATTAGTGGCCTTATTCAGGCCGGTAACGGAGCTGAAATTCTGGCCGAGCAGGCTGTCTTCCAATTTTTTGAGCATGGTAAAAATGGAGGTGTCCGAAACGGCGGCTTTGCCGTTTTTGGACACCTCCATGGTGCTGTTCCCGCCAACCTTGATTGCCAGATCATGATCAGGATCCCCGGCATAGCGGACGTTGCCGTCTTGTTGCTGGATGGTGATCACCGTCAACAGGCCATCGCCGGCAACGTCGTTGACTTCATTGGTGGTGGGGGTGCCACCAGTCAGGCCGAGGGCAGCGAGGCCCGGTTCCGCGCCTGCGGCGGTTTGCAGGCTGAAGGGCCGATCCGAGGAGAGCTGCACCGTGCCGAAGTAGACCGTGTTTGCGATTGCGCCGTTGAGATGGGTGACGGTTTCCCCGTTGCCTGCATTGCCCGTTGTGTCGACCTGGATATTTCTTCCATCCACGGCGGTAAGTGACATCTTGCCACTGCTGTCGCGGGAGGCGATAACGCCGGTGAGGCCGGATTTGGCGTTGATCGCATTCACCAGGGTGTTGTCTGTGTCCTGGGCAAGAATGGGTGTTGCGGCGGCAAAGATATCCTGTCCGTTGATGATCAGGTCTCCGGCATCGAGAGTTCCGGCCCCCACTGCCACGGTGGCTTGTCGACCGGCCGGGGTGATGTCTGCGGTTACTCCGGTGGAGGCATATTTGGCGTTGATCGCCGTGGCTTTGGCTGCGGCCGAGGCGTTGAGTCTGGCGGTGGAGATGCCGTCGGCGACTGTGGCGTCAATGGGAATGCCATTGATGGTCAGATCCCCGGCGTTCAGATTGTATTGCGCTGCGCCGACTGCGGGAAGAGCAGGCAATGGTTGGCCATTGACACTATACCCGCTCCCCAGGTCGGCGACAAAGGGGTCCGGTTCGGTTTTTGTGTAGCCGGTGGTTCGGAAGCCGCCGAAAACGTATTTGCCGTTTACTTCGCTGTTGGCAAGGGTAATGGCTTCCAGCCAGAGATTGTGGACCTCTTCTGCTGCGCTGGCCCGGTTTTGTGCGGTGACCGAGCCATTCGCCTGTTGCAGCCCCAAGACCTTGGCGCGCAGGGCGATATCCTTCATTTGGGTGAGGGCGTCTTCCGCGGCGGTGATGGTTTTGTCGCCGAAGGTAAGATTGCCCTGGTAGGTGGTGATTTGGGAGAGACTGCTCCTGAGCCCCAGGGCGGTCACCAGGTTGACCGGATTATCGGAGATGGTTGACATCTGCTTTCCCGAAGAAATCTGGGAGTTGATCCGGGCCATGTCCGTGGTGAGGTTGTTGAGATTCGTCAGGATATTGTTGTTGATGGACCGCATGGTGATCCGCATGGGTTTCTCCTTTTACACCGCATCAAGCAGGGTCTTCAGCATCTCGTCCGACATGGTGATGAGACGGGCGGCGGCTGTGTAGGCGTGCTGGTATTTGATCAGATTCGCCATCTCTTCATCCAGGGAAACGCCGGAGACGGAATCGCGCATTTCGCTCACCTGTTTGTTGACCAGCACGCTGGAATCGTAGGATTGGCCGATGGTGCGCGTTGTGTTGGCAACCTGGCCGACCAGGGTATTGTAAAAGCCATCCAGGGTATTCTGGGTGCCGCCGGTGAAGGTAACATACTCATCGTGCTGAGAGTTCGTGATCTTGAGGGAATTGGTGTTGTCCCCTTGAAATATTTGCCCCTGTGAGCCAACGGTGGCTGCGGCCACATTGTTGAGGTCCCCCGTAATCACACTGTTCAGACCGATACTTGCCGCGCTGCTGCCGGAGAAAAAGGTATTGAGTCCGGCAACCTGGAGAAAGTTCGAGGTGTCGTTGGCAAAGGCGAACTGGTGGCTGGTATCTGGAGTGAGGCGCAGGCTGTTGTCGGAGTTTGAGGCATCCACCCAGGGGGTGGCCCCGCTAACAGCGCCGGCGTTCGTCATGGCGGTTTTGACGGAACGAACCACGTCGTTCAAGCTGTATGCCCGGTCCAGGGAAACGGTGACGGGCTGGGGTAGGGCCAGGGTCCCATCGTTGTTGTATATCCAGATATCGAAACTGCCTGTGTCCGTACTCAGTTGGTCAAAGTACTTGTATCCGGAAAGCAGGGGGCCTTGGTCGCCGAATTGTGGCCCATATGTGATAGCGCCGTCGTTGGCTTGCGTGTCAAAGGCAGAGACTGTGGGTCCGGTAAGGCCAAGCTGGGCCAGGGTGTAATCATTTGCCCCGGCATTGAGGGTGAAGGAGCTGGTGGAAAACAGGGTGATCTCTCCGGTGTTATGGGTGGCGTCGGCGGTATAGGTGTTGCCTTTGGCATTGTCTAATCCCAGGTCCGAGGTGGAGGCGAGTACATTGGTGAAGGTGCCGTTTATGTTGTTCACCGCGATTGAAGAACCATCCCCCGCGTTTGTATTGTAAAAGACGATGGAATTGGAAACGCCGCCATTGGTGCCTGTGCCAGGAATGGCCTTGATGGTCACGGGATTGGCAGTGGTAGCGAGACCATTGTATGTGCCCAAATCACTGGTGATCTTAGCGGCCAGATTCAAGGCAAAGGTGGCGTTATTGCCCACATCACCAGCGACCACCGGATAATTGATGGGAACGCCATTGACAGTAAGGCTGATTGTGTCACCGGCAGTTAGGTTCGTCGCATTAACTGTCGTTCCAGCCACCAGGGTGGTAAGGCTCGCGGTGACTCCGGTCACCGCAGTGTTCATGGCGGTCACGGTGTTGAAGGCCTTGGTCATGGCCAGGCCGTTTACTGCGGCGCCGCCGATGATCTCTCCGACAGGCCGGTCATTGATGGTGATGGTGCCCGCCGGGATGGCTATATTTGCGGTGGCTGGGTCCAGGGCGGAGGTGAGGCGGGCGACATTTTTTGCCTGCTCCGAACCGGTCAGAGTGTCGCCGAACAGGGTGGCGCCGACCCCTTGGGAGTGCTGCTGGTTGATCTCGCGGATCAGGGAATTGGCAAAGGCGTCCAGACGGCCAAGGAAATTGTTGGGGTCGCCTTCGGTAAGATTGCTGCGCACCTCGAGCCAGCCCCCGATTTTGCCGCCCAACTCAGCCCCTCCGCCAATGGGCTGGCTTGTTTCGGCGCCTTTGTTGTCTTTGCTTACCCAGAGGAGTTTGTTATTCGCCCAGTCCACCTTTGAGGCTTGGTTGCCGTCCACCAAGGTGTGGCCGTCGGCCATGAGAACGGTGTATCCGCCATTTTTATCCTCGAAATAGGCGACGTTAAGCAGGCTGGAAAGATTCTGGACCAAGGTATCCCTTTTGTCGCGCAGGTCGTTCGCCTGGCCCGCTGCTGATTCTGCCCCGGAAATCTGCACGTTGAGATCGGCGATCTGGCTGGTGATGGAGTTGACATCCCCGACGGCCGTGTCAAGACTGGTCCCGATATCGAATTTGGTCTGGGTCATTTGGCTGGTCATGGAATGCAGCTGATCAATGATCAGCTGGGCAGACTGGATCACCGCCTGTCTGGTCGCGGGCACGTCCGGGTTATCGGCTAACCCCTGCCAGCTGCTCCAGAACTTGCTCATCAGGTCGTTGATGGCCATGCCCGGCGCTTCATTGAATACGGTTTCCACCAGTTTCATGGAGTCCTGCTGCGCCTGCAGATTGCCAAGGGTTGATTCCTGGCCGGCAAGCCGTTGCACCATGAACTGGTCGTAGTTTCTCAGGATTTTTGTGCCTGTCACGCCGCCGCCCAGCATGCCGGCGCTGATGGGGGTTGCATTGTTGGCTTCCAGCTGCAGCGATTGTCTGGTGTAGCCGGGGGTGTCAACGTTGGCGATATTGTTCGACGCCACCTGGATCGAAAGCTGGTGGGTGAGGAGCGCCTCCTTGGCAATGCTCAGCACATGGGAGATGCCGGCCATGGCCTAGACCTCCCTGCTGATCAAGGAAGGCGGATTCAATGAAGACTTCCTGCTGAGGCCGGTGAGGCCGTACATGGGTCGGTCCGCTATCCCGCTGGTGATGAGCGATATGGCATCGTTCAGGTACGTTTTTACATCCTCGGCAAAATGTTTGTTGATCTGGTTGCGGCTGAGGATGTCTTCCCGCAGCCCGGTGAGCTTCTTCCGATATTGGCTGACTTTTTCCCCTTCTTCCGGATTGAGCAGGGGAATGAGGGCGGCAAGTTTTGCCGTTTTGCCGTGTGCTTCCGGGCGGAGTTCTGCGGCCAGGTCGGCGAGCAGGGAGTCCAGGGCCTGGATGCGGCTCAGCCTGTTTTCTTTCTTGCCGCTCAAGCGGATGAGGGACTGCATGTCCATGGCCACCAGGGCTTTTTGTTCTTCGCTCAGGATGGCAAGCATGTCCTGGGAAAGAAGGATTTCCTGTTCCAGGGTTTCGAAGAATTTGGCGGGCAGGGAGCGGTGTCCGGTGGTCTTTGGATGCTGCATGGTCTATTTCTCCTTGCTCTGTGCGCTCGGTGGGATCTGGGCTTGGGACAATTGCCGGTAGAGCATTTCGCCAAAACCGATCCCTTTGCTTCCCGCCATTTTTTGGGCTATCTGGTCATCGTGGACGGACTGGAACATTTCTTCGCCATAGCCGCCGTCAAGCAGGCCGCTCTTGGGAACGCTCTGGTGGGCCAAGGTCAGGATCTGCTTGATCATCAGGGCTTCAAACCCGGCACAGGCCTCGCGGAGTTTTCCCTTCTTGAGCGTATCGGCAGAATTGGTGGTTCCCTTGAGTCCGGTTGTTGCTTCGCTGATAATATCCATGACGGTTCGGCCTCCGGGGCCTAAATGATTTCCAGTTCCGCCTGCAGGGCGCCGGCGGCCTTGATGGCCTGGAAGATGGCGATCAGTTCGCGGGGAGCGACCCCCACCGAGTTCAGGGCCCGGACCATCTCGCCTAAGGTCACGCCCGGTTGCAGGGTCACCACCTTTTGGCCGATTTTGACCGTCTCTGCTGGCGCGTTGGCGGGGGCGCCGGGCGGGGGCGGGGGCTTGACCTGTAGGCTCAGGTTCCCGTGGGAAAGGGCAAACTGGTTGATGGTGACATTGTCGCCCATGACCACCGTGCCGGTCCGTTCATTCAGCACCACCCTGGCCTTATGCTCCGGGTTGATCTCGATGTTTTCCAGGGCCGCCAGCAGGGCGACTTCCTGGGCCTTGTATTTTGCCGGGACTGCGACATCCACCGAGGCCCCGTCCTTGGCGGTGGCGTAGGGGCCGCCAAGATAGGTGTCAATGGCGGTTTTCATCAGGGAGATGGTGGTGAAATCCGGCGAGGCCAGGCTGATGGTGATGCTCTCCTTGTTGGCAAAGCTCATCGGCACTTCCCGCTCCACCGAGGCGCCGTTGCTAATCCGGGCCACGGTCAGGTGATTTGTTTGCCGAGCCGTGGCCCGGGCATTGGGGTCGGGTCCGCCTCCGATGCTGATCGGGCCCTGGGCCATGGCATAGACGTTGTTGTCCAGACCCTTGAGCGGGGTGACCAGCAGGGTGCCGCCCTGCAAGGAAGTGGCGTCGCCCACCGAAGAAATGGTCACGTCGATTTTTTGTCCCACCTTGAAAAAAGGCGGGAGGGTGGCGGTCACCATGACGCTGGCGATATTTTTCACCTTGGTGGCGTCCGGGTCCACCTTGACCCCGAGATTGTTGAGCATATTGGCGAGTTCCTGGCCGGTAAAGGCGGCCTTGTTGCCGTCGCCGGTGCCGTTTAAGCCCACGACAATTCCGTAGCCCACCAGCTGGTTGTTCCGCACCCCTTTCACCGAGGCCAGGTCTTTTAAGCGGACGGCATGGGCAAGTCCGGTGTTTGCGAGAAATCCGAGCAGCAGCGCGCCGACAAAGAGCAGCGTGGTGTACCGAATGGTCTGCTCAGGGGTGTTCATGGGTGCGGTTGTTGTTTGCATGGAGCGGTCCTCGGCCTGTGCTCTTCGAAGTCTGTATTTTGAGATCTTAGCAAGCAATGTGCCACGGGAGAGGCAGGTGTTGTAATGCGCCATTTTTAAAGGAAATATTCTTTTTTTCATAAAATCACCTTGGGAGCGAAAGGAATATTTTGCCTAGCACTGCGCTTCGTTATTCCTTAAAATGGCCAAACGCTGTCCAGGGCTCTGGCAAACCAGCCCGGTCGTTGCTTGTCGCCGAGCGCCCCCTGACCACTGTATTCTATCCGGGCGTCGGCAACATGGGTCGAGAGGACGGAGTTGTCCTGGGCGACATCCTGCGGCCGGATGATGCCGGAAAGGATGATGTGCTGGGTTTCGTCGTTGACCTTCACCTCTTGGTAGCCGCGGATGTTCAGGTTGCCGTCGGTGGTGATGTCGATGACCCTTGCGGAGATAGTGGCGGTCACGTTGCTTTTTCGGTCAGTTTTCGCTTTCCCATCAAAATCATTGGTCAAAGTGGCCTGAAGCTCGGTGAGTGAGGGGATGAAGTTTTGATTTTTGTTAGCCAGCGCGGTTTCTAAGCCAAATAGGCTTGCAATGCCGCCGGTGGCGGTGGATGTCCGCTGGGTTTTGGTGTTGGCCTCCTTGTTGGCTTTGGAGGTTTCCACGATGCGGACCAGGACGATGTCGCCAATCCGTTTAGCCCGGGTGTCCGCGTAGAGGTCAAGTCCGCTGCTGGTCGCGTAAATCGTTCCCTCCGGCTGGGCTTGCGCGGCACGGGGCGGGGTGGGCAGGGTGTACCGCTCCGGCAGGGCCTGCTGGTTGCCTGTGCCGGCGCAGGCGGAAAGTCCTGCGAGCAGGAGGATAAGAAAGGCGGAGTGCAGTGTCGTGCGCATGATTTTCTCCTTTGCGGGATGGGAGATGTGTCTCAAAATTGTTGAAATCGTAAAAGAACCGCGATTACAACGGTTGTAGCTGCGCCGCTTCGCTGCTGTAACTCAGTGAGTTTGTGTCGCGGACCTGCGGCCTCTTTCCTTTTTTTGTGCGTCCGTCAAAATTCGGCTTCCACGATGCCGACGCCCGTAACCCGGGCGTGGATCTCACGGCGGCTGGTGAGGTTCTTGACCCGGACCATTTCGCCGAGCGCCCCGGAGTTTCTGGCCTCGCCGGGGGTAGTTATCTGGATTGCCTGCGATTTCGCCATGATGGTTACCCGTTCGCCCCGGTTCACCAGGGGAGGGGAGTCAAGGTTCTGGGCATACAGGACGGACCCGGCTGGAAGCGAGAGTTTGAGCTTTTGCCCCACAGCTAGTTTCGGGTCTTGGATGCGATCGGCATCCAGCATGGAGATGTCCTGCCGCTTTGTCGCGATGTCATCGCTGTTGATGATCTCGTTTCGGTTCAGTCGTTTTGTCGTGTTGACCACCGTGCCGAAAAGCCTTAGCTCGCCGCTCATCTTTACCTGGCCCTGTTCTTGGCCATCTTGCAGGATGATAGCGCTGACATTTTTTTTGCCGGGGCGGAAGTCGTTTGGTTTTTGAGTGATCCGGTAGTCAAAGCCGCCCGTCGGCAAGGTCATGGTCAGGGGGCGAACGCTGAAATTGGTGATCTTGACGTCCTCCCTGGGCCAGGGGGAATCCTTGAGCACAACCTCGCTGAAGATATTCTCCAATGCGGCAAGTTCCGGGGGTGTGATCTTGTCCGCCGTTTGTCCGGGAGACGGACAGGCAAGGCAGAACAGCACAACAACCATGAACAGACGCGCCAAGCGTAGCACCATCTTAGATATTCTCCTCCTAACGGACCAGGGTATTCGCTATTTCCAGCAGCTTGTCCGCGGTGGTGACCGACTTGGAGTTTACCTCGTAGGCCCTTTGGGTGATGATCATGTTGACCAGCTCTTCGGTGACATCCACGTTGGAGACCTCAATGAAGCGTTGCTGGATGGTGCCCAGGCCTTCCTGGCCGGGGTTGGCTTCGGTTGGGGCGCCGGAGGCCAGGGTTTCCTGAAAAAGATTGGCGCCGAGACTGCGCAGGCCGCCGGGATTGATAAAGCTTTGCAGGGTGATCTGGGTTGTGGCGAGAACCTGCTGCTGGGCGTCCTTGGCGGTGAGCAGCCCATTGTTGTCGATGGCGATGGAGGTTGTCCCCTGGGGTACGGTGAATTCAGGCTGCAGCCTGTCGCCGTTCTGGGTGACCACATTGCCGTTGGAATCAAGGCTGAAGGCGCCGGATCGGGTATAGTAATCCTGACCGTCGCGGAGCACCTTGAAAAACCCGGTGCCCTCAATGGCCCAGTCCAGATCGTTGCCTGTTTCGGTGAGGCTGCCCTGGGTGAAGATCTTTTGTACCGAGGTGGGGCGGACGCCGAGGCCGACTTGGATGCCGGAGGGCACCCTGCCGCCATCGGCGGTTTCCGTACCCATGGCCCGGATTTCCTGGTAGTAGAGATCCTCGAACTGGGCCCGGCTTTTTTTGAAGCCGGCGGTGTTGACGTTGGCCAAGTTGTTGGCGATGGTGTCCAGCTGCAACTGCTGGCCGGTCATGCCGGTGCGTCCAGAGAATAATGCGCGGATCATGCTGGTCCCCTTATGCTAAATGTTGACGTTTATCCCACCAGGCTGCCGACCTTGCGCACGGCCAGGTCGTCCAGGTCGTCCACGGCCCGGATCATTTTTTGCTGCCCTTCATAGGCACGGTACAGATCGATCATCTCCGTCATTTCCGTGACGGTGTTGACGTTTGATTTTTCCAGATGTCCTTGCAGTATCTGGGAATTCGGCGAGGCCTCTTCCGCCGCTCCATCCGCAAGGCGAAAAAGATTTTCGCCTTCCTTCTTCAGGGCCTTCGGGTCAGCGGTGACCACAGTCAGGCGGTTGACCTGGACGCCATCGACGTACAGGCGACCGTCGCCGGCCACATCGACCTTGGCGCCGGTGATGGTGACGAGGCCGGTCTCGCCGAGTACAGGGTAGCCATTGGCCGTGACCAGCAACCCTTCATTGTTGCGCTGGAAGTTTCCTGCCCTGGTATAGCGGACGCCGGCCGGGGTCTGGACCTGGAAAAAACCATCCCCGGAAATGGCCAGATCAAGGGGAGCGTCAGTTTTTTGAACAACGCCCTGCTGGTGGATCGTGTTGATCTGTAAGCCTTTGCCGACCCTCTGGCGGAAACGGTTGGCCTGGTAAAGCATCTCGTCGAAGGTTACGGTCTCCTTCTTGAACCCAGGGGTGTCAACATTTGCCAGGTTGTTTGACACCTGATTGAGCCGTTGCTCCTGGTTGATCAGGGTTTCAACGCTTTCCAGCAATCCGAGCCTGTTGTTGATGAACATGGCATACCTCTCGAGTGTTTGCGCTTAGTTGTTGCAAGAGGCGTGCCGGGAGTGTTGTGGGGGTGGGGTAGAGGAGTGTTCTGGAAAATAAATTAATGAATACAGATGGATGTGTGGTTTTCGGCAGGCGGGTGGAGAGAAAAGGTGGGTGTCAAAAAAATGGATGCTTCCGTAGGGTGGCCGGTATATTTTTCCTAGCGGAGATGGGTTGCGTGCTCTGGGTTTTTAGCTGCTACGAGGGCGTCATTTTGGTGTTGGCCCGGTAGATAAAGGCGAGAATCTCTGCCACCACCAGGTAAGTCTCCGGGGGGATATCGGCATTCAGGTTCAGCTTGGCCAGAATCTCCACCAGGTCGGCATCCTCCTGGATGGGGATGCCGTGTTCCTTGGCCAGGGCGATGATTTTTTCGGCAACCTCCCCTGCTCCCTTGGCGATAATCTTGGGCGCGGCATCACGGGTTGTGTCGTAGCGCAGGGCAACAGCCTTTTTTTTTGTTGGTCTATCTGGCATTATGGGCTTGCGTCAATGGTTGCATAAGTGCGTGGTCATGGGGGCAGTTGCTGCAAGCCGTTGTGACATTCGGCAACAGGATGGTTGTAACGGCATAAGGTGCCGTAACGAAAAGGCCAAAAAAACATGGAGTATTTCGTAACGGCTCCTAATTATACCCGACAACAATCGGAGCGGATGAAAAAAATGCAATTCGGACAGACCTTGCAGTCGGGAAAGCTTGTCTTGCGGTACAAGCGGTTTCTCGCCGATGTGGACATGGACGATGGTCGGTTGCTCACCGTGCATTGCCCGAATTCCGGCAGCATGTCGGGGTGCAAGGAACCGGGCAGCCCGGTGCTCGTCTCCCTGGCGGACAACCCCAAGCGCAAGTATGGACATACCCTGGAGATGGTGCGGGTCGGTACAACCTGGGTGGGGATCAACACTGCGCGCACCAATGGGTTGGTTGCTGAAGCCATCAGCTCTGGGGTGGTGGCGGAGCTGGCCGGGATCGAGACGATCCGGCCCGAGGTCAAGGTGTCGGATAAAAGCCGGTTGGATTTTTTGCTTACCCGTGGAGAAGAAAAGATCTATGTGGAGGTGAAAAATTGCAGCCTGGCTCTGGACAGGGCGGCCATGTTTCCCGATGCCGTGACCACCCGGGGCGCCAAGCATCTGGCCGAACTGCTGACCCTGCGCCAAACCGGCTGTCGGGCCGTGGTCTTTTTCTGTGTCCAGCGGGAGGATGTGGATTATTTTGTCCCGGCCGAGCATATCGATCCGGTCTATGCCCAGGCGTTGCGGGAGGTTGCGGCCCAGGGGGTGGAGGTGTTGGCCTATGGCGCGGCCTTGAGCCCGGAGGCGATCACCATTGTTCGGCCGCTGCCGGTGCGGCTGGGTCGATTTTAAGTTTCACAGTGATTACTGCTCAATTTCAGCAATGGTTTTGGGTGGTATTGGGACTGTTCATTTCTTTGCTTGTCCAAAGAAACAAACCAAAGAAAGGGCACCCCGCCACTTGCCCGGCTGTTGGCGGGATGCCCTGTGCTCCTCGATGCTGCCGGGGGGTTGCAAACTCGCTACGCTCAAACAGTGCAACCCCCTTTTGGGCAGCCTCTCCGGTGCTCGGCTGCGTGACAATGGGGATAAAAAACTGGCGCGGCTTTTCTCAGCTTGCTTCACGGCAACCCTTACAATAGAGTGAAAACAGAAACGGCCGCATGGTGCGGCCAGGGGAGAAGATGATGCAGGAAAAACCAAAAGCGGTGGTCTTACTCAGCGGCGGCCTCGATTCGGTTACCGTCCTGGCCATGGCCATGGCCGAGGGCTATGAATGCTGCTGTCTCAGTTTTGCCTACGGCCAACGCCAGCAGGTGGAGCTGGAGCGGGCCAAGGCCAATGTGGCTCGCAGGGGGATCGCAAAGCACCTCATCCTCCGCCTGGACCTTGATGCCATCGGCGGCTCGGCCCTGACCACGGATGCGGCGGTGCCCAAGGGGCGCAGCCAGACAGAGATGAACGGGTCCATCCCCATCACCTATGTGCCGGGTCGCAACACGATTTTTCTTTCCTATGCCATGGCCTGGGCCGAGGTGCTGGGCGCGGGCGATGTTTTTCTCGGGGTCAATGTCATGGATTACAGCGGCTATCCCGACTGCCGCCCGGAATTTCTCGAAGCCTTTGAGCGGGTGGCTAACCTGGCCACCAGGGCCGGGGTGGAAGGGGAGACCCGTTTTCGGGTTCATGCCCCGCTTCTTAAGATGACCAAGAAGGAGATCATCGAAAAGGGGTTCGATCTCGGCGTGGATTACGGGTTGACCCACAGCTGTTATGACCCGGACCATCAAGGGCGGGCCTGCGGGACCTGCGACAGCTGTATTTTGCGGCTCAAGGGGTTTGCCGAGGCCGGGCGGGTTGATCCGGTGGAGTACCAGTGAGTTGCCCTCCATGCAGTTATGGCAGTTAAATCCCATTGGCACGCCGCCGAGCACCGGAGAGGCTGCCGAAAAGGGGATTTGCACTGTTTGAGCGTAGCGAGTTTGCAAAGCCCCGGCAGCGTCGAGGAGCACAGGGCATCCCGCCAGCGGCGGGACAAGAGGCACAGGGTGCCTTTTCTTTGGTTCGTTTCTTTGGGCAAGCAAAGAAATGAACAGAAGAAGGAAGTATTTGCTCGGGAGGCAGCGGTTGTTGGATCATCAGAAAATGTAAAGCAGAGAGGAAGCCATGAAAAATAACTTGGGCGGCCTGTTCATGGTCGGGTTGCCTGGTACGGAGCTGGATGATTCCACCCGCAACCTTATTAATGGGTACGGGATCAATAATTTTATCCTGTTCAAGAGAAACGCCGAGAACCCGGAGCAGATTCGCACCCTGTGTCGCGGGCTTGGTGAGGCCTGCCGCGCCGCCGGGCTGGGTGCGCCGTTGATCTCCATTGATCAGGAGGGCGGCACCGTGGCCCGGCTCAAGGAACCCCGTTTCACGGAGTTTCCCGATGCCAGGGCGCTGGCGGAAAGCGAGCGGGCCGAGGAGCTGTTGACCGACTATGCCAAAACCTGTGCCAAGGAGTTACTGGCGGTGGGCATCAACATGAACCTGGCTCCGGTGTTGGATGTGAGTCCGGCTGGCTTGGGCTTGTTCATGGAAAAGAGAGCCTTGGGCGGGACGCCGGAGCAGGTGTCCCGTTTGGGTGCGCTGGTGATTACAACCATGCAGGAGAACGGCCTGGCTGCCTGCGGCAAGCATTTCCCCGGCCTGGGCGGAGCAACCCTGGACCCCCACGAGGTATTGCCCGTGGTGGACCGCTCGCTTGAGGATCTGCGTGGTTGCGATCTGGTGCCATTTACCGAGGCGATCCGGGCGGGGGTGGCGGGGGTGATGACCTCGCACACCGTGTACCCGCAGCTTGATCCTGATTTTCCCGCCACCCTGTCGCCGCGTATTTTGGGTGGCCTGCTTCGCAACGAGTTGGGCTTTGACGGCATGGTGGTCACCGATGATCTTGAGATGGGCGCCATCGAAAATGAAGGCACCGTGGCGGATGCCGCTCTTGTCGCCTTTAAGGCCGGGGCGGATATGCTGCTGATCTGCCATGAGCATCCGAAGATCATCGCTGCCTATGAGCTGCTGAGTAAGGCGGTGGGTGGGGAGATTTCCGAGGAGAGGGTGCGGAAGTCGCTTGAGCGGATTGGTGAGGTGCGTAGGCGGTTTGCCGGGGATTGAGGGGACGAGTGTTTATGTATCATGCAAGGCTGATGATAGCCGGAACCGTAGAATATATTTGGTAGATTTGTAAAAGGATGTCATGCGATACAACTGGAAAAATCTAAACCGGCAGCAGGTTGGTACCTTCAGTGAATACTTCGTTAAAATGGAAATGACGATGCATGGCTTTCAGGTCTACTCCACCGAGGTAGATGATAGAGGTATCGATTTTGTAGCACGGTACGAAAATGGCCCTTTTCTTTCTATTCAAGTCAAATCAATCAGAGAGAAAGGGTATGTGTTCATGCAGAAAGAAAAGTTTGACTTATCACCTGAGTTGTTCCTCGCATTAGCGATTCTGAATGAAGGGGTTGAGCCAAGACTTTTTCTCATTCCATCAGAAGCATGGGGAAAACCCAATGAATTACTGGTGGACCGTAATTACGAAGGGAAGAAGAGTAAGCCGGAATGGGGGTTGAATCTTTCCAGTAAGAATATGAATTTGCTAGAAAAATACTCATTTGTAAATATAGCCGTTAGGCTAAAAAATGGGAAAATGGGAACAGATTTATTTCCCTGATTACCAAACAATCTTAGTAGTCAGAGAAATATGCTTCATTCTTCTGTTCTTTTTCTTTGCTTGCCCAAAGAAAAAGAACGAAAAAGAGAAGGCACCCAGTCACTTGTCCCGCCGTTGGCGGGATGCCCAGCGCTCCTCAAGGCTGCCGGGGCTTTGCAAACTCGGCTTCGCCTCAAACAGTGCAAATCCCCTTTTCGGCAGCCTCTCCGGTGCTCGGCTGCGTGACAATGGGAGATGTGTGGGGCAAGTTCCCGGCGAGGCAACGTCGGCTGTGATGTTTTCGGATAATACTTTTATAGGAAGTGGGTAAATACATGGACTTCTCATTATATCTTCAGGAGCTTTCCCGGCTGCCCATCATGCAGCGGCTTATGGTGATCGTGGCCTATGCCATTCTGGCCAAGGTGGTGGATATTTTTGTCAACCGCATCCTCAAGCGGTTGGCCGCAGCCTATACAGAAACCGATCTCGACGACAAGGCCATCGACATCCTCCACACCCCCATTATTGTCAGCATCTTCATTGTCGGCCTTCTCCATGCCATGAATCTGCCGCCGGGCCTTGCCCCGCCTTGGGAAAGGTTCGTGCCAGCCGCGGCGCAAAGCGTTGCCCTGGTGATCTGGACCCTTGCCGCCTTGCGTTTCTGTGTGGTGTTGGGCGATCATTATCTTGGGAGAATCTCCGAGCCCGGCAAGATCGGGGCGGATCTTTTTTTGCTGCTCAAGAATGTGGTCCGGGTGGTTATCATCGTTTCCGCCTTGCTTTGGCTTCTTTCCATCTGGAACGTCAACCTGGCCCCGCTTTTTGCCTCCGCCGGTATCGCCGGGATCGCCGTGGCCCTGGCCGCCAAGGACAGTCTGGCCAATTTTTTCGGCGGGATCAGCATCTTTGCCGATAAAACCTTCAAGGTGGGGGATTACATTATCATCGACAACTCCCAGCGGGGTGAGGTGGTGGAGATCGGGGTGCGCTCCACCCGGATAATGACCCGGGACGACGCCCTGATCACCATTCCCAATTCCATTTTGGCCAACAGCAAGATCATCAACGAAAGCGCGCCGATCCCCCGTTTTCGGATCAGGGTGCCGGTGGGGGTTGCCTACGGCAGCGATCTCGATCAGGTCGAGGCGGTGCTGCTCTCGGTGGCCAACAATAATCCCGCCGTGGTTAAGGACCCGGAGGCCAGGGTGCGGTTGCGCTCTTTCGAGGCTTCGTCCCTTGATTTTGAACTGCTCTGCTGGGTCGAGGATCCTCGTCTCAAGGGGCTGGAGGTGCATAATCTCCTCAGGGGGATCTATAAGGCCTTTGCCGAAAACTCCATCGCCATCCCCTTTCCGCAGCAGGATGTGCATGTCAAGAACCTGCCGAAGGGGGACCGGAGCTAGGGGAACGGGGCCGAATCCCTACGCTCCCAAGCCGGTTTTTTCTTGCAGCCCCTGCTAAGAGAAGCTGTTTTTTGCCCGGTATCGTGGTAGAATGCAATTGAAAGCTCTCCAGTCGGCTGCCCCCAGCGGGCGGCAATTTAATCACTTGTGATGGAGGAAATGCATGGAACTACAAGTTGAAGGACGGAACCTGGAAATTCGTAAGGCCTGGCAGGACAAAATCGAAGAGGAGAAGGGGCGTCTTGATCGCCACCATCCCGGGCTTGTTCATCATCTCCGCGTCTCCATTGAGGAGACCGCTGGCCATAAGGCGGGCGGTCACGAGGTCCGTGTGGTTGCTTCGGTTCCCAATGACACCGTGGTTGTGAAAAGAAAAGGGGAGACGGTGCGGCCCCTGCTGGTGGAGGCGTTTGATACCCTTGGCCTCCAGTTGAAGGAGTTGCAGCGCAAGCGGCGACAGAATGGCAAGGAGCCGGAGGCTGCGGCAGCCGGCCCGGCCATGGGCACCATCAGGAGTTTGTTCCCCTATGAGTCCTACGGGTTTCTCATGACCCTGGACGGCCAGGAGGTATATTTTCACGAGAACGCCCTTAAGGACGTGACCATGGCTCAACTGGCCGAAGGCGACGAGGTCCGCTTTGGCGAGGGCGAAGGGGACAAGGGGCCGACGGCCGCTTGGGTGAAGTTGGTTAAATAACAAGAGCGAACGCGGAGTCGAAGAGGGCGCAAAGATAGCATAAGCATCTTTGCGCCCTGGCGTATCCGCACAGCACATAAGTGGTTCGACAGGCTCACCCCGAGCGGAAGGGCACTGCTTTCAAGAGGCTTACCGTTCGCCCTGAGCTTGTCGAAGGGTGGTTTTGAGATTGCCAGGAGTGAAGGACAAACAGATGACCGTGTTGCAGCAGGTTGAGCTTGGCTCGGAATACCTGCAGGAAAAAGAAGAAATACTCTGCCAAAAGATTGCCGCCCGCAAGAAAGAGTTGGGCGGCAATCTTTTGATTTTGGGGCACCATTACCAGCAGGAGGCGACCTTCCAGTTCGCCGACCTGACCGGGGATTCCCTCAAGCTTGCCCGCAATGCCGCCGAGGCCAAGGACCGAAAGTACATCGTTTTCTGCGGCGTGCACTTCATGGCCGAATCCGCCGACATCCTCACCGCGCCGGACCAGGTGGTCATTCTCCCCGATCTCCGCGCCGGCTGCCCCATGGCCGACATGGCCACCAGCGAAGCGGTGGCCTGGGCCTGGGAGGATCTGGCCCAGGTGACCACCGGCCGGGTCATTCCCGTTACCTATGTGAATTCCTCGGCCCTGCTCAAAGCCTTTGTCGGCAGACACGGCGGCTCGGTCTGCACCTCATCCAACGCCGAGCGGGTGCTGACCTGGGCCTTGGCCCAAGGCGACAAGGTCTTCTTTTTTCCCGACGAGCATCTGGGGCGCAATTCCGCCAGCGCCCTGGGTATCCCCGAGGACGAGGTGGTATTGTGGCAACGCGATAAGCCTTTGGGCGGCAACACCCCGGCCCAGTTGCAGAAGGCGAAGGTCATCCTCTGGGACGGCTATTGCACGGTGCACATGCAGTTCACCTCCGCCCATGTCGCCGCCTGGCGGGAACGCGACCCCGAGGTGCGGATCATCGTCCATCCGGAATGCCGCAACGAGGTGGTGAGCCGGGCTGATCAGTACGGCTCCACCGAGGCGATTATTACGGCGGTGCGCGATTCCCCGGTGGGCAGCAAATGGGCCATCGGCACCGAGGTCAATCTGGTGAACCGGCTCAAGCGCCAGTACCCGGACCGTGAGATCCATTCCCTTTCGCCCTTCCAGTGTCTGTGCTCCACCATGTACCGGATCAAACCCGGCTACCTGTTGTGGGTGCTTGACAACCTGGCCCAGGGGCGGGTGGTCAATCGGATCACCGTACCGCCCGAGGTGGCGGCTGAGGCCAAACTCTCTCTCGATAGAATGCTGCGGATCTGACCCCATGCAACCCATCTACTTCGATAACAACGCTTCCACCCCGCTGGACCCAACGGTGCGGGAGGGTATGGCCCCCTATCTGGCCGAATATTTCGGTAATCCTGCCAGCTCCCACCGTTTCGGCGAGGCTGCCCGGCGGGGTTTGGACCTGGCCCGGGAGCAGGTGGCCGGGTTGCTCGGCTGCCATCCGGCCCGGCTTGTCTTGAACAGCGGCGGCACCGAAGGCAACAACACCGCCATCCTCAGCGCGGTCTGGGCCAATCCTGGCAAGAAACACATTATTTCTTCGCGGGTCGAGCACGGCTCGGTTCTGGCGCCCTTGGAATTTCTCGCAACCCAGGGCTACGAGGTGGAGCTGCTGGGGGTGGATGAAAACGGGGCTCTTGATCTGGACGCGCTTAAAGGTGCGATCCGGGCTGACACCGCCCTGGTTTCCCTCATGGGGGCGAACAACGAAACCGGGGTGATCTGGCCCATAGCCGAGATCGCCGGTATCTGTCGGGAGCGGGGCGTGCTGTTTCACTGCGACGCCATCCAGCTGGCCGGTAAGGCAACTCTTTCGGCGGAAGCGCTGGGCGTGGATTATCTCACCATCGCGGCCCATAAGCTGCACGGGCCAAAAGGGGCAGGCGCGCTCTATGTGCGCCGTACCGCGCCGTTCACCCCGTTGATCATGGGTTCCGGCCAGGAAAATGGCCGAAGGTCCGGCACCGAAAACGTGCCCGGTCTGGTTGGGCTGGGTCATGCCTGTGGACTGGCCATGGCTGTGGACGAGGCTGCGCATCTGCGGCTGGCCGCGTTGCGGGGTAGCCTTGAGGCAGGGATTGTCGCGGCGATCCCCGAGGTTCAGATCAATGGCGCAGCTTCGCCCAGGCTGGTCAACACCACCAACGTGAGTTTCAAGCATGCGGCCTCGGCCGGGCTGATCCAGGATCTCGATGCGGGGGGGATCGCAGTTTCGGCCCATGCCGCCTGTGAGAGCGGCGATCTCGACCCTTCGCATGTGTTGCGGGCCATGCGGGTTCCGGAACCTTTCCTGCACGGAACCCTGCGCATCAGTCTCAGTCGTTACAATACCGAGGCAGAGGTTGCGGCCCTGTTGGCCCTGTTGCCGAAAGCGGTAGCCAGATCAAGACAGGGTTTCGCCCTGTAGCCTGTTTCCATGTCCTGAACCAAAAACGACGTTGGCGAATCGGGGCAGATCTATTCAGTGGCTAAAGCCTGATGTTTGGCCTAGTCTGGTTCAGACGGCACCGGAACCGGCTGGAATATTTTGCAAATGCCGACAAGGAATCTCTCGTGAGAATACTCGTTGTCGAGGACGACTCAACAATCGCCTCTTACATCGTCAGCGGCCTCAGGGAAGTCGGCTTTGCCGTCGATTGCGCGGAGGATGGCGAATCCGGCCTTGATCTGGCCCTTACCGAACCATACGATGTGGCGATCATCGATATCATGCTTCCCAAACGTGACGGTCTTTCCATTATCAACGAGATCAGGGGCAGAGGCCTTGCCACGCCCGTCATCATCTTGAGCGCTAAACGAACCGTTGAAGACCGGATCAGAGGGCTTGAAACCGGAAGCGACGACTACCTCACGAAACCTTTTTCCTTTTCCGAACTTCTTGCCCGTGTCCATGCCCTGATCCGCAGAAATGCAAGAGTTACCGAGCCAAGCGAAATCAAGGTCGAGGATCTTTACCTCAACCTGATCACCCGCGAGGTTCGCAGGGGAAGCCGGGGGATTGATCTCCAGCCCAAGGAGTTCGCCTTGCTTGAATATCTCATGCGAAACGCTGGCAGGCCTGTATCCAAAACCATGATTCTTGAGCATGTCTGGGACTATAATTTTGAATCCCAAACAAACGTGGTGGATGTAATGATCTGGCGGCTCAGAAACAAAATGGATAGGGATGAGGATGGAGAAAGCAAGTTGATCCATACCATTCGTGGCTTGGGATATGTACTTAAAAAAATTTAGAGAGCAAAAAATTACGAAAACCATCGGATTCAAGCTGACCCTCTGGTCTGCCTCCGTGTCCATGCTTATTTCCCTTTTGCTCTTCAGCGTTGCATATCTGCAGGTGTCGAAGGAGATAGAAGCGGAAAACCGTTACATGGTCAAAGATGAGCTGAGTGAGTACATCACGGCGTATCAATTCGAAGGCTGGAAAGGCCTCGCGGACAAAATCAAACTCGAGCAGACCAAAGGAACCCAGTCCTCCTATTTCGTCAGAATCGTTAACAGCGAAACGCAAGCCGTGCTGCTGAATATTCCGAACGCCTACAAAGGGGTTGATATCAAGAAACTGGAGCAACCAAAAGACCCTCAAGCAAACGCGGGTTGGCTGTCGATCCACATGCCGGACGATGAGACGGACATGATCGAAGTCGCGTGGCATCGGCTCCCCAACGGAATTCTCCTGGAAGTTGGCAGAAACTCAGAACTCGGGGAAAAACTCCTCGAACAGGCCCGTGTAATTTTTATCGGCATTATCGCAGCGACCATCCTTCTGGGATTCATGGGGGGCGGTTTTTTGGCCTACCGTGCTCTGAGGCCCATAAAAGATTTGATCGCCACGGTAACAACCATAAAAAACGGCAAAATGGACGCGCGGGTTCCCACGAGCGCAACAGGAGACGAACTCGACCATCTCACAACGTTGTTTAATGATATGCTGAACGAGATGGGTCTGCTGGTGAATGGGCTCAGGGAAACCCTTGACAACGTCGCCCATGACCTCCGGACGCCCATCACCAGGATTAAGATTATTACGGAGCGTGCCCTCAGTTCCGAGACCGACTGTGAGAAGCTGAAAGAGGTGATCATAGACTGCGCCGAGGAAGCGGATCGGATATCCCTCCTGCTCACCACCCTCATGGATATTGCCGAGGTCGAAACAGGCGCGATGGTGTTGCGATTCGAGCAGGTGGATATTGGCAAGTTGCTTCGCAATACCGCCGAATTCTACCAATATGTGGCCGAAGACAAGGGGGTAACGTTTTCCTTGAAGGGCCCCGACCATTTGCTGGCCAGGGTAGATGAGACGAGATTTCGGCAAGTGGTGGCGAACCTTTTTGACAACGCCGTGAAATATACAGAAGGCGGCGGGTGCATCCATGTGACCTTGAGCCAAGAAGCCGATGGAATTGCCATATCCGTCCGTGACACAGGCGTCGGCATACCGCTGGCGGATATTCCCAAGATTTTCGACCGCCTCTACCGGAGTGACAAAAGTCGCCATAAAAAGGGTCTGGGGTTGGGGTTAAGCTTGGCCAAGGCCATCATTAACGCCCACCATGGACGGATCGAGGTGGAAAGCCAACTTGGCGAAGGCTCCAACTTTACCCTGTTCATTCTTGCCGAACCGGAGATGCCTTTCAATGGAGCCAAGGCTCTACGCATGACCTGATTATTTGATTCCCCCTGTCTTTTTCCACTCAATCGGATTCCAGCCCATCCTGGGGATCCTTTTGTTCTGCCTGCTACCGCAGGAGATTGCGTCCCCTCCCTCCCTGCCGCAACACCCAAGCAATCTTACCAAAATATAATCTTGAGGAAAGGCTGCGTTCATCTCCTTCGGGTATCGTGCCCCACATGTTTCATGCAACCACAGGAGCATAAAAATCTTCTCAAGGAGGCACACCCATGTTTGAAGGGCTATTCCAACCCCTGCATTTATTGGTAATCCTGGTCATCGTCATGGTGGTTTTTGGTCCTGGCAAGCTTCCCCAGTTGGGAGAGGGGCTTGGCAAGGGAATACGTGATTTCAAAAAAGCGCTCACCGAGGATCCAACCCCTTCGGACAAGGAAAAGTTGGACAAGGAAAAGATCGAAAACAAATGAAACCTACAACCTATGCCCAGCCGTTAGTTCCTTTTCAGCCAGAGTTTTTTGTAACCATCGACTTTGACGGCACCATCAGCACGTCGGACGTTACAGACGCAGTCATCAGAAAATTTGCCAGGGATGGCTGGCAGGAGGCGGAAGAACAGTGGGAGGCTGGGCAGATCGGCTCGCGGGAATGTCTGGCGCGGCAGATGGCTCTCATTGATGCGCCGCTGACCAAAATCATCGCCTACGCCGCCACGCAGCCCATTGATCCGGCCTTCTCCGGCTTCATGGATGTGCTCAATTGCCATGGCATCCCTTCCGCCATCCTCAGTGACGGCTTTACCCCGATTATCCAAGGGATTCTCGCGCAAGCGGGACTCCGGAATATCCCGGTGTATGCCAGCGGCCTCAGCCAGGGTAAGGAAAAGATCAAAACGTCTTTTGCCAATACCAGCGCCTCATGCCATTCCGGCACATGCAAGTGCAGGACAGCAGCGCTGCTGGCCGGAGGGCTGCCGATCATTCATATCGGCGATGGCCGCAGCGATTTTTGCATCGCTCAAAAGGCAGCGTATGTTTTTTGTCGCGGCAAGCTCACCGGTTTCTGCGTGGAGAAAGAACTCGTCCACTCGCCGTTCATGGATTTTTCCCAGGTGACAACAGTAGTTCAGGCGCTACTGGCCCAGCAGGACTGGCTACCGGGACAAGCCATGAAAATGCCCTCACAACTGGAGGGCAACAGCGTCTTTTCCTCGGCAGATCAGCCTGCGGCAGCCTGATAACCGCAAATCCGTGGCCTGTTGTGTTCCCCCCCCATGAAATCATTCTCAAAAATAGGAACTACTTCGATGCAATATGATCACCTCACCACCAAGGAACTGCTGGAGTTGGAAGAAACTTACTGTTCTTACGGCGATACTGTCCACTATCTCAAGGACCCTATCATTTTCAAGCGTTGTGAAGGTTCGTGGATGTTCGATCTGGAAGAACGGCCATATCTGGACATGCAGATGTGGTACTCCGCCGTCAATTTTGGTTACAGAAACAGGGAAATCGAGGAGGCCCATAACCGGCAGATGGCCATGCTGCCGCAGGTGGCGTCCCAGTACCTGCACCGGGAAAAAATCCTGCTTTCCGCCACCATCGCCAGGGAAACGGAAGAGCGATTCGGCATAAAAGGGCGGGTGCATTACAATGTTGGCGGCGCGCAAGCCATTGAGGACAGCATCAAACTCGTCAGGAATTTCAAGCACGGGAAATCCCTGATGTTTTCTTTTATGGGCGGATACCATGGGCGCACCCTGGCTGCCACGGAAATAACCAGCAGCTTCAGGTACAGGAAAAGATTCGGCCACTTCGGCAACCGGGCGACCTTTATCCCCTTTCCCTACTGCTACCGGTGTTATTACGAAAAAGATCGCCAAACCTGTGATTACTACTGCATTAAGCAGTTTGAGCGCCTCTTTGAAACCGAATACTATGGCGTCATAGACAAAAAGGACAACGAGGTCGAATATGCGGCTTTCTACGTGGAACCGATCCAGGCCACAGGCGGGTACATTATTCCTCCGCCCGAATATTTCTCAAGACTGGAACAGGTGCTGAGGAAGTATAATATCCTTTTGGTGGATGACGAAATACAGATGGGCTTCTACCGGACCGGCAAGCTGTGGGCCATGGAGCATTTTCATGTCAAACCCGATGTCATTGCCTTTGCCAAATCCTTGACCAATGGGCTCAACCCGCTCTCCGGGATTTGGGCACGGGAAGAGATGATCGCTCCCGAGGTTTTTCCGCCAGGCTCGACACACTCCACCTTTTCCAGCAACCCCCTGGGAACGGCGGCCGGCCTTGCCGCCATGGAATACATGAAAAAACACAATCTCAAGGAGGTTGTGCCGGAAAAAGGCGCCTATCTCATGGACCGTCTGAAAGAACTCCAGAAAAGATACCCGGTCATCGGGGATGTGGATGGGTTGGGGCTTGCAATTCGGGTGGAAATGACGAAGCCGGATGGCTTCACTCCCGACAGAGAGCTTACCGACGCCATATTCCAGGAGGGCATGAAGGGCGACATCAAGCTGCAAGGCCAAGAATATGGTTTGGTGCTGGATGTCGGTGGCTACCACAAAAACGCCTTCACCCTGGCACCCGCCCTTACCATTGGTTACGACGAGATGGACCTCTTTGTCGGACTCTTTGAGGCCCTGCTCAAACGATGCGGTAACTAACCGGCATTATTTGTTTCCTCAACATGGATGGCTTTCTCAAGCCATCCATTGGAATACTATGACAAATCAGCAGGACATCAGCCTCCCAGGAGGTGAGAACGCAGTTCTTCTCATCCACGGTCTGACCGGAAGCCCCTATGAACTCAAGCACGTGGCGCTCAGGCTCAATAAGGCCGGATTCACGGTGAAGGTGCCATGCCTTGCCGGACACGGCACAACATATGAGGACCTTGCCAGAACCCGCTGGCAGGACTGGCACGGAACTGTCACCGCCTCCCTGGCTGAACTCCGGCAAACACACGCCTCCGTCTCGGTCGGCGGATTGTGCATGGGAGCGGTGCTCGCCCTGCTGCTTGCCGCTGACGCGAAAAACCAGGTCAGCGGCATCGCTCTCATGTCCACAACCCTGGCCTATGATGGCTGGGCCACGCCATGGTACAGATTTTTAATAAGCATCGTATATTACACACCCTTTCGAGATTTTGCCTATTACAGCGAACAAGAGCCGTTCGGCATCAAGAATGAACGGTTGCGCAGACAGGTTGAAAAGGGGCTCAAGGAGAACACCATCGGCTATTCACGGTTTCCGTGCACGGCAATGTATGAGCTTCTTCGCCTGTCTGCAGCCACCAAAAAGGTAATGCCCCGGGTGACCGCCCCAGCGCTTATCCTCCATGCCCAGGAAGATGACTTGGCAAGCGTCAAGAACGCCGAATATGTCGAGCAGCACATCGGTTCCGCAAAAAAGACCAAGATCCTGCTGGATGATTCCTATCACATGATTACGATGGACAACCAGCGGGCACAGGTGACGGAAAAATTAATACAATTCTTCACAGAGATGGTCCCCAAAAACAGGACATTCGTGTAAGGTGGAAAAGACAGGATTGGGGGACCACCATGATCACGAGCCCGGGAAAACCGTATCCAGCGGAATTCAAGGCCACGGGAGGCAGTGGTCTTTTTTTTATGAGAACAGCAAACGGAGCGGAGTATGTGTGGAATAGTCGGTTATGTGGGGCAGCGTCATGTTGTGCCCATTTTATTGGAAGGCATGAAGCGTTTGGAGTACAGGGGGTATGATTCGGCCGGGGTGGTGTATGTCCACGGCGGCAAGCTCCAGAAGCACCGGGCCGCCGGCAAACTCAGCAAGCTTGAAGAGCTGCTGGAATCGGTGCGGGATCGCGACAGTCATATCGGTCTGGGACATACCCGCTGGGCCACCCACGGCGCGCCTTCCGAGCTCAATGCCCACCCGCACTGCGATTGCAGCGGCGACTTGGTTGTGGTCCACAACGGCATCATCGAAAATTATCATACCCTTCGGGAAGAGTTGCTGGGACGTGGGCATGTCTTTTGTTCGGAAACAGATACCGAGGTTCTCGCCCATCTCATTGAAGAACATCTCTCCTCCGGCGACCTGGTCAAGGCGGTGCGGCAGGCCCTGAAAAGGGTCCAAGGATCCTACGCCATCGGAGTTTTGTGGGCTGGTCAGCCGGACAGGCTGGTGGCAGTGCGGAATCAGAGTCCTCTGGTTCTGGGGCTTGCCGAGGGGGGCGGTTGCCTGATGGCCTCGGATATTCCGGCCCTGCTCCCCTATACCAACCAGGTGGTTTTTCTGGAGGATGGGGAGCTTGCCGTCCTGAAACAGGGGGAATGGCAGGTGATGCACCTTGCCAATGGCCGAAAAGTGACCAAGGAGATCAAGACCATAGTCTGGAACGCGGCCATGGCCGAGAAAGCGGGGTACCGGCATTTCATGCTCAAGGAAATCTTCGAGCAGCCCCAGGCCATCCTCAACACCTTCCGGGGGCGGCTCGATCCGGAAACCGGCAAGGTGCAGCTGCCGGAACTAGGTTTGAGCGCGGCGGAGTTGAAAAAGATCAGCCGTATTTCCCTGGTGGCATGCGGCACTTCCTGGCATGCGGCCATGGTGGCCAAATACTGGCTGGAAAAATGGGTTGGCATCCCGGTTGAGGTGGATATCGCCTCGGAGTTCCGCTACCGGAGGCTGCTGCTTGACGAAACCGTGATGGTGGTGCCTATTTCCCAGTCCGGAGAAACCGCCGACACTCTGGCGGGGTTGCGGCTGGCCAAGAAGATGGGGGCCAAGGTCATCGCCATCTGCAATGTGCTGGGCAGCACCATCACCCGGGAGTCCCACGGCACGCTTTACACCCATGCCGGGCCGGAGATCGGGGTGGCCTCGACCAAGGCCTTCACCTGCCAGCTCACGGCCCTGCTGCTGCTCACCCTTTTTTTGGGCGAGATCCGCAAGACCATGACGGCCAAGGACCGCAAGGCTATTGGCCAGGCCCTCCTCGAACTGCCCGCGCTTATGGAGCAGGAGCTGCCCCGGCTGCAGGAGGAAACGGCCCGCATTGCCGAGGTCTTTGCCCAGAGCCGGGATTTTCTCTACCTGGGCAGGGGAAGCAATTTCCCCATTGCCCTGGAAGGGGCCTTGAAGCTCAAGGAGATATCGTATATCCACGCCGAAGGCTATGCGGCAGGCGAACTCAAGCACGGCCCCATCGCGCTCATCGACCGGGACATGCCGGTTCTGGCCCTGGCCCCCAAGGACAGCGTCTACGAAAAGGTCATTTCCAACGTGGAAGAGGTCAGGGCCCGGAACGGCAGGATTATCCTGGTGGCCAATGCGGGAGACAAGAACTGCCAGCGCATCGCCGAGCAGGTGATCACGGTGCCGGTCTGCCACGAGGAGTTGAATCCGATCCTCTTTGTGGTGCCTTTGCAGTTGCTGGCATATGAGATTGCCGTTCTGCGGGGCTGTGATGTGGACCAGCCCCGAAATCTGGCCAAGAGTGTCACGGTGGAGTAGCCTTCAAGCCGGCATCGAGTAGATGTTCGTGAATAATAAAGTTTGCCAATGAAAAATAATGTTGGCCAATGAAAAATAAAGTTGGCCAATGGATAATAAAGTTGGCCAATGGCGGGCGAATACGAATTTCAGCGCCAACACGGTTTTTCAGGCCTTTTCAGACAAAAGGTTTTTGTTCGCGGATAATAAAGTTGGAAAATGGATAATAAAGTTGGGAAATGAAAAATAAAGTTGGAAAATAGTAAATAAAGTTGGGAAATGGTGGGCGGATAGAAAGAGATGAAACGGTTATCTCTGTACAGGAGCAAATAAACAGCAATTCTTCGCAGCGGAACAGGCTGAAACCGACGGACTGTCGTGTCTCCCCGGTGTAATCATAGCCTGTATGCTTCTTGGCGTAATCTTGCCTGAAGGCAATTGTGCGTTTGTTTATTTTTCCATTCTATATATTCAGGGTTAATGGCCAGCGTGCAATTAGCTGGGACTTCTTCTATCCTTAAAGGGTTAAGGCTGCGCAAAACTAAAAAGCTTTTTCTGGCTTCAACTATAGCAGCCATTCCTTTGTCAAAGTAGGTGTAGTGACAATAACTGCAAAGGGGGATTATGTTAAAAAAATTATGAGTCTTGTTCTGAGAGTTAAATAAGCTCTTGTCTTTAACATGGCATCGCTGCGTATCCGGTCGGTCGCAGATGCAACAATTTTCAGATTTCTTAATCACGCTTCTTTTTTGTATCCAGTTGTGCCTTCTGGCAGTACTGGTGAGCCAACCTCTGCAACATTCGCATACTTTCCATCAGATATTTGAAGATAATGTGAAGGGTCTGTTTCTTGTTTTATGTATCTTTCCTTTGTTGTTAGATCATAAAAATATCGAGGGACTTTAGGTGGTCGCATGCCGTAAAGAATGTCAATTAACTGCAAATCGTATGAGGCATCTTTTCGGCAAAATTGAGCAGGATCATTGTCGAAACTTGCGAATAATGATTTTAGCTTTTCAAGCAGCGATATTTTTGCCGATTCCCAAAGGTATAAAGGGTCTTCGAGAACTCCAATGTAATTAGGATTGCCTGTGACGTCGAGTCCTATCCATACGTTATGTCGCAATGCTCCTACCAACAATACGTCAAAGGTGGCTGGAAATTTTACTCCATCTTTTCCTGCATTTTTTCCAAAATATAATTTTCTGACTGATTTGTTATTTGTTGTGACCCACTGATAAAAGTTAGTGCCCCTTATCCTAGACGCTCCGGTGAAGGAGTCATACTTTAGTGAAAAGGACATTGTGTCTCTTATTTTGAAAATTTCGTTAGCAAGGGGAGCTAAATGATATAGGTTTCCTTCACTGTCGGCTGTTTTGCCAAACCATTTACTATGCACAGCCGCGACGCCAGTCGCTGCAAATTTATGCGTAGACCTTTGGTCGCTAGCCGTTATTTGGGGGTGTTGAAACCAGTACGGGTCTATGCTGGCTAATAATCGAATAAAGTGGTCAGACCTTATGCTATCACTATGTGCCTCACTGTCACCCTCGTGCCAGCTGACAAATTTTTTGTTGTCGCCCAACCAGTCTTTGAAATTGTTGTAGAGCCCTAAGTAGTCAGCCTCCGTTGTAGGAAGCAGAGCACGATTTTTATTTCTGGCTGATGCAATGTCGTTTACAATTTCTTTCCGTGCTGTTCCCTCTAATTGTTTAGGTAATTCAATTAACTCTATATGTACGAGACATTTTGCGTCTATATCACCGGGGAACGTTACTATGGAAAAATAAGTGTGTCCCCCGTTGCAAATTCCATCTCCTTCACGAAATGTGATGGTGAGAGAATGGTCTCCTCCCTCATAGGTTACATTGTCACATATCACGCTAATTCCATTGTTAAGATGATGAAATTTTTCTGGCGTTATTTGGATGGTCTCTTGCATTTCCCTCACAACTGTAGCCAGCGTTGGTTCCCTTGGGTTTGCGTCTGTCGGGAGGCAAATTTCTTTGAGTTGATGGGCTGTAACGTATATGTGGTAAAATTGGAAGCCATCCTCAAAGGTATAGCTCGGTTCGAATTCTATATTTTCAAAAGTGATTGAGCTCGGCGTTTGTAATACATCGTATTCAATCTCGTCATCGGCTGACTTTTTCTTGCATTTTTCGCTCGCCATGGAGGCCTCCGTGAATTGACTTCGCTTGGGGGACTCATTCATCCCTCTTCTTGATCAAGAATCACATCGGAATGGAATAGTCAAATACTATTGTTGGTCAACTGTTCGATTTCCCATGATTTTTTTGTGGGTTTATCAAACTTGGATGAAGATTAAATTTGTATCGCGGCGAGTAGCCTGGATAGTTTTAGATAGCGGAAATTTTTTTTTTGTGCTAACACACCCGTGTGTGATGTCTTCTTGAATGAGAATAACCCTTGGTGTTGCTTATGAATCGTAATATTTTGCTCATTGAACCGGCCTATAAAACCAAATTTCCCCCTCTGGGTTTAATGAAAATATCAGCTTACCACAAGGCGCTGGGGGATAACGTGACTTTTGTCAAAGGCATCAAGACAAGCTTGTCGGATGAATATTGGGACCGAATCTACATCACAACTCTCTTTACGTTTAATTGGAAAATTACGATTGATACCATCAAGCATTACAAAATGCTGGTTGGTGGCGATACTACTCGCCTTTATGTTGGCGGAATTATGTCAACTTTGATGCCGCAAGAAGTTTGGCAAGAAACTGGTGTGGCTCCAACGGCAGGTGTTTTAAATTATCCCGGCGCGCTAGACGGCGACAATGATTTGATTGTGGATGAAATGATTCCCGACTACGAATTGTTTGACGGGGCTGGGCAGGATTATACTTTAGTGCTTGATAGCTACTTTGGTTATTCTACACGTGGTTGCGTCAATAAGTGCGAGTTTTGTGGTGTTAGAAAGTTGGAGCCTGATTTCATTGAATATTCGGGCTTGAAACCCTATGTGGAAGCCATTGCTGACCGCTATGGGGAAAAGCAGCATTTAGTGCTTTTCGATAACAATGTGCTGGCTTCCAAAAAATTTGAGCAGATTATCAGTGATATCAAAGACCTTGGGTTTGAGCGTGGGGCAAAGTTTGCCACTTCTGTTCGCTCAAAAGCTATGCGTAAGGTGGATTTCAATCAAGGGACAGACGCTCGGCTCATGAATAAAAAAAATATGAAGTTGCTGGCCGGAATAGCTATCAATCCACTTCGTATTGCTTTTGATAGCATTAAGTATAAAGACAATTATTCCCAGAAGGTGGAATTGGCTGCAAAGTGCGGCATACGGAATCTTTCTAATTATATATTGTATAATCACAAAGATACGCCAGAGGATTTCTGGCAACGATTAAAAATTAATATAGGCCTAAATAACCAACTTAAGTTGAAAATATATTCATTCCCGATGAAATTTATTCCACTCGATGCTAAAGATAGAAGTTTTGTCGATGAGCCTCACTGGAATTGGTATTTCTTAAGAAGTGTTCAGAGAATATTAAATGTGATGAAGGGAAGTGTAATGCCTGGCGAGGAATTCTTTTATCGTGCTTTTGGCCCAAATGAAAAAGAATTCATAAGGATTCTTCATATGCCTGAAAACATATTAATGTATCGAACGCGCGAGGAAACGTTAATCGAAAAGGAATGGAAAAATGCTTTTGATAAGTTGACGGATAATGAGAGGAAAGAAATGTTGGCAATTCTTTGTAACGATAGGACGAAAGCTGCTTTTTTATCAGCATATACGGCGACAAAGAATGGAAAAATAAAAAATATTCTTGAGTACTATTTTCCTCAGCAGCCAGTCTCGTCAGCTGTAAAAGGCGAAGAGGTTACAGTATGACCAACAAAGTAAGATTTAAAGCAGGGATGTATCTCTTGGAAACACTTACATCTGGCATGTATAATGAGCCACTTTCTGTCTATAGAGAATATATCCAAAATGCAGTAGATTCCATCGATCAGGTAGCTCCTGGTGCCAAGGGAAACTTCGCGACAGATATCACGCTCGATCCCTTCAGGAAATCCATCATCATCTTCGATAATGGCGCTGGAATTACCGCTGCACAAGCCGAGAAAACTTTGAGTAGTATTGGCTGTAGTGGGAAGATTGGAACCAGGCAAAGAGGGTTTCGGGGGATCGGTAGGCTTGGAGGGGTGGCCTTTGCTGAAAGAGTGGTGTTTCGCACAAAGGCTAAAGGTGAATCTGTTGAATCAATTCAAGAGTGGGATTGTAAATCGTTGAGAGGTCTACTTACAGACCCCACTCGGGCAACTTTGTCTATTGAAGAGGTTTTTGGCAAAGTAACGCTTTTTAAGCAGGGAAAAAGCTCGGCCAAGGAAAGGGATAGTTTTTTTGAGGTGACGTTGGAAGGGGTTAAGAGTTTCCGGAATCAAATTTTTGATATCGCACGGATTAAAGAATACTTGGGGCAAGTAGCTCCGCTGCCATTTGATCCTCAGAATTTCAATTTTGCCTCAGAAATCAATCAATTCCTTTCCGAGAATCTCGATAACTACGCTGAATACCAGATTCGCTTGAACGGGAGCCCCGTTTTTAGGCCCTATAGTGACCTTGTCAAAGTGACGAACAAGGGAAGTGATGACTGTATTGAGGATATTAAATTGCTCAGATTTGAGGTTAACGGTTCCCCTATTGCCTTTGGCTGGTACGGTAAACGTAAAGAATTACTTGGTGCCATTTCCAAGGGAGAGGGGGTGGGGGGTGTTCGAGTGAAGGCCGGGAACATCACGATTGGCGATGAGCATCTGTTGGATAAGTGTTACAGAGAGAACCGATTTAACAGTTATATCATTGGCGAGATACATGTGCAAAGCCCTGAGCTGGTCCCCAATAGTAGGCGCGATGATTTCATTGATAATGACATGAAGAATTTATTTTACAACATATTGGAAAGAGAGCTTGGTTTGCCGCTTTCAAAGGAGATCCGGCAGCGTTCGAGGTTGGGAAAAGACGTTGTTGGTGAGAAGAAAACTATCATGGCTGCTCCGGGAACCGCAAGAGAAGCTGAGGGAAACGGAAAAAAAGTAACGGAAAAAGCCTCACAAGATGGCCCCAAGACAGAAAATTCTATCATGCAAGCTATCTTGTCTCAGTGTAAAAAATGTGAGCGTTTCGAAAAAATTTTTAGTGAAGCGCAGGCAAGTTAACCTGAAACCGTTGTGTCACTGGCATTGTCAGTGCGTTGCAGCATGGGACACCGGGCCTCTATTCGTCGCCCGCATAGATCAATTCTGCTTTTAAGTTTTTGTAAACCGTTCTGTGGGTGAAGGGTTTCTGTAAAAATTTAACTTAAAGACTAAAAACTCTCAGTTGCTTGAATATTTCAACCCAGTTTTTAACTCTCGCAATATTATTCGGCATCTCAAAGTTTTTATTGTAAGGATGTTCAATTAAAAATACAAAGTCGCACAGCATGCTTAGTTTTATTGCCTTTTCTGGGTCATCTTCTATGAAATATTGAATCTGGCTTTTTGAGGAAGAGAAACGGCAAGCATTTTTTCTTCCAAATGATATATTTTTATTTTCAACTGTTAATTTGTCATATTTCAAGTTATGTTTCTTTAGCCATAATTTTGTAACTTGATTTATTAGTTTATTTTTGTTTGTACAGTATAAATAGTAAAATATAATTTTTTCTTTATTTCTAAAATAGAAACTCAAATCCATCTCGTCAATAAATGTAAGAATTTCTTTTTTCCATTCCAGCCAAATGCTCCTATTCTTCTTATGTTCAGTTTTTTTAGTAATCGGCCATGCTCTCTCTGTGTAAATCCATACGATTTTTCCTAGCGAAGTTGAAAGCTTCTCCAATTGAGAAGGCGCGTCAGGGTCTAAAGGCATTTGTGTCCAATAGCGAGGGTCATTGAAAATTTCCTCCTCGTCCTCTTTTGTAATCTGTAAGCAAGCCTCATGTACAGGAATATGTGTTATTTTGTCAGGATGAATTGTGATATTTTTTTTGTCGAAGAGCATTTTGCAAAAATGATCTCTATGCTTATTTAAAACACCATCTATGTCTACGCCTACTTTGTTGGTAACCAAATAATCATTTTCCCTTTTTCTAGAGTCCGTTTTAAAAAATAAAAAATGGAGTATGAAAAACAGTATTGCTACAGTGCAAACAGAATATATATTTTTATTTAGTTGTATGTGCGCAAAATCATTTATTAGAAATAATCCAACAATTAAATATCCACAGTCAATTATAGAAAAAACCCATATTACTGGCCTAAAACTTGTATCTTCGTAGTCTGGGATATATATGCTGTGTGGTAGAGTTCTAATGCTTATTTTCTGTAGCTGAGATAATCCAGATTTATAATAAAAATATTTTCTTATGCCATTTACACTTCTTGCATATAGTAATGAATCATGACGCAAGCTTACAAGGTATCTACTTATAAATATTCCAAATAATGGAAGTATCAAAAAAATAAACCCAAAAATTAAGTTTGAATATAGTTTTAGGTCTGGACTTATTTCTTTGTTAGCAAGCAACAATGGAAGTATTGCAGCTCCAAGAGGGATTGGGACAGCCATCAAAACAGCATAATATCTGAAAAAACTTGAGATAGTATTAATGGTATTAAAATGAGCATTTGCTATCTGTTCATATTCTTTAAGTAGGTACTCATCAAATTTGTTTTGCATGATGGATAGTCCGATCAAGAATTGTAGTCATTGTCTTTTGGACTTTTTTCCAAAAGAAGGTCACGTCTTCGGTTGTGTTGCCAGTATTGTCAGTAAGTTGCCACCTCTGGTATTCGGGCCTCTATTCCCGAAAAATAAAGTTAACTTTCTGAGATCACCCATAAAATGGTTAAGATAGTCGGATAATTCCCGAGCCGAATCGATTGTTCGTAAACCTCGAACCCTCGTCTTTCCCTCATCCATGGAAACCACGCTTCATTCGGAACTCTGACCATTTTTGCAGATACCTTCCTCCCACGGAATACCTCGCAGGCCTCACTTTCCAGATGAAGCGGGTGATGTTTCTCAATGCCTGGAATGGATGAATACTCCTTTCCTTTCCGCCACCAGCAGACTATTCCGTTCCTGGAAAAAATAGCCATACAGTCTTCTTTTGAAATTTGTATGAATTTAACTGCGGCGGCGGTCAACGACACATTATATGCGCTGGAGAGTTCCTTGATGATCTCAAGAGATGGCGTGGCCGATCTGAATTCCTTGCTTGCGAGGCGAGTGGGTATGAGCAATTCGGAGGCAAAAGCATTCGCCTCGATTTCCATTGGGCTTCCCTGGTAGCCGCCGATGTCGTCCTCCGAACAAAATTTAAGCTGGGTCTCTTCTGAGTGCATTTCCCAATGACCCATCTCATGGGCGATTGCGAAGCGTTTTCTGCCGGCCTCGGGTATGTCTTTGCGGACTCTTATGATACCCTTGTTGCCTTTCCGGATCAGATAGGCCTCCGATCCGCTTAACGCACCCTCCCTGACCAGAACATTCCGGTCCATTGAGATATCCTCAAGGCGTATTTCTTCAGGCCTGGTGATAGCATATTCCCTGATGAGCTTGTCCGCCAACCTCCTGGCCCTGGTTTCGTCGGCCTTGATGGGGTCATTCGAAAACATCGCCATCACTTTCGAGTATCATCAAATCTTCCAAGATCGAAGCCATGTCCGCTTCGTTGGCCCCCTCAAGTTTTCTGAAATACACCGAGGCAAGTTTCGGCTGTGATTGGGTTAATCCATTGAGTATTTCCAAAATCGCTTCTTTGACATTTGCCTTTTCATCGATGTACTTTTTGATTTCCGTTAGCCCACCAAGACGATGTCTCTTTTCCTTGGCGGCTTCGAGTCGTCTTCCCGCCAACTTTTTGGAGATCATGAGGTTCACATCGGAAATCATTTGATCGACGTCGATGCCTTCTTTTCTGAGACCTTCTCTTATCTCGGCGATCGGAAGATTTTCTATGTCTTCCTCTTCCTCGGAATTGGTAAGCAGTCCGTGCAAACTTTCCAGTACGTCGGAATATTTTTCAGGGCTGGACCTTTTCATTTTTTTCCCTCTCCATTCTTAATTTCCTGAAATGCTTTGAGCCGCCTTTGAAGCTGCTTTTTCAGATTGTCGAACTCTTTTACTTTTATGCCCATACTCGCGGCAATGTCCGCTCTTTTCTTATCCCCTTCTGTGATGCGTTCAAGGATTGTTTGGAGCAGGGGCGTATCGGCAATGAATTCGTAAAATTTCCAAAAGAAATCTTCGCTCAAACGTTCTCGTTCCCTATCAAGCAAGATCTCTTCCGGGCCGGAGTTTGGGCAGGAAACATTATCCCAAAATTCGGCTGTCTTCCCATCGCTGTTAGGTCTTCCTGACAGGACGGCTTCCCTGAAGAAGTGCCGATTCTCCCAACCGTCGATCAAGTGGCTGATCTCGCTGTCAATTACACTGATCAAATGTTTGAAGAGATTTTCTTGGGAATGGGGATCCCATGCCCTATCGCCAGTCAAGATTTTTTCAATGCTTATGTGCACTACGTCTTTGGCTTCAATTCCGCTTGGGGCAGGCCCGCCGAGAATGCCCTGCCAGAAGAGTTTCCTCATTTTCCCAAAGGCATACCGTGTCAGCCTTGGAATGCTCTCGCCCCAAGGGTGACTGGCCATCAAATTTAACACTTCATCTGAAACCTCTGTCATGGGACTCCCTTTAAATATATGCCGCTCCGGACAGGGAAATTGCCGTTCGGGACGGAAAATCAGGCTTCATAGTTGAAACTAAAACAATAAGACACATTGGCAAAGAACAACCAAGAGGTCAATCGAATAAAGCCCCCAAGCTGACCGGTTACTGAATAGACGATCCGCAAAAAAAAATAATCCCGGCGGCAAATTTTAGAAGCAGCCCGGCAAAAGAACATAAGAAGAAAATTTTAAGTGAAAGGAGGTGATGGCAAAGATGGCGAAGAATCCCCCAGTCGGAGATGGCCACCGGATCGGCGCGGTAAAAGACCGGTCCCAGACCTACAATCCGCAAAACGATCGGTGGGTAAAGCGGGATACCGGGACAGGACAGTTTATTGACCAGAAAGCGGACGATAAGCCCTTCAAAGGTGTGCGCAAGGAAAAGTAACAGTGTGGCGGGCGAGTCTTCCGGGAGGGCTCGCCCGTTTCTAATTCGCCGCCGCTCAGCCAAATTCCCGTCTCGGGAGCCGCTCCCCCAACAAAAGGAATCGGTATGCCACGTCGCAAGATAACCAGCGCGGATAGAAAGCTTAAGCAAGGCCGCGGTCAGGGGCATGGTGAAAAATACAAACCATTCTTGACGGTCCGCGAAGTCCCTTCGCGCGGGCTCTCCCACCGAATCAAGGGGTGGACGACAAGGCGCGTTCACCACTTCCTCTCGAATCTCGAGAAGAATTACTTCTACCTGCTTGACTGGTCCTCTCTCGTCGTCGACATCCGCGAACAGTTCCCCCTGCCGATCGAGGACACCATGATGATCTCCGAGCGGCTCGGCGTCAGGCATCCCACAAACCCAAAAACCAAAGAATCCACGATCATGACCACCGACTTTCTTGTCGACCTTCTCTCCGAGGAAAGAACCGTCATGGTGGCCCGATCCGTGAAGATGAGCCAGGATCTCGGCAGCAAGCGGGTCCTGGAAAAGTTGGAGATAGAGCGGACCTACTGGGCAGAGCGGAAAGTTGATTGGGGGATCGTCACGGAATTGGATATTCCAAAGGCCATGGCTGAGTATGTCGAATGGGTCCACTCATCCGCAGACATTAGAAATTTGCCAGGCCTCACGCCTCAGATTATCTCTCAGGCCGAGGAGGCCTTGTACGGCCTGATCAACGAAAACCCACGGGAGTCTTTGGCGCATGCCGCTCTTGCGATCGACCACGCTCTGGGGCTGAATGCGGGTTCTGGCCTGTGGGTCGTCAGGCACCTCATTGCATCTGGACGGTGGACGGTGGACATGACAAAAGCGGTCGCAACCGACAAGCCCCTGCGTGTCGCAAGAGTGGCCGGCGCGATGATAATCAAGCGGGGGCAGAGTGCATGAATCGCCTCCTTGCTATCAATACCCTGATCGAATGGGTGCCGGTGGAGGGAGACGCCACGCAGCGCCTGGAAAGAGTGCTCTGGATGGACAACGCCGGCGAGCAGGTCGTTGTTGTTTCGGTTTCCGATGCTGACTCGCTTCCATTTCCCGTTTGGAAACGAGGTTCGGAGCTGGAGGCGGCAATCGCGGGCGGCCAAGCCTTCCGCCGCATGGTCGATCCCTTCGCGCAGCTCGCCATGCCGGATCCGGCTTTTCTCCACAAGCACAAGGACCGGATGGAGAGGGCCTGGGAGCTCATCCGTGACTTGGTGGCGGTTGAGCCGGGGATTTACCTGGAGGAACAGAGGGGACCTTTGGTCCGGAAGGCAGCGGAACGATCCAAGGTCGATCCGAAAGAGGTCTACAGGAAGCTCAAACGCTTCTGGCGCGGAGGGAAGATCAAGCACGCCCTGCTTCCGGCGTACAAAAACTGCGGAGGCCCCGGGAAGGAACGCCTCATCACGGAGTCCCGCCTTGGCCAGCCCAAAAGGGGCAGGCCGCGCAAGATCCTCCAACTCGACCCGGAGTATGTAGGCGTTAACGTCGACGAAGAACTTCATAGGATCTTCAGGATCTCCATCGACCTCTATTACAACACCAAAGAGGGAAATCCACTTCGGCGCGCCTATGATCTCATGATCGACAAGCACTTCAACCTCGGCTACCGGAACGAGGGCGGAGTCAGTGTCCCGGTCCTACCCCCTGCCTCCCAGCTCCCCTCCTTTCCGCAATTCCGCTATTGGCACCTCAAGGAACGGGATCTGGCCCATTCGATCGTCTCGAGGCGAGGAGAAAAAAGATATTTCTTGAAAAGCCGACCCATACTGGGCAACTCGACCCAGATGGCCTTCGGCCCGGGGTCCATTTTCCAAATCGACGCCACTATCGGGGATGTCTACCTGGTCAGCACCCTCAACCGCAACTGGATCATCGGCAGGCCCGTGATCTATTTCGTCGTCGATGTGTTCAGTCGAATGGTAGCGGGGATTTATGTGGGACTTGAGGGGCCGAGCTGGGTAGGGGCGATGATGGCGCTCGCCAACGCTACTACCGACAAGGTCTCCTTCTGCTCGGAGTATGACGTTGAAATTGACTCCGAGGCTTGGCCGTGTCGGTATCTTCCCGAGATGATCCTCGGGGACCGGGGAGAGCTTTTGGGCCTTGATTCCGATAGCCTTGCCGACTCCCTGGATATCCGCGTTGCCAATTGCCCTCCTTACCGGGCGGACTGGAAAGGGATTGTGGAGCAGATGTTCCGGCGGGCGAACTTGAAAAGCATCCACTGGCTTCCTGGGGCTGTGAGGAAACGCGAAAGAGGAGACCCCGACCACCGCCTGGATGCTACCCTTGATCTTCGCCAGTTCACCAAAATCATTATTCTTACGGTGATTAAATATAATCTCCATCATCGGGTCGAGGACTATCCGCTGGACAGGGACATGATTGCCGACGACGTGCCTACGATCCCCGTCAATCTGTGGGAATGGGGCATTGGCAACCGGGGCGGCCATCTGCGGGAGAAGAGCCCGGAAACCATCCGGCTGAATCTAATGCCGACCGGATCGGCAACCGTTACCCCCAAGGGGATTCGGTTTCAGGGCGTCCATTATACGACAGCCCGTGCACTCCGGGAGCAATGGTACGTCCGTGCGCGAAGCGAGGGAACCTGGACCGTCCCGGTCTCGTACGACCCTCGCAATATGGAAGTCATCTATCTGCGCGCAGGCGACGGCAGCAGTTTCGATCCCTGCACTCTTTTGCCGGACGAGGAACGATTCAATGGCGTCATGCTGGAAGAGGTGCTCGATTTTTTTGCTCTGAACAAGTTGAAGTCCCAGCTGCATGAAGGCAGGCGGCTGCAGTCCGATGCTGCGTTGCGGGCACAGGTTGCGGCCATAAAAGCAGAGGCCGCTAAGATGAAGGAGGAATCTGGCCCCCAGAAACAGAGCAACAATCAGCGACTGAAAGGGATTCGCGACAATCGAGCCGAGGAAAAGAAGCACAATCGACAGGGCGAGGCGTTCGACTTGCGGGCCGAACGGCACTGCGGTACGTCTGGAACCTTGCTTCCTCTAGCCAAAGGGGAAACGAGTGCCAAGGCCTCATCCTCGGCCAAGCGAAAGGACTTCCTCGACATACTAAAAGGCGATGGCGAGGAGGAACAGCCATGAGAAAGGCGGGGGACCGGGAACTCGGGCATTTCCTTATCGGCAATAGGGTAAATGCCATTTACCAGGAGAGCGAAGAACCCCTCTATCGCCACAACTGCTTTATCGAATCGCTACCGCAGGAATTGTCTCCAGAGAAAGCCGGCAGCCTGTTGAGGCGGATGCCTGCCTATTCGGAAGCCGAGCGAACCCTTCCCGCGTTGCGCAGACTGAACGCAGTCCAGAGAATTCAAAATATCGTCGTTCCTTTGCCAGAATACTTGGAGATAGAGCAGAAGTTCTCCCGGATGATCCGAAACGGGTATCTTGCGCGAAATCCTCTCTCGTCCGAGTGGATCAGACAGATTCAGGCCGGCTTTCCAGACCTCGACTGGAACCGGGGCTCCTCCTATCCGTACACACCCACAATTCGGTCGACCGCGGCCGGATTCTCGATTATCGGCGCCAGCGGGGTCGGGAAGTCGACGCTCATCGAGAGCATTCTTTCCCTCCTTCCCCAGGTCATTATCCATCGGGAGTACAACGGCTGCCCCTTCGACCAGCAGCAATTGGTATGGCTCAAACTCGACTGTCCCTACGATGGGTCTCCGAGGGGTTTGTGCAGCAGCTTTTTCCATGCGATTGATCGGCTCCTGGGAACCCGCTACGCGGAAAAGTATGCCAACCAGAGACGGACCGCCAACGACCTAATGCCCATCATCGCCATAATCGCGGCAAACGTCGGGCTGGGCGTCCTGGTAATTGATGAGATCCAGCGCCTGAGGGGGGGCCACAAGGACAATTCAAACCTTCTGCTCAATTTCTTCGTCCAGCTGACCAACACCATCGGTGTGCCTGTCGTCCTTATGGGAACCTATAAGGCCTTTGGCCTGTTCACCAAGGAGTTCTCTCTGGCCCGAAGGACCACCGGGCAAGGCGACGTGCTCATGCACAACTTCGCCGAGGATCAAATTTGGGATTATTTTATCGAGCGTGTCTGGCGTTACCAGTGGACTGCGGTCCCGACTCCCCTGGAACAGCCGCTAAAGAAGGTGATCTATGAGGAGTCGCAGGGGATCTTGGACATCGCGACCAAGCTCTACATGCTGGCGCAATGGGAGGTGATCGGTTCAAAGGATGAAGCGGAAAGGATCACCCTGGCGATGATCAGGGTGCTCGCCCGGGAGAATCTTACCGCAGTTGCTCCGATTCTCAGAGCCCTTCGGGTGGGTGATTTGGAGGCGTTGAAGGATATCTCGGACATCGGCCTGCCCGGAAACCTGCTGCATGATCATTTTCGGAAAGCTCTAGGCCGGGTGCAACTACAGGGGACCTTGAACACTTTGCGAAACCAGGTTGCGGTAGCCGAGGCGGATGAAGAAGGCTTGGGGGAATCTCCCGAAGAGCAACTCGCCGCCCTAATCGTCCAAGCGGGATACGCCCCGGAAATCGCGGTAAGGAGCGCCCAGTCGGCCTGCCGCCGTTTCGCTGCCGAGACGGACATGCGGCTTGCCGGCAGTGAGGCCTTTCGCCTTGCCGCGGAAGAGACGGCTCTGAAAAAGGCGAACGTTGAGGAAGCCGCGAGCTCGCAGGAGAAGAAAAAAAGACTGAAGGTCGTTTCACTCAGCGGAGACCTGCGAGAGATCGTCGCAAAGGCCGCCAAAGAAACATCTCCTTACGATGCGTTGAAGGCAGCCGGAGTCATCAAGTCTGTAGAGGAATTCCTGGCTGCGGGAGCCCCATAACCATGCTCGCCTTTTTTCCGGCATTACACCCCGACGAGATGCTCTACAGCGCCTGTGCCCGTTACCATCGAAGAAGCGGTAATCTGAGCATCAAAGCCACCATGAAGGATCTTTTCGGATCTACCACCGCCAGCGCAGTGGTAGATCTGCCAAATCGCCTGGATTGCCTGCGAAGGCAGCTCCCTGCCGGCACCCTCACCACAGTCGATCGCTTGATCAAGGAAAATACCCTCCTTCCGCTCTATAGCCCTTTCTTGCCAAGGAATCGAGTGGACAGGATAATCGCTTGGATGCAGGGCTCCACTCACGGGGGCGGCATCCACATGGCCATGGGTATCATGGCGAGCGGCGTTCCGGTACCCCGGCATCTCAGGTTCTGCCCAGAGTGTCTCGCCGCTGACGAGAGCCGGTACGGGGAACCATACTGGCACAGAAGCCATCAGGCAGCCGGGGCCCTGCTTTGTCATAAACACGAAGTATGGCTTTGCGAAAGCGATGTCCCGACAGCCGCCCCCCAGAATAAGCACGCCTTCGTTGCCGCTCCCGTACCCAACGGGAAATACCTGCCGCAACCTTACGAGAGGTATTTTCTTCACTGCCGGGAAATAGCCCGTTCGGTGGCTTGGCTGCTCAGCCATCCGGAGACCGAAAGTCCCGGGCTTTTTTCCCTGCGGAAAAAGTACCTGCATCATCTTCGACAGATGGACCTTGCGAGCTATTCAGGTCGGGTGGCTCAACGTGAGCTTCTGGAGAGGTTTACCGCACATTACGGAGATTGCTTTTTGGAGCAAATCCACTGCCGCATAGACATCGACTCTCAGGACAATTGGTTGAATAGCATTGTGCGCAAGCCACGCAAGGCGAGCCATCCTCTTCGCCACATCCTTTTGATCCACTTCCTTGGGAAAGGGATTGAGGAATTTTTCTGTGCCGGCGTTCCAGAGAGCCGTCCCTTCGGAAGGGGCCCTTGGCCTTGCCTCAATCCTGCCGTATCCCATTACCGGCAGGCAGTTATCCTCCGGTGCGTCATTACCAGGAATTGTGAAACGGGGGAGCCGGTCGGGCATTTTTACTGTTCATGTGGTTTCAGCTATGCCCGGACCGGCCCTGACCGGGAAAGAAGCGACAAGTTTCGAAGGGGAAAAATTCTTGAAGTAGGTCCGGTGTGGGAGGCGGAATTGATCCGTCTTGCGGAAAAGGAGGGGAGAAGTCTGAGGGCAACCGCCCGTGCCCTTGGCGTGGATGTGCGCACAGTAATTCGCCACCTGGCCCATCTGGCGGACTGCCGGCAGGAGGAAAATTTTGTCGAGGATGGAAAATCGCTGATTGAGCGCCGCACGCGATGGCTCGCGCTTATAGCCAAGCATCCCAAAAAAGGACGGAAGGAACTTAGGACGCTGGGCCCAGCCGATTATTGCTGGCTTTACCGCAATGATAGGGGATGGCTTTTCAAAAATCTCCCTCCGGCCAAGGCCAGGAAAGGGTCTGCCGGACGCCGAGTTGACTGGCCAGGCCGAGATCACGAGCTCGCAGCCCGGATCGGTCACGCCGCGCATGCCATCCGTTACGCACCCGGGAGACCCGTGCGCGTCACTTTAAGCGCCATCGGCAAAAAACTAGGTGCGCTCGCCTTATTGCAAAGGAATATCGACAAGCTCCCCGCAGCAAGAGCGAGTCTTGAAGGCGTTATCGAAACCAGGGCCGCCTTCGGGATCAGGCGCGTGAGGGCTGCGGAGAGAGAACTCTTGCGGCGAGGAAAGTCATTGGAGACCTGGCGAATCGTTCGCGAAGCGCATCTTCGGCCCGGAAATCCCGCCAGCGTTGCGGCTGAGATCGAGCGGATAATTTATGCATTTGAAAAAGGGGTGATGCATGGATATGAAATTTAAGAATTGGCCTTTTGACAAGACCGAAGCCGTCTATCTCCACTGGCTTCGGTCGCCCTACCATGCGGGGCAACATAAACAGTGGCAGATGCAGGCAGTCTTCCGGCGGGAGAATGGCACGTTGCACGACCTAGCCATGCCTTGGGGAGCACTGCCGGCCTTTCGTCTCGGCAGTGCTTATCGGGATGGTAAACCGACAGGGGCGAACCATTTGGGCACTCGGATGCAGATCCGGTTCTGTTCATCGCCGAAGGTGAGTATCTGCGATGCGATATCGGTGCCAAGGCAGTATGAACTGCGGACGAGGTTCAATCTCCAGGAGAAATGCGTGGTCATCTGGAATCGCGGGGAACGGATCGTGGTTCCCTGCCTGGAGGTGATTCGAGCCTATTTCGCTCCCAACAGGATGATGGTAGCCGAATTGCTGGGGCCGGATCTTTTCACGGATGTATGCACATCCACCCTGGCGGACGGCCAGGCGCATCTTAAGTTCTCGGAACGGGTCGCCATCGCCTCGCTGTCTATCGAAGTCGTCAAGAGGATGGCCGCGGTCCTTTTTGACGGGGAGTTTCGGGCTGCATGGAAGAAGGTCTGGGCCTCCGTTTCTAACGGCGGCGGGGAGAACATGCGAAATGGGGAGTATGCGCATCCGCTTCATACCGAGCCGCCGGCCATCCCAGGCAGTAGCTGGGTGGTCAGGGGGATGAAAATCGAGAATACCATCCTGGTCCTGGAAATAAAACAGTTCAGTTCCGCTGTCAGACTGCCATTTTCCACCCTAACTTATGAACATCCTGGTTTCAGAATATATGAAGGTGGAAAAAAGGGGAACGGGAGAGGAAGGACCAAGGAGGAGCCGGGAGAGGCCGCCATCAATCCGGAGCCAAAGTCACCGAAAGAAATTACGTCTCCTTATGCTGTAAGAATCGACTTCACCACTGCGGATTTTGCGCAGCGGATCGAGGTGGTCAAAGTCCAGGAGAGAGTAAACGAAAATGGTCAAGGCGAAGATCGCCAGGGAGGCGGAGGGGTACGTTTAGAGCACGTCTCTACAAAGGATGGGACTCTTTACGAGGAGGCAGGCTGCGGTGAGCTACCGTCAATTGAATTTGCCCCGTTCAAGTCTGAGAGCGATGTTTCGTTGGGCTTTCAAAAGTTATTTAAGGCTCTAGCCTACATCAAAGGGGCGAACCTGTCATTTTGCGAAGGGGAAGCCCCTGAAGGCTGCTGTCTTCCCAGGGTGCCTAAGATTTCCGGGATCCTGCGGCCGTATGTTCTGGTGGGAGTTTCGTTCTCAAACCGACGGTTTTTCATAGTGGAGGTCGACGGAAGGGACGATCATGGGATTTCGACCCTTCTATTTATGATGCCGAGGCGCGGATCCATCACTGCCACCGCATATACCGAAAATCTGCTGAAAAAATGTATTGCGGGAGGAGGGCATTGGGACAAGGGGGAACTAAGAACGCTTTTCAATGGAGGAAAGTACGAGCTTGTAAAGCACACAAAATCCTCTTTGGAAAAATGGGGTATGAGACTGTGGAGGGCAGGGCGGAGATTATTTTGACAGTTGGTTGCGACTCGCTCTCTTGAGGTCGTTGCAGGTTTTGCATTCCTATGGAACTTCTTTGAGGGGTTCACCTAGCTAGGCCAAGTTGCCGAGCGCATGGCGAGTTCACCAATGAGTTATCTGGGCAGATTGGCGGCATGCTTTAACTCCGTATTTTTTCGGTATTGTATCCCGTCAGGCGATGTGATAGCCTTGAAAAAGGTACTTTTCAGACTCGTGCTTTGTGGTTAGAGATATCCCCAACAGACCGTGGCCTTGATCAAGGAATTAGAACAAAGTCTGCGAACTGCTCAAGAAGTGGCCCCACTCGTTTGAACAACATCCTGCGATTTTTAAGTGGATTCTCTTCGGCAGCATCACGGTGTAAGCCTCATCAGGTGTGTTTTTGCCCAGGCTCGAATGCGGCCGGAACGGCGGGGCACCCTACAAGATGACCGCCGCCAAACTCCGCCTGGCCATGGCTGCCATGGGGCAGCCGGAGACCAATGTGGGCAGACTCTGCCGGGAATTGGGAATCACCCGGCAAACCCTTTACCGCCATGTGGCCCCCGATGGTAGCCTACGGACCGATGGGGAAAAACTCTTGGCCAGTCAGAAAAATCAAATCCACTTGAAATGACGAGGAGCCCAAAATAATATCCTCACCCGCAGAAATTTATAGTATAAATTCAGGGTATGTTGACACAATATGGCACATTCAGGAAGGTATTCCTTTTGGGATTTGCGCTCAGCCTGCTGGCGGCGACGCTGGTGGTGGTGTCCCCTGGCTTGCAAGCTCTCCATCTTTCCTCCTGCCACCACCATGGCGCGAACCACGGCTTTGCTGCCCTTCTCCATGACCATGATACACATGCCCACCACAGCACTAAAAATTTCAAGTCTTCCAAAGATTCATTTTTTATTGCCCATAAGCATAGTTCTGAACACTGCCCTATTTGCCAGGCGCTGGCCTCACTGGCCCAGCACTTCACCGTACACGAAAAAATCGCTATTGCCCGGCCAACTCTAGCGACTGTTGCCGGGCCACCCGACCCTTGCCGACCCCTCCTCTCTCCTCCCATCAACTATTCGATCTCCCCACGCGCTCCCCCCTCCCTGCTGGCTTAACCCTTCATTCTTCTCGTACATAGTGACCTTTCCCAGCATTGGAAAAAACGGATTGCTTTGCCTGCCGTTGTTCTGCTCGGCGGGACTTTCCCGTATCTAACCGGTACCGGCGAGCAAGAAGGTAAACGTCGTTTTCACCGAATCGCATTAGGTATGGATGGGTTTTTAGCTACGCAACCTTTGCCAGAAGGAAAATTTCATGAAAGCCAAAAAAATCATCGGCGCCTGCGCGTTTGCCGCGGCGCTCCGGGCACTGTCACCGGTTCCGGCTTGTGCCGTAACGGATGAAGATCTTTCTCAAATACGGCAATCCATCAAGAAGCTTGAGATGCAACACGCCGAAGATGCAAAGCGCATCAAGGAACTGGAACAGCGCGTGAAGGTTGCCGAGGCCAAGGCCCAAACCAGCCAAGCGTCGGCAAACGCAACTCCCGTTGTTGCAGATACCCAAACAACGGCATCAAGCGCACCAATCCCTGCGGCGGTGTCTGTGTCTGGACAAAGTGGTGCGCCCGCCTCGGCCGGCGCTTTCAATCCGGCCATCGGGGTAGTTCTTATGGGGACCTATGCCCATTTCAGCCATGATCCCGATAATGCCCCCGTCCCCGGCTTTGCGCTTGGAGACGAGGCCCGCAGTTTAGCCACCCAGGGATTTTCGCTCGGCGAGTCCGAGGTAAGCCTTAGCGCCAACATCGATCAAGCGCTTTACGGTCAGGTGGTTCTCAGCTTCCCGCGCGAAGGCGGTGCCAATGTCGAAGAAGGATTTATTCAAACCACGAGTTTGCCTTGGGGCTTGACGGTCAAAGGTGGTCGCTTCTTCTCCGGCATCGGCTATCTCAACGAACAGCATCAGCATGCCTGGGATTTTCTTGATGCGCCCTTGCCCTATCGGGCCATGCTCAACAACCAATTGGGGGATGACGGCGTACAGGTGCGTTGGACAGCTCCCACCGAAACCTTTCTGCAATTCGGCGCCGAGAGTCTGCGCGGCGCCTCTTTCCCGGCCACGCCTACCCATGACGGCGCGGGCGCGCAAAGTGTCTTTGTCCGCGCCGGAGGCGATGTGAACGAGAGCAACTCGTGGCTGGCAAGTCTCGCCTATTATCACGCCGACGCCACGGATCTGGTGACGGGCATCGATAGTTTCACCGGTGCAACCCATCTCGGCATCGCGGGGCTGGTCTGGAAATGGGCGCCGAACGGCAATTCCGTTCAGCGCAGTTTGAAACTGCAAAGCGAGTTCTTTTTCAGGCGGCAGGACGGCACCTTCGATACGCTTGCCTATCGCGGCGACCAGACAGGTTTCTACGGTCAGGCCATCTACCAGTTCATGCCGCGCTGGAGCGTTGGCGCACGTTATGATCAGCTCTCGGCCAATGATGTGGGGGCGGATTTTGCGGGCACGACCCTGGACAATCTTGGCCATACACCGCACCGGTACAGCACCGTTTTGATGTACGACACCAGCGAGTTCGGACGCTTCCGCCTGCAATACAACTACGACGATTCCGCACTGCAAGCGGACCAGGGCGTGATGCTGAATTACACGGTCAGCCTCGGCGCCCATGGCGCTCATCAGTACTAAGCCAAAGGAGAAACACCCCATGAACAAACTACTCATCGGCATTGCTTTGCTCAGCGCACTATTTTCCACTACGGTTCCGGCAAAGGCCGCGGTCAATATTTTTGCCTGCGAACCCGAATGGGGATCGCTCGCCACCGAGATCGGCGGCGATGCCGTTTCGGTTTATGTCGCCTCGACCGGCCGGCAAGATCCGCATCAGATCCAGGCCCGGCCAAGCCTGATCGCCCGCGCCCGTACTGCCGACCTTGTATTCTGCACCGGCGCTGAGCTGGAAGTCGGCTGGATGCCTGTTGTTTTGCGTCAAGCCGCCAACGGAAAAATCCAGCCCGGCTCCCCCGGTTATCTGGAAGCCGCGAGCGTAGTGTCCATGAAGGAAATTCCACAACATCTTGACCGCGCCGAGGGCGACGTGCATGCGGCGGGCAACCCGCACATTCAAACCGATCCGCGCAACTTCCTGCCCGTGGCCGATGCCTTGGCAGCCCGTCTGGCTGAAATTGATCCGGCTCATGCCGCTCTCTACAAAGCCCGACACGATGCCTTCGTCGTCAAGTGGCGTGCGGCAATCAAGAAATGGGAAACTGAAGCGGCGCCTCTTAAAGGCATGCCGATTGCCGTGCAGCATAAGAGCTGGGTTTATCTCCTCGACTGGTTGGGGCTCAAGGATCTTGTGGCACTGGAGCCCAAACCCGGGGTGCCGCCGTCAAGCGGTTATCTGGCTGAGGTGCTGGCCAAGGTCAAGGCAAGCCCAGTCAAGATGACCATCCGTGCGGCCTATGAAGATGACCGCCCTTCGCAATGGCTGAAGCAGAACGCGGGCGTGCCCGCGGTTGAACTGCCTTTCACGGTGGGTGGCAGTGACAGGGCCAAGGATCTGTTCGCCCTGTTTGACGAAACAATCGATCATCTAGTGAAAGGAGTTCGTCAATGAATATGGCAAACTTTGACCTCACCATCCTGCTGCCGGCTCTGCTGGCCGGTCTGTTGATTCTGTCCACCCATGTGCCGCTGGGCCGGCAGGTGCTCACCCGCGGGATCGTGTTTATCGATCTTGCCTTGGCCCAAGTGGCAGGACTGGGAATCATCCTGATGGATACGCTGGGTTTTGAGCCGCATGGTTGGCGCGCGCAGGCAGCAGCCTGCGCGGCGGCGCTGCTTGGCGCTTTGCTCTTGACCTGGACACAAAAACGTTGGGGCGAAGTGCAGGAAGCGCTGGTGGGCACGCTTTTCGCCGCCGCGGCGTGCGCCGGGCTTTTGCTTCTCGCGCACAACCCCCACGGCGGCGAACACCTGCAGGATTTGCTGGGAGGTCAGATTCTCTGGACCTCGCCACGCGATCTGGTACCTGTAGTCGTGCTCTACGCTGCCATATTAACCATATGGTTCGGCTTCCGGCAACGGCTCGGTGATCTTGGCTTCTATCTGCTATTTGCCGTGACCGTCACCGCCTCAGTGCAGCTTGTCGGCATCTATCTCGTCTTCGCCAGTCTGATTGTTCCCGCCCTTGCGGTGCGAGGGATGCGGGAGGCGTTACAATTGCCGATGGGCTATGTCATCGGCGCTTTGGGCTACGCTGTGGGCCTGCTTTTTTCGGCGATGTTCGACTTGCCGACCGGTCCTGTCATCGTTTGTGTCCTTGTAGTGATGATGGCTTTAACGTGGATGGCGGACGCAAAATTGCGCCTAGTTCCGGATAAACCTTGAGACAAGTCCGTGTTTACCCCTGTGTGCCTTAAAACACCATATCCCAAAGAGGAATCCCATGTCTGGCAAATTATTTCGCATAGGTAGCTTTTTTTTCCTGCTTCAACTCATTCTCGTCCTTGCCGCCCAAAGCGCAACCGTGGTTTCTTGGAAGTCGCTCAAGAAACTCGATGATCTGGCCGAACGTTCCGAGGCATTATGTGAACGGAAGGCTGTGGCCGAGTTGCGCGAGCTGGCCCCGGCGATCAAGAAAGCCGCCGCCGCTGTTATCGCGGATCCGGTTCCGGCCGGCGCCAAGGATCCTGCGCAAGTCAAGGTGCTGCAAGGCGATCTGAAAAGCCTGAGCGATGCGCTATCCAATCCAAAACAACAAGACGGGGTCGAACTGACCGCGATTCTTTCCGGCATCCACCCCATTGTCGAAAAAATGATGGAGGCGGCAGGAATGCCGCATGTCCACGAAGACGAAAAACAGTCCAGGAAGGCAAAACCATGATGGAGCCGCAGCCACTCACCGTTACCATCCAAAATTGCCGCCTGCGCCTTGGCACCGTTGGCGACGAGGCCATAGTCTTTCGCCTCGACGATTTTCGGCTCAGGCATTCAGAACATGCCGCCTTAACCGGCCCGAGTGGCTGCGGGAAATCGACTCTTTTAAACCTCGTCTCCGGACTGCGTCAGCCGGACAACGGGGAGATTTCCGTCCAGGGAACGGACTTGCGGAAGCTGTCACCTGCAAGCCTTGATACTTTTCGAGGACGGACGATGGGTTTTATCTTCCAGAGTTTCAACCTGCTTGACAGTTTCTCGGCCCTCGAAAATGTAATGATCGGAATGCGCTTCGGTCGAGCCTATCATGGCGCGGAACAGCAGCGGCGGGCTACGGCTCTGCTTGACCGGGTCGGGCTGCTACGACGATTGCACACTCGGCCTGGCCGTTTGTCGGTCGGCGAACGGCAACGGGTTGCCATTGCCCGCGCCATCGCCAACCGCCCGGCTCTTCTTCTGGCTGATGAACCTACCGGCGCTCTTGACCCTACCACGGCTGAAGATGTTTTTGCCCTGATCCGTGAGATCTGCCGAGAGGAACAATGCGCTTTGATGCTGGTGACCCACGATCTTGACTTGGCCGCGAAACTGCCGCGCCAGATAGACTGCCGTGGCTTCGTGACCCATGTCCCATCCTTGGAGGGAAAATCATGACCCTCTGGCGTATGGCATGGCGATATCTCTGGGGCAGAACGCTGGTCACGATCCTGACGCTGACCGGCATCGCGCTTGGCGCGGCATTGATCGCCAGCGTGCTTACTCTGCAACGCGAAAGCGAAACAGGGTTTCTGCGCGAGAGCGGCCAATTTGATCTGGCGGTTGGCGCCAAGGGCAGCCCGTTGCAACTCGTGCTGAGCAGCATCTACAACCTCGACTTGCCGACCGGCAATATCCCATATGCCCGTTTCGAGGCATTGAGCAGGGATCCCCGCGTTGCCAGCGCGATCCCGCTCGGCCTTGGTGACAACTATCGCGGTTACAGGATTGTCGGCACAGACAGCACGTTTATGGATCTTGCCGACCGACGTGATTCTCAACACCATCTCCTCACCCTCGCTCTGGGGTCATTTTTCCAAAACGACTTTGAGGCAGTCATCGGCGCCCAGGTGGCTCAACAGACAGGACTCAAAATTGGCGACACTTTCGTCGGCAGCCATGGTCTTGTGGTCACGCCTGGATCGTCGGAACATCGGGACTTTCCCTATAAAGTCGTGGGGATTCTGGCCTCAAGCGGTGGCTCGACAGACCGGGCGATTTACGTCTCGCTCGCTTCAGTATGGCATATTCACGAAACAGAGACAGAAACCCATCGTAAGATAGCGGGCGTGGAGACAAAAGCCGCTTTATCCCAAAAAGATCTCGAAGTCACGGCGGTTCTGATACGACTCAAGACTGTCGGGCTCAGACTCTGGATGGCTCAGGAGCTCCAGAAGCAGACCGAGGCGATGGCTGCTATCCCGGTCAACGAAATGCATCGGCTCTATCAGCAGGTGCTTGAACCGATACAGCGCCTGTTGCTGGCAGTGGCGGCCTTGGTTGTCGTTGTTTCGACTTTGAGCATTACCGCCACCTTATATCAATCAGCGGAACGCAGGAGACGCGATCTCGCGGTATTGCGGGCGCTTGGCGCCCACCCGCGCGAGATATTCAGCCTGGTCGTCATCGAGGCTTTGCTGCTGACCTTGCTTGGTCTTGCGGCTGGCTGGTTTCTCGGTCACGGCGGCTTGGCCCTTGCCAACCCATATCTGCGCGACAGCCTCGGCATCGGAATTTCACCTTGGAGCACCAATCGCATCGAGGCCATAGCCCTGTTAATTGTCGCCGCCGGTGGTCTGCTGGCCGGAATCATTCCAGCTGTGCTGGCCTATCGCCGCGAACCGGTCAATGATCTTTCCGCAACATAACAAAGAGGATAAGGAGTTCACGATGAAGCGCATCATAACAATTTTTTTCCTGGCAGCTCTTGTCGGGGGGCTTCCATGGATGTCCAGAGCGGCAGGAATTGAGGTATCAACGATTACCTTTGCGCTCTTGGGAAAAACCACTTTCAGCAACACCCCGCCCCCGAAATTCCCGGCTGGACTTAGCAAATTGGAAGGCAAGCGGGTCCGCCTTTCCGGTTTTGCAACCCCTTACGATGATCCCGAGAAACTGATAAAGATAGTGCTGGTCAAATCTCCAGGCGGCTGCTTCTTCTGCTCACCTCCAGCGCCGAATGCCGTTGTCTTTGTACGCCGCGTACCCGGTGATCCGCCATTGAAAAACATCGATGATATGGTCGAGGTAGAAGGGGTTTTGCACCTGTGGCGAACCGAAATGAAGAATAACGATGAGGCCAAGGGGTTCTTTTTCACGATTGATGAGGCTAAAGTTAACCTCAACAGGAAGTGAGCCTTGAGAGAAGGGGTCGACATGTGATCACCGGCAACGGGAAGCCTCCCGAGTCTGGTGGAAAAAATACAAGATATGTGCTGGAGGTCTGATGAACAATTATCTATTGTCCACTCTGCTGGGGATCATTGAAGGCTTGACGGAGTTCCTGCCAGTCAGCTCCACCGCGCATCTGCGGATTTCAGCGGTGGATGCCATCTATGGCCGCGCCAAAAAGATCATTCCTTCGGACGCCTGATTGATGCACTTCTTGGGGGGGCAATTTTGGAGCGTTATTGGCCAACTTTATTTTTTGGCCGCTGTAGACAGCAGGGGCGAAATTCCCAAACTTTAATTTTTTTGTATTTTCTTTAAATGAAAAATTATGGCATAACTTGGCGTAATTGGAAAAATCATGATTTCCCAACTTTATTTTCCTCAGACAGTAGAGGCAGGCCCGCCAAATCGCGAGCGTCAGAAAACACAACGGCTCCATTGGGCCGATTATTGAAATTATAGAAAAATGGAATCCGGGCAATAATGATGGTAGGTATTCAAGGCATGCCCTGGCTTTATCTCGTTATCGCCATTGTTTCGGAAGTTGCTGCCACCTCCGCACTCAAGGCCGCCGATGGGTTTACTCGATGGGTTCCGTCGTTTGTGGTGGTGGTTGGGTATGCCTCGGCATTCTACTTTCTTTCGCTCACTCTGCGCACCATTCCGCTGGGCATCATCTATGCCATCTGGTCTGGTGTCGGGGTGGCGCTGGTTTCCTTCGTTGGCTGGGCCATTTACCATCAATCCCTTGACGCAGCGGCGTTTATTGGCATCGCACTTATCGTCGCAGGGGTGGTGGTTTTGAACCTTTTTTCGAAGGTGGTGATCCACTGACCCCATTTTCCCTTCATTCGCACCCCCTGCCTCTCAAGCCAAAAAAGAATTTGAACCCCTTGCGCACGGGTTCCGAAAATATTTTTTTGGCAAAAACCGCGCCGGCCACCTTTTTGTTGATTTCCCCCAAGGTGGGGTAGGGATGGATGGCCGAGGCAATCTTTGCCAACCCCATCCCGCCGTTCATCACCGCCACCCATTCGTTCAAGATCTCCCCAGCCTGGGGACCGAGAATCTGAACGCCAAGAGGTTTTCCCCTGCGGCCGAGCAGCAGCTTGATCTTCCCGACACTTTCTCCCTCGGCCAATCCCCGGTCGTTGTTTCGGAACTCCTCGCTCCAGACCGTGTAGTCGATCCCGGCTTTTCGGGCGCTTTTTTCGTTCAAGCCGATGGAGGCCAGGCCCGGATGGGTATAGGTACACCAGGGCACCAGGGTGTAATCGGCTTTTTTCGGCAGATGAAAAACCGCGTTGCTCAACACCACCCCGCCTTCATAACCGGCAACATGGGTGAACCGATAGCCGCCGATGACGTCGCCTGCACCATAGATATGGCGGTGGCTGGTCCGCAGATGGCTGTTCACCGCGATCCCGTTATGATTGAAAGGGATATCTATTTTTTCAAGACCAAGACCCTCCACATTTGGGACGCGGCCAAGGGCGACCAGAATCGCCTCGGTCTTGAGGGCCATGGTTTCGCCGGTCGCAGTCTTCACCACCACCTCCCGCTCGCGTCCCAGATCACCCACCCGGAGCACCGCAGCGTTCAGCAGAAAGGTTACGCCCTCCTCCTCCAACGCCTGCTGGACGATATCGGCCATATCCCGGTCTTCCTTGCTTAAGATCTGGCCGCTGCGCTGGATCACCGTTACTTTGGTGCCGAGTCGGCAGAAGGCCTGCGCCATTTCCACACCAATGGGACCGCAGCCGAGGATGATCATCGAGTCGGGCAGCTTTTCCAGGGAGAAGAGGTCGCGGTTGGTCAGGTAGGGCGTTGTCGCTAGACCCTCGATGGCAGGGATGTCCGGGGATGAACCGGTGGCGATGACCCAGGCGCGGGCGGAAATGGTTTTGCCGCCCAGGCCAATGGCGTGTTCGTCGGTGAAAACCGGGCTGCCGAATTCGACCCTGGCGCCGAGCTTGCAAAACCGAGCCACCGAGTCGTGCTCTTGAATGGTACTTATCACCGAGTTGATCCGGGCGGAGACCTGCCGGAAATCCACCGCAGGCGGGGTAATAGCCGGTAGGCCGAAGTTAGGCCCGTTCTTCATAAGATGGTAAACATGGGCGGTCTTGATCAGGGTCTTGCTCGGCACGCAGCCATAGTGGAGGCAGTCGCCCCCAAGCGCCGCCTCTTTCTCCACCAACAAGGTCTTGGCCCCAAGCTGCGCTGCGCCGGAAGCCACCGTGAGCCCCGCAGCTCCGCCGCCGATGATGCCCAGATCATAATCATAGTCTGCCATGCTGTTTTTTCTCCGTCTTGTCTGGTTTATGGCAGGGTTGGCTTGAGAATTTGCTGTTTCCATAGTAGGATGTGCCGCAGAATAGATACGGCGAGTGGCGCAGCGTGCGCCCCCATGGGTTCTGGATAAAGTATACAGCATTATTCTGTCGGCAAGCCAAGATAAAACCAGCTGAGTTTGCAGCGACAGTGCATTAGGAGCTGAGATGAAGAAAAAAGCATTGATTACCGGGGTGACAGGGCAGGACGGCGCTTATCTGGCGGAATTTCTCCTGGAAAAAGGCTACGAGGTCCATGGCATCAAGCGTCGCGCTTCCTCTTTCAATACCGATCGTATCGATCACCTGTATGAGGATCCGCATCAGTCCGGGCGAAAGTTCATTCTCCACTATGGCGATATGACTGATTCCACCAACCTGATCCAGATTATTCAGAAAGTCCAGCCGGACGAATTGTACAATCTGGCGGCCCAGAGCCATGTGGCTGTCTCTTTCGAGACTCCCGAATACACGGCCAATGCCGATGCCTTGGGAACCTTGCGGTTGCTCGAGGCCATCCGAATTTTGGAGCTTACCAAGAAAACCAAGTTTTATCAGGCCTCGACTTCGGAGCTGTTCGGCAAGGTGCAGGAGACACCGCAACGGGAAACAACCCCGTTTTATCCTCGCTCCCCCTACGCAGTGGCCAAGATGTACTCTTATTGGATTTGCGTAAACTATCGCGAGGCTTACGGAATTTATGCCTGTAACGGCATCCTGTTCAACCACGAATCTCCGATCCGCGGCGAAACATTCGTGACCCGAAAGATCACTCGGGCGGCGGCCCGCATTGCCTTGGGATTGCAAGATTGTCTGCATTTGGGCAATCTTGAGGCAAAAAGGGACTGGGGACATGCTAAGGATTATGTCCGCATGCAGTGGCTCATGCTCCAGCAAGAGAGTCCGGAGGATTACGTGATCGCCACGGGCGAACAGCATTCGGTGCAGGAATTTTGTGGGTTTTCCTTTGCAGAGCTTGGGATTGGCCTGCGTTGGCAGGGCTCTGGCCTTGAGAAAATCGGGGTTATCGATTCTCTTGATACAACAAAGCTACCCCAAGGGATCGCGAAGAAATCTCCGCAGGTGGGGGATACGATTATCCGGGTCGATCCTCGTTATTTCCGGCCCACCGAAGTGGAAACCCTCCTGGGTGACGCCACAAAAGCTCGGGAGAAACTAGGTTGGGTTCCAGAGATCGCTTTCATGGACATGGTGGCGGAAATGGTGCGTAAAGATTTGGCCGATGCGCAGCGTGATGCCTTGTGCCGGAAGGAGGGGTTCAAGACCTACCAGTATCATGAATAAAGAGGACAAGATTTATATCGCCGGGCATCGTGGTTTGGTTGGCGCCGCCATTGTGCGCCAGCTCCAGCGGGAGGGCTATTCCCAGCTCATTACCCGCATGCATGCCGAACTGGATTTGACAAGTCAGTCTGCGGTGCAGGAGTTTTTTGCCGCGGTGCGGCCCGATTATGTTTTTTTGGCGGCGGCCAAGGTGGGTGGCATTCAGGCCAACAACAGCTACCCGGCTGATTTTATCCGCGACAATCTGCAGATCGAACTGAATGTCATTGACGCCGCGTATAAAACTGGAGCGCAGAAGCTGCTCTTTTTAGGATCTTCCTGCATTTATCCAAAATTCGCGCCCCAGCCCATGCCGGAAGATTGTCTGTTGACAGGCCCCCTTGAGCCAACCAACGAATGGTACGCCATCGCCAAGATCGCCGGAATCAAGCTGTGTCAGGCATACCGGCGCCAGTATGGGTTTAACGCCATCTCTTTGATGCCCACCAATCTCTATGGCCCAGGGGATAATTTCCATCTCGCCAACTCCCATGTGCTCCCAGCCCTAATCCGCAAATTTCATGAGGCGAAGACCAGCGTGGTCAAGGAAGTGGTTGTCTGGGGTACCGGTTCTCCGCGCCGCGAGTTTCTGCATGTGGATGATCTTGCTGATGCGGCTGTATTTTTGATGCAGGAATATGCAGGGGAGGAGATTGTCAATGTAGGGGTTGGTGATGATCTGACCATTGATGAGTTGGCCAATCTGGTCAGGGAGGTGGTGGGATTTGCCGGAGAAATCGTTTACGATGCCAGCAAGCCGGATGGGACTCCCCGCAAGCTTCTCGACGTGTCAAAGTTGACAAAACTTGGCTGGCAGGCGCACATTTCTCTGCGGCAGGGCGTTGAAGAAACCTACCGTTGGTTTTTGGAGAATCAGGATGCCTTCAGGAATTAATCCGTCTACGCCTGAACAGTGATGGCGCAAAGTTGGATGCGCAATGCAGGGGGAAGCAAACCATTGCCGTCGTCTCCTGTCCTTTTTCTGCCCGGATGGGGATTTTCCGGACAAGTTCTCGATCTGGCAGAACAGCCTTCCCCGTGGGTACGACCGGTGGCCCCGCTGGACCCGGCCACTGCCCAGCCGGGGATTTTGGCCTTTCTTGCCGAACAGCATCTTGATTCCGTCCAGCTTGTCGGTTGGTCCATGGGCGCTTCCTTGGCTTTTGATTTCGCCTGCGCTTTTCCAGAAAAGGTGGTGAAGCTTACCTTGATAGGCATGCGGGCCTCCTGGCCCCCCTCGGAAATCGTTGCCATCCGCCAGGGCCTTGCGGCCGACCCTCCGGCATTCCTGCGGGATTTTTACCGCAAAAGCGTTCTGGGCTATAAGAAAGAATACCGACGGTTTGTGGCGGAACAGCAGGAACCGCTTTTGGAATCTCTCGATATGCAGGTTCTTGATCGGGGTCTTGACTATCTGGGACAATGGCGTCTGCCTGTGCACGGGGTGCAATGCCCTGTTTTTTGCTGGCATGGGCGGCGGGATATCATCGCGCCGGTGACGGAGCAAGCTTTGATCCCCGGAGCTCGCACCACCATTATCGAGCATGGCGGGCATGCCCTGTTCCTCGACCGGGAGTTTGTTCCGTGCTGAACTCTCGGAAGCAGCGAATCAGGCAACGGTTTTCCCGCGCCGCCATCACCTATGACGCCCATGCTGAGACGCAGAAGGACCTGGCTGCCCGGCTGCTTCGGGAGATACCCGCGTCCAGCAATCCGAAAAATATTCTGGAGATCGGCTGCGGAACCGGATATTTCACGGTGCTGCTTGCCGAGCGTTTTCCAGAGGCCCGCATCACCGCTCTGGATTTTGCCGAAGGCATGGTGCAGCAGGCCAGAAAGCGGCTGGGAGACAAGGGCAATGTTTCCGTGCTCTGCGAGGATGGGGAGCGGTTTCTGGTTGTCTGCCCCGGCACCTTTGATCTGATCTGCGCCAATTCCACCCTGCAATGGTTCGATGACCTCGGGGCGGCTCTGGGGCAGATTGGCCGTCTGCTCTCCACCAAAGGATGTTTTGTCGGGGCGCTGTTTGGTCCCAGAACCTTCAGCGAGTTGGGCCAGGGATTGAGTCAGGTTTTTGGCCACGAGGTACAACTGCCGCCTCAGGGATTTCCAGGCGGGGAGAAACTGGAGGTCATGCTGGAGGGGATTTTTTCACGTTTTGCCGTGCAGGAAGAGAGCAGGATCAAAAACTATTGCTCGCTTCTAGACCTGCTGGACCATATCCGTAAGACCGGAACCGGCGGCGGCCAACTGCCCGGCGCTTTGACCCGCGGGCGGCTGCGCCAGCTTGACGCCTGGTTTCAGACAATCCATGGCGGGTACCCTGCCACCTATCAGGCTTTTGTCGTCAGGGGTGAGAAATGAACGCGATCTTTGTGGCCGGCACGGACACCAATGTGGGCAAGACCCAGGTCTGCGGATTGCTCCTTGATTTTCTGCGAAAAAACGGCAGCGATGCCGGGTATCAGAAATGGGCGGCCACCGGACCGGAATTTCCGCCTGCCGATTTGGAAGCGTGCCTGCGAATGGCGCAACTTCCGCTTCTCCCGGAGTTGGTCAACAGTCAGGTGGTCTATCATTTTTCCCTGCCTGCCTCGCCCCACCTTGCCGCCGAACAGGCAAGGGAGCTCATCGATCCGGAGCTGATCCGTGTCCGGTATCAGGAGATGCTGGCCTGCCATGATCTGCTCATTGTCGAGGGGGTTGGCGGGTTGCTGGTGCCGCTCAATCGGGAGTTGTTGCTGGTGGATTTGCTGCGGGAGTTGGAGATTCCTACTCTGGTGGTGGCGAAGAGCGGCCTTGGCACGATCAATCACACCCTGCTTACCCTGGAGGCCCTGCGCCACAGGGGTATTCCTATTCTTGGGGTGGTGTTTTCCGATGGTGCAACCGAGGAAAATGAGCTGTTGGTTGAGGACAATATGCGCACCATCGCCGAAATGGGGCGGGTGCAAATCTTTGGCCGACTGCGGTGTTGTGTTGATCCTGTCCAAGCCCGGTTGGATTTTGCCCCGGTCGGTAAGGCGATTGCCCAGATGTTGAGGTTGTAATTGTCTGGAGCCTTATTTTTGGTAGCAGCCTTTGCCTTCGCGGCTTTCCTGCACCCCGAGTTTCTTGAGGATCATGGCCAGCGGGCAGAACTTGCTGAAGCCGTACTGAAAGAGGTTGGCTCCGACAAAGGCGGTGAAAAAGTACCAGTAGGGGTGAACCCAGGTGCCCAGGGCCAGGCTGATCAGGATGAAGGCACCGGCAAAAACATGAACCCAGTCCGTGATGATCATGAGGGAGTCTCCTTGGTGGTATGGCCCGGGATCAGGAAACCTGACAGAAGAGTTCCCGCATGGTTTTGATCAATTCGGTCACCCTCCCTTCCGCGATCCGGTTGAAAATGAAATTGGCATCCTTGCGGTAGGCGATGATCCCCTGGTTGCGGAGAATGGAGAGATGCTGGGAGACATTGGCATTGGTGGTGTGCACCTCTTTGTGGAGATCGCCCACGGTCATTTCCTTGTCCTGCAAGAGACAGAGGATCTTCAGGCGGATGGGGTGCGACATGGTCTTGAGGAGTTTGGCGATGTCCTCGATATGATTGTCCTGCATGGAGCTGTTTCCTTACCTGAATTTAAGCTGTTACTTTAATCCTGCGTCGTCGTGTCTGTAAACAGAAAAAATTACCCCTTCTTGCCCCGTGTCACCCGTACGGGATCATCCACCTCTGCTCCAAGAATCCTGGCAGCACTCCCATTGGTTACTGCCAGTTCAAGGTAGCCGCGGCTGCCGATGAGCGCCAGAACCTGTCCGTTTAGCCCTGCGGCGTAAGCGCTTGCCAGCCCGGTCACTTGCTGCTGCTTATGAAAGATCTGGATGGAAGCCGGATCGGCAGTCAGCTCGGCAAGATCACGCTGGTGGATATTCGTAGTCAGGTTGCCGAAATGATCGATGTGGATCACGGACCCGGCTATGTTGCCATGAATCCGATCAATTTGCAAGGCGGGGGATGCAAGTTTTATAAGTTTTTCCTTAAACGTCCGGGTACCAAGGCTGGAGAGCCCGGCGCCATTGGCCAGGGCCGCCGCGACTGGGGCGAGAATATCGCGGCCATGGAAGGTCGTGCTGAGCGGAGCAAGATAACGTTCCTGGCAATCAATACAGATTGCTTCTTTAAAGAGAGGCTCATGCAGAAAGGGAGTCAGGATGCCGTTGTCCGGCCCCAGAAAAACCTGGCCCATGGCTCGGACCGCAATGAGACGCCTGTTTGTGCCCACCCCAGGATCGACAATGGCCAGATGGATGGTGTCCTTGGGAAAATACGGGGCTGCCGCCTGAAGAATAAAGGCCCCCTGCCGAATATCCTGGGGTCGGATGGTGTGGCAAAGGTCGATGAGGCTGGCCTGCGGCGCCAGGCCGGCCACGACCCCCTTGAGCACGCCGACGTATTCATCTTCCAGGCCGAAATCCGTGGTCAGGGTGATAATGGCAGACATGGCGTCATCCCTCAATGGACAAGGCGGGAAACCCCGACCATGTCGGTGCGGGTGCGCAGCTGGGTCTGGTACCGGCGCAGCGCCTCCAGCGTGGCCGGATTGGGGTGGCCGATGCCTATGGCCTGGCCATGCTCCCCGGCGAGTTTGACAAGGAGGTCGAGCTGGGCAAGGATCTTGTCCGGGTTTTGGTCGTTGTCGAGGAAAACGGTGCGGCGTTCCGCCTTTATGCCCATTTCACGGGCAAGGTCATAGGCAACGCTGTTGGCTGCGGTTACGCTGTCCAGGAAAAAAAGGTTGCGCGCCTGCACCATGGCCAGCAGGGTCCGCATGGCCTGGGGGTTGGCGGTGAAGCGGGAGCCCATGTGGTTGTTGACCCCGATGGCTTTGGGCACCGCTTGCAGGTCTTCGCGGAAAATGGCTTTCATGGTTTCCGGGTCCATGGCTGTGGTCAGGGTGCCGGGGCCTGGATTCCATTTTGGGTCCATGGGCTCAAGGGGTAGGTGGAGGAGGATGTCTCGTCCCCTGGCTTGGGCCTCCTTTTGCAGCTCCTCGGAAAAAGGGGTGGAGGGCAGGAAGGAGAAAGAGAGGGGAAGGTCAAGGGCGAGCAGAGCCCTGCCGGTGTTCTGGCGGTTGCCCATATCATCAATGACAATGGCCACAAGGGGTCTGCCCGCAAGAGGTGTTTTCTCTGTTTTCCTGCTACGGATTGCGACCGGGGGGGCTTGCTGGGGCAGGGAAGGTTCTTCGTAGAGAGGGGCAGGCAGCTCGGCTTTCTGGTGCAGGGGTTTTTTCTTGGCCTGTTCGCTCAGGATGGGCAGCGTGATTTTCCTTGGCGTGGTTGGATAGAGGACCATGAAATAGAATCCTGCGGCCAGGGTTGATGCTACAAAAAGAAACAGACAGAAGAGGCCAACGCGGCGGCCGGTCTTTTTTTTTGCCCCTTTCCGGGCGGGTTTTTTTTGGGAAATCTTGGGCATGGTTATTTGTCCCGGCTCAAAACATAATGGGCCAGACCGATCAGAGGCTCTTTGGCCGGGGCCTCGCCAAAAATGGCCAGCCCGGAAAGAGCTTGGGCAAGGAGCGCTTCGGCCTGCGCCCTGGCCAGAGAAAATCCTTGATATTTTTCCATCAGGGTGTGGGCCAAGGGCAACTGCTGGCTGCGTTCCTGCGGCGTCGCCTGGAGCAGCCCAAGCAGCACCTCGCGATCGTTGGCTTCGGCCCGAGCTAGGGTCTTGATCAGGGGCAGGGTCATCTTGCCCTCCTGGAAATCGTTGCCCACCGCCTTGCCGGTTTTAGCCGGATCTCCGAGATAATCCAGCAGGTCGTCAACGATCTGGAAGGCCAACCCCAGGTTGGTCCCATAGGTGCGCAGGGCGAGCCGTTGCTCGCTGGAACCCTGGTTGTGACCAATGCCCGCCTCGCAGGCCGCGGCAATGAGGGCGGCGGTTTTGCCCATCAGAACCTGGAAATATTTCTCTTCGGAGATCAGGCTTTCCTGGGCGTTGTGCATCTGCATAAATTCCGACTCGACCATCGCGGCGGTGGCGCGGCCGATCAGGGCCATGGCTGCGGGGCCGCCCACCTCGCTGGCCAGGGCCATGGCATGGGCATGCAGATAATCCCCGGCCAGGATGACCGGCTCCATGCCCCAGATGGTGTTGGCGGTTTTCGCCCCCCGCCGCAGGGTGGCATGGTCGATGACATCGTCGTGCAGGAGGCTTGCCGCGTGGAGATACTCAAAGGAGATGGCCAACCGGGCGGTATCGGGGGGAGGATTGCCGACCAGGCTTGCGGCCAAAATGGTGAGCAGGGGGCGGATGCGTTTCCCCCCCTGGAAGATGGCATGGCGGATGATCTCGGCCAGGAGCGGACTTTCGACGATGGCCAGGTCTTCTTCCATCACCGCGTCGATCCGGAGAGCCTTTTCTTTGAAGACGGCAAGCAGCTCACCGTTGGTCATGGTCGTTCCTCCTGGAAAAAATCCCGTACTGGGCTAATCTCGCGGCAGATCGGGCTCTGGGGCAGGCTTTTGAGAAAGAGTCTGCCGTACTGCTTGCTAAAGAGGCGGACATCGCAGATGGCCAAGACCCCCCGGTCGGTGGAGCTGCGCATCAGCCGGCCCACCCCCTGGCGCAGGGTCAGGATGGCGCGGGGAATCTGGAAATCGAAGAAGGGGTTGCCGCCCTCATTCTTGATTCGTTCCATGCGGGCCATAATAACAGGGTCCGAGGGGACTTCAAACGGAAGTTTGTCGATGATCACGCAGCTCAGCGATTCACCCACCACATCCACCCCCTCCCAGAAGCTGGCCACCGCCAGGAGGACGGAATGGGTCTGGTCCCGGAACTGTTCAAGCAGCCTGGCCTTGGGCGCCTCCCCCTGCATCAGCACCGGGAAAGGCAGCTGGGCCAGGAGAACCTCGTGGGCCCCGCGCATGGCGCTGATGCTGGTGAAGAGCACCAGGGTTCGGCCATTGGCGGCCAGGATCAGCTCCTGCATCAGTCGCTGGGTTGCCCCGGGAAACGCCCTGTCCGTGGGCTCGGGAAAGCCCTTGCCCGGCACGAACAGCAGGGTGCGCTTTTCGTAATCAAAGGGGGTGGCCAGGGTCAGGGTAGGGGTGTCTCCAGGCAGGCCGAGGCGGCTGAAAAAATAGCTGAAGCTGTTGTCCGTGGTGAGGGTAGCCGAGGTGAAAATCACATTCCGGGTCTGCTCGTAGAGAAAGTCCTGCAACTCGCTGGCGATGTCGATGGGCGAAGCGGAAAGGGCCACGGTTTTCTCCCGCCGTTCGTACCAATACACCGAGGAGGTATCCCGCGCCTCGGTGATGGCGTTGAATGCACTCAGCATCTCTTCCGTCCGCCGCTGCATGCCCAGCCAGGACTCCCCGCCCATGGCCGCTTTTGCCAGTTGATTGCAGACCCCCTTGATCTGGTCGGCCAAGCGCTGCCGCTCTTCTTCCCAGCCCGGAAACCGCTCGATGAATTGCAGCAGGGAAAAGCGACCCCGTTCCCTGGGAAACAGCTCGGTAAAGAGATCGACCTGTTTGGCCAGGGCCCTGGCGGTCTGCACCACCCTCTCCTTGGCGAACCCCTTCAGATCGGCCTGGGCTGCTGTTTCCAGATCTTTCACCAGATCGATCACCTGATAATGGCTGAAGGAGGTGCCGAAGTACTGGGTTGCCACCCCTTCCAGATGATGGGCCTCGTCGAAGATCACCGATTCGTAGCGGGGCAGGACTTCGGCATGGCCGAAACGGCGCAGGGCCAGGTCGGAAAAAAAGAGGTGATGGTTGACCACCAGCAACTGGGCCTGGCCCGCCTTCTTGCGCAGCCGGGTGATAAAGCAGGCGGAACTGTTCGGGCAGTTGGAGCCCAGACACTGGCTGGCCGAAGCGGTGATTGCCTGCCAGAGCGGGGCATTGTCTGCCAGCCAGGCGAGTTCGCTGCGGTCGCCGGTCTCGGTTTCTTCTAGCCAGTCGGCGACCCGCTGGGTGTCGCGGTCATCGGCCAGGACAGTGCGTTGGGGTGAGGCGAGGAACTGCTGCCAGCGGTAGAGGCAGAGGTAGTTTTGTCGCCCCTTGATGCAGAGCACGTTCAGGTTCGGGGCCAGGTGCTTTTTGATGAAGGGGATTTCCTTGGTGAGAATCTGGTCTTGGAGGTTCAGGGTGTTGGTGGAAACCACCACCTTTTGGCCGCTCAAGATGGCCGGAACCAGATAGGCCAGGGTTTTGCCGGTGCCGGTGCCTGCCTCAACCGCCAGCATTCCAGGCTGGCCCGGTCGCTCGCCTTCTTCCAGCTCCAGGGTGGCCCCAATGGCCTCGGCCATGCGGAGCTGGCTGGGGCGCGATTCGTAGCCGGGCAGCTTTTGGGCCAGGATGCCGTCTGCATCAAAGATCTCGGCCATGGCTTCGGACAGGGAAATGGACATCGGGCTCTGCTCTGGGTGCGGATTCAAGGGGGGTCTCTCCTATTGACAAGGGGGAAAGCATTCTGCTAGCCTGATCATGGAGAGAGGATAACGCGCCCAGGCTCGGCCTTGGTCGCGATTGTGCCTACAGCTTGACATCTATACCATAAGGAGGGGAAATGAACGAAATTAAAAAGATTCTGGTTCCCGTGGATTTCTCGGAGAATTCGCAGAAGATCCTCCGCACGGCCGTGGACTTTGCCGCCAGATTCAAGGCGGAGGTGGTGATAGTTTTTGTGGTGCAGAGTTTTGACGATTATTCCGGGTTTTTTGTGCCCCATATGCCCATCATTCAGCTTGAAGAAGAGATGGTCAAAAGCGCCACGGAAAAAATGAAGAGCTTCGTGGCGGAAACCCTCAACGGCTCGGTGCCGCATAGCACAGCGATCCTGAGCGGCGATGTGGTCGAGGAGATCAACCGTTTTGCCGGGGAAGGGAAGGCCGACTTGATTGTCATGGGCACCCATGGCTACAAGGGGCTGGACAAGATTCTCTTCGGCAGCGTGGCGGAGAAGATTGTCAAGACCGCGCCCTGTCCGGTGCTGACCATCAATCCTTATCGATAGAGGGCTCAGCCCAGAACCGCGAGAAGCCCTGTGTTTGTCGTTGTGGCTGTGCGCGATTCACCGCATAGGTTGGCAAAAAGATCGATGAGCGAAGTCCCTTCGTAGGCGTAAAAGCGCATGGCCTTTTCCGTCGGGCTGCCTTTCAGAAAAGGAAGGGCTGCCCGGTTCAAGTCGTTGCCCGCCCCTTGCAGTTCTGCCAGCAGCTCGGCGGAGAGTGTCCCGCTTGCGGCAACCCCCACCAACAAACGGTTAAAATGTTCCCTGGAAGTCCCGGTGGCATCCCTGAATTTCTCAACCAGGGCACCATATTCCGCGCTCTCTGCCAGGGTGGGCAGGGCGAGGCTGACCAACTGCCTGGTGGGGCTGCCGGTGAGAGTCTCATACTCCTCGGCGAGCAACCCCTGGAGTTCTTCGTGGGTCGTGACCAGCAGGGGGATTTCCGTTGCCTCGTTATCCCGGGTGTAGAGATGGCCCCAAGCCTTGGCCAGCCGGGCCAGGTTGAGCGTCGGGCTACTTAGCGTCGTGGCTGTGGCAAGCTCCTGCAGCGCCTGAACCTCTTCCTCGTCCCCATCCTCTTCTTCCGTCTCTTCACCCCGGATGGCGGCAAAAAGTTCGGCCTCTTTGCCCGAGAGGGCCGTGAATCCTTGAGTGATTTCCCGTTCCTCTTCCCGATACATCTCCGCCAGCTTCAGGATAAGCATTGCCCGCCAGAGCGCTTCGTCCTTCGCCTTTTGAGGGTCAACGGGCTTTGCCTCGGAGCGCAGGCGGGAGGCCAACGACCCGACCGAGGCCTCGTCCCGGTCGCCATGTCCTGCGGCAAGAGAGGCGAGGAGTCCGCCATGGAATTCAGCCTCATGGCCCTTGAGTTCATGGGCAAGGGATTGGAAGCGGGCTTGTTCTTCTTCAGAAAGTTGTACCGGCGTGTATCCCGTCCACAGTTCCTGCTGTTCGGCCTTGCTGCCCGGCAAGGCATAAAAAAAGAGTGCATCGCACAAGAGTCGGAAGGGTTGCAAATCAGCGTGGTAGGGACTGGTTTCCGGAGAAAAAAGGGCGTTGAGCGATTGTGTCATTTGTAATTCCTGTTACAATGGGCCAAAATTCTCCCCAGGCAGAGCAGGGGATCTTCTGGAATATTTTTTAAAACAGGCTGCGCATGCAAAGAATGATGGACCCGCAAAAAGGGAAAAAGGCCACAAGTCCGCAACACGAAATCGAAGAGTTCCCAAGCGATAACTGTTGTAATCGCGGTTTGTTGCGATTTCAACAAAGAATACGGGAGCAGATTTCCCTGGTTATCCTGATTGTCGTCTATCTGTTGGCCAGTGTCCGTTATTTTCCTGGGCGGGTCATGCATTCAATGGTGGAAACCTTGATCCATGTGCTGTCCGTGGCGCCGATCAATCTGGGCGCCACGCTGGTGATTGTCGCCGTCTTGCAACGTCTGGTCAAAGAGCGGCTGCCGTTTAGCAGAACGCTGCGTCTCTTTCTCGCGGTGGCCATTTGTCTGGAGTTTATCCTTGGTCTTGCCCATTTTTTTGAGATGAACGGGGCCATTTAGCGGCGGCCTTTTGTCTACGCGTTTACTCCTGCTGTGCTGCGGAGCGTTTACTTTTAGCGCGGATCAGCGAGTTGTCGGGGTGCCAGCCGGAAGGCACTGTGGTGTTGGGCAGGACAAGGGATTTTCTGCCGAGTACCGTGCCGGGGTTGGTCACCGCGTTACAGCCGGTCTGAACCTTGTCTCCCAGGATTGCCCCGAATTTGCGCAACCCCGAACTGATGTTGCCGACCGGGGTTTTCACCGGGACGTCGCCTCCGCCGAAGCGCAGGTTGGCCAGCTTGGTGCCAGCTCCCAGGTTCACCTCGTTTCCCAGGATGCTGTCGCCCAGATAGGCGAAATGCCCGGCCTTGGCATCGTCTAGAAAAATGGCATGCTTAACCTCGGTGACATGGCCGACCACGCAGCGGGCTCCCACCAGGCAATGGCCGCGCAGATAGGCGCCCTGCCGGACCTCGCTCTGATCCCCGATGATCGTCGGGCCCTTGATAAAGGCTCCGGATTCAACCAGCACCCCCTTGCCGATACTGAGCGCTCCACCGGCCAGCACCACCCCGGCCATGAGAACGCTGGCCCCTTCCAATAGTGTGCTGTTACGGAAGACCTTGAGTTTGCCTTTGGTGGCGTCGCCGAATTCGATGGTGAGGTCGGTACCCTCCATCAGCATCGAATCGTGGAGGACCAGGGTGGCAGGAAGCGGGCCTGGGGTCTGCGGCCAGGCGATCTGCGGCCAGGGATACGCCGCCATGTAAGCCTTTAACCGGGCCAGCGGTTGCCAGGGGTATTCCTCCGCCACGAAAAGAGAGGCATGGGTATAGTTGCTCAGATCAAAAAAAGAAGCGTTTGTAAGGTTCATCGGTCTCGGTTGCCGGTTGTTTTTTGTTGGCCGTCATGGCATGATTGCTCAGGTGGTGTTTAGCATCCCGTGCGGAACATCCTGTGACTCCCAAGCCTACTATGGTGCAAAACAGTGATTTCTTCAAGCATATTTCCGGGCTGATCCTGCCCTGCGGATATCGCCTTGACTTCATGGGGAGGGGTGCTTATGTTGCCACACTTACACCCTGGTTCTTTCCGGCAAGGCCGGTTTGCCTATAAATTTAGCCTGGAGGCATGTTGTGGATATTAATGATTCCATGACCTCAGAGTTGAACGATTTTCATGATTCCGAAGGGCAGGATATTCCTGGAGAATTGCCGCTCATGGCGGTGCGTGATGTGGTTATCTTCAATTATATGATCATCCCTCTCTTTGTCGGGCGGCCTGCTTCGGTGGGCGCGGTAAACGATGCCATGAGCAAGGACAAGCTTCTCATGCTCGTTACCCAGAGGGACGCCTCTCTGGACGAGCCCCAATCCGAGGATATGTATGATGTGGGCATGGTCTGCATGATCATGCGCACCCTCAAGCTGCCGGACGGACGGCTCAAGGTTCTGGTTCAGGCCCTGCGCAAGGCGCGGGTCGTTTCCTTTGTTCAGGAAGAGCCCCACCATATCGCCCGGATCGAGCTGATCGAGGATGAAGAGCAGGAGGAGGTCTCCGTCGAGATGGAGGCGCTGATGCGCAATGTCCGCGAGCAGACGGAAAAAATCCTCTCGCTCAAGGGCATCATGTCCTCTGATCTCATGGTTATTTTGAACAACGTGGAGGAGCCGGGTCGGCTCGCCGATCTGGTGGTCTCCAATCTGCAGTTGCGGGTTTCCGAGTCCCAGTCGGTGCTGGAAACCTTTGATCCGGTCCTGCGGTTGAAAAAGGTGGCCGAGTATCTGCAAAAAGAATTGGAAGTTTCCACCATGCAGGCCAAGATTCAGTCCGAGGCCAAGGAGGAGATGAGCCGTACCCAGCGGGAGTATTACCTGCGCGAGCAGCTGCAGGCCCTGAAAAAAGAGTTGGGCGATATCGATGAACGCTCCCAGGAGATGGATGAGTTGCGGGACAAACTGGCCAAATGCCGGATGCCGCCCGAAGTCAAGAAGGAAGCGACCAAGCAGCTCAAGCGGTTGGAGACCATGCATCCCGACGCCTCGGAGGCCTCCATTGTCCGGACCTACATTGACTGGATTCTCGACCTGCCTTGGCGCAAAGGCACCAAGGACCGGATCGATCTCAAGGTCGCCAAGGCGGTGCTGGACGAGGATCATTACGGGTTGGACAAGGTCAAGGAACGCATCCTCGAATATCTGGCCGTGCGCTCGCTCAACAAGACGACCAAGGGGCCGATCCTCTGTTTTGTCGGCCCCCCCGGGGTGGGCAAGACCTCGCTTGGCCAATCCATCGCCCGGGCCATGGGGCGCAAGTTCCACCGTCTTTCCCTGGGCGGCATGCACGACGAGGCCGAGATCCGCGGCCATCGCCGCACCTATATCGGCGCCATGCCGGGGAGGATCATCCAGGGGTTGAAAACGGTGGGCGCCAACAATCCGGTGTTCATGTTCGACGAGATCGACAAGGTCGGCGCCGACTACCGGGGCGACCCATCCTCCGCCCTGCTGGAGGTGTTGGATCCGGCCCAGAACACCGATTTTACCGACCATTACCTCAACATGCCCTTTGATCTTTCCAAGGTTATGTTCATCACCACCGCCAACATGGCGGACACCATTCCGGCCCCGCTCTATGACCGGATGGAGGTGATTCGTCTGGCCGGCTACACCTTGGAGGAGAAGATCGAGATTGCCCGCCGCTATCTGGTTCCCCGGCAGATTGAGGAAAATGGCATCACCGCCAAGCATGTCCAGTTCGACGATGCGGTGCTGGCCAAGATTATCAGCAATTACACCAGGGAAGCGGGAGTGCGGAACCTGGAGCGGGAGATCGGCACCATCTGCCGAAAAAATGCCCGGAGGGTCGCGGAAGGCAGCAAGGGTCCGTTTCCCCTCACGGACCGGACCTTAAGCAAGTATCTTGGCCCGCCCAAGTACACGCCCGAGTCGGAAACCGAGATCATCGACCAGCCGGGCATGGCCACCGGTCTCGCGTGGACCGAAGTGGGCGGCGAGATTCTCTATATCGAGATCTCCATCCTCAAGGGTCGCGGCAATCTGACCATGACCGGCCAGTTGGGCGATGTGATGAAGGAATCTGCCCAGGCAGCCCTGAGTTTCTGCCGCTCACGGATCAAGAAGCTCAAACTTGGTGACAATTATTTTGAGGAGATCGACATCCATGTGCATGTGCCTGCCGGCGCCATTCCCAAGGACGGGCCCTCCGCCGGGGTGACCATCGCCACGGCCATGTATTCCGCGCTTTCCCGGAAGAAGGTGCGTCAGGATGTGGCCATGACCGGGGAGATCACCCTGCGGGGCCGGGTGCTGCCCATCGGCGGCCTCAAGGAGAAGGCCCTGGCCGCTCTTCGGGCAGGGATCACCACGGTCATCATTCCGGAGCAGAACAAAAAGGATCTGGTGGAGATTCCGGAGGATCTCCGCAAGAAGATCAAATTCGTCCCTGTGAAAAACATGGACCGGATTCTCTCCATGGTTTTTACGGATTGAGACAGGAGTGAAATTGCAGTGCGATTGCCCCTCTGCTTTTTGTGCAGGGGCAATCGCGTCACTGTAACAATCCGCAGGAGATGGCGTTTTGGGCCAGGGAAAGGGAGTCCGAAAAAAAGGTCAACATCGGCCCAGCACCATCCGGCGTCTGGCCGTTTGGCTGTGTGCTCTTGCTTTTCTGGGCTTGGCTGGTTTCGGGCTCTGGCTCTGGTCCTATGCCGTGACCCCCATGCCCATGCGGGAAGGAGCCAACCCGCATGTCCTGATTCCTCCCAAAACAAGCCTTGCCGGGATAGAAAAAATCCTTGCCGAAAACGGGGTGATCCCGCCGGGGCGAGGGTTTTATTATCTCGCCAGGGTCTCCAGGCTCAGTCAGCGGTTGCAGGCCGGCGAGTATCTCTTCAGTCCCGGGCAAACCCCCTATCAAATCCTCTGTGTTCTTGCGAGCGGGGCCACCGTGCGCTGGGCGGTCACCATCCCCGAAGGCGCCAGCATCTATCAGCTTGCCGATATCCTGGCCCAGGGCGGCTGGGGGGAGCGGGATCTTTTTCTCAAGCTGATGCGCGATCCGGAGATTCTTGCCCGGTACGGCGTGCGGGCGGCAAGCTTGGAAGGCTACCTGTTCCCGGACACCTATCAGCTGGTGCGCGGCCAGAATCCGAGGGAGATCATCGCTTTGATGGTTGAACGGGGCAGAAAGGTGCGGCAGGAACTGGGCGATCTAACCGACAATCCCCTGAACCTTTCTCCCCATGAGGTGCTTACCCTGGCCTCCATCGTGGAAAAGGAAACAGCTGCCCCGGGAGAGCGGCCCCTTATAGCCCAGGTTTTTTTAAACCGTCTGCGGCTGAACATGCGGCTGCAGACCGATCCCACCGTGATCTACGGCCTGACCGATTTTAACGGCAATCTCACCAGGAAAGATTTGGAAACGCCTACCCCGTACAACACCTACCTGATCAACGGCCTGCCCCCAGGCCCCATCGCCAATCCGGGACGCGCCTCCATCGCTGCGGTGCTGCATCCCGCCTCGGAATCCTATCTCTATTTCGTTTCAAAAAATGACGGGACCCATTATTTTTCCCACGATCTGATCGAGCATAACCGGGCCGTCTGCAAGTACCAGAAGGGTGGAAGCAAGCGCTGATTTTTTCAGTCGATGGTCAGGCGGAAACCCCGGTCAGCAGATGCAGCTGCCGCCGCATGGCCGCTGCCTTCTTTTTCTTGCCAAGGTCCTCATATAGGCGGGAGAGCAGGTCAAAGCCCCACGGGTTTTCCGGCTCTTCTCTGGTGAGGGTCAGGAGAATCTGTTCAGCCCCGGCCCAATCCCCTTGCCCCAGAAGCTGAAAATGGCGGGCGATGGTTCGAACCGGATTCGGCGCCGTGTCCGGTTCGACCTCTTCCCGGCGAAAGCCTTCCCTGTCATGGAGCTTGGCCAGCGTCTGCTGGTATTTTTTCTTCCATTTCCGTGCCGAGGCGGGGGAATAAAGAAGTATCTCGCCTTTGCCAAAGAAACGCTGCGGCTCCAGCCTTTGGGCAAGCCCGGTGCCCGGATACAGGGCCAGGGGGGAGGCCACTGCGTCAAGCAGCCCTGAATGCTGGATAAAGTTGAGGGTCTCCGTGCCTTCGGCCTCGGTTTCATCCATCCCGTAGATAAAATAGCCAAAAGGCCGAATGGCCTGACGGCGCAGGGTGTTGATCGCTTGGGTTGTCCGAGCGGGTGAACCCTGTTTGTTGAGCATCCCCACCAGCCGGGGCGGGATGGCCTCGATCCCCATTTGGAGCTGGTCGCAGCCAGCCTCGGCCAGGGTGCGGGCCAGCTCGTCATCGAGCAGGTGGGGCGAGCCCTGGGCATTCCAGAGATAGTGGAGGCCGCTGTGTTTGAGGGCTGCGGTGAACTCCTGCACATGGGCCCGGTTGACCAGGAAATTCTCGTCCCGCAGGCTGAAATAGATGGCCCCGGTTGCGGCGCGCAGGTCGACGAGGTAGCGGAGCAGCAGATCAATTTTGTGATGGCGGACCCGGTTCTGCCAGAGCGCCGTGGAGGAGCAAAAGGCGCAGCGGTAGGGACAGCCCCGGGAGGAAATGAGCACGGCGAAATTTTCCGGCTGAACCCCATGGCAGTGGGGCATCACCTCGGAGGGCAGAAAGAAGCAGCGGTCGATATCAGCGAGCAGCCGGGTGGGGATTTCGCTGATCCCGGTCGAGGTGCGGAACACCGCGCCGTGGGTCGAGGATATCGGCCCTTGCCCGAAGAAAATGGAATCGAGCAGGGCCACGCTTGCTTCTTCGCCTTCCCCCCGGACGAGAAAGTCGATCTCCCCCACCCGTTCCAGAACGGCCGCGCCAAGTACGGAAAGAGGCCCGCCCAGAATCACGGGGGCTGTGGGGGAGACCTTTTTTGCCGTCCTGGCCAGTCCATATGCCTCATGGTGGCAGCCGAAAAAGGCGGAGAGGAGATAGGCTGCGGCGTCGAGATGGAGCAGGGTCTCGGCCAGTTTGGCGCGGGGTGTATGGGAAAGGTTGTGCAGGCTGGCGTCATATCCTGCCTCGCGCAGGCTTTTTAAGACATTGAAAAGCCCCATGGGAACGAAGGAGGAAAAAACATCTTTGCCCTCATGTTGCGGGCCACGGTACAGCAAGGCAACCCGGATTTTTTCCCGTTTCATGCGTGGTGCTCCGAGAGTAGGGCTTCAAGCGGGGAGGCGGAAGGTGTTGCGGAACCGAGGCGCATCCCTGTGGGCAAGCGCCTCGGCGGTTCTTGTATGCCGTTTGCGTGTGACGGCCTATTCCTTGAGGAAATCGATCTTGCTCTCGGTGGGCGGCATTGCCGAATCCGGGATAATGTTGATCTCGACCTGATGCTCCTGTTCCAGCTCCATCAAATCCTGGCGTTTTTTGTTCAGGATGTACTGGGCAACCTCCATGGGCAGGCGGCAGATCACCCGCTTGACATCCTTTCGAGTCACCCCGGTCTGGATATGTCGGAAATGCACCAGGGCCTGGGTTTCCACGGAACGGACCATGCCGCGCCCTTGGCAATGGGGGCAGATCCGGTAGCTGCCCACCGCAACCGGAGCAGCCATCTTCTGCCTGGAGATCTGCATGAGGCCGAATTTGGAGATTTTGGAGAAATCCACCTTGGCCTTGTCGCGCTTCATGCAATCGCGCACCTTTTTTTCCACCTCGCGGATGTGTTTGGAATCCCGCATGTCGATGAAGTCCACGACAATGAGGCCGCCCAAGTCGCGAAGCCTGAGCTGGCGGGACAATTCCTCCGCCGCCTCCATGTTGGCGAGGAAGATGGCGTCTTCAAAGCTCTTGTCTTTGCCGGTGCGGCCGGAGTTGACATCAATGGCGACCAGGGCCTCGGTGGGATTGATGACAATGGAGCCGCCGGAATGCAGGGGCACGGTGGGCTGGTAGATCTGCTCGATTTGTTTTTCCACATGGTATTGGTGGAACAGGGGCTGGATTCCCTTGTGCAGCTTGGCAACGGTGGATTTGCGCTGGGCTGCGGGCAGCAGTTCGAGGAAGTTATTGACCTGGGTCAGGGCTTCTTCCGCGTCCACCAGAATCTCTGTGATCTCGGAGGTGAAATGGTCGCGCAGGAACCGGGAGACAATGTTTTGCTCCTTGTGCAACAGGGCCGGGGCCTTCTCGGTCTGGCCCTTCTTTTTGATCTCCTTCCAGAGGTTGAGCAGATAGCGGACATCCTGGGCCAGCGCGGTTTTGGTGATCTCCTGGCTGGCGGTGCGGACGATGTAGCCGATGCCCTCAGGGATGCTGACGCTCTCTATCATCTCCCGCAGTTTGTTGCGTTCTTCCTCGGACTCGATCTTCCGGGAGATCCCGGCGCTGTCGCTGCCGGGCATGAGCACCAGATACCTCCCCGGCAGGGAGAGATAGGTGGTGAGGGTGGCGCCCTTGTTGCCGGTGGCCTCCTTGACCACCTCCACCAGCACCTCCTGCCCCTTGCTCAAGACATCCTGAATGGGCAGATCCTTCCAGTGGGTGTCGGCCGCAACCTCGTTGGCGTAATATTCCGGATGGATATCGCCGAAGGGCAGAAAACCGTTTTTTTCCGTGCCGTAATCGACAAAGGCGGCCTGGAGGTTGGCCTCCACCGCCGTGACCCTTCCCTTGTAGATGTTGCCCTTGGTTTGCGCCTGGCTGACGGTTTCCACGTAAAAGGATTCCACCCGGCCGCCTTCCAGAAGGACAAGGCGGCATTCTTCCGGTTCATCGGTGTTGATCAGTAGCTTCAGAGTGGTGTCACCCTTGGCCGACGGCCTGCTCTCGGAGGGTGCAGGGGTTTCTTTGCTGTGTTCCGCGTCTTTCCGGGGCCGAGGCGACCGTTGACGGGGAGGTCTGGCTGGGACGGCGGCTTTTTGTTTTACCGCTTCAGTCGGAACTGGGGTGGGTTGCATCCCCTCGGCGGTTGCTTCTGTTTGCTGGCCTTCCGGCTTGGGAGATTTTGACCGTCTCCGGGGGGGGCGTTTCCTGCGGCGGGGTCTGCCGCCCGTGGGGGAGGCTGCCTCGCCCTCTGGTCGGGGGGGTCCGCCGGAAGGCGGAGCCGAATCTGTCCGGCCCGAAGCCTGGTTGGAGGTCTGGCCAGCGGACGGGCTTTCTCCCTCGCCCGGTTTGCCTGGTTTTTTCAGCCACTTGCTGACACGGGAAAGAATCCCGCGTTCTTCGGCGTTTTGGCCGTTTGGCCGTTCATCTGTTGGTTTGGTAGTATCGTTTGTCATGGTGATTCGTCTCTATGATGCGGCCGCTGGCGGCCAGTTGTTGTAAAATGATCTGCGTGGTGTCCGGGTCCAGATTGAGGGCCTCGCTGACATCGTTGGTAGTGCAGGGGCGTCTTTTCAGCATTTCAATAATTTCGTCTTCGGAAAGATTGCGGAATTTCTCCCGATCCCGGGTGGTGAAATCAACCAGAATCTCCACCTCTCCAGGAAGCTGGCGGGCAACACCTTCCAGTTCCTCCCGGGTCAGCGGTTTGGCAAAGCTTTCCAGGGGCGGTCGGGCCACGGTGTTGAGCTGCACCTTGTCCGGCCTGATCTTTTTCACCGCCGCAACCAGGGCAGCGATGTCCTTCGGGCTGTCATTGATCTTACTGGCCAGGAGGATTTCAAGCCAGAATTTTCCGGAAAATTCCTTGCGAAAGGCAATAAGCCCTTCGATCAACTCGGACAGGGGCGAGCAGGCGGCCGGCCGGTTGATGCGGCGGTAGCTTTCATCCCTGGCCGAATCCAGGGAGGGGATGACGATATCCGCTGCCATCAGGTCCTGGCGCACTTCCGGGAGAAAGAGCAGGGAGCCGTTGGTCAGGACCACCACCGGCTTGTCGGACTTTTTCTTGAGGTAGCGGATTACCTGGCCGATGCCGCTGTGCAGGGTGGGCTCCCCGCTGGCGGTGATGGTGAAAACATCAAGGTGGGCCAGGAGTTCTCGGTCGGCAAGTACGGTGTCTATTTCCGCCAGCAGCTCGGGCAGCGGAATATACTCCTTGCGGGTACAGGTCAGGGTGGTGGTGGCGCCGATCTCGCAATATATGCAGTTGAAATTGCATATCTTGGGGGGGACGAGATCAATGCCTTGTGAAATTCCCAGACGGCGGGAATTGACCGGGCCAAATACATATTTCATGGGGTTTTACGGGTCCGAGGCGAAGCGGCTGAGGATAAAGGTCTGAGCGTCAAGGGTCGCAGGTCATTCCCTCCGCTGGTAGGGGATTTTTTCTTGTTTGGCAAGGTATAACAATCTGGGGCTCTTGGCAAGGCAAATTTGGCGGCAGGAGACTTTTGCCTTGACAGCAGGCGGCGTCCTGCTAGTATTCTCAAGTTTTGATGAAAGTATGAAAAATTCGGGACAATTGACGGGAATCGACCTATGAAAAAGATGCGCAGTGATGCATTACGCAAAGGGGTGGAGCGGGCGCCGCATCGTTCCCTGCTCAAGGCCATGGGCTATACCAACGAGGAGATACGGCGGCCTCTGGTCGGCATTGCGCATGCCCACAGTGAGATTGTTCCCGGCCATATGCATCTTGACAAGATTGTGGAGGCGGTGAAAACCGGGATTCGCATTGCCGGGGGCACCCCCATTGCCTTCGGGACCATAGGGGTCTGCGATGGCCTGGCCATGAACCACAAGGGCATGAAGTATTCCCTGGCCAGCCGCGAGATCATCGCCGACTCGGTGGAGATCATGGCCATGGCCCATCCCTTTGACGCCATGGTGCTGATTCCCAACTGCGACAAAGCGACGCCCGGTATGCTCATGGCCATGCTGCGGGTCAATATCCCGGCCATCATGGTGAGCGGCGGGCCCATGCTCACCGGGCGTTTCCGCGGCAAGGACGTGCATCTGGTCAGCGTGTTCGAAGGGGTTGGCCGGGTGAAGGGTGAGACCATGAGCGCGGAAGAACTGGACGAACTTGAAGACCATGCCTGCCCCGGCTGCGGCTCCTGCGCCGGGATGTTTACCGCCAATTCCATGAACTGCCTCACCGAGGCCATTGGCCTCGGGTTGCCGGGAAACGGCACCATTCCCGCAGTGGCTGCGGCCCGAATTCGGCTGGCCAAGGAGGCGGGCATGGCGGTGATGCACCTGCTGGCCGAAGACATCCGCCCTCGGGATATCGCCACCCGTGCGGCCTTTGAAAACGCCATGGCCATTGACATGGCGTTGGGCTGTTCCACCAACACCGTCCTCCATGTGCCCGCCATCGCCAGGGAGGCAGGGGTGGATCTGCCCCTGGCCCTGTTCAACGAGGTAAGCGAGCGGGTACCCCATCTCTGTAGTCTGATTCCCGGCGGGCCGCACAGCCTGCAACAGTTGGACGAGGCTGGCGGAGTGCCGGCGGTGATGCGTGAACTGACCAACACCGAGGCAGGGCTTAATCTGGAGGTCATGACCGTTACCGGCAAGACCCTGTGCGAAAATCTGGAAAAGGTCCGGGTGCGGGATGCCGACATCATCCACCCCGTGGATGAACCGTACCACCCCTTTGGCGGCATCGCCGTGCTCTACGGCAATCTGGCTCCGGACGGCTGCGTGGTCAAGCAGTCGGCGGTGGCTGAAGAGATGCTCAAGCACAGCGGTCCGGCCCGGGTGTTCGAATCCGAGGACGAGGCCCAGGCCGCCATCTTGGGCGGCAAGATCAAAGCCGGAGATGTGGTGGTCATCCGCTACTGCGGCCCCAAGGGCGGCCCCGGCATGCCGGAGATGCTCTCCCCGACCTCGGCCATTGTCGGCATGGGGCTTGGCAAGAGCGTGGCCCTGATAACCGACGGGCGTTTCAGCGGCGGAACCAAGGGGGCCTGTATCGGCCATGTCTCGCCGGAAGCGGCGGATGGCGGCCCCATTGCCTTTGTTGAGGAAGGCGACAAGATCGCCATTGATATCCGGCACAAGTCCATTGAGCTGGTCGTGGCGGAAGAGATTCTTCTTCAGCGTCAGAGCAATTGGCAGCCGCCTGCGCCTAAAATTACCACCGGCTACGTGGGCCGTTATGCCCGGATGGTGACCTCCGGCAGCACCGGCGCGGTTTTGAGAGATGATGCCTGCAATCGGTAGGCGCTTGCAGGTAAGGGCAGATTGTCCGGCGGGGAAGAAATGGCAGACAAACGGATAACTCCAGGCGGCGGCCTGTGCATCGTGGTGACCTTGGCCGCCCTTGTCGGTCTTGGCCCTGCTCCGGCTTCGGCCAAGCCCATTCCTTGGGAAATCACGGCGGACAGCATGGTCCATCTCAACGACCCGGACAGTATTCTGGCCGAGGGCAATGTCGTCGTGATCCGGCCCAAGGGGCAGGGGCCCGGCGGGATGTTCATCAGGGCGGACTGGGCCCGTTATGATAAGCAACGCGGTACGATCAAGGCCCGGGGCAACGTCTACATCCTTTCGGACGCAGACGAGATTACCGCCAACAGCGCGGATATGAATCTTGAGACCGAGACCGGCACCTTTACCGATTCCACTATTTTCATGGCCGAAACCCACATGTATGTCACCGGGGAAGAGGTCGAGAAAACAGGGGAGTTTAGCTATACCTTGAAAAAAGGGTGGGCCACCGCCTGCAAACCCGAAGAGGGCAAGAGCACCCCCTGGTCGTTTACCAGCACCACGACCAAACTCACCGTGGACGGCATGGCCCAGATGACCAACGCCGTCTTCCATGTAAAAGATACGCCCCTGGCCTACACCCCATATTTCACCTTTCCCGCCAAGACCAAACGTGAAACCGGGGTGCTTTACCCGGAATGGTCGAACTCCAGCCGGAGCGGGTTCGGCTTCATGGTGCCTGTTTTTCTCAATGTCTCTCCCAGCACGGATATCACCTTGTATCCCGGTTATCTCTCCAAGAGAGGCGTCCAATATGGCGGCGAGTTCCGTTATGTGAAAGGGCCTGAGTCCTATGGCACGTTCATGCTCAGTTATATGCACGATGATCTTAAGGACGGCGCGGATATAACTGAGGAATATAAGCAGGACGGACTTATCCGGCGAGAGGCCAGCCGTTACTGGCTTCGGGGCAAGGCCAACCATGATTTCGGCGACCATCTGACCGGCAGGATTGACCTTGATCTTGTTTCCGATCAGGATTATCTGCAGGAATTCAAGGAAGGCTCCTTTGGCTCTACAGCGAGCAGGCTCCTGTTTCTTGATGAATTTGGCCGGGACTTGCAGGAGGAAACCATTGTTGAGCGGGAGTCTTCCTTTCAGCTGATCAAATCCTGGTCCAACATGCTTGCCAGCGGTGAAGTGCGGACCAGGCAGAATACGGCCAATGACATCCGCCTGGTGGGGGGGGAGCAAGTCTTTTTGCCCCGGCCGGTCAGCCCCTTGCAGACGCTGCCCCGGCTTGATTTCACTGGACGCATACCCATCAGCGGCACACGGATGAGCACGGCCTGGGATTCGGAGTACGTCAATTACTGGCGCGCAGATGGGATCGGCGGTCAGCGGTTGGATCTGCACCCCAAGCTGATCACCTTTCTGCCCCGGGGCGGATGGCTCGAGGGCAAGGTCAGCGGCGGGGCGCGGGAGACTGCCTATCAGGTTGAGTCCTACGGAGATTCCTCCTGGGACAAAAATAGTTTTCAGGACCGGCAGGCCTACGATTTTACCGGCAACATGGCGACCGTCTTCCTGCGTGATTTTGATCTGGGAAATAGCGGCTGGTTGGAGCATATGGTGCGGCCAAACCTCTTGTATGAATATATAACAAGAACCCAGGAACTGCCAAATTTTACTGAAAACCCAATCCCTGATGACACACCAGGGTATTTCGACAGCGTGGATCGTCTGGAGAGAAGAAACTGGCTGACCTGGCAGCTCAATAATTATTTTGAAGCCGGCGGCACCACGGAGCGTGGTGGGTTCTGGAACCGCAATCTTGCTTTGTTCAAGATTCTGCAGACCTATGACCTGCGGCAGAAAAATCCGGAAAGTTTGGGCTTGCCAGAGGAAGGCAAGCGGTATGACTGGTCCGATCTCAGGTTTGAGACGACGGTGTATCCGGTGCCAAACTGGGCGCTGGGCTATCAGACCAACGAGAGCATGTACGGGAAAGGCGTGACCCGGTATGAGTTGCTCAATCAGTACACTCTTGCCGGCGAGCATACTATTGGCCTCAATTACCGGTATCTGAAAGACAGCGGCATGGTCGCCCCCTATTTTTACACCGATCTCGGCGAGTCGACCCATGACCTGATCGGCTCGGTGGGAACGCGTTTGACCGAAACGCTCACCGCCTCCTACTATCTGGTCAAGTCATTTTCCACGAGCCACACGGTGGAATCCCAAGCTCGCCTGATCTACCAACCTGCGTGTTGGATGATGGAACTGGAGGCAAGCACGAGTGTCGATGACAACCGAGTCATGCTCATTTTCTCCCTTGATGGTGTTGGCCGCGTTGCCCGCATGGGCAAGGGAAATCTCTGATTTCCTGATCCGAAAAGCAGGGGAACTCAGGGCGGCGATGGCATGACCACGGCATATTACGACATCTTCAACGGCGATGCGGACGGCATCTGTGCCCTGCACCAGCTCCGTTTGGCAGAGCCCCGGGAGGCCACGCTGGTGACCGGGGTTAAACGGGATATCCGGCTGCTTGACCAGGTGGCCTCGGTGCGGGGGGCTGAACTCACCGTGCTGGATATCTCCCTGGACAGCAACAGAACTGTCTTGCTGCAACTGCTTGAGTCCTGCCGGGTTTTTTATGTGGATCACCATTACGCCGGTGATCTTCCGCCCAGCCCCAATCTGATCGCCCATCTTGATCCCAGCCCCGAGGTCTGTACCTCCCTCATTGTCGATGTCCTGCTGGGTGGTCGTTTTCGGGGTTGGGGTGTGGCTGCTGCCTTTGGCGACAATCTGCACGATTCTGCGCGCAAGGTCGCCGTCACTCTCGCGTTGACCGAACCCCAGGTGGAGCGATTGCGGGAACTGGGCGAGTTGATGAACTACAACGGCTACGGGCAGACAGTGGCTGATCTGCACGTGCCGCCCCAGGAGCTGTATGCGGCGGTAAAGCCCTATGCCGATCCCTTGGTTTTTTGCGAAGAGAGCCAGATTCTCGCCCTATTGCGCCAGGGGTTTGCCGATGATCTGCGCCGGGCCAAGGCGGTGACACCCTTGCGGGAAACGATCAAGGGCCGGATTTTCGCCTTTCCTGCGGAAAAATGGGCCAACCGGATAGCCGGGGCATTCAGCAATGAAAAGGCCAGGGAAAGGGTGGATGCGGCCCACGCCCTGCTGGTGGACAATGGCGACACCACCTTTATGGTCAGTGTGCGTGCGCCCCTTTCCCGGCGTGTTGGGGCCGACAACCTGTGCCGCGCTTTTCCCACTGGTGGCGGCAGGGCGGCGGCAGCCGGGATCAATGCCCTGCCCGGAGGGCAGGTTGAGGATTTTTTACAGAAATTTTTCGAGGTGTTTTCTCCATGAAGTTTATGTCCCATAGAGCCGTTGTCGTTGTGTCTCTTATTCTGTCCTGTGGCGTTGTCTCCTGTGGTCCGCCGAGTCTGGTCGGAACCGGTCCCGGTGCTGGAGAGCCGCCGTTGGCCGCCAAACCGACGCCGCCTGCCGAGCCATCGCCGCCACCCGCCGTGCGGGCTGAGGAAGGACAGGCTATTGATCTTACCAGCCCGCGCTATCAGGAGTTGTTCCAGGAACTGGTGTCGCGGCACGGTTTCAGCCAGGAAGAACTGGACCACCTTTTTGTCGGGCTCACCATCAAGAAACGGGTGCTGGAGCTCATGGACACCCAGTGGGAGGCCAAGCCCTATTTCGCTTACGCTCCCCGGTTTATTACCCCGCAGATGATTGAGCAGGGCAAGCGGCTTCTCTGCGAGCACCGCGAGGTTCTGGACCGAATTGAAAACGAGCTGGGGGTCGAGCGGGAGGTTGTCGTGGCCATCTGGGGGATCGAAACCCAGTTTGGCACGCATAAAGGGGCCTTCAGCATCTTTCAGACCCTTAACACCATGTTTGACGCCTATCCTCGCCGGAGTAAATTCTATCGGGAGCAGTTGATCGAATACCTCCTGCTCTGCCGGGAAAACGGGGTTGATCCGCTGACGATCACCGGCTCCTACGGCGGGGCCTTTGGTCAGACCCAATTCATCCCCTCAAGTTTCCGCCTCTATGCCGTGGATTTTGACGGGGACGGCCGCCGCGATGTCTGGGAATCGGTGCCCGATGTCCTGGCCAGTATTGCCAATTATCTCCACAGGTTCGGCTGGACCTTCAATGCTCCGATCTACCAAGAAATCGGCAAGAAGTTGAAGGGGAATAAGCTGGAAAAGGCCTATGCCCAAGGGCGGAAAGGTTTTGTTTCCCGCGCGGAGGTAAAGAAGATTCAGGATGTTGACCTGCCGCAATCTCCGGAAGACAAGGATCTCACCATTGTCGGCCTTGAGCTGCGCAACGGCACCATGCGGTACGTGGCCGGGTACCCGAACTTCCAGGCCATCACCAAGTGGAACAACTCCAACCGCTACGCCATGGTCGTCGCTGAACTGGCGGAAAAAATGAAGGAGTAGCGGGGGTTGTCCCTCCGCTCCCTGTTGTCCCCGCCCTATCGCTTAAAATACCGCTCGGTTTCCGCCTTGACCACCTGGGAGAGCAGCAACAAGCCGACAATGTTGGGGATGGCCATCATTCCGTTCATCAGGTCGGAAAAATTCCAGACGAATTCCAGTTTCATCATCGCCCCCACAATCACCACCGCGACAAAGACCACCCGATAGGGGGCAATGGCGCGGCGGCCTGTCAGATATTCGATGGCCTTTTCCCCTGGCTGCGGCAGGAGTAAAGGCATGGGTGAAAATCAGCGTCAAGGCATGGGGCCGCCGCGCATGCCGTGTTCGCCTTTTTCCCGGGACTTCACGGCCAGTACCGCTTCCGCGTATTTGGTGGCCATGCCGACCAACCCGGGCATCCACATCCAGAACACCGCCCCCGACCCGCCTACGCTGATGGCGGTCGCAACCCCGACAATGTTGCCGATCCCCACCGTGACGGCGAGCGCGGTCATCAGCGCGGCAAAATGGCTGATGTCGCCGTCGTCGGCGTGCTCTTTGTGCCAGATCAGGCGCAGGGCGTGGGGCAGGGCGCGAAACTGCATGCCGCGCAGGATTATGGTCAGGTACAGGCCGATTCCCCACCAGCAGGGCGAGCATGGGCGGCCCCCCAAACCCAGCCGGAGAGGGTGGCAATCAACAGCTCGATGGAATCCATGGATGCGCGCCTTATGTGCAATGGTTTTGGGAGAGACGTGAGTTTGCCCGGTCAAAATACCTGAAAAGGAGCGGGAAGCACCAACAAAAAAAGGAGCCGGGTTTCCCCGGCTCCTTTTTTTGTGATGTTATGAAGGGAATCGCTTACTTGACGAAATCCTTGCTGCCGTCCACCAGGGTGGAAACTACGGAAGGATCGGCCAGGGTGGAGATGTCGCCGAAATCATGGGCCTCGGTCTCACCGGCTGAGATCTTGCGCAGGATTCTCCGCATGATCTTGCCGCTTCTGGTTTTGGGCAGCCCGTCGGCAAACTGGATGAACTCCGGAGTGGCGATGGGTCCGATCTCTTTACGCACATGGGTGCGCAGGGCGGCGCGCAGTTCGTCGGAAGGTTCGATCCCGGACTTCAAGGAGACATAGGCGTAGATGGTCTGGCCTTTGATCTCGTGGGGCGCGCCGACCACCGCAGCTTCGGCCACCTGCGGGTGCGCCACCAGAGCGGATTCGATCTCGGCGGTGCCCAAGCGGTGACCGGAGACATTGATTACGTCGTCCAAGCGGCCCATGACCCAGAAGTAGCCGTCCTCATCCTTTCTTGCCCCGTCTTCCGGATCGTAGATGCCCTCGTAACGGGTGAAGTAGGTCTTTTTGTAGCGGCCTGGATCGCGGTATACGCCGCGGAGCATGCCGGGCCACGGTTTGCGGATCACCAGATGACCGCCTTCGTTGGGCGCCGCCTCGGTGCCGTCCTCGCGGAGGATGGCCGCGTCGATGCCGGGCAGGGGCCGGGTGGCAGAGCCGGGCTTGAGGGGCGTGGCAAAGGGCAGGCCGGAGATCATGATGCCGCCGGTCTCGGTCTGCCACCAGGTATCGACAATGGGCAGCTTGCTCTTGCCGATGTGCTCGTGGTACCACATCCACGCTTCCGGATTGATGGGCTCACCCACCGAACCGAGGACGCGCAGGGAGGAGAGGTCGTATTTTTCCGTCCACTTGGAGCCTTCGCGCATCAGGGCGCGGATAACAGTGGGCGCGGTGTAGAAGATGTTGACCCGGAATTTCTCGCAGATATGCCAGAAACGGTCTGGGGCGGGCCAGGAAGGTACCCCTTCGAACATCAGGGTGGTGGCGCCCAGGGCCAGCGGCCCGTAGAGGATGTAGCTGTGGCCGGTGATCCAGCCGATATCGGCGGTACACCAATGCACATCGTCGTCTTTCATGTCGAAGACCCACTGGGTGGTGTGCGCCACGTAGGTCAGATAGCCGCCGGTCGTATGGACCACGCCCTTGGGTTTGCCGGTGGAGCCGGAGGTGTAGAGGATGAAGAGATTGTCCTCCGCCTCCATGCTTTCCGGGGCGCAGTGGCCGGAGATGCCTTCGGCACCCATTTCCGTATGCCACCAGAAATCACGGCCATCCTGCATGGCAACTTCGTTGCCTGCCCGTTTGACCACGATGCAGTTTTTGACCGAATCGCAACCCTGGAGGGCATCGTCGGCAGCGGGCTTCAGGGGGATGGTCTTGCCGGCCCGGAGAACGGCGTCGGCGGTGACCAGCACCTTGGCCTCGCAGTCCTGGATGCGGCTCTTGAGGCTCTGGGCGGAGAAACCTGCGAACACCACGCTGTGGATGGCGCCGATCCGGGTGCAGGCCAGCAGGGTGATGGAAAGTTCGGGAATCATGGGCAGATACACGGCAACCCGGTCGCCTTTTTTGACGCCCATTTTCTTGAGCACGTTGGCGAAGCGGCAGACCTCGGTGTGCAGCATCTGGTAGGTGTAGACCCGGACATCTTCCTCGGGTTCGCCCTGGAAGATGATGGCGGCCTTGTTGCGGCGGCCGTTGGTAAGATGGCGATCCAGACAGTTGTAGGAGACATTCAGCCTGCCGCCCTGGAACCATTTAATTTCAGGCTTGTGCATGTCCGCCTCAAGCACCTTGGTCCACGGTTTTTCCCAGGTAAGCAACTCCTTGGCGCGATCACCCCAGAAGCCTTCCGGGTCCGTCATGGAGCGCTGGTACAGGGCTTCGTACTCGGCCATGCTCTTCACATGGGCCTGTTTTTGTCCCGCGGCTGGCGGGGCAAAAAGGCGTTTTTCCTGCATCATGCTTTCAATTTTTTTATCGTCGCTCATTAGTACCTCCGAAATTTTCTAAGGCCGGGGATATAGGGATATATACCTAAGTGGGTAGGAATATATAACGAGTGTCCGCGACAATTGCCACATTTTTTTTATAACTATCCAGCACCACCACATCTGCTTCGCAGTCTCGCTGTGCTCGCTTAGCTGTCATCGGCCTGCTCATGTGCGAGAGCACACTTCGCAGGCCTCTTCGCGCACCTGTGGCAGCAGCGAAGCGGCGCTGCTGGACAGTTGCATTCTTTAGCCATCATGGGGGTCGGTCCGCACTTGCAAAAGACCGGACTGGGCAGGGAAATGGGTCTCTTGAATTGTGTTTCGCCCGGTGCATTTCGGGAGATTTTCTGTTAAGGTTCTACGCGTTCAGACACCATGAGGAGGCGCGGAGCGGATGCGGACCTTGGCGGAAACAATACGGATTTTTTTCGGCCTGATTATCCTGGGATGCGGGTTGGTCACAGCCTTGCCTGGGCCGGTGGCTGCCCAATGCGAACAGGCTGCCACCGCGCCCCTCGAGGCGGATATGCCATTGCTCGAAGATGACCTGGGGTATGACTCCTTGGCCCCGGCCATTGACCGGAGCGTGCATTATCTTAAGCAGCTTCCCGCAGAAAAGGGGTTTGTCCTCTGCGGGCAGGAGTATCCTGTTAGCTGGCTCATCGAATCCCTGCTTGCCTTCAAACGGATCATTGAGGAGAAACCCTCATCCCAGACCCTGACCGCAACTCTAAAAAAACAGTTCACCCTGTGCCAGGCAAGGGGCAGTGGCGCGGGTCAGCGGATGTTTCTCACCGGGTATTTCGAGCCGTTTTTCAAGGCCAGCCTGACGAGAACAGCCACCTATCGCTACCCATTATACCGCAAGCCCCCGGATCTGGTTTCGCTTCCTGGCGGGAAAGGGAGGGAGAAGAAAACAGGCAGGATGGAAAACGGCAGCCTGGTCCCCTATCCCACCCGGGCCGAGATCGAGAAAGGCCAGCTGTTGACCGGGCAGGAGTTGGTCTATCTCGCTGATCCAGTGGATGCTTTTATCCTTCATGTGCAAGGGTCCGGCCAGTTACAGCTTGCGGATGGTTCGCTGCGGCGGGTGCAGTTCGCCGCGAAAAACGGGCAGGAGTACCGCAGCATCGGGCGATTGCTGGTGGAAAAAGGCGTCATGCGCCGGGAAGAGGCGACCATGCCGAAGATCGTTCGCTATCTCAAGGAACACCCCGAGGAGCAGGAGGCTGTCCTGCATTATAACGATTCCTTTGTCTTTTTCCGGTGGGGGGATGATACCGCAGTCGGCCCTATGGGTTGCCTGGGCGAATCCCTTACCCCGGGTCGGTCTGTGGCCTTGGACCAGGACTGCTTTCCGCCGGGGGGTCTTGCTTTTTTGAAAACGCGCAAGCCAAGAGTCAATGCAGCCGGGGAGATCGTCGGTTGGGAACCCTTGGCTCGTTTCGTGGTGAACCAGGATTCCGGTTCCGCCATCACCGGTCCTGGGCGGCTGGACCTGTTCTGGGGTGCGGGAGCTTATGCCGAGGTGGCGGCGGGCAACATGAAACATCCCGGTGTGTTGTATTTTCTGGTGAAAAAGAAATAGTTGTCAGAATCCGGCCCCTTCTTATACAATCCTAGCAGGGCATCGGGCTAAGCAGGCGACGGAAGATGTTGGAGAGGGGACACCCATGAAACAGACGGAAATAGATTACTGGATCACCAGCATGTTGGAAACCTATGGCAATGTTTCCGACCTCAACATCACGGTGGGCAAGCCCCTGCAGGTGGAGACCTCGGGACAGCTGGTGCCGGTGGTGGTGGAGCCGCCGGTGGAAGCTCTCTCACCGTTTCAGGCTGAGGTCTTCGCCCTCAACCTCATCGGCGGCAACAAGCGGCTGCTTGATGATTTGGTCAAGCACGGCTCCTGCGATCTCTCCTACTGGCTGGGGCAAAAGGCCCGGTTCCGGGTGAATGTTTTTTCGCAAAAGACCAATCTTTCCACGGTGCTGCGGAAGCTGGAGATGAAGATCCCGACCATCATCCAGCTCAACCTGCCCAAGCTTTTTTACAACATGGCCGAGGAGCGCAACGGCATCATTCTCGTCACCGGCGCCACCGGTTCCGGTAAATCGACCAGTCTGGCCGCGTTGCTGGACAAGATCAACGATGAGAAGCCGGTGCACATCGTCACCCTGGAAGATCCCATCGAGTATGTGCATCAGCACAAGATGGCGACCTTCAATCAGCGGGAGTTGGGCAATGATTTTGACTCCTTTGCCTCCGGCCTGCGGGCGGCCCTGCGGCAGGCGCCCAAGGTTATTCTGGTGGGCGAGATGCGCGACCGCGAGACCATGGAGATCGGGCTGTCCGCAGCGGAAACCGGGCATCTGGTGCTCTCCACCCTGCACACCGTGGATGCGGGCCAGACCATCAACCGGATACTTGGCATGTTCGAGCAGGAGGAACAGGCCCAGGTGCGCAATCGGCTGGTGGACACCATCCGTTGGGTCGTCTGCCAGCGGCTTTTGCCCAAGGTGGGCGGGGGCCGAGTGGCGGCCTTCGAGATCATGGGCATGAGCCTGCGGGTGCGGGAGCTGATCATGACCGGGGAAACGGAGGACAAGACCTTCTATGATGTTATTGCCGACGCCAAGGCCCTCGGCTGGCAAACCTTTGACCAGCATATCCTTGAGCTGTACGAGGACGGCCTGATAACCGAAGAGACCGCTGCCAGCTACTGCACCCGGAAAACCGCGGTCAACCGTGGTTTGGACAGCATCAAGGCGGCCCGGGGTGAATCCACCACCGGGATCACCGGTCTGGCCATGGATGAGAAGAAGGAAGAGAAGCGGCGCTCGGGTTTTTAGAAGCCTTTTGCAGCCTACAGCTATCAGCTTACAGCTTTAAGCTGATAGCTTACTATCGGAGGAAACCATGCTTGCCCAGTGTCCCCATTGTCAGCAGACCCTCATGCTGAGTGACGCCCAGCTTGAAAAAATCAAAACCGCTCTTGCCTCGTTGTCCGTGGGCAGAACCCTGAAGATCGGTTGCCCGAAATGCAAACAGCCCATCGAGCTGAATGCTGACGGTTCGGTGGCCGGTCAGGCGGCGAGCGCCCTGAAGGATGTGCTGTATGCCGAGCACACCGGCAATGAAGACCAGGCTGCGGCGGGAATTGTGGCGGCGGCCCAGAAGAGACCCGCGCCGGTGCGACTGCCGCCTGCCGCGCCCAAGCCGCCCGATCTTGGCTGGTTGTCCAGCGGAGTATACAGTGAAAAGGAAGTCGTTGAAAATGTGCCCCACGCCTTGATCATGATCGGGGACGAGGAGATAACCACCCAGGTGACCATGGCCTTTGGCGAGATAGGATATCAGCCGACCTATGTCCAATCCGCGGAAGAGGCCATCGACAAGATGCAGTTTATGAATTTTGAGGCGGTGGTTCTGCACAGCAGATTTGAAGGGGGAGACCTGGATGGCTCCACTGTTCACCGGTACCTGCGGGAAATGGCCATGTCCCGCAGGCGTTATATCTATTATATCATTGTAGGCCCGGAATTCCGAACTCTGTATGATTTAGAAGCGTTGGCAAACAGCGCGAATCTGGTGGTGAACGACAGCGACGCCAGTCATTTTTCCATCATTCTGAAACGGGGGATGAACGATTATAATGATCTGTTCGGACCCTATCTGGAAGCCCTTGCCAATTATGGGGTGAAGTAGGGATTTTGGCCCAATTCTCCCCAGCCAGATGATCACCTTATGGCCATAACTACCCTGCTGCGGCCTTCGGATTTTGCTTCGTAAAGGGCCTTGTCCGCAAGGGCATAAGCGGCTTCCAGACTCCCCGTTTTGGGGTCCAGCCGGCTGACCCCGATGCTGACGCTGGGATGTTTTTCCGTATCGTCCCTGATAATGTGTTTTGCGGCAAAGTTTTTTCGAATCCGCTCGGCCACGGCGAGAGCCTCTTCTTCATGTGCTTCCACCACCAAGGCGGCAAATTCCTCTCCTCCCATCCGTCCGAAGATGTCAGCCTTCCGTAACCCTGCGGTGCAGATAGAGGCAAAATCCTGCAAAACCTGATCTCCTGTTTCATGGCCGAAGGTGTCGTTGATCTCCTTGAAATGATCAAGGTCAAACATCAGGAAGAAAAGATCCTTATTGTACCGTTTACTCCTGGCAACCTCCTGCTCCGCCAGAAATAGAAAATGCCGCCGGTTGAACACCCCGGTAAGGCCATCCATTGTGGCCAGCATCACCAGTTTTTCTTCTTTGACCTTGCGGTCGGTGATATCGAGGACCGCGCCGACCGCCCAATAGGCATCGTCCTTTTTCACCCGGGCGACAAAAACTTCGGCGGGAAAGATTCGGCCATCTTTTCTTCTGGCAAGGAGTTCCTGCGACTTGTTAATGATTGGCCCCTGTCCCGTCTGCCAGAACGCTGCCAACCCGTCATGCGCTGCTTGTTTCATTTCTTCGACGACCACCAGCCGGTGGAGTTTTTCGCCAAGAATCTCCTCGCTGGTATAGCCGAAGATGTGTTCTGCCGCCGGATTGAAGAACCGGACCGTGTCCTGGTCGTCGATGAGAATCACGGCGCTCTGCACTGAGTTGAAAACAACCCGAAAGATATCCTCGCTTTCTTCAAGTTTCCGCTGGGAAATCTGGCGTTCCTGTTCCATGGCGGCGTATCGGGCCAGGAGGGAGTCCATCTTGTCTGAAAAAGTGGAGATTTCCATAATTTGCGAGTTTTTGTTGAACATGCTCTGTCTTTGCTGGAGAAGGGATTCTTCCAGGCAGGCAAGGAACTGGCCGGAAAGTCGCCGGACATATTTCGAAAAAAAGAAGGAGAGGAGCAGCGACAGGGTGAGAAGCAGAGCAAGGGTCACCAGGACGGTGAACAGGATCTTTTTGCGGGCTGTCTGTACCGAAGCAAGATCGACCTTTTTCCCTGCCCACAGGGAAATGGTGTTGTTTTGCCCGACAAGGAAAGGGATCCAGGCCATTTTTTGGTCGGCAATGTCCCAGATGGCGGTTTTTTTCGAGTCAAAAATCTGTTTGAGTCCCGGGAAATCCTGAAAGGCGGGGGTATTGCCTTTCGCTTCCGACAGATAGCTACCATCATTCAAGACCCAGAGCATCTCTGGGAAAAGCTGGGTGAGCTCTCCCATGTCGATGTCGGCAATATAGGTCCCGATCGTTGCGTCCTCGGCACGGATCGGAGTGAAAAGCCGAATCTGTAGCTGGTGGAGCGGTGGGTGCTCCTCGCCATGCTGGTATTCTTGCAACGGGATGAGGAGAAATCCTTTGTCCTGCATGGCAAGAATTTTTTTGATTGCTTCCGGATCCACGGTGAGTTTTGGGTTTTGGTTCTGTCGGTATTTCGTGGAGCCCGCTATTTTGGAGAGGGAAAATTGAATGGTCGAATCCCGATCAAGGACATGGATGTTCACCACGTCGCTGTTTTTGGCAAAGGCCCTGTTTAGCACGCCGGTATAGCGGAGCAAGGCGGTCTCCCTGTCGATGCTGCCGGCTCTGCTTTTTCCGTGGTCCAGAATCTCCATGACCGCGGGAAGCTGCGAGACGAAATCGATCATCTGCCGGTAATGATCAATGCGTGTATCAAGCTGAAGGAGTTCGTCCTTCATGAAGTGGAGCTCTTCGTTTTCTTCAATGGTGTTCAACTGGGAGACAACCCCTTCCAGGGTGAAGAATGAAAAGGCCATCAGGGGAGCGAAGCTGAAAACAAGGAGAAACCCGAGGACAAGGGTGGCAAGGTTCACCTGTCGGGGAAAAAAAGATTTTTTTGGTATACCTGTCATGCCATGGTCCATGTTGTGGGGAAAGGAGAGTCCCTGCCGGAAGAAAGACTTTTTTTCAATGGTATCTAGCGGAACAGGAAAAATCTAGAAATATATCTTTGGCCTCAGGGGAGGATTGGGCTAAAGAGGATATTTCAGGGAAGGATGGTGGCAAGAAAAGCAAGGATGTGCCTGCGCAGGGCGATACAGACCATTAAGGTCAAGGTGGAGGAAAGCAGCATCAGGCGGTTGGCACGGAGGATGTCTCTGGGTTCCAGGGGGCGGGTGGCATCGCCGATAGTGGGTTTATTCACTACCGTGCCGAAGTAGCTGTTCGGGCCGCCCAGTTGCACGCCCAGGGCCCCGGCCACCGCCGCTTCGCTGTGGCCGGAATTGGGGCTGGCATGGGCAAAACGATCGCGGAGCAGAGTCATCAGGGAGCGTTTCGGATCGAGACCGAGCGGAAAGGAGGCGGCTGGAATCATCAGGGAGGTGAGGCGGGCGGGGACAAAGTTGGCCAGGTCATCCAGCCGGGCAGCAGCCCAGCCGAAGGTCAGATATTGCTCGTTTTTGTAGCCGAACATGGAGTCCATGGTGTTGATCGCCTTGTAGAGCATTGCCCCCATGGGGCCTCCCAGCAGGGCGAAGAAAAGCGGGGCGGTCACCCCGTCCACCATGGATTCGGCCACCGATTCCACGGTCGCTCTTGCCACTCCACTTTCGTCCAGATCGGCCGTGTCCCGGCCGACGATCATGCCTACCCGTTTGCGGGCCTCCGGGAGATTTCCTTCTTGTAAAGCCAAGTAGACCTCGGTGCTGTGGCGTACCAGATCCCGGGCTGCGATGGTGGTGTAGAGGAGGAGAATGGACATCGCCAGACCCAGCCAGGGATGGAGAAGGGTTGCGCCAGCAAGCAGGCCCCAGATCGTTGCCCCGGTAAGCGCTAGGCCCAGGGCGACGGAGCAGATGCCCGCCGCAAAGGATGGCAAAACGGCGCGGGTGAGCCGCTCGCAGCCCACGCAGGCCGCGCCGATGATCCGCACCGGATGCGGCAGCCAGCGTGGGTCGCCGAGCAGCTGATCCAGAAGAATGGCGATCAGGATTTGGTATTCGAGCCCGATCATTTTTTAAGCAACCGGTAGATGGCTTGCATGTCGATCTGGCTGCGCACCGCCTCGGCCAGCCGGTCAAAGGCCGGTTCCAGGTCATAAGCAGCCTGGACCCGGCTAAGCGGGGAAAGCCCCCGTCTTTCCCGCAACCGGTCGATGAACCAGCGCCGGAAGGGGTCCGCGTCAAAGATGCCGTGCAGATAGGTACCCCAGATGGTTTGGCTTTGGTTGCCCACTCCGCCGCTTTCTCCGTTGCTGAAGGTGAGGATGTCGCAGGTTTCTGTCGCTCGGCTCTGGCCGTGGTGGATCTCATAGCCATGCACCCCAAGGCCCGAGGCGAGATGGCTGCCGGACTGCCGGGTCAGGGTTTTGTCTTTTTCCAGCACCGTGGAAAGGTCGAGCAACCCGAGGCCGGTCAGGGCTTCTCCGGCAGACTCGATGTGGTAGGGGTCGTCGATGCTGTGCCCCAGCATCTGAAAGCCGCCGCAGATGCCGATGATTTCCCTTCCTTTTTGGCTGTATTCTTTCAGGGCCTTGGCCAGGCCGGAGTTGAACAGCCACTTGAGGTCACTGATCACGTTCTTGCTGCCCGGCAGAATCACACCGTCGGCGTCCGCGATATCAGCCGGGGTCCTGGCGATTTTGACAAAGAGGTCCGGCTCGGCCAGAAACGGCTCGAAGTCGGTGAAGTTCGAGATGTGCGGCAGGTCGATGAGCGCCACGGTGACATGCTCACCCGTTGGCCGATGCGGGCTGAACAGTCCGGCCTTGAAGTTCACCGAATCCTCTTCGGGCAACCCCAGGTTGGAGAGGTAATCCACCACCCCCAGCACTGGTTTGCCGGTTCTTTTTTCCATGTAATCCAGCGCCTCGGCAAGCAGCGATTTCTGTCCCCGGAATCGGTTCACCACGAAGCCTGCGATCAACTCCCGCTCCCAGTCGTCCAGAATTTCCATGGTGCCGACAAAGGAGGCGAACACCCCGCCCCGGTCGATATCCCCCACCAGCAGAACCTTGGCTTCGGCATACCGGGCCATGGGCATGTTGACGATGTCATGGGATTTGAGGTTCACCTCGGCAGGGCTGCCAGCCCCTTCCAAGACCATGACCTCATATTCGTTGGCCAGTGAATCGTAAGCCTCTTGCACTGCCACAAAGGCCTGGGGCTTGTAGGCCAGATAGTCGTTCACCGTCATGTTGCCCACCGGCTTGCCCAAGAGAATAACCTGGCTGCCCGTGTCGCTTGAGGGCTTGAGCAGGACCGGGTTCATGCGCACGTCCGGGTCCAGGAGGGCGGCCTGGGCCTGCACCACCTGGGCGCGGCCCATCTCGCCGCCCTCTCGGGTGACAAAGGAGTTCAGGGACATGTTCTGAGCCTTGAACGGGGCAACCCGCAGCCCATCCTGCAAGAGGATGCGGCACAGGGCGGCGGTGAGCACGGATTTGCCCGCGTTGGAGCAGGTACCCTGGAACATGATGGCAGGGGTCTTGGCGGTGGGCATGGTGTTTAGGCGCCTTCTTTGTTGAAGATGACAAGGTTGCGGATTTTGCCGGAAAAGGGCAGGGTCAGCGCGACGATCTCTTGCAACCGGTAGGGGCTGTCTGGCTGGGCAAGCCGCCAGGCGGCGAGTTCTTCTTCGGCCCGGGGGCCTTTCATGCAGATGACCTGGCCGCCAACCGGGTTGACCGCACCGGTGTGCAGGAGAAACTCACCGATGTTGGTGAAGGCGCGGCTGGTGATGATGGACACGGAAAGGATTTGGCCATCCACCTGGGCGGAATTTTTTTCCAGATGACCGCAGAGCACCTCGATGTCTTTCAAGCCCAGGGTCCGGATCACATGGCGTAAGAAAGAAACCCGTTTCAGGCGGGGTTCCACCAGGATCACCGGCAGTTCCGGCCGGGCCGCCTTGAGGGCCAGGCCGGGAAATCCTGCCCCTGTGCCGATGTCGAGAAGCGGCGGTTGTGGGCTTCCCGGCGGCGGGAGAACCCGGAGCAGGGTTAGGGAGTCGAGGAAGTGGGTCTCCCAGATTTCGCGTAGCTCCGCCTTGGCCACCAGATTGATCTTGGCGCTCCAGCGGAGCAGCTCCCCGCAGTACCTCACAAGCCGTGCTTGGGCCTGGCTGTCGAGGGGGATGGACATGGCGGCCAGGCCTTCCTCAAGAATATCTTTGCCCTGGGTGTCAGTCATGGGGAAAATTCTTGGGTGTTTTTCCGGTGGACCAGGGTGAGTCCGGCCAGCACAAAGGCCAGGGCCGCCAGATTGACATTGTAAAAGGCTAACCCTGCCAGGCTCGCAACCAGGGCCAGTCCGCACAAGCACACCGAGTTGCGCCAGACTGCAAGTCCGGCAAGGGCAACGCTTGTCCAGGCAAAGACCTGATTGTACATCAACCGACCGATCATCGAGCGGACCAGGCAGACACCCTTGTCCGGCGTATCCGCGCACACCCCCACCAGTCTTTCCGAGATAAAGATACCGTGGCGCAGGGCGGCAAAACCACCAAAGGCGCCAAGCACCAGAAGGCCAAAAGGCAGCAGGGGGCGCAGCGAGATGGTCCGGCTTTCTTGCCAGAGGGGGTAGGCCAGCAGCAGGCAGATGATCACCCAGATATCGGCCTGCCAGTTCAGCGGAGTTTCCTTGATCAGGATAGCCACCGCCCCTGCGGAAAAGAACAGGGCGCAGAGACGTTCGAGCATGCCTTGGGTCGGTTGGCCGCTATACCTGCGGGAAAACCAGGCATAGGCAAGGGCGGGGATGGCAAAACCGAAGTTGTTGAAACTCCGGTAACGGGCGTCCAGTACCAGGCCAAGGACAGCGATCAGGGCGCAAGCCACCACCCCCAGCCGCAACGCGCCGTGCACGGCTTCGGGGCTGAGGCGGATTTTTCCCCGCAGGAAATCCATGGACGCATCCAGGCTGAGGTGGGTAGGCATCGTACCGGAAGCGATGGCTTTGAGTGCCAGCAGATAGACGCTGGCGGTAAGCGAGAGAACGACAACAGCCCAGAGGTATTCATAGGTGTTGGTGGAAATGATGGAAAACTGATGTCCTTGCAGCACAATAAGGATTGCGCCGCCAGCCATGGCTGGGGAAAATCGCAGCCAGCGGGATGTGCCCATGTCGCGGTTGCTGCGGGCAATGAGCAGGGTCATCAGGGCAATCGCACCGGATTGGGCAAACAGCATCCGCCAGTTGGGAAAGTTGGATACCGGCCCGGAAAGGATATGCTTGTCGACCCGCTCCGGGCTGTACAACCCCCAGTAGCCGCCCACCGCCCCTTCCTTGATGCGTTTCCACGGCTGGTCAAAGGCCTCGATCAGATTGTATTGCCAATGCTCCTGCTCGGCCAGGGCAACGAAGCCGCGGATAAAACGGGCCTGATTTTCCAGGCTGGGCAGCGAGGCTTCCCGCATGCGCCCCTGGGAGGGCCAGCCGGTTTCACCGATGACGATCTCCTTGCCCGGGATCTTCTCGCCGATCTCTTCCCGGATCTTTTTGATGTGGGCCATGGCTGCGGTGATGGCAACCGGATTATCCTCCCAGTAGGGCAGGATGTGGATCATGACAAAATCAGTGGCCTGGGCCACCTCCGGATGCTTGAGCCAGAACTCCCAGACATCGGCATAGGTGACCTTCACCCCCGGCAGGGCAGCCTTGACCTGGCGGATGTATTCGGCGAGCTGCGGGCCGGTGATCTCCCGGCGGAGCAGGGCTTCGTTGCCGACCACCACCGCCCGGACGCTTGCCGGGTGAAGTCTGGCAAGCGTGACAACCTTTTCCAGTTCCTGCTGGTTGAGCTTTGGGTCTGCCCCTATCCAGGCGCCCAGCAGCACCTGCATCCCGTATTTCTCCGCATACTCGGGCAAGGCCTCAAGCCCGGCCACCGAATAGGTGCGGATGCAGGAAAAACGTTGGGAGAGAATGGCCAGATCCGCGTCGATCCGGGCGGGGGCAATGGTCATGCCCTTGGCAAAATCAAAGGGGGATTGGTCCTTTTCAAAGGGTGCGTAGGACACGCATTGCAGGGTGTGGTCTGCCGCCAGTTCCGCTTCCGGGATCGGGCGCGGCTGGCCGACTCCATGCCAAAAACCGAAGATTGCGGCCAGGGACAGGCAATAGGCCAGCATGGGTCGTATGATTGTCTTCAATCTGATCCCCTTTGTGGGTGGTGCGGGTGAGAATTTTCTTCTTGTACCCTGCGTGGGTTTGGAGGTCAACGGCAAAGACAGGACATGGCAGGGGATGCGGGTGGGGGCCAGATCAATTCGGAGGATTTCCGGGTAGCTCTTGGCATTCTTGAAGATTGCGGCGGTAACGGGCCGGATTGCGGGGGTCCTGGTGGATGATCACATCGGCTTGGGGATAGATGGCCATGATGGCGTCTTCCACCTCATCTGCCACCCGGTGTGCCTCGGCAAGGGGCAAATCCTGGTCAAGATCAAGATGGAGTTGGATGATCATGGTCTGCCCGGACTGTCGAGTGCGCAGATCGTGGATGCCGAGTACGGTCCCATGGGCCAGGACAATATCGCAGATGCGCTGGCGGGTTTCTTCCGGAAGTTCCCGGTCCATGAGAACCTGCATGGCCTCTTGCCCGATCTGCCAGGCGCTGTAAAGGATGTACCCGGCAATGGCCAGCGCCCCCAGCGGGTCCAGCAGGGGCCAGCCCGAGGCGACAAAAAACAGGGCGAAGATGGTGGCCGTGTTGGTGAGCAGATCGGTTTTGTAATGGAGGGCGTCGGCGCGGATGGCGGAAGAATTGGTTTTCTTGATGACATACCCCTGAAAGGCCAGGAGCATCAGGGTGGCGCCAATGGCGAAGACCATGACCCAGAGACCGACATTGATTGCTTGCAGGGGTTGGGGGTGGTTCAGCCGTTCGATGGCCTGCATAAGCAGAAAGATGGCCGAACCGGCAATAAAGCAGGCTTGGCCGAGCCCGGCCAGGGCTTCCGCCTTGCCGTGTCCGAACTGGTGATCCTCGTCTGCGGACTTCAGCGAATAGCGCACCGCAAAGAGGTTGATCAGCGAGGCAGCCGCATCCATGAGCGAATCCACCAAGGAGGCCATGACACTCAAGGAGCCGGTCATGAACCAGGCCAAGCATTTGACCCCGATGAGCACCACCGCCGTGGCGGTGGAGGCATAGGTCGCCAGCTTGAGCAGGGTGGCGGTGTCCCATGGTTTGTCCGTTCTCATGAAAGGATCTGATCCTTGTTGATGGTGACCACCCGCTGCGGGAATGGGATGGAGATCCCGGCCCGGCCAAGCTCCTTAAAAACCGCCAGGTTCACACCATGCATGGTTTCGATGTATTGCCGGGTGGGTGTCCAGTAGCGGTAGCCGATGGCCACCGAGGAATCCCGGAAATCATCAATGCCGATCTGCGGCGCAGGCCCGCTTTTTATTTGGGGAAACCCCGATAGGGCTTGGGTGATGACGGAGATGGCCTTGGCAGGGTCGGCGTCGTAGCTGATGCCCACCGAACTTTCCACAATACGGTACTCCCCGGAATTTTGCAGGATCTCCCCGACAATGTGCTTGTTGGGCACGGTGATTTTTACCCCGTCTTCCGTGAGCAGGATGGTGTGCGCCAGGGTGACTTCCTCCACCACGCCGAAGACTCCGGCCACGGTGATCGTATCGCCCACCACGAAGGTGCGGCCCAGGATGATGGCCAGTCCGGCTCCGTAGTTGGAAAGCGGACCCTGGAGGGCATAGGTGGCTCCGAAAGCCGCCGCGCCGATGGCCGCGATGAATGGGGCGATGGTGATCCCGAACTTACTGAGGGCCATGATCACCGCAAAGGCAACCACCACGATTTTGGCAAAAGAAGACAGGAAATGGCGCAGGGTGACATCAACCCCCCGCTTTTCACAGAGCCTGGCCACGGCGACTGCCACCCAGTTGCCAAGGAGGACTCCGGCAAAGAGGATGATGATGGCCCCGACCACCTGAAAACTGTAGTCCACCAGAAAGGCGATGGCCCGGTTGGCGATGGTGTGCAGTGATGCGAGTTCTTGGTCCATGCGCCGTGTCCTCCCTCGGCAGAATTGGTCTCGGTCACATCATAGCGGGATTGGGGGGTGCTGTCGAGGGGTTCACGAAGAGACGGGAAACTTTGCCGGTTGCCCGGCATGGGGCGGTGCTGTCAGTAGGGACGTTGTCCGACCACATTTCCGGCGGGCGCATAGTTGCACACCCAGACCTGGGAATTGTCGTCGCACACGGCTTTGGCGCAGCCGACTTCTTTGGTGTCAGCCCAGACCATTTGGGTGTAATGGCCGCAGGTTTTTCCGGGCGGCGCGTCGCAGGTGTTGTTGGCTTGGGAGTACCAAGGCTGCTCAACGGCCCAAGCGGCGACCACGTTTTCTTCCTTAATGGGCTGCTGGGTCAGGCTCCAGCGCCAAATGCTTTTGCCCTTGCTTCTGTTGCCTGTTTTTAGGGGGCTGGCCCAGTAGAGATTTTCCCCAATCTTTGCAACATGGCTGTGCTTCATGCCGCAGCCGACTTTTTTGAGTTCCTCGGCCCAGGTGGCGGCTTGCCGGGTAAGGGCGTCGGACCAGTGCAGCTCCGGGACGCCCACGCTGGCGCGCAGGGTATTGTGTCCTTCCAGCAGGCACATCGCGTCAACCGTGTTGTCCTGGGCCGCGCTTGGGCAAACCGGGGCAAGGCAGAGGAGGACTGCGGCGCTGATCACGGCATACGCCGTCTGATTCCGGTGGTTTACCGTCTGTTGCTGTTGCATTGGCAGGTTTGGGTAATGGCGAGGTTGAGGTTGCTGAAAAAATGCAACGCCTCCGGATCGTCCGGGTTCTGTTGGATCCGGGCCTCGTACAGGGCGAAAAGCCGGGTGACCACATGGGCCATTTCTTCCTCCGGCACGGAGCCGAGAGCCGCCCACACCTCTGACGTACTCATGGGAGGGCGGTTTCCGTTTCGCTGGAATTGGCCGCCGGCAGGCGGTCCTGCCCATGGTCGCGGGCCACCAGCATGTAGATGGAAGGCACCACGAAGAGGGTGAACAGGGTGCCTATGGTCATGCCGCCAACCAGCACCAAGCCGATGGAGTTTCGGGCTGCTGCCCCGGCGCCGGTGACCAAAGTTAGGGGGAAATGGCCGGCCACCGTGGCGGTGCTGGTCATGAGGATGGGGCGCAACCGAGTCATGGAAGCTTCCCGGATGGAGGCCAGTTTGGTATGCCCCTGTTCCTGAAGCTTATTGGCGAACTCGACGATGAGGATGCCGTTTTTGGCCACTAAGCCGACCAGGGTCACCAACCCAACCTGGGAATAGATGTTGAGGGTGGTGGTCCAGCCTTTGGTCCAGAAGGGGGTGTTGGGGTCGGGGATTTTGAGGAAGGTGAAGATCAGGGCGCCGAACATGGCAAGAGGCACCGAACCGGCCAGGATGACAAAGGGATCGCGAAAGCTGTTGAACTGGGCGGCCAGGACCAGAAAGATCAGGACCACGGCCAGGCCGAAGGCGGGCAGGAACTTGTTGCCTTCGCTGCGTAGCTGGCGGGATTCTCCGGTGTAATCAAGCACATATCCCTTGGGCAGAATCTTTGCCGCTTCGTCTTCCAGATAGCGCAGGGCCTCGTCCAGGGGGCGCACCGAGACGCCGCTGATTTTGACCGCGTTCAGCTGCTGGAAACGATTCAGGGAACGGGGGACCGTGGAATCCTTGATGGTGGCGACGGTGGAAAGCGGCACCAGTTGGCCGTTTGGCCCGGTGACGTAAATCTTTCTTAGCTGCTCCGGGTTGAGGCGGTCGGTCCGGGCAATCTGGGGGATGACCTTGTAGCTGCGACCGGCGATGTCGAAGCGGTTGACGAAGTTGCCGCCCACCATGGCCCCGAGGTCCGCGCCCACTTGTTCCAGGCTGAGGCCTATATCCGCAACCTTCTCGCGGTCAATGACGAACTCCGATTGGGGCTGGTCAATCTTCACATCGATAACCGGGGGAAAGGCAAACATCCCGCTCTTCATGGCTTTCTGCTGAAGCTGTTGGGCGAATTCCAGAATTTGCGGAGTTTCCGCCGTTGAGGCCAGGATGAATTCCACCGGAAACTGGCCGCCGCCGGGCAGCGAGGGTCGCAATACCGGGAAGATGCGGATACCGGGCAGCGCCTGTAATTTTTTTTGTACCTCGGGCATGATCTCGAATACTGAGCGTTTGCGCTGGGCCCAAGGCTTGGTGACCATGCCGCTGAAGCCGGAGGTGGGCTGGGTGAGCTGGAAGGTGAAATCCGTTTCCGGCATGGCGAGAAAAATCTTGTTGGCTGCGGCGGCATAACCGCTGGTTTGGTCCAGGGTGGAGTTGGCCGCCGCGTCCACTACGCCGAAGATAACTCCCTGATCCTCGTTGGGTGCCAATTCCTTTGCCGACATGATGAACATGGGGATGCTGAGCAGGCTGATGACGATCCACACCGTGTAGACTGCGGGTCTGGCCGCAAGGGTGGCGTCCAGCCGGCGGCCATAGGCGGCGCGCAGTCGGGTAAAGTCGCGGGCAATCCTGCCCGCCAACCCATGCTCTTCAATCCCCGGCTTGAGCAGCTTGGCCGACATCATCGGCGATAAGGTCAGGGCTACCACGCCGGAGATGGTCACTGCCCCGGCCAGGGTGAAGGCGAATTCCCGAAAGAGCGAGCCGGTGAGTCCGCCCTGAAAACCGATGGGCGCGTAGACCGCAGCTAGGGTGATGGTCATGGCGATGATCGGCCCCACCAGTTCGCGGGCGCCGAGTAGGGCTGCGTCCAGGGGCGATTTTCCTTCCCCCAGGTGGCGTTCGACGTTTTCCACCACCACGATGGCATCATCCACCACCAACCCCACGGAAAGGACAATGGCCAGCAGGGTGAGCAGATTGATACTGAATCCGAAGACCTGCATCAGGAACAGGCCGCCGATGAGGGACAGGGGAATGGCCACCACCGGGATCAGCACCGAGCGGAACGAGCCGAGAAAGAGAAAGATGACCACCATCACGATGAGCAGGGTGTCGCCCAGGGTTTTTGTCACCTCGTGGATGGCATCGTCGATATAGGCTGTGGCGTCGTAGGCGATGCGCCCCTTGAGACCGGTGGGCAGATCCTTTTGAATGGATGCCATTTCCGTGCGCACCAGCTTGATCATATCCAGGGAGTTGGCGTTGGGCAGGGGCCAGATCCCCATGAAGGTGGCGGTTTGGCCGGAAAAACGGACCTCGTTGTCGTAATCCTCGGCCCCCAAAACCACATCGCCCACATCGTCAAGATGGATGGTGGCCCCGTTTTCTTCCCGGATCACCAGCCGCTTGAATTCCTCCACCGAACGCAGATCGGTGTTGGCGGTGAGGTTGACCTGGATGAGCGAACCCTTGGTCTGGCCCAGGGCGGCCAGATAGTTGTTGGCGGCCAGGGCATTGCGGACCTGGGCCGGGCTGACGTTGTAGGCGGCCATGCGCTCGGGCTTGAGCCAAATGCGCATGGCAAAGGTGCGGCCGCCGCGGATGTCGGCGCGCTGCACGCCGGTGATGGCGGAAAGACGGGGCTGCACCACCCTGGTTAGATAATCGGTGATTTCGTTTTGGGTCAGCACATCGGAGGTGAAACTGAGATAGGCTGCGGCAAACTGGTTGTCCGCCGACTCGATGTTGATCACCGGCACCTGGGCATCGGGCGGAAGATCATTGCGGACCTGGTCCACCTTGGAGCTGATTTCTGACAGGGCCTTGATTGCATCGTAGTTGAGTTTGAGGCGGACGGTGATGGTGGAGAGGCCCTGGGCGCTCTGGGATTGGATGTAATCAATACCGTCGGCTGCGGCGATGACCCGCTCCAGCGGGGTGGTGATGAAGCCCCGCACCAGTTCGGCATTGGCGCCGACATAGACGGTGGTCACGGTGACCGCTGCGTTTTCGCTCTTGGGGAACTGGCGGACATTGAGGCTGCGCATCGCCTGCAATCCGGCAATGATGATGAGCAGGCTGATCACCAGAGCAAGCACGGGGCGGCGGATGAAAAGGTCGGTAAATTTCATGGGATCTTGGCTCGGCGGATCAACTGTTATCCGGCTTGGGATTGAGGCTGAACTTTGGGTTCAGGGCGTTGTTTATCAGGACTCCCTGGCCGTTGCGCAGTTTGAACACCCCGGAGCTGACCACGGTGGCACCCGCATCAAGACCCGAGGCAATGGCGACGAAGTCGCCGCGTTTTTCCCCCAGGCGGACAAACTGCTGGCGCACTACCTGGCCGGGTTTGCCGGTTTTTTCGTTCGTTTTCTCTTCAACCACAAAGACCGAATCGCCGTAGGGGGCTGGGAGCACGGAGGTAGCGGGGATGATCAGCACCTGATTTTTCGCGGGCAGCACCACGGCCACCGCAGCGAACATGCCGGGGTGCAACCGCTCTTCCTTGTTCGCTGCGGTGGCCTGTACCCGGACGTTGCGGGTGGCGTTGTCAGCCTGCGGGTTGATGGCGGTGATCTTGCCGGCCACGGTTTGGCCGGGCAGGGCGTCGGAGGTTATCCGCACCGAAAATCCAGGCTGGATACGGGACAGCTCCTGCTGGGGCAGCATGAAATTAACAAAAATAGGATCCATGGCTTGAAGGGAAACTATGGGATCCCCTTCCTTGAGAATCTGGCCCAAATTGACCAGACGGATGCCGAGACGACCGGAGAATGGGGCGCGAATGGTTTTTTTGGCTATGGCCGCACGGATCTCGAGGGTCTGGGCCACCGCCTGTTTGTGTTTCGCCTCGCCGTCATCAAGAGCTGCCTGGGAAACGGCGTTTGTCTCGATGAGTTGGCGGAGGCGCTCGAAATTGACCTTGGCCAGAGCCGCAGAGGCTTCAGCCGCCTGGAGCTGTGCTTCCTCGGAAGAGGTGTCCTGCTGGAGCAGAATACTGCCCGCCTGCACCTGGGTGCCTGGGGTAAAGGCAATGTGTACCACCTTGCCGGGCAATTCAGCGGCGATAGTTACTCCTTGCACCGCTTCCAGCGAACCCACGGCGGGCAGGCTGGTATCCCAAGAGTCCGGGTGGGCCTGGGCGGTGGTTACCGTTTCGGGCGGGGGGGTAAAGCTCTCTTTTTTGCCCATCATCTTGAAGATCTGTAAACCTTTGACGCCGGCAAGGATACCGATCACCAGCAGCAGACCAAGGAGGGAGAGAAGGATGCGTTTTTTCATGGGCGGTATTCTTTGCTGGGGGAGGCTGATTTTTTCGGAAAACAAGGGGGAAAGAAAGAGCCTCCCGTTGTTCCGTATCAATATGGTTTCTGGTAATATACAGCGAATAAGTTAAATACACATTTGACTTATTCGCCGGAGCACGTCAAGGTTTTTTTTGAAAGCGGGGAGAGTCTCTGGCTTTGTGGATGAATATAATTCTTGATCCGTGGCTTTCCTGCTCGTAGAGTGGGAAAAAAGCGGGTTGCCAAGGTCGATGATTTCGGTTTTGAGAAAGGGGAGAAAGCTTCATGACGCAAGAGAACATCTTTTCACTGCTGGACCGGTTCGGTCCTTTTGCCACCGGCGACAGGCCGCCGGCCCTGGCGCCGCTTTCCCCGGAGGCGCGGCTCTTTGCCAAGGGGCTGGCCGAGGCTGGCATGACCACCCGCTACCGGATTCTGCGCAACCAGATCTTCGAGTTTCTTGATGTCCGCTCCTTTGCCGGGATTCAGGCGATCATCAATGACCCGGTCCGGCGGAAGCTGGCCAACGAGCGGGCCTACCGGCTGCTGGGCAACATGTTCGGCATCGAGGGCAACGCCCGGGAGGTGATCCTGCGGGTCAACACCTATTCCCGCACCGCCGACGGGGTGATCAACTACCTCAAGGGGAAGGTGCTGGCCAACTACGCCTCCTACATCGAGATGACCAACGAGATCGATTCCTGCAAAAGCCCGGTGGATCTCATGCTCATCCTCTTTGACGACCGCTACCACAAGAAGGCGCGCTTCGAGGCCAAGCGCAAGCTGATCCTCATGAACCTTGCCGCTTCCATCGATCAGCGCGAGCGGGAAACCGAGGTGGAGGGCAAGTTCGGCCAGTTCCTTGATTTCTTGAACGAGCACGTCTGGAGCAAAAAAACCAGGATCGGCGAGCTGGAGATCGTCTACCTTCTGAGCGACCACGACCCGGACACCTTTGCCTGCACCAAGGTGGAGGTCATCAGCCGGGAGCAGGCCCGCGCCGTAACAAGAAAGGCCAACCAGAAGCTCACCCTGATCAAGCGGAGGCGCTTCCAGGCCAACGGGGCCGAGGTGCCGATCTATGTCTCCATCCGCAAGAAACAGTCCGAGGCCAAGGTGCTCAAGCTCCTGCGCAAGGGCGAGGAGAATCCCGCCGTGGCGGTGGATGACGAGCTGGGCCTCATGGGCGTGGTGGACTCGGTGGCCGAGGTCAAGGCCTTTCAGAAGCACCTGACCCAAAGCGCCACCCGAGCCGGGTCGTTGATGACCCTGGAGGAGGTGACCGACACCCTTTCCAGCGGCGGACATCACAGCGGCAGCATCGGCAGCTCCGCCAAGACCCAGATGTTCAAGTTCTTTGCCCGCATGGGCGGTATGCGCGTGGAGTTCATCGTGCACACCAACCGCTCGTACCTCAATTATATCTACGAACGGGAGGTCTCCCACGACGAATACGAGGTGAAGCGGATCTTCGACTCCGGGGTGGCTCAGCTGCTTTTCCCGCAGGATATCTACGAGATCGACATCGCCGAGAAGAAGGAGGCGGTGCTCCGTTGGTTCAGGAAACGGATTGAGGAGTTTTGAGGGGGGAAGTGTGACGATCGATTGTTGCCTCCTAAGTTGTCCATTTTTGCTTGATCACACCATGAACGAGAGCTCGACAATGATTGACAAGCCAAAGTCGTTAGGTGATTCGCGGCATCGCGCCGAGAGATTTTTACGACTGCATGAATCCCATGTGAACGAACTCACTGTATTCGTCGACCGCATCCGTCATGAACGCAGGTGTGGTGATGCCATTCCGTACTTCGATCCGGCCGACGGCGGTGTAGCCGCTGAGTGCCTGTTTGTGCTTGAAGCTCCAGGTCCGGGAGCCGTCCAGAGCGGGTTCATCTCTCGCAACAATCCAGACGAGTCGGCCAAGAACTGGCTGGAGTTGAATGCGCAGGCCGACGTGCCGCGGAATCGCACTGTAAGCTGGAACATCGTTCCTTGGTACGTCGGTTCTGGTGGTCGGATACGACCGGCGGACTTGACCGATATCGAAGAGGGCTGGCCGTATCTGCTCCAGCTTCTTGAGATGCTTCGACCGCTGCGAGTTGTCGTTCTGGTCGGGGGCAAGGCCCAACGCGTGGCGCCGCGACTTCGCGTAATTCGACCAGATTTGCGACTGATGACGTGTCCACACCCGAGTCCAATGTTCGTCAACCGGAAGCCGCAGAATCGAGAGGTGCTGCTGGCTGCGCTTCGAGAGGTTGCTACTGCATTGATCTGAATATTGGCAGGTTCAAAACGGCCTCCAGCCGATTCGCTTCGCTCGTAGCTGAAGCCACACAGATTAGGCGGAGGAAGGTGTCGAGTGTCCGGACTTGATCCAGTATGTCGCCTCCCCCTTGACAGTTTTTCTGAAAAACGGTAAGTCCTTTCAGTATGTTATGGGTTTCTTGATCTCAAACCGCCGTTTTCTGCCTGAACTGGGGAGTGAATGACCACAAAACCTGAATCCGCCCGGCAACAACCGGCCGCTTCCACCCAACGCCTGCTTCGGGCTATTCCCAAGGTTGATGAATTCTTAGGCTGGCTGGCCCCGCCTCCCGATGCGCCTGCTTCGCTGGTGAAAAGCTCGGTGCGCCAACTGCTGGAATCCCTCCGGCAGGAGATCCTCAAGGGCGCACCGATCAAGCCCGGTGATCTGACCCAGGGTGCTCTGCTTCCCCGGTTGCACAAACTCCTTACCGCCAGGCTCCGTCCCAATTTCCGTACCGTGATCAACGGCACTGGCGTGGTGGTGCATACCAATCTCGGCCGTTCCCTGCTGCCCGAGGCGGCCATGGAGAGCCTGCTGGCCGTGGGCAGCCGTTATTCCAACCTGGAGCTTGATCTGGCCACGGGCAAACGGGGCAGCCGGTACAGCCTGGTGGAGGATATCCTCTGCGAGCTGACCGGGGGTGAGGCCGCGTTGGTGGTCAACAACAATGCCGCCGCAGTGATGCTGGTGCTGGACACCCTGGCCAAGGACCGCGAGGTCATCGTCTCAAGGGGCCAGCTGGTGGAGATCGGCGGCTCCTTCCGGATTCCCGAGGTGATGAGCCGGACCGGGGCCAAGCTGGTGGAGGTGGGCGCCACCAACCGCACCCATCTCCGCGATTATGAACGGGCCATTACCGAAGAAACCGCCCTGCTGCTCAAGGTGCACACCAGCAACTACCGGATCATCGGTTTTGCCTCCGAGGTTCCGCTTACGGAGTTGGTCGCGCTGGCCGCTAAGCACAGCCTGCCGGTCATGGAGGATCTGGGCAGCGGCTGTCTGGTGGATCTTTCCCGCTTCGGTCTGGCCAAGGAGCCCACAGTGGGCGAGGTGGTGAGGGCCGGGGTTGATGTTGTGACCTTCAGCGGCGACAAGCTGCTGGGAGGCCCCCAGGCCGGGCTGATTGTGGGCAAGAAAGCGATCATTGCGCAGATCAAGGCCAACCCCATGAACCGGGCGCTGCGCATCGACAAGTTTACCCTGGCCGGGTTGGAGGCGGTGTTGCGGCTGTACTTTGGCGAGGAAAAGGCCATCGCCGCCATCCCCACCCTGGCCATGCTGGCCATGCCGTTGGCTGACATCGACCGGAGGGCGAAACGTCTGCGCCGGTTGATTGGCAAACCGCTTGGGCCGGTGTGCAAGGTAGAGCTTAAGAATATTACCTCCATGGTGGGCGGCGGCTCGCTGCCGGAACAGCCCCTGCCCAGCCGGGGGGTGGCTCTTGCCCCCTTGGACCGGAGTGTGAACGAGTTGGAAAAGGGCTTGCGGGAGTTGTCGCTGCCAGTGCTCGGCCGCATCGAGGATGACCGGCTGCTCCTTGATATGCGCACCGTGGCGGATAAGGAAGTACCACTGCTGGCCAACTGTCTGAAAGAAGTTTTCGAGGCTAAAAACAAATGACCATCCCTCTGCTTTTTGAGGCCGGGCCTCTGAACCCTGCCGATCTTCGTCGCTTTTCCACCCTGTTCACCAAGACGGCTTTTGATTTTTTCCCCTGTGACACTGCCCGGCTGGTACCTCTGGGCGAAGATGAGGGCAAGCCGCCTGCGGAGCTGAAGGCCGGGTTGAAGCAGATTCGCGACAACCACCTGCCCGTGACCGACACAGAGCAGCAGGAACTGTTGCTGCCCATCTGGGGCGGGGAAACGCTCTGCGGGTTGCTGGTGGTTCAAGGCGGCGAGTCCCAGCTTTATGGGATGCCGACGGTCTGGCTCGATGAGCAGAGCCATATCATCTCCAGGGAGTTTTATCTGCTCAAGCAGAGCTGCCAGGATCCGGCCACCGGGCTGGTGAACGGCTTCCATCTGCGTGGGGAGCTTGAGGCCCTTGGTCAGGAAGCGGCTGAAGCCGTGGCGCCCTTGGCCCCGTCCACCCTTGCCCTGCTGGAGGTGTACCCGCGCACCCGTGATGCGGACCGAAGCCTGCGCTACATCGTGCGGGCCGGGAGCTGTCTTGCCTCCATGATCGGCGAGGACATGCACCTGCACCACCTGGGCGCCGGGATCTTCGGCCTGCTCTGGTATGGGGTGGATATGGAGCAGGCCCGGCAGTTGGGCGAATCGCTGCTCCTGCGGCTCAAGCGGGAGAATTTTGTCACCGCCCATCTCGGCATCACCACGGTGACGCCCCATGATCCCCAGGAGAGCGGCGCGCCGGAGCAGCTTCTGGAGCAGGCCTGGCAGGCCCTGCGCACCGCCCGGTTGCGGGGGCCTTTCAGCCTCTGCGGCCATGTCACTGCTCAAGACATAGAATCCCACCCCTTTCGCAAGACCCCGGAATCGACGCTTAGAAAATTGCGCGCCCTGTATCGCGGCAAAAGCCGGTTTTCTCTGGTCTTGCTCCGCATGGATCAGGAGCCAGTCAGCAACCATTTTTCCAAACGGCTGAGGACTCTGCTTGGTCAGGAGAAGGGGCTGGTGCTGGTCAATCAGCGGGAGGCGTTTTTGTTTCTCGATGGACTCGACGGCAAGGCGGCTCGCGTCTGGCTCAAGGATTTTCGTGAGAAGATGGAGGGTATCGGCGGCAGTTCCTTTTCCATGGGAGTGGCCATCTTTCCCTATCATGATTTCAAAAAATCGGATTTGCCCCTGAACTGCCGGAAGGCTTTGCAGCACGCGACATTTTTTGGCCCGGATTCGTTGGCCGTCTTTGACGCGGTCAGCCTCAATATCAGCGGGGATGTCTATTATAATGAGGGCGATCTGGTCAAGGCCCTGGGCGAATACCGGCAAGGTCTGCTCCTTGAGCCGGGCAACGTGAACATCCTCAACAGCATGGGGGTTGCCAGTATTCAGCTCAATCGGCTCAAGACCGCCCGGGCTTGTTTTGTGAAGGCGCTTGGGGCTGATCCGAAAAATTTCATGGCCCTGTTCAATCTGGGCTTTATCTGTCTTGACGACAATCAGGCCCCAGAGGCCCTGGCGCTCTGGGAACGGGCGCTGGCCGTGAACGGCAAGCATGCCGATCTCTTGCAGCATCTCGGCATGCTCTATTGTCGGCAGGCAAGATACGTCGAGGCCCGCGAGGTTTTGGAGCGTTGCGAGGGGCTGATCAAAAAGAATCCCCAGCAGGGCGGCGAGCCCATGGTGGTGGCGCGCTGGCTTGGCCGGGCCTGTGAGGCCTTGGGGGAGAATGGTTTGGCCATTGAAGCCTACCAGCGGGCGGTGAGCGGCAACCCTCGGGATGCCGGTTCGCTGAGCAGGCTTGGCAGGCTCTATGCCCTGGAAAAGCAGGGCCACGATATCGCCCTGGCCCTGTGCGGGCAGGCGGTTGAGCTGGACGGGGGCAAGGCTGCTCATTGGTATCGCTTTGGCCTGGTGCAGTCCTTAACCCAGGATCAGGAAGGGGCCATGCAGTCCCTGGCCGAGTGCCTCCGTCTTGATCCGCGTCAGGCTGAGGCGGCTTTATTGCTGGGCAGAATCTTCGAGCAGCAGGATAAGCCGGGCAAGGCCAGAAAGCTCTACGCAAAGGTGTTGCGGTATTCCCCGGAGTATGCCCCGGCGCAGGCGGCCCTGGCAGCTCTTTCCTGAAAAGTTACAAGATGTGTTGTAGATGGGTAAGCTCTGGAAAGGAGATAGGATATGCGAGTGACCAAGGCCGGGATGGTTGTTGACGAGCGGCAGCAGTATTCTTTGGATAATTTCCAGGTGGGGGATTCCTGGCGGCTGTTTCGGATTCTGAGCGAGTTTGTCGAGGGCTTTGACACCCTGGCCAATATCGGTCGGCCTGCGGTGTCGATCTTTGGCTCAGCCCGGGTCAGCCCGGAAGACCGCTACTACAAGCTGGCCGAGCAGATCGCCCTTGATCTGGCCACGGCCGGCTACGGCATCATCACCGGCGGCGGGCCTGGAATCATGGCTGCGGCCAACAAAGGTGCGGCCATTGCCGAAGGGCTGTCCATCGGGCTCAATATCAACCTGCCCTTTGAGCAGGAGCCCAACCCCTTCACCAATGTGCCGCTGAGCTTCAAGTATTTCTTTGTGCGCAAGGTGATGTTTGTCAAGTATTCCATGGCCTTTATCGGAATGCCCGGAGGCTTTGGCACCATGGACGAGCTGTTCGAGTCGCTGACCCTGATCCAGACCAAGAGGGTGAAGCGTTTCCCTGTTATTCTGGTGGGCTCTGATTTCTGGGGCGGTCTGGTGGACTGGATCAAGGACCGGCTGCTGGCGGAAAAATACATCAACGAAGACGATCTGCTCTACTTTCAGGTCATGGATGACCCGGAGGAGGTCGTGAAGTACATCAAGCGGACCGTGGTGCTGTAGCAAAAACCCGTCGTGGCGCCGCCCCGGGAAAAGATTATGGGGCGGAGTCTACGACTGGTGGATGGCGGAGAGCTTCCAGGGGTTGTTCCCCGCAGGCCGGGTGAAGGTCCAGAACTCTTCGAATTTCACGGGCTCGGTGGTGCTGCCGGCGAGGTGGTCGTTGGTGTCGCTCACCGTGTAATCGAGCAGGTTGGCGTGGATGCGGGCTGTGATGTAATCCTGCCCTGGCTCCTGCCACGCCTCGGTTATTTCCACCGTGCGGACCGCGATGTTTTCCAGTCGATTGATCTGTTTGTCGCGCAGCAGGCGGTCAACGTCTTCCTGAAGGATTTTCCGCACTTCTTCCGAGAGAAGCCCGGCCACTGGCGTCAGATCACGGTGCATCCAGGCACCTTGGATTTTGAAGAAAATATCCATTGCCTGGTCATTGAAGCGATTTTCGGCAAAGTCAGGGTCTGTCTGGTTGATAGAGGCAAGGCCCGCCGCAAGGTCTGTTTCGCTGGGATACAGCTGTCCGGCATTGTGTTGCTGGCCATAATCGGCGGGCTGAAATCCATCCTGTTGTTTCTGGTTTCTGCCCCGCAACCAACGAAAGATCAGGTAGCCGAGTCCTGCGACCAGAAGAATACCCAGCAGGCCGCTGCCTCCGCCGCTTCCCCACCCGCCGCCAGAACCGAGGGCGTTGAAGAGCATGCCGCCCAGAAGCCCGCCTGCCACTCCGCCGGCCATGCTGCGCAAGAAGCCACCCCCGGCTGGGGGCGGGCTGGGAGCGGGTTGCGGTGCCCCCGGTTGCTGACGGGAAGGGCTTGGAGTCGAAGAGGGACGGCTGGGCGGAGAATAGGAGCGCGAACTTCGGCTGCCAAAGGATCTTCCGCCTCCGACGCGAGCCTGGCTGTCATTGGGCATAAAGGTGCTTGTCAGAAGAAGCAGCGCCATCATCGCCAGCATCGTGCATATCTTTTTCATTTCCATCTCCGTTGCATGCTGTTTTCCGTCGCTCCTGTATACCATTTGCTTTGGCGGAATGGGATTTTTTTTGAGCGGTCCAGCCATCCTGCTGTGCAAACATTTGCCTGATCCCGGCAGCGAAAGACGCACAAAAAAGGCCATGCCGGACAACATCCAACATGGCCTTTTTTGTGGCGCTAAATCAGAAAGGGAGCGAACGCCCTTCTTATTTAATGTTAAGCGATCTCTTCCGCAAGCGGATGGTCTTGGGGGTCACTTCCACCAGCTCATCATCATTGATATAGGCGATGCAGTCTTCCAGGCTCATCTGTACCGGCGGGGTGAGGACCACATTCTCATCGGAGCCGGAGGCGCGCATGTTGGTGAGCTTCTTGCCCTTGGCCGGGTTGACCACCATGTCCTGGTTCCGGGCGTTTTCACCGATGATCTGACCGGCATAGATCCTGTTGCCCGGGCCGAGGAACAATCGGCCGCGATCCTGCAGGTTGAAAAGGGCGTAGGCCACGGTGGTGCATGTATCCATGCTGATGAGCACCCCGTTGACCCGGTTGATGATGTCTCCGGCATAGGGGCCATATTCGGCAAAAACGTAGTTCATCATGCCCAAGCCCTTGGTGGCGGTCATGAATTCCGAGCGGTAGCCGAGCAGCCCTCTGGTGGGAATCTTGTAGACCAGCCGGTTCATGCCGTTTGCCTGGTGCATCTCTTGCATCTGGCCTCTCAGCATCCCCAGCCGTTCGATTACCGCCCCGGCGTACTGCTCGTCCACGTCAATGGTCAGTTCCTCGTAAGGCTCGAGGGTGACGCCGCCTTCCTCTTTCATGATGACCTGGGGCCGAGTAACCTGGAGCTCGAAACCCTCGCGGCGCATCTTTTCAATGAGGATGGAAAGGTGCAGCTCGCCCCGACCGGCAACAACATAGCCGACGCCTTCCTTCATGGGTTCGACCTTCAGAGCCACGTCGGCAAGGGTCTCTTTTCGGAGTCGGTCCTCCAAATGACGGGAGGTGACGAATTTCCCTTCCAAACCGGCAAAAGGCGAGTCGTTGGGGATGAAATTCATCGAGATGGTCGGCGGATCGATCTCGATCAGGGGCATGGGCATGGGGTTGTCCGCGTCGGTGAAGGTCACGCCGACGGTAACATCGTCCATGCCTGCCACGGCAACCAGCTCGCCAACCCCGGCCGTATCGGTGACCACTTTTTTATCGGATTCAAAGCGGAAGATCTTGGTGAGTCGCGCCGGAGAGATGCTGCCGTCCCGTTTGACCACGGCAATGGGCTTGTTGATGCTCAGGGTGCCGTTTGTTACCTTGCCGATGCCGAGGCGTCCCAGATAGGGGGAATGGTCCAGGGAGCTGACCTGCATCTGCAAGGGCGCGTTGGGGTCTCCGGATGGCGGGGGCACATGGGTGGCGATCAGCTCGGAGATCGGCACCATGTCGGTGGATTCATCGGTGAGGTGATGCTTGGCGTAGCCCTGCTTGGCCGAGGCGTAGACCACCGGGAAATCCAGAAGGTGGTCCGGGGCTTCAAGTTTGACAAAAAGATCGAAGACCTGGTCAACCACCCACTCGCAGCGGGCTGCGGGCTTGTCGATCTTGTTGATCACCACGATGATGCGCAACCCTGCGGCCAGCGCCTTTTTTAAGACGAAATAGGTCTGGGGCATGGGGCCTTCCTGGGCGTCCACCAGAAGAAGGCAGCCATCCGCCATGCGCAGGACCCGCTCCACCTGGCCACCGAAATCGGCGTGTCCAGGGGTATCGATGATGTTGATCCAGTAATCCTTGAAGCAATACGAGCCATTTTTAGCGGTGATGGTGATGCCGCGTTCCTTTTCCAGATCCATGGAGTCCATGAGGCGTTCGGCTACTTCCTGATTTTCCCGGAACATGCCGCTCTGCTGGAACAGTTGGTCGACCAGGGTGGTTTTCCCGTGGTCAACGTGGGCAATAATGGCGACGTTTCTGATTTTACTTTGATCCATAACTTTTTGACTTCCCATGAAAAAGGGTTCGTCCCCGGTTGGGGAAAAAAATAGGCACCATAAATGAAAGTCAGGGGAAAGGCAAGGAAAAACCAAAAAATCAGCGAGATAAAGAGCGGAAGCGCATTGCGTCATGGTCTTGGCGGGAGGGGTGGGTTTTTCTGGGCAAAATAGGGTGGGTGGTGAAATTTTATCCCACCTTTCCCCACAAAAAAATATTTGGAAGGGGGATATCCGCAGAATATCTTATGGCACCACTTTATATGGTGTTAATTATTTCTTTCAATAGCTACATATGGTATTTTCTGCCGCTTTGGCAAGGCGGGAGAATAAGTGGCCCCACTTGTTTTTTCCTTGACACTGCTCCGTTCTTTTCACTATAAGAGAACATAAAGTGGTGCAAAGTGGGTAATAGGGGAGCAAGAAGGAGTTGCGTGTGGTTGAAGGGAATGTGAAAAATCCAGTCTGTCGTTTCCGCAGTCGCTCCGAGCATGTCCTCGATGCGAAAGGCAGGCTGAACATCGCGACTCGGTTTCGCGAGTCCTTGCGCAGTCAGGGCGATGAACGGCTCATGGTCATCCCCTGGCACAACTGTATTCGGGCCTACCCGCTGCCGCAATGGGAAGAGCTGGAGGCGGCCCTGTTGGCGCAAGGCCAGAAAAGTCCGGAAACAGTCAAGCTGATCCGGTATATGATCGGCGGCGCCGAGGAATGCGCCCTGGACAAGCAGGGGAGAATCCTGCTTCCTGCAACCTTGCGGGAAGATTGCCGCATCAAGAAGGAAATCGTAGCCAACGGCATGATTACCTATTTTGAAATCTGGGACAAGGAAGTCTGGGAGGCTGAGAACAAACCGACCGCCGAGAATTTTCAGAATTTCGAACAGGTTCTTCAGGAATTGGGGCTGTTCTGATCCGGTATGCAGCCATCTCATCTCCCGGTCATGCTCGAGGAAGTGGTCACCTGTCTGGCCCCGAAGGATGGAGGTGTGTATGTCGACGGCAACCTGGGGTTGGGAGGCCATACGGAAGGAATTCTTGAAACCTGCGGCCCCACCGGTCAGGTTGTGGGGTTTGACTGGGATGCTGCGGCTCTGACCCTGGCGCAGGAGCGGCTGGCCCGGTTTGCAGGCCGTGTCCGCTTTGTGCATGAAAATTTCACCTCGATAAAGGAGACCCTGATGGAGCTTGGCATTGGCACAATTGATGGCCTGCTGCTCGATTTGGGTCTTTCTTCGTTACAGCTCGATGCGAGCGGCCGCGGTTTCAGCTTCAAAGGCAGCGAGCCGCTTGATATGCGAATGGACCAGCGCCAGGCCACCACGGCCGCCGAGCTTGTCAACGAGGCATCCGAAGAAGAGCTGGCGGATATTTTTTTCTACTATGGCGAAGAGTTCCAGGCGAGAAGGATTGCCCAGTGGATTGTAGAGGCACGGCGGAAAGAGAGAATTGTTTCCACCGATCAGCTTGTTGCCCTGGTGGATCAGGCCATTCCCAAGCGGTTCCATCCCAAGAAGATCCATGTGGCTACCAAGGTTTTCCAGGCCTTACGCATCGCCGTGAACCGTGAGCTTGACAGCCTTGAGCAGATTCTGACCGATGGCGCCACTCTGCTGGCCCCAGGCGCCAAGTTTTGCGTTATCTCCTTCCATTCCCTGGAAGATCGTCTGGTGAAACAGGCATTCCGGGAAAATCCCTTCCTTGATGTCGTCACCTCCAAGCCCATCACCCCGAGCCGTGCTGAATGTCTGCGCAATCCCAGGGCAAGAAGCGCCAAGCTGCGGGTTGCGGCGCGAGGAAGTACCTGAGATGCGGGATTACGCTAAAAAATATTCCGGTGTCGGCAAACGACAAAGGGTTTCCGGTAAAGGGGCGAGCAACTCGGACGGGGAGCGGCCTTTCAGAATTATAGGGGTGGTAGCGGTTGTCGCCATGCTGCTGGGCGTCGCCGGCAGTCTTTGGTTTGGCATTGCCCTGCAGGATGGGCTTGGCAAGCTTGATAAGGGCAAGCAGGAAAGAACCGAGCTCACCGCCACCAATGTGGCGCTCTCCGCGGAAAAGGAAGCGCTGCTGAAACAGGAAAAAATCGAAGCTGCGGCCGGGGGGCTGGGTCTGTTTCCGCCTTCTGAGAAGCAGATAAGAAGGCCATAGGGCCCGGCATGAAAAAGCGGGCAATCGAGGGAAAAGACCGGCGCCCGGCCATGGTGGGCGGATTTTTTTTGCTGCTGGCGGTGGTGTTTGCGGTGGTGGCCATAAAAAGTCAGTTTTTTGGGAGTATAGGAGAGCAGGCAACGGGCGACGGGCAGAAGGAGGAGCAGGTCAGCACCGTCACAGGCGGAGGTCGGAGAAATATTTATGACCGGAACTTCATGGAACTGGCGGTGAGCTTTCAACGGAGTTCCCTGTATGCTAGGCCATTGGAGCTTGAGGCTCCCGAGGAAGTTTCCCGTGAGGTTGCAAAAATTCTCGGAGTGGATGAGAAAAGTATTCTTTCGGCCCTGAAGGGGGAAAGAAGTTTTGCTTGGCTTGGCAGGGATCTTTCCCGAGAGAAAGCGGTGAAGATCGCCGACCTCAATTTGAAAGGGGTCTATCGCATCAATCAGGTGCAGCGGTTTTATCCGGGAAACCAATTGGGCGCCCACGTGATAGGTTTTTTAAAGGATGAACAGGGGTTGTCCGGGGTCGAGTTTTATTATGACAGCGTTCTGCGCGGCGGCGGGGTGTATGACCCGAGACTGGCTGCAGCCGGGGTGAGCAGGAAAATAGCCGAGGGAAGCGATAGCGCCAGCCTTATCCTGACCATCGACATCCATCTCCAGAATATTTTGGAGCAAAAACTGAAAGCCCTTGTCGGCAGCACGAGGGCCAAAGCCGGGGTGGCTGTGCTCATGGCCCCGGATACGGGGGAGATTATCGGGTTGGCCAGCCTGCCGGATTACGACCCCAATCGGTTCTGGGAATTCAGCGCCGAGGCGCGGAGGAACCGGGCTGTTGAGGATATCCTTGATCTTGGCGCGATGAACCGTTTGTTCCAGGCAGCTGCCGCAATGGATAACAGGATCGCCCAGGAAAAAAGCGGGGTTTCTGGAAACGAGACAGCCCCGGAGCAGGAAACGGTGGCCCAGAGGGCTGCCTGGAATGTGGTGCAGGATGGTCGGTATATTTCCCCGGAGGGGGTTGGTTTTGGGCAGACCCCGGTTGGACGTGACGAGTTCAATGCCTTTGCGGACAGGATCGGTTTGACCGTCAAGGGTGAGGTGGATTTGCCCGAGGCGCTGTTTGCCTTAAAGGATGTGAATATTGATCCGGCGAACAAAACCGTCGCGATGCAGGCGGAAAATTCCCCTGAATCGGCAAAGGCCATGGTTCCGCGCGCTGAAAAAGAATCCGTCCCGACGGCAACCCCCCTGGCCTTGCTGTCGGCATTTTGCCGGTTGATCAATGGGGGTCAGGTGATGACGCCCCATGTGCTTCGCGCTGTCTGGCAGGATGAGCAGGTGTGGGATGTGCCGGTCCGGCAGGGGATCGGGGAGTTTGTCGTGCGGCCCGAGGTAAGCACTGGCATGCGCAGCGAAATGAAAAAGGCTGCGGGGGCTGGGCGGGGTAATTTTGTCATCGAGTCGTTGCTGCAAAAGAATCTTGCCTTGCAGAACCCGGCGCAGGCGGCAAAAGAGGGCGGCGAAAAAGCAGGCGCGGGTCAACCGGTAATGGAGAGCATTCTCTTGGGAATGGCCCCGTTGGAACACCCTGAAATAGCCATGATTGTTGTGCTTGAGGGTGCCTACATCGATCCGTCGGCCAAGTCGCCGGTTCGAGACCTTGCCGAAGAGATGATGCCCCAGGCAAGAACTGCGCTCCAGAACAAAGTAAAACCCCCCACAGCCAGGGAACTGGCGGTGCGCGAAACCGGCTACTACAAAAAAATGGAAATGATTCAAGCCAAGTCCACCCTGCCTACAGCTTTGACCCAAGGGCCGCAGGGGCTTGTCATGCCCGATGTGCGTGGCTTGAGCGGGCGCAAGGCGATGCAGGTTCTGCAACAGTACGGGGTGAGATTACAGATCACCGGCTCGGGACAGGTGGTAAGTCAATACCCCTTGGCCGGGACCACTTTGCGGGGCGTCGAACAGTGTGTGCTGCACCTGAAAACGATGCAGTAATGGAAGAAGCTGGGTACTGGACATGGGAAAAAACAATAACCTTGCCGCAGTATCTTTACGGAAGTTGGTCGAGGAGATAGAGATCGTGAATCCGGGCAGCCTACAGGACAAAGCGATACGCAGCATCACCGCCGATTCTCGCCAGGCTGGCCCTGGGGCGTTGTTTGTCGCGATTCCTGGGCTGACCGTGGATGGCCATGACTATCTGGATGCTGCAGTAAAAAAAGGTTGTGCCGCCGTGCTGGTTGGCAAGGGGCGTTGCCGGGGCTGGAAGCATGCCAAGGTCGCCTGTCTGGAGGCTGTTGATACCTCAAAGGGGCTGGGGCAGGCAGCGGCCGGTTTCCACGGCCATCCAGCCCGGCGGATGTGCATGATCGGGATCACCGGCACCAACGGCAAGACCACGACAACCTATCTTTTGGAGTCGATCATCAGACAGGCCGGGGGCAACCCAGGGGTGATCGGCACCGTGAATTATCGGTACAATGCGGTGGAAATTCCCGCGCCGTTCACCACCCCTGATCCGGTAAGCCTGCACCGGATACTGGCTGAGATGGCGGATAGCGGCGTTACCCATGTCATCATGGAGACTTCCTCCCATGCCCTGGAGCAAAAAAGGGTGGAGGGCATTCTCTTCGATGCGGCTCTTTTTACCAATCTGAGCCGGGATCATCTTGATTTTCATGGGGATATGACCAGTTACTTTGCAAGCAAGAAGAGGCTCTTCACCGAGTACCTGAAACCCGATGGCAAGGCGGTTGTCATCTGTGATGACCGGGACGATTCCGACATAGATTGGGGTCGGCGCCTGCTGGCCGAACTACGGGCTGACAAGACCTTGGGCTATACGGGAAAGAAGGGTCGGACCCTGGTGGACTGCGGCTTTGCCGGAACCACGATCGGTGTGCGGGAGGCTCGGGAGAGCCTGACCGGAACCGTGGCCAGCCTGACAACCCCGGCAGGGGAATTGGAGGTTCGGTCCGATCTGGTCGGAACCTTTAACCTGAAAAATCTCCTCGGCGCGGTTGGGGTGGCAGCGGCACTGCAAATTTCCGGGGAAAAGATTATTGATGGTTTGGCCCAGGCCCAGGCAGCGCCTGGGCGGTTGGAGCGGGTTTCGGCCCCGGACGGGGTCAGCGTTTTTGTTGATTTTGCCCACTCCCCGGATGCGCTGGCCAATGTGCTGCAGACCATGCGTCACCTCACCACAGGTCGACTGATCGTGATTTTCGGCTGCGGCGGGGACCGCGATCGCGGGAAGCGTCCGCTCATGGGCAAGGTGGCCGGGTCGATGGCCGATGTGGTTGTGCTCACCTCGGATAATCCGCGCAGTGAGCGGCCTGCCGCCATCCTGCGGGACATTGAGGCGGGAATTTTGCAAACCTCCCTGCCGCGTTTGCGCCTTGAGGCTCTTCTTCAGAGGGAAGCAATGCAGGGCTACGATATTATTCCTTCCCGCCGGGAGGCGATCAGGGAAACCATCCGCCATGCCCGGCCCGGAGACGTGGTGCTGTTGTGCGGCAAGGGACATGAGACCTATCAGATAACCCCGGAGGGGAGATTTTTTTTCGATGACAGGCTTGAAGCCGCAGCCCAGGCTGCGGTGCTCAACTGGTGATGGTCGGAAGAAGCAGGCAAGCTCTCTAAAGAGGGGGAGGGATGATGGATCTGGCAATGGTGCGGAAAACAGGTGCTTGCGGCATGAAAAACGGGAGAACGGAAAAGAATTCTGGTTCTGATCCCATGCAGAATCCGCTCTGGACGCTGTCTCAGGTTCTTTTGGCAACAGGAGGAAGATTCCTGTCCGGCAAGACCAAGGCGGGATTCCGGCGGGTCTGCACGGACAGTCGGGCCATTGAGCCGGGGGATCTTTTCGTGGCCTTGCGCGGGGAGACCTTTGACGGCCATGCATATCTTGCCCAAGCCGTGCAAAAAGGTGCTGCCGGGCTGGTGGTTGACACGGAGCCCGAGAAGATGCCGCCGGTCCCGGTGGTGTTGGTGGCGGACACCCTCCGCGCCCTCGGTGATCTGGCGGCCTACCGGCGATCGTTGATGCCGGATCTGCAAGTGGTGGCGATGACCGGAAGCTGCGGCAAGACCACGGTCAAGGAGATGATTGCCGCGATCCTGAGCAGAGAATACAACGTGCTGAAAACACAGGGTAACTTCAACAATCTGATCGGTCTGCCGCTTTCCTTGTTGCCGGTTGAGTATCACCATGATTTCGCGGTGCTGGAGATGGGCATGAATCAGCCCGGCGAGATCGCCAGGCTCACGGAAATCGCGGACCCGGACATTGCCTGCATCACCAATGTCCAGGACGCCCATCTTGCGGGCTTGAGCGACATCGCCGGGGTGGCCAGGGCCAAGGGCGAGCTTTTTGCCGGGATCAAGGCTTGGGGCAAGCTGGTGGTCAATATCGATGACAAAAGGGTGCGGGGCATAGCCCGGCGGTGCAGCCAGAAAAAAATCACCTTTGGCCGCAGCCCCAAGGCGGATATTCGCGGCATTCGCTTGCGCAGTTTGGGCGAGCGTGGCATGGCCTTTACCCTCCAGATCGGCGCCAACGAGGCCAGGGTGAAAATTCGGGGTCTTGGGGCGCATAATGTGCAGAACGCCCTGGCTGCAGCAGGCATGGCCCATGCGGCAGGGGTGAAGTTCAAGGATATCGTGGCAGGACTGGAGAGTTTCGCGCCCTTTGAAAAGCGACTCCAGGTGCAGAAACTCACTGGCGGAATCAGGTTGATAAACGACGTGTATAACGCCAATCCCTCTTCTGTTCTGGCCGCGCTTGAGACCCTGCACCAGATGGACCGCACCCACAAGAAGGTGGTCATCCTCGGGGATATGCTTGAGCTCGGGACACAGAGTGTTGCGGCCCACCAGGACATAGGTCGGCAGGTGGCCCGGATCGGGTTCGATGCGTTGCTGGTGGTTGGCGAATTTGCCGAAACCCTGGTTGGTGCCGCCTGGAAGGCGGGGATGAGCAAGAAGAAGGCGATGTTTTTTGCGAACAAGGAACAGATCGGCGAGTGGTTGCGCGAAAACATCGCCGCCGGCTTCCTGAAGCCGGGAGACTGGGTGCTGGCCAAGGGCTCGCGCGGGATGCGGATGGAAACAATCACCCATGATCTGCTTGAGAAGCAGGGCTAAGGACAGACACCATGCTCTACCATCTTCTCTATCCGCTCCATAGCTACTTCAGCGCGCTGAATGTTTTTCGCTATATCACCTTCCGCGCCATCGGGGCCACGCTGACCGCCTTTCTTATCCTGCTGCTGGTTGGCAACCGATTCATCAAGATGATGCAGGAAAACCAGATCGGCCAGGTGGTGCGGGAGGACGGCCCGGAAAGCCATTTCAGCAAGCGGGGGGTCCCCACCATGGGGGGGGTGCTGATTCTTTTTGCCGTATCCGTCACCACCCTGCTCTGGGTCGATCTCTCAAATGCCTTTGTGTGGATCATTCTCGGGATAACCCTTTGGTTCGGGGCTATCGGCGCCTATGACGACTACCGCAAGATAAAGAAGCAGAACAGCAAGGGCCTCAGCGCCCGGGGCAAGATTTTCTGGCAGTTCCTCGGCGCCTTGGCGGCCGGATTGCTCATCTATAACAACCCGAATTTTGACGGGCACTTGAGCTTTCCGTTTTTGAAGAATATCCAGCCCGATTTGGGCGTCTATTATGTGCTTTTCGCCACCCTGGTGGTGGTCGGCGCTTCCAACGCCGTGAATCTCACCGACGGCCTTGACGGCTTGGCCACCGGACCCACGGTGGTGACGAGCAGTGTCTATCTGCTCTTCTCCTACCTGGCCGGGCATGCTGGGCTGGCGGCATATCTGCAAATCCCCTATGTGCCGGGGGCCGGTGAGGTAGCGGTCTTTTGCGGCGCCCTGGTGGGGGCCAGCCTCGGCTTTCTTTGGTTCAATGCCTATCCGGCCCAGATTTTCATGGGAGATGTGGGTTCCCTGGCCTTGGGCGCCGCCCTTGGTCAGGTGGCGATCATCATCAAGCAGGAGATGCTGCTGGCCATTGTCGGCGGGGTTTTTGTCATGGAGGCGCTTTCGGTCATCCTGCAGGTCGGGTTTTTCAAGATGACCGGCGGAAAGAGGATCTTTCTCATGGCTCCGTTTCACCACCATTTTGAAAAGAAGGGTTGGACTGAGCCCAAGGTAGTGGTTCGGTTCTGGATCGTTTCCATTGTTCTGGGCCTAAGCGCCCTGGCGACCTTGAAGTTGCGTTAGAAAAAACAGGCGGAAGATGAAAAGATGAGCACGAATCTCAAGGAAATACTGCAACCCGGAGCCCACGTTGTCGTGGTGGGCCTTGGCAAGTCAGGGGTTTCCGCGGTGCGATTCCTGCTCACGCTTGGCGTAAAAATATCGGTTTCAGAGGGTGGCCGTCAGGAGAACCTTGAAGGAGACTTGGTTCGGTGGCTGAAGGAGAAGAGAGTTTTTGTAGAAACTGGCGGCCACACCTCTGAGCTTTTAAATTCGGCAGATTGCATTTTGGTAAGTCCGGGCGTTCCGCTCGACATTGCGCCCCTCGCGGCGGCACGGGGAAAAGGCATTCCGGTGCTGGGCGAGCTAGCCCTGGCCAAGGATTTTCTTAAAGCCACGGTGGTGGCAGTGACCGGCACCAACGGCAAGAGCACGGTGACAACCCTGATCGGTGATCTGCTCACCGGCAGCGGCAAAAAGGTCTTTGTGGGCGGAAATATCGGGACCCCCCTGGCCGAGTATTTGGCCGGGCCGCAGGAGTGTGCCGCGGTGGTTCTTGAGGTGAGCAGCTTTCAGCTGGACAGCGCCGGGGAATTTCGGCCCCAGGTGGGGGTGCTGCTCAACATCACCCCGGACCATTTGGATCGTTATGCATCCTATGGGGAGTATGTCGATTCGAAGATGTCGCTCTTTAAAAACCAGCAACCAGGCGATGTGGCGGTGGTCAACGGGGATGATTCCGCCATTGCCGAATGGCTGGGCAAAGCGGCGGAGCAGCAAAGCCCCTGGCCGATACGGAGTGACATCCGGCAATACAGCTCTGGCGACAGGACCGGGATGGCGGCTTGCCTCTGTGGGACCAAGGTCCGGATTGCCACGGGGGACGCTTCGGCAAAGAAGACCGAGGAGTATGAATTGGCGGGAACCCCGCTGGCACACGCGCCAAACACCGAAAATGCCATGGCGGCTATTCTGGCGGTCCGGGCCATGGGGTGCAGCCCGGAAGCCATCCAGAAAAATTTGGCCGGATTCGTGCCTCTGCCGCATAGGCTGGTCCTGGTGGCTGAGGTTGATGGGGTCTCCTACTACGACGATTCCAAGGCCACCAATGTCGGGGCTGTTTTTTCTGCCTTGGGCGGCATGAAGCAACCGGTGGTACTCATCGCCGGAGGGAGAGACAAGGGCGGCGGCTACGAGATGCTGCTCCCCCTGGTGCAGGAAAAGGTCCGGGCCATGGTTCTGATCGGCGAGGCGCGGGAGGCAATGGCGGAAACCTTTGCCAAGACCACAAAGATAGCCTTTGCCGAGGAAATGGACGAGGCGGTGCAACTGGCGCGAACACTAGCAGAGAAGGGAGACGCAGTGTTGCTGTCTCCGGCCTGCGCGAGCTTTGACATGTTCAGAAGTTACAGCCACCGAGGCGAGGTGTTTGCCCAGGCTGTGAGCGGATTGGCGCGGCAGGAAGCGCGATAGCGTCAACGACCGAAAAAACGTCCGGACTGCCTGCTCTCTCGGGGGCACGGTTGGGGCGGAAAAAGGGGGGGAAAGGTCATGCAAACAGTGTGCTGTGTGTGCCAGAAAACCAAGAGTCAGGCCGGGTGGATACAGGGACAGGCCGGCAAGGAGGGCAGGGTTTCCCACGGATACTGCCCGGACTGTTTTAACCGGACCATGGAGCGGGCGCAAAGCTGGATGTTGGCGAGAAAGGCCGGCCAAAACGGCATGGCCCTCGGACGGTAAGGAATAAAAGGGAATGTCCATGCGGATGATCGTAACCGGAGGAGGAACAGGAGGTCATCTTTTTCCCGGCATTGCCGTGGCGGAAGAGATGCTGCGCCGTTTTCCCCAGGGGAGGATCCTCTTTGTCAGCACGGACCGCGCCATTGACAACAAGACCCTGGCCGCACGGTCTTTTGAGAAGAAGGCCATTGCCTGCCTGCCCTTGAAAGGGAAGTCTCTCTTGAAAATGCTCAAGAGCATGGCCCAGCTCCCCATCAGCCTGTGGCAGGCCTTGCGGATTGTCCGCGCCTTCAGGCCGCAGTTGGTTTTGGGGGTGGGTGGATATGTGACTGGACCGGTGGTGCTGGCGGCAAGACTCATGGGGGTGAAAACCTGCATCCATGAGCAGAATTCAATTCCGGGGATGGCCAACAGGATGCTTGGAAAAATCGTCGACCAGGTATATATTTCCATCCCCGGCTCCGAGGTTTTTTTTCCCAAGGGCAAGGCCGTGCTCACCGGAAATCCGGTGCGGGCGGAGTTGCTCGATGCGGCTGGTCAGCAGAAGGATCAGAGCGGGATTAAAACGGTACTGGTTCTGGGGGGCAGTCAAGGCGCCCACCGGGTCAATGGACTGATGGTGGAAGCGTTTGCTCCCAACCCGTCTGCGGAAAAGGTTCAGGTGAGGCACCAGACGGGGAACAGTGACGAGGAATGGGTGCGCAAGGCTTACGCTACGGCAGGGGTAATGGCCCAGGTTTCTGCCTTTATCAGCGATATGGCGGCGGCTTATAGGGATGCGGATCTTGTTGTTTCACGGGCTGGGGCGACTACCCTGGCGGAGCTGGCGGTGCTGGGAAAACCGGCCATTTTGATTCCATTCCCGTATGCCGCGGATGATCATCAGACGACCAACGCGGCCTTTTTGGCGCAGGGCGGAGCAGCCCTGATGTTTCAGGAGCGGGATCTCGATGCTCCCAAACTTCGAAGGGAAATCCTGGGGTTGTTACGTGACGCCCCCCGGTTGCAGTCCATGGCGGCCAAGATGAAACAATTCGCCCGCCCCGAGGCGACCGCCGCCATTGTGGAAAAAAGCATACAGTTGTTGGCCGCTTGAGCGGGCAAGTATTGAGGATAGAAGTGCATGTATAAGAAGACACAACATATCCATTTCGTGGGCATCGGCGGCATCGGCATGAGCGGTATTGCCGAGCTGCTCCTGAACCTCGGCTACACCGTGAGCGGTTCGGACCTGCGGGAGACCGATATCACCAGACGGCTGACCGACCTGGGTGGCAAGGTGTACGCCGGCCACCAGGGGCAATGGATTGCCGGGGCGGATGTGGTGGTGACTTCTTCGGCGGTGCGGGAGAACAACCCGGAGGTTCAGGCGGCTCGGGCCGCGCATATCCCGGTGATTCCCAGGGCCGAGATGCTGGCCGAACTTATGCGTCTTAAGAAATACGGCATCGGCGTGGCCGGCAGTCATGGAAAAACCACCACCACCTCCATGGTCGGCTGGTTGATGGCCGAGGCGGGTCTGGACCCAACGGTGGTGATCGGCGGCAAGGTCAACAGCTTGGGCACCAACGCCAAGTTGGGCGAGGGTGAATTCCTGGTTGCCGAGGCGGACGAGTCCGACGGCTCTTTCTTGAAACTGTCCCCGGTCCTTGAAATCGTAACCAATATCGATTTGGAGCATCTGGATCATTACAAGGATATCGAGGAGATCAAGACAGCCTTTCTGGAATTCATCGAGAAGCTTCCCTTTTATGGAGCGGCGGTTGTCTGTCTGGACGATGTCAATGTTGCCTCGATTCTGGCCCAGATCAGGAAGCGAGTCATCACCTACGGTTTGACCAGCCAGGCCGATGTCCATGCGCGCGCCGTGGAGGCCCAGGGCTTGACCTCGGTTTTTGAGGTCTGCCGAAACAACGAGGTGCTGGGGGAGATAACCCTCAATGTTCCTGGGCAACACAATGTGTACAACGCTTTGGCTGCCATCACCGTGGCACTGGAGCTGGAGATTCCCTTCACCGTCATCCAGAAGGCGCTGAAAACATTCAGCGGGGTCCAGCGGCGCTTGCAGATCAAGGGAGAGGTCGACGGGGTCATGGTTATCGATGATTACGGGCACCATCCCACCGAGATCCGGGCGACTCTGGCGGCCATGCGTTCGGCCTGGCCGAGACGGCGGCTCATCGTGATGTTCCAGCCCCATCGCTACACCCGGACTGCGGGATTGTTCAAGGAATTCAGCACGGCCTTCCACGAGGCGGATGTCTTGCTGCTCACGGAGATCTATGCGGCGAGCGAGACCCCCATCAAGGGAGTAAGCGGTTCCGCGCTGTTACAGGAGATCAAGCTGCACGGTCAGAAAAACGCCCATTTTGTTGCGGACGTCGAGTCATTGGCGCGGACGGTAAGGGCCATGGTGCAGCCGGAGGATATTGTTTTGACCCTGGGCGCAGGCAATATTTACCAGGCTGGCGAGGAACTCTTGCAGAAATTGGAGCAGGGGCATGCTGCCTGCTAGGGCCTGCAATCTGCAAGGTTGCCCTGGCAAGGGGACGGTCTTGAAATTCCGGGGGCAGAAGCCGATGGAAAAAGGGGTGGATAACTGGCCGGAGCAACTGCGTGACCGCTGGTCCGGCGAAATCCAATGGAACAGCCCGATGGCCCACTGGTGCACTTTGCAAGTGGGTGGCCCAGCCAGGGCCATAGCCACTCCGGCAACTCGGGCAGAATTGCAAAGCCTCCTCGTGGTGCTGGCGGAACTGGGCGTTTGCTGGAGGGTCATTGGCCGGGGCAGCAATTTGTTGGTTTCCGACGCGGGCTATGACGGGGTGATTGTTGTGCTGGGCCGGAAGTTCGCGGCCATTGAACAGCAGACCGGGGAAAAGGATGGAAAGATCCAGGTACGGGTTGAGGCCGGATGCAGCCTGATGAAGTTGGTCAACTGGTGCACCGGCCAAGGGCTTGAAGGTTTGGAGTTTGCTGCAGGCATCCCGGGTTCGGTGGGTGGGGCGGTGGTCATGAATGCCGGAGCCTGGGGCAAGGAAATGAGCGAGGCCTTGGCTGCGGTGACTTTTTTGAGCAGGTCCGGGGAGTTTGTTGAGAGAAAAAAAGGCGATCTGGCCTTTTCATATCGGCATCTGGAAACAGAGAGTATGATCGTGGTGGTTGCGGATCTTTTGTTGCAGGCCGGGGACCGGCAGGCCATTGAAAAAAGATGCAGCCAGTTGATGCGCGACCGGAAAGAAAAGCAGCCGCAGGGCCAAGCCAACGCCGGGTCGTTTTTTAAAAATCCAGCGGGTTTGCCCGCAGCCGGAAAGCTTATCCAGGACGCGGGGCTCAAGGGTGTTCGCGTCGGTGGCGCCCAGGTTTCCGAGGTGCATGCCAATTTTCTGGTGAATATCGGTTCGGCCACGGCCCAGGACTTTCTGGATCTGATGCGGCTTGTGCAAGAAAAGGTTTTTGAGCGGTTCGATGTCTGGTTGGAGCCGGAAGTTCATATCCTTTAAACGGGAAGGCAAAAAGGGGCAGAGACGGTTTTGCGAAAGGGAAAGCCCATACAGCAGCGTTACGGGAGCGGCAAGAAAAGCCGGACCCTGGACCTGAAGAAAAAACTGGCCATCCTTGGTTTTGGTTTTCTCTTGCTGTTGGCAGGCTGTGCGGTGGTTGGCTTTGTCGTTTATAAAGCCATGGGTCGCTCGGATTTTTTCCAGATAACCGCCACCAACATCCAGGGCTGCCGTCGGACCACCAAGAACCTCATTCTTGAAATGAGCGGGGTGGATGTGCACAGCAATCTGCTGGCCCTTGATACTAAAAGGGTGAAGGCCAAGATCGAGGCCCATGAGTGGGTCGAATCGGCGGAGATTTCAAAGGACTGGCCAAACCGTTTGACCATTGTTATCAAGGAACGGCTGCCGGTGGCCATTGTCAGCCTCGAGAACGGCCTGTTTTATCTCGACCAGAACGGGGTTGCCTTTGCCCAGGTGTTGCCGCCCGAGGATATGGATTATCCTATCATCACCGGGTTGAAAAGGGATGAATGGCCGCAAGCTCTTAAGGATTCGCAACTGGGCGAAGCCCTGCAGTTCATTAAATATGCGGGCCAGGGGAGTTCCATCCTGCCAAAACAAAATATCTCGGAACTCCATGTGGACGGGAATGAGGATATCACCCTCTATTTGGTGGACCGGCCGTTCCCCATTCATCTGGGTTCGGGCAATGTCGGCCCCAAGTATTACTGGCTGACCAAAGTGCTGTACAAGATGTACAAGAGCAAGGAATTTGAAAAAGCTGCCTATGTCAGAATCGACTATGGGCGGAATCAGGTGCTGGTGGGTTTTGACGAGGCGGTGTAGGGCAACCGTTTCTCCTGATCGGTCTTGGTTTTGAGCAAAGAAACAACAGGTTGGATTGTGATAACCGTTGATGGCGCGTCGCGGAATCGACCAAAGGTGAGCAAATGGCACATGAAGAACGTGGCGACCTGATTGTCGGGCTGGACATCGGCACCACCAAGATTTGCGTGGTGGTGGGCGAAGTGCACGATAACCGGGTTGACATCATCGGTATCGGCAGGCATCCGTCGGTGGGATTGCGCCGGGGGGTGGTGGTCAATATTGAGAGCACGGTCCATTCGATCCGGCAGGCGGTGGAAGAGGCGGAACGCATGGCCGGCTGCGAGATCGGCTCGGTGTATGTGGGCATTGCCGGAAGCCACATCAAGAGCTTCAACAGCCATGGGTTGATCGCCATCAAGCACAACGAGATCAGGCAGGACGACATAGACCGGGTGGTGGACGCGGCCAGGGCCGTACCCATTCCGCCGGACCAGGAAGTGATCCATGTGCTGCCCCAGGAGTTCATGGTGGACGGCCAGGCCGATATCCAGGATCCCATCGGTATGACCGGGGTGCGGCTCGAAGCCGATGTGCACATCGTCACCGGTTCGGCAACAGCGGTGCATAACATCGTTAAGTGCTGCAACCGCGCAGGGCTCCAGGTGACGGATGTGGTGCTGGAGCCCCTGGCTTCGGCAGGCGCGGTCCTGACCAGGGAAGAGATGGAACTGGGGGTCGGGTTGCTGGACATCGGCGGCGGCACCGCCGATCTGGCGATCTTTGCCGACGGGACCATCAAGCACACCTTTGTCCTTGGCTTAGGCGGCCAGAACCTGACCAACGACCTTTCCATCGGGCTGCGCACTCCGCAGAAGGAGGCGGAAAGGCTAAAGGAAGAGTACGGCAGCGCCTTGGCCTCGCTCATCGACAAGGATCAGGTCATCGAGGTCCCCAGCGTGGGGGGGAGAAAGAACCGGAAGCTTTCCCGCCGGGTCATGGGAGAGATTCTTGAGCCTCGGGTTGAGGAAATGCTCACTCTCATCAACCAGGAACTGCTGGATTCCAAGTACAAGGAAATGGTCAACGCCGGCATGGTGCTGACGGGCGGTTCTTGTCTTTTGGACAACATGGAAGAGCTGGCGGAACAGATTTTTGACTTGCCGGTCCGCATTGGCCGCCCGGAGAATATCGGCGGGGTGGTGGATGTGGTGGGTACGCCCCAGTGGGCAACCGGGGTTGGTCTGGTTATTTATGGGATGAAAAATGGGCCGGGCGAGAGATTCAAGCGGCCCAAGGGGGGAGTGGTAGGGAGAGTCACCGGTCGGATGAAGGACTGGTTTAAGGGAATAGTATAAACACGCTCATCAGCGCCAGGCGATGTTGGGGGAGCAGGTCAATGACCTTGAACAGGGAGAGCAGGATATGACTTTTAAATTCGCGGAAGCAGAGTCACGGGCAAAGATCAAGGTTTTTGGCGTTGGCGGCGGCGGCGGTAATGCGGTCAACACCATGGTGGACAGCAACATCCTGGGGGTGGAGTTCATTGCCGGCAATACCGACGTTCAGGACCTGGAGAAATCCAAGGCCGATGTCCGGTTGCAGCTTGGCAAGAACGTGGCCAAGGGGCTTGGGGCCGGGGCCAATCCTGAAAGGGGCAGGGAGGCGGCGGAGGAGTCCATCGATGAAATCAGAAAACAGTTGAAGGACTGTGACATGGTTTTTGTCACCGCCGGTTTGGGAGGCGGAACCGGGACCGGGGCCGCGCCGGTTATAGCCCGGATTGCCAAGGAGCTGGGGGCGTTGACCGTGGGCGTAGTGACCAAGCCCTTTGCCTTTGAGGGCAGGGCCCGGATGAAAAACGCCGAGCTTGGCTGGAAGAATCTGAAGGAGCATGTGGACACCATCATCACCATTCCCAACGATCGGCTTATCTCCCTGAGCCAGAAGGGAACCCGCTTCATCGACGGGATGAAGATGGCCGACGATGTTCTGGTGCAGGCAGTGAAAGGCATTACCGATCTGATCAACCTTCCCGGCTATATCAACCCCGACTTTGCCGACGTGCGGGCCATCATGAACGAAATGGGCCAGGCGCTCATGGGTTCGGGCTACGGGGTGGGCGAAAACCGGGCGGTGGAAGCGGTGAACATGGCGATCAACAGCCCGCTTTTGCAGGATATCAGCATCGACGGCGCCAAGGGGGTATTGGTCAATATCTCGGCCAGTCGCGAGACCTTGACCATGCCTGAGGTGACCGAGGCCACCACCAAGATATACCAAGAGGTGCACGAGGACGCCAATATCATCCTGGGCGTCATCTTTGACGAGAATCTGGGCGACGAGCTGCAGGTGACGGTGATTGCCACTGGCATCCGCGATACCGTGGAGGAAATCGAAGAGTTGCCCGACAGGGTGCAACTCATGCCGAAAAAACGGGAGCCCGCCGCGCAGCCGCTGCCGTTTAGAAGAGGCGAACAGGGCATGGCTGCTGGTCGCGCCGTGGCCAACGGCATACAGAGATCCTATGCCAACAATATCTTGAACGAGCAGGACTACGATCGACCGACTTTTCTGCGCAGGAATGAAAGCTGAGGAAAGTAGGAGCAAGGCGGAGGCGCAACGATGCAAAAATGGCTAGGAAATTAATCGGCCAATTGTCTGTCGGGACGTCTTTTGCAGCTTGCCAGCGTCAAAAAACAATGTGTTCCGCCGCTGTTATTTTGTAATCCCAATCAATAAAAAGCGGGTGCGGATTGGCTGCCCGCTTTCAACCACTGCCGGAGAGTGCTTTGCCTCTCCGGCAGGTTCGATAGGGACCCCATGCGTCAGCGCCAACCTGCATCCGCTGATTTCCTTGCCAGCGAAAAAGGGACGCAGCGGAAAAAATGGAAAGGGTTGCTGCCGGTTGCCCTCATCTTTCCCAACAGGTACGGCCTGGGTAATTCCAACCTGGGCTTCCAGCTCGTCTATGCCCTGGTAAACAGCCTGCCCGGCTTTGTTTGCGAGCGGTTTTTTTATCAGGACAATCAGCCCCCGGTTTCCCTGGAATCGGGCCGACCCCTCCGCGATTTCCCGATTGTGCTTTGCTCCTTGAGTTTTGAACAGGACTTTCTCAATCTGCTGGCCCTGTTTCTTGCCGGTGGCATCGAGCCGCTGGCTGAAAAGCGCTCCGCAAACACCAAGCGGTTTCGCCCTGGCCAGCCCCTAATCATCGGCGGCGGCGTGGCCTCCTTTATCAACCCCGAGCCCTTGGCGCCCTTTGTGGACCTTTTTGTCGTTGGGGAGGCGGAGCCGATTCTCCCGCAACTCATGGTCCACCTTGCCGAGCACCTGGCGGTGGAAGGTCCGGAAGAGCTGCTCAGGGGAATCGTAAAAGAGTTCAGCGGCTGTTATGTCCCGCGCTTCTATACCATGCATTACGGGGAAGGCGGTGTCTTGACCCGCATTGAGGCCGAGCCGGAGGTGCCGACCAGGGTGCGGCGGGTGGTGCTGGACAAATCCCCGGTGGCCGGACATTCGCAGCTGCTCTCCCCCGAAGCGGAATTCTCCAACCTTTTCCTGGCCGAACTTGGCCGTGGCTGTAGCCGTGGGTGCAGATTCTGCGCCGCCGGGTTTGTCTACCGTCCTCCCCGTCTCTGGCAGGCGGAAAGCATCCTCGCCGCCCTGGCCGAGCGGCCAGAGGAGATAAAACGGGTGGGTCTCTTGGGGATGGAGATGGCGCGGAGCGAGGATCTCGCCCGGATTGCCGAGTATCTGCTGCGTGAGGGTTGCGCCTTGTCTTTTTCTTCCTTGCGGGCCGACGCCATCAGCGGGGAACTCTGTGGCCTGCTTGCACAAAGCAGGCTGAAGAGCGCGGCGATCGCGCCGGACGGCGGCTCGGAAAGGCTGCGGAGGGTAATCAATAAAGGAATCAGTGAGCAGGATGTGTTGTTTGCGGCAGAGGCTCTGGCCCGGGCCGGAATCAATCACCTCAAACTCTATTTCATGATCGGCCTGCCCACGGAAACCGAGGATGACCTGGCGGAACTTCTGGCCCTGACGGACAAGGTTCGTAAGACCCTGTTGGGGGTGGGTCGGGAAACGGGACGCATGGGGAACATAACCCTCAGCGTGAACAGTTTTGTGCCCAAGGCCTGGACTCCTTTCCAGTTTCACGGTTTTGCCCCATTGACAACACTTAAAAACAGCATAAAATTCCTGCGCAAAGGCGTGGCGGGCATGGCAAACACCCGCCTGCTTGTTGATCAACCGGCGAACGCTTTTTATCAAGCGGTGCTGGCCCGCGGGGACCGCAGGGTTGGGCTGGCTCTGTACGCCATGCTGCAAGGTGGGCAAAACTGGCGGCAGACCATGCAGGGCTGCGGCATTGACCCGGAAGAGTATGCCATGCGTCAACGCGGCCAGGAGGAGCTGTTTCCCTGGGAGATCATTGACCATGGGATCGACCGGCAATATCTTTGGGCGGAGTATCAGAAAGCATTAAAAGAAAAATCAACAATTGCCTGCGACACCACGCAGTGCAGACGGTGTGGGGTATGTCATGGTTAAACTGAAAAAGATAGAAGATGATGCGGCGAATCTTGCCAGCCTGAAGCCCTTCAGACTGGTCAAATTCTTTTCCTACAGCGGCCTTGCTGTCTTTCTCCTCTTTACTCTGGTCCTTTCCTGGATCATTTCAAACCACGCCAAAAAAGTTCTGCTGGAACGCAGCGAGGCCTATGCCTTTGTTGTGGCCGAGAACCTCAGCCATCAGGTGTTCCAGCAATTTGTCCTGCCCACCGTGGTGCGCTATGGCAAGATCGCCTTGCGCAACCCCGAGCAGTTCGCCCGGCTTGACGCCGTAGTTCGCAATGCCACACACGGGATGCGCATCCAGGCGGTTACCATTTTCGATTCCAAGGAAAACATCATTTCGTACAGCACAGTGGCCACCCGTATCGGTCGCACCGGCGAGGGCGGCATCGAGTACCGCAAGGCTCTGACTGGTGAAAACAACTCTGTGGTCCGCTCAACCGGTTCTCTGCTGAACCTCCTGCCAGGGGCGCGGCCCATTTCCTCACAGCTGAGCACCTTTATCCCCTTTCGTCAGTATCAGGCGAACAACCAGAAAAGGGACGTCATCATGGGGGTTATCGAGGTGGTTCAGGACCTCTCCGAGGATGTGGTGGCGATCACCAAATTGCAGGGCTCCATCATCCTTATCTCCATGCTGATCATGTCGGCCCTTTTTGTGGTGCTTGGTTTCATCGTGGCGCGGGCGGACCGGATCATTGACGCCCGGGCGGAGGAGCGCCGACGTCTTGAGCAGCAACTGAATCAAAGCCAGAGGTTGGCCACCCTCGGCAAGATGGTGGCCTCGGTTTCCCATGAAATCAAAAACCCGTTGGGCATTGTCCGCAGTACTGCGGACATTTTGGGGAAACGCCTCAAGAGCGTGGCTCCGGGCAATGAACATCTGGCTGAGATTATCGTGGAGGAAACAGGCAGGCTGGATGGAATCGTGCGGGAGTTTCTGGACTTTGCCCGTCCCCAAGAGCTTAAGATGGCGCCAACCTCGGTGAACGATATCTTCGGCAAGATTCTGACGTTCATGGGGCCGGAACTGGAGCGGCAGAAAATTGTTCTTAAAACCTCGCTGGCCCAGAATATGCCACAGATACTCCTTGATCAGGGGCTGATACACAGGGCCTGTCTCAATATTCTGGTCAACGGTGTGCAGGCCATGCCGGAGGGGGGCACGCTTACTGTGGGAACCAGATACGAGAAAGCAACGGGCATGGCATTGATCGTCGTCAGCGATACGGGAGGGGGGATGTCCCTGGAAAAACAGGGGCATATCTTTACGCCGTTTTATACCGATAAAAACCGGGGAACCGGGCTTGGGCTGGCCATCGTCAAAAACATTATTGACAGCCATCAGGGGACAATATCCGTGGAAAGCAAGGAAGGGGAGGGCTCCACTTTTACGATTGCCCTCCCCGTTGGGTGATCAGCTTTTCTTGCTCGTCTGCTTCTGCACGTCAATTTTATTCTTGAGCAGATCGTGGTCGCGGCGAAGCGCTTCATAGGTTTCCATGGCCTGTTTTTCCACGTCGCCCTGATTGTTTTTGTTCTGCTCCACCCGCGCCTTCACCTTTTCCGGCTTGATCGTCAGATCCTTGGTTCCGAAGATGGAAGAGGCAAGGTATTTGCAGGAAAATTTCATGAGGGCGATATCATCTGTTTTGATTTTCTCCAGTGTTTCTTCATCGACCTCATAGGTGTCTCGAAAGGAGCTGTTGAAAACAAAATCCCGGAATTTGTCAAGATCGGTGCTGGCCAGGAAAAACATCTTCTGGGCGGGCTCGCTCAAGGTAGCCTGTAGGCCGAAGGACTTGCGGCGCATGACGATTTCCATCCACTCCCGGTTCATCTCGTCTGACTCGTCAATCCCCTGATCAACACGCCACTCGCGGATGGTTTGCTCTTTCGGTTCTTCGTGCCCTTTACAGTAGGGCTCCTTGACGAGGAAATAGAATTCCTCCGCCGCAGTTCCCTCGTTGCCAGCCGCATGGAAATAAGACATCCCCACCGGATAATAGCGGCAGGTTGTTGGCCTGTAAGGATAGATGGTGCAGCCTTCTTCCGTGACAAATGGGCAGCGGCCATTTTCGTCGAGATGAATCTTTACGCCGGGAAGATCCGTTTTTTCCAGGTATACCGGGGTGGTGAAACGCAGGAGAAATTCTTCAGCGGAGAGATTTAGGGGGCGTCTGATTCGCAGGATATCGTAAGGGGTCAAAACGATATTGATATTGCCGCAACAGTTGGTAAAGCAGGAGACGCCGGGATGGCAACGGAACTTCAGATTGCTGTCCGCAGTGAGCTTGGCAGGCATGATATTGCTTGGGTTGTTGTCAGAGCCGAACAAGGACTTGTTAAACGAGGGGGATTGTGGTGTCTGTTGTGACTTCTTGCTCATGGTTAAGGACCTTCAAAGAATGTGTTATTAGGGCAGAAGAAGCGACCGCATGGTCTGTGTCAGGAAGGGGGAAAAATTGGTTCCTGATGCTGGAGAAGGGAAAGTTCTCAGCTATTTTCTTTCTGCGATTTCAGCCGGTTATATCGACAATGCGTGAGGATGCATGGGGCGATTTTGGCAACACAGTAATCACGGGAAGGCTCCCTGTCAAATTCATTTCTCAAGGGGGGGATGGGGTGGGCGCGAGCGACTTTTGTGGGGGAAGATGTGTGCAATGTTTTTTTCTTGACTTTTATCAGGTGAGAAATTATACAGACCAATGTTCTAAAAAATGAGTCGCTCTTCAGTTTTGTGCAATATAGAAGAAAAAATGTGTTAAATCATCCTGTTGGGTGTGTGGCGGAAATAAAACACGATAAGTTTTTTCTTTTTTTGGGTCTGGTAGTCCAGATGGTCAACGGGGTGAGGGGCTGCTTCTGAAGCAGGTGCTTCGAGTTGTCTTGAGTCGTCGCGACTGTCCTTGATAAGGTAAACGCGAATTTCGTAAGATCGGAGTTCGGAAAATTCAATCCAAGTGAGGAGGTTAGTGAATGCCAAGTTACGTAGATCCTTCTAAATGTGACGGCTGCAAGGGTGGTGACAAAACTGCCTGCATGTACATCTGCCCCAATGACCTGATGGTCTTGAACAAAGAGGAGATGCGGGCATACAACCAGGAGCCCGATGCATGCTGGGAATGTTACTCCTGCGTAAAGATCTGCCCGCAGGGCGCTATTTTCGTTCGTGGGTACAATGACTTCGTACCTATGGGTGGTCAGGTGCATCCGATGCGGAGTTCCGATTCCATCATGTGGACCGTTAAGTTCCGTAACGGTAACATGAAGCGCTTCAAGTTCCCCATCCGGACCACGGCTGAGGGAGCTGCCAATGCGTATCCTGCGTTGAAATGCACGAACCTGGACGACGAGTTGCTCTCCACCGAGAAGCAGCTGCCTGCGCCGACCATGGTTGCCAAGTAAGTTTTTGGATAATTAACTGATTTAAATACAATTTCTTAAGGAGATTTACTATGGCGTTACCTAATAAGCCGCTGGGCGAGTTGGCAGCCGTTGCCAATCCTGAGGTTGTCGAGCACGATGTAGACGTTCTGATCATCGGTGGCGGTATGGCCGCATGCGGTACTGCTTTCGAGATCAAGAAGTGGGCTCCTGCCGACATGAAGATCAAGCTGGTGGACAAGGCATCCTTGGAGCGTTCCGGCGCTGTTGCCCAGGGTCTTTCCGCTATCAACACCTACATCGGCGACAATAAGATCGAGAACTACGTAAAAATGGTTCGTAACGATCTCATGGGCGTTGTTCGTGAAGACCTGATCTACGATCTGGGCCGTCACGTTGACGATTCTGTACATCTTTTCGAAGAGTGGGGTCTGCCGGTCTGGAAGCTCGATGCCGACGGCAACAACCTCGATGGCGCTGCTCCTGCTCCGAAACTGACCGAAGGCGGTAAGCCTGTTCGTACCGGCAAGTGGCAGATCATGATTAACGGTGAGTCCTACAAATGTATCGTTGCTGAGCCGGCCAAAACCGCTCTTGGCGATGAGAACATCATGGAGCGCGTGTTCATCGTTAAGTTGATCCTCGACAAAAACAAAGCAAACCAGATCGCAGGCGCTGTTGGTTTCAGCACCCGCGAGAACAAGGTTCATGTTTTCCGTTGCAAGACCGCTCTCTGTGCATGCGGCGGCGCAGTAAACATCTTCCGTCCCCGGTCCACCGGTGAGGGTAAGGGTCGCGCTTGGTACCCCGTATGGAATGCTGGTTCCACCTACACCATGTGTGCACAGGTTGGCGCCACCCTGACCATGATGGAAAACCGCTTCACGCCTGCTCGTTTTAAAGACGGGTACGGACCGGTTGGCGCATGGTTCCTTCTCTTCAAGGCCAAAGTACAGAACGGCTTGGGCGAGTTCTACGCCAACAGCGATGCAGTGAAGGGCGAGCTCGAAAAGTTCATGCCTTACGGTGCTTCTCCTGTAACCCCGACCTGTCTGCGTAACCACCTGATGCTCAACGAGCTGAAGGCTGGCCGCGGTCCGATCTATATGGCCACCGACGTTGCTCTGAATGCATTCTTGGATGCGAAAAAGGCTACCGGCATGGACGAGAAGGACGTGAAGAAATATTGGAAGCATCTCGAGTCTGAGGCTTGGGAAGACTTCCTTGACATGTCCGTTGGTCAGGCTGGTCTCTGGGCCGGTGCGAACATCGAGCCCGAGAAGGTCGGTTCCGAGATCATGCCGACTGAACCATACATGTTGGGTTCTCACTCCGGCTGCTGTGGTATCTGGACCTCCGGTCCGGACGAGGCTTGGGTTCCTACTGTTGACGGGCCTCGTAGCCATCAGTACAAGTGGGGCTACAACCGCATGACCACCGTTGACGGACTGTTCACCGCAGGTGATGGCGTTGGCGCTTCCGGTCATAAGTTCTCCTCCGGTTCTCATGCCGAGGGTCGTATTGTTGCCAAGCAAATGGTTAAGTTCTGCCGTGACAACGCTTCCTTCAAGCCCGAGCTGCCGAAGAGCGCTCAGGAGTATGCTGACGAAGTATACGCCCCGGTTAAACTGTACCTGCAGCATGTTGGCGCCACCACAGCTTCCGATGTGAACCCCAACTACTGCAAGCCCGCAGGTATCATGATGCGTCTGATGAAGGCCACTGACGAGTACGGCGGCGGTGTTGCCACCTACTACATGACCTCCGGCAAGCTCCTCAACATCTGTCTGGATCTTCTCAAGATGCTGCGTGAAGATGCTGCGCTGATGGCTGCTGGCGACCTGCATGAGTTGATGCGCGCTTGGGAGAACTACCATCGTATCTGGTGTGTTGAAACCCACATCCGTCACATCGAGTTCCGGAAAGAGAGCCGTTACCCTGGCTTCTACTACCGGTCAGACTACCCGACCTGTGACGATGCCAACTGGAAGTGCTTTGTTAACTCCACCTTCGATCCTGCAACCCAGGAGTGGAAGTGTGAAAAGGTTAAATGCATCAACATCGTTGAGACCGAGCCGTGGCTCTAAGTTTCACTGCGTAACTGGTATTAACGGTAAATAGAAATCTCCAGGCACCCCAAAGGTGCCTGGAGATTTTTCTATGAGGTGGGTGTCTAAGTTTTCTTGGTTGAGACGGTTAGGCTGGAACAAGACGTTGCCAGCCGTTTGAGCCAAAAAAACTCGTTTTTACAGATAAAAACTACATTACTAAAATGGAGGAAGGCATGACAGACGAACGCAGCGCACCTGCAGGTGCTGTACTTGTCGTTGGCGGTGGCATAAGCGGGCTTACGGCCGCCTTGGAAGCCGCTGAAGTCGGAAAGGATGTTTTTCTGATCGAGAGAAATCCGTATCTGGGCGGTCGGGTTGCGCAGCTGAATCAGTACTTCCCGAAGCTCTGTCCGCCAAGTTGCGGATTGGAAATCAACTTTCAGCGAATTAAAGCCAATCGTAGGGTTCGGGTGTACACTATGACCGAGGTCAAGAGTGTTGCCGGCGGACCTGGCAAGTATCAGGTCACCCTGGAGAGTAAGCCGCGCTTCATCAATAACAACTGCACCGCTTGCGGTGCATGTGCCGATGCCTGTCCGGATGAGCGTGACAACGATTTCAATTTTGGCATGAACAAGAGCAAGGCGGTGTACAAGCCCCACGACATGGCTTTCCCCATGAAGTATGTGCTTGATAAAAACGCCTGTAGCGCTGCTGGCTTGCAGGCCGTCAAGGATGCCTGCAAATATGACGCTGTTGAGTTGGATATGGCACCCAAGGAATTCACCGTTGACGTGAGTGCCATTGTTTGGGCAACGGGCTGGAATCCCTACGATCCGACCAAGCTGACCAATCTCAAGTATGACTCCAGCAACGCCATCATCACCAACATGATGATGGAGCGTCTGGCTGCGCCCAATGGCCCCACTGGCGGAAAGATCCTCCGCCCCGGAGACAACAAGGAACCTGCAAGTTTCGCCTTTGTTCAGTGCGCCGGTTCCCGTGATGAAAATCATTTGGAGTACTGTTCCTATATCTGCTGCATGGCCTCCATGAAGCACATCAACTATATCCGCGAGCAGTATCCCACCGCAAAGATTACCGTTTTCTACATCGATCTTCGGACTCCTGGTAAGTATGAGAAGTTCCGCGAGAAGCTGATGACTGATGCGAATATCACCTGGGTGAAGGGCAAGGTTGCTGATATTGTTGCCGAAGCCGATGGGAGTGTGACCCTGATTGCTGAAAATGCCGTGACCGGCGAAAAGGTCAAGGAAACGGTCGATCTGGCCATTCTGGCCACCGGGATGGAGCCTGCGGCCAAGGCCCAGGCTGCCGCGCTTGGACTTTCAGTTGACAGCAATGGATTTATTCTGGCCGATGCGAATGGCGGGATGGTTTCCGCCGGTTGCGCCAAAAAGGCAGCCGACGTCGTAACCTGTGGCCAGAGTGCAACGGCAGCCGCCATGAAAGCTATTCAAGCGTCCAGGAGGTAAGGTGAATGGATAAAAAATACGGTGCATATATCTGCACAGGTTGTGGTATAGGAGATGCCCTCGACATTGCGGCGCTGACAAAGGCGGCAAAGGAGAACGGCATGGAGGCCAAAACCCACGAGGCGCTCTGTAGTCCGAGTGGACGTGAGTTGATTGAAAATGACATCGCCAACGACGGGGTGAATACCGTGGTTGTCTGTGCCTGTTCCCCCAGGGTCATGAAAGACGAGTTTAATTTTGGGGATGATAAGTACGTGACCCGCGCCAATCTGCGCGAAGGCGTTGCTTGGTGTGTAGAGGAAGTCACAGAGAAACACACCGCCGAGAAGGTGAAGGAATTCGCCACGGAGAAGGGCCAGGACTATGTGCGCATGGCATGTGTTCAGGCCAAGAAAGGCGATGTGCCTGATCCTTACAAGCTTGAAACCATCAACAGGAAGATTCTGGTCATGGGTGGAGGTATTGCCGGCATGACTGCGGCCATGGACGCTGCCAAGGCTGGCTATGCAGTGACTATCATTGAAACCCAGGATAAATTGGGTGGAAAGGCCCTAGGCTGGCGGAAACAGTTCCCCACCGCAGCTCCTTGGACCGATCTGGAAGAGCCCACTGTCCAGGCCATGGTTGACGCTGTTCAGGCCGAGTCTGCGATCACCGTCAAATCCTCCACCGAGGTTGCCCGTATCGCAGGGGCTCCGGGCGCGTATAAGGTTACCCTGAAAGCGGCGGGTACCCAGAGCGAGTGGGATGCCCCGAAAAAGGTCGGTGTTGATGAGCAGGATAAAATCTCCAAAGGTGAGATGGAAGATCCGAACGTAGGGTTACAGCCTTATATGGCTGATGATGCTGCCGCCGAAGATTTTGGTGCGGTTGTTCTGGCCACGGGATGGAATCCGGCTGACGTTTCCGAGTATGCACATCTCGGCTATGGCAAGTTGAAAGGCGTGGTTACCAACGCAGAGTTTGAGAAACTTGCCAAAACCGGCAAGGTTCCGGCTAATGTAGCTTTTGTTCAGAGCCCAGGCGGCGCTGAGCATGATCAGGACTTTCCGTATTGCAACTCGGTTACCAGCATGGTTGCCTTGAAGCAGGCCCGCTATGTCCGCGAGGATAATGCTGCGGGCAAGGCCTATGTCCTGTATCAGCACATGCGGACTCCCGGCAACATGGAGATGTTCTATAAGGGTGCTCAGAATGACGACGGCATCTTTATGACCAAGGCCACCGTGACCCAGGTTGAAGAATCCGGCAACGGGCTGGCTGTTCACTTGAAGGACACCCTGCTCAACGAGGATGTCACCCTGAATGTGGATATGGTTGTTTTGGCCGCTGGTATGGTTCCGACTACCTCCGACAAGCCGACCATCAATCTTGCCTATCGGCAGGGTCCTGGCTTTCTGGATTTGGAGCTGTTTGACGGGTACGCTGATTCTCATTTTATCTGCTTTCCTTACGAAACCCGGCGTACCGGTGTTTATGCCTGTGGCGGTGTGCGTAAGGCCATGAACATGGAAGAAACCATTGATGATGCTTGCGGCGCAGCGCTTAAGGCGATTCAATCCATCGAGTCTGCAGATCGCGGCGTGGCGGTACATCCTCGCTCTGGTGATGGCACCTATCCCGAGTTCTTTATGCAGCGCTGCACTCAGTGTAAGCGTTGTACGGAAGAATGTCCGTTTGGCGCACTTGATGATGATGAGAAAGGAACGCCCAAGCCCAATCCAACCCGGTGCCGTCGTTGCGGTACCTGTATGGGGGCTTGTCCTGAGCGCATCATCGGCTTCAAGAACTACAACATTGACCAAGTCGGGTCCATGGTGAAGAGCATTGAAGTGCCGGATGATGATGAAGACAAGTTGCGCATCATCGTTTTTGCTTGCGAGAACGACGCCTACCCCGCTTTGGATATGGCGGCCATGCGCAAGCTCCCGCAGAATGCCCTGATTCGGGTCGTTTCTGTCCGTTGTCTTGGCTCGGTGAACATGGCTTGGATAAAAGATGCTCTTTCTGCTGGTATGGACGGAGCGCTTCTTTTGGGTTGTAAGTTCGGGGATGACTACCAGTGCCATTTTGTTAAGGGCAGCGAACTGGCGGATAAACGTATGGCCAACATCGGTGAAACATTGGGCAGCCTCGGTCTTGAGCCGGAGCGTTGCGCGGTGCGCCAGATTGCCATTAACGAGTACAATAAGGTTGATGAAGTCATTAATGAGTTCGTTGAGGCAATCATCGGTCTTGGCCCGAACCCCTTCAAGGGTTTTTAAGGTCTGGTTGGTCGAGAAAATATCATCCAGCAGGTGTTTGCGCCTGCTGGATGGTTGATGTCTTGGGAAGGGATGCGTCTTGGCGCATGAGTCATGGGTCAGTGTGAGCTGACATTTTGAGGGAGAAATACTGGAGGCGTGTTATGGCTGAAGGAATGAGGGTTGAACCTGATTTAGAATTTATTAAGTATTTGAAGAATGCTGGCGGGGACACCTTGAAGAAGTGCTATCAATGTGCCACCTGTTCGGTTGTCTGCCCGCTGTCCGGCGATAAAAAACCGTTTCCCAGAAAGGAAATGATTTGGGCGCAGTGGGGCCTCAAGGACAAATTGATTGCCGACCCTGATGTCATGCTCTGCCATCAGTGCGGTGATTGTACGGCCTACTGCCCGCGTGGCGCCAAGCCCGGCGATGTTCTTGGCGCGATCCGGGCCTATGCCTATACTCATTATGGCTTTCCTTCCGGCCTTGCCAAGCTGGTGAGCAAGGGCAGCAACCTGCCGCTCATCATTGCCCTGCCGGCTTTGGTGATTATGGCGGTGTGGTGGTTGTCCGGGGGCATGTCTCTGCCTGCGGCCGACGCCATTGATTTTGGCATGTTTTTTGATTCCCACAAGGATCATCCGACCATCATCGCCGGTTTGACCCTGAATGTTCTGCTTATTGACGCCATTTTTGTTCCAGCCCTCGGCTTTGCGGTATTTGCCGCATATAAAGGGGTCTCGAGCATGTGGCGTGGCATGGCCGCACAGCTTGAGGTGAAGTCGCAATTTCGTCCGTCGGCAATGCAGTTTGTTACCGAATTTTTGGTGCCCTCGGTCAAGGAAATCCTTGCCCACAAGCGGTTCAAGGAGTGCGGCACGAATCTGAACAGGGTAAACGGCCATCTGCCTCTGGTCTTGTCATTTATCGGCCTGTTCGTTGTTACTACCTACGGGATGATTCGTAAGGATATCCTTGGGATGTTTATTGAAGGGATGCATGGGCCGATTCCCCTCGCTGACCCCTTCAAGTTGCTGGCCAATATCAGCGCCATTGCCTTGATTGTAGGCGTGGGCATTCTCTGGATGAACCGCGCCCACACGGAAGAGGAAAACAATGCCACCCCGACGTTTTATGATTGGTTCTTGATTGTCGAGATCATGACCGTCGGCATAACCGGACTTTCCGCGGAATTGACTCGGTTGATCGGCATCCCCGTGCTGGCCTATCTTTTTTATTATATGCACCTGGTGGCCGTTTTGATGCTGTTCGTGTACATGCCATATTCCAAACTCGCCCACATGGTATATCGGACGTTTGCCATGGCCTTTGAGAGATACCGCGAAAGCGGGTTTGCCAAAAATATAGAAGGATAAGTGTCCTCGTATTGTATCAATCAGGCACTCTGCTTTGTGGCGGAGTGCCTGATTGTGTTTTGCCTTTTGTGAATGTCTGTGCTGGCCAAAAAATAAGTTGATATTTCGGAATGAAGCGATTAGTATTGCCCGTCTTATCAAGCTGGCGTAGCTCAATTGGTAGAGCAGCTGATTTGTAATCAGCAGGTTGCGGGTTCGAGTCCCATCGTCAGCTCCATCTATGCGAAGCTGGCGATTGCTTGATATAATGACTGACTGGCCGCCATTGTGCGGCCTTGTGGTTTTCGTGGAGGGGTTCCCGAGTGGCTAAAGGGAACAGACTGTAAATCTGTCGGCAATGCCTTCGGAGGTTCGAATCCTCCCCCCTCCACCATTTGGGATTATGGTGGGAACGCGGCAAAAGTAAAATGGTTGCCGCCATATTCCTGCTTTTTATCTGATTAGCGACACGTGAAAGCGGGGATAGCTCAATTGGTAGAGCATCAGCCTTCCAAGCTGAGGGTTGCGGGTTCGAGACCCGTTTCCCGCTCCAGTGATGGCACAATATACCTGGCTCAGCGATAGGGTGAGCAAACTGGCTTCTTTTTTGTTTGGACTGTTTGGTTGCCCACGTGGCTCAGTAGGTAGAGCACTTCCTTGGTAAGGAAGAGGTCACCGGTTCGAATCCGGTCGTGGGCTCCATTTGTTTTGTAATTTCAAACATTATTAGGTTTGTGAAGTTAAGCGCAACCGTTGAGAAATTCGGGCTGAGGAGGAACAGACATGGCAAAAGAGAAATTTGAGCGCAAGAAACCGCATGTAAATATCGGGACGATCGGCCACATCGACCATGGCAAGACTACCCTGACCGCAGCCATCACCCGGGTATTGGCTACCAAGGGTTTGGCCAAGG